>CAVWQO010000006.1:0-2059069 GCA_963757165.1 uncultured Solirubrobacterales bacterium
GCCGAAGCAGTCGCGGCGGGCGCCGACGGCGGAAGCACGAAAGAATCATCGGAACTTGGACGTGCGGGTGGACCGCTGCGCGCGGGGGGTGTCGCGCGACGCGCAAGCCAGCGTCGACGCGGCTTCCCCAGTCGCTCGCTCCTTGGTGGTGGAGCCGACATGACCAACGCCCTAATGAGGGCTGGGAGGCAAGCGATGGCGATCGCCGTTCACCGTGACCAGGGGGTGATCGGCCGCTCCAGCCGCTCGCCGTCGACCACAAGGTCGACGCGCTCGTTGAAGAAAGCCACCCGATCTCGAACTTCGGCGGCTTCGCGCAAGGGTTCTGGATAGCTCCAGGCGATGTCCTCCTCGCTCGCCAGCGATAAATAGGCCGCCTGGCCCTTGTATGCGCACGCTGTCCGGGTCGCGCTCGGTCGAAGGATCCCTGCCACCACGTCTTGGGCAGGCAGGTAGTAGCGGACCGGAAGCAGCGACTCGAACAGCAGATACGGCTCCGCGGTTTCTGCGAGCAACTGACCCTCTCGCTCGACCCGAACCCGACGCCGGCTATGGACGATCTCGATCCGGTGAAACGGGTCGCGGGGATGAGACACGTTCAACTCGTCCTCCTCATACCAAGCGTCAAACGCGTCGAAGTCGAGCATCACATAGCCCTCGAGGGCGTCGTCGCGCAACCGGAACCCCGCCCCCTGACGCTCGTGGTCGCCAACCCGTATGTCCAGGGCCTCGCCGTCCGTTGTGTGGACCGAAAACGGGATGCTGGGGTCATATACCGGTCGGTCACCCAGACGCCGAGCAATCCCGGTAGCTTCGCCATCCTGCGATAGCGCACCCTCCGAGGACGCTCCAGCCGACGCCTTCGCGAAGCCCTCGAGCTCTTCGCCGGGAACGGCATAACTCGGAACGACACGCTTCGGCTCCCAGACGAGCAGGGCACGCCGGGTGTCCACCAAGACCTTGTCCGCAAGCATGCCCCGGATCCGCTTATCAATCGGCTCGTAGCGAAGCTGGCCCAGTCCTCCCATCAGAAGCTCTGCAACCCGAGTCGCCACAAGCGAACTATCCCACGGAGAGATGCGCGCGCCAACTGGCAGACACCGACGCGAGCCCCGATTAAGCACCAGCGTGAACAAAGAACGAACCGCCTGAGACGAGTCCCGCTCGCCCGACGATCCTTCGCCTGTTCTCCCGGGACGCAGCGTGCTACGCCTTCGGCGGCGAAGGAGGCGGCGCCTCAGTCTCGGGTTTGTCGACTTGCAGGTTCGCGCAGTCGGACTGAGCGTCACCTGCTCTTGTGTTGGCGTGGAACCCTCGGGCCGTTGCTGGTCGCGGCCAGGAGGGCGTCGATCGCGGCGGTGATTCGTTCGGCGACGACCGGTGGCGTGGAGCCGTCGAGATTGCCGTCGAGGTATAGGAAGGCGAGCCCGTGGACGAGTGCCCAGACGGCGGTTGCCATCGCGTCGGGGTCGGCTGCCGGGAAGGTTCGCTCGACGATTGCGCGTACGTATTGGGATACCACTGCGGTGGCTGCGACGCGTTCGTCGTTGTCGCGGTCGCACGGCTCGCCGAACATGATTCGGAATAGGGCGGGCCGCTCGAGCGCGAACTGGACGTAGGCGATCGCAACGCTGGCGAGCTCCTCGGGGGTCGACGGCGATGGGTGCGCTGCCGCGAGTCGCTCGGCCAGGTCGCGGTAGCCGACCGCGGCGACTGCTGAGGCGAGCGCTTCGCGGTCGGCGTAGTGCCGGTAGGGGGCGGCTGGCGACACGCCGGCGCGGCGCGCGACCGCCCGCAGCGAAAGTTCGGTCTCGCCACTTTCGTCAAGCAGTTCAATCGCGGCGTGGACCAGCGCCGAGCGCAGATCTCCGTGGTGGTAGGCCGCCTTAGGTGACATCGATCACACAGATGTTGACAGCGTTTACTTTACACAGGTAATGTTAGCGCCGTAAACATCCTACTCGAGTTTGAGGTGGTGCTGCGCTGATGTCGACTGAGCTGTTCTCCCCGTTGCGCTTGCGATCGGGCGCGACGGTGCGCAACCGGATCGCGAAGGCCGCGATGGAGGAAAACATGGCGGGCAGCTCCCAGCTCCCCGACGAGCGGCTGATCTCGTTGTATCGCCGCTGGGGGGCCGGTGGCGCCGGCCTGCTGATCACGGGGAACGTAATGGTGCATGCCGAGGCGTTGACCGGCCCCGGCGGCGTCGTGTTCGACGACCGCTCGCCGCTCGATCCGTTCGCCCGCTGGGCGCAGGCCGCCAAGGAAGACGGTGCGGCGGTGTGGATGCAGATCAGTCACCCCGGCCGCCAGGTACAGGCGGCGATGCCAGGGGTGGTCTGGGCGCCCTCGGCGATCGCAGTCGAGCTCGGGCGCCACAGCAAGCGGTTCGGCCGACCGGTCGCGATGACCGAGGCGCAGATCCGGGCGACCGTGGAGCGGTTCGTGACGACCGCTCGACTGGCCGAGCGCGCCGGGTTCGACGGTGTCGAGGTGCACGCCGCACATGGATACCTGCTCTCGCAGTTCCTCTCGCCGCTGGTGAACAAGCGCACTGACCAGTGGGGCGGACCGCTCCAGAACCGTGCGCGCTTGCTGCTCGATGTCGTCCGCAGGATCCAGACGGCCGTGTCGCCGTCGTTCGCGGTCGCCGTGAAGCTCAACTCGGCGGACTTCCAACGCGGCGGGTTCGACGTCGACGACGCAGCCCAGGTGATCTCGATGCTCGAGCCGCTCGGTGTTGACCTGGTTGAGCTCTCGGGCGGCAGCTACGAGAGCCCGGCGATGGCAGGGCGCCCAACCGACACTCGCACCGCCGCGCGCGAGGCGTACTTCCTGGAGCTCGCCACCGAGCTCGCGCGGAAGAGTCCATTGCCGTTGATGCTGACCGGCGGGATCACCCGCCGCGAGACCGCCGAGCAGGCGCTGGCCAACGGTGTCGAACTGGTCGGCATGGCTACGGCGATCGCCGTCACACCCGACCTTCCGAACCGGTGGCTGGCGGGACGCGAAGCGACCCAGCGGCTGCGGCCGGTCACATGGTCAGACAAGACGCTCGCCTCCGCGGCGAGCATGGCGCTCGTCCGTCATCAGATGCGCCGCATCACACGCGACAAGCACCCCACCGGCAAGACCCACCCCGTCCATGCGCTCGTCTGTGACCAGCGTGCCGAACGGCGCGCTCTGCGCCGCTACCGAGCATGGCTGAAGGACCGGGCATCAGAACCCGCCCACCACTCCACCCGCGGCACCACCGCCGCCAACTTGGAGACGCAGTCATGAAGCACCTGCCTCCACCCAGATCGCGATCATCGGCACCGGCAACGGCGCGATCGCGACCGCGGTGCGCTTCTACCCTGCCGGTCATTCAGCTTTGACGCCCTGGGCTTAACCGAAACGCCCCCCCGCTGGTGCGGAGGGTGGTTCGAATTTCTTGCAGAGGTGGACGAGACAGGACGAAGACCAAACCGTGAAGCTCGGATTGAGACTTTGCGGCGCTTTCGCAAGGCGAATCGTGAGCAACACGACTCGACGAACCGGGTGGGGCAGTGTCGCCTAGGGATCACGTGTCACCTTGGGTTGACATGAATTGTGTTTTGGTGTCTAATGGTTATGACATGAAAACCGGTCGGTCCTACACGATGGGGGCGCGGGCAGACGCTGTGAAGGAAACTCGCCAGCAGATCCTTCGCGTCGGCATGGCGCTGTGGCACGAGCGACTAACCCTCTCGATCGGTCTCGCGGAGATCGCCGAGCGAGCTGGGGTGACGGTTCGCACTCTGCTGCGGCACTTTGGTAGCCGGGAGGGGCTGTTCGACGAGCTGATGCGGCTCGCGCGCGACGAGGTGGCTGCCGAACGTGAGACGCCCATTGGCGACGTCGGACTGGCCGTGACGACCCTCCTAGACCATTACGAGGCGAGGGGGGACGTCGTCATGCGCATGCTCGAGGAAGCGCGCGTGAACGAGCAGATCGCGGGCCTGGTGGAGACCGGCCGGCGCTTTCACCGCCGCTGGGTCCGAGCCGTGTTCGCTCCCCAGCTGGCGGCTCGCCCCAACGCTCGTGCGATCGAGGATCTGCTCGTGGTCGCGACGGACGTCTACACCTGGCAGCTGCTCAGGCGTGACGCAGGGCTCAGCCGGCGCGGAACTGAGCAGCGGATTCGGATGATGGTTGATGCCCTACTCGCAGAGGAGGCGTAGATGTCACACGTCGTGATGGTTACTTGGGACGGCGGGGGTAACGTTCCCCCTCTGCTGCGCATCGCTGCGGAGCTTCGGAACCGCGGTCATGCGGTGACTGTCCTCGGCCACGAGCCACAGCGCGCAGCGATCGAGAGCATCGGTGTCCGCTTTGCCCCGTTTCGGCATGCCCGCGCCTGGTCACGGACGGCGCCCGTGAGCGATCCGATGGAGCATTTCAAGGTGTTTCTTGATGGCGGAACGGGCCGTGACGTCGCCGACATCCTGGCTGACCGTCCAGCCGACGCGGTGGTGTGCGACTGCCTGATGCTCGGGGCGCTTCAAGCGGCACAGCAAGCCGGGGTACCAACGTTGGTCCTGATCCACAGCTTCTGGGGATTCTTCGGCCAGGCGCTTCCAAAGAGTCCGATCAGCGAGCTCGGCACACCGCTGGGACGCGCGCCCCTCGATCTCTGGAGCGCCGCAGACGAGGTTCTGGTGCTCACCGACCGGGGCCTCGATCCAGCCAGCGCACCCATCCCTGGGAACGTCAGGTGGACCGGCGTCGTCCAGGAATCCGTATCACCCGCACCTCGCCGTGACCCCGCGCACGTGTTGGTCAGCCTGAGCACGGTCTGGTTTCCGGGCCAGCAGGAGGCGGTCCAGCGCATCCTCGACGCGCTTGCCGAGCTCCCGGTGCGGGTCACAGCGACGATTGACCGCAGCGTGGACGCGGATTCGTTGAGGGTGCCGGCGAACACAGACGCCCGAGGGTACGTCCCGCACGCCGTGGTGATGCCCGAGGTGTCGTGCGTGATCGGCCACGGCGGCCACGCAACGACGATGCTCGCGCTGGCCCACGGACTGCCGCTGCTGATCGTCCCGCAATTCCCGATCGACCAACCGCTTGTCGGCCACGCGATCGCGCAAGCTGGCGCGGGTCTCGTGGTGGAGCAGGACGCTCCGGTGGAGCACCTCCGCGTGGCAATCGAGAGGTTGCTGAACGACAGCGCCTTCGCGCGGGCGGCGCAAGCAGCCGGGGAGCGACTGCGGGGGCAGGACGGGGCCACTGTCGCAGCCGATCGGGTCGACGCAGTCCTTCAGGCGGCTCTTGCGCCCCGGTGACGGCGCGGGTCCAGCTGAGAGTTCCCTGCCGGTGAACGGGGCCACCGGCGGGGCGAGAGCACGAGCCTCGAGGAAACGACCCATTCGGGAGGGAGCAATGCGGCACGAGGACATGGATCGCCTGATCGAGGAACATCTGGCGGCCGAGAAGGCGGGCGACCCGGAGAGGTCTGTCGCGATGTACACCGATGACGTCATCCATGATGTCGTCGGTTCACCGACCGGTCCGCTGCGGGGGCCGGACGCGGCGAAGGGCTTCTACGAGATGCTGACGTCGAACATCTCCACGCAGGGCATGGAGGTCAACCGGTCCTGGTACGGCGACGATTTCTGCGTGGTCGAGCATCAGTGGAACGGACGCGTCCCCGGCATGTTTCTCGGCGTGCCTGGGAACAACCGAGAGATCTCCTTTCGCATGCTTCACGTTTGGGAGTTCAAGGACGACCGCATGTCCCGAGAGAACGTCTGGCTCGATGGGGGGTCGATCGTCGCACAGCTGACCGCTCCCGAAGATCGGTGAGTTCGACCCCCCTTCAGGCAGCGCACCGCCGGGCCAGACGCCCCGAGCCTCCCGAGCCGCTGCCGGTCCCCGACGAGATCGAGCACCGCTTCGTCGAAGCGAACGGGAGCAGGTTTCATATCGTCGAGGCAGGTAGCGGTCCATTCTTGATGCTCATCCACGGGGGGCCCCAGCATTGGTACGCGTGGAGACACGTCATCCCCTCACTCGCCGAGCACTTTCGGATCATCTGCCCGGACTTGCGTGGGTTCGGCTGGTCGGACGCTCCGAGCGTGGGTTACACCATCCCCGAGCGGACCCGGGACATAATCGCCGTGCTCGACGCCATAGGAGTCGACACGGTCCAGCTGGCGGGCCACGACTGGGGGGGCATGATCGGGTTTCAGATGTGCTTCGACGCCCCGGAGCGCGTCGAGCGCTTCATGGCGATCAGCATCAACCACCCGTGGCAGCGGTGGTGGCCCGGTCTGTCGAATGATTGGCGGCTGTGGTATCAGGCGCTCCTCGCCGCGCCTGGCATCGGCCCCTGGGTCCAGCGGCGTGTTCCTGCCTTCGTGCGCTTGATGCTCCGTCTGGGTCTCAGCGACTCCGCGAACGTCTGGACGCCGGGCGAGCGGGAGCACTACGCGTCGGTCATGCAGGATCCAGCCCGGGCGGCGGCCCAGTCAAAGATGTACCGCGCCCTGTGGACGCCCAGCGGCATCAAGGGCATGATGCGCACCGAACGGCTCGACCTGCCGATCCTCCTCATCCACGGCACCGGGGACTTTGCCATCGGCACTCGCATCCAGCGCTCGGGCTGGCAGGACAAGGCGCCGCGTATGAACGTCGAGTTCGTCGAGGGCGGAAGCCATTGGCTGCTCAACGAGCACCCCGATCTGATCGCGGCACGAGCGCAGGCGTTCTTCTCGGCCACCTCTGTCTCGCGCCCGTCTGGCGCCTGAGCAGCCGTCAGCGTCGCGCACGGGACCGCCCTCCGGTGCGGAAGAGCGGTCCGGATTTCTTGCGGAGGTGGAGACGGCGGGAATTGAACCCGCGTCCGCAGTCGCGTGAAAGGTGGCGTCTACGAGCGTATCCGGCGCTCTGATCTCATCCTCGACTAGCCACGCCGGCCGGGTTGTCGAGGACCAGCTCCAAAAGATGTCCCCGGATCGGCTGGAGCGAGCCTCACCGGGTAAGCCTGCTGATTGATCCCGGCGATCTCCCCCGCAGGCTAGGGGAGGCCGAGAGACACTAGGTCAACTACTGGTTAAGCAGCAGCCAGACCGAGGTCAAAATTGTGCGTGTCCGCACTTATGGTTTTCCGGGGGTTTTACGAGGCCACCCGGAACCTCGACTCGCAACCACCCCCACGAAACGACCACGTCGAAGCCTGTCGTCCCCGGGGGTTTACTTATGTCCTTTCATTGTAGAGGGCGATCGGCCCTCGCCCGCGGCAACTGAAGAGCATCGTAAATCCGTCCGGAGCAGGATTTTCCGATGTCACAATCATTGTCGTCATGGAATCCGGTCAGAACTGGCTGCAGGCTCCCCCGCCGCCGACGGGGCTTGAGCGCGTTCCTGAGCAGCCCGGCTCGCCCTTCCAGGCGCAGAAGCCGCCGCTGCTCAAGCGCACGATCGGCCCTGCCATCGCGGCGATCGTCGCCTTCCTGGCCAAGTTCAAGGCGATTCTGCTGCTGCTCCCGAAGATCAAGCTGCTCTCGACGTCGGGCACGATGCTCGTCTCCGTCGCCGCCTACACGCTCATCTGGGGCTTCCCATTCGCCGTTGGCTTCGTTGTGCTTCTGCTCGTACATGAGATCGGACACGTGATTGCGCTGCGTCGTGAGGGGATCAAGGCCAGCTGGCCGATGTTCATTCCGTTCATGGGCGCGGTGATCTCTGCTCGCTCACTGGGCGACAACGCGCTCGCTGAGGCCCGCGTCGGCCTGGCGGGTCCGATCCTGGGCAGCATCGGCTCGGCCGCCTGCATCCTGGTCTGGCACGCGACCGGCAACGACATCTGGCGCGCCCTGGCCTTCACCGGATTCTTCCTCAATCTGTTCAACCTGCTGCCGGTGGTCCCGCTGGACGGAGGCCGAGCGATGGCCGCGATGGCCCCGTGGATGTGGTTTGCCGGGTTCGCCGGGCTGATCGCGCTGGCCTTCATCTTCCCAAACCCGGTGATTCTCATCATCATCGTGTTCGGCGGACTTGAGACCCATCGGCGCTGGAAGCAACGCCGCCAGGGAGGCAAGGAACAGCAGGCCTACTACCGCGTCAAGCCCGTTGACCGTGTGCTCGTCGCGGTCGTGTATCTGTCGCTGGTCGCGCTGCTCGTCATCGGCATGCAAGCCACACACCTGCCGCGCACGCTGCCCTAGCCTGGCGGCGCAAGAGAAGCGCGTCGGGCGGGGTCAGCGGGCGCTGGGCGGGGGCGGCATCACGCGCGTTTGGTCATCACGCGCGCGCTGAGCCCACCAAAACGTGTAGACGAGCGCGACCAGCAGTCCCACCAGCCCGACGACGAACAGCACGGTCCCTGTCGTCTGCAGGTCAAGCCAGCTGACATGCGCGGTCACGGCCCATTTGAGGATCGCGCCGGCAGCGATCAGCAGGAGTGAACCGCCGATGGTCATGAACGCACTGTACCCACAACCGCAGAGCACTACCACCATCCCGTCCGGCGGGCGCTAACGCTGCGCGTCCCGGAGCTCTCGTTGCACGTCCCGCGCCATGTCGCGCTTGCGGATCGAATCCCGCTTGTCGTAGAGGTCTTTCCCCTTGGCCAACGCGATCTCGACCTTGGCCCGCGATCGCGACCCAGCGAAGTACACGCGTGTCGGAACGAGCGTCAGCCCGCGCTCCTGGGTGCGGCCGACCAAGCGCTCGATTTCGCTGCGGTGCAGGAGGAGCTTGCGGGGCCGCTCGGGCTCGTGGTTCTCACGCGAGGCGGGACCGTAGGGCGGGATGTAGAGCCCGATCAGCCACACCTCGCCGTCGCGGACCGCGGCGTAGGAGTCCTTGAGCTGCGCCTTGCCGTCACGCAGCGCCTTGACCTCAGTCCCAGTGAGCACTATCCCGGCCTCGAATCGCTCGAGCAGGTTGTAGCGGTAGGCCGCCTGGCGGTTGGAAGCGACGTCGCCCGGCGCCGCCTTGCGTTTACGTCCTTTGGCCATCGCTCAATCCTCCTCCCACGCCGGCACCAGGTCCACCCTGCCCCGCGGTGCATCGATCCGCCCGACCCGGACCGAAATCGGATCTCCGAGGCGGATCGTCCCGCCGTTGCGAGTCCCGACGAGGCTCGTCGCCTGTTCGTTCAGTTCCCACCAGTCTCCGCGCAGCCGGCGTACGGGAAGCATTCCCTGATACTCGCCGTCGGGACCGAAGGCGACGAACGCGCCGGAGGAGATCAACCCGACCACCTCCCCTTCGAACAAGCGATCGCGCCCCGAGGCTCCGCTCAGCAGGCGCTCGAGCAGGAAGCATCGCGCCACGTCGTCCGCGTCACGCTCGATCGTCATCGCCTCACGCTCTCGCGACGAGGTCCATGGGCCCGCGGAGGCCACCCACGACGCATCGGGAGCGGGGACCTCTCCGGTGACCGCGGACAGGAGCGCACGATGGCAGATCAGATCCGGATAGCGCCGGATCGGTGAGGTGAAATGGCAGTAGCCCGGCGACTGCAGCCCGGCGTGACCGAGATTCCGTTGGTCGTAATAGGCCTGCTTGAGCGAGCGCAGGATCAGGCTCGTGAGCGCGCGCTGGCCGTGTCCTGTCTTAGTGACCCAGTCCGCCACCAGCTGTGACACCTCGCCGACGATCTCCGCCGCCTGCTGCGGCGTCAGATGACCGCCCGGAACCGGCGGGGTCGGCACGCCGAGTGAAGCCAGCTGCTCGATCAGCCGCTCCACCGCAGGCGCGTCAGGACGCTCGTGCACGCGGTAGAGCGCTGGGATTCGCCGATCCTGAAGGAAAGCCGCGACCTGCTCATTGGCAGCGATCATCAGGTGCTCGATCAGACGATGTGACTCGGTCTGATGCACGGCCTCGGCGCGCTGAACGTTGCCGTCGCGGTCAAACGAGAAGTCCGGCTCCGCGGACTCCAGGACGAGCGCGGCGCGTGAGCTGCGCCGGGCGCCCAGCGCAGCCGCGGCTGCCCGCGCCGCATCGAGCGAATCGCCCCATGGCGCCGCTGCCGACTGCCGGCCGGCGAAGATCTCGTCGACCTGTCCGTACTCCAAGCGCTCGTCTGATCTGATCAGCGAGCGGTAGAAGGCAACGCGACCGACCTTGTCCCCGGCGACAGTCATCTCCGCGGTCACTGTCAGGCGGTCCTCACCCGGGACGAGCGAGCAGGCGTGGTTGGACAGCTGAGGCGGAAGCATCGGCTCGACCGCACCCGGCACGTAGACACTCGTGGCCCGGCGGTAGGCCTCGCGGTCGATCAGGGAGCGCGGTGCCACGAACGCGCAGACATCCGCTATGTGCACCCACACCCGCACGGTGCCATCGGTCTCACGGGTGGCGGAGATCGCGTCGTCGAAGTCCTGAGCACTCGCCGGGTCGATCGTGAACGTCGGCAGCGAGCGCAGGTCCCGGCGGCCGGACTCCCGGTCTGGGTGCGCCTGCAGGTCGCGAGCCTCGCGTTCGACCGCAGGATCGAAGCCACGTGGCAGACCACGATCGATCATCAGCGCCTCGATCACATCTCGCGCGACGTCAGGGCGCCCCAGCCGCCGGGCGATCGTCCCGCGCCCGCGCCCGCCGCCGCGGCCATCCTGATTGGCGGGTGGGCGAAGCACTACGAGATCGCCGACCGAAAAGCGACGGTCGCGGCTGACCACGACGCGTGAGCCGCTGCCGAAGAACGGCTCGGCCACGAGAAACTTCCCGCGGCGCTCCAGCACGGCCACCCGCGCGCCCGGGGGCGCGGCCCGGCTTGCCGTGCTCACCGGAGCTCAGCGGCCACGGTCCGCTTGGCAGCCGCCAATCCGGTATCACCGGGTCCACGCGGCTTGGTGGCCGCGTAGACGTCCGGAGTGATCCCGGCCCCCTCGGTGACTCCGGGACCGCCGACGTTGCGACCGCTGGGCTCAAACCACTGACCGGTCACGATATCCAGGGCGCCCCCGTTGGAGAGCGACTGGAGCTCCTGAAAGACGCCCTTCCCGTACGTGCGCGTGCCGACTACCTTGGCGCGGCCGCGGTCCTTCAGCGCGCCCGTGACGATCTCGGCCGAGGAGGCGGTGCCGCGGTCCACCAGCACGACCAGCGGAATCTTCGTGGAGATCGCCCCGCCCTTGGCCACGTAAAGCTGTCGCGGCTGGCTGCGGCCCTTGGTCGTGACGATCGTGCCGTCGGGGATGAATACGCTGGCCACGTTCACCGCCTCATCCAGCAGTCCGCCGCCGTTCTGGCGCAGATCGAGGATCAGCCCTCGCGCTCCCTGCCTGAGCACCTTCTGCACCTGGCTGCGCACTTGTGCGCCGGCGCCGTCGCTGAACGTGCTCAGGCGGACGATCCCGATTTTGCCTCCGTGAATCGTCGCGATGGTGCTGCCGGCCACGGGCACCACGACGTTGGCTCGCGTGATCGTCACGCTGCGCCGATGGCTGCCAGAGAGAATGGTCAGCGTGACCTTGGTTCCCGCGGGTCCCTTGATCAGACGTGAGCCGAAGTTCACGTCCCGGTTGGCCAGTGACGTCGAGCCCACTCCGATGATCAGATTGCCATCGCTCAGGCCGGCGCGCGCGGCGGGCGATCCAGGATACACGTCGACGACTCTGAGGCCGCGCGGCTCAAGCTGAATGCCGATGCCGATGCCGCTCAGGTGAGGGTTGGACTGATTCAGGAACGAGTGGTAATCAGTTGGATCGAAATAGTGCGAGTAGGGGTCGTTCAGGCTTGCCACCGCTCCGCTCAGACCTTTGTTGACCAATGCGGTGCGACTGATCGGCCGGTAGTAATCGTGCGCGAGGATGCCGAGGGCCTCGTTGACTAGGCCGCCGTTGCTGTCATCGACGAATGCGGTCCGCAGCGGTGAGGGCAGCCAGCTGGGGTGTCCGCCGAGCCAAATCCCGACGAGCAGAACGAGGATCCCGGCAAGGGCGAAAACGGCACGTCGGGGCGATCGTGAACGGCGCGGGGGCATTGCACGGAGAGTAGCCGGGCCGAGAGCGCGGCCGGCCACCGCGATCAGGGCCAAACGCGACTACGCCGAGGGGCGTCCGGAGAGCGCCCGCGCCGTGGGCTCAGACCCGCAGGAAGCGGCGCAGCGACAGGCCAGACCCGAGCGCCGACACGATGATCCCGGCGCCGAGCAGGACGGCCACGAGCGCAGTGAAGGCGATTGTCCGCGGCGCGGCGATCAAGGTCCAGTTGTTGGCCAGCGGATCGAGCAGCGCGACCTTGGTGATCCCGAGCACGACGATGGCCAGCAGCGCCCCCGCCGCCCCGACGATCGTGCCCTCGATCACGAACGGCCAGCGGATGAACCAGTCGGTCGCGCCGACCAGCTTCATCACCTCGACCTCCCGCCGGCGTGAGAACAGCGACAGGCGAATGGTGTTGGCGATGAGCAGGATCGAGGCGATGATCAGCAGCACGGTCAGGGCCGCGGCGGTGATCGTGACCAGATTGGTCACCTCGAGGATCTTGCGCGTGTCGTTCTTCTTGTTCGACACGCTCTGGATCGAAGCGTCGATCGTCCCACTGCCACCACCCGCGGCCGCTGGAGTCAGCGAGTTGTGCACCGACAGCACATTCGACGGGTTGTCGGGGATCACGTGGAAGGTGTCCGGCAGCGGGTTAGTCGACAGCAGTGCGTAAGCCTGAGGATCCTGCTTGGACTGCTGCGTGAGCGCCGCCTGCTTGGACACGAACTCGACCGTCTTGACGTGCGGCACTGCCAGCAGTTCCTTGCGCACCCGAGTGGCATCGGCCGGCGACGCCGTCGTTTTCATGTAGACGTCGACCAGGACCCGGCTGCGCACGCTGTTGGCGGCTCCGTTGGTGGCCTGGACGATCGGGATGAACACGCCCAGCATCACCATGGTCACCAGCACGGTGGCCAGGGCAGCGAAGCTGGGGGCGGCACTGCGGCGCATTGCGCGCAGGGCCTCCTTGACGAAGAATCCAATGCGCATGGTTGCTTAGAACCCGGGAGGACGTGTCGGAGGCTGACGCATGCGATTTGCGAACTCCCGCGTCGACTCATCCCGCGCGTAGAGTCCGGTGGCCTCGTCGCGGACGATGCGCCCCCGGGAGAGCTCGAGCACACGCCGGCGCATCTTGTCGACCATCGCCTGATCGTGAGTAGCCACCAAAACCGTCGTGCCTGTGCGGTTGATCCGGTACAGCAACCGCATGATGTCGATGCTGGTCTCGGGGTCGAGGTTTCCGGTCGGCTCGTCGGCCAGCAGCAGCGGCGGGTGGTTGACGAACGCCCGCGCGATCGAGACGCGCTGTTGCTCTCCCCCCGATAGCTGATCGGGGTAGTTGTGGAGCTTCGTCGAGAGCCCGGTCAGTCTGAGGATGTCCGGCACCTTGGCGCGGATCTCACGCCGTGATCCCCCGGTGACTTGCAACGCATAAGCGACGTTGTCGTACACGGTGCGGTTTGGAAGCAGCTTGAAGTCCTGGAAGACGACGCCGATGTTGCGCCGGTAGAAGGGGACGCGCTTGTGGGTGATCTCGCTCAGCTCGTGACCGGCCACGCGAATGTGTCCTTCGCTGGGGTCGAGCTCCTTGATCAGCAACCGCATCACGGTCGATTTCCCGGAACCGGTCGAGCCAACAAGGAAGACGAACTCCTCGCGGTCGATCGAGAAGGTGGCCTGATCGAGACCGAGGTCACCGCTGGCGTAGTGCTTGGAGACACCGCGGAACTCGATCACGGTCGCGGCGGTCCGCGAGCGCTCGTTCGGGACCTGCTTGGGACGCGTGACCGACGGGGCCGAGAGGCGCCGCCGGCTGCGGCTCTGAGTGGTTTGTTCTCTAGCCATAGGGTGCGCGGAGCGTAGCGGTACCCGTCCGGCTTCGCCCCGCAAAAACCCCTCTTGCAACGCGATTTGCAGGATCTTTTCTAAGGCGGAGTTAAGTGGGCGCCTTCGGCGCCCCGTGTTTTCGGGGGTTTAGTCCCCGATCGCTACCTTTGTTCGAGTGCCGACGATTAATACCTCCATCCTCCCTAGCGGAATGCCGCTGCACCGGATCGCCGTCGAGGGCACCCGTGCGGTGACGATCCTCGTCGCCTTCGATGCCGGCGCGCGAACCGAGCGTCCTGAGGAGAACGGGATGGCGCACTTCCTGGAGCACCTCGTGTTCAAGGGCGGTGAGAAGTTTCCCACCTACCGCGACGTCAACGAGGCGGCGGAGCGGATCGGGGCTGTGCTCAACGCGTACACCAGCCACGACCTCGTCGCCTTCCACATCACCGTTCGGGCAGAACGGGCGCTTGAGGCGGCCGACCTGCTGACCGACTTTGTCGGCCGGGCGAGGATCGACGCTGAGGAGCTCGACCGGGAGCGTGGCGTCGTGGTCCAGGAGATCGCGCGCTCGAATGACCAACCGGCGACGGTGGCCGAGCACCTGATCGACGAGGCCGTGTTCGGTCCGCACCCACTCGGCCGTCCCGTGTTGGGAACCGAGGAGCACATCAGGAAGACGTTCACCCGTGAAGGTATCGTCGCGTTCCGCAACCGGCGCTGGGCACCCGCCAGCGGCGGCGCGTTCACGGTCGGCAATCTCGACGCATTGGGACAAAACGGCGATCTGGATGAGCTGTTCAGCCGCTTCGATCAACGTCCGGCGCCTGAACCGTATGACCCCGCCCCCGCCTTCTCGCCCAAAGTCCTGGTCGGCGAGCGGGATTCCCACCAGTCGCACCTGCGGATGTCCTACCGGCCGGTGGTAGATGTCTCAGATCCCCGGCAACGGGCGACGCTGGCCATCTACTCGACGCTGCTGGGTGGCTCGATGGGCTCCCGCCTGTTCGATGAGATCCGTGAGCAGCGCGGCTTGGCCTACTCGGTCAGCGCGTTCCCCCACGCCTACGCCGACGTGCCGATTCTGCAGCTGTCAGCCGGGCTCGATTCAACCAAGACGGTCGAGGCCTACCAGCGGATGCGGGAAATCGTCACCGAGCTCCGGGACGACGGACCCACGGAGTCCGAGGTCGAGCGCGCCCGCGCGTATGCCGCCGGGGCCCGGGCGATCGCCTTTGAGAACTCCGGGGCGGTCGCCCGCCATGCCGCCCAGCAGACGATCGTCTACCGGGAGCCGGTCAACCCCGACCGGGCGATCGAACTGCTGGATGAGGTCACCGTCCACGACGTGACCGAGCTGGCGCGGGGGGTAGCGGATGACTTGGCCATCGCCGTCGTCGGGCCGCACACAGCCGATCAGTTCGGCTAGGCGACGCGCGGCTGCCGCGCGCCGAC
Source organism: uncultured Solirubrobacterales bacterium (assembly GCA_963757165.1). Taxonomy (GTDB): domain Bacteria; phylum Actinomycetota; class Thermoleophilia; order Solirubrobacterales; family Solirubrobacteraceae; genus Palsa-465. Next base: position 15,249 of record CAVWQO010000006.1, read on the forward strand.
CCATCCATCCCCACGATTCGCCATCCTGCACCCCATGGAGGCTCGCGCAGTCCGCAGGCGCGCCGCCGGAGCGCTGGCCGTTCTGGCACTGCTGAGCGGCTGTGGCGGTGGTGGCGGGACAACCAGCTCGTCAAACGGCAGCGCTGCGGCCTCTCAGCGCCATCATGCGCGGCCGGCTCGGCGCCATGTGCCGGTTGCTCTGATTCGGCTCCGGCGTGAGCTCGCGCATACGCTTGCGCTGGCCGGCGCGTCGTCGGGCGCGTCGGTCTACGACCTCACCGACCGAGCGGGCCTGTTCTCGGCCCGGGCACAGGTGAAGCGGCCGCCCGCCTCGGTCGAGAAGCTCTACACCACAGTGGCTCTGGTCAGGCGGCTGGGGCCCCACGCGCGGCTGCATACCGCGGTGCTCGGCGCGGGACATCTCGGTCCCGGTGGGGTGTGGCATGGCGACCTCTATCTACGTGGCGACGGCGATCCGACCTTCGGCGACGGGGCGTTCAACCGGGTCTGGGAGTTCGGGTACGGACCCACCGCCGCGCAGCTGGTCGGGCAGCTCACGCGCCAAGGGATACGCCGCGTCAGTGGCCTCGTAATCGGCGACGCCTCACTGTTCGACGCCGGCCGCGGCGGGCTGCTGAGCGACCTCGCCGCCGACATCCCGGACTTCGGTGGCCAGCTGAGCGCGCTCACCTACGACCACGGCGCCACATCTGGAGCGCTGTCCCCGGGAGCATTCGCCGCGCGGCAGCTGAGCTTGACGCTACGGGCAGCCCGGGTGCCCGCGCGCGCCGCCGCCTTGACTGCCGTCACCCCGCGCCGCGCGCATGTGCTGGCGGTGGTCAGCTCACCGCGGCTTTCCACCCTCCTGGCGCTGATGAATGTCCCCTCCGACGATCTGTTCGCCGAGCTACTCACCAAGCAGCTCGGTGTTCGCTTCGGCGGCAACGGTACGATCGCCGCCGGCGCGCACGTGATATCCCGAACGATCGCCGGCTACGGTCTGCATCCGCGGATCCTCGACGGGTCGGGGCTGTCACGCAACGATCGCTCTTCGCCGGCCGACGTGGTGGCGCTGCTGCGGAGCATCTGGCATACCACGGTGGGCCATGTCCTGTCCGAGTCGCTGCCCACGGTCGGCGTCAACGGGACGGTTCGCCGCATCGCCAAGAACACGGCTGCCCAGGGCCACTGCATCGCCAAGACGGGCACGCTCAACAACGTCACCAACCTGGCGGGCTACTGTCGCACGCGTCGCGGACACATGATCGACTTCGCGCTCCTGCTCGACGGCCCCAGCAACGAACGTGGTCTGGTGCTGCTCAGCAGGATGATGGCGGCGATCGCGCGGTATTGACCCTTGCGCGCAGCGCCCTCCGCGGCGACAATCGGAGCGTGGAGCAGGGCCCGGCTGTAAACCGGCGAGAGCTGCAGAGCTACCTGCAGAGGATCGGCGATCGCTGGCGTGTCGAGCGGGCGCTGCTCGGCGGTGCCCAGCTGGCCGATGAACGCGGCGCCCCGCCGCAACGTGAGCGCGGACCCGAGTTCGTCGTCATTCTGGTCTCCTCGGCCTACGACGGCGTTCCCTGGCTCGAGCGCGTCTACCAAGCCGGGTCGCTCTGGGACGCGCTGGAGATGGGCGCGGCCGTGGATGTCCATTGCTACACGCCGGCCGAGTTCGAGCGCAAGCGGGAGACTCTGCGCGTGGTCCGGGAGGCGGCGGAGCAGGGTCTGGACCTGCTCGCCGAGCCGACCGGCGGGCGGATGAACTAGCCGGGCCCGGCTGCGGCGAAGCGACCGGCTGCGGCGAAGCGACCGGCTGCGGCGAAGGTGCGCTAGGAGATCGCCACCATCCGCTCGATCGGGACACGGGCCGACTCGGCGATGGCGGAAGGAACCTTGACCTCGAACTTGCCCTCCCGCAGCGCGTCACGGAGCTTCGGCAGCGTGATCATCTTCATGAAGCGGCAGTGCGCAGCTTCATTGGCGGCGATGAAGTCGACGTCGGGCGCAGCCTGGCGCAGAGGGTGGAGCATTCCGGTCTCGGTAGCGACGATCGCGGTACCGCCGGGGCCGTGCGCGGTGGCGTAGCCGAGCATGCCGCCGGTCGAGAGCATGTGTACGCCGTCTGTGTCGACGTCCCCGGCCGCAACGTACTCCATGACGCTGGTCGAGCATCCGCACTCCGGATGGATCAGGAAGTCTGCTCCCGGATGCGCCGCCCGCACCGCGGTGATGTCGTCGGGACGGATCCCGGCATGCACGTGGCACTCACCGTCCCATACGTGCATCGGGCGGCCCACCGTCTTCTCGACGTATGCCCCCAGGAACATGTCCGGCCCGAACAGGATCTCGGTGTCCTCCCCGTGCTCGCGGTAGATGTGCTCCACCACACCGACCGCGTTGGCCGAGGTGCAGCAGTAGTCCGTCAGCGCCTTTACCTCGGCCGTCGTGTTCACGTACATGACCACGACTGCGCCGGCGTGGCGCTCCTTCCATCCGCGCAGCTGCTCGGCGGTGATCGAATCCGCCAGCGAGCAGCCGGCCTCGAGGTCGGGGATCAGCACGCGCTTGTCGGGGCAGAGGATCGATGCCGTCTCGGCCATGAAGTGGACGCCGCAGAACACGATCATCTCGGCTTCGGCGCGGGCCGCCTGCTGCGATAGACCCAGCGAGTCGCCGACGTAATCGGCCACGTCCTGGATCTCCGGCAGCTGATAGTTGTGGGCCAGGATCACCGCTCCGCGCTCGGCCGCCAAGGCGCGCACCTCCTGCTGAAGGGCAGGGATGTTCTCCAGCAGAAGCGGTCCGTCGGTGGCACCGAGCATCGGGAGGTTCATGGCAGCGGCTCCAGGATCAGCGAAAGATCGAGCGCCGGGGCGCTGTGGGTGAGCGCCCCGACTGAGATGAATTGTACGCCGGTGCTCGCGACTGCCCGGAGCGTGTCGAGCGTCAGGCCGCCGCTGGCCTCGAGCTCGGCCCGCCCGGATACGTGGTCGACGGCCGCCCGCAGCTGCTCGACCGTCATGTTGTCCAGCAGGATCCTCGGCGCGCCCGCGGTTAGGGCCTCGTCGACCTCGGCCAGGGTGCGGCATTCCACTTCAAGCGGCACACCGGGAGCGTGTGCCACCGCCTTGCGGACCGCCTCTGCGACCCCACCGGCCAGTGCGGCGTGGTTCTCCTTGATCAGAATCGCGTCGTAGAGCCCCGCGCGATGATTGATGCCGCCACCGGCGGCGACGGCGGCCTTCTCCAGCACCCGGAGCCCCGGCGTCGTTTTACGCGTATCGAGGATCTTGGCCCCCGTCCCGGCGATCGCCTGCACGCACCTCGCGGTTAGCGTGGCCACGCCCGAGAGGCGCTGGAGAAAATTGAGCGCGGTCCGCTCGCCGGTGAGGATCGCCCGCGCCGAGCCCTCCAGCCTCAGCACTTCGCCGCGCTCGCGCCAGATCCCTTCGCCGGCCAGACGCTCAGCCTGGATCTGCGGATCGAGCGCGCGGAAGGTCATCTCGGCCACGTCGAGGCCGTACACCACGCCGGGGGCCTTCTGGGTGATCATCGCGCGGGCCCGTGCGGACTCGGGTACGGTCGCCGCCGTGGTCACGTCGCCGCTGCCGACGTCCTCGGCCAGAGCACGGGAGAGCACCTCAGGAGTTTCTGAATCAGGCATCTGCGGCGAGGATACGGGCCGCCGGGGCGCGAACCGCGCCGGCATGATCTGACACCCTGCGCGTGTGCACGTGGTTGTCGGCATCCTCAGCCTGTTCGGGCTGATCATCCTGTTCGCAGAATTCTTCGTGGCGTTCCTGCTCCCGCGCCGGGTCAAGCGCGACCCGCGGATCGCCCGGGGGCTGCTGCGCAGCCTCTGGATCCCGTGGCGGGCCATCGGCCGTCGACTGCCGAAGGTCGCCTCCGACGCGATGCTCGGGATCTTCGGCCCGCTGTGGCTGCTGATGATCCTCGGGATCCTGAGCGTTGGCATGATCCTCTGCTACTGGGGCATGCAGTGGGCCGCCTCCTCCCATTTCGGGGGCGCCCACCCGGCCAGCGCCGCCCACGAGCTCTACTTCAGCGCCGCGGCGTTCTTCAGCGCATCAACCACCGACACGCCGACGCGCGGCCTCGGACAACTGCTGCAGGTCGCCGAGGCGGCAACCGGGTTCGCTGTGCTGTTCATCTCCATCGGGTATCTGCCGGCTCTGTTCACAGCCTTCTCTCGGCGCGAGGCGGCGGTCTCCCGCCTGGATCCGCGCGCCGGGTCCCCACCCACCGCCTGCGCGCTGCTGGAGCGCTCAGGACAGCGTGGGGGCTGGTCCGAACTCGACGCCTACATGCGGGAATGGGAGGTCTGGACCGCTGAGTTGATGGAAACGCACCTCTCGTATCCGATCCTCGGTTATTTCCGCTCGCAGCACGTGAACCAAAATTGGCTCGCGGCCCTGACGACGATCGTGGATGCCTGTGCGTACGCGATGGCCTACGGGCCTGAGGAGGCGGTCGAATCCTCGGAACTGACCTTCCGGGTTGGGCGTCACGCCCTCTCCGACCTCGCCTACGCGTTCCGCTCCCGGCGGATCAAGCAGGGGGAGCTTCAGCTTCAGCGTGACCGTCTGACGACGGAGGCCCTCGGCCATCTGCGCCGACGCCTGGACGGCAGCGGCCTGCACGTCGAAGAGACCAAGGAGTCCCGTCAGCGCCTGGACGAGCTGCGAGCCAGCTACGAGCCGTTTGCGGCAGCGATTTCCGATCATCTGGCGCTTGATCTGCCCGACTGGGTGCCCGACGGCGATGCCGACAGCGACTGGCTGCTGGCCTCCCATCGCGAGCACGGCCAGACCCAGCTGCCCTGAGGCCCCACCGTCGCTGCCGGAGATAAAAGTTGTGACAAGGGGCCTCGCAAACGTGTACCTTTGCCCGGTCAAACCGCCCTGGTGGGGGCCTTCACCGGGGGAAAACAAGGGGAGTTTCATGAAACGCAGAGCTGGAGCGTTTGCTACAGCATTTGGGCTCGTCGGGGCGCTAGCGCTCCCGTCGCTCGCGCTGGGCGCGACCAAGACCGTGTATGCCGGGGCACCTCCGGCGATCCAGAAAATCGGTAAGAGCGCACTCGGCAAGGCGTTCGCGGGCAAGTACAACCCGGAGGTCAACAGCTTCTTCACGCAACGGGTGACGATCAACGTCGGAGATGTCGTCTCGTTCAGGAACACGGGCTTTCACACCATCGATCTGCCCGGAAGCTCGGCCAAGGATCTGCCGTTCATCCTGCCCACCGGCTCGACCGTCCATGGCGTCAACGACGCCGCGGGCGCCCCATTCTGGTTCAACGACCACGTGCCCGCCCTGGGTCCCAACCCGGTTCTGTTCACCCCGACTACGGCCGCTACGTACGACGGCAGCAAGCGGGTCGACAGCGGCCTGCCCGCCGGTCCGGGGGCACCGAAGCCGATGAAGGTGACATTCACCAAGTCCGGGACTTTCAAGTTCTTCTGTGATGTGCATCCGGGGATGGTGGGCACCGTCGTGGTCAAGCCCAAGGGCAAGTCCGTTCCCACGGCCAAGCAGGATGCCGCGGCTTTGACTCAACAGATGACCACAGTTGTCGGGACAGCGAAGAAGCTGGCCCTGAGCAAGGTGCCCGCGGGTCAGGTGAGCGTTGGCGTTTCGAACCATCTGGGACTCGAGCTGTTCACGATGTTCCCCTCGACGTTGACGGTCAATCGAGGCGCCGTCGTGACGTTCGCGATGTCGAAGGCTTCGCGTGAGACCCACACCGTCACATTCGGGCCCAAGAGCTACCTGATGACGCTCGCGAATGAGTTCCAGGGAGCCGTGTTCCCGCCTGCCGGCATCTACCCGAGCGGCCCGACACAGCCGGTGCCGCTGGCGGCCAATTCGCACGGCAACGGTTTCGCCAACACCGGCGCCATCGACACGGATCCAGCCACGGCGCAGGTGCCGTCGTCGGCCAAGGTTCAGTTCAACCAGGCAGGTACCTACAACTACATCTGCCTGATCCACCCGTTCATGCACGGGACGATCATCGTCAAGTAGCAGCACCGGGCGCTCGGACATTAGTCCGGGCGCCCGCGCCTGCCCCCTAGGCGTTCTCGATCAGCACCCGCACGGTGGCAAACGTCGGGTCGGCCGCACCGTGGAGCCTGGCTCCAGCTGACGTCAGCTCGCGCAGGTAGCTCACGACCTCGGCCGTGACGCGCTCACCGGGCAGCAGTGCCGGTACGCCCGGCGGGTAGCCAGCCACCGACTCGCACGAGATCCTGCCCAGTGCCTCGTCCACGGGGACTGCCTCAGCGCGTCCAAGGAACGCGTCGCGCGGGGCCATCACGGTCTCGTGCTCGAGCGCTCCCGGTGCTCTGACGATGGCCACCGTCTCGGCGGGTCGGGTGATTCGCCTGACCGTCTCGGCAAAGTCGTGCGACAGGCGCTCGAGCTGATCAACCGGCTGGGCCAGGCCAACCACGAGCACGAGCGTCGAGTGCGTGGCCAACTCGACGAAGATGTCGTAATCGGCGCGCAGCGCCGCGGCGACCTCGTAACCGGTGCAGCCTGTGCGCCGAACGTCGACGACGATCCGCAGCGGATCCCAGCCGGCAATCCCTGGGCGACCCACGAGGTCGGCACCGAGGACAGCACAGCCCGGCACGGCGGCGATCGCGGCGCGGGCCAATCCGACGGCATTGATCGTCCGGTCAAGCAGCGCCTCGCCATGGACGGCCAGCTGGCGCCGCGCCGCATCCAACGAGGCCATCAGCAGCGAGCTCGGACTGGTCGAGCGGACCAGGCGTACGGCCCGGGCGACGGCGTCTGTGTCGACTCGGTCGCCGTGGGCGACCAGCAGCATGGCGGACTGAGTGAGGCTGCCGACGATCTTGTGCGTGGAGGCGATCATCGCGTCAGCCCCGAGCGCCAGCGGCGAGCGGGGGAGCGAGCCGTGGAACCCGAAGTGCGATCCCCAGGCGTTATCGACGATCAATGCCGCGCCCGCCGTGTGTGCCACCTCCGCACAGCCGGCGACATCGGCCGCCATCCCGTAGTAGGTCGGCGAGACGATGAAGGCCACCTTCGCCTCCGGTGTCCCCGCCAGAGCCTGTTGCAGCGCGACCGGAGCCACTCCGTGCGCCATCCCCAGCTCGGAGTCGTACTCGGGAGCCACCCAGCTGGGACTGCCACCGCTGAGAATCAGCCCGTCGATCAGGCTGGCATGCGAGTTACGCTGCAGAATCACGCGCTCGCCGGTCGGCGCCAGAGCGAGGCACAGGGCGTGATTTCCCTGCGTGGCACCGTTGGTGAGAAACCACGCGCGCTCGGCGCCGTAGGCGTCCGCCGCCAACTGCTCGGCCCGCTCGTAGGGCGTTGGGGAGGGGCCGACGTCGATCCCCTCGATGTCCTGGGGGATGTCAAGCAGCAGCGCCTGCTGACCGAGGGCGGTTCGCAGACCGGGATCGGCCCCGTCGCCGCCTTTGTGCCCTGGCACGTGGAAGCGCGTCGAGCCGCGGAACCCATAGGCGGTGATCGCTTCGAGATATGGCGCGCTCGGCTGTGCGGGCGGCCTGCGGAAACTCAACGCTTCGCAGCCTTCAGTAGGTAGGCCCGCACAAAGCCGTCGAGATCGCCGTCGAGCACCCGGTTGACGTCTCCCATCTCGTAGTCGGTGCGGTGGTCCTTGACCATCGTGTACGGATGCAGGACATAGGAGCGGATCTGGGAGCCGAAATTGACGTCTTGCGCCTCCCCGCGCTCCCGGGCGATCTCCTCCCGCCGTTTTCGCTCCTCCAGCTCGATCAGCTTCGAGCGCAACATCGCCATCGCGGTCGCCTTGTTGGAGGACTGCGAGCGCTCGTTCTGGCACTGGACGACGATGCCGCTGGGCCGGTGGGTGATGCGGACAGCCGAGTCCGTCTTGTTGACGTGCTGGCCACCCGCGCCGCTGGCCCGGTAGGTGTCGATCTGCAGGTCGTCGTCGTCGATCTGCACCTCCCCCGTCTCCTGTACGACGGGCGAGACCTCGACGCCGGCGAAGCTCGTCTGGCGTCGGTTGGCGGAGTCGAACGGCGACAGGCGCACGAGCCGGTGGACCCCCTTTTCGCTGCCGTAGAGCCCGTAGGCGTTCTCTCCCTTGACCTGGAAGGTGCCTGACTTGATCCCCGCCTCATCGCCCGGAGAGACTTCCAGGAGCTCGGCTTGGAAGCCTCGCTTCTCCGCCCAGCGCATCTCCATCCGAAGCACCATCTCGGCCCAGTCCTGAGCGTCGGTTCCGCCCGCTCCGGCGTTGACCGTGACCAAGGCGTCACCGGAGTCATAGGGGCCGGCGAACAGCCGCTGCTCCTCCAGCGCGTCGAGGCGGGCCTGGACCACGCGGATCTGCTCCTCAAGCTCGCCGGCGAGTTCAGGATCCTCTTCGGCCAGCTCGGCTAGGGGCTCCAGATCCTCAACGTCCCGCTCCAGGTCACGGAACACCGCGAGCTTGCGGCTCGCGCGCGAGTGCTCGGCCGTCGTCCGCGCTGCCTGCTCCTGATCGTCCCAGAAGCCAGGTGCGCCCAACTCCTCTTCGAGCGCGTTCGCGCGCTCGCTCAGCGCAGCTGGGTCAAAGATAGTCCGCTAGCAGTTTGAGCTGCTCGCGGATGGCAGCGAGTCGCTGCGAAAGCGGCTCTGAGGGGGCGGTGGCCATCTAGGCGCCGTGGCACTTCTTGAATTTCTTGCCCGAGCCACACCAGCATGGATCGTTACGTCCAATCTGGTCGGCCTCGTCGACGCGGCGCTGCTCCACCGGTGGCGGCAGCGCCAGCTCGTCTGACTCCCCATATCCCTCGGCGGCCGTCCCGCCGGCGGCGGCGGCCATCGCCATCGCGCCCTGCGCCGCGCCGCCGCCTGAATAGGTGACGTTGCCGGCGCCGGTCGAAGAGCTGGAGCTGGAATTGAGTCGCCGCGGTGCGGGCTGAGGTGGCTGGGCGGCCCCTTCGTCGCCTTCGACGGTGACCTCGACGTGGAAGATCATCCGGGCGAAGTCGCCCCAGACGCTGTTCATCAGATCCCGGAACAGCTCAAACGCCTCGTTCTTGTAGGCCACCAGCGGCTCGATCTGGGCAAAGCCGCGGAGGTGAATCCCCTCCCGCAGGTAATCCATGTCGTAGAGGTGCTCGCGCCAGCGCTGGTCGATGATCTGCAGGAGTAGGAAACGCTCCAACGCACGCATCAACTCGGCGCCGAGCTCCTGCTCGCGCTGGTCGTATTGGGCCAGGGCCTCCTTCTGGAGGCGCAGAGTCAGGTCCTCACGGTCGACCTGGTTGGCCTCGATCGCGGTGATCTGCTCGCTCGGGGTGAAGATCTCCTCAACGCGGCGAATCAGGCCCTCCACGTCCCAGTCCTCGACGAAGTCGCCCGCGGTGTATTCCTCGACGAGGCGTTCGATCAGTCCGGACACCTCGCCCCGGGCGGCCTCGCTCATGTCGCGACCCTCCAGCACCTCATCGCGGTAGGTGTAGATCACCTCGCGCTGCTGGTTGAGCACGTCGTCGTACTCGAGCGTGTGCTTGCGCATCAGGAAATGCTGCTCTTCCACCTTCTTCTGGGCCTTCTCGATCTGTTTGGAGAGCATTCCCGCTTCGATCGGCTCCTCGTTGCCCTCCTCGTCAACGCTCCCCAGGCGATCGAGAATCTTGTAGATCCGCTCACCCGCGAACAGACGCACGAGGTCGTCCTGGGCGGAGAGGAAGAACCGCGACTCGCCGGGATCGCCCTGGCGACCGGAGCGGCCACGCAGCTGATTGTCGATCCGCCGCGACTCGTGGCGCTCGGTACCCATGATGAACAGGCCGCCCGCCTCGAGCACCTGCTCGCGCTGGGTCTCGACCCGCCGCTCGATCTCCGGCAGGACCTTCTGGAAGTGCTCGTCGTAGTCCGGCATCCCGGCCTGGAGTCCGAGCTTCGCCAACTCGAGCTGGGTCAGGTGCTCGGCGTTGCCGCCGAGCTTGATGTCGACGCCGCGGCCAGCCATGTTGGTGGCGATCGTGACCGCACCGGGGGCTCCGGCCTCGGCGATGATCTGTCCCTCCCGTTCGGCGTACTCAGGCTTGGCGTTGAGGACGTCGTGCTTGATCCCCTTGCGCTTCAGATTCTCTGAGAGAAGTTCGGAGACCTCGACCGAGATCGTCCCCACCAGCACCGGTTGACCGGCCTCGTGACGCGCGGTGATTTCGTTGACCACGGCCGCCCATTTGCCGTCCTTGGTCTTGTAGACCTGGTCGTTGCGGTCCTTGCGGACCATCGGCTGGTTGGTCGGGACCTGCACCACCGGCAGCTTGTAGATCTTCATGAACTCGGTCGCCTCGGTCAGCGCCGTGCCGGTCATCCCCGCGAGCTTGTCGTACATGCGGAAGTAGTTCTGCAGGGTGATCGTCGCCAGCGTCTGGTTCTCCTCCTGGACGCGCACGTTCTCCTTGGCCTCAATTGCCTGGTGCAGTCCCTCCGACCAGCGCCGGCCCTCGAGAATCCGTCCGGTGAACTCGTCGATGATCTTGACCTCGCCGTCCACCACCGCATAGTCGACGTCCTTCTTGTAGAGCGACTCCGCCTTGAGCGACTGGATCAGGTGGTTGACGAGATGACCGTTCTCCGCGCGGTAGAGGTGATCGATGCCGAGAAAGCGCTCGGCCTTGGCGACGCCGCGCTCGGTCACCGCGACCGTCTTGTGCTTCTCCTCGAACTCGTAGTCGAACTCGGCGACGAAGTCCTTCTTCATCCGCGGATCCATCCCCTCAGGCGTCTTGCCGGGCTTCATCTGCGGCGCGAGCTTTGCGAACCGGGCGTAGAAGTCCGCTGCCTGCTCAGGGGCTCCCGAGATGATCAGCGGCGTGCGGGCCTCGTCGATGAGGATGTTGTCGACCTCGTCGACGATGGCGTACGTGTGGTAGGGGGACTGGCCCTCCTCTGGCTTCGGACGTCCGCCGTGCTGGACCTTCTCCTCCAGCGTCGTGGCCATGTTGTCCCGGAGATAGTCGAAGCCGAACTCGGAGTTCGTGCCGTAGGTGACATCGGCGGCGTAGGCATCCCGCTTCTCCTCGTAGGGCTGCATGTTCTGCAGCACACCCACGGTAACCCCGAGCAGGTCGTAGAGCGGTTTCATCCACATCGCGTCGCGGCGGGCCAGGTAGTCATTGACGGTGACCACGTGGACGCCCCGGCCGGCCAGCGAGTTGAGCACGACCGCCAGCGTCGCGGTCAGGGTCTTGCCCTCTCCGGTCTTCATCTCGGCGATCGCACCGTCGTGAAGGACCATCGCGCCGATCAGCTGCACGTCGAAATGGCGCATCCCCATCGCCCGTTTGCCGGCTTCGCGGACCAGGCCAAAGCACTCGTACAGGAGGTCATCGAGGCTCTCGCCGCCACGCGCACGCTCACGCAGGCCGTCGGCGGCCTCCTTCAGCTCTGCGTCGGTGAAATGCTCGAGCTCGGCCTCGAAACCATTGATCCGGCCGACGCGCTGTTCGTACGTTTTGAACTTTTTCGCCTCGCCCATGCGAAGCGCGCGGTCCAGGATGGACATCGGCCTAGCGTAGCAGTGGTGGTTGGGCCATAGCGGGGTCTGAAGGGCGGCGCGCGGTCGCCGTGCCGAGGGTTCTCCGACGAGTCCTCGCGGCCCGAATCCGACGAGTCCTCGGGGCCCGAATCGGACGAGTCCCCGCCGCCCGAATCGGGGTGTCTTTGGGAGTTTGTTGCGCTATCCGGAACAAACTCCCAAAGGCTCCCGCCGTTCACGGGACCGGCGGCGGTACCCCCAGCGAGCGCAGATGGTCCCGGAACCCGATCCCGAACCCGGTCGGCGTCCCCCGGTAGTCGAGGATCAACGAGGGACCCCCGCTGCAGGTCCAGCCTCCCGGCGCCACAGCGTCCCAGGTCCAGCCCAGGTAGCCGAGCCCGTGGGCGTCGGCGAACGCCATCATCGCGTCGATGTAGCTGTGGGCGCAGTCGGTCTCTCCGAGCTCACCGAAGATCACTGGCACCCGTGAATGCACGGCCAGGATCGCGGCTCGGCAGGACGCCGAGCATGGGCTGAGGCCGCCGTAATTGTGCTCGGAGGCGACCAGCGCGTGGCGGGGATCCTGGGGCTCGTGAGCGAGCCAACCCGAGAGATCCAGCGACCAGGAAAGGCCGCCCAGCAGCAGTGGCTGCGGCGCCCCGGTGCTGCGGACCGCGTCGACCAGCGTCTGCATGCCGGCCGCCCGATACGCCGGCTGGGGACCGTAGCCGTCGTTGTAGGCCGGAATCTTGCAGCCGTGTTGCCAGCAGCTCCAGTCGATGTGGTTGGGCTCGTTGTAGAGGTCGAATATCACCGCGTGGTTGGACCTGAACGTGCGGGCGACCGAACGCCAGAAGTCCGGCACGTGATCGAGGTCCGGCATCCGGTCGATGCCGGTGGATTTAGTGCTTCCGGGCGCCGACACGTGCAGGTCGATGATCACGTACAGGCCGGCCGCGCCGAGCGCGCTGATGTACTGCTGGACGATCCGCCGGTAGGGCGACCCGCCCCGGCCCCGGGGGGAGTTGATGCCGAGCCAGCAGTCCTCGTTCAGCGGCACGCGCACGACGTTGATGTCCCAGCTCTTCATCGCGGCGATCATCGCGGGATCGTCGATCTGGTTTGGATGGGGGCTGTCGAAGAACCCCCACCCTTGTATGCACGCGTACTCGAGTCCTGAGCGATTGATGCCGCGCAGCTGGACCACGTGACCCCGGCCGGGTCCATCGACCAGGTCGGCGCCGCGGACCCGCAGGTTCGGTCCCGCCGCGCTCGCGCCCCGTCCCGCCGCGCTCGCGCCCCGTCCCGCTGCCGCGCCCGCGCTCGCGCCCGTCGCTGCGATAAGCGCCGCGAGGAACGCGAAGGCCACGAACAGGCTCGTGCACGCGGCCCGCGGCCGCCACCGGCGGCCCACCGGCTAGACCGTGGGCGAGATGTCGCCGAGGACCGGCGCAGTGGCCGCAGCCCGTGATTCGCGCCGCTTGCGCCGCTTGTCCCGGTGACGCTTGACCTGCCGGGCGAGCTCGTCTGCGCAGAGGTTGATCGAGTGGCTGATGTCTCCGGACGCATCGTGGGCGCGGAGCGTCACACCCTTGAGGTGCAGCGTGGCCTCAGCCACCTGCGAATCGGCGATCGCCGGGTTGCGCTCCTGATAGAGCTCCACCTCGAGTTCAGCCAGCTCGGAGACCTGCTTGGAGATCTTTTGGAAGCGCTTGGCGACGTGCTCCCTCAGATCGTCGGACACGTGCAGGTTGCGGCCCTTTACCTCGATGCGCATCGGCCGACCTCCTAGCTGGAAGGTGAACGTTCGTCTCGCCCAAGAGAGTAATCCTCCACAGGCCGGTTGTCGATTGTCACAATGGCGCCGTGGCCCCGAAGATCGCCTGGTCCTTCGAGCCCGGCGTGTTGCTGGCTGTCCTCGCGCTGGGGCTGCTGTACCTGAAGGGATGGCGGAAGGCTCGCACGCCGGGTGAGCGTCATCCTCCCTCAGCGGCCCGGCTGGCGCTGTTCGTGGGCGGGCTGCTGACGATCCTGATCGCGCTCGTCTCTCCCGTGGACGAGCTCGGCCAGCAGCTGATGCTGATGCACATGCTCCAGCACATCCTGCTGCTCGACGTGGCGCCGATCCTGCTGATCCTCGGTCTGACCAAGGTTCTGATGCGCCCGGCGACGCGTCGCGTGAGCGTGATCGAGCGGCGCGTCGGCTATCTGGCCCATCCGGCCGTCGCGGTGATCTTGTACGCCGGGTTCATGTGGCTGTGGCACATCCCCGGGATGTACGACGCGGCCCTGCGCAACGCCAACGTCCACGCCCTTGAGCACATCTGCTTCGCCGCGGTAGGAGGGCTGTACTGGTGGCATCTGTTGTCGCCGATCCGCGGCCGCATGCGGTTGGGTGGAATGGGCCCGATCGCCTACATGGTCAGCACCAAGCTGCTGGTGGGGATCCTTGGGATCGGGCTCGCCTTTGCCCCAACGGCGATCTATCCGTTCTACGCGCATCATGCACACTTCTGGAATCTGAGCCCGCGGGAGGATCAGAACATGGCGGGGCTGCTGATGGCGCTTGAGCAGTCGGTGGTGATGGGCACCGCGCTCGTCTATCTGTTCGTCAGGATGCTCGGCGAGTCGGAGCGTGAGGCCCAGCGGGCCGAACGCTACGAGGTGGCGCCTGAGAGCGCGAGCCAGCTCCGGCGCCGCGCCATCATGGCGCGCGACGCCGAAGTATGAGCCTGGGTTATCTGCCTAGCAGGGCGAGCTGCCGGTGACCGTGCTGGTCTCCCTCGTCTCACCATCCGTCGAGGTGAACGCGATCGACCACGGGCGCTTGCCCTTGAGACAAGCGACCGATGCCTGGTTGCCAACCGTCTTGCCCTTGACCTTGGTCGTCACCTTGGCCCAGTTCAGGGTCTCCCTGATGAGCGAGCCGTAGAAGTTCGGCTGGTTGGCGACCTTCGTCGAGACGTCCGGGGGCAGCGGGACGTCCGTGACCATGTACTTGCCCTGCTGCGAGACGAAGCCCGGATACGGGGCGGTCTGGCCGGTGGTCAGACCGGCGCACTGGATCGCTGAATGCGTGGTGAAGAAGAACCACAGCTTGCCGCCGCCTGCGTTGAACACGTCGAGGTTCGGGTTACACGCAATGCGGTTGCTCTTCTTCAGCGTCGGATCGCCGAGCAGCGAGTTCACGAGCCCGGTGGCGAACTTGGACTTGGCCGGGCAGAACGAATCCGACTTCTGCGCCAGCATTTGCGTCGCGCTGCAGGTCGGGAACGACTTGGCATTCGAGACCAGTCCGTAGATCTTGGTCTTGATGTCGATCGAGGACCGCTGCGGCCTTCGTGCTGTCGGTGTTATTCGCCACCAACGTCTGCTTGAAGCCGATCGGAACCGGCTTGCTCTTGCTTCCGACGCCCTTCGAGAACGTCTGCGTGGTGCCGGTGTAGGTGTTGAGCGCGGCGTACGCCGCGGTGGCACCGACCAGCATGCACAGCGCCGTGATGAGTGTGACTTTCCGTCTCATTCTCCTCCTTATGGGTTTGGACGGTGGGGTGTTTCTGCGAGCAGCGCCGGCCGCGCTCATGGCAGAGGTTGAAGCTGTGGGAAAGCTTGCAGCTGACCCGTTGTGGTTGTGCCGAGCGGAGGTTGCGCCTTGCAGGGCGGCCCCCCAGGGCTTTTCGTAAAGTAGACGTCCGTGAGGACCGCGACGAGACTAGCCGGAATCGAGGCGCCGATGGTGGGTTGCGGGTTAGCCGTACATAGGTAATTGCCGAACACCGGGAGGCCACTGGCCAGCTGGTTGTAACCCCCGGGGACCATGTACGGGTTGCCGCGGTTGCTCGCCAGGCGGCGTGGGTAGCCCGTCAGCGCCTCGGGATTGACCGGGTTGGCGATCCGGAGATAGTGCAGCAGCTTCGTCTGCGTGATGTTCTGCGCCAGCGCCTCGGTCGTCGCCGCGCTGTTGGCGAAGAAGGCCGCGATCTCTCGCCGGTAGCTGTTGATGTAGTTGAAGATCGGGATGAAGTTGCCGAGATACGGCTTCAACCGCGCGAGCCAGGGAACGCTCGCGTCGAGGAAACGCTCGAACGCCGGCACGCCGTTCTTCGAGGCCTGCGTGAGCGGGCCGAGGTTCTGGAGCAGCGAGCGCAGCTCCGGCGCCAGCGTGACGGTGTCCTGGAGCGTCGGGCTCAGCTGGATCGCGGCCGGGCGGAGCTCGTCGATCAGCGGCTTGGCCTCGGTGGCGAACCGCCGCACCCGATCCACGGTGAGCCGGGTGGCCACCGTGAAACCGGGGAAGGCCCGGATCGCGGCAGCCAGGGCCACGTCGCGGGCCGCGGTCGAGGCGAACACGGTGTTCGAGTTGCGGATCAGGCCCTGCAGCTGCGCGGGCGAGCGCGCGAGCGCTCCGAACACCGGCCCGGTGTCCCGCAGCAGCGTGCTGGTTGCGGCGGCGTCGCGACCGAGAACGCTCAGCACCGAGTCGACGTTGGTGGCGAACGGATAGAACGCGGCGATCGCGGCATTGAAGTCCTGGCCGCGGTTGGTCAAGGCCATCCCGCCCTGCTGCAGCCACGTGGAGAACGCGCGCCGGGTCACCGGATCGAACGCGGAGAGGATCTGGTCGAGCGCCACCGTGGGGGCGATCTGCGCGGTCGGCAGCGTTCCGCCATCCGGCAGCGTCGGGGCCGGTTCGCGAGCCCGGGGAAAGCTCGATGTAGGTCTCCCCCAACAGCGACTTCTGGCGCAGGATGGCACGTGTGTCGGCTGGGCGGGGCGCGTAGTGGCTGTCGATCTGGAACACCGCCCTGGTCAGCCCGGTCCGCCGGTCAAGTGACACCGAGAGCACCTTCCCCACGCTCACGCCCGAGATGCGCACGTCCGACTGCTGGGCCAACTGCACGGCCTGGCTGAACTCGGCCTTGAGCCGGTAGCCCTGCGGACCAAGCGGGAGGGCCCCGCCGAAGGAGATCCACAGGAACAACAGCAGCCCGATGCAGGACGCCGTGAACGCGACCATGGTCAGAATCAGTCGTGGTGCTGGGCGCTTGCTTGTTCACGGAATGCTCGCGGTCGGGCAGAAGGCCCCGCCGATCTTGCTCCAGTCCGGTGCGTTGAGCAGCGCCAGCAGCGGCTTCAATGCCGGGTTTGCGCTCGCCAGCCCGACCTCGAACAGCTGGAGCTGAGTGCACGTCCCCATGAACAGGCCGCGTACCACCGGGCCATGGGCGTCCTGGAGACTCGTAAGTGACAGGGCGTTGTGGCTGAGCCACGAGCCCCAGAACAGGTAGCCCTGCTTGGAGCCGCCCGGCTGGTAGGCCAGGGTGTTGAACAGGGAGTTGAGCACGCCGATGGAGCGGCTCAACGCGGGGGTCGCTTGGCGCAGTTTCGCCGACGCGGGGCTGAGGATCCTGGCCACTGGCTGCACCGCGACCGAGTACGGCCGGAGCTGGTCGCGAATCACCGGGGTCGTGTCGCGGAAGAGGGGCCGCGCAGCGGCCAGCGCGGGTCCAAACGCGTGCGCGAACGGGCACCAGGCCGCGCAGTGCCGGCGTGCTCTGATTGGCAAACGCCTGCACCTTTCCGAGCGTCTGCGTCGTCTGCTGAAGCGTGCCCGGGAGCAGCGTCAGCGCCTGCTCCAGGTTGACATCCTGCGAGGAGATCGCGGCGAAGTTGGTGTTCGAGGAATTGATCAGCGAGGTGAGCCGCCCGTCGACGGATCCGAGCGCCTGGGTCACCTGCGCAAGGCTGTGAATCGAGCGGCGGATGTTCCGGGTTCGGTCCTTCAGCAGCTCCGTGAATGTCCTGGTGTCCCGGGCCAGCGGTGCGAAGCGCTTGAACGTCCCCCGCAGGTCAGCCACTGCCGCCGGGCTCGGCTGCGCCCCGCTGGCGGCTCCGTCGTGGAACAGCTGCGCGCCGCCCGAGAGCAGCAGGAGCAGGTAGTTGCGCGTGTCCACGTCGAGCGTGGCGAGGATCTCCTCAACGTTGACGTCCGGCTGGGTGTTGCCGACCGAGAGCATCCCGCCATCGGCTACCGGGGCCGCTCCCGCGGCCTTGCGGCCCGGGTCGAGTGAGAGATACATGTCCTTGAGCGGCGTCCTGGGGCGCAGCAGGACGGTCGCGTTGCTGTAGATGGGCTGGTACTGCTTGTAGAGGTTCATCGTGACGAGCGCCTGTCCGCCCTTGAGCTCAACCTTGCCGACCTCGCCGACCTGGACGCCGGCCACGTCGACTGACTGACCCTGACCGGCGGTCACCGCGGCTCCGCTGGCGAACGGGACACGAACCGCGTAGTAGCTCTTCCCCAGCGTGAACGACGGCTGATGTCCGAGGATGTAAACGACGACGGCCGCCGCCGCCACGAACAGTGCCACGATGGCCATGAAGTCCTGCCGGTGGATCCGAATTGCTCGTTTCACGAGCCAGGTCCTGTCGCCACTCGGTTCAGCGCCGGAACTGCGTTCTTGAAACAGGCGACATCCCGCCGGACCGGAGGCGGGGTGCCGGCAAACGCCGGCCGCGTGCCGAGCGCCGGGACTACCGAGTTTCCGTAGGCGGGCCCGCCCCCCGGCAGTGACGGCGTCTGAGTTCGTTGGTCCCCGCCGCCGGCGTTGGCGCGGATGTAGCGCCCATTGCCGTCGAAGTTCTGCGCGGCTGCGGCGAGCCCCACCGCACTTTGAAACAGCTCACGGTAGACCGGTTGACCGCTGCCGACTGGGGCATCCGAGATCACCTGGTTGCCCGTCGGGATGATGTTGTGGTCAAAGCAGCGGGCCAGCAGATCAGCCTGGGAGATGAGCGATCGAGTCGTGGCAATCGTCGCGCCGGTGTTCTGGATCGCCGGAGTGAGGTAGCGCACGAGTCCGCCAAGCTCCTTCGGCGACATCAGCGCGCTGGCCTGCGCGAGCCACGGCAGACCGGCATCGATCGCCGGGCCAAGCTGGCCGATGCCGGGCGCGAGGGCCCTGGCGAAGTCCTTGGTCGGGCCAAACGACGCGTCAAGCGCCGTATCGGAGCTCTGGGTGCGCTGCAGGAACGCCGGCAGCAGCCCGATCGTCTGGCTCAGCTGCTGCTGGCGGGCAGCGAACGCTGCCATCGTGGCGTTGAACGTCGTGACGAAACTCGCGAGCTGGCTGCCGCTCGCCGCCAGGGCCCGAAACACACTGGCGTTCCCGGCCACGACGCCTGAGAGGTCGTGGGGCCCGATCCCGAGAAGCGCCTGGTTGACCATGGCCGACGCCTCAAACGCATCCGCGGAGTACCTCAGCGATGTGTTGAGGGCCTGGCCGCCGGTCAGGCCGCGCACTTGCGGATCCTGGGACGCATCCTGGCCGGGCGTCGGCCGCCCGTCTAGGGCGCTCCCGAGGCCACGCAGGAGCGTCTCGAGATTTGTGCGCGCATCCGAGTTCAACGCGGACAGCACCCGGTCGAGCTGGACCGGCCCCGAGGTTCTGCTCACGGCCAACGTCGCGCCCGAATTGAGATCGGGCGCGGCCGGAGTTCCGGGGTGCAGGTCCACATAGAAGTTGCCCTCGAGGAAGATTCGCGGCCGGATCTTCGCCGTGGCGTCGGCGTGGACCGGAAGCCCGTCGGGGTTGATGCTCATCGTCACCACGGCCGCCGGCGAGATCCCGGGCATGCGCGTGACCGAGGTCACCTCGCCGACATCCACCCCTGCGACCCGCACCGGTGAGGGGATGTGCAGCTGGGTCTCGCTGGTGAACACGGCCTTGAGCTGGAACGGGGATCCGGAGAACGGCAGTGCCGCGCCGAACACGAAGTAGCACGCGATCGCGATGACGAGTGCGGCGATCACGCCCGCGGCAAAGCGGGAAACCCGCGGCGTGCGGCGCCTTACCTGAGGCGTGTCGCGCTTCATCCCTTCGGCCTCGTGGTCTTTCCCGTTTTCACACCGAGATTCCCCGGCGGATTGCCGATCACCGAGCTGGTCGTGTAGTGCTCGTTGCCGGCAGCGCACTCCCGCGTCTGCCCAGGGGCAGCGGTGTTGGGATACGGATTGACATGCACCGGGCCGTGGTTGTCGTTGGGATTGCTTGAGGGTGTGGTGTACGGCCGCTGGGAGGGCACGGCCTCCCCCCCGAGGACATCGTCGATGACGACGACATCGAAGCGCAGCGCGGTCCCGTTACCGAAGGGCTCCTGCAAGGTGCTCCCGATGTTGCGCAGGAATAGGCTCACGTAATTGCAGGTCGACTGGGCGGGAGTAAGGAAGGCCAGAGGCGAGCGCAGGCTTTGCAGGGTCTGAGTCAGTCGATCGAGCCCTCCATTGACCGCTGGAGTCTGGCCATAGCGCTGCAAGCGCTGCGAGAGGCTCAGCAGGCGTGCGTCGAGCGCCGTGGTCCCGGGCAGGTTGCGGGCCCCGGCGGCGAACGCATCGGCGAGCACGGGGGCGCTCTGGTTGAGCGTCGCGAACCCGGGGCGCAGCTCCGAGAACAAGCCGGCCGTGTCCCGCAGGAACGCCTGCTCGCTCGGACTGTCGTTGATCACGGCGGTGAAGGTGGGCGGGGTTTGGGTTATCCAATCCTGGAGGAACGGCACCGCGACGGGAGCCAAGGCGCGGAACGTGGTGTCGAGATTGACGTACAGGTCGGCCTGGGTCTGCGCCACCGGCGCGACCGCCGCGGCGAACGCCTCCAGGCCGCGGAAGAACCCGGCGAGATTGGTCTGTCGCGAGGACAGGTTCCGCGCGACCGGGCCGAGGTCGCGCAGCAGCGGGACGAACGCGCCAATCGCATTGTTGATGTCGTTACCGCGGCCCGCGACGGCGTCGCTGAAGCCAACCGTCGAGGCTCTGACGCCGACGCGGGTGGCTGGATCGAACATCGACAGCACCTGGTCCAGGTCGACTTCGGCCCTGGTTTGGCTGACCGGTACCGTGGCGCCATTGGCGTACGTGCGGGGCGACGTGCCCCGCGTGATCTCCAGGTACTTGAGTCCGATCGCCCCTTTGAGCCTGATGTCGAATGTCGAATCGACCGGCAGCGGCTGCACCGTCTTGTTGAGGTCCAACGGCAGCACCGCGATCGGTCGCCCGCTCGCATCGTGCGAGGGGAGGATCGTGCGCACGGCCCCGACGAGCGCGCCCCCCATGTGGACCTCGCCGCCGCGCGTGAACTCGGTTGCGTCCCTGACCTGGACGCTCAGGTGGTATTTGGGCACGAAGGGCAGCCCGTTGTTGGCCTGGTAGGCCAGCGTCACGGCTACGATCGTGGCGAGCACCGTGAGTGCGCCGATCAGGATCGGATTTGAGAGAACGGTGGAATCGCGGGGCCCGCGTCGCCTCATCGCCCCGTTCCGATCAGATAGTCGAGGAGTCCCTTGACCGTGGCGCCTTGGGGCTGGGCGGCACCCGAGGTCGCCTTCCAGGCGATCTGGGCGATGTTGTTGGCGACTCGGGTCGGCGCGGCCTTAGTCTTCGTGGCGGGAACCGAGGCGGCCCCGGCCGCCGCGGCCAGGGCCCCGGAGAAGTTCGCCGAGCAACCTCCGGTCGGGCGCTGAACGTAGGATGCGCACCCACCGACCTGCGGCTCGGTCCGCGCGTAATGGCCGAGACTGTCGAACGCGTTCGTGGCGCTGACTCCGTAGTAGAGCAGCGACATCAGGTACTCGATCGCGCCCGTCTGATCCAGGCTACGGGTCAGCCGGTCGAGCGAGGCCGCCGTCGGGCCGGCCTGCGTCCCCAATCGCAGCAGGCGGCGGGCGAGCGGAATCGTCGCCACCAGCGCAGGCTGAGATTTCTGCGATTCGTTGCCGAGCGCGATCAGCGCCGGGCGCGCCGCCCTCGCGAAGGGCGTCAGGTTCTGGAACTGCCGGGAGACTGCAGCCGCACTCTGCGCCAACGACGCCATCAGCGGCGTGCCTTGGTCGGCGAACCGGCCCAGCTCGGCGACGAGCGGGCGAAGCTGGCGCAGGAACGAGGGGAACAGCTGGAACGACCGCGAGATGTCGGCGGCGCGAGCCGCGCTCGCCACCGATGTCGTGTTCGCCTGCACCACGAAGTCCGACAGCTGGCGCCTGGCCCGGGCCAGTGGTGCCAGCACCGCATCCGATTCGCTTGACAGCCGAGCCAGCACGTGGTTCTGGCGCGCCAGGATCTGCAGCACTTTGTCCGTCTGGCCCAGCGCCGGGTTGGCCCGGTGAACCACGTTGTTCAGATCGGATCCGCGCGCTGCGAGCCCGGTGCCGAGCTCGTCCAGGATCAGCGCGAAGCGTTGGCGCACCGGTTGTTGGGAGATGTCCTGGACGATGTCCGAGTCGACCGGGGAGCTGGTGTTGGCCAGCGGCAGCAGATAGCTACCGGAACCCGGCCCGCTGGTGATCTTGTTGAGCACCGGTGCGGAGCGGGATCCCGGCTCGCAGTCGACGTACTTCTCTCCGATCAGCGACTGCGGACGGATTGCACAATGCGCGTTGGCGAAGAACGGGGTAAACGACACGTTGTTGATCTGGATCGTCACTGCGGCCTTGTTCAGAGGAGAGCTGGCCGGACAGGGCGTCTTCGTGCACACCTCGAGTGATTTGATCGAGCCCACCGGTGCACCGGCCACCCGCACGTCCTCACCGGGGACGGCGAAGGCGGCGTCGTCGAAGACCGCCCGCACGTTGTATGTGCGCACCTGGTGCGGACTCTTGTTGGTGAGCACGACCAGGATCGCCAGCACGAGCACAATCGCCACCGCGATCCGAGTCTGAAGGCCGCTCACGGTCCGGGCGGGGCGGTCGAGAGCGAGCAGCCCGGTACGGCCCACGGCGCGGACCCGTCCGGCGTTGGCTGCACGGCCCCGCCGGGGCAACGCGTGCGAGCCACCTGCATACCCGCGAAGCGCTGAGAAGGAGGACGGCTGGTGAGCTGGTTCGCCGCGTTGACCCCGAACGCGCCGAAGAACGGCTGCGTGCGGGCGTAATGGCCGTTGGCGTCGTAATAAGCGCCGATCTGGCCCAGGTTGGTCAGGGCCCCGACCACGTCCGGGGTGTAGCGCAGGAACGTATCCACTTGCGCCTGTGAGTCATTGAATTGCTTGATCATCC
Source organism: uncultured Solirubrobacterales bacterium (assembly GCA_963757165.1). Lineage (GTDB taxonomy): Bacteria > Actinomycetota > Thermoleophilia > Solirubrobacterales > Solirubrobacteraceae > Palsa-465. Next base: position 37,825 of record CAVWQO010000006.1, read on the forward strand.
GCGGGAACGACGCTTGGGCCAGGTTGGCCAGTGAGGGCGTGGCCTGCAGCAGCGAGATCAGATCGCCGCCGCCGGAGGGATTGCGGATCAGCGCGCTGAGCTGGCCGACGGTCGGGATCGAGAGCGTGGTCAGCCGGCGCAGTCCGGTGGCGAACTGCGTCAACCGACGGGATGCGGGGATCGACCGGACCACGAGTGGATCAAGCGCATCAAGCGTCGAGCGCAGGCCGGAGAAGGTCGAGGTCGAGTGGTTGAGCGCCGGAGCGAGCAGCGACAGGGCTTGCCGGAGGCTCTGGCTCTGGCCCGCGATCGCGCCCGTCGTCGTGTTCGTGTTCGACACGAGCTGCGAAAGCTGAGCTGTGCGGGACGCGAGGGCCTGCATCGTCTTCGCGCCCTGCACCAGCAGGCTGTCGAAAGTCGGCTCGCTCCGTGCAAGCTCACGCGTTACGTTGCTCGTGCTGACCAGCGCGGGGGCAAAGTACTGCAGCGAGCGACTGGCCTGGGGAGCCTTCCCCTTGATCGCAGCGGCCTCACCGCGGATGAAGCCTCGCAACCCCGTCCGCGTCTTCGGACTGAGGGTGTCGAACAGCTGGTCGAGGTTGACCGAGGAATGGGTGTGATCGGCCCTTATCAGGCCGCCGTCCGGAATCCGAGCCGGGCTGTTGCCTGGCTCCAGAACGACATACTTGTTGGCGACTCCCGACAGCGAGTTCTCGTAGATCCGCGCGACCGTGCCCTCCGGCAACTTGCCGACGGTCGAATCGAGGGCTAGCGTCACCTGGGCCTGGCCATCCGGTGTCAGCCCGATCGACTTGATCGTGCCAACGGTGGCCGGACCGATCAGCACGAGGTCCCCGGTGACGAGGCCGCCGGCATCCTGGAAATCCGCCTTCAGCATGTAGCTCGAGCCGTTTCCGAACAGAATCAGAACGACGAGCACCAGCGCGGCGATCAACGCACCGGCGGCGGCGACTCGCGCTACACGGCTTCCCCCACGCGGGGACGCGGCTTCATAGCGGTAGGGATCCTCACCCGCCTCCGGCTCTGTTCCATTCCCACCGATGATCGCGACAGCTCCTCTCTCCTATTACCCTCGCGGCCTGCCGCCTGGGCCATCCTGCCAAAGTCCGGCCATGGTTGCCAACCGGCAACCCGCAACCAAAAAACGGAATGTTGCGAGCACGCCGGCTCGGGGAGGCGGTCAGGCCCGCGGGCGCCGTGCGGGACGGACCAACAGACTCGCGCCGAGCGCACCGCCGAGGTCGCCCAATGCCGCCACCTTGACGTCGGGCGGATGCTCGTCGTTGAACAGATGCGGCTGCATCGCGGCGCGGATTCGCTCGGCGTACGGCTGGCCGAAGCGAACCCCGAGCCCACCGCCGATCACCACCGCTTCGACGTCGAGCAGGTTCTGCGCCGAGGCCACGCCGGCCCCCAGTGCGCGAATCGCCCGTTCGATCAACTCCTGCGCCAGCGCATCGTCTTGTTCGAGCGCCCGCGCCCAGATGCCGCTGGTCAGACGCGGACGGCCCTGCTGCTCCATCAGTTTGAACAGCTTCGTGCGGGCACCCCGCTTGACCTGCCGCCGCGCCCGCGCCTCCATTGCCGCACGGCCCGCGTAGGCCTCCATGCAGCCGCGGCGCCCGCAGGGACACCGGGCTCCGCCCAGCTTCACGACCATGTGACCGATCTCGGCCGCCCCGCCGCGACCGGTCCAGGGCTTTCCGTCCAGCACGATCCCACCGCCGACGCCGGTCCCCCAGAAGACACCGAGCAGTGACTTGTAGGGTCGTCCCGCGCCGAGATGGAACTCGCCCTCGGTGGCCACCTGGACGTCGTTGCCGACGAGCGCCGTGGTGCCAAGCGCCTGCGCCAGCGTTTCCCCAAGGGCAAAGGCGCCCTCCCAGTCGGGGAGGTTGCGGGCGCTGCTCACCGTCCCGGTGAGCGGATCAACGATGCCGGGCGAACCGATACCGACTCCGGTCAGCCTCCTGCTCTCAGTACCGGCTTCGCTGCACGCCGCTTTGACCGCCTTGATGATCTCATCCGCGACGTTCTGGGGGCCACCCTCGGTCGGAGTCGGCGAGCGCGCCGAGCCCAGGACTTTGTTGCGCGAATTGACGACCACCGCCTCGATCTTCGTGCCGCCGAGGTCGATGCCCCCGAATAGCTTTTCGCCTGCGCCTCTGGTCCTGGAACCTTCCACCCTGCGGATCCTCTCAGAGACGGCGTCACGCCGCCCGCTTACCCCCAGGACTCGCGGTAGTGCTCCTGCTCGGCCGTGGGCTCATCGATCTCCACGCCGAGTGCCGCCAGCTTGATCCGGCCCACTTCTCGGTCGATCCGGGCCGGCACCGGGTGCACGGCCGCCGCGAGGGTCCCCGCGGTCAAGACGAGTTCTTCCACGCACAGCGCCTGCAGTGCGAACGACACGTCCATCACCGCGGCCGGATGCCCCTCGGCGGCAGCGAGGTTGACCACGCGGCCGCGGGCGATCAGGTTCAGCCGGCGTCCGTCAGAAAGCTCGTACTGTTCGACCAGAGGGCGGACCTCCCGGATGCCGCCGCTGGCCAAGTCCCGCAGCTCATCCAAGTCGAGCTCGACGTCGAAGTGCCCGGCGTTGGCCAGCAGCGCTCCATCCTTCATCCGCTCGAAATGCTCGCGCCGGAGCACGCGGCGGGAACCGGTCACGGTGACGAAGATGTCTCCTCTCTGCGCCGCCTGGAGCGCGGGCATCACCTCGTAGCCGGCCATCCGAGCCTCGAGCGCACGCAAGGGATCTACCTCGCAGACGATCACCACCGCGCCCGCCCCGCGAGCCCGCTCGGCCACGCCCTGCCCAGCCCACCCGTAGCCCACCACGACCACCGTGTGACCGGCCAGCAGCACGTGGCTGGCGCGGATAATCCCATCCAACGCCGACTGGCCCGTCCCGTGGCGGTCGTTGAGCGCTCGCTCGGTCCGCGCCTCGTTTACCGCCAGCACCGGACAGCGCAGCTCGTTCGCATCCTCCAGCCGTCGCAGCCTGACCAGCCCCGTGGTTGTCTCTTCGGTGGCTCCGATCAGATGCTCCAGCGCCTCACCGCCCTGGCTGTGTGCGGTGACGAGAAGGTCGGCGCCGTCGTCGATGGTGATCTGCGGCAGTCCCGCGACGAGAGCGCGCACATGGTCGGCGTAACGCTCGAGGTCCTCTCCCCGCACCGCCCGCACTTCGACCCCGTGGTCGAGGACCAGCGACGCCGCGACGTCGTCCTGCGCCGAGAGCGGATTGGCTGAGCACAGCGCGACGCGTGCCCCACCGTCGATCAGCGTGCTGACGAGGTTCGCGGTCTCGGCGGTGACGTGCAGGCAGGCGGCGATCCGGATCCCATCCAGCGGGCGCTCGGCACGCAGGCGTGTGCGCACCTGCGCCAGGACGGGCATCTGCTCGGAGGCCCAAGCGATCCGCGCCGCTCCCTCAGGGGCGAGGGTGAGATCAGCGATCTCGTGCGGGGGGACCGGGCCCCGGGCCATCCGAGCGGACGCGTCTGCGAGGGGCGGGCTTAGTACCGGTAGTGGTCGGGCTTGTACGGCCCCTCGGCCGGAATGCCAAGGTACGCAGCCTGGCTCGGAGTGAGCTCGGTCAGCTTCACACCGAGTGCATCGAGATGCAGCCGAGCGACCTTCTCGTCGAGATGCTTGGGCAGGGTATACACGCGCTTCTCGTAGATGTCGGTATGCCCGAACAGCTCGATCTGCGCCATCACCTGGTTGGTGAACGAGTTCGACATCACGAAGCTCGGATGGCCGGTGGCGTTACCGAGGTTGAGCAGACGGCCCTCAGAGAGCACGATGATCGTGTGCCCATCCGGGAACACCCACTCGTCGACCTGCGGCTTGATGTTGATTCGCTCCACGCCGTCGAGGTGCGTCAGGCCGGCAATGTCGATCTCGTTGTCGAAGTGGCCGATGTTGCCCACGATCGCCTGGTGCTTCATCCGCGACATGTGATCAGCGGTGATGACGTCCTTGTTGCCGGTCGCGGTGATGAAGATGTCGGCCGTGTCGATCACGTCCTCGAGCGTTGAAACCTGATAGCCGTCCATCGCCGCCTGCAACGCGCAGATCGGGTCGATCTCGGTCACGATCACCCGCCCGCCCTGCCCGCGCAAAGAATCCGCGCAGCCCTTGCCGACATCGCCATAGCCGCAGACCACGGCCACCTTGCCGCCGATCAGCACATCCGTGGCGCGGTTGATCCCGTCGATCAGGGAATGACGACAGCCGTACTTGTTGTCGAACTTCGACTTGGTGACGGAGTCGTTGACGTTGATGGCCGGAAACAGGAGCTGTCCCTGCTCGGCGAACTGGTAGAGCCGATGGACGCCAGTAGTCGTCTCCTCGGTCACGCCCTGGATGTCCTGCGCCACCTTCGTCCAGCGCTGCGGATCTTCCGCGAGCGAGCGCTGCAGGGTCTCAAGAATGATCCGGAACTCGTCGGAGTCGGCCGTAGAAGGGTCTGGTACCGCCCCCGCGCGCTCGAACTCGACGCCCTTGTGCACGAGCAGGGTCGCGTCGCCCCCGTCGTCGAGGATCATGTTGGGGCCCGCGCCGTCAGGCCACTGCAGCGCCTGCTCGGTGCACCACCAGTACTCCTCCAGCGTCTCGCCCTTCCAAGCGAACACGGGAACACCCTGCGGATCCTCAGGCGTGCCCTCGGGGCCGACGACGATCGCCGCGGCGGCGTGATCCTGGGTGGAGAAGATGTTGCAGCTGGCCCAGCGCACTTCGGCGCCGAGTGCGGTGAGGGTTTCGATCAGCACCGCCGTCTGGACCGTCATGTGCAGCGACCCCGTGACGCGAGCCCCCTTCAGCGGCTGCCGGTCGGCGTACTCGCGGCGGGTGGCCATCAATCCGGGCATCTCGTGCTCGGCGAGCCGAATCTCCTTGCGGCCAAACTCGGCCAGTTCGAGGTTTGCCACCTTGAAGTCGGTCTTTGCAGCTGTCGTGCTCATGGGCTCTCCACAATCGTCATCGGGTTGATCAAAGCTTGGGTCAGGCCGCTGCCAGCAGCCTTTGGTGCTTGTCCTGCTCGAAGCGCAGCCAGTCCGCCGGCTCCACATGCTCGGGGCGGCTCGGCTGGGCCCGCAGCCAGTCATCGACCGCCGTACGAAGCTCGTCGTCTGAGGCGATCCGCGCGGCGAAGGCCACGTCGGACAGACCCACGTCGAAGCGAGCCAGGAGCTCCTTGAGCGTACGCAGGCGCTGTAACTCGGCCGGCCCGTAGAGGCGATACCCGGACGCCGAGCGGGCCGGCGTGACCAGCCCACTGCGTTCGACGTAGCGAAGCATCCGCGCCGACCAACCGGTCGTCTCCGCTGCTTCGTGAATGGTCAAGGCCTCCATGTAGCCCCAACGTTACCACGACAGTGTCAAGGTTTGGGCGAGTCTCCGGTACAACACTCGTCTAGTCAGGACCTCGCAGCATCAGTTTCCCGCTTACATGGTCGTAGGGCAGGGAGAGACAGACTTTCGGAGCGGAGCCGAGCCTTGGAAAGGTCCCCCCACAACTTGTCGAATCACCATGCGCGCTAAGCGGAACTTCGTTCTGGCGCTCCTAGCCCCCGTCCTGAGCGTGAGCCTGGGAACGGCGCACGCCACCGGGGCCTCGCCGCGCGGCGTCACCGCGGCCCTCATGGCCGCTCAGGGCACCCCGTCGGCGGTGGCGGGCAACGGGACGAGCTCGTCGGGCCCAGGTCAGCTCAGCTTGCAGAACGGCAATCCGGGGTCCGGCGACCCGGCTGGCAGCAAAACCAGCTTGGTCGCTTCCAGCAGTCAGGGCGGCCTGCGTGAGCAGACCTCCAGCGGCCAGAGCGGAGCCGCCAGCGGGCAGAGCCTCGCAGGCGGTGGCTCCGGCTCAGGCGGGATGGCGATCCCGACGCGCAACGGCTGCGCGCTGCGCTGTCACGTGACCGAGCAGACGTTGGTCACGCCCGCGCCAGCTGCGCCCGCCGCCCCTGACCGAACGCGGACCCCGCCGCGGCGAACCACAAGCCACCACTCATCCTGGGCGCATCGCCGCGCTCCCCGCCCTCGCGTCCTCGACTCGCGCTCCGCCGCAAGCCCGCAAAGGCGCGCTGGAAGCAGCACTCGCGCGCGTTCGGCCACGGGCACGTCTCCGACCACAGGGGCAGGAGCAGCCCGGTTCGCCCGCACCGCCGCGGCCGCGGCTCATACGCCGCCGAGAAAGGCGTCGCTGCGGACGACCGTCACCGACCCCGTTGGCGTGAATGCGCAGCCGTTGCGAAGCCGGCTGCCGGCCGCGACGACCGACCAGCCAAGCGTGATCCAGCGGTTCGTTGCAGTCGTGCCGGAAGCGGTCTGGGCGGCCCTGGCCGCCGCGCTGCTCCTGGCCGCCGTGGCCGGTGCCGCGGCGGTATGGTCCGGCGCGCGAGTGCGCCGTCAAGCCGGCCGCTTCGCCGAGATGAGCGTGGCCGCGCTGACCGATCCGCTGACCGGCGTGCTCAATCGCCGCGGGTTCACCGAAGCGGCAGATCGTGAGCTCGAACGAGCCCGCCGCTACGGGCGGCCGCTGGCCATCGCCTACGTCGACGTGCGGGGGCTGAAGGCCGTCAATGACACCGAGGGTCACCTCGCCGGCGACCGCCTGCTGCGCGCCGCGGCTCGGCTGCTTACCGACAGCGCACGCGCCAACGATGTCGTGGGAAGGCTCGGCGGCGACGAGCTGGGCATGCTCCTGGTGGAGCAGACCCCTGAAGGCGCCAACGCGGCGAGCAAGCGGATCGAGGCGGAGGTGGTCGATCGGCGCGCCTCGATCGGGCTGCAGTCCCCGTGGGATCTCACGGTCGGGACCTCGACCTTCCCGGGAGACGGTGAGACCATCGATGAGTTGCTGCGCGCGGCCGACATGCGCCTCTACGAGCAGCGCGGGATCGAAATTCACTGACGCTGGGCGGCGGGTGGAGGCCGGAGCTCAGCCACCGGCGAAGCTCAGCCGCTGGCCAGAGCTTCCTTGAGCTGATCGAGCACTTTCACCGGCGACGGGTCGACACCGCGCAGCACCGCCATGTACAGCGACACGAGGTCGCCCAGCAGCACCAGGGAGACGAGTCGTTCGGTCCGCGTCTCCCCGATCGTGTCCACGCGAAAGGTCGTAGCCCCACTGCCCGCGATGATCCCGCGGGTCAGCTCAATTCGCTGGCGAATCCGTGGGTGAAGATCCGAATCGTCGAGGAACACCGCGCTGAAGCGTCCGAGTTCGGCCGATCCCTCCCAGCCCGCGATCTCGTTGTGATCGAGCTCGGGCAATTCGTTGGCGAAGCAGGGCGTCTTGGCGTTCTCGTTGACCTGACATTTCCAGCGGTAGGCGATCGGGGTGGTTAGACCCGCCCCGTAGACCTGCGGCACCGTCGCATGCAGACCGTGCCCGAGACGCTTGGGCAGACAGTCGTCCTCGGCATCGGGGCCCCACTCGGCGACAAGGCGCTCAGCGTGCGCAGCGGCGACATCGATTTCCGCATGGAGGCTCTCCCCCGCTCCGCACAGCCCGGCGACCTCCAGGGCCACCACCAGCGAATATGCGACCGCCGCGCGCGGCTGGAAGCCGCCCGGCAGAGGGATCACCGGCACTCCGTCCTCCCGCGCGAGCTCGGCCAGCTTCCCCCCGGTGGTAGTCACGATCCGCGGGGCCCCCAGAGCCCCTGCGGCTTCGTAGACGGCCAGTGTCTCCTCGGTGTTCCCCGAGTAGCTGGAGCACAGCACCGTCGTGTCAGGCGTCGTCCACGCGGGCAGGGCATAACCCCGGGCCAGCACGATTGGGCGTGATGCGCGATCCCCGAGCGCGGCGCGGGCCAGTGAACCGCCGATCGATGACCCGCCCATCCCGGCCACGACCAGGCCGTCCGAAGACTCCCGCGGGTCGAGATTGGCTGACTCGACGCGCCACAGCGCGTCCCGCAGCTGGTCCGGCATCCCCAGGACGTCCTCCAGTTGGCCGGCCGCATCCAGTGCGCCAACGGCCTCACGTCCGAGATCGGCGTCGCTGCTCAAAACCAGATCGCTCCCTGGGGTAGCTCCACGCCCGGGAAGATACGCGCGCCGGCCCTCAGCGTGTTGTCCGCCCCGAGGGTGACGCCGGCGCCGAGCACGACCCCCTGGTCGATGTGACAGTGGTCGCCGATCGTGGCGTTGGGGCCGAGGATCGAAGAGTGCACAGTGGCGTGGGCGCCGATGCTCGCCCCGTCGAGGACCACGGAGCTCTCGACCCTGGCGCCCTCGCCGACGGTGACGCCGCGCCCCAGCACCACCCGGCCGCCGACCGTGGCGTGCTCGGCGATCACGGACCCTGAGCCAATCAGGGCCGGCGCCAGCACATGGCCCTCGATGGTCGCCCCGCGTACAGAAGCCAGCCCGGCCGCGCGCAAGGCCTCCCCAGCCTCGGTATGGACCGCCCCTTCGAGGATGTCAAAGGTCGCCTGGAGGTAGCGCTGCGGCGTGCCGATATCCAGCCAGTAGCCGTCGCACTCGAAGCCATACAGCCCGTGGCCCACGAGCACCGGAAACACCTCGCGCTCGATTGAGATCTTGGTCCCGACCGGTCCCATGCCGTCCAGCACGTCCCGCTCCAGAATGTACGCGCCCGCATTGATCAGGTTCGTGTCGATCTGTTCTGGGCCGGGCTTCTCGACAAACTGCTTGACCGACCCGTCCTCGTGGCGGCGTACCAGCCCGTAGGCCGAGGGGTCCTCAACTCCGATCAGGGCAAGGGTGGCCCTCGCCCCGGCCTGCTCGTGCGCCTGCAGCTGAGCGGTCAGATCGATGTCCGTCAACACGTCGCCATTGAGCATGAAGAAGCGCTCCTCGAGCAGCTCTTCGGCGAACTTCAGTGCGCCCCCGGTGCCGAGCGGCTCTGGCTCCTCCAGGTAGCTCAGTCGCAGGCCGAGCGCCTCACCGTCGCCCAGCACGGTCCGAACCCCCTCGGCCATGAAGCCGCAGGAGAGGATCACGCTGTCGACTCCGTGACCGCGCAGCCACTCGAGCATGTAGGAGATGAACGGGCGGTCGACAAGCGGGACCACGGGCTTGGGCATCGTGGAGGTCAGCGGGCGCAGGCGGGTACCTTCGCCACCGACCAGGATCAGCGCTTGCAATTCAGCGCCCGATGCCTTCGTAGAGGAAACCCGCCTCGCGGACGGAGGCCGGATCGACGTAGTTGCGGCCGTCGATGATCAGATTGCCGGCCATGGCGTCTGCCGCTGCGCTCCAGTCGATGTTCCGGAACTCCGGCCATTCGGTGACGAGGATGCAGGCGTCAGCGCCTTCCAGCGCGCCGAGCGCCGAATCCGCGAACTCCACGCCGACCATCAGCTTCCGCGCCTCGTCCTCCGCCACCGGGTCGTACGCTCGCACCTGGGCCCCGTCGGCCTGCAGACGAGCGGCGAGGACCAACGAGGACGCTTCCCGCATGTCATCGGTATTTGCCTTGAAGGCCAGCCCGAGCAGCGTGATCTGCTTGCCCACGAGCGAACCGAGGTGCTTCTGCAGTTTGCCGATGACGCGGCGCTTTTGCAGCTCGTTGACTTCGATCACCGCCGTCAGCAGCTGGAAGTGATAGCCCGAGTTGCCCGCCAGCTGCTTCAGCGCCGACACGTCCTTGGGAAAGCAGCTGCCGCCGAAGCCGATTCCGGGCTTGAGGAAATGCTTGCCGATGCGCTCGTCGAGCCCCATCCCGCGCGCCACCTCGAGGACGTCCGCGCCCGTTTCCTCGCACACGTTGGCGATCTCATTGATGAACGAAATCTTGGTGGCCAGAAACGCGTTGGCGGCCAGCTTGATCATCTCGGCGCTGGCGACGTCGGTGCGCACCAGCGGGGCGTCAAGCGGCGAATATAGGTCGGCCACGGCGTCTCCGGCCCAGTCCCCGTCATCGCCGACGACGACGCGGTCGGGGGCAAGAAAGTCCTCCAGGGCCGAGCCCTCCTTGAGGAACTCCGGGCAGGAGACGTAGGCAAACCCGGACTTGCCCTGCCCGGCGAAGATGCGCTGGATCGCGGCTCCGGTCCCGACCGGAACGGTCGACTTCATGACGAGCGCGTGGCGGTCCGAGTGCGGCATCCCCGCCACCACCGCGTGGACGGCGGATAGATCAGCATCGCCTGAGTAGGTGGGCGGTGTCCCGACGGCAACGAACAGCAGCCGCGCGCAGTCCAGCGCAGGGGCGAGTTCGGTCGAGAAGTGCATCCGGTCCCGGTTGCGGGCCACGCATTCGGCCAAGCCCGGCTCGTAGATCGGAATTTCGCCTCGCTCCAGCCGCTCGATCTTGGTCTGATCGACGTCCACGCACCAGACCTCCCGGCCGAGCTCGGCGAAGCCGGCCGCGGTGACGAGGCCAACGTAGCCGGTGCCGATTACGGCGATGGGTTCGCGTCCAGAGGCCATCGGACGCAGGAGGCTAGCGAGCCTCCGTCCCGGGGCGCGGTGCGCGGCTCAGGACTTGGTAAGCGAGGCGGCGATTCCGAGCATCTGCTGGTTGGTGAGATCCAGGCTGAGCGTGTTCGAGACCCAGTAGACGGCCTTGGGAGTGCGCCACGCCACCAGGCGCAGCTTATGGCCGTCAAAGTGAAGCTCCAACCGGCGGCCGGCGACATCGCGGATCTCCGACGGGCTGGCCAGAATCGGGGCCCGCTTCCAGGTCATGCCCTGGATCCCGTAGTACTGGCCCGACGTCGCGTTGAACGCCAACACGAGCCGATAGGCAGCGTGCGGAGACCCACCCTGGTCATGAATGGTGTAGGAGCGTGGGTACTCGCCGGCCGTGGGCCCTTCGTAGTGCGTTCCGAGGGCGATCTGCTTGGGAACCTCCACGGCGAGCCCGTGCGTGGCCAGCGCCGCCGCCTGGGCCTTGCCCTCGGCGAGGTCCGCTTGCAGGCCTGCGGTGGGAGCAGCGCTGCGCCCGTGCGAGGCCGGATGGCTGGCGCCGCCGCCACCGCCGGCGCCGCCGCCACCGCTGCCGCCCCCGCTGGCGCCGGCAGCGGAACCTGTGGCCTTGCTCGTGCCGACCACCGCCATGAACTGACGGTAGGCCTGCGCCTCGGCCGCGGGATCCGCCGTCACGTAACACGGCGCTGGCGGCGCGCATGGCTGCAGCACGGCCGGGAAATGAATCTCTCGGATCGCGTGACCGTCGGCGAAGGCGACCAGGTTGAACAGGTTGATCAGGCCGTCGGTGGTGTGGAGATCAGCGTCGGTCTGGGTGTGCTTGCCGAAGATCGTCAGCAGCTTGTCGCGATTGCTGATCAGTCGCGCCTGGCCGTACTGGGCCTTGGCGTCCCGGATGAAGTCCTGCTGGCGCGCCGAGCGGACGATGTCCGTGTCGGTGTGGCGGTAGCGGACGTAGGCCAGCGCATCCTCGCCGCAGAGCTTCTGGTAGCCCGACTGCAGATCAATGCTCGAGTAGTTCGTCGCCGCCGTGCCGATGTTCTGGTTGAAATAGCGCCGGTCCACGTCGGTGTAGACACAGCCCATCGCGTTGACCAGATCCTTGAACCCGGCGAAGTTGATGTCGACGATGTGGTTCACCTTCAGCCGCGGAAACACGGCGTGTTGCAGGGTCTTCACCACCAGCCCCGGTCCGCCGAGCGGGTACGACGCGTTCATCTTCGCGGTCTGGAACCCCCCGCCGGGAGTCGGAATATTGACCTGTAGATCGCGAGGCACCGACATCACGTTGATCGTCGAGGAGCTCGCGTTGAGCCTGACCAGAATCATCGTGTCCGAGTTGGCCGCGTTCTGGGGCTGATGCGCGCGGTGGTCGGAGCCGATGATCAACAGCGTCTGCGGATCGCCTGGCTGCGGGATCGTCACCGGGGCGTGCTTGATCGCCGCCGTACCCGAGATCTCCTTGGCGAACTGCTTGAACTGCAGCAGCCCGGCGACGGCGGTGGCCGCCGCCGTGAAGGCGATCACGATCGCCGCCGCCATCGTGAACCGGCCCAGTGCCCCTTTCCCTGAGGTGGGAATCAGGCTCAAGCCAATCCGCCCTCGATCGCTCGCAAACCCACCTCGCCCCCCGGCGCCTCCAACCAGATCGGAACCGCCCGCACGAAGTCCCCGAGCGCCCGGCGATAGCGGGCCAGCGAGGACAGCGACACCCACTCGTCGGGCCCGTGGTGCCCGTCGCCGGCTGGACCGAACTCCACCGCCGGAACGCCCGCCTGAATGAACGCCGCCGCGTCGGAGGCGCCGTCCCGGCCGACGCTCATCACCTCACCGCGGGTCGAGCGGGCCACCGAGTCCCGCAGCGCGCGCACGTACGGGTCGGTCGGGGAGACGGTCACAGTCGGGTGAATGAAGGTACGCGTGACGTCGATGCCCTCGATCGTGCTCACCTGAGCGAGGATCTCCGCCGGATCCTGACCGGGCAGGTAGCGGACGTCCACGGCCATCGTGCAGAGTTCCGGCACCATGTTCAGCGCCCGCCCACCCTCGATCCGGCCGAGGTTGATCGAAGGCCGATCGAACATCTCGGAAGATTCCCGCGCGAACGGCAGGGTCCCGATGCTCCGGAACACGTCGATCGCTTTGAGCACGGCATTTTCACCCAACCACGGGGTCGAGCTGTGCGCCGCTTTCCCGTGGACATCGATCCGCATCACCAGCACGCCCTTGGCCTCGATCCCGATGTGCATGTCGGTTGGTTCGCCGGTTATCGCAAAGTCCCCGGACAGACCCCGTTTGACGATCGCGTCGGTCGAGCGCACGTCAAGCTCTTCGGACTCCTCGTCCGGCACGCAGATCAACCGCACCCGGACCCGATCCTGCTGCTCGATGTCCTTGAGCGCGCACATCATCGCGGCCAGTGCGCCCTTCATGTCATAGGCGCCGCGACCGATCAGGCGATCGCCCTCGATTCGCGGCTCGAACTGGGCTGGTCGGCCGGGAACGACGTCGAGATGCCCGTGCAGCACCACGCACGGGACTCCGGCCGCAGCCGCCGGACCTACCTCGGCCAGCAGCACCGGCAGCCCGTTGTGTTCTTCGTGGCGGACCTCGATGTCCCGGGATTCGAGCCACCCCTTGACGAATCCTGCGGCGGCGACCAGCTCCTCCGGCCGCGAGGTGTCATAGGAGATCAGCCGCTCGGCCAGGGTACGCTCGTCAAGCATCGTCCAAGAATAGGCGGCAGGCGCTGGGTCTCCCGCCGATGGGCTCGCTCGCGGGGGTCTGCCGCGACTGATGGGCCGCCTGAGCACAATCGCGCGCGCGTGCACTCAGGTGACGCCGAGTCCTCAGCTGGAGCTGGAGCTAGAGCCCTCTGCGATGCTGAGGAACTGCTCGATGCGGCGCTGGTCGCGCTCGGCGACGCGCTGGCGCTCGGAGTCGTCGCCCGCCGCCTCCAGCTCGCGCTCGGCTTGCTGCAGGCGCTCGCGCAGGTCGCCGGCATTCAGGCTGTCGGCCGCGTGGGCCTCCTCCACGAGCACGAGCACACGGTTGCGGGCGACCTGCATGTAGCCCTCGGCCTGAGCGAAGGAGACGACGTCGGAATCGCTCTTGTAAAGGCGCAGCTCGGTCGGATCGAGCATCGCCAGCAGCGGCGTGTGGTGCGCCAGCACGCCGATCGACCCTGTCGTGGTCCGGGTCGAGACCATCTCGACCTCGTCGTTGAACACCTCACCCTCCGGGGTGAGCACCTCGACCCGGAACTTCTCGTGCGCCATTACTCCTCGCCAGCCTCTTTGGCGTCGTCGCTCCCGGACTTGGCGCCCTCGCCGGAGCCCGCGTCGCGATCGGAGTCACCAGCATCCTCGGAGTCATCGGAGGCACGAGAGTCCTCGGAGTCCGCGGAATCGGAGTCGTCCGAGTCGTCGGCGGCGCCCTTGGCGCCCTTAACCACGTCGTCGATCGTGCCCTTCATGAAGAACGCCGACTCGGGCAGGTCATCGTGCTTGCCCTCGAGGATCTCCTTGAAGCCGCGGATCGATTCCGCCACCGGCACGTACACGCCCGGGGTTCCGGTGAACTGCTCAGCCACGAAGAACGGCTGCGACAGAAACCGCTCGAGCTTGCGTGCGCGGTTGACGGTCAACCGGTCCTCGTCGGAGAGCTCGTCGATTCCGAGGATCGAGATGATGTCCTGCAGCTCCCGGTAGCGCTGCAGCACCTCCTTGACCTCGTTGGCCACGTTGAAGTGCTCGTCGCCCAGGATCTCGGCCTTGAGGATGGTCGAGGTCGAGTCGAGCGGGTCGACCGCCGGATAGATGCCCTTCTCGGAAATCGACCGCGAGAGCGAGGTCGTCGAGTTGAGGTGGGCAAACGCGGACGCCGGCGCGGGATCGGTGAGGTCGTCGGCGGGGACGTAGATGGCCTGGATCGAGGTGACCGAGCCCTTGCGCGTCGAGGTGATCCGCTCCTGCAGCTGTCCCATCTCGGATTCGAGCGTGGGCTGGTATCCGACCTGGGAGGGCATCCGGCCGAGCAGCGCGGACACCTCTGAGCCGGCCTGCACGAAGCGGAAGATGTTGTCGATGAACAACAGCACGTCCTGGCCCTCCTGGTCACGGAAGTACTCCGCCATCGTCAGCCCGGACAGGGCCACACGCATACGCGCGCCCGGTGGCTCGTTCATCTGCCCGAACACGAGCATCGTCTTGTCGAGGACGCCTGACTCCTTCATCTCCAGCCACAGGTCGTTGCCCTCACGCGAGCGCTCGCCGACACCGCAGAACGCCGACAGACCGCCGTGCTCCTGAGCGAGGTTATGGATCAGCTCCTGAATGATCACGGTCTTACCGACGCCCGCGCCACCGAACAGGCCGACCTTGCCGCCCTTGGCGTACGGAGCGAGCAGGTCGATCACCTTGATCCCGGTCTCGAACATCTCTGTCGTCGGGGTGAGTGCTTCGACCGTCGGGGCGGGACGATGGATCGGCCACCGCTCGTTGTCCTCGTCGAGCGCGTCACCCTGGTCGATCGGCTGTCCGAGCAGGTTGAAGATGCGCCCGAGCGTCGCGCGCCCGACCGGTACGGTGATCGGCGCGCCCGTGTCGATCACTTCCGTTCCTCGCGCCAGGCCGTCGGTGGTGTCCATCGCGACGGCGCGGACGCGGTCATCGCCGAGGTGCTGCTGGACCTCGCAGATCAGCCACGGGTCGTTGGCCGCGGCGATGTCCTCGTCCTCCTCGGCACGGGCGGCCTCGGGACGGCGAACCTTGATCGCGTTGTAGATCTCGGGGAGCTTGTCCGGGAAGACGGCCTCGATTACGACGCCCTGGATCTCCTCGATTCGGCCGACGTTCTGCTCTTCCTCGTTTGAAGTTGTATCTGGTGTCTCTGCTGTCGCTGACATGTTTCTCCAATCCGGCCGAGGCACGTGCCGCGGCAAGCAATTCGAATCTGGCTAGCTGAGGCCCTCCGCCCCGGCCACAACTTCCATGATCTCCTGAGTGATCTCGGCCTGGCGGGCACGATTCATCTCCAAGGTGAGGTCGTCGATCAGCGTTCCCGCGTTGTCGGATGCGTTGCGCATCGAGGTCATCCGCGCACCATGCTCAGACGCGGTCGACTCCAACAGCGCTCGGTAGATCGAGATCTCCACGTAGTCGGGCACCAGCCGTCGGAGGATCTCCTCCGGGTCTGGCTCGTACTCGACCAGCGCCCGCTTGTCGCGTTCGGCGTCCGCGCGCTCCTCCTCGGTCTCCCCACCCTCCTCGTCGTCGTCGCCCTCCTCGAGGACCGAGGCCTGCTGGAGAGGCAGCAGCGTCTCCCGACGGACGACCTGAGAGATGGGCGAGATGTAGCCGTTGTAGAAGATCTCGACCCGATCTACGTCTTCGTCGATATACGCGGCCATGACGCGCTCGGCGATCCGCCGCGCGTCCGCGTAGGCCGGTCGGTCGGTGAAACCGGTGAAGCTCTCAGCTACGTCCAGGCCGCGGAAGCGCAGCGACGAGGCGGGGCGTTTGCCGGAGGCGAAATACATCGGGCTGCGGCCCTCCGAGTCGTGCTCGCGCCCCGCGGCGGTTCCCGCTCGGACGATGTTCGAGTTGAACCCACCGGCCAGGCCGCGGTCCCCCGCGATCAGCAGGAGGCCGACGTTGTTGATCTGGTCGTGCTCGGCCATGATCGGCAGTTGCGGGACCCTGCCTGCGGCCTCCGCGGCCTGCCGGGTCATCCGCCGCAGCGCGCCGGCATACGGGCGAAGTTCCTCGATCCGCTGCTCGGCTCGCCGCAGGCGCGCGGCGGCGACCATCTCCATTGCTCGAGTGATCTTCTGGATGTTCTTGACCGAACCGATCCGGTTGCGAACATCCCGCTGCGAGGTTGCCATCGGGGGTTAGACGCCGCCGCTCACGCGGGGACGGCCTCTTCCTCCTTTTCGTTCTCCTCGTCTTTGTCGCTGTCCCTGGAGCTCTCGTCCGAGCCGTTGGACGAGCTCTCGCTTGAGCGCCGCGGCTCGTCATCCTCGTTCATCGGGTGGCCTTCTTCATCGAGGTCGTAACCGAAGTCCTCGGCGAAGCGGTTGATGGCCTTTTCGAGCTGAGATTGCGTATCGTCGCTCCAGTCGCCGCCGGCGATGCTCTTCAGCAGGTCGGGCTCGTTGGAGCGCACGGAGTCCGTCAGGTCGGCAAGAAAACGCTCGACCTTGTCGACGGAGATCCGATCCAGCGCTCCGTTCGTCGCGGCATAGATCTGGACGACCTGGTCCTCAACGGCCATCGGATGGCGCTCGGCCTGGTTGAGCGTCTTGACCAGCCGCTCGCCGCGCGCCAACGTGCGCTGCGTCTCCGCATCGAGCTCGGAGCCGAACTGGGCGAAGGCCTCGAGCTCCCGGTACTGAGACAGGTCGAGCTTGAGGCGCCCCGCGACCTTGCGCATGGGAGTGATCTGTGCGTTGCCGCCGACCCGGGAGACCGAGATCCCGACGTTGATCGCCGGGCGCACGCCCGAGTAGAACAGCTTCGGCTCGAGGAAAATCTGGCCGTCGGTGATTGAGATCACGTTGGTGGGGATGTAGGCCGACACGTCACCGGCCTGCGTCTCGATAATCGGCAGCGAGGTCAGTGAGCCACCGCCGAGGTCGTCGTTGAGCTTGACCGCTCGCTCGAGCAGGCGGGAGTGCAGGTAGAAGACGTCACCCGGATACGCCTCCCGGCCGGGCGGACGGCGCAGCAGCAGCGACATCTGTCGGTACGCGTAGGCGTGTTTGGTCAGGTCGTCGTAAACGGTCAGCGCGGCCTTTCCGTTGTAGAGGAAGTACTCGGCCATCGCGCAGCCGGCGTACGGCGCCAGGAACTTGATCGGCGCCGACTCGTCGGCGGCCGCCATCACGATGATCGTGTTCTCGAGCGCACCGGCGTCCTCGAGAGTCTGGGCGAGCGCGACCACGGTTGACTTGCGCTGGCCAATCGCCACGTAGACGCAGATCAGGTCACGGTCCTTGTTGTTGATGATCGTGTCGATGGCGATCGCGCTCTTGCCGGTCTGGCGGTCGCCGATGATCAGCTCCCGCTGGCCGCGGCCGATGGGGATCATCGAATCGATCGCCTTCAGTCCCGTGAGCATCGGCTCCTTGACGGGCTGGCGCTGGACCACCCCGGGGGCCTTGTGCTCGGCGGGGCGGAACTCGCTGGTGTCGATGTCGCCCTTGCCGTCCAGGGGATTGCCGAGCGGATCCACGATCCGACCCAGCAGAGCGTCGCCAACCGGGATCTCCAGCAGACGCTTGGTCCGGCGGACCGTGTCACCCTCGGAGATCTTCTCCCACTCGCCGAACAGCACGGCGCCGACGTTGTCGGACTCGAGGTTCAGAGCTAGGCCGGTTACGTCATGCGGTAGGTCGAGCATCTCGAACGACATGCAGTTCTCAAGCCCGTGGATGCGACAGATTCCGTCGGCCACCGACAGAACGGTCCCGACCTCGGTGAGGTCAGAGCTAGAACTGTCGAGACCTTCGATCCGGTTCTTGAGGATTGAGGTGATCTCGTCGGGATTGATCTGCATCAGATGGCTCCTTGTATCGCGCTCGGGACCCGGCGCTCTAGGCCTGCGCGACTTGCTTGCGAAGTTGGTTCAGTCGGTTCCGGATCGAGGCATCGAGAATGAAATTGCCCACGCGGAGCACGATGCCACCAAGAATGTCGGGGTCGATGTCGCTGGAGAGCTCAACCTTGAGTCCGGTCTGCTCGCCGATGCGATCGCCGATGCTGCGAATCGTCTTGTCGTCCAGCTCGATGGCGCTCGTGACCCGGACGGGGAGCAGATGGTTCTCCTCCTCCCACAGCTCGTCAAAACGGCTGCGGATGCGGAAGATCGCGGGCATCCGGTGACGTTCGATCAGTGCCTCGAGGAAGTTCATGAAGATCTCGTCGGCGGCGTCGATCATCTTCTTCAGGCCGTCCTTCTTCTCCGCGGTCGAGAAGTACGGCGAGAAGAAGAACACGGCCAACTGGCGCTCCTTCGATAGGGCATCGGCGAACTGCCCCAGCTCGTCTCGCACCTCGTCGAGGTCGCCGCGCTCCTTGGCGACCTCGAACAGTGAACGCGCGTAGACCTCCGCGATCTCCTCCACTACGAATGGCTCCCCGGACTCAGCGCGCTGAAGTCGAGCTCGCTCAGAGCGTCCTCGACCAGCCGGCGCTGATCATCGTCGTTGAGGGTCTTGCGAGTGACCTTCTCAGTCGCCAGCACGGTGAGATCGGCGACCTCGTTGCGGATTTCCTGAATGGCGCGCCGGGTCTCGGCCTCGATGTCGCGCCGGGTCTGCTCCATCATCTCCTCGCGGCGCTGCTTGGCTTCTGCTTGCGCGTCACGTTCGTGGGTCTCGGCCGTCTTGCGCGCTCGGTCGACGATCTCCTCGGCCTGCTGACGTGCCTCACGCAGGCGCTCGCGGTACTCGTCGAGCAGATGGTCGGCTTCATGACGGACCCGCTCGGCGTGGTCGATCGACTCCTCGATCGCATGCTGGCGCTTGTCCAGCGCCTCGGAGATGCGAGGAAAGGCCAGCTTGGCCAGGACGTACATCGAGATCAGGAACAGCAGCAGTGTCCAGATCATCAGACCCACATTGGGTGAGATCAGAAACGAGCCGCTGGACGCGGCGGTGTGGAGCGCGGCGGCGGGCATTACTTGAGGACGTAGGAGATCAGCCCGGCGACGAGGCCGTAGAAGAAGCAGGCTTCGGTCAATGCGAACCCGAGCCACTGAATGCTCGTGATCTCGTCGCGCATCTCAGGCTGCCGGGTGACGGCCTCGATGACCTTCCCGAAGATGATGCCGATCCCGACACCGGCGCCGACGGCACCGAGGCCGCCGCCAATTCCGATCCCGAGCCCCGCTCCGACCCCGGAGGAGGAGGCCGCAAACGAGAGGATGTGTGAAAGCACTTGAGCTCAGCTCCTTGGTTGTTTAGTGATGGGTGACCGAGCCACCGAGGTAGATGGCCGTGAGGGTCGCGAAGATGAAGGCCTGGAGCGTCGCCACGAGGCCGAGCTCAAACAGGTAGACGGCGATCCCGACCGGGAGGGTGAACCACCCCAGCACCGAGAGCCCGAGGATCACCGCCAGTCCGCCGGACATGAACAGGATGATCATGTGACCCGCGAGGATGTTGGCGAACAATCGGATGGTCAGCGAGATCAACCGCATGAATGTGGAGACGATTTCCAGCGGGCCGATCAGCAGCAGCATCGGGCCGTGGACGCCGGCGGGGATCAGGCTCTTGACGTAGCCGATCGGACCCTGGGCGCGGATGCCCTCCCAGTTGAAGACGATGAACACCACCAGCGCCAGCACCAGCGGAACCGAGATGTTCGCCGTCGCCGCGTACAGCGCGAACGAGGGGATGTGGGCGCCGAAGATGTTGACCTTCTCCTCGGTGTTGGTCGGCAATGGGAGATAGCCGATCAGGTTGCAGAACCAGATGAACAGGAACAGCGTGCCGAGGAAGGGAAACCACTTGGCGGCCATCGAATCCGGCATGTTCCCGCGGGTGATGTTGTCGCGCATCAGCGAGTAGATCGTCTCCACCGCGGTCTGGACGCGGTTCGGACGCTGCTGCATCCGGCGCGCGATCCAGATCATCGTCACGATCGTGAGGATCGCCGAGATGAACAAGTAGAGGACGGCCCGGTTGATGCTGAACACTCCAAGGTCCACCCAGTTGGTGAGCTTGAACTCGTTCTGGATCTGAAACGAGTTGTTCTTCACCGACGTGACGCCGAAGATCACCGCGAGCAGGATCAGCCCGAGCACGTAAAACCCGGCGACGCCGTAGAGGACCTTGCGGGTCTTGCTCATCGCCGCCTCGGCCGGGCCGCGGTCGAGGTGATCAGTTCGGCGGTGAACGCGAACACGATCACGAGCAGGGCGGTTAGGCCGGCGTCGCGTCCGCTGCCCTGGCGAACGAGGATGACCGTGATGGCGAGCAGGAACAGCCGGCTCATCAGGTAGGAAAGCCTCAAGGTGATCTGGGTGTTGGCGGCCTGAGCGGCGTTGGCATAGTGATCGACTGCTACCCCAACCCCGCGCAGAACGATCCATGCCATCGCGCCTGCCAGATAGCCGCTGGCGGGGACGCCGATGAGCAGCAGGATCGGCGCCGCCACGAGGAGGACCACCACGTCGATGTAGCGGAGCAGAGTCACCGAGGACTCAGGGACGGGGGCAGTGGTCACGGACACCGTCGACCTCGGTCCGCGACAAGCCCACCCGCGCATACCGTCGGTTCAGGGGGGAACGACTTTTCGTCATGGGGTCGATGGGCGCTTTTCAAGCTAAGCAGGGGGTCGGGGGCCGGAGGGTACCGGCGCGACGGCGCCGGCGTCACCTGGAAACAGCCCAACGGCGCGTGCCGCCGGCCCCCGGTCGCGGAGGCCATCCGGCGCCGACAACGTTAGCGCGAGATTGAGAAGCTTGTCTTCAGGGCGCGGGCCGTCAAAGCCTCGGCTTCCCTAAGCCAGCGCCGACCGGCCCGGAAGCGAAGGCTTGGGCAGCTGTCCTTCGGCCCACATCGCCGCAATGCCGGTCCGTGGAAGGCCGAGGGCGCCTTCGTACACGAGGTACCGAGGCTCCCAGCGAGGGAAGAACTTCGCGTTGAAGCGGTAGAGGCTCTCGATCTGGAAGAACGGGTTGCCCAGCGCGATCAGCTTGCCCAGCCAGCGCTCGATCCGCTTGTCCGGGCTGTGCATCCACTTCGCGAAGGCCGCGAAGTTCAGCGACATCTCCTGCAGCCCGCGCTCGCGCAAGAGCTCGGTGGCCTTGACGACCAGGAACTCCGTCAGTCCGTTCGGCGTATCGGGATCGCGCCGCATGAACGACAGGGACACCGCGTTGCGGCCGTAGACGGGGACGAAATGAAGGACGCCGCGGATCTGCTGAGCCTCGTCCCGCGCCAGCACGACAAGCGTCTCGTGCCCCTCCGGACCATGAATCGAATCCATGGCCATCGAGAAGCCGCGCTCTGGAGCACCCTCGCGCCCGCGCACGAGCACAGACTCGATCTGCTCGAGCGTCTTCGGACCCAGCGAGCTGAGCTCCTGCAGCTCGGCGGCAAAGCCCGCCTTGCTGAGCCGGCTGACCGATTGGCGCACCTTGCGAATGGCGCGGCCCTCCAAGGAAAACTTGACCAGGTCGATGATCGCCTCGTCGCCGAGGTAGATGGTCCGCAGCCCGATCTCCTCGTAGAGCCCCAGCAGCTGCTCGCTGGCCCCCACCGCGCCCAGCTTCAAGCCTCTGGTCTCGGCGAAGCTACGCAGGTCGCCCAGCAGCTCCCGGAAGCGTGCCGGCGGACCGACGGGGTCCCCGGACAGCAGCAGCACGCCGTTCTCGATCCGGTAGCCGACGAACGCGTCGCCGTCACGGCTGAAGAAGTACTGCTTGTCCGAGCGAAGCTTGAAGAACGAGAGCGTGTCGTTGCCGTGGGCGCGCACGAGCGCTGCCGCCGCGGCTCGCGCGGCGGGACCAGGCAGGCCTCGGGGCGCGGCCAGCGGCCGAAAGATCACGTAGGCGATGGCCAGCAGCGTGGCCGCTTCGATCATGTGGACGCCGAGCGGAAGCCAGCCGAACGGGTGGTGGTAGTGAATCGGTCCGGGCTGCCACTGCAGCAGGTCGCCGGTCTCCCGCGCCACCGATGTCCACGAAGGATGGCCCTGCGAGGCCCAGGTCGTGGCCGCGGCCACGGTCAGGCCGACCCCACCGAGCAGCGGCGCGCGCCAGATCGCCGAGCGCAGCGTGATCGGATCGTGGCGTACGACGAAGACCCGGCGCGTGGCGAACAACACCGCCGCGGATCCCCAGGTGATCGCCGTCTCCTCAAAATCAAGGCCCTTGAGCAGGTCGAAGAACCCGAGCACCAGCATCAGCCCAATCGCAGCCTGCCAAGCCCGGTGGCGGCGCCTGCTCAGATACGGAGCCACCAGCAGCAACGCCGCGCCGGCCGGAAGCGCGAGCGCGTGAAACAGGCGCATCGCTTCCACAGGCTCGACGTCGAGCAAAATGTGGCCGCGCCAGCGGATGCTCGGAGTCAGCGCCGAAGCGATGTTGACGACACCAACGAAGGCTGCGGCCAGCGCGATCAGGCGCGGCAGCCAGCGTTGCGAGGTTTGCGTAAGGGGGATCACAATGCGTGGGGAGTACGAAAGTCGGTAGATCTCGCAGGTGTGAGAGCCGAAACTGGCTGGATGGGACCCTGCGAACCGGCGTTCCTGATCAAACTACCGCGCCGCACGGTGCTGGTTACGTTCCGGCGGACCCTATTCCTGCTTTCCGGGAGGGCCACACCCCACCAGGACGGTAGCCCCGCTCGGGCCCCTGGCGCGGCAGGAACCAGCTGAGCAGCAGGGCGAGCAGCGGGAACACCGCGATCATCTCAAACACCGCCTTCGGGCCCTGGGCGTCGGCGAGCAGGCCGAGCAGAGGCGCGCCGGCTCCCCCCAGCCCGATCGACAGGCCGATCGTCACGCCGGAGGCCACGCCGATCCGCCCGGGCAGGTACTCCTGGCCCATCACGATCGTCACCGCGAAGGTGGCAATCGTCACAGCGCCGGCGAGTGCGGCGAACACGACGGCCAGTAACGGACCGGAGATCAAGAAGCCCAAGATCAGCGGCGGGAGCGCCAGCATCGAGCCGACCAGCACGGCACGCCTCCCGACTCGGTCGGCCAGCGGGCCGCCGATCAGGGTCCCGACCGCCCCCCCGAGCAGCATCGCGGCCAGGGCCGTGTTGCCGGAGGCCTTGCTCGTGTGCAGATCGCTTACGTAGTACAGGGGAATGAAGGTGACCAGCCCGAAGTACACGAACGAGCGAAGGGCGATCACCGTGCCGAGAACGGCAAAGGGACCCCAGGCGGCCGGGCGCTCGGCCTTCTGCACCCTCCCGGCCACGACGTCGGTCCGAAACGTGCGCAACCGCGGCATTTCCCTGACCAGGATCAGAGCCATCGCGCCGGTTGGGAGCAACACGAACACAGTCCCATGGAGTCCGAAGGCCAGCACCAAGGGCGTGACCAGCACCGGGCCGAGGGCAAAGCCGACATTGCCGCCGACGCTGAACAGGCTCATGCCGCTGGCCCGGCGAGACCCGGAGACGTAGTTGGCAAAGCGCGAGCCTTCGGGGTGAAACGCCGCCACCCCGACGCCGCTGAGCACCACCGCTGCGAAGGTGAGGGCATAGCTTGGCGCGAGACCAGCCAGGGCAACGCCCAGTCCGCCCAGCGCCGGGCCGAGTGGCATCAGCCACGGAAGGGAGTGCCGATCGGAGATGTGACCGAAGAGCGGCTGGATGACCGAGCTCGAGATCGTGGCCGCTAGGATCAGGGCCGACGCAGCGGCATAGCTCAGATGGTCCTTGGAGATCAGGAACGGCAGCAGCGCCGGGATCGAGCCCTGCGCGATGTCGGTGAACAGGTGTCCTCCGGAGAGGGTGGCCATCGCCCGGCCGTCAACGCCGGCCTGGGGCTTCACCGGGCCAGCTCCGCCAGACGCTCGTGCACCGTGGCCTGCTTCTGCACTAGTTCGTCCTCCAGGGCCTGCAGCTCGGCTCTGCGTCCGTGCACCAACTCGAGCTGGGTCGAGATGTGTCCCAGCGCCTGCTCGAGGATGGCCCGCCGGGTTTCCGGGTCGTCGGTCTGCGCGTACTCGCGCCGCAGCCCGGCCCGCGCCACCTGAGCCTCCAGCAGCTTCGAGACCTGGTCCAGCGAGAGGCCAAGCAGGTCACGCAACCGCACGATCTCGTTGATCCGCTCGACGTCGGCGGCGGTGTAACAGCGATGCTTGCCCTGAGCCCGGTCCGCCGCCCCGGGGAGCAACGCGATCTCCTCGTAGTAACGGATCGTCCGGGGCGTTGTGCCCGTCAGCTCGGCCACCTCGCCGATCCGCAGCAACCGCTCGGCGGTCGCGCTCACGATGCCACCACCTGCGGCGCAGCCGGCTCGGCGGCGCCGGACTTCAAGTCCTTTGGACGAGCGGCCGCTACGAACGCTCCGAGGCCCGAGATGATGGCCAGGGTCCACAGCGCCGTGTGCATGTTCGAGATGAAGGGGTCGAGCTGTGTGTTGGAGATGTGGTTGGCCAGCCCGGAGAACACCTTGAACAGGACGTCCTTGGGGACCGCGGAGGTGACCACGGCGAGCACGAAGGCGATCGAGATCACCGCGCCGGTGTTCTGCACGAGCACGCGGGCGCCGGCCGCAATGCCGCGCCGGTGCGGCGCCACGACGCCCATCATCGCCGCGGTGTTGGGCGAATTGAACATTCCGGAGCCGATGCCGACGATGAACATGTAGATCCCGCTGGCCACGTAGGTGGTCTCCCGACCGAGCGTGGTCATCAGTGCGAGACCGACCGCCGTCACGACCATTCCCGCCACGGCCATCGAACGGGATCCGCGCCGGTCCGCCCAGATCCCGGCCAGCGGCGAGGACACGAGCATGCCGAGGGCCAGGGGCGCCAGCTTGATCCCGGCCAGAATCGGGGAGTCTCCCTGCACGCCCTGGAAATAGAAGACGAATAGGAACATCAGGGCGAAGCGGGCTAGGCCGTTGATGAACGCCGCAGCCGCAGCAGCCGAGAACAGTCGGCTGGAGAAGATCGATAGGTCGAGCATCGGTGCGCGATGGCGGCGTTCGATGAGCACGAACGCCGGCAGCAGCACCGCGGCCGCGATCAGTCCGCCGATCACCACCGGCGAACCCCAACCGGAGATGCCGCCCTTGGAGATGCCAAGTACGAGCCCGGTCAAGCCGACCAGGAAGGTCACCGTTCCCGCGAGGTCAAATCGCCGGTCCTCGGAGCGACCGGAAATCTCGTGGAGGATCTGCCATGCCCACGCGGAGCCGGCGAGCGCGAACGGGACGTTGAACCAGAACACCCAGTGCCACGAGATGGCTACCAGCGCCCCGCCGAGCACCGGCCCAATGACCAGGCCGACGGCGGCCACCATCGTGTTGGTGCCCATCGCCACGCCCAGCTGTTCCTTGGGGAATGAGTCGGTGACGATCGCCGCAGCGTTGGCAAACAGGAACGCCCCACCTACCCCCTGCAGGATCCGCCAGAGGATCAGCTGCGTCCCATCAGCGGCGAAGCCCGCCCCCAGCGAAGCCAGGGCGAAGATGAGAAAACCACCGATGTAGGCCTGCTTGCGGCCGAACTGGTCCGACAGGCGCCCGGCACTCAGAACGAGCACCGTCGAGGCGATCATGTAAACGAGGATCACCCAGACCAGCCCGAGCAGGCTCGTGTGCAGGCTCCGCTCCAGGTCGGGCAGCGCGATGATCAGCGTGCCTGAGTTGATCGTCGCCAGCAACATGCCCAGGCTCGTACACGACAGGGCCCACCACTTGTAGTTGTCGTGGTCCTGGTGGACGCCGATTCGACGGGGTGCTCTGGCGGGCGTCGCCGCACTGCTGCGGGGTGATGCCTGGGTGGTTGACAGCGCGGGCCCGTCCTTCCAGTCAGAAACTGATTCTTACGTAAACGTCAGAATAGCAGTCGTCCCGCGGGTTGTCTCAAGCTTCGAACGCGGCCACGGTGGCCAGGATCACGAACGTCGCCACCAGAGCGGCGCCTTCGAATGCCGTGGCCTCACCGTCCCCGGTGACCTGCCAGACGATCACCGCGGTCCCGAACAGGGCACCAATGTAAACCGGCGCGATGGCAAACGTCAGGGTGGTCGCGGTGAGCAGCGAGACGAGCACCAAGGCCGGGTACAGGAAGGCCGCGATCTGCGCGACCGAGTTCTTCACCACCGAGATCGCCAACTCGTATTGCCCCTTCGCGGCCAGCACGATACCGGCAACGTTTTCGACCGCGTTGCCGGCGATCGCCACGATTACGAGACCGGCAAAGGCCTGCGAGATGTGCAGCGTGTGGATCGTCGGCTGGAGTGCGTGTACGAACCAGTCCGAGACGAACGCCGAACCGATACCGGCGACCGCCAGCAGCGCAACGCTGACGCTGATCGGAACCTGTCCTGCGCCCGGATCCTGAGCGGACACGGCACCCGCTCGGAGGTACTGGAGAAGCCACGATCCGTACACGATCAGGATCGCGACCGCTCCGATGATGGAGATTGTCTTGGTGTGATGACTGGCCGGGTCGTGCGAGGACACGGCAAGGCCGATGAGCACGATGATGAACGACGAGATCAGCAGCAACGTCGCGGTGTCGTTGGGCAGACGCGCGCTGAAACGCATCACGCCGTCGCGCTCTCGCCGGGCACCGACGATGATCACGATCCCGAGCACCAACAGGGCGTTGACGAGAATTGAGCCCAGGATCGCTGTCTCCGCGACGATCTTCTCGCCGGCGTTCAGAGCGAAGATCACGACAAAGAACTCCGGGAGGTTGCCGAGCGTCGACTGCATGAATCCGGTGATCGCAGGTCCAAACCGGCGGCCTACCTGCTCGGTCGAAAAGGAGACGATCCACGCGAGGCCAGCCAGGGCCAGCGCTGCGAGCACGAACGCCAGCACCTGCGATACGCCTCCCGCATAGCGGGTTACCCCCGCCAGCGCTGCGACCAGAGCGATCCCCCCGAGGATTGCCAGCTGGATCCTGGTCAGGCCCTTCAGTTCAACGCCCCGTCATCACGGTGTCGTCGTCCGAGTACGCCGGGGCGCAGCAGCACAACAGGACCAGCGGTGTCTGCCCGGAGTTCCACAGCTTGTGCGGCGTACCCGGCGGAATCACCACGCAATCTCCGGCCTGGATCTGGCTTTCTTCGCTGCCGAGTCTCATGCGTCCAGCGCCGGCCACGAAGTAGTAGATCTCCTCCGTGTTTGGGTGCAGATGCTCGGCCGTCTCCCCGCCGGGTGGCAGCGTGGCCTCAGCCAGACTCTGGCGCTCGACCGGGGTCCACGCCGGCCCGGCGAGCTCTCGGATCTGCGAGCCGTCAAGCGTCGTGAACGAGCTCAGCGCGTCGAGATTGGCTTTCTCCATGCGCGCACTATCCCACGCGATCGAACTCCCCCGTCTCCAGGTCCGATCGAACCCGCTGATCGATTTCGTGCTCCGAGGTGTCGGGGTCTGCCTCCCTCAACTCCTGCGCGCGCCGCGTCCGCAACTTCAGGATCTCCAGCACGAAGACGAGGTACACACTCGCAGCCAGGGCGAAAACGGCCAGGGCGACGATGACCAGGATCCAGGCCAGGTGGTAGCGATGCGGCGGCCCGTGATCGTGATAGGGAACGATCCGGAGGGCTACGGCCAGCGTGGCGAGAACGAGCGTCCAGCCATACATGTAGGCCACCGTCTTGCGCGGGCTGAAGCCGAGATTGGCCATTCGGTGGTGAAAGTGCGTCGCGTCGGCCGACCACGGCTTGCGCCGGTACTTCAAGCGCTTGGCCACGACGAAGCCCGTGTCCAGAAACGGTACGGCGAGGATGAACAGCGGCACGACGAGGGCCACCACCACGTTGGTCTTGAGACTCCCGATCACCGCCGCGACCCCGAGCAGGTAGCCGAGCAGGTTCGCCCCGGAATCGCCCATGAAAACGGACGCCGGATTGAAGTTGTGAAACAGGAAGCCGAGCGCAGCGCCCGCCGTAAGCGCGGCCAGCACCCCGGCGGCGTTGACCCCGAGATCGAAGGCGATGATCGAGAAGGCGATCCCGTCGATCGTGCAGATCCCGGCGGCCAGCCCGTCGACCCCGTCGCTGAAGTTGACGACGTTCATCAGCCCGACCAGCCAGATCGCGCTCAGCACGCCGCCCGTGTTGGGGAACTGCAGCGCGCCCACGAACGGCAGGGTCACATCTGTGACCACGGCGCCGCCCTCCACCGCGATCACTGCGGCCGCCACCTGCCCGAGCAGCTTCCACAGAGGCTTCAGTTCCCGCGCGTCGTCGATCGCTCCCACTAGCGCGATCACACAGGCACCGCCGAGGACCGCCCAGGTGTCGACCGTCCCCCCGGAGCCGGGTCGACCCCCGACCGTCCGCGCCAGCCTGATCTCGTCCGGCATGAAGAACAGCGCCGCCACCAGCACGCCGGCCAGAATCGCCAGGCCCCCCAGCAGCGGCGTCGTCCGCGTGGCCAGCCCACGCTCACTGGGCATCGCCAGCGCGCCCACGCGCCGCGCGAACCTTGCGGCCAGTGGCGTCAGCGTCGCCGCGACAGCCAGCGCGACGACGAAGGCGAGTACGGCGTCCCAGTACCGCATGTCGTGGCCGTAGCATGGCAGCCGGGCAGGACCGTGCCGTTCCTCAAGGGCCGGCGAGTGCCGAGGTCAGGCCGCGCCGCGACCCGTCGACCGGCGACCCGGCGACCCGTCAGGCCGCGCCGCGACCCGGCGACCCGGCGACTCGTCAGGCCGCGCCGCGACCCGTCGACCGGCGACCCGGCGACCCGTCAGGCCGCGCCGCGACCCGGCGACCCGGCTACTCGTCAGGCCGCGCCGCGACCCGTCGACCCGGCGACCCGGCGACCCGTCAGGCCGCGCCGCGACCCGGCGACCCGGGGAGAGTCAACGCCCGCGTCAGGTCGGCCACGACGGCGTACGGTTCCGCCTGCAAGGCGCGCCAAGTGATCCGGAGGACGGTATATCCGGCGGCGCGGAGCATCCGATCCCGCTTGCGATCTGCTTCGAACGCCATCCGGTGGCCATGAAACTGATAGCCATCGACCTCGACCACCACCCGCTCGTCCGGCCACAAGAAGTCAACTCGGTGTTTGCCGACGCGCACGTTTTTCTCCGGGGCCGGCAGGCCGGCGGCGATGATCAGCTCGAGCAGCGCTCGCTCGGCCGCCGACCGGGTGAAGCCGGGACCTTGTTGGGCTGCGAGGATCATGCGGAGCATGCAAGAACCCGGGCGGCTGCCGTGGCGCTCGAGGACCGCCCGGATCTCGCTTTCAGTGCTCAGGCGGGCTGCGATCGCCTCCTCCATCGCCTGCTCGACCTCCCGGCGCGGCTCAGTGGCCGCCAGGTCGCAAACCGTCCGGGCCGGCGACGTGAGGCGCAGTCCCGCGCGGGTGCGAAGTTCAAGTGGGGAAAACGCTGCGATTCGGTGAATGCGGACTCCGACTTTGGCTCGGGGGTTGCCCGTGACCGTCACGTCAACGAGGTCGTCGTCGCGGCTGAGAATTCCCCACATCGCTGCCGCCGAGCGGTGGCTCAGCGCAGCGTTCTCGCCCAGCGCAAGCAACGCCCCCGATTCAGCAACCAGAGGGTGAAGCGCTGGATCCACGACGCTGTACACGCGCCAGTGAAGTCGATACAGCTGACCACGATTGAGTTGCGACCTGACGCGGCGAGGGGAGTACCCGGCCTGCAGCAGCTGATCCCATCTAATGGCGGCTTGCTGGGCCGTGGCCAAGCGCGTGACGGCTTCGCCGACGGATCGATCAACCGCCATACCGCTACATCGGACGCTCTCGACAAGCCCGGATGTAGCGCTTTGGTCGCATACAGACCAAAGCGCTCATCGCGCGATCGGCCGAGTCCGCGGTTGTCGCACTTTGGTCGTCTCGACGCGTCCGTACGTCGCTTGTCTCGTTGCTTGCGTGCCACACACGCTGGAGCGTTCCAGGGCGTCCCGCCAAGCGCACGGAAAGTCACACAGTTGGCACGAAGTCCGCCCGCGGCCCGGGCGCCCCGCAAACGAGGGACCCGCGGCGCGGGCGACCCCGGCAGAGCCAGCGACCACAGTCCCCGCAACCCTGCCGAGCAGCGACCGCAGACTCCGCGCTAAACGACCGCGCCCACCCCAAGCCCCGCATAGAGCGGGTATTTGTCGGCCAGGGCAGCCGCGCGGTCGGCCAAACCGGACTGCTCGGACGTAAACGACCCCGGCTGTAGCGCCGAGGCGATGATCTTGCCGACCTCGACGAAGTCGTCGACGTCGAAGCCACGCGTGGCCAAGGCCGGGGTTCCGATCCGAAGCCCCGACGACACGGCCGGCGGCCGGGGGTCAAACGGGACTGCGTTGCGGTTGACGGTGATCCCGATCGAGTGCAGCCGATCCTCAGCCTGCTGGCCATCGAGTTCGGACTCGCGCAGGTCGCACAAAACGAGATGTACGTCAGTACCCCCGGTCAGGACGTTGACCCCGCCGCCGGCTCCGAGCAGCTCCGTGGCGACAGCCCGCGCGCCGGACAGCGTTCGTTCCTGCCGTTCCCTGAACGCCTGCGAGGCGGCGATCCGAAGCGCTACGGCCTTGCCGGCGATGATGTGCTCGAGTGGGCCTCCCTGCTGGCCCGGGAAGACGGCCGAGTTGATCTTCTTGGCGTACTCCTCCTTGCAGAGGATCATGCCGCCGCGTCCGCCGCCGATCGTCTTGTGGATCGTGGTCGTGACCACGTCCGCATAGGGGATCGGACTCGGGTGCAGCTCGGCCGCGACGAGTCCAGCGAAGTGCGCCATGTCGACCATCAGCAGCGCCCCGACGGAATCGGCGATCTCCCGGAAGCGGGGGAAATCCAGCTGACGGGGATAGGCCGACCAGCCCGCGAGGATCATCTTCGGCCGCCGCTCGTGGGCCACCCGCTCGACCTCATCCATGTCGATCAGGCTGGTCTCCCGGTCGACCTGGTAGGGCGCAATGTCGTAGAGACGGCCAGAGACGTTGATCTTCATCCCGTGCGTGAGATGGCCGCCGTGGGCGAGCTCGAGGCCCATCAGGGTGTCGCCGGGCTGCAGCAGCGCGTGGTAGACGGCTGCGTTGGCCTGCGCGCCCGAGTGGGGCTGCACGTTGGCGTGTTCGGCCCCGAACAGCTCCTTGGCCCGGTCGATGGCCAACTGCTCGGCGATGTCGACGAACTCGCAGCCGCCGTAGTAACGCTTGCCGGGGTACCCCTCGGCGTACTTGTTGGTCAGCACCGAGCCCTGACACTCGAGCACCGACACGGGTACGAAGTTCTCGGAGGCGATCATCTCCAGCGTGCGCTGCTGACGGTCGAGTTCGAGCGCGAGCACCTCGGCGATCTCTGGATCGACGTCGGCGAGCGGGCGGTTGAAGAAATCCGGGGGAAGATCGGTGGCGGCCATCGGCCGACGATACCAGCGCCGGGGGCGGTCACCCGCGAGCTCGTCCGCCCTTAGCCGGAGCCTCGGCCGCCGTCAAGCGGGGAGCTCGGCCCGGATCACGGCCAGGTCGCCGCGCTCCCAGGTGACCGCGGCCGAGAAGCCGGCGTCGTGGAGCCAGTCCAGTTGATCGGCGATCGGACTCGGCTTGTCAAACCCCGGTGTCAACGAGATCCGCGCGTCAGCCGGATCCACCGGAACGACGACGTCGCCGATCACAAAAATCCCATCAGGGGCCAGCAACCGTGCCACGCGCCGAAACAGGTCGGCTTTTCCAGCCCCGTCGAGGTGGTGGATACACAGCGCGCTGGCCACCAGATCGAAGGGCCCCTCCGGCAGCGGCCCCTGAATCTCCCCCACCCGCAGCTCCGCGCGCCCGGTCGGCAACCGCGTCCGCGCGGCCGCGAGCATCGGCTCGCTTATGTCGAGGCCGATCAACACTGCCGCAGCGTGACTTTCCAGCAGCCGCGCGGCCGTCTGTCCCGTTCCCGTCCCCAGCTCGAGGATGCGTCGCGAGCCGGTCCCGGAAGCGACGACGAGCTCAGCCTGAAGGCGGTCATACGCGGGGATATCCGCGTGGATCATCGCGTCGTAGGTGTCGGGGTCGAAGTGAAACTGCCATTCAAGTGCGCGTGCTACCTCAGCTTTGCTGAGCGCCCCCTGCCTGAGCACCGCCCACTCCCCCTCGTCCTCGAACCAGCGCAGATCCACCACGGTCGAAGACACACCCGGAAGCTCGCCGCCATCCAGCACCAAATCCACGCCACGACGCACTGCATCCGGAACGTCGGCGAGCCGCCGCGGATCCGGTCCGCCGGCGAGGTTTGCGCTCGACTGCAGCACCGGCCAGCGCACGGCGGCTAGGCGTTTCACCTCCGGCACCCGCAGACCCAGCGTCGAGGGGTCCGAGCCACAGGCCAACGGGAACCGCCCCGCGGGGTTGGGCAGGAGCAGCGTCACCGGCCCCGGGAGCAGACGAGTCAGCGCGTCCCGCGTGCGCTCGCCCAGCTCCGGCAGCGCCGCAAGGGCCAGTGAGACCTCGAAGAACATGACCGCGGACGGCTTGCTCAGCGAGCGGTGCTTGAGCGCATACAACCGTTCCACCGGGAGCCGCTCGCTGGCGTCGCAGGCCAGTCCGTAGACGGTGTCCGACGGGAACAACGCCACGCCACCCACCGCCAGGCAGCGCTCGAAGACCTCGGCGTCGGAACTCCCGCTCACCGGCGCGCGAACACCACGCGGTCGTGTCCGGCCAGATCCTGCAAGACCTCCACCGCCGCGTAGCCTGCTCCAAAGAGCAGCGACCGAACGCGCGGTGCCTGGTCAAAACCCACCTCCAGCGCCACGAACGGCGTCTGACCGAGCCTCGCCACCAGGCGGCGGACGAGGTCGAGCCCGTCCTCACCCGCGAACAGGGCCAGGGCCGGCTCAAACTCACTCACCTCAGGCGGGAGCGAGCGAGCATCGCTGGCCGCTACGTAGGGCAGATTCGCCAGCACCGCGTCGGCCCGCACTCCCGCCATTAGATCCCCACGGACGAAATCCACGCTCAGTCCCAGGCGTGCCGCGTTGGCGCGCGCGCACGCAACCGCGTCCGAGCTCACGTCGACCCCGACCACCGACAGGTCCGGCCGCTCGTCGGCCAGCGCCAGCGCCACCGCTCCGCTGCCCGTGCCGACATCGACCACCCGCGCGCCGGGGGCCAACGTCAGACCCACTTCCACCAACAGCTCGGTCTCCGGCCTGGGAATCAACACTCGCGGGTCGACCTCCAACTCCAGGTGACGAAACGCTCGGCGGCCGAGGATGTAGGCCACCGGCTCCCGGGCTGCCCGCCGGGCAACCAACTGATCGAACCGGGACAAAACGTCCGCGTCCAGCAACGAGCGCCCCTCCGTCACCAGCCAAGACCGATCAACCGCTAGCACAGAGCTCATCAGCAACTCCGCATCCAGCCACGGCGTGTCGCAGCCGGCGCGTGCGAGGCGGCCCGACGCGCCGGAGAGGGCGTCGCGGACGGAGACGTGCACCGCCAACGCACCCTCAGGCAACCGCGTGCTCCTCCAGCCGCCGGCGCTTCTCGTCGTCCTGCAGCGCCGCGGTGAGTTCGTCAAGCTCGCCGATCAGGATCGCGTCCAGGTTGTGCACGAGCAGGTTGATCCGGTGGTCCTTGACCCGCTTCTCGCCGTAGTTGTAGGTGCGGATCTTCTCGGCGCGCTCACCGGTCCCAACCTGGGCCTGGCGACTGGCGGAGACTTCGGCCTGCTGCTCGGCGAGCGCCCGCTCGTACAGGCGCGCCCGCAGGACCCGCATCGCGCGCTCCCGGTTCTGCAGCTGCGACTTCTCGTCCTGCATCGAGACGACGATTCCCGTCGGCTTGTGGGTGATCCGCACGGCCGAATCGGTCGTGTTGACCGACTGGCCCCCAGGGCCCGAGCTGCGGTACACGTCGATCTGCAGATCCGAAGGTTCGATCGCGATCTCCACATCATCGACTTCGGGCAGCACCGCTACCGTCGCCGTCGAGGTGTGCACCCTCCCCTGGGACTCGGTCTCCGGCACGCGCTGCACGCGGTGGGTGCCGCCCTCGAACTTGAACACGGAATAGGCGCCGTCACCCTTGACGGCGAACGTGTAACTGCCCTCGCCGATCGACAGGGGCTCCACGGCGAAGCCAAGACGTTCGGCGTAGCGGGTCAGCATCCGGTAGAGGTCGCCGGCCCAGATCGCCGCCTCATCCCCCCCAGCCCCCGGCCGGATCTCGACAATCACGTTCTTGTCGTCGTTGGGATCACGCTCGACCATGGCCAGCCGGATCTCGTCCTCGATGGCGGCAATCCGTTCCCGTGAGGACTCGAGCAGGGCGCGCAGCTCGGGGTCATCACCGTCCTCCAGCAGCTCGCGCGCTCCGGCAGCATCATCGGCGGCGTGCCGGTACTCCGCCGCCAGCTTGGCCGCCGGCTCAAGCTCGCTGTAGGCTCGGCTGGCCGCCCTGAACTTCTCGCGGTCGCCGATCACCTCGGGATCGGAGAGCTCCGTCTGTAGGGCTCCAAAGCGAGCCTCGATCTGCGAAACCAGCTCGTCAATCATCGTGACGACGAGTGTAGGACCGCCGCGTGCTCGGGCGGAAGCCGCTAGGCCACGACTTCGACGCCGAGCATGTCCTCGGCGCTGGCCTCACCCGGCGTCTCGACCGCGAGCACGGCCTGGAGCGCGGCGATCGCCACTGCGAGCTCGTCGAGATCAGGCTCGCGCGTGGTCAGCCGCTGCAGCTGGAGCCCGGGATACATGATGATTTGGACCCACCGCCGGCGGCGATTCTTGCCTGCCCACTTGATGACCTCAAACGACAGCCCGGCGATCAGGGGAACGCCGAGGATTCGGGTCAGCACGAGCAGCCACCACACCGGTAGCCCGACGGGGGCGAACACGAATATCGCCATGATCATCACGATCAGCAGGAAGCTCGTGCCGCAGCGTGGATGCAGCCGCGAGTACAGCTGCGCACGCTCGGGAACCAGTTCGTCCTCGGCCTCGTAGCAAGAGATCACCTTGTGCTCGGCGCCGTGGTACTCGAACACGCGCCGCAGGTCCGGCACGCGAGAGAGCAGCAGCAGGTACCCGAGGAAGATCGAGGTTCTCAGCACTCCTTCGACGGCCCAGAACAGCAGCGAGGACCCCAGCTGATGCTTGATCAGGCTGGTCAGGCCGACTGGCACGACGAAGAACAGGCCGACCGCGAACAGGAGCGCCACGATCACCGTGCCCGCCCACGTCCCGCCGGATATCTGCTGTTCATCCTCGGGCAGCTGCACGTTGGCGGAGATTCCGAGCGCCCGCAGGCCGATGCCGAGCGATTCCGCCAGGGCGACAACGCCGCGGATCACCGGCCAGCGGTAGACACGATGCTTTCTCGCCCAGGAGACCAGCGGGAACGTCTGAACGCTGATCTCCCCCAGCTGACCCTCCGCCGGAGGGGGTTTGCGCGCCGCCACCGCCCAGGTGCGGACGCCGCGCATCATCACGCCCTCAAGGACCGCCTGACCGCCGACGGGCGCGTCACGGGTAGCGGTGAGCCGCCCCTCCGGACGCGCCTGCGCATCCATGGCAGGTTCGGAGGACGCGGGCAGGCTTCCGTTCCTAACCCCCGTCCCCACGAACAGAGCCTTCGCTAGGCGCCGGTGCCGGCGCCGGTACGGGCCGACCTGCGGCCCTTGGCGACCCGACGCTGGAAGCGCTCAACCCGGCCGCCGGTGTCCACCAGCTTCTGCCGGCCCGTATAGAACGGATGGCAGGCTGAGCAGATCTCGACGTGAATCTCGCCCTTCGTGGAGCGGGTCGTGAACTCGTTGCCACACGTGCAGCGCACATGGGCGTCGAGGTAGTCAGGATGAATTTCAGTCTTCATGGTCTCTCTGAGTCTAGCGGCCGCGGTGGGTTCGCTTGAGAGCTTGAGCCGTAACGGCCGGGCACACCACGGCCCGCGAATTGTTGGCCTGGTTGGGGTCGTCGATCTGGTGATTGGGATCAGCGGTGATTGTCGGCGTGACGTTCGAGCTGCACGGCGGCCCGAGGAAGCGCACCTGCACGCTGGCGTGCGCCGCGAGCCCGCCTACGGTGTGGCTCTTGACCACCCCGCCATCTCCCGGCGAGAAGCGCACCGCAAACGGACCGGCCGCGCTCGCGCCGGTGTTGCGGATCGTCGCGCTGTAGACGCTGAGCGTGGGCTTGCTCGGGTCCGAGGTGACGCTCATCGACCCCACGGCCAGGTCCGGGCGCAACTCAGGCTGGTAGCAGCGCGGACTGGTCTGCTCGGTGCTGGCCAGGACCCGGTTGCGAGCCCCGGTCCAGCGAAACAGCACGCGGAAGCGATACGTCGCGGGAGCCATCAGGTTGACGACCTGCTTGTTGAGGATCCATACGTCGCCGGCCCTCTGGCCCAGCGTCGGGTTCGGCGGCGAGATCCACGTGTTCAGATCGCCGCCGCTGATCGGGTTCATCGTGCTCGCCCCGGCCGCCCGCGAGAGCAGTTCGAAGCGCAACGCCATCTTCGCGGTGCCGGTGAGCGGTCGCATGACCGCGGTAACCGAGACAGCCCGCGCCGCCGGGTCAAGCGCCCGCTGGCAGACGAAGTGGCGCAGATGCGCGCGGGAGCCCGCGCCGGAGGCCGTGGCGGCCACGGCGCCAGCGGCGCCGAGCAGAGCCACGGCGAGACTGATGATGAAAACCCGCTTCATGCTCATATAACAACCCAGCTACCCCGAAGTTGCCCGTTCCCGGGCACGAGGCTAGGTCAGCGTATACAGCGGGCCATCTCCGCCCTCGGGGGTCGTCAGGCGACCGCCCTTGGCCGTGATCGCGCCGCACTGCACGCAGTTGGTGTAGTTGACGACGACGTCGACGGGACCGCTCTCCGGGGCGTCGTCCGGGATCTCGTAGACGCCGGCCGGGCACATCCACCGCCACGTCTCGGCGATCTCCCGCGGCACTTGCTTGCGCACGCGTATGTGGTTGGGCGCGTCGTCCCGGGTGGCGTTGCCGGAGATAAACACTGACGAGAGCTTGTCGAAGGTGTACTTCCCGTCCGGCTTCGGATAGCCCTCGCGGGTGTCGCCGACGAACATCGGCTCCTCGTCGTCTCGGTGCCAGGCCTGGCGGCCGGGCGGGACCTTGCCCTTGGACATGATTGCCGGGCCGGCGAGCAGACTGCCCCTGATGAACCCCTTCTGGAATGCCTGGCGGGCATTCCGTACCTGGTAGAGCTCCTTGCCGATCGACGACTGCTCGACCGCCTCCTCGTAGGAGGACAGCGGCTTCTCGCCCTTCAACGAGGCGTAGATGGCCTCGGCCGCGAGGATGCCGGACCTGATGCAGTGGTGAACGCCCTTCAGCGCCGCCGTGTCGACCATGCCGCCGCCGTCGCCGACCAGCACCGCGCCTGGCATTGAAAGCTTCGGCATCGACCAGTAGCCGCCGCCCGGCAGGGCCTTCGCTCCCCAGGCGATCCGCTCCCCGCCCTCAAGGATGCCCCGCACGAGCGCGTGCGTCTTGAACTCCTGCAGCAGGTCATGGGCCGACGTCGTCGCGTCACGGTAGTTGAGATCGACGACAAATCCGATCGAGACGAGGTCGTCGCCGGTCTTCTCATCTTTCATCGGATACAGCCATGTGCCGCCGAGCTGGCCGTACTTGCGGGAGACCTTCATCGGCCACGGCTGGCTGAAGGTGTGGATGACCCGGTCCAGCGGCTTGGGGACCTTCCACAGCTCCTTGACGCCGAGCTCCCATACCTGCGGCTCACGACCGTCACCCAGGTCGAACTCCTTGATCGCGGCCCCGGTGAGGTGACCCCAACAGCCTTCGGCGAGCACGGTCACGTTGGCCTTGATGTCTGTACCGGGCTCGAAGTTTCCCAGCGGCTCGCCATCCTTGCCCCGGCCCTTGTCGCCGGAGCGCACGCCGACCACGTGGCCGTCCTGGGCGATCAGCTGAGTTGCCGCCGTCTCGGTGAGGATGTACGCGCCGCCCTCCTCGGCCTGGCGCTGCTGGAACCGCGCGAGCGCGGAGACCGAGACAACCTCATTGCCGTGGTTCTTGAAGTTCGGCACGAACGGGATCGGGACGGGAAGCTTGCTCTTGGCGCTGGTGAGAAGGTAGACGGATTCCTTGGTGACCTCGCCGAAGGCGAAGCGCTCCTTGCGCCAGTCCTCGCGGGACATCTCAGGGAACAGCTCCTGTAGCGGGCCGGGCCGCATCACTGCGCCCGAGAGGTTGTGTCCGCCGCAGGTCTTGGCCTTTTCGATCACGGCGACCGGAACCTCCCCCAGTCGCTCCATCATCTCGGGGTCATCGCCGAGCAACTGGAGGAGCCGGTTGGCCGTGGCCAGCCCGGCGGTGCCGCCGCCGACGATCGCTACCCCGACGTCGATCCGCTCGTCCTCGCCATCGAGGTCGCGCTTGATGAACTCCTTGACGGAGTCGACGGGAGGCGGGAACTCGCTCGGTGCGGGCGCTCCGTTGCTCGATGACATTGCCTTAGGACCCCTTCTTCGCCTTGATCGCGTCGGTCAGCTTGGGCAGGATCTTGTTCAGGTCCCCCACGATCCCGAGGTCGGAGAACTCGAAGATCGGCGCGTTCGAATCCTTGTTGATCGCGACGATGTTCTCCGAGGACTGCATTCCGACCTTGTGCTGGATGGCGCCGGAGATTCCCGCCGCGAGGTACAGCTTCGGTGACACGGTCTTGCCGGTCTGACCGATCTGCGCCGCGTACGGGTACCAGCCGGCGTCGACCACCGCACGGGTGGCCGCGACCGCAGCGCTCGAGCCGAACGCTCCGGCGAGCGCTTCAGCCAGCTCGAAGCCCTCGGCCTTGCCAAGTCCGCGGCCGCCGGCCACGAGGATGTCGGCTCCTTCGATGTCGACATCCGCGCCGCGCTGCTCGCCGCGCTGGACCATGCTGGCCTTGGTCGACCAGGGAGACAATTCGACGTCGACGTCGACCACCTCGGCCGACCCGCCGTCGCGCTGGACCATCTCGAACGCATTGATGCGTCCGATGATGATCCCGAGGTCGCCCTGGTAGCGGGAGACGGAGATCATCGAGTCCTGCAGGATTGGGCGCTCGGCGACCAGCTTCCCGTCCTCGGCGCGTACCGCGGTGACCTCCATCGTCACCCCGGCCTGCTTACGAGCAGCGAGACCGGCACCTATCTCAAAGCCGAGCAGGCCGCCGCCGAACAGCGCGTAGGAGTGCCCGTGGTCGTCAATCACCTTGGCCATCACGTCGACGATCGGCTGGGCCAGGCCCTCTGGACCACGGCCGCGGAACACCTTGGTGGCGCCGTAGGCACCGACCGACTGGCACAGCTCGTCGGTCAGATCCTCACCGCCGACGACGACGGCGTGGCACTCACCGCCGATCTCCGCGGCGCGCGCAGCGCCCTCGGAGACGGCGCCCAGCGAGTTCTTGTTGAGCTCGCCCTCGTAGTGGAGGATGTAGGTCAGGACGTCGGCCATCAGTGGTTCCTCCGTGGGTCGGCGCGCATCTAGATCAGCTTCCTTTCATCAAGCCAGGCGACGATCTTCTCGACGGTCTCGTTGGTGTCCTCGTCCTCAATGATCTGCCCGGCGGCCTTGGCCGGCGGGTCGTGGAAGTCGCCGCACTTCACGCGGGAACCCTGCTCGCCGACCAGCGACCCGTCAATTCCGACATCGCCGCTACCGACTGCTTCCAGCGGCTTCTTCTTGGCCCCCATGATCGCCTTGAGCGACGGGTAGCGGGGCTCGTTGATCGCATCTCCGACCGAGATCACGGCCGGCATCTCGACCTGCACCGTGTCGTAGCCGTACTCGGCCTGGCGCTCGCAGCGCAGGCCGCCGGTTTCCACGTCCATCTTGATCACCTGCGTCAGCGAGGGCATCTGCAGATGGTCGGCCACCACGGCGCCGATCGTGTAGCACTCGCCGTCGTCTGACTGCTGGCCGAGCAGCACCAGATCGGGCTGCTCCTTTTCCAGCGCCTTCGACAGCGCGTACCCGGTCGCGGCGACGTCCGAGCCCGCCAGGGCCTCGTCGGTCAGGTGCACCGAGCGATCGGCGCCGAGTGAGACCGCCTTGTGCAGCGCGCGGACAGCGGACTCCGGGCCCATCGTCACGGCAACGATTTCGTCAACTTCGACAGCGCCGCCTTCGCGGATCTGCATCGCCGCCTCAATGGCGTGCGTGTCGTACGGATTCAGGTTCTTCTCGCCTGTTCGGTCCATTCGCCCCGTCGAGGGATTGATGCGCTTCTCGACGGCGGCGTCCGGTACCTCTTTGACCAGGACGCAAATTTTCAACAGTGCCTCCTTCTCGAAACGGAGCTCATATTACCCGGTTGACTGACGAGTCAATCGGCCGCGGTGCTGGCACTCGCCGATCGTCTCGGTCCGACGAAATTCCATCAGCTTCTTACGGCTTCGCGAATGAAGTCGACGGCTTGTTGAGATGACGCACCGGGAGTGAAAACCTCGGCCACGCCAAGCAATTTCAGCTCCTCGACGTCGTCGGAGGGAATCGTCCCCCCGACCGTCACCACCACGTCGTCGATTCCCTGCTCGGCCAGCAGTTCCATGATCTTCGGCACCAGCGTCATGTGTGCGCCTGAGAGAATCGACAGCCCGACGGCGTCGGCGTCCTCTTGGATGACCGTTTCGACGATCTGCTCCGGCGTCTGGTGCAGGCCGGTGTAGATCACCTCCATTCCGGCATCGCGCAACGCGCG
This sequence comes from uncultured Solirubrobacterales bacterium, assembly GCA_963757165.1. Lineage (GTDB taxonomy): Bacteria > Actinomycetota > Thermoleophilia > Solirubrobacterales > Solirubrobacteraceae > Palsa-465. The sequence goes on from CAVWQO010000006.1 coordinate 78,600, forward strand.
AGCGATGATCTTCGCGCCGCGATCATGCCCGTCAAGTCCGGGCTTCGCGACTACGACGCGAATCTTCTTCTCAGAGGAGGTGGCCATCGGGAATCCGCCAGGCGCGTCGGGATAGAGCGCCGCGCCTGCGGGCGCCGGGATTGTAGTCGGACGGTTGCCACCCCGCTTCACGGGCGCGAGCGGGACGCGGGCCGCGCGCGGGCTAGAAAGCCGGTGTCTCGGTGTAGGTGCCGAACACGGCCTGCAGCGCCTGCACCATCTCGCCCTCGGTTGCGTCGGCGCGTGCAGCCTGGACCAGGTGGGGCATCAGATTCGCGTGCTTATCGCGCGCGGCATTCTCGAGCGTGCTGAGCGCTGCCGTGACCGCAGTGGCGTCCCGGCGTTCACGCACCTCCCGCACGCGCTGGATCTGCTGGGTCTCGAACGCGGGATCAATCCGCAGCAGCTGCGTGTCGTGGTCGTCCCCCTCGGTATAGGCGTTGACGCCGACGACCTTGCGGGTTCCCGCCTCGACCTCGAGCTGGTATCGAAACGCTGCGTCGGCGATCTCCCGCTGGGGATAGCCGCGCTTGACCGCCTCGACCATCCCCCCCAGCTCATCGATCTTGCGGAAATACTCATAAGCCTGCTCTTCCATCCGGTCGGTCAGGGCCTCGACGAAGTACGAGCCGCCGAGGGGATCGATCGTGTTCGCGACCCCCGTCTCCTCGGCGATGATCTGCTGTGTGCGCAGCGCCACGCGGACCGCCTCCTCGGTGGGCAGCGCGAGCGCCTCGTCAAACGAGTTGGTATGTAGCGACTGGGTTCCGCCGAGGACCCCCGCGAGCGCTTCGATCGCTGTGCGGACCACGTTGTTCAGCGGCTGCTGAGCGGTCAGCGAAACCCCCGCCGTCTGCGTGTGGAAGCGCATCAGCATCGATCGCTCGTCCTGGGCGCCGAAGGTCTCACGCAGCTCCCGCGCCCAAATCCGCCGGGCCGCCCGATACTTAGCGATCTCCTCGAAGAAGTCGATATGCGCGTTGAAGAAGAACGACAACCGCGGCGCAAAGTCATCGACCGCGAGCCCGCGCGCCAACGCATTCTCGACGTATGTGAGCCCGTCCTTCAAGGTGAACGCCAGTTCCTGCGCCGCGGTCGAGCCGGCTTCGCGGATGTGGTAGCCGCTGATCGAGATCGGGTGCCAGCGCGGCATCTGCGCCGAGCACCATTCGATCATGTCGGTGACCAGGCGCATCGCCGGATCGACCGGGAAGCACCATTCCTTCTGCGCGATGTACTCCTTGAGGATGTCGGTCTGGATCGTCCCGCCCAGACGCTCGCTGGGGATCCCCTTGCGCTCCGCCGCCACGACGTAGAACGCGAGCATCATCGGCGCGGGCGCGTTGATCGTCATCGAGACCGTGACCTCGTCGAGGGGGATCCCGTCAAACAGCGCCTCCATGTCGGCCAGCGTGTCGATCGCCACGCCCTCGCGTCCGACTTCGCCCAGCGACCGGGGATGATCGGAATCGTGACCCATCAACGACGGCATGTCGAACGCCGTCGAGAGGCCAGTCTGGCCGTGGTCGAGGAGATAGTGAAAGCGCCTGTTGGTCTCGGCCGCATCACCAAATCCGGCGAACTGGCGCATTGTCCACAAACGCCCGCGATACATCGACCCGTAGACCCCGCGCGTGTACGGATACTCCCCAGGCAGCCCGATCGCCGCCCCGGCATCCGCGGGAACATCAGACTCCGTGTACACCGGCTTGACCGGCTCCCCGGAAATCGTCGAGAACGGCGCGTCACGCTCAGGCACGCGGCCAAATGTCTCACGCTCCCAACGCTCTAGGTCGGTCATGCGGGGTGTGGTGGCCATGCCCGAAGTCTACGGTCAGCGGTTCCTGCCGGCACAACCCGCGGCGCGACTCATCGTCGCGGCGCGCGGAGCGACCTCGTGAACCATCGCGGACGGTAACGCCGCCGGACAGCGCGTGTCCGGCCGATCAGCGCAGCGCTTCCCGCCCCGCCTGCCGCCGCAGCGCCGGCGAGTGCCAAGGTCAGCTTCAACCGCCGCCCCAGACGATCGAAACGCAGCACCGCCCACCCCTCACGGCGGGCCACAGCCAGCAACTCCCGATCCGGATTGACGGCCACCGCATGGCCCACGACCTGAAGCATCGGAAGATCGGATTCTGAATCCGAATAGGCGAACGATCCGGCCAGATCGATGCCCTCGCGCGCGGCTAGACGCCGGATCGCCTCCGCCTTGTCGCTGCGGTAGATGAAGAGCCCGGTGGGGCGTCCCGTGTAGACGCCGTCGACGGCCTCGGAGAAGTTCGACCCGATCGCACCGTCAAAGCCGAGTACCCGCGCGAGCATTTCCGCCAGTTCGTGTGAGGCAGCCGTGACGATGTACACGCGCCGCCCCGCGTCCTGGTGCTCGTGGGCGACCGACAGCATCTGCGGATACAGCCGCGGCAGGATGCCGGCCAGGACATCGGGTCCGAGCCGCTCCAGGTCTACGACGCGGGTGCCGGCCAGCGACTTGGAGATTCGCTCCCGCAGGGCCAGAGTTCCCTCATCGGTCGACCCCCGCAATCGAAACTGGATATTCGCCCATGCGTCAGCGGCCAGCCGGCGGCGTGAGATCAGACCGGCGCGGTAGGCCGCCCGCCCGAACTGGAAGGCCGAGGACCCCTGCATCAGGGTCCGGTCCAGGTCGAAGAAGGCGGCCTGAGAGCTCAGCCCCCGTTCACCTCCACGATCACCGCGTCGCCCTGGCCTCCGCCTGAGCAGATCGCCGCGCAGCCGATGCCGCCTCCGCGACGGCGCAGTTCGAGCACCAGAGATCCGAGGATCCGCGCGCCTGAAGCGCCGATCGGGTGACCGAGGGCAACCGCGCCCCCATTGACGTTGACGCGATCCTCGTCGATGCCGAGCATCCGGATCGAGTTCAAGGTCACCGAAGCGAAGGCCTCGTTGATCTCCCAGACATCGACATCCTCGGCTTTCAACCCAGCCTTCTCGAGCGCCTTCTCGGCTGCCTTGGCGGGGGTCCGGGCCAGGTAGGGGAAATCGTCGGCGACTTGGGCCTGGGCGATGATCGTGGCCAGAACGGACTTCCCGTTGCGCTTGGCCCACTCGTCGCTGGCCAGCACGAGCGCGCCGCCGCCGTCGTTGACGCCGGGTGCGTTTCCAGCCGTGTGAGACCCGTCCTTGACGAAGATCGGGGGCAGCTTGGCCAGCGACTCGAGGCTGGTGTCCCGGCGCGGCGCTTCGTCGATCTCGACCACCGTATCCCCCTTCTTGCCCTTGACCGTCACCGGCACGATCTCCTCGGGCAGGCGGCCCTCGTCGGTCGCCTTGATCGCCAGCTGATGCGAGCGCAGCGACCAGCGGTCCATGTCCGGGCGGGTCAGCTCCAGCTCGCTCGCCACCTCGCTCGCCTCCTGGGCCATGTGCTTGCCTGAGAAGGGGTTGGTCAACCCGTCGTTGATCATGGAGTCGATCGCCTTGGCGTCGCCCATCCGGAAACCGAAACGGGCCTGCTTGAGCAGGTAGGGGGCGTTGGACATGGACTCCATGCCTCCGCCGACCCCGACGTCGAGATCTCCGGCACGGATCGCCGCGTCAAGCAGCCCGGCCGCGCGGATCCCGGAGGCACAGACCTTGTTGATCGTCTCCGAGGAGACCTCCTTGGGGATTCCGGCCTTGATCTGCGCCTGGCGGGAGGGGATCTGGCCCTGACCGGCCTGGATCACCTGGCCCATGACGACGTGCTGGACATCGCCTGCAGCAACGTCCGCGCGCTCGAGGGCAGCCTTGATCGCTGTGCCGCCGAGCTCGGTCGCGTCGAGGCTGGCCAGCCCACCGCCGAGCTTGCCGATCGGCGTGCGGGCAGCAGAGAGGATCACGGTCTTTGGCATCTGATGGCGACTCCGATTTCGCTGGAGGGGGTGGGCCAATGCTAGTGATCGCGCGTCCAAGAGCGCCGTTGCTAGGGTGCCGGAAGTGCACGTCGAGGCGACTACCGAGGGCCCGCTCGACACCGGCGCCGACACCATCGTGGTCGGCGTGTTCGACCAGGAGGGCGTGGCCCATGACGTCCAGGGTGATGCCCTTGCGGCGCTGCTCGCCTCCGGGGAAGCGCGCACCGAGCTCGGGAAAGTCGCGGTCACGCATGCCGAGGGACGCCGGTTCATTCTCGTCGGCCTGGGCGCGCGCGCTGACTTCTCGCCGGAGCGCGGCCGTGCCGCCGCCGCCAAGGCCCATGCCCGGGCCGGCGAGCTCCGCGCGCGCTCCCTCTGCTGGGAGCTGCCCCATCACGTGCCGGACGCGATCGCCGGTGCCCTCGTGCACGGAACGCTCCTCCACGCCTACCGATTTGATCGCTACAAGCCGACCGAGGACACGCATTCGCTCGGCCGGCTCATCGTCAGCGCCCATCACGATGTCTCGGCGGCCGTGCGCGTCGCCGCCGTCACCGCGGGGGCGCAGAACCGCGCCCGTGACCTCGTCAATACCCCGGCCAACGATCTGACGCCGGCCGCGTTGGCCGACTACGCGGCGACGGCCGCGGGTCGGCTCGACGGTCTGTCGATCTCGGGCCTGGACGAGAGCCAGATCCGGGAAGCCGGGATGGGTGCGTTTGCCGCGGTGGCCCAGGGCTCAGCCCAGGAGGCCCGCCTGATCACGCTCCGCTACGACGGCCCCCGCGCCGCCGGGCCACTGCTGGGCCTGATCGGGAAGGCGGTGACCTTCGACACTGGTGGCCTGTCGTTGAAGCCGCCGGCCAAGATGCACGAGATGAAGTTCGACATGGCCGGCGGCGCCGCGGTGATCGAAGCCATCACCGCGCTGGCCGAGCTCCAGGCGCCGGTCCGGGTCCTCGGCGTGGTCGGCGCCACGGAGAACATGCCCGGCGGCAGTGCGGTCAAGCCCGGCGACGTCGTGCGAGCGGCGAACGGGACCACGATCGAGATCAACAACACCGACGCCGAAGGGCGGCTCGTGCTGGCCGACTGCCTCTTGCACGCGCAGAGCGAGGGCGCCGAGCGGCTGGTCGACGTGGCGACGCTGACCGGCGGAGTGGTGGTAGCCCTGGGTTCTGTCTACGCAGGGCTGCTGAGCAACGACGATGAGCTCGCGGCCGAGCTCCAGGCCTGCGGGGAGACGACCGGCGAGCTGCTTTGGCGACTGCCGTTGCACGCCGACTACGCCGCCATGGTCAAGGGCCGCGATGCGCAGCTCACCAACCTGACCGAGCGGCGCGAAGCGTCGACCATCACCGGAGCCGAGTTCCTGCACGCCTTCGTCGGCGACATCCCGTGGGCACATCTGGACATCGCCGGAACCGCCTATGACGCACCGCGCGCCTATCTCACCGGAAAGGGCGCGAGCGGGTTCGGAGTCAGGTTGCTCGTGGCGGCCGCCCTGGCCGCGGCGAGCTGAACGCGGTCAGATCCGGATCACCGCGAGCAGTCGCCGCAGCAGGCCCAGGCGCCCGCGGATGCGCACCCGGCGCGTGGCGACCATGCCCAGCGCAGTGCGTCCACGAGCGGTGATGGGCAGCGGCACCCCGCCCGCCAGCGGCGCCACCAGCAGGCTGATCAGGTCAGCCAGCTCGCCTTCCACCCGCAACGCCGGGTCCCTCGCCGGCCCGTCTTCGACCAGCACCGCGTTGCCCTCGAAGGCGATGCGTACCGGCGGATAACCCCCGCGCACCGAGAGCGCGACCTCGACCTCGATGCTGCGGGCTAGGTCCGGCCGGCGGCGGACGCCGCGCTCCACGATCGCGAGGATCGCAGGCGCCAAACCTCCTTCGATCAGCGTCCCCAACCTCACGCGTGGCGGCGGAAGTGCGGCTCGGGTCGGCTGGCGCCGGGGTGAATCGGTTTTGTTCGGCACTCGCGGATCCTACGACGGCAAGCCCGCGGCCCTGAGACAATGCTCGCGTGCATTTCGACCTCAGCGACGACCACCGGCTGCTGCGGCAGACCGTTCGCGACTTCGCCGAGCAAGAGATCGCCCCTGTCGCCGAGCACCTCGACGCGACCAAGAGCTTTCCCTACGAGATCGTCTCCCGCCTCGGCGAGCTTGACCTGATGGGGATCCCGTATCCCGAGGAGTACGGGGGCGCAGGCAGTGACTCGCTGGCCTACGCGGTGGCGGTCGAAGAGCTGGCGCGCGTCGATTCATCGGTGGCGATCACGTTGTGCGCGCACACGTCGCTGGGTATCCAGCCGCTCTACCTGTTCGGCTCCGAGGAGCAGAAGCGGGAGTGGATGCCGCGGCTGTGCAGCGGGGAGCGGCTCGCCGCCTTCGGTCTGACCGAGCCCGAGGCGGGATCAGACGCCGGCAATACGAAGACCCGGGCCGTGCAGGACGCGGACGGCGATTGGGTGATCAACGGCTCCAAGCAGTTCATCACCAACGCCGGCACCGACATCACCGCCCTGGTCGTAATCACTGCGGTGACCGGACAGCAGGATGGCGTCAAGGAGATCTCCAACCTTCTGGTCGAGAACGGAACCCCCGGTTACGAGATCGGCGATCCGTATCGGAAGATGGGCTGGAACGCATCGGACACGCGTCCGCTCAGCTTCAGCGACTGCCGGGTGCCGGCTGAGAACCTCGTCGGGACGCGTGGCGCAGGCTTGCGCCAGTTCCTCCACGTCCTCGACATCGGCCGGATCGGGGTCTCTGCGATGGGAATCGGGCTGGCTCAGGGCGCACTGGAGCAGGCGCTCAACTACGCCCGCGATCGGCAGGCCTTTGGACAGCCGATCTCGCGGTTTCAGACCATCCAGGCCAAGCTTGCCGACCTCTCCACCGAGATCGAAGCAGCCCGCTTGATGGTGCACAAGGCAGCGTGGCTGAAGGACCGGGGCCGCAACTTCACCCTGACCGCCGCGCAGGCCAAGCTCAAGAGCGGTCGGCTGGCGGTGCGCGCCGCGGAGGAGGCGGTGCAGATCCACGGCGGCTACGGCTTCATCGAGGAGTATCCGATCTGCCGCTTCTATCGGGACGCAAAGATCTTGACCATCGGTGAGGGGACCGACGAGGTACAGCAGATGGTGATCGCGCGGGCCCTCGGGACATGAGTGCGACGCGGCGTCGCCGGCGGCTCGGCCGCACGGTGGCCGGCCTGGTTCTCTCGGCTGCGTGCGTGCCCGGGGTGGTCGCGATCGCTGCGGCGGACACACCGGCGGCACCCGAGACAGCCCGACTACTGGGTCCGTTCGATCTCGCCGGCCACATCACCGTGGCCAAACGCGTCTTGGGCGAGCACGCGGGTCAGAACGTCCGCCGCACGTGGACCTTCTTCCCCACCTGCGCCCAGGGCCCGTGCGACGCGGTCGGCCTGGTCCGCGAGCGCGCCGGCGGAAGCGACAGGCTGACCCTGCGTCGTCAGGCACCTGGGACCTACCTCGGCACCGGTCGATTCATCGCCCCGCTGCGCTGCGGGCGCCGAACCTATGCCCAAGGACAGTCGGTGCCGTTCACCGTCATGGTCCACGTCACCGCGGCTGTTGCGCTCAGCACCGGTGCAGTTCTCGCCACAGGTGTATCCGCCACCTACACAAACCCGACTCGGACCAACCTGACCAGGTGCTTCGCGGTGCTGGGTCACGATGCCGCGACCTACCACGGTCACGCACTCACGGTCCCCGGTCAGGCCTAGCGCAGCGACGTGGCGCTAGCGCCCGATCGCCTGGGGGAAGTTGAACCGGTGCTGCGGGTCAATCGCTTTCCGGATCTGCTTTAGCCGCGCGTAGTTCTTCCCGTAATAGGCGCGCTGCCACCCCGCCAGATCAGCATCAATGTAGTTCTGGTAGGCGCTTCCGGAGACGTAGGGCCGCATCGCGGAGTGCGTCTGGTCAAGCCAGGCTGCACCACCGCCGTAGCTGAGGTACTGCATGCAGAACAGCACATCCCGATGGACAAACGCGGTGGCCTGCGGGTGGATTCGGTTGATCGCCCCGCCATAGGCATCCATCAGCAGCGCCCCCGAACCGGGCTGCGAGGCGCGGCGCTCGGTGGCGCTGATCAACGTGGCGCGCCCGGCCTGTGACAACGGCCGGTTGATGTAGTCGGACTTCGCGCGGAAGCTTGCCCGGGCCAGCGTTCCGCCTGGAGCTGCGCCGGCGGTGTGACATTGGGTGATTCCGGTGTGCAGGCAGCCGGCCCAGCGCAACTGGAGCGCGAGATACGGCTGATCGCCGGTGACGATGCTCGCGCCGGGAACACTGCGCATGGGTGCGAGCAGGCCCCCCAGCGCCGAGGATGGTCCGAGGTACTGTCCGGTGACCCGGATCGCCGGGCTGCTCCCGCCAGCCTCGAGGTGCAGGATCGAGGTCAGCTCGGGACGCGCGTGAGGCGCCCACGCTTGCCAGGCGGCGATCGCCTCGGAGGCCGAGGACCACGGCCAGGACACGAAGAAATAGGCGGCGCTGGGGGGGAGCGGATGAGCGCGGAAGGTGAACTCGGTCACCACCCCGAAGTTGCCCCCTCCGCCTCCGCGCAACGCCCACAGCAGGTCCGGATCGGTGCGCTTGTCGACCTGGCGGAGCTTCCCGTCGGCGGTCATGATCTGGGCGCCGATCAGGTTGTCGGTGGTCAGGCCCAGCGCCCGGGCGGCCAGCCCCATCCCGCCTCCGAGGGTCACGCCGGCGATGCCCACCGATGGACAGGAGCCCGCCGGAATCGTGGCTCCGCGCCTGGCCAGCCCGGCGTAGACGTCGATCAGCTGGGCACCCGCACCGACCGTGGCCGTCCGCTGGCGATGATCGACGGAGATCCGGTTGAGGTTTCGCAGATCGAGGACCACGCCATCGGAGAGCGTGGAATAACCCGCGTAGCTGTGCCCTCCCGAACGTGCTCTCATCGGTTTGTCGTTGGCCAACAGCCAGCGCACGGCGCCACGGACGTCGGCACCGTCGAGCGGCCGGGCGACCGCAGATGGCAGGACCCCATCGAAGCGCTCGTTGTACACGTGGGCGGCGCTGGCAAAACCGGGTGAACCTCGCTCGAACACGTGGCCACGCATCGCCTGCTGCAGCGTCCGTGCGGAGGCCGCGCCACGACCGGCCATCGGCCGGCGCGCGGCGCGGGCCAGGACTCCAGCCGTGCCGCCGCCCAGTTCGGCACCGGCTGCGAGCGCCGCCGCCCGGATCAGGAACGTCCTGCGCCCTATCTCCCCCATCGACGGAGCCTCTCACACCCGGCGGGCGCCGTGGCGGATTCTCACACTGCCCGACCGCTACGCCGCGATCGCCACGCCGCGATCGCTACGCCATGCAAGCCCCCGCAAACAGGGAAAGCACGACGCGGCGCGTCGGCCCGCCCTGCGCGGTGATGTCCATCGGTACGCAGCCGCGGAGGCGGCCGTCCGTGAAGGTGAAGGTCTGCGGAAAGAAGCCCCAGGCGTGGGCACAGGCGTGGTAGGTGACGGCCACCACCCCCCGGCGAGGAGCTGACGGATTGTGCAGAACGACATAGCGACGTGCTCGTGGAGCGATCGCGATCGTCACCCTGGCACCGGGGCCGAGGACCGGTGGGATCTTGTAACTACCGACCAGCCGACCGCCTGGCTGCAGGTCGCGCGGCTGCTCGTGCGCCAAGCGCCGTCCGTCGGGGAAGCTGAGCGCGCCCACGACCAGGTCGCCGGGTCTGGGACGGATCGGCACCTTGGGGAAGATCGCCGCCTCAGTGACCTCTTGCCGACACGTGAGCTGCTGAACGCTCGCCGAAGGAGGTTTGGCGGGCTGAGAACCACAGGCGACTAGCGCGAGGGCCGTACCAAGGACGATCCCCGCGTCGGCCTTCCGCGCCATCATCCCGTGCCGCGCGCCCTGACCTGCAGCGAGCGCAGCACCTGATTGGCCTCCATGAGCTGGCGACGGCGAAACGCTCGCCCGCCGGCCAGCACCACGTACAGACACAGGGGCCGCCGGGCCAGGGTGAAGAACTGCTGCGCTCCGGCCTGGCCTGGGCGAGGATGCGCGAGCGCTCGCGCGGCGAACCTCGTCGGATCAAGCGGCAACTCGATCCGGCTGTGTGCGAACAGACCCGCGCCGGCCTGGAGCCCAGCGCCCGGCACGTATTCGGTCAGGGCGAGAAAACAGGCCCCCGGACCCATGCGGCCAGTGCTGCGGTCGCCGAACTCCCCGTCGTCGAGGGCCAGCGTGTAGTTGCCGGCGTGCAATGTGGCGGCACCGTTTTGGCGGCTGAACACGCGGCCGCTCCATCCATGCGGCAACTCGAGCTCGATCCCGTGGGCGTCCAGCTTCACAGCGCACCCACGACGGCCGCGACGAACAGCAGGGCGAGCACCACGGGCGCCAGCCGACCGGCCGGCTCGCGCCAGCGCTCGAGCCGGGTGTGCATCGTGAGCAGCTGATTCGGGTGTCGGATTCCAGCGGCGAGTAGCGGCGTCAGACCCCGCACCGCTCCGTAGCAACCGAACACCAACGCGCCCCGGACGGGGTCAGCAGTCAACAGCGCGGCCAGGATCGCTACGTAGGTGGCCGCGCTGCTGACTACCGTGGTCACGCCCAACCCAAGCTGCGCACCGAAGCCGAGGCCGTAAACCCACCCCCGATATTCATCCAGCCAGCGTTCGTTCACCTGACGCCGTGGCCCGGGCATCCGGCCGGGCAGGAGCTCAAGGCCCACGGCGATCGCCAGGGCGACCCCGAGGACGGCGAACCGCGCCCGGGAACCCAGCGCGTCGTCCACGACGAGACGGCCGAGCGCGCCCAGCCCCGCCCCGACGAGCGCCGCGGTCAGCGTGGCGCCGAGCGCGAACGCGCTCACCGTCACGGACCATCTGGATCGCCTGCCCCGCTCACCGAGCGGAGTGATGCTCGCCAGCATCGACTCGCCTCAGGGAGACCAGGCTGCCGCCACGGCACCAAGAACCGAGGCCACGCAGCCGAGGACGATCAGCTCGTTCATCTTCAGTCTCGGCGACCCGGGTAGAGACTGGGATCGCCCGGCGTGATGCCCGCCGCGGCCAGGGTCGTCTCAACGCGTGCGGCGCGCTCGGTGCCCGACCCCCCGCGCTCGGCTTCCCGATGATCCTCGACCGCGTCGCTGACCAGGGAGGACAGCGCCTGCCAGGTGGTCGCCACCCCCTCTCCGCGCACGCCCCCGTCGACGAGTACGAAATAGGGCGCCCCGGGCACGGCGTAGTCCTCCCAGGCCTGCGAGGACATCACCACTCCAACGCCCGCTGGAGCTAGCCGGCGCAGATGCGATGGTCGCTCACGCTCAGCTCCGCGGGTCACGATCAGCGTCTGAATTCCAGGCGGCAGGCGCTGCTCGCCCAGCGCCTCCCAGAATCCGGCGCAGGTGCTGCACCCGCTGCTCAGAAAGGCGAGGAGGGTCGGCATCGACCCGGCACCTTCGAATGACAGTGACAACGCGTCCCCGCCTGGCGTCGGCCCGGCCACGGGCGCGGCGATCGTGGCGGCACCGGAGCGATGCTCCGACGGTGGCGCCGCCATCACGGGCGGGCCCTCGCCGGCGGGTCCGATCCGCCGCAACAGCTCGGCGTGACTGCGCAGCAGCCCCGCGACGAGCACGACGAGCAGCACGAGCAGCACTGTCTCGACCGACACCAGAGCCACCATCAGACCCCTCCGCCCCCCGGCACCTGGACCGCGAGGCCTTCCAGGCAGCCGGCCTCATGGTTGCAGGTGAAGTCGTCGACCATCTCGGTGCCGTTGCAGTTCATGCCGTCCACGGTCGCCGGGTTCTGGCAGATGACCAGCCGGCAGACGACCTCGGTGGTGCCGTGGACCTGGGTGTTGCACTGCCCGTAGCGGAAGTGGTTGCAGTCGACTCGGCGCCGCCCGCAGTCGCCCTGCGCGCACTGGCAGCCGCCGGGAAACTGATGGCCGGGGAGGCGATTGCAATCGACGTAGTACCGCACGCCCTCGGCCTGGCAGAGCCCCCCGCCGTTGTAGTTGGTGCACTTCCACCAGCCCGCGACATAGGTGCCGTTGGGACAGGTGTTGCGCCCACGCTCGATCTCACAGCAGAACGCGGTGTACCCATCGGTGCACTTGCCCGAGCGGCATTGGCCTGGGCTCACCACCGCCCAAGCATCGCCCGGCCGGACCAGATAGCGAACGGGTGCCACCGCAAACGCCGAGCCCGCCACTGCTGCCTTGGCCAGCGCACTGCGGCGTGACATGCGCCGCTCCAGTAACCCCCCGATCGACGTGGCGAGTCGCTCGCTGACGCTCATCGCGCGCTCCACGCGCCCCACGCCTGGGGCAACAGGGTGTAGGCGAGCATCGTGGCGTACACGGCCCCGGCGATCCCCAGGCTGAGCGCTACGGCGGTCGGCGCCGGGCGGCTCAGGATCCAGCCCAGTGAATGAGGCACGCGGAACACCGACGCCATCGCCACGAGCGCCAGCGTCGCGCTGAGCAGAGACTGTGAGGCCGAGGCGGGCGACTCGCCGTGGGCCTCGCCGAAGCAGCCGCAGGAGGCGCGGCGGCGGGCCAGCAGGATCGTCAGCCCGGCGAACCCCAGATACAGCACAGCCAGCGCCAGCGCGGTGCCTCTCTCCGGCGCCAGGGCGCAGCCGGCTCCAAGCGTGATCTCCGCCAGCGCGAATCCGCGTACGTAGGACCTTCGGCTGGGGAGCCGGAGTGTCAGCAGGGCCCGGGATGCTGCTGCGGGCGAGCGCAACTTGGCCACCCCGGCCAGGAGCAGGAGCGCCGTGGCGAGCAGAAACGGTGCGGTCAGCGCCTCACGCATCCTCAGACGTCCGCCAGGCGTCGCTCGAGAATTGTGGTGGCAGCGCTCGCTGGATCGAGTTCGCGGGCGACGACCCGGTCGAGCAGCTCCTGGACGGCCTCGTCCTCGCGCACGGCCGCCTCCAGCTCGCGCCGCATCCTGAATGTGGCGATCGCCAGGACCTCGTTCATCAGGTTGCGCCGACGGCGTTCGGACAGCGTGCCCTCAGACTCGATGTACGCGCGGTGCTCGGCGAGCTTCTCCGCCAGCTGCTCGATGCCCTCGCCGCGAACCGCCTCGGTCGTGACGATCGGGACCTGCCAGCCCTCGTGCGAGCCCAGCGCGAGCACGCCCTTGATCTCTCGGATCATCGTGTCGGTCAACGGATGCTCGGACTTGTTGACCACGATGATGTCCGGGATCTCCATCACCCCAGCCTTGAGCGCCTGAATCGAGTCGCCCGAACCCGGCATCAAGACGAGCACCACCGTGTCGGCGTGATCGATGATGTCGACCTCTGCCTGCCCGACGCCGACCGTCTCAAGCATCACGATGTCCCTGCCCGAGGCGTCCATCAGCAGAGCCGCCTGGAGCGTTGCCTCGCTCAATCCTCCCAGGGCACCACGATTGGCCATCGAGCGTATGAACACACCAGGGTCGAGAAAGTGTTCGCTCAAACGAATCCGATCTCCGAGCAGCGCGCCTTTGGTGAACGGAGACGACGGGTCGATCGACAACACGGCAACGCTCCGATCACGCCCGCGCTCGAGCTTGGTCAGCGCGCCGAGGAGCGTCGACTTTCCCACTCCCGGGGGCCCGGTGAAGCCGACGATCGCGGCCTGGCCGGTATGGGGATAGACCTCGCGAACGAGATCCCAGCCTTCAGGCTTGTCGTTCTCGACCAGCGAGATCGCGCGCGCCAGCGCCCGTTTATCGCCTCCGAGCAGGCGCTGGGCCAGTGATTGCTGGTCTGCCATACGGGCGAGAATCATGCCAGGGCCTCCCGTCGCCGGGCTCCGTTGGCGCTTGCGGTGTTGCGGCAGCGGTTGCCGGGGTAGGTTGGTGCTGTGGAGAGCTCGCTGCTCAGCCGCGCTGACGCGCTGCTCGGAAATGGCGTGGAGGCGGCGGTGAAGGTCAAGCATCGCCTGCGTCTGCGGCGCCTCGGGTGGGGGCGCGCGCTTGATCCGGAGGGTCCCGAACTGTGGTCGTCCGGGAATCCAGATCCTCGCCCCGGCTGCTCGATGAAGGTCATGATCGATGGGGCCAACGCGCTGCCCGAGATCGCTGGCGCGCTGGAACGCGCCGAGCGCTACGTCCACATCACCGGATGGCACCTTGCGCCCGCCTTCGAACTTGTCCGCGGCGAGTCACCGGTCGTGCTGGGACGACTGCTGGCCGAACTGGCCGAACGTATCGACGTCCGGGTCCTCGTCTGGGCCGGTGCGCCGATCCCGGCCTTTCATCCGACGCGCTCCGAGGTCCAGGAGGCCGTGCGCAACCTCGTGCGCGGCACCCGTATCAGGTGCGAGATGGATCCTCGTGAGCATCCGTTTCACTGCCACCACGAGAAGACGATCGTGATCGACGGGAAGCTCGCGTTCGTGGGCGGGATCGATCTGACCAACGACGGTGGCGACCGGTTCGACTCCTCTGCTCACGTGGCCCGGCGACGGTTGGGCTGGCACGACGTGGCGACGCGCCTGGAGGGTCCGGTGGTGGCCGATGTCGACCGTCACTTCGAGATGCGCTGGAGCGAGCTGACCGGCGAGAAGATCGAGCTCGCACCCGTTCCCGAGGTCGCCGGTCAGCACACCGTCCAGGTGATCCGCACGGTGGCCGAGGACATGTACGACCGGCTACCCCACGGGGACTTCAGCATCCTCGAGTGCTACACGCGGGCGTTCCGTTCCGCCCAGCGTCTGATCTACATCGAGAACCAGTTCCTGTGGGCGCCCGAGCTCGTGGAGATCCTGGCCGGCAAGCTGCGCGAGCCCCCACATCCGGACTTTCGCCTCGTGCTCGTGCTTCCCGCCCGTCCCAACAACGGCAAAGACGACACCAATGGGCAGCTCGGCGTCCTCGCCGCCGCCGATGACGGGGCCCAGCGGCTGTTGGCGGCGACGCTGCGCAGCCTCTCCGAAGGACGGGACGACCCGCTGTACGTACACGCCAAGGTGGCGATCGTCGACGACCGGTGGCTGACCATCGGCTCGGCCAACCTCAACGCCCATTCGCTGCTCAATGACAGCGAGATGAACGTCGCCACCGACGACGCCGAGCTCGCCCGGGCCACTCGCGTGCGGCTGTGGGCAGAACATCTGGAGCTCGACGAGGATACGGTCGCCGCAGCCGAATCCTGCGCTCTGGTCGATGAGCGCTGGCGTCCAATCGCGATGGAGCAGCTCCGGCGGCGCGGGGACGGGGACCCGCCAACCCACAGGCTGCTGGCCATGCCCGGAGTCTCCCATCGCTCGCGAAGGCTGCTCGGACCCCTGCAAGGACTCATCGACGACGGCTGAGCTAAAGACTTACGATCTGGTCCGTGTCCGCCGGCACGCGACAGATCAAGCAAGCGGTGCAGGCACCGTCCCCGCCGCCCCAGCTGCGTCCTCCCCCGCCGCCCTTGCACGGCGGTCCACTCACGTTCCTGCGCTTTGCCCGGGCTCATCGCATGCTCAGCTGGAACTACTTTCCTCTGATCGCCCGATGGGCATGGCTGAAGCTTCGCTGGCGCGGCCGCCTTCAGACCGACGGACTGTGCTTCATCTGCCCCGGGGTCAAGTTCGAGATCGGACGGCAGGCCACGGTCAAGCTTGGCCGCTGGTCCTGGATCGGCGACGGCTGCAAGATCCGGGCCCACGAGGGCGAGGTCATCATCGGTGCCAAGTCGGTGCTCGGCCAGGAATGCACGATCTCCGCGTTCCAGCACGTCTCGATCGGCCGGGAGTGCATCATCGCCGACCGCGCGATGATGATCGACTTCGACCACGGCGTCGTCGAAGTCGAGCGACCGATCCGCGAGCAGGGGATCTACAAGCGTGACCTGCGCATCGGTCACAACGTCTGGATCGGCTACGGCGCCTGCCTGCTGCGCGGCGTCGCGGTCGGCGACAACGCCGTGATCGGCACCAGCGCGGTTGTCACCGCCGATGTGCCCAACGACGCCGTCGTCGCGGGCATCCCGGCCAAGGTGATCCGCAAGCGGGACGCACCGAAAACCTTCCGCTGGCAGTAGCGGGCAACGGGAGGCGACCGAAAGGCGGATCGAAACCGCTCGCCGGCGGCCGGCGGCCGGCGGCAAGCGGCAGACGCGGGCGGCGCGGCACAGCCGCTTCCGGGGACCGACGCGACACGGCCCCCCTCCCCGCAACCGCCCAAAGTGCGACAACCGTGCGCACCGCCGACGACAAGATGCGCGGTCTTGTCGCATATCGACCAAAGTGCGACATCGGCCTGGGCGAGCGGCGTCCGTTGTAGCGGTATGGGCGCTCAGCGGAGGAGGCCCGACCCGCTCCTCAAAGCCAACCCGCTCTCCGCAAAGCCCATCCAGTGCCAACGCAAGCTGCGGCTCGCGCCTCACTGGCGACGACAAACCTCGACTAACCCTCCCACCCCACAAGCTCCGGAGCCAGATTCCGCAGCCGCTCCGCCAGCTCCCCCTCGCCGCGCAGGGCCAGCGCCAGACCGCTGGCATGGGCAGCCGCCCGTTCCCGCGGGTACTCGCCCGCCAGCGCGTTGGTCATCAGGAACGCCCAGTCGCTGGACTGCAGGGCGAGGAGCTCACGCAGCGCACGATCGCTGGCCCGGCCACCAGAGGCCAGCAACGCGAGCTCAGCCGTGCGGGCCTCCCAAGCGAGATCAGCGACCTGGGGACCGCTCCAGGTGCGCAGATCCCCGCCGGCGCCCCAGCTGACCGCGCCGAGGTCTCGTGGCGCGGGCGTCAACGCGGCAGCGCCACCTGCCTCAACAAGCTCGCCCTGCGCGTCATCCAGCGTGGTCAGCGACAGGCCCTGCCGCTGCGCCTCATCCAGCACCGCCGAGAACCAGGTGACGCCCTCGTACCACCAGTGCCCGAGTAGCTCGGTGTCCAGCGCGCACACGCAGACTCCGCCGTCAGCCACGCGCTCAAGCACGCGCGCCACGAAATCCGTCGCTTGCGCGCGGGCCACCGCGCAGGCTCGGGCATGATCGTAGGGCCGACCGTCGTTGGCCCAGACATGATGGTGGTACTCGGTGTGGCGGTGATAGTCGCGAAAGGCGCCATCGCTGGGATAGCCCTGATCGCTCCAGACAAGCGCCATCGTCTCGCGGTCGACCGGCCACAGCACCGGCCCCTCCTCGGTGACGAGTGGCCACAGGTGCCGGCGATCGCCGAGCCCGAACAAGCCAGTCAGCTCGACGCACGCCGCACGCACCCCAGCCTCCTCAAGCAACGAGGCCAACCAGGGTTCAAACGCACACTCGGGCAACCAGAACCCGCCACCCCAGTCGCCGAACCGGCGCCGGTGGGCGGCGATCCCTGTCTGGACCTGTAGAGCGACGCCGCTGTCGCTGGCCAGCAGCGGTAGGACGGCGTGGGTGGCGGAGGAAGTCCAGGCCGCGTGAGCGCCGAGCGCCGCCACCAAACCGGTCCCGAGTTGCCGCAGCCGCTCCGCCGCCCACGCGTAGTCTCCGGCCGCTCGCTCAATTTCAAGCGCCTGCTGCTCCGCTCCCCCAGAGCGCAGAGCGCGCGCATCGCGCAGGTGCGACTCAGGCCGGACTTCGGTCAGGAACCGCCGGCACCGCTCGATCGCGCCCGGCGCCTCAAGCTGATCGCACAGCACCGGCGTCAGGGACAGCGTGACCGGCGCCCGGCCAAGCACGTCGAGCAGCGGCAGGTAGGAGGACGCGAGTGCCTCCCACAGCCATTCTTCGCCGAACGGCCAGGTCCCGAACCCTTCAGGGTTGCGCACGGACGCGCTGTCGGGGACGGGAGGCCACGGCGCCCCGCCTTCGACGTAGGGCATGTGGGTGTGGAGAACGAGCGCGAGCTGACCGGGACGAGCGGGAGAAGACACGGAGACCTCTGGCTGCATTCGTGCGTCGAACATGACCGGAGCGGGAGGACGACAACTCTACGATGACCGCGGCCCGGAGCCGCGGACCGTTATGTCCGGCGCCAAACGCCACTTGAGATGCAGCCTCGGGTCATCCGGGCATGCGAGAAACGTCCGCGGTTAGGCATTCTCCGACCCGCCGGTCCCTGGCGAAGGTCCCGTGGGAGATGGTGCCGAGCGCGTCTGCGCCCTACGTGCTCACAAGCCAAGAGCCCCCAGATCACTGGCCCGCGTTCACATCCGCGCTCGGCTTAGATCAGATACCCGTCCCGACAAGCCGGAAACCGGTTTGTTGACATTCTCGCTCGTCCGGACGCGGGCTCGCGCGGCTGGAGCGACCCTCACAACGACTGAGTCAACCGCGGCGGGGGGATCGCCTTCGATCCGCCGGGCGGCGATCGATGTTCACCTACTGCGTCGTCTGAACGGGCTCCGTACCAGGTCGACGACCGCCCGGGCCAGTCCGATTAGGACTGCAGCTACGGTCTCCAGCAACTTACCCAGTGTTCTCAAAAGGCTCATTTAGGTCAGCGGTCGCTCACGCGGCAGATAGCGAGAAAGTCCAGCGCGGTGTCAAGGTTCCCCGGGCGCAGCGTGAAATCGCTCGCCGCGATCGCCGGCGTGAACCGGTCATAGAACGGCTTCGTGACCCCGAGACGCTTATGCACGGCGTCCCAGCCCAACTTCAGTGCCAGAGCGTGGACACGCAGCTTGCGCGCGTGGAACAGGCCCAGCAGCTCGACGCTGGGGAACACCGAGTCGCACAGTCCTCTGAACTCCTCAGCCCGGTACTCCTTGATGTGCCAAGGGTTGCCGGACTTCTCCGCTCCGGGCGGAGCCAGGGTGAGCAGATTCGGTGTTGTGATGTAGGCCACCCCGCCCGGGGCCAGGAGCGAGCGAAAGTGCTCCAGCACGGCGGTCGGGTCCTGCACGTGCTCGATTGTCTGCAGAAACACCACCGCGTCGAACGCAGCCGGCTCGCCATAGGACTCAACCAGCCCTCGCTCGAAGCGCAATCCCGGTGTGGTGTAGCGCAGGCGTGCGTGCTCATGGGCTTCGGGATTGGCGTCCAGCCCGACTACGCTGCGCGCGCTGCGTGAGAGCACGTCCGAGCCGTATCCCTCACCGCACGCCATGTCGATCACCCGCGCTCCGGCCACGCGCGGGGCGATCCACTCGTAGACGGCCAGATGCCGGCGAAACCAGTAATTCTCCTCGGGGACATCGGGGAGCGTGCGCTCGCCAGTGAGTGCGAGCGGCGGCACGCCGGGGGGCTGCTCCTGTTGAACGTAGACGTTCGCTGGCACCGCCGAAAGGGTAATGTGATCGCGCGATGGAGGCCGTTCGCACACCCGACGAGATTCGTAACGCCAACACTCGCTACCACGACGTGGCGGCGTCGAGCTACGACTCCAAATGGGGTATCGATTTCGGTGAGGTTGGCCAGGCTCAAGTCCTCGGCAAGCTGCGCAAGCTGGTCGGAAGCGAGTTGGACCGGGGCTACGGACGCTCATTGGAGATCGGCGCGGGTACCGGCTACTTCAGCCTCAACCTCTTGAACGCGGGGGTGGTCAGGGAGGCAACCTGCACCGACATCTCGCCGGGCATGGTCAGCGTGCTCGGCTCCAATGCCCAGCGGCTCGGGCTGGACGTACGCGCCGCCCGCGCTGACGCGGAGTCACTGCCATTTCCCGATGCCAGCTTTGATCTCGTGCTGGGCCACGCGGTCCTGCATCACCTGCCCAACCTCGCCCGGGCGTTCTCGGAATTTCATCGTGTGCTCGCCCCCGGCGGGCGGCTCGCCTTCGCCGGCGAGCCCTCACGGTTTGGCGATCGACTCGCGGCATTCCCCAAGCGTGGCGCGTCTCGCCTGGCGCCGCTGTGGCGCAAAGCGCTTCGGGCGCGTCCTGCACCCCCAGCCGGGCAGGCCGGGTCCGCGGAGCAGCACGACCACGATCTGGAGCGCTTTGTCGACATTCACGCCTTCGTCCCCGGCGACCTCTCCGGCTACGTCATGGAGGCCGGGTTCGCCGACGTCAAGGTCCGGGGCGAGGAACTCGTGGCCAACTGGTTCGGTTGGTTCAACCGCGCGCTGGAGGCGACGGCCGCGCCTGAGGACGTCCCGATGCTCTGGCGCCAGTACGCATTCCGCGGCTATCTGATGCTTCAGCAGGTCGATGAGCGCGTCCTTGAGCCAATGCTGCCACCGGCCATCTTCTACAACCTGCTGCTGACTGCTCGCCGGCCATAGCCCGGGACTCCCGCACCCTCACTCATACACTTCCTGGGGTGACGGATCGGCTCGTTCAAGACTTTCCGCTGTTTCCGCTTGGCCTCGTGGCGCTCCCAGGTGAGGCCATCCCGCTACACATCTTCGAGGACCGCTACAAGACGATGATGGACGAATGTCTGCGGGAGGACACCGAGTTCGGGATCGTCTGGCTGTCCGACGAAGGCCTGCGGGAAGTGGGGTGCGCGTGCAAGATCGAGCGCGTGCTGGAGCGGATGGATGACGGCCGGATGAATCTGCTCACTCGCGGCACGAGGCCGCTTCGCGTGCTTGAGCGGCAGGCCCATCTTGCGTATCCGGCCGGCGTCGTGGAATTCGTCGAGGACCGCGAGGAAGAACCGGACACAGACCTGGCCGCAACCGCCCACGAGGCGTACGCAGAGCTGGTCAAGCGCGCCACCGATGCGGAGCCCGAGACGGCCGAGCTCGCGGCGATGAGTGCCTACGACATGGCGGCGACGGTTGACTTCGGACTCGATGCCAAGCAGGGCCTGCTCGATCTGCGCTCCGAGAACGCGCGCCTGCGGCTCGTCACACGTCTGTTCCGCGCCGCGATCAAGCGGCTTGACTTCGTCGACCGCGCCCAAGCCCGCGCGCGCTCCAACGGCAAGGTCCGCTTCGGCTGAGGCGGAGTCGCCAGCGGTGTGCGCTGGCGCCGGGACCGGACTGGGACTGGACTGGCGCTGGCGCCGGCGAAGCCCTTCACGGCAGACCACACACACTGTGCGCGGTCTGTGCAGCGAACAGCTCGGCCGGGGCCAGCTCATGGTGCGTAGCCGCGCTGGTGTCCGCGAACGAAACCGCGCCGTTCTGGAGTTTGAGCGTGTACGTGTAGATGCTGCGCGGTCCGGGTGACAGGCTGAGCCTGGCCTTGGCGTCCTTGTCGAGGTTCGTCGCCAGGTCACGCGCCTGTAGCAGCAGCGGATCTGGGATCGGCTTTGGCTGCCCACCGTTGCAGCGGATCGTGCCCGCGTCGCTAACGAGCAAGGTCAGTGTCCGGCCCTGGCCGGTGCGCTCGAGCACGAACAGGTCCGCCGACTTCACATTGAACCCGCACCCGGGGTTGACCAGGCAGATCACGCCTAGCAGCGGAACGGCCCCTCGCGTCTTGGCGAACCTGAGCATCGCGGAGATCGTGCCTGATCGGCGCCCAGGACCGTGCTGCGCCCCCGCACGTGATCGCTCTTGTGGATGCCCTTAGGTTCCTGCGGTTATCATCGCCCGCCCTGAGCCTTTCGCCCGCGCCGGCAGGGGTCCGGCCGCGAGGCGCCTGAAGCTGCGCCGGGCGCCAGCACAGACCATGCATCCGATCTCTTACTTCCAAGGCATCGTTCTCGGCCTGCTCCAGGGCTTCTCCGAGCTGTTCCCGATCTCGAGCCTCGGCCATGCGGTGGTGACCCCGCGGCTGCTGGGCTGGAACATCCATCAGAACGACAAGTTCTTCCTCGCGTTCCTGGTGGCGGTCCATCTGGCCACGGCAATCGTCCTACTGGGATTCTTCTGGAAGGACTGGGTACGGGTCTTCCGCGGCATTGGTCGGTCGTTGCGTGACCGTGAGATCGCCGATCAGGACGCGCGGCTCGGTTGGCTGCTCGTGGTCGGGACGATCCCCGCCGGCATCCTCGGACTCCTGCTCCAGGATCCGTTGCGCAAGGTCTTCGCTTCAGCGGAGTCGGCGGCGATCTTCCTGTTCGTCAACGGCCTGCTGCTGTTTGCCTTCGAGCGGCTCCGGCGTCGAGCTCCGGGCGCGCCCGAGGGCGAGCCGGACGTCGACAACCGCATCGCCACCCGCGTGTCCTGGCGACAGGCCGTGGGCGTCGGAGCGGCTCAAGCGCTGGCCCTCGTACCCGGAATCTCCCGCTCGGGCGTGACCATGGGCGGGGGGCTTCTGGTCGGTCTCAACAACGAGGATGCGGCCAAGTTCGCCTTCTTGCTCGCCACGCCGATCATCGGGGCGGCCGCCGCGCTCAAGATCCCTGAACTAGCCGGCAAGACCGGCGACGGCGTACGCGGGCCGGCTCTGGTGGCGGCGCTCTGCGCGGCCGTTACCGCATATCTCGCCATCCGCTTCCTGATGCGCTTCTTCGAAACCAACCGGCTGACGCCGTTTGCCATCTACTGCACCTTCGCGGGCGCGGCACTTGCCATCGGCTTCGCGGTCACCTGATTGGAGACACCCTCGCATGACCAAGAACCGACAGCTGATCATCCCCGCCGTAGTTCTGGGCGTCCTACTGATCGTGATAGCGATCGTCTACTGGGTCTCGACGGCCAGCGGCCTGCCGAGCTTCTTCCCCGGACACCAGGCCGGGTCAAGCACGCACCACGTCAAGCACGGCATCGCCGCGTTCCTGCTCGGGCTGGCCTGCTTCGTATTCGCCTGGTTCCAGACCGGTCCCGCCAGCGGTTCCGCGCGCACGCAGAACCGCTGAGGCGCGGCTACTGCACGACCACGACAGCATCCCCGCCCCGGCGGGAGTCGCCGCCGCCCCAGAAGCGCCCGTCACGGTCTCGCTCCACAGCCTGTACGCCACCGAAGAACAAGTTGCGCTCACGGAACCGGCCGATCGTGCGTCCTGAGCGCTCCAGCTCGCTCGTGTCGATTCCCGGCTCCGTGTAGACGATCCCGTCCTCAAAGTGCAGCCGCGGGGCCTCGACGGCCTCGGGCGCGCGAAGGCCATCGTCGACTACGCGGATGATCGTCTGCATGATCGCCGAGCGAATGCGGTTCGAGCCGGCGCTACCGAGGACGAGCTCCGGTCGGCCGTCCTGAAGCACGACCGTCGGGGCCATCATGCTCGGCAGCCGTCGGCCGGGCGGGAAGCGGTGAAACCCGAGCGGGTTCAGATCCTGTTCGCCCAGCATGTTGTTGAGATGCACCCCGGTTCCAGGGACGATCACTCCCGAGCACGAGCCGTTGGAGCAAGTGACCGAGCAGGCCTGCCCGTCGCGGTCGATTACCGAAATGTGCGTCGTGGAACCAAGACCACCGCCACCGTTGAGAAACCGCGCCACGAACTCCGGGTCGGCCAGTCCGTCCAGAAACTCCGGAGTGCGCTCCGCCTGCGTGCGCTCCATCACATCAACGATCTGCTCGCTGCCGGGCGGGGAGCCGTCGCCGTCAAGCAGTCCGAGAGCTCGGCCGATGAGGATCCCTCCCGCCGAAGGCGGCGGATTGGTCACGACAGCTCGCCCGCGGTAGCGCACGTGCACCGGCTCTCGGTCGATGACCTGGTAGGCCGCGAGGTCCTCGCCGGTCAACAGGCCACCACGGGCGCCGACCCACTCAGTGATCGCCGCGGCGATGTCGCCCGTGAAGAACGGCGCGGCGCCCTCGCTCGCCAGGCGGTCCAAAGCGTCGGCCAACTGTGGCTGGCGGAGCGTCTCGCCGGCCTTCAGCAGCGTTCCCCTGGGGGCGAACAGTGCCGCCGCCTCCGGCGTCGAGGTCACGATCGCGCCGAGGATCTCCACCAGGTAGGCCTGCTGGCGAGTCAGCTCCACGCCCTGGCGCGCCAGTTGGGCCGCAGGCCGGGCCAACTCCGCGAGCGGCGCGCGGCCAAACCGCGCGGCCGCCTCGCAGACGCCGAGCGGTACGCCGTAGGTCCCGACCGAGGCCGAGCCGATGTTGAACACCTGGACCGCCTCACCGAACGAGACGTCGATCGGGATCAGCTCGGCCCGGGTGCGGAGGTCCGCACCGCGGCCCGGCGCCTCGACGAAGAAGTCGAGCAGCACCGGCTCACGCTCGGGAACGAAGACCAGCATGTACCCGCCGGCCCCAAGGCCGGTAAGCAGCGGTTCGCAAACAAAGGAGGTCAGCATCGCGGCCAGAGCCGCGTCAACCGCATTGCCACCCTCACGCAGCACGTCGGCCCCCGCTCGCGCCGACAGGGGATGACCGGCCGCGATCACCCCAACTTGGGGCTCGGCCATGTTGGCCGTTATCGCCTGGGCATGAACTCGGGTACGTCCAGCTCGGTAGCCGATTGACGTTCCCGGATGCGACTTACCCGCGGCTCCCCGCGCGGCTCGCGCAGTGTGGGCCGTGGCTCGCTCCCACGGCTCAGGCTGGCCGAGGGCCGCTCTGCCTGGCGGCGCTGCGAACGGCTATCGCCATAGCCGGTCGCGACGACGGTGACCCAGACCTGGTCCTCAAGCTTGTCATCGACCATCGCGCCGAAGATGATGTTGGCGTCCGGGTGGGCGGCCTCGGCGACGGCCTTCGCGCACTCGTTGACCTCCCACAGAGACATGTCGCGCCCACCGGTGATCGAGAGCAAGATCGAGCGTGCGCCCTCCATGCTCGTCTCCAACAGGGGCGAGGACACCGCCTGTTCGGCGGCGTCAAGCGCGCGCCGCTCACCGGCTCCCATGCCGATACCCAGCAGCGCGTTGCCGGCTTCGGACATGATCGTGCGCACGTCGGCAAAATCCAGATTGATCAGGCCCGGCAACGTGACCAGGTCGGAGATCCCCTGCACGCCCTGGCGCAGCACGTCATCGGCGACGCGGAACGCCTCGACCATCGATGTATTGCGATCGAGCACCGAGAGCAACCGGTTGTTGGGAACCACGATCAGCGTGTCTACCTCGTCAGCCAGAGCAGCGATGCCGAGCTCGGCCTGCTCGCGGCGCCGCGAGCCTTCGAACTGGAAGGGCCGGGTGACGATTCCGACGGTCAGTGCCCCGAGCTCACGCGCAATCTGCGCCACGATCGGAGCGGCACCGGTTCCGGTTCCGCCTCCGGCGCCGGCCGCGATGAACACCATGTCGGAACCCCGCAGCAGCGCTTTGATCCGATCATGCTCCTCGTGGGCCGCTCGCCGTCCGAGGTCAGGATTGGATCCTGAGCCGAGTCCGCGCGTGATCGACTCGCCGATATGCAGGGTCTCGTTGGCCGCGGACTGCTGCAGTGACTGCAGGTCGGTGTTGATGGCGAGGAACTCGACACCCTCGATCTCGGCTTCGACCATCCGATTGACTGCGTTGACGCCCGCGCCGCCGACGCCGACGACCCGGAGCACGGGTGTGCCCACCGGCCGCGGCGCTGCAAAGGCATCATCGGCACGTTGTGGACGCGCGTAGACGTCTGTCTCCGGTGCCGAAACACGCTCGCGCGGGGGGGCCATCACGTTTTCAGGGATGTCCGAGGAAAAGGCGTGACGGAGACGCTCCTGGGGCGACGGGATCCTTGGCTCCGGCTCGGCGACGGGCGCCGGGGCGTCAAAACCGGGGTGCGGGCGACGCTGCGGCGTGCTCGCCGGTGCGGTGGCTTCAGTGGCCGGCGCGGGTGACGCTGCTTTCGCCTTGGCCTTGGTCGGCTTCTCGCCCTCGGCTCCGGAGTCCTCAGCCGTCTTGCGGAACAGGGCCGCCAGTGGGCCCTCACGCATGCTCGCGCGCTTACCGGTGGGCATTTGAGAGGACCTCCTTCGCGAGCTGCCTGTAGGCGAGTGCGGCCAGACCGTCGGGATCGTACTTCAGCACGGACATTCCTTTCACAGGGGCCTCGGCAAAACGCACGGTCCGGCGGATCCTCGAGGCAAAAACCCGGTCGCCGAAGTTCTCCTCCAGCAGTTCGATTGCCTCCTTGGCATGCAGTGTCCGCGTGTCGACGAGCGTGGGCAGGATGCCCTCGATCTCGACATCGGGATTCAGGTTCTCGCGGATCATGGCAAGCGTGTTCTGGAGCTGGATCAGACCGCGCATCGACAGATACTCGCACTGCACGGGGACGATTACCTTATGGGCGGCAGTCAGCGCGTTGATCGTGAGCAGCCCGAGGCTCGGCGGCGTGTCGATGAAGACGAAGTCGTAGTCCTCGGCGACCTCCGCCAGCGCCTTCTTCAGGTTGCGCTCGCGACCAATCATCGACGCCATCGCCATCTCCGCTCCGGCCAGGTCGATCGACGAGCAGGCGACGTCGATCTCGCGCTTGCGGATCACCTCGCGGATCGAGATCCGGTGTACGAGCACGTCGTACATCGATTTGTCCAGCGTGTCAGGGTCGATGCCCTGCGACATCGTCAGGTTGCCCTGAGGGTCCATGTCGACGCACAGCACCCGGTGGCCCTCCTCGGCGAACGCGACGGCGAGGTTCAGCGTAGTCGTGGTCTTGGCGACGCCGCCCTTCTGGTTGGCGAACGCGATCACCTTGAGGGTGGAACTCACGGGAGGCTCCGATGGATCGAGGAAGTCATACGCGCCTGTATTCGCAGGGCGGGGGGGAATTCCTTTTCGCAGCGGCGTTCGGTCCCCTGCCGGACGGGGCCTCGCGCGCGGCGGCCCGAAGCAAGCGCGCACCCCGCGGGGGCGGCACCCGGCCAAACTGCTCCGGCACGCCCGACGATGCACGGTCGCTATTTTCACGCTGGTGCACGAGATTCTCGATCGCCGGCTGATCTTCGTGACCGGCAAGGGCGGCGTCGGCAAGTCGACCGTGTCTACGGCGCTCGGGCTGCTCGCGGCGCGGCAAGGCCTGCGGACAATTGTGGCCGAGTTGGCCAGCCAGGCGCGCGTACAGCAGGCCTTCGACCAAGCTGCTGAGCCGTTCGAGGAGATCGAGCTGGCGCCCGGGCTGTTCACCATCTCGATCGACCCGCAGCGTGCAATGGAGGAGTACCTGCGGATCAAGACCGGCGCGCTGGGACACATGCTCGCTTCCAGCAAGCTGTTCGGTGCCTTTGCCATGGCCACCCCGGGGATGCGTGAACTGCTCAGCATCGGCAAGGTGTGGGAGCTGGCGCAGCTGGAGCGGCGGACCAGTGGGGCTGCCCCCTATGACCTGGTGATCGTCGACGCGCCGGCCACGGGGCATGGGGTCGGGATCTTGAAGACGCCGCGCACCTTTGCCGAGATCGCCCGGGTGGGTCCGATCGCCCACCAGGGTCGGGCGATCGCGGAAACTCTGGCCGATCACGATTTCACTGCCGTCGTAGCGGTGGCCACCGCTGAGGAGATGCCCGTCAACGAGACCGTGGCAATCCGAGATGAGTTGGAACGTGAAGGGTTGGTCCTCGACGCCGTGATCCTCAACGCCCTCTACCGGGCGCGGTTCAGCACCCGCGATGAGGGCAAGCTGCAGAAGGTGCTGGGCCAGATCGAGACTTCGCCGGGACGCGCGGCGATCCGGGCCGCCCTGTCGGAGGCCGCCCGGGCAGCGGCACAGCAGGAGCAGCGGCAACGCCTCCGTGACGGGCTGCGGATGGAGCTCCTGGAGTTGCCCTACGTGTTCGCCGATCAGGTCGGACGCGAGCAACTCGAGCAGCTGGCGGAC
Source organism: uncultured Solirubrobacterales bacterium (assembly GCA_963757165.1). Classification (GTDB taxonomy): domain Bacteria; phylum Actinomycetota; class Thermoleophilia; order Solirubrobacterales; family Solirubrobacteraceae; genus Palsa-465. The sequence continues at coordinate 105,994 of CAVWQO010000006.1, forward strand.
GCGCTAGAGGTCGGGCTCTCAGAGCGCCCGGCGGCGGCCCTGCCCGGCTGAATGCGCCGTCCCATCGCGGCCGTCGGCCTACACTCCGCGGCGTGAGCGTCGCCCAGCTGCTGGAGGGAAAGCGCGTCTGCGTTTGCGGAGGCTCGGGGGGCGTCGGCAAGACCACGGCGTCGGCCGCGATTGCCCTGGGCATGGCGGCCCGCGGTGCCAAGGTCGCCGTCGTGACGATCGATCCCGCCCGGCGCCTGGCCAACGCGCTCGGGCTCGGAGAGCTGGACAACGAGCCCACGCGCGTGGCGCCGGAGCGCCTCGCTGAGGGGGGCCTGAACGTGAAGGGGGAGCTGTGGGCAATGATGCTCGACCCCAAGCGCACCTTCGATGAACTGATCGATCGCGTCGCCCCTTCGCCTGAACGCGCAGCTGAGATCAAGGCCAACCGCGTCTACGGCGAACTCTCCACCGCCGTCTCCGGCTCCCAGGAGTTCACGGCCATCGCCAAGCTCTACGAGCTCGACCGTGAGGGCGACTTCGACCTGCTGGTCCTGGACACTCCGCCCTCACGCAACGCCCTGGACTTCCTCGACGCTCCGGGCCGGCTCACCTCGTTCTTGGACGGCCGCGCGCTGAAGGCGTTCATTCGCCCGACCGGACTCGGCATGCGCGTGCTCGGCCGCGGGGCGGCCCCGTTGCTAGCCGCGCTGCGGCGAATCACCGGCATCGACCTCGTCACCGACCTGACCACCTTCTTCGGCCTGCTAGGGGACATGACCGAGGACTTCAGTCGCCGGGCCGCGCAAGTCGAGAAGATGCTGCACGCCGACACCAGCGCGTTTGTACTCGTGACCTCGGCGCAGACGGGACCGGTGGAGGAAGCCATCTGGTTCGGGCGCACCCTGGAAGAGAGTGGGCTCCCATTCGCCGGCACGGTCGTCAACCGCGTCCACCACGACATGCTGGGTGACCGCGCCCCAGCGGACGTCGAGTCCGAGTTGACTGTGTCGCTGGGCCCGGCGCTGGCCGCGCGGGTCGCCCAGAACTTCGGCGACTACCACGTTCTCGCGCGGCGGGACGGGCGGAACGTCGTCCGTCTGCGCCAGGAGCTGGGCGGCCGGCCGCTGTTACTGGTCCCATACTTCGACGACGACGTCCACGACGTAGAAGGGCTGTTGCGGATCCATCGCTACCTGTTCGCCAGCGAGCGCACGCGTGATCGGATGATCGCCGACGTCGTGGCTTAGCCGTCCTCGCTGACGGTTGCGTTTGCACCCGGGTCTGGATCTGCACCCCACGCCGGCTGGATCCTCAGCACCGGCCGGCCTGACTCCGTTTCGCTCCAGCTTGACCAGGCCAGTAACTCGGCGCGCCAATGTTCCTCGGCCACCGGCGCCTGCACGCCGGCGGTGTCACTGAGCAGGCTGACGCGGCGCTCGTGCAGCAACTCCCAGACCGCCTGCTCGGCCAAGGCCAGCGACTCGCTGGCGCGCAATCGCGGCCAGCGGTCCGCGGCGAGCCTTGGGACCTCGGTGAGCACCAGCGGATCCAGAGCGCACAGTTCCCTCACGGTGTGCTTAAGCGTCTGCAGCGGCTCGCCTCCCCGAGCGGCCTGATCCTGCTCGGCCAACACTCGCTCGGTGACCTCCTCGCCCGAGCGCGCCGCGTTGGCCCACCCCCGGCCCATCCCGATCTCGTCGGGACGGAGCTCCGGTCCCTCGTAGACCGTGATCTTGGCGCGGTCCGGCGCCCACTTGCGTTCGCCCCACTCGAATGTCTCCCCCGCCACCCACGGCCGCAGGAAGCTCGCCCGTAATTGCTCGGCCGTGAGGTTGAACGCGCGGGCGGAATGAGGAAACTGGCGCACGTCGACGTGAAACATGCGCGTAGGGTTGCATCTGAGCCCGGTCTTGGTCCTGAGTCAGCGGCATCGACGAGACGACTCGGCCTGCGGAGAGGCAGGTTCACGCTCAGGCTGATCGTCGACACCGGGGCGATCGTGGACACCGGGGCGATCGTCAATACCACGGCCATCGTGCGTCGCTGTAGGGAAGCGCGTCGGCGAGCTCGGCCCGCGCGATCGTGCCGACGAAACCGCCGACGTAGACCGCCGCAAGCTCGCGGCGGTCAAGCTCCATTGTGCGCGCTCACTCCTGCCAGCATGGGTCAGGGTCGAGGGCCGGCAATATCGCGGCAGTGCTCACAGGCAGCATCACTCGATGCCCTCACCTAGGAGTAAGAAACGCCGATCCAAGGTTATGGAGCGAGCCTCATCGCTCGCGACAGTCAGTATCGGGCCTGTACCGAGGTCACCGCGGCAGGCGGTCGCCCTGCTCCCGATAGCGCCGGCGCGCCTCCTCGATCGCCGCCACCGCCTTCTTCCGGTTTGCCCATCCTTTGACGTCGGAGGCACGGTCGGGGTCAAGGTCCTTGTAGACCGCGAAGAAATGGGAGATCTCCTGGCGCAGCGGGTCGGGCAGATCCTCGAGGTCGCTCAGCGCGCTCCAGCCTGGATCGTTCAAATGGACACAGAGGACTGTGTCGTCAACCCCCTTCTCGTCCTCCATCTCGAACAAGCCGATCGGCCGGACGGGAACGATGCAGCCGGGAAAGGTCGGTTCTGACAGGCACACGAGGACGTCGAGCGCGTCTCCATCGAGCGCGAGGGTCTCGGGAATGAAGCCGTAGTCAGCGGGATAGACGACCGACGGCATCAGGTGGCGGTCGAGCTTGATCCCGCCCAGTTCAGGATCGTATTCGTACTTATTCCGGCTGCCCTTGGGGATCTCGACCACACAGATCAGGCCCTCGTCGCTCATCGACGGGACCGAACCTAGTTCATCTCGCCGCGCGAGACCGCCAGGCAGGCCTCGCACTGGGGCCACGGCGGGTTCCACGGATATCCGGTGACGTCGCGCCCGCACAGGGCAGTGTCCGGGTCCGCTTCGGTCACCAGATGGCAAAGCTCCTCGAAGCCGTTCTCGTCACGTCGAGGGCTGTTCAGGCAGTCCGGATGAACGGCCGGCGGGCGCGCGGGAGCGGCGCCGTGCGGTGGGCGTCGAAATGCGCTCAGCAACCACCGAGTCGATGAATTAGATAGTGACGCCACGCTGCTCGAGCCAGCTTGCCACTCGCGGGGGCGGATGTCCATCGTATTCAGCGCGCGCTGCCAGGCGGAGCAACTCGGTCGCATCAGCATCGACCTCGTCCCGCCGATACGCGAGATAGACGATGATCGCGCACGCCATCAGGAACGGGGGATCGTCGTCCTCGTCCCGGGGGCCGAACATCAGATCGAGACGCGTATCCATGTCCTCGATCGCGCGGATCGGCTCGTCGTCATCCTCGAGCCGCGCCAGGAGATCGTCAAGCGCCTCGCTGCTGCCGTCGTCACACGCCTCGACGGCGCGGTGCGCTACCTCCGAGACCGTGACGGGCGCAGGGTTGGTGGGCATGCCCTTGCCTTTACCCGGGGCGGGGGCGTGCAAAAACAGGTCGAGCGGGCACAAGGCCCGCCCGAGTGACTGCGATCGCGCTCCCTCTAACTTCATTACGAGCCCCAGGACTTAAATGTTGTGCCTGGCGGCAAAACACTCCCAGCCCCCGAAGGGACCGAGTAGGGAGCGGTCGGCAGTAAGCGTAGCGAGCGCGTCTAAAGGTTTGTTGCGACACACGACTAAACCTTCATCGCGACGCGGCTAGAGCTTCGTCTCGACTGTCTAGCCGGCAACGGCGACGGCCGCGGCCTGGGCGAGCAGCTCGTCCGCCACTTTGCGCAGGTCGGCGTCGAGGTGACCGCAGAGGACATCACGCAACAGCGCGCGCAGATGCTGCGAGAGCTCCTCGACCAACCCATTCGCCCCCGGGCCGGCGGGCGCTAGACCGGAGATCACGGCTCGCTCCAGGGAAATCGCGTGGGCCGTGCGCTCGGCCAGCGCGACGCGGTCCTCGGGGGCCGCGCACAGCACCGCAAGACGCTGGGCGAGCCGCCCGCTGTTCGGACCCTCCGGCTCGAGCAACGCCCGGAGGGCCAGTAGGTGGTCCGTCAACGTCTCAAACGGGGCGAGCCGCTCGCAGCCCAGTTCGAAGCGGCCCAGGGCCCAGGCGAGCTCACCGCTCGTCGGGGTTCGCCGGGCGACGAGGTTGCAGAAGGCACGTAGCTCGTCCTCTTGGGCGGAGGCGATCAGAGTGACCAACCGCGGCCGGCCGCTGGCGCCGAGGGCCACGGGCCGCCAGGCGCCTGCGTCTGCGCGCGTCCACGCGAGCGGTCCGAGCGCGTAGCCACCCCGCTCGAACAGGCGCAGAGCCGTCAGGACCCTTCGAAAGCGCGCGCGGGCCAGTGATACCGGCGGCGGCGTCGGACGCTCCTGTCCGACACTGAGCACGACCAGGACATTCGGCTCTTCGGCGCCGGCGCTCTCGGGACCGGGCGCCCCCCACACCGCCTCCGCTGGAGCATCCTCCATCGTCTCGCCGCGGACCAGCGACAAGCCGTCCCCGAGCGGTAGCTCCCTGGTCCCGGGATCGAGTGAAATACCCAGTAGCGGGGCGATCACGGTGGTGATGCAGCGGCCCTCGTAAAGGGACCGCTCGAGCTCCTCGTAGGCCAGCTCAAACCGCGCGGCGTCAAAGCCGAACCCGGTGCGCTCCGCGAAAACGCCGGCCAAGAACGAGCGCAGCGCAGCATCAGCGAGTTCGCGCGGTTGCGCGGGGATCCGCCGCTCCCCGCGCTGCTGCAGGTAGGCGTCGACCCCCTCCACCCCAGCCAGTGCCTGCGCGGCGGGCGCGTACGTGGGCAGCGCTGAGAGCAGACCGAGGCGGTCCCGGATGAACGCTCCGGTGAGCGGTCGGTAGCAGTAGAGCGGCGAACGCCCGGGACGCGCTTCGGTCTCGGTCAGCTCGAACGGGATCTCCGCTCCGCCGGCCGTCTCCTCAGCCAGGCAGCACGCCGCGTCGGTGGCGAACGCCGCGAGCGTCTCGTGAAGCGAGAGGTTTCGCACAGGCGCCGTTTCGCCCCAGCGTCGGGCGATCCTGCTCGCGGGCCGTGCCTTGCAGCCGGCGGAGATCGTGCGGCTGGCTTCGCCGCTGCTCAGGCGCCGCGTTCGATCTCGCGCAGATGCGCGACGTTCTCGAGGTCGACCGGATCGGAGCTTGAGGTGGCGGCGAACCAGCCCTCGAGAATCTCCTGAAGCTCTGCTAGCGATGTCGTCCGCAGGCTCAAGGCGAGCACGTTGGCGTCGTTCCAGCGCCTTGCCCCCTCCGCGGTCTGAGCATCGCCACAGAGTGCCGCTCGGATGCCCGGAAGCTTGTTCGCCGCAATCGATGCGCCCGTTCCGGTCCAGCAGGCGACCATCGCCTGATCGGCCCGCCCCTCGATGACATCACGGGCCGCGCGTTCGCTCGCCCAGGCCCAGTCGTCGCGCTCGGCCTCGACGTAGGCGCCATGGAGAATCGGCTCGTGACCGCGTTCGCGCAGCGCGTCAGGCAGCGCGCTGGCCACGCCCGTCAGCTCGTCCGCGGCGACCGCAATCCGCATCCTGCGGTCTAAGCAGCCGCGCCTACAGGTTCGCGAGAGTTGGGGCGCTCGTCGAACTCGTCCGCGTCCTCGCAGTCGCCGCCGAGCCATTCACGTCCGTAGGCGCGCATGTCCTCGATCAGCGGCACGAGCGCCCGGCCCTTCTCGGTCAAGGCGTACTCCACTCGCGGCGGAACCTCGGGGAACGTCTGTCGCTCAAGGATTCCTTCTTCCTCCAGCGCGCGCAGCCGCAGCGACAGCGTGCGCGGGCTGATCCCCTGCAGCGACCGCTCCAACTCGCAAAAGCGCGAGCGTCCGTCGGCCAGATCACGGATCACCAACAAGGTCCACTTGCCGCACACGATCTCGGCCGTTCGACAAACTCCACAAGTCTGGTTCGAAGCCATCCGAAGGCCTATTCTAGCGCAAAGCTTCAGGAACTGAAGCGGCCCAGGCTCAGGCGGGGACACCCGGCGGCGGCGCGGATGGCGTTCGAGACGGGGTGCTCGGAGCAACGGGCAGTGCGGTCTGCTTGAGCGTCACCGGCCCGGCGGCGGTGCGAGCGCCGTCCCGGCCGGCCAGGTCCTCCATCGAGGTGCTGGTCCTTCCGTCGGCAGAGACGAGCAGCTTGAAGTCGTGCGGGCTACTGGCCACCCGCAGCGCGTCCTCCATCGACACGCGTCCGGCCTGATGGTGGCGCAGCAGCGCTTGATCGAAGGTCTGCATGCCGTAGTACTCGCCCTCGGCAATCACCTCGCGCAGGCGGCCTGTCTGATCGGGATCGAGGATCATGTCCCGAGCCCGTCCCGTCATCCGCAGAATCTCGCAAACGCAGACCCGGCCGGAACCGTCAGGCGTCGGAACGAGGCGCTGCGAGACGACGCCCCTCAGGGTGCCGGCGAGCATCGCGCGCGCCTGCGTCTGCTCGTGCAGCGGGAAGAAGTCGACGATCCGGTTGACGCTCTCAGGCGCGTCGAGTGTGTGCACGGTGGAGAGCACGAGGTGCCCCGTCTCGGCCGCAGACAGCGCCGTCCGCACGGTCTCCTCGTCACGCATCTCTCCGATCAGGATTACGTCCGGGTCCTGACGCAGGACGCGGCGCATCGCGCGGCTGAACGAGACGGTGTCCATCCCGACCTCCCGCTGGTTGATGATCGAGTTGCGGTCCGAGTGCAGATACTCGATCGGATCTTCGATCGTGACGATGTGGCGCCGTTTGGTCTCGTTGATGTGATCGATGATCGCCGCCAGCGTGGTCGACTTGCCGGAGCCGGTGGTGCCGGTAAGCAGGATCAGCCCCCGCTCCTCGTCCGCCAGCTCGCTGATCACTGCCGGCAGGCCGAGCTCGTCCACCGTCCGCACGGCATAGGGGATCACCCGCATCGCCACCGAGACCACGCCGCGCTGCTGAAACGCGTTCACGCGGAAGCGCGCCAGTCCCTCGGCCGCATAGGAGAAGTCGACCTCGTGCTCTGAGTCGAACTCCGCCAGCTTGAGGGGGTCGGTGAGCATCTCCCGCATTACCCGTTCGGTGTCCGCGGCGTGCAGCACGTCGTACTGCTCGATCGGCGCCAGCCGCCCGTGAACCCGTGCCAGCGGACGAGACCCCACCTTCAGGTGAAGGTCAGACCCCTCCTCACGCACGACAAACCGAAGCACCTCGAGCAGGTCAAGCATCTGAAGCCTCATCGGCCTTCGGCCCGACCCGCTTTAGGACTCCCGCATCGGCTCTGGACGCAGACCAAGGCCGACGAGCGAGAGAGGGCAAAGAAGCCGCCCGGTGCAAGTGCCGCGCAACGCACCGGGGAGCCGGGAAAGCGCGGGGACATCACCTTCCGTTTGATACTCGCGCAAGCGTTTCAAACGGAAGCTGACGCCCCAGGCGCCGACCAGCAGGTACGTCCTAAGCTACGTCGCGCAGCTTCTGAGCCTCGGCCAGCGACTGAAGCTTTTTGAGCGACTGATTTTCGATCTGGCGAATCCGCTCACGCGTGACGTTGAACGTCCGCCCGACCTCATCCAGCGTGCGGGGATGCTCGCCCCCGAGGCCGTAGCGAAGCTCGAGCACGCGGCGCTCGCGGTAGCTCAGGTTCTCAAGGGCCTCGCGCAGCGCCTCCTTGGTGAGGATCTCGGCCGCGCGCTCGTACGGGGACTCGGCCCGCTCATCGGCGATGAACTGGCCGAACTCGGACTCCTCTTCGTCGCCGACCGGCTTTTCGAGCGAGACCGGAGCCTGTGCGGAGCGCTTGATCGACTCGACCTCCTCGGGCTCGATCCCGGTCACCTCGGCGATTTCCTCGGCCGTCGGCTCCCTACCGAGCTCGGTCACTAGCTTGCGCTCGGCGCGCCCGATCTTGTTGAGCTTCTCGACCACGTGCACCGGGATGCGGATCGTCCGCGCCTTGTCGGCCAGCGCGCGAGCGATGGCCTGGCGGATCCACCAGGTGGCATAGGTGGAGAACTTGAATCCCTTGCGGTAATCGAACTTCTCGGCCGCGCGCACGAGACCGAGCGTCCCCTCCTGAATCAGGTCAAGGAAGGGCAGGCCCTGGTTGCGGTAGTTCTTGGCAATCGATACGACCAGCCGCAGGTTGGACTCGACCATCTTCTGTTTCGCGTCGAGGTCACCGCGCTCGATCCGCTTGGCCAGGTCCACTTCCTCCTGTGCCGTGAGCAGGCGAACCTTGCCGATGTCCTTCAGGAACAGCTGAAGGGAGTCGGTGGTCATATCCGGCTTCAAATCGAGCGCCGTCTTGGGCTTGCGGCGCCCACGCTTGTCGGGGGCGCGCTCCACCTCGGCTGCCGCGAGTGCCGGATCGACCTCTTCCACGAGCTCGATCTCAGCCCGCTCAAGGAAGCCGTGAAGTTCTTCGACGTCTGCTTCGTCGAGATCTAGCTCGGATACGGCAGTCGCAATGTCGGCGTAGGTAAGAACGCCAAGCTGCTGACCACGGTTGACGAGACCCTTGATCTCTTCCAGTTCCTGCAGTTCCGCTACTGACATCTGATTCCGTTTCCGTCGTATGCGCCGGGCGGCTGGAGACGCTCCGGCGTAGAGGATGAGACACGCAAGCCAGCCCTCCGGAGGGCGCAGACCCGCTACTCAAACATACGCTTTGAGTATAGGCGCTATATTTTCTGAAGTCAAGGCGCTCAGGTCGTCCGCGGCGAAACGCGCGCTGGAACCGTCCCACGCCGACGCCACGCAGAAGCGGCGTCCTGGATTAACAACCTATACGTAGAACGGGCTCCGGCGTTTCAAGTTGCAGCGAGATTTCCTCCGAAGAGCTCGTAATTTGATCGGTAGGCCCACTATCGGGCCTGATCCACCCCGCCTTGAACGCCGTACAAGTCCTCAGGCAGATGTTTGGACAGTCGGCTAAAGCTAATAAGCGTTCGTAACGCCACCATCGTTGCGATCAACCCAGGAAAAGGGGAAGTTCCAATGAGCCCAGAACGAACCCGCGCGTACCGACAGGTTGTCCAGACGTTGAATGAGCTCGGACCGAGCAAGCTGCAGGCCAGCGAGCAGGATCGAATCCGTGAGGCAGCCGACAACCTCATCTTCAGCTCCGACCTGGGCGAGGACGGGGCCGCCCGAGAGGCGCTTCAGGACGTTGAACACTTGTGCCGAGATCTCGTGGAGAGCGGGCGCTGGGAGCAGGTTACGGCTGACCGTCTCGCCGCTGACCTCGCGCGCTGCGGGCCCGACCGTCACGCCGAGCTGAAGGCTGCCTGACCCCCAGCTCGGCCCCGGTTGCGCAGAAACGTCCGCATAGCGGCCATTTCTGCGCATCATGCGCTCAGAGCGACGCCGGCCCCGGCCGTGCGCGATCATGTGCGAACGATGAGTAACGAACGACCCGCAGACGTTCTCGGGAGCCTCCCCCGGACCCGGCCGCACCGCCGGAGCGAAAAGCGCCCTGCGCGGCCAGCGACGCCAGCTGCCGGGCAACCGGGCGTGACGGACGCGAAGCCCATCCCGGAGGCACAGTCCGTCGCGACGGTCATGCCCAGCGCTAAGACAAAGCGCGAGGCCAAGGCGAAGCCCGCCACCAAGGCGAAGCCCGCCACCAAGGCGAAGCCCGCCGCCAAGGCGAAGCCCGCCGCGCCCGCGAAGCCCCGCCCGCCGCGTAAGGCGCTCGAGCAGCCGCCGCAGCCGCCCGGGGCACCGGCGCCCCGCGTCCGCAAATCGTCGAGCACGCGCAACGCCCCCAAGTCTGCGGCAGGAGCCCAGCGCAAGTCCGCCACGGCCACGCGCAAGCCGGCATCTGGCGCCCAACGGAAGCCGGCCACTGCCGCGCAGCGGAAGCCGGCGGTCGCTCAGCGCCGGCCCGCCGCTCCTCAAGGGCGGGAGCCTGCGAGCCGCGAGCGCACTGGGCGTACTGACGTGCTGGGAACCGCGGTCCAGGCCGCTGCAGAACTGGCGGAGATCGGGCTGTCCGTGGGTGCGCGGGCGGTCCGCCGGGCCGTCTCCCGGCTTCCCCGGCCCTAGCGGCCCGCCTCCCCGCCCCCAGCGGCTCGGCTCCAGCGGCTCCCGTCTCCCCCGGCCCCAGCGGCCCGGCTCCCTGCCCCCAGCGGCCCGGCTCCTGCCCCCAGCGGCCCGGCTCCCCGGCCCCAGCGGCCGGGGCTCGACCACCGTGGCGGAGGCCACGACAGCCGAGCGGCGAACATACGCCGGCGGCAGAGTTTCGTATACTCCCGCCCCACTTCCGTGCCGAGCGATCACCTGTCCGCAGGCGATCGGCGGGGGAACCACTTGTGGGTCACCTGATCCACAGGGGCGAATCGGTTCACTGAGGACCGTAGCGCTCAACCAGCGCGAGCCCGTCAGCTCACCCCGTAGGCCGACAAGCGAAGAGGACAGATCGGTTTCAACGTGAGTTGTCGTGCATACACACGCAGCGTGATGTTGCTCCTACTCGGGGTTGGGCTGCTGGTCCCCTCAGCCGCCTGGGCGCTTTCCGGCTCCGTGACCCAGGGCTCAGGCGGCGGCGGCATCGGCGGCGGCAGCGCCCCCAGCGGTCCATCATCGGCGCCGAGCAACGGCGCGCAGGTCACGCGGGGCGACGTCAGCGTGCAGGCCAGTGGTAACGGGATCACTGTCGCAACCCGTGCCTCGGCGCTACTGCGCAACCAGATGAAGTTCACCGGGAACGTCGCCAACTCCGCCGCGGGAAAGATCGTCGAGATCGAGCGGCGCGGTCGGCAGACCGGAGGGACGTGGGCGCCCACCACGCACGGCACGGTGGGCCGTGACGGATCGTTCTCCGCTGTGTGGCCGGTCAATCACATTGGCCGCTTCTCTATCCGCGCCGTGGTTGAGTCCAGTCTCGCCGCGGTCACCCGAGCGGCGCCGGCCTCGCCAACCCTGACGGTCACTGTCTACCGCCCCGCGATCGCCACCCAGTTCGGCCCCGGCTTCTACGGCCAGCGCACAGCGTGTGGACAGATTTTGCACAGGAACACCCTCGGGGTGGCAAATCGCACTCTGAGATGCGGTACGCCCGTGTCGATCCTCTGGCATGGGCGCACGATCGTCGTCCCGGTCATCGACCGTGGCCCGTACGCCAATCACGCCGACTGGGATTTGACCGAGGCCACGGGCCGGGCACTAGGCATGCCGGGGACGGCCACGATCGGCGCGGTCTCCGTTCCCGCCGGCCCCGCCTGATTCAGCTGGCCAGATCCGGCCCTGCGCCGGGCATGCGTTGGCTCGGATCCCCGAACCGCTCATCGTCGACCGGAATGACTCCGATTCCGCTCGCCGCGGCAGCAAAACGCGCTTCTTCGGCCGCCCCTAGCAAGGACTCGACCTCCCCCCCATCCTCTCCGAGCACCGAGAAGCCGATCGTCACTGTGAGCGGCGCTCCGCGCCACGCAGGGCTCGCCCCGACCGCGGCGACCATCCGGGCGGCCAGCGCGTGAGCGCCGAGGCGACCGGTCTCACGCGCTATCACCCAGGCGCGGCTGCCGGTTTCGCAGGCGAGGATGTCCTGTCTGCGGACCACACTGCGCACGGCCTGGGCGAAGCGGCCGAACGTGGCGGTAGCCTCGCCGGCCGACTCGACCGCCAGCACTCGATCGGCATCCTCGAGCTCGATCAGTAGTAGTGACAGTGCCGATCCGATGCGGTTGGCCTCCCGGATCTCGTCGGCCAGCGCTTCCTTCCATAGGGAGTCCGGCACCAGCGCTGGCTCCGATACCGGATCGATCTCCCGTTCGGTCCGCTGGGCGGAGACCATGTCTGAGCGCGGATCCAGCGACGCCGTCGCTCGCTCATCCTCCGCCGCCTCCGGCCGCACCGAGCGCACTTCCTCGTCCGGGCGCACTTCCTCGTCCGGGCGCACTTCCTCGTCCGGGCGCACGACCTCGTCCGGGCGCACGCCCTCGTCCGGGCGCACGTCCCCCGTCGCCCCCGGTGGCATGTCCTCGACCGGCGCCGGGCGCGCGTCCTCCATCGACTCCGGGCCCATGTCCTCGATCGTCTCCGGGCCCACGTCCTGGGGACGATGCGGCACCTCCCGGAGGGACGCGGGCGCCAACGGCACAGCGGGCGACTGCGCCGGCGGTGTCTGGACTTGCTCGCAACGGCGCAGAGCGGCGTCTCTTACCAGTTCGGTGACCAGGTTGAGCCGTTCTGAGAGCTCGGAGACCAGATCGGGGTCCGGGCGGCTCAGCTCGGCTCGCACCGCACTCCAGATGACCGCGCGCAGCGTGTCCACGGCGCGTGAGGTCATTTCCACCCCTCGTGATCCAGCGATTTCTCCCGCCCGCGCAACGAGCGGCTCCAGCGCCCCGCCGGGCGCCAGACGACGCAGATCGTTCTCGTCGGCCAGGGCTCGGACAACGGCGGTGCACAGTCGCGGGCCGTCCTGCGCAAGGTCGGCGGCCAGAATTGCCGGTGCGTCGTCCAACGGAGCCTGTTCGAGCAGGGCCAGCAGCCAGCCCTTGGTCAGATCCTCGGCACGCAACAGCAGTGCGTCAATCGGCGCGTCGGCTACTGGTCTCGCACGCCGGAGCCGTGGCGGTCCCTGCTGCATTTAGACCTTTTATCACGTGGGGCCGTCGCCACCGGCGCGGGTCACACAACTTCCAGCCGCCACAATGACCCCACATGCCGGCCGATCTGATCAGCATCGCCGAGGCCAGGAAGCGAGTGCTCCGCGAAGTGAGGCTGCTGGCACCGGAAACGGTGGGACTTGACGATGGGCTCGACCGAGTCCTGGCAGAGGACATCGTCGCCGCTGGGGACGTGCCTTCCTTCGCCGCTTCAGCGATGGATGGCTATGCGGTCCAGTCCGGACCGGCCGGTCGTGAGCTCCGTGTGACCGGCGAATCGCGGGCCGGCTCCCCCTCCACGGCCACCCTTTCCAGCGGTGAGGCGATCCGGATCTCAACCGGCGCCGCGGTGCCGGCCGGGGCAACCGCAGTGATCCGGCAGGAGGACGTGCGTGAATTGCCAGGCGGCGCCATCCTGACCACGGCCGACGCCCAGGACGGCACGAATATCCGGGCTGCCGGGGAGGACATGCGCTCAGGCGCTGCGGTCCTTCAGGCCGGGACGATCCTCCGCGCGGCGGAGCTGGGCGCTGCCACGGCCGCGGGAGCTGGGCAGCTGCCGGTGACCCGCCGTCCCGCTGTGTCGGTCCTGTGCACCGGAGACGAGCTCCGGGCCCCGGGGGAACCACTGGGTCCAGGCGAGATCCACAACTCAAACGCTCCGATGCTGATGGCGCTCGTACGGCGCGCGGGTGCCGTAGTGACTGCGGCCCAGCGGCTGGCCGACGACCGTGGGGCGACCGAAGCCGCCCTCGCCACTGCGCTCGGAGCGTCCGATGTGATCGTGATCTCAGGCGGGGTGTCGGTCGGCCCCCACGACCACGTAAAGCCAGCCTTGGCCGCACTCGGAGTGAATGAGCGCTTCTGGCGGGTGGCGCTTCAGCCGGGAAAGCCGACCTGGTTCGGCACGAGCGACGGGAAGCTTGTCTTCGGCCTGCCGGGTAATCCGGTCTCGGCCGTGGTCACCTTCACGCTGTTCGTCGCTCCGGCGCTCAGCGCGATGCTCGGCGTGCGGACGATGGCGTGGCAGCCGGCCAGCGCCGCGCTCGAAGTCCCGGTCCGGATGAGTCCGATGCGTGAGCAGGCTCTGCGGGTGCGGATCCAGTCGCATCCGAACGGTCTTACGGTGGCCCCGAACGGCGCGCAGGGGTCGCATATCCTGACCTCGCTCGTCGGGGCCGACGCGCTCGCACTGATCCCGGTTGGCGAGGGCGAGCTGCCGGCCGGTTCGCCGGTGCCGCTGCACACGTTGGCGCTCTGAGCATGGTCGGAGCTTTCCGGGAAGAATCCACACCATGAAAGTGATCCTGATCGCGCTGGCCGCCACCGCCACGGCGCTCGCTGCCCGTAGACGGCACCGCAAGGGCAAGTTGCCCGCGCTCGCGGTGATCGTCTCCCCGCGGCAATCGACAGCGATCGCAACGAACGGCGCTGTCAGCTCAGCTCAGTCAGCAGAGCTGACCGTCCCGCAAGCCGATCTCGACCGTCTGTGGAACCCAACGAACCTCGAGAACCTCGCGCGGACCTACTGGCGGTTTCTTTCGCGGGTCACGCTCGGGCTGATCCGCGTGGTGTACGGGGAGCACGAGCGCAGGGTCGTGCTGCTGATCCGGCCGCTGACCCTGTTGCGATTCAATTCACCCGTTTACGCGATCGAGGAGGATCACGGAAAGGTGTCCTGGCGGATTCGCGACGGTCTGCTGGTGGCTCGCGCCGGCCGCGGGTCAGGATCCTTGGAGCTGGACGTTTGGCGCTTACCGCCTGATCCTTCCTCACCCGGGACGCGCAAGCTGAAGATCGAGGTCGGCGTAACGAACTTCTATCCGTCGATCGCCGCCGGGTTCAGCACGCCGGCGTATAAGGCCACCCAATCGGTGATCCATGTGCTCGTTACCCACTCGTTCCTGCGTTCTCTGGCCGGTCTGGAGCTGGCAGAGTCTCGGGTCGGAAGTCTCGCCGCGCCGGCCGAGGCGCCCGAGGAGACGCCGGAGGAGACCGCTACCGCTCAGCCGTAGCGCACGCCCGTGAGGGCGCGCAGCTTGGCGCGGTCATGACGGGCCGAGACGCGGCGAACGGTGCCCGAACGAGAACGCATGACCAGGGACTCCGTCGTCGCACCTCGGTCGCCCTGGTACCGGACGCCCTGCAAAACGTCGCCGTCGGTCACCCCGGTAGCCGAGAAGAACACATCGTCGCCGGCCACGAGATCGTCGACGTTCAGCGTCTTTGACAGGTCATAGCCGGCATCAATCGCCGCTTGGCGCTCCTCATCGCTGCGCGGCCACAGTCGCCCTAGCAGCTGTCCGTCAAGGGACTTGATCGCCGCCGCGGAGATCACACCCTCGGGCGTGCCGCCGATCCCCCAGAGCAAGTCCACGGCCGAGTTCTCGCTCACCGCCAAGAGCGCCGCCGAGACATCGCCGTCAAGGATCAGCCGCACGCGAGCCCCGGCCTCACGGACCTGGCGCATCGCGTCCTGATGGCGTTCACGGTCGAGCATCACCACCATCACGTCGCGGATGTCGGTGCCCTTGCGCTCGGCGACGAGCTTGAGCGTCTCAGGCAACGGCCGGTCGAGATCAAGCAGATCGGCGATCTCCGGACCCCCGGCGATCTTCTCCATGTAGACGCATGGTCCCGGATCGAACATCGAGCCCCGTTCGGCCAGCGCGATCACCGCCAGGGCGCTGGGCATCCCCAGCGCGGTCAGGCGCGTTCCCTCCAGCGGATCGACCGCGACGTCCACCAGCGGCGGACTCCCGTCACCGATCTGCTCGCCGTTGAAGAGCATCGGCGCCTCGTCCTTCTCACCCTCGCCGATCACGACGATGCCGTCCATCGAGACAGAATCGAGCACGTAGCGCATCGCGTCCACGGCCGCCTGGTCGGCGCCTTCCTTGTCCCCGCGCCCGACCATCCGAGCCGCCGCCAGCGCCGCGGCCTCGGTTACGCGGACGAGCTCGAGGGCCAGATTCCGGTCGGGGCGAACCTTGCCCTTGGTATCGCTCACAGCACGCCGGGCGGCTTTCTCCGTCCGGCGCTCTCCCGCGCGCGGAAGATCGAGCCGAACAGGATCAACAGGCCGGCCACCATCGCCACGCCCCACCCGTAGTCGATCCCGATCTGGCCGGGAGGCGAGCCCGGTTTGGCGATCAGTCCCCGGAAGAAGGTGATCGTCAGCACTGCCAACGCGGTCACTGCGGTCAACTCGCCGCGGGGCCAGGACAGCGCGTGTCCGCGGATGATGATGTAGGCCAGGATCAATGGTGCGATCGCCCCGAGCAGCAGTAGGTAGCGGATCGCCGAGAGTGACGCCCAGCCGCTGCAGCTGGTGCTCGGAGCGCCGAAGTGCGCCGGGTGGGCGCACTGGTTGAGCACGGTGTTGGGATTGCCCAGCGTGAACCAGTCCAGGAACAGCGAGATTCCGAGCAGGATCCCGCCTACGACCGCGATCAGCTCTCCCCTGTCGATCTGCTTGAAGTCCATCGGCGCGGAGCCTAACCGGTTTCCGGTGAGCAGCGTCGCAACTGTGGGCATGGCGCGTCGGAGTGCTAGGTTCGCCGGCCGATGGAGTTCCGCCAGCTGCTCCCCGAACCGGCGACAGTCGACGTCCACGCACTGCTGGACTCACTGTCCCCCGGCGAGCACCCCCCAGCGGACCGTCCATACACGGCAGTCAACTTCGTCACCAGTGTGGACGGCCGGGCGACGTTCGGCGGCCACTCGGGGGCGCTCGGGGACGACGGGGATCGGGCGATGTTCCACGGGCTGCGTGAGCAGTTTGACGCGGTCATGTCCGGGACCGGAACGCTGCGCTCCGAGCGCTACGGGCGCATCCTCGGCAAGCCTGAGCGGCGAGCGCGGCGAACCGAGCGGGGCCTGTCCGCCGAGCCGCTGGCCTGCATCGTCACCCGCAGCGGCGACGTGCCGACCGACATCCCGCTGTTCGCCGAGCCGGAGGCGCGCATCGTCGTCTTCACCCCGACCGCCCTCGCCGGCGAAGGCTGGGCGGCCCAGGTCGAGGTCATCTGTGTCGATCGCGGCGAGCTGACGCTGACCACCGTGCTGCGGCACCTGCGGCGCGAGTACGGCATCCGCTCGTTGCTGTGTGAGGGTGGCCCTACGCTGTTTGGCGGACTCCTGCACGAAAGTCTCGTCGACGAGCTGTTTCTGACGCTGGCCGCCAAGCTCACCGGCGGCGGTCAGGGACCAGCCATCACCAGCGGCCCCGAGCTTCCTGAGCCGCAGGGCCTTGCGCTCCGCTGGCTACTGGCGCGCAACGATTCGTTGTACCTCCGTTACGGGATTACGTGAACCAGGCGGTTTCGAGTCCATTGAGCAGGGGGATGCCACAATCTCGGTGATGGGCACCTCGATCGCAGCTCCGGCTGACCTGAGGCCGGCTGATGCAGTCAGAGCTTTGGGTGAGGCGCGGGAGGGCACGCTCGGACTCGTGCAAACGGTGTCGGACCTAGACCTCGAGCGGGTCCATTCGCCGCTGATGAGCCCGCTGGTATGGGACCTTGGGCACATCGCGGCGTTCGAGGACCTATGGCTGGTTCACCGTTTCGGAGGCCGGCCTCTGCTGCGGGAGGATCTGGCCGAGGTCTACGACGCGTTCGAGACTCCACGGGCAGGCCGGGGCGAACTCCCCTACCTGCGTCCCCGCGAGGCACGGGACTACCTTGGCGAGGTCCGTGCCCGAGCGTTGGATGTCATCGAGCGCCAGGGCATCGGCGACGGCGCGCTGCATGAGATGGTTCTCCGTCATGAGCTGCAGCACGGCGAGACGATGCTGCAGACCGTCCAGCTCGCCCAGCTGGACGGTTATCGGCTGACGGCGCAACGGGACATGCCCGCCCACGCCGGCCATGCCTTCACCGGCCTCGAGTTGGTCGAGATTCCAGCGGGCCCATGCAGCATCGGCGCGGGAGTCGACGGCTTTGCCTACGACAACGAGCGCCCGCAGCACCGCACCGACGTCCGCGGTTATCTGATCGGCCGCACCCCGATCACCAACGCCAGCTATCTGACCTTCGTTGAAGGCGGAGGTTATGAGCGGCGTGAGTGGTGGTCAGATGAAGGCTGGGCCTGGAAGGAGGAGTACGACATCTCACGACCTGAAGGGTGGACGGCGGACCGGGGCAGCCAGTGGCGCCTCGGAGCGCTCGTGCGGCTCGATCCGCTCCAGCCCGTCGTCCACGTCTCCTGGTTCGAGGCCGACGCCTTCGCCCGCGCACACGGCGCCCGACTCCCCGATGAGCGGGAGTGGGAGAAGGCGGCGACCTGGGACCAGGAGCGAGAGCGGGCTCGGCGCTACCCGTGGGGCGAGCAGCCGCCGATCGCCGGCCTCCACGCGAATGTGGATCGTGCGGCCGGTGGGCCGGAACCGGCCGGCGCCCATCCCGAGGGAGCTTCGCCGTTCGGCTGCCTGGGAATGATCGGCGACGTCTGGGAGTGGACGTCGAGTCACTTCGACGGATACTCGAATTTCACCCCGTTCCCGTACAAGGAATACTCACAGGTCTTCTTCGGCGACGAGCACCGGGTTCTTCGTGGCGGCTCCTGGGCCACGTGCGGCCGCGTGATCAGCCCCACGTTCCGAAATTGGGACTATCCCCAGCGCCGTCAGATCTTCTCAGGCTTCCGGATCGCCAAGGATCTGCCATGAAGGCGGTCGACGACACGGTGAGGATTCGGATCGACTCCTGGCTCTCACAGGCCGATGAGCGCAGCCTTGCTAACGATGTGCTCGACGGGCTGACGCGACCGTTCAAGGAGCTCCAGCCCAAGCATTTCTACGACGCTCGCGGATCCGAGCTGTTCGAGCGCATCTGCGAGCTGGACGAGTACTACCCGACCCGGACCGAGAAGTCGATCCTCGCCCAGCGAGCCGACGAGATCATCGCGGCCACCGGCGCGGGAGAGCTGGTCGAGCTCGGGTCCGGCTCGGCCGAGAAGGCGCGGGTCCTACTAGATGCGATGGCCGAGGCGGGCGCGCTGCACCGCTATGTGCCCTTTGATGTCTCCGAGAGCGTGGTGCGCGAGGCGGCCGACCAGCTCATGAAGGAATACGACGGGCTTCGCGTCCATGGCGTGATCGGGGACTTCGAGCGGCACCTTGAGCGCATCCCGTCCTCGGATGTCCCGCGGATCGTGGCCTTGCTCGGCGGCACGATCGGCAATTTCCCGCCGGGCACGCGGCGCGGACTATTGCGCAAGATTGCCGCCGTACTCAGTCCCGGTGATCGTCTCCTGCTCGGGACGGACCTGGTCAAAGACCCAGCGGTGATCGAAGCCGCCTACGACGACAGGGCCGGCATCACGGCGGCGTTCAACCGCAACGTCCTCCACGTCATCAACCGCGAGCTCGGCGGCGACTTCGTCCCCGAGGCCTTCGATCACATCGCCTTCTTCGACCGGCGACACGAGTGGGTGGAGATGCGGCTGCGAGCCCAGCGACCGTGCAGCGTCCTGATCGCGGAACTCGGGCTGCGAGTGGACTTCGCGGCCGGGGAAGAGCTGCGCACCGAGATCAGCGCGAAGTTCACCCGCGCGCGTGTCCAGGCCGACTTCGCCGCCGCCGGTCTCGAGCTGTCGGGATGGTTCACCGACCCTGAGGGGCTGTTCGCGCTGTCGCTTGGCGCCCGGACCGCGCAGTAGGGCGACCGCGCCGATCCGCCCGCCCCGGGCCGGGCCGGGCAGTAGGGTTTCCGCCGATGCGAATCGAAGGCAGCGGTGCGCTGGTGGCGGGCGGCGCCTCGGGACTTGGCGAGGCGACTGCGCGCCTGCTCCACGCACACGGCGCCCACGTGGTGATCGCCGACCTGAACGAGCAGCGCGGCGGGGAGCTGGCGGCCGAGCTGGGTGTCGGCGCGTCGTTTCAACGTGCTGATGTCAGCGACCCCGATTCGGTGCACGCGGCCGTGGCCGCTGCCGCCGCGTCGCCCGGCGGACTGCGGATCTCTGTGTGCTGTGCGGGCATCGGCTGGGCCGAGAAGGTCGCGGGCCGACGCGGTCCTCATTCGCTTGAACCGTTCGAGAAGGTGATCGCCGTCAATCTGATCGGGACCTTCAACGTGCTGCGCCTAGCGGCGGCGTCGATGGTGGAGAGCGAGCCCCTTGCCTCTGGCGAGCGCGGTGTATGCATCAACACCGCCTCAATCGCCGCCTTCGACGGGCAGATCGGCCAAATTTCCTACTCGGCGTCCAAGGGAGCGATTGTGGGCATGACGCTGCCCGCGGCACGCGACCTGGCCCGCGCCGGGATCAGGGTGTGCACGATCGCGCCGGGCACGTTTGACACTCCCTTGCTCGGCGCGCTCGCGCAGCCCGCACGGGAAGCCCTGGGGGCTGCGGTGCCGTTCCCCCCGCGGCTGGGACGGCCGGAGGAATTCGCGGCCCTAGCTGTGCACATCGTCGAAAACGAGATGCTCAATGGTGAGGTCATCCGGCTCGATGGCGCGCTGCGGATGCCGCCAAGGTAGATGAGGGTTCGTGACCGAGGAGCTCTCGCCGGCTGACCGCTCCTCGCTCGCGGCTGAGCGCGGACCGATCAATATGGCCGTAGGTGGGCTGCTCATCTTCGAGAGCCGCCCTGAGCTCACCCGAGCGATGATCGCCGCGCGGATCGGTGAACGGATCCACCTGATTCCGCGCCTGCGCCAGCGGCTGGAGGAGCCTCCACTGGGTCTCGCCAATCCGGTCTGGACCGACGACCCCGGGTTTGACCTCGATTGGCATGTGCGGCAGGCGAGCCTGCCGGCGCCGGGCGATGAGGCCGAGCTGGGCGCGCTGGTGGGCCGAGAGTTCTCGCATCGACTCGACCGCTCGAGACCATTGTGGGAGGCAACCTTGATCGAGGGTTTCGAAGGTGGCCGCCGGGGGCTCCTGTTCAAGGTCCACCATGCGCTGGTGGATGGGATGGCGGCGATCGGCATGGCCGCCCTCGTCCTGGACCCGACCGAGGAGCCGTTGGTGATTCCCGGCCCCGAAGAGGAGTGGCTGCCACGGAAATACGATTTGCGCCGCCACGTCACACGTCTGGCCAGCCGGCCCCTGGCCCGCGCGCCGAAGCTCATGCTCGACGGGATGCTGCGTGCGTTGGACCCGGATCCCCGGCGGGCGGCTGAGGACATGCGGCGGGCCACCGGCGACATGCGCCGCGCCACCGAAGTCGCCCTTGAGCTCGCACGCTCGCGACCACAGGCTCCGATGACCCCACTCAACCGCCCGATCTCTCCCAACCGCCGCTACGCCATCGCCCATGGTGGACTGGCCGAGCTCAAGCGGGCCGGAAAGGATGCCGGCGGCACCGTCAACGATGCCGTGCTGGCGGTCGTGGCGGGAATGCTCGGCCGGTACCTCGCGGGCGCCGGGAGCGGTGCCGGAGCCTGGGCTAGCAACGGTCGCGATCCCGTCGCGCTGGTTCCCGTCAGCGTCCGAGAGCCGAACGAGAGCGGCGAGTTGGGCAACCGAATCTCCACCGTGTTCGTCGATCTGCCCGTCGGCGAACCCGAGATGGCGGCCCGCGTGCGTGCGATCTCGGCGCAGACGCGTGAGCTCAAGCAGTCGGCCGCGGTACGGGCCGGGGCGCTGATGGTTGGAGCCTCCGGGTGGGCCCCACCGTTGATCTCCGGTCTGCTGGCCCGCGCGATGGGCACCGTCCGAGCGTTCAACCTCGTCGTCTCCAACATCCCCGGCCCGCAGCAGCCGTTCTATCTCAACGGCGTCCGCATGCGTGAGGTCTACCCCATCGTCCCACTGAACCCGACCAACCAGTGCCTCTCGGTTGGGATCATCTCCTACGACGGCACGGTCTGCTTCGGGCTCCTGGGCGACCGCGATCTGGACCCGCCGCTGGGGCTCGCGGCCGAGGGGCTGCGTGAGGCGCTGAGCGAATTGTCCTAGGCGCGTCCGGCGCGTCCGGCGCGTCCGGCGCGGCGCTCGCGGACCGGCCGATACCCGCGGGTGGCTCAGAACGACCAGACTGCGACAACGGCGGACATGGCGGACAGCAAGGTGCGCGGTTTGGTCGCATACAGACCAAACCGCGACGTCGGCCCGGCCCGACCGTCGCCGGTGTAGCGGTATGGCCGTCCTGCGACCCTAGATGGGCCTCAGCGCCGGTCGAAAGGCACGCCATCCACGGTCCGCGCCAGCGAGGGCACGCGAGGATTGCGATTGATCCGGGTTACCGGTGCTTGCACCGGGTTACCGGTGCTTGCGCGCCTTGTGGCGCCGCCCCGCCGCCCGGTGCTTGACCACCCGGTGCTTGCCCGCCCGCAGATGCGACCGGGCATCCCGCGCGCGGGCCTCAAGCCCTGAGATACCGAGGAACAGCTGCTTGGAAGCCGACGGCTCGAGTCCCTTCGGCATCTGCTTGTTGACGAACAGCATGTACGGCCCGGGCGGGGCGACGTTGGCGTTCGGGGGCGACATGACAGTGAGCAGGTTGCCGCTGCGGCTGAGCACCGGCAGAACGACGTTGCGCTGGTTGGGATCGACGAGGTGGGTGACCGACGGATTGGAGACGAGCACCACGCTGTGAATGTCGGCCGCGGGCTGATCGGTCGTGACCTGGAAGGTCTGGCCGTAGTTCAGCGGGTTTGAGGTCGCCGGCGCGGATGTGATGACCGGCTGAGGACCCCAGTACATGTAGGGCGGGCTGTAGACCTCAAACGATGCGTCGCGGCCGTTGTTGGGGGCGGTGATGCCTCCGGGAAGTGTCACGTTGCGCGTGTAGAGAAACGAGATCGGCGCGTGTCCGCTGACCAACACGCGCCCGTCGGGCAGCAGCGCCGCGGCGTTGTGGTAGGTGCGCACGTCGTGCGAGCTGGCCACCGGACTCCAGGTCTCGGTGCTCGGGTTGAACAGCTCGGCCTGGCGCTTGCCGATCTCCACGCCGGGTCCCGCGACCTCGTCGCGGTCGGAGCCGTTGAAGGCCAGGACCTGCCCGGTGGGCAACAACACGCCGGAGGGGAACCAGCGCGGACCGGGGAGGTCGCCGACGGGATGGGTCGACATCCTGTCGGTGCCGCCGGCTGTGCTGACCGTCGTGATGCGGCTGTCAGACGTGGACAGGTAGCTACCGGGGCTCGGGGGGTTGAGCACGCCGCCGGCGGTCAGGAAGCTCGCTTGGCTGTAGTTGCCCTGGCTGTCGGGCGTCAGCGGCAGCTCGATCGAGAACGTTGAGCCACGGAACCCGGGCAGCGTCACGGCGTTGCCGCCGCCGGGAATCCCGCCCTGGCGGACGGCCTGCACAGCATCGTTGACGAGGCTGGTCAGGTCGGCTGGCCGGCCGGCACTCAGGTCGGTGAGCCCGGGGACGCCGAGGTCGGTCCAGCTCTGCGCGCTCGGGTCGTACACCGAGGCGATGTTCCAGCTCGCCTCGTCGTAAGACTGACCGAACGGATTGAACGACTGTCCGGCGGCGTTGTAGAAGATCTTGCCGTCTGGCAGCTCGTGGATACGCGGGAACAGAGGCAGTGACTTCGACGCCGTCCCAGGGTTGACGGTCCACGTGCCGGTGACCGGATCGTAGGTCTCGGTCTGCTTGACGTTCGTGCCGGAGTCGAGCGGGTGCGTCGGGTAGACCGGCTTGAGCAGCTTCGTCACGCCGCTAACAGCGAGGATCTTCCCGCTGGGCAGCGTCACCGTGGAGGGGTACCAGCGCCCGTAGTGCATGTCAGCGCTTTGGACCCACGTGTTGGTGGTCGGCATGTAGATGCGTGAGTTCTTGAGACCCTCGAGTTCGGCAACGCCGAAGATGCCCGCACCGACCTTGACGCCGGGCTCGGTGTAGTAGGCGGTGCCCCCGTTGGCGAGGACGGTCCCGTCGGGCAGGAAGATGTTGTCGGTGCAGAACAGAGCGCCGGCGTTGTCGGTCGGGGCAATGACCAGCGGCGCGGGCAGGATCGGCTCGGACTTGGCGTATCCACCGGGGTTGGCGCCGCCGTCGACCGGGCTTGGATTGGTCCAGCTGGCGCTCTGGCCGGTGGGGTTGCCGTGAAGGTCGAGCAGCCGGCTCTGATCGTTGACCGAGTTGTTGCCGTATTCCGCGACGATGCTGTACTTGACGTTCTCGGTGCCCTCGAGGCCGTCGAAGTACATGACCTTGCCGTTCGGCAGCACGTTGACGCTCACCCCGGCCGGCTTGCAGTCGAAGATTGGCCCGTCATAGGTCGGGTCGTTGGGGACGCCGGGACGGCGCACACACGGTGCGCTCGTGGTCACTTTTGACCCGCCGGCCAGGGTGATGGTCGGCTCGACGAAGGGATTGCTGAACGCGCCGATGTCCGCGGGGTTCGTGCTGCCCGGTGGCGGGGGGTCGAACAGGGTCGAGGGGGGCTGTGGCGAATTCTGCGTCGGGTCTGAGCCGATCAGGCCGAGGGGGTCCCCAGGCGACACGGCCGCCGGTGCCGTGCGGGCCAGCAGCAGTCCGGCGAGGACCAGACAGGCGAGCGCCAGGGCGAGCGCGCCGGCCAGCGCGCGCGATCGAGAACGTGACCTGGGCGAAGCAGCCGGTAAGGGCGCGCGCAGCTCTTGCATGGAGATCCCTTGCCTGTTTAGTTAGCGAGAGCTGCAGACTCAGCCCTCTCCCGTCGCGAAGGTATACGCAAACGTGACGGGGCAGTCAAGTTCGAACCGTTCGCCTCCGCAACAAGATCCCTCCCGCCGCCGCCAACGCGACCGCGGCGAGAGCCGCCGGGAGCAGCCAACCGCTGCTGCCGCCAGAGTCTGCGTGGGGTGAGGAACCGAACCCGCGGACTCGCTGGGCTGCTCCCGACGTCTGCCCTGCACCGGCCACCGGAGGCGGCACGCTCAGCTCCCCGGTGATCGTCAGCCTTCGTGAGCCGACCAGGATCGGCACGTTCCAATGACTCTGCAGCCGCGGTCGGGGGTCGAGCCAGTCATACGCGGCGGCGCCCGAGACGTGGCGCCAGAGCGGACGGGCGGCCGGGTTCGCGCTCGTCTCGGGGGTCTGGCCGCGCGCGGAGGCATCGGCGGCGTGGATCGGGCTGCGGAGATTCACCTGCACTCCGTGGGGTCCGATCTGGGCGAACGGCTCGCCCTGCTGGCCAAGCACGGTGACCGTTTGTCGGCCGGTGTTCTGGAGGTAGAGGTCCGGGTGGCTGCCGACGAGCAACGCGACGGAGATGCCAGGCGCGGGGTTCATCGAGGAGGTCAGCCGGGCGACCGGGAGCGCGCGCGGCGGCACGTATTCGACCTCGCCCTGAGCGACCGCGCGTTGCGCGCCCGTGCGAAGGGCAACCGTGAAGCCGGCCAGCTCGCTCGGCGTCTTACGCGCGCGGACGCCCGGCGGCGCCGTGGTGATATTCGGCACGCGATCGTCGTACCACGCCCAGGCCGGACGCCGGGAGAGGAGGACCCAGCGCGTTGGCGCGTGCCCAGCCGTGACGTTGGCGGGGATGCTGGCCGCGCCGCTGGGTGCAGCCGAGCGATAGAACGCGGCGGCACCGAGGTTCCCCTCGGCACCGCGGGGACCGATGCGCAGGAACGGGACACCTGAACGGTCGAGCACCGCCACCTCGCGTGACGACGTGTTGCTGAGCGAGAGCGCCGGGACGATGTTCTGAACCACGTTCACGGCGACCCCGGGCAGGACCGGATGCACCCCAAGAATCACGGTGTCGATGTTCGGGTCGCCCTCGTGGGCCGCGGCGCTGCCAGGCGCGAGCAGCACACCGGCCGGCGCGAGCAGCACCCCGGTCGGCGCGAGCAGCACCCCGACGACAGCGACCAGCACCCTGGCACCCGCGAGCAGCACCCCGGCCACCGCGACCAGCCCACGAGAGAGCACGAGCAGCGCGCCGCCCAGCGCCCGCGCGCCCACCCGCCTCAGGCGCCCGCGGCCTACGCCAGCCTCTCGACCAGCATCGCCTGGCCCATCCCGCCGGCCACGCACATCGACTCGATGCCGTAGGTGCCGTCGAGCTTCTCCAGCCCGTTGAGCAGTGTGGTCATGATCCGCGCGCCGGTCATCCCGAACGGGTGGCCGAGGGCAATCGCGCCGCCGAACGGATTGAGCTTCTCCTCCGGGATTCCGAGCTCCTGCTTGCACGGCACGATTTGCGCGGCGAAGGCCTCGTTGATCTCGACTATGTCGATGTCATCGATGGTCATGCCCGTCTGCTCGAGCAGCATTCGGATCGCGGGAATCGGGCCGAGCCCCATGATCTCGGGTCGGATTGCCGCCACGGTGGAGGCGACGATCCGAGCCTTGGGCGTCAGCCCCAGCGAGCGCGCCTTCTCGTCGGACATGACCAGCACGGCCGCGCCGCCGTCGTTGAGCGGGCAGGAGTTGCCGGCCGTGACGGTGCCGTTCTCTCGGAACGCCGGCTTGAGCTTGGCCAGGACCTCCATCGTCGTGCCTGCCCGGGGACCGTCGTCCTTGTCGACGACCGTCTCGTCGACGTCGACCTCGTTGCCCTCCTTGTCGGTGTCCTTATGGGCGGGAACGGTGACGGCGATGATCTCGGGGTCGAAGTGGCCGGAATCACGGGCCTCGACCGCACGGTTCTGCGAGATCACGGCCCACTCGTCCTGAGCCTCACGGCTGACTTTGCAGCGCTCGGCCACGTTCTCAGCCGTCTCTCCCATCGGGATGTAGACGTCGTAGAGCGAGCCCTCGGATCCGTTGAGCTTCGGATGCTTGGCCTCCTCCATCATGCCCGCGCCCAGACCCGCGCGAGAAACCGCCTCGACGCCGGCGGCAATGTACTGATCGCCCTCGCCCGCCTTGATCGCGTGCGAGGCCATGCGGATCGTCATCAGCGAGGAGGCACAGAAGCGGTTCACGGTGCAGCCCGGAACGTGGTGATCGAGCCCGGCCAGGAGCGCGGCATTGCGGCCAATGTTGGCGCCCTGCTCCCCGATGCCTGAGGCAGCGCCCATCAGCACATCGACTGTCTCGGCGAAGTCGACATCGGAGTTGCGTTCGATCAGCGCGCGGATGGGAATCGCGGCCAGCTCATCGGCGCGAACGGTCTTCAGTGAGCCCTTGAACGCACGACCGATCGGCGTGCGGATGGCGTCGACGATGACTGCTTCAGGCATTCGGCATTGCTCCTGCTCGGGGATGAGAAAACGAGATCACGAAGCCCCCGCGAGGGGCCCCTCCTAGTCATAACCCTAAACCTCGCACTCCATTCTCGTCCCACCCGAGGTGGTGGGCGAGCTCGTGACGGACGGTTCGTGTCACCTGAGCCTTCAGCATCCCGGGATCGTGCCCAAAGTCTCGGACCAGCGTGTCACGGAAGATCACGATGCGGTCATGAAAGTAGTCCCTCGCGACGGTGTCGCCTTCGTAGAGCCCGTAGGCCCGCCGGCGTCGGCCGCCGTCGGACACGACCACGGCGACGTGTTCGAGGGCGCGGTGAAACTCGAGCGGTAGATCATCGAGGGCCGAGCGAACCAGCAGCTCGAAGTCGTCCTCGTTGAACGGATCGATTGCGTGCTCGTCCTCGTCGTCGGATTCGTCCCCGGAGTCATAGTCCTCGGAGTCACCCCACGACTCATCGGCGGCGAGCCGCTCGGCGCGCTGCACGAGGGCCTCGAAGTCGGCTTCGGATTCGGGATCACGCCACCCAGCGATCCGGATCATCATCAGCAGCGCGGCACCACCGATAATCACAACACCGGCCGCGAACACGGCCACTCCCTGTAGCAGGCGCAGGGGAAAAGACTGGCTGAATCCGGCGATCAGGCTCACCGCGCCCAGGCCGACGGTCAGTGCTGCCACCGCCGAGCCGAGGATGCGGCGCGGCGTCGGCGGCGAACCCGGCATCAGGCCCTTGATGCTACGTGACGCTGACACCGGGCCCGGAGGGCTGAGATACGATCGGGCCACGGCGACTGTAGGAAGTCAAGTCACGCCGGTCGGAGAACATCAAGCAATGAGGGGAAGTCACGTGTTCGCCAAGGGAAGGCATCGCCACCGGTCAAGGCGGAGGTTCGGCACATTCGGCCTGGCGATCCTGTGCTCGGCGGCCAGCGCCACCACCGCGGTCGCGGCCGGGTTGAAGGTCAGCGTCCCGGCACACCTGCACAAGGGCCAGAACTACGCGATCAAGGTGCAAGGCAACTACCGGCCGAGTGAGTTGACCGGCACGGCCTATCTGATCTCGTTGATTCAGTTCAGCGCCGCCCCGTGCAAAGCCACGGCGCAGCTCGAAAATCAGCAGGTCAGCGGCAATCTCCTGCAGTTCTACTTCGCGCCTCCGCGCGCGTCGCAAAAGGTGGGGATCTTTGAGAACTCCTCACCGTTCACGCGTCTGGATGGTTTCACCGCCGCGCGCGTCGGGCGACGGCACGTTTGCGCGTACCTCTACCCGAAGTTCATCGGGTCGGCGGCCGCAACGACCCTCCCGATCGCCACGGTGGACCGGGCGTACAGGGTCACGCGGAAGTAGTACAAGCAGCTTCCGGGGCGTACGCGGCAGTCAGCCACGCACGCCCCGGGAACTGTCACAAACCTGCGGGATGACGCTCGACGTAGCCACCGCTTGAGCGGCCCTGGCGTGTCCACCGCGAGCCACCGCTATCGCCCTGCGCGCTGGTGTCGAAGCGCAGGCCGGCTACGTACATGTAGACGTGGCCGCTGTTGGCCCAGATGGTGATCCAGCTGCCTGGGCCCGATCGCCCGTAGGACTCCAGCGTGCCCGAGTCCTCAGGTGATGAGAGCAGACCGCCGCCATGCAGGGCGTAGCTGACCGAGCCCGAGCAGTCGTAGCCCGAGTCATTCCAGCTCCCGTGACCGCCACCGTAGATGTACGGCTTGAAGGCGATCCGGTTCCCAGCGGCGATCACCGCCTTGACCGATGCCGGGGCGTCCGCCGGAGCGACGGCCAGGCCGTGACTGATGGTCGCGCGGCTGCCGGGAACCGTCGGGTTCTGCACGGTCGTCCGCACCGTTCCGATCGCCGCGCGCAGCGCCTGGGCCACGGCCCAGGTGACCACGCCGTCGGCCCGAAGCCGGTGCGCCCGCTGGAAGCTCACCACGTTTTGGCGGGTGGTCGGGCCGAAGCGACCGATTATTGGCGTCGAAAAGCCAGCTCGGGTCAGAAAGTCCTGCAGCACCCGGACATCGTGTCCGGACATGCCTGAGCGCAGGATTCGGTCACCGAGGTGCTGCGAATCGCCGGGATAGTTATGGCCGTCACTGACTTGCGCCGTGCGGCTGATGCCGCCCATTGATGCGCCGCCACTGCTGGGCTGGGCCGGGCCCTTCGCCGCGGCAATTGCGGCCGGGGCCAGGGTCAGCGCGAGCGAAGCAGCGCCAACGGCATGGGTGACTCGTCGTAGACGTAGGGACAGCAATACAACCCCTTCTCTTTCTCGTGCCTACGGGGTTAGCTGTCGGGCTCGCGCTGAAAGAGATTGCGCTACGCCGAAGGTCTCGGCGACTCGCCCCCGAAGCCAATGTGGCTTCCTTGGGTCCCCCGCTCTCCAACGGATGGGCACCGTGGAGATTCGGCTGGGTCTTATGTCGGAGGGCAGAGTAGCGGAGATGCAGGATGTTTGGCATCCGCATCGTTATGGATACCCAGAAAGGGGTATGGGTGCCGGTCGCTACGCTGATCCGGTGAGCACTGATCTGACTCCTCAGCAGGTGGCCGAACGCCTGGAACGTGGCGAGATTCAGCTGATCGACGTCCGCGAGCGCTACGAGAACGACGCCGGTCGGATCGCAGGCGGCCGGCTGATCGAACTCGGCCAACTCAGTGCGTCCGTGGAGTCGATCGATCGCGACCGCCCGGTGGTGTTCTACTGCCGCAGCGGCAGCCGCTCTGCGATGGCCACTGAGGCCTTCCGTGGCGCGGGGTTCAACGCCCACAACATGAGCGGTGGACTGCTGGACTGGGCAGCGGCGGGACTCCCGTTGGAGCCCGACGACGGACACGTGGCCTGAGTCCAGGCTCAGGCCCGGGGGCCACTCACGGCTTCCACTTGATCGAGCAGCCGACCGGTTTCGTCTCCGGCTGCTCAATCTCCCCCCCGGCCAGGAGCGCATCGAGCGCCGAACGCACCCACTGCGCCCGCTGGCCCGGATCGTCGTAATCCCCATCCGGGGCCCCGCGGTAGCGAAGCCGGCCCTGGCCGTCCAGGATGAACACGTCGGGTGTGGTCTTCGCGTCGTAGGAGCGAGCCACCGTCTGCTCGGCGTCATGCAGGTAGGGCATTGGCCAGTCCTCGGAGCTGACGCGGGCACGCATCGCCTCGAGCGAGTCACGCGGATACCGTTCGGCGTCGTTGGAGTTGATCGCCAGCACCTGAACGCCGCGCTCGGCGTAGTCGCGGGCGATGTCGGCGATCCGCTCGTGCCAGGCCAGTGCGTAGGGGCAGTGGTTGCAGGTGAACACGACAACGGTGGCCGGCGCGCCCGCGCCATTGGGACTCCAGTTGCGGCCGTCGGTATCCGGTAGCTCGAACAGCGGAGCCGGCTCGCCGATCGTGATGCTCACGCCCGCACCTCCTGCGCCCGCGCGCGGGCGGCGCGCAGCGCGTCCCGGACATCGTCGGGGTCGGGAATCGGAGAGATCCGCCCGTCCCGGCGGTGGTAGACCCGGCAGGTCAGCGGGTTGGGCTCCTCCGGCTCAGCGCCGGGATCCACATCGACGCCGTCGACGAGAATCGTCGGCGATCCGCGGAATCCGGCTTCAGCGGCCTGCGCCTCGGTCCTGATCTCCCGCATCCGGATCTCGGCTTCGCCCAGCCCGAGCTCGTCCAGGATCTCCCGCAGCTGCGCCAGTGCGCCCACGGTCGAGGGGCACCCTTCCCACCACAACAGCTCCATCCGCAGCGATCGGCTCACGACCACCCAGCGTAGCCTGCGCTCAGCGAGGGTCGTCGCGATCGATGTTCCAGTAGCGGATGACCTGCGAGCGCAGCTCGCCGGTTTCAGGGTCCGGACCCACGGAAAAGCGAGCAATCGTCCGCTGGCCACCCTCGTGATCGCCGTACATCAAGTCGACCGCGACCCGCGAGCCGGAGCCGAGCGCGACCCGGATGCCCTCATGAAACGGATCCTTCGCGTCGCGAATCGCGCCCTGCCAGTAACCGGTGTCGCCTGCCGGGATGTAGAGATCGAGCTGCTGGCGGCGGAAGTCGTCTTCGGAGGGCCGTACCTGCAGGTGGTCGCGATCCACCGCCTCGGCCCGCCAGCCATGGAGCACGGCCAGGCCCGCGCCACCGTTGCGCAGCCCGATCGCCATGTAGATGTTGCCGTTGGCGTAGTCCATCGCGCCTTGGTGCCCGTTGACGGTCAGGCTGTGTTCATCGCCGAAACGGACTCGGATCGGCGGGTCGTCCTCCCGTGAGGGGATCAGGACGGGGCGCATACCCGTGAGCAGCGACAGCTCGGCCACCCTCGCGGACCGGTTCGAAGATCGAACCGAGCTGAACGTCGCAACCGCAAGCACCAAAGTCCCACCGGCAGTCGCCAGCGAGGAGATCGTCACCCAGTCAGCCATCAAGGATCGCCACGCAACAAATCTCGGCTCGTCCTGAGCACGCTCCACGCGTGGGCGGCAAGGGCAGATCCGGGAGGGCTTTCGTCGGCGAAACGGGCATCATCTCTAGCCCCTCGCGCGAGCATTGCGAGCGCGAGGGGCGCCGGGATGATGTTCGTGGCAGCGGGACTAGAGTTTTTCCACGTTGATGGCCTTCGGGCCCTTAGGTCCTGCCTCTTCCTCATAGGAGACCTTGGCGCCCTCGGCCAGCGAGCGATACCCGTCGGAGTTGATGCTCGAGTGATGAACGAAAAGGTCACGGCTGCCCTCGTCGGGGGTGATGAAGCCGAAGCCCTTCTCGTCGCTGAACCACTTAACGGTTCCGGTTGGCATATGGAGTGGTCCTCCGAAGCTTGAAGTGCTGCTACCGCGGGATGTTCTGCGAATACCACCGGGGCCTGCACCTGCTCTCGCCGTCTGGGTGGACGGCCTGACGGGGCGGCACGCTATCACGCGCCGCGCGGAGGTCCGGCGCGCGGCGGTTCCCCCACCCACCTCGATCACAGGTCATCCTTTCGGGCATGGAAGATCCGATGCCGCTGGGTCGACACGCGGCGATTCCGCTGCGGGAGGTGACGCTGCGCGCGTCACGCTCCTCCGGTCCCGGCGGCCAACACGCCAACGTGACCTCCTCACGCGTGGAAGCCAGCTTCGACGTTGCGGCCTCCGGGTCGCTGACAGAAGCACAGAAGCAGCAGATCACAGCCCGGCTCGGGCCGCGTGTGACCGCGGTCGCCCAAGACGCCCGCAGTCAGATTCGCAACCGCGAGCTGGCGCTCGAGCGGCTGCAAACCCGGCTCACGAACGCGCTGGCCGTCCGGCGCCCGCGTCGGCCCACGCGGCCCAGCGCCGGGGCCAAGCAGCGCCGCCTCCAGGCCAAGCGCATTCAGGCCGAGCGAAAACGCGGCCGCCGCGCCCCGCGGGGAGATGATGACTGAGGTTCCGACCCCATTAGTCTGAGGAACGTGCGGTGGCTCGTTGACGGGATGAACGTGATCGGCACGCGTCCCGATGGCTGGTGGCGCGACCGGGACGCCGCGATGCTGCGGCTGGTCGACCTGCTTGAACGCTGGGCGGCCAGCGAGAACGAGGACGTGACCGTAGTGTTCGAACGAAAGCCGTCTCCTCCAATCCGCTCGACGGTGATCGACATCGCCCATGCCCCCAAGCCGCGGGCCAACGCCGCTGATGACGAGATCATCCGCTTGCTGCTCGCCGACGAGCAACCCTCGGCCGTCAGGGTGGTGACCTCCGACCGTTGGCTATCCGACCGGGCGTGGGCCGCGGGGGCGAGCGTGGAGGGCGCAGACTCCTTTCGAACGCGGTTGGAGAGCTGACGGGGTCCAGAGACGAGCTTTCAAGCTTGCGACAATTGACCAAATGGCCGAGGAAACTCCCCGCCGACCAACGCCTCCGATAAGCCGCCCGGGGCAGCAGCCGCCCAGGCCGCCGGGTTGGAAAGTGACGCCCGCGCCCGACGGTCGCGGCGGAGCCAAGACGCCGGGTCAGCCCAACCGCCCGAACCCGCGCTGGGTCGTCGGCCTGCTTGTCCTGGCACTGCTGGCCTTGAATCTGTGGATCTCCTCGCAGGCGCTCAAGCCCAACGCGCGCGTGCGGATTCCCTACAGCCCGACCTTCCTGAGCCAGGTCCAGGCCGGCAACGTGTCCGAGATCTCATCCACCGGAGACGCGATCCAGGGTTCATTCAAGGCTGCGGTCAAGTACCCGCCGAGCGACAAGAGCGCGCAGCCGACGACGAACTTCTCCACCCAGGTGCCGTCGTTCGCCAACGGCACCCAGCTCTCAAACGTGCTGCAGAGCAAGGGCGTCACTATCGATGCCAGGCCTCCTGACACGGGGCCGTCGTTCCTGGCCAGCGTGCTGTTCGGTTTCGGTCCGACGCTGGTGCTGATCCTGCTGTTCGTGCTGATCATGCGCCGGGCGGCGGCGGCTGGCGGAGCAGGCGGGCTGATGTCGTTCGGTCGCTCACGCGCACGGCGCGTCGAGGGCGGCGACCAGCCGGTCACCTTCGAGGACGTGGCGGGCATCGACGAGGCCAAGGAGGAGCTCTACGAGATCGTCGACTTCCTCAAGAATCCGGACAAGTACCTTCGCCTCGGTGGGCGGATCCCCCGCGGGGTCCTGCTGAGCGGCCCTCCGGGCACCGGTAAGACGCTGCTGGCGCGCGCCGTGGCTGGTGAGGCAGGCGTGCCGTTCTTCCAGATGTCGGCCTCGGAGTTTGTCGAGATGATCGTCGGCGTGGGCGCCTCGAGGGTCCGGGATCTCTTCCAGCAGGCCAAGGAGGCCGCGCCGGCCATCATCTTCATCGACGAACTGGACGCCATCGGGCGCTCGCGCTCGGCGGGCAACGCCGGCTTCTCCGGCGGCCACGATGAGCGCGAGCAGACGCTGAATCAGATTCTCACCGAGATGGACGGATTCGATCCGCGGACCGGGGTGATCGTGTTGGGCGCGACCAACCGACCCGAGGTACTCGACCCGGCACTGCTGCGGCCCGGTCGCTTTGACCGCCGAGTAACCGTGCAGCCACCCGATCGCGTCGGCCGGGAGGCGATCCTGCGGGTACACACTCGCTCGGTTCCGCTGGCGTCCGACGTCGACCTCGGCGCGCTGGCCGCCACGACTCCGGGGATGGTCGGGGCGGACCTCGCCAACCTGGTCAATGAGGCGGCGTTGCTGGCCGCGCGCCGGGAGCACGAAAAGGTCACCTCTCAGGACTTCTCCGACGCGCTCGAGCGGGTGGTGCTCGGCGCGGAGCGCAAGGTGGTGATGAGTGAGGACGATCGCCGCCGCACGGCGTATCACGAGTCCGGGCACGCGATCGTGGGGATGCTGACCGCGGGCGCCGATCCCGTCCGCAAGGTCTCGATCATTCCGCGCGGCCAGGCCCTCGGCGTGACGTTCTCCGCCCCGGACGCCGACCGGTTCAACTTCGATCAACGACACCTGCTCGGACAGATCAAGGTCGCGCTCGGTGGCCGGGTGGCGGAGGAGATCATGTTCGGCGATCTCACGACCGGAGCCGAGTCGGACATCCAGCAGCTGACACGGATCGCCCGCATGATGGTCGGGCGCTGGGGGATGAGCCGGGCGATCGGACCAATCGCGGTGCTGCCGAGCGACGGCGCGGGCCCGCTGCTGCCAGGAGTCTCGGAGACCTCGGAGGCGACCCAGCGGCTAATCGACGAGGAGGTACGCCGGATCGTCGAGACAGCGCACAACGAAGTCGGCGACTTGCTGCGCTCGCACCGGGCGAACCTTGACGCGCTGGCGTCGGCCCTGCTTGAGCAGGAGACCCTCGACGAAGCCGCTGCCTACGCGGCCGCCGGGTTGTCACGTGACTCGGCAACGGCCGAGCCGGCCGGAATGCTCGGTGCGGGGTCTTGATTAGGCGGCGCGGCGCCGCGGGCTCAGTCCCCTAAGCGAGTCATCCGTGCGAGCGCCTCGTGGCACTCGACGACGCGGCGCTTGACCGGATCGCGGTCGTCGCGGTCGTGCACGAGGTCCCAGGTGCGGTCCGCGATCTCCCGGGCGCTCTCCGGTGTAGCGATCTCCCACAGGCGGTTGACCAGCTTCAGTTCGAAGCTCTCGATCTGGCTGGCCGGGTCGCCCGGGTCAATCCGGGGAAGGGGCTCACCGATCGCCTCCTTCCACATCCCAGTGGCGACGAGGAGTCGGTTTCGCAAGGTGATCGGATCCATCGCCGGGCATCATCCTAGACAGCTGCGGATCGCGCGTTCACATCCCGCTCGCGCCGCGCCGCGCCCGCGTCCGTGTCCGCGCGTCAACCGAGCTGCGGCAGCGCCTGCTTGAGACTGGTGAGCGGCGCGAACAGGTCGCCCATGGACTCGATCCGAGCCAGGACCTGATCGGTGTCAAAGGTGAGCTGCTCCGGATCGCCAGCGTCGTGCGCGGCCCGCACCTCATCCCATGACACGGGCGTCGAGACGGTCGGCCGCTCACGAGCGCGCACCGAGTAGACGTTGACCGTCGTCTTGTGGAAGTCGTTCTGACTCCAGTCGACCAACACCTTGCCTGGACGCAGCTTCTTTGTCATCCGGGAAACGACCAGTTCCGGCATGCGCTGTTCCAACAGCTCGGCGATGCGGCGGGCGAACGGCTTGATCTGTTCATAGCCGGTGGGCGTGTTCAGGGGCACATAGACCTGCATCCCCTTGGAGCCAGAGGTCTTGACGAACGACTCCAGCTTTAGCTGGCCGAAGAGGCCATGGAGGACCAGCGCCACCTGGCAGCACTCCACGATGCCCGCCGGCGGGCCCGGATCGAGATCGAACACGAGCATCGTCGGCCGCTCCGGCGCGCTAGCCAGAGACAACGACGTATGCAGCTCAATGTCGGCGAGATTGGCCAGCCAGACCAGCGTCGGGCGGCCTTGGGCGAGCGTGTAGTGGACGTCCCCGATCTTCACCGTCTCCACCCATTCGGGCCGGTGCGACGGCGACTGCTTCTCGTAGAAGTAAGGCGCTTGCACACCGTTCGGGTAGCGCTTGAGGGTGAGCGGCCGATCACGCAGATGGGGCAGCACCGCCGGGGCCACGCGCGCGTAGTAGCTGATCAGATCGCCCTTGGTGAATCCGGTAGCGGGATACAGGATCTTGTCCCAGTTGGAGAGCTTCAGGCGGCGTCCATCCACCAGTACCGCGAGGCCGCCGTCGGGGAGCTGCTTGACCTCGTCGAATAGGGCCGCCGGATCGCCGGGCGGCAGCTCGGACGCGCCGATCGGCTCCTTCCCGCCCTCGCGCTCCACCTCCCGTGGTGACTTGTCCTCACGCAGACCCTTGAACGACGGCGCGCGCATCACCCCCTCCGACGTCCACTCGGTGAATTCGATCTCCGCCACCAGGCATGGTTCGACGAACACCGCTTCCCGTGGGAATTTGGGGCCCGAGTCGAACGGGCTGTCCTCCCGGCGCAACGACGCCAGCTTGGCCGCCAGGTCCTTCAGGGTGCTCTCGGTGAAGCCGGTGCCCACGCGGCCGGCGTAGTGAAAGCTTCCGTCCCGGTAGTAGCCCATCAGCAAAGCCCCGATGCGCTCCGTTCGTCGTCCCTCCCCCGGGATCCATCCTCCGATCACCAGCTCCTGGCGGCGGGTGTTCTTTACCTTGATCCAGGCCCCGGTGCGCCGTCCGGACTCATACAGCGAGTCCAGGCGTTTGGCCACGATCCCCTCCAGCCCTTGGGCACGTGTGGCCTCTAGCAGCCGGGCTCCGGCCCCCTGGTGGACTGCGGGCACGCGCCACGCCGCGCCGCCGATGCCGAGCGCCTCCAGCCGGCCACGGCGTTCGGAATAGGGCAGCCCCATCAGCGAATGTCCATCGAGGTAGAGCAGATCGAAGATCGCGTAGACCACGGGCGTGCTGGCGAGGAGCCGGCGGACCGCCGCGGGTGAGCTGACGTGCATCCGATGCTGCAGGCGACCGAAATTCGGGCGCCCGTCCTCGTCGAAGGCGACGATCTCCCCATCGAACACGGCGTCGCGCATCCCGGTCTGCAGCAGCAGCCCCCGCACTTCGGGATACGTGTCGGTGATGTCCCGAAGGTTGCGGCTCTCCAGCCGAAGCCTCCCCGGCTGGACATAG
This sequence comes from uncultured Solirubrobacterales bacterium, assembly GCA_963757165.1. Classification (GTDB taxonomy): domain Bacteria; phylum Actinomycetota; class Thermoleophilia; order Solirubrobacterales; family Solirubrobacteraceae; genus Palsa-465. Next base: position 142,716 of record CAVWQO010000006.1, read on the forward strand.
GCGATTGCGCGCACCCCGTCCCATTTGACCTCGAATGACCAGCTGTTCGGGTCGGGTGGCAGCTTGCCCGCACGCGCGAGCATCGGCAGCACGCGCTCGGGCACCGGCTCGCGCCCGGGATCCGCGGGCGGATCCATGCGGTGGATCATCCAGTCCTTGTCGTCCGCACCGCTGCGGCCAATCGGAAACAGGCCGTAGCGTCCGTTGAGGCGCTCGCCATGGAAGGTGACCTCGACCTTCTTCGGTTCCCATTTGTGCAGCTCGTAGGTCCCGCGATCCCAGATCCGCATCGAGCCGGCGCCATACTCCCCGCGGGGGATGTCACCCTCGAAGTCGAGGTATTCCAGCGGGTGATCCTCGGTGTGCACGGCCAGGCGATTTTCGTGCGAGTCGGGCGGAATGCCGTTGGGGATCGCCCACGAGGCGAGGACGCCGTCATGCTCCAGCCGCAGATCCCAGTGCAGGCGTGTGGCATGGTGCTCCTGCACCACGAACCGGTGCTTTTCGTCTGCCCGTTCAGTCCGTGCTTCACCCGCGGGCTCCGCGGTGGCCTGGAAATCACGCTTGGCGCGGTAAGTCTTCAGCTTCTCCGGTGCCACGACCATGATTGTGACGGGGCCGCGTCTCAGGACGCGGCCGCCTGGTACGCGCCGCGTGACGGGACCCAATAGCGCTGCGCGACCCGTCGATCAGCCGTCGAAGGCCACCGCGGCTCGCGCCGGGTCGGCGTCGGTCACCTCAAAGCGATCGTGGTTGCGCGGGTCATAGAAGATGTTCACCCGCTGGCCCGCCTTCGGAAGCTGGGTGAGCAGGGCGTTGGTCTCTCGTGAGACCTCGAACCCGGCTTCGTCGGAGGGCTGAACCGAGTAGGTCAGCCGGACTCGTGCTTGGTTGACCCCGTAGCGGTGGAGCTCGTCGATCCTGGAAAGCGTCGCGGAGGCCAGCTTGCGGCGGGCCTTCAGCCGATGCTCCTCGGCGGCCGATAAGCCTTTGCCGACCAACCAGATCAGCGGCAGGCCTCCCATGGGGATGAACACGGCTCCGATGATGTAGCCCGCGAGCTTGGCGCCGCTGGGCACGTTGTGACCGGTGAGAGCGTAGATCAGCATCCCCACGCCGGCGCTCAAGAACATTGCGCACCAGACGAACAATCCCGCTCTGGTGAATCCGCCGGCAATGAAGATGGCTGCAACGCTGAGCAAAATGCCCAGCGTCAGCAGGAGCGCTTTCGTACCTGTCCCGGCTGGGCATGGCCGCGCGCTGACGTAGGGTCCGCCAGATGCACAGGTCCCGATCTTCATCACCTCGATCAGCTCGTAGGTGAACAGGCCGGCGCCGATCAAACCGATGACCACAGCTCCAGCGGATCGCTTCACGGGCGGCAAGCTACCGACGGGCGGCATAACCGTCAGTAGCGTCACCGTCTCGGCCGAGTCTCGGGCCTGCCGCCTCTTCGCCAACTTTTACGCGCACCCGCCATCATTTCGACATCGTGCGCATTCTCGTAGTCGATGACGAACCGGCCGTCAGGCGCGCGCTCGAGCGAGCGCTACACCTCGACAGCTATGACGTTGAACTGGCCGCGGACGGCGAGGAGGCACTTGACGTGCAGGCACGTGACCCGGCTGATGCGGTCATTCTCGACGTCCTGATGCCGCGCCTGGACGGGCTCGAGGTGTGCCGGCGCATGCGTCAAGCCGGCGACCGGACCCCGGTGCTGATGCTGACCGCGCGGGATGCGATCGACGACCGGGTCGAGGGCCTCGATGTCGGCGCCGACGACTACCTCGTCAAGCCGTTCGCCCTACGCGAGTTGCAAGCTCGGCTGCGAGCCCTGCTGCGGCGAACCGGAGACGGAGTGGGCGACGGGGAGTCGCTGCACTACTCGGATCTCGTACTCGACCCGGTCGCGCACGAGGTCCGCCGCGGGGACCGGCTGATCGAGCTCTCCAAGACAGAGTTCCTCCTCCTGGAGCTGTTCATGCGTCACCCGCGGCAGGTGCTCACCCGCTCGACGATCTTCGAGAACGTGTGGGGCTACGACTTCGGCCCCACCTCCAATGCGCTGGGGGTGTACATGGGATACCTGCGGCGTAAGACCGAGGCTGGCGGTGAGCCACGGTTGCTCCACACCGTGCGCGGCGTCGGCTACGTGCTGCGGGACTAGCCGTGCCGCTTCGCCGAAGACTTGCCCTGGCAGCCGCTGCGGCAGTCGGCATCGCGGTGCTCCTGGCGGCGCTGGTGTGTTACGTAGTGGTTCGCGGTCAGCTGCGCGGACAGGTAGACGACGCACTGCGCGGCCAGGCCGTGCTGATTCAGCGCGTGCCCAACTTCGGCCTGCGCAGCGATATCCCCGGCCTGCCGGCCGACGCCGGCGGGCGGGCGCCGTTCACGCAGGTCGTCGCGGCTGACGGCTCGGTTCCGTTCCGCGTGGGCGGGATGACCCTCCCGCTCGACGCCAAGACCCGCAGCGTCGCCGCCGGCCACACGAGCAGCGCGATCGAAGACGGGCAGGTCTCCGACGCGCACCTGCGGATCTACTCCTTTCACGCGACGGTCGTGCGCCCGGACGGGCAGCTGCTTCCCGTCGCGATTCAGCTCGCGCGTCCTCTCGGTCCGGTCGATCACATCCTCTCCCACCTACGGCTGATCCTGGTCCTGCTCTGCGCCGGCGGCATCGCTCTCGCCGCCGCTCTGGGTCGGTTGGCTGCACGGCGGGTGCTCGCTCCGCTGGCCGAGGTCGCCCAGACGGCCGAGCAGATTGGCCAGACGGACGATCTCTCGCACCGCCTGAGGATCCACGCCGATGACGAGGTCGGCCAGCTGGCGACGCGGTTCAATCACATGCTCGAGCGACTCGAAGGATCACGGGCTGACCTCGACGAATCGGTCCGCGCGCAGCGCCAGCTGGTGGCCGATGCGTCCCATGAGCTGCGCACGCCGGTCACGAGCTTGCGCACCAACATCGAGGTGCTGCTCGCGGGCGGCGAACTCAGCGAGGACGACCGGCGCCGGCTTCTGGCCGACGTCGTGGAGCAGAGCGAGGAGCTCAGCGCACTGGTGGGAGACCTGATCGAGCTGGCCCGGGGCGACTTGCCCCCAGACGCCACCGAAGACACACGCCTGGACCGGATCGTCGAGGAATCGCTGGCCCGGGCGCACCGGAACTCGCCCGAGGTCGTGTTTCAGGCCTCCCTGGTCCCGGTGATCGTCGAGGGCGTTCCAGAGCGACTCGGACGCGCGGTCAACAACCTGCTGGACAACGCCGCCCGCCACTCCCCGCCGGGCGCAACCGTGGACGTGATCGTCGACGAGCAGGGGCTGCGCGTGCGCGACCACGGCAGCGGCATACCCGAGGACGAACTGCCCTACGTGTTCGACCGGTTCTTCCGCGGCGCAAACTCACGCGGGCGCCAGGGGAGCGGCCTGGGCCTGGCCATCGTCCGCCAGGTGGCTCAGCAGCACCGCGGCTCGGTGTCGGCCGCCAACGCTCCCGGTGCCGGCGCGGAGTTCACGCTCCAGCTGCCGACCGCGTCGGCCAGAGAGACGGATCCGGTCAGCTCCGCGGGGTCGGCGGCCGCGCGATCCGCGCCTGCCGCGCACTGAGGAATCGCTTGCGCAGCAGCCAGAAGACGGCCCCGTACACTGGAACCACGGCGAGCAGAACGACTGAGCGCTGGCGCGGCTGGCCGAAGACGAGGACGACGCCGATCCCAGCCGCCACCGCCGGAATCGCTGCCAGCAACGAGGTGTGCGAGCGAAAACCGGAGAAGTGCTCACGCGCAGTCACTTCGACGACTCCCAAGGTGCACACGATCAACCCGACGGCCAGCGCGACGCCTCCACCCTGGATCACCCCGACGATGGCGCCGATCGCCCCCGCGAAGATGGCGATCTCAGACACCGGCAGGCCGCCGAAGGGACTCGATGGCCGCTCGCCCTCGGTCCCCAGTTGCCGGTTGGCCCGGCGACGCTGGTTCTTGTGCTCGGCCTGCCGCTCGGCCAGCAGCTCGGCTCGTTGCTCACGCCGAGATGAGGTCACCGCGCGCGGCGCGCCACCCGCGCTTCGCCGTTTGCGTGAACGTCGTTTTGACTTCTGCCCCGCCACGGCCCCGGAGGATAGTGACGAAGCTCACTCCACCTTCCCGTTCGTTCCCGCAATAGAGTTGCCGGGATGAGCGCCCAGCGGCCGCTGGAGTTGATCCTGGCTCGCAATCTCCTGGCAAGCATTTCGACGCCTGCGTTCCTGGTCGGCGACCTCGGGATGCTCCTGTACTACAACGAGGCGGCCGCAGTGATGCTGGGCAAGCGCTTCGAGGAGAGCGGGCGAATGGCGGCCGAGGAATGGACGAGTCAGTTCGGGCCGTTTGGGGCAGACGGTCGGCCGTTGCCCTATGACGGAATTCCGGCCACAGTAGCCGTGCGTCAGAACCAGCCGTTCCATGGTGTATTCAGGATCGGCACCACTCAGGGCCACCAGGACGTGGCGGCCAGCGCCATCCCGATCGTCGGACGGGACGGCTCGAGCGGAGCGATTGTGTTTTTCTGGCCGGTGCCAGCCAACCAGCAGGGAGAGAACGAATGAGGATCAAGGTGTGGGGAGCGCGCGGGTCGATCCCTGCGCCGGGGCCCGAGACGATGCGCTACGGAGGTAATACGTCGTGCGTCGAGGTGACCCTCTCGGACGGGAGCACGCTGATCCTCGATGCGGGCACCGGCATCCGCAACCTGGGTCTCGCTCTGCCGCGCGTCGAGCAGCCGATCAACATCCTGCTGACGCACCTGCACCTGGATCACATCCAGGGGCTGATGTTCTTTGCGCCTGCCTTCCGTCCCGAATCGGAGATCGCGATCTGGGGACCCGCCTCGCCGGAGGCATCTCTGCGTGACCGCGTGGCCCGCTACATCTCGGCCCCTCTCGCCCCCGTGGAGGTGCGTGAACTCCCCTCGGTGGTCTCGTTCAAGGAGGCCGAAACGCTCGAGTGGGAGATCGGCTCGGCCAGGGTACGCGCGCAGGCCGTCAGCCATCGCGGCCCCACGCTCGGCTATCGGATCGAGGACAACGGCTCAACGCTCTGCTACATCCCCGATCACGAGCCCGGGCTCGGCGCGCCCCTGGCCGAGCTGGACGAGGATTGGATCTCCGGTTTTGAACTCGCCCGCGGCGCATCGCTGCTGATCCATGACTGCCAGTACACCGATCAGGAGTACCAGCACCATCTCGGATGGGGCCATTCACCACTCTCCGATGCGCTGGCCTTCGGCCACCGAGTGGCGGCCCAACGGCTGCTCCTGTTCCATCACGACCCGTTGCACAGCGACGACTTCCTGGACAGCTTCTGCGGCGACGTGACCGCCGGCTGGGAGCAGCTCGGCGGCCGACCCGAGCACGTGGAGCTGGCCACCGAGCGGCGTGAGATGGTCGTTCTGGGCCGGGCGGCGACACCGGCCTGAGCCGCAGGTCAGGGTCGCGATGCGACGATGCCGGCCTGAAGCCGCCGGTCAGGATCCCGATGCGACGCCGTCCTGAGCCACCCGCGAGGACCCTCACGTCGCGTCATCGGACGGCGGGCGTCGTCGCGCTCGCCGCGTTGGCGCTTGCCGGCTGCGGCGGCAGCCGCTCGATCAGTGGGCAGGCCTCACAAGGGAGCGTCCAGCTCGCACCAGACCTCTTGCCGCTGCCCGCCGGGCGAAGCGCCGCCTACCGCCTACCTGCTCGGGGCGCAGCAGTTGGTGCGAGGCAGCGTGTCGCAGGGCTCTCTTGTCGACCCCGCTCGGCGCGCGGCCATGGGGTGCACGTCGAGCTCTACGCGCGTCGCCGGGTGGTTCCGGTGCCGGCGGGAATTGGCATCGCTCCGCCGGTCCGGCGCAGCGGCGCGTACGTTCGCGGCGGCGCTTGCTCTTACCCGATCAGAAGCTACGAGCCGACCGGGTTGATCGTGATCGATCAGGCCTCAGGACTGCGGCTCGCTGATCTGTTTGCGGTGTGGGATCAGCCGTTGTCCACGCATTCGCTGACCCGGTTTCGTGGAGCCGTGCGGGCATATGTCGACGGGCGTCGCTGGACCACCGACCCCGGGAGGATCCCGCTTCGCCCGCATGCGGAGATCGTGCTCGAGGTCGGAGCATTCGTGCCGCCGCATCCCCACTACCTGTTCCCGCCCGGTCTCTGAAGCCAGGCGCGACTAACCTCTCAACGATGGCTCCTCTGCGGCCCCGCAGCCGGCTTCGACACAGCCTCCAAATCCTCGCCGGAGCCCTGGCCCTGCTCGCCCTCAGCGGCACGGTCGCCCTGGCCGACGGGGATCCAGCCAGCGATGTGCTTCTGGGCGAGAATGTCTTCTATCCCTACTCCCCGCCGGTCACGGCGTCGCTTCAGAAGTCACTGAACGCCGAAGCGGCGGCGGCGCACAAGGCCGGTTTGGCGTTGAAGATCGCGCTGATCGCTTCCCCGGTCGATCTCGGGGTCATTCCTGACCTGTTCGGCAAGCCGCAGAAGTACGCCGATTTTCTTGACCAGGAGATCAGCTTTCAGGGCAAGCAGAAGCTGCTCGTCGTGATGCCCTCCGGTTACGGGGCGCAGGGCCTGAGCGCGGCCGCGCAGCGCGCACTGGCCGTGCTGCCCAAGCCCGCGGGCAAGCAGAGCAACGATCTCGCCCGAGCCGCCACGGTCGCCGTGGCTGCGGTGGCCAAGGCGGAGGGCCACCCGCTCAAGGGCGTTGGAGGCGCCGGTTCCAGCAACGGCTCCTCGAGCACGGTGATCGTGGTGATCCTCGCCCTGGGGGCCGCGGCGATTGCCGCCGCGCTCGTAGCGGTGACGCTCCGCCGCCGGCGTACCGAAGCCGCCGGCTAGGACCGGACTCCTTCCGGGGGGGCTGTCAGCCCAGCGGCGGTCAGTCCCGGCGGCGATAAGTCCCGGCTTCGGTCAGTCCCAGCGGGGGTCAGTCCCAGCGGTGGCGCCCGGCGCGGAGCGCGCGCAGCTCCGCGACGCCGAAGGCGCCCGCGCGTTCGACCCCGGGCTCAATCGCCCCCGGGAGCAACCGCACCGGCATCTCCTCCTCGTGCACCCCACCCACTCCGTCCGGCGCGACGTGCACCACGCGCGCGCCCCGGCGCGAGGCGACGCACTCACGCAGCCGCGTTCCGACGTACAGCAGCGCCGCACCGTCCTCGACCGCGTATCCCGGCGGCAGCTCACCCGTGGCCACGGCGTCGCGGAACACGGGCAGTCGTTCGCCCTCACCGTCGAGGTGCACGGACAGGCTGCCGTCAAGCATGCGTAGGCCGCGCACCGGTTCGGGCGCGCCGCCGCTCATGCTGATCCCGCCCTCGAACCAGCACATCGCGCCGGCGCTCAGTCCGGCCAGCGCGACGCCGCGATCCCAGGCCTCGTGCATCGCGCCGTCGATTCCGTGCTCGCGCCAGATGGCGAGCATGTTCCGCATCGAGCCGCCGCCGACGTAGATCACGTCCTGAGCCAGCAGGTGGGCGACCGGATCGATCCGGTCACGGCCGAGGTTGAACAGCGACACGATCGAAGGCTCGCAGGGCCAATCTCCAAAGCGCTCATAGAAGCGGGTGACCTGCTCACGCGGATCGCCGCTGGCCGTGGGCAGGAAGCAGATCTTCGGGACCGGCTCGTCGCTCAGCCGGAGTACGAACGCATCGAGCGCAGACGAGCGTTCCTGCATGGTGAAGCCGCCGCCCCCCATCGCCAGGATGCGGCGGCGCTCGGCGCCGTTGCTCGCCCCCGGGCTGACCTTCACGCGGCGATCGCCTCGCCGCTGCAGACCGTCTCAGCAGGCGAGCCGAGATACCTCACGGCCAACTCTTCTTCGACGGCTTCTCCCTCGCCGTCGGCGCAAACGTAGAGAGCACGCGCCCCCGGTCGCGATGAGACGACCTCGGAGAGCTCCGTGCCGACAAAGTGAAGCGCCGCGGCATCCCCAGCACCATACCCCGGCGCCATCCCACCGGCCACTGCCGACATGAACGCTGAGCGTCGGCCGACCTCCTCCTCGTAATGCACGGCGTTGCTCCAGGGCAGAAATCCGAGGCTCTCGATCTGCCGTGCGGGGCCCTCATGGAACCCACTGAGCGCGTGGGCAAACCAGCACAACGACCCGGCCGAGCCGCCGCACAGCACGACGCCGGCCTGCCACGCCTCACGCAGCGCGTCGTCGATCCCGTGTGCCCGCCAGGTTCCGAGCAGGGACACGAGGCTGCCCCCGCCGACGTATACGAGATCCTGCTGAAGCAGGTGCGCCCGCGGGTCACCCACACCCGTCTCCCGGCGAAACAAGGAGATGTGCGATGGCTCGCAGCGGTCGGCGGCAAACGCGCGGTAGAAGCGAACCACGTAGTGGTCAGCGTCGCCGCTCGCGGTCGGGAGAAAGCAGACGCGCGGGCGCTTGACACCGGTCAGCGTGAGCACGTAGTCATCCAGGAGCGTGTTGCCCCACTCGGTCGAGAAGCCACCTCCTCCGAACGCCACGATCTGCGGCGGCCGCGTGCGCATGGTGAAAACCTAGACCCGGGTAAGCACCCGGTCATTGGCCGCGTGTCCAAACGTGCGGCGATCAGGGCGCCCGAGCGGATAGGGTCGCGCCTCATGACCCAAACGCGCGCACTGCGCCAACTATTCGCCGCTGGAGTGCTTGAGGTGCTGCGGCCCGGCGAGACCAGGCTCTCTGGACCGACCCTGGTCCGGTTCGGGCGCGTCGTCCTCACGCTGGTGATCGTGGCCACCAACTGCGTCGGCGCGTGCGCGGTCTTGGTGATCGCGAACTTCGTCGTGCCACTGCCGCGAATTGCGGGCACCGGACACGTTCGCCTGGTCAACGCGCTCGTCGCGGTGGGCTACATCGCCCTTGCGCTGCCGCTGGGTGCCGCGCTGGGTACCCGCGGCATGCTGCGCTTGCGGACATGGTTGCTTGAGGACCGCCCGGCCACGCTTGAGGAGGCCCGCATCGTCCTGCAGGCGCCGCTGCGGCTGTTCCTGTTGCAGGTCTCGCTGTGGTTCGCCGCCGCGGTGCTGTTCACCGCGCTGGACAGCACCTATTCGGGCGCACTGGCCGTGCGCGTGGCAATCATCATCGTGCTGACCGGGGTGGTCACCGCGTCCTGCTCTTACCTGCTGACCGAGCTGCTGCTGCGGCCTGCGGCGGTGCGGGCACTGGCCCACGGGGCACCTGGCACCCTGGCCGTGCCCGGGGTGGCCACCCGAGCGGTGCTGGCTTGGATGCTGGGGACCGGGCTGCCGGTGTTCGGCGTGGTGGCGATCGGGATCCTTGCCCTGGCCGGCGATCGTGAGGCGACCCAGCAGCAGCTTGGGGTCGCGATGGTGGTGCTGGGGGGCACCGGCATCGCGGTCGGACTGCTGGCCGTGACCGTGGCCGCACGGGCCACCGCGGACCCCGTCGAAAGTGTGCGGCGCGCGCTCGAGAAGGTTCAGCAGGGCGACTTCGATGTCCGTGTCCCGGTCTACGACGGAACGCAGATCGGGCAGCTCCAGCTCGGCTTCAACGCGATGGTTTCCGGTCTGGCCGAGCGCGAGCGGATCCGTGAGACCTTCGGCACCTACGTCGATCCCGACGTGGCCGAGCACATCCTGCAGGAGGGCACGAACCTGGCCGGGGAGGAGGTGGAGGTGACCGTGATGTTCATCGACATTCGCGATTTCACCTCGTTCGCCGAGCGTACCCCTCCCGAGAAGGTGGTGGCAGCGGTGAACGGGTTGTTCGAGCAGGTCGTTCCAGTCATCCACGACCATGGAGGGCGAGTCGACAAGTTCGTCGGCGACGGGCTTTTGGCGGTGTTCGGCGCCCCCCGCCGTCAGGACGATCACGCCGACGAGGCACTGGCCGCGGCGCTTGAGATCGCCCGCGTGCTCGACTCGTCTGAGGGGCTGACGATCGGCATCGGCCTGAACTCAGGCCCGGTCATTGCCGGCAACGTGGGCGGAGCGGGCCGGCTGGAGTTCAGCGTGATCGGCGATGCCGTCAATGTTGCCGCGCGGGTTGAGGCCGCCACCCGGGAGACTGGTGACGCGATCCTGCTCACCGAGCCAACGAAGGATCTGCTGAAGGCTGCCCATCCCGACTTGGAGGAGCGGCTGGATGTCGAGCTGAAGGGAAAGCAGGAGGTCGTGCGGGTGTTTGCGCCCGTCGCGGAGGGAGCACAGGCGATGGCCCGCAACGGAGCCGACGCGAACGTCTAGGGCCGCCGGGGCCGGGCTACACCGGCTGGGACGGCGCCGGCGGCATCGTGGAGGCGTCAGCCATCTCCCGGAACAAGCCGGTCACCACGAACACGACCTGCTCGGCGATGTCCACGGTGTTGTCGCCGATCCGCTCGAGGCAGCGCGCGACGAGGATCATGAACATCCCCCACTCGCGCACCTCGAGGTCGTCGCCGATTTCCACCGCACGCTTGAAGATCACCCGGTTGAGCTGATTGATCTCAGCGTCCTGACGGACAAGGTCCTGGGCGAGCTCGACGTTGCGATTGGCGAACGCCTCCTTGGCCTGTGCCACCTGGGAGCGCGCGAGCTGCCCCATTCGCTCGATCGAGTCGAGGATGTCCTTGTCCTTGGGTGCCTCGTAACCGGACAGCGGGACGAGCTTGGCGATGTTCACGCATTGGTCGCCCATCCGCTCAACGCAGCGGATGATGTGCAGCAGGGCGGCGACGATGCGCAGGTCGCCGGCGACGGGAGCCTGACGGGCGAGCAGCGAGAGAACGCCCTGGTGAACCTCAAGGTAACGCCCGTCGATCCGGTCGTCGTCGGCGACCACCATCCCGGCAAGCTCGACGTCCTGATAGCTGATCGACTCGAGCGAGCGGTCCAGCTGGCCGATGACCAGGTCCAAGCCGCCGAGCGCTTGGCGCTCGAGGTCCCTGAGGCTCTCACGAAACTGATGGCGGGTTTCCTGCATCCGCTCAGCCGAACTTTCCCGTGACGTAGCGCTCGGTGCGCTCATCACCCGGGGTCGTGAAGATCGTGTTCGTTGGTCCGTGCTCCACCAGCTCACCGCTCAGCATGAATGCTGTCGTGTTCGCCACCCGCGCAGCCTGCTGCATGTTGTGGGTGACGATGACGATCGTGTAGCGATCCTTGAGCTCGTCGATCAGCTCCTCGATCTTGAGGGTGGCGACGGGGTCCAGCGCCGAGCACGGCTCGTCCATCAGGATCACCTCTGGCTCAACGGCAAGCGCACGAGCGATGCACAGACGCTGCTGCTGTCCCCCGGACAGTCCGATGCCGGGCTCGTCGAGGCGATTCTTGACCTCTCCCCACAGCCCGACCGCGCGCAACGCCTTGTGCACGCGTTCGCGAAGGTTCTCGCTCCGGACACCGGTCAGTTTCAAGCCCGCGGCGACATTGTCGAAGATCGACATGGTCGGAAACGGGTTGGGTTTCTGGAAGACCATTCCGATCAGCCGGCGCACGGACGTGACGTCGATGCCGGCGCCGTAGAGCTCCAGCTCGTCAAGCTTGACGCTGCCCTCGGCGCGTGCGCCGGGAATCTCCTCGTGCATCCGGTTGATGCACCGGACCATGGTCGACTTTCCGCATCCGGAGGGGCCGATGATCGCCGTCACCTCGTTCGCCGGAAATTGGATGTTCATTCCCTTCACGGCGTGGATCGCGCCGTAGTATGCGTGCAGGTCCTGGAGGACGACGTTATGCCCTCCGCCGCGCGGCGGAGCGTTACCGGTGGCGGAGGCCTCAGCCGGGGCTGAGGGGCCGGCGGGACGGTCGGAGGTTGACACGATTTGGTCCTTGGTTTCGGTGTCCGGCGGGATCATGCCAGGCGGCTCCTTCGAGAGGCGGCTCGGGCTATCAGGTTTAGCAGCAGGATGAGCGCTACGAGAGTCAATGCGGCGCCCCAGGCCCGCTGCACGAAGATGTTCTGGGACTGGCCGAGATCGCTGAAGATCTGACCGGGGAGCGAGTTCATCGGCTGCCCCAGGTTGCCGGTCAGCACGTGGCCCGCTCCGATCGTGAACAACAGCGGCGCGGTTTCCCCAGCCCCCCGGGCGATCGCCAGCAGCGACCCGGTGACGAGGCCGGACCCGGCCGTCGGCAGCACGACCTTGGTGATCACCCGCCAGCGGGGTGCGCCGAGCGCGAGGGCGGCTTCTCGCAGGCTCGAGGGCACCAGCGACAGCACGACCTCGGCCGAGCGGATCACGATCGGCAGCATCAGCAGCGCCAGAGCCAGCGCGCCCTTCCATCCGACCGCGCCACCCCCCACATGGCTGACCACGAGGACGATGTAGATGAACAAGCCGAACACGATTGAGGGAACGCCGGTCATGACATCGACGAAGTAGCGGACGGTGTTGGCGAACCGGGACTCCTTGCCGTACTCGTTGAGGTACAGCGCGACGCCGATACCCACTGGAATCGCGATCACCGTGGCCAGGCCGACGATCTCGACCGAGCCGAGAATCGCACTGCGAATCCCGCCGATGTTGCACGGGGGTGGAGGCGGTCCGCCGGGGACCTGCGGGAAGCACTGGTTGCCGTTGGGGTCGCTGGTGAAGAAGTTGCCGTTGATCCCGCCGATGCCCTTGTGGACCAGGTAGTAGAGGATCAGCACCAGGGGGATCAGCGCCACTGCGGTGGCCGCACCGAGCAGGGCGCGCATAATCCGGTCCGTTCGTCGACGCCGCGCGCTGATCTGCAGACCCTCGCTCATGACGGCACCCGAAGAGGCTCGATCTCGGTCGACGCGGTCACCGCGCCGGCGTGGGCGCCGGATCGCCGTAGACGCCCGCCGCCGCGGCCTCCGGTTCCCGAGCGGACGACATAGCGCCGGGCGATCAGGTTGACCAACAGCGTCAGCACGAACAGGATCAGCCCGGCAGCGAACAGAGTCGATTTGTAGAGCGGCGTGCTCTCAGCCTCACCGAACTGCAGGGCGATCACGCCGGCCAGCGACTGGCCCTGCTGGAAGATGGAGTGGCCGATCGTCGTGGAGCCGCCGATTACGTAAGCCACCGCGATCGTCTCGCCGACCGCACGTCCGAGGCCCAGCATCGCGGCCCCGGTGATGCCCGCCCGCGAGTACGGGAGGACAGCCATCCGGATCATCTCCCAGCGCGTCGCCCCGAGCGCCAGCGCACCCTCCTTGTGCTCCGCGGGGACGGTTGCGATCACCTCCCGGGAAACGGCCGAGACGATCGGCAGGATCATGATGGCCAAGATCAGCCCTGCGATGAAATAGCTCGGGCCGGCCACCTGCCCGGCCCAGAACGGTAAGAACGAGAACGTGTTGGCGAGCCACTGCTGAAAGCCGCGGAGCTTGGGAGCCAGCACGACGAACCCCCACAGCCCGTAAACGACCGATGGCACGGCGGCCAGCAGATCGACCAGCAGCGCCAGCGGCGCCCGTGCCCGCGGCGGACACAGTTCGGTGAGATACAGCGCGGCCGCCACCGCTACCGGGACGCCGATCACCAGCGCGATCCCAGCGGTCAGCAACGTGCCGAGGATCATCGGCCATGCCCCGAACGTGCAATGTCCGCCCGATGCACATGCGGCGCCCTGCTGCAGCTGGGAAGTGTCCCAGTTGTTGCGGAACAGGAAGTGGACGATCCCGACGTGGCTGAACGCCGAGGATGACTGGGCGATCAGGGTGACGAAGAACGCGGCCAGCAGCAGGAGGACGCAGACGGCGATCCCCGCCAGGCCAAAGCTCAGGACCTGATCAGGGAGACGACTCAGCGGCGACCGCTCGAAAACCGAGCGGTCGCCGCCGGGCGTGATGGCGTGAGCCTCCACGCGCGTTCTCGACCTACAGCGGCGAACCGTTGCAGGTGAGCGTCTTCAGCTGCGCCTGGTCCTTGGCCAGCAGAGCCGGCGGCAGGGAGGCGTAGGAGAGCTGCTGCTCGATCTTCTGACCCGCGCCGAGACCGTAGCTGAGGAACTTCTTCAGCCCCTGGGCCGCTGACTTGCTCGCCCCCGCCTTGCACGGGTCCTTGTAGACGATCAGGAACGTCTGGGAGGTGATCGGATAGGCCGTGGGGTTGGGCGAATTGATCGTCGAGATCGCCAGGTCCGGCGGGATCTTGATCCCTTCTGCCGCGGCCGAGGTCGCGGGCAGCGTCGGCGAGACGAACTTGCCGGAGCTGTTCTTGACCGCAGCGTAGGTGAATCCGTTCTGCAGCGCGTACGCCTGCTCGACGTAACCGATCGCCCCGGGCGTCTGCTTGATCGCCGCGGCCACACCGGAGTTCTTCGGAGCACCGGTGCCGGTCGGCCACTTCACGGTCTTGTCCGGCTTGCCGGCCGCCGCGGTCCACGCGGGGCTGTAATCCGACAGGAACGTGGTGAAGCCCTTGGTCGTACCCGAGGAGTCCGAGCGGTGGACGACGGTGATCGCCGTGCTCGGAAGGCTGATGCCTGAGTTGAGCGCCTTGATCTCCGGATCGTTCCACTTCTTGACCTTGCCAAGGAAGATGTCGGCGGCGGTCTTGCCGTCGAGCTTGAGTCCGCTCTTGACCCCGGACAGGTTGTAGGACAGCGTGATCCCGCCAAAGGCGATCGGGAACTGGGCCACCGGACCCTTCGCCGCCTTGACTTCCTCGGGCTTCATTGCCGGGTCACTGCCGGCGAAGTCAACCGTCGCCCCCTGCAGCCCGGCGACCCCGGCACCTGAGCCCAGCGCGTTGTAATTGACCGTCACCCCCTGCGAAGAAAGATTCTGGCCCCACTGCATGTAGATCGGAGCGGCCAGGGTGGAGCCGGCGCCGTTGATTGTCGACGATCCGCCGGAGCTGGCGGAGCTTGTGGCGCTCCCGCTCGAGCTAGCGGCCGAGCCGGAGCTGCTGGAACTCGAGCTGGAACCGCACGCGGCGACCCCCAGCGATGCGGCCAGCGCGAGTGCGACCGCGGGTATGCGACTTAGAGTCAAAGTCATCTCCTTCATTGGTGTGCGACAGAGTCTGTGGGCAGGCGAGGGCTCAGGTGTTAATCAGTTGTGAACCGATCGTTGGGGTGCTGTTTGCGTTCGGCGGCCAACCGGTAGCCGAAACCAAAATGCGTATGGATGAACCGCCAGCTCGGGAGCGCGTCCTCGAGCTTGACCCGGAGCTTGCGGACGTAGACGTCCACGGATCGATCTCCGCGACGCATGTCGCGGCCCCAGACGAGACCGAACAGCTCATCGCGAGCCATGATCCGGTCCGCACGGCGGGCCAACTCGGTCAGGACCCTCAGCTCCCGGATCGAGAGCATCAGCGTCCGACCATCGGCACGAGCAAGGTGCTCGTCAGGCAGGATCTCAAGGGGTCCAACCAACAGCACTTCGCGGCGGGATGGGGCTGTTGCAGCCATCAGCCGAGCATGCTGCTCGGGAAGGCCGCGAGCCGGGTTACCGATTCGTGATCAGGTTGTGAAGAAGTTGTGAGCGCAGCCGGCGAAGCCCGCCGCTGCGGGCGACGCGGGCGGGATTCAGCTGCTCAGGGCCGGATGCAGCTCAGCGCCGACGTCATCGACTGGGGCGTCGTGGGCCGGCGTGATCATGCCGCCGTCGGGCTCGGGGGCGAACCGGTACCCGACCCCGAAGTGCGTGTGGATATAGCTCCAGGCCGGCGAGGCGGTCCGTAGCTTTTGGCGCAGCTTGCGGACGAACACATCGACCGAGCGGTCGCCGTGGGCCATCGCGTAACCCCAGACCCGTTCGTAGATCTCCTCACGCCGCAACACGCGGTCCGACTGAGAGAGCAGGTGAAGGATCTCGAACTCACGCGCGGTCAATTCGAGGCTGGCCGAAGACGCGTAGGCCTGGTAGAGGTCCGGACGGATTGTGATCTCGCCCACCGTCGCCGCTCCCGTGAGCGAGGGCATGTCGTTGCGGCGGTGCCGGCGCACTGCCGCTTCGATCACGCAGATCAGTTCCTCAGCATGACAAGGCTTGGTCATCCAGGCATCGGCGCCCAGCCGCAGTCCGCGCACGCGCTGGGCCACGGAGGAGGGCCCGGTACAGACGGTGACGGCCAGGCCGGGAAGGCGTGAGCACACGCGCTCCAGGTAGTCCCAGCTGCCCGGCCCAAGCACCGCTACGTCCAGCACGAGCGCGTTCAGCCGCATCGCCACGAGCGCTTCGATGGTTACCGCACTGGAGACGGCACGCAAGTCCCACCCGAGCGTCTCGAGTCGGTTGGAGAGGACCTGCATGAACCCCGTATCGCGATCGATGACCGCCAG
Organism: uncultured Solirubrobacterales bacterium; assembly: GCA_963757165.1. Classification (GTDB taxonomy): domain Bacteria; phylum Actinomycetota; class Thermoleophilia; order Solirubrobacterales; family Solirubrobacteraceae; genus Palsa-465. Next base: position 158,935 of record CAVWQO010000006.1, read on the forward strand.
CCGGAGCCGGTTTTGCGAGCGCTGAGGTGCTGTCTGAAGCCCCGTTTTCGCATCGCTCCCATGCGGCGACATGGGAGAGACTGTAGTGGACCGCACGGCGTGGTCAGGGTGCTGCGCGCGGCTGGTAACAGGTTCTTTACATGCAAACAGCGGGAATTGAGAGTCCCGCCGGTACCCTCCGGCGCTGTGCTGGCGCAAGCGGGCGGCCTTCGGAGTCATCGGCGCGCGCGCACCGCCGTGACCTTGCTGCCCCGGGTGTTGCTGCTTGCCGCGGTGTGGCCCGCCGCCGCCCGCGCCCACGGCCTCGTCGGGCGTACCTCCTTGCCCGTGCCGACGTGGCTGTTTGCCTGGGCCGCCGGAGCCGTGCTGATCGTGTCGTTCGTCGCGCTGCCCCGGCTGTGGTCGACGCCGAGACTCGAAGGCGCCCCTGAGCGGCGTCTGTTCAGGATTCCGCGCGCCGCCGAGGCGTTCTGCGGCGTGATCGGCGTGGCCCTCTTCACGGTACTCGTGTATTCCGGCGTCACCGGAAACCAGGTTCCCACCGCCAATCTCGCCCCGACCGCCGTGTTCGTGCTCTTCTGGGTCGGGGTGCCGGTGCTCAGCGCTCTCCTCGGCGACGTGTTCAGGGCCTTCAGCCCCTGGCGAACGTTCGCTCGAGCGCTTGCCGCCGCGGGCCGCCGCGCGGGCACAAACCGCCGGATCGGGGAGCCGCTTCCCTATCCCCCATGGCTCGGGCACTGGCCCGCCGTCGCCGGCATTGTCGGCTTCGCCTGGCTTGAGCTGGTGTTCGTCGGCCGCCAGCATCCCGCCACCCTGGCCGTGCTGGCCATGGCCTACGCGCTCGTGCAGCTGGTCGGGATGGCGTGCTTCGGGATCGATCGCTGGACCGAGAATGGTGACGCCTTCGGGGTCGTCTTCGGCCTGTTCGCCGGCTTGTCGGCGCTGCGGGTTCGCGACGCCGCCCTTTGGCGCCGCACGCCTCTATCCGGGCTGACAGCTCTGAGGCCACGGCCGGGAACGGTGGCACTGCTGGTGGCCATGATCGGAACCACGACGTTCGACGGTTTTCTCAACGGGCCGCTGTGGCGGAGTATCTCTCCCTCGCTGCAGAGCGACTTCGCTGGGCTCGGATTGGGAGGCACCGCGGCACTCGAGCTGGCGCTGACCGTCGGGCTGCTCGGGTGCGTGCTCCTGTGTGCCGCGCTTTACGGATTGGGGATCAAGGGCATGAACTCGCTCTCGGCGGGTCAGAACACGCGCGCCTTGGCCCGTGCGTTTGTGCACTCACTGGTCCCGATCGCCTTCGGTTATCTGTTCGCCCACTATTTCTCGCTGTTGGTGATCCAGGGGCAAGCCACCGCCCACCTGATCTCCGATCCCACAGGGAGCGGTGCAGATTTGTTCGGGACGGCCGGGACGCGGATCGATCCCGGCCTCATCTCGGCCGCTGCGATCTGGTACGTCCAGGTCGCGGCGCTGGTCGCCGGACACGTGTCGGGCCTGGTCCTCGCCCACGATCGAGCTCTGGTTCTCTTCCGCAACTCTTCACGGATTGCGGCAGAGTCACAGCGATGGATGCTCGCGGTGATGGTTACCTTCACCTGTCTGGGCTTGTGGCTTCTGTCGGCCGTGAACACCTGAATTCCTAACAACAGCCGAGGAAGCCCTAACACTCTTCCCGCGTCCCTTCTGGAGTAATGACCATCAAACTGCCCATCCGCCTCTGCGTCCTCCCTGTTGCGCTGTCCGTCGGCCTCGCCCTCTCGGCGTGTGGGTCCTCGGGCAGCTCATCGACCTCCTCCGGGGCGTCGAACACGTCCACCTCAACTGCCTCAGCCTCGCGCGCCGCACCACCTCCGGCCGTGGCCGAGCTCGGCCCCGCCGAGGCCCCCCGGACCGACCAGTTCCCGGCCACGGCGGGTAAGACCCTCCAGCAGCTCGCCGCCGGCGTCCGGCAGGGTGCCCAGCTCGGCGCCGCCACGGGGACGTTCACGCCGGGGACGAGGCGCTTTGCCTTTGCTTTGACCACCGCGTCGGGGGCGTTCGTCTACGCGCCGACTGCGATCTACATCGCCCGCAACCCCAACAGCCCCGCCCAGGGTCCGTTCCTAGCGCCGGCCGATCCCCTCGCCGTGGCGGCGCGTTACCGCAGCCGGCAGAACGCGGGACCGGGTGGGATCCAGGCGATCTACGCCGCCAACATCAGGCTTCCGAACCGGGGTACGTACACGGTCCTCGCGCTGACCCGCACGCCGGCGGGTCTGATCGGCGCTCCCGGGCAGGTCGCGGTGGCGGCATCCTCGCCGATTCCCGACGTGGGTCAGTCGCCACCGGCGATCGCGACCGACACACCGGCATCGACACACGGCAACCTCGGACTGTTGACCACCCGCGTACCGCCCGACGACATGCACCAGGTCTCCTTCAAGGACGCCCTCGGCAAGCGGCCGATCGCGCTGCTGTTCGCGACCCCGCAGCTGTGCATCTCCAAGGTCTGCGGGCCGGTCACCGACATCGCAGCCCAACTTGAGTCCCGGTTCGGCAAGCGGATCGACTTCATCCATGAAGAGGTGTATGCGAACAACCAGCCAAGCCAGGGTCTGCGTCCGCAGCTGAAGGCCTTTCATCTTCAGACCGAGCCATGGCTGTTCACGATCGACCGCCGGGGCCGGATCGCCGCGCGGCTGGAGGGCTCCTTCGGAGTGCGTGCCTTCACGGCAGCACTTCAGGCGGCTCTGCGATGAGCCGGACTCATCTGACCGGCTCACTCGGCGCGATCGTGACGGCAGCGATCCTCGCCGGGTGCGGAGGCAGCGGCGGCACCAGCGCCGTCACCGCCCCGACGGTCGGCGCCGCGCGCGTGTTCACCCTGGCGGGCTTTGAACCGGCGGCCGCGGTCGTCCCCGGGCACCCGACGACGGTCACCTTCACGGTGCGGATGCCGAGCGGTCAGCCGTTGACGAGCTACAAGACCGGCTCCGGGCCGCACACCGGCGTGCACCTGATCATCGTCCGAGACGATCTCGCCTACATCATCCATGAGCACCCGCCGATCGGGCCAAACGGGCTCCTACGCCAGTCGGTCACGTTCCCGGCGCCGGGACGCTACCGGGTGCTCGTCGATGTGTATCCGAACATCCCGGGCGGCCAGCCGAACTTCCAGCTGTTCAAGAGCGTGCAGGTCACGGGCCGTTACAAACCCTCGCAATTGCCGGTCTTCCGACGCAACCAGACCGTCGACGGCTACCACTTCGAGATGCAGGGCCATCCATCGCTGCACGCAATCCAGGCCGCCTTCGTGAACGTCCGCGTTCTTGACCCGCAGGGGCACAAGGTCAGCTTCGTCCCCTGGTTCGGGGCCCTCGCCCACGCGATCTTTTTCCACCAAGGGTCGTTGGACTACTTCCACACCCACGTCTGCGGCCCGGGTGCGGCCAACTGCACAAGCGTCCTCGGGGGAGCGCGCGTCTCCGGCCAGGCCTCTGCCCCCGGAAAGCTCACGCTCGGGGTGCTCCTACCGGTCGCCGGCACCTGGCGACTGTTCCTGCAGATGAAGCTCCATGGCCGGATCGTCACCGCTCCCTACACGCTGGAGGTCAAGCCGTGAGGCTGCTACGCACAGTCGTTGTCCTGGCACTGGCGGGGCTCGGCGCTGCCCCGGCTGCCGCTTTCGCCCACGCTGAGGTCAGTCCGAAGGTCTCCCTCAGCCATCAGCTTCAACTCTTCAGCCTCGCCGTCCCCACCGAGAAGCAGAACGCAACCACCACCAAGATCGTGCTCACGGTGCCGAGCGGGTTCTCGATCGACTCGTTCGTCCCCAGTCCGGACTGGCAACGAGCCGAGCAGCAGAGCGGCAGCGGAGACAGCGCCGTCGTTGCGCAGGTCACCTGGAGCGGCGGTCACACGCCCACCGGCGAGGACTCGCTGTTCCAGTTCCTGGCCACCCCGCAGTCCAGCCGCAGCTACAGGTTCACGGTCCAGCAGACGTACTCCGACGGGTCGATCGTCGACTGGTCAGGCCCAGAGTCCTCGGACGCGCCGGCCCCGACGCTCAAGGCGACCAATTCTCTGGGCGCCGGCGGGACGTCAACCCTTACCGTGGTCGCGCTGATCGTGGGCGCGCTCGGTCTGCTGGCGGGCGGTTTCGCCCTGGCCAGCCGCACGTCGGCCAACGGCGGAGGGCGACCGCTCGCGTGAGGCGCCGACTGTGCGTCTGCGTCTGCGTTCTCGCTGGTCTCGTAGTGCTGGCGCTGCCCTCGTCGGCCGCCGCGCACGCCTACCTGACCAAGACGTCCCCCGCGGCCAGCGGGGTGCTCGACTCCCCTCCGGGACGGGTCTCGCTGACCTACGACGAGGCGGTCGAGCCGCAGTTCGCCATCGTCTCGGTCACTGACGCCGGCGGTCACCAACAGACGCTCGGCCCGGTGAGGCGCTCGCCCGCCAACCCGGACGCGCTGCTCGTGCCGTTGCACCCCAATCTGCCGCAGGGCTGGTACCTCGTCTACTGGCGGGCCATCTCCGTTGACGGCCATCCCGTGCAGGGCGCATTCACCTTTGCCGTGGGTCCAAACCCAGGCCCCGCCCCGCAGTTCCCCGTCCCCCATCTGTCGGCGACTGCCACCACACCGCAGCTGCTGATCACCCGGTGGGCGGCGTTCCTCTTCGTGATGAGCTCGATCGGCCTGCTCGCGCTGAGGACGTTGATCGCCCGCAGCGCAATCCGCCGAGTATCCGGAACGAGCCTCCGGGCGCTGACCCGAGCCTTCATGCTCACCTCGGTCCTTGGGTTGATCGCCCTCCCGGTGTATCTGGACGTCGCCATCGCCAACGATTCGCTTCGCTCTGTCTTCGACCTCGGCGCGCTCGTCCCGCTGTTCCGGGTGACCGGATTCGGACGCGGCTACCTGGACATGGAGCTGTGCTTCGGCCTGTTCTCGGTCGCCGCCTGGATCTCGTTGTGGCTTGACCGGCCCGACCAACCACAGCGCTCGGTGGCTGAGATCGCCGCCGTGACCGGCGCGCTGCTGGCCGCAGCGGCGACGCTGGTACTTCCGGGAGCGGTTGGACATGCCGGGCAGACCTCGCCACGCGGTCTTTCGGTCGCGCTGGATGTGGTCCACCTGGCCTCCGGCTCATTGTGGCTGGGCGGACTGATCGGGTTGCTCGTCCTGTGGCTGAGTCTCGCCGAGGCGGCGCCGCCTGGCGCGGCGTCGCGGGTTCAGGTTCTGGCGCACGTGGTTCCGCGGTTCTCAAACGTCGCGCTTGTCTCGGTGCTCGTGCTCCTGGCCACGGGAACCGGCGCGACGATCGTCCACATGCCGGCCGTCAACGCCCTCTGGGACACGGGTTACGGCGTGGCGATCCTGGTCAAGATCGGATTACTGACCGCGGCCCTGGTGCTGGGGGCGGCGAATCTGCTGCGGACCAAGCCGCGCCTCCTGGCCGCACGCGAGCCCGCGCGCGGCCAGGAGGAGGGGCACTCGGCAACCCAGCTGCTGCGGCGCCTGATCAGCGGCGAGATCGCGATCGTCGCTGCGGCCGTCTTCACCGCCGCCGTGCTGTCAAGCCTCGCTCCTCCACCACCCGCCTTCGCGCTGCAGAACTCGGCGCTCGCGCAGGTCGGTCCGGGCCGGGTCGTGGAGACGGTCAGGCGGGCCGGCTATCAGCTGCAGGTGCTGGTCTCGCCGAACAAAGCCGCCGCTCCCGATTCCTTTGCGCTGCGCATCACCCGCGGCGGCGTGCCCGTCCGCGGCGCGACCGTCACTCTCACCCTCAATCACCTGGAGATGCAGATGCCCCAGCAGGAATACGCGCTCAAGGAGATCCAGCCGGGCGTCTACTCGCGCGCCGCGCCCGCTTTGGTGATGGTCGGCAAGTGGGGCCTGGCTTTCCAGGTCGCACCGAGAGGCGCGCAGCCGTTCACTGCACTGATCGTCGATCAGGCCAACGGATGATGAACCGCGACGTCGCCCTGCGCCTGTTCGCATCCGTGGTCGCCCTGGGTATGGGCGTTGTGGCGCTTGTCGTCGCTATCCTGCTCGTCAGGGGCGTCCTCGGATAGCGGTGCCCCCCCAAGGCTCTGCAATCACCCAAGATGGCCTCGCGAACCAAGCAAAAAGAACAAGCGCGCGCCCAGCGACTCGCAGAGGAGCAGGCCCGGCAGCAGCGTGAGCGGCGCCAGCGCCGGGTGCGGACGCTGAGCGGCGTGATCCTCGCTGCCATCGCGGTGGTGGCGGTAGCCATCGCGATCTCCGCCAGCAGCGGTGGCAGCGGCACGAACGGACTCCAGACCGGAGCCAAGTCGACCAAGCTCGTCTCGCAGGTGACCAGCCTGCTGTCTGGCATTCCTCAGTCGGGCGCCACGCTCGGGAGCCCGTCGGCGCCGGTGACGATGACCTATTACGGCGACCTGGAGTGCCCGGTCTGTCAGCAGTTCACGCTCAGTGGAGGCTTTCCGGAGCTCGTGGCCAAGGACGTCCGAGCGGGCAAGGTGAAGGTCGTCTACCGCGCCTTTCAGACCGCGACGCAGAGTCCGCAGACTTTCTCGACGCAGCAGGTGGCGGCGCTCGCCGCGGGCAAGCAAAACCATTTCTGGGACTACACCGAGCTCTTCTATCGCCAGCAGGGCGCCGAGGGCAGTGGCTACGTGACCGACGGCTATCTCAACGGACTCGCTCGTCAGGTGCCCGGGCTGAACATCAGCGCTTGGAGCACCGCCCGGAACGATCAGACGCTGAGCAGCCAGATCGTCTCCGACAACCAGGCCGCCAAAACAGCCGGGGTACAAGGCACGCCGACGTTGCTGTTCAAGGGTCCCCGGGGCCAGACGATCGCGCCTTCCGGAGTCCCGAGCTACAGCGACATCCAGTCGGCGATCAAGCAAGTCTCGTGACGGCCGTCAGCGACGCGACTGCGGGTACACGAACCCGAGCGCTCAGCACTGACCGACGGCTGCTGATCGCGGTGATCGTGCTCAGCGTGCTCGGCATCGGAGTCGCGGGCTACCTGACCTATGTGCACTACGCCGGTCTGAAGGTGCTGTGCCTGTCCAGCGGTGGCTGCGAAACCGTGCAGGCGTCGCGCTGGGCCAAGCTCGACGGCGTCCCGGTTTCGGTGCTAGGCCTGATCGGCTACATCGGCATCCTCGGTTCGCTGGCCATCCGCACCGAACTCGGGCGAGCCGCCGGCTTCACGATCGCTCTGATCGGCTTCGGCTTCAGCATGTATCTCACCTACCGGGAGCTGTTCACGATCAAGGCGATTTGCCAATGGTGCGTGGGCAGCGCCGTGCTGATGACCGCATTGGCCGTGATCACCGCCGTGCGCTTTCTGCGTGACGACGGCCGCGCTCCGTGAGCGCGATTGCCGCCCCGTGAGCGCCGTCGCAGTTCTCGTTGTTGCTCACCTCGGCCACTGGTACGTGCAACTCGCGTTTGCGGTCCCCGCACTGGTGATCATCGGGTATCTGCTGCGTGATTCCGTGCGACGCCGGCTGCGGGAGCGCCGCGGCAACGTCGATCCGCCGCCCGGCAAACGCAGGTAAGTAGCGCCCGCGGGGGATTCAGCTCTTGCGGGCCATCAGCACGAGCCCGTAGACCACGATCGCCGTGGCAAGGATCAGCGCGAGCACCGTGAGGGCCGCATAGGCACTGGCCGCGGCGCCGCGGCCGGATCGGCGCATGTCGCTCGAGCGCGTGGCGCCGAGGATCGCCAGCGAGAACACGATCGCAACGGACACGCCTGCGGCCAGCGAGGTATAGAGCAGCTTGACCAGTGCGCCTGTGTCGATCAGTCCTGGCATTACGAGGTCATCGCCGCGGGCGTGGGCTGCTGAAGGCGTCGAACTAGAACGGCGGCCAGCGCCGCCAGCAGCACGGCGCTGATCACGATCGGGCCGGCGGCACCGTTGCCGAACAGCCGTGAGACGCCGTACACGGCTCCGCCGAAGGCGGCAGCCGCTGGCAGCGTCAGCACCCAAGCGACGACGATGTTGCCCGCCACCCCCCACCGGACCGCGGAGAAGCGCTTGGCCGCTCCGGCGCCGGTGATCCCACCGGAGATCACGTGCGTGGTCGAGAGCGGGTACCCGACGCTCGACGCCGCGAGGATCACCGCCGCCCCCGCACTCTGAGCGGCGAACCCCTGCGCCGGATCCATCTTGATGATCCGCGTTCCCATCGTGCGGATGATCCGCCAGCCGCCGCTGAACGTGCCCAACGAGATGGCTGTCGCCGCGGCGACCACCACCCAAGCCGGGACGTGGAACGAGTTCGAGGCGATGTCACCGTGGGCGACCAGGGCGAGGGTGATCAGGCCCATCGTCTTCTGCGCGTCGTTGGTGCCGTGAGACAGCGCCAGCAGGCCGCTGGAGGCGAGCTGACCGAGCCGAAAACCGCGGTTGACCGGTCCCGGCCGCAGCCGGCCGACGATCCGGTACACGCACAGGATCGCGATGCCGGCAACCAGGAAGGCCACCAGCGGGGCAACGATGGCCGGCACGATCAGCTTGGCCAGGAGTCCGTCGCCCAGGACCGCGGAGGAGCCGTGGGCGGCCCACACAGAACCGACCAAACCCCCGATCAAGGCGTGGGACGAGCTCGAAGGCAGACCCCAGTACCAGGTGATCAGGTTCCAGGCAATCGCTCCCACGAGTCCGGCGAACACGACCGTGGTGCTCACCGCGTGGGTGTCGACGAAGCCCTTCCCCACTGTCGCGGCCACCTTCAGCGAGATGAACGCACCGGCGAAGTTCAGCAGCGACGCTAGCGCAACGGCCGGCTTCGGGGCGATCGCGCGGGTGGAGATCGCGGTCGCAGCGACATTGGCCGTGTCGTGAAAGCCGTTGGTGAAATCAAAGGCCAGGGCCGTCGCGACCACGATGATGAGGATTACGTCAGCGCTCACAACGGGCTCCGGCGAATCGGGACACTAGGCGTTCTTGATCACAATGCCCTCGAGGATGTCCGCGGCACGCTCGGTGGCGTCGATCGCGTTCTCGAGTCGCTCGAAGATGTCCTTCCAGCGGATCACCACCATCGGATCGATGCCGGTCTCGAACAGCGAGGCGATCGCCTCACGGGAGATCCGGTCGCCCTCGTTCTCCAGGCGATGCACTTCAACCGTGTGCTCGCTGATGTCCTTGAACCCGCGCATCAGCGGAATCGCCAGGGCAATCTGCTGCGTCGCGTCCCGCAGCACGTGGGCCAGGGCCAGAGCCTGGACCATCGGCGCCTCGATCCGATAGAGCCCGAGGTAGTCCGCGACCTCCTCGGTGTAGTCGACCACGTCATCGAGCGCCGAGACCAGCTCGAGGATATCCTCGCGGTCGATCGGGGTGACGAAGGTCTGGTTGAGGCGCCGGATCACCTCATGCGTGATCTGATCGCCGTCCTGCTCGCAGATCAAGATCTCACGGGACAGGCCCTTGCTGTCTGGAAACGAGCTGAGCATGTCATCGAGCAGCTGGGCGGCATGGACGATGTTGGCCCCCGCCCGCTCGAACAGGTCGAAGAACTCGCTGTCGCTGACGCGGAAGAAGTTTGAGAACGAGGCCATACGTGGGTCGGGCGCAGAATAGGGACGCGGCTGGATGGATGTGAATAGATTGTGAAGCTGCTCCCGCCGGCCGGCGAGTCGTCCGCCGCCCCCCCGATGATCCGGTCGTGAGCTGGCGATCAACGCGCGCGGCCGCGCGGCCTGGGCAGAGCAACCGCCATCTGGCCGTGCTCGACCTCGGTTCGAACTCGTGGCGGCTGGTCGTGTTCACCTACGTGCCCGGGGTGTGGTGGAAGCTCACCGACGAGCTCTATGAGACGGTCCGGATCGGCGAGGGACTTGGCGCCACCGGCAAGCTGAGCGAGGAGGCGACCCGGCGTGGACTGGAGACCCTGACGGTGTTCGCCCGCTTCTGCCGGGCACACGCGCTCGCCGAGGACGAGGTCATCGCGATTGCCACCAGTGCGATCCGGGACGCGAGCAACCAGGACGAGTTCCTGCGCCGCGCCCGCGAGCGCAGCGGGCTGAACATTGAGGTCCTCTCGGCCATCGATGAGGCTCGCTACGGCTACGTCGCGGCCGTCAACACCACGACGCTGAGCGAGGGCGCGGTCGTCGACCTCGGCGGCGGCAGCATGCAGCTCGTGCAGGTCGATGATCGCCACGCGCGGGCGATGGAGTCGTTTCCGCTCGGCGCGGTGCGGCTGACCGAGCGCTTCCTGGCTGGCTCGGGACCGGCCAAGAAGAAGGAGCTCCAGCGCGTGCGCGCCCACGTCCGCGACGCCCTCTCGGGGCTCGGCTGGCTTGCCTCCAGTGGCCCTCGCCTAGTCGGGGTGGGGGGCGCAGTGCGCAACCTGGCCGCCGCCGCACAGCGCGCGGCGGGCCAGATCGACGTCGGCGTCCAGGGGTTTCTCATCACCCCGGCGGCGATGTCCAAGCTGGTCGAAACGCTGGCCGAGCTCCCGGTGGCAGAGCGGGGCGGCGTGCCCGGCATCAAACCCGGCCGCGGGGACATCATCCTGGCTGCCGCGCTGACGCTGGAGACGACGCTCGAGCTCGGCGGCTTCGACGGGATCGAGGTAACAGAAGCCGGGCTACGGGAGGGGGTCTTCTTTGGCCGCACGCTGTTGGCCGAGGAGGAGCCGCTGTTCGATGACGTCCGGGCCGCGGCCGTACGCAACCTGGCGATCCAGTATGAGTCCGATCTCCCCCACGCCGAGCACGTGGCCGAGCTGTCGCTGCAGATGTACGACTCACTCCTGGCCGGCGGGCTGTTCGAGCCCCTGCCGGGCGAGCGGGAGCTGCTCTGGGCGGCCGCGATGCTCCACGACGTCGGCATGACGATCTCCTACGACGACCACCACAAGCACTCTCAGTACCTGATCGTCAGCGCCGAGCTTCCGGGGTTTGACCCGCGCGAGCGGGCATTGATCGCGCAGATCACCCGCTACCACCGCAAGGGGACGCCGAAGCTCGGGGACCTGGCGGCGCTCGCACGCGATGGAGACGAGGCTCTGCTCGAACGCAGCTCGATGATCCTCCGGCTCGCCGAGCATCTGGAGCGCGGCCGCGATCAGTCGGTGCGTGAGGTTCGCCTGCGCGCCAACGGACACGGGGTGGACCTACACCTGGAGGCTGACGGAGACCTCACGCTCCCGCGCTGGAGCGTCGATCGCTATGGGGACGATGAGGCGTTTCAGCGGGTGTTCGGACGCCGGTTGCTGATTGGCTGAGCGCGTCCGAGGCGATTGACGCCGCTCGGCGCCGCGGGGCTGTCGCGCTGCCGGCGGGGGCGAATCACCCGTCCGCGTGACCCCGGACCTTCACAATCCCGTCACATCTGTGGGCGGCCCAAGCCGTAAATTGTGCTCCTGTGCCTGACCGCTCCAGCCGCAGCGTAGAGTTCACCCATGCTCTGGTTGCTCAGACACGCCGAAGCCGCCGACGGCCTGCCTGACGACGAGCGCCCGCTAACCGAGCGCGGGACACGTCAGGCCGAGGCGGCCGGGCGCGCCCTGACCCGGATCGGCGCCTCCGTGGATGTCTGCCTGAGCTCCCCCAAGCTGCGCGCCCGTCAGACCGCGGAGCTGGTCTGCGAGCACCTGGATGTGCCGGTGACGATCGAGCCGGCTCTGTCCGGAGAGCCGTTCGACCTGCGCGAGCTCACGGCCGGGCTGGATAACGTGCTGCTTGTGGGCCACGATCCCTCGTTCACGTTGACCCTTCACGACCTCACCGGCGCGCAGGCGCGCCTGCGCAAGGGGGGATTGGCCGGCATCGCCAAGGGAGAGCTGGTCGTGCTTCTGCGCCCGACGGAGCTCGCCGCGATCGCCAATCAGGAGGCGCTGGCTTGAACGATCCTTCGCTTGAGCCGCTGGAGGGAGCCCTCGTCACCGAGGCACCGCCGGCCGGGGATCTCGCGGACCCATCGTTGTTCATCAATCGTGAGCTGTCATGGCTGGACTTCAACGATCGGGTGCTGGCACTGGCCGAAGACGAGTCACTGCCGCTGCTCGAGCGCCTGAAGTTCCTCGCCATCTTCGTCACCAACCTCGACGAGTTCTTCATGGTCCGGGTGGCCGGGGTGCACGACCAGGTCGACGCCCGGATCGACGCCCACGGCCCCGACGGGCTGTCGCCGATGGAGACGTTGGAGGGCATCGCCGCGAAGGTGCGCGAGCTGGACCGAAGGCACGCTCGCCAGTTCTTCGAGACCATCCGGCCGGAGCTGGCCGAGCACGGCATCCGGATCATCTCGTGCGCTGAGTCCTCCGCTCCTTCGGGCAACCTCGCCCGCCGTTTCCGGGAGCAGATCTTTCCGGTTCTGACGCCCCTGGCCATCGGCCCGGGACGCCCGTTCCCGTACATCTCGAACCTCTCGCTGAGCTTGATCGTCTGGCTGCACGATCCGGATCTCGATCACGATGTGTTTGCGCGGGTCAAAGTGCCCAGGGAGGTGCTTCCACGATTCGTGGAGATCGAGAAGGACACATACATTCCGCTCGAGGAAGTCATCGCCGAGCATCTCGATTCGCTGTTCCCGGGGATGGACATCATCAGCCACAGCTTGTTCCGAGTGACCCGGGATGCCGACTTCGAGGTCTCCGACGAGGCCGACGACCTGCTTCAAGCGGTCGAGGACGAGTTGCGGCGGCGGCGCTTCGGCGAGGTTGTGCGCCTGGAAGTGGGCGCGGACATGGATCCCGCGCTGCGGGAGCGCTTGATCGAGTGGCTGCACGTGGAAGAGGTTCAGGTCTACGACGTGGAAGGCCTGCTCGACCTCAGTGACCTTTGGCAGATCGCCAACATTGACGGTCATTCCGATCTGCGCCAGCCACAATGGACGCCGCTGACCCACCCCGCCTTCGGCCCCCGCCCGGGCGACGGCGACGCACAGCCGGATGTGTTCGAGCCAATCCGCTCAGGGGATGTGCTCGTGCACTACCCCTACCACTCGTTCTCCTCCAGCGTCGAGCGGTTCGTCAAACAGTCGGCCGAAGACCCAAACGTGCTGGCGATCAAGATGACCGTGTACCGCACTTCAGACGATTCGGCCCTCGTCCCCTCCCTGATCGAGGCGGCGGAGAAGGGCAAGCAGGCCGTCTGCCTGGTCGAGCTCAAAGCACGCTTTGACGAGCGGCTGAACATCCGCTGGTCCCGTGCCCTCGAAGAGGTTGGGGCCCACGTGGTCCACGGCATCCCCGGCCTGAAGACCCACGCCAAGGCGATCCTCGTGGTGCGCCGTGAGCGTGAGGGCATCCGCCACTACGTGATGATCGGCACCGGCAACTTCCACGCCAAGAACGCGCGGTTGTACGAGGACTTCGGCCTGTTCACCAGCGACCGCGAGCTCGGCGAAGAGGTGGCCAACCTGTTCAACACGCTGACCGGCTATGGGCATCCCAAGCGCCAGCGCAAGGTGCTGGTCGCGCCTGGTTCGATGCGCGTGCCGCTGATCGAGGAAATCGATCGAACGATCGAGGCTCATCAGGCCGGCGAGCCGGCGCGGATCGTCATGAAGATGAACTCGCTCGTCGACCAGCGCTGCATCGAGGCGCTATACCGGGCTTCGCAGGCGGGCGTACCGATCGATCTCAACATCCGCGGCATCTGCTGTCTGCGGCCCGGCATCCCTGACGTCTCCGAGACGATCAACGTCGTCTCTGTGGTGGGCCGCTTCCTGGAGCACTCGCGGATCTACTCCTTCCACCGCGGTGCGGAACATCGCTACTACATCGGGTCGGCGGATCTGATGCCCCGTAACCTCGACACCCGGGTGGAGCTCCTCGCCCCAGTGGAGAACCCGGACCTTCAGGCCGAGCTGGAGGACACGCTCGAACGGTGCCTGGCTGATGACACGTTCTCGTGGACGCTGGGGCCCGACGGTCACTGGCAGCGGCGTGAGGGCGGCACGCGCTCGGTCCACCGCGAGCTGATGGAGCGCACGCTCGCACAGGTGGCAGCCGCGACTACCACGACAACTGCCCCGGCTTAGTAGTTGCCCGATCGCCGCCCGCCCTGGCGGTAGCGACCCGACCCGCGGGGCCAGGTCGCCACCGCGGGGAGATCAACCGGTGTTGGGCGTGCTCGGCCGGTTTCCGAGCGTCAGCGGGATCTGCTTCGTGGTGCCACCGCGCTTGACCGTGAGGGTCAGCTTCGTACCGGGCGGATAACTGTCAACCGTCTGGATGAACTGAGACGTCGAGCTGATCGGCTTGCCGTTGATTGCCGTGACCACGTCACCCTGCTGCAGACCAGCGCTCAGCGCGGGCGAGTTCGGTTGGACCTTGGTTACCTGCGCCCCGCCGGTGGTGGCGGCGTTGAGCTCCACGCCCACATAGGAGTGCTTGACCGAGTGGCCCGCAATGATCGTGTTGGCGATCCGGGCGACCGTGTTCGACGGAACCGCGAAGCCCACGCCTGCGCTGGAGCCTGACTGTGTCTGGATCTGGTCATTGAGGCCGAGCACATGACCGCTGGCGTCGAGCAGCGGGCCGCCGGAGTTGCCCGGATTGATCGCGGCATCAGTCTGAATCGCGCCGGTGATCGTGTAGTTGTTCGGAGCCGTGATGCTTCGGCCGACCGCGCTGACGATGCCGGTCGTGGTCGTCTCTGGCAGGCTGAAAGGGCTGCCGATCGCCACGACCGGATCACCCACCTTCGCCGCGGAGGAGTCGGCGAAGGGAACCGGGTGCAGCTCCGAGGCGGGAGCGTTGACCTGAATCACGCCCACATCGGTGGAGGGGTCGGTTCCGAGCACCTTGGCACTGGCCGTGTATCCGTCCTGGAACTTGACCTTGACGGTGGTCGCGCCGGCCACGACGTGCTCGTCGGTGAGGATGTGGCCGTTCTTGTCGTACACCACCCCGGCGCCCTCGCCTTGCGTCTGCTGGCTGCCCCCGCCGAAGGGGTTGACGGCAGTGGCTCCCCCGCCCTGTGAGGTGACGATGATGTCGACCACTCCGGGGCTGGCCTGGCGGTAGATCTGGTTCACGCTGAGGCCGCGGTTGGCGCTGAACGACGTGGGAATCGACGATGACCCGGCTGGCTGGACGACGGTCGTGGTCACCGAACGGGTGGTGCTGCCGCT
Organism: uncultured Solirubrobacterales bacterium; assembly: GCA_963757165.1. GTDB lineage: Bacteria > Actinomycetota > Thermoleophilia > Solirubrobacterales > Solirubrobacteraceae > Palsa-465. The sequence continues at coordinate 174,020 of CAVWQO010000006.1, forward strand.
CGCGATGGCGAGCGCGATTGCGCCGCCGGCGACAGCGCCACCCACGATCGGAAGTATTCGGCTCAGTCGGCTCATGTTCAGTTATCTCCTGCTCACGTAATTCGGGCTCTGGTAGAAGCCAGTACACCACCGGCCCGTGAGAAACCCTTCAGAAGTGAATGAGAGGACCGTAAGAGCTGGGGCTTACCCTGATTCCGGGCTTGCCGGCTCCAGGTCAGTATGCAGGCCCGGGAACACCGGGAGGAGGACCGACCAGATTTGCCGGTCCCGGGGGTGGCATCAGCGGGCCGCCGCCCGCGCCTCGATTGAGGCCTCGCGGGCCAATCCCGGGACGACGGCCGGGTCCGTGGCCAGGACCGCCGCCGGGGCCGTGGAAGAAGAAGCGGCCGGGGAACGAGCGGGGCCCTGCCTGGTTGATCTCGGCGTCGAGCCGTGCCGGCAGGCGAGCAAGGATCTGCTGTTCGTGCGCCGCGGTGATCAGCTTCAAGGACACGGCTCTGTCAAGCCTGGTGTGGATCGCCGATAGCATCGCCGCCTTCAGCCCGCTGACCGTCTTGGCGCGAGCCGCGGCGATCTGCGCCAGCGACTTTCCGCCCGCGAGCTGATCGAAGAGCTGTTGCTCACTGAGACCGAGGTAGGTTGCGGCCGCGTTCACCCGGCCGCCGTGCGCCGGCCCCGCGGCGCCGGCGGCGCCGAACCCGGCGGGCGGGGCGGCAAATCCGCGCTGAAGGCGACCGAGGCCGAGCCCCAGGGGTGGGAAGAATTCGGGCCCCGCGGCTTCGCTCTGGGCGTGCTTCTTGATCATGTCGGCCTGCGTCGGCGTCAATCTCCCGGCCTTGACAGCAGCCTGTACCTGATCGAGCAGCGCGCCCTGCAACGCTGCCCTGAGCTGGGCCGGCGTCACGTTCAACCGGTGGGCGGCATCGTTGAGAAAGGCCTGCCGAGGCGAGCTCTGCGAGCTCTGCGAGCTCTGCGTGGCGGCATATGCGCCACCGGCGAAGGCCGCCGTGGCCACTACCGCGATTGCCGTTGCGTTGCGCTTGAGCTTGAGCTGCATGGCATCCCTCCCGTTGAGCGCGTGCGCGTTCTTCCCAATCGGGGGCGAATCGTCACAGGTGAATCGGAGAGCACCGTAAGAAACATGTATGGCGGCCTCGGCCGTCGCCAAACCGCGCAGACATCAACCGGCGGCGATGTCGGCCGAACCTTTACTGCTCAGCCATCTCAACGAATACGTCGAGGGCCGCCGGGTTGGCCAGCGACTCACGGCTCGCGGCGTCCTGCGGCGGGGTTCCCATGAGAATCCGCTTGACCGGGACTTCGAGCACCTTGCCAGAGAGGGTTCGAGGGACCTCGGCGATCTGGCGGATCTCGTCAGGCAGATGGCGCGGCGAGCAGTCCTCACGTACGCGCCGCCGGATCAACGACACCAGTCCATCATCCAGCGAAGCCCCTTCCCGCAGGACGACGAACAGCGGCATCCAGCCATCGGTCCCCTCGCGCGGGAGGTCGACGACCAGGGCGTCGACTACCTCATCGACCGACAGTACCGCGCGGTAGATCTCGCTCGTACCCATCCGCACCCCGCCGCGGTTGATCGTCGAGTCCGAACGGCCGTAGATGATCGCCGTCCCCCGCGAGGTGATCTCGATCCAGTCGCCGTGGCGCCATATCCCCGGGTACATCTCGAAGTACGCCTCGCGGTAGCGCGACCCATCCGGGTCATCCCAGAAGTAGATCGGCATCGAGGGCATCGGCTTGGTGATCACCAGCTCGCCTACGGCGTCGACCAGCGGCCGTCCCTCCGGGTCCCAGGCCGCCACTGAGGCCCCGAGGCATCGCGCCTGAATCTCACCCAGATAGACGGGCAGGGTCGGGAGACCGCCCACGAAAGCCGTGCACATGTCGGTCCCCCCGGAGGTCGAGAACAGCCAGGTATCGGGGCCGAGTTGATCGTAGACCCAGCGGAAGCCTTCAGGCGAGAGCGGGGAGCCAGTCGAGCCGACGGCACGCAACGCGCTGAGGTCCCGACCGGACTTCAAGGCGACCCCGTCCTTCATACAGGCTGCGATGAACGCCGCGCTCGTACCGAAAGTCGTCATCTTGGTCTCGGACGCCAGGTCCCAAAGGGTTCCCAGATCCGGGTAGCCCGGATTTCCGTCGAACAGCACGATCGAGGCCTCGGAGAGCAGCACCCCGACGAGGAAGTTCCACATCATCCAGCCGGTGGTCGAGAACCAGAAGACCCGGTCTTCCGCCTGGGCGTCGAGGTGCAGGCCCTTCTTCAGCTGCTCCATCAGGATCCCGCCCTGGCTGTGGACGATCGGTTTGGGCAACCCGGTGGTGCCCGAGCTGTAGAGCACCCACAGCGGGTGCTCGAACGGCAGCGGCTCAAAAGTCAGCGCGGCGGCGGATTTCGAACCCAGGAACCCCTGCTCCCAACCCGACCCCTCGAGATACCCCAGCGTCACCACGCGCTCCAAGGAGGGAATCTCGGCTGCGATCGACGAGACGATGCCGCTGCGGTCGAAATCCTTGCCGCCATAGCGATAGCCGTCGACGGCCAGCAGTACCTTCGGCTCGATCTGGGCGAATCGGTCGATCACGCTGCGAGCCCCAAATTCCGGCGCGGCCGAGGACCACACGGCTCCGATCGACGCGCAGGCCAGAAACGCCGCGACGGTCTCAGGGATGTTCGGCATGTACGCTGCCACCCGGTCGCCCCGGCTTACGCCAGAAGCCCGCAGGCCCTCAGCGATCGCGGCGGTCTCCGCGCGCAAGCGGCCCCAGGTCCACGTGTCCAGCGGGCGCAGCTCCGAGGCGAAATGCAGCGCTACCGCGTCCGCCGGCTTACCTCGGAAGATGTGCTCGGCAAAGCTTACCTGGGCGCCGGGGAACCAAGATGCTCCCGGCATCGACCTGTCACCGAGCACGCCGGATCCGGCCCTTTCGAAGCGCACCTCGAAGAACTCGGCGATCGAGGACCAGAAGCCCTCCAGGTCATCGACGGACCATTGCCAGAGCTGGTGATAGTTCTCGAAACACAGGTCGCGCTCGCGGGAAAGCCAGCGCTGGTAGCCCGTGATCCGGGCACGCTCGATCCGCTCCGCGGTGGGGGTCCAGAGGACCTCGGGCTCGGTCATCTGACCATGCAGTATTCCCTAGCGGGCTCCGTTCCGCCAAGCTGCAACGGACCTCAGCCCGTCCCCAAAAACAGCGGCGGCACGGAAGACAGGCTGACGCGGGACCCCCCGGCCACACGCCACCCCGTTTCCCGCGCCGCCGCAACCCCACGGACCCAAACTCGCGCGTGGTCACCTCAGCCCAGAGTGCCCAGGCATTGCACTCCCAACCCGTGCCCGCGCGCGACGGGCGCCCGCCCCGGAAGCCGGCTTAGTGGCCCGAGATGAGAGCCAGCTGCGCGATGCAGCGATCGACCGCCGACTGGATCGGAGCATCGCGTCCGAGCCGGCCGCCAAGCGGCACGCCCAGAAATTGACCGGTCCTCTCCAATTGCAATGCCTGCGGTTTCTGTTGCATCGCGTTTCCTTTCGGCTTCGCGGGGATCGTGCTCTGAGAGTGCCAGCGCGTCGGCACCCTCAACACCTCCCGGCGGCAAGAGATCACCGGCTCCGGTTATCCACCTGGCCGGCCCTGCGCCCGCAGGTTGCGCGATGATCCGGGCATGGACACCGTTTCCGAGACAGTTCTGCTGGCGCCGTTTGCCGGAACGGTGATCGCGATCGCCCGCGGACCGGGCGATCGCGTGCCCGCAGGAGCGGCAGTCGTGATCCTCGAGGCGATGAAGATGGAGCATGAGGTGATCGCCGAGGTCGACGGCATGGTGCGTGACATAGACGTAACCGTTGGTGACACGGTCGAGGAAGGTCAGCGGCTCGCCGTGCTAGAGCTCGGAGATCCGGAATCTGCGGGCGCGGCGTCCCGGCCGGATGGTCAGACCCAGGAGCGGCGTGAGGACCTGGAAGCGGTCTTGGCGCGGCACGCCATCGGGCTCGACGAAGGGCGCGCGGAGGCGGTGGCCAAACGACACTCCAGCGGCCACCGAACCGCGCGCGAGAATCTCAGCGATTTGGTCGACGAGGACAGCTTCGTCGAATACGGGCCGCTGATCTTCGCCGCCCAGGAGCGCCGGCGTGCCCGGGACGAGCTGATCCGCCGCACGCCGGCCGATGGGCTGGTCGGTGGGGTCGGCGATGTCGACGGGGCGCCGACCGTCGCCATGTCCTACGACTACACGGTGCTGGCGGGCACCCAGGGCATGCGCAACCACCTCAAGAAGGACCGGCTGTTCGAGATCGCCGAGCGCCGGCGCCTCCCGGTCGTGCTGTTCGCCGAGGGGGGCGGCGGTCGGCCCGGCGACGTGGACATGCCGATCGTGGCCGGCCTGGACTGCCGCGCGTTTGCCCTGTTCGCCCAGCTCAGCGGGCTGGTGCCGCTCGTCGGCATCGCCTCCGGCTACTGCTTCGCCGGCAATGCTGCGCTGCTGGGCTGCTGCGACGTCGTCATCGCCACCGAGGACTCCAGCATCGGGATGGGCGGCCCGGCGATGATCGAGGGCGGAGGACTCGGGGTCTTCGGACCGGAGGCGGTCGGGCCGATCGAGGTCCAGTACGCCAACGGCGTCGTCGATCTCAGGGTCAGGGATGAGGCCGAGGCCGTTGCCGCGGCCAAGCGCTACCTGAGCTACTTCCGCGGCGAGGCCGAGCCGGTGGCTGGTGCCGACCAGGCAAAGCTACGGCAGCTCATTCCGACCCACCGCAAGCGTATCTATGACGTCCGCACCGTCATCGAGACCCTGTTCGACGGCGATTCGGTGTTCGAGCTGCGGCGTGGCTTCGGGCTCGGCATCGTGACCTCGCTCGCCCGCGTGGACGGACGACCGCTGGGCGTGATCGCCAACGATCCCTCCCACCTCGGCGGCGCAATCGATTCGCATGGAGCCGACAAGGCGGCGCGATTCATGCAGCTATGCGACGCCTTCGAACTGCCAGTGGTGTTTCTCTGCGACACCCCCGGGTTCATGGTCGGCCCCGCCGCCGAGCGCACGGCCACGGTCCGGCACTTCGCCCGGATGTTCGTGACCGCCGCCAACCTTTCGGTTCCCACCGGTACGGTCGTCCTGCGCAAGGGATATGGCCTCGGCGCGCAGGCGATGGCTGCCGGCGGCTTCAAATCCCCGTTGTTCACCGTCGGCTGGCCGACCTCGGAGTTCGGTGCCATGGGACTCGAGGGCGCCGTGCGCCTCGGCATGCGGCGAGAGCTGGACGCAATCGAGGACGACGACGAGCGCGAGGGCATGTTCCAGGCGATGGTCGCTGCCGCCTACGAGCGCGGCCAGGGGATCAGCATGGCCGAATACGGCGAGATCGACGATGTGATCGACCCGGCCGAGACCCGGAGGTGGATTGCCATGCTGTTCGAGCGCCATTCAGGTCAGTGGTGGCGGCGTGAGGGCAAGCGCCGACCCAACGTCGACGCCTGGTAGACCCACGCGAGCGCTGCAGCGCGGGCGCTCGCGGCGCTCCGGCGCTCGCGGCTTTCGCGGCGTTCGCGGCGTTCGGGGTGAGCGTGGAGGGCGTGGCCGCCCGGAAGTCAGCCGCAGCTGCGGCAGGCCCCGCGCAGCAGGACGTCATGGCTGTCGATCCGCGCGCCGAGCCGCTGCGACAGCCGATTGATCGCGCGCTCGAGGCCGGGATCATCGAAAGCCTCCAGTCGCCCGCAGCGATCGCAGACCAGGTGATGGTGATGGTGGCCACCCAGCTGGACTCGTTCGAAGCGGGTCTGACCGTCGCCCACCGACAGTCGCTCGACGAGACCGTGCTCGGCCAGTAGCTCCAGTACGCGGTAGATGCTCGCTCGGCCGGTGGGCCGCCCCCTCGCTCGCAGCTCATCCTCGATCTCCACCGCGCTCAGCGCACACGGTTGAGCGGCGAGCAGATCGATCACGCGCTCACGGGCTCCCCCGCGCTTGAGACCTGCCTGTGTCAGCACCGTGTGAACGTGGTCTCGCCAGTCGATTGTCGCCATCGTCTCCAGAGCCTAGCGCGTCTCACCGCTGAATAGGAATGAGACTCAATCTCAACTTTGCTAGTTTAGGGGCGTGCGAAACCGGATCTCTGCCGCCCCGAGGCTTCCACTCCGGGCAGTCTGCGTCCTGGCCCTGGGCCTTGCCCTGCTCGTGGCCGGCTGCGGGGTCTCGGCCGGCGGCGTCACGGGAGGCGGCACGGACGGCGCGGGGCGCATGGTGATCGTGGCCGGAGAGAGCTTCTGGGGGAGCATCGCGTCGCAGCTGGCCGGCGACCGGGGTGTCGTCCACAGCATCATCGTCAACCCCGCGCAGGACCCCCACTCCTATGAACCGCTTCCCGGAGACGCGCGGATTCTGGCCAGCGCACAGCTGGTCGTGCTCACCGGGATCGGCTACGACACGTGGGCGCAACGGCTGCTCTCGGCCAACCCCGCACCGGGCCGGTCGGTGGTCGACGTCGGCCGCCTCCTCGGTCTCAACACAGGAGACAACCCCCACCGTTGGTATGACCCGGTGGACGTCCAAGCCGTGGCCAACGCCATCGCTCTTCGCCTGGAGCGGCTGCAACCGAAGTACCGCGCCTATTTCGAACAGCGTCGCGTCGCGTTCGAGACCAGCGGACTGGCCGCCTACCACTCGCTGATCAACCGCATCCGCCTGCGCTACGCCGGCGTTCCGGTCGGCGCCTCAGAGAGCATCTTCGCGCTGCTAGCGCCGTCACTCGGCCTCAAACTGATTACCCCCGTGAGTTTCATGAAGGCGATCACCGAGGGCACGGACGTCAGCGCCCAGGACACGATCAAGACCCAGCAGCAAATCACCTCGCACCAGATCAAGGTGTGGGTCTACAACATCCAGAACGCCACGCCTCAGGTCCAGCGTCTGACCGCGCTCGCGCGGATCCAAGCGATTCCCGTCGTCACCATCACCGAGACGCTCTCCCCGGCCAGCGTGAGCTTCCAGCAGTGGCAGGTGGCCGAGCTGGAGCGCCTGCGAGCGGCGCTGGCGCTGGCCGCGAAACGATGATCAGCACGCCCCAGCCCGCCGTCACGACCCGGACCGACCGGCCGGCACTGGTTCTACGCGGGGTGGCGCTCGAGCGCGGCGGGCGGGAGATCCTGCGTGACGTCGAGCTTGAGCTGGGGGCCGGCGAGTTTGTCGCCGTGCTGGGTCCCAACGGTGCAGGAAAGTCGACGCTGATGCAGGCCATCCTCGGACTCGTGCCGGTGGCGGCGGGCTCGGTCAACGTGCTCGGTGGGACACCCTCCGACGCTCGGGGGCGCATCGGTTACCTGCCCCAGCGGCGCAGCTTTGACCGGACCACGCGGATCCGGGGCATCGACCTGGTCCGGCTGGGGCTCGAGGGAACCCGGTGGGGAGTGCCGGTGGCGATGAGCGCCGCTGCGCGGGCGCGCCGCCGCGCCGAGCGTGAACGGATCGAGGAAGCACTGGCGCTGGTCGGTGCCGGCGCCTGCGCTGCGCGCCCGGTGGGCGAACTCTCAGGCGGCGAGCAGCAGCGCCTGTTGATCGCCCAGGCACTGGTCGGCGAGCCCGAGCTGCTGATCCTGGACGAACCGCTCGACAGTCTCGACCTGCCCAACCAGGGCGCCGTGGCGGCCCTGGTCCGCCGGATCGCCAGCGAACGGCAGATCTCGGTGCTGCTCGTCGCCCATGACGTCAACCCGCTCCTCCCCCACATCGACCGCGTGCTCTACCTGGGCAGCGGCGGCGCCCTGACAGGAGCTGTCGACGAGGTGATCACAGCTGAGACGCTGTCTGCGCTCTATGGGACTTCGATCGAGGTGCTGCGCGCCACCGACGGCCGGCTCGTGGTAGTCGGCCAACCGGAGGTGCCGCACCATCACGGTGGCCCCGATGGGTAATCCCTCGTTCTCGGCGGACCTGGTCGCCGACGTCCGCCAGCTGCTGAGCTATCCGTTCATGGTCAACGCGCTCGAGGCTGGGACGATCGTGGCGATCCTCGCGGCGGTGGTGGGATGGTTCATGGTCCTGCGGCGACAGAGCTTCGCCGGCCACACGCTCTCGGTGATGGCGTTTCCCGGGGCCACCGGGGCAGCGCTGGCCGGGCTTCCAAGCACCCTAGGTCTCTATGTCGCATGCAGCGCGGCGGCGGTAGCCATCGGTGGCGGCGACACCCGCGCGCAACGCGGCCCGGGACGGGAGACCGCCGCCATCGGCACGATTCAGACGCTGGGGCTGGCCGCCGGCTTTCTGTTCCTCTCGCTCAACAGCGCTGTCCTCGGCGGCCCTGAGACGCTGCTTTTCGGGACCTTCCTCGGCGTCACCAGCGGACAGGTAGTGGTGTTGACGGCGGTGACTGCTGTCGTCCTCGGGGTCCTCACGCTGATCGGCCGGCCGCTGCTGTTTGCCACGATCGATCCAGAAGTTGCCCGCGCGCGCGGGGTACCGGTCCGCGTCCTCGACATCGGCTTCCTGTTGCTGCTCGGCCTGGCGGTGGCAGCCACCAGTCAAATCACGGGCGCGCTGCTCGTCTTCGCCCTGCTCGTGGCGCCAGCGGCCAGCGCCCAGCAGATCACCAGCCGTCCGGTGGCCGGGCTGCTGCTGAGTGTTGCGCTCGCCGTACTGGTGGTCTGGCTGGCTCTGGCGATGGCCTATTTCTCGGTCTACCCCGTGGGCTTCTACGTCACCACGGTGGCGCTGGTTCTGTATCTGCTGGTTGGGCTGGGACGCCGCGTCGCCGGGCGGCGGACGAGCTGATGTTCGCGCATGAATTCGTTCGCAACGCCTACCTGTCCGGCACATTCATCGCGTTGGCCTCCGGGGTCGTCGGCTGGTTTCTCGTGCTGCGGACCCAGGTGTTCGCGGGGGACGCCCTCAGTCACGTTGCCTTCGTGGGGACGATCGCCGCCGCGCTGGCCGGCGTAGATCAGCAACTCGGTCTTGTGGTGTCGACGGTCGCGGTCGCCGTCCTGATGGCGGCGCTTGGGCGCCATGCGCAGGCCGACGACGTCGTCATCGGGATGGTCTTCGCGTGGATCCTCGGAATCGGGATCCTGCTCATCACACTGCTCGCCACGAGCGCGCGGGGTGGCCAGGGAACGATCACCATCACCGCACTGTCCGGATCGATCTTCGGGCTCAGCGCGGGCGCGAGTTGGACCGCGGCCGGGATCGGCATCGTCGTCACCGCGGCGATCGCCGCCGGTTTCCGCCCGCTGCTGTTCTCGACCCTCGATCCTGAGCTTGCGACGGTGCGCGGGGTTCCGGTACGAGCGCTCGGCGTGGCCTTCCTCGTTGTCCTGGCACTGGTTAGCGCGGAAAGCACCCAGGCCGTCGGCGCGCTGTTGCTGCTCGGGCTGCTCGCGGCGCCCGCAGGGGCTGCCCACCACCTCACAGACCGGCCTCGACTCGGGATCGCCCTGTCCGGGCTGATCGCGATCGGCGCCATGTGGGGCGGCCTGGCCCTCAGCTATGCGATCGCGTCACTGCCGCCCAGCAGCGCGATCATCGGGCTTGCGGGGGCCGCCTATGGGGCTGCCGCGCTGAGCGCGCGGCTACGCCGTGTCGCGGGACTCCGAGACACTCGAGGTCACGTGATCGAGGTGGGGAGCAGCCGTAGGTGAGTGCCCGATGCCCCGGTCGCAATGCCGGCCTGTGCCCACGCCCTCGAAGCCGGCCCCACATCAGGATGCTCGCAGCGCCTCGGTCGGACTGAGCCGCGCCGCCTTCGCCGCCGGGTACAGACCCGCGAGCGCGCCAATCATCAGCCCGGCCAGCGGGGCGCTGATCATTGCGTAGGCCGGGATCACCATCGGCTGGTTCTGGGCCAGCGAGTAGGCGAGCGTTGCGCCGGCGCCAAGCAATAGACCCGCGACGCCGCCGAGCGCGGCCAGCAGCGACGACTCGGCCAGGAACTGGGTGCTGATGTGCCTGCGTGTCGCCCCCAGCGCTCGGCGCAAGCCGATCTCCCCGCGGCGCTCGAGCACGGAGATCACCATGATGTTGGCGATCCCGATCGCGCCGACCAGCAGGGCAACCGCGCCGAGGCCCAACAGCAACGTGGTGAACTGCCCCTTGGCTGCGGCCCGCGCCTCCAGCGCATCGGACGGCCGGCTGACCTGTACCCCGTCCGCGGCCTGTGGGTTCGCGGTCGCCGCCAGCAGATCCGACACCTGGCTGACGTGGTTGACGTCGGCTCGCACGTAGATCTCCGACGGGCTCGGCTGCGCACCGAACAGCCGCTCGGCCACCGGGAGCCCCACGAACGCGGTGCTGTCAAGCCCCGGGTCGAGCGCCACCGGGCGCATGATCCCGACGACGCTGAACCACGTCCCGCCGAGGAACACCTGAAGGTGCCCGGTGACGCCCTTGATCTGCAGCACCGTCGCGGCCTGCGCGCCGAGCACGACGGTGGGAAAGCGCTCGTTGCCGGCCGACAAAAAGCGCCCGGAGGAGAGCCGCGCGCCGACTGCGGCGAGCAGCCCCGAATCGGCGGCGTCGACCCCGATTCCGCCGGTCTGCTCGGATGGGACGTACGACGTCCGCCGGACCGTGACGTCCTGGAGCGCGTACACCGCCGAGTCCCGCTGCACCGTCGGCATGTGGTCGATCGCCGCCAGCGCTGTGTTCGGCAGCGACGCGTTGGCGCCCAGGAAGGTCTGCCCGGGCGTGACGGTTAGGAGGTTCGTGCCGAGGCTGTCGATCGTGGCCAGCAGATTGGCCTGGCTCGAGGCCGAGACGCCGACCACCGCGACCATCGCGCCGATCCCGATGGCGATCCCGAGCGCTGAGAGCGAGGCGCGCAGTCGCCGCGTGCGCAGCCCCTGTACCGCGACGCCAAGCAACTCCCGGGCGGGCATCTTTGTCCGCCGGACCACCCGCGCCCGGTGGCCGCGCGGGCCGGTCCCGGGAAGCCTCCTTCGCGAGGCCGCCGCGCTCACGGGCGATCGTCTCCGACGATCTCGCCGTCGCGCATCTCGATCCGGCGAGGAAACGTATCCGCGATCGCCCGATCATGAGTGATGAGCACCAGCGTCGCCCCACCGTCGGTGAGCTCCTGCAGCAGGGTGAGCACCTCGTGCCCGGACCGCGAGTCGAGATTGCCCGTCGGCTCGTCGGCCAGGATGATCTGCGGTCCCTTGGCGATGGCCCGCGCTATCGCAACCCGTTGGCGCTCGCCGCCGGAGAGCTCCTGTGGACGGTGGGTGACTCGGTGCTCGAGTCCCACGCGCTCGAGCGCCGCCTGCGCGGCCTCGCGGCGGGCGCGCGGCGGCGTGCCGGTGTAGAGCATCCCGTTGGCCACGTTGTCCAGCGCAGTCATCGTGTCCTGGAGGTGAAAGCCCTGGAACACGAACCCGATCTCGTGCGCACGGAGCGCCGCCAGTTGCACATCGGACGCGCTCACGACATCACGTCCGGTCACCTCCACGACCCCGCTGCTCGGCCGCTCGAGGGTTCCCAGGACCGTCAACATCGTCGTTTTTCCCGATCCTGACGGGCCGACGACAGCCACCTGGTCCCCGGCCGCCACATCGAGGCTCACCTTCCGCAGGGCGTGAACCTCCCCGGGGTACTCCTTGGTCACCTCGCGCAGCGCCAGCGCGGCTGTCTCCGCGTCCGGGCTCATCCCTGCGAGTCGGTGACCTGGAGCCCGGGGAAGATTCCCGCGCCTGAGATCTGGACATAGCCGGCCGCGAACAGGCCCGGCGTCACCGGAATCAGACGGCGCGGCGCGCTCGCCTCCTGGACCGAGTAGCCGCCACCGGCGGTGGCCAGCAGGGCCGAGACCGGGACCGACAGCACGTTCTTCGCCTTCTGCTGCTGGAAGTTGACGCTGACCGCGGCCTGGTCGAGACCGGTGACGCGCCGGCTGTGACGCAAGGTGATGGTGACCGGGACGGTGGCCGATGGCGTGCTGCTCGAGCCGCCTGAGCCAGCTCCCGTTGACGAGGAGGACGCGCTGCTGCTCGTCTGCGCCACGGGGCTGACGGCGGTGATCTTGCCGTCAAGCGTGGTGCCGTCGGGCATCTGCACTGTGACCGGCGCGCCCAGCACTGCCTCGGACTGCTTAGTCGCGTCGAGGGCGACGGTCACCACGAGGTTGGTCGAGGTCGTCTGGAGGATCGCCTGCGCGTTCCCCGAGGCACCGGAGGCGCTCGCCGCGCCCGAGCCAGCGGACGCGCCCGAGGCGGCCGACGTGCCGGCGCCCGAGGTGCCCCCGCCGCCGGTCGTGCCGGAGCCCGCGGATCTGGTTGCGCCGGACGCGCCCGAGCGCGCACCGTTGCTCGGAGCGCCTCCCGCCGCGCCGGCCGCCGACGTGCCCGAGGAGGCGCGGAGCTTCTGCAGCTCGGCGGTCTCGGCCTTCAGCAGCGCCAGCAGCGCGGTCAATGACGTCGGCTGAGACCCAGACCCAGGCTGGCTCGGCTTCTTCGGCCTGCTCGGGTTGGCGCCGGAGGGCCTGCTCCGGGTCGTGCTCGTGGTCGTGCTCGAGGTCGTGGTCGTGGTCGTGGTCGTGGTCGTGGTCGTGACCAGGCTGACGAACCGCGGCCGGGCCGGCGCAACGGTGGTCCTCGCCGTGCTGGACGTGCCGCTCGAGCTCGTCGACCCAGAGCCTGCGGATCCGGACCCGCCCGTGGAGCCGAGCGCCGTGTCGACGGCGGTGACGCGTTGCGGTCCGGGGAGGAACACCACCTGCCCGAGCGTGACGGCGCCGGTCTGGGTCTCCCCCAGCGACGCCTGCCAGCGGTCGACGGCAGCCGTGGTAGCCGAATCGAAGCTCTGGTCGATGACAATCTGGCGGCTGGGATCGAAGCCGAGGGCCACGAGATTCTGCTCCAGCTCCTGAACGTCGGCGCCGTTACTGACGCCCGCCGACAGGGACCGGTAGGCCGGCTCCGATCCCGTCATCAGCACGGCCGGGGAGCCGTCGACCTTGTAAAGGGTCTGCCCGGGCTTGATTGTCTGGCCGACCACCGGCAGGGAGGTGACCGTACCGCTCAACCGGTTGAACACGGTGTGCGGGCGCGCGTAGCTGAGCGTCCCCGGTTCGGTGTCGGTTTGCACCAGATCACGGCGCTGGACCGTCGCCGCGCCTGCGCTCTTGGCCGGCCGGCTCGCGCCGGCGCTGGTGCCGCTCAGGCCTGCGCCGAGGATGACGCCGGCCGCCACGGCCACGGCGGCCAGAGCTCCGAGGGCGGCGAGCGCACGCCGGCGGCGCCCCGCCGCGAACAGCTCCCGGACCTTGTGTCTCCCGGGGCGCTCAGGCACCGGGGCCACCGCCCGGGCCGGGGCCACCGCCCGGTCCGCCCGGTCCGCCCGGCCCGCCAGCGCCACCCGGACCAAGGCGCGGGCGCAGACTCGAGCAGGCCTTGCTGGCGCTCTGGAACGCCGGGCTGTTGCGGTCGACCGATCCGAATGCCCGCCGGAAGCCGAAGCCACCGCCGGTGTTGAACGTCGGGTCCGGGATGTTGACGCCGTGGGAACGCATGCACTGCGCGAACTTGACCAGCTGCTGCTGAACCTGGGCCCGTTGGGCAGGACTCAGGTTCGCCCGGGGAAAAGCCTGGGCAAAGTACTGGCGGCACGCGGTAGTGGCGGCCTGCACCTGGGCCTGCGAGTAGCGCTGCAACGCCCGGAATACCCCACCACCTCCGGCCACGCCGCCGCCGGTCGAGGGGTCGGGCACGTTGAGCCCGTGAGCGCGGAAGCACTTGGCGAGGTTCAGGCGCGCCTGGGACCGGGAGCTGCTGGACCCGCTGGCGGCCGCGGTCGCACCCGAGGCGGAGCTCGAGGACCCACAGGCCGAAAGCCCGGCCCCGAGCATCAGCGCGACGAGACTCACCACGAGTAACCGGCGCGCGCTGACTGAAGTTCGAAGCAGGGACATCGGCAACACCTCTTGGTTCGGGGATGCCGCGTTTGTACTGGTGGCGCCGTCAGCTCTTCGTAAGCGCCGGCACGCTTCGCGCAAGCGCAACATTCGTCCCGGGCCCAGGGGCGGCGGCGGGCAAGGTCACGGTGACGTTGAGGCCGCCCTCAGTCGGGGCCGAGAGACTGAGCGCGCCGCCGTGCGCATTGCAGACCGAGCGCACGATCGAGAGGCCCAAGCCGAAGCCTGCGCGCGTGCGGTCGAGACGTCGGAACGGCTCGGTCAGGGTGGCGAGTTCAGCTGGATCGATCCGGGCGCCGCCGTTACGCACCTCCAGTCGCACGCATTCGCCGTCGGTCGCAGTCCGGACGACGAGATCGCCGTCGGGCGGGTTGTAGCGAAGGCCGTTGTCAATCAGGTTGGCGACCATCCGCTCCAGCAGTGAGGCCTGGCCGCGCGTCGGCGCCGGCGCGAGTTCCGCGGTGACGGTCACCTCACCGCCGTGCACTCGCGCGCACAAATCGGTGATGCAGTCCGCGGTCAAGGCGGCCAGGTCGACCTGCTCCTCGGTGCCCGCCGCGGCCTCGCTCCGGGCCAGCATCAGCAGCCCCTCGATCAGCCGCTCACACCGGTCGACGGTTTCCCGGATCGCTTCGCCCATCCCGCGTAGCTCGCCGGCCGTGGCGTCAGGGTCGGCCAGTGTCACGTCGACCTCCGTCCGCATCACCGTCAGAGGCGTACGCAACTCGTGGGACGCGCTGGCCACGAAGTGGCGCTGGCTGGCAAAGGCGGCGTCCAGGCGGGCCAGCATCCCGTCGAAGGTGTCGGCGAGCTCCTTGAGCTCATCCGCGGGCCCGACCAGATCGATCCGCTCGCCGAGGTTCTCACCGGACACCCGCCGGGCGGTAGCCGTTATCTCCCGCAGGGGCCGCAGCGCCCGGCCGGCCAGCAGCCAGCCCGCGGCCACCGAGATCATCGTCATCACCCCGAGCGCAAACAGGCACTCGACCAGCAATCGATGCAGGGCTTGCGCCCGCAGCTGGTTGCGGACCGCCGCGGCGACGCTGGCCTCAGGCGATCCTGGATTGAACGAGAAGCGTCCGAAGAACGGCGCTTCCGGTGGTGGCACGAGTCCCGCCTTCTGCAGCTTGGCGCGGAAGTTCGGCTCGCCGAGGTTGTGGCGGACGAGCAGGTAGCCGATGCTCAGCAGGACGGCGCCGGTGAGGAGGAAGACCAGGCCGTAGAGCACCGTCAGCCGCAGCCGGATCGTCGGCGCCGGCCCGGTGCGCCCCAGCCGCGCTAGCCGCCTCCGCATCTCAGCGCTTCCCACCTAGGCCATCCGGTAGCCGACGCCGATGACCGTCTCGACCACGGCCGGCTCCCCCAGCTTGCGCCGCAGGGTCATGATCGTCATCCGCACGACGTTGGTGAACGGATCGGTGTGCTCGTCCCAGACGCGCTCGATCAGCTCCTCTGCGGAAACCGTGGCCCCGCGGGAGGCCATCAGCGTCTCCAGCACTGCGAACTCCTTCCGGGCCAGCTCGATCGGCTCACCCCGGCGAGTCAACCTTCGCCGGGCAGGATCCAGCTCAAGCTCTCGATGGTGAAGCACCGGCGGATTGCGGGGCGCGGCCCGCCGCGCCAGGGCGCGAATTCGGGCCACCAGCTCAGCGAAACGAAACGGCTTGGCCAGGTAGTCGTCGGCCCCGAGCGACAGCCCCGTCACCAGTTCGTCGACGGCGCCCGCGGCGGTCAGCATCAGGATGCCTGTGTTCGGCCTTTCGCCGCGGACCGCGCGGCAGACGTCGTCGCCGTGGATTCCCGGGAGGTCACGGTCGAGCACCAAGACGTCATAGCGCACGACTCTTGCTTTGGTCAGAGCGTCGGTTCCATCGGGCGCCAGGTCGACGGCCATGCCCTCGTGCCGGAGCCCCCGCGCGATCGCGTTCGCCAGCCGGAGCTCGTCCTCTGCGACCAGTACGCGCACGCAACCCAGCATGACGAGGCGCGTGTAAGCACCGCGTAAGAGCTCGGTTCCCGAGTCCTGCTCGACGTGCACGATGACATCAAGCGATGTCACAACAACACGTGGTATCTTCCGGGCTCAATGGCCACCGATCAGCAGAACCTCGCCGAACGCGGCATGGCTGTGGGGCTCCGCGCGCTGAACCGCCTCGCCTCCTCCGGCCTGGTCGACCGCTTCGGTCTGCGCCAGCCGACCGAGCGGTTCCTGCACGGCGCGTCGAAGACGACGATGCAGACGGCCGCGCGCGCTGGCCGCACCTTCGCCGCAGCGCAGAAGCTGACCAGTCCCGCGCGGCAACCGCGGGCCAAGCGCAGCGACCTGTTCGACCTGACGCCGGACGACGAGCAACAGATGCTGCAGGAATCGGTACGGGACTTCGCGGGGGCCAAGGTGCGTCCCGCGGCTCAGGCCGCGGACGCCGCATGCGAGGCCCCGCCTGAGCTGCTGACCCAGACCAACGAGCTCGGCCTGACCATGGTGGGCGTGCCGGAGGCGCTGGGTGGCGCGGTGCAAGAGCGGTCAGCCGTCACCTCGGTGCTGATGAGCGAGGCACTGGCCCACGGGGACATGGGCTTTGCCGTGGCGGCGCTCGCTCCCGCGGGCGTGTCAACGGCGTTAAGTCTCTGGGGCGACGCCGATCACCAGGCCACCTATCTGCCCGAGTTCGTGGGCGAGAACGTCCCCGCCGCCGCGCTGGCGCTGCTCGAGAAGCGGGCGCTGTTCGATCCTTTCAAGCTCCAGAGCACTGCGCGTTCGCAGGGTGGTGGCTACGTCCTCCAGGGGACGAAGTCACTGGTCCCCCGCGCCGCCGATGCAGAGCTGTTCATCGTCGCTGCCGATCTGGCGGGGCGGGGTCCTGCGCTGTTCGTGGTCGAGTCCTCAACGCCCGGCGTACTCGTCGAGGCGGAGCCCGCGATGGGAATTCGCGCCGCCGCCACCGGAACCCTGAGCTTCGACAGCGTCACGCTCCCCGCGGGAGCCCTCCTGGGCGACGGCGATCCCGACATCTACCGTGAGTGCGTCCAGCTCGGCCGACTGGCCTGGTGCGCGTTGGCCGTCGGCACCGGCCAAGCCGTCCTTGACTACGTCATCCCCTACGTCAACGAGCGCACCGCGTTCGGCGAGCCGGTGTCCAACCGTCAGGCCGTCGCGTTCATGGTCGCGAACATCGGGATCGAGCTCGAAGGCATGCGCCTGGCCACCTACCGCGCCGCCAGCCGGGTCGATCAGGGCCTGAGCTTCGACCGCGAGGTGGCGATCGCTCGGCGGCTGTGCGCCGAGCGGGGCATGGCCATCGGATCCGACGGCGTGCAGCTGCTCGGCGGCCACGGCTATGTCAAGGAGCACCCGGTGGAGCGCTTCTACCGAGACCTCCGGGCCGCCGGCGTGATGGAAGGAGCCCTCGTCGTCTAATGGCCATCAACCTGGAGATCCCCAAGAAGTTCGGCGGGCTCGTGACCCAGTCCCACCAGGTCGCCACCGCGGTCTTCCGTCCGAATTCGCGCAAGTACGACATCGCCGAGCACGAGTATCCGAAGGAGCTCGACATGCTCGCCGCGGTAATCGACGGCATGAACGAGAGCGGAGCCCTCGGAGGCGCCGGTGCCGGCGCGGTCGGCGGCGGACCCAGCGGCAACGGTTCCTCCAAATCCGAGAGCGGGAACCGCAACGGCTCGAACATGGCCAGCCTGCTTGGATTGATGGAGCTGTGCTGGGGCGATGTCGGCCTGCTGCTGACCATGCCCCGCCAGGGTCTCGGCCAAGCGGCGATCGCCGCTGTGGCCAACGAGGAGCAGCTGGAGCGCTTCGGCGGGAAGTGGGCCGCGATGGCGATCACCGAACCGGAGGCCGGTTCGGACTCGGCGGCGATCCGCACCACCGCGCGCTATGACGAGGACACCGAGGAGTACGTCCTCAACGGCGAGAAGATCTACGTCACCTCCGGCGAGCGCGCCGAGCTGGTCGTCGTCTGGGCGACGCTGGACCGCAACGCCGGCCGTGGCGCGATCAAATCGTTTGTCGTCGAGCGCAGCAACCCCGGCCTGAAGCTCGACCGGCTCGAGCACAAGCTGGGGATCCGGGCCTCCGACACCGCCGACTTTGTCCTCGACGACTGCCGCGTCCCGAAGGAGAACCTGCTCGGCTCGCCCGAGGTCCAGACGGCAAAGCAGGGCTTTGCCGGCGTGATGCAGACGTTCGACAACACGCGACCGCTGGTGGCGGGAATGGCCATCGGTGTGGCCCGAGCGTCCTTGGAGCGGACGCGGGAACTGCTCACGGAGGCCGGCATCGAGATCGATTACGGCGCTCCGCCGCAGGTCCAGAGCGCGGCGGCATCGGAGTTCCTGTCGATGGAGTCCGACTGGGAGGCCGCGCGCCTGCTGACGCTGCAAGCCGCCTGGATGGCCGACAACCGCAAGCCCAACTCCCTGCAGGCCTCGATGGCCAAGGCCAAGGCGGGGCGCGTGGGCACCGACATCACGCTGCGATGCGTGGCGCTGGCGGGCAGCGTCGGCTACGGCGAAGGCGAGCTGCTTGAGAAGTGGGCCCGGGACGTGAAGATCCTCGACATCTTCGAGGGCACCCAGCAGATCCAGTTGCTCGTCGTGGCGCGGCTGCTGTTGGGCAAGAGCTCAGCCGAGCTCAAATAGCTCTTCGGGCGCGCGGGCGTGCGCGGGCGTGCGCGGGCGTGCGCGGGCGAGCGCGGGCGTGCGCGAGGCCTACCCAAGCGCGTGTCGCACGCGCGCGACCGTTTGCGCCTCGCGCTCGGGCCGGGTGTCCTCCCAGCGCAGCCGTAGCACCCGGAGGCCGCGGCTTTCAAGCAGCGCCTGCTTGCGCCGGTCTGCGATTTGGCGGATTGCCGTGTCGTGATAGCGCGCACCATCGGCCTCGATCACCAGCCCCTGGTCCGGATAGAAGAAGTCGACCTCGCATCCAGCGACGATGACGTTGGTCTGCGGCGGCCTGAGGCCATGACGGGTCAGGATTTCGTCCACCGCGTCCTCGAGCTCTGAGCGGGTCGGTCGTGGGCCGTCGGCGACCAGTGCGCTCAATCGTTGATTCGGCGTGCGCTGGAGCTGGGCGCGGATCCGTGCCGGGTTGACCAGCCGCATCGACTCCGCCTCGTGCACCGTCCTTCGCAGCGCGTTGCCGCTACGGATGACGGGGGTGAGGTCGACTAGCGTCCGGGCGGCTGTGGTGACGGGTAGGCCGCGGCACCGGGCGATGTCGGCGCGCGGCGTCGGGGCCACGTGCACGCGGATTCGTTTTCGGGATCTGACGCGGCGCGGGACAGTGACGTCGACCGGACCGCTTGGATGGTTGGTCCAGAACCCCCACAGCACGGCCGCAGCGAAGTGGCTGAGGACCGCGTCCTCGCCGATCGCCAGGGCGGCCGCCAGCAGCTCCCCTTCGAGTGGCAGGTCCGATCGGCCGATGGAGTAGACGCCGTGGTGCTTGCGGTGAAGCCGGCCGGTCGCGACCCGGCGGGTGATGGCGGCGCTTGAGAGGCCGATCGCCTCTAGCTCCCTGCGCGTGATGAGGTCCCGGCGGCGTGCTGCAACCTTGTGAATGGACGATTCCGTCCGCATAGCGGACGTTTCTGCGCGTGAGCGCGCCCGGGGCACGAGGTGAATCGTGACCTGCGCCCCTGTAACGACTCAAGACGTAATCGTCGCGACTACGTGTCTTTAAACGCGATCACGCCACCGAGCACGCCCAGGTACGCCGTGCCGTTGCGGCTGAGGGCCAACCCCGCGTAGTTGTTGTTATAGGCGAAGCTGCCGGTCCCGGCCAACTGCTTGAACACGACACGGCCCGTGCGGAAGTCGAGCGCCGTCCAGTACCAGGGGTCAAGCGGGCCCGGGCCCTTGGTGTAGGTGTAGATCAGCCCGTTGGCGATCGAGAGCTTGGAGACGACGGTGGGAGCGCTTTCGGTCCTGTTCGTCCACACGAGGTGGCAGCCACGCCCGTCGCGGTTGATGTCCACGCGGGCAAAGCCCGGCGAGGTCAGCTGACCCCCCGTGATCGATGCGGGTCCTGTGTAACCGTAGTTGTTCTCGACGACCATCGAGCGCCCCGCGACGATCACCGAGTTTTCGGTTGCGCTGGCACCGCGCCGAAACACCGGGACCCGGCAGAGAAGACGCGACTGGCCGCGCTTCAACCTCACCGCTGTGCGGTACACGACGACGTCCATCGGGTCCGCGTTGTCGGTGATGTTCACGTAGCCGCCAGCCATCACCGTCGGCGTGGTGCCCGTGCCGTCGTCCACCTGGCCCGGCTTGGCCTTCAGGCTGTTCGGATAACGCACCTGCCAGGTCACCCTGGGTACGCCGCCCGGCCCGGCGACAAAGCGGTAAAGCTTCCGGTTGGTGGCGATGTACACCCCGCCGGCTTGATCGGTGGCGAACGAGTTCTCGATCTCTCCCACGGCGCCGTGTCCCACCCGCAGTACGCGGGTCGCCCCGGTCCGGAACTTGAGCGTGCCGACCACTCCGTCACGACGGGCCACGAACCACAGCAGGCCATGAGCGTCAGGTAGCGCGGAGCTGATCTTCTCGGTCGAGGTGAGCACGTGGCTGAGGTCGTAATCGCGCTGGAGCCTGAACCCGCCGGGGGTCTCAGCGATCACGTAGATGTGGCGCGTCGTCGTCGACGTGACCACCTGGTCACGGTTGTCGAGATAGAAATACCCGCCGCCGGTGAAGTCCTGGAAGATGTTGGTGGGCACGTCCTGGCGCGGCGGCAGGGCGAATGTCGCCAGCGGCGCGAGCGTGCGGGGGTCGAATCTGTACAGCTGCGGCCCGCTGATGCCGACACATACCGAGACCAGACGACCCGCCCGGTCGAAGGCGATCGAACCGCAGTCGCGGGTCGGCGACAGGGCCGACGACAACGTCCGCGGCGACCGCCCGAGCGGCCCGGGCCCGAAGTAGGCATCGGTCTGCCAAGCGTCGTCGTGGATCTCCGAAGATCCGTTGGGGGCCATGAACGGGTTCTGCGGCACCGCAGCGATGCCGTGCAGCGGCGCCGGGGCGGCAGCGTGGCCGCGGTAGGCGGGCGTCACGGGCACAAACGGAATCGGGATGACCGCCGCCAAGGCCAACAGCCTCCGCGTCATAGTAACGCTGCTTCCCGCCGCAGCACGTCCCAGGCCTGCCGCACGTCAGCCTCGGTGCTCTGAAGTTGGCCGATCGCCATGCGTAATACATACCGGTTCTCCAGGACAGTGTGGGAGATGAAGATCTCGCCGCTGGCATTGACACGCTCCAACAGCGCCCGATTGCGCTCATCCGGACCCTCCAGCCCGAAGCAGACCACCGAGAACGGTCGCGGTGCGCACAGCTCCCAGCCCGGCTCCTCCTGCACCCACTGCTCAAATCGAGCTGCCAGGCCGATCCCGTTGCGGATGTGCGTCCGCAGGCCGGCGCGGCCGTAGCAGCGCAGCACAGCCCACAACTTGAGTGCCCGAAAGCGACGCCCAAGCGCCGGGCCGTATTCGCTGAGCGACAGCGCCTCCTCCGAGTCCGGGGTCTGCAGGTACGGTGCGATCAGGCTGAAGGCACGGCGGAACACGTCGGGACGGGCGGTCCACAACAGCGAGCAGTCCATTGGCGTGAGCATCCATTTGTGGGCATTGACGACAAGTGAGTCCGCTCGCTCGACGCCTTCGAACGCCCAGCGGTGCTCCGGGCAGACCATCGCCGCGCCGGCGTAGGCGGCGTCAACGTGCAACCACGCGCCGGCCCCCGAACACAGCTCGGCGACCGCCCCCACCGGATCGACCGACGTCGTGGCAGTGGTGCCTACCGTTGCCACGACGGCGGCGGCCTCGCCGAGATTCCCGAGCGCGTCGGCCCGCATCCGGAACTCGCCGTCCACGGGAACCTTACGCAGCCGCATCCCCAGCATCCGGACGGCCTTCTGCACGGACGAGTGCGCGTGTTCTGAGCAGACGACCAGGTCGCGGCCAGTCGCCTCCCGCGCGGCGATGATGGCGGCCAGCGTCGAGGTCGAGGCGCTGTCCTCGATGTGTCCGTGCCAGCCGCCGGGGAGCCCGAGCAAGTCGGCCGTCCAGTCGAGCACGACGCCCTCGAGCTCGGTGGCCGCCGGTGCTGTCCGCCACAGGATGGCCACGGAGTTGAGCGTCGCGGCCAGCAGCTCGGCCAGGATCGCCGGCTCGGACGCACTGGTGGCGAAGTAGGCGAAGTAGCGCGGGTGCTGCCAGTGCGTGACCCCCGGCAGCAGCACCTCGTCGAGATCCCGCAGCACGGCGGAGAAAGGCTCGCCGTGTTCAGGCGCGGTACGCGGAAGGCGCTCCCGGATCTCCCCCGGCTTGACCTGCGCCAGGACCGGGAGCTCCCGCACGCGCTCCAGGTAGCTCGCGGCCCACTCCAGCACTGCGCCGCCGTCGCTGCGCAGCTCCGTCACACGGCGCCCGCGCTGGGGAACTCGTAGCTCACGCCGGTCAGCTGCTCGGACATCAGCCAGAGCTTCCGCCATGCATCCTCGTCGTAGGCCTTGCCCGCCGCGGTGACGACATGCGGGTAGCCGCGCTGCTCGGCCAAGCCATCCGGTCCGACGAACGAGCCACCGGGGACGTCGGCCGTGGCCGCGTAAAGACTGGGAAGCGCCCCCATCTCCGCGCTCTGCGCGATCACTCTGTTGCTGACCGCCATGATCGCCTTCTCGTAGAAGCGGCTGGGACCAGCGAACTGGAGGTTCGTCGCCGCGTACCCGGGATGAGCGGAGACACTGCGCAGGGGAGTGCCGGCCGCGACGGCCCGGCGCTGGAGCTCAAAGCAGAACATCAGGTTGGCCAGCTTCGACTGCCCGTAGGCCAGCCAGTTGTTGTAACGGCGTTTCGATTGCAGATCGCCGAAGTTGATCTTTCCGATCCGGTGGGCACCGCTGGAGAGGGTGACCACGCGCGGGTCCGGCGCGGCCAGCAGCAGGTCAAGCAGGCGGCCGGTGAGCGCGAAGTGACCGAGATGGTTGGTGCCGAGCTGGCTCTCGAAGCCATCCTTGGTCAAGCGCCGCGGGGGCGCCATCACGCCGGCGTTGTTGACCAGCAGATCAAGCGCGCCGTGATCTGAGTGCAGCCGATCGGAGAAGGCGCTCACGGAGCTCATCTCGGCGAGGTCGAGTTCCTCCAGGGCAAGCGCTGCCGCGGGCACCGTCCGGCGAATCTGGTCCGCAGCCTGGGCGCCCTTGCTGAGGTTCCGGCACGCGATCACCACCGTGGCGCCGGCTCGGGCCAGTTCCTGTGCGGTGATCAGACCAAGCCCGCTGTTGGCACCGGTGACGACGGCCAGCCGACCGGTCTGATCCGGAATGTCGGCCGCCGTCCACTTGCCCGCCATCAGGCCCCCGTGCGCCGGGCGACCGAGTCAGAGTAAGCCGGGGGCCGGAATTTCAGCACCGGATCTTCGGAGCATTCGATTCCGTCGGTAACGCGGCTCGGGTCGAACACCAGAACGTCGCCGTCGGTTTCCCGCCCCGTTTCGAGGGCGGTGAGCTCGACGGTGCCGGCGTTGACGCGCCTGCGTGAGCTGGGCCAGGCGTGGGCGGGATCGTCGACATTGTCACCTGGTTGCGCGATCTGGAGGACGAGGTCGAAGCGAATCGGCTCCCACGTGACGCGCTCGCGGATCTCCTGTTGCAGGTATTCAGGCCCGCGCCGCTTGGCCTCGCGCGGGCCCAGCCGATGATCTCCGGCCGCCGGCAGGAACGTATATCGCACGTAATTCGATGCGCCTCCGGCGTCGAGGAAGCGGAAGGCGTGGATCGCGTAGTAGCGGCAGGTGGCGTAACTCTGCGGCGGCCGCAGCGCCGGGACGTTGGGCGGCAGCCGCACGATCGCCTCGGGGTGGCGGGCCAGGAACAGAGGCAGCTTCCAGGCCATTGCGGGCGAGCGCTTCCGGGCGCGGAGCAGCTCCAGGAACGCCTCCGGGGTGCGAACCGGGAAGCGTGGAGCGCTCTGGGCGACGATGTCGGTGCGCGAGCCGTCGGGGAGATAGAACTTGATGGCGAACCCCCGCACGTCCGGGACATAGTCGGGGATGCCAGGGTCTCCGCCCCCGTTTGACACGCGCACGGTGACCGGAACCGAATTTCCCTGCATGTGGGCGGCTCGGGTCAACTCGGCAGCTTGCGGCGTCGGGGTGAACGTCCCTTTCAACAGGGACCCTCGTGCGTGCAGCGCGCGGTACCCCGGGTGGCGTCCAAAGGCCTCATTGGCGGCCTGCGTGGCTTGTTCCGGGGTGGCGTTCATCCCCCCTCCAAGGTCCGGAACTCGATACCTGCGCGCTGGAGGCGCTCGATCAGCGGCTGACCCATGGCCACAGCCGGAGTCAGCTGACCGGAGCGGTCGGGCAACTCGTCTCGGGCCAGGGAAAGCGCGGCCTCGGCGAGCATCTTCGAGGTCTCCGTATAGCCAGGGTCCCCTCCGGACACCTCGGTGACGACTCGCTGCCCCCCGCCCTCACCGACCATCCGCACCTTGAACCAGCTCTTGGCTCGCTGCTCAGGCGACGGGCCATCGCCGGAGCTCTTGAACTTCATCAGCGCCTTGCGCGCGGGTGGGAACTGGGCCAGTGCGACCACTGAGCCGGCGCCCATGGCCATTCCGGCCAGAACCGGGAGCCGCTTGACCACGAGGTAGTGGCTGTAGCTGAAATCCGGCCCGTAGCGCTCGAGCGCCCGGGCCGAGCGCAGGACGGTCTGTGGGTCGATGGTGGGAAACGGGACCGCCCATCCGCCCGCGGCGGGGTCGCGGTGCGGGGCCCCCTGGACGCCCTTGACTCGGCGTCCGATCAGCGCGGGTTCCTGCTGGCGGCGCTGGCGGGCGACGCGGATGCTCTCGCTCAGTCGGCCCATGATCTCCAGCGCGGACTGATAGGTGCCCCCCGAGAACGTCCCCCCGATGCGGACAAATCCCTCGAGCTTGATCGGGACGCCTTCGGGCAGCTGCTGCACGGTAAACAGCGAGCCGAGGTCGTAGGGAATCGAATCGAACCCGCAGGAATGCACGATCTTTGCGCCCGTGCGCTCCGCCGTCTCGTGGTGGCGCAGCCACATCAGGTCCACGAACAGCGGCTCGCCGGTGAGGTCGACGTAGTGCGTGCCGGCGCCGGCGCAGGCCGCTACGAGCGGCTCGCCGTAGTTGATGTACGGGCCGACGGTGGTGATCACGACCTTGCTGGATTCGGCCAGCCGACGGATTGACTCGGGGTCGGTCACATCCGCCTTGACCAGCGGGAGCTCGACGCCGGATCCGGCCGCCGCGATCCCGTCGCGCACATCCGCGAGCTTCTGCATGTTGCGCCCCGCCAGGGCTACGCGCGTTCCGTCCGGCGCGTTCCGAGCCAGGTATTCGGCGGTCAGCGTGCCAGTGAACCCGGTGGCCCCGAATAGGACGACGTCGTACTCGCGCTCAGCCATCGGTGCCGACCTCCCGCGCCAGCCGCAGCGCCTCCTCGGGCTCCACGCCGGCTTTGGCGATCAGCCAGCACGACACGGGCGCGGCCACGCGCTCTGAGGAGTGGGCGGCCACGCCGGCCAAGTCAAGCAGGACCTTGAACTCCTCCGTCGTCGGCGGGTCGGTGCCGAGCTTGTCCGCGTAGGCGGCGAGCCATTGCTTAGCGTTCATGTGCCGGCGGACTCTATCCGCTGCCAGCACGACGCGAACGCTGCGCCGCTGGCATCATGCCCACGCTTCAGCAGTTCAACGAAAGGCAACAGACATGGCAGTCCTCGACGGCAAGGTCGCGATCGTAACCGGCTCAGCGCGCGGCATCGGCCGGGCAACGGCAGAGCTCCTCTCCGAGCAGGGAGCGAAGGTGCTGATCAACGACCTCGACACCGACGTCGCCGAGCAGACCGCGTCGGAGATCGCCGGCGACACTCTCGTCTTCGGCGGCGATCTGACCCAGCCGGGCGTGCCCGACGAGCTGGTCCAGAAAGTGATCGACGAGTGGGGCAAGGTCGACATCCTGGTCAACAACGCCGGCTACACGCTGGACGCCCCGATTCACAAGATGAGCGACGAGTGGTTCCAGCGGATGCTGGACATCCACACGATCGTGCCGTTCCGGATGTGCCGCGCGGTCGCCCCGCACATGCGCGAGCCGGCCAAGCAGGAGCGGGAGGCCGGCCAGGAGGTGTTCCGCAAGATCGTCAACGTCTCCTCCATCTCCGGCACGATGGGCAACGCCGGCCAGGCCAACTACTCCTCTGGCAAGGCGGGCGTGATCGGACTGACCAAGACGCTGGCCAAGGAGTGGGGTCAGTTCAAGATCAACGTCAACGCAGTCGCCTTCGGGTACATCGAGACGCGCCTGACCGCCTCCAAGGACGAGGCGAACACGATGGAGATCGGCGGCGAGAAGGTGCAGCTGGGGATCCCGGACCAGCTTCGTGGAATGGCCGCGATGCTGATACCGCTCGGGCGCCCAGGAACCCCGGAGGAGGCCGCCGGTGGAGTGTTCTTTCTCTGTTCGCCGTGGGCGAACTACGTGAGCGGGCAGGTGCTGAACATCACCGGTGGCCAGTTCACTGGCATGACCTCGTAGCTTCGACTGCTCGCGCCGGGCCCGTGCCGGCGCCCGGCCGGCGGCCCCGGAGCCGGCGCGCGCGACCGCAAGCGCCGGGCCCGCGGCCGCCGCGTGGCTTCAGATCTGCGCCCGGGCGAGCAGCCCACGGACCATCCGCGGGGCAAACCGCAGCACGCGGTAGGCCACACTGGACTCGATCCCGACCGGGACCAGTTCCCGGTTGTGCTCGATCGCACCGATGATCGCCTTGGCGACCGCGTCCGGAGCGTGCCCAAAGCCGAATGCGCGAATCGCCTGAGCGCGCTTGTCCGCCATCGCCCCGACCATCCTGGTGTTGCCCGGGATCGGGGTATCGATCACTCCCGGACAGATTGCGCTGACGCCGACTCCCCGGCGCGACCAGTCCGCTCGCAAGCACTGCGAGAACATGATCACGGCGGCCTTGGAGGAGCAGTATGCGGCGAGGTCGCCGTGGGGCATGTATCCGGCCATCGAGGCCATGTTCACCACGTGCCCGTGACCCCGGTCGACCATTGCGCGGCCGAAGGCGTGAGCTCCGTGCACCATGCCGTCGATGTTCACTGAGCGCAACCATCGCCAGTCCTCGATCGAGTTGTCCAGAAACGGGCCGGCCACGCCTACACCGGCGTTGTTGACCAACACATCCACCGGCCCGTGGTCTGTCTCGATTCGCTGCGCCAGGGCCACCATGGCGTCGTAGTCTCCGACGTCACACGTGTACGCATCACTGGCCGCGCCCAGGCGCTCACACGCTTCGGCCGTCGCCTTGGCCGCGGCGCCGTCGATGTCGATGACCATCACCGCCGCCCCAGCCCGGGCACATTCGAGCGAAGTGGCACGGCCGATCCCGCTTCCCGCTCCGGTGATGGCCACTCGGGCCCCAGCGATCCTCATCGACATCCAGGCTCCTCTCGCTGCGTGATCGTTCGTTTCAGCCCTCGGGGAGCCGTCGAGGAAACCTCTTCCCGGAGTACGCCCGGGGGAACCGTCGCGGCGCCTATGCCGATGGCCTTCGGACCCTAATTGGCGTTCTGCCAACTTTGCTAGCCTGACAGCCTGATGGCCTCGTCTCCGGTCCCCCGGTGGCAGCGCCTCGATCACGACGAGCGCCGCCAGCAGATCCTCGCCTGCGCGCGCAGGCTGTTCTCCGAGCGCAACTACGCGTCGGTCTCGACCTCCGAGATCGCACGCGAGGCGGGCGTCGCCCGCGGGTTGCTCCACCACTATTTCGGGACCAAGCGGGACCTGTACCTGGAGGTGGTCCGAACGGTAATGCGGATGCCCTCGAACCCGGTGCCGCTGCAGAGCCCCGGGCGGGGCGTCGAGCTGGTGATAACGGAGAGTGTCGACCGCTGGCTGGAGATGCTGGAGCGCAACCGGGGGACGTGGCTGGCGGCCATCGGCGCCCGTGGTTTGGGCCGTGACCCCGAGGTCGAGGAAATCCTTGAGGACGCGCGCGAACAGGCCGCCGACCGCCTGATCGAAGCCCTGCAGACCTACGACGCCTCGCAGGCACCCCCGCAGCTGCGGGCAGCGGTGCGGGCGTACGGCGGGTTCGCCGAGGCGGCGAGCGTTGAGTGGCTCGAGCGCGGCCGGCTGACGCGAGACCAGGCGCAGATCCTGCTGGTCCAGGGCTTTCTCAGCATCGTCCGGGACGTCCTGCCAGCCGTCGAGCAGACCGAAGGGAGCGTCGCATGAGCAGCGCCACGTACGTGATCGGCGTAGGCATGACGAAGTTCGACAAGCCCGGGACCAAGGAGGGCGATTACCCCGACTGGGCCAAGCAGGCCGGCGAGCGCGCATTGGCGGACGCCGCGGTCCCGTTCAGCGCCATCCAGCAGGCGTATGCGGGCTACGTGTACGGCGACTCGAGCTACGGGCAGCGCGCGATCTACGAGCTGGGGCTGACCGGGATCCCGGTGATGAACGTCAACAACAACTGCTCGACCGGGTCGAGCGCGCTGATGCTGGCGCGCCAGGCGGTCAAAGGCGGAATCGTGGATTGCGCGCTGGCAATCGGATTCGAGAAGATGGAGCGCGGCTCGCTGGGGATGAAGTACACCGACCGCACGCCCGCGCTCGACAAGCACCTCGCGCGGATGTTCCAGATCCGCGATCCGGAAAGCTCCCCCTTCGCACCCCAGATGTTTGGCAACGCCGGTCGTGATCACATGCAGAAGTACGGCTCCAAGCCGGAGCACTACGCGTGGATTGGCTGGAAGAACCACAAGCACTCGGCCAACAATCCCTACGCTCAGTTTCAGACCGAGTACACGCTCCAGCAGATCCGCGACGCGCCGATGATCCATGAGCCGCTGACCAAGCTGCAGTGCTCGCCGACCTCCGACGGCGCGGCCGCTGCGGTCCTGGCCTCGGAGCGATTCGTCGATCAGCACGACCTGTGGGACCAGGCCGTGGAGATCGCCGGCCAGGCGATGGTCACCGATCTGAGCAGCAGCTTCGACGAGAGCGCCGACTGCATCAAGATCGTCGGCTACGACATGAGTCGCGAGGCTGCCCGCCAGGCCTACGAGGAGGCCGAGGTCGGACCCGAGGATCTCCAGGTGGTGGAGTTGCACGACTGCTTCAGCGCCAACGAGCTGATCACCTACGAGGCGTTGGGACTCGCCGCGGAGGGCGAGGGCCACCAGCTGGTCGAGTCTCAGGCGACGACATACGGAGGTTCCGGACCCGTGGTCAACCCATCCGGTGGGCTGATCTCCAAGGGTCACCCGCTCGGCGCGACCGGGCTGGCGCAATGCTCGGAGCTGACCTGGCAGCTGCGCGGTCAGGCCGCGGCGCGCCAGGTCGAGGGCGTCAAGGTCGCCCTGCAGCACAACATCGGGCTCGGTGGCGCCGCGGTCGTCTCGATCTACCGCAGAGCAGCGGCGTAAGCTCCGGGCCATGAACGCGTTCGAGGTCGTGACGTTCGTCGTGGCCCTGGCGGCGATTGCCCTCGCCGTGTTCTCCTACCTGCGCCTCAGCCGCGTGCTCAACCAACTCGGCCGTCGGGGGAGCAACTGGTTTGACCGAGCGGAGGATCTTCCGGTCGAGGATCGGCCCAACGAGGACGACGTTGACGCTCCGATCCCCAGGCGCCCGCTGCGCGGACGGCCCGACTAGAAGGGTGAAGAACCGTCCGCGCTAGTCGGCACGGCGCGCCCGGCGTCGTTCGCCTGCGGCGCGAGGCCAACGCCGTTCAGCGCTTACAGGCCATAGGTCTTGGAAATGATCTCGCGCTGAATCTCGCTGGTGCCGCCGTAGATCGTCGTCACCACCGCCGTGCGCACCTGGCGCTCCATGTCGTACTCGACGGCGTAGCCGTAGCCACCCATCATCTGCATTCCCTCGAGCGTCGCACGCTTGGCCACCTCCGTCGCCTTCAGCTTCGCCATCGAAGCCTCGCGCGGGAACAACGCTCCCGGGTTGGCGTCGACCTTGAGTGCGGTGTCGTAGACCAGCAGCCGGGTGGACTCGATCTCGGTCGCCAGCTCGGCGATCCGGTGCTTGAGAGCCTGGAAGCTTCCGATCGGCCGACCGAACTGCTTGCGCTCCTTGACGTAGGCAAGGACATCATCGAAGGCGCGCTGCGCCATCCCGAGGGCCTGCGCGGCGATGATCAGCCGCTCGTGGTTGAGCCCGGTCATCAGCTGCATCCAGGCCTGGTCCTGCTGGCCGATCAGGCGGTCGGCGGCCACGTGACAGTCGGTGAAGAAGACGTCGTTGACCTCACGACCACCCATCGTGTCGATTCCGTGAACGTCAAGTCCTTCGACGTCCGTGGGCACCGAGATCATCGACAGGCCCTCGTGCTTGTTGCCCGTCCGGTTGGTCCGGCAGACGAGCAGGATGTGGTCCGCCGCGTGTGCCCCCGTGATCCAGGTCTTCTGGCCATTGATCACGTAGCCGCCGTTGACCCGCTCGGCCCTGCAGGTCAGGCTGCCGACGTCGGATCCGGCCTCCGGCTCGGACATCGCAATCGCCTCGACCCGTCCACTCGCCACCCCGCCGAGGATCTCCTGCTTCTGCTCCTCGGTCCCGAACCGCTCCACCGCGCCGGCGGTGATCATGCTGACCGAGAAGAACCCCATCGGGATCTGGCCGAGCGCAAACTCCTCGCAGAGCAGGCACATGTCGACGGCCCCGCCGCCTGATCCCCCGTACTCCTCGGGGATCGCCACGCCAAGCCAGCCCAGGTCGGCGATGCGCTGGTAGATCTCCGGATTGTGCGGTTCCTGGCCGTTGTCAGTCAGCGCATCCCTTTGTTCCCGCGTGCCGCACTCGCGCTTGGCGAAGTCACGAATCGCCTCGACGAAGGCGCGCTGCTCGTCGGTGAGGGTCTGAAGCGCCATAGGTGTCTCTCCTGGGGTCGCGGCGGGAAGGTGGTCCGTGAGATCTTACTGGCGGTCTGCCAACAAGAGTTTGGAGCGGGAAGCGGCTGGGGGCGGGAACCGTGGCGAGGCACCGACTACGCGCCTGAGCCTTCACGCTAGCCAGCTCCGAGCGACCAAACTGCTACATGTCCCGCTGCCGCCGGCGACGGGATGTCGCACTCTGGTCGATATGCGACCAAGACGCTCATTCCAGGGACGCGGCGCTCGAGGAATGTCGCGTTAGTGACCCGCATGCCTGGCCATCCGCCGGCAGGGGCCGGCCCGCCGGCAGGGGCCGGCCCGCCGGCAGGGGCCGGCCGCCGGGAGGGCGCAGCTGCTCCGTGGCGCGCCCGGCCCCGGGCCGAAGCCAAGACCTGCGCCACACCAGACGGCGCTTTGCCCTTGATACGCGTGGTACGGAAGTGCTACCTTGCGTACCATGCGCGCCACCACGCTGTTTCCGTCCGGCCCTGAGCTCGAGCAGCTGCTCACCGGTCCTGACTCGGTCGCATGGCGCTTCGGCAGCGATGCCCGCCTGTACCTGGCGATGCTCTATCCCCTGCTGCTCCAGGTCGCGCACCCAACCGTCGGCGCCGGCGTCCGGGATTACTCGGACTTCGAGAGCCGGCCCTGGGACCGGCTGTTCCGGTCCCTGGACTGGGTCACCCTGCTCGTCTACGGCGGTCCGGACGGCGCCGCTGCGGGTCAGCGGCTGCGGGCGCTGCACAAGGAGTTCCGCGGGACGCGCGAGGATGGCAAGCGCTACTACGCGCTGGAGCCGGAGGCCTACGCGTGGGTCCACGCCACGCTGCTTGAGTCCTACGTCGCCGGCCACGAGCGATTCGCTCGGCCGATGTCGGCCGAGCAGCGCGAGCGCTTCTATGCCGAATACCGTGGCCTCGGCCGTCTGGTCGGAGTGCGCGACGGGGATCTACCGGAAGACTGGGCCGGCTTCCGCGCGTACTTCGATCGGATGATGCGCGAGGAACTGGTTCGCACGGAGTCGGTCGACCGCGTGCTGCGTGCCGTCCGCGGCGGCGCCACCCCGCCGATCTCGCTGCCCGGCCCGGTCTGGCGAGCGCTCTCGTTTCCCGCGCAGCGGGCCATGTGGCTCGGAGGGCTCGGCCTCATGCCCCCCGACCTCCGTGAGCGCCTCGGTGTTACCTGGACGAGAAACGACGACACCGCGTTTCGCTCACTGGGGCGGCTGAGCCGCAGTCTCACTCCCGTACTGCCGCGCCGCCTGCAGGTCATGGGCCCGGACCAGTTGCGCATTCGGCGACGGGCCATCGCCCGGGGTCCACTCGGAAGCCCAGGCCAAACGGAAACCGTCGGCAGGACCACCGCGGGGACCGCCGGGGAGACCGCTGGCCCTCCCGCCCCCCGCGACGCCCGGCCGGGCGCGCGCGCGGCCGTCTAGGAGCCCGATGTCACCGGAGACCGCGAGGCTTCTGTCCCTCGCCTTCGACCCTGATCTCCCGACCCCGGAGGACGCGGTCTACAACCAGGTCCTTGACGCCGCGCTCGCGGTGGCGGCGGCGTCCGGCCTGCGACATCTGACCATGGACGATGTGGCCCGGCACGCAGGCGTCGGGCGGATGACCGTCTACCGCCGCTTCGGCTCCAAGCCCGCGCTGATCGACGCGTTGGCCATCCGCGAATGCCGCCGGTGCCTGTCGACGATCGCGGAGGCGCTTGATCCCGAGGACGGGGTGCTTGAGCGCTCGGTGTCGCTGTTGATCACCGTGCTCAAGGTGATTCGTGAGCACCCCTTGCTGGCCCGCTTGGCCCGGGTGGAACCCGAAGCCTTCCTCACCGAACTGACGCGAGACGGCAGCGCGATCTTCCTCCTGGTGCGAGAGTTTTTGGTCGGCCTGGTGGTGGAGGGCCAGCGCCGGGGCGAGTTGATACCGGGAGATCCCTCGCTGCTGGCAGAGATGGGACTGCGGCTCGGGGTCTCGTTCGTACTGATGCCCGACAGCGTCC
This sequence comes from uncultured Solirubrobacterales bacterium, assembly GCA_963757165.1. Classification (GTDB taxonomy): domain Bacteria; phylum Actinomycetota; class Thermoleophilia; order Solirubrobacterales; family Solirubrobacteraceae; genus Palsa-465. The sequence continues at coordinate 206,880 of CAVWQO010000006.1, forward strand.
TACCCCTGGCCGACGAGCCCGCCGTGCGCGCCGCGCTCACGCCTCTGCTGAAACCGCTGCTCCCCCGGCCGTAAGCCGTCGCTGAGCGCTGGCGGCCCGGGCCGCGGCTACGAACCAGTCGAATACCCGCTGGAATCGTGGATCGATCCGCCATTCCTCCTGTAGCTCCCACTGCACGCCCAGCACGGGCCGGCCCGCGAGCTCGACCGCCTCGATTACGCCGTCCGGCGCCACGGCCGTCGCTTGCAAGCCGCGGCCCAGTTCGCTGATCGCCTGGTGGTGAAAGGAATTGACGCTGACCCGCGTCGACCCCAGCGCATCGAACAGGACGCTCGGCTCGCTGACCCCGATCGGGTGACGTGGATGCGGCGGAACCTGCCCACCGCTCAGGGCGGTGCCCTCCATCTGCTTCCACGCCCGCCAACCCGGGTCGGACGGATGCTCGCGCCAGCCCTTGCGCAGCCGCACATCCTGGACCAGCGTTCCGCCCAGCGCTACGTTGAGCACCTGCATCCCCCGGCACACACCAAGCACCGGTAGACCCCGCGCCAGGACCGCCGGAGTCAGCCTGAGCTCGAACTCATCACGCCGCGGTTCGGTCGCTGCGAGCAGCGGATCCGGGCTCTGCCCATAGCGCCAGGGCTCGATGTCCCGTCCTGGAGCAAGCATCACGCCGTCGACCCGCGCCAGCACATCGTCGATTGCCTCCGGCAGCTGCGCAAGCGTCACCGGGACGCCTCCGGCGGCGACGATCGGACGCTGGACCCCCACGCCGCCGTAGTCGCCGAAATCGTGAAAGCTGGCCGAGATCCCGATCAGCGGACGACGCCCGGGGGCGGCGAAGTCCTCCGCAGAGGCCTCCCAGCCACCGGCGTCATCGGGGCTGGACAGACGCAATCCGCTCCGCTAGAAATACGTTGAACATATTTGTGCAGTGTAGGTGCGCAGGCAATAGTCTCCGGCCACGAACTGCACAGCGGCCCGGCCGCCTGGGCTACTCCCGGGCCCGGCTTCCCAGCGATACCGGAGGAGTGGATGTCCGAGAAGACATGGGGTGGAGAGGCCTTCTGGGGTCTGGGTTACGAGTGGGACCCGGAGTGGGTGCTCACGGAGCGTCAGCGGGAGCTGCGTGATCTGCTGATCGAGCTGTGCGAGAAGGAGATGCGTACCAACGCGAAGGTCTCCGACGACGAGCTCCAGTATCCACGGCGTAATTTGGAGCTGCTTGGCGAGCATGGCTTCCTGGCCCTGACCGTGCCCACCGAGTACGGCGGCCTCGGTCAGGATCACGTCGCCTTTGCCATGACCTGCGAGACGATCGCCCGCTATGGCTGCGCCTCCACGGCGATGTGTTACGTGATGCACATGGGCGCGGTCAACACGATCATGCTGCGGCCCACGGATGAGCTGATCGAGCGATACATCAAGCCGCTGAACAGCGGCAAGATCGGCACCCTGTCCTACTCGGACCCCGAGACCGGGTCGCACTTTTGGTATCCGATCTCCTCGGGCGCGGAACGCTCGAATGGTGGCTACAAGGTGCGCAAGAAGGCATCGTGGACCACGTCGGGCGGCTTCGCCGACTTCTATGTCGTTCAGACCACGAGCCCGGACTTCACCGGCTACGACGACCTCTCGGTATTCGTCATTGACGGCGAGCACGTCAAGTCCCAGCCGTCGACCTGGGACGCGCTCGGTCTGCGCGGTAACCAGTCCGGTCCGATTCAGGTCGACGACGTCGAGGTCCCCGGCTCGCAGATCGTCGGCCCTGAGGGCGACGGCGCCGCGTCCAATGACGAAGCGGTCGACCCGTGGTTCCTGATCGGCTCCTCATCGGTGTGGAACGGACTCGCCCTCGGCGCGATCGACATCGGCAAGCGCCAGACGACGCGCAAGAAGCACGTCGACGTCGGCCTTCGGGTCGCGGACTACCCGACGATCCAGGACTACGTGGGCGAAGCGGTGATGGACACCAATGCCGCGCGTCTGTTTGCCTATTCGGTCGCTCAGGCGATGGACGAGGCGACCGAGCACAACACGATCCAGCCTCCGCCCGGCGAGTTCGCCCGGGCCAACTTCCTGCACTGGGCGTGGCAGATCAAGTTCATCGCGGCCAAGAACACCGCCCATGTGGTCGACAAGATGCTCCACGCGTGCGGCGGGACCGGCTACAAGCGGGACATGGAACTCGAGCGCTACCTGCGGGACGCCAAGGCCGGCTGGGTGATGGGACCGACCAACGAGGTCCTGCGGCAGTTCGTCGGCAAGGCCGTGCTGCTCGGCTTCGAGAGCCTCGACTACTGGAACCAGACCTACAACCGCCGCGCGGTTGAGAACGAGCTGAAGAAGCTCGATGCTGACGAGAAGCGCAAGCTCGCCGAGCAACTGCTTGCGGAGGTCGACCAGCAGAGCGCGGCGGGGGCACCCGCGGGCTAGCCGCCAGGGCAATGGCGATCCTGAGCCCAGCCGGCCCGCTGTTGCCGGGCGGCCTGCTGCCCCCGGACCCGGCGCTGGAGACCTACATGGTCAGGCCGGGCGGGGTCACCGTCGTAACGGTGTCCGGCGATGACCGGGTCCGGATCGTCGACCGCTTCGGCGGCCAGGTCGCCGAGCTAACCGTCCTCGACGGCGAGGGACGAGAACGGGCCGACGCGGTCGGGATCCGCGCCGACGGGCCGGCGACTGCGCTGCAGGCGTTGCTCCGCGCCGGCGCCGATGAGTTCCTCGGGCAGCTTCACCTGTTCGGTCTGGACCCCGAAGATGCCCGTGCTGCGCGGCTGTTCGGTCCTGACTCCGCGCCGGGCAGCGAGGTCTCGTTCACGGTCGCGCAGGCCCTGACGCTGGTCCTCGCGGCGCCGGGCGGCCGCGTGATCGACGGTGACGCGCCGGCGTCGGAGCTGCTGCTCGAGGTTCGCCGCGCCAGCCCTCGCCGGGAGACCGAGCTCGAGTTGCCGCCTCCGCTGGCCGAGCCGCGGCTGGACTTCCGGGTCGACAAGGCCACCGCTTCCGCCTACGAGGTCCGCGCGGGCGAGTACATCCAGATCGTTGACGTCAAAGGTCGACAGTGCTCGGACTTCTTGGCCTTCGAGCGGCGCGCGCTCGAGGCGGGAGTGGAGCGGGGACTCGATGCCACGGTCACGCGCACGCTGATGGGCAACGCGTACCCGATGCCGGGGCTGTACGGCAAGTTCTACGACCTTGACATGCAACCCCTGGTCGAGGTCGTCCAGGACACCGTGGGCCGTCACGACACATTCGCCCTGGCCTGTCAAGCCAAGTACTACGAAGACCTCGGTTACCCCGGCCACATCAACTGCACAGACAACTTCAACGGCGTACTGGCGCCGTTTCAGATCGCACCTCGCCGGGGCTGGGAGGCCCTGAACTTCTTCTACAACACCGCCTTTGATTCCAACCTGCAGTTGATTTCCGACGAACCCTGGTCGCGTCCGGGCGACTACGTGATGCTGCGCGCGATGAGTGATCTCGTGTGCGCGTCATCGGCCTGCCCGGACGACATCGACCCATCCAACGCCTGGGAGGTGACCGATGTCCACGTCCGTGTCTATCCACCTGAGAATCGGTTCTCAGTGGCCATCGCCCGGCGAGTGACCGCCGACGCCGAGCCGGAGCTGACGCGTGAGAGCGCTTTTCACCCGCGCACCTCCGGGCTCACCAAGAGCTTTGTCGAGTACCGCGGGTTCTGGCTTCCGCACTGCTACGACAACGAGGGCGCCATCGCCGAGTACTGGGCCTGCCGGGAGAAGCTGGCCGTGATCGACCTATCTCCGCTGCGCAAGTGGGAGGTGCTCGGTCCCGACGCCGAGCTGCTGATGCAGCGCACGGTCACGCGCGATGTGCGCAAGCTGGCGGTCGGGCAGGTGGTCTACACGGCGTTGTGCAACGAGACCGGCGGGATGATCGACGACGCGACCGTGTTCCGGCTGGGCGCGGACAACTTCCGTTTTGTCGGAGGCGACGAGTACGACGGGATCTGGCTGCGCGAGGTCGCCGAGCGTGAGGGACTACGGGTGTTCGTCAAGCCGACGACCGACCAGCTGCACAACATCGCGGTGCAGGGCCCCGAGAGCCGGAGCGCTCTGGCCGAGATCGTGTGGACGCCGCCCACGCAGACGAGCTTCACCGACCTGAAGTGGTTCCGTTTCCTGATCGGGCGGATCGGCGGCTACGACGGGATCCCGATCATCGTCTCCCGTACGGGCTACACCGGCGAGCTCGGCTACGAGATCTTCTGCCATCCCACCGATGGCCCCGCCGTGTGGGATGCCGTGTGGGAGGCCGGGACCCCGTTGGGGCTCAAGCCGCTGGGGCTGGAGGCCCTGGACATCCTGAGGATCGAGTCGGGACTGATCTTCGCCGGCTACGAGTTCGACGATCAGGTCGATCCGTTCGAGGCCGGCATCGGTTTCGCCGTAGCGCTCGGCGACGAGCCGTTCGTCGGCAGCGACGCGCTGGTCGAGCGCAAGGAACATCCCCAGCGTCGCCTGGTCGGGCTGGAGCTTCAGGGCAACGAGGTCGCGGGGCACGGCGACGAGGTGTACGTCGGGCGGCGCCGAGTGGGGGTCGTCACCAGCGGCACCCGCAGCCCGACGCTGCGCCGCTCGATCGCCCTCTGCCGGATGACTGTCCAGTACGCCGAATTGGGAACCGAAGTCGAGATCGGAAAACTCGACGGGCTTCAGAAGCGCATTCCGGCCCGGGTCGTACGATTCCCGTTCTATGACCCGGACAAGCAGCGCCCACGCTCGTGAGCGAAGGACGCGGATGATCGTGGTCCCCGGGCTCCTTTCTCGTGAGCGAAGGACGCGAATGAGCATGATCCGCGGGCGCTCGGCGGCTGGGGTGGCGCGACCGGGGTGAGCGGTCGCGAGGGCATCGCTCGCCTCACCCGGGTCGCCCGTCCCGTGGGCAGCGCAGGCCTGATGGCGCCAGTACGGCCGACGCGTAAGCTGCCGTCGCCCTCCTCCGGGCCGGGCCTCACCCCGCCTACCGGCGTCGCCACCCTTACGCCCAAGGCAGCGGCCGTCGAGCAGCAGGCGCGCGAGCTGCGTCACGTGATGGGCCGGTTCGCCACCGGCGTGACAGTGGTGACCACGATCGACCGCGACACGATTCACGGGATGACGGCGAATGCCTTTCTTTCGGTGTCGTTGCGGCCGCCGCTTGTCCTGGTCTCGCTGGGCCGCTGCCGGATGAACGAGATGCTGCCGCGGACCGGGCGCTACGGAGTCAGCGTGCTCGCCCACGACCAAGCCGATTTTGCGGCGCACTTCGCCGCTCAGCGCCAAGCGCCAGTGGATCCCACATTCGACTGGCACGAGGGTCTGCCGCTGCTCTCTGGCGCCCTGGCCCACCTGGCCTGCCGGGTGGTCGACGTTCACCCCGCCGGCGATCACGTGCTGTGGATCGGGGAGGTCGAGCATCTCGAGCACCAGGATGGGCAGCCGCTGCTGTTCTACACCGGCCGCTTCGGGACGCTGCGGGAGGCCGGGGACCGCGCCGAGCAGGAGTAGGGGTTCAGCCGGCCCTGAAGGCCTGCTCCTACTCCCCCACCCACACGAGACAGGGCGCGTCCCGGCGCACCGCGCGGACCGCGGCGCGGTAACGGCGCCCGGGGAGCAGCGACCGATCGGGGCCAAATACGAGCAGCCCGGCGTTGCAGTCATGCACGAGCTCGAGCAGCGCCTTGACCGGGCGCGGGCTGGAGACCCGCAGCAGCTCGGTGCGGATGCCCAGTTGCGCTGCGCGCGCCGCGCTGGCCCGGACCGCGTCGAGGTCCTCCTCGTGCGGCAGGGTGGCGTATTCCGGCGCGAGCATGGCGGTCACCGGATACGGACGCAGGCTCATCACATTGGCCACGATCAGCGAGCTGCCGGCTTCCAGTGCGCTTTCGAGCGCGATCCGTTCAGCCGTGGGGTCGACGCGCACCGACAACGTGCCCAGCAGCACCGGGCGAGCGCGCGCTCCCGGCGTGGCCGCGGGCACGTCGATCCTGCCGATGTCGGTGACCGAGGGCATCGTCGATCCATGATCGCAGGCCCGCCTCGGCGGCCGCACGACGACTCGCCGATTGACCCCCTTTGGACAAAATGGTATAAGAGCGCATCGTTCGCGCACATGCGGTGATATCCACCTGTTCGGCGACCGGGGCGCGCAGTCCCAAGGAGGGTTGAGTCTTGGCCACAGCCACTGTCGAAGAGGTACAACTCCTCAAGACGTTGCGTTGGTGGGACGGATTCGTGATCGCGCTGTGCAATCCGGGCTTCCTGCTCGGAAGCCTCGGCTTCACCCTCGGAATCTTCGGGGCGGCGGGCTCGATGATCCTGTGGGGCCTGTCGGCGGCGATCGGGATGCTGCAGGCGTGGATCTATTCCGAGCCCGCGACCATGTTCGGCCATCGCAGTGGCGGGATCTCGCTCTACGCCCACGAAGGCTGGCGGCGCTACACCACCCTGGTCGGACCGCTGGCGGCGTTCGGCTACTGGATCGGTTGGTCGGTCGTGCTCTCGATCTTCGGCAAGATCATCGGCGACCTGGCGGCCGGACAATGGTGGCCGAAGTCGACGTGGACGGTGACGATCTTCTCCAACCACCTCGGTCTGCCCCACTTCATTGCCATTGGCGCGATCCTGTTCGTCTGGGGGTTCAACATCTTCGGTCTGCGGCTGGCCGTGTGGTTCACCTACGCCTGCGCGGCGCTGCTGATGATCCCGCTGGCGTTGTTCATCGTCGGGCCGTACATCACCGGCGATTGGCACTCGTCCAACGTCCACGCGACCTTCACCGGACCGTGGGGCGGGATCAAGCTGGCGCTCGTCTACATGTTCATCCTCGCCTGGTCGGCCTACGGGACCGAGGCGGCCGCCACCTTCGCGCCTGAGTACAAGAGCGAACGTGACACGCACATGGCATTGCGCAGCGCCGCCATGTTCATGCTCCTCGTCTGCCTGCTCCTGCCGCTCGGCCTCGGCGGTGTCACCGGCGCAGTGCCGTCGGCGACCGCGGAAGGCCAGTTCTATACCCAGGCCATGCAGACGATCGTCGGCCACGGGGCGGCCGGCTTCTTCACCGTCTGCATCATCGCCAGCCTGCTCCTTTCCATGACCACGTCGACCGCCGATGCGGGACGCGCCCTGTTCGGGATCTCGCGCGCCGGCATGACGATCAAGCAGTTCGGCGTGCTCAATCGCTTCCACGTCCCGGCTCGGGCGATGACCATGGACCTCGGCGTGAACATCCTGCTCGTGATCCTGATCAAGTCGAACCTGGCCATCCTCTACCTGAGCAACATCGGCTACGTGCTCGCGCACGTATTCGCGCTCAGCGGGTTCCTGCTGCTGCGCCGAGATCGGCCCGACTGGCCGCGGCCGATCAAGGTCGGCGGCGGCTGGATTCCGATCGCGGCGTTCCTGTGCGCGCTGAACGCGGTGTTCCTGGTGGTCGGCGCGCTGGCTCCGAAACTGAACGGCTACGGGACGTGGACCGACTTCTGGATCGGCATCGGCGTCCTGCTCGGCTCACTGGTGCTGTTCTTCTACCGCCGCGTGGTTCAGGACAAGGAGCCCATCCATATGCGTGAGGACACTCCAAGCGTGCCGGACGACGCCGAGCGGGCGCTCCTTGGCCTGCCTACGGCAACCACGGTTGGGAGCTGACACGGTGAACACGATCGTCCTCGGCTACGACGACACCGAGGCGTCGAGGCGGGCCCTCGCCCGAGCCGTGCAGCTCGTCAAGGCGTTCGGATCGAAGCTGGTGGTGACGAGCGTCGCGCCGGTCAATACTCCGGCCACGGCGCGGGCGATCGGCACCGATCCGGTTGACAGCCCGGCCGAACACGCGGCCGATCTGGCCGCGGCGCGGCGCCAGCTGGAGACCGAGGGCGTTGCCGCGGATTACGTAGAGGCGATCGGGCATCCGGCTGAGTCGATCATCTCCGTGGCCAGCGATCGCGCCGCAGACATGATCGTCCTGGGGACCCGCGAGGGCGGCCTGCTGGAACGGCTGCTCGGGATGAGCGTCAGCGACAGCGTCGCGCATCGTGCCCACTGCGACGTGCTGATCGTGCACTCAGGCGCTGACTAGCGGCTGAGCAGGTCTCGCGCTGCCCGCACCCCGCTTCGCAGCGCGCCTTCCATCAGCCCGTGCCATTCCCCCGCCGCATGCTCGCCGGCGAAGGCAATCGGTCCCACGGGGCGGGCGAGCTCGACGTCGTCCATCGGCGAGCGAACCGACCGCGCCGAGTACGCGCCGCGGACCCACGGATCGGGATCCCACTGCGAGAGCAGCGTCTGAGAACGATCCAGGGCCAGGTCGGGCCGCAACGCCCTAAGCGAGTCCAGCCAGCGCTCGGGACCGTCGCTCACCCGCAGCGCCGCCAGCGCGTCCGCGGTCCCCGCAAACGCTGCCACAAGCGGCAACGGCTCGCCGCCGGCGTCGAGCTGCGTGTAGCACCAGTAGCGCTCGGGCACCGAAAGCGTCGCGCTGGGTGGCACGGCGGCGTGCAGCCCGACGAACAGCTTGGCCGCGCGTCCAAAGCAGACATCGTGCAACGCACGCAGTTTGGCTCCGGGCAACAAGGGATCGAAGGCAATCAGGTCCGTAACCGACGCCGGTACCGCCAGCACGATCGCATCCGCCGCGAGTTCGAACTCCGCCCCGTACACCCTCACCTGCGAGCCCGACCACCGAACCCGGCGCACCGGCATCGAGAGCCGTAGCGCATCGCCGAGACCGGCAGCCAGCGCGTGCGCCAGGCGGTCGTTTCCTCCCACCACGGAAAAGGTGTCGAAGTGCCCGAAGGACCCAGCTCCCTCGGCCAGCGCCCCCGCCTCGAGGTCGTTGGCGGGATGCGCGCAGCTGATCTCTAGCCGGGCGCAGATCGCCTCTGCGACGGCGGAGGGCCAAGGCCCGCCGGCGAGGAACTCCCGGACGGTGCACGCTCGCTCCGACGCACCGGCGGCCACCCCGGCGAGCGTTTGGGCCAGCTCCTCTAGCGTTACGGGCTCACCCCCGCGGGGCTCTCGATAGCCGTACAGCGTGCCCTTGCGCACCAGCGCCAGACCGAACCGGTCGGCCAGTCCAAGCATCGCTTCGTAGCCGGGCAATACAAATTCCGCCCCGCGCTCAATCATCGCGCCGCCAAAGGGAACTGACCACACCCGGCCCCCGATGCGGTCGCGTGCCTCCAGCACCAGCACCTCCGCCCCGGCTCGTAACAGCTCGTCGGCCGCGGCCAGGCCGGCGAACCCGGCGCCGACGACGATCACTCTCACAGGGTGGCTATTCCGGCTTGATTTCCCAGCTCGGCAGATCGGCGATCGCCCGCCGGAAACGCTTCTTGTGCAGCGGTCGCGCAAACATGCTCCAGGCTGTGGCGGCGAACGCGACCACGACCAATCCGCCAAACGCCTGCCCCATGACGATGAAAGCGATGACGCAGATCAGGGCCAGCACGCTGATGGCAATCGGGATCCTCCGGTAGCGCATCTGCGTGCGCCGGATCTGCACGTATTGCTCGAGCGGAATCTGCCGTGTGTTCCAGGTGCGCCCGCACTTTTCGCACGTCCAGCGCTCCCCGTAGCGCAGGTAGTTCCGCTCTCCGCATTTGCAGGTCAGAGTGATCCGCGGACCGCGTCGGACCGATCGGGGAAGCGGCGTTTCGCTCGCCATGTCGGTGGTCTCCGCAGCGTGCACTCAGTGCTCTGGCGGCTCCCAGCCTTCGAGCACCGGCGGCTTGTAGTCGGTACCCACGGTCCGCGAGTTCTCCACCCATGGGCCGAGCTCGGGCTGCGGGAACTTGGCGTGCTGCTCCTTGAGCGAGATCCCGTAGGAGTTTCCTGACTGCAGGTGCTTGATCAGCACCTTGCGGGCAATCTCGTGCTCCTGGCCGTCCGGGATTGGGAAGTAGATCTTGATGAACGAGTTGGAGTACCGATCGAACACGGCCGGCGTACCGTCCTCCTGCAGAAGCTCGACGTCCTCGAGCCAGTTGAGGTCTGGTCCCGGGGTGGCGGCCATCAGATCGACGTCCTCAACCAGGCTGATGTCCTCCTGGTAGGGAAAGCGGCGACCGGACAGATACTCGGCGTCGATCCCGAACACCTTCTCCGGCTCGCCCGGGATGCGGTGACCCTCAGCGCCCGTACTCATCAGGAGTGCACCTGTCCGACGCCCTCGCGTTCCGGGGATGGCGAAAACAGGTCGATCGGGTTCTCGATGTGACGCTCCAGCAGACGCTTGATCTCGTCCAGCGCGCGGTCCTCGGACACGCCGGGGATGTAGTTCGTGCCGGCTAGCGGCACCCGGGCCATCGCCGCGGCCTCGGTGGTCAGGGCGGCCAGATCCTCCGGCTCGAGACTGTGCACATCGGTCTTGCCGCACGCCCGCGCCAGCATCTGGCACTCCAGCGTCAACGTGTGCAAGAAGTTGTAGACACGGTTGGCGGCCTCGTCGACGACGAGGCGCTTGCGCAGCTCCGGGTCCTGGGTGGTGATCCCGACCGGGCAGCGGCCGGTGTGGCAGTGGTAGCAGCGGCCTGCCGGAACTCCGACGGTGCCCTCGTAGTCGGTGACCCCGGGTATTTCCTTGTTGCAGTTGAGCGCCATCAGCGCGGAGTGGCCGATCGCCACTGCAGTCGCACCCAGGGCCAGGCACTTGGCCACGTCGCCGCCGTTGCGGATCCCTCCGGCCACGACGAGGTCGATCTCGTCGGCCAGGCCGACGTCCTCCAGCGCCCGCCGCGCTTCGGGGATCGCCGCCATCAGAGGCACCCCGGTCTCCTCGGCCGCCACGTGCGGACCGGCACCCGTCCCGCCCTCGGCGCCGTCGAGGTAGATGATGTCCGGACCGCACTTGGCCGCCATCCTGACGTCGTCGTACACGCGGGCGGCGCCCAGCTTGAGCTGGATCGGGATTTCGTAGTTGGTGGCCTCGCGGACTTCCTGGATCTTCAACGATAGATCGTCGGGCCCGAGCCAGTCAGGGTGACGGGCGGGCGAGCGCTGGTCGATGCCTGCTGGGAGCGAGCGCATCTCAGCCACCTGCTCGGTCACCTTCTGTCCCATCAGGTGCCCACCCAGCCCCACCTTGCAGCCCTGGCCGATGAAGAACTCGCAAGCGTCGGCCAGCATCAGATGGTGGGGGTTGAAGCCGTAGCGGCTCTGGATCAGCTGGTAGTACCACTTGGTCGAGAGATCCCGCTCCGGCGGGATCATCCCGCCCTCACCCGAGCACGTTGCCGTGCCGGCCATCGAGGCGCCCTTGGCCAGCGCCATCTTGGCCTCCAGCGACAGCGCGCCAAAACTCATACCGGTGATGTAGACCGGGATGTCGAGCTCAATCGGTCGCTTGGCAAACCGCGCGCCGAGAACCGTCTTGGTCGTGCACTTCTCCCGGTAGCCCTCGATCACGAACCGGGTCAGCGTCCCGGGGAGGAACATCAGCTCGTCCCAGTGCGGGATCTTCTTGAACATCGAGAAGCCGCGCATCCGGTAGCGCCCGAGTTCTGACTTCACGTGGATGTCGTCGATCACCTCGGGGGTGAAGATGCGACTGTGGCCGAGCTGGTTGCGCTGGCTCGGAGCGTTCTCGTCTGTAGCCATGCTTGTCTCCTAGAGGACGAGCTTGCGCTCGGAGGGCTCGAGCGAGTCGTAGTTGTAGAGCTTCTTTCCGCACACGAACTTCTGGAAATCCGGCGGTGCGCCCAGTTCGTAGTTGGCGAACTTGCGCCGGATCAGCTCGGTGTCGGCGTCGGTCCAGTCACCGGGGACGCAGTCGACCCCCAACGAGGCAACCTTGCCGCCGACGTAAATCACGCCGTCGTACATCGAGTCCCCGAGGCCGTTGCCGACGTTGCCGCAGATGATCTGGCGACCGCGCTGCATCATGAATCCGGTCATCGAGCCGGCGTCGCCCATGACCAGGATCGTCCCCCCCTTCTGGTCGATTCCCGTTCGTGCCCCGACCTGGCCCTTGATGACCAGATCGCCGCCTCGGATCGCGGCGCCGGTGAGCGATCCGGCGTTGCTGTCGATCATCACCACACCGGACATCATGTTCTCGGCCGCCGACCAGCCGACGCGTCCGGTGATATGGATCTCCGGGCCGTCGATGATCCCGCAGGCGAAGTAGCCGAGGCTGCCCTCGAAGGTGATCCGGCAGCGGGTCAGAATCCCCACGCCCAACGAATGCCGGGCCCCGGGGTTGCGCACGGTGACGTTCTTGACGCCCTCGTCGTAGAGCAGACGGCGCAGCTCAAGATTGATCTGTCGGGTGGTCAGCTCGCGAGCGTCGAACGTGGCGTTCTCGCCGTCGATCTCGGCGATCCGCGGGACGGTCTCATCGAGCTCGACCAGGCCGCGCGCGTCAAAGCGCGCCTCGGCCGCTCCCTGGCCGTCAACCGTTACCGCTTCCATACCATCACCTCGCTCTCATACGGATCGTAGGTTTCGATCTCGTGATCGATGACCGCGCGGATAGCCATCTCCTCGGAGGCCAGCGCGACCATGTCCTCGCCCTCGTAGAGCACGAGCGGCTTGGCCGCGAGCTCGTCCTTGGCCATGCCCAGCGCGTCGTCGGACACGCAGATGTAGGTGAAGACGCCGTCGAGCTCCGCGAGGCTCTGGCGCATCGCGTCCTCGAGCGAGTCGCCGCCCTGCATCCGCTGGGCGAGGTACACGGCGATGATCTCCGAATCGCATTCGGAGGCGAACCGATGACCGGAGCGCTCCAGGCGCCGGCGCCACTGGTGATAGTTGGTCAGCTGGCCGTTGTGGACCACGGCGACGTCCGAGAACGGGTACGCCCAGTAGGGGTGGGCATTGGAGATGTCGACATCGGACTCGGTGGCCATCCGCACGTGACCGATGCCGTGAGAGCCGATGTAGCCGTCCAGGCCATAATCGCCTCCCACCGTCTTGGCGTCCCCTAGGTCCTTGACGATCTCCAGCGAGTGACCAACCGACAGCACCTCGGCGCCCGGGACTGATTCGACGAAATCGGCCAGATGCTTGAGTTCCCCGCCGTAGGACAGCATCACGGTGAGCGTGTACTCGTTGGTGTCCTCAATCGAATCGACCGTGGCGCCGGCTGAGCGCAGCCGCGACTGCACCTCTGTGCGTCGGCGGCGCATCGTCTCCGCGTAATCGAATTCGTCGTGGGCGCCGCCGTCGGCCAGCTTGATCCGCAGCACCAGATCCGCGCTCGGTGGCCGGTACAGCGCGAAGCCCGTGGAGTCCGGCCCGCGATGCTTCATCGACTGCAGCATCGCCGTCATGTCCCGCCCGATCCGGTGGGCGCCGTCGCCGTTCTTATAGATGATTCCCGCGATTCCGCACATAGCGCCTCTTTCGGGTCGCTGCCCCCGGTTAGGGCAGCACCTCCATGTATTCGTCGCGTTCCCAGTCGGTCACCGCGGCCAGATAGCGCTCCCACTCGTCCCGCTTGTAGTGATGGAAGACCTTGTACAGGCGACCGGGCATCGCGCTGCGGACCACCTCATCGGCGGCCAGCGCATCCAGCGCCGCGCCGAGGCTGTCCGGCACCTTCTCGATGTCCGCGCCCTCCTTGAGCAGCTCGTAGGTGTTCCCTTGCTGTGGCGGTCCCGGATCCAGCTGGCGCCGGACGCCGTCCAACCCCGCGCGGAGCAGCGTCGCGATGGTCAAGTACGGGTTGCACGAGGAGTCGACGCCGCGATATTCGAACCGTCCGCCGGCGGCAACGCGCACCGTCGTGGTCCGGTTCTGCCAGCCCCAGTTCTTGTAGATCGGAGCCCAGAAACCGGTGTCCCACATCCGGCAGTAGGAGTTGACGGTCGGGTTGCCGACGCACATCAGGGCCGGAAAATGCTCCAGCATGCCGCCGAGGAAGTGGCGCGCCAGCTCTGAGAGCTGCGCCGGGCCATCCGGATCATGGAAGACGTTATGCCCGCTCTCGTCCATCAGCGTGAAGTGGTGGTGATGTCCGTTGGCCGAGACGCCGGTGAAGGGCTTGGGCATGAAGGACGGCAACAGGTTGTGCTTGCGTCCCACGGCCGCGCATACCTGGCGGTAGGTCGTGATGTTGTCCGCGGTGCGCAGCGGCCGGTCGAAGCGGAAGTTCAGCTCCAGCTGCCCCGGGGCGTCCTCGTGGTCGCCGTAGCTCATGTCCAGGCCGAGGGCCTGCCCGTACTCGACGACGTCGAGCAGAACCGGACGCAGTTCCTCGAACTGGTGGATGTGGTAGCAGTACGGCTTGGTCACGCCCTCCGGCTCGGCGCCGTCCGCGCCGCGCCTCAGCCACATCATCTCCGGCTCGATCCCGATCAGGAACTGGTAGCCGAGCTCCTGCTCGAACTCATGCGCGATGCGCTTGAGGTTCTGGCGCGGATCGGCATCCAGCAGCTCGCCGGTCTCGGTGTCGTAGCAGTCGCAGTAGACGCGCGCCACCCGCGAGTCCCACGGCAGCACGGCGAAGGTGTCGAGGTCGGCCACGGCCGCCAGCTCCGATTCCTCGGGGCCGAAGCCGATGTAGTCGCCGTAGCGGTCGGTGAACAGGTTGGCCGTGGCGCCGTAGACGAGCTGGTAGCCCTTCTCGGCCACCTGGGGGAAGAAAGAGGACACGACGCCCTTGCCCATCACGCGGCCGGTGATCGATACCTGCTGGAAGAAGACGTACTTGATGCCCTCGGCTTCGATCCTCCGCGTCAGAGCTTCGATCTTCTGCGCCCGGCCGGACGCGCTGCGCGCCTCCTTTAGGGTGGCCGGTGCGGGTGCGATCCGCCCGCTCCCCAGCACGTCCTCGACTCCACCCCCGAACAACATCTCGGGCGCGATGTGCTCAGGCGTGCCCGCTGAGCCCTTCTCGACAATCGCCATCTCCGCTCCTTTCTCCGCCCCCTCCGCGGCGCAGGCGATGTTTGCCCCTGACGCTCACGCAGACTGTACAAATTGGTACACGGCGCGGTTTATACCACCTGAAAATCGGCACCGCAAGGCACCGGACGCGGTCCGGTTGACGCCGTGTCGCGCCCCGGTGTACAGTCATGCGTAATGGGCAATGGCATTGCGCATAACGCAATAATTCCTCACACCCACGCCTGAGAAAAAGCATGCATGCCTGACCCGCTTCCCCCCTCCGTTCCGGTGCTGGTTATCGGCGCCGGCGTGCACGGCCTGTCGACCGCGTGGCACCTGGCCCGGGGCGGACAACAGGTGCTTGTGCTCGACAAATCCGGGGTCGGCGCCGGCGCGTCGGGAATCGCCTGCGGGGTAGTGCGCAACAACTACTTCCAGCCCGCGATGTCGGAGCTGATGGCGGCCTGCGTAGAGGTCTGGGAGTCCGACCCTCAGGTTTTGCACTATCACGGCACGGGCTACATCGCGCTCGGTCCACCGGCCCAGGAGAGCGACCTGATCGAGGTGTTCGAGCGTCAGCAGCGGATCGGCTACCCCTCGGAGCTGCACGTGGGCGAAGCCGAGGTGGAGCAGCACATGCGTTCCCTGTACCCGGATTGGCGCGCCCCAGGATTGACGGTCTGCCTGCACGAGCACGCGGGCGGCTACGCGTTCAACCAGGAGAGCATGCAGGGGTTGGCCGACAAGGCGCGGGCCGCCGGCGCGGAGATCCGCACAGGTGTGGAGGTCACCGGCTTCGAGCTCGACGGCAGCGGCGTGGTGACCAGCGTCCATACGAGCGCGGGCGCAATCGCGGCCGAGCAGGTGGTGGTCGCCGTGGGTCCATGGATCGCCTCCTTGTGGAAGATGCTCGGGCTTCCGGACCGCCTCGATGTCCGCCAGCCGGACGGAACCATCCACGAGGACCTCCCGATGTGGACCTACTGGTACCTCCAGGAGGGTGAGCTGGCGATCGACCCGTCGACCTTCGTCACCGCCGACGGAAGCAACTCGCCGGTGCTCCATGTCGACAGCGACCAGCCGCTCTACGACGACGACGGGCGGCTGCTGGAGAGCGAGCCGTGGGGCGTCTACTTCAAGCCGGACCGAGACTCAATTCAGGGCGGCGCGCAGCCACTGCGCGTGGGCGATCACTTCAAGGTCGACCCGTATCCAACCGGGACGGTCGATCCTGCGTTCCCGGACATGTGGTCCGCGGCGCTGTCGCACTGCCTCCAGCGCTTCGCGGATGGGCGTCAGAAGTACCGCCAGGTCCGCTCAGGCGGTGCGGGCGCATTCACCGTCGACAACTTTCCGGTGTTTGACCACATGCGTCCGAACGTGTTCGTGGCCGCGGACTCCAACCATGGCTACAAGATGATCGCGGTCGGCCGTGAGATCGCCAAGGTGCTGGGCGGAGAGCATTCGTCGCTGCTGGCCCCGTTTCGCTACGAGCGTTTTCAGACCGGGCAGCTTCACCCGGTCTCACACAGTCCGTACCCCTGGAGCTGAGCGGCGGTCGCTCGTCACACAGGCTGGATTCCGACCCCAGAATCCGACGCCTATTCGGGATCCGGCACCCCCAGCGCCCGGGCGGTTTGCCGCGCCGCCTCGCGCAGCGGTGCCCTGAGCGCCTTGCGTTTGGCCGCGGGCAGCCGCGCCGCAGGGCCCTGCAAGCCGATGATCGCCAGCAGCCGACCGTCGCGCCCGAGCACTGGGGCCGCCAGCGCGTTGAGCTCGGGCTCACGCTCGCCGACCGCCTCGGCGGTTCCGACCCGACGGACCTCGGCCAGCTGCTCGGCGAGCACGAGTGGATCGGTGATCGTTCTGTCGGTGAAGGCGTGCAGTGTGGGTCGCTTGGCAACCCCCGCGTCCTCGCCCGCCGAGTCTGAACCCGTGCCGAAGGCCAGCATCACCTTGCCCGCGGCAGTGGCATGGGGAATGCTCGGCCGCCCCAGACGGGCCATCGAGACGACGCTGAACCCCGACGGCACGAAGTCCACGGTGACCGCCTCGTCCTCACCCGGAATCGACAGCGTCGCCGTCTCGCCCGTCTGCTCGACCAGCCAGGCCAGCCACGGCCGCGCCAGCTCACGCACGTCGAGTTGGGCCAGCACGCGATCCGAGAGCTCCACGAGCTTCAGCCCGAGCCGGTATGGACCGCCAGGAGTGCGCTCGACGATCCGCCCCCGCTCGAGCGTGGCCAGCAGCCGAGATGCGGTGCTCGCGTTGACCCCGATCCGCCGCCCGAGCTCGTTCACGCCCAGTCCCGCCTCGCTACCAGCGAGCGCGTCGAGGAGGGCCAGCGCGCGGGTCACGGACCCGACGGTCTGCCCGGCCGCGCGGTCGTCTCTGCTCGCCATCGCCCGGCGAAGCCTCAGCTCGCAGTGCCCGCGGCGCGGACTCCCCGCCGCCGGGGTCCGGGCCCGGCCCCCCGGGCTCCGCGCACGTTGACCACCGGGGCCGGCCGCGTCGATTCGAGCGATCGCATCACCATCACGTCGATCCCGCCGGGGGCAAACAGGTCACGGGAATAGGCGACACGCTCATCGCGCCCGGCGAAGATCAGTTCCTCCAGTTCCAGCACCGCCTTTGCGGTGCGGACACCGAGAAGCTTGCTCGCGCGCTCGCGCGGACTGAGCAGCGATGGGATGACGCGCGTGCGGGCATAGGTCACCGGGATCCCGAGTGCGATCAGGAGGTCGAGCACCATCTTTCCGCGTTCGAGCTCGGACCGGAGCTCCGCCTCGGGAGGGAGCGCGACGTTCGGGTGCACCACGTCGAACATCACAGCCACCGGTCGCCCGTCGGCCACCAGCGTGCGGGAGATCGTCGTCGCCCGCGCGTTGGCGGCGAGGCCCAGCGCTTCGCCGGCCTCTCCTCCGACCGCTCGCCGCTCAATCCGTACGTCCGCGGCGGATAGCTCCAGACCGCGGCGGGTGGCCATCGACGAGTACGGCTCCAGACGTTCGAGACGCTCATCCAGAGCGCTGGCGGCCGCCGTCCGGCCGACGAAAGTCCCGCTGCCCTGACGACGAACGATCTCGCCCGCCTGCTCGAGCCGATACAGAGCGCTGCGCAGCGTCCCACGGGATACGCCCAGCATCGCGGCCACTTCGTGCTCGGGCGGCAGCCGGTCGCCCTGCCGGTAGCGCCCGGCCGCGAGCCAGTTGTGCAGCGCCTGCTCAGCGCTGTCGACCAGCGACCGAACGGGTTGATCAGCCGAGTCGCCGCCGTTCACGGAGGTCCGTGTGCGCCGACGGGTGCGGTCTGCGGATGCCATGGCCCAGCATGAGTATCTCAGTCATGCGGGACAAATGGACGAATTGGTCACCCTGGCTGGTCTCCCAGTCAGGTTTGCGTCTCAGCGTCTCAGAACAGCCCGACCGTCCGCCCCGTCGCGTCGATGTCAACATTCATCGCCGCGGGGCTCTTGCCCAGGCCGGGCATCTGCGTGATGTCGCCGCATAGCGGCACCAACCAGCCCGATCCCGTGTAGGCGCGGATGTCCCGCACGGGAAGCGTGAAGTCCTCCGGCGCGCCGAGCAACGTGGGGTCCGCCGACAGGGACAGATGGGTCTTGGCCATGCAGATCGGCAACGTTCCCAAACCGTCCCGGGAGAACTGCTCGATCTTCCGCTCGGCGTCAGGGTAAAGGAACACGTCCTTGGCGCCGTAGACCCGCGTGGCCACCGCCGTGATCTTGTCGAGGATGGAGTCTTCGTCCTGGTAGAGCATCTGGAAGTCCGAGGGCTGCTCGCACGCCTCGACCACGGCCTGGGCGAGATCCGCCGCGCCGACCCCGCCCTGAGCGAAGCCGTCGTTGGCTTCGGCGGCAAACGCGCCGTAGTCCAGCGCCAGCCGACGGACGAGCTCCACCTCTTCGTCGGTATCGCCGGGGCGCCGATTGACCGCCACCACGCAGGGCACGCCGAACTCGCGCACGATCTCCAGGTGGCGTCGCAGGTTGGCGGAGCCCGACTCGAGAGCCGCAAGACCCTGCTCACGCTCGTTGCGCGGATCGTCGGGCAGGCCCGCGTGATGCTTGAGCGCCCTGACCGTGCAGACGAGCACGACCGCACTGGGACGCAGACTGCCGACCCGGCAGACGATGTCGAAGAACTTCTCCATCCCCATGTCCGAGCCAAAGCCCGACTCGGTGACCACGTACTCGCCCAGCTTGAGGCCGATCAGGTCGGCCACGAGTGAAGAGTTACCGTGAGCGATATTGGCGAATGGACCGCAGTGCATGAGACACGGCTGGCCCTCCAGAGTCTGGATCAGGTTCGGCTTGATCGCCTCCTTGAGCAGGACGGTCATCGCGCCCGCCGCCTCGAGGTCATCGGCCGTCACAGCCTTGGCGCCGTCGTAGCTGTGCCCGACCGTGATCGCGCCGAGCCGGCGCCGGAGATCCTGCAGGTCCTGGGACACAGCGAGGATGGCCATCACCTCGGAGGCCGCGGTGATGTCGAACCCGGTCTCCCGGGGGTAGCCGTTGGCGCGCCCACCCAAGCCCAGGGCGACCTGGCGCAGAGCCCGGTCGTTCATGTCAACCGCGCGCCGCCACGAGATCCGCAGCGCATCTAGTTTGTGGGGGTTGCCGTGCAAAATCGAGGCGTCGATCATCGCCGCCAGCAGGTTGTTGGCCGCGCCGATGGCGTGGATGTCCCCGGTGAAGTGGAGGTTCAGATCCTCCATCGGCACAACCTGGGTCATTCCGCCGCCCGCGGCGCCGCCCTTGATTCCGAACACCGGACCCAGCGAGGGCTCACGTAGACACAGGACCGGGCTCCTGCCGATCGCGCCCAGGCCTTGGGTGAGACCGACGGCCGTGGTGGTCTTACCCTCACCGGCCTTGGTGGGCGTCATTCCGGCGACGCAGACCAGCTTGCCGGTCGGCGCGGAGTTGAGCCGGTCGATCACCGACAGCCCGATCTTTGCCTTGTAGCGGCCGTAGGGCTCGATCTCGTGAGGTTCCAGTCCGATCCGGTCGGCGATCACCTCGATCGGTTCCAGCTCAGCTTCCTGAGCGATCTCCAGGCTGCTCTTCATCTCTCTCTCCTCTATTGGTCTCCGTAGCGGGTCGACTAGTGACTCACTGCGGCCGCGGCAAGCTCGGACACGAGCCTGTCCTCGTAGAAGCGTTCCAGGGCGAACGGGGCGATCAGGTCGGGGGTGCGGCCGGTGGCCACCAGCTCGGCCAGGGTCTTGCCGACGATCGGAGCCGCCTTGAAGCCGTAGGTCCCCCAGCCGGCGCTGACGTGGAAGTTGTCGACCTCGGTCTTGCCGAGGATTGGGCTGTAGTCCGGCGAGAGGTCACATAGCCCCGCCCAGCTGCGCAGCAGGCGCGCTCGCTCCAGCTGCGGGAAGAGCTCCATCGCGTGCCTGGAGACCTCTTGGAGGAAGTTGAGGGTGCCCTGCATCCGGTAGGTCGTCCACGGCTCGATCTCGGCCCCGAGCAGAAACTCGCCTCGGTCGGTCTGGCTGATGTAGATGTGCATCTGCGAGGAGACGATGACCACGTCCAGCAGCGGCTTCATCGGCTCGGTCACGCAGGCCTGCAGGATGTGGGTCGTGATCGGCAGGGGCACATTCACCATGTCGTTGATCAGCGTGCTCCAGCCCGCCGTGCAATTGAGCACCTGTCCCGCCTTGATCGTGCCGCGGTTCGTCCGGACCTGGGTCACGCGGTCGCCGACCCGGTCGATCCCCAGCACCTCGGTGTTCTGGTGGATCTCGGCGCCTCCGCGGTCGGCGCCGCGGGCCAGGCCCCAAACGACGGCATCGTGGCGGATGATCCCGCCCGGTGGGTGATAGAGCGCGCCCACGATCGGGAACGTGGCGTGGGGATTGTGGACCTGCATCGCCGGGGCGAGGGCCTGGATCTCGTCGGGGCCGATCACCCGTGAGTCGATCCCGTTGATCCGGTTGACCTCGGCGCGGTTGGCCATGACGAACATCGCCCGATCGGTGTGTGCCAGGGTGAGATGACCGCACTGGGAGAACAGCAGGTTGAAGTTCAGATCTGCGGACAGGCCCTCGTAGAGCTTCACGCTGGCGTCGTAGAAGCGGGCCCCTTCGGGCGTCTTGTAATTGGAGCGCAGAATCGTCGTGTTGCGGCCCGAGGCGCCTGATCCGATGTAGCGCTTCTCGAGGATCGCCACGTTCTTGATCCCATGCTCCTTCTGCAGGTAGTAGGCCGTGGCCAGGCCGTGCGATCCGCCGCCGATGATCACGACGTCATATGAGCCTTTGAGCTCCGGCTGCCGGCGCCACATTCTTCGCTTGCGAAAGATGTCAAGCACGAGCGCGCTCCTGCGAGGGTTGCGTAATCGCGGCCAGCGCGTCAACGCCGACCGGCCCTCCGCCGAGATGCCGCGCTGCATCCTCAACGACCGTCCACATGTACTCCCCGACCGCCCAGCCGAACAGGAACAGGAACCGGTTCTCGTCCTCGCGCACGATCAGGCCCGGCTGGCGAGCGATCGACCCGGGGCGCAGCGCGCGCACCGGCGTGACGGCAGGACGCAGGTCGACGGCGCAGAAGCGCGCGAAGACCTCGCGGGCCAAAGGGCCGACCAGGGTCATCGCGGCGAACACCGAGCTGACATCAGCGACGCTCACGTGGTTCGGTTGCTCCGCTGCGGATGCGACCAGGCGCCGCTGGTGCTCGACCGCATCGGAGGCGGCGCAGACGACCAGCGTGCGGGAGGCGGTCAGTGGCAGCCACCAGGCCCCGGCTGCTTGAGTCGCGCTGCCGAGCTCAACGCTCGCGTCTCCGGTCACTGCGCTGAGGATGCTCCGCATCGCCTCCGGCGATGCCTGCAGCTCGAGCTTGCCGAGGTGGGATACATCGGCCCAGCCGACGACGCTTGAGCACAGCTCGCGCTCCCGTTCGCTGGCACCGTAGGCCGCGGCGATGTTCCAGCCGTTCTCGACGCGGAAGCTCGCGCCCGCCGCCCTTGCGCTGCGCTCCATCGGGCTCCGGGCGACGGGGACCTCCGCGGGGGCGCTCCCAGATGCGACACCGCCGGCGGGCGCGAGGAAGTCCAGGCTCACGAGCGCAGCACCTCGCCGTCGGGGTCATAGAACGGTTTGGTCTGGATCCTGGCGGCAAGCGTCTGGCCTTCATCGGAGATCGTGATCGAGCTGCCGTCCGCAGCCATTTGGCTCGGGACCCAGGCCAAGCCGATCACCTGACCCAGCACCGGTGAGCGCCGCGCGCTGGTGACCTGGCCGGCCGGCATGCCGGCCGTGTCGACGACCACCGCGCCCTCGGTCGGGACATGACCGTTGGCGGTCGTGAAGCCGACCAGCGACACCGCGGGGGTCTCGTTGGCGTAGTGCTCGAGCGCCCAGCGGCCGATGAAGTCCTCCTCCTTGTCAAGCTTGACGATCCACGGCATCGCCGCGCCGTACGGAGTCGACTCTGAATCGGTGTCCTGTCCGATCAGGATGTGCATCTTCTGGAGGCGAAGGATCCGCTGCGGCTCCAACCCGAACGGCCGGATCGCGAACTCCTGCCCCGCTCCCATCAGTGCGTCCCACACGTGCTCGCCGTGAGCGGAGGGGAAGTGGATCTCGTAGCCGAGCTCACCGACGAACCCAATGCGCAGGATCAGGCACTGCACCCCCGCGACCGCCGCCCGCTTGGCGTCGAGGTAGGTGAAGGCCTCGGGGCCACAGTCGAGCTCGGTCAACTTGCTGAGAATCGCCCGCGCGCGCGGCCCGGCCAGGTTGACGGCCGAGAGTCCCTGGGTCACGTCGGTGAGATGCACGTCCATCCCCCAGTCGGCCAGCCACCAGGAGAACCATTCCTCGACGGCGCCGGCGCCACTGGAGGTCGTGGTCACATAGAAGGTGTCCTCGTCGACGCGGCAGATCGTTCCGTCGTCGACGATCCGACCGGCATCCGAGCTGATCACGCCGTAGCGGATCCGGCCGGGCTTGAGGTTCGAGAAGCGGTTGGGATACAGCCGGTCCAAGAATCTGCCGGCGTCCGGTCCGCGAACCAGCAGCTTGCCGAGCGTCGATACGTCGATTAGTCCTGCGCCGCGGTGGACGGCGAGCGCTTCGCCCTCCGGATCCCCGTAGTCGTAGGCACGCCGCCAGTCACCGGCCCACTTGACGGTGGCGTTCAACTCACGGTGACGGCCGTGGATGGATGAGCGCTTGGCGGGCTCGAACGGCCGCCCTCCCAGCACGCCCATCGGCACCGACACCCACGGCGGCCGGGCGGTCGTGGTGCCCACGTCAGCCAGGCTCTGTCCTGTCTGCTGAGCCATCAGGCGGACCGAGGGAACCTGGCACATGCGCCCCTGACACGGGCCCATCGTGACGGTCGTGTAGCGCTTGGCCAGCTCGATCGAGTCGTAGCCCTCGTTGATGCTGAGTCCGACGTCCTTGCTCGTGACGTCCTCGCACAGACAGGCGAAGCACTTGCCCCGTCCGGTGCCCGAGACCGCCTCGGGGACCGCCATGGCGGCCGGCGACTGCAGGGCCTCGCTGACGCGAGCCTGCGTGCGTTGCTCTCGCTCCCGCGAGCCTTCGTCGCCCAGCCCCAGCGCGTGCGCCGCCTGCAACCCGGCCAGAGCGCCGGAATGCTCGATCGGCTCGGGGTCCTCAGCCCCCGCGAGTTCGCCGGCAGCATAAATGCCGGCGGGCACGCGGGTGATCCTGAACTGACCGCTGGCCTCGTCGTAGTGTGTCTGAGCGCCGGCCTGCAGGAGCAGCGAGCTGGCGGGCATCGCCCCACCGGACACGAGCACCAGGTCGCATTCGAAGGTGCGCTCGCCGGTTTGGCCGTTTCCCGCCTTGCCTCTGTGACCAAGCGGCGCAAGTACCACCGCGGCAACATGCTTGCGGCCCTTGGCTTCGATAACCGTGTGGCCGGTGAGCACTTCGACCCCCGAACTGCGCAGCGTCTCGGCCAGCGCTCCCGGGTTCGGCCGCAGATCGGCCACAGCGAGGATCCGTACGCCCAGCTCACGCAGCGCGATCGCCGATCGCAGTCCGCGGTCAGAGGTCGTGGCCAGCACCGCGCGCTGTCCGGGCAGCACCGAATAGAAGCTGGCGAGACGGTGCGCGCCACCGGCCAGCATCACGCCCGGCAGGTCGTTGCCGGCGAAGACCAATGGCTGCTCGATTGTGCCCGTGGCGAACACGTGGCCCCGCGCCCGCACCTGGTGCAGGGTGTCACCCTGCCAGACCGGAACCAGTCCATCGAAGTAGCCGAGCGCAGAAGCACCGCTGAGGATCTCGACCCCGGCGCTCTGCGCCGCTGTGGTGAGCTCGGCCACGTGGGTGCGCTGGGCGTGGTCAAGGAGCCCGCGACCTCCGGGCGTCACCCCATCGTCGACCAGCACGACGTCGGCCCCGAGTTCGGCGGCGGCGACGGCCGCGCTCAGGCCCGCGGCGCCGCCACCGACCACCAGCACGTCGGAGTGACGACGTCGGTACTCGGTGCGCCACTCGCGGTCGGCCTGAGTTTCACGGAGCTTGCCGAGCCCCGCGGCGTTTCGCAGGATCTTCTCGTACAGGGGCCAAAGCCGCCGCGGCTTGATGAACGTCTTGTAGTAGAAGCCGGGAGGAGTGAACGGGCCGCCCGCCAGATCGGTCGCGCGCATCACGTCGAAGTCGAGGCTTGGCCGGGCGTTGAGATGCTCCACGCGCATACCCTCGCGGACCGGCTCCACGCACGCGCGGGCGCCGGGAGCGCCGTCGACGGCGACGATGCAGTTGGGGCACTGGCCTGCACAGCACATCAGTCCGCGGCGGCGGTGGTACTTGAAGCTCCGTGAGAATGTGCGCTGGCCTGCGGCGTACAGCGCCGAGCCGACTGTGTCGCCTTCGTAGGCCTGGACTTTCTTACCGTCGAAGCTGAAGGTGATCAGCTTGTGACGTGAGATCCGCTCGCCGGCCTGCTCTGCGATCCGGGTCATATCGCCGCTCCGGGCTCAGCGCCGGTCGGTTCCGAACCCACACCAGGACCCGGACCCCCGCCCCGCTGGGCGCCATCCCCGGCGACCGCGTCGAGCTCCGATGGCCGAGCTGTGAACAGCACTTCGTTGGTGCTGGTGTTGCGTTCGGCGATGAACCACGCTCGGCATCCCGAGCGATGAAACCACCACTCGCGCTGCACTCCGGCCGTGTTGCGGCGGAAGTAGTTGTAGGTGTTCAGCTCCCGGAAGCTCGGATTCGCCGGCGGGCGCGCTGAGATCTCGCCACCGAAGCCGAAGTCGGTGACCTCACGGACGCCACAGTTTGGGCAGGTGAGTAGGAAGGACATCGGGTGCCGGGTTGAACCTAGAACCGGCGTCTGATTGTGTCCAATACCGAATCAGGCATGATTGATCTGGTTTCCAAATCAGGGAGGTCCGATGGAACTTCGCCAGTTGCGCTATTTCGTCGCCGTCGCCGAGGAGCTGCACTTTCGCCGGGCCGCAGCTCGGCTGCACATCTCGCAGCCGCCCCTCAGCCAGCAGATCCACCAGCTGGAGACCGAGATCGGCTGCACGCTGCTCGCGCGCACGCGCCGGCGCGTGGAGCTGACGCCCGCGGGCGAGGCGTTCCTCCACGACGCCCGTGTGGTGCTCGGGGAACTGGAGGGCGCGGTCGCCACTGCCCAGCGCATCGGTTCCGGTCAGACGGGGCGTCTACGGGTCAACTTCGTCGGTTCCGCACTGCTGTCGATCGTCCCCGGCGCGGTGCAGCGCTTTCGCACGGCGCGGCCCAACGTCGAGATCCAGATCCGTGAGCGACCGACGGTCGATCAGGTTCGGGCCGTGATCGCCGGGACCGTTGACGTCGGTCTCGTCCGGCCGCCGTTTGACGAGCAGGACGAGCTGCGGGCCGAGGTCGTCCTGCGTGAACGGACGGTGGCCGCATTGCCGAGCGGCCATCCACTGACCGCGCTGCGTCGCGTTCCGCTGCGGCGGTTGGCCTCGGAGCCGCTGGTCCTGTTTCCCCGCAGCCAGGCACCGGGCTTCCACGATCTTCTGATCAGCAGCCTGGCGGCCACCGGAGTCACACCACGCGTCTTCCAGTACGCGCCGGAGATGACGACGATCGTCGGGTTGGTCGCCGCCGGGATGGGCTTCTCGCTGGTTCCCGCGTCCGTATCCCGGTTGGGGTTGGACGGCGTGAGCTACCGGCCCGTGGCGGGCGCACCACATTCGGAGCTGATCGCGATCACCCGGGCCGACGACAACTCGCCGCTGGTGCGGACGTTCATCGAGCGGGCCAAGGTCTAGCGCTCCGAGGCGCGCGCGCTCAGCCGGCCAGGGCAACGGACCCGATATAACCTCGCGCCTCATGCTGATTCGCCATGCCGACCCGGGCCGCGACGCTGCCGGCTGTGCCCGTGTCTATGCGCCCTACGTGCAGGACACGGTGATCTCCCTGGAGGAGGATCCCCCCAGCGCGGAGGAGCTGGCCCGCCGCATCAAGCAGTTCTCCGCTACCCACTCGTGGCTGGTGGCGGAGATAGACGGCGAGATCGCCGGCTTTGCCTACGCCTCACCACATCGGCCCCGGGCCTCCTACCGCTGGGCGTCCGACGTCAGCGTGTACATCTCGCCCCGCCATCATCGTCAGAGAGTCGGGACGACGCTCTATCGCACGCTGTTTGATCTTCTGGTCCAGCAGGGTTTGCGCACCGCGTGCGCCGGGGTCACGCTTCCCAATCAGGCCAGCGTCGCGATCCACGAGTCGTTCGGGTTCCGCCTCGTCGGGATCTACCAGCGGATCGGCTGGAAGTTCGGCGCGTGGCACGACGTGGGTTGGTGGCAGCTGGATCTGGCGCCAGGCGCACCCGATCCGCCCGCCGAACCGGGACCGCCGGTGCGCCTCGGTTCACCGTTACTGCGCTAGTCCTCCTGCAGCAAGAGCGCCAGCGTCGGACAGGCATCAGCTGCCCGTCGCGCCAGCGGGAGCAGCTCGTCGGGCACGCGCGCCTCGTCGAGGATCGGGTAGCCCCAGTCGTCGAGGCGGATCAGCTCCGGCAGGAGCTCGGCACACAGGCCGTGTCCCTCGCAGGTGATCGGGTTGACGCGCAGGCGAGTGCTCATCGCCGTCCGCTCCCGGTACGGCCGCTCCCAGTCCGCCCGCGCCCGTTCTCGGTCCGCCCGTTTCCGGACCGCCCGTTTCCGGACCGCCCGCTCCTCGCCCGCCCGCTTCCGGACCGTCCGTCCTCGGCCTGAGCTCCAGCATCGCCCAGCGGCAGCCCGGCCGCCGGCGCCAGGCACCGTTCCCGGCTGTGCCCGTTCAGCTCGGCCCCGAAGACGCGGATCGCGCTCTCAACGAACCGGACGGCGCCGTCGGGGTGATGGCAGGCCCCGCGCCCGCGGATCTCGCTGGCCCACCGGAGCATGCGCTGACGCTCGGAATCGTGGGCGATGCCGTCCGCCAGCGCTGCGAACGAGTCC
This sequence comes from uncultured Solirubrobacterales bacterium, assembly GCA_963757165.1. Taxonomy (GTDB): domain Bacteria; phylum Actinomycetota; class Thermoleophilia; order Solirubrobacterales; family Solirubrobacteraceae; genus Palsa-465. The sequence goes on from CAVWQO010000006.1 coordinate 234,199, forward strand.
GCGATCGCACGCAGGCCGCGTACGCAGGGCCCGCATTGGCCGGCCGACTGCGCGGCCAGGTAGTCGATCACCCGAGCTGATTCGTGCAGACCACAGGAGCTCTCACCAAGGGCGATCAGCACGCCGGATCCCAATGAACAACCGACCGAGCGGAGCTCCTCACGCGCCAGCCGCAGGCGCATGGCACGAGCAGACTCGACCCAGGTTCCGAAGTAGCCCCCAACCAGCAGCGCCTGCAGTGGCTCAGTGCAGCCGCCGGCCGCGCGCAGCAAATCCTCCATCGGGGTTCCGAAGGCTAGCTCGTAGACCCCGGGCGCCGCGACCGCGCCCGAAATCGTGACCAGCACCGAACCGGGGTCGGCGGCCGTTCCGAGCTCGCGGTACCAGTGGTCGCCGTAGCGAGCCACCAGCGCCATCTGGGCCAAGGTCTCGGGGTTCTGAACCAGGGTCGGGCGCCCGCGGTATCCGCGCTCGAAGGGTCGCGGCGGGACGAACGTCGGCAGGCTCTTGCCGTGGTTGAGGAGGTTCATCACCGCGCTCTCCTCGCCGGTCACATAACCGTCGGGACCGACCACGAGTTCCAACCTCAGACCATCGCTGCACCGCACCCCAATCGCCGCTGCCAGAGCGCGCCGGGCCGCGGCGGCTCGTTCGCCGACCTTGACCACCACTTCACGCGCTCCGACCGCAGCGGCAGCAAGCTCGGCCCCGTCGAGCACGAGATGTGGCATCCGCTCCAGCAGGAGCCGGTCCTTGGCACTGGCCGGCTCGGTCTCGCTGCCGTTGACCACCACCACGGTGGCGCCGCGCCGCCGCCCGGCCACGGCGCGGAGCTTGCGCGCGGCTGGGAAGTCCGCTCCGCCGCGGCCGCGCAGCCCACTCTGCTCCACGACCTCGATCAGCTCATGCGCAGAGAGTTGCGGTAACGGGCCATGGACCGCGGCGTGGCGGTCGAGTGTCATCGCGGAACCGTCGGCGTCGAGACCTGCGAGCAGACGAGGAAGGCCCATGGGCCCGGCGCTGAGCACGCTCCCCTGCGGTCCGATCGACGTACTCATCCACCACCTCCCGCCGCGGTTGCCGTGAGCGTCCCGGTGACGGCGCTGCTCTGGTTGTCGATCACCAGGTTCGCCTGGAGATCCAGCGCGCTGCCGGAGGCATCGGCGACGCGGGCCAGGAACGTCTGACCCTGCAAAGACACGATCCGGCCGGCCAGGAGCGAGTTTGATCCATCAGCCAGCAGGTCCACCTGACTGCCTGTCATGGACAACCCGCCGGTGGTCAGCGGGGCTCCGGCCATCCGGATCCGCAGCCGCCCGTGGACGGCGCCGCTGAGGCGCAGCGCGAGATCGACCAGCGCACCCCCGGCGCGGGGGGTCTGCTTGATCGTTCCCGCCAGGCGGGCCGAGAAGGGAACCTTCAGGGCGCCCAGGCCGGCGTTCGCCGTCGCCGCGCGGCCCCCCCCGCTTGCCGACGCGTTGCCGGCAACCGGCCTGACCGTTGACACGAGCAGCGTCCGGGGCGTACCGGCGCGGCGCGCCCAATGTGGCCGCAGCGGGCCGAGCACGGTGAACGCTGCCAGGGCAAGCATTGTCGCCAGCGACAGGGCGAAGGCGGGGAGGCGCCACTCACGCGTTGAAGAGAACCCGCGAGCGATCCGAACCAGCACCGCCGCCAGGACCGCGGCGGCGCAACCCGCCGTGAGCGCGAGCATCCACCACACGTTCGTGTCACTGCCCGTGCCGAGGCCGTGAAGCAGCGCGACCGGCCAGCTCACGTAGGCGAGCCAGTGAACGACCCGCCACGCGCCGTAACCGAGCCGGCGACGCAGCAGGCTCGTGATCACGAGAGCAATCATCACGTCGAAGGCCACGGCACCCAGGCCGAGCCAAAGCGGCCGATAGCTGGAGGCGAAGGGGACGACGGCGTCGATCAGCCGGATCGGGGCGAACGTGTCCAGAACGCTGGTGATGATGTGGACGACCAGCACGGCGATGACCAGCAAGGAGAGGTCGCGGTGAAGCGTCTCGACGGCGAAGCGCGGCCAGCGCGGGGCAGCGGAGTAGCGCAGCGATCCCAGCACTCCGAGCACGACGCTCGCGGTCAGCACCAGCAATGAAACCGCGCCCGTCCCCCGGGCGAGGTACCAGTACGCGCTCGGGCCCGCCGCGGCAAACGGGATCATGCCGGCACCGCAGAGTGCTCGGTAGCCGGCCGCTTCGGCGCTGATCCCTCCGACGACGACCGCTCCGACGACGACAGGCCCGCCGACTGCCGTTCGGACGCAGCTGGAAGATCGTCGCCCGCGGCTGGCCACCCGGCGACGTGGCGAACGTGTCCGGCGAGATCGACCAACCGGCTCGGCAGCCCAAGTGAGCTCAGCCACTCCGGCGCGCTGGCCCCTCGCACCATCCCGGCGGTGCTGGCCGTGTTCGCATCAAGACACGATCCGGCGGTGACGCTCACTGTGCGCCAGGGTCCCTTCACCGGATCTCCCGTCGAGGGGGTGACGAGGTGGTTAGCTTCGCCCGCGGTGGTCTGCCAGCGGCGCACGGTGTTACTTGACGTGGCCAGCCCACCGGAGCACAAGGTGATCGACTGCCCCGGCGCGTCAGGGCCGGCGCGATGGTCATCGGTCACGCGCACGATCCACCCGCCCGGCGGCGGGTCGCCGCAGACGGCGATGTCGCCGCCGAGGCTCACCAGCACCCCGCGCCCGCATGCCTCGCTGGCCCGGGACGCGGCTCGGTCGGCGGCGAGGCCCTTGGCCGTGGCGCCAAGGTCGAGTTGCACCCCTCGTGGCAGCCGCACCGTCTGACGCCGCGGGTCGAGTTGGACACTGCGCCACCCCTCGGTGACCGTGACCGAGACCCGGCTGCGCGACGGGACAGTGGCCGTCAGCTCGGGCAACTCGTCGATGTCACGGTCATAGCCGAGCGCGAGCAGGGCCGCGCCGACGGTTGGGTCGACATCGCCCTCGGTCAGTGCCGCGGCGCGCAGGGCCGCGCCCACGGCCTCGAGCATCAGCGCGCTTACCCGGATCGCGGAGCCGGCCGCCGTGTTCACCGCGCTGAGCTCGGAATCGGTACGAAACCGCGAGCACGCCAAGTCGAACTCGGCGACCGTCCGCTTGACCACGGCCTCGGCGATGCTGAGGTCCGCGGGGTCGGTCACGGTCACAGTCGCGCGGCCTCCGAAGGCCGGGAATGTGGCGCGGCTCAGGTCCATCAGCGTGTCTAGGAGCCGCCGGACACCGCGGCTGGCGCGGGACTCGGCGGCCCGGGCGCAGGCGCGGGAGCGACCGTCGCCGGCGCTGCCGCGGCCGCGGCGCCCGGGGAGGAGGGCGACGGCGTAGGCGCCGGTTGCGGCGCGCTCGACGGCGCCTGCAGCCCCAGGGCACTCGCACTGGCCAGAGGGGGCATCTTCGGACGCGAGCGGGAGGCACTGGCGGCGGCGCTGCCGGCACCCGTGCTCGCTGGCGCCGCTGAACGAGCGGAGGCCGACGCGGTATGTCCCGGCGTGATCGTGGAGACGAGCGCGGCGAACCCGGCCGTCAGGGCCGCTGCGCCGCCGGCCACCCAGCGGCGCGTCCGCGACAGCCTGGACAGCGCAACATCACGCTCGTGCGCGGCCCGTGCCTTGGTTGGAGCCTGGGCGGGCGATTCAAACTCGTTCATCTCAAACACTATTCGACAAATCCATCAGCTTTCGCTAAGAGCAGCATGAGAATTCGTCCATGCGCGGGCCAGGGTTCAGTAGTGAGGGCAAGGCGACAAAACGCGGCCCAGATCCCCACGCCCTGTCCTGCGGCGCAGCAGCGTGCTGAGCGCCACGGAAAACACCGCTGTCATCACGCGGTGCGTGCCCACCGGCGGGCAAAGTGCGCTCGGCGGCGTTTAGTCCTTGAGCGCGCTGTTGGCGGCGTTTGGCCGGCCGGGTCGCCGGGCGTGACAGCGCTTAGCCGGCCCGGGTCGCCGGGCGTGACAGCGCTTAGCCGGCCCGGGTCGCCGGGTCCCTGGCGAGCGCCGCCATCACTGCGCCGGCAGATCCACCGTGAACGCGGATCCGCTCACCGTTACCCGGCCGTCGTGGCGCTGCACGATCGCCGCGACGATCGAGAGCCCGAGGCCGGACCCGGGGCGCCCGGCTGCGTCGGTTCCGCGCCAGAAGCGCTCAAACAGCCGCTCGTGCTGAGCGGGGTCCGGGCCGGGACCTTCGTCGCGCACCGTCAGCTGTGTCCGCCCCCCGCCGACCCGCAGCTCGACGTGGACGGTGCCGCCGGCCGGTCCGTGGACGAGCGCGTTGTCGATCAGATTGCCCACGACGCGGCGCAGCGCGTCCTCGTCCCCGCTGACCCGCCCCGGCTCGAGCACCGTAGCGTCGATGCGGGCCGCCGGCCCGTCCATCTCGCTGACCACCTCACGAACGATCTGCTCCAGCGCCACCGGAGCCGGGCTGGACATGCCGGCACCCTCACGCTCCAGCACCAGGAGGTCATCGACCAGCCGGGCGAGCCGGAGCGCATCCCGCTGCAGGTCGCTCAGCAGCTCGTCGTCGACACCGTGCCGGGCGGCGTAATCCACGTTGCCCAGCAGGGTGGTCACGGGTGTGCGGAGCTCGTGCGAGGCATCGGCCAGGAATCGCCGCTCACTCGCGCCAGAGCGCTCCAGCGACGCGAGCATGCGATTGAGGACGCCGGTCAGCTGCGCGATCTCCTCGGCCGGCCGCGCCCCCCCGTGCGGCAGGCGACGCGCCGGGTCCGCCGTCCGCTCGATCTCCTCGGCCGCCCCCGCCAGACGACGCAACGGCCGCAGCCCGCGCCGGGTCAGGACCCCGGCGGTCAGGGCTGCCAGCAGCGCCACGATCGCTCCGGCCACCGCCAGCACGAAGGCGAGGTGGTGAATCGTGTTGACGATGTCGGTGGTGTCCGAAGCGACCAGCACGGCGCCCCCCGCCGCGGGTCCGCCCAATCCCCGTGCGATCGGGGCCGCAAAGAGCCGTAGCCGGCGCCCGCTCAGCGCCACGTCCTCATATCCGGTCCGGCCCGCCAGCCGCGCGCTCCGGGCCAACGCATCCTGCGGAAGCAACCGTGCTCCGAGGGTCAATGACCGCGCGACGATGCGCCCGTGGCCGTCGACTACCTCGACGGCGATCTGGCGCCCGGACACTGGGGTCTCCAGGGCTCCCGGGTCGGTCAGCACGGCCGGCGCAGACACCGCCAGCTGGGCCACCTCCTGCGCCCGCTGACGCAACGCGGTGTCGAGCGAGTTGTGCAGTTGATGGTTCACCAGCGCGATCGTCAGGCCCGTGAACAACGCCACGGCGACCAGAATCGACCCGCCCGACGCAAGCGCTAGGCGTGCGCGGAGCGTGCTTGAAAGACCCTTAAACCTGCCCAACCCGCCAACTGTGCCGGATTTCACGTGTTGTGACACTCTGAAAGGAGGAGCTTTAGCGAACGTTGGTTAGGTTGTGATCGAGACAGGGGACATGCCCTTTATTACCGTGCCGGAGCCCGGCACGACTGAGCCCGTGCGCATTTTGGTCGTTGAACACGACCCGCGTGCCGCGCTGTTGCTCGGTCAGATGCTGCGCACGGCCTGGAGCGAGCGCCTGGTGATCTCGCAGACGGAAAGGCTCGGGGACGCCACACAGGAGCTGACCGATCACGGCGCCACGTGCGTGCTGCTCGATCTTTCGCTGCCCGGCAGCGACGAGATCGGCTGCATCGAGCAGGTGCGGGCTGCCAGCCCGGACACGGCGATCATCGCGCTGGCGGAGCGATCGGACGAGGACTTGGCGCTGGCGGCGATCAGAGCCGGAGCTCAGGACCTTCTGCTCAAGCATGACCTGTCCCCGCTGAGGCTGCGACGCTCCGTGCGCTACGCGATCGAGCGCAAGCGCTCGGAGGTTCAGCTGGCTGCGCTCGCGCTGCACGATCCGCTCACCGGCCTTCCCAACCGAGCGCTGTTCCTCGATCGCCTCGGCGTTGCCCTGGACCGCTCGCGGCGGACCAACGCCACCATCGCAGTGCTGTTCCTCGACGTGGACAACTTCAAGGGCATCAACGACACGCGAGGGCACGACGCCGGGGACAAGGTTCTCTCGGGGCTGGCCCACCGCCTCCGGGCGATGCTGCGCCCAATGGACACGATCGCCCGGATCGGCGGCGACGAGTTCACCCTGCTGTTCGAGGATCTGGCCAGCGAGCGGGAGGTGGTGCTGATCGCCGAGCGGATCAGCCACGCCGCCACGCTTCCGATCCGGCTGGAGGACGGCGAGGCTGCAGTGACCGTCAGCATCGGGATCGCGCTGATCGTCGATCCGAGCATCGATCCCGAGGCAGCCATCCGCGACGCCGACGCCGCGATGTACCGGGCCAAGGAACTCGGGCGCAGCCGCTATGAGCTGTTCGACGAGACCTCCCGGCAGCGGGCCATGGAGCGTCTGGAGCTGGAATCTGCGCTTGGTCATGCCGTCGACCGCGGCGAGCTGCGTGTCCACTATCAGCCGAAGGTTTCGCTGGTGGGAGAGCTGGGGGTGACGGGGTTCGAGGCACTCGTGCGCTGGGAGCACCCGGAGCGTGGTCAGGTCGGCCCCGCGGAGTTCCTGCCGCTGGCCGAGGAGACCGGGACGGTCCTGCGGATCGGGGAATTCGTACTCACCGAGGCCCTGCGCCAGATCTCGCTCTGGCGGCAATTCAAGCCGGACATCACCGTGTCGGTCAACTTGTCTCCCCGCCAGCTCGAGGACACGGGCCTGGTGTCGATGCTGGTCAGCGCGATGCGCGCCGCCGGCGTCGATCCCGGGGCGCTGTGCGTCGAGGTCACCGAAAGCGCGGTGACCCGGAATCCTGACGTCGCCATTCGCGCGCTGGAGGGACTCAAGGCGATTGGGGTGCGGATCGCGATCGACGACTATGGGATCGGCTCGTCGTCGCTGACCGAGCTCAAGCGGGTTCCGGCCGACACGCTGAAGATCCACGAATCGTTCGTCGCTGCGATCGGGAGCCATCCCGCCGACGCGCCGATCGTCGGCTCGGTGGTCAAGCTCGGTCATGCCCTCGGGTTCGAGGTCGCCGCCGAGGGCGTTGAGACCGATGCCCAGCTCGCCGAGCTGGTCGCACTTGGCTGCGATGGTGCGCAAGGGTTCCTGCTCGGTCGCCCGGTCCCGGGTGAGGCCGTTCACGCCCTCCTCGCGCCGGCCTAGGCGCGCAGCGCAAAGCCGCTGCCCCGGACCGTCCTGATCAGTTGGGGCTCCCCCAGCTTGCGCCGCAGGCGGGTGATGTAGCGGTCGACGACATTCGGCTCGGCGGCGCTCTCCCAGATCTCGTCGATCGCCCGCTCGCGGGTGATCGTGCGACCGGGGTCACGCAGCAGCAACTCCAGGAGCGCCGCCTCACGGCCGGTCAGCTCCAGCGCGCGCCCGGCCCGGACGGCGCGCCGCGCCCCGAGGTCGAGAATCAGATCAGCATAGGAGAGCAACGGCCTGGGATCAGCGCGGCGGCGGGTCAGGGCGCGGATCCGCGCAACCAGCTCCTGCACGGCGAACGGCTTGATCAGATAGTCGTCGGCACCCGCCTCCAGGCCCGCCACACGATCCGGTACTGCATCGCGCGCCGTCAACATCAGGATCGGCGTGGGCAGACCCTTGCCACGGAGGCGCCGAGCCACCGCCAACCCGTCCATCGATGGCATCGCGACGTCGAGCACGATCACGTCGGGCGCGGAGCGCTCGGCCGCCACCAGCGCAGCTGCGCCGTCGTGCGCCAGCGTGACCACGAATCCCTCCGCGGTCAGCGTCCGCTCCAGCATCCGCCGCAGCGGAGGATCGTCGTCGACGACCAGTACGCGTTCGCCGGTCGGCGGCGCTCCGTCCTGCCGCTCGGCGCTCTCAGTCACCAGCCACGTCGCGGCGCAGGAACACCAGGTACGCGGCCGCGAGCGCGGGCAGACCGTACAGAGCGCAGACCCACGCGGCGCGGATGATCGGAGCCCAATCGATCGGCGTGCGCAGCAGGCCCTGCCAGGCGTTGAACTGCGTGCTCAACAGGTATGGCTGCAGTCCGCTCAACCCCGGGAGGATCCCCACCAGCTGGATCAGCAGCGAGAACATCAACGTGCCCACAACCGCCGCGGCGCTGTTGTGCGTCCATGCGGAAAGCAGCAGTCCGATGCACACGATCGCGGCGATCGGGATCAGGTAGACGAGCAGGCTGACCACGACCAGCTCGAGTGCCTTGGGCGCCGAGACGATCGTCCCTGACAGGCTCTGCAGCGGGTTGAAGCCCGACTCGGCGCTGCCGGCCACCACACCGACGAAGCCGTCAAGCAGGATCGCCGCGATCGCGTACGTGGCGGCGGCCAGCGCCTTGCCGGCGAAGATCTGCCCCCGGTTCAGCGACCGGGTGAGGATCGTCTTCAGCGTCCCGTTGTGATCCTCGGAGGCGACGATGTCGCCGGCCACCAACGCGGTGATCAGCGGGAACATCCACACGGCGCCGAAGAGCAGGATGACGAGCGGGATGGCCAATCCGCTCTTGTGGATGTAACCCCCGAAGGGCACGTCGTTGGGTCCGCCGCCACGTACCCCGGTGGCGACCACGAACAAGATCGGCACCAGGGCGGCGGCGCCGAGGCCAAGATAGGTGCGCTTCTGGTAACGGAGCTTGGTCAGCTCCCAGCGGTAGACGGTGCCGACGCCTGGCATCAGCTCGCCTCCACGGGCTGGGGAGCCGGCGGCGCTCCGGGAACCGGGGCGGCTCCCGGCCCCTCGGTGAGCGAGAAGAACAGATCCTCAAGGGTCACCGTCTGCGGCGCCAGCTCCCGGATCAGCGCGCCGGCTTCGACCAGCGCCTGCGAGAGCTCGGCCACCGCGGTCTCGTTGGCGCTGAAGGTGATCCGATCCCCGGCACTGACCACGTCGCTAAGGCCGGGTTGGGCCCGACAGACAGCCAGTGCGCGCGCGTCGTCCGTGGTGGAAAGCCGGTAGTTCGTACCCGCTCCCCGCTTGAGCTCAGAGATCGCACCCTCGTAGACGATGCTGCCGGAGCGAACGATGGCCACGCGGTTGCAGAGCTCCTCGACCTCGGTCAGGAGGTGGCTTGAGAGCAGCACGGTGATGCCCTCGTCGGCCAGCCGGCGGATCAGCAGGCGCATGTCCCGCATGCCACCGGGATCGAGGCCGGTGGCCGGCTCGTCGAGCAGCAGCAGCTTCGGATCCCGCAGCAGCGAGGCAGCGAGCCCGAGTCGCTGGCGCATACCGTGCGAGTAGCCGCCGACGCGGTCGCCGGCCCGCTTGGTCAACTCCACAGTGGCCAGCGCGGAGTCGATTCGCTGCCCTGCTCCGTCGCCGTCGAAGGCGGCCAGCAGCTCCAGGTTGCGCCGGCCGGTGAGATACGGATAGAAGGCAGGAGCCTCGACGAACCCGGCCACGCCTTCCAGCGCCTGTACACCCTCCATCGGATCGCGGCCGAACAGCCGGACGCTGCCTTGGGTGGGCCTGATCAGACCGAGCATCATCCGCAGCGACGTGGTCTTGCCCGCGCCGTTGGGGCCCAGGTAGCCGTAAACGTCCCCGACGTTGACGGTGAGGTCAACGCCGGCGACCGCGGTCAGCTCTCCGTAGCGTTTGACGAGGCCCCGAACCTCGATGGGCGGGGCCTCGCCTGGCGCGGCGTGCGTTTGCGTCATAGCGCCCGGGCGGCGGCGTCGGCCGCAGCAGCGGGAACCGAGCCCACCACCGTGTAGGCCACGCGACCGCGCGTGAAGCGGACCATCGTTCCGAGCGCGGTATCGAGCTCCTGACCGGTCGTGCCATTTATCGACACGGTCGGCAGGCTGAGGCCACGGTGCTCACCACCGGACTTCGCGCTGGCGGGGCTCGCCGGCTGAGCCCCGGGGCTCTGCTCGATCACGGCGATCCCACCGAGGTTCTGTCCGTACGTGACGAGCGCCGCGGGATGGCCGCCCCAGTCGAGCAGGCTGACCGAGCGCCGCGGCAGGCCGACGAGCGAGTTCGGGGCCACCAGCGTGAACGGAACCTGCTTGGCCACTGCGGCGAGTCCCTGGACGTGGGCGTGTTTGCGAGCCTTGGCTCCGTGGGTGCCCCGCCGGTCCGCGGCGGCGCCGGCGCCGCTCGGAGTCGAGATCTTCACCACCTTGGACCCAGTGGGCGGCGCGACGTTGAACACGTCCGCCGCCACAGGTCCGTATGAGATGTTCGTCGCCGCAAGCTCGATCACCGGGGCGCTCTGGTTGCGCGCAAAGACGGCGAAGCGCAGCGGAATCCCGCGCGCCGCATCGACCGCGAGCTCGGCCGATCCGAGGAGGCCGCCGTCGTGCTTGGGCGAGACGCGCACCGTGTAGGCCGGCTGGCCCGCGACATCACTCGGAATCGCGCCGGACAGATTGATCTGCTCGGTCACCTTGGCGATGTCGGTCTGAATCTGACTGACGGACGGCAGTTGATGCGCCCTGCCGGACGCCGAGTCCTTCTGGCTCGTGCTCTGCGGCAGCTTGCCTTCGTAAACGGTCTTGGCGCTCGGCTCGTAAACCCAGAACGAGCCGTTGTTGACGACGATCTGCGCGTCGCCGCGGTCGGACTGCAGCTCGAGGCGCAGACGATGGTCGCTGGAGAGCCAGAGGCGGCCGGTGGCTCCCGACAGGATCGGGTCAGACCCCTGGATGTTTGAGGCGTCGATCAGGCGGTTGGTGAATTTGATATCGGCGCTGATGCCGCTGACGCTGTTGGCGGCCAGGGCGTCATGGACGGCCTGGGCAAGCGGCTTGGGAGCCGGAACCGGTCCTGAACTCGACGCGGCCACGGCGATCGCGGTACCGCCGGCCACGGCGAGCACCAGGCCGGCGATCGTGGCCAGGAGGCGCCGGGTAGACACTGTGCGCAGGAATTTCATGAACATCCGCCTTTCTCGTGACAACAGCCAAGATAGGCGACAAGCCTGAAATTACTTTGACAGATGCCGTGGCTCGGCTGTGAGCCTCACGCCGCGGCGTAACGCTCGCGCAGCTGACGTTTGAGCACCTTGCCGGTGGGGTTGCGCGGAAGCTCGTCGATGAAATGAACGTCGCGCGGCACCTTGTAGCGTGCGAGGTTCGCTTTGACGAACTCCCGCAGGGCGTCCTCGCTCAGCGACGCCCCGGGGCGCAGGACGACGAACGCAGCCAGGCGCTGGCCGAAGTCGGGATCATCGACACCGATCACCGACGCCTCCTCCACGTCCTCGTGGGTGATCAGCAGCTCTTCGACCTCACCCGGGAACAGGTTCTCACCGCCTGAGACGATCATGTCGTCGTCACGGCCGTCGATGAACAGGCGCCCGGCGGCGTCAAAGTGTCCGACATCGCCGGTGCTCATCAGGCCGTCGATCACCTCCTTGTTGCCGCCCCCGGTGTACCCCGCGAACTGAAATCCGTTGCCGACGAAGATCCTCCCGATCTGACCGGGCCCGGAGACGTCGCCGCCGGTGGCGTCGTAGAGCTTCACCACCGCGCCGAACGGGACGCGCCCGGCCGTCCCCGGAGCGGCGCGCAGATCCTCCGGCGTGGCGAAGGTGGCGTAGGCCACCTCGGTCGAGCCATAGAAGTTGTAAAGCTTGTCGCCGATTGTCCGCTGCGCGCGGCGGACGAGCTCGCCCTCAAGCTGGGCGCCGGAGCAGAACACGATCCGCAGCGAGCGCGTGTCGTGTCCCGGCTCCTGCTCGAGCACGCTGACGATCCTGGAGAGCATCACCGGAACCACCACGAGCGCGGTTGGTCGCTCGCGCTCGATCGCAGCGAGCACCGCGTTGGGGTCAAAGCGGCGCTGGACGATCGTGGTGCAGCCGAGGATCACCGACAGCACCATCTGCGTGAAACCAAGCCCGTGGAACATCGGTGCCGCCACGTATGTCGACTCCCGGGAGCGATAGGGAACCTTTGACAGCAGGGCGCCGATCGGAGCCAGTGAACGGCTTTGGTGGCGTGGCGCACCTTTGGGCGTGCCGGTCGTGCCGCTGGTCAGCAGCACCACGTCCGCAGGCTGCGTCGGGGCTGGGGGCGTCTGGCCGGCGTGCGTCTCCAAGAGCCCCTGCAGTGATTCTTCGGGCGGCTGCTCATCGGTCCAGCCCAGCAGGCGCCCATGCCGGGTCTGGATCGGCGCCACGAGGTCGCTGTACTCCTCGTCGTGCACGAGCAGCGAGATGTTCTCCCGCTCGCATACGTCACGCAGCTGCGGCCCGGCGAAGTCGGTGTTCAGATACAGGATCCGTGCTCCGAGCTTGGAGCCGGCAAAGGTGATGTCGAGAAAGCCGCGGTGGTTGCGGCAGAGGATTCCGATGCCGTCACCTTCCCGCAGGCCGCGCGCGCGCAACCCACACGTCAGGGCGTCCGAGCGCGCGTCCAGCTCGGCGAAGGTCAGCGAGCCGAGCTCGTCGATCAGGCCGACCTGTTCGCCGTGGCGCAGCGCCGCGATCGCCACCGCACCCCCCAATTGGCCGAGGCGGTCCATCGCGCGGAACACCGCCAGCGCGCGTTTTGGCGGATCGGCGCCGATCATCCCCGCGCGCCACGCGTGCACCGCCGCGCGCGATTCGATCAGTCCGCGCCGGCCTATCTGAAGCTGCCGCTCAAACCGGGTCCTCAGGTCGGGCATGTGCGCAATGTACCCGGAGATCGCTACCGTCCGGTGGCATGTGTCGGCTGTTCGGGATGAGTGGCGGCCCGCGCGCGGTGAAGGCCACGTTCTGGCTCCTCGACGCGACCGACTCGCTGGCCGAGCAGAGCCGCCGGGAGCCGGACGGCACCGGGCTGGGCAGCTTCGACGCCGCCGGGCGCCCGGTCGTCTCCAAACGGCCGATCGCCGCCTACGAGGATCAGCAGTTCGCCCGCGCGGCCCGGGAACTGACCTCTCATACCTTCGTGGCCCATGTCCGCTACGCGTCGACCGGCAGCCTCACGCTGGAGAACACGCACCCGTTCGAGCAGCACGACCGGCTGTTCGCCCACAACGGTGTCATCGGCGATCTCCCCCGCCTGGACGCCGAGCTCGGCGCCGCCGCCTCGCTCGTCCACGGCGAGACCGACTCCGAGCGATTCTTTGCCCTGATCACCCGGGAGGCCGAGCGCACCGGCGATGTCGGCGATGCAATCGCCGCCGCCGCGGGCTGGATTGCCGAGCAGCTGCCTGTATTCGCGCTCAACTGTGTGGTGATCACGGCCTCCGAACTTTGGGCTCTGCGCTACCCGGATACTCACGAGCTCCACGTGCTCGAACGCGCGGCCGGAGGCGCGAGCGGCAGCCGCCATCTTGACCACGCCAGCGCCCGGGGATCGGTGCGGGTGCGGTCCGGGGACCTGGCCACCGCGCCGGCGGTGGTCGTGGCCACCGAGCCGATGGACGAGGACCCGGGCTGGCGCCAGCTTGCGCCCGGAGCGCTGCTGCACGTGGACGCCGAGCTCAACGTGCGGACGCGGACGGTGCTGGAGCGACCGCCCGCTCATCGGCTGACGCTGCAGGACCTCGATCCACGCGCTGCAGCATCCCAGTCGGCCGAAAAACCGTCGTGAGCAGCAGCACGAGCCTCATCTATCGCAGCGCGACCGGGTACGAACTGTTGATGCGCGGCCTCTACGGTCGCCACTACGCCGACCGGATGCGGTCCGTGGCCGAGCAGGTCCCGAGCGGATCGACCGTGCTCGAACTCTGCTGCGGCCCCGGGACCCTCTACACGCGTTACCTCCGTGAGCGTGTGAGCGGATACGTCGGGCTGGACGTCAACGAGACGTTTGTGACCAAGCTGCGCGCCCAGGGCGTCGACGCCCGCGTGATCGATCTGGCCGACCCGCAGGCGCCGTTGCCCGGAGCCGATGTGGCGATCATCCACGCCAGCCTCTACCACTTCCTCCCCGGTGCGGACGCGCTCGTCGACCGCATGCTGGCCGCGGCGGCAGATCGGATCATCGTGGCCGAGCCGATCCGCAACCTCTCCAGCAGTCGCCTACCGGGCGTCGGTTTACTGGGTCGTCGTGCGGCCGATCCTGGGGTCGGCGGCCACGAGCAGCGCTTCACCGAAGCGACCCTGGATCAACTGATGGCTCCGTACGCCGGGCGGGTCCGCTCAGCGTTCCTGATCCCGGGGGGACGCGAGAAGGTCTACGTGCTCGCCGCCGAGCGCTGATTCGGCCACCAGCGCCTGGGCCGCGTCCGAGTCCCGCTGAGCCTCGGCGTCGATCAGGTAGAGCGGCCGGTCCTTGACCTGCTCGAAGATCCGCCCCACGTAGAGCCCCACGACGCCAACGCTGACGATGATGAACCCCGCCAGTACCAGCAGCAGCACGGCGAGGCTCGTGTAGCCGGGAACGGCCTTGTCCTTCTCGAGGAAGTAGTCGACCACCTCGAAGCCGGCGATCACGATTCCGATCGTGGCGACGATGAAGCCGACCAGCACGACGACGCGCAACAGGACCGTGCTGCGGAAGAACATGCCATCGAGGGCGACCCTGACCAACCGCTTCAGCGTGTACCCACTCTCGCCGGCGTGTCGGTCGTGATGTTCGATCTCGATCGCCGTCGAGTCGAAGCCGAGCCAGTCGAGCGCGATCATGAACTCGCGGTCGCGGTCACGCAGGCGCAGGAAGGCGTCGATCACCCGCCGGGAGAGCAGGCTGAGGTTGCTGTAGTCCGGGCGCGTGTCGGTCTCCAACGTCAGCTTTCGGTAAGCGCGGCTGGTCACGCGACGGAACGCCGAATGACGCCAGCCGCTGCGCACGGTGCGGACCATGTCGTAGCCCTCGCCGGCCGCGGCCCACAGGCGCGGAATGTCCTCCGGTGCCTCCTGCAGGTCGCAGTCCATCACCACGGCCCACTGGCCCCGGGCCTGCGCGAGCCCGGCCGTGATCGCGGCGTCCTGCCCGAAGTTCCGACTCAGCCGGTAGGCACGGACGTGGGCGTCATCGCGAGCCAGACGCTTCAAGACCTCCCAGCCGCCGTCGAGGCTGCGGTCGTCGATGAACACGAACTCATAGCGATCGGTGACCTGGGCTACGGCCCGGGTCAGGCGCTCATGTAAGGCGCCCAGGCAATCTGCGCAGCTGTAGACGGGGACGACAACGCTGAGCACGACGTCGTCGGCGCGCGTCGGAGGGACCGTTGGGCTCATCGGCCGGGGCGCTGGATGAACACGAGCAGAGACCTCGGTGTATGGATGAAGTACCTCGACGCAATTCTCAGCAGCGCGTGCACGTTCAGGTGCCGGCGGTGGTCGAGGGCGAACCGGGCCACGACCCAGTTCGAGACGCGGAAGCGGGCGATCAGGCGGGCGCCCGGCGGGGCCTTGGCCATCGGCAGCGCTCGTCCGTATGCCGTGCGGTGCGGAGCGTCCAGAATGGCCTCCTCGCGTGAGGCCGCCTCCCGCGGGACGACGAAGGCCAGCGGAAGCTTCTTCGTCGCGCCGACGATGTCGATTTCCGAAATCCATCGCCGCTTGCCCTGCGGCTGGACCCAGCTGACGTTGGGCATGTAGATCTTGAGCGGATCGGCGGTCGTGCCGTTGGCGGCGAGCACGGCTCGGGGTACGGGCGCGGGCCCCAGGGCCCGGGCGACGTTGCGCCATTGTGGTCTTTGCAAATACGAATGTGTCTGCACCTGAAATGCCGAATAGGCGAACACGCCCAGCAGCGTCAGCGCCAGAGCACCACCGAGCACACGTGCACGCGGCGCCGCACAGGCCGCCGCCACGACCACGACGAGCGGCAGGAAGGCCGGGATCACGTTGCGACCGAGGAAGTAGTCCTGGCCGAAGGAGCCGAGGAGCAGCGGGGCGGCGAACACGAAACCGCCGACGGCCGCGCCGACCTTGGCCGCTTGGCGCGTTCGCTCGTCTCCCGCGAGCAGCACCAACAGCGCCACGATCACGATCAACGCCCCCGTCGCGGCAAGTCCTTCATGCGGGGTCCCGCGCCGGTAGAGCAAGCTGACTCCCCACTCAAGCAGGCCCGTGCCCAGGCGGTTGATCGGGGGCACCTTGGCGATCCAGCCCGTCCCGTGCGTGGTGTCCGCGAGCGCGAACGGGAGCATCGCCGCCTGAGCCAGGCCCACCGCCCCGACCGCCGCCCAGGCCGCCCGGTTGCGAGCGGACCACAGCAGCCACAGGGCTTCTGGCGCGACGGCGAACCCGGCGAAGAAATGCGTCCAGACGGCCAGGGCCGAGCACACGGCCCACCACACCAGGTTGCGGCGGGAGGGATCCCGCCGTGCCCGGACGAACCACAGGAACCCGGCCCCGGTGAGCGTGGCCAGCAACATGTACGCCCGGGCCTCCTGGGAAAACCAGATCAGAAACGGGTTGACGGCGACCAGCGCCGCCGCGATCACTCCAGCCCAGCGCGAGGCCAGCTCCTTGGCCGACAGGTAGGCAATGGGGACGACGGCGATCCCAGCCAAGGTCGAGATCGATCGCAGCGCAACCTCGCTCGTGCCGAACACCTTGGCCCAGCACCACACGAGCACGAAGTACAACGGCGGCGTCGTCTCGACATGCTGGACGGTGTGGATCATGCCGCCGAACGGCAGATGGGCCTCGTAGGCGGTCAGCGCCTCGTCGGTCCAGAAGCTCTGGTTGTCAATGGTGAGGATCCGGATCGCCGCGGCCAGGGCCACGAGGCCGACGACGGCGCAGACGTCGGCCGACACCGGTGCGCTGACGCGTGCCATCAACCCGTGCCACCTCGCCAGGCGGGGGCGGTCCAGGCGCGGTGCGGGATACTCGGAGGTGCTCATCGATCGCCCAGCAACTCGGTCAGGGCCTCGACCACGTCGTCCTGGTCGGCTTCGGTGATCTTCGGGCTGAGCGGGAGGCTCAGCGTTCGCTCGGAGATCAAGGTTGCCACGGGAAACGCTTCTGGGGAAAGGCCGTACGTGTCTCGATAGAAAGGATGCAGATGGACCCCGCGGTAGTGCACGCCGGTTCCGATATTGCGTCGCGTCAAATCCTCGAGCAGCCTGTCGCGCGTCAGCGGTGCGTCGGGCTCGACCAGCACCTGGTAGAGATGGCGCGCATGACGAGTGTCCGGGTCCGCTGGAGCGGGCGTGCGCAGCGGCAGTCCGCCCAGCAGCTCGTCGTAGCGCTCCCAGAGTTCGGCTCGGCGGTCGATCCACTCGTCCAGGTGCGGAAGCTGGTGCACGCCCATCGCCGCCTGTAGGTCGGTCATGTTGTATTTGAAGCCGGGGCGGACCACCTCATAGTGGCGAAAGCCGGCGTCTGAGAAACGCTGCCAGGCACCGAGGCTGAGCCCGTGCAGAGCCAGACGCTCGACTTCGGCGGCGATCTCGGCATCGTCGGTGACCAGCGCCCCGCCCTCTCCCGTGGAGATGTTCTTGGTCACGTAGAACGAGAACGCGGCCACATTCCCGAACGCGCCGATCTGCCTCCCGCGCCACTGCGCCCCGATTGCGTGCGCCGCGTCCTCGATCACCAGCAGCCCGTGCTGGTCACGGATTCTGTTGAGACGGTCCATGTCGACCGGGCGGCCCGCCAGGTGCACCGGCATGATCGCGCGCGTGCGCGGAGTGATCGCTGCCTCGGCTGCGTCTAGGTCGACAAGCCCGGTCCGGGGGTCGGAGTCAATCAGCACCGGCGTGGCGCCCGCGTGCTCGACGGCGTTGGCCGAGGCCACAAAGGTCATCGCCGGAACGAGCACCTCATCTCCCGGGCCGATCCCGAGCACCTGCATCGAGAGGATCAGCGCGGCCGTGCACGAGGACACGCATCGGCAATGCGGCACGGTCACGTAGTCGGAGAGCATCGATTCGAACCGCTGCACCTTCGGGCCGGTTCCGATCCAGCCCGAACGCAGCGAGTCAACCACCTCGGCGATCTCTTCCTCGCCGATCACCGGGCTCCCGAAGATCAGAAAGCTTTCCCGCATCTCTTGTGTTGTCCTCATCGCGACGTAAAAGCGCCCGCCGGTCTCCCGGCGAGCTTGTTCAAGCGTCCTCGGGTTAATAAGTGCTGGATAAGCCCGGAGTTAGCATTGTGCGACGATCGTGTCGATGGCGGCGTCCAACAACGTGTCTGCAAGAGATCTGCCACCCGGACCACGGCTCCCGCGAGCCGTCCAGACGGCCGGTTTCCTGCTCTTCGGCCCGCGTTTCATGGACGCCTGTCGCCGGCGCTACGGAGACGCCGTGACCTTCAGCACCCTGTTCGACAGCCGCTTCGTGATGCTGTTCGAGCCGAGTCTGGTCAAGCAGCTCTTCCAGGGCTCAGGGGAGCGCCTTCATGCCGGCGAGGCCAACGCGCTGCTCGGGCCGGTCCTCGGCGAGCGGTCCGTCCTGCTGCTCGACGGCGCCGAGCATCTGCGTCATCGCCGGTTGATGCTCCCTTCCTTTCATGGGCGACGGATGCAGGGTTACGGCGACGTGATGCGCGAGTCGGCGGATCTGGAGATCGAGTCCTGGCCGGTGGGCGAGCCGTTTCCGCTGCTCGGAAGCATGCAGTCGCTGACGCTGCGCGTGATCCTCCGCGCCGTCTTCGGCTACGAGCAGGGAGCGGCCGAGGATGAGCTGAGCCAGAGCCTGCGGGCGATGATCGAGCCCCTGGCCCGTCCCCGTGGGCTCCTGCTGCTGCAGGCACTCGGCCGCTTCGGCCGCGAAACTGGCGCCGCGGCGCGGCGCTTCGAGGCCAACCGGCGGGCGGTCGACAAGATCCTCCTGGCTGAAATCGCCCGGCGCAGGGAGGACCCGGAGCTGGAGAACCGCGACGACGTCTTCTCCGCCCTGCTCCTGGCCCGCGACGAGAGCGGTCAGCAGCTGAGCGACGGCGAGGTGCGCGACGAGCTGGTCACGCTGCTGCTGGCCGGCCATGAGACCACAGCCACCGGTTTGGCCTGGACCTTCGATCTGCTGCTGCATTCCCCGGCCGTGATGGCGCGCGCGCTGGGACGCTCCGGCGCGGATGCCCGCGCTGCAGCGGCAAACGATGCCGAGGCGGACGCCGAGGGCGATGCGGACGTCGAGGGCGATGCGGACGGCGAGGCCGATGCGGACGGCGCCGAGGCCGACCGTGTCGCCTACCTCGATGCCGTGGTCAAGGAGGCGCTCCGGATCCGGCCCGTGATCCCGGGCGTTGGCCGGGTCGTCCGCGGCGAGCCGTTCCAGCTCAATGGCTACACGATTCCGGAGGGGGTCGAGATCAATCCGTCGATCCGGATGATTCACCGGCGCGGCGACATCTACCCCGATCCCGCCTCGTTCCGTCCCGAGCGGTTCCTGGGGGAAGACGCGCCGGATACCTACACCTGGGTGCCGTTCGGCGGGGGCACGCGCCGCTGCATCGGCGCGAGCTTCGCGCTGATGGAGATGCGGATCGTGCTCGAGCGCGTGCTCGCGCGCGCCTCGCTGCGCGCGGCCGAGCCGAAGCTGGACGACGTGCAGTTCCGGGGCATCACGCTCGCTCCGCGGCACGGCGTACGCGTCGTCCTCGAGCGCCCGCCCGCACCACGCGCGTAGCGATTCCTGGCTCGAGTCGAGAAGCGTCCGCTTTTCGATCGCCCCGAGGTGTTGTCCCGCCAACACCTTGGGTTGCTATCCCCGGGCGCCCTGAGACAGGAGTCTTGAGTGCTTCCCCAACCGCACTGGAGACCAACATGAAGCTTCATCAACTCATCGCCCTCGCCAGCGTGACGATGTCGCTGGCCGCGGCACCCGCTGCCTTGGCCAGTCCGTCGCACGTGGGCAACTCGGCCGACACGCCGACCATGAACGTGTGCCTCGCCTCGATCGACTGCACCTACGTCAACTTCCATAACGGCAAAGCGACCGACGTGGTCCGGCGTGGCGGCAGGATCGTCGACTGGTCGGTCAATGCCGGCAGCACCGGCGGCCAGGTCCAGCTCACCGTCCTGCGCCCGACCGGGCACGGCCGCTTCAAGGCGATCGGGCAGAGCGCGCTGAAGACAGTTGCCGCCATCGGCGCCAACGACTTCACCACCAGCCTCAAGGTCCGCCGCGGCGATGTGCTCGGCCTGCGCAACAGCACGAGCGGGATCTACATGGCGCTTGCGCCCGCCGGCACCTGCGTGCGCTACATCAACGCCCCCGTGAACATTGGCGCCTCGGGGAAGCCCGACCAGATCGTGCCGCAACTGCATCTGCTGCTCAGCGCAGATGTGAACTCGTGAGATGGACGACCGCGGGCTTGGCCCGCGGTCGTCCCGTCCCTACCGTGCGCCGGCCGCATAGCGGAGGATCGATAGATCCGTCAGCCACTCGACCGGCGCGCGGTCGTCGGTGTAGACCCTCCCGCCTTTCAGGCCCGGCGCCAGGCGGGCGGAGATCTGACTAGCCAGCGGGCGGAGCGCCGGCGCGCGGGCGGCCGCCTTCTGCGCCAGTCTCGCTCCCGAGAGCGACTGGTCGCTGGCGATCACCTCCGTGTTGGTCATGGACACCGGGTCGCGGATGACATTGGCGAACACGGCGCGCAGCGTCCCGGTGACCACCTTCTCCAGGGCATCTGAGTCGGGGAGGTGACCTACGTTGATCACGAACACGCCGCCCGGATTCAGATGGGATCGCGCTGAGCGAAAGAACTCCTCGGTCAGCAGATAGAACGGAATGTAGGGCTGGCGGTAGGCGTCGAGGAGGATCGCGTCGTAGCGCGTGTTGCGGGCGGCCAGCCACGGCCGGGCATCGGCGGTGTAGACATGCAGATGCGGGCCGCCCAGGCCGAACAGGCGCCGGCCGATCGAACTCAGCTCGCCGTCGATCTCCACCGCGTCGACGGAGGTGGCGGGGAAATAGTGGCCGTAGGCCCGCGCGACGGTGCCGGCGGCGTCGCCGAGAATCGCGATCCGGTGCGGCACGCCGCGGGAGGAACTGAGCGGCAGCGTCAACAGGTCATCCCAGTAGCCGTCGGTCAGGTAGCTCCACGGCCGGTACAGGGAATGCACCGCCACCCCCTCGTTGAGCTGCAGCCAGCGCTCGCCGCTGTGGAACTGCACCACGCGCGCGTACTGGTAGGGCGTCTCCTCCGAGAAGATCACCCGGGCGCCACTGACGTCGGAGCCGATGGCGGCCGGCGGGACCGCGAGCAACCCGGCCACGACCACCGGCACGGCCAGGAAGCGCCAGGCGCGCAGGCCGAGCACGGCGACCAACGCCAGCGTGAGCGCGAACACGAGGAACGTACGGTGTGTTCCGAGAAGTGGGATCAGCAGTAGCGCGGCCAGAAACGTGCCGACGAGCGAGCCGGCGGTGGAGATGGCGTAGAGGTTGCCGGTCACCGTCCCGGTCTGTCCGACCTGCCCCAGCGCCAGTCGGTTGGCATAGGGAGCCACCGTGCCGAGCAGCATCACCGGAACGGCCACGAGCACGAGCACCGCCGCCAGCGACCCCAGGAAACCTCCGACCGACAGTGCCCCGAGCGCGTTGACCGAGAGACGCAGAAATGGGTCAGAGATGAACGGCACCAGCGCCAGCAGAGCGGCGGCGGCGAGCACAACACCGCAAAGGCCGCGCAGGTCGGCACGACGATCGGCCAATCGCCCACCGAGCGCATAGCCGGCGGAGAGCGAGACGAGCACGGTGGCGATCGTGTTGGCCCAGATAATCGTTGAGGCGCCGAAGTACGGCGCCAGCAGCCTGGCTGCGGCGATCTCCGCGCCGAGGCTTCCCGCCCCCACGACAAACACGACAGCGCGGATCAGGCGCGTGGGGGGACGCTCGGGCTCAGCCGGGCCGGCGGGCGGGTGTCGAGACTCAGCCGGCCTTGCAGATCGTGTGCTCACCGT
Organism: uncultured Solirubrobacterales bacterium; assembly: GCA_963757165.1. Classification (GTDB taxonomy): domain Bacteria; phylum Actinomycetota; class Thermoleophilia; order Solirubrobacterales; family Solirubrobacteraceae; genus Palsa-465. The sequence continues at coordinate 255,984 of CAVWQO010000006.1, forward strand.
CGCGGCAGACCGTACCGCCTGGCTTGCGCCGCCGCGCTGTCGGAGTCCGGCGCGGAAGAGCACCGTATGCTCGCTAACGTTCCCGCGGGATGCTGCTCTACGAGTCCCGCGTGTCAGGTAACTGTTACAAGGTCCGCCTCCTGCTGACCCAACTCGGGCACAGCTTCGAGCGCCACGAACTGGACGTAGTCGACCGCTCCAACCGGCCCCAGGTGATCGGGCATCTGAACCCGGCCCTGCGGATTCCCACCCTCGTCCTGGACGACGGAAGGCCTCTGGCCGAATCGAACGCGATCATGTCCTACTTCGCCGAAGGGACGCCGCTGATCCCCGAGGACCGCTACGAACGCGCGCAGGTCCTGCAGTGGCTGTTCTTCGAGCAGTACAGCCACGAGCCGTACATCGCTGTCGCGCGGTTCTGGCGCATCGCGGGAATCGATCCGCCCGAGTCCGAGCTCGAAGCCAAGCGCCGGGGTGGCGAGGCGGCGCTGCAGGCGATGGAGCGCCACCTGGAGGGCCGGAAGTTTCTCGTCGGCGAGCGCTACACGATCGCCGACATTGCGCTCTACGCCTACACCCACGTCGCGCCCGAAGGCGGGTTCGCGCTCGAGGGCTATCCAGCCATCCGGGCCTGGCTTGGGCGCGTCGCGGCCGAGCCGGACCACATCCCGATCACTGACTGACGTCCGCCCGGCCGACGGCGTTGGCGACGATCGCGTCGCGCACGTAACCGGCCAGCCCCTCGGCCTGGTCCTCGTAGGTGCGGGCAAAGCGCGGATCGACCACGTACATCTCGCCCAGGTTGCGGTGCATCTCCAGTGAGCAGGGATAGAACCACTGCGAGATCTGCTGACGATGACGCTCGGCCGCCGCGCGCGCGGGCTCCCCGTCGGCGGGCTCGCCCGCACGCAGCAGCGCGGCGAAGGCGACCACGATCTGCTCTGACTCGGCCTTGATCTCCGCCCACTCCCCCTCGCCGTATTCGTCCGCCCGCCGAGCGGATTCCCGGTAGGCCTCGGTGTGTCCCCACCGCTCCTTGACCTCGTCCTCATATTGGCTCGGGTCAAACCCGTCGAACATGCTCGTCTCCTCCAACTCGGTTCCGTTGTCCTCGGCCTGCAGCGCGGCGTCGAGCGCAATCACGATCGCGCCCAGCCGCTCACGCTCACGCTCGACCAGCTCTCGCTGACGGCGGAGCGCGGTACGCCGGTCGTGAGCGGAGTACTCGAGCAAGGGGCCGATCTCGCTCAGCGAGAAGCCCAGAGCCCGCCAGATCAAGATCTCCTGCAACCGCGTCAGGTCCTCGTGGGCGTACAGGCGGTAGCCCGCCTCCGAGCGTCGGCTCGGCGACAGGAGGCCGATCTCGTCGTAATGGTGCAGGGTGCGGACGCTGATCCCCGCCAGCTCGGACACCTCGCCGACAGTCCTCATAGCGAGCACCGTAGAGCCTCACGTAGGGGCAGAGTCAAGCGCACCCGGCCCGAGCCGAGCGCCCGCCCCGGGACCAAGCCACCAACCCGGGACCAAGCCGAGCGCCCGTGTTACTTGCGCGCGAGCCGCTTGACGATCGGCCCCGGAATTGGGACCGGCGAGAGCTTCTGAGCGGCGGTGGTGGCGAACTCCCGAGGCTCGGCTTTCTCGATCAGGGAGCTCAACTCGTCGCGCTCACGCGGCGAGAGATTATGCCGCCGGCCGCGGCCGATTCGGATCAGCTCGACCAGCCGTCGACGCTCGCCCTGGTCGAGCTTGGCCAGATGATGCTGGGCCAGGATCAGCACCTCGCCGAGGGCCAGCAGCTTCAACATCGGCAGCCGCCGCAACCCGGGGACCCGGCGGGAGGCCACACTGATGACGCGATTGGTGGTGGAGGAAGGCATGTCTGTCCGAGTGTAGGTACCCCGTCCGGCTACCTTTGATGTCACGATGGAACTTGAGGAGGCGATCCGCACCCGACGGACCCACAAGGCCTTCGGACCCGAGCCCGTGGCCCATGAGGTGCTGAACGAGCTGCTGGAGCTCGGCCGCTGGGCGCCGAACCACCACCTGACCAATCCTTGGCGCTTCCGCGTGCTGGGGCCGGCGACGCTCACGCGGCTCAAGCAGGCCGCCGGTCCCGAGGCGGCAGCCAAGCTCGACCGCGCGCCCACGCTGATCGCGGTTACCTCGGTTCATGCCGAGGATCCGGTCCAGAACGAGGAGGATCTGCTGGCCAGCGCGGCGGCGACCTACGCGGTATTGCTGGGCGCGCACGCTCGCGGCCTGGCCGGGTATTGGCGGACGCCGGAGGTGCTGCGCACCCCGGACGGGCGTGCTGCGCTCGGCATCCCTGAGAGCGAGCATTTCGTCGGTCTCGTGCACTTGGGGCAGCCGCGCCAGCCCAAGGAGGCGCCCGAGCGGGCGCCCCTGCACGCGGTGACCTATTACCTGGACTGATGAGCGCGCTCGTCTACCGAGAACGCCCGGCCGCCCAGGCCGCTCAGGGACTGCTGGTCCTCCATCACGGCCGCGGCACGAGCGAGCAGGATCTGCTGCCGCTGGCCGACGTGCTCGATCCCAAGCGGCGGCTGCATGTCGTCGCTCCGCGGGCGCCGCTTGCGCTCCCCGGCTCGCCCGGCTACCACTGGTACCGCGTCCCGCGCGTCGGCTACCCGGACCCGGACAGCTTCCTCGCAGCCCGGGATGCCCTGGCCTCGCTGCACGACGAGCTCTCGGCGCAGACCGAGATTTCGCTGTCCCGAACCGTGCTCGGTGGGTTCTCGATGGGCACGGTGATGAGCTATGCCCTCGGCCTTGATCCCAACCGTCCGCCTCCCGCCGGCATCCTCGCCTTCTCGGGCTTCATCCCCACGCTTGAGGACTGGAGCCCTGACCTGACCCGCACGGGGACACGCGTGCTCATCGCCCACGGGCGGCACGATCCCGTGATCGATGTCTCGTTCGCTCGCACGGCCCGAGACCTGTTGCTGCCAGCGGGCTTCGAGGTCGATTACCGAGAGTCCGAGGCGGCCCACAGCATCGACCCCGCCGACGTGCCCAGAGCGATCAAGTGGCTCGATACAGTCACCGCCTGATGCGAGACGCCGTGATCTGCGAGCCGCTGCGAACGCCAGTCGGGCGCTTCGGCGGAGTGTTTCGAGACGTGCCCGCGGCCGAGCTCGCAACCACGGTGATCTCGGCGCTGGTGGCGCGAACTGGACTCCCGCCGGAGCAGATCGACGACGTCCTGCTGGGGCAGTGCTACGCCAACGGCGACGCGCCGGCGATTGGGCGCGTGGCGGCGCTTGACGCCGGGCTCCCGGTGAGTGTTCCCGGACTGCAGATCGACCGTCGCTGCGGATCCGGGCTGCAGGCGGTGATCGAGGCGAGCATGATGGTGCAGACCGGCGCGGCCGACCTGATTCTGGCCGGCGGCGCCGAGAGCATGAGCGGGGTCGAGCTCTACTCGACTTCACTGCGCTGGGGGGCGAAGTCCGGCGGGGCGATGCTCGTCGATCGGCTGGCCAGCTCGCGCGTGAGCGCCGGCGGCAAGCACCATCCGGTGCCCGGCGGCATGCTTGAGACCGCGGAGAACCTCCGCCGTGAATACGGGATCTCCCGGGACCGGCAGGATGAGCTGGCCCTTCGCTCCCACCAGCGAGCCGTGGCCGCCCACGAGCGTGGGGACTTCGCCGAGGAGATCGTCCCGGTGTCGGTGAGCGATCGCAACAGCGGCTCAAGGTTGATTGAGCGCGACGAGCATCCGCGCAGGGACGCCAGCATCGAGACGCTGGCGTCCTTGAATCCCGTGATGGGTCGTGAGGACCCGAACGCAACCGTGACCGCCGGCAACTCGAGCGGCCAGAACGACGGCGCCGCCGTCTGCATCGTCACCTCGGCCGGGCGCGCCCAGGAGCTGGGTCTGACCCCGTTCGCGCGCCTGGTCAGCTGGGCGGTGGCCGGGGTGCCGCCGGAGACGATGGGCATCGGCCCGGTCCCGGCGACGGACAAGGCGCTGCGGATCGCCGGGCTGACGCTGGAGCAGATCGACCTGATCGAGCTCAACGAGGCGTTCGCCGCCCAGGTGCTCGCGGTGCTGCGCGAGTGGGGCCTCGAGCCCGACCACGAGCGCCTCAACGTCAACGGTTCGGGGATCTCGCTCGGGCATCCCGTCGGCGCGACTGGCACGCGGATCCTTACCACCCTGCTGCGGGAGCTGCGCCGCCGTGGCGGACGCTACGGGCTTGAGACGATGTGCATCGGGGGCGGGCAGGGCCTCGCGGCCGTGTTCGAGAACGTTCAAGCGGCGTAAAGGTCTATGGCGGGCGTCGCGGCCGCCGCCCAGTCACGCCACGGCAACACGTCGATCACGGGTGGGTTACTTCATCCCCCCGCGCCTCCGGCAGATTGCTCGGTGGGCGCTGCACTGGGCGCATCGACGACCTGAACCGTGAAGGAGACCTAGATGATCGCTGGAGGTACAGGATGCGCAAGGTAGTTGCAGCAGCTGGGGTGTTGGCCAGTGTGGTTGGCCTCGCGAGTGTGAGCGGAGCATCCGCCAAGCACGACGTCGGGGGCGGATCGGCGACCACAACTCCCATCAAGCACCTGGTCGTGATCTTCCAGGAGAACGTTTCCTTCGATCACTACTTCGCCACTTACCCGAACACGCAGCCCGGAGCGGGCGATCAGCCGTTCTCAGCGCGGAGTGACACTCCGTCGATCAACGGACTGAACACGCCGTTGCTGGCCCCGAACAACCCCAACTCCACGCAACCGTTCTTGCTCCACCGCTCCCAGGCCGCGACCTGCGATCAGGGCCACGACTACACGGCAGAGCAGCAGGCTTTCGACAAGGGTCTGATGGACAAGTTCCCCGAGTTCGTAGGTAGCCAGAGCGGGAACCCCGGCTGTGACTACGGCCATGGCAAGGGCCTCGTCATGGGCTACTACGACGGCGGCACAACTACCGCGCTTTGGAACTACGCCCAGCATTTCGCGATGAGCGACAACTCGTTTGGGACCAACTTCGGTCCCTCAACGGTGGGGGCGCTGAACCTGATCGCGGGCCAAACCCACGGCGTTACACCCGGCCCAGAGGTGACCGCGGGAAGCGTGACCGGCGACCCGCAGCCGACCGGTGACGCATGCACCACCCGTGACAACGTGGCCATGTCAGGCCGGAATATCGGCGACCTGCTCAACGACAAAGGCGTCACGTGGGGCTGGTTCAACGGCGGTTTTCGTACCGCGGACGGCAGGCCGGGCTGCACGCTGACGCACACTGGCGCGGACGGCAAGCCGAAGACCGATTACATCCCCCACCACGAGCCGTTTCAGTACTACGCCTCGACCGCCAATCCAGGCCATGTCCCGCCCACCTCGGTGGCGATGATCGGCAAGCAGGGCGATCGGGCCAACCACCAGTACGACCTGAGCGACTTCTGGGCTGCCATGGCGGCACACCAGATGCCGGCGGTCAGCTTCCTCAAAGCGCCGGGCTACCAGGACGGGCACGCCGGCTATTCCAGCCCCGTGCTGGAGCAGCAGTTCTTGGCTGACACGATCAACCGGCTGCAACAGTCCAGTGAGTGGAAGGACACCGCTGTGGTCATCGCCTATGACGACTCAGATGGCTGGTATGACCACCAGATGAGCCCGATCATCAACGCCTCGCAGACCCCCGCCGACGCTCTGAGCGGACCGGGCCAGTGCGGCACGAACCCGCCGGCCGGCGGATACCAAGGACGTTGCGGATACGGACCCCGGATGCCGCTGCTGATGATCTCACCGTTCGCCAAGCCGAACTACGTTGACCACAGCACGACCGACCAGGCCTCGATCACTCGTTTCATCGAGGACAACTGGGGAACGGGCAGGATCGGCGATGCGTCGTTCGACGCGAAGGCAGGCTCACTACAGAACATGCTCAATTTCCACCAGGAGGGAGACGGCCAGCGGCTGCTCCTGGACCCGGCGACCGGACAGCCGACCGGACACGGTGGGAATGAGAGTCGCGTCCGCGTGAGACGCCAGCGGCACCGCGCGCCAACGCGTCGCCGCTGAGCGACACCCCGATCGAGGACAGGCCGGCGCCCTAAAACGGGCGCCGGCCTGTCCCGCTCCAGGAGGCCACGGAGAACGCGCCCAGAGCTTTCCATGCGGCGGGCGGTCAGGTCCGGGTGATCAGCACGGTCCCGCCAATCACCAGCGCCAGGCCGAGCACCCGCGCGGGACCGATTCCGACGTGATGGAGCCCGAACCAGCCAAACCTGTCGGCCAATAGTGATACGAGCAGCTGAGCTGTGACCAGCAGCGCGGTGACCCCGCCGGCGCCCAGGGGCCGCACCGCGATCAGCGCCACGACGACCACGGTGGCACCACCGATACCGCCCAGCGCATACAGGGGCTTGAACGAGGTCAGGCCGGAGAGCCGTCCCGGATGGCCGACCGTCACCAACAGCAGCCCGAGGATGGTCACGGTGATCACGGCACTCAGAAACGCCGCCGCCACGTCTCCGACGTGGCTGGCCAGCGCGGCGTTGGCCGGCGGCTGCAGCGCGACGATGCCGCCCGCCAGCAGGGTGGTGATCAAAGCGAGCGTCCGCGACATCGTCGCTGGGTTCCCCGCCCGGGCGCGAATCCCTGCGAGTACGGCATCGGCGACAAGCCCCGGATAGCATCAGCCGCCGTGCCCGCCAAAGCCCCGACGCAGTTCGGCCTGCCGCCCACCGAGGTCAGCCTCCAGGAAGCTTTGCCGACGCTGCGGGACGTGGTGGAGGCGCTGGCGCCGCTCGAGCGCCGAGCCGGGTCGGCCGGAGAGGAGCAGGCCGCGCAGTGGATAGCGCAGCGCCTGCAAGCCGCCGGCTGCGATGCCGACGTGGAGGAGGAGCAGTTCCTGGACGGTTACGCCAAGGTCATCGGGACGCTGGCCGCGGCGGGGGCCCTCGCGGGGGCGGCCGGGCTCACGAGACGGATGCGCAAGCTGGCCGCCGCCTCGGCGGCCCTGGTCACCGCGACCATCGCCGATGACATCTCCAATGGTCCTCGGGTATTCCGGCACCTCAGCACCCCCCCGCGCCCGACGTGGAACGTGGTCGCACGGTGCGGAGACTCCGCCGCCGAGCGCACCCTGGTCGTGCTTGCTCATCACGATGCCGCGCCGACCGGGGCGATCTTCGACGAGACCGCCCAGGCGTGGCTGGGTGACAGGTTCCCTGGAATCATCGAGCGAATCGACACTTCGCTGCCCCTGTGGTGGGCGCTGCTCAGCGCGCCGGCGCTGGTCGCCCTCGGAGCAGCGCGGAACCGCCCGGCGCTGGTCCGCGCCGGGCTGGCTGGATCGCTGCTCGGCACCGCCGTATTCGCCGATGTGGCCCGTAGCCCCGTGTGTCCCGGTGCCAACGACAACCTGACCGCCGTCGCGGTGCTAGTGGCCCTGGCGGAGCGCCTGGCGCATCAGCCGATCGAGGGGTTGCGCGTGATGCTGGTCTCCTGCGGTGCGGAGGAGGTACTGCAGGGCGGCATCCACGGGTTCGGGACGCGCCACTTCCCCGAACTCGACCGCGAGCGGACGTGGTTTCTCAACCTGGACACCGTCGGCTCCCCCCAGCTGATCATGCTCGAGGGAGAGGGTCCGGTGGTCATGGAGGACTACCACGACCGCAGCTTCCGGGATCTCGTGGCCCGGGCCGGAGAGCGCGCCGGTGCGCCGATCAGGCGCTGGATGCGCTCACGCAACTCGACCGACGCAGTGATCCCCAGCCGAGCCGGCTATCCGACCGCCACGATCACCTCGATGAACCGTTACAAGGCGCTGTCGAACTATCACAAGATGTCCGACACACCGGAGAACGTGAACTACCGCACCGTGCTCCAGGCGCTGACGCTGTCCGAGGCCGTTGCGCGAGAGCTCGCCGCGAGCCCGTGGCTCGGGCGCTGAGCGCTCCCCGCCTGCTCAGCGGTTCCAGCTCGGCTGGGCCGCGTGGGCGACCACTGCGTGCGCCCGCCCCCCGCTGAACGGGACCGTCTCCACCGTTCCGCTGGAGGATGGGTTGAGGAACGCGCCGCGATCCGCGAGGACGGTGCGCCCATCGAGCGACAGGGCGCCGGGACCGATGTCCTGACCGCCGATTTTCAGCTCGCGGAGGCGGTTGGTGGCCAGGTCGATCGTCCACGTCTGTTCAGTGTCCTGTCCTTCGTAGCGCGCCAGCAGCCGGGTCCCGTCGGCCGCAAACTGCAGCGGTACGAGCCCGTCCAGCAGGGTCGGCACGCGCAGATGCGTGTACTGGTGCTGATGCGTGCCGTCGCTGCGCATCAGCCAGATCTGGAAGACCGGAGCATCGTTGCGGCGCGCGGTGAAGTGGTCATAGGCAATCGAGCTCGCGCCCCAGACGGGATTGAGGCTATGGCCGTCGCGGGTGAGTTGACGCTTGGCGCTGCCGTCGGCGCCGATCGTGAACACGTTGACGGCGCCGGTCGGGCAGACCGAGGAGCCACGGGCCACGGCGAAGACCAGGCGCTCGCTCAGCCCGGGAGCGAAGCTTGCGCCGCACGGGTATCCGTGGGCGAGCGTCCGCACGCTCCACGTGGTGGTATCGACGATAGCCAGTGACGACGAACGATCACGCGGGCTCGGGGAGTTGGTGAACAGCTCAGCCGCGAGGTAACGCGAGTCTGGCGACCAGGCAGCAGCGGACCCGCTCACCTTGCGGCCGTCGAAGAAGCGGTGTGCGGCCCCGGCGGCGTCGTAGACGACGATCGCCGATCCGCTCGAGCCGAGCAGCGACGCGGCGACCAGTTTGCCGTTGGGTGCCAGCGCGGGCTGATCTCCGGGTCCGAGAAGGTGGCGATGGCTGCCGTCGGCGTCGGCCAGCCAGACTCGGTCCGGGTTGCCAACGCCGCTCACGAAGGCGAGCTTGGCCGCGACGGGCGAGGCGGAGATCCCGCCGGACGCACCACCGAGCAGCACCGCCGCAAACGCGATCACGCAGACCGGGCCTCGTGTCCTCAGCTTCACGGCGCGGAAATCTATCCCAGCCCCCGGGCGGAAAGTAGGCTGCGTTCGGTGCCTGCCGCATCCGAACTATCCCTGCCGAGCTTTGACCACACCGATCCGCAACTGCGCGGCGATCGCTACCGCCGCGCGATGGAGGCGCTCCGGGGTCACGAGGACTGGCTCGCCGCCAATCCGTACGGCTTCACGGTGCTCGACCGCGAGTCGGGCGAGTTCTTCCTGCGCAACAAGGATGTGGTGTTCCCCGGGTTGACGATCGGCCAGCTATTCGGCATCACCGATGGGCCGCTGCACGAAGAGATCGTCCGCAACATCATCAATGTCAACGGCTCCGATCACCGGCGGCTGCGGAACCTGGTCAATCCAGCTCTGGCCCCCCGCCGCGTGGACCGCTACCGGCCGGCGATGCTTCGCTTTCTCGGTCAGCTCCTACCGGCGCTCCCCGCGGACGGGAGGATCGAATTCATCGAGGAGTTCGCCAAGCCGTATCCGTCGCTGGTCATTGCCGAGGTCATGGGCGCCCCGCTGGAGGACGCACCGCGGCTGCACCACTTCTCGAACTGGATCCAGCGGCAGTTCGATCCGACCAGCTTGACTACCGAACGGGCGGAGATCGAGCAGGCGGTCCAGGAGTTCTACGACTACGAGGACGCACTGATCGCCGCCCGTCGCCGGACCCCCGGCGATGATCTGATCACCGATTTGATCTTCGCCGAGGAACACGGCGACCGGCTGGACCATGACGAGCTGCGCAACCTGGTGTTGAACATCCTGGTCGGAGGTGTCGACACCAGTCAGAGCCAGCTCGCGCATGCCGTGCGGCTGCTCGCAGAGCATCCGGACCAGTGGGAGCTGCTGCGCTCCGACCCCCACGGCCTGGCTCTGGCTGCAGTCGACGAGTCCCTGCGCGTCGAGCCGATCACTCCGTTCACCGCCCGGATGACCACGGCGGAGCTCGAGTACCGCGGCATCACGTTTCCGGCCGGAACGATCGTGCTCGTATCGGCCTGGCACGCCAACCGCGACGGTGAGGGCGGTGGCCGGTTCAACATCGCAGTGGACCGCGGACGTGACCGCGTCCTGACCTTCGGCGCGGGCATCCACTATTGCGTCGGCGCCAACCTGGCCCGGGCGGAGATGAAGGAGGGGCTGGCCTTTCTGGCCGAGCGCGTCAGCTCCCTTTCGCTCGACGGGGAGCCCACATTCGGGACCCCGTCCGGGATCTACGGACTGGAGCGGCTTCCACTCCGCGTCCGGTAGCGGCAGGTCGCGAGCTCGTCAGACAGCGGGGCCCGCTCGCCTCATGCAGCCGGTCCCGCTCGCCTCAGGCCGCGGGTCCCGCTCGCCTCAGGCGGCGAGCGCGGCGGCCGCCGGCGCCAACCAGAGTGCGTCATCCCCGAGCGCGACGCGGACTGCGCCACCCTCGGCGGCCAGCTCGATCAGCGCGCGCTCGGCCTGGACCCGGTCCGGCGGGTCGTTGCCCTGCGCCAGCAACGCGGCCACCTCCTGCGTGGTCAGGCCACCTTTGAAGTGCTCAAGCAGCGGCTCCGGCGTCGCCGGCGCGGGCCTACGGGTGAGCGTCGGGTCGAGGTTCGCGATCAGGACGTCGTAGGCCTCCACGGGCTGAAAGCCTCCCGCCACCAGGCGCGTGTCTCCGCGCTCGAGGACCAGGGAGGGGGCGGTGAAGCGCACCGGCCCGTCGGTCGCAGCGGTTTTGGCCTGGAGCTCGGCGGGTGAGCCGGCGGCTGTACGCGACTCAGCGCGATCTCGTTCGTAAGCCGCGGTCACTTCAGCTGAGTCGAGCATGCTGATGACTCGGGTGGCGTCGATGCCCGGGATCTGATGGAGAACCTGCTCCAGCTGTCGATCGTCATCGAGCAGCAGTGGAGTGGTGAAATTGGCCAGCTGCAGTGCCGCGAACACCGTCCACTCCGAGCCGGGATGGGCGATTCGCGCGGCCACAACAGCGCGGCAGGCGCGCGCCGTGGCGCTCAGGCGCTCCTTGGGAGCCGGGGCGAACGGCATCCCGTAGCGACGAAAACCGATCTGCCCAAGGGCGCCGCGCGCGGGCGTGTAGCCGCGGGCCGCGTATTGGCTTGCGTCCTCGGTCAGACCGATCAGCACCAGCCGCCAGTCCAGCTGGTCGCCGTAGCGCCACTCGAGCACGCGCAAGGCCGGACGCTCCGAGTACGCCCACGGGCACGCAGGATCGTTGTAGAGGGTGGCTGAGATCAGTCCGTTGATGCCTCAATTATATGCGCGAGGCCAGCTCCGGGACCCCTGGCCTCTGGTGCGAGCGTGGCCGCCCGGTGCACTTCCGCCGAGGTGAACCCGGCCGCGCGCAGGGCCTCACGCGCCTGCGCCGCGCTGCCCCAGTGCAGGAACACCTGCCCGCGGACAAACGCCGAGAGCAGCACCCGGAAGGCGCGGACCTGCGCGGTCTGGGCGTCCCCGATGTGCAGGTCGGAGATGTAGCGCCCGTGCGAGAAGCCTCGGAGCGTGAGCGCGAAACGCTGCCACAAGCTCTGCACCGCGTCTCCGGGCAGGTAACCGAGCAGGCCTTCGGTGATGATCGCCAGACCACGGCTGGGGCGCAGTTCGCCCGCCAACGCGGCAATGCTGTTCTGACCATCATCCTGGAGCGCGTCGACCTCCTCAACATGATGGGTCTTGCCCAGCGAGCCCATCCGCTCCAGGGCCTGCCGCTTGCGCGCAGCCATCTCCGGCAGGTCGGCCTCGATGTAGGTGATGCGATCGCCATAGCGCTGCGTGAAGCGCCACCCGCGGGGCGAAAGCCCGGCCGCGACCTCGATCACCTGCGTGACGCGATGCTCCTCGATCGCACGCTCCAAGAGTTTGTCGACGGCGAGGTGACGGGCGAGCAGATAGGACTCGAGTGAGGCGCCCCCCAAAACGCGTGAGAGCATCAGCAGCGGACGCAGCGATTCGAACAGAGCCCGCCCCTCCAGCGAAGAGAGCTCGGGGTGGGACAGTCCATTCCGGGCCCAGACGTAGCCGGTGTAATGCGCAGTGGGGCTGATCCTGGCTGAATCGCTCATCTCTGGCTCTCCCCGAGGCGCTCCAGCAGTTCTGCCTGAGCCGGATTGATCTTCTCCCGCGCGAGCGGGACGGAGAACCATTCTGCTCGATCGACCTCGGGTATCTCGATCAGCCTCCCCGAACGGGGCGGCCACTCAAACGGAAAGGTGTTGCTCCTCACCTCGCCGACGTCCAAGTCGCCGGCCAGGGCGAACGCCCGCACCTTCTTGCCTGCCTTCTGCGTGATCTCGCCCAGATCGGTTACCTCCCCATCGGGCGCCGGGCTTCCAAGCTCCTCCTCGAACTCCCGGCGGGCAGCGGCAAGCGGGTCCTCCTCCGGTTCATATTCGCCCTTGGGGATCGACCAGGCGCCAAGGTCACGATTGCGCCACGCCGGGCCGCCTGGGTGGACCAGCAGTACTTCCAACTCCCCGTCCCGCCGGCGGTGCAGGACGATGCCGGCGCTGCGGCGGGTCGATCGTTTGCGGGGCGGCGCTGGCAAACCGCCGTGAATACTGCCGATGCCGTGGATCCGGCGCTCAGAGGTCGAGCCGATATCCCTGGTAGGTGATCGGAGTCCCCCAGTCGTGGCGCTCGCGCTCCCACTGAAGCTCGAAACCGGCGCGCCGATACAGGTGCCCGGCGGCACGCAGTGCACTGAACGTCTGCAGCTCCAGGCGCCGCAGACCGTCCGCCCGGGCGCGCTCGATCAGCTCACCCAGCAGCAGACCGCCCCAGCCCTGACCTCGCAGCGATCGATCGAGGACAAACCACCGCACCTGTCCGACGCCATCCCCCTCGTGGGTGAGCCCGAGCGTTCCGCTCAGACCGCGCTCGCCGTCGATCAGCCAGACTGCGCCTGCAGTCGAGGGCCAACCGGCGGCAACGGCGGTGCGGACATTGGTCGCGACGGCGTCGACGAAGGCCTGGTTGCGCCCGTATTCCGGGAGATAGACCCGGAAATGCAGGTGAGCGATTGCGTCGGCGTCGTCCTCGCGCAGGTGACGGCGGACTGGCTGGTGGCGCGGCTTCAATTCCGTGGGCGCGGTCGGCATGTGTGCAGTGTGCTGAAAGCAATTGATCGCCGCAATACACATATGCGTTTTCACCTATCTGGATATAAGCTGAATGAATCGATCTCCGTCAGCTTCGCTACTTCGAGGCGGTGGTCCGCCATCGTCACTTCACGCGCGCCGCCGATGAGCTGCACGTGGCCCAGTCGGCGGTTTCCCACCACGTCAAGGCACTCGAGCAGGAGCTCGGCATCGCGCTGCTGCAGCGCACGACGCGGTCGGTCGGACCGACCCAGGCCGGCGAGCTCGTGGCCGCCCGAGCCCGGGCCGTGATCACTGAGACCGAGGCTCTCCGCGCCGAGGTCGACGAGCTGCGTGGGCTGATCCGCGGGCGGGTGTCGCTCGGCGCGATGCTGTTCGGCGGCGCGCTCGATATTCCAGAGACGCTGGCCGCATTCTCCGCCCGCTTCCCCGGGGTCGAGATCGAACTCCAGGAGGGGACGGCCCAGAGGATGCTCGGCATGCTGCGCGACGGCAGCCTCGACATCACCTTCGCCCTGGAGGCACACACGCCACCGGAGATCGAGCGGGTCGAGCTCTCCAATGAGGAACTTGCGCTGGCGATGAGCCCGGGGCACCGCCTCGCCGGAACGGGGCCCGTATCGCTCCACGAACTGCGCGATGAGCCGCTGATTGCCTTCGGCCGGGGTGCTTCCACCCGGCTCCGTGTTGACGAGGCGCTGGCCGATGCGGGAGTGCATCCGCGGATCGCGCTCGAGGCCACCGACCTCGCCCTCGTGCGCGCGCTGGTCGCACAGGGGCTCGGTCTGGCCATTCTCCCCCGCTCGTTCCTGGAGCGCCCCGGCGATCCGATCTCGCTCAGCTCGCTCACGCCGACGCTGCACCTCGCCGTCGTACTGTGGTGGCAGCGGGGCCGCCGGCTCTCCCCGGCGGCGCGCGCATTCCTCGACTTCGCGCTGGCCTCCCGCGGCCCGCTGATCTAATTCCGCGGGGGACCCACGGCCCGCTCAGTCATCGACGTGGACGCTAACGCGGCCAGCGGCTCGAGGGGGCTGTGTCAGGCTCCGGGCGACACACAGGCTAAGCTGGCTACCTTGCGTGAGGGCGCCGTCGATGCGCCTGCGGCAGCTGTGACTGTTTGAACTCGCAGGTCCAGTGACAGTCAGCTTTTCTGACAATTTGCTGTGCACGAGGGGCATCAGCTCAAAAGACGCGCGGACGGAGGTACCGCCCGATGAGATCACTCGCCAGATGGTGCTTTAGACACCGGATCATCGTCCTGATCTGCTGGGTTGCGGGGGTAGCTGGTGCCAACGCGATCTCCGGCGCGGTCGGAACCTCCTACAGCGACAACTTCAAGCTGCCGCACACGCAGAGCTTCGACGCCATCAGGCTGCTCCAGCGCAACGTCCCGAAGGCCTCGGGCGATACCGAACAGCTGGTGGTCGGCGTGCAGAACGGCCGGGTCACCGACCCCTCGGTGCGCTCGCGCGTGAACAGCCTGCTCGCGCAAGTGTCCCGCCAGCCACACGTCTCAGTTGTGCAGTCGCCCTATAGCCCGCTGTCGGCCGGCCAGATCTCGCCCTCAGGCCGGGTGGCGTTCGCCAACGTGATCTTCGACGTTCAGTCGAACAAGATCTCTCAGTCGAAAGCCCAGAGCTTCGACTCGCTGGTCACCGGCGCCTCAGGTGGCGGCGTCCAATTTGCGCTGGAGGGCCAGGTCGCGCAGACCGGGAATCCCCAGGGCGGTTCGAGCAGCCTCTTCTTGGGCTTCATCTTCGCCGCCGTAGTCCTGTTCATCGTCTTCGGCTCATTCCTGGCCATGTTGCTGCCGTTATTGACAGCGGGGGTGTCGCTCGGTACCGGGATCGCCGTAGTCGGCCTGCTTACCCATGTGATCAACATGGCGTCGTTCTCCAACCAGCTGGCGCTGCTGATCGGGCTCGGAGTCGGTGTCGACTATGCCCTGTTCATCGTCACCCGGTATCGCCAGGGTGTGCTGCGGGGTTTGACCGGTGAACAGGCCGTGGTCGAGGCCCTCGATACCTCGGGCCGAGCGGTCCTCTTCGCCGGGCTGATCGTCTGCATTGCCATGCTCGGGATGTTCGCCCTCGGCGTCAGCTTTCTCTATGGCGTCGCCGTGGCGGCCTCAGTCACCGTGCTGTTCACGGTGATCGCGGCGCTGACCCTCCTGCCCGCGCTGCTGGGTTTCTTTGGACGATTCGTGCTGCGCCGAAGAGAACGGCGGGCGCTCCGCGAGCACCAGCTGTCCACGACCGACGAATCCCCGCGCTGGGCGCGCTGGACAGGCACGCTCCAGCGGCGACCGGCCGCCTTCGCCGCACTCTCAGCCGGCGTGATGCTGCTGATCGCGATCCCGTTCCTCGGGATGCGCCTCGGCTCCGCCGATGCCGGCAGTGACCCGTCAAATACGACAACCCGCAAGGCCTACGACCTGCTGGCCAAGGGCTTCGGGCCGGGTTACAACGGTCCCCTGCAGCTCGTGGCCCAGGTGCAGTCCCCCTCGCAGCGGGCCGCTTTCATCCGCGTTCAACGCGCCGTGGCATCGACCCCGGACGTCGTCGGGTCCACCCCCGCCCGCTTCCTTCCCGGTGTCAACGGACATCCGGGCGTCGCCCTCGCCGAGATCTATCCGAAGGGCTCCCCGCAGGCCGTGTCCACGACGGATCTGCTGCACACGGTTCGCAACCAGGTCGTTCCCACGAACACGAAGAGAACCGGCCTGACGGTACTTGTGGGAGGCAACACGGCGATCTTCGACGACTTCGCGCACGTGCTCACAAGCAAGCTGCCCCTGTTCATCGGCGTGGTTGTCCTGCTCAGCTTCGTGCTGCTGATGGCCGTGTTCCGAAGCGTCCTGATCCCGTTGACGGCAGCCGTGATGAACATGCTCTCCGTCGCGGCAGCGCTCGGCATCGTCACTGCGGTGTTCCAGGACGGGTTCGCCGCATCGTTGCTCGGCATCAAGACGGGTCCAATCGAGGCGTTCCTACCGGTGCTGGTGTTCCCGATCCTGTTCGGCCTCTCAATGGACTACGAGGTGTTCCTGATCAGCCGCGTGTACGAGGAGTGGCACCGACGCCGTGACAACCGTGAAGCGGTCGCCCACGGGCTGGCGGCGACAGGACGGACGATCACCGCAGCGGCGGCAATCATGGTGCTGGTGTTCGGGGCCTTCGTGCTCGGCGGCCAGCGCGTGATCGAGCTGTTCGGGATCGGCCTGGCCAGCGCCGTGCTGCTCGACGCGCTGATCGTCCGCTCCGTCCTGGTTCCCGCCCTGATGCTGATGTTCGGCGAGGCCAACTGGAAACTCCCGGCCTTCCTGGACCGCGTGTTGCCCCGCTTCCGGATCGAGGGCAGCGAGGACCGGATCGAGGGTTCTCCGCCCCCGGTCGATCCCGGGTTGGCCGAGCCTGCGGCCAGCTAGGTCCAGCCGGGGGCACTAACCCTCGACGGGCTCCTCGGTGACGTCACGCGCCACCAGCGCGGCGTAGAGCCCACCGCGCTCGAGCAGCTCATCGTGGGTGCCCCGCTCCGCGATGCTTCCCTCGCTGAGCACCACGATCTGCTCGGCGTCCCGGATCGTCGAGAGGCGATGGGCGATGGTGATCGTCGTGCGTCCCTCGGCGAGACGCTCGAGCTCAGCCTGCACCGCCCCCTCGGTCTGGGTGTCAAGCGAGCTCGTGGCCTCGTCGAGCACGAGCACGGGCGGATTGCGAAGAATTGTCCGCGCGATCGCCATCCGCTGCTTCTCTCCCCCGGAGAAGCGGTAGCCCCGCTCCCCAACCACGGTGTCGTAGCCCTCGGGCAATGACGCGATCAGGTCGTGGATGCGCGCCGTGCGCGCTGCATCCTCGATCTCCTCATCGCTTGCCTCCGGCTGGGCGAAGCGCAGGTTCTCACGCACGCTGGAGTGGAACAGGTAGGTCTCTTGCGAGACCACCCCGACGGTGGCGGCCAGTGAGTCCAGCGATGCGTCCCGCACGTCGACGCCATCAATCGTGACGCGGCCTGCCTGGGGCTCGTACAAGCGCGCGACCAGATAACCGAGCGTCGTCTTGCCCGCCCCGGTCTCGCCCACCACCGCTGTTCGCGTGCCGGCCGGAACCACCAGGTCGATGTCCCGAAGCGTCCAGCGATCCTCATCGGCGACGCCGTAGCGGAAAGACACGGCCTCGAAGCGCACCTCGCCCAGCACCTCCTCCGGTCGCAGCGCCACCGGCTGTTCGGACTCGACGATCTCGACGGGTAGATCCAGATACTCGAAGATGCGGTCGAACAGCGCCAGCGAGGACTCGATGTCAGCGCCAGTCGAGAGCAAGCTCTGGATCGGGAACAGCAGTCGGGTCTGGAGCGCCGTGAAGGCAACCACGGTCCCGATCGAGATCGCGTGGCCGCCGTGGACGAAGCTCTGGCCGGCGATCCAGTAGACCAGGGCCGGCTGGATCGCGAACACCATCTGGATCGTCGACATCACCCAGCGGCCGGCCATCCGCGAGCGGACCTCGATCTCGGCGATGTCGCCGGACTCATCGGTGAAGCGGTCCGCCAGGTCCTTTCCCCGCCCCATCGTCTTGCCGAGCATGATTCCCGACACCGACAGCGACTCGGACACCAGGGCCGAGAGATCGGCCAGCCGGCCTTGGCGCTCCGCGGTGATCTTCCGGCGCACCTGGCCAACGCGGCGGGTGAGCCAGACGAACGGAGGCACGAAAATCAGCGACACAGCGGCCAGGCGCCAGTCGAGCAGCACCATCGCCACCAACGTGGCGATCACTGTGGTTGCGTTCTGCGCCACCGAAGTGGCCGTTGTCGTGACGACAGAGTCGATCCCGCCGATGTCGTTGGCGATCCGCGACTGCACCTCGCCCGTGCGTGTGCGCGTGAAGAAGGCCAGGGACATTCGCTGCAGGTGCCGGTAGACCTTGGTCCGCAGGTCGTGCATGACCTTCTGCCCGATCACATTGGAGATGTAGGTCTGCCACACACTGATCGCTCCGGTGGCGATTGAGATGCCGATCATCCCCAGTACCAGCTCGGTCAGCAGCGTGCCATTGCGATGGGGCAGTGCCGTGTCCAGCACCGACCGCAGCAAGAACGGCGAGATCATGCCGAGGCCGGAGGAGAAGATGATCAGGCCGATGACAGCGGCCAGCCGTGTCCGGTAGGGCCGGAACAAGGCGAGGACCCGGCCGCGGTCACGCGGCCGGTCGGGATCCATCAGGCCCGGGGCATCCGGTCCGCTGGCTCCGCGCAGGGGCCGCCCCCCGCCGGGGGTCGCGCCGTGGGCGGCACCGAATCCAAATCCATGTCCACCAATACTCATGCTTCTCACCATGATGACAACGCCCAGGTTGGGTCCTGCCGCGTGGCCGTGAAACCGTGAACCCGGTGACGATCGCGGCCAGCAGAAAAGCGCCGGCCGAGACCGCCATGGCGCGATGGACGCCACGGAGCAGCGGGGCACCGGCCAGCAACGTCCCCAGCAGCGCGACACCAATGGCCCCGCCGGCCTGGCGAGCCGCGTTCAGCACGCCAGCGGCGACGCCCGCCCGGTACGCCGGCGCTGCCTCGAGGACCGCCGCGGTGAGGGCCGGCATCGTCAGCGCCATTCCGAAGCCGGCTGCCGCCAACGCGGGAACGAGTCGCCAGTAGCTGGTTGCCTGCCCGGCCGCCAGTAAGCCCGCGAGGCCGGCGGCGCCACACGTCAGACCCACCAACATCGGCTGGCGAGGTCCCGTGCGAGCGGTGATCCGCCCCGACAGCAATGAGGCGATCGCGACGACCACGCCCTCGGGCAACAGGGCCAGTCCGGTCTGCAGCGCCGAGAACCCACGCACGCGCTGGAAGTACAGGCTGATCGCAAACAACTGGCCGTAGAACCCGAGGTTGATCATCAGCCCTACGAAGTTCCCGCCGGAGAAAGTCGCGCGGCGAAACAGCGACATCGGCAGCATCGCGTCAACTGTCCGTCGCTCGGAGGCGAGAAACGCAGCCGCGCCCGGCAAGACAGCGGCCAGCGGCATCAGGGTCGCCGGGGAGCCCCAGCCCGCTGCTCCACCTTCGATCAGGCCGACCGTGAGCAGGATCAGGACCACGATGCCAAGAAGCTGTCCGGCCGGATCGAGACCTCCGCGTGTCTTTTCTCCGGCGGCCGGCAGTAGCCGCGCGGTGAGGGCCAGTGCGGCCAGGCCCACCGGCACATTGACCGCGAACACGGCTCGCCAGCCGAGGGCGGCGACCAGCACGCCACCCAGTACCGGCCCGGACGCGGCCCCCACCCCTGCCATCGCACCCCAGGCACCGATGGCCCGGGCGCGGACATCCCGCTCGACATAGATGCCGCGCAGCAACGACAACGAGCTGGGGACCAGTGCCGCCGCCCCGATGCCCTGAACTGCGCGGGCCGCGATCAGCGCGAGTACGCCCGGGGCCAGCCCGCACGTGGCCGAGCCGACCGTGAACACGGTCAGTCCGGTGACGAAGAGGCGCCGGGCGCCGAACTTGTCGGCCAACGAGCCCGCGCTGAGCAGAAGCCCGGCGAACACCACCGTGTAGGCGTCGATGATCCATTGCAGCTCGCTGACGCTGCCGCCGAGATCCCGCCCGATCGAGGAGAGCGCGACGTTTACGATCGTCGCGTCGAGGATCACCATGAAGTAGCCAAGGCAGATAGCGAGCAGCGGGAGTGATTTGCGCATGCG
The DNA here is from genome assembly GCA_963757165.1 of uncultured Solirubrobacterales bacterium. Taxonomy (GTDB): domain Bacteria; phylum Actinomycetota; class Thermoleophilia; order Solirubrobacterales; family Solirubrobacteraceae; genus Palsa-465. The sequence goes on from CAVWQO010000006.1 coordinate 275,774, forward strand.
CATAGTGTTGAACGGAGACAGTTCGTCTGCGAACGAAACGTGGCCGCGCTACCGTGACCGTCATACTGGGTGACGCAGACATCGCCAAGGTCGGCTCCCTGCTGGCTGATCCCGCGCGCGCGAAGATCCTCATGGCCCTGGGCGACCGCCGCGCGCTGCCCGCCAGCGTTCTGGCCGATGAGGCGGGTGTCGCGGCCTCGACGGCCAGTGCACACCTGAGCAAGCTCCTCGACGGAGGCCTGCTGACCGTCGAGCAGCACGGACGCCACCGGTATTTCCGGGTCGCCGGTCCGGCAGTCGGCGAGCTGCTGGAGGCCGTCGCCCGCCTCGCCCCCGGGACGCCCGTCCGCTCACTCCGCCAGGGCACCAAGGCGCAGGCGGTCAGGTTTGCTCGCACCTGTTATGACCATCTCGCCGGGACGCTGGGGACCGGACTGATGGCCGCGCTGCTCGATCGTCAGCTGCTGACCGGCGGCAACGGCGTGTTCGACCCGGGCCGTGCGAGCGCAGACCGGCTGTCGGCTCCCGGGTTCGATGTCGATTACCGGCTGACCGAGGCAGGAGTGATTGCCCTGCGGGAGTTTGGGATCGACTTCGAGGCGCTCCCGCGACGGCGTCCGCTGATCCGATATTGCGTCGACTGGAGTGAGCAGCGCCATCATCTCGCCGGCTCGCTGGGCGCGGCGGTGACCGAGCGGATGTTTGAGCTCGACTGGGTGGCGCGAGCGCCCGGCAGCCGCGCCGTGACCGTCAGCGACCGTGGTTACGAAGGGCTCCGGGAGATGTTCGGTCTTGATCTCCGCGCAAGCCTGACCTTGCATACTTAGGGTCATGTCCGGAGCTGCGATCGGTCTTGCGCTGTCCGTGTTGCTGGCCTGCGCGGTGGAGGCCGTCGAGGCGCTGACCATCGTGCTCGCGGTGGGGACGACCCGTAGCTGGCGCTCGGCGCTCTACGGCGTCGCAGCTGCCGTTGCCGCGCTGGCCGTTGTCGTGGCGGCGCTTGGCCCGGCGCTGACGTCGTTGCCGCTGAATGTGCTCCGCGTCGGCGTCGGCGGGCTGCTGCTGGTATTCGGCCTGCAGTGGCTGCGTAAGGCAATCCTGCGGGCCGCCGGCATGAAGGCGCTTCACGACGAGGCCGCCCTGTACGCCGAGGGGACCGAAGCCGCTCGGGCCGCCGGCAGCGCACGCACCGACTCCGGAATCGACGGCTATTCGTTCGCGATCTCCTTCAAGGGAGTGTTCCTCGAGGGCCTCGAGGTCGCGTTCATCGTGCTGACCTTCGGCGCCAACCAGCATCAGATTCCTTTGGCCGCGGCGGCGGCCGCCGTCGCGGTGGCAGTGGTCGTGGGCGCGGGCGTAGCCGCGCGTGCACCGCTCGCGCGCGTGCCCGAGAACACGATGAAGTTCGGCGTCGGCGTGATGCTGACCTCGTTTGGCACCTTCTGGGGCGCCGAGGGCGCGGGCGCCTCCTGGCCAGGGGCCGATGCGTCCTTGCTGGCCATCATCCCCGGCGTGCTGCTGCTCGGCGTCGCGATCGTGTTCTGGCTTCGTCGCGCCGCATCGCCCAAGACTCCGGCCCGGGCCCGGGCTTCGGCCTCGGAGGCGGCATGAACTTCCTTGCGCGAGCAGCCCGGGGCGTATGGAATTTCGTCGTCGGTGATGACTGGGTGACGGCGCTCGGCGCGGCGGTGGCGTTGGGGGTTACGGCCGTGATCGCCGGGGCGGGTGTCAACGCCTGGTGGATCATGCCGGTGGCGGTGGCCGCGCTGCTGGCGCTGTCTGTCCGCCGTGCCGCGCACTGAACCTGTCCGTCTGGCTGCGCTCGACGGGTTCCGAGCTCTACGCAGGCAGTAGTGCATCGGTGGCTCCCGTCTCGCAAACCTGAAACGATCCCGCGATGAGCACGACTGATGACCACCCGAAGCGGGAGACGGTGACGTCGGCCAAGACCCACATCCGGCAAGCGGCGCCCGACGTTCCCCTCGGCGGCAGTCCATTCCCGCCGATCGCCGACTACGGCTTCCTGTCGGACTGCGAGACCGTGGCGCTGGTCGCCCCGAGCGGCAACGTCGAATGGATGTGCCTGCCGCGCGTCGACTCGCCGAGCGTGTTCGGCGCGATGCTCGATCGCAGCGCCGGTGCGTTCAGAATCGGGCCGTCAGGGGTCGCCGTGCCCACCTCACGCCGGTACCTGCCGGGCACGATGGTGCTCGAGACCAGCTGGGCGACCGGCGCCGGGTGGGTGATCGTGCGCGACGTGCTGCTGATCGGAAACTGGCACCACGAGGACGAGCGCTCACACACGCATCGGCGTGCGCCCACCGACTACGACGCAGACCACGTGCTGCTGCGCACGGTGCGCTGCGTCAACGGCGAGGTCGAGATCGCCCTCGAGTGCGAGCCCGTGTTCGACTACGGCCGCCACGCCGTGACGTGGGAGTACACCGGTTCCGGCTACCACGAAGCGACGGCGACCGCGGAACACTGTGACGTCGAGCTGAAGCTGACCACCGACCTGCGAATCGGCATCGAGGGGCCCCGCACGACCGCTCGCCACCGGATGAAGGAAGGCGAGATGATCTTCTGCGCGCTGTCGTGGAGCGAACACGAGCCGCCCCAGGACCTGGAGACGGCCTACAAGCGCCTGGTGTGGACTGCGCATCACTGGCAGCACTGGCTCGACCGCGGTGACTTCCCCGATCACCCGTGGCGCACCTTCCTGCAACGCAGCGCGCTGACGCTCAAGGGGTCTGACCTACGCCCCCACCGGTGCCCTGATCGCCGCCGCCACAACGTCGCTGCCCGAGAGCCCGTACGGCGAGCGCAACTGGGACTATCGGTACAGCTGGATCCGGGACTCCACCTTCATGCTGTGGGCGCTCTACACGCTCGGATTCGACTGGGAGGCCAACGACTTCTTCTACTTCATCGCCGACGTCGCCGGCGGGAGTGAAGACCTCCAGGTCATGTACGGAGTCGGCGGCGAGCGCCAGCTTGACGAGCATGAGCTAGACCACCTCGCCGGCTACGAGGGCGCGCGTCCGGTGCGCATCGGCAACGACGCCTACCAACAGCAGCAGCACGATGTCTGGGGCGCGCTACTGGACTCGGTGTACCTGCACACGCGCTCACGTGACAGTCTCGATGAGCGGGTGTGGCCGCTCCTCAAGCGCCAGGTGGAGATGGCGATCGAGCACTGGCGCAAGCCGGACCGCGGGATCTGGGAGGTCCGCGGTGAGCCCAAGCATTTCACCTCGTCGAAGGTCTTCTGCTGGGCCGCGTGTGATCGCGGATCGCGCCTGGCCGAGCTGCGCGAGGACTGGGAGCACGTCGAGCGCTGGCGCACCGCCGCCGAGGAGATCCATGCCGACGTATGTGAGAACGGCGTCGATGATCGTGGCGTGTTCGTCCAGCACTACGACACCACCGCGCTCGACGCCGCCCTGCTCCTGATGCCCCTGCTGCGCTTCCTGCCACCCGACGACGAGCGGGTCCGCAACACCGTGTTCGCAATCGGCGACGAGCTGACCGAGCACGGCCTCGTGCTCCGCTACCGGCCCGAGGAAACCGATGACGGCATGTCCGGGAGCGAAGGGAGCTTCCTGATCTGCTCGTTCTGGCTGGTGTCGGCCTACGCCGAGATCGGTGAGATTGACCGCGCGCGCAGCATGTGCGAGCGGGTCCTCGGCTTCGCCAGTCCCCTGGGGCTCTACGCCGAGGAGGTCGACCCGCAGACGGGCCGCCATCTGGGCAACTTCCCCCAGGCCTTCACCCACCTCGCCCTGATCAATGCGGTGATGCACGTGATCCGCGCCGACGAAGAGGTTGCCGTGCAGCGCTCGCCCTGGAGCGACTGGCGCTAGGAGCGGACTACGCCATCTCCTGAAGCTCGGGGGCCGAGGTCAGGAACTCCATGAACAGGCCGACGCACTCGGTGACGGGCCCGGCAGCCGCGCGCAGCACGAACCAGGGCCGAGCAGGTGGCAGCCCCTCCAGCTCAAGCTCGCCGAGCAGCTCCGAGCTGAGCTCGATCTCGACGGCGGCGCGTGAGAGCAGGGAGATCCCCAGCCCGGCCCGCGCGGCCTGGCGGATCGCGCCGTTTGATCCCAGGGTCAATGTCGGTGGGTGGAGGTTGTGCACGGCCAGGAACTGCTCGTTGAGCGCGCGCGTGCCCGAGCCGGACTCGCGCAGCAGCCAGGTGCGGTCGGCCAGCGCGCTCGTCGGCACGGGCTGGCATCCGCACAGGGGATCCTCACGTGAGGTGATGCAGACGATGTCGTTTCCGGTCAAAGGTTCGGCCACGAGCCGGCCATCGGCCGCCGGAGGCGTCCCCGTGATCGCAACATCGGCCTCGTGGCGGAGAATGCGCTCAATCACGTAGTGGCGATTGCCGACATCGAGAGTCAAGGTGACCTCAGGATGCTGCGCCGCAAAAGAGCGCATCAGTGGCGGAACGAACGACTCCGCGGCAGTCGTCACGGCGACGATCTGCAGTCGCCGCGTGGCGGTGGCGGCGGCCTCATGGGCAGCCTGGCGGCCCCGGTGCAGCAGGCCGATCACATCTTCGGCGTACGGGGTGAAGGCCAGCCCGGCCGGACTGGGCTTGACTCCTCTCCCGGAGCGCTCGAACAGCTCGCAGCCGAGCTCACGTCCGAGCGCGGCAATGGCCGAGGACACCGAGGGCTGTGTGACCACCAGCTCATCAGCGGCAGCGGTCACCGACCCGCCTCGGATGACGGCCAGGAACGCCGACAGCTGGGTAAGAGTTATAGCCACAGTGCTTAGCGTAATGGCAAACGCATAGGTTCTGCTACGGTCGCCGCCGTGGAAATCGAAGTCAGGACTGGTGGTGAGGCCGACGTCGACCTGGTCGAGCCCCTCTGGAAGGGGATGGTCGAGCACCACCGCGCGATCATCGCGGAGCCCTGGCCGGTCCGCGACGCCGCGCGGGCCTGGGCGCTGCGACGCCAGCAGTATCTGAGCTGGCTGGCGAAGGGGGACGGATTCCTGCTGCTCGCGGGGACGGCCGACTCGCCGCGGCCCGCCGGATACTGCTTCTGCGAGCTGACCGAAGTCGGACCGACGTTCGATCTCGGCCAGCGGATCGGGGACGTGGGATCGCTGGCGGTGGCGCGCGAGGTGCGCGGCGCCGGCGTGGGTACGGCACTGTTGCGGGCTTGCCGATCGGAGCTGAGGCGGCGCGGCATCGCCTACTGGTCGATCGCGGTCGTGGAGGGCAACCACGGCGCGCTGTCGCTCTACGAACGTGTCGGGTTCAGACCCTTGTCCCGCACGTTGCTGGCCCCGGTCGAGGACGCCAGCTGAAGGTCGTCCTCCGACGGGCGGTACTCCATCACCACGTGCGGGCCGATCTCCGGTAGCTCGAAGGAGTCCGAGATGGCCTTGAACCCGGCCCGCTGGTAGAGCGAGAGCGCCGGGATCCGAGCGTTGCACCACACGCGCTGGGCCCTCCCCGCCCGCGCATGGCTGAGGAGCGCCTGCAGCACTGCGGTCCCGGCACCGAGGCCGCGGCACTCTGGCTTGGTGGCCATACCGCGCACTCGCCACGAGCCCTCTGGTTCACCGTCACGCGCGACGAACCCGACGGAGAGCAGTTCATCGCCAGCAAACGCTCCCACCGCGAACGCGCCGGCCGGCTCGTGGTCGGCCAAGGTGGCCAGGCTCTGGTGGGCTCGCAACACCGTTTGCCGCAGCGGACGGGTCTGGGCGACTGGAATCCGGCGGATCACGATCTCGGCGCGCGCAGCGATCTGATCAGGGTACGGCGCTCTCTAAACAAGTGGTGAATTCCGCCGCCGGGCGATCGGCTCGGAGCTGAGCGCTGCGACAATGGAGCCCATGGATGCCCATAGCCGGGGGTCGGTGCTGGTCGTAGACGACGAGCCGACGATCGCCGAAGTCGTGGCCCGGTACCTGGAGCGATCCGGCTATCGCACACACATCGCCCACGATGGGCTGCAGGCCGTCGCGTCCGCCGCCCGGCATCGCCCGGACCTGGTCGTGCTCGATCTGATGCTTCCCGGACTCGACGGGCTCGAGGTGATGCGCAGGCTCCGAGACCAGGACCGCGACCGCATCGCGGTGATCTTGCTGACCGCCAAGGGCGAGGAGTCCGACCGTGTCATCGGCCTCCGGCTCGGGGCCGATGACTACGTCGTGAAACCGTTTTCTCCCGCGGAGCTCGTCGCACGGGTCGATGCCGTGCTGCGCCGGATCGACACCTCGCCCGAGCGCGAAGCGCCGCTCGAGCTCGCCAGCATGACGATCGATCCCGGCGCACGCCGGCTGTTCGTCGACGGTCGGGAGGTGCCCCTGACGCAGCGCGAGTTCGAGCTGCTGCTGTTCCTGGCCCGCAATCCGGGCCGTGCCTTCTCACGCAATCAACTGATGGATGCGGTCTGGCAGTACGCCTTCTATTCCGATACCTCGACGGTCACCGTGCACATCCGGCGGCTTCGCTCGAAGATCGAAGCCGATCCCTCGCGTCCGGCGCACATCCAGACGGTGTGGGGCGTGGGCTACCGCTTCCAGCCATGACCTCCAGATCCCCGGTCGCGATGCTCTCCGGCCGACTCCGCACCGCCCTCGGCTCACTCTCGCATCAGTTCGCCCTCACCGTGGCCATCGTCGTTGCGCCCGTGCTGGTCGCACTGGTGATCGTCGGACTGCTGATGGTCGTCTCCGGGCACGCCGCCGCTCTGGTGGCGGCGATCGTGGTCGTCGCAGGGGTGCTGGCCGTGGCCGCGGCGAGACTCCTCGCCGGAGGCATCCTCGGAGACGTGCAGGCCATCCGAGACGGATTGAGCGCCGTCGGACGCGGGCAACGTGACGTCGAAATCAAGACCGCCGCCGACGACGAGCTGGCGGAACTGGCGCGCGCCGCCAACGTGATGATCGCTCAGCTGCGAGCCGAGCAGACGGCCCGTGACCAGTCCGATTCCGCGCGACGAAGCCTCGTCGCCGCGGTCTCGCACGACCTGCGGACGCCGATCACGTCGCTGCGCCTGCTGGCGGAAGCCGTCGAGGACGAGATCGTCGACGGGGAGATGCGCCGCAGCTATCTCGAGCGGATGCGCACGCATATCGACGCGCTCAGCGCCCTGATCGACGATCTGTTCGAACTCTCGAGACTGGAGGCGGGTGACATCCACTGGTCGCTCGAGCAGGTGCAGCTGGACGTGCTGGTCGGTGAGACGGTCGACGCGATGCGCGTCCAGGCGGAGGCCAAAGGCGTCTCGGTCAGCGCCCAGATCCCGGCGATGGCCGGCCTCGCGCGCGCCAACCCGGAGAAGCTCCAGCGGGTGCTGTTCAACCTGATCCAGAACGCCATCCGTCACACCCCGGCGGACGGCAGCGTGGTCGTCCGCGCCGAACCGGTGGCCGACCGCATCGAGGTCGAGGTTGCGGACAGCGGGGATGGCATCGCCGCCGAGGAGCGCGAGCGCGTGTTCTCCGCCTTCTATCGCGGCGGCGCCGGCGGCGCCCGCACAGGGGCCGGCGCGGGGCTGGGTCTGGCTGTGTCCCGGGCCATCATCGAGGCGCACGGCGGACGCATCTGGCTGGCCGATGCTACCGCCGGCACGCGTGTCCGTTTCAGCCTGCCTGCCGCCGGGCTCTGACCCGCGCCGCGAGCGGAGGGGCACGGCTGGTGCGACGCTCGCTCGCCACTCCGACGGCGACCGCGGCCAGCACCGCGAGGGCGACTATCAGCACGGCGCGCGAGCGGCTTCGGTGGGATGGTGATCGGGGACGTTCATCTGATTTGATCGCCCCATGCCCGCCGGAGCCGATGCACAACCGAGGGAGCTCCGGCTGCGAGTTGGCGCGCTGAGCGTGGCCGCGCTCGCCTGGGGCCGCGATGACGCGCCGCTGGCACTATGCCTGCACGGGTACCCCGATACGCCATGGACATGGCGGCACCTGGGGCCGCAGCTGGCCGACCGCGGGTGGCGCGTGGTCGCCCCTTACGCACGCGGGTATGCCCCCACTGATCTCGCACCGGACGGAAGCTACGAGGTCGCGGCACTGGCCCGCGACGTGATCGGACTCCACGCGGCCCTCGGGGGCGACGAGCGAGCTGTGCTGGTCGGGCACGACTGGGGAGCGGTCACGACATGCCTGCTTGCCGCCTATCGGCCAGAGCTGTTCCGGCGAGTGGTCACGCTCGCCATCCCGCCGATGTCGCTCATCGCGGCACTCGCGCGGCGACCGGCGCGGCTCCCACTCGAGGTGCCCCTGCTGGCCCGCCAGCTGCGCATGAGCTGGTACATGTTGTTTCAGTTGCTCCCGGTCATCTCCGAGCGTGCGCTGCCCCGGTTGATCCCGTACCTGTGGAGATCGTGGTCGCCGGGCTACGCCGCCGAGGACGACGTGCGGCACGTACTGGCGGCCCTCCCCGATGCCAGCCACCGCACGGCGGCACTTCGCTACTACCGGGCGTTTTTCCTCCCCTGGACCCGGCGGGCGGCGTACGCGCAGGAACGTTCGTGGCTGCTGCGGGCGCCGCGCTCGCCGTTGCTTTACCTGCACGGGGAACGCGACGGCTGCATGGGGGCGGAAGTCGCTCGTCGCGGAGCGGAGCTCCTGCCGGCCGGGAGCAGCTTCGAGCTGCTGGCGGACGTCGGCCACTTCCTGCAGTTAGAGGATCCAGAGGGCGTGGGAGACCGCATCGCGGCCTTCCTGGATGGCCAGTGACCGGATTGTTTAGGCGGACTCAGATTCGGTAATAACGTGGTCGTACGGCCAAGGAACTGCGCCCCCACTTCCTCGGCCACTCCGGGAGGGCTCAGATGGATCTGGGCCCTCCCGGGGAACCTTCTGCTCTGACGTCGGACCGGAGGCGGCGCTTAGGGCGCGCCGGCCTGAGTGAGACGCCGGGCGCCCCACTGCGCACCCAGGGCGGCCGCCTGGGCAATCGTGCTCCGCTGCGCCAATCCGTAGGTGAACGCGGCGGCGAACGAGTCACCGCAGCCGTAGCTGTCACGCGGCGTCCCCGGAACCGGAACCGGGTCCCAGCGCCCGCTCGCCTCTCCCCACCAGCCGCCCCCGGCCTCGCCTTCGGTGGCCACCATCAGACGCGCCCGGCCGCCGACGAGCTCGGCCATCCCGGCCTCGTCGTGGTCGTCAGCGCTGTAGACGAGCGCGTCGATCGAGACGCCATCGCCCTGCAGCGCTCCCCCTCCACGGGGTGAGGCGACGAGGATACGGGCGCTCCGGGCACGTTCAAGCGCCTCGCGGTCCCCGGCGGTGAAGTAGACGCCGTCGGTCTGCTCTAGCAACTCCCATGGAAGGTCGTCGCTTCCGAGCGGATGCAGGCGCTCGCCGATCGTCACGATCGTTCGCTCTCCACCCGCCTCGAGCAGGGTGACCGCGCGGCGGGTGGGCTGATCCCGCCACGCTGCATGCACGTGCACGCCTCGCTCCTGGAGCTGCGCCTCGGCGGCTCGGCCGGGCGCGTCCCGGCCGAGCGCACAGAAGAAGTCGACCTCGGCCGCAAGCTCGGCCAACGTGGCGGCAGCCACGCCGCCACCCCCAGCGGCCCGGGCAAATGAGCCGTCGGCATGCAGCACCGAGCCGCGCCGCGGAAAGGCGGACACGGGGATGAAGTCGACCCACTCGATGTGGCCGACCACGGCGACCCGGGTCATCGCGCCTCAGCTTAGTGGTCTGCGCCCCACCTACGTCTGCACCGAGAGCGCCTCGGTGCGTGTTGCCGTGGCGACCTTAGGCGGCGAGATCGGCGGCATCGACCGCCGGCAGTCCTCCGATGCTGCCAGGTAGCTCATCCGCCGCACCGTCGGCCACCCGTGCGGCAACGGTGCGCCGCAGCCGTGCGAAGCCGATCGTCCCGCCTATAGCCGGCACCCACAGCGCGACCGCGTGGTAGATCACCACGGCGGCGGCGGTCGGCCCAGCCGGCAGCCCGTACAGCAGCAGCGCTCCGAGCAGGCCGCCCTCGAGGACGCCGACCCCGCCGGGGATCGGGATCAGATTGGCCAGATACCCGATCTGGTAGCCGACGACCATCGCCATCAGCGGCGGATGCAGCCCGACCGAGCGTAGGCAAGCCCACAGCACCGCGATGTCGAACAGCAGGTAGCCGATACTCCCGAGCAGACGCCAGTCACGCTGGAAGGCGATCGCCTCCGTGTCCCGCACCCAGCCCGCCATCCGGGCGAGTCCGGTCTGAATGCGACCCGCAGGCCGCTGCAGCGCACCGGTCCGTGCCATCACCGGGGGCAGCATCATGAACGCGACGATGCCGCCGAGCCCGAAGGCGCCCGGCGCGATTCCGTAGACGAAGCCCTTCCCGCCGTCGCCGACGCCGAGCGCCACGCCGAAGCCGGCCGCGGCAAGCACGGCCGCATTGACGGCCGTGGTGAGCAGGAAGATGACTGCCGAACGATTGGCGATCCGCGACCAAGCGATTCCCCAGGCCCGCATCGCCCAGGCACCGACAGCCAGGCCACCCGCGCCACCCACCGGGACGACGGCGCCGAAGGCCATCTCCGCCCAGGCCAGCCATCTGACCTGCGAAGCCGGTCCCCGGTGCAGGACGAGCCGGAGCGTGGCCACGTAGCCCAGGCACGACAGCAGTTCAAGCGCCACCGCGGCTACCAGCCAGCCCACTTGAGCACTCGCGGCACGCTTCAGCACGTCGCGAAGGTCGGGAACTGCCAGCCCGATCGCGAGCAGCAGGGCCAAGAGAGCGACCGTCCACGCGATCCCATTGCGCAGGCGATGGAGATCCTTATCGACCCCCTGTGCATCCTGATCGCGCGCATCTGCTTGTTCGTCTTGCATGAGCCTTCCAGGGTGAGCTTGACCGCGCAACCATTATATGCACAAATCGTGCGTTCAGCAAAGCATTTATCTTGCCCCTGGGAGAAGCCGCACGCCCGCCTGGCGCGCGGGAAGGCAGGTTCAAGACGTTGCGCTGAAGGAGTCCGCGACGACGTTCCGGCCCCCGCTCGGCCGCGCGTTCAGGCGGCGGGGCGCAGGCGAACCGGGAGCGATTTCAGCTGATTGAGAAACGCTGACTCGACGACTGCGGGCTTCCCCGCCAGCTCCATCTCCGGGAAGCGCTTGAGCGTCTCCTCAAACATGATGTTGAGCTCAAGTCGCGCTAATGCGGTGCCCAGACAGAAGTGGCGTCCGCCCGCACCGAAGGCCTGATGCTCAGGATTGCGGCGAACGTCGAAGCGGTCCGGGTCCTCGTAGCGGGACTCGTCGCGGTTGGAGGACACATACCACATGACGACCTTCTCGCCCTCGCGAATGGGTTGGCCGTTCAGGACCGTGTCGCACGTTGCGGTCCGGCGGAAGTGGGCGAAGGCGGGGAACATCCGCAATGACTCCTCGACGGCGCTGGGCACCAGCTCCGGCGACTCGAGCAGCGCCTGCCGCTCATCCGGATTCTCCATCAGTGCGCGCATCCCGCTGCAGTAGGTCGCCTTGGTACTGTCGTTGCCGGCGGCGACGAGCAGGAAGAAGCCCATCACGATCTCGTGCTCCTCCAGCATCTGCCCGTCGATCTCGGCGTGCACGAGCACGCTCGTCAGGTCATCGGTGGGGTTCTCGCGGCGCTCGGCGATCATCTGCTGACACCGCGCGAAGACCTCGGGGATGTCCTTGGCCACGACGGCCTCGATCCCCTCCGGATTGAGGTCGGGATCGCCCGCGCCGAGAGCGGAGTTCATCAGTGTCGCCCACGCCGAATCGTCGGCCTCCGGGATGCCCATGAAGCTGCCGATCACGCGTGAGACGATCGGCTGCGCCACGTCGTTGACCAACTCACAGGTTTCGCGACCCTCGAGCCGATCAAGCACATCGCACACGATCGTCCTGATCGCATCCTCGTGATCGGCGATGCGGCGCGGAGTGAACCCGGCTTGGAAGAGCTTCTTGATGCGGTCGTGCTTGGGTGGGTCCATGCCGATGAACATCGCCCGCATCAATTCGATCGGGAATACATCGGTCACTGCCGTGATTCCTCCGAGCTCCGAGGAGTACGTCCGCCAGTCCCGGCTGACGGTGTGGATGTCCTCAGCCCGGGTCACCGACCAGTACCCGGCCTCGTTGGGATACTCGGTGATCCCAGCAGTCCAGTGCACCGGGCATTCGGAGCGCAGCTGCGTGAACAGCTCGTGCGGAGGCCCGTCGAGCCAGTCTTGACGTTCGCTGACCAGGACCTTGTCGAGATCGCTCTTCGTAGATGACAACTGCCCCTCCTCGGTGGCCTGCGTGAGTGGGTCGGATGCTACTGGCTGGTTGGCCAGCATGGGAGGGGTCGGCCTCGGGAACTTGGCCCCGTCTCGCGCCCGGTTGCCTATCCCCGCCAGAAGATTCGCGGCAGGGTGAGCGGACGCTCACGCAGGGCGCGGCCGACCTCCCGTCCGATCTCGCGGTAGAGCCCTCGCCGCGGGACCTCGGCGAAGAGTTGGCGCATCCACCCGCGATCCAGCCCGAACCGCAGCAGGCCTCCGCTGACGTCGGCCAGGTCAGCGAGGCGCAGGGCCTCCACCTCGGCGCCACGGGAGAGCTGGCGACGGACATCGTGGTGGCGGTCGATCGCATCCGCGCAGAGCTCAACCCGGTCGGGAGTCCAGCCGAACTGCGGCAGCAGCGTCCGGGCCAGCGCGGCTCCGTCGGCCGTGTACTCGGCCGCGGTCGCCACCGCCGGGTAGAGGCCGATGTCGTGCAGGATCGCCGCGACGGTCAGCACCTCGCCGTCGATCACCCAGCCGCGTGACCCCGCCAGGCGCGCGGCGATCTGGCGGCAGCGCAGGCAGTGACGCTCCATCGGTCCGTCGCTCGCCCCGGTCGCCTCACGCAAGCGGCGCAGCGCCACCCGCTCGGCCTCGGTTTTAGCCAGTTCGTCGAATCCGGGCACGGCCCGAAAGCTAGCCTGCTTCGTGGGCCGGCGCGAGCTGAGGCTGACCCAGCTCCATCCACGACGGTCTCGCGCTCGGCACGAGCAGGGCCGAGAGCGTGCACACGACCAGGAAGCCGCCGGCGAGGAGGAACGAGTCGGTGAAACCGGCGAGTCGCGGGACGCCGTGGACGGTGTTGTTAACAATGAACGTGGCAGCTATTTGCCCGCCCAGGGCACCGCCCAGCGTCCTCATCACGGTGTTCATGCCGCTGGCGGCGCCGGTCTGGGTGGCTGGAACCGCCTGCACAACGAGGTTTCCCAGCGCCGAGAACGCCAGCCCGATGCCGACCCCCAGCAGCAGCGCGCTGATCAGCATCTCAAACGGGTCAGCGTGTAGAACCGCGAAGAACAAGAACGCGGTGGCGGTGACCGCGCTGCCGGCGAGGAGGGCGAACTTGGAGCCGTAGCGGCGAGCGACCTTCCCGGCGGCCGAGCCGAGCAGGCCCATACCGAGCGCGGAGGGCAACAGATACAGACCGGAGTCGACGACGGAGGCGCCGAAGCCGAACCCGGTGCTCTTGGGCAGCTGGGCGAACTGGGGAAAGATGATGAACGACGAGTACATACCCGCGCCGAGCAGGAACGCGGCGAGGTTGGTGGTCCAGACGCCGCGGATCCGCATCATCGTCATATCGATCAGCGGCTCGTCGCTGCGCGCCTCGACAACGACCCACGCGGTGAGCACGAGGAGCCCGATCGCCAGCAGCCCGAGCGTCCTGGCCGAACCCCACCCCCAGGTCGTCGTCTCCGAGACCGCGATCAGCACGCCGCACATTCCCGTGCTCATCAGGGCGGCGGCGCCCCAGTTGACGCGGCCGGGAAGCCGCACGGGGGACTCCGGCACGAACCGCCACGTCGCGATCGCCGCAACGATCGTGGTCGCCAGCGGTATCCAGAACAGCCAGTGCCAGCTCAGATGCTCGACGATCAGCCCGCCGGTCACGATTCCGACCCCGCCGCCGATGCCGAGGATTGAGGACATCAGGCCGATGCTCCCGGCCACACGCTCTCGGGGGAACTCGTCCCGCAGGATTGCGAAGGCGAGCGGGAAGATGCCGCCGCCGGTTCCCTGAATCACCCGCGCGATGATCAGCAGCGTCAGTGAATTCGCCACCGCGGCGAGCAAGGTTCCCGTCGCCAGCACCATCAGCGTCAGCAGCAGCATGCGTTCCTTGCCATACATGTCGCCCAGGCGCCCGATGATCGCCGTGCCCACGGACGCGGACAGCAGGTACCCGGTGAGCAGCCAGGTGACTCCGGTCTCAGAGGTGTGGAGGCCGCGCTGGATCGTCGGGAGCGCCGGGATCACCGCCGAGCTGAGCACTGCGTAGGCCACGCCTGCGAGCGAGAGGACGGCGAGAATGACGTTCGGGTGAATGTCGTGCTGACGCTCGTTCGTTGCCATCCGGCTAATCTAGCGGAATGATCATTCCGGCCCCCCTCCGGCCGCGGGCAGAGGCTCCTGAGAAACCCGACTGGTCTGCCCTCGATCACCACGCCAAGCGCGAGCGGCTGTTGGAGGCCGCCGGCGAGGTCTTCGCCGAACAGGGGCTTGATGCGTCGATGCCTTCGGTGGCCGCGGCGGCGGGCGCGGGAGTGGCCAGCGTGTACCGGCAGTTTCCGTCCAAGCGAGACCTGCTCGCGGCGCTGGTTGCCAGGCGGCTAGACCAGATCTCCGACGCCGCAGCCTCCGCCTGCCGCCAGGAGAGCGACGCCTGGTCGGCCCTGGTCGAGATGCTGTGGTCGGTCGTGGAGCGGCAATCCTGTGACGATTTCCTGGGTGAAGCTCGGGTGGCTGCGGCGGACCACCCCGCGGTGCTCCGCGCCGCCGATCGGGCCACCGGGTCGCTGGAGCGACTGATGAGCGCCGCGCGTGCGGAGGGGCAGCTCAGGGCCGACGCGACGACGCTTGACCTGAAGCTTCTGTTCGCGGCCACGCGGGCAGCCAAGCGGATCGAGCCCACGGCCTGGCCTCGCCTGCTCGACTTGCTGATCGACGCGCTGCGCGCGACGGCGCCGCCGAGCTAGCTCCCCGGGGGCGCTGCGGACACTAAGGTTGGCTGCTCACCAACCCGGGGAGAGGAGCTTGCCGCCGTGAAGATCCGTGCTGCGGTCCTGGAGGAGTTCGGGGCGCCGCTGAACGTAACCGAAGTCGATCTCGCCGAGCCGCGCACGGGCGAGGTGCTGGTCCGCTTGGAGGCGTGCGGCGTCTGTCACACCGATATGTACACGGCCTCGGGCGCGGATCCGTCCGGCTATGCCCCCACCGTCCTCGGCCACGAGGGGTCAGGAATCGTCGAGCGCGTCGGCGAGGGGGTGCGGGACGTGAAGGCGGGCGACCGCGTGGTCACCCTGTTCTCACCTCAGTGTCGCGAGTGCGTCCACTGCCGCAGTCCAAAGACCAACCTCTGTCTGGCGATCCGGGAGCAGCAGAACCTCGGCTATCTGCCCGACGGCACAACCCGGCTGTCTCGCGATGGTGAGCCGATCCGTCATTTCATGGGCACGAGCACGTTCGCCGAGTACACGGTGATGCCGGAGATCGCGTTGGCCAAGATCCCCGCCGAGGCCCCCGCAGACCGCGCGTGCCTGTTTGCCTGCGGGCTCTCCACCGGGCTCGGCGCGGCGATCAACACCGCCAAGGTCGAGGCCGGGTCGACGTGTGTGGTGTTCGGCGCCGGAATGGTCGGCCTCGGCGCCGTAGCCGGCTGCCGGCTGCAGGGGGCGCAGCGGATCATCTGTGTCGATCTGTCGGACGAGCGCCTTGAGCTGGCGCGCGGACAGGGGGCCACCGAGACGTGGATCGGCGGTCCGGAGACCGTGGCCCGCGTCCTGGAGGAGACCGGTGGCTTCGGCGCCGACTACACGTTCGAGGCCACCGGGCTGGTGACGATCATGCGCCAGGCCGTCGAATCCGCGCGGATGGGCTGGGGTCTGTGCACGGTGGCCGGCGTCGCCGGCAAGGGCGAGACGCTCGACATCATCCCGCGTTATCTGATCACCGGCCGGCGGGTGTGCGGGTCCTCGTTCGGCGGGGTCAAGGGTCGCGACCAGGTCCCGGAGCTCGTGCAGCTCTACCTCGACGGCCGGCTCGATGTGGATCCGTTCATCTCGCACCGGATCACCCTCGACGAGGTCGGTCGCGGGTTTGAGCTGATGGAGCGCCAGGACGGGATCCGCAGCGTGATCAGCTTCGTTTAGGGCTCAGCAGACGGTTGCCCGTCCCTCTCGGGTGCAGACCACGCGCGAGGCGCATCGAGATGAGTGGGAATCGATCTCGCGCGGGCTAGGGCCGCCGCCGCCGGCCTCTGCCCCGCGCGCGTAGCGAGACCCCGCGCCGACGCGCCTGTCCGGTGCGGATCGCCACCCCGAGAGCGACCCCGATGAGCACCGCGCCGATATACGGCGGGCTGACCAGAAGAATGAGGGCCAACCCGAGCATGGCCAGCCAGATCGCGGGGCGGAAGTCCCGCCAGTCACCGGTCATCGCACGCCCACGCTCAGCTCGGAGGCAATCCGCTTCTGGATCGCGGCAACGGCCCGGAAGGCCTCCTTGAGATGACTGCGCATCAGCGGGCTGAGTGTTGCAGGATCGACAAAGTCGTCCGGTGGCGTCCCCTGGCGCAGCTGCCCGACCTGATGCCCAAGGCGCAGATCGGTGATCAGCTCGAACGCGTCCTCCAAAGAATGTGCGTCCGCCGAGGGCAGCGTTCCCGCCGCACCGGCGGCACGTAGCCGCTCGATCGTTCCGGCACTGGTCACGCCGGCCGCCATCGCGGCCCAGCGGGCCAGATCAACGATCGGGAGCAGACCGCCGTGCTTGAGATCCAGCCTGCCGCGGTGCTCCCCGCCGTGTTCGACCACGAGGCCACGAAAGAAGCCAGTCGGGGGCCGGTGCGACAGCGCGAAGCGCGCCAGCAGCTTGAGCAGTTGAGGGTTCCCGGGCGCGAGCCGGAACGTGTCCGATACCGGGGTGCCGGTGTGGACACCCCACACCGGCCGGCTGTCGACCAGCACTGAAGCCAGAATCAGCGCCTTCTCCTGGGTCGGATCCTCGATCCAGCTCCGCGCCGCTCGCTGCCAGGACGCCAGCGAGCGGACAAAGATCGGATTGGAGGCCGAGGCCCCGTTGGCGTCCGGATGAAAGCCGCACAGCTCCAGTCCGCCAATCGTCTTCTCGGCGAGCGCGTTGAGATACGGCGGCGCCGCTTCGCCGCGCTCGTCCCCGAAGTAGACGATCGCGCTGTCGACGTCGGCGCTCGGCGCCGCCTCGCGGCGAGCCAGGCTGCCCAGCGCCAACCAGGCGAACGGAGTCGGGGGCTCTCCGAGTTCGCCCACCGTAAGCTCAAGCAAGCGGCGGGTCAGCGCGTCAACCACGACGGAGTAGACGGCAGTGATGTTGGTCGGGGCGGCGCGGGCTTCGTACATCGCGATGACGGCTGGACGCAACTCCCGCGCGACGGCGGCGAGCTCCTCCACGTGCTGCGCTGCGGCGATGCGCCGGCGCAAGAAGAAGGACGAGCGGGTCTGCACCGCGATCAGATCCAGATCCTCGATCACGCCGAGGATCTCCCCCGCCGCGGATACGACCGGGAAGTGGCGCAGACCGCGATCGAGCATGTCCAGCAGCACCTCGGCGCCGAGCCGATCCGGCGGGCACGTGTAGGCCGGTGCCGACATCACCGTCGCGACCGAGACGTTGCCACCGACGCCGGCCGCCAGGACACGCGTGCGCAGGTCACGGTCGGTGAGGATCCCGAGCGTCCCATCCGAAAGTCGCACGACCAAGGAGCTTGCGCCGGCCGCGGCCATCATCTGGACCCCCTCGCGGATCGAGGCTTCCGGCCGGCATACGACCGGCCGGCCACGAATCAGCGTGCGGACGGGCTGGTTGGCCGGGTCACGTGCGGGTTCGCCGCTGACCGTCGCGACATCGGGCGGCGCCTGCAGCAGCGACCGAGTGACGAACCGCAACCCCGCTGCGCCGGCCAGCAGGGCGCGCGCCGGATCGGCTTCGATCCGGTAGCAAACGGTGTCCTCGGCTGCCCGCGCGGAGAAGCCCGCGGGAAGCCCGGAGAGCATCGATGCGTGCCCGAACAGCTCGCCAGCCCCGAGCAGATCCAGCACGCGCCCGTCATGAACGATCTCGACCGCCCCCGAGCGAACGACTCGCAGATGCTGGACCGGCTGTGCGCCTTCGGAGAAGATCGTCGCTCCGGCGGGGAATCGCTCAACCTCGACGGCGGCAGCTATCCGCGGGAGATCTTCCGCCGGTAGCGAGTCAAACGGTGGACGGGCGGCAAGGAACGCGGCGACCTCACGCGCAGGCGCTTCCGCGCTCGACGGCACCTCCCCACGCGACGGCGTGCCCTCGCTCGAGGGCGGGTCGGGCTGGCTCAAGCTGCGGTGGGCGCGGCTACGTCGGCAGCTCCCTGGCGGGCATCGTCCTTCAGCATGTCGGCGCACTTCTCACCGATCATCATCGTCGTGATGCACGGATTGATCGCCGGCAGAAACGGAAGGATGGATCCGTCGGCAATCCGCAGCCCACGGACGCCCCGCACCCGCAGGCGCGGGTCGACGACCGCCATCGGGTCAGAATCCGGTCCCATTTTCGCGGTGCAGGCGGGGTGGTAGACGGTGTTGTGCGTCTTGTGCATGTAGTCGATCAGCTCGTCGTCGCTCTGCGCGTCCGGGCCTGGGGCCAGCTCCTCGTCCGCCCACTCCGCCATCGCGGGCTGAGAAACGATCTTCCGAGCCAGGCGCATGCCAAAAGCCATCACGCGCTCATCGTGGCCGTCGGCATCGGTGAAGTACCGCGGATCGACGCGCGCCCGATCCCGGAAGTCCCGGGAACGCAGGCGAACGGTCCCCCGCGACTGACCCCGGCAGACGTTCGGAGTCAGACAGAACCCGTTCTCCGTGGTGGGATAGCCCCAGCGGACGGTGTTCATGTCAAATGGCACCGAGCCGTAGTGCATCATCAGGTCAGGGCGGTCCAGACCCTCCTCGGAGGTAGCAAACAGGCCAATTTCCCACCACTGGGTCGACCGCGTGACCATCGGCTGCTTGGCCCGCCACTGCACGATTCCCTCGACGTGATCGTCGAGGTTCGATCCGACGCCGGGCGAGTCGACCACGGTCTCGATGCCGAACTCCCGAAGATGCTCCCCCGGCCCAACGCCCGAGAGCATCAGCAACTTGGGCGTGTCGATCGCACCGGCGCTGAGGATCACCTCGCGGCGCGCACGCACGGTGTCGTGGGTGAGGATGTCCGGGGTCAGATACTCGACCCCGGTGGCCCGTCCATCCTCAATCTCCACGCGCCTGACCCAGCAGTTGACCCGGATCTCCAGATTGGGCCGTGATCCGATCACCGGGTGCAGGTACGCGTGCGAGGACGACATCCGCGTGTTGTCAAGGGCGGAATTGATCTGGAACCAGCCCGCCCCGTTGGTCACCGTGTGGCCCTCATTGAACCGTGACGTCGGCAGGCCCGCCTGTGCGGCAGCCTCGAGCACCGCCGCTCCGCAGGGGTCCTCAGCGGGCACGGTGCGGATGTTCACGGGACCCTCACGACCATGATGGTCGCCAGGTCCGTCGTTGGTCTCCAAGCGCTTGATCAGCGGCCAGCACTCGGCCGAGCTCCATCCCTCGCATCCCGTCGCCGCCCACTCGTCCAAATCCTCCTTGGGCGTCCAGAACGCGATGCACGAGTTGTGCGAGGAGCACCCCCCGAGCACCTTTGCCCGGGCGTGGCGCAGGAAGCTGTTGCCCTTCTCCTGAGGCTCGACCAGATAGTCCCAGTCGTACCCCGAGTCGAGCAGGTACATCCAGTCCTCCAGGCGCAGGATCCGCTGGTCGTCCACGTCGGAAGGCCCGGCCTCCAACAGGCAGACCGTCACGTTCGGATCCTCGGACAGCCGGGCGGCAACGACGCAGCCCGCCGTGCCGCCGCCGGCGATTACGTAGTCGAACTCTCCCGCTTCGCTCACGGCGCCGCCTCGCCCAGCGGCGCCCCGGGCAGCGACGGAACCTCGGCGGCGTGCTCCTTGAGCACACTGATCGGCTTCTTGCTGTAGACGGTGAAGTAGTAGATCGCGCCGACGATCCAGACGATGCCGATGAACAGGATTGCGATGTACTGGTAGTACCAGTGGCCTGCGATCACGTGGCCGGCTGCGTCCTTTGTGCCGGCGAGGCCGTCATACACCGACGACCGGGGCCAACCGATGTTGATGGCCACCAGCAAGCCATAAAGCACCGCGATGATGTTGATTGGCAGTCCCCAGCGCCCTAGCGAGAAGTACGGCCCGTGCTCGGGCCTTGGCCAGGCGCCGCGAATCCGGCGGATGAGCATCCCGACCGTGACGCCCAAATAGGCGATGTAGAACATGACGATCGCAACCGCAATCAGTGCCGCGAAGGCACTCTGATTGCCGATGTTGACAGCAATGATCGCGAGGGCCAACGAGCCGACCACGAGCGCGGGAACAATCGGCACCCGCCGCCGGCCGGACACGCGCGCGATGTGGGTGCCGAACGGCAACCGCCCGTCGCGCGCCATCGAGAACAAGAGCCGGATACACGATGCCATCACCGCGAGCGTGCAGACCGTGATCGCGATCGCCGAGTCGATGAGGAATATGTTGCCGCCGGTGTTGCCGAGCGCCTGCTTGATGATGTACGGCAGCCCGAGCACCCCGATCTTCGGGTCGTGGATGTTCTTGACGTCCATCAGAGCAAACAGGATCAGCAGACCCCCGATGATCGCCGCCGTAACCAGCGCGCGGATGATCGCCGGAGGGGCCGCTTTGCGCGGGTCATTGGTCTCTTCCGCGAGCGTGCCCGCGGTGTCGAAGCCATACATCACGTACGCGCTCATGATTCCGCCGACCAGCAACGCCCCAAAGTAGCCCCAGCTGTGCCCAGCGCCGGTGCCGAGACTGTGAAACACGACACTTGGGCCGCGCGTAAAGTGGAACGCGAGCAGGATCACCAGGACCGAGGCCCCGATCAGCTCGGCCAGCACACCGAAGTTGTTGATTCGCGACATCACCTTGACGCCGAGCATGTTGACTATCGTGCCAACCACGACGAGGATCGCGCCCAGCAGCAGAGCGTTCTGAGCGCCCCCCTTGGTCAGCGTGGTACCCGCGTCGGCGGCGCTCCCAAGAATTTGGAAATTCGTCGACACTTGTGGCAGGACAACCTGCCAGGCAACCGCGACCGCGGCCACGGTCACAATCGAGGCGACCACGTAGATCCAGCCGGTCATCCACGAGGCAAAGTCGCCCGAGACCCTCTTTGACCACTGATAGACCGATCCGGCGAGCGGGTATTGGCCGGCCATCTCCGCGAAGCAAAGCGCGACCAACATCTGCCCACCGAAGACGACCAACCATGTCCACCACACTGCTGGCCCAGCGAACAGGAACCCGAAGTAGAACAGCTGGATGACGCCGGTGAGGATCGAGATGTAGCTGAAGCCGGCAGCGAAGGAGGAGAAGCTCCCCAGCGAGCGGTCGAGCTCCTGCTTGTAGCCAAAGCCGGCCAGTTCGCCGCTGTCGCCCGAGCTCCCGGTGCTGCGACCCGCCTCTACGGCTGCCATCAATCAACCTCCCCAGTCCACGTCATGTGTCATGGCGCGGCTCGTCGGACAAACATGGTGAGGCGCGCGGCCACCGGCCTGTCGCCTCCGGTTACGAACGATTGACCCCGTGCTGATCGGCCTGTTATATATCAGTTGTCTAACTGTGTCAACGCAGGGCATCACGCAAGGATCAAGATGGCCACAGGCACCGCGCAGCAGATGTTCCTAGGCGGCGATTGGCAGCCCAGCCGCAGCGGCGCAACCTTCGAAGCGTTCAGCCCGGCCAACGGCGAAGTGATCGCGACGATCCCGCAGGGAGACCGCGAGGACGCCCGCCGCGCGATCGCTGCTGCGCGTGAGGCGGCCGACGGTTGGGCCGCCCTGACCGCGTTCGAACGAGCGGCGAAGATGCACGCCGTCGGCGACGTCATCGCCGACCGCCGTGAGGACCTCGCCCGGACCCTGACCCTCGATCAGGGCAAGCCGCTGCGCGTTGAGGCCTACGACGAGGTGGATGAGCTGATCGAGTACTGGCGGATGGCGGCCGAGGACGCCAAGCGCCTCGGCGGCGAGCTGCCGAACTCCGTCTCCCCGGGCAAGCGCGTGATGCTCGTCCGCCGACCACGTGGCGTGGTCGGGGTGATCAGCCCATGGAATTGGCCGTACACGATGCCGGCCGAGCTGATCGCCCCCGCGCTCGCCTGCGGGAACACCGTTGTGTGGACCCCCGCCCCGTCCACCGCGCTTTGCGCGGTGGCCCTGGCCCAGTGCATCGTGGATGCGGATCTGCCGGCGGGAGTGTTCAACCTGGTCACCGGTCCGGGGCCCGTGGTCGGCGATGAGATTGCGCGCAACCCGGGCACCGATGGAGTCGCGTTCATCGGCTCGACGGGGACCGGGCGGCTGGTCGCCCAGGCCGCGGCGGGCAAGGCCACGCTGCTGGAGATGGGCGGCAACGGGCCGCTAGTGGTGATGGACGACGCCAACCTGGAGGCGGCCGTTGAGGCCACCCTCACCGCCTGCTTCTTGTGCGCCGGCCAGAGCTGTACCGCCGGCGAGCGCCTGCTGGTGCACAGGGCAGTCAAGGACGAGTTCGTCAACCTGCTCGCCCGCGCGGTGACAGAGCGCATCCTGCTCGGCAATCCGTTCGACGAGGCGACCACGATGGGACCGCTCAACAACGAGCCCGTGGCGCTGAAGATGGACGAGCATGTTGGTGACGCCGTGGCGCGCGGAGCCAGCGTCGTCGCCGGCGGCTCCCGTGCGTCAGGCTTTCCAACCTCGCTGTATTGGGAGCCGACGGTCCTCAGCGATGTCCCGGCCGACGCCCGCGTCGCTGTGGAGGAGACTTTCGGGCCGGTGGCTCCGGTGGTCGCGATCGACAACCTCGAACATGCAATCGAGCTGACCAACCTGTCGCCCTACGGCTTGCTCTCGGCGATCTTCACCGCTGACCTGGGCGCCGGGCTCCAGTTCGCCGATCGCGTCCGCACCGGCTGGGTGAACATCAACGAGTCCAGCAACTACTGGGAAGCGCACCTTCCCTTCGGCGGCCGCTCGGGCACCGACAGCGGTATCGGCCGCGTCGGTGGCGCCAATGTCATGGAGTCATTCACCGAGTTGCAGACGGTGGTGCTCACGCCGCACACCCCACGTTGATGTCAGCGTCGGATCCGCCGCCAGATCGCTCCGCCGAGCGCACCGCGCAGCTACTTGGCGCCGTGCTCGAGCGCTCGCCGCGACGCCTCACTGAGCTGGCCGAGATCGTCGACCTGCCCGCGGTCGAGCTCGCGCCGCTGGTCCGCGCGCTCGAGCAGCATGATTTGCTGGCCTGGGATTCGCCCGGCACCGGGCTGCGGCCTGGGCCGGCCGCGTTGCGCTTCGCGCGGTCCGGAGTCGGCCGGGAGGATCTCGTGGAGCTCGCGCAACCGAGCATGCGCCGGCTGGCTGAGGAGAGCGGCGAGAGCACCAACCTGATCGTGCCGCGGCCGTCGGGAACCGAGGCGGTGTCGCAGATCGACGGCCGTCACCTGCTCGGCGCGACGAACTGGATCGGCCGCGAGCTGGGACTGCACTGCACTGCGGCGGGAAAGGTCTTCCTGGCCTTCGGCGTGGCTGAGCTCCCGAATGGCGAGCTCCCGAAGCTGACCGACGCGACGATCACCGATCGCGCGCGCCTTCAGCGCGAGCTTGAGGCCGTGCGCGACCAGGGCTACGCCACGATCGTTGATGAGCTCGAGCCGGGTCTCTCGGCCGTGGCCGCACCGGTCCGCGATCGTGACGGCGAGGTGGTGGGCGCACTGTCCGCGGCCGGCGCATCGCTCCGCCTTGCGCCCCAGCGACTGCGGCTGCTCGGGCGGGTGGCACTTGAGCAGGCGCACGCGCTCTCCACTCGGCTCGGCTACGACGCTCCGCTGGATGAGTACCTGGGCTCGCGCGCCGGGCTCGGCATCAAGTGAAGACGATCGTCCGGCTGCCGTCGATCAGCACCCGGTCCTCGAGATGCCAGGCCACCGCGCGGGCCAGCACCGTCCGTTCGATGTCGCGGCCCATCTGCTCAAGCATCTCCGCGCTCGCACGGTGGGTGACCCGGGCGGTGTCCTGCTCGATGATCGGTCCGGCATCGAGAATCTCGTTGACGTAGTGCGCCGTCGCCCCGATCAGCTTCACCCCCCGCGCGCGCGCCTGGGCGTACGGATTGGCGCCGGCAAACGCCGGCAGGAACGAGTGATGGATGTTGATCACCGGCGCCCCCACCCGCTCGAGAAAGTCGGCGCTGAGAATCTGCATGTAGCGGGCGAGCACGATCAGGTCGTATTCGCCTCCCCCGAGGACCTCTAGGATCTTGGCCTCGGCGGCTGCCTTGGCATCACGGGAAACGGGAATGTGGACGTAGCGCACTCCGAAGATCCCGACGTCGGCCCGCAGGTCCTCGTGGTTGGAGACGACGACCGGGATGTCGCACTGCAGCTCGCCCCGTCGCCAGCGCCACAGCAGATCAAGCAGGCAGTGATCGGGGCGGGAGACCATCAGCGCCACGCGTTTGCGCTGGCCCGAGTGCCAAAGCCGTGAGTCCATCTGAAAGCGCTCGGCCACGGCCGGGAACTCCGCGCGGAACTGTTCCAGGCCGTCGGGCTCGACGGCGAACTCCAAGCGCATGTAGAACCGCCCTCCCTCAGGATCGGTTGAGTACTGGTCGGATTGGATGATGTTCGCGCCCGCCGCGGCAAGAGCCCCGGACACCGCGGCGACGATCCCGCTGCGATCAGCGCAGGAAATCAGCAGACGCGCGACCACGCGTTACAGAACCGCGCGGATTTCGCGCTCGAACGTGCCGACGTGCTCGGTCACGATCTCGCTGGCCCGGGCGCCGTCACCGGCCGCGATCGCGTTCAGGACATCGTCGTGCTCGTGCACACGCGTGAACAGGTGCGGCAGCCGGTCGATCACCAGATGCCAGATGCGCAGCGACAGATTCAGGTAGCGGCCCAGCGTCTCTTCCATGTAGGGGTTGCCGGCACAGCGGTAGATGAACCGGTGAACCCGCGCGTCGAGCGCCATCAGCGCTTCCACGTCATCGCTGCCCTGACTCTCCCCCAGCTCCTCCAGCAGCTGCTCCAGCTCGGCCCGCTGCGGATCAGTGAGGCGCTCAGCGGCCCGGGCCGCGGCATGCGCTTCGAGCTGCGTGCGGACATCGGAGATGTGCGCCAGGTCGGTGATGTTGATCTCCGAGGCGAAAGTCCCGCGGCGCGGGAAGACGGTGACCAGGTTCTCCAGCGCAAGCCGCTTGATCGCCTCCCGGACAGGCGTGCGCCCCATCTCGAGTTCCCGCCCGAGCACGTCCTCGTCAATCGGCGCACCCGGCGCGATCCGCAGGGTCACGATGCGGTCGCGCAGTTCCGCGTAGGCGCGGTCGGCCAGGAGCTCGCGCGGGGGAGAACCGACCCGCGACGGAGCGGACGCAACCGGGCTGACCGGCGATGAAGACTCGGTGGTCGTCACCGCGGGCAGGTTTGACCTAAGCTGCACACGACTGATATATGAGTCATCGATTACGAGTCTAACAATGGATCTCGCCACCGCCAAGCGTGCGAACCGGCGCCGGCCATGAGCCAGGCCACGCCCCAAAGCCAGGCCGAAAGCGTCGCCGCCAGGCTGGCCGCGGGCGAGGCCGAGGCGGCGCGCCAGGTGGTCACCCGGCTCACCCGGCACACGCCCATCCTCAGCTCCCGCAGCCTTTCCGAGCGCTGTGGCGGCCAGGTCCTGCTGAAGGCCGAGAACCTACAACGCACGGGCTCGTTCAAGCTCCGGGGCGCGGTCCACAAGCTCTCCGGCCTCGGCCAGGCCACGGGTGTCGTCGCGGGGAGCGCGGGCAACCACGGCCAGTCGCTGGCTTACGCGGCGCGGGCACAGGGACTTGCGTGCGAGGTGTTCATGCCACGCGACGCTCCCGTGGCCAAGGTGGCAGCGGTGGAGGCGTTCGGCGGGGTCGTGATCCTGGGCGGTGACTCGGTCGACGGCTGCGTGGCCGCGGCGCGTGAGCGGGCCGCGGAGACCGCGGCGGTGTTCGTCCATCCGTTTGACGATCCCGAGGTGATTCTCGGCCAGGCGACGCTCGGGCTCGAGCTCCTGGACGACGTGCCCGAGCTGGCCTGCGTCGTGGTGCCGGTCGGAGGCGGCGGCCTGATCTCCGGGATCGCCGGGGCGGTCAAGGCGCAGCGGCCGCAGGTGCAGGTGATCGGAGTTCAGGTCGACTCGTGCGCCGCCTTCCCAGAGTCGCTCAAGCAGCACGCGCCCGTGGCCTTCGCCGCGCGGCCGACGATCGCCGACGGGATCGCCATTAAGCGCCCGGGCGAAGTCACCTTGCCCCTGGTCGAGCGCTGGGTCGACCAGATGGTCGTGGTGGGCGAGGACGAGATCGCCGAGGCGATGGTCTGGCTGCTGGAGCGAGCCAAGCTCGTGGTCGAAGGCGGAGGCGCGGTCGGGGTTGCCGCACTCCTGGGCGCGAGCATCACGCCCCCCGCCGAGGGCGCCACGGTGATCGTGCTCTCCGGCGGCAACGTCGACGCCGGTCTGCTGGCGGCGATCGCTCAGCGCCACGAGACGACCGCGGGCCGCCGGCTGCGCCTGTTCACGCGGATCCCGGACCGGCCCGGCGGCCTGGCCGCGCTGCTCGCCCTGGTCGCCGATGCCGGAGGCAACGTCGTACACGCGGATCACGTGCGCGAGGCGGTCCCGCTGCACGTGCGGGAGACCGGCGTGGAGATCTCGCTGGAGACCCGCGGAGAGCAGCACAGCGACGCGATCGTGGCCGCGCTGGAAGAGGCCGGCTACGAGGTTCGCCGTGACGGCGAGGCGTCGTGACCGCGAGGCGACATGATCGGATAGCGTGGCCAGCGCCATGCGCGCGCTTCACTCACTTGCCGGCCCCGTGTTCATCGCCGCGGGCGTCAACCATTTCGTGATGCCGAAGGTCTACCAACGGATCATGCCCCCGTATGTCCCGGCGCACCGAGAGATGGTCTACGCCAGCGGCGTGGCCGAGATTGTCGGCGGCGCGGCGCTGATGCATCCTCGCGGGCGCCGCTTCGGGAAATGGTGGCTGATCGCAACGCTGGTCGCCGTGTTCCCGGCCAACCTGCACATGGCGCTTCACCCCGACGAATATCCGGATATCCCGGGCGGATCGGTATCGCTCTGGGCCCGGTTGCCGTTCCAGGCCGTATTCATCGCCTGGGTGCGCGCGGCCGCCAAGCCCGCTTAGCTCGGTAGCCCCGACGGTGCGGCCCGCCGAGCCGTGACGCGACCTCGATGCAGCGCCCGACAAAGGTGACAACCCGCGCGGCAGCAGCGGAGGTTGGCGGAAAAGTCGGCTCCACGCCGACTAACGTGACCGGCGGTCCTCAGAGCGGGCATCTTGTGACGTTCGTCGGCGCCCGCGGCAGCGACTAACGACGTTGTCGGCCCCCGCGCGGCAGCGACCAACGGCGCGACGACGACAACCTAGACGATCTGTTGAAGCTTCCTCAACGACGGGTAGAGTCTATGTGGGAGCAGCTTTGCGCTCCGCGCCCCACAACCCAGGAGAAGCACCTCATGGCTCACTACTACGCCAAGCTTGATACCCGCGAATCCCCCGACGACGTCTTCGCCTACCTCAGCGACTTCACGACGACCCAGGAATGGGACCCAGGAGTCATCGAGGCGACGCGCCTCAGCGACGGCGAGATCGGTGAAGGCACGCAATTCCGTCTGGTGACCAGCTTCCTCCGACGGAAGACCGCCCTGACGTACACCGTGGTCGAGTACGACCCTCCGCGCGCTGTGACCTTCCGCGGCGAGAACGCCACCGTGCTGTCGGTGGATCGGATCACCGTCGAGCCCTACCAGGACGGCACCCGCCTGACCTACACCGCGGACCTCTCCCTGAAGGGTGGCCTCAGGTTCGCCACGCCGCTGCTTGGGCCAGCGTTCGCCAGCGTCGGAGATCGCGCGTTCGAAGGTCTCTACAGCACGTTGGTCAAGGCGCTTGGGCGGCGGCGCCGCGTCGCCGCCATGCCGGCAGCCGCCTAGGTGAGAGGTGTTTGTGGGCGCGAGGCGGATTCCTCGCGCCCACAATCTGGGTCAGTCGCCAAGCTCGGCGTGCCGGCGCACCGGTCAGTCGCCAAGCTCTGCGCGCCGGCGCACCACGTACTCCTCCAGCTCGGCCCGGATGGCGTCGTCGAGCGGCGGCTGCTCGTATGACTCGAGTGTCGCCTGCCAGATCTCACCGGCGCGGACCGTGGTGTTCCGGGCGCCCTTCTTTGTCCAGCGATCGAAGTTCTCCGTCGAGGACAGCAGCGGGCGGTAGAAGCACTCGCGGAAGCGCTCGAGCGTGTGCATGGCACCGAGGAAATGTCCACCTGCCCCAACCTCGAGGTGCGCGTCGAAAGCCAGCGAGGCCTCGTCGATCTCCAGCGGGGTGAACTCGTGCCGGAGTTCCCGCAGCAGTTCCACATCGACGATGAATTTCTCGTAGCAGGACACCAGCCCACCCTCCAGCCAGCCGGCCGAGTGCATGACGAAGTTCGCCCCGGCCAGGAACGTCGGCAACAGCGTCATCAGCGACTCGTAGGCCGCCTGCGCATCGACTGTCTGGGCGGCGTTCAGAGCGCCCCCGCCACGCCACGGCAAGCCGAAATGCCGCGCGATCTGGCCGGTGCACAACACCCCGATCCCAGATTCGGGCGTGCCGAACGACGGCGAGCCCGACTGCATGTCGGTGTTGGAGAGAAACGAGCCGAACACGACCGGGCACCCGGGGCGGATCAGCTGCGCAAGCGCGATCCCAGCGAGGCCTTCGGCCATCTGCTGCACCAGCGTGGCCGGCAGCGACACGGGCGACATCGCGCCCATGAGCAAAAACGGCGTGATCACCACCGCCTGGTTGGCCTTGCAGTACTCGAACATCGCGGCCAGCATCCGATCGTCGTAGCGCAACGGACTGTTCACGTTGATCAGCGAAATCGAAGCTGGTGCGCGCTCGATCGCCTCCCGCCCGCCCAACAGGATCTCGCCCATGCGGATCGTGTCGGCGGCATTGGGTCCCGAGGTGACTGAGCCCATGTATGGCTTGTCCGACAGCGTCTGCAGCGCGAACACCATGTCGAGGTGGCGTGAGTCCAGCGGCCGGTCCTCCGGTTCGCAGATCGTGCCGCCCGGCGAGTCCAGTTCCGGAAACGCCTGCGCCAGCTTGACCAGGTTCTCGAAGTCCGCCATCTTCGCGTCACGGCGGACGTCGCCCTGGCGGATGAACGGGCAGCCATAGACGGGAGCGAAGACCATGTTGTCTCCGCCGATGTGGGCGGTCATGGCCGGGTTGCGGGCCTGCAGCTCGAACTCGCGCGGCGCCTTGGCCACCTGCTCGAGGATGAACTCGGGATCGAAGCGAACGCGGTTTCCCTCCTCCACGATCTGACCGGCGTTACGGAACAGCTCGACCGCCTCGGGAAGGAGGAATTCCACTCCGAGCTCGGAGACGATCCGCCGCCAGCCCCGGTCAAGGGTGGCCATCGCGTCCTCGCTGAGGATCTCGTAGCGGGGCATGGCATTGACGAACAAGCTGAGCCTCCTCCGGGGTTGGGTCTTGACCTTACGGTCGCGAGCCGTAATATACCGCTCGTGGAACAAGAGTTCCAAGCCCTCCCCAGTCATGGAACCGCGGCCGTCGACCGCGGTGCCGATCTGTTGGTCCGTGTGCTGGAGAGCGAAGTGCCAGTGGCCCTCACCGACTTGGTCGCGGCCACCGGGATTCCCAAGAGCACGGCGTCACGGCTGATCAGCGCCCTGGAGCGCCGGGGCCTCGTTGAGCAGGACGGTGCGCGCGGACGCCTGCGGCCCGGTCCGGCGATCCTCCGCGTGGCCGAGCGCGGCATGCTCGAGCGCAACGTCGTCGAGCTGGCACGCCCGACGCTCGACGCCCTGGCCGAGGCCTCGGGGGAGACGATCAACCTCGCCGTTCCCGCCCGCCGCGGCGTCGAGCACGTAGCCCAGGTGGACAGCCGCCACTTCCTCGGCACCGGCCAGTGGCTTGGCCGCGCGGTCGACTATCACTGCACCGCGGTGGGCAAGGTGTTCATGGCCTTTGGCCGCGCCACCATGCCCGTCCCGCCGCTGGCCAAGTACGCGCCGGCCACGATCACCGATCCGGGCCGGCTGCGCTCCGAGCTCGAGGTGATCCGGCGCACCGAATTCGCCACCGCCGTTGACGAGCTCGAACCCGGACTCGCCGCGATGGCGGCACCGGTGCGTGGTGGACGAGGTGACGTGGTCGCGGCCCTGAGCATCACCGGGCCGACCGTCCGGATGACGCCGCTGCGAATCCTGGAATTGCACGACACCCTGCTCGAGGAGGCACACGCGCTGAGCCGCCGCCTCGGTTACCGCGAGGAAGGAGAACACGCCGCATGACGCACGAAGAGCTTCTGCAGATGCTGTTTGACGAGACCCTGGTCGGCAACGCCCCCGCCGTCAAGGACGGCGTCAACCAGGGCCTCGCGGACGGGATGGAACCGGAGCGCATGCTGTTCGACGCGCTGATCCCCTCGCTGGAGGAAGTAGGGGCCCGGTTTGAACGCGGTGACTATTTCGTCCCGGAGATGCTGATCGCCGCGCGCGCCATGCAAGGCGCGCTGGACATTCTGCGCCCGCTGCTGGCAGACACCGAGGCCAACCGGGTGGGGACTTTCCTGATGGGCACGGTCAAGGGTGATGTCCATGACATCGGTAAGAACCTCTGCAACATCATGCTCGAGGGCGCGGGCTTCACGGTGATCGACCTCGGCGTCAACGTGCCGCCGGAGAAGTTCGTGGCGCAGATCGAGGAGCACAACCCGGACATCGTCGGGTTCTCGGCCTTCCTGACCACAACGATGCCGATGTTCAAGGCGAACATCAACGCGCTTGAGAAAGCCGGCCTGCGTGACAAGGTGATCGTCATGGTGGGCGGCGCCCCGGTCACCCAGGAGTACGCCGACGCGGTCGGCGCAGACGGGTACTCCGCCGATGCCTCCTCAGCCGTCAAGAAGGCCAAGGAGCTGATCGAGATGCGTCGAGAGAAGGTGCCGGCGTGAAGGCCGCCGGCACGAAGGCCGCCGGCACGAAGGCCGCCGGCACGAAGGCCGCCGGCGTGAAGGCCGCGGCGGCCCTTGCCCACGTCGAGCACGCGGTCAAGGGTCCGATCTGGAATTGCCAGATGTGCGGTCAGTGTGTGCTCCACGACACCGGGCTGACGTGCCCGATGACCTGTCCGAAGACACTCCGCAACGGACCCTGCGGCGGGGTCCGCGCCAACGGCCACTGCGAGGTCAAACCGGAGATGCGCTGTGTGTGGCTGAAGGCGTACGAGCGCTCAGAGCGCCTGCCTCTGTGGGGTAACCACATCGACCGTCTTCGGCCTCCGGTCGACAATCAGCTCAAGGGCACGTCCTCGTGGATCAACCTCATCACCGGTCGTGATCGGCGGGTGCCGGCCGGGTGGGCGACGGGCGCGGATGTCGACGCTTGAGCGCAAGCTCGCCGCGCACGAGTTCGTAGTCACAGCCGAGCTGCCGGTTATCGACGGCGGCGGCCACGCCGAGATTCAGCGTCAGCTGGAGCCGATGCGCCCGTATGTGGACGCGTTCAACGCCACCGACAACCCTTCGGCCCACGCCCACGTCTCCCCGCTGGCCGTGGCCATCGGCCTGATGTCCGTCGGAGCCGAGCCGGTCATGCAGTTGACCTGCCGGGATCGCAATCGACTCGCGCTGGAGGCCGAGCTGATGGGAGCCTCGCTGCATGGCATTGAGAACATCTGCGCGTTGACCGGGGACGACGTGACGGCCGGCGACGAGCCCGAGGCCAAGCGTGTGTTCGACCTCGACGGCCCGCAGCTGATCTCCCTCGCCGGGGTGCTGGAGAGCGGGCGGTATTTGTCCGGGCGCGCGATCACGCCCGCCCCCCACTTCTTTGTCGGCGCCGTGGAGAATCCCGGCGCTCCGCCGTTGGAGTACCGGGTCAGGCGCGCGGCCAAGAAGGCGCAGGCCGGAGCCCGCTTTCTCCAGCTCCAGATCTGTTACCGCCCGGAGTTGCTGCAGCGGTTCATGCACGACGCATCGGAAACGGGTCTCAGCGAACAGCTCGCGCTGATCCCCTCGATCTGCATCCTGCGCACCGTCGGTGGGATGCGGTTCGTGGCCACCAGCGTTCCCGGAATCGACGTCCCGCCGGAGACCGTCGCGCGCGTGGAGCGGGCCGCCGATCCTGAGATGGAGTGCTTTGACATCGCCTATGAACTCGCCGCCCACGCGCTCTCGCAACCCGGCGTCGCGGGACTTCACTTCATCTCGTTCCGCAAAGACGCGGGCGTCGCAAAGCTGTGCAAACGCCTGGGCATCCCGCCCCGAGTCGAAAGGGAATCCAATGGACACAGTGCTTCGGTCGCGGTCTAAGACCGTCACCATCGGGGCCGAGCAGCCGTTCTGCATAATCGGCGAGCGGATCAATCCCACCGGTCGCAAGCGCTTCGCCGAGGAGCTGCGCGCCGGAGATCTGTCGACCGTCTCGCTCGACGCGGTCGCCCAGGCGCAGGCGGGGGCGGACATGCTGGACATCAACGCCGGGATCCCGCTGGTCGACGAACCAGAGTTGCTCAAGGCGATGCTCCGCACCGCGCAGGACGCGGTCGACTTGCCGATCTGCATCGACTCCTCGGTGATCGAGGCGCTCGAGGCCGGGCTATCGGTCTACGAGGGTCGCGCGCTGGTCAACTCGGTCACAGCGGAGGACGAGCGCCTGCAGGAGATCCTCCCGTTGGTCGCCCGGCACGGCGCGGCCGTGATCGCGCTGGTCAACGATGAGACGGGGATTCCGGAGACGCCGCAGCAGCGACTGGGCTTTGCGCGCAAGATCGTCAGCGCCGCCCACGACTACGGGATCGGCCCCGAGGACATCGTGATCGACCCGCTGGCGATGACGGTCGGTGCGGACACGGAGGCGGTCACGACGACGCTGGCCACGATCAGCCTGATCCGAGACGAGCTTGGCGTCAACATGTGTCTGGGTGCTTCCAATGTCTCCTTCGGCCTGCCGCAGCGTCACGTGCTCAATGCCGCCTTCCTCCCCATGGCCATGGCAGCGGGTTTGACCAGCGCGATCATGTCGACCGCGGAGGTCTGCGTGCAGAGCGTGCGCGCGGGCGATCTGCTCCTCGGTCACGATCCGTGGGGCGCGAACTGGATCGCCGCCCATCGCGCGCGCCAAGCCGCAGAGCGGGAGACCGCGGCCGCGTCGTGAGCGCGCCGACTCCACGCCGAGCCGCCCCGCCGCTGTCGACCGAGCTCGAGCCCGAGCCCTCCGACGGCGCCCAGCGGGTACGGTTGCGGTTCCTGCCCGACGGCGCCGAAGTACGTGTCCCCAGCGGCACCCCGGTGTTCGACGCCGCGAGCTGGAACGGAATCGCCATCGACTCGACGTGCGGTGGCCACGGCACGTGCAAGAAGTGCAAGGTCAGGGTCGTCTCCGGCGAGATGCCGATCTCCAGCGTCGACCCGCGCGCGTTCACGGGCGACGAGCTCCGTGACGGATGGCGGCTGGCCTGCCGGGCCGCAGCCCGCGGCGACCTGGTGATCGAAGTGCCGCCACTGCAGACGCGCCCCAAGGCGGCGATGGTCGGCGTCGGTCGTCACGTGATCCTGCGCCCCTCGGTGCAGAAGCGCCATCTGGTCCTGCAGGAGCCGACGATGGATGACCAGCGGCCGGACCTGCAGCGCGTCCTCGACGGCATCGACGACCTGGAGCCGACGACGTCCGTGGCGCTGCTGCGAACGCTCGGCAAAACCCTGCGCGAGGCGAATTTCGACGTCACCGCGGTGATCTGCGACGAGGAACTGGTCGACCTCGAGCCCGGGGACACGACCGCTCGCCGGTTCGCCGTCGCATTCGATCTCGGCACGACCACGGTCGTGGCCACGCTGCTCGATCTCGACAGTGGACAACCGGTCGCGGTGCGCTCAATGCTCAATCGCCAGCAGCCCTACGGCGCCGATGTGATCACGCGGATTTCCGCGACGATGATGGACGATCACGCGCTGGAGGCCCTGCGCGAACGGGCGCACGAGACGATGGCTGAGCTCGTGGCGGAGGTGTGCGTCGAGGGCGAGGTCGATCCCCGCGAGGTCTACGAGATCACCGTGTGCGGCAACGTGACGATGATGCAGCTGGCCCTGGGTATCGATCCCGAGCCCCTGTCGATGGCGCCGTTCGTCGTCGCCACTCACACCTTCCCCCCCGCGCCGGCAACCGACTTCGGCGTCAAGGTGCATCCCCGCGCGCCGGCGTTCATCTTCCCCTCTCTGGGCGCGTACGTCGGCGGGGACATCGTGGCCGGAATGCTGGCCACCGGGCTGACTCGCGACAAACGCCTGCGGCTGTTCATTGACGTGGGCACCAACAGCGAGATCGCGCTGGGGTCCAACGAGCGCGTGCTGGCGACCGCTGCCCCCGCTGGGCCCGCCTTTGAGGCGGCGCAGATCAAGTGCGGGATGCGCGCCGCCGACGGGGCGATCGAAGGCGTCAAGCTCGATGGGGATGCGCTGACGTTGCAGGTGATCGGAGACACCGAAGCGATCGGGATGTGCGGTTCGGGCCTGGTCGACGCCGTGGCCGAGCTGGTGCGCGGCGGCCTGCTTGATCACTCGGGCCGCTTCATCCCCGACGAGCAGGCAGCAGAGCTGTTCCCGCAGCTGGCCACGCGGCTGACCAAGATCGGCGAGGAGCGCGTGTTCGTGCTGCACTGGCGGGGAGCGGACCCGGCCACGTCCGTGTTCCTCTCCCAGCGCGACGTGCGCGAGTTGCAGTTCGCGAAGGCCTCGATCGCCACCGGCTGGCAGATCCTGGTCAAGGACCTCGGCGTGCAGCCGGAGGACATAAGCCAGGTGCTGCTGGCCGGCAGCTTCGGCGCCTTCCTGACCCCGATCAGCGCGGTGCGGATCGGACTCGTTCCCAAGCTCGCGCTTCCCCGGATCGTGTCCGCGGGCAACGTCGCCGGGGAGGGCGCCAAGATCGCCGCGCTGTCACTGCGTGAGCGCGCCGAGGCGGCGTCGATCCTGCGTGAGGTCGAGTACGTCGAGCTGTCCGGGCGCGCCGACTTCAACGACCTGTTCATCGACCAGCTGGCCTTCCCGGGATGAGCGCCGCCGTCATCGCCTGCGGTGCTCTGGCCGCCGACGTGCGGTTGATCGCGCGGCGGCGCGGTTGGGACATCGACGTGCACCCCGTGCCTGCGCTGCTGCACAACCGACCTGATCGGATCGCCCCCGAGCTCGAGCGTGAGCTCCTCGAGCTCCGCGAGCGCTACGACGACCTGGCGGTCGCCTACGGGGACTGTGGCTCCTACGGCGCGATCGACGCCGTCCTCAGGCGCTTCGCCGTTCGCCGTCTGGAGGGCGAGCACTGCTACGACGTGTTCGCGCGTGAGGAGGTCCGTGAGGCCCTGGCCGAACAACCCGGCACGTACTTCCTCACCGACTTCCTGGCCCGAACGTTCGAGCACACGGTCGTCCGCGAACTCGGACTCGATCGTCATCCTGACCTGCGCGAGGACTACTTTCGCCACTACACCCGAGTGGTCTGGCTGGCCCAGCGCCCGACGCCCGCGACGCAGGCCGCCGCGGAACGGGCCGCCGCCCAGATCGGCCTGCCGCTGGAGATCATGAACGTGGGAACCGAACGCCTGGAGCGCCAGCTGGAGACGCTGCTCGGAGAGACGGCCCGTCAGCCGCCGTTGCGGGCGTAGACGGCAAAGAAGTCGCGGTCATCAGGCGTCAGGTAGCGGGTGCTGTCACGACTCATGCCCGGCAGCAGCTTGGCCGGACCGGAGCCATTCCAGGCCCCAAAGAAGTTGAACGTCGTCCACTCGTAGTTGATGTCGAGTTCCATCGCGCGCACCGCCCCGGCGCGCTGGAGGATCCCGGCCAAGCTGGACGCCGTCTGGTTATCGGCCGCGGCATAGAGGATGTTGCCCTTTGCGTCCACGCCGACCCCAGAGCGCCAAACGCGGACCGCGTTGCCGAGCGTCGCTCCCCACAACGCGCCGTTGCTCAGGTTGGGATTGAGCTGCCCGCCCTCAAGGATCAGCGGCAGGTTCTGGCGAGCGAACTCGACCTCCGGCCCGGGCGTGGGGCCGCCCGACCAGCTGCGAATGTCCGCCGTGCCGTCGCGCAGGCGGACGAACGTCGCCATTCCGTCGTGCAGCGGCGCGTAGGTCCGGCCGAAGGCGACGAAGCCGCCGCCGGAATCCTGCAGCTTGAAACCGCTGTTGAACGCGGCCAGGAGGTGTCCGCGCAGGGCAATAGGAATTTGCGCCGGCCGCGCGCCGGGGCCGCTGGCCGGCTCGTAACGACCGGGATAGAGCTGTATCCAGGATCGCGTGCTGTCGATCCAGGCCACCCCCGCCACCATGTCCGGGTAATTCGGGTCCGGACGGAAGGTGGTGACGAGGATCGGCGGACCGCCGGCGACCAGCGGGCCCGTTCGCCGCCACGCACCTTCGCCAGCCAGCGCCGGCGTGATCACCGGCGTGAGCGCCGGCGGAACGTATGTCGAGGCACCCGCGGCGACGGCCACGCCGACGGTGGGCAGTGCCTTCAGCGTCGCACCACCGGTCGAGGGCGCATTGAGGGAGTAGAACAACCGCTCGACGTCCGAAACCAGCCAGGCGGCGCCGTTGTCCCGCAGCCACTCGACGCTGCGGATGCTGAACGGAACGTTGGAGGTCTGCATCAGCATGTTGGCAAACGAGAAGCAGGCGTCGAGCAGCAGCAGCAGCGCGGCCACCAGCACGATCCGGCGCACGCGCGTGCGCAACCGGACGCCGCGACGCACGGGCGTCGCCCGCCGGCGCGGCGCCGAGCGCGTTGGCGTGGGGGCCGGCGTTCGGCGACGTGGGGCCCGAGGCAGCGCGCGCTCGTAGTCGAGCACCCGGGCTTCGTAGCGTGAGATCGCGGAGTTGGCGTTGCGTGCAGCCATGGTGAGCAGCTCGCGCGGGGGCGCGGAAACGGACTGGACCCCCTTCCGTTCAACAAGCGCCCGGCGCGGTCCTGCCCGGTGCCCCAAGACGTGAGGCAATCTTTATCTCCGCCGCGATCTCGGCGAAGTTGACCCGGGCCCCGGGCAGACCGGCAGGGTCAGACGCTAGTTTTCGATCGCCTCGACCAACAGCGTGGCCACGTCGACCACCCGCAGGTCGTCGCCTGTGCTCTGCACGCCGTCGTCAAGCATCACAGTGCAGAACGGACAGGCCACCGCGAGCGTCTCGGCGCCGGTCTGCGCCGCCTCGCGCACCCGCTCCTGGTTGATCGGGCTGGCACGCTCCTCCATCCACATATGCGCACCGCCAGCCCCGCAGCAGAAGGTCTCCTTGCGCGAGCGCTTCATCTCGACCGGCTGCCCGATCGCGGAGACGAGGTCGCGCGGTCCCTCGAGGACATCGTTGTGACGGGCGAGGTAGCAGGAGTCGTGGTAGGTCACCGACAGCGTGTCCGAGCGCGTGGGCGCCAACCTCCCTTCCGCGACCAGGCTCGAGAGCAGCTCCGAGTGATGGATCACCTCGTACTGACCACCGAAGTCCGGGTATTCGTTGCCGAGCGTGTTGAAGCAGTGCGGGCAGTTGGCGATGATCTTCCTCACCCCTGCGTCGTTCAGCGTCTCCACGTTCTGCTGCGCGAAGGCCTGAAACACGTACTCGTTGCCCATCCGGCGGGCGGGGTCGCCCGTACAGCTCTCACGCGGTCCGAGAATCGCGAAGTCGACTCCGGCGCTCTGCAGCAGCTTGGCCGTCGACTCCGCGGTTCGCCGGGCGCGCTCGTCGAAGGACGAGGCGCAACCAACCCAGTAGAGGTACTCGGGCGCGGTGTCCCCCGGCTCGAGGATGCGGACTCCCAGCTCCTGGGCCCAGTCGGCTCGTTCTGACTGGGCCCTTCCCCACGGGTTCGACGCTCGCTCGATGTCACGCAGCATCGGCTCAGCCTCGACGGGGAAGCTCGACTCGACCATCACCAGATGCCGCCGCAGGTCGACGATGTGGTCGACGTGCTCGATCGAGACCGGGCAGGCCTGAACGCAGGCGCCGCAGGTGACGCAGTCCCACACCGATTCCTCGGGCACGGCGCTCGGCACCAGCGGGGCGAGCTCTCCCCCGTCTTCCCCGCCCCGCACCTTGATGACCGACGCGCCCTCGGCGAACACCTGGTCACGCAGCCCCATGATCAGCAGCTTGGGTGAGAGCACCTTGCCGGTCGCGAAGGCCGGGCATGCGTCCTGGCAGCGCCCGCATTCGGTGCACGAGTACGTGTCGAGCATCTCCTTGAAGGTGAGATCGGCAGCGGTACCTGCACCGAAGCGGATCTCCTCCTCCGGCACGTCCTCGTCGTCGAAGCGCAGCGGCTCAAGCCGCCCGCCTGGCCCGGTGCGACCAAACCACACGTTTATTGCGGCGGTCGCGATGTGCAGATGTTTTGACCTGGGAAGGTAGGCCAGGAAGGACAGGATCGTGAGCACGTGCGCCCACACGAAGACGCGCTCAAGCACGCGCGTCACCCCGTCGCGGCCGAACAGATGTGAGAGGGCATTGGACACCGGCGCGTCCCCGCGCGGCCACTCGTTGAGCCCCAGAGCGATGCGGGTGGCGTGCCAGAGCAGCAGCGTGAGCGCGATCGTCGCGATCATGGCCAAGATCAGGTCGGCCTCCCGCAGATGCGATCCCTGAAAGCGTGCGGGCCGCTGCACCTTGCGAATCCACAGCGCGCTGAGAACGCCAACCAGCACCAGGACCGCAAACAGATCGACCAGGAAGGCAAACCAGCCCTGTTCTCCGAGCCAGGGGAAGGTCGAGCGCTTGTCGACGACGCCGATCAGCGCCATCACGATCGTCGGGGCGAGGACGAGGAAGCCCCAGAAGATCAAGGCGTGGATCAGCCCCGGCACGAACCGCTGCAGCAGCTTGCGCTGACCGAGCACGATCGTCGCCTCGTTCTTGACCCGGCGGGGTACGTCGCCGCTGCGTTCGGACTTCGGCGCCGTCCGGGCCAGCGCGGTAAGAAATCGCACCCGCGTGAGGAACAACGTCCCACTGACCACGAGCGCGGCGGCAAGCAGCACAGCGCTGACGGCGATGCCTATGTCGCCCTCACTTTCTGGATCTCCTCGGAGATCGCGGGCACGACCTCGTGCAGGTCCCCGATCACCGCATAGTCCGCGTTGGCGAAGATCGAGGCCTCTCCGTCGGGATTGATGGCCAGCAGCTTCTTGGCCCCCTTGCAGCCCGCCATGTGCTGGGTGGCGCCGCTGATGCCGCAGGCGATGTAGATCTCCGGGGATACCTTGGAGCCGGTCTGCCCGACCTGGTCGGTGTGCGGGCGCCACCCGGCGCTGGTCACCGCGCGCGAGCAACCGACCGCGCCGTGCAGCAGCGCCGCCAGCTCCTCCAGCGGCGCAAAGCCCTCGGCAGAGCCGACACCACGGCCGCCGGAGACCACGACCGGAGCCTCGGTCAGCGACACGCCGGCAGATGCCGCCTGGACTCTTTCACTCACGCGCACGACGCCGTCGAGTCCATCGAGACTAGGTTGCAGCACCTCTGGCTGCACGCCGGCGTCGGCCGCCTGAGCAGCCACGGCGTGGGGTGCCACGCTGGCCAGCAGCGGGGTCCCGTGGATGCTGGCCTGCTCCAACAGGCTGCCGCCCCAGCGCACGCGGGTGACGGCGGCAGTGCTCCCCAGCGCAACCGAAGTGCAGTTCGCGGCCATCGGGAGATCAAGCTTGGCTGCGACATGCGCGAGCACCTCGTTGCCACGATCGCTGCCGGGCGCGATGACGGCCTGGGGGGAGTGTACGGTGATGGCGTCGACGATGGCCTGGGCCCAGGCCGCGGGGGCATATGGCGTGTCGCCGTCTCCGATCGTGACCGCGCTGAGATCAGGGTCCAGCGCTCGGGCGAAAGCGAGGGCCTGCTGGGAGAGCTCATCGCCCCGGCTTTCGACCAAGACCAGCGTGCTCATAGCAACCCCAGATCGCCCAGGATCCCTACCACGGCCGGGGCGGCCTCGGGGCCCCGGCCGAGGATCTCGACCTGCTTGCCGGTGCCCGGAGGCAGGGTGAGCTTGATCATTTCGAGCTTGGGCTCGGGCTTGTCCGGTTGCGTGCTGACCAATGGCTTGCGCTTGGCCCGCAGCCGCCCGGGCACCGAGGGGTAGCGCGGCAGGTTGATGCCCTCCTTGACGCTGACCACAGCCGGGGTCGGCACGACGTAGATGTCCCGCCCGCCGTCGACCTCCTGCTCGCAACGCAGCCGGCCGTCCTGGACCGAGATCCCCTTGATCCCGTTCACGCACGGCAGCCCGAGCGCCTGCGCAACGCGGATCGGCACCTGGTAGTTGCCCGCGTCCGCGGACTCGTTGCCGAACAGGATTACCTCGGGCGGCTCGGGCTGGGCGCGGATCGCCTCCACGATCGCCGCAGCCGTAGCCTGAGGATCCCACTCCGAGCCATCGGTGATCAGGTGGATGGCCTGATCGATGCCGATAGCCATCATGTCCCGCAGCTGCTCCTCGGCCTCGGGCGGGCCCAGCGTGAGCACGGTGGACGAGCCGCCGTGAGCCTCGACCAGCCGAACTGCTTCCTCCGCCCCGCATTCCTCGTGCGGACTGACGGTGAAGCCGAGATGCCGCGTCGAGATCGCACGCTCGTCGTCGGTGAGGACGATCTTCCCTCCGGTCAAGGGGACACGCTTGACGCAGACGAGGATGTTCATGAGCGGACGCGGGTGTTGTCCGGATCGAACAGCGACGTCGAGT
The DNA here is from genome assembly GCA_963757165.1 of uncultured Solirubrobacterales bacterium. Taxonomy (GTDB): domain Bacteria; phylum Actinomycetota; class Thermoleophilia; order Solirubrobacterales; family Solirubrobacteraceae; genus Palsa-465. The sequence continues at coordinate 316,692 of CAVWQO010000006.1, forward strand.
CGGCCGAGCCGACGGTCACCGGGTAGCGCTCACCCATGTACTCGACGGCCAGCTCCTGACCGACGTGGGCGAACTCGGGCGGCACGTAGCTCATCAGGATGTGCTTGCCGATCGATGGACCCGCACCGGCGCTGGTCACGTACGAGCGGCGTCCCTTGGCATCGACCAGCGGTGCACCGTCGCGGGTGAGGATCGGCTCGCCGCCGAGCATGTAGCGCTTGACGCCACTGCTCGACGTGTGGTCGTCGACGGTCAAGGTGCACATATGGGCGACCGGCTCCTCCGCACGCTGGATCTCATGGGCGTTCTTGCCGATGAAGTCCTGCTCCTTGACCTTGCCCCAGGCCATTCCCGCCTCGACGACATTGAAATCGGCCTCGAGCTCGGCGCCGTAGGCGCGGTAGCCCTTCTCCAGGCGTCCGGTCGTTCCGTACACGCCGATGCCCGCCGGCACGATGCCGTGCGGCTCGCCGGCCTCGGCGATGATGTCCCACAGCCGAGCGCCCTCCTCCATCGGGACGTAGAGCTCCCAGCCGAGGTCGCCGACATAGGAAATTCGTGAGGCGAGGACCTGCAACGGGCCGACCTCGATCGTCTTCCACCGGGCGAAGGGAAAGCCCTCGTGGGAGATGTCATCCGAGGTGACGCTGCCGAGGATGTCCCGCGCCCGCGGGCCCCACAGACCGAGCGTGCACAGGGCGCTGGTCTGGTCGGTGATCTGCGCTGAGCCGTCGGCGGGCAGATGGTCCTTGAACCACTTGAGATCAGACATCCCGTAGGCGCCGCCGGTGACCACGCGGAAGACGTCGTCGGCCATCCGCATGATCGTCAAGTCGGCCTTGAAGCCACCGCTCGGGGTGAGGATCGGCGTGTACACGACCCGCCCGACGGGAGCGTCCATCTGGCGCATAGCGATCCGCTGAACGGCGGCGAGGGCGCCGGGACCGCCGACGTCGAACACCGCAAACGCCGTCAGGTCGACCATGGCGGCTCGGTCACGCATGGCCAGGTGCTCGGCGTTGATGATCGGCGACCACCAGCGCGACTCCCATTCGGCCTCACGCCGGGTGACGCGGTCGCCGTACTCGTCCAGCAGCTTACGATTTGCCTCATACCACTGGGGGCGCTCCCAGCCGACGGCCTCGTAGAACATCGCGCCCAGCTCCTGCTCACGCTCGTAGAACGGCGACAGCCGCACTCGTCGGCTGCTTTCCCACTGCTCGCCCGGATGCACGATGCCGTACATCTTGTTGAAGCCCTCCGACGCGCGGGCCTTGATATGAGCCTTGGTCCGCTGATGGGGATAGACCCGCGCGACGTTCGACTCGTAGACGTCGATCTCGGACTCGCCGTGCACCATCCACTCAGCCAGGGTCTTGCCGGCCCCCGGGCCTTCCTTGATCCAGATCGCGGCGGCGGACCACAGCCCCTTCACCTCAGGCGTTTCTCCGAGCAGGGGCATGCCGTCCAGGGTGACCGAAAGCACGCCGTTGATGGCGTACTTCACGCCGACGCTCTCGTCCGCGACGATTTCCGGCATCAGCTCGAGGGCGATCTCCATCTGGGGATCGAAGTCTTCCTGGGTGAACGGCAGCTCGGTCGGTGTCAGCGCCGATTCCTCGATCGAGGGGATCTCCTCGGCGTCGAGAGTGATGGGCCGGTGGGCATAGGACCCGATCTCCAGGCCGGTTCCCTCTTGGCGCTCGTACATGTTGGTGTCCATGTCACGGACGATCGGGAATTCGATCATGCCCTTGGCGTCGGCAAAGCGCGGCACCGGGCCGATGTCGATCATCTGGTGGATCATCGGTGTGAGCGGGATGTGGGCGCCGGCCATCCGCGCCAGCTTCGGACTCCACGCGCCGGTCGCGATCACCACCTGCTCGGCTTCGATGTCCCCGCGCGTCGTCCTCACGCGGGTTACTCGGCCGTGTTCGACGTCCAGGCCCAGCACCTCCGTGTTGGCCGAGACGGTGAGCCCCCGCTCCTGTGCCCGCTCGCGCATGATCGTCGCCGCTCTGAGCGAATCGACGACGCCGGCGCCCGGCGTGTAGAAGCCGCCGAGGATCAGCTCCTCGTTGATGAAGGGAACGTGGGCCTTGACCTCCTCGGGCGTGAGCATCGACACCGGCTCGATGCCCCATGACTTCGCCGAGGCCATCCGCCGCTGCAGCTCGTTCATGCGTTCCTCGGTCCGGGCGATCTCGATGCCCCCGCTCTCGATGAACACCCCCAGCTCGACGTACTGGCGCAGGCTGTCCAGGGTCAGGGAGGTCATCTCCTTGGAGTGATCCACCGGGAAGATGAAGTTCGAAGCATGGCCGGTGGAGCCACCCGGGTTCGGCAGCGGTCCCTTGTCGATCAGCGTCACGCCGGTCCTCCCGAGCCGGACAAGGTGATAGGCGAGGCTGTTGCCCACGATCCCCGCGCCGATGATCACGACCTGCTGCTTCGCAGGCAGCGACTGTGCGGGCGGCAGTTCGGATCCGGTGCGGGGCTGGGGCTCGGCGGGTCCGGCGGGGCTGCTGCTGGCGGCGGGCTCGGTGGTCCCGGCGGAGGGGTTTGCGGGGCTGACCATGTCAGTGATATATCAGATGCAGGTCAGCAGCGTCAATTCGCCGCGCCGAGGAGGCGGCGGCTCGCGTTAGGGGGGTCCGATTGACAGCCGCAGCGAGATGTTCTTAGATCCGTGGCGTTGCAAGGACCTGAGCACGGTTCGGGGGAACTGACGCTCACCCGCCGGGCGTTGATACGCGCCGGCGCCGGTGGGGGCGCCACGTTGCTCGCAGCCCGCGGCCTCCCGGCCTGGGCGCGGACATTCGCCTCTGCGAGTGCCGCCGGACTCCGCCGGCCTGACAGCCTGCCGTTCCCGCACCTTCCTGCCGGTACGCCGTCGATGCCCGAGGTCAAGCACGTCGTGGTGCTGATCATGGAGAACCATTCGTTCGACAACCTGTTCGGGATGGTCCCGCACCGCGTGCCCGGCCGGGCCCGGGTCGACGGGCTGACCCTCAAGCACGGCAGACCGGTGAACTTCAATCCCGACCGGCACGGCCGCCACGTCCTCGCCCAGCACGCCGACTCGCCGTGCCAGCTGCCGAAGGTGCCTTCGCAGGCCTGGAACGCCAGTCACCAGTCCTACGCCGGCGGTCGCAATGACGGCTTCGTGCGGGCCAGTGGCCCGGTGGCGATGCGGTTCTGGGACGAGCGCGACCTGCCGTTCACCTACTCGTTGGTCAGGCACTTTCCCATCGGGCAGCGGTTCTTCGCTTCGACCCTCGCCCAGACATATCCGAATCGGCGCTTCTTCTTCGCGGGAACCGCGTCGGGCACGATTTCCACCGACAACACGACGTTCAGGATCCCGGCCGCGAACGGCACGATCTGGGACCGGCTCGACGCGCACAAGATCGATTGGGCGGTCTACTTCCAGGACCTGCCGAGCTACCTGATCGTGCCGGGCTCGGCCACCAACGCGCGCGGTTTTCGCCAGCGGAAGTTCGCCCGGTTCCTTCCCGACGTCGCCGCCGGGAAGCTTCCGCAGTTCACCTTCATCGACCCGAACTACACGACGACGTCGCAGGAGAACCCGCAGGACATCCAACTCGGCGAGGAGTTCGTCGCCCAGGTGGTCAATGCGCTGATGCGAGCGCCGACCTGGAAGCACACGGCGCTGTTCGTCACCTACGACGAGCACGGCGGCTACTACGACCACGTTTCGCCGCCGCGGGCGATCAAGCCCGACTCGATCGCTCCCATCCTCGCTCCCGGCGACACGCCCGGGACCTACGACCGTTATGGCTTCCGGCTGCCGCTGGTAGCGGTCTCGCCGTGGGCGAAGCCAGGCTATGTCTCAGCCATCACGCAAGACCTGACATCGCTGACCGCGTTCATCGAGCGCAAGTGGAACCTGCCGGCCATGACCTTCCGTGACGCTAACGCGCATCCCATGACCGACTACTTCGACTTCAAGCACGCCGCCTTCGCCAAGCCGCCGCGCCTGGCCGCGGCACCCGGTCTCGGTCCCGGGCTGGCGCATTGCCACGCTGCCGGCCTGAATCCCCCTCTGCCTGGCGCCACCAGTGCCAACGCCAGCAACACCTCCCGCTTGCTCGCCCGCGCGCGCACTCGCTAGAGCAGAAGGGGCGGGGTACGCGTTAGGGGGGAACACGTACCCCGCCAGCGTGACCATTTAGGTCACATGACTACAGCCTGCTGGGCCTGCGTATGAGGAGCGTATGAAGCGGGTAAATCGCCCGGCTGAGAACCTGGATCCCTGCGGCGAGCCTCAATCCTCGGGCTGGACACGCAGGCTTCGTAGCGTCATCGCGAGCATCTCGTAGTGGCCGACCAGCATGCACAGCTCGATCAGCTGCGTCTCTGAGAGCTCGCGGCTGAGCTCAGCCCAGAGCCGATCACTCAGCTCACGTCGATCGTGGAGCTCATCCGCGGCCTGCAGCACGGCACGCTGCCGTGACGTCCAACCGGCCGCTTGCGCGCCGGCTCGGACTCTGGCCACATCCTCGCCGCTCAGGCCGGCGCTCTGAGCGATTCGCTGATGGTGTCGCCACTCGTATTCACACGCGCAGTTGTGGGCGACGCGGAGGATCACCAGCTCAGTGTCGGCGCGGCGCAGCGTCCCGCGCGGCATCAGCGTTCCGGCGAACCACAGCCAGCCGCGGAACAGGCGCCGGTGGCGCCCCAGCGTCGTGAACAGGTTCAGCGGCCCGGTTCCCGCCACGCGTCCGGCCACCCACGCGATGCCGGCGTTGATCAGACCGACCTCTCGCCAGGTTCCGGGGGCGATGCGGGGTGGATCGCTGCTCACCCCGGGCTCCTGATCAACGTCACGCGGGTCGAGTAGGTCGTCGTCCCCAGCGGCGGTCCATCGAGGGGGTACTCCTGGACGGTGTTTGACGGGCCGAGCGGAACGGTGAGCACCAGACGGTGATCGCTTCCCACTCGCGCGGTACGGCTAAACGGCGCGAACACACCGGAGGCGGAGACGACCCGGACCGAGAACCGCGCGCCGCGGCGGTAGCGACCGGGCGTGCGGACAATCGCGCTGCCGCTGCCACGAAGGACAAACCCGTCCCGGCCGGCGGCGTTCAGCGTGCTGAACTCCCGGACCTTCCTGCTCATCGTCACCTGCCATCCGAAGGCGGCATAGCTCAAGTCGGCGCTCGTGTAGTCGATTGATGCCGGCGCGGGTGGCGGATGCGCCAATACGTCCATCACCTTGCCGATCGACTCGCGGAGGTCACGGGCCCAGTACGGCCAGCTGTGCGTCCCCGGGCCGTATGGGTCGTAGACGCTCGGGATTCCCAGCGATTGCAGCCGCTGGTGGAACAGCTTGGTGAGCTCGCTGACGCCTCCCTCGATGGCGCTTGCGCCAGGGTTGGGCAGCGCGGTGTCGAGCGGTCCTGGTTGGCCGTTGCCGGAGTAGAGAAACAGCCGCATCCCGCCCAGGTTCGGCGCCAGGGTGGCCGGGTCGTGAGCGGCCCAGTTGATCTCCTGGGTCAGTCGCAAACCGAACATCGAGTTCAGGGGTGCACCGTCCAGAGCCGTCTCGGTGAGGTTGATGACCGGCGTGACGAGCGTTTGCGCCTCAAGGTCGTAGGCGATGTCCGGCGCCCCCGAGAAGGACAGCGCGGCGGCGAACAGGTCAGGGTGCCGGGCCGCGTAGCTCATCGAGCAGAACCCGCCCTGTGAGAGCCCGGCGATCGCGCGGCCGGCGCGGGCACGGATCGTGCGCAGGCCGTGTTCGATCCAGGGGATCAGCTGCCCGATGTGGAACGTCTCCCAGGCCGGACGACCGTGGGGTCCCGCGCCCTGCCAGTTGGTACACCAGCCGCCGCCGTCACCGGCGATCGTGATGTCCGGCATCACCACGATGAGCGGAAGCCCGGCGGTCGTGCGTTCGGCGTCGCCCAGCGTCGTCCAGTCCGCGGCGCGGCCGCTGGTGCCGTCCAGCAGGTACAGCACGGGGTAGCGGCGATGAGGATGACTGGCGTAGTCGCCCGGCAGCAGGACGCGGACATCGAGTGGTCCTGACACCGCGGTGCTCGCCACTCGTAGGGACAGCAGTCGGCTGTCCAGAGCTCGTTGGGAGACGATCCGGATCCCGGCGGCGTCGGTCAGGGCGGCGCTGGCCGACGCGGCTCCGAACGTCAGCGCCAGAAGCGACACGGCAATGGATGCGCGCAGGCGGTGGTGCATGTCCTCCCGCCGGGCAGCATATCCGCGCCGTTGTGCAGTCCACGCCATTACCTCGTGCGTAATCGACGGGGGGCTCAGGCGGTGAGACCGTGCTCGCCATGAGCACATACCCCGTTACTCCAGGAGAAACCGAAGCCGTCACCACATCGGGACGGCTCGTCCGCGCCCGCGCCAGTCGCTGGGCACCCCTGCCCGTGATTCTCGCCGGCACGTTCATGGTCGTGCTGGATTTCTTCATCGTCAACGTCGCCCTGCCCGCCATGCAGAGCTCGCTTCACGCGTCGGGCGGGGCGCTCGAGTGGGTGGCCGCCGGTTACGGGCTCACCTCGGCTGTGTTCCTGATCACTGCCGGACGGCTCGGCGATCGTTACGGCCGGCGGCGCATGTTCGCGGCCGGCCTCACGCTGTTCACCCTGAGCTCGGCGATCTGCGGCGTTGCCGGCAGTCCCGAGGTGCTGATCGGCGGACGGCTGCTGCAGGGCGCCGCCTCGGCCGTGCTGATGCCCAACGTCCTCTCGCTGATCGGCGTTCTCTACACCGGCCCTGATCGGGCGAAGGCGCTGTCGGCCTACGGCATGGTCATGGGTCTCGCCGCCGTCGGCGGCCAGCTGGTCGGCGGAGCCCTGGTCCAGCTCAATATCGCCGGGCTCGGCTGGCGCAGTGTGTTCCTCATCAACCTTCCCATCGGCGGCCTGGCGCTCGCGCTCGCGCCGGCCGTGGTGCCGGAGTCCCGCGCTCCGCGCTCGAGCCGGATCGACCTCGTTGGCACCGCCCTGATAACCACCGGCCTGACAGCGATCGTGCTCCCGCTCGTCGAAGGTCGCCAACACGGCTGGCCAACATGGACGTGGATCTCGTTGGCCATCGCGCCGCTGATCCTGGCGGGATTCATCGCCCACCAGCGTTGGCTGACGCGGCGTGGTGGCGCTCCGCTGCTGGAGCTCAGCCTGTTCTCCGAGCGGGCGTTCAGCGCTGGTCTGCTGGCTCAGCTCGTTTTCTGGTGCGGACAGGCGTCGTTCTTTCTGATCCTCGCCCTCTATCTGCAGGAAGGCCGCGGGCTGACCGCGATGCAGGCCGGGCTCGTGTTCACGATCCTGGCCGGGGCCTACCTGGTCGCTTCAATGCGTGCCCCGGCGCTCACCGAGCGCCACGGCCGGCGGGTGCTCGGCCTCGGCGCGCTGGTGCTGGCGGCGGGACACGGGCTGCTTCTGGCCGGCGTGGCCGACGTCGGGACCGGCGGGTCGGTCCCCGTGCTGATCCCTGGGCTGCTTCTCGTCGGAGCCGGAATGGGACTCGGAATAACCCCGCTGGCCACGATCATCATGTCGACGACCAAGCCGGAGCACGTCGGCGCCGCATCCGGCGCGCTGGCCACGATGCAGAACGTGGGAAATGCCATCGGCGTGGCGATCATCGGCGTGGTCTTCTTCGGCGCGCTGCACGCCGGATTCGCCGACGCCTTCGAGCTCAGCCTGATCACGCTGTCGGTGATTCTCGTCGCGGTGGCTGCGCTGAGCAGGCTGCTGCCGGCGCCCGAAGGACGATCATGAGCACGGATACGCTTGTGCGCGTGAGCGACGACGTCCGCATCGGACTCCTGCTGCGCGACTGGCGCCAGCGGCGCCGGTTGAGCCAACTCGATCTGGCGCTCGAGGCCGGGATCTCGACTCGGCATCTCAGCTTCGTCGAGACCGGCCGCTCGAGGCCGAGCCCGGAGATGGTCGTTCACCTGGCCGAGCAGCTGGAGGTCCCGCTGCGGGAGCGCAATCGGCTCCTGCTGGCGGCCGGGTACGCGCCGCAGTACTCAGCCCGGTCGCTGGACGATCCAGAACTCTCCCCGATCCGCGACGCGCTCGGGCGTGTGCTGGCCGGACACGAGCCCTACCCGGCGATCGCGGTCGACCGGACCTGGAATCTGGTCGCCTCCAATTCCGCACTCGATCCGCTGCTGGCCGGCGTTGCTCCGGAGCTGCTGGCGCCACCGGTCAACAGCCTGCGACTGGCCCTTCACCCCGACGGTATGGCGCCGCGGATCCTCAATCTCGGCGAGTGGCGTGGGCACCTCCTGCACCGACTCGGCCGTCAGGTCGCGGCACAGGGGGACCAGGGCCTTCAGGAGCTCTACGAGGAGCTTCTCGGCTACCCCGGGCCCGATCCCGCTGACCACGTGCCCGACTCAGGCGAGATCATGGTTGAGCTGCGCCTGGCCACCGATGACGGAGAGCTCGCGTTCTTCAGCACGGTGACGACGTTCGGGACCGCAATCGACATCACCGTCTCGGAGCTCTCGATCGAGGCGTTCTTCCCCGCCGACGCCGGCACAGCGCAGACACTCGGTGTGGCGATGGCGGCCAGTAGGCAGTGACAGGCCTGAGCCGAGCGACAGCGATGACGCTGTGCGGGTTGCTGGCGACCGGCGTGCTGACGGCCTGCGGCGATGGCGCGGGCCCGGGGCCGGCCTCCAGCTCAGCGTCGCGGTCGGGGTCGAGTCCGAGGTCGGGGCCGAGTTCGACCGGGACGCCATCACGGAGCTCCAACGCGGCGGGCCGGCAAAGCCCGGCTTCCTCGGCGCGACTGACCGTCGTCGGCCGGGCAGCGCTTCCGGCTGCGCGGACGGGCTCGGCCGCCGCGGCGTTCGGCACGCAGGTCGTGCTCACCGGAGGACTGTCCAGCGCCGGCACGTCGACCGCAACCGTATTCACGCTCCCGCGGGACGGACACGGCCCTGCCAGGTCAGCCGGCCCGCTGCCGGGACCGGTGCACGACGCCGCCCAGGCCACCGTCGGGGGCCAGCTGCTCCTGTTCGGAGGCGGGCGCTCTGAGGGCAGCGATCGAATAATCCGCGTGCTGCCCGGTCCGGCCCAGGTCCTCGCCCGGCTCCCGCAGCCCCTCTCGGATCTCGCCGCCGCGGTGATCGGGAACGTCGCCTACGTCATCGGTGGCTGGAACGGCACGGCGACCAACCGCACGATCTACGCGTTCTCGGCCGGCGCGAACGGTAGCCACACGCTCGGCGGCGTCGGCCGCCTCCCGCTCGGCGTCCGCTATCCGGCGGCTGCCGCGCTCGGCGCGCAATTGATCATCGCCGGCGGGGAGCAGACCTCGGGAGCACCCACGACCGCCGCGTGGTCGTTCGACCCGAAGACGGGCAAGATCACGCCGCTACCCAGCCTTCCCGCCGCTACCGACCATGCTCCTGGCGCGGTGCTGAACGGCCGCTTCTACGTGCTCGGGGGCTTGCGACGCGGATCCTTCACCAGCGCGATCCTGTCCTGGGCCCCGGGGGAGCGCGGGTGGAGAGCTTCGGGACGGTTGCCCAGCGCCCTCTCGGACTCGACCGCGGTCTCGCTACCCAACGCGATCGCCGTATTGGGCGGGCGCAACGCGGGCGGAGCGGTCGCCGACGTCACCTGGCTCGGAGCAAAACGCCGCTAGCGTCCGAGTTTGCCCCTGCTCGGCGCCACGCGAAGGTCTGGGTCTCGTCGCTAGACGGTCTCCCCCGGCCGCTGGAAGATGATCTCCGGGACGACGCAGGCCGGCGAGACGCTGAGCAGAAAGCGCACCGCCTCCGCGATGTCCTCCGGACGCAGCATCTCCTCGGCGGGAACGTTGCCCTTGACGAAGTCGGTCATATCCGTGTCGACGAAGCCCGGGCAAAACGCGGTCGACTTGATCCCGTCGCCGTTGAGCTCCTTGTTCATCGACTGGGTGTAGGCGATCACGGCGGCCTTGGTGGCCGAGTACACCGACAGCCACGGCTGCGGTGACTTCCCGGCGATCGACGCGAGGTTGACCACCAGCGCGCTGCGGTGCTCGGCTCCCGCCGCGCGCAGCAGCTCCGCGCACTCGCGGTAGAAGATCACGATCGCGCGGAGGTTCACGTCGAGCTGCATGTCGACGAACTTGGTCTGATGCTCTCCGGCCGCCGCGCCGATCCCCACGCCCGCGTTGTTGACCAGCACGTCGAGGCGGCCGAAGCGCTCGCGGTGGGCATCGACGACCTGGCGGATGCCGTCCTCGTCCGCCATGTTCGCCGCGCGCTCTTCCACGTCGAAGCCCTGCTCCCGTAATTGTTCTGCCGTCCTCTGCAGCGGCTCCGGCTTACGCGCGGTCAGCGTCAGTCCGTAGCCCTGCTCGCCGAGCACCTGGGCGATGGCGAGGCCGATTCCCCGGGAGGCTCCGGTGACGAGCGCGGCACGATCTGGCATGGCTGAGACCTTTCTGTTCCGACGGGACGGGGCGAGACTATTGGACAGCGGCCCGGGGCCGCGGTACACTCACGTACCATGAGCGCTGTGACCGCCCCGGTGCAGGACGTCGGCCTCCGGGAGAAGACCTCTCCGCCCTCGCCCGCCGGACCGGTCGAGGACCAGTCGCCGACGCGGATGCCGCCGGTGCGCGGACGCTCGCGGTTCACGGAATCGCTGCGCTTCGTGGCCAATCCGCTGACCATGAACCTCCAGGCGCGCGAGCAGTTCGGCGACGTGTGGCAGCTCCAGCTGATCTCGCGTAAGGACCCGTTCGTCGTCACCAGCCATCCTGATCACGTCAAGTCGGTGCTCACCGCCAAACCCGCCGACGCCCCTTCGCTGACTGGCGAGTCACCACTGCGCCCGATCTTGGGTCCGAACTCGGTGCTCACCTCGGTCGGGGCCCGCCACATGCGCCAGCGCAAGCTGCTGCTGCCGCCGTTCCACGGCGAGGCGGTGCAGCGCTACGTCGAGATGATCGCCACCGTGGCCGAGCGGGAAATCGACCGCTGGCCCCTGGACAAGCCGTTCGCCTTGGCTCCCCGGATGCAGGCGGTCACCCTCGACGTGATCATGGGGGGCGTGTTTGGCATCGGTGCCACGCCCCAGCGCGGCACCGCCGAATACCGCTTGCGTGAGGGGATCCGGAGGATGCTCGGCGCCTCAACGAATCCGTCCTACCAACTGATTGAGCTGCGCAACGCTGGACGGCGTGAAGCCCGCGGCGTGCTGCGGCTCGTGCTCTCGCTGGTCGATCGCCAGGCCTACGCGGTGATCCGGGAGCGCCGTGCCAGCCAGGATGCATCCGAGCGACACGACGTTTTGTCCCTTCTGCTTCAGGCCCGTGACGAGGAGGGACAGCCTCTGACCGACCACGAGCTCCGTGATGAGCTGATGTCACTGGTGCTGGCCGGCCATGAGACCACCGCCAACTCGCTGGCCTGGACGTTCGAGCGGCTGCTGCGCACGCCGCAGGCCTACGACCGTCTGCGTGAGCTGGTGCGGGCCGGCGGAGAACCGGCGGACCGCTACGTCGAGGCCACGATCCACGAGGGCATGCGCGTCCGCCCCGTGATTCCAATGATCGTGCGCATGGTCAAGCGGACTTGGCGGTTGGGCGACTACGTGCTCCCGCCGAATACGCCCGTGGCCATCAGCATCGCCGCACTGCATCACCGCGAGGATGTCTATCCGGACCCGCACGGCTTCCGGCCCGAGCGCTTCGTGGACGAGAAGCCGGGGACCTACACGTGGATTCCTTTCGGAGGCGGGATCCGTCGCTGCCTCGGTGCCTCGCTGGCCATGGCCGAACAACGTGAGGTGCTGCGCGCAATCGTCGCGCGGGCCGATCTGATCGCTCCCGATCCCGCACCCGAGAAGCCACGCCAGCGCAACGTGACGATGATTCCCAATCGGGGCGGACGCGTTGTGGTCAAGCGCAAGCACACCGTCTGAGGTCTGTGTGAGGACCGGGACGGGCGATACCGTCACCGGCGTGGTGGCGGAGCAAGCCGAGACCTCTCATCGCCAGCGGCTGGTGGCCGCGATGGCCGCGTCGATCGAGGAAAAGGGTTACCGGGAGACCACGGTGGCCGACGTCGTGCGGCTGGCGCGGACTTCGCGGCGAACGTTCTACGAGCACTTCGAGGACCGTGAGTCGTGCTTTCTCGCGCTGTTCGACGCCACCAACGACGCGATGATGCACGAAATCTCCGTCGCGGTTGCCCCGAATGAGCCGCTCGGTGATCAGGTTGATCGGGCGCTCGACGCGTACATCCACAATGTCGCCGCCCAGCCCGCGTTGTACCGGAGCTTCGTACGTGAACTGCCCGGTCTCGGCCAGGCCGGCGCCGATCGACAGCTGGCCGTGATCGAGCGCTTTGCGCAGCTGCTGGTGGAGCTGGTCGAGTCAGGACGGCGTGAGCAACCCGAGCTCGGGGCCCGTCCGCTCACGCTGGATACCGCGATCATGATCGTCGGGGGGATGCGGGAGCTGGCGGTGATCTCACTGCAGCAGGGCCGAGACGTGCGCGAGCTGCGAGGCGTGGCCGGGCAGACGGTCAAGGCGATCCTCGCTGGAACGCTGCTCTAGTCCCCGCACCGTCGACGGCGCCGGGATGGGTGCGGCCGCGACGATGCACTCGCAATTCAGCAGATCCCCATCGGGCGCGGGGAGATGTCGGCACGCTTTCGTGACGATACGGACCTACAGGGCAGCGCCTGGACTAACGGTACGCTGCAGTACCATCGACGCGGATATGGCGAGCCACGGCGAACAGCTGATCGATGTCGAACGCGGGGTGACCCTCTGCGCCGAACGCTTCGGCGACCCGGCCCATCCGCCGCTGCTGCTGATCGCCGGGCTGGGTCAGCAGCTGCTGAGCTGGCCGGAGGAGTTCTGCGCGGCACTCACCGAGCAAGAATTTCAGGTCATCCGCTTCGACAACCGCGACATTGGCCGCTCGACCCATTTTCACTCCCGGCCCCCGGGGCTGAAGCAGTTGGCGACTCGGCGCTTTCCGCCGGAGCAGTACGACCTCGCGGACATGGCGCAGGACACAGCAAACCTGATCGAGGCGCTGGAGCTCGCACCCGTTCACGTGGTCGGCATCTCGATGGGCGGAATGATCGGCCAGACGCTCGCCGCCCGGCACCCGGCGCTCGTTCGCAGCCTGGTCTCGATCATGTCGACCACCGGCGCCCGCCGGTCCGGCTGGATCGCGCCCTCGACCATGCGCCTGGTGTTCCGCCCGCCGGCGCGTGACCGGGAGGCCGCCGCTGATCGTGCCGACACGTTGTGGCGCCACATCGGTTCCCAGGGCTTCCCTTACGACGAGGCGATGGTCAGGGATCTGGCGATGCGCTCGTTCGACCGAGACGGTCGCGCCGCCGCCGGCGCCGGCCGTCAGATCGGCGCGATCACGAAGTCCGGCGACCGGCGCGCCGAGCTGCGGGGCGTCGCGGCCCCGACGCTGGTCATCCATGGTGACCGTGACCGCATGGTCCACCCGTCGGGTGGGCGGAGCACCGCGGCAACCATCCCTGGCGCGCGGCTCGAGACGATCGCCGGGATGGGACACGACCTTCCCCCGGGCGCATGGGCGCGGCTGATCGAGCTGATCGCCACGCACGCGCGAAGCGCTGACGACGACGCCGCCGTCCCGGCGCTAGGGTGACCCGCTCGCGATGAGCAAGGTCACCGTCGACGGCCGCACGGCGTTCATCTCGGGGGCTGCCTCGGGCATCGGACGGGCGGTGGCGCAGCGTCTGTCTTCGCACGGATGCCCGGTGGCGATCGTCGATCAAGACGAAGCTGGCTTGACCGACACGGCCGAGCTGCTGGTCGGTCCGGTGCTGGCCCGCCGCCTCGACGTGCGGGATCGCCAGGCGCAAATGGCGTTCGCCGCCGAGGTTGCCCAGTGGGCGCCCACTCCGCTCGGGATGGTGTTCAACAATGCGGGCGTAGCCACCTCTCAGAGCGTCGCCGAAGCCGCCGTCGAAGACGACGAGTGGGTGATCGACAGCAATCTGGGCGGCGTGGTCAACGGCGTCCGGGCCTTCCTGCCGATCCTCCTGCGCCAGAACTCAGGGGTGATCGTCAACACCTCGAGTGTGTTCGGTCTGCTCGGGATCCCCCATCAGAGCGCCTACTGCGCCTCGAAGTTCGCCGTGCGGGGATTTACCGATTCACTGCGCCAGGAGCTGCGCGGCACCGGCGTCCGGGCGGCCACCGTTCATCCCGGTGGCGTGAAGACGAACATCGCCCGCAACGCTCGCTGGCACAGCGATCCCTTCGGACGCAACCAGACCCACGAGGAGGCGGCACGCAGCTTCGACTCGATTGCCGCGACGACACCGGAGCGAGCCGCCGAGATCATCCACGAGCGCGTCAAGGCGGGCAAGAGCCGCATCCTCGTCGGCCCCGATTCGCATCTCTTCGACGCCCTGGCGCGACTGGCTCCCACGCACTATTACGAGGTGCTCGCGCGGCTTGAGCCGCTGGCGCGCCGTCGCCGCGGCGTCTGACCACTCAGGTTAGGCCGCGCGTCTGCGCGCCGGGGATGCCGCGTGCGACACGGACTCCGCGTGCGCCAACGCCTCGCGCCCAACGCGCTGAAGGCCCTGCAGATAGTTCACGTGCGCGGCCCACACCGGGTCCTCGAGTAGTCCAGCCGCCAACGACATCGTGTCGCCGTGGGCGTCGAGGAGCTCGTAGACCAGCTGGGTTAGGTACTGGAGGCTGACGTCGGAGTTCGTATTCAGCACTGCTGCTCATCGATCCGTGAGGCGGCACGCGCAGCATGAACCGCTCCTCGGACGGCAACTTTGTCACGCCGTCCGCGTGGCGGCGCCTGACGCCAAGCGTCGCCGCGCGCGGGCTTCAACCCGGGTGCCGGCGCCGTCGCGCCTAGCGTCGCCGCGCCGCGGGTTCGAGGCCCGGATTCGGGCCAGCCGCCGTCGCGCCTAGCGTCGCCGCGCCGCGGGTTCGAGGCCCGGATTCGGCCAGCCGCCGTCGCTCGGGCTGATGTTGACACCGGGCGGAACGATCTCGTCGATCCGATCGAGAACCTCGTCGGACAGCGTTACCTCGGCGGCGCCGAGCTGCGACTCGAGGTGCTCCATGGTCCGCGGCCCGATGATCGCGGCGGTCACCGCCGGATGGCGGATCACGAACGCCAGCGCCATCTCGATCAACGTCATTCCCGTCTCTTCGGCCAGACGCGCCAGCGCGTCCGCCGCCTCCAGCTTGCGCTGGTTTTCCGGCCGGGTGAGGTCGTAGCGGTTGGGGATGCGAGCGGCTCGGTGCGACGTAGGTAGCTCCGCGTCCTTGCGGTAACGACCGCTGAGCCACCCTCCGGCCAGCGGGCTCCACGGGATCACGCCCATGCCGTAGCGCTGGCAGGTCGGCAGCACGTCCTGCTCGATCCCACGCACCAACATCGAGTACGGAGGCTGTTCACAGATGAAGCGCTCGCGCCCGCGGCGCTGCGCCATCCACTGGGCCTCGACGATCTGGCTGGCCGGGAAGGTTGAGGAGCCGAAGTAGCGGATCTTGCCCGCGTGCACGAGGTCGCTCAGCGCGCCGAGGGTCTCGTCGATGTCGGTGTCCTGCTCGGGACGGTGAATCTGGTAGAGGTCGATCCAATCGGTGCTGAGGCGGCGGAGGCTGTTGTCCACCTCGCGGACGATCCAGCGGCGCGAGTTGCCGAACTCGTTCGGGTCCTCGCCCATCGTCCCGTGGACCTTGGTGGCGAGTACGACGTTATCCCGGCGTCCATTCGCCAGCGCCTTGCCGACGATCTCCTCGGATTCGCCGCGGGCGTAGACGTCGGCGGTGTCGATGAAGTTGATGCCGGCGTCCAACGCCCGGTGGATGATGCGAATCGACTCCTCGTGATCCTTGTTGCCCCAGTCGCCGAACATCATCGCCCCGAGGCACAGTGAGCTGACCTTCACTCCAGTGCGGCCGAGCGTGCGAAGTTCCACCGGACCTACCTTAGTCCCCAGCCCAAACTGGCCCTAGCGTCGCGCCACTAGGCTTCAGCACAGTGGCCGACCTCGCCGATCGTTCGCTCACCGAGCTCCTAGCGGAGGTGGCCGCCCCCACTCCGGCCCCCGGGGGCGGTTCCTCCATCGGCTGGACCTGCGCGATCGCGGCCGGCTTGGTCGAGATGGCAACCGGGATCACGCTGGCCCGGACGACCGTTGACCCAGCCCTGGTGCGCTGCTCCGAACGCGCCCGTGAGCTACGAGCCGAAGCGCTGCAGCTGGCCGAGCGCGAGCTTCATGCCTATGCCCCGGTACTAGTAGCGCTGCGCCTACCGGAGTCCGCGCCCGAGCGCCGAGAACGCTTGGACTCCGCGTTGTCGGCGGCGGCACAGACCCCCCTGGCGCTGGCCCGGTGCGCGGCTGCAATCACAGCGCTCGCCGCCGCGCTCGGCCGCGCGGCCACCCATCACGTGCAAGGTGACGCGGTCGCCGGTCTGCTCCTGGCCGAAGGCGCCTGTCAGGCCGCTGCCCAACTGGCTCGCATCAACCTCGCCGGGATCCAGCGCGACGAGCGCTGGGACGAGCTGGACGAGCTCACGACCCGCTCGGCGATGCTGCGGGCACAGGCGCTCGCAGACGCTCATAGTTGAGGCGCAGCAACGAGATCACGTCGTCGACGTCCTCCTGACGCTCGATCAGCCGGGCCGCTGGCCCCTCACGTCCGGGAAACACCGGATGATGAGTGATCCGCCCCTCGGCGAACAGCTGTGTCCACTGCTCGCGGGGTAAGGAGAAGTGGGCGGCATGATCGCCGTGCAGATGTCCGATTTCCCGCCGCTCGAGCTTGAACGCGAACTCTCCCCGGCGTCCGGGCCCCGCGGTGACGCCAGGCCACGAGAGAACCGCGTCGGTGATCTGCTGACTGGCTGTGGGGAACTCCGTCATCGTTTACTCCTGTTCAGTCGAAAGCGCTAGCGCTCCAGTCTGGACCCGGCCAGGGCGAACTACCAGCGGCAATTGGTCCTAGTTCTTCTGGCCGAGGTAGCCGTTGGCGGGCCCTCAGGTCCTGGTCGGACTCGGGGCCCCTAGGCCTTGGGAACCAGTCCGAGCTTCGCCGAACCGACGGGAGCTAACCGGCCGGACAGCTGGTCGAGACTCTGACCCGTTGCCTTGGCCATCAGGCGCAGAGCGGCGAGCCCGCACATCCGAGCGTCACAGGCACCAGCCGTCACCCCGGTGTGCTGCTTGCACAGCTCAAGCGAGCGATGGCCCTCCTCGACGCATTTGTGCATGTCCTTTGCGGTGACGTCGGCACAGAGGCAAATCAGCGATCGCGCCTCATCGTTGGCTCCGGCGTCAGCCGGAGGAACCGCGCGCTCGGGTCGATCGTTGGCATCGAGCCTGCCCCGCAGCCGCGCTCGTCGGGAACCGGGCGTGGCATCGCCGAAGCCGAGCTCACGCGCGGCCTCGAGTCCCACCAGCTCGCCTGAGACCTCGGCCACGCCCCAGCCGCCCTCACCCACCAACTGCCCGGCGGCGAGCGCTCCATCGGGCAGCTGCGTCACACGGAAGCTGCCTCTCTCGGGGTCGTACTCAGTGCGTCCGCCGGCCGCGTCGATCAGGGACGCGCTCGGCGCGTCTCCGCCGGAGACGATCACCAGATCGCATTCGAACTCGCGCCGCCGAGCGGTTGACGAACCGGAGCGAAGGTCCGCCACGGGTGCGAGCACGGCGCTGCGGACCTCGCGTCGTCCGCGGGCGGCCACGATCGTCCAGCCCTGGAGCGGCTCAACGCCGTTGGCCGGCAGGCGCTTGCAGGCGCGAGACGCTTCGGGCCGGAGGTCCGCGACGACGCGGATCTGAACGCCAGCAGCCGCGAGTGCGATCGCCGCCCGCACTCCGCGATCGGAGGTCGTCACCATCACAGCGCGGGTCCCGGGGAGAACGCCGTACAGGCTGACCAGCCGGCGCGCCGCGCCGGAGAGCATCACCCCGGGCAAGTCGTTTCCGGCGAACACGAGCGGCTGCTCAATCGCCCCCGTCGCGTACAGCGTCCGTCGTGCGCGGATCCGGTGCAGCGTGCTCTCTTGGCGCACGAGCATCCAGCCATCGACTGATCCCTCGGCAGACGCCTCGGTCAGGAGCTCCACGCCGTCCCGTTCCGCCTGGTCGGTGAGCGCACGCGCCTGCTCGTGGCCGCCCTCCCACAGCAACCGGCCGCCCAGATGAGGCGCATCGTCGACCAGCACGACGTCGGCGCCGAATTGGGCTGCCGTGATCGCTCCCGTCAGCCCAGCCGCGCCCCCACCCACCACAAGGAGGTCTGTCTCGCGCTCACGGACCTGTGGCTGCTGGCCAGCGGCCGGCAGGTGCGCCGTCAAACGTTCGGCCGAGTCACGCCGGCGCGCCCTCCACTCAGAGCCCGGGAGTCGGCGCCGTGGCGCTTCCGCCTCAGACTCTCCGGTCGGTTGCAGTGTCTCGACCCGAGCCCCCTCCCGCGCCGGCTCGGTGCAGGCGCGCACCCCCGGGATGCCGTCGACCGTCATCAGGCAGTTCGGGCAGTGCCCGGCACAGCACATCAGCCCGCGACGGCGGTGAAGTTTGGCGCTGCGTGAAAACGTTCGCTCCCCCGCGGCATACAGCGCCGACGCGATCGTATCCCCCTGTAGCCCCGTCACGGACCTGCCGTCGAAGGAGAAGCTGACGCTCGCGCCGCGGTCGATCAACTCGCTGGCCTGCGCGGGCAGACGGGTCGTGTTCTCGCTCACGCTCCCACGCCCGGTATCCAGGTGGTCCCGGCCAGAGGCACGCGGGCCATCGCCGCCGCCTCGATGGTCAGCGCGACCAGGTCCTCGGGCTCGAGGTTATGCACGTGCGACTTGCCGCACGCGCGGGCCAGCGTCTGCGCCTCCAGGGTCAGCGTCCTCAGGTAGTTGGCCAGCCGCCGCCCGCCCTCGACGGGATCCAGCCGAGCGGCCAGCTCAGGCTCCTGGGTGGAGATCCCGGCGGGATCGCGGCCGGCTTGCCAGTCGTCGTAATAGCCCGCGGCTGAGCCGATCTGGCGGTACTCCTCATCGTGCTCGGGCGCGTTGTCACCCAACGCGATCAGCGCCGCGACGCCAATCGAGACCGCGTCGGCGCCGAGCGCGAGCGCCTTGGCCACGTCGGCACCGGTGCGAATTCCGCCTGAGACGATCAACTGGATCTCCCTGTGCATGCCCAGATCGACCAGCGACCGCACGGCCTGCGGGATCGCGGCCAGGATCGGGATCCCGACGTGTTCGATGAACACCTCTTGGGTGGCCGCTGTGCCGCCCTGCATCCCGTCGAGCACGATCGCGTCCGCCCCGGCCTTGACCGCCAGCGCGACGTCGTAATACGTCCGCGTCGCTCCCACCTTGATGTAGATCGGGATCCGCCAGTCGGTTATCTCCCGCAGCTCCTCGATCTTGATCTCCAGGTCGTCGGGTCCGGTCCAATCCGGATGCCGGCAGGCGCTGCGCTGGTCGATCCCCTGCGGTAGGTCCCGCATCCCGGCCACGCGGTCTGAGATCTTGTGCCCGAGCAGCATCCCTCCCCCGCCCGGTTTGGCGCCTTGGCCGACGACTACCTCGATGGCATCCGCGCGGCGCAGGTCGTCCGGGTTCATCCCGTAGCGAGAGGGCAGCAGCTGGTAGACGAGCGCCCGCGAGTGCTCACGCTCCTCCGGCGTCATCCCGCCGTCACCGGTCGTCGTACTGGTTCCGACCTCGCTCGCGCCGCGTCCGAGCGCCTCTTTGGCCTGGCCGGACAGCGCACCGAAGCTCATTCCGGCGATGGTGATGGGGATATCGAGGTGGATCGGCTCATGGGCGAAGCGAGTCCCGATCGTCACGTCGGTGCCGCAGCGCTCGCGGTAGCCCTCGAGCGGGTAACGGGAGACGCTCGCACCCAGGAACAGGAGATCGTCGAAATGCGGGACCCGTCGCTTGGCCCCGAAGCCCTTGATCGCGTAGATGCCCTCACGTGCGGCGCGCTGGATCTCGGCGATCGTGTCACGGTCGAAGGTGGCCGATTCGCGCAGTCCGGGTCGCCAGCCGTTGTCTGACTCCGCGGCCATCAGTACGCCCCGACGTTGTCGACTTTGAAGTTGTAGAGCTGGCGGGCAGAGCCGTAGCGGTGAAACTCGGACGGGTCGACGTCGTCGATCTGCGCGGCGTCAAGTAGCGAGCGCAATTGGGCGAGGTGCTCGGACTCCATCCCCTTCTCGACGCAATCGGCGCCCAGGCTGGCCACCGACCCCCGCACGTACAGCCGCGCCTCATACAGCGAGTCGCCGAGCGCCTCGCCGGCGTCGCCGCACACCACGATCGTGCCGCGCTGCGCCATGAACGCGCTCATGTGCCCGACCGAGCCGCGAACGACGATGTCGGCGCCCTTCAGGGAGATGCCGCAGCGTGCGGCCGCGTCGCCGTGGATGGCCAGCAGCCCGCCGCGCGCGGTCGCCCCAGCCGATTGGGAAGCGCTGCCCCGCACGATCACCGCGCCGGACATCATGTTCTCTGCCACTCCAACGCCGCAGTTGCCACTGATCCTGACAGTAGCCTGCTTGTTCATCCCGCCGCAGTAGTAGCCGACATGGCCTTCGACTTCCACGTCGTAGTCCGCGTCCAGGCCGACCGCGATCGCGTGCTTGCCACCTGGGTTGCGGACCAGCACCCGGCCGGGTGGCAGATCGGCAGAATGCAGACGGGAGTTGAGCTCGCGGACGGTTTCACGGGCCAGATCGAAAGTCGCGACCGGATCCGCCGCGGCGGCGGTGGGAACGGCCATCAGGCGACCGGGACCGTGCCCCAGCTGTACACCCGCCCCGGCTCAGGCTCCCACAGGACGGCGTCCGCGGCGTCGGGAAGGACAGCGATGGCCCGGTACTCCGAGGCCATGGCGACCCAGTTGTCGGTCTCCGCCATCACGGCCGGCTTGCACGCGATCGGATCACGGAGCACGGCAAAGCCCTCGGCCGTGCCCACGGCGAAGGTGTAGAAGCCGTCGAGGTCGTGCAGGCACCCCTCGAGGGCCTGCTCGAGCGTGGCGCCCTCGCGCAGACGCCAGGTCAGGTAGCCGGCCGCGACCTCGCTGTCGTTGTCGGTCGCGAACTTGATGCCCTCGCGCCTCAGGCTCTGCCGCAGCCGGTTGTGGTTGGACAGGGATCCGTTGTGCACCAGGCACAGGTCCAGGCCGGTGGAGAACGGGTGTGAGTGCTCGGTGCTCACGCGGCTCTCTGTCGCCATCCGGGTGTGACCGAGCGCGTGCGTGCCATCGAGCCCTCGTAGCTCGAACCGGCGCACGAAGTCCTGGGGCGGGCCTGCCTGTTTGAAGATCTCGATCGAGCGGCCCGCGCTCATCAGCGTCAGCTCGGGATGGTGTTCGCTCAACCATGCCTGCGCGGTCTCGGCGTCGGTGGCGATCACAAAGGTGGCATGCGTCGCCCGGGCGTGTGGCGAGGACGCTCCGCCGAAGGTCCGCTCGAGTTCTGCGGCGAGCCGTTCCCAGCCGGGGTCAACGGCAGGAGAGTGAAGCGAGACCTTGCACGACCCCAAGGGCGCCGGGTCGCGGTAGAAGGCCACGCCGGCGCTGTCCGGCCCGCGGTCGGCGAGCTGCTCCAGCATGTCTGAGAGATGGCCCCCCAGCTGCCCGTGCAGCGCAGCCGATTTCATGTACAGGCCCGCGATTCCACACATGCAAGTCAGCGTAGAACGAGTTGCCGGGCTCTCCAATGGCGTCCGCGGGCACACTTTCACGCGTGAATGTGGTGTCTCACGCCACAGCGCCGGGCGCTAATGGGCTCTATCTGCCTGCTCCGCCCCACACTCCCAACTGCTTCTGTGCCTTGCGGACAACCTGCAGCGACTCCCGCAACTCAGCGGTGGCGATCGGCGTCAAGCTCTGCGGATCGACCAGATTGTCCGGTGCCTGGCCGGCCGCGATCAGCGCTGCGTGATGCTCGAAGCGCAACCGGGTGATGACCGAGAACGCCTCGCTCAGCCCGTCCGCCTCACTATTTGAGAGGCCACCGACGCTGGCCACCGCGTTCAGCCGGTCAAGCGTGGACGAGATGGTTACGCCGCCCGCCAGGGCGTGGAAGCGGACCAGATTGACCAAGGGGATGATCGCGCCGTGCTTGAGATCGAGCCGGCCTGGCGGCTCGTCATGCTTGCCCGTGGCCAGCTGACCGCGGAACCCCAGCGCGACTGGGAACCCGCTGGCCGAGCGCGCCATCAGGCGCATGAAGGCCGGATAATCACGGGCCGCGCGGATCCGCTCGGTCAGCGCCGGGGCCACCGCCAGCCCGCCTGCCGCCGGGCGGAAGTCGAATGACACGGTGGCCCGGATCAGATGGGATTCATCGGGCTGGGTCAGGCATTCATCGAACGTGCGCAGCCAGTCGGACTTCGACATACGCCACAGCCGCTTGCTGGCCATGACGCCGTTGTTGTCGGAGCCGATTCCGCATCGGGCCAAGCCATCGTTGACCTCTGAGCCAAGCCGCTCGAAGTAGGCGTCGACCGCCTCGGCTTGATCCGATGGCGGGTCCTCGTAGGCAAACGCGTTGTCCTGATCGGAGGCCAAGGTGAACTCGCGACGGGCGGCGCTGCCGAGGTCCAGCCACGCCCACTGGCTCGGCGCCTCACCATGGCGCGTGATCGAAAAGTCGATTAGCCGGGCTACCACAGCGTCGTGCTGGAGACTGAGGACGCGGCCCAGGTCCCGCGGTCCGACCCCCGCGCGAACGAGCAACGCGAACAGTTTCGGCAGCTGGGCCACAGCCCGGACGAGCTCGTCTTCATCCGCCGCACCGAGGATCAGGTGCCGCAGCGCGATCGGGCTGCGCGTCTCCAGACTGAGCAGGTCCGTCGCGGAGATGACGCCACAGACCCGCTGGCCGTCGAGCACGGCGAGATGTCCTCCGTCAGCGGCCAGCATCTCGATCGTCGCCTCGATCGCCAGCTGCTCGACCGGCACGGTCGGAACGGGCGAGCGCGCGACCGTGCGCACCGGGGCGTCCAGCGCGCTCTCACCGGACACCACCGCAGCGCGGATCTCCGCGTCGGTGAGGATGCCCAAAGTCGTTGCGTCGAGTCTCACGAGCAGCGCGGAGATCCCGGGCTCGCCAAGGCGCCGCGCGGCCCGGCGGAGGTCCGTCTCGGGCTCGATGAACACGGCGGGCCGCATGACCGACGCCACCGGCACGGTGCCCAGATCGAGCAGGCCATGCACCGTGTGTCCGGTTCCGGTGAGCCGGGTGCGCATCGTCCTGGCCACGTAGGCAGCCCCGGCCTGCGTGCCCAACAGACGCCGAGCGCTGTCCGCTGGCAGAAGCGCGCAGCGGGAGGGTTGGCGGGCCCGCACGGTGAAGGTCGGGGCCAATCCGGACAGCAGCGACGGATGGCCAAAGCACTCTCCAGGCCCGAGGACCTGAATCACCTCCCCCTCGTGAACGAGCTCCATCGAGCCGTCGAGGATCAACCACAGCCAGGCCGCCGGCGGGCCGTCCTCGACGAGCGCTACTTCTCCTTCGGCGTAGGCCTGCTCGCGCGCCTGGGCGGCAAGCTCACGCAGTCCGTCGGGCTCGATCCCGTCGAACGGAGGCTGCCGAGCGAGGAATGTGTCCAAGTGCTCCATGTCGGACCCCGCAATTGTGTTCGCTTCATTCCTGGGACACGTTCCGGGGACATGTCAGCCTAACCACGAGAATCGTCAACTGAAACCGGAGGGGCAGATGCCGGACGACCTGACCGCGCCAGGACCATTCGAGGACGAGCTCAGTTACGAGGGCTCGGGGCTCCCGAAGACGACCAACTGGTGGGGTGCGTTCGTGATCGGGCTGGCCGGGACGATCCTCGTCACCGGGATCGCGCCGACGATGGTAACCACCCTCGGGGCAGCGTCGATTCCCATCATCGTCGTCATCACCGTGAGCGGCTACCTGCTCTGCCTGTTGCTGGCGGAGCTCTCGGCGATGATGCCCGACCGCTCCGGCGGCTCTCCCTCCTATGCCTATCCGGCCTACAAGGACAAGTGGCCGCGGTTCGCCGAGCACGTCAACGGCTTCACCGCATGGGCCTACTGGCTCGGATGGTTCCCGGTGGCACCCCTGAACATGATCCTCGCGTCGGCCTACATCGTCGACCGCCTCCAGCTCGACGCGACATCCACCTTCACGCCGATCAACACGCCGATCGCGTGGTGGACCCTGGCGATTTCGGTCGTGGGCATCCTGCTGCTGTTCATCCCCGCCTACATGGGCCTTCGCTTCGGGACGATCTTCGCCACCGCGCTGGCGCTCCTGTCGATGGTCCCGCTGACCTTCCTGGCCATTTCCTGGATCTTCCACCCGTCGGTGGCCCACTTCAGCCAGCTCTCCGGCTTTCACCACCTCGACGGAAGCGGCTTCTTCGCCAGCCAGTTCCATCACGGCTGGCTGACCGTCTCGATCGCCTTCTCGTTCCTCTTAACCTGGAACGTGATCGCCATGGAGGCGGCTGCGTGTTATATCGGCGAGACGCGCAACCCCGACCGCGACGCCAAGATCGCCATGAACCTGGAAGGCGCCTACGGTCTGTTCATCTACGTGGCGATCCCCGTCGCCTTCATCATCGTCCTCGGCTCCAAGGCGCTCGGTACCGCCGGGCTCGCCGACCCGAAGACGATCTTCGTCCACTTCGGTTCTGCGGTGTTTGGCGGCGGGACCGGCGGCAAACTGATCAACTGGCTGATCGCGATCATGCTGATTCTGGCCCTGATCCTCTCGGCCCTGAACGCGATCACCGGGACGGCGCGGTCGCTGCATCAGATGTCGACCGATGGCCAGTTCCCGCGCTTCTTCTCCCACGTCAACAAGCACGGCGTTCCGGACCGCTCGATGGTCTTCAACGTGGTCTGCGCGATCATCGTCGTGTTCTTCGGCGGCGCTGTCGAGATCTACACGTTCTCCAACGTCGGCTACCTGGCCTCGTTCCTGCCCGTGCTGGTGGGGTACTACCTGCTGCGCAAATATCGGCCCAACGTCCGCCGGCCGTTCAGGCTCCCCGAGTTCATGAAGTACGTTGCCCTCGCGATCGCGGCGCTGTACGCCGTCATCTACTTCTGGGGCGGCCCGGTGTACGCCTCCTGTAGCTGCTCGCAGGCGGGACACTCGACGCTCCCCTACTACTTCATCGGGATCGGTGTGCTGCTGGCCTACCTGCCGCTCTACTACTACCGCAAGAACGTCGAGGACAAGCGGCCCAGCCAGGCCACGCCTTCACCCGCGGGTACGGTCGTGCCCGGCGGCGCCGGGCCATGAGCGGCGCAACCTTGGTGGCGGGCGCAGACGAGACAGAGGCGGCGGCAGGGTCCTTCACGCGGATCCTGCTCGCCTCCGAGGGACGTGCGATTCCGGAGGCCGCGATCGAGCGCGTGGCCGAGCTGGCCGCGCCCTCCGGGGCCAACGTCCGCGTGTTCTCGATCGCCCGCGTTCACGGGACCTCGTTCGGGATCCCGGCACCGGGGCTGCTGCCGAACAAGCAGGAGTGGGAGGAGCAGCGATCGATCGTCGGCAAGGCGATCAAGCGCCTCAAGCGCAGGGGCCTTGAGGCCGACGGTCACGTGCTCGGTACGCGCAAGGCAACCAAGAAGATCCTCGCGGAAGCCGCCAGCGAAGGCGCCGAGGCGATCGTCATGGCGGCCGACCCTGACCGCAACCGCGTGACCGGCGACTTCCTCTGGTCCCAGGAGCCCCAGCGCGTGCGCCGCAAGGCGAACCTCCCGGTGTTTCTGGTCGTGGACGACGAGGCTCGGTAGCCGCCCCGCGCTTGTCGCAACCGACGTGGTGGCTCTGACGCACCGTATACGTGCCTCAGAGCCACCACGTCCGATAATCAGCCGCCCGTCCGATAATCAGCCGCGCCCGACCAGCGCCAACACGGCTCGGCTCTACGACTCGGCGGCGGGCCGGCCGTGAAGCCGGGCCAGCTTGATCGCCAGCTCCAGCGAGAGCAGATCGTCCTGGTCGAGGCTGAGGCCGGTCAGTTCCTCGATCCGACCCAGCCGCTGGCGCAAGGTGTTCGGGTGGATGTACAGCGCCCGCGCGCTCTCGATCACACTGCGCCGTTCCGCCAGGTAGCGCTCGAGCGTGTCCAGCAGCGCCGTCCGGCGCTTGCTGTCGTAGGCGATCAGGCGATCGACCGCCACCCGCATCCGGTCGTGCGGGGCCTCTTCCGGGGAGATGTGCACGAGGTACCGGTAGGCGCCGAGCTGCGAGTAGGCAATTGCGCCGCCACCGCCGAGCAGTGCCCGCCCGATCGTCGCGGCATCGACCGCTTCTCGGTAGGCCCGGGCGGCATCGGCCGGGGCCTCACGCACCTCGCTGATGCCCAGCGCCGCGCCGCCGCGCTGACCCAGCTCCCGGCAGACCCGGATCACCTCCTCGATCCGCTGCGGCCGCCGCGTGCCAAGGGTGAGCAGCGCCCGGACGGGACCCGGGCCGACCTCGATCGCTGTGTACGGCGCGAGTTCCGCCAGCCCGCGCCCAAGCTCCTCCGCCGCCGCCAGCCATTCGCCCGAGGCCTGCTCGCGGCCGGGCGTGGCTTCGGCACACACCATCAGGTATGGCCCGGTGAGATCGCAGCGAACCTCGGCCGCCTTGGCCGCCGCGAACGAAGTCGCGCCCGCGGCCAGCGCCTCGAACAGGTCCTTGATGGTGTTGGCCTTGGTCAACCCCTCAATCAGCTCCGCCCGCTTGATGGCGATCGCGGTCAGGTGCGCGATCGAGCGGGCGATCTCGGTGTCCTCCCCGGTGAAGCGCTGATCGGCCGGCGAGCCGGCGCACAGCAGACCGACGCGCTCGCCGCCGGCTGACAGCGGCGCGACCAGCAGGTCGGACACCTTGAGATCCGGCCACAGCGCGCGCGCTGCCGGCCGGTCGCCGCGGCCGTCGAGCGCGGCCAGCAGCAGGCCGGAGGCCGACATCGCCGGCGACACCGACGCCGCATCCGGCGAGGAAGCGAGCAGCTGCAGCCCGGTGCCGTCCGGATCGGTGCGGTACAGCTGGCAGACCGTGGCGCCCAGGACGTCCCGAGTACCGTCGGCGACCAGTTGCGCGAGCCGCCCGGCGTCACCGGCCGCGGCCACGTCCTCAGCCAGCCCGGACAGGCCTGTCAGCGCGTCCACGCGCCGCCGCTGGAGGTCGTAGAGCTGAGCGTTCTCGATCGCGCCGCTGACCAGCGAGGCGATGTGGACCAGCAGCTTGACCGTCTCCTCGGTGAACTCGTGCGGAGCCTCGGTGTGGAGGACGATGACGCCGATCGTCTCGCCCGAGCGCGAAAGGATCGGGACCGCGACCATCGACTGAAAGCGCTCCTCGTCAAGCAGCGGCACGTACTTCATCCGTGGGTCATCCATCGCGTGGTCGCGTATGAACTCTGGCGTGCGATGGCGGGCCACCCACCCGGTCAGCCCCTCTTCAAGAGCAAACTGCACCCGTCCGACCGCCTCGGCGAACACCGGCGAGGCCGCGCGGATGGTCAGCCGATCGTCCTCCAGCAGATAGATGAAGCAGGCATGGCAGCGCGTCGCTTCGGTGGCGAGATCGATGACGCCCTGAAGCATGGGCAGAACCTCCAGCGAGGAGGAGACCAGCTTGATGACGCCGTACAGCGTCTGGTTCTCCTCCCGGAGACCACGAAGTCCAGCGCCTGATTGAACATCGACCGACACCCGCTCATGCACCTCCTATGTGCGCACCGAACATGCTAGCCGTCGCTAACGGGACGTCCATGCCATTGCCGACCCGGCGCCAGACGGATATATCTCCCGTCATGCCAAATCAGCCCAAAGATGCCGACGACGTCCGTAAGGCGGTCAAGGAAGAGAACGTCGAGTTCCTGTTCGCCCAGTTCGTGGACATGCACGGCAAGCCCAGCGCCAAGCTCGTTCCCGCCCACCACCTCGATGATCTCCTCAGCGATGGCGCGGGATTTGCCGGGTTCGCCGCAGGCGACATCGGACAGGGCCCCCACGATCCGGACATCGCCGCGATTCCCGATCCCGCCAGCTTCACGATCCTGCCGTGGCAGCCAAACGTTGCGCGGCTCGCCTGTGACGTGACGGTGGAAGGTCAGCCTTGGCCGTTCTGCCCGCGCACGATCCTCCGCAACGCGCTGGACCGCGCCGCGTCGATGGGCTACGAGTTGATGATCGGTGCCGAGCTGGAGTACTTCCTGCTCCGCCGTGGCGTTGACGGCCAGCTGGAACTGGCCGACCCACTCGACACGCTCGATCAGCCCTGTTACGACATGCGCGCCCTGACCCGCAACCTGCCCTTTGTCTCGACCGTGTCGAAGGCCGTCACTGGCCTGGGCTGGGACAATTACGCCACCGATCACGAGGACGCCAACGGCCAGTTTGAGCAGAACTTCCAGTTCGCCGATGCGCTGACCACCTGCGATCGGGCGATCTTCTTCCGCTACATGGTCGAGACGCTGGCTCAGCAGCAGGGACTGATCGCGACGTTCATGCCCAAGCCGTTCGCCCATCTGACCGGCAACGGCTGTCACTTCCACATCAGCCTGTGGAAGGACGGTGAGAACGTGTTCGCGCGGGAACCGTCCGAGGATTCGCGCGGCCTCGGCCTCTCGGACATCGGCTACGGGTTTCTGGCCGGGCTGAAGGCTCACGCCAAGGCCTACATCGCCGTGACCGCGCCGACAGTCAACTCGTACAAGCGCCTGCGGGTCGGCGCGCCGACCAGCGGCGCCACGTGGGCGCCGGCCTACGTGAGCTACGGCTACAACAACCGCACCCAGATGCTGCGCATCCCGGCGCCGGGACGAATCGAGGATCGCACCGTCGATGGCTCGTGCAATCCGTATCTCGCCGCGACGGCGATGCTCTCGGCGGGGCTGGACGGAGTCGAGCGACAGCTGGATCCGGGCGAGCCCAACGAGGTCAACCTGTACGAGATGGACGCGGCAGAACGCGCGGCCAAGGGGATCGAGTTGCTGCCCACGAACCTGCTTGATGCCACGCGGGAGCTTGAGCAGGACGCGGTCCTGCGCTCAGCCCTGGGAACTACGCGTGACGGCGATTACATCGACTACTTCGTGAAGATCAAGCAGGGCGAGGTGCAGTCCGCGCACGAGCAGATCACCCAGTGGGAGCTCGACCGCTACCTGCAGCTGTTTTGAGCCCGCGCTGAGCTCACATCCGCCGCCACGGGCCGCTCTCGTCGCTTGCGCGGATCAGCGATGAGACGGTCTGGGGCTCACGTGCGTCGAGCAGTGTGGCCAGCGCGATGAACGCCTTAGCCGTAGTCAGCGCGTCCCCCAACGCGTGGTGCGGAGGCTCGCCCGGCTGCCCGAGCACGGAGGCCAGCTTCTCGAGCGAGACCCAGGGCGGCGCCGTGCCATCACGCTCGCGCATCCACAGCCGTCCCAGCACCTCGGTGTCGGCCGCCGCCGGCAATCGGACGCGCCGACGCGCGAACAGCGGTCCGAGAAAGTTCCGTTCCACCGCAACGGTATGGAACACCGGGGTGCTGCCGGCCAGCATCGTCAGCACGCGATCGACCGCTTCCTCCAGCGGTGGGGCGTCGGCGAGATCGGCCACTCGGAGCTTGTGCACTAGCACGGCTCCGTGCTCGGAGCGGCGGGTGGTGCGGACGAGCGTGTAGAGGGCCTGCCCCAGCACGATCCGTCCGTCCTCGATCGGCACAGCCCCGACGGCGATGATGTCGTTGCGACGGGGATCGAGCCCGGTCAGCTCCAGATCCAGAGCGCACCAGCGGGCCTCGCGCCACGGGGTCTCGCCCGCGGGCCGACCGACGGCGGCGAAGTCGGCGGCCGTGCCCTCCGGAGGCCGCCGCAGCCTCATCCGCGCAACCCTCGCTGCACGCCGGAGACGGCGCGGAACACATCGCGCAGCTGGTCGCGCGTCAGCGGGCTGAGCGTGACCGGGTCAAGCTGATCGTCGGGACGCCCGCCCGCGGAGAGCTGCTGCATGTGGTGGGCGATGCGCAGCTCGTGCGCCAGCTCAAAGGCCTCGCTGAGGCTGCGGGCGTCGCTTTCGGAGAGCACGCCGCCGGCCGCGGCCCCGAGGAGCCGCTCCGCGGTGGTCCCTTCGTGCATTCCCGCCGCCGCGCCCGCCCACCGCGCCAGCTCGACGATCGGGATCACCGCAGCGCGCCGGATGTCCAGACGGTCGCTGCGAGTCCCGTCCGATTCGAGCACGGAATCAGCATCGAAGCCGGTGGGCGGCGTATAGGCGAGGGCCCGCCGCGCCAGCACGGCCAGCACCGCGTCCTGCGCGGACCCGTGTACGACGGGCAGCGGATCACGCGGCGTCCCCCACAGCGCGCGACGCTCGACCAGCACCGACAGCGTCAGTTCGTCTTCGAGATCAGCCGCTTTCCATTGCGCTCCTGAGCGCGCGATCACCGTGCCCGGGAGCCCGCAGCGTCCCAGTGCGGCCTGCACGTCCTCGATCCATCCTGGAGGTGTCGGATCGCTGCATACCAACGCGCCCCGGGCGATCGAGGCCGGTGTCAGCTCACGCCGGGCCTGACTGCCCAGTGCGACCCAGACCAGGCCGTCCGCAGGAAGGCCGGCCGAGGGCACCACGAGCTCCAGCACGCGGACGGTCAGCGCGTCGACCAGGGCGGAGAGCACGCGTGCCACCTCGAGCGCGCGCAGGTTCGCGGCGTGAAGCTCCACCACCAGCTCCGGCAGCTTGCGCGAGACCTCGACCAGCGCATCGATGTCCTTGGCCCGGGCGATCGCCCGGCGCGAGCCGAACCAGGACCGAGGCTGAACCGCGAATAGGTCCTGGTCCTCGACCACGCCGACGAGTTGGCCGCGGTCGGTGACCACCGCGGCGTGCCGGATGCCGCGCTCGAGCAGCTCGAACAGGACCTCGCCGGCCAACCGGTCCGGCGTGACGGTGAACACCGGCGTGGTCATGATCGTCGAGA
This sequence comes from uncultured Solirubrobacterales bacterium, assembly GCA_963757165.1. Taxonomy (GTDB): domain Bacteria; phylum Actinomycetota; class Thermoleophilia; order Solirubrobacterales; family Solirubrobacteraceae; genus Palsa-465. The sequence continues at coordinate 347,637 of CAVWQO010000006.1, forward strand.
CGGGCGCCGTCAGCGGCAGGCCGGCCGCGACGATCCGGGTGCGGATGTCCCGGTCGGTGACGATCCCGAAGCCCCGTCCGCGGAAGTCCACGATCGCGCACGTGGCACCAGCCGCGGTCATCCGCCGCGCGATCTCACGGATGCTCTCCATCGGCTCACAGCGCACGGTGGCCGCGCGGATCAGCTTGGCCACCGGCTGATGCGTGGTCTCCTGCAGTCCGACGGCCAGGTCCCGGCTGCGTGCTCGCTCCAGCAGCGGCCGGGCGACGGCCGCCGGAATCCGGTAGCAGAGCGTGTCCTCGGCGGCCCGGGCCTCGAAGCCCGGGGGCAGGCCGGACAGCATCGCGGCGTGGCCGAAGGTATCGCCGGCCCCGAGCAGGTCGAGCAGCTTGCCCTGGTGGGCGATGTCGACCGCGCCGCTGTGGATCACGCGCAGGAACGTGACCGGTCCGCCATCCTCGCTAAGAATCACCCCACCGGCGGGGTAGAACTCCATCTGGGTCTGCGCCACCACCTCGCCGAGCTCCTCTGGCGCGAGCGCGTCGAACGGTGGCCTCAGCGCGAGGAAGCGCGCGATCTCACTCAGGCCGGCGTCCAGCTCGACCCCTCCATGACCCGTGTACGCATCCTGCAACGGTATCCGGCTGGAGCGAGAAACCGATACCGTGGCGCGGCATGAGCGAGTCCGCCCCGTCGGTTCCGGGCCCCGGCCGTCTGGCCCGCTGGCGTCACGCGCTGAGCACGGTCAATCCGCCTGCGGGTGAGCTTGACCAGGTGTCTCGCTGGCTGGTCATCACGCGCGCCGGGGTGCTCCCGATGACGCTGACCGCGGGAGCGATCGCCGGGCTGCTCGCGGCGCGCGAGCACGGCTTCGCCGCCGGCTGGTACGCGCTGTCGTTCCTGGGCATCGTCCTGGCCCATGTCTCCAACAACCTGGTCAACGACCTCTTCGACACCGACACCGGACTGGACACCGGCGACTACCCGCGGGCCCTGTACGCGCCGCACCCGATCCTCTCCGGAATGATCAGCCGGCGTGACCTCGTCCGCGCGGCAGTGATGGTGAATTTATTGGACGTGGCGATCCTTGCCGCGCTGGTCGGCGCCCGGGGCTGGATCGTCCTTGCCTTCGGAGTCGCCGGCGTGATCCTCAACGTCGCCTACACCGCCCCGCCGCTACGGCTGAAGAAGCGCGGGTTGGGCGAGCTCGACGTGCTGCTCGTCTGGGGCCCGCTGATGATCGCTGGGACCTACTACGCCGCGGTCGGCCATGTTCCCTGGCAGGTATGGGTGGCCGGGATCCCCTACGGACTGCTGTGCACCTCGGTGCTGATGGCCAAGCACATCGACAAGCTGCCCTGGGACGAGACCGCCGGGATCCGCACCCTGCCGGTGATCCTCGGCGAGCGACGAGCCCGGCGCGCCACCGAGGCGCTGATGGTCGGCTTCTACGCCGTGATCGTCGTAAGCGTGTTGGTCGGAGCGCTTCCGTGGCCTTCGCTGGCCGCCTTTGGGGCGGCGCCGTTGCTGGCGCGCGCACTGCGAGCGTTACGGCTGCCCCGGCCGGAGCGCCCGCCGCGGGGTTTCCCCGTGTGGCCGCTGTGGTTCGCGGCGTTCGTGTTCACGCACACCCGCCGGGCCGGGGCGCTCCTCGTAGCCGGGCTGGCGGTGGCGGCTGGGTTTGGGATCGGCCCGGGGTGGTTGCGGGGCTAGGCCGCTACTGATCCTGCGGGCCGAGCGCCAGATCGTCGATCAACGCGGCCAGGCGCAAAAGCAGATCTGGCGCGAGCTCCCGCTCGACCCCGGGCAGCGCGGCGTAGAAGCCGCGCTGGCGCTCCTGCACCCAGTCGTGATGGCCGCTGAGAACCTGCCGGCCGGTCTCGGTGAGATTGATGGCCACGGCGCGCCGGTCCTCGGGCGGCCTGGTGCGGCTGACGATCCCGCGTCGCTCGAGCGCGTCAAGGATCCTGGTCGCCGTGGACGGCGTCACGCCGGCGGCCGCGGCCAGGTCAGATACCCGTGCGACCTCGCGATCGGCCAGCCCTTGAAGCAGCGCGTACTGAGACAGCGTCAGCGCCGCGTCGCTGTCCTGCGCCGGCGCGCCACGGGCGCGCCGAACCGCCTGAGCGAACGCCTCGAACGCAGTCAGGAACTCCTCCTCGGCGAAGTGCTGCTGATCCTCCTCGGCGAAGTGCTGCTGATCCTCCAGGACGTGTGCGGCCGGAATTGCCATAGACCCGAGGATACCGTACGTGGCATGCTAACCTTTGGCATGCTAATCAAATCGCCGCACAGGAGCTAATCATGTTCCGTAACATCCTTGTGGCAGTCGATGGATCACGTCACGCCGAGCGCGCGCTGACCGAGGCGATCGAGCTTGCCGCCACGGCCCACGGCCGGTTGACGATTCTCACGGCCATTCCACGGCCACCCGCGTGGGCTAGCACTCCGGCCGCCGTGGCCGCCTGCGAGCCGTTGGCGGCCGAGCTGCGACGCGAGGCCGACCAACTCCTACGTGACGCCGAGAGGCGTGTGCCGGCGGACGTCCCGGTGACCACGATCCTCACTCCTAAGCCGATCCGGCAGGCACTCCTGGCCCGCGTCAGGGCTGGGCACCACGACCTGCTGGTGATGGGGTCCCGCGGCCGCGGTGCCATCACCGCCTCGCTGCTGGGCAGCGTCAGCCACTACGTGCTCAACCACAGTCCGATCCCGGTGCTGGTGATACACACCGAGCAAGATCCAGCCCTCGCGGGAGACCACGCCGGCGAAGCGCCCCGACCCGGGACGCTACAGCGCCAGCTCGGCCCAGACGACCAGCCGCTGGTCGCGCTCGGTTCCCCAGCGGCGCGCCAGCTTCTCCACCACGCGTAGGCCCATTCCCCCCGGTACGAGCGAGTTGCCACGGCGGGGTGCTGGGGTGCTGCTGGAGTGTCCCTGATCGGTGACCTCGATCCGCAGGCCAGCGGGAATGAGCTCGGCTCGTACCTCGAAATCCTCCTCGGGCAGGGACCCCGAATGCACCACTGCATTAGTGGCAAGTTCGCTCACCACGAGCAACGCATCCTCGCGGATCGAGTCGATTGCGCTAAGTTTTTCCAAGGCTCGTCGAGCCAGCGCCGGCGCCGAGGCATCGCAGGGCAGGCGCAGCCGCAGGAGCTCTGCTGGTCGGATAGACACTCCTTTTGGTTACCCGCTCCGCTGAGACTGACGCGGCAAAGTTCAGCCTGAATACGGTCTGTCCATCCCGCGTCCGCGCTCCGCGGGCGCCCGCCGGGTAACGTCAGCAAGCATCGGGCGGCGCGACGATCATCAAATCTCGGCTGGGAGCGCATGGTCGGCCCCTGTGCTCCACGCAGCGCCAGAGCCGGTGATCGTGATGGGCGCTGATGGGCTGGTGCGCGACTGGAACCCGGCGGCGGAAATCACCTTCGGGTATCCGCGGGCCGAGGCGATCGGCCGCCCGGTGGCGGAATTGATCATTCCCGGGCCGCTGCGTGCCGCACACCGCGACGGTCTCAGTCGCTACCTGGAGACCGGCGAGGCGAAAGCTCTGGGCCGGCGTCTGGAGTTGTCCGGGATGCGTCGCGACGGTTCGGAGTTTCCCGTCGAGCTGACTCTGGCTGCTCTGCCCGGGTTCGATCCTCCGATGTTCGTCGGCTTTCTCCGTGATCTGAGCGGGGCCAACCTCCTCCCCAGCCGCGAGAACGTGCGCTTGCAGCAGCGAATGGCCTTCCTGGCCCAGACGAGCCTGGTGCTTGACCGCTCACTGGACTACAACGAGACGCTGCGGACGCTGGCGGACCTCACCGTGCCAGAGCTGGCCCAGCTGACTGTCGTTGACCTGCTGGATGACGACCGTTCCGTCCACACGGCTGTGGCCGCCGCTGCAGACTCAGCCCACGCGCGGGAAATCGAAGGTATGCGGGAGGCTCATCCCCTCACGCTCGACGCATCTCACCCGGTGGCCGCAGTATTGCGTTCGGGGGAGCCCGTGCTGCTGCCGGCGATGAGCTCAGCCTTTCTGCGAGATATCGCCGCGGCCGGCGAGCACTTCGCGCTGATGCGACGTCTGCGCTACCACTCGGCGATCGTCGTCCCGCTGATCGCTCGGCGGCGTGCGCTCGGCACGCTGTCGCTCCTGCGCATGGAGGGAGCGCCGTCGTACAACCAGGACGACCTGGTGCTGGCCGAGGAGCTGGCCCGGCGCGCGGCCATGGCGATCGACAACGCACGTTTGTTCGAGGGGACACGGCACATCGCCAGGACACTGCAGGCGAGCCTGCTTCCCCAGGCGCTGCCCGCCATTCCTGGGGTCCAGATGGCGGGCCGCTACCGGGCCGCCGCGGCAGACCAGGAGGTCGGCGGCGACTTCTACGACGCCTTCCCGATTGGTGATGATCGCTGGGGGATCGCCATCGGAGACGTCTGCGGCAAGGGACCCGAGGCGGCCGCCCTGACCGCGCTCGCCCGGTACACGATCCGGGCTCTGGGTGATCAGGCTCCGGCGCAGGTCCTCTCAGCCCTCAACGACGCCGTTCTACGTGAGCGCGAGGAGACATCGCATCGATTCCTCACCGCCGTGTTCGCCGTCGCGCGGGCTCGCGGCGGAATGCTTCACCTGGAGCTCGCCGCAGCCGGACATCCACCACCCGTAGTGCTGCGTCGCGACGGCTCCGTCGAGCACCTCGCACTCGGCGGGCCGCTCGCGGGAGTGATCGAACACCTCGAGTACAGCCCGGCACACTGTGTGCTGGGCCCGGGGGACACCATGGTGCTCTACACCGACGGGCTCACAGACGCCCGTGCGCCTGCACACATCCTGACCGATTCAGACGTGCTCCAGTTGGTGGCGCGCGGTCGGGGAATGGACGCCGCAGGCTTGGCCGCCTTCCTCGAGCAGGGCGCCACCGGCGGTGCGCCCCCTCGGGACGACATCGCCCTGCTCGTGGTTGCGCTTGACGAGAATCAGACCGCCGCGGGCGCTCCGGCGCGCCGCTCAGGCCCCGGCTCCGGTCCCGGCCTGTTCTGACGCGGGGCGCTCAATCGGGCAGCGGCCCGTCAGAAGTTCCTCATAGATCGAGGCCAGCCTCTGCGCTGTGTCGTCCCAGTGTGGGAGCTGCGTCGCTGCGCAACATGCGGCGTGCTCCAATTCGGCGCGTCTCTGGGGATCGACCAGCAACGAGCTCGTGGCGGCGGCAAAGTTCTCGTCGTCGTCGACTATGACCAGCGCCGAGCGCACGTCGTCGGACAGCTGGGCCGCCCCGATCGACGTCGACACGGTCGCCTTGCCCCGCCGCAACGCCTCTCTGGCCCCGGTCTCGAACGCGCCGCCAACCCGGAACGGGCACACCACCACGTCGGCGGCGTCGAAGTACGGCATGACGTCGCGGACGCGTCCGGTGACGCGGACCGCGTCCCCGGCCAGCGCTTGAATCTCGGGGGTGGGCGCGTCACCCACCAGCCACAGATGGGCGTCCGGAACCGTCCGCCGGATCCTCGGCAGGATCGTGGAGCAGAAATGGACCGCCGCATCCGCCTCAGGCCCGCGGGCGAAGTTCCCCGGCAGCATCAGCAGCGGCGCCGGCGGGCGCGCGGTCATCTCCGCGCAATCGACTGGGCGCAGATGAGGCACGTGATCGACGCCGTCTGGGATCAGCCGCACGTCAGCGCCCGGGAGGGCGGCTTGAAGCAGCTCACGGTCCTCCGCCGTCACGGCTCCGATCAGCGATGCCCGGGAGCAGCACTCGAGCTCAGTCGCACGCGTCCGCGCGCACGCCCCGAGCGCACGAGCGTCTGCGAGCGGATCGTCCAAGGTCGCGACCCGCTGGCGCTCGAGGTCGTACTCGACGTTCTGCTCCACGAGCAGAACCGGCACGTCGACCCAGTCCGGGATGTGCTGCATCAGATAGAACCCGTCGACATGTATGAGGTCGACGGCCCGGGAGGCCAAGATCTCCCCCACGCGCCCGGTGGCGCGGTCGGAGTGGTGGCGGGCCACCTGCTCAGGCTCCTCCGGCTCCAGGGCGTCGTGCACGTGACGGCGTGGTGTGGCGGCAAGGATCTCGATGTCATCGCAGTAGGGGTGCAGCGCGACGGCATTACCACGATCCCGCGCGACTGTCTCTGAGACGACCAGGAGGTGGACATCGAACTGCTCAGACAGCCGCCTGATCAGCTCCAGCCCGCGCCTGCCACGTCCGCTCACCGCCGGTGCTGGAACCTGGGAGGACAGCAGCAACACACGCCGTCGGGGGAGGTGCTCGCGCGGCGGGGGCCGTTCGCCGGGGGTATCCATAGGCCTACGGAATACCCGCCGCCGAGGGAATCTAAATCTCCGCTGAAATCACTCCACGAGCTCGGAGAACAGGGCCGCGAGGGTGTCAGCCGGGTCGTGGCACAGTCCGGTGTGCACCTCGGAGGGCTGGATCATCGTGCTGGAGGGGGCCACAAGCCAGCCAAAGCGCTCCGAAGCCGGGAGCGCCGCGATCGGCCCGGCGCCCTGTTCTCCGGCGGCCACCCTGGCCAGTGTCTCCAGGTGGGCCCGCACCTCGGCCGCGTTGGCCTCGGGGGCGAGCGCCGCCAGCCGTCCCTCGTCGAGCATCATGCGCGCGCCGAGAAAATCCCGCTGGCGGCAGTACAGGACTACGCCCGCGTTGAGCCGCTCCCCGCGCTCCAGCCGTGGCACCACCCGCAGGACCGCGTAGGCGAAGGGTTTACGCGCGGCGTCGGGCACGATCGGCCTCCTCGGCAAACCCACCGTGCTGGGCACGGCGAGTCAGGTAGTCGGCGTAGATCTCCGGCCCGTCGCTGGCAAACCACTCCGGGGGCACGAGCGCCGTGATCTGAGCGATCACGTCCGGGCCCACCCGCGGGGAGAGTCGCCGGTGAGCAGCCACAATCGACCCCGCCTGACCCAGCAGGACATGCTCGGCGATGAGGGGGAACGGGCGCTCGGCGTGATCGGCCGGGATCAGACCGCCGTGTTGGAGATATAGCGCCGCCCCGTGGTCGATCAGCCACAGCCGACCGTGCCAGAGCAGCAGGTTGGGATTGCGCGGTGTCCGGTCCACGTTGGTGACCAGCGCGTCCAACCAGACGATGTCCGCGGCCAGCTCAGGCCCGGGCTCGAACGCAGCCCCGGGCGTGAACGGCAACGCACCCGGGAGAAAATCGACCCCGAGGTTGCTTCCCGCGCTGGCCTGGAGCAGGTCCTGAATCTCCGGATCGGGTTCGGCCACGCCGAGCGTCGGGTCAAGCGCGGTCCGCACGAGCTCCGGTACCAGCAAACCAAGATGCCGCGCGAGCTCCCCCGCGATCACCTCGGCCACGAGCGCGCGTGGGCCCTGGCCGGCACCGCGGAACTTCACGACGTACAGGCCATCGTCGTCGGCCTCGACCAGCCCGGGCAGCGAGCCGCCCTCCCGCAGCGGGATCACGTAGCGCGTCGCCTCAACGTCGCGTAGTGCAGTGGCGATGGCCATACGCGCAACGTACCCGCCCACGCGCCTGGGGGGGGTGGCGGGCGCGTTCTACCATGGAAGACATGCTGCTATCGGTCCTTGATCAGTCGCCGATCGCCGAAGGGTCATCGGGCGCGGAAGCGCTGGCCAATACGCTGGACCTCGCCCGGCTGACCGACGAGCTTGGGTATCGCCGGTATTGGGTCGCCGAGCATCACGGAGGTCCGATGCTGGCCGGCCCCAGCCCGGAGGCGCTGATCGGGCCGATCGCCGCGGCAACCACGCACATTCGCGTCGGGAGTGGCGGCGTGATGCTGCCTCACTACAGCCCACTGAAGGTCGCCGAGACGTTCTCCCTCCTCGCTGGCCTGTACCCAGGGCGGATCGATCTGGGGATCGGCCGAGCGGCCGGTACCGATCCGCTGACCACCTTCGCGTTGCAGCGTGACCGCCGGCAGGCCTCTCCGGACGACTTCCCGGATCAGCTCGCCGAGCTGCTGGCATATCTCGACGACACGCTCCCGGATGACCATCCGTTCCAGCGACTGGCCGCCTCGCTCCCGGGTCGCCCCGACGTGCCGGACGTGTGGCTGCTGGGCTCATCCCCCCAGAGTGCGATCTGGGCGGCGCAGCTCGGGTTGCCGTATGCGTTCGCGGATTTCATCAATCCCGGTGGCGCGGAAATCGTGGCCAGTTATCGCAACCGCTTCCTCCCCACCCGACGGCTGAGCGCTCAGCGGACCGCCGTGGCGGCCTGGGTGCTGTGCGCCGACACCGACGAGCAGGCCCGGCATCTCGCCACAAGCAGCCGGATGGCGATGACGCTGCTGCGCCGCGGACAGCTGATCCCCGTACCGACGCCCGAGACAGCGACCGAGTTCCTAGAGCGAGAGGGCAAGCCGTTGGACGGCTCGCTCCCCGGTCGCCGCGGGATCGTCGGCTCGCCGGCGACCGTCCGCGCCGGTCTGGAGGCGTTGGCCAGTGAATACGTTGCCGACGAGGTGATCGTCGTCACCATCACTCATGACCACGCCGCCCGCCGGCGTTCATACGAGCTGCTGGCCGAGGCGATGGACCTTCCGGCACCGCAGCTCGTCGCTGCCACGGGCTGACCCTCCGAGCTGCGGTCTATCGTCGGTGGCCCCGGCGAGGGCTTCTCACAGCCGCCCGAGGACCGGCGTTATAGGTGCATGATCTACACGACGATTGACTCCCCGATCGGATCTCTCCTCCTGACCGGAGACGGCGAGTCGCTGCAAGCTCTGTCGATGCAGGGCGGGCCCAGGCCACTCTCCATCGCCCCGGCCTTGCGGCGTGGGGACGATAGCTTTGGCGAGGTCCGCGCCCAGCTGGAGGAGTACTTCGATGGGCGCCGCCGTTCCTTCGACCTCGATTTGCGTCTGGCCGGCAACCCATTCGAGCTCAGGGTCTGGGAGGCGCTACAGCAGATCCCCTTCGGAACGACAACAAGCTACGGCGCACTCGCAGCGAAGATTGATCACCCCACGGCCGCGCGGGCGGTCGGTCTGGCCAACGGCCGCAACCCGATCGCCGTGATCGTGCCCTGCCACCGGGTTATCGGCGCCGATGGGACGCTTACCGGCTTCGGGGGCGGGCTGGAGCGCAAGCGCTTCCTGCTCGATCTGGAGGCCGGCGTGCTGCCGCTGCTGGGCAGTGCCGAGCTCATTCCCGCCGGCCCCACGGCTTTGCCCATCGATCAAGGGGCGCCGGCAGATCCACCAGCTCCTGCCCGCGCGGCGTGAGCCGAGCCGGGACGCTAAGACGTGGTCTGCGGGCCGTCCAGGGCCCGAGCCGCCGCGTCCACGAAACCGCGTGCGACCCCGTTGCCGATGCCACCGAGCGGTACTAGGCGCGGGACCGACAGATTCGCGTCAAGCTGAACCTCGATCCGCGTGCCGCGCTCGGGTTCGGACACGCGCCAGGTGACCGAGAACACTTCTCGGTCGGAGGCGTCGTGCGGGATCCGAATCAGCCGGACGATGCCGCCCGGTTCAGACTGCACCGTCAGGAGCAGGTCGATGTCACGGTTGAACGGTCCCTGGGAGACATGCAGGGTCGTCCGCGCTTGGGCGGCACTTCCGTCGCTGCGGCGCTCGGTCACCTCCACCCGGCGCACCACCTCCGGGTACCAGGACGGGTAGCGCTCCACCGCCTGCAGCAGTTCCAGACATCTTGCCACCGGCGCGCTTACGCGCGTGTCTCCCGTTCCGTGAAGTTCCTTCACTGAGTCCGGAAGCTAAAGCTGTCGGGAGGACCAGAGCAGCGCGGACAGGATCACGCTGACACCGGCGACCACGAGCCCGATGATCCAGCCTTGCACGTTGCTGGAGGCGAGGATCGCGCCAAGCGCCACGCCGATCCCGATGATCCCGGCCGTGGCGATCAGCCGGACCAGGATGCGCTCGAGTCCGAACCGCCGCCGCCCGCGGCGGGGGAGCATGTTGTCGCGAGCGGGTTGAGCGCCACCCGCTGGCGCACCTGCCGGTCCTGCCGCCGAGGCGCCGGCCGGCTCGCTTGCCGGTACCCCCGTCGGCGGTTCGCTTGCGGGCGGCACCGCTGGGGATGGCTCTTGTGGACCCATATTCAACGTCTCCCCTATCCACAGTAGCTGGAAACGCGCCAGCCGGGGTAGGATCGGCTCGCAGTGGCCACCAAGGGTTTGCGAAGCTGATGCCGCGCTGGGTCTACGACTTCGCCGACGGCTCCAAGGAGATGCGAGACCTGCTGGGCGGCAAAGGCGCAGGAGTCGCCGAGATGACTCGCGTCTTGGGCGCCGAGCGCGTTCCGGCCGGATTCACGATCACCACCGAGGCATGTGTCGAATACATGCGGGCGGATCGGCAGGAGCCCGAGGGCATGGCCGATCAGGTCGCCGAAGCGCTCTCACGCCTGGAGGTGCACAGCGGCAAGACGCTCGGCGACGACCAGGATCCGCTGCTCGTCTCGGTGCGCTCGGGGGCGCGTGAGTCGATGCCCGGGATGCTGGACACGGTCCTAAACCTCGGCCTCAATGACGAGTCGGTGCTTGGGCTGGCCCGCGCCACGGACAACGAGCGGTTCGCCTGGGACTCCTACCGTAGGTTTGTGCAAATGTTCGGGAACGTCTCCCGCGGCATCCCGGGCGAGGAGTTTGAGAACGCGATCCAAGCGGCCAAGGACGCACGGAGCGTGCGTGAGGACACCGAGCTCGACGTGGACGCGCTCAGGGAGCTGACCGACACTTTCAAGCGCGTCTACCGCGAGCACACCGACGAGGACTTCCCCCAAGATCCGCAGGACCAGCTGCGGCTGGCCATCCGCGCCGTGTTCGATTCCTGGGTGGGCGAGCGGGCCGTTTCCTACCGGCGGCTGAATCGCATCCCCGATGAGTGGGGCACCGCCGTGAATGTGCAGCAGATGGTGTTCGGCAACAAGGGCGAGACGTCGGGCTCCGGGGTGGCGTTCTCCCGCAACGAGGTGACCGGGGCGCCGGAGCCCAGTGGGGACTTTCTGCCCAACGCCCAGGGCGAGGACGTCGTCTCCGGGGCCCGGACCCCACGCGACATCGAGGAGATCAAGGAGTGGCTGCCCGAGGTCCACACCGAGCTGATGAAGATCCTGCGGACGTTGGAAGAGCACTACAAGGACATGCAGGACACGGAGTTCACCGTCGAAGAGGGTCAGCTGTTCATGCTCCAGACGCGCAACGCCAAGCGGCCTGCCCAGGCCGCGGTGCGCTTTGCCGTGGATGCTGTCGCCGAGGAGCTGCTGAGCCGGGATGAGGCATTGATGACGATCGATCCCGCCTCGCTCGACGCACTGCTGCACCCGACCTTCGATCCGCAGGCGAAATTCGAGGTCTTGGCCACGGGCGTGAACGCCTCCCCGGGCGCCGCCAAGGGCGAGATCGTGTTCACCGCCGAAGACGCGGTGGCGGCGGAGCAGGACGGACGCGACGTGATCCTCGTGCGTCCGTTCACCGATGCCGGCGACGTCGCCGGGTTCCACGCGGCCAGGGGGATTCTCACCTCCGAGGGCGGCAAGGCTTCGCACGCCGCTCTGGTCGCCCGCGGGATGGGCCGCCCGGCAGTGGTGGGGGTCGAAACGCTGGCCATCGACCTCGCCGCCAAGACGGTCAGCGTCAACGGTACCGAGCTGCACGAGGGTGATCGCATTGCCATCGACGGCACCCTCGGCTGCGTCACCACGGAGGACGTGCCACTCGTCGAGGCCCGCGTCGACGAGAACTTTGACACGGTCCTGGGCTGGGCCGATGACGCTCGCCGGCTCGGAGTCCGAGCCAACGCCGATACCCCGGAGGACGCGCGGCGCGCGCGTGAGCTCGGCGCCGCCGGCATCGGGCTGTGTCGAACCGAGCACATGTTCATGGCCGAAGATCGCCAGCCGAAGATGCGGGCGATGATCATGGCCGACACGACTGAGGACCGGCGTAACGCGCTCTCGGAGCTGCTGCCCCTTCAGCAGGGAGACTTCGAGGGCCTGTTTGAGGCCATGGCGGGTCTGCCGGTGACGATCCGGCTACTCGACCCACCCTTGCACGAGTTCCTGCCCAACCTTCCCGACCTCGCCACACAGGTCGAGCACGCGCGGATGGAGGGCTCCGACGACCTCCACCGGCTTGAACGCCTGCAGGCCCGGGTGGAGGAGATCTCCGAGGAGAACCCGATGTTGGGTACCCGCGGTTGCCGGCTCGGCATCCTCTATCCGGAGATTTACGAGATGCAGGTGCATGCGATCTTCCGCGCCGTCAAGGCGGCCTCGGAGCCCCCGCACCTGGAGATCATGATCCCGTTGGTCGACTACGAGCACGAGCTCGAGTTGATGCGCGCACTCGTAGTCGGCGTCGGCGACGAGGAGGGCTTGACCGTCGGGGAGGACTACAGCGTGGGAACGATGATCGAGCTTCCGCGTGCCTGCTTCGTGGCTGACCGAATCGCCAAGTTCGCCGACTTCTTCTCTTTTGGCACCAACGACCTGACCCAGACCGCGCTCGGGTTCTCGCGTGACGACGTGGAGTCGAAGTTCGTCCCGACCTACTTGGAGAAGAAGATCATCGACCGCAGCCCATTCGAGACGATCGACCGTCCGGGTGTGGGATGGCTTGTACGGCTCGCGGCCTGGGTCGGCCGCGAATCGGTCCCGGGGCTGAAGCTCGGAATCTGCGGCGAACACGGGGGCGACCCCGAGTCGATTGAGTTCTTCCACGCCGCCGGACTTGACTATGTCTCCTGCTCTCCATTCCGGGTCCCCATCGCCAGGATCGCGGCGGCTCAGGCGGCGATCGAGCGACCGCTGGAGGGGTTCGGCTAGTTCGGCTTAGCGCCTCGGGACGCGCCGCTGAACCCGATCTTGCAGTCCGTCCGGGCACCGTTTTACGGTGGCTCGAACGCGTGTTCGTCTCCCCTACCGCCCTCGTCCCCACCCCACCCCAGCCGGGCTTTCTCGCCCAACTGAACCCCGAACAGCGCTCGGCGGCTACCCACCCGGGCGGCCCGTTGCTGATCCTCGCGGGCGCGGGGACGGGTAAGACCACGACGCTGTGTTCGCGCGTGGCCTGGTTGGTGGAGCAGGGCATGAGGCCTGAGCGAATTCTGCTGCTCACCTTCACTCGCCGCGCGGCACGAGAGATGCTCCAGCGCGCTCGCGGACTCGTGCAAATGCCCTCCGGGTCAAGCGGCGTGCTGGGTGGAACTTTCCACTCGGTCGCGCACCGGTTCGTGCGCGTGCACGGGTCGTCGGTGGGGCTGGCCTCCGGGTTCGCGGTGCTGGACGCCGGAGACGCCACCGACCTGATCGACTTGATCCGTGAGGAGCACGGGCACGCTCAGAGCAAGCAGCGCTTCCCGAGAAAGAGCACGCTGCTTGACATCTACTCGCGGACGGTCAACGCACAACGGAGCCTGTCCGAGGTCGTGGCCGAGAGCTTTCCCTGGTGCGAGCAACACGTCGAGGCGATGGCGATGCTGTTCAAGGCCTACACGGCGCGCAAACGCTCGCTCTCGGTTCTTGATCTCGATGACCTACTACTCTATTGGCGGGCGCTGGCCGCTGACGAGGTGATCGGGCCGGCGATGGCCTCCGGATTTGACCACGTGCTGATCGATGAGTACCAGGACGTGAACGGTCTGCAGGTCGAGATCGTGCGGGGACTGCGCAGCAGCTCATCGGAGCTCACGGCGGTCGGCGACGACCTGCAGGCGATCTACGGCTGGCGTGCGGCGTCCGCGGAGCACATCCTCGGCTTCCCGGATCAGTTTCCCGGCACCACGCTGGTCAAGCTCGAGCGCAACTACCGCTCGACCCAGCCGATTCTGGACACGTCGAATGTGCTGGCAACGGACGCCGCGCGCTCATTTCGCAAACGGCTGCGAGCCGAGCGGGAGGGCGGTGAGCGACCCGAGCTGGTCTTCTGCCGCGACGAGTCGGCCCAGGCTGAGGAGGCCTGCGAGCGAGTGCTGGCGGCTCGGGAGCGAGGCCTCGAACTGCGCCGCCAGGCCGTGCTGATGCGCGCCTCGCATGACTCCGACCTGCTCGAACTGGAGTTGACTCGGCGCAAGATCCCGTTCGTGAAGTACGGCGGCCTGCGCTACCTCGAGGCGGCCCACGTCAAGGATCTGATCGCCCTGTTTCGACTCGTCGGCAATCCGGTTAACGAGTTGTCCTGGTTTCGCCTCCTCCAGCTGCTGGAGGGAGTGGGCCCCGTCACCGCCCGCCGCGTGCTGGACGTGCTCGTGGCCGCCGGGCCGGCCGCGCTGGATACCTGGGCGCAGGCCCGCGAGCGACTGTCCGCGCCCGCCCGCGAGGCGGCCGATCCGCTCGTCGCGTCGCTGCGCGCCGCGTGCGCCGCAGAGCACGCGGGCGTTCAGGCGGAAGGCCTGCGGGACGCGCTCGCGCCGCTGATCACCGCGCGCTATGCCGACGGCCCGGTGCGGCTGGCCGACCTCGACCAGCTCGTCGCCGCTGCACGTGAGTCCTCAGACCTGGGCCACTTCGCCGCCGAGCTTGCTCTGGACCCACCGCAATCCAGTGCCGACCTCGCCGGCCCGCCGCATCTCGACGAGGATTACCTGGTGCTCTCGACGATCCACTCGGCCAAGGGCCTGGAGTGGGATGGTGTTCACGTGCTATCGCTCTACGACGGTAACTTCCCGGCCTGCATGTCGGCCGGCAGCAGCGAGAGCATCGAGGAGGAGCGGCGCCTGCTTTACGTTGCCATGACCCGGGCTCGGCGGGAGCTGCATCTCTATGTGCCGGTCCGCTATCACCACCGTCCGCGAGGCGTCGACGATGCCCACGGCTACGGCAAGGCGTCGAGATTCCTGACCGAAGAGGTCCGTGCCACCTGCACGACGGTGAGAGCCGGCCGCGGCGGTTTCACGGCGGCGCCGGGCCGCGGAGGCGAGCTGCGCAAGATCAAGGTCTCGGTCGACTCACTGTTCAAGTAGCGCGGTGAGCTCCCGCCGGTATGACGCGGTGGTGCTCGGCGGCGGTCACAACGGCTTGGTCGCCGCTGCGCTGCTCGCCCGTGCCGGGCGCTCGGTGATGGTGCTGGAGCGCTCCGATCGTCTGGGCGGCGCCGCCGTGTCTCATCTTCCCTTCCCTGGTGTCGATGCCCGGCTCTCACGCTATTCCTATCTGGTCAGCCTGTTTCCGGCTGAACTGGCGCGTGAGCTCGGCCTGCGCGTGGAGCTTCGCCCGCGGGCGGTCTCGTCCTACACCCCGACCGATGACGGCGGGCTTCTCGTCCGGGCCGATGACGCGGGCCCCGGTGCGGGCTCCGGATCGGGCTCCCGTTCGGGCTCCGACTCGGGCTCCGGTTCGGACGAATGGTCCGACTTCTGCGCCCGATTGGGACGACTCGCCCAGCGGCTGTTCCCCACCCTGACCCAACCGCTGCTCAGCCGAGAGGCCACGCGGAGGCTGATCGACGATGAGGCGGTCTGGGAGGGGGTGTTCGAGCGACCGATCTCGGTGCTGCTGGAGAAGAGATTGAGTCCCGACATGATTCGTGGCGTCGTTCTCACCGACGCGCTGATCGGGACGTTCGCCGCGGCCGACGATCGGCAGCTGCGCCAGAACCGGTGTTTTCTCTACCACGTGATCGGAAACGGAACCGGGCGCTGGAATGTCCCCGTCGGCGGAATGGGTCGGCTGACCGAGGAGCTGGTCGCCAGCGCGCGGTCCGCGGGCGCCGACATCCTCACCGGTGCCGAGGTCAGCGCGGTCGCCACCGACGGGTCCTCAGCGGAAGTGCGCTGCACCGATGGCCGGCGCTTTTTGGCTCGGCACGTGCTCGCAGCCTTGGCCCCCGCGGTGCTCACGCGGCTTCTCGGCGAGCCCTCGGAGCGGCCCCCGCCGGAGGGCTCCCAGCTCAAGCTCAACATGCTGCTGCGACGCTTGCCGCGCCTTCGGGACCCGCACGTGCCACCGGAGCTCGCCTTCGCCGGCACGTTCCATGTCAACGAGGGCTACGAGCAGCTCCAGACCGCCTATCTGCAGGCCGCCGCTGGAGCCATTCCCGCCCTCCCTCCCTGCGAGCTGTACTGCCATTCGCTGAGCGATCCCACGATCCTCGGGCCTGAGCTGCGCGCCGCGGGGGCCCACTCGCTGACGCTGTTCGGCCTGCACATGCCGGCGCGGCTGTTCATGGCTGACCACTCCGCGGCCAAGCGGGCGGCCGTTGCGGCCACGCTGCGTTCGCTGAACTCGGTGCTGGAGGAGCCGATCGAGGACTGCCTGTGGGTCGGGCCGGACGGCTCGGCCTGTTTGGAGGCACTGACGCCGGCCGAGCTTGAGTCACAGCTCGCCATGCCGGGCGGTCACATCTTTCACCGCGATCTGGCCTGGCCGTACGCCGAGAGCCCTGAGCAGGTCGGCACGTGGGGGGTCGAGACCGACCATGCCAACGTGTGGCTCTGCGGCGCCGGCGCGCGGCGCGGTGGCGGCGTGAGCGGGATCCCCGGTCACAATGCTGCGCGCGCCGTGCTCGAGTTGACCTAACCCGCCGACTCCGCGGCGGTCGACTGCTAGGCCGCCCGTCGACTCCCAGGCCGCCGCCGCCTAGGCCGCCGATTCCAGATCCAGCTCGGTCCTCACCCCAAGCCGGTTCAGGGCCGCATTGGCCTCCTCCAGCGTGGTGGCCGAAGCGACGGCGTTGGCCAGGCGGCCGGTCGTGTGCATCGTCGCGCGGACATCCAGGTACAGCGTCAGCGCGGCCAACGAGGTGAGCTGCACCGTCGCGGCACCGCGGCGGATCGGTACCGGCCCGCAGGCCCCGCGGAACGCGCGCACGGCCTGCGCGCTGGCCTCGGTCGGCACCAGCTTCATCGCCGCCTCCAGACGATCGGCGACCGGACCAGTCAAGCCTCGCGCGCCGCACAGTCCCCCCGCGGCTGCCACCATCGCGACCCTGGAGACAACCTCGGGCGGCGTCAACTCGGCGTCGCAGCCGATCCCGAACACGCCCAGGAGTACGTCGTGGCCCGCTTCCTGAAGACGGGCCGCGGCGGACAGCATCATCGAATCGCACAGCGGGCTGCGAAGACCCGGCTCGTCGCCGTGGGCCAGCACGTCGCCGCCGACGTCGACGAACACGATCAGATCGCAGCCGAGCCGACGCGCTCCCTCGCCGAGGCCGCGGGCGATCGCCGCTGGACCGTCGTGGACGTCGACCAGGATCGTCCGCTCGCCCAGGAACTCGGCCATCCTGGATTCGGCGAAGTACACCTCCCGGTCGGCCACACGGGTTCGCGGCCCGGCCAAGAGCACGCCGGGCGCAAGCTCCTGCGCATCGATGATCTCGCTGGCCCGGCGCGGGCCAGGCACCGGATCGATGGTCCGCCGCTCCCAGCTGACCCCGCCGAGCACCGGCTCGGCCTCGTCGTACAACCGCGTGTGCTCTGCTGTGGCAAGGGCGCCGACGACATCGCCCCCACCGCCCATCCCCAGGACCAGCGGCCGTCGGGCGCGACGAAGCGCCAACTCGGCATCGAGGGGTGAGACGGCTTCGGCGACGATGCTCTCAACTCTAGTAAGCGGCCTAGAAGACTCATCGAGTACTGCATCCGTACCTATCAGGTACATTCCGTGGCGTGCCGTCACTGGTCGCAAGTCATCGTGACCTCGAGCCGTTGCTCAACGCACGGCCCCAGCGGGCCAAGCTGCTCGAGGCGATGGTCACGGCCGTGGCCGAGAAGGGCTATGAGGCCGCCACGGTGGCCGACGCGGTGAAGCTCGCCCGGGTCTCCCGCGGGACGTTCTACGAGCTCTTCGAGTCCAAGGAGGCCTGCCTCGTGGCGGCATACCTGGCCGGCACCGAGGTGCTCGAGGAGCGGGTGGCCGCGGCGACCCGGGAGGCCGCGGACTGGCGCGAGGAGCTGCGTCTGGGCATCCGGACCTACCTACGGACGCTTGACGAAGAGCCCTTGTTCGCGCGGGTGTACCTGCTGGAGTGGCCCGCCGTAGGAGCCCAGCGGGACGCCGGGATGTGGCGCTTTGCCCGCCGCTACGGAAAGAGCTTCGCGCGCTCTGGCGCCCCGGTGCCGCCCGATGATGCGCTGTATGTGCTCGCCTCGGGCGTACACGAATTGGCGTGTGCGCGCGTGCGAGCCGGGAGGGCGACTATCGATCTCGAAGATGTGCTGGTCAGCTGCGCGGTGCGGCTGGCCGGAAAGGAGGAGCAGTGGACCTGACCTTCAACGACACCGAGCTGGCGTTCCGCGATGAGCTGCGCGGGTGGCTGGCCGACAACCCCGCCGGCGAGGCCCCGGAGAGCGAGGACGAGCATTACGCCTGGCGGCGAGACTTCCAGCGTCGTCTCGCGGCGGGTGGCTGGGCCTCGGTCCACTGGCCGCGTGAGTACGGCGGTCGCGGAGCGACCCTCACGCAGTCGGCGATCTTCTTCGAAGAGCTCGGGCGCTCCGGGGGGCCGCTGCCCGCCAACGTCCTCGGACTGTTGCTGGCCGGCCCGACGATCATGACCTGGGGAACGCCGGAGCAGAAGGACCGGTACCTGGCCCCGATTGTCACGGCCGACGAGATCTGGTGCCAGGGCTTCTCCGAGCCGGACGCCGGTTCGGATCTGGCCGCACTGAAGACGCGGGCGGTCAAGCGCGGGGACGAGTGGATCGTCACCGGGCAGAAGGTCTGGACCAGCGGCGCGCAGTACTCGAAGTGGTGCATGCTGGTGGCGCGGACCGACCAGGACGCAGCCAAGCACAAGGGCCTCACCTACTTCCTGATGGACATGGAGCAGGACCAGGTCCAGGTCCGCCCGCTGCGTCAGATCACCGGGGAGGCGGAGTTCAACGAGCTGTTCATCGAGGAGGCGCGGATCCCCGACGCCAACGTCCTTGGGGGCGAGGGCAACGGCTGGAAGGTGGCCCTGACCACGCTGATGAACGAACGCGCGGGCCTGGCCTTCTTCCTCCAGGTGCGCCTGCGCCAACTACTCGACCAGGTGTTCGCAGCGGCAAGCGAGCGCGGCCTGCTCGACGATCCCGTGGTCGCCGACCAGCTCGGTGAGCTGCACCTGAAGGCCGAGGTGCTGCGTCTCACCGCCTACCGCGGCCTGACCGCGATCGAGAAGTACGGTCAGCCCGGTCCAGAGGGCTCGCTGACCAAATGGATGTGGTCGGAGACCAACCAGCAGCTCACACAGTTCGCGGCGGACCTGCTCGGTTCGGAGGGACTGCGGTCCGGCAGCCCCTGGTCCTACGAGCTGCTGCGCGCGCGCGGCAACTCGATCGAGGGCGGGACCACCGAGGTGCTCAAGAACATCGTGTCCGAGCGTGTGCTCGGACTGCCCAAGTCGCGCTAGGAGGCGATCGATTATGGACTTCGACCTGACAGAGGACCAGAAGGAGATCAAGCGCGTTGCGCACGAGCTGCTGGCCAGCCGCTCACCGTGGCCCAACGTGCGCGCCGCCGCCGAGTCCGGCGAGTACGACGCGGCGCTGTGGCGTGAGCTGATCGACCTCGGATGGCCGGGCATCGCCGTCGCGGAGGAACACGGCGGACAGGGTCTGGGCATGATTGAGCTGTCGGTGCTGGCCGAGGAGCTGGGCTATGCCTGCGCGGCGACCCCGTTCGTCTCGGTTGCCGCGGTCGCCGCCGCACTGAACGTGAGCGCCGAGGACAGCCGGGTTGCCGGGCTCCTCCCCGGGCTGGTTTCCGGTGAGCTCAGCGCCGGCTTCGGCACTCGTGAGCTCGCGGCGGATGCCGCCGGCGCCGATGTCGTGATCCTGCTCGACGGTGCGGAAGCGGAGCTGCTGGAGAAGCCGGGCACGGAGCCGTTTTCGTCGATCGACTCGACTCGTCGCTACGCCACCATTGCCCCGGGTGGTGGGGGCGAGGTGCTTGGTGGCGCCGCAGCCGACCGCATTCGCACGGTCCTGGCCGCCGAGATGCTCGGCCTCTGCCAGCGCGCCCTGGAGATGACGCTCGAATACGTTAAGGACCGCAAGCAGTTCGGCGTTCCGGTCGGCTCCTTCCAAGCCGTCTCTCATCGCTGCGCGCAGATGCTGCTGCACACCGAGAGCGCCCGGTCGGCCACGTACTTTGCTGCTTGGGCCGCCGACGCCGACCCGGAACGCTTTCCGGAGGCGGCCGCGCTCGCCGCCGCGGCGGCCGCACAGGCCGGCCGCGAGGTCACGGCCAGCGCGATCCAGGCCCACGGCGGGATTGGATTCACCTGGGAGGCCGACGTCCACTGGCTCTACAAGCGAGCCCAGCTGGACCACGCCCTGCTGGGCGGCGTGCACCAACACCACGCGACCCTGGCCCGCCTGGCGGCGCAGCGAGTGGCGGTCGCCGCGGGCTAGGAACCGCCGCGGCGCATCGAAGAGGAACTGCGCCCGACCTCGCCGCAGCTCAGGCCGGAGTCCGCCCGCCGAACCTCGCCGCAGCTCAGGCCGGAGTCCGCCCGCCGAACCTCGCCGCAGCCCACGCCGGAGTCCGCCCCCGAACCTCGCCGCAGCTCACGCCGGAGTCCGCCCGCCGAACCTCACCGCAGCTCACGCCGGAGTCCGCCCCCGAACCTCACCGCAGCTCAGGCCTGAGTCCGCCCGCAGAACGACCAAACTGCGACAACGGAGCAATCGACGCCAGCAGGTTGTAGCGCTTCGGTCGTATAACGACCAGAGTGCTACAGCGGTCATCGCGAGCCGCGGCGGTTGTAGCACTCTGGTCGTAATTGGCCCCGGGAATCGGACCCCGGGGACTCAAACCCCGGGGACTCGGACCCCGCAAGGCGCTCGGCCCAGTCCCTCAAAGCCGCAGGTGTCGCGAACCAGGCACCGCGGCGCTCGCCGCAGGGCTCATGAGCGAGCCCTACGCCTACCGGGCCCCAGCGTACCCCTCGGCCCGCAGCCACTCGACCGTCCGCTCTAGCCCCTCGGGAACGCCCACCTTGGGCTCCCAACCGAGTACCCGGCGGGCCTTGGCGTTCGAATACGTCCCCCGACGCAGCAAGTATCGCGCCGAGCCGGGATTGATCTCGTTGTCCCCGGGCGCCAGCCGCGCCATCCGCTGGATCACCGCGGCGCTGGCGAGGGCGATCGGCGTGGGCAGGGTGATCAGCCGCCGCCCAATCGCCTCGGCGTAGGGTGCGAAGAACTCCCGGTACGGAACGCCGATCCCGTCCGACAAGGTGAAGATCTCTCCCACGGCATCGGGTGACGCGGCAGCCAGCACCACGCCGTCGATGAGATTGTCGATGTATACGGGTGAGTGGATCCCTCGCCCACCGCCCGGGAGCGTGAAGCGCCGGGCCTTGATCAGCTCAGTCGGGATGATCGCCCAGGCCCGGGAGCGCGGGCCGTAGACATCCCCGGGGCGCACGATCGTGCACGGGACTCGCCCCTCGACGTGCGCCTGCAGTACGACCTGCTCGGAGGCGATCTTGCTGTCCGGATAGGGGATGTAGGTGTTGTGGACCGGGTAACGCTCGTCCACTCCGTCGGGAAACTCGAGTCCGAAGACGGTCACCGACGAGAAGTGCACAAGCCGCGAGGCTCCCGCCCGCTCCGCGCCCTCGACCACGTGCGCCGTCCCGAGGACATTCGATCGCCACGTCTCGTCCGCGTCCTCCATCTTCAGCGACACGCTGGCCGCCGTATGGATGACCAGGTCACACCCCGCCATCTGCTCTTGCCACGGTCCGGCGACGGCAACGTCACCGGCCACGATCCCCCGGCCGGCGTCGGCGACCAGGTCACAGCCGGTCACTTCGTGGCCGTCGGCCCGGTAGCGGTCAAACAGCGCTCGCCCGATGAAGCCGGAGGCGCCGGTGATGAAAACGCGTGTTGGCATCCGGGCACCCTAGCCCAGCGCTGCCCTGTACGCACTCGCCAGGTCGGTTATGTGCTCGATGGGAGCATGCGGTGTTTGGCTTCTGGTTTCCCGAGGAATACGGGTTGGGGAGAGTGCTGTGAAACGGAGGTGAAGGGATGCGCGGTTCCCGAGCCCTGACGGGCGTCCTGGCCATCATGGCGGTCCTGACTGGCGCATCGTTGCCGGGCACCGCCAGCGCCGCTGCGCAACCCGGGGCCTACCAGCTCACGGCCACCAGTACCGGCGGCAACTATGCGCCGACCTTCACCGGCAACGGCATGCTCGGCGTGCGGGTTCCCCCCAGCGGCCAGGGTTACGCTGCCGGCAAAGTCCCGGCGCAATCAGAGCTGGCCGGCTTCTATGTCCTTCCCAGCTCGGCTCCCAAGGCATCCGACCGCGTCCAGCAACGCGCCAACATCCCGACCTGGTCGACCCTGACCTTCTCCGACGGCGCACAGGTCTTCTCGCTCACCTCCGGTCACACCTCCGGGTGGCGCCAGTCGATCGACCTGCACACGGGAATCGTCACCACAGCGGCCCGCTGGACGGCACCGAACGGACACGTCACCGATCTCTCCTACAGCGTCCTGACCGACCGCGCCCGTCCAGCGGTCGGTCTCGTGCGCTTGACCCTCACTCCCCACTGGTCGGGTCCCGCGTCGGTGACCGACGAGATCGACGGAACGCCGGCGACACAGAGCTCGCAGGTCGCCAAGGGCTGGGACCAGAGCCTGCTCCGGGACTGGGTGAGCGTGCGAGGTGTGGGAACCAATATTCAAGCCGCCCTGGCCAGCCAGGTCGGCGTCAGCGGGAACGTCAGGGCGACAGTCACGGCGGTCGACCAGAGTAAGGACCAGAGCGTCGGCCAGCGTCTGGACTTCCCCGTGCTAAGCGGGCAGAGCTACACCCTCGTGAAGTACGTCGGCGTGGCCAGCTCGTCGACCGCGGATCCAACCGCTGCTGCCCAGGCCGAGTCCAGCGGCGCCGCCACCACCGGGCTGACCAAGCTGCTGGCCGAGAACGCGAGCGCGTGGAGCGCGCTGTGGAGAGGCCGGATCGACGTGCTCGGCAATCCGGCGCTGGCGACGATGGTCAACGCCAGCGAGTTCTACCTGTGGTCGAGCACGCGCGCCGGTGTGAATTGGAGCGTCTCGCCGGCCGGGCTCTCGTCCAACGGCTACGACGGCCACATTTTCTGGGACGCCGAGACGTGGATGTACCCAGCGCTGCTCGCCCAGCATCCTGATATCGCCGCCGGGATGAACGCCTATCGCTACGACCGGCTCGGCGCCGCCGAGCAGCACGCGGCGCAAACGGGATACCGGGGCGCCCGCTACGCCTGGGAGAGCGCGCTCGACGGCACCGAACAGATTCCGCCACCCGTGTCGGTCAACAGCGAAGGCCTCTACGAGCAACACATAACGGCCGACATCGCGCTGGCCCAGTGGCAGTACTACCTGGCCACTGGCGACCGGGGCTGGCTAGCTCAGCGCGGCTGGCCGGTGCTCTCGCAGGCCGCGGCGTTCTGGGCCTCCCGCGTCACCCGTGACGCCGGCGGCCGCTACCACGTGACCCACGTCACCGGCCCCGACGAGGAGAACCCGAACGTCAACGACGAGGTCTACACCAACGTCGGCGCGATCACCACGCTGAGAGACGCCGTCGCGGCGGCGCGGACGCTGGGCATACAACCACCCTCGAGCTGGTCGCAGATCGCCGCGCGCATCGTGGTCCCGCTCGACCGCAGCCGTCACATCCATCCCGAGTTCGCCGGTTATCGCAGCCAGCTCGTCAAGCAGGCGGACGTGACGTTGCTCCAGTACCCCTGGGCATACCCGATGACTCCCCTCGTGGCCCAGAGCGACATCAACTTCTACGTCCCACGGAACGACCCCACCGGACCTTCGATGAGCGACGCTGTCAACTCGATCGACACCTCCGCTCTGGGCACCCCCGGTTGCGCCAGCTACGCCTACACCCAGCGCAGCTACGAACCGTTCATCAAGGATCCGTTCGACCAGTTCTCCGAGACCCGCACCGGCGGGGCGTTCACGTTCATGACCGGCATCGGCGGGTTCCTGCAGGAGTTCCTCTACGGTTATCCGGGACTGCGGTGGAGCTCGGCCGGGCTCGCGCTCGACCCGAGCCTGACCTCCGCTATCGGCGGATTGGTGATCCACGACCTCCGCTGGCATGGACGCACGCTGACCGTGGCCCTCGGCCCGCGGGTCACGACCGTCACCCTTACCGCAGGTGCGGCGATGCGAATCCAGACCCGCTCGCGCAGCCTTCTGCTCACGACCGGGCGCAGCCTGAAGCTCCTCACCCGCCGCCCGGATCTCGCTGGCAGTAGCGACGCCCTGATGTGCGGACGTCCTTCCGCCTCCACCGCTCAGCCGGGCGCGCCGGCGCTGGCCGCCGTGGACGGCACCCCGGCCACGGATTGGCAACCCGCCTCGCTTCCGGCGACGCTGACCATCAGCGTTCGCGGGCCAGCTCGCCTGATCGGCTCGGCCACGGTGCAGTGGGGACGGCAGTGGCCGCCCGCACCGGCTCCGAACGTACCGCCCCCACCGGGACCGGTCAAGATCGTGCGTCCGGCCTCCTACACACTGGTGGCGTCGGCAGATGGACGCACGTGGCAAACGCTGGCCCGGGTCAGCGGCCGGCGTGGGAAAACGACCGACGTTCTGCATTTCCCGGCTGTCCGCGCTCGCGCGTTGCGCGTCGTGATCGGACGTTCGAGTGGAAAAGCTCTGCCGATGCTGCAGGAGCTGATTGCAACCCCGTGAGCTGCCACCCACACCGATTCCACCATGAGTGGCCGAAGAAGTGAAAGACTCGGAGTGCAGGCTTCATTTCTCTGAACGGAGGACCGCATGGCAGACAGCGTCTATCGCGTCACCGAAGTAGTCGGGGTAAGCAGCGAGTCTTGGGAAGCCGCCGCGCGCGTGGCGGTCGAGACAGCCGCCAAGAGCGTGCGTGAGCTGCGCGTGGCAGAGGTCGTGCGCCAGGACCTGACCATCCAGGACGGCTCGGTTCTCAACTACCGCGTCCGCCTCGGGATCTCGTTCAAGTACGAACCAAGCGAATAGGGGACCAGCCTCGGCGCTCAGCGCGGCGAGGTGAGGCGCCGCTGATGCGCGGCCGCGTCCTCGAGGCGGTCATCGCCCCAGAACAGCTCGTCCTCGATCGCGAGCGTCGGGACGCCGAAGACCCCCATTTCATAGGCAGCGCTCGTCACCTCGCGCAGGGCTAGCTTGATCTGAGGGTCCTCGGTCGCGCTCCGAACCTCGCCCGGGTCCAGCCCGGCCTGCTCGCCGGCTCGGAGGACATGGGCGGGGATGCTGAGGTCGTGCCCCGCGACGAAGGCGGCCCGGAAGGCGGACAAGGTGAACTCCCGCCCGCGCCCGACGGCGAACGCGTGAGTGGCTGCTCGCATCGCGAACAGGTAATCGCTCGGCCAAGGGTCGGGCCAGCGCACCAGCGGCAGCTCGTAGCTCCGCGCTCGGCGCTCGATCTCGGCCATCCCCACCTGCCGGCGACGGTAGTCACCCAGCGCCCAGGAGCTGCGACCGGTCAGCTTGAACAGCCCCCCGAGCAGGACGGGCTGCCAGCGGACCGGCCCGGGGATCAGGGTCTGGAGTCGCTCGGCGGTGAGATACGCGTACGGCGATCCGAGATCGAAGTAGAAGGTGGCCTCTGCGGGCATCGGAAGGGCTGTCCTGTGTTCGCTAAACTGAACGATCCGTTTCTTATGTTAGACGAAACCCCCCATCGACACGTACAGGACACCCTCGCACAGAATTTGCGGCGCCTACGGATCGCGAGGCATCTGTCGCTCTCCGAGCTCGCCCGGGCCACCTGCATGAGCAAGGCAACGCTGTCGAGCATCGAGAACGGTCGGGCCAACCCGACGGTTGAGACACTGGCCTCGCTCGCCGCGGCGTTGAGAATCACGCTAGGCGACCTGCTAGAGGAGCTGCCGCCCGGCGAGATGCGGGTCGTGCGCCGCACTCAAAGCCCGGAATCCGCGGAGCGCGCGCTCGGGACGCTCCTCGCCGGAGGCGAGACAACCGTTGCGGAGATGACGATCCCCGCGCGCGAGCTGCGGGACCTCGAGGCTGGCAAAGCGGGATCGCGAGTCCACGTGTACGTGCTGGCCGGCAAGCTGCTGGCCGGGCCCTCGGAGCGCGTGACTGAGCTCGACGCCGGTGACTACGTCTCGTTTCCCGCCGATGTCCCCCATGTCTACGAGACGACGCGGCATCCGGCGCGGCTGCTGATCCTCCGCCAGGAGCCGACCTGATCACCGCGCCGTTGATCCGGTTCTTCGAGGGTCGCGACCGTGTTTGACCGGCGGATAGCTGGGGTATCCTTGACTACTCAAGCTTTTTTTCCTATGACACCGGAGCCGAGCCCATGCCCAAGCTGATGATCGTGATTGGCAGTACCCGTCCCGGACGCGCCGGCGTCTCCGTCGCTGAATGGTTCATCGCTCACGCGCGCCGCCACGACGAGTTCGAGATAGAGGTCGTCGATCTGGCCGAGCTGAACCTGCCGATGCTCGACGAACCCAACCATCCCAGGCTGCGCCAGTACACCCATGAGCACACGCGCGAGTGGAGCGCCCAGGTCGACGCCGCCGACGCGTTCGTGTTCATCACCCCCGAGTACAACCACGGCTACCCAGCCGCCCTCAAGAATGCGATCGACTACCTGCATTGGGAGTGGGCCGACAAGCCGATTGGATTCGTGTCCTATGGCGGCGTCGGCGCCGGAACCCGAGCCCTGCAGCAACTCAAGCCGGTTGTCTCCGTGCTGAAGCTCGTCCCGGTCAGCGAGGCGGTCAACCTGCCGTTCTTCTCCCAGTTCATCAACGAGGATGGTGTGCTGGAGCCCAACGAGGTGATGGAGCAGTCGGCCACCGCGATGCTTGACGAGCTCCTCCGCCTGGAGTCCGCGCTGGCCCCGCTGCGCAGCGGCGCCGCCGCTGCTCGGGCATGATGTGAGGCGTGCTCGCAGCCTTTGCCACAGACTTCGATCGCGATGATGCGCTCCGCGGACTGGAGATTGGCGAACGACCCGAGCCGGAGGTCCCGGACGGTTGGGTGACGGTCACCGTCAAGGCGGCCTCACTCAACCACCACGATCTGTGGTCGCTGCGCGGGGTCGGGCTTCGCCGCGAGCAGCTGCCGATGATTCTCGGCTGCGACGCGGCCGGCCTCGACGAGGACGGCAACGAGGTGCTGGTCCATGCCGTGATCAGCAGCGATGACTGGCGCGGCGACGAGACCTTCGACCCCAAGCGCTCGCTTCTGTCCGAACAGCATCAGGGCTCGTTGGCCGAGCGCGTCGCGGTGCCGCGGCGCAACGTTCTACCGAAGCCTCCGGAGCTGAGTTTCGAGCAGGCGGCGTGCCTGCCGACGGCATGGCTGACCGCGTACCGGATGCTGTTTACGCGCGCCCACGTCGTGCCCGGGATGACGGTGCTCGTCCAGGGCGCCGCGGGTGGAGTGGCCACGGCGCTGACCGTGCTGGCAAGCGCGGCCGGCGCCCGAGTCTGGGTCACCTCGCGGTCGGAGCAAAAGCGCGCCCAGGCGCTCGAGCTCGGGGCGGATCGGGCGTTCGAGTCCGGTGAGCGCCTACCGGAGCGAGTCGATGTGGTGATGGAGACCGTCGGCGACGCGACCTGGTCGCATTCGATCAAGTCGCTGAAGCCGGGGGGCACGATCGTCGTCAGCGGCGCCACCAGCGGCGATGCGCCGGCGGCGGAGCTGACACGCATGTTCTTCTTACAACTATCGGTGGTCGGCTCGACGATGGGGACGCGCGATGAGCTTGAGCGCTTGGCGCGTTTCTGTGTCGAGAAGAACGTCCGTCCGACTATCGACAACACGATGGCGCTGGCACAGGCACGAGCCGGCTTTGAGGCGATGCTGGGCGGCGACATCGTGGGCAAGATCGTGTTCACGATCTGAGATGAGCGTTCACGGCACCCGCGGCGGCGCCCTGGTGACCGGTGGCGCTCGCGGCCTCGGGCTGGAGATCGCCAAGCAGCTTCTGGCCCGTGGCCACAGTGTCCAGCTCACCGACGTAGATGGCCACGCCGCCGATAGCGCCGCGGCTGAGCTCGGACGCGGCGTGAGCGCGTCCGCGCTCGATGTGCGAGACGCCGACGCGTGCCGCGCCGCGGCCGCGGCGGTGGTTGACCAAGCCGGCTCGCTCGAAGTCTGGGTCAACAACGCCGGCGTTCTGGTAACCGGCCCCGCTTGGCAGCAGGACGAGGCGACGAGACGACTGATGCTCGAGGTCAATGCGCTCGGCACGATCAACGGCACCCTCGCGGCGCTCGAGCCGATGCGCTCGGCCGGCCGCGGACACGTGGTCAATATCGTCTCTCTGGCCGGTCTCGTCGCCGCTCCCGGTGAGGCCGTCTACGGTGCCTCCAAGCATGCGGCGATCGCGTTCAGCATCGGCACGCTCGCCGATCTACGCCAAGCCGGAGTGCGTGGCATCGACATCTCGTGCGTGTGCCCGGACGGGATCTGGACGCCGATGCTGCACGACAAGCTCGACGATCCGGCGGCTGCGGCATCGTTCTCCGGGTCGCTGCTGATGCCCGAGCACGTGGCCAAACGCGTCGCCTGGCTGCTGGACCATCCCCGTCCCGTGCTGACCATCCCGCGCTGGCGAGGAGCGCTCGTGCGCAGCTTCGACCGCTGGCCCCGGTTTGCCCTGGCCGGAACCGGCGCTGTCCTGGCCTACGGGCGTCTGCAGCAGCGCCTATACCGGCGCAAGGTCGCAGCCGGGCGCTGGCCGCCGCGCTAGCGAGCACCGGCTGGGCGCTGGCCGGGGCGCTGGCCGGGCACTCGCGAGCGCCAGCGGGGCGCCGCCTACGCCTCGTCGTGCTCGCGCTCGCGATCGGGCATGCGCTGCTGAGACTCCAGTGCTTGCGTGAGCCGCTCAATCGGCTCGACCAGATCTTCACGATCGGCCTTGTGCTCAAGCGCGATCCGGATCGCCGCGATTTCCCGAGCCAGATAGTCAGTATCCGCGACCGAGCGAGCGGCTGTCTCGCGGTCTCGCTCGGTTTCAGCCCGGTCGCGGTCGGCCTGGCGGTTCTGGGCCAGCAGGATCAGCGGAGCCGCGTAGGCGGCCTGGGTGGAGAACGCGAGATTCAGCAGGATGAACGGATACGGATCCCACGCGTTGATGATCCCGATTCCGTTCAGGATTATCCAAATGACCACCACGATGGTCTGGAAGGCGAGGTAGCGACCGGTCCCCAGGTACCGCGCCAGCTTCTCGGCAAAGCGACCGAAGGAATCGGGATCGTAGACTGGTCCGCCGGGGGTCCCGCGAGGGGTTTCAAGGTCGTCACGTCGTGCCATCAGTTCCCCGCTAGGGTAACCCGCCAGTCACCCGGCAAAACTCTGTCCAGGACGTCGTCGATCGTCACCGCGCCGATCAGTCGTCCCACCTCGTCGGTGACGGCCAGGGCGACCACGTCGTAGGCGGCGAGCCGGGCTGCCACCTCCCTGTCGCTCAGATTCGCCGGCACCGGTTCGGCCTCTTCGTCCAGGCAGCGGGCCAGCGGCTTGCTCGGCGACTCCCGCAGCAGGCGCTGGATCCCGACCATCCCGTGGTAGCGGCCGGTCGGGGTCTCAAGCGGTGGCTGGGCGACGAACACCTGTGCAGCCAGCGGAACCGGGAGGTCGGGGTCACGGACCCGCGCCAGTGCCTCTGCAACGGTGGCCTGCGGGGCGAGGATCACCGGCTCCGGCGTCATCAGACCTCCGGCAGTGTCCGGCTGGTAAGTCAGCAGCCGGCGCACCGGCTCGGCCTCTTCAGGATCCATCGCGCCGAGCAGCTGCGCACGTTCGGAGGCCGAGAACTCCCCCAGCAGGTCGGCCGCGTCGTCGGCCTCCATCTCGTCGAGCACCCGGGCCAGACGACTCGGGTCAAGCCCCTCCACGATCCTCACCTGCTCGTCCTCGGAGAGCTCCTCCAACAGGTCGGCCAGGCGCTCGTCCTCGAGCGCCCCGGCCAGGACCCGTCGGCGGCTGAGCGGCAAGCGGCGAATCGCGGCGGCCATCTCCGCCGGGTGCAGCCCGCCAAGAGTCGCAGCCTGCCGGTCCACGGGGCGCTCGTCGGCGAACAGTTCGCCCGCCTCACTCCAGTCGATCACCTCCGGGGCCCGGCGCCGGCCGGGGACCCGGCGATGTCCGAGGGCGACAGTGGCCACCTCCCAGGCAAACGGCTCCGGCGCCGGCGTGACGCCGATATCGACCACCTTCTGGCCTCGGACCTCACGACCGATCAGCTCGCCGGCCAGCAGGCGCTCGCCCGGCCGCAGCCCGAACTGGCGCAGGTTCACCGACGCACGGCGCAGCCGGACGCCGTCGTTCTCGATGTCGGCCACGCGCCCCATGCCAATGAACACGCGCCGCCGCTGTACGGCGACGACCAGTCCGTTTACGCGCGGTGGGCGTCCGCCGAGGCCGATCACGACGTCGACCACGTGTCCGACATCGGCGCCGTCGGAGCTCAGCAGGGGCAAACGCGTCAGTCTGGTTACGTAGACGATGCGTCGCTCCATACTGCACATCGTATGGCAGGCGTGGACAGGTCAAAGCGCAAGCGCGGGCTAGGGCGCCGCGCCGCATTTGCCATCAGCGCATACGCGTTCGCCGTCACGATGCTCGGCACCACGCTGCCGACGCCCTTGTACGGCCTTTACCGCGCCAAATTCGGATTCTCCGAGTTGACGGTCACGATTATCTTCGCCACCTATGCCGCAGGCGTGATCGCGGCGCTGCTGCTGTTCGGTCCGCTCTCAGATGAGATCGGGCGCCGTCGAGTGCTATTGAGCGGCATCGCGCTGTCGGCCCTGAGCGGAGTGACATTCCTGCTGGCCGACGGCCTCGGCGTGCTCCTGTTGGGGCGCGCGCTGTCGGGCCTTTCGGCGGGGATCTTCACCGGCACGGCGACCGCGACGCTCCTCGATCTCGCTCCTGAGGGCGAGCGCGGGCGTGCCACGCTGGTGGGGACGCTGGCCAACATGGTCGGTCTCGGCTCCGGGCCGCTGCTGGCGGGGCTGCTCTCGCAGTGGTTCGGATCGCCGCTGCGTCTGAGCTTCTGGGCTCAGCTCGCCCTGCTCGTGCCCGCAGCCATCGGCGTGTGGGCGATGCCCGAGCCAGGCTCTCCGAGCGAGCGGCCGAGGTTTCGTACCCAGCCGCTCAACGTGCCGCCCCAGCTGCGAGCGGCCTTTATCCGTGCCTCGCTGGCCGGGTTCGCGGGGTTTGCCGTCCTCGGTCTGTTCACTGCCGTCTCCCCGGCCTTCCTGAGTCTGCAGCTCGGAGTTACGAGCCGCGCCGTGATTGGGCTTGTCGTGTTCGCCGTGTTCCTCGCCTCGGCGGCCGGCCAGCTGGCGCTGGAGCGGATTCCGGAGCGAATCGCGCTGCCCCTCGGCTGCGCGACGCTGATTGCGGGGATGGGCATCCTCGCGCTGGGCCTGGCCGTGTCTTCGTTGGCGCTGCTCGTGATCGGCGGCGTGGCCGCGGGGTTCGGCCAGGGGCTGAGCTTCCGGGCCGCACTGGCCGGACTCAACGCGGGCTCGCCACCCGCCCAGCGCGCCGAGGTCGCCTCGAGCTTCTTCGTCGTAGCCTACGTGGCGATTTCGGTGCCGGTGATCGGGGTGGGCGTGCTCGCGCAGTCGACCAGCCTCCGCACGGCGGGGTTGATCTTCGCCGCTGTCGCCGCCGCGCTGGCCGCGACGGCGTTGGCGCTGCTCCTCGGACGCGGTGCTGACTGAGGCCGCGGCATCACTGATGTTCGAGCGCGTCCTCGGCGATTTGGGCCCTCAGCACCTTCTTGTCGAACTTGCCCACTGAGGTCTTCGGGACCTCCACGATGAACTCGACGCGGTCCGGAAGCCACCACTTGGCCACCTTGTCGCCCAGGAAGGATCGCAGCTCCTC
Source organism: uncultured Solirubrobacterales bacterium (assembly GCA_963757165.1). Taxonomy (GTDB): domain Bacteria; phylum Actinomycetota; class Thermoleophilia; order Solirubrobacterales; family Solirubrobacteraceae; genus Palsa-465. The sequence continues at coordinate 379,435 of CAVWQO010000006.1, forward strand.
CTCGTCCAGCGAGCTGCCGTCCCGGCGAACCACGCACGCGCACGGGCGCTCTCCCCAGCGCTCGTGCGCAACTGCCACGACGGCGGCCTCGACCACATCAGGATGGGCCATGATCGCGTTTTCGAGCTCGACCGAGCTGATCCACTCACCTCCGGACTTCACGAGGTCCTTGGTCCGGTCGACGAGCTTGATGTAGGAGCCGTGCCGGATCTCGGCCACATCGCCCGTCCGCAGCCAGCCGTCGTCGGTGAACTTGTCCGCGCCGGTCTCGTCGTTGTAATACGCACTGGCGATCGTCGGGCCGCGCACCTGGAGCTCACCTCCCGCCTCCTCGTCGACACGCTGCTCGACGAACGGCACCACACGGCCCTGCATCGCGCGCACTGCATAGGCTTCGTCCTCGTCGGCAACGCCCTCGGCGGGCACGCGGCTTATCGAGGCCATCGGACTGGTCTCGGTCATCCCCCACGCCTGGATGATGGGCACGCTGAAGCGCTCGTCATAGAGCCGAAGCAGTCCTTCAGGGACCGCCGAACCGCCCCCGATGAGCCGCTCGACCGAGGAGAGATCGGGCCGCGGCTCCAGCTGCGCGATGCCCTGCCAGATCGTCGGCACCGCCGCTGCAAAGGTCACCCGCTCCTCCGTGATCAGCCGGGCCAGATCCGCCGGATCCATCTTCGGTCCCGGCAACACCAACTTGGAGCCCGCCATCGCCGCCGCGTAGGGCAGTCCCCAGGCGTTGGCGTGGAACATCGGCACGATCGGCAGCACGGTGTCCCGCTCACGTAGTCCGGGGCCGTCGGCCTGGTTGGTGAACAGCGAGTGCAGCACGGTGGAGCGGTGCGAGTAGACGACGCCCTTCGGCCGGCCGGTTGTCCCGCTCGTGTAACACATCGCCGCCGCGGAGTTCTCATCGAGCTCGGGGAACGTGAATCCGGGATCGCCGGAGGCGAGGACCTCCTCGTAGTCGATTGCGCCGTCCCGGGAGGCCTCGGCATCAGGCATCAGGATCTCGTGCTCGACGCCCTCGAAGCGCGGCATCCGCTCGGCCAAGGAGGCGTCGAGGAAGATCACGCGATCCTCGGCGTGGCTGGCGATGTACCGCAGGTCGTCATCGAACAGCCGGATGTTCAGGGTGTGCAGCACGGCGCCCATCGAGGGCACGGCGAGGTACAGCTCCAGGTGACGCACGGAGTTCCAGCCAAAGGTCCCCACGCGGTCGCCCGGTCGGATTCCGAGCTCGGTCAACGCCGACGCCAGCCGTCGGGCGCGGCCGGTCACCTCGGCATACGTCGAGCGCTCGACCCCCGACGCGGTCACGCTTACGATTTCCCGTGCGCCGAACACCTGCTCTGCCCGCTCGGCGATGCCGCGCACGAGCAGCGGGGTCCGCATCATCAACCCCTCTAGGGCCGGCGGTGAATAGGTGCTCATCGGAAGTCTCCTTCTCCTCGCAGTCAGGCAGGAAGCCTACGCCGACCCGGGCCGGGCGGCGACACCACGCCGGACGCGCAGGTGTGCTGTGATCCGGTGATGAACGGACTTCTGCGTCAGACCCAGATCTACCTGGACGGCGTCAGCGGTCACCGGCCGCGGGTTCCGATCGACGCCGTCCGGCTGGAGGCCGCGGCCCAGCGGCGAATGCGGCCCAAGGCGTTCGCCTATGTCGCCGCGGGTGCCGGACACGAGCACACTGTCGCGGCCAACCGCGCCGCCTTTGACAAGTGGCGGATCGTCCCGAGAATGCTGCGCGACGTCGGCGAGCGGGATCCCTCGGTGGAGCTGTTCGGGCGGCGCTTCCCCAGCCCGTTCCTGCTCGCCCCGATCGGCGTACTCGAGCTTGCCCACCGGGACGCCGATCTCGCCGTCGCCCGAGCGGCCCGTGACACGGGGACGCCGATGATCCTCTCCAACCAGGCCTCGCGGCCGATGGAGCAGGTGGCGCGCGAGCTGGGGGACACCCCGCGCTGGTCGCAGCTCTACTGGAGCAAGTCCGACCTGCTGGTCGCGAGCCTCGTCTCCCGGGCGGAGCGCTGCGGCAGCGAGGCGATCGTCGTCACGCTCGACACGACGATGCTGGGATGGCGCACGCGGGACCTTGAGCTCGCCTATCTGCCGTTCCTGCGCGGCAAGGGTATCGCCCAGTACACCAGTGACCCGGTGTTCACCCGTCTGCTCTCCCAGCCCGGTCCGACGCCGCCTCCGGGGCAGCAGCCGAAGCCGAGCCTGGCTGCGCTGGCCACGTTGATCGCCTTGACCCGCGCCTACCCGGACCGGTTCTTGACGACCCTTCGCTCAGGCAGCGGGCGGGCGGCGGTTCAGCGCTTCACCGAGATCTATTCCCGCCCGACGCTCACCTGGGAGCAGCTCGGATTCCTACGCCAGCGCACCAGCCTCCCGATCCTGCTCAAGGGCATCCTCCATCCCGACGACGCGAGCCGGGCGATCGATGCGGGCATGGACGGGATCGTCGTCTCCAACCACGGCGGCCGCCAAGTCGACGGCTCGATCGCCACCCTGGAGGCGCTGCCCGCCGTGATTCACAGCGTCGCGGGACGCATACCGGTGCTGATGGATTCGGGCATCCGCGGCGGTGCCGACATCTTCAAGGCCCTGGCCCTCGGAGCCAACGCGGTGCTGATCGGTCGCCCCTACGTGTACGGGCTCGCCCTGGCCGGGCGCACTGGCGTGCGCGAGGTGATCAATAACCTCGCTGCGGACTTCGAGCTGACCATGGGTCTGGCGGGCTGCCGCTCCGTGGCGGAGATCGACACGGATGCCGTGGTACCGACGCCCGATCCCGGACGCACCGCTCTGCCCGTTCGGGACGCATAATCCTGGCCTGGGCGGCTTGGTCTGCGCCGGCCGCTCGTTTTGAGAGCGCGAGCCAGCGGGTCCAGCCTGCGGAGTCCGCGGGCCGCCAACGCCCGTTGCGCGCGGCGGCGCACCGAAGCTAACGACGCATCGAGAGGATCATCAGCGCGCGGTCCCGGGAGCGTTGGAAAGATCGGCGCAGGAACCGCTGCTCGCTGCGACTGCGTCTCCGGCGGCAAGCCTGCTGCCATGCGCGCCAGCGCTGCAGCGCACTGGCAGCGGCCGCCTCGTCCTCGGCGGCCGTCTGACACAACGTCAGTGCGCAGCACTCCTCCCCGTTGGGGGAGTTGCAACCGCGACCCGGAGGACAACACGGAGCCATTCATCTGGCCTACCCGCTTTCGCGGGCGGATCACCCAAGAGCCGCACCGCTCGGCAGATGCTCATCAAACCTCAAGCGTGCGCGGGCAAACGACGGCCCACGGCGCGGAGCCAGTCGTGAACGTAGCCGAGCAAGCATTGCACTAGCGTACGAGCAACAGCGCGGCGCTCGCCGCCGGAAGCCGGACCGCGTAGCCGCCCGGACCCGGAATCGACACCTCATGCGTCGCGCTGCCGCGCCACGTCCCCGCTGCGCTCAGTGTCTGACCGTTCAAGGTCTCGCCCAGCTTCGAGGCCGGGGAGGGCGCCGTCAGCCGCTGCACGCTCGCCGGCGCCGTGCCGGGGATGCGCACCTGCACATTCGCCGCCCGCGCGCCCTTGTTGATCAGCAGGACGTGCAGGGCGCCGCTCGCTCTGACCGCCCAGGCCTTCACGTGCAGGCTCGAGGCTTGGCGGAGCTGGAGGGCGGCGAGTTGCGGATCGGCTCCGAGCGTCCGGGCGAACAGAATCAGCCCGTAGAGCAGCGGCCGAACGCGGATTCCCTGGGGGCTCGGCACCATCGCGGCGTTGACGGTGTCGGCGCGCACGTGGATGTTGACCCCGTCGACGCCGTTACGAAGCAGCTCGAACAGTGCGTCGGGCGCCCACAGCGCGGTCCCGAACGTGTCGCTGACTCCGGCGCGCCCGCCGCAGGTCACCGAGTTCAACTCCGTCATCCGAAATGGCAATCCCGCCCGGTGGGCGGCTGCTGCGGCTGCTCTGACCTGCTGCGCGTTACCGGCCGACGCGTGCTCGCTCAGCAGCCGGGCGAGCGTCGGCGAAGCGGCAGAGCGGGGTCCCAGGCATGCGGAGTACGGATAGCGGTGCGCGCTGACCGCTCCGAGCAGCGGCCGGGCGTGAGCCACGAGCTGAGCGATCCAGCTGATCGAGCGGTTTGGATTGGCGACGGCCGGTCCCAGCAACGGCACCCCGGGAGCGAACTGCTTCAGCTCCCGCGCGTAGGCGCTGAAGTCCCGCAGGTAACTCCGCGGAGAGATCGCCGACGGGAGCACCGACGACGCCTGACCGACGTGCGCGATCGAGGCCAGCCAGTAGGGGCGGTCGTAGATGTCGGGCTCGTTTCCGATTTCGAAGCCGAGGATGCTGCCGCGTGGCAGCTGGGCCTCCGCAGCGCGCGCCCAGGCAGCCGCACGCAGGGGCGAGGAGGTGACGAGGTTGAGGTCGAGGATCAGGCGGGCCGGAGAGTGCTTGATCAGCGCACGGGTCAGACGCAGCCAGCTCGGCATCAGACGGAATGCCCACAGGGGCAGGCGCCGCGGCCCCGGATCCCAGAAGGCCCGATCCGCCGAGTCGCCGCCCACCCTCAGGATCACTGGCGCGTTCCCGACGCGCAGAAGCGACAGGACACGCTCGAACGCGCGGAGATGGCGCATGAACAGCGGAAGTCCCCAGTACTCGATCGACAACCCTAGATACGACGGCGAAATCGGGTGGATGTCCGCGCCGATGCTCACCGTGGCCACCGCATCTGCTCGCGGCCGGGCAACGCTCCGGCGATGCAGCGAGGTCGTTGCGCTCGCGCGGCGCCGGCCGGCGACGCTCGAGGGGTGCCCCGGCGACTGCCCTGCGCGTCCCGCGCCGTCAAAATCGGCCAGGGTCACTGGCACCACGAACAGGCAGATTCCGGCCGCCGCGAGCAGGACGAGCTTAAGCCGGCGACTCACCGGATTGAGGCTAGCCGGATTGATTAAGCCCGCCAGAGCGGCCGGCGTTTCCCAAACAGGTCTTAATGAACCGGGAAGCGCTGCCGCGCAGGCTCCAAATGCAGGCGGACGCTGACTTGCTCAGCGCGTGAGCAGGACGATCACGACAATCACCAACAGGATCGCCATCCCGGCGCCGGCCAACGGCCACGGGCGCCGCCAATGCTCAGGCTTGGCGCGGTCACGCGAGTAGCGGCCCTCGGGTGGCGTGCCGACCCAATCGTCGTCGTCGTCGTATCCAGGCATTACAGGTCCTCTACCCGCAAATGGCGGCCGGCATGAGGGCCGCGGTCAGTCGATCACCCACGTGTCCTTGCCTCCACCCTGCTGCGATGAATTGACCACCAACGCGTCCGGTTCCAGCGCGACGCGGCTGAGGCCCCCGGGCGCGAGCTCGACGTCCTGGCCGCAGAAGGCGAACACGCGGAGGTCGACATGGCGCGGCGCCAGCTCGCCGTCGATCACCGTTGGATGTTTGGACAGTGCGACGGTCGGCTGGCTGATGTAGCGCTCCGGATTGGCCTCGAGTTCGGCTGCCAGCTCCTCAAGGTCGGCATCGTTGGCGTGCGCGCCGATCACCACGCCCTTGCCGCCGTGGCCGTGCCGGGGCTTGATCACGAGCTCTCGGAGGCGGTCGATAGCCTCACGTGCATCCGCCTTCGTGTTCAGCGACTGGGTCGGCACCGAGCGGATTAGCGGCTCCTCCTCCAGGTAGAGGCGGATGAAGTCCTCCACATGGCTGTGGACGAGTTTGTCATCGGCGACTCCGGTGCCGAAGGCGTTGACGAGGCCCACGTTTCCACTCAACCAGGCCGGCAGCAGCAGCTGGGCGACATGGGTCAGCTCCCCGCGCTCGTCGCGCACGCGATCCTCGTCGGTGCGCCGGTAGACAACGTCGACCGTCGCTGTTTCGCCATCGGCGAGCTTGACGCGTAGCTTGGAACCATCGGGGATCAGGTCCTCAGGGGTCACCAGCGGCACCCCGAGACGCTGGGCGGCCTGCGCGTGCTCGAAATAGGCGACGTTCTGGGACCCATCGGTCAGCAGGACCACGCACGGAGATGCAGATCTTGCGGGGGCAGCCGCCCGCAGACACCGGCCGAGTTGCTCGTAGATCGCCGGGGCGATCGGGCGCGGGTTCAGCGACGTCTTCGGGAGCTCTTCAGCCACGGCCGCGCGCGCCGCCACCGCGTACGCAATCCCCGACGGGGTGCGCACGTTGTCTTCGAGCACGAGGAACTCGCCCGAAGGCGCCCGGACGACATCGAACCCGATCACCGCGGCTGGACCGTCGTGCATTGGTAGCCGACCCATCAGGTCCGGTTCAAAGCCCTCGGCATCGAGCATCGTCTCCGCGGCGACGATGCCCGCCGCGACCACGCGTTGCTCGCCGTAGGCGTCGAGGAGGAAGTTGTTCAGCGCTCGTGCCCGTTGCGCCAGGCCACGTGCCAGAGCGTCCCACTCGGTGGCCGAGAGCAATCTCGGCACCGGATCGACGACAAACGCCTCGCCCCCGAAATTGACTCCGTCCCGCTCCAGATGGCGAGTCACGGCCGCGCTCAGCTCGGGCAGGTCGACGCCGCTGAGCGCATCCAACAGCTGGGCGTAACCGGGGCGGGGAACCCCCTGCGCATCCCGATCCTCGAGATAGCCGTCGGTGAAGGCCGCGCGGTCCGGAGGCTCAGATTCCATGCTTGGTCAGCCAGAGCTCCAGCAGCGCGAGCTGCCACAGCTTCGATCCCTCGAGCGTGGTCAGATGATCATTGGGCGCTGCGAGCAGCGTCTTGACGTGTTCGGGCCGGAACACGCCTCGGCGACGAACCGCCGCTTCATCGAGAGTCTCGCGGACCAGATCCAGCGTCGCGCCCTCCAAGGTCGACAGCGCGGGAACCGGGAAATAGCCCTTGGGCCGATCGATGACCACGTCCGGAACCACCGACCGGGCCGCCACCTTCAGCACCCCCTTGCCGCCGTGAGCCAGTTTCAGCTCTGGTGGACAGGCCGCCGCCAGCTCGACCAGCTCGTGATCCAGAAACGGCGTCCGCGCCTCCAGCCCCCAGGCCATCGTCATGTTGTCGACCCGCTTGACCGGGTCGTCCACGAGCATGATCTCGGTGTCCAGGCGAAGCCCGCGGTCCAGCGGTCCGGCCGCTCCCGCGCCCGCAAAGTGCTCCTCGACGAATGCCCGGCTGGGATCCTGCTCCAGTAGGTACTCAGCCGTCAGCGTGTCCGCGAACTCCTCCGGACCGCGATCGAAGAACGCAGCCTGATAAGTGCCCACGCCTGCGCCGGGCGCGTTCAACAGCGGCGGATACCACGAGTACCCGGCGAATACCTCGTCGGCGCCTTGGCCGGACTGAACCACCTTCAGTGTCTTCGAGACCTCCTGCGAGAGGAGATAGAACGCGACCGCGTCGTGGGAGACCATCGGCTCGCTCATCGACCGGATCGCTCCATCCAGGGCCGGCAGCATCCGCTCGGTGGGGATGCTCAGTTTGTGGTGCGCGGTGCTGAACGTATCGGCGATCACGTCCGAATAGCGGAACTCGTTGCCCTCACGCTCACCGACGTCATCAAAACCGACGCTGAACGTCTCCAACCCGCTCTGGCCGTTCTCAGCCAAGAGTCCAACGATCAGGCTCGAGTCAAGGCCTCCGGAGAGCAGGACGCCGACCGGCACATCGGCGACCATCCGCCTTTGCACCGCCGTGCGCAGGCTGGCCAGCACGGCCTGCGACCAGTCCGCTTCACCCCACTCCTCGTGCTCTGGCTGACGATCGAACTCGGCGCGCCAGTACGTGTGTGAGCTGCTCTGCCCGCCCGGCTCGACAGTGACAATCGTCGCCGGGGGAACCTTGCGCACCCCCTTGAGGATCGTCAGCGGCGCCGGGACGACCGCGTGCCAGCTCAGGAAATGGTGCAGCGCCACGGGGTCGATCGCCGTGTCCACTCCACCTCCGGCCAGCAGCGCGGGGAGCGTGGAGGCGAAGCGCACCGAGTCGGCTGAGCGGCTGAGGTACAACGGCTTGATCCCGAGGCGGTCGCGCACCAGCACCAGCCGTCCAGTTCCCTGCTCGTAGATGGCGAAGGCGAACATCCCGAAAAAGTGCTCGACGCAGCGCTCGCCCCACCGGGCGTAGGCCTTGAGGATCACCTCGGTATCGCTGGTGGAGAAGAAGGAGTATCCGTCCTGCTGCAGCTCCTCGCGGAGTTCGTGATGGTTGTAGATACAGCCGTTGAAGACGATCGTCAGCCCGAGCTCGGGGTCGACCATCGGCTGGTCGCCGGCGGCGGACAGATCGATCACCTTCAGGCGACGGTGGGCCAGGGCAACATTGCCCTCGCTCCACGAGCCGCGGCCGTCCGGGCCACGGTCACTCATCGTCGCGGCCATCCGCTCCACCGCATCGGTGTCGGCCCGGCGCGAGACGGCGAGCTCGCCCGCGAATCCGCACACCGCTCAGGATCCTCGCTCAGGCAACCCGCGCGAAGCGTGCGCGAGCTTCACCTGACCGGCGTGCCGCGTCGACAAAGGCGGCGAACAGCGCGGCGTGCTCTGATCTCTCCACGAGACACTCTGCATGCCACTGTACGGCGAGCACGAACTCGTGGTCGACCGCCTCGAGACCCTCGATCGTTCCGTCGGCGGCGTGGGCGGAGACGACCAGCCCCTCCCCCAGCGTGTCCACGGACTGGTGGTGAAACGAGTTCACCTCGCTCTCGCTTCGCCCCAGGATTTGTGCGAGCCGGCTTGATTCTTCGATCCTCACGGCATGCGTAGGCTCGCGCCCGGCGGCGAGCTGGCGGTGGTTGATGCCATCCCCGACGACCTCGGGAAGGTGCTGGTGCAGGGTGCCGCCACGGGCGACGTTGAGCACCTGCAGCCCGCGACAGATGGCCAGGATCGGAAGGCGACGGGCGTCCGCCTCCCGCGCCACGGCGAGCTCGAACGCGTCGAGATCGCTCCACGTGGGCCCAAGTAGACCATGGCGGCGGGCACCGTAGGCCTGAGGATCAAGATCCGGGCCCCCGGACAGGCAGACGCCTGCCACCTGCCCCAGCAGAGCATGGATCGCGTCGACCTGGAGCGGCGGGACAACCACGGGAATCCCACCCGCGAGCTCGATTGCGCGCAGGTATTTCATTCCCAGCGCCATCTCGGTTTGAGATGGCTCACCCTCCGGCGTCGGCGTAACCGTGGAGGCCTCTCGCAGCTCCGACGTCGTGACCGCGATCAGTGGCCGCAGGACAGCCTCAGGACCTCTGGTGATCTCCGCTTCCCCATGCAACCGAGCCAGCACCTCCGTAGTTCTACCCATCAGCTGTTCCCTGCCACCTGGCCACGCGTCCACAGTTGAGGGCCGACGCTCGTCCGCCGGGCCAAACGATCCAACCTGCGTGTGCGGGAATTATGCCTGCTGACGCCGTCGGAACCCGCGTCGTGGGGCTCGGATCGCGTCCGAACCCGGGCGGGAGGGCATACCCTCGACCATGGTGCCCGCACCGCTTGATCCCATCGCTGCCCGCCGCGCGCGCAGCCGCGCCCGGACCCGACGCCAACGGCGGGCCGCGGTGTCCGGTTTCCTCGTGCTGGTCGTTGCGCTTGGAGCTGTGCTGATCAAGACCGGGAGTGGGTCCCCGCGCGGGCGACCGGGTCACAGCGGCTCGGCCGCGGCGTCAGCGAGGCAGGGCGGCCACGCCGGCGCGCAGACGGGAGCGCGCGCCGCACGACCGAGCGCCCTGGAGGCGGCCGCGAACGCGAGCATCCTCCGCCTGGCCCGGCTCGGTCTCCCGGTCTACTGTGCCGGCCCCCATGGCAACGCCGTCGCCTTCACCTTTGACGACGGCCCCGGGCCGTACACCCATTACGCGCTCAAGAAGCTCCGTGCCGCCCACGAGCGGGCAACGTTCTTCGCCGTGGGCCGGAGCATCGACTTCTTTCCTGGCTACCTTCCGCGGGAGCGAGCGCTCGGCGTGGTTGGCGATCACACCTACACCCACCCGCTGCTGACGGCGCTGCCCACGTCCGGCGTGGTTTCCGAGATCACCAGGACCGCGCATCGAATCGAGTCCGGCGGGGGCGGACCGGTACGCCTGTTTCGCCCTCCCTACGGCGGGCGTGACGCTCGCATCGACGGCGTGGCCCGGCAGCTCGGACTCCTCGAGATCCTCTGGAACGTTGACTCCGCCGACTCGCTCGGCGCCAACTACGCGGGGATCATCCGCAACGTCGAGGCCGGCCTGCACCCCGGCTCGATCATCCTCATGCACGAGAATCGCGGCCAGACGATCCGGGCCCTGACGACACTGCTGCCGGCCCTCCGCGAGCGTCACCTGCATTCGGTCAGCCTCCCGGAACTGCTCTCAGCCGACCCGCCCTCGGCCAGCCAGCTCAGGCGAGGCCCCGCCGGATGCGGACGAGCGGGGGTGCTCCGGCACGGAAACGGCGGCTAGGCGAGGTGGCGCGCAGGGCCAAAACTCCTGCGGCGCCCCGCCAGCGCGGGGTCGCCAGAGCCGCCTACGGCGCCCCGCCAGCGCGGCGTCGCCAGAGCCTCCTACGGCAGCCGGCCCGCCCACCGCGCCGATCCCGCCGCCGCGGCCAGCAGCAGCACGAGTCCGCCGGCGGCGAACATCCAGGTCACCTCACGGGTCCGGTTGACGCTGCCCAGCTGGCTACCCAGGCGGCGGTAGATCGAGCTGAGCTGATCGGCGCTCTGGGCGTTGAATGCCCGTCCACCCGAGACGCGTGCGATCGCCTGCATCAACTGCGGATCGGGCGGGACGGCCAGAGGCGGCCCCAAAGGATCGGGGTTGGCCAATGTCCCCCCCGGGGTGCCTAGGGCCACCGTGTAGATCGGGATTCGGTCCTGGCCGGCCTGCCTAGCCACCGTCCCGACGTCGACGCCGGTGTTGGCGGAGCCATCGGAAAGCAAGACGATCGCGGCGGGCGGGTGCTTGCGGTCGCCGCCGTGGAGCAGTTGCAGCGCCAGCTCCAGCGCGTCGCCGGTAGCGGTCGCGCCGCCGGCCGTCTGGGTGTCGATGATCGCCCGCGCCGAAGCGTGATTGGTGGCCGGCGCCTGGACCGCGTCGGCCGAGCTCGAGAATGCGACCGCGCCGACGCGCACCGTCGCGGGCAGCTGGTCGATGAACGTGTTGGCGGCGTCGATCGCCGCGGCCAGCCGAGTCGGCGCGACGTCCGAGGACGCCATCGATCCCGAGTGGTCGGTGACGAGCATCGTCGAGGCCTGGGCAACCGCCGCGCGGTAGCGCAGATGCGGCCGCGCGAGCGCCACCACCAGCAGCCCGATGGCCACGAGCAACAGCCCGACCGGGATCCGCCGGCGCCATGAGGGCGCAGTGGAGGCCACCAGGGCCAGCGTCGACACGGCCGGAAACCGCACTGCGTACCGCTGGCGTCGCCGGCGACTCAGCACCAGCAGGGCCAGCGCGATCGGGATCAGCGCCAGTCCGGCCAACCACGACGGCGAGGAGAAAGTCATCGCAGCTGACTCCCTAGGGCCTTCAGCCACTCGTCCCCGGTGGACAGGGTGACGTGGTTGACGCGCAGCCGGCGCAACTCGGCTCGTACGCCCTCGCGCCGCTCCCGCTCCAGTTCGGCAAAGCGCTCGCGCACGCGCCGCCGTGAGGTGTCGACCTCGATGCGGGCCCCGGTCTCCGGATCGACCAGCGCCAGGTGGCCGACCGAGGGCAACTCGCCCTCGCGTGGGTCGAGCACCTCAACGGCGAGCACCGAGTGCCGGACCCGGAGCGAGCCGAGGGGTCGTTCCCAGCCACGGTGCTCCCGGAAATCGGAGATCGCGACTACCAACCCTGGCTGGCCCGCCAAGCGCCCGACCCGGGCCAGTGCGCCGGCCAGGCCGTCTGGATCATGCTCGCCATCGGGGGCCACACCTCGCTCCAGCGCGCGCCGCAGGGCGACCATGCCCGGCCGTGACCCCCGCGGCGGCAGCACGTGCGGCTCACCGGCGCCGAACACCACCAACCCCACGCTGCCGGCGCGGCGGACCCCGAGGCGCCCGAACACGAGTGCCACGCCCTCGGCCACATCGGCCTTGAGGCGCTGCGCGGTACCGAAGGCCATCGACGGTGAGACGTCGAGCACGATCCAGGTGGTAAGCGCGCGCTCTGGCACGTGCAGGCGCACGTGCGGCTGGCCACCGCTGCGGGCCGTGGCCGCCGGGTCGATGTGGCGCACGTCGTCACCGATCTCGTAGGGCCGCAGCTGGGCCAGCTCCATCCCGAGGCCGATCCCCGCGGCCCGTCGGTCTCCAGGCAACGTGCGTGCGACCAGCCGGTTGACGCCAACCTCGAGCGCGTCGATCAACGGCTGCGGAAGCGGCCCAGGTCCCTGCCGAGCCGCCGGTGGTGCGAGCAGCGTCCTGCTCACGCCGGCGTCACGCCTCCCGCCCTGACCACTCGCGGACTTTCACGCATGAGCTGCGCGCTCCCGGGTTCGGGAACCGCCGCCAGCACCTGCTCGAGTAGCGAATCAGCCGTCACGCCTTCGCTGAGCGCGTCATAGGAGAGCACGATTCGGTGGCGCAGCACGTCGGCGGCCAGATCGTGCATGTCCTGACCGACGACGTGCCCGCGGCCGCGCAACAGCGCCAAGACGCGGGCGGCCTGGACGAGGCCGATCGGACCGCGTGGACTGGCCCCGAACTCGATCATCCCCGTGAGCTCGGTCAGGCCGACGGTCTCGGGGTGCCGCGTCGCGTCGGCCAGGGCCACCGCATAGCCGATCGCCTCCCGGTCCACCAGCACAGTCTGGGCCGCCGCCGCGTGGCGGCGTAGATCCGCCAGCTGCAGACACTCGCGCACATCGACTGGCGCGGCGAGACTGCGCCCGACCACGGCGGCCTCCTCTCCGACACTCGGGTAATCGACGAGGATCTTCATCAGGAAACGGTCGACCTGGGCTTCAGGAAGCGGATAGGTCCCCTCCGACTCGATCGGGTTCTGGGTTGCCATCACGATGAAGGGCAGCGGTACGGGATAGGTCGTGCCGCCGATCGTGACCTGCTGCTCCTGCATCACCTCGAGCAGCGCTGACTGAACCTTGGCCGGGGCGCGGTTGATCTCGTCCGCGAGCAGGAAGTTTGTGAATACGGGGCCGAGCTCGGTGTCGAAGCCGCCCGTGTCCGGGCGGTACACTCGCGTACCGATGAGGTCCGCGGGCACCAGGTCGGGCGTGAACTGGATGCGGTTGTAGGACCCGCCCAGGACCGACGCCAGTGTCTTGACGGTCAGGGTCTTGGCCAGGCCGGGCACTCCCTCCAAGAGGACGTGTCCCCCAGCCAGCAGACTGACCAGCAGTCGCTCCAGCATCGCGTCTTGGCCCACGATCACGCGCTTGAGCTCGTACAGCGCCTCCTGCAGCGCGGCCCTGGCCTGGTCTCGCAGTTCGTCAATTGCCTCGGGGTCGTTCATCTGTTGTTCTCCTTTAGCTCTGAAGCTCTACACAAGCCGGCCGAACCAGACCAGCGAGAGGCCGCTGCCCAGCAGCAGCAGGATCAGACCTCCGCCGGCAAAGCTCGCGCTGACCTCGCGGTTGACGTGTTTGTGCCCCAGCTGGGCGGCCAAGTGGGCGTAGACGGTGCTCAGGCCGCCCGCGTTCGCGGCCGTGAACTCGCGCCCCCCGGACAGGCGAGCGATCTGCTGGAGCTCGACCGGATTGAGAGGAACGTGCACGGTGACGTTCCTTCTCCCGTGCCGGTTGGTGATCGTGCCACGCTGGGTGCCCAGGGCCACTGTGTAGATCGGAATGTGCTGCGATGCGGCCTGGCGCGCGGCGGCGAGGGGGTCGGCTCCTGTGGTGGAGGTGCCGTCTGATAGCAGCACGATCGCTCCCGGGGGTCCCTTGCCACTTGCCGTGCGCAGGCTCGTCAGGACCCCGACCGCGCGGTTGATCGCATCGCCGATCGCCGTGTGTCCATTGGCGTGGAGCTGTCCAAGCGCCGAGCGGGCTGAGGTGTGATCGGTGGTCGGCGACTGGAGCAGAATCGGCCTCTGATTGAACTCGATCACGCCGACGCGGATCCCCAACGGGACGCGGCTTATGAATTGTCCGGCCGCGCGCTCTGCGGCCGCCAAGCGTGAGGGCGGGACGTCCACAGAGGCCATTGAGCTGCTGACGTCGTCGGCCAGCATCACCGCGCCGTCGGTGAGGGGCACGGCGACGCTGTGCTGAGGCCGCGCGGCTGCCACGATCAGCGCCGCCAGGGCAAGGCCGAAGGCCAGCATCGGCGCATGACGGCGCCAGCCCGGCGAAGTTGGCGCCACCGATGCGATCAGCGGCTGGCTGACGAATGCGCCCGCCGCGCGGGCACGGCGGCGCTGCTGGACGACATACCACCGAAGCACCAGCGGAATCACCAGCAGCGCCAGGAGGACCAGCGGTGCGGCAAAACTCATGGGAACGAAGCAGGACGCGCGGTCAGTTTCACCCGGGTCGTATAGGTGGAGGACCCACGAACCACCTGAAGCTCGATCGTGTCACCCGCCTGCAGCGCGGCCACCGCCTCGGTCACGTCGACCGGCGCCACCACGGGACGACGCTCGATCTCAGAGATCACATCCCCGGGCCGCAAACCGGCGGATGCGGCCGGGCTTCCGGGCACCACGGAGGAGATCACGACGGTGCCGTTGGACAGGCTCTGCATCTGCAAGCCCAGCCAGGCGTTGGCGTTCTCGGCGCTTGGGTGGTTGGAGCTGCTCGAGTCACCGACGAGCGCGTTCAGGCCGTAGGCGCCGCCAATGACAAGCAGTGCGACCGCGGCCACGATGGCGGCCAGGCGCGCCTGTGTGGGGTCCAGCGTCAAATGAGCCCGCAGGTAGGCCAAGGCCGCTCGGATGCGACTGGCCAGCGGATGCACGCGCGGGACGCGCCGCGCAGGCGAAGGTGTCGCTACGGAGGGCGACCGCGTCTGGGTGGCTCCCCGTGGGGGACCGGCGGCTGCGCGGGTCGGCTCTGCGGGAGCTCGGGCGGGCTCCGGCTCCTCCGCGGGAGCGGTTGCGGAGGCCTGCTGGCGCGCGCGCTCACGTGCTGCCGCGTCTGACTCACGTTGCCAGTCGCCTGACCAGAGGTGCTTGGGTGGGCTCATAGGGCTGCGAACGGTAGGCCCGTTGGGTGAGAGTCTCTTAAGAGCAACAATGCGCTCAATATCGGTCCTGAACCTGGAGCGACCACTTCGCGGTGTCCGATCCCGGGGATATGGCGATCTCGTAGACACCGGGGGCGGTCTTGACCTCACGCGTCCTGCCCGTGCCTTCGTCGAGGCTGAATGAGTCGGTGGTGACGCCGTCATTGACCCGTTTGACGACCGCGCTAGGGCCCGAACAGAACAGCACGAACGTGCAGGTCCCCCGGTACGCCATCGAATAGACGACCTGCCACATACGCCCGCGGATCCGGAACGGAACCGAGCGGCCGCTGCCCTGGCCGGCGAAGCTGGTCAGCGGTCGCCAGCGCGGCGCCTGCGCCACCGACAGCGCCACGCTGGCCCCAGGTAGGAGCTTCGTGCCGGCAGGTGGGACTGCGCGGACGACGGTGCCGGTACTCGCCAAAGGCGCGGGAACCTCGGTGATGCTGGCACGCAGACGCTCGCGGCTGAGCTGCGCCCGCGCCGCCGCTGCTGAGAGCCCGACCAGCCGCGGCACCGGCACGGGCGCAGGCCCGGCGCTGAGCAGCACCCGGACCGTCGTTCCGTCGCGCACATTCCTCCCGGGCGCCGGAGCCTGACTTATCGCGGTGTCGAGCGGCGCGGGGTTGTAGCTGCGGCTGAATGATGTTCTCAGACCCGCGTGCCGCACGGTCTCACTGACCCGAGTCCGGTTCATCCCGCGCAGATTGGGCACCTTGACGTGACCTGGGGTGAGTGCGATCGCCGCCGCCACCATGCCTAGCGCGAGCAGCAGGACGACGCCGAACAACGCTATCCGCTGACGGCGCTCGGAGGGATTGACGATGCGCCGCAGGGACATCGGCTGGCCGATGCGAGTGGCGTCACCTGGCGGCGGGGCCTCGGCAGCCGGCGGGGCTTCGGCGCCCGGCAGCCCGGGTCCGCCACGCCCGGCGCCCGGTCGGGCCGGCGCGAGCCCTGTCCGCCGGTTGGCCACGCGAGCCTCCGCGAGCGCGTGGGCCAGCTTGCCGCCATCTGCGTAACGCTCGGCTGGCGCCTTGGCCAGCGCCCGTTCGGTGACCCGGACGAGCGCCGGCGGGAGACCCCGGTCCATTGGAGGCGGCGGATCGTTGACGTGGCGCAGCGCCAGCTCCACCGCGGTGGTTCCGTCAAACGGCGGGTGCCCGGTCAGCATCTCGTAGAGCACCACCCCGACGCCGTAGACGTCCGTGGCCGGAGTGATCGAGCCGCCCCGGGCCTGCTCGGGCGCCATGTATCGCGGGGTCCCGACGATGGTCGCGCCGACCCCGTCGCTGCTGCCCTCGGCCAGTCGAGCGACGCCGAAGTCCCCCACCTTCACGCGTCCGTCTGGGGACAGCAGGACGTTGGCGGGTTTCACGTCGCGGTGTACGACGCGTTGCGCATGTGCGTGGGCGAGGGCACGGGAAAGCTGCTCGGCGATGTCAGCGGCTTCCCCCGGCTCCAGTGGCCCTGCGCGCAAGCGATGCGCAAGGCTCTCCCCCTGCACCAGCTCGGCCACGTAATAGAGACCCTCCGGCGCGGAGCCCACGTCGAAGATCTGCACGATCCCCGGATCGCTCACCGACGCCAGCAGCTGAGCCTCCCGCTCGAAGCTCGCCACCCATTCGGGGTCCTCGGCCCACCATGGCTTGATCACCTTCACCGCGACCTGGCGAGCCAGACGTCGGTCCCGTCCGCGGTAGACGCGGCCGAATGTCCCCTCACCGATCACGGCGTGCAGCTCGTAGCGCCCGTCGAGGGCGATCCCTGAGAGGTCAGGAGCATGTGGCACGTCGACTCAGGAGCGGGCGCGCAGACGGTCGTCGACCGTACCGACCACGACTGCGTAGACCACGTGGGTGGCGAAGCTCGTCAGCAGATAACCGCGTGGCCAGCGCCAGGGAGGCGGGGTATGACCCAGCAGCGGGAACATGGTCAGCGTCGCCGTCATCAGCGTGCCGGCGAACGCCGCGGTGGCCTCGGGCTCCCGATAACGCCGGCCCAGCAGGCCGTGCCACAGACCGAAGACGGAGCCGTAGCTCCAGCGCAACAGCCGGCCGAGTTCTTGTTCCTCGCGGCCGGTCACCGACGGGAGGTGCGAGATCGTGGCCACGATCTCGCCCGGCACCAGGCTGTCGTCGTAGTCGAGCGGCCCGCGATGTCCGCGTCGGACCCTGCGCTCCAAAGCGTAGGTAGCCGACAGCGATGCCGTGCCGGCGACACCGGCGATAACACTGCGCAGCGGCCAGGGCAGGCCCGGAAGGCCTGGGCGAAACCGTCCCATCGTTGCGAGATTAGCTGTGCGCGTCGAGCGAGGTGAAGGTTCGGGGGCACCATCGGCCGAAATAGCTCGCCTCGCTGCGAATTAATCCTTGCATTCCGTTGGTGTGTGAGTTACTCTGGCTCGGCAGCAAAGGACACCGCTATGACCTTCCTCACCTACACACTCTCTTCCGTGACCGCAGCAGCGACTGCCGTTGCGCCCAGCGTGCGCATGAACACTCGCGTCGCTGCGCGGAAGACCGCCAACCTCCGTGCCCTCGCTGGGAGGTACGTGCACTAATCCCGGTGCGCATACCGATCTTCGCGAGGGCGACCCAGCTGGGTCGCCTTTTTTTTGCTCTTTTGAGAATTCCGAGGTGATGTCCCCGATGACCAAGGTTTAGCCACCGCCATCCTCCCCCAGGCACCTACCGCCTGGACAGACGTTCAACTGTGTCACACCTAGCGCACCGTCGACTTCGGTGTGAATTTTGTCATGTCGCACCGAGGTCGGAGGACCGTAACAGGCACTGTCTATACCGGTTAGAAACCCGGTCGCTGGCCCCTGCCCGCGACTCAAATCCAGCTACACAGGAGCAGCTTCAATGCAGACCAATCAGCAAGCCACCGTGACGCACGTCCGGAGCACGTCCGGGCGCCGGCGATGGTTCGTCTTCCCGGCCCGGTCCAAGCGCCCAGCGCGTCCGGTCTGGTCGACTGAGGCCGAGGTTCTACGCGCCGTCGGTGAATGTCGACCCTCCCCCCGGGGCTCCCCGCCCCGTCCGGCCGAGCTGCCGCTCCAGCGGCCGTGGTTCTAGAACGCTGAGGGGCCGTCAATGGACGGCCCCTCAGACGTTAAGGCCACTCGCGGTAACCACTCGCTGAGGTCGCCGCGGGCCCCTATCCCAGCCGACGTTGCGCCGCGAGGTACCGCGGCGGCGGCATCGTCGGCCGCGCTGCGGCATAGTGGAAGGTATGCCCGAGTCAACTGGACCCCGCAGCGTCAAGATCGGCTCGGATGAGCGAACTGGCTGGTCCTCCGAGCGACCGCGCCGTGACGGCGCGCCGCCGCGGCCGGTCGACGTGTCGGTGCGCTCCCGCGTGCTGCGCCCGTCGCACCGCCTGCGCTACTCCCCGGGCAGCCTGCTCGTCGTCGTCGGCGCCGCCGCCTCCAGGCCGGACTCGTTCCTTGAGCGGGTGATCGAAGAACGGGGTGCCGTGCTCTCGGCGGCCAAGATCGAGACGATGCTGGCCGGCCGGGTTCCTGACGCTGAGATCGGCGCGCGCGCCCAGGAACTGCTCGAGGCGACGGTGCTCAAGCGCCTTCAGGCGGGCAACACGGTCGTGATCCCGGTGGCCGGCTTTGATGCCGCCGAGCGCGAGCGGTATGTGCGCATGGCTCATCCCTTGCGCCGTCCGCGTCACTTGATCCTGCTCGAGGCTCCGCGTGACCGCGTGACCGACGAGGAGCGTCCGGAGTTGGACGAGCTCCGGCGGGCCCTCGATGCGGGCGAACTGGGCCAAGAGGGCTTTCAGACCGCGCTGCGGCTGGGCGGCAACGCGCTCACCGAGCTCAAGCGCATCGTTTTTCAGCCGCCGCCGCGGGAGGACTGACCTCAGTCCCGCCGTTGCGGGTTCCCGTTTGCATTAGGGCCTCGCCTGCCAATAGCGTGCCCGGAATGCTCACCTCCCGCCGCCCGCTCACTGTTTTGCTCGCCACCGCGTTCGCGGTCGCGGCGATCGCATCATCCGCCCCAGCCAAGACTGTGTGGCTGTGCAAGCCGGGCGCCAAGCCCGATCCATGCACACCGAGTCTGACGACGACCGTGTTCTCACCCGCCGGCAAGCGGCTGCGGGTCAGCAGCCCCGGGGCGGTGAAGAACCCGGCCATCGACTGCTTCTACGTCTATCCGACGGTGAGCGGGCAAAAGACGACGCTGGCCAACTTCAACGTCGATCCGGTAGAGCGCTCTATCGCCCTCTTCCAAGCAGCTCGCTACTCGCAGTACTGCCGCGTCTTCGCGCCGATCTACCGACAGGTGACTTTGACCGCGCTGCTGGCGGGAACCAACGAGACCCCGGCCCAGTTGAAGGTGCCGGTAAACGACGTCCACAGTGCGTTCCAGGACTACCTGGCGCATTACAACCACGGACGCGGCTTCGTGCTGATCGGTCACTCGCAGGGCTCCTTCGTCCTGCGCGCGATGATCGCGCGCGACATCGACAACAAGCCCGCGGTACGCGCGCGGCTGCTGTCGGCGATCCTGCTCGGCGGCAACGTGCTGGTCAAGAAGGGATCCGATGTCGGCGGTGATTTCAAGCACGTCCGCGCGTGCCATTCTGCGCAGCAGCTCGGCTGCGTGGTCGCGTTCTCGACCTTCGACACGCCGATCGTGGCCAAGAGCAAATTCGGCGTCAGCGCCAACCCCTCCGAGTCGGTCCTCTGCACCAATCCGGCCGCGCTCGGCGGAGGCTCAGGCCTGATCGACCTGATCGCCCCCTCGGCGCCGTTCTACCAGGGAAGCTTGCTCGCCGCCGGTATCACAGCCCTTGGCTTCCCGTACCCCAAGGCATCGACGACTTGGCTCGCCGAGCCCGGTGCCTACCGAGCCACGTGCTCATCGGCGAACAATGCCAACGTGCTCCAGATCACGCCGGTGGGCGGCGCCATCAGTCCCCACCCCAGCCCCGATGCCACCTGGGGCCTGCACCTGGTTGACGCCAACATCGCGCTGGGGAACCTGATCACGCTGGTGCGGTCCGAGGCGACGGCATTCGCCAAGCGCGCCGCACACCCCTGACGCCACCGAGATCGGTTTCGCTATTCGCCGACCGCGGCACGGCGCGCGGTCGCGCTTGAACCGCGCGCGCTCGCGGGTTGTCCATTCAGAAACCGCATCAGCGCGGCATGGGTCTGCTTGGGCTGCTCCAACTGCGGTACGTGCCCGCAGTTGAGCACAACGTGTTCGGACTCGGGCAGCGCGCGGCGAACGTGCTCGGAGAAGCCAAGCGGCACCAGCGGATCCCGGCGGCCCCAGAAGAACAGACTCGGCGGCCTGAGCTCCGGCAGCCGAGTCCAGAAGCCATCGGGGCCGTGCGGCTCCTCCAAGTAGATGTTCCGGGCCGCCGCGTAAAAGGCGGCGCGCCCCCGCGGAGTCAGGTAGGAGCGCAGGAACTCGTCGATACCGGCCGCGGTCCACTCGTTGGCCGAGCCCGGAACCACGCGGCGCACGATCGCTTCGACGACCGCGCGCGGGGCGGGCTGGATCAGACCGAGCTGCGGCGCCACCAGGCGCAGGAGCGGAGCCCACGGACGGTCGCGCAGCCAAGCCAGCGACGGAGCCAGCAAGCCGAGCCGCTCGACGCGCTCAGGCGCGCGGAGACCGACCTCGATCGCCACGCGGCCGCCCATGCTGTTGCCGATCACGTGAGCGCAGTCGAGTTCGAGCGCGTCGAGGAGCGCCACCGTCGCGCGGGCGAAGAAGGCGGGGTCATAGGCTCCGGAGATCGGCTTCACGGAATCGCCAAACCCGGGCAGGTCGACGGCGATCGTGCGAAATTCGCCCGCCAATCCGACGACGGTCGGCAGGAACGAGACTTTCGTCGCGCCGAGACCATGCAGCAGCAGCACCGGCTCACCCGCGCCGGCCTCGGTCACCGACAGCGGGCCGACGGCCGTCTGGATTCGGCGAAAGCGCAGGCCGCCGTCGCCACCGGCAGCGGTGGCAGCAAGGAAACCGACGCCGAGATGCAGATCCCTGCGGACCTGGAGGCGGCCCGCTCGGTAAGCATCCATCCCGCCTCGCAGATCCTTGACGATGCTCTTCCAGGTGCGAGGGTCAGCCGTGAGCACTGCGTCGGCTCGGCGCGCGCGGTCGGCCGGCACCAGCCTCGCGTCGTGGCCGTCAAGCACCACGTCCACATCTTCGGGGCCGGCGCCGCTGAGTCGCAGCCGCGCCGAAGGGCGTCCCAGTTCGAAGACCTGGGGGTCGTAGCGCTCAGCCAGTTGCTGGAGTTCGGGTGGGAGCCTTGTCGTCATTGCACCTGCCCCCGGCTGGAGTGTGGCAGAGGGCTGGTCTCACCGGCGCCAAGTGTGACCAGCCGCACACGGGGTAGGCTTGGGCGGTGGCCGACCGAAACGGAGGAGGTTCTCGTGCCGGCGGGCTGCTATCTGGGGCCGTAAACGCGGTCACCCAGCGGCTCGCGAACCTCGTCCCGGCTGCTGATCTTGACGAGCGTGACACCGATTACATTCGCGAGACCCTGCCCGGGCTCTGGGCGCTGGCGAGCCTCTATTTCCGCGCCGACGTCCGCGGGCTGCACCACATTCCGCGGGAAGGGCCTGTGTTGCTGGTCGGCAACCACTCCGGGGGCATGGTCGCGCCGGACCTGTTCGTCTTCGTCCTGGCCTTCAGCACCTACTTCGGCGTCGAGCGCCGCTTCTATCAGCTGGCTCACAACGGAGTGGTGACCTCGCCGCTGGGTTGGATGGTCCGACGCTACGGGACCGTGGCCGCGGACCCCAAGAACGCCGAGCTGGCGCTGCGGTCAGGTGCCGCCGTGCTGGTCTACCCGGGCGGTGACTATGAGGTGTTCCGCCCCAGCTGGGAGTCCGACCAGGTCAACTTCGGCGGGCGTACCGGCTTCATTCGGCTCGCTCTGCGCCTCGGGGTCCCGATTCAGCCGGTGGTGTCGATCGGCAGTCAGGAGACGGCCCTGTTTCTGACCCGTGGCGAGCGGCTGGCCCGGTTGATGCGGGTCGATCGGATGCTCCGCCTGAAGACGGTTCCGATCATGTTCGGACTGCCGTTCGGGTTGATGCCAGGGGTGATCGGGCACCTGCCGCTGCCGGCCAAGATCACGATCCAGGTGATGCCGCCGATCGACCTGGTGCAGCGATTCGGCGAGGATCCCGATGTCGAGGAGATCAACCAGGAGCTGCTGGCGAGCATGCAGGACGTGCTCACGGCCCTGGGGCAGGAGCGACGGCTTCCGGTGATCGGATGAGGACACAGGCCAGCCAGGTCATCGCGGCGGATCCGCAGGAAGTCTGGGAGCTACTCGCGGATCCGGCCAACTTCACGCGCGTGTTCAGCTGGGTGACCGACCTCGAGCCGGAGGACCCGGAGCGGGAGCCCGGCGAGGGCGCGCGCTATCGGATGCGTCTGAGAGTCGGCTCGGCCGAGGTGGGCGGCCTGATCGAGGTGGTCGAATACGACGAGCAGCGTGACCTGGCCTGGACGAGCGTGACTGGAATCGAGCAGCGCGGCCGGATCCGCTTACGGGCTGCTGGCGGCGGCCGGACCAGGGTGACGATCCGTCTGTCCTACAACGCGCCGGGAGTTGTTCTCGGCTCGATCGCGGAGCTGCTCTCGTTCAGGATGGTCGCCGGCAGCTTGCGCCGCTCGCTGGACGAGGCAAGGCGGGAGCTCGAGGGCGATGAGGCTTCCCCACCTGAGGGCCCCAATCCGATCAAGCGGCTCGTCCACGAGACCGACAACGTGCGGATCCTCGCCCAGGCCGGCCTGGTGGCGCCGATTCGCCCGGATAAGCTGGCGCGGATCGCGCTGGCCGGTGCGCGGTGGCGGGCCTCGACGGCGACCGGGGTGATTGTCGGAGCGATCCGGCATCCCGACCGGCCGATGGTCATCGACGAGCTCGGCACCCTCACCTACGCCGAGGTTGACGCGCACAGCAATGCGTTGGCCAACCAGCTGGCGGCCGACGGGGTCTGCGAGGGCGACCGCATCGGCCTGCTCTGCCGCGATCACCGCGGGTTCCTTGACGGCATCTTCGCCGCCGGCAAGCTCGGGGCCGATGTCCTGCTGCTGAACACTTCGTTCGCCGCACCGCAGATCACCGAGGTGTGCAAGCGCGAAGAGGTCGCGGCGCTGGTCTACGACGAGGAGTTCGAAGAGCTGATCCACGATGCGTCGCGGCGGCGTAAGCGGTTCGTCGCTTGGCGCGAGGGCGAAGACCCGGATGGCCGGGCCATTGGCGAAGTCATTCGTGAAGGGGATCCGTCGGGTCTATCCCCTCCCAGCCGCGTCGGCGGGGTGACGATCCTCACCTCTGGCACGACCGGCCTGCCCAAGGGGGCTCAGCGCGGCGACATCCCGATGACGCTCGATCCCGCCGCCGCTCTGCTCGAGCGGATCCCGCTGCATGAAGGACAGCGAGTGAGGATCGCGGCCCCGCTGTTTCACGCGTGGGGGTTCGCCAACTTCGCCCTCGGGATGGCACTGGGCTCGACGTTTGTGCTCCGCCGCCGGTTTGATCCCGAGCAGTGCCTGCGCGACATCGAAGAGCATCGCTGCGAGGTGCTGGTGCTGGTGCCGGTGATGCTGCAGCGGATCCTCGAGCTTCCGGTCAAGACGCGGGAGGGCTTCGACACCAGTTCGCTACGGGCCGTGTGCGCGAGCGGCTCAGCGCTGCCGGGAGATCTCGCCACACGCTGGATGGACGAGTTCGGCGAGAACCTCTACAACCTCTACGGCTCGACCGAGGTGTCCTCGGCAACGCTGGCCACCCCAGCGGACATGCGCGCCGCCCCGGGCACGGCCGGCAAGCCCACGCGGGGATCAGTCGTGCGCCTGCTTGACGAGGACGGAAGTCCCGTGCCACAGGGCGAGACGGGCCGGATCTTCGTCGGCAACGCGATGCTGTTCGCGGGCTATACCGGCGGTGGCGGAAAGGATCAGGTCGACGGCATGATGGCCACGGGGGACGTCGGCCGTTTGGACGAAGCCGGACGACTGTTCGTCCAGGGCCGCGACGACGAGATGATCGTCTCCGGCGGCGAGAACGTCTTTCCGAAGGAGGTGGAGGATCTGCTCGCCCGCCACGATGCCGTCGCCGAGGCCGCGGCAATCGGGGTGGACGATGACAAGTTCGGCCAGCGGCTGCGAGCCTTTGTGGTCTTGGCGGAGGGCAGGCAGGCCAGCGAGGACGAGCTCAAGGAGCACGTCAAGAGCAACCTTGCCCGTTACAAGGTCCCCCGCGAGGTCCTGTTTCTCGATGAGCTGCCGCGCAACCCGACCGGCAAGGTTCTCAAGCGCGAGCTGGCCGAGATCGACGCCGAGTGAGCACTGCGGCTCATTCGAGTTCAGGGAGATCTCGCACCGAGGGGTTAGCGGCTGCACGGCCGCTCGGCTGGTTGGTCCGCGCAGGGTTCATCGCCCGTGGCCTCACCTACGGGCTCATCGCGGCCATCGCCATCCGACTCGCCGTCGACGGCCACAGCGCGGCGGCCCGCCCAAATCAGCAGGGCGCGCTGACGCTGATCGCTCAGGCGCCGCTGGGCCGCGTGGCGATCGTGGCGATCGCCATCGGGCTGTTCGCCTATGCGCTGTGGAAGCTGGCGCTGGCGCTGCTCGGACGTGGCCCCGAGGGCGGCGGCGGGACCGGAGCAAAGGACCGTCTGGCCAACCTGGGGGGTGCCGTCGCGTATCTCGCCTTTGGCGCCGTGGCAACCCGGGTGCTGATCGGCAGCGCCGGCAACCAGACTCAGGAGCAGCGAAACGCCGCGTCCGGCGTACTCGGATGGCCCGGTGGACGCTGGATCGTCGGCGTCGGTGGCGCGTGCCTGATTGCCATCAGCGCCTATCAGATCTACACGGCTCTGAGTGAGGACTTCGCTGACGACAACAAGACCGGCGAGATGCCCCGCCGGGCCCGACGGGTGTTCATGGTGTTGGGCCGAACCGGTCTGACGGCACGTGCGCTCGTGTTCACGCTGGTCGGCTATTTCCTCATCCGCACCGCCGTCGACTTCAAGCCCAGCGGGCTCGGCGTCGACGGTGCGCTGGCCGCTGTGCACGGCCTTCCCTTCGGCACCTGGCTGCTCGCCCTCGTCGCCGCGGGCCTGCTGGTATTCGCGGTGTTCTCCCTGTTCGAGGCGCGCTACCAGCGTCTGTGAGTCAGCTTTCCGCGCGCAGATAGGTGAGCACGGCGAGCACCCGACGGTTGTCCTCTCCGGACGCCGGCAGGTCAAGCTTTCCGAAGATGCTCGAGACGTGCTTTTCCACCGCGCCCCCGGTTACCACCAGAGTCTCGGCGATTGCCTGATTGGAGCGGCCCTCAGCCATTAGGGCCAGCACCTCACGCTCGCGTGGACTGAGGCTGTCGATGGCGCTCGAGCGTCTCCGGGCCAGGATCTGGGCCACGACCTCGGGGTCGAGCACGGTTCCCCCTGCAGCCACCCGGCGGACCGCGGCGACGAAGTCGTCGACGTCGGCAACCCGGTCCTTGAGCAGGTAGCCGATTCCGCCGACGCCATCGGCCAGCAGCTCCGCGGCATAGGTCTGCTCGACGTGCTGAGACAGGATCAGCACCGGCAATCCCGGCATCCGCTCACGCGCGGCCAGCGCAGCCCGCAATCCCTCATCGCGAAAGGTCGGCGGCAGACGCACGTCGACGACGCATACATCAGGCTTGTGCCCGAACGCCGCGGAGACGAGGTGTTCGCCGCGATCCACCTCTGCCACCACCTCCATCCCATTGTCCTGCAGCAACCGCCTAAGCCCGTCCCGCAGCAAGGCCAAGTCTTCGCAAATCACTACGCGCATGGCAGCTCTGCTCTGACCGTGGTGGGTCCGCCCGGAGGACTGACGACGCTCAGCGTCCCGTCGAGGGCGGCGACCCGCTTGCGCAGGCCGGCCAGACCGGACCCGGCCTCGGGGTCGGCGCCGCCGACGCCATCATCCACGACCTCGACGATCATCCGTTGGCCCGCGTCCTCCCACGCGTGCACAGTGATCCGGGCTGGCGAACCGTGCTTGCGCGCGTTGGCGAGCGCCTCCGCCACCACGAAGTAGGCCGCAGTCTCACGTGCGCCGACCTCGCGGCGTGGCAGATCCGTGCTCAGTCGGACCGGAGGATGGCGGCCCGCCACGAGCGCGGTCAGCGCCGCGTCGAGGCCGCGGTCGTGAAGGATGCTGGGCCCGATTCCGCGCACCAGATCACGGAGCTCCGCCATCGCCGCCTGAGCCTGGCCGCGGGCGTTGGCTACGTGCTCGAGCGCCGCCTGCGGATCCTCGTGGGCCAACCGCTGCTCAGCCATCCCCAGGTCCATGGCCAGTGCGACCAACCGCGCCTGGGCGCCGTCGTGGAGGTCACGCTCGACGCGCTGCAGTTCGGTCGTGGCCGCGTCGACCGCGCCGGCCCGAGTTTCCGAGAGCGTCTGAACGCGCTGTTCCAGCGCCTCGGTGCGGTTGGGACCGAGCATCCATGACGCCACACTGGCATGCGAGAGGGCGAGCCCCCGCACCACCCAGGCCGTGAGTACGGCCGCCGGAACGGCGAGGAACGGAGCGATGATCGAAGTGGCGACAACGTGGTCGTGGATCCAGCCTGGAACCGACCACAGCCAGATCGGCGCGCTCAGCAGGCCGAGCACGCTGCTCCACATCGCGACGGTGACGCTGAAGCCGATCACGCCGAGCGGAAACGCGGCCAGCATCCACAGCGCGTCGAGCCACGTTTGCCGGTCGCTCAGCACGGACACCCACCTCGAGATCCGCCCGTCGCCGCGAGGCGGCAAGTAAACCCCGGAGATCGGCCGCCCGAGCACCGTCGCCGACCGGGATCGCTCCAGCTCGCACCACCAGCGGTCGAAATGAGCCACCAGCACCGCGATCGGCAATCCGATGATCACGACCGCCAGACCGAACGCGGTCGATGCCGCGGAGACGAGGAACGTGAACCCGATCGTTCCGGTGATGAACCCGAGGATCAGGAAGCCAGTCTCGCTCCAGCACGCTCGCGTCACGGGGCGACGTACGACTGGGCTCCGCCACAGGCCCTTGTCGAGCTCAAGCTTGGATTGCATCAGCGACATGCCTAAAGCATCCCGGCCCCGGGACCGCTTGGCAATCGGGCTGCCCGGCGGCGCCGGCTTCTGGTTTTCCCCACCCAGGTTGGCCAGGTTGCGTCCTGGTTGGTGCGCGCTGCCAGTGAGACCTTGTCCAGTGCTGGCAAACCACGTTCTGGAGGAGCTAAACCACCATGTCCCCATCCACCATCGCAGCGCGTGCCGGAGCCTGGAGCGCAGCCCATCGCAAGCGGGCGATCATCGGCTGGTTTCTGTTTGTCGTGATCACGGCGACGCTCGGCGGAGTGCTCGGCACGAAGACCGACAATCACGGCGGCAGCGGCGAGTCGGGCCGAGTGGACGCCTTCCTCCGCGCACATCTGTCGGAGTCCTCACGGGAGACGATTCTGATCCAAGGTCGCCACGGCGAAATCGCATCCAGTCCCAGCTTTCAATCCGGTGCGCGGGATGTCGTTGCCCATGTCGCACAGATTCCGTTCGTGCGAGACGTGCAGACGCCGGGCACTGCGGGCTCACACGGCGCGGTCTCCCGTGACGGCCGTTCGGCGCTGATCAGCCTGGAGTTGGGCAAGCACGGCAAGGTGGACCGCGTCCTGGCCGCCACCGCCGCGGCAGCCGGACGGCACCCTGATCTGCGCATCGAGGAGTTCGGCGATGCGAGCGCGAGCAAGGCTCTCGACAACTCCCTCAGTCAGGACTTCTCCCGCGCGGAGACGCTGTCGCTGCCGATCACACTATTGATCCTCGTCCTGGCCTTCGGCTCGCTGGTGGCTGCCGGGCTGCCGATGCTCCTGGGCATCACCGCCGTCGGCGGAACGCTCGGCCTGATCGGGGTGGTCTCGCATCTGCTGCCCATGGACGGCTCGATCAGCTCCGTCGTGTTGCTGATCGGTCTCGCGGTGGGGGTCGACTACTCGTTGTTCTATCTGCGTCGCGAGCGCGAGGAACGCGCGGCCGGAGCGGGTCAGGATGCGGCGCTTCAGGCGGCCGCGGCCACGTCTGGCCGCGCGATCCTGATCAGCGGCTTGACCGTGATGATCGCCATGGCGGGGATGTTCTTCGCCGGCTCAAAGACGTTCTCGTCCTTCGCCGTGGGGACGATCATGGTCGTGGCCGTGGCAGTCGTCGGTTCGCTGACCGTGCTGCCGGCGCTGATGAGCGCCTTGGGGTCGCGGGTGGAGAAGGGGCGGATCCCGCTCCTGGGACGGCTGCGCTCCGCCGACGGCGACTCCCGCGTGTGGGCCGCCCTGCTGCGCCTGGTAATGCGCCGGCCTGGTGTGGCGGCTGGCATCACTGCGCTGGCGCTGATCACGTTGGCGGTCCCTGTGTTGAACATGCATACGGCGCTGCCCGGCAACGGGTCGCTGCCCCGAGACATCCCGATCGTCAAGACCTACGACCGGATCCAGGCTGCGTTCCCGGGGGGCCCGGCCCCGGCGGTCGTGGGGGTGCGGGCACCGGACGTCAGGGCGGGTGACGTCCAGCGCCGCGTCGCCCAGCTGATCTCCCGGGCCGGTCAGACGCCGGGGCTGCTGTCACCGATCACGGTGCGGCAGAGCCCCGACCACGCGGTGGAGACGATCTCGATCCCGCTCGCCGGGACAGGCACCGACGCACGGTCTGACAGCGCACTGGGAAGGTTGCGGGCCCTCGTCGCGTCCACGGTCGGCAGCGTGCCTGGAGTTCAGGCGGGCGTCAGCGGGGAAACGGCCGGGACGGCTGACTTCAATTCGGCGATGAACTCACACCTGCCGATCGTGTTCGCGTTCGTGCTCGGGATGGCGTTCCTGCTGTTGCTGTTCACGTTCCGCTCGGTCGTGATCCCGGTCCAGGCGATCATCCTGAACCTGCTCTCAGTGGGAGCGGCGTACGGTCTGCTCGTGCTCGTGTTCCAGAACGGCCACGGCGGCGGACTGCTCGGCTTCCAGGGCAAGGCGGCGATCACCTCATGGCTGCCGCTGTTCCTGTTCGTCGTGCTCTTCGGCCTCTCGATGGACTACCACGTGTTCATCCTCAGCCGGGTGCGTGAGGCCGTCGATCGCGGCATGAGCGCGCGGGACGCGGCGACGCACGGTGTGCGCACCACGGCTGGGGTGGTCACGAGCGCTGCGCTGGTCATGGTCGGCGTGTTCGCGATCTTCGCCACACTGCGGATGATCGAGTTCAAGCAGATGGGGGTCGGACTCGCGGCCGCAATCTTGATCGACGCGACGGTGATCCGGGGCATCCTGCTGCCGGCGACGCTGGCGCTGCTCGGCGAGCGCGCCTGGTATCTGCCGCGGTGGCTGCGCTGGCTCCCGGGGGAGCGCGGCGCGTCGGTGGCCGCGGCGGCTAGCCGGGACGCGGCGGCTACCCGGGACGCGGCGGCTACCCGGCCCGGGGCGGCTACCCGGCCCGGGGCGGCTACCCGGCCCGGGGCGGCTACCCGGGCCGGGGGGGCTAACAGCGCCCCGGCCGCGGCCGGTCGCGACGAACGGAGCACTCCCGGGGCGTGGGCGGAGCCGGTCCGCGGCTGAAGGCGAGCCCAACGTTGAGCCGATGAGGCGGCGCCCGTGCGGTCGTCGCCTCACTCCGCGTCGGCCTGCCGTCCTGGTGCGCGTCCGCCTCCCTTCGCCCACTGGCGGGATGGCGGGGATCAACGCGTATGCTCGGCTGAGCAGGCCACGCCGGGACGGCGTCAACGCAAGGAGCGAAGAATGAGATCCGGCATTGGAAGTGTGATCTACCTGATCGTCGGGGTGATCATCGCGTCCTCCCACCACTACTTCACACACGCCAGCACCCTGAAGCCGATCCTCTCGGCGGTGCTGGCAGTGGTGCTCTGGCCGCTGCTCCTCCTGGGCATCAACCTGCACATCCACTGAGCCGCCGGGTCGCGGGTGACCGCCTGGCGGGTAACCGGGCCGAGCCGGTGACGGCAGACAGGTAACCGGGCCGAGCCGGTGACGGCAGGCAGGTAACCGGGCCGGGCCGGTGACGGCAGGGGCCGCGGGCTGGGCCCGGTCAGGCCACCACCCCGGCGGTCGGTGCGACCGCCGGGGCCCCAGGTGGCGCTGCTACTTCAGAGTCGGCGTGATCGTGCCGGTGCCGAGCACGTCGCCGGCGTTAGCGACGTGCTTGCCCGCCAACGCGTCGATCAGATGTGCTGAGGCTGCGGTCAGCTTCAGCGTCGCGGTGGCCGAGCCGCCAGTCACCGTGGCATCGGTCAGCTGCGCGATGCGCGCGCTGTGCGAGCGGATCACGGTCAGGCAGGTCACGTGCCGGTGATGCAGGCGGATCGGCTGGCAGACGTGACTGGTCCTGCCGCGCACGAGTGCATACAGCCAGGCGCCATTCTTCGCTGACACGATCGTCGGTTGGCGCAGCGTCACGGTGCGGGTGCCGTTGGACAGCGTCAGGCCGCCCTTATGGCGGATGACGCCGTGCAGCGTCTTGACGTCAAGGCGCCCTCCGGCAATCGGGAAGGTGAAGGTCGCCCCGGAGGCGGTGGCCGGCGCCAGCGGCGTCACCGTGATGTGATTCTCGCTCAGCACCTTTGCCGCCGCGGCGGACGCGGTGACCGTTGTGGTGCCGCCGGTCACCTTCGAGAACGCCGCGAGCGCGACGCCGGCAACCGCCAGGCAGATGATCACCGCGAGCGCGATGACGTTACGTAGACGAGACAAATGGATCCCCTTTCCAGTATTTGTGTGCTGCTGTTCCCAACACACGTCTGGCGAGCAAAGTTGCGCCAGGGCGGGGGTTCTACGGCCTCCCGAGTGCTCGTTAGCATGAGCCATGTGGCACATACGCACGCGCATGCCGATGGTCACGAGCAGGCCGGCCACGGTCATTCTGGGCACGCCCACCAAGTCGCTGCCGACGCGGACGCCGGCAAGCTGGCGGTCGCACTCGGGCTGATCCTCGGCTTCATGTGCGTCGAGGTGATCGCCGGGATCCTCGCCTCCTCGCTGGCCCTGCTCTCCGACGCGGCTCACATGCTGACCGATGCCGCTGCCCTCGGCCTTTCTCTGGTGGCGGTGCGACTCGCCCGCCGCCCGGCCGCCGGCGCGATGACCTACGGGTTCCGGCGCAGCGAGATCCTGTCGGCGCAGTTCAACGGCGCAACGCTCCTCGTGCTCGCGCTACTGATCGTCTACGAGGGAATCCGCCGTCTCGTCTCCCCTCCCGGCGTCGCCGGAACCACCGTGCTGGTCGTCGCGTTGGCCGGGATCGCGGTCAATCTCGCTGCGACCTGGACACTGTCCAAGGCCAACCGCCAGAGCATGAATGTGCAGGGAGCGTTCCAGCACCTGCTCACCGATCTGTTCGCGTTCATCGCCACGGCGATCGCCGGGGCCGTGATCCTCGCCACCGGCTTTCGCCGCGCCGATGGGGTGGCGTCCCTGGTAATCGCGGCGATCATGCTGCGCGCGGCCTACGGACTGCTACGCGATTCCGGCCGGGTGTTCCTGGAGGCGGCTCCAAAGGGACTGAAGCCGCAGGAGGTCGGCCAGGCAATGGCCGCCGAGCCCGGCGTCGTGGAAGTTCACGACCTCCACGTGTGGGAGGTAACGTCGGGATTCCCGGCGCTCTCCGCTCACGTGCTCGTGTCCGACAGCGCCAACTGTCATGCCGCGCGACGGTGCCTCGAGGCGATGCTGCACGACCGCTTCGGACTCGAGCACACGACGCTGCAGATCGATCACGAAGGCGGCGAGCTGATCTCGATCGAGGAAGTCCCGGAGCGGCACGCGCCGCCGAGCACCCCCCGGCTGCACTAGCCCGGTTGGGGCGCGGCGGCGGAGGCTGAGCGGATGTTCTGCGGATCCTCGAGCTGATGCGAGAGCGCCAGTGCGACCGAAGCCAGAACGATCAACGCGGCGCCATAGACGTATGTCGTGTCACGGAGCCCGACGCTGCTGACGGCGGCGCCGGCAGCCACAGCCGGAAGGCTGAAGGCGAGGTAGGAGACGGCGAAGATCGACGACACCAGCCCGGCGCGCTGATCGGCGGGGGCGCGGTTGGAGAGCGCGCGGAAGGCGCCGGCAAAGGCGGGGCCGAATCCGAGCCCCGCGACCGCGGCGCCGGTCAGGAACAGCGGCAGCGACTCTAACTCCAGCGCCAGCAACGTCAGCGCGACACCGAGGATCAGCGCTGTCAGTCCGCCGCGGGCGGCCGTGCGGGCGTGGACCTCTCGGAGCTTGACCGAAGCGACAGAGCTGATTCCGGCCATGATGAAGATCGGCAGGCCGCCGGTCACGTGACTGGTCTTGCCAAGGACGCTGGCCGTCAGCGACGGAGCCAGCGACAGGATCAGACCGCCGAGGGCCCACGTCGCGGTCAGGCAGGGAATCGTCGCGATGAAGGCGACCCGCAGCGACCCGGGTACCGCGAGGCTTGGCCGCAGCGATCGCCGCCACGCACGGCTACGCACTGGCACAGGCTCGGGAATCATCATTGTGATCAGCGTGGCCACGACGAATCCGCCCAGCAACAGCCAGAAGATCAGGCGCATCGGGTCCGGTCCGAACTGCACTAACAAGCCACTGCCCAACGCGCCCAGGGAAAGCCCGGCCAGTGGCGCCGCCGCCCCGAGCAGGGCGCCGAGCCGCGGACTGGAGTCGGGCTGAAGATCGAGCAGGGCCGCGCTGATCGAACCCATCGCGATCCCGGTGGCCACGCCCTGGGTCGCTCGGGCGACGAACAGCCACACGACGCTGCGCGCTTCGGCGAACAGCAGCATCCCGACCACCTCCAGGACGAGCGCAAACACCAGCGTCGGCCGCCGTCCGGCGTGGTCGGACACCGCGCCCGCAACCAGCAGGGCGAGCAGCAGCGCCAGCGCGTAGATCGCGAACACGCTGGTCAGCGTGATCGCCGAGAAACCCCACCGGTGCTGGTAGACGATATAGAGCGGCGATGGCGCGCTCGAGGCGAACAGCAGCAGCCCCAGGGTGACGGCCAAGAACCAGAACGCATGCGCACGGGCGAGTCGGACTTTGGGCGCCGTGGTGGTGCGGATGGCAGTCGAGTCGAGCATTTCCTTCTTCGGGAGAGAGAACGTGGAGAACGGATGTGCCGTGAGACGCTTTGTTCGACGTTCATCGTACCAAGTGCGGCAGGGCGGCAATGGAAGGGTCGCGCGCCGGGCGACGCGCGCCCTCCACTCAAAGGTTGACCGATGCCATTCCGGCTTCGTCGTAGCGCTCCCCGGAAACCTCCGGGAGCTCGGCCTCGATCCGCTCCAGGTCCTTCTCTGACAGCTCCACGTCAACCGCCGCCGCGTTCTCCTCTAGGTACTTGCGCCGCTTGGTCCCCGGAATCGGAACGATGTCCTCACCCTGAGCCAGCACCCAGGCCAGTGCCAGCTGCGCGGGCGTGACGCCCTTCTCGGCCGCGATCTCCTCTACCTTGGCCACCAGCTTTAGGTTGGCGTCCAGGTTCTCGCCCGTGAACCGCGGGCCATTGCGGCGAAAGTCGCCCGCGTCGAGATCCTCAGGGGCCTTGAAGCGGCCCGACAGGAAGCCGCGGCCGAGCGGGGAGTAGGCCACAAACCCGATCCCGAGCTCACGGCAGGTCGGCAGCACACCCTCTTCGGGATCACGCGTCCACATCGAGTACTCGGTCTGCACCGCCGTGATCGGATGAACAGCATTCGCGCGGCGAATCGTCTCGGGCGCCGCCTCGCTCAACCCGATGTGGCGAATCTTGCCCTGCTGAACGAGCTCCGCCATCGCCCCGACCGTCTCCTCGATCTCGACTTTCGGATCGACCCGGTGCTGGTAATAGAGGTCGACGTGGTCGGTCCCGAGCCGCTGCAGCGAGCCGTCGATCGAGCTGTGAACGTGGTCGGCCGAACCGTCGAGCGGGCCGAGCGTGGACATGTCCCCGGGCGTGGCGTTGTCCATCCGCCGGGCAAACTTGGTCGCGATCACATACTCGTCGCGATGGCCCTTGATCGCCCGCCCCACCAGCTCCTCGTTGCTCAAGGGGCCGTACAGCTGGGCAGTGTCAAGGAAGCTGATCCCCAACTCGAGCGCCCGCTGGATCGTCGCGATCGATTCCGCCTCGTCTGCCGATCCGTAGAAGGCCGACATCCCCATACATCCCAGGCCGAGCGCCGAGACCTCCAAGGAACCAAGTTTGCGCGTCTTCATCGGTGCTCCAATCTTTCTCGGTAGGTGTTGATCTTCCACTCGATCACGTCGGGCCCCTCGCCGCCTCCTCGAGCCGCTTCAGTACCGCTTCCCGATGGACATCGGGCGAAACCTTCGCTCCCGTGCTGAGCCCTCGCCCCGCACCATAGGAGTCGGGCGCGCGCTTTACATCAAGGAATCCGGGCGGCGGCGTGAAACCATGACGACGTGGACCCTGTGGAGCTCTCGGTCGGCAGCAGAACCGTACGGATCACGAACCCCGACCGCGTCTATTTCTCGGCGCGGGGCGAGACCAAGCTTGAGCTGGCCAACTACTACCTCAGCGTTGGCGACGGGATCGTCCGGGCCCTCTACGAACGCCCGTGCATGCTGCACCGTTTTCCGAAGGGCGTCGGTGACAAGAAGGTCCATCAGAAGCGGATCCCTCCGGGAGCTCCGCCGTGGGTCGCGACTGTGCGGGTCGATTTCCCGCGCTACGGCCGCCACGCCGACGAGCTGTGTGTCACCGAGCTGGCCAGCGTGATCTGGGCGGTGCAGATGTCGACGGTGGAGTTCCACCCCTGGAACTCGCGCCGGGCTGACGTCGAGCACCCGGACGAGTGGCGTATCGACATCGACCCCATGCCCAAATGCAGCTTCGACTGCGTGCGGCGCGTGGCCCACGTAGCGCACGAGGTGCTCGATGAGCTCG
Source organism: uncultured Solirubrobacterales bacterium (assembly GCA_963757165.1). Classification (GTDB taxonomy): domain Bacteria; phylum Actinomycetota; class Thermoleophilia; order Solirubrobacterales; family Solirubrobacteraceae; genus Palsa-465. The sequence continues at coordinate 414,480 of CAVWQO010000006.1, forward strand.
GCGCGGTGGGATGGCCGAAGACCTCCGGTGGCTCCGGCATCCACGTCTACGTCCGGATCGAGCCGCACTGGGGCTTCCGGGATGTCCGCCGCGCCGCCCTGGCTTTCGCCCGGGAGGTGGAGCGCCGGGCCCCCGCCGACGCCACCACGACCTGGTGGCGCAAGGAACGACCGGCGGACAAGGCATTCGTGGATTACAACCAGAACGCGCGCGACCACACGATCGCCAGCGCCTACTCGGTCCGGGGGGTCAAGGAGGGAACCGTCTCCACCCCGATCAGCTGGGACGAAATCGACGACGTGGTGCCCGGCGAGCTGACGATCGCCACGGTGCCCGCGCGATATGCCCGGCTGGGCGACCTGCACGCAGGCATCGACGACAACGCGTTCTCGCTCGAGCTGCTGTTGGAGTGGGCCGAGCGCGACGAGCACGCGCGCCTGAAAGACCCGGGCGGACCCGAGCAATAGGCAATGGTCGTCCAGGATCCGCAGCTGCTCGCCGATCTCGTCTTTGAGGGCGGCGGGGTCAAGGGCATCGGCCTAGCCGGGGCCTACCGCGAGCTGAGCGATCGTGGTTACCGCCCGGGTTGCGTCGCCGGCACTTCTGCGGGAGCCATCACCGCCGCGCTCGTCGCCGTCGGATATTCAGGCGCAGAGCTTCAGGACATCGTCCTCAACCAGATGCACTTCCAGGACTTTGAGGACTCCACGTTCCTCGATCACTTCGGAGCCCCCGGCGATCTGGCGCGGTTCTTGGTATCCCGCGGGGTGCACAGCGGGAAGCACTTCCTGGGCTGGATGCGAGAGCGGCTGGAGGCCAAGGGCATCACCAACTTCAGCCAGCTCCGCGACCCGGCAGCCACCGACCCCAATCGGATCTACCGGCTGCAGGTGATCGCGTCGGACCTCTCGGCGCGAAGCATGCTCGTCCTCCCGCGTGACGCGGCACGTCTGGGCATCGATCCGGACGAGTTGCAGATCGCCGACGCGGTGCGGATGAGCATGTCGATCCCTGTGTTCTTCGAGCCCGTAACGATCCGCAACCGGAGCACAAAAGCCGACCACGTGATTGTTGACGGCGGCCTGCTCTCCAACTATCCGGTGTGGCTGTTCGACACCGCCCCCGGAACCGCTCCAAAGTTTCCGACTTTCGGCATGCTGCTCGTGGCGCCCAATCAGCAGACTCCCCTGCTGCCCAGCACCGCGGCCTCCGAGGCGGTCGCCGCGGTCGGCTCCGACGTCGACTTCCTCAAGGCGATCGCCGAGACGATGATGCAAGCCCATGATCGCTTCTACGTCGAACAGGCCAACTACGCGCGGACCATCCCGATTCCCACCCTCGGCGTGGGCACGACCCAGTTCGACATCTCTCCGGGCCAGGCCGCGGCGCTGTTCGAGTCCGGCCAGAAGGCGGCCGCAGAATTTCTCGCCACCTGGGACTTTCAGAACTACATCGCCAAATTCCGAAGCGGTGCGGTCCCCTCCAGGCGCCACACCGTGCTCGAAAACAGCCCGGGCTAGCCGGACCTGCGGTCGGGTCTCGTGACGGTCACGAATCGGGCCACGTGCGTGCCGTCCGCCGTGGCTCCCTGCTCGATCTGCTCAGGGGTTTCGTCGGTCTGGCGATCGGCGACCATCGCCTCGAGGGCTTCGACGATCGTCGGCGCCGACACTCGACGCAGTACCGCCGGCTCACCGGACTCGTCCTCGAGCTCGGCCCAATCGAGCGCTACCCGCGACCCCTCGGACATGGTGATCTGCGCCCTCCATCCGTGCGGACAGAGTTCGCTCATCAGCGTCCGGGCGCGCATCTCGGCATTGCCATCGTCCGCAACCGCTGTCGCTCGCCGCGCCAGGCTCGCCACGTGCGGCGTGCGCGGGGCACCAGGAGCCCCAGCACCCACAGCATCAGCGCGCCCACGCACGCCCCGACAACCAGCACGAGCACGGGATCGACCAGACTGACGGGGCCTGGATGCCAGCGCTCACCGCCAAACTGGACGAGAAGCCTCAACACACCGGCAACCTATCGCGCAGAGCCCAGTCGGGTCGAGAGTTCGAGGGCAAACTTCGTCTCCCGGGCCCCGGGGAGATCCCCCGAATGCGGGCCGCGCAGGCTCGAGGTCAGCAGGATTGCGTCGGCCTCACGCATCCGCTCCAACGTGAACGGAGCGACGCTGACCTGGAGGGCGCAAGCCTCGGCCGCCGTCATCAGCCGCTCTCGTGAGACCGAGGGCAGGATCCGGCCATCGAGTGGTGGGGCGGTCAGTGTGGCACCCTCGACGATCGCGACGGCCGCATAACCGGCCTCCAGCACCTGACCGTCAAGGTCGCAGAACAGCGGCGTCGATCCTTTGGACGAGAGCGCGTCGATCAGCCTCCGGTCGACCCATTTATGGGCGCCGAGACCTCCAGGCAGCACGACCGGGGCAAGCCTCGCCGCGCCGCCGGTGGGCAGCGACCGCGTCGACACTCGGACACCTGCGCTGTCGACCTGCACGCGTACGCCGCCGGACCCCAGGGCCGTTGCGCGTTCGACGAGCGTGCCCTCGAGCCAGTCTGGCACGGGGACCCCTAAGACTTCGCCGCTGGCCCGCAGCCGTGACAGGTGCGCCGTGAGATCGATCGGCTCTCCGTCCCGGACCAGAATCGTCTCGAATACTCCCAGCGCCGGGTCCGGACGATCGATCACGACAACGCCTCCGGCCGACGCGGGCGAGACGGGAGCCCGTACGCGCGCGGGTTCGCGCACGTCCACACCGGCCGCGGCAGCAACTCCCCTGGCCTTGGCCAAGGCCTCCTGCACCTCTCCGTCTGGAGAGGAGTCGGACACCACTCCCCCACCGACTCCGAGCCAGATCCGAGATCCGGCGCGTTCGAACGTCCTGATCGCCACGTTCAGTTCCAATCCAGCCAGCGGCGAGCACAGACCGATCGCCCCGCAATAGGCCTCCCGGGCCGTTGCCTCGAGCTGATGGATGACACGCAGGACCTGCACCTTCGGCGCGCCGGTGACCGAGCCTGGAGGAAAGGTGGCGCGCAGCAACGCGTCGTCTCCCGCCTCCGCGCGGAGAGTTCCACGGACCGTCGAGACCAGGTGCCAGACTCCCGCCGCAGGCTCCACTTCGGACAGCCCGGCGACCCGCACCGACCCGTACTCGCACACTCGGCCCAGGTCGTTGCGCATCAGGTCGACGATCATCACGTTCTCGGCCCGGTCCTTCGCGCTGGCGGCCAAGTCCTCCGGCGGGCTGCTGCGCGGAGCCGTCCCCTTGATCGGCCGGGTCTCGACCGTTCGCCCGCGGCGACGCAGGAACAACTCGGGCGACAGGCTGGCCACAGCATGACCGTCGCCGGATATGTAGGCGGCGTACGACGGTTCCAGTTCGGTTGCCGCGCGGACCCAAAGGTCGAGCAGATCGCCGTCGAGAGGACCTTCGAGGCGCAGGCAGATGTTGGCCTGGAACACCTCGCCGTCCACGATTCGCTGGATCGCCTCGGCGACCGCCGCCGCGTGACCGACGACCCCGGGCGCCGCCACTCGTAGCGGACCGGCTGCGACCGCCTCTGGCTCCGGCGCCGTTCCTGCCAGCCGCTTACGCCACGTCTGCAGTCGCTCCTGCAGCACCCCGTCCCGGTCTGCCGTCCACAGCGCCTCGAAGAACCACTGTCCGGCCGTGTCCCGGCGCACCACGTGGTCGTGGTAGGCAAGATCGAACGGCGGCAGCGGTTTCGGACGCGGCGGGGGCGGCGGCACCCGCTCGACCATCCGCGCCAGTTCGAAGCCCAGCCAGCCGAACCAGCCGCCGCCAACGATGGTCGTGTCGCCGGCAGCATCGGCGTCCTTGACCTCCATCGAGCCCATCGAGCCCAGCAGGGCAAACGGGTCCTCGTCCGGGGCGGCGATCGTCGCTGGATGCGAGCTCAGCAGCACTCCGCCTCCGGCCCACGCACCGCTGAGCGCGACGGCCCGCGGCTCGCCTCGCAGCCAGCGCGCTGCGGTCAGCGGGTCCGCGCCGCTGAGCAATGGCTCACGCACCAAACGGGCAGACCCGGACGACGCGGATGCGGGCGGAGTGCGATCACCTGCTTCACGGATCACCCACGGCAAGCTACCGGCAGTCGCGACTAGGCTGGAACCATGCCGGAACTACCTGAGGCCGAACGCGCCCGTCAGACGCTTGAGTCCGTACTTGGCCGCCGGATCGTCAGCGTCGATGACCGAGACAGTTATGTGTGCCGGCCGCACGCGCCCGGAGAGATCGCCGACGCCCTGATCGGACACGAGCTGGCCACAGCGCACCGTCGGGGGAAGTTCCTCTGGCTGGAGACCGAAGATGGCCCGACGCTGGGGCTTCACCTGGGGATGGCCGGCCGGATCGTGCTCGACCCCGACACGACCTCCCGCTGGGATCGGTTCACCGTGGACTTTGAAGATGGCGGCCGATTCGTCCTGCGTGACAAGCGCCGACTCGGCCGCGCGCTCCTCAACCCGGACTTCAGCCACGTCGGCCCGGACGCAGCCAATGTCAGCCGCAACGAGTTCCGGCGGCTGATTGGCCGCGGCCGCGGACCGGTCAAGGCCCGCTTGCTTGACCAGCACGCGATCTCCGGCGTCGGCAACCTGCTCGCCGACCAGGCGCTGTGGCAAGCGCGGATCGCTCCGGGCCGGCTCGTCTCAACCTTGAGCGACGAGGACCTCGACCGCCTCCGGCGCGAGTTGCGGGCAGCGGTCCGCTCGGCCATCCGGCTGGGTGGGGCGCACACCGGTCGGTTCGTGAAGGCACGCGGCCCCGAAGGAGCCTGCCCCCGGGACGGTCACGCCCTGGATCGGGCGACGATCGGGGGGCGGACGACGTACTGGTGCCCGGTCTGTCAGAAGTGACAGCTCCTCTCGTCGGCAGCGTCACCGTCAGATTGGCGAGCGGGTTACGTCGTCGGCAGCGTCACCGTCAGATTGGAGACCTGGACCGTGAACGTGCCGTTGCTGGCTCGGTAGTACGGCGCGTCGCGGCCGAGCAACTCGAGCTTGACGGTGTCGCCGGCCGCGAACTGGTAACCGTTGCCGTGCAGCTGGAAGGTCACCTGGCCGTTCTGGTTGTCGGTGAGCCGGTACACGCCGCGGCTGATCAGCCGCTGCGTCCCATCAGGCAGCACGTCCCACAGCCGCCCGGTGAGCTCACCGAACGGACCGAGCGTGTTGATCGTCGCCGTGATCGTTGGCAGACCCATGAGCGTGAAGCCTGGGCTGGTCATCGTGTATACCGCGGTGCCCGGGTCGGTCTCAGCGGTCACCGTTTTGCACGCGTCGGTCGTGCCGGCGATCGGGTCGAAGGCCGCCGCGATGGCGGGGCTCCCACCGGCCGAGTCGACAAGCTGTGCCGTGGCCGAGCCGAACGTCTGCGCGTGCGGGTGAAGCGCGGCCCAACTCCTCGCCGCGTACGGCCCGCCACCCGGCGCGCTGGCCGGACAGGTCTGGGTGAAGGCGGTCACGCTCCCGGAAGCCGGGGCCGTGCCACTGCCGCGAAGTTTCGCGTCGAAGAACCCTGCGCCTTGGTCGTTGAAGGCCTGATCGGTGTTGACCTTGTTCGAACCACGGCTGTGACCGAGATCCCCGAACTGCAGCGCGATGTAGCCGCCCATGGCGCGGACCGCGTTGTAGATCCGCAGCGACTGCTCTGGCGGGAAGAGGTCGTCGGTCCAGCCGCTCTGGCTGAGCAGCGGCGCCGGAGTGCCCGACAGGCCGTAGCCCTGGTGGTAGGTGTAGATCTGATCGGCGATGGCCTGGGCAGCGGGCCCGTAGGGCTCGCCCGCGTTGATCACGCCAAACCAGGTGGTGATGTCGGCCTGCGGATCGGCTCCGGCGGGCGCGACGTATCCCTTCGACTGGCCGAGTGCGTAGAGGCCGCTGACGTAGCTCTGGATCTCGACGCCGATCGGATTGCGGCTTTGGGTGGGTGGCGCCACCTGCGTATCCAGGAAGCGTCCGTTGGGCAGGAGCGCGTCGACCAGGTCAGACCAGGGCCAGCGGGGATAGGCCGCGCGGATCGAAAGCTGCCTGCCGCGTGGGCTGGTCCACGGCGCAAAACTGCCGTCGGGCAGGCGGATTCGGTTCTTCAGGTAGGCCAGCTCGATGCTCTGCCCGCCGCCATAGGAGATTCCGGTGACCCCCAGGGCGCCCGGCTCGGAGATGTGCTGGTCAACCAACTCGCCCAGCAGCGCCTGCGTGTCCCGGGCCTCGTAGCGCTGATCGGCCAGATGGATCCATCCCTTGGCGCAGTCTGGAGTGCGAGAGCTCACTGACCCACACGAGTTGCCCCAGCCGCGGGCGCTGTAGTTGACCACGGCGTACCCGTGCTGGGCGTAGTACACGTTGTTGTAGTGGTAGGTCTCGTTGCCGTCGCCGGCTGCCGTACTTGACTCGAACGACGTTTTGTCGTTCCCCCAGCCGTGGAGCATGACGATGGTCGGGAAGGGCCCGTTCCCAGTCGCAGGCAGGGTCACGTCGACATCCAGCGGCACGCCATCGAAGGAGGGCACGCGCTGCGGCAGAGTCGTCGTGGGACAGAACAGGACGCCGTTCTGTGGCGTACACGGATGACCCCAGGGCGCAGGCGGCGCGGCTACCGCGGGCGCTGCACTCGCCAGCGAAAGCGCGCCGACGAGGGCAAGCGCTGCCAGATGGTTGACGACACTGAACCTGCGGACGCCGACTCGACTCATCTCTCCTCCTGCGATTGACCAACGCGACCACGCAACCCTACCCGCAACGCACAGAAAAGTAGCGCCGGGTCTGAGCGGCCATGCGCGGACCCGCCGGCCCCCGGCCGTGTTTGGGCCTAACTGTCCGTATGCGGAACTAAGACCCAAAGTGACCCGCCCGACCGCGCGCGTTCAGGGATGTCAGCACGCGGACGTCTGCACGACAACGGTCCGCCGTCTCGAACCGATCCCTGCGGGGATATATGGACAAAACCCTACGGAGGTGGAGATGCTTCTCGCACTTGCACTCATCCTGTTGATCATCGCCGTCGCTGGCGGCGTGGTCGTTCATCCGCTCTTGTTCCTGCTCGCGATCCTGGCCATCCTGGTCCTGTTCTCGCATCGAGGAGGGGGACGCGGGCTGGTCCGCTGACCCAGCGGACCAGCAATCGGCGCGGCCGGCCCACCAAGGTGTGGGCCGGCTGGGCCAGCCGGTGCTCAGGTCATCGCCGCCACCAGGCGGTGGTGGCGCAGCTCGGTGGGCGGAGCGCCGTGTAGCACCCAGATCCCGTCGCTGCGGCTGAGCGCGCCCGCGCGCGAGAGATCGCCGATTGCGCTGGTGACTGATGGCCGGTGGGCGCCGATCAGATCCGCCAGCCGCTGATGAGACAGCGGCAGCGGCAGCGCGATGCCGTCCGAGCGTACGCGCCCCCATCGCTCGGACAAATGCCAGAGGGTGAGCAGTAGCCGGTCGTCGACCCGCGGGTGGTGGGCGATTGCCAAGGCCACGGCCAGCGTGTGGGCCCTGCGGGTACCCCGAGCGAAGAGCTCCACACCGAGCTGCGGCCACGGATTCATCCGAACGACCAGGCTGTGATCAAGCACGGCCAGCCGGGTCGGCTCGAGTACGACCCACCCAACCTCGGCGTGCACGTGCGAACCGTCCTCATCCCAGCGCCAAGGACGGAGAACGTCGCCGGAACCGAGCAGCTCGACGCAGTTTCGCCCCAAGACGTCAACGTCACGGGAGAGCAACCCTTCAATGATCATGAAGCCGCGATGGTGTTTGTCGCGCTCAGCCGCATTGGCGGCGTCCCACGCGCCGGGCGATAAGCGTCGCTCGCGGGTCAACGCTTCACGACGGGCACGCTCACGCTCGCCGGGATCGAGGAGTTCCGCGAGATCTGGGTCGGCGTCGATGATGCTGATCAGATCGGTTAGCGAGCCCACCGCCGGTCAGGCTACCCGCAATAGGATCCCGTACGACACCTGAGAGGAGTGAACTGGACACCGGAATCGGGCTATTCCCCGCCCCGGCGGGCCCGGCCCAAGTCGAGCTGCCGGCCGAGGCCGCAGGGTTGTAACGAACGCTCACCCGGTGTTGCGCAGCCCGCTCGCGATGCCATTGATCGTCAGCAGGCTGACGCGCCCCAGTTCGTCGTCGTCGTCATTCTCACTCCCGCTTCGCAAACGCGACAACAGCTCGACCTGGATGAACGACAGCGGGTCAACAAACGGGTTGCGGCGATCGATCGAGGCTTGGAGCACCGGCTCGCCGTCAAGCAGGCGCTCATTGCCGCGGATCTGCAGCAGCTCGGTCTGCGCCAGCTCGAACTCTGTGGCCAGCGCGCTCCATATCCGCTCGCGCGGTTCGGTCTCATCCCACAGCTCGACGTAGCGGCGGGCGATCCGGAGATCGGCTTTGGCCATCGCCATCTCGGCGTTGGCCAGCAGGGTGGCAAAAAACGGCCACCGCGCCGTCATCTCACGCAAGACGTCGAGACCGTGGCGCTCACGCGCATCGGCCAGTGCCGTCCCGAGTCCCAGCCAAGCCGGCAGGACGATGCGCGACTGCGTCCACGAGAACACCCAAGGGATCGCCCGCAGGTCGTCGATTCCACCTGCCTCGCTGCGCTTGGCGGGCCGTGAGCCCAGGCGCAGGCGCGAGATCTCCTCCAGCGGAGTCACCGCGGCAAAGAAGCGCGGGAACTCCGCGTCGTCGTGGACAACCCTCCGGTACACCTCAGCCGAGCGGTCGGCCATTCCCTGCACGACTTGGTCGTACAGCTCCCCGCGCCCACCCCGCGGGGCCTCAGCGCGGTCGGAACCGTCGAAGGCACCCGCGGGCAGAGGCGCGCTGGCGGCCAGCGCTGCGCTCGTAGCCAGCTCCAGCTCCCGGTGCGCGATCTCCGGCACCGAGAACTTCGCCGCCAGCACTTCACCCTGCTCCGTCATCTTCAGCCGGCCGTCCACGGTTCCCGGCGGCAGCGCGAGGATGGCGTCGTTGGTCGGACCGCCCCCACGGCCGATTGCGCCACCGCGGCCGTGGAAGAACATCCAGCTCGCGCCGTGGTCTGCGATCACCTCGGCCAACTGGGTCTGGGCTCGGTAGGCCGCCCAGCCCGAGGCGACATAGCCCACATCCTTGTTGGAGTCGGAGTAGCCGATCATCACCTCCTGCTCGTCCCCGACCGCGCGCAGCGCCTCACGGTAAACAGGTTCGCGCAGCAGCCGATCCATGGTCTCAGGGGCCGCGGCCAGCGTCGCGCCGGCTTCGAACAGCGGCACGACGCGCAGCCATGCTCGCTCGCCTCCAGCCCCCGCGAGGCTCGCCTCCTTCATCAGCAGCAGCACCTCGAGCAGATCGGCGGGACCCTCAGTGCCGGAGACGACATAGGACTGCACCGCGTCGCCGTGGATGCCGCCCAGCGCGCTGCGCAGCGTCCGAAAGGTCTGAATCGTCTCTCGGGTGCCGTCGCTAAAGCGCGCGATGTCTGCCGGCACCAGCGGCCGGCGATCGGCGATCCCCTGGCGCAGCAGCGCAATCCGCGCGTCCTCGCTGAGACCCTCGTAGTCATCGCAGATTTCGAGCCTGGCGTAGATCTCGGCCAGCGAACGACGGTGGACCTTGGCGTGCTCGCGGATGTCCAGTCGTGCGAAGTGGAATCCGAACACCTCCACCTCCCGGATCACATCATGGAGGTCCCCGGCGGCAGTGAAGGCGCCGGCACCGTCACGCAACGACCGCTCGACCAGACGCAGGTCGGCCAGCAGCTCGGCCGGTTCAGCGTATGCCCCGACGCCAGCTCGCCGCGTTGCCCGGACGCGCTCGCGGACGAAAGTCAAGGCACGGCGGTATGGCTCCTCGGGGTTGATCTGGGCCAGCTGCGCGTCCCACTCCGGAAACAGCTCGGCGCCGGTAGCGAGGATCGGCCCGAGCTTCGGCGCCGGACCACTTACCCGCTCGGAGATCGAGAGCCGACCGGCGAGCAGGCCGACGCGAGCCTCAAGTAGTCGCAGGCACTGCTCGCGCATCAGCTCAAGGGCTTGCTCGGTCATCTCTGGGGTAACGTAGGGGTTCCCATCCCGGTCGCCCCCGATCCACGAGCCGAAGGTGAGCAGAGCCGGCACGTCAATCTCCGCCTCCGGGTAGAACTCGGCCAGCGCCTCCTCCAGGTCCCGGTAGATCTGGGGGACGGTCTCGGCCAACGTCGAAGTGAAGTGGATGAGCCCTCCCCGGACCTCATCCAACACGGTCAGGGATGCGGCGCGTAGCTCGTCGGATCCCCAGAGCTCCTGCACGGTGGCCAGCAGCCGCCGCCGCCCGCGAGCGGGGTCCGCACCTGAAACCTCATCGAGTTCACGCAGCACTCCGAACACGCGCGCCAACTTGTTGATCGTTGTGCGTCGGCGCGACTCCGTCGGATGCGCGGTCATGACCAGGCGCAACTCCGCTCCGCGCAGAAGCTCGGTCACCTGGTTGGCAGCGAAGTCCCGTGCCGCAAGCTCCGCAATCACCTGGCGCACGGACCCTGGCCGCGGCGCTGGCGCGTCCCGGGCGTCACGGCGCCGGATCCGCCGGACCCGCTCGTTGTCCTCGGCCAGGTTGACGAGCTGAAACCACCGGGTCAGCGATCGGACGAGCACCTCGGTCCGATTCAGGTCAAGCCCGGCCACGAGGGCCGCCAGTCGGTCCCCCGCGGCCTCGTCACCTTCGCGAGCGGCGCGGCCGAGCGCGACCGCGTCGTCGAGCAACTGAACGGCCGCATCGCCATCGCTGGCTCGGATGACCTCGTGTAGGACCTCGGCCAGCAGCTCCTCATCCCGGGCGTGCTCGCGCCGCTGTGAACCTGCAGGGTCTTCGGCGAAGGGGGCCATGCGCAAGATGGTCACATCCGGGAGGCGAGGATGTCGGGCGGGCGGACCTAGCGCGAGCGCGGCAACCGGAGCACAGGGCTGGTGAACAGTGCCGTCCAACCATCACGGTCGACGGCCACCACCCGGGCGAGAGCCGGTCCGCGAACGGTGAATGCCGCTCGCGAGGCATAGTCCAGCCGGGCGCGCTGCACCGGCCACCAACCGAACCGCTCGCGCAGAAAGAGCTCGAGCACAACGGTCGCGCCGGGGTCGAGTGGGCTCACCGTAACCGCAAGCCCCCGGCTCGTGGCTCGTATTAACGCTTTTCGGTCCACGACACGCAGCCGCCGCGTTTCGCTCACATCGGCCCCGACGCTCGCCCGGTAGTCCCCGGTCACCGGCGCCCTAAGTGTCACGCTCCACCCACCGTCGGCCGAGGGGGCGGAGGAGGCGACGGTGCGATAGCCACCGGGGGTGGCCTGCTGCACGTCAACCGTCGCACTCACGTCCGCGCTGCGCCCAGTGAACGTCACCGGCTGTCCGGCAGGAACCGGCGCGGCGGCAAGCGGGTTGAGGGTTACGCGTCGCACGTCCACCTCGCCGAGCATGCCGCGATGGAGGCTGCAGTAGTACGCGTACACGCCCGGAGCATCGAACTGGTGGGCAAAGCTGCTTCCGCCACGGACTTCGCCTGAGTCGAACGATCCGTCGTTGGCGGTCACCGTATGAGTCCGTTCACTTGTGTTCGCCCACCGCACTGTGTCACCGGGCAGCGCATCGAGCTGGGCCGGGGCAAAGGATTGAAACTCGATGTTGACCGGCTGCGTGGCCGGCCCGGCGCTGGCCGGAGCCGCGCCCAGCGTCAACAGTGCGAGCGCCAGCGCCAGCGCGAGCACGCCGACGGCCGCCGCGACGAACCGGCGCTTCACCGCCGAGAGACCCGGTAGAGCCCGATCATCCCGGCCATCATGTGGGACTCGACGTGGCAGTGGTAAAGCCAGGTGCCGGGCGCATCCTCACGCCAGCGCAGGCGGAAGCTCTCGGCCGGCCCGACCGTCTGCGTGTCCCTTGGGATGCCGCCCGGTCCGATCCAACGGTGGCCGTGGACGTGGAAGGTGTGGAAGTCCGAGCCCATCCCCATCACGTCCCACTGGACCAGCTGGCCGACCTTGGCGCGGAAGATCGGAGTATTTCCGATGAACGCCCGTCCGTCGATCGCCATGAAGGTCCCGAACTGCGAGAACACGACCTCGAACTCACGGTCCGGTGCCCGGTCGTGGGGTCCGAGAATGGACAGCATTCCGAACATTCCTCCGGCGATCGAGTCGTCCATCGACGGCGAATGGTCGTGGTAGGGCCACACGCCGGCGGAGTCCGGGCCTGCGGTCAGTTGATACGTCCACGTGTGTCCCGGCTTGACGTCGGCGTCGCCGCCGGAGAAGCCCGGCACATACGCGCCGTCGGAGCTGGGGGCGTAGTGCACACCGTGGAAATGCATCGAATGCGGGACCCCGCGGAAGGTGTCCATATTTTTGAAGTGGACGCGCAGGCGGTCACCTACTCGCGCCTTGAGCAGCGGTCCAGGGATCACCAGGCCGTCGGCGCTTGAGGCCGGCGCGTTGGGCAGCCGATGACCCCAATGGGCGGTGAAGCGTTCATAGACCACGGTGTGGATCACCGACTCGCTGGGCGGGATCACCATCCCGGTCATAGCGTCATGGCCATTGGGCACCACGTTCCACCAGGCCGGGACCGCCGCGACCCAGTAGTCCCGGACCTGAGCCTGCGCGCTCGCCGCCGTAAAAACCACGAGGGCCCCGGCGCACGCCAGGGCCCTCGTCATGCTTCGTAACACCGCCGAGCTCTGCTTACTTGCCGACGACCAGCTTCGCCTGCATCCAGGGATGGACGGCGCAGATGAAGTAGAGCGTCGTTCCGGCCTTGGCCGTCACCTTCAGCGTCACCTTCGCCTTTTGGGTGGGAGCGATGAAGGCCGAGTCGCCGGGCTGGTCGACATTCGGGGCGGTCGTGGTGCCGCGTTCCGTTCTCCACGAACGGGAACTGGGGCGGTGCCTGCGACTGCGGGTTTGCGCCATGCTCGTGCGCGATTGTCCCGCAGATCTGGCAGTTGTTGATCTGCTTTGTCGTCTTCGGCAGATCGCTTTTCTTGACCACGCTGAACGTATGTGGGCCGTCAGACGCAGACAGGTTGACGACGGTGATCGTTCCGCCCGACTTCACGTTGTAGACGTCGTTCTGCCAACGCGTCCCATCCTGGATGAAGCGATTGATCTTCACCACAGTCGATGTGACGGCATTGATCGTAGTGTGCTGAGGCGCGCTCGTCGCGGCCACCGCGACGGCACCACCGCCGCCGACGAGCCCGAGCGTCGTGATACCAGCAAGCAGCTTGCGCTGCACCATAGAACACCCCTTGATACGAGTTTGTGGCCCCTTCGGGAGGCACTCCTAACCGTGCCGCCGGGCACGATACAAGAAAGCGGAGCTAGCGACGCCGATATTGAGAAATGTCACAGGGTCCGGCGACGAGCCGCGTGCGCCAGGTCATCCGGCCTCCTGCGCCAGGTCATCCGGCCTCCGGTCACCCGAGCGATGGGGCGCCGGAGCCGCGTGGCTAGCATCGGATGGATGGCTTCTAAAACATGGTTCATCACCGGAACATCACGCGGCTTTGGCCGTGAGTGGGCGAGCGCCGCGCTGGAGCGTGGCGATCGCGTAGCTGGCACCGCTCGGGATACGAGCACGTTGGAGGATCTGGCCACGCAGCATGGCGACGCATTCCTGGCCCTTCCTCTAGACGTGACCGACCGTGAGGCGGCGTTCGAGACCGTCCGGCGCGCGCACGAACACTTCGGCCGCCTGGATATCGTCGTCAACAACGCGGGCTACGGCCAGTTCGGCATGGTCGAGGAGCTCAGCGAGCAGGAGGCGCGCGACCAGATCGAGACCAACCTGTTCGGTGCGCTGTGGGTGACCCAGGCGGCGCTCCCGTTCCTTCGCGAGCAGGGCAGCGGCCACGTCATCCAGGTGTCTTCGATCGGCGGCATCTCCGCGTTCATGGGCATCGGCATGTACCACGCGTCGAAGTGGGCGCTGGAGGGGATCAGTCAGTCACTGGCCCAGGAGGTCAAGGACTTCGGCATCCACGTCACGCTGATCGAGCCGGGCGGCTTCTCGACCGACTGGGGCGGCGCGTCAGCCAAGCACGCCGAGCCGCTCGAGGCCTACAAGGCGATGCACGAGGCCTCGCAGCAGCGCCGCCGGCAGGCCGAGCCCGGCGACCCGACCGCTTCAGCTGAGGCGATCATGCGGGTGGTCGACGCCGAGTCGCCGCCGCTGCGGGTGTTCTTCGGTACTGCGCCGCTGCCGATCGCCGAGCGGGACTACGCCAGCCGGCTGGAGAACTGGCGCGCATGGCAGCCCGTGGCTGAACTGGCCCAGGGCGGTGCGCGGCCGGGCTAGAGCGCCGCTAGACGGTCTCTTGAGTGGACGGGCCGGCGCTGCCTGCTAACCCCGGTGGGCAGGGGCTGCCTGCTCACCTGGGTGGGTGGGTGCTGGCTGCTCACCCGGGCGAGCGGCCACCGAGTCGAAGATGCCGGTAATCCGCTCGAAGACGCGCACGGCACTCTCCAGCTCCTCGTCGGAGATCCCGGCCATCCGCTCCTCCCAAATCGCCTGCCACTCGGCGAGCTTTCGCTCGAGCAATTTCCAACCCTCGGGAGTGAGCGACACATTGCATACACGCCGGTCCGCAGTGCTGCGCGCGCGCTGGACGATGTTCGCCGCCTCGAGCTGGTCGAGCATCGCGGTAATCGTGGCGGGATTGAGGTCGGCGCTCTTGGCCAGGTGCCCAGCCGTCATTTCGTGCTCGCGCCCCAGCGCAGCCAGCGCGCGAATCTGGCCGTTCGTGAGTTCTCCGGTGCGCTGATGATCGCGGCTGCGCAGCCGCCGCTCGGCGCCGAACAGCTGACCGAGGGCCGTCCGGAGTTCCTCGATCTTCGCCCGCGGCTGAGGCGACGTGGACGCTTGGGCGCTCATGCCGCCTCGAGCAGTGGCGCGTCGTCGGGAAGGATGTTGCCCGAGGCCGGCTCACACTCCCCGCGGCGGCGGGCCCGGCGCTCGATGCCAGCGAGCAGCAGCGTCGGGAGCAGCGCCACCAGGGTCACGCCCATCACCCACCAATAGGTGCTGGCAAACCCGGAGGCCAGTCCGGCTGGGGTGTGCACGCCGTGCTGAATGTGTCCCTGCAGAACGACGGCGATGATCGCGGTCCCGAGCGAGCCGCCGACACGCTGCAGAACTGTGAGCTGCGGGCTGGCGTCGTTGACCTGCTCCTTGGAGAGCACCGAGAAGGCGGCGGTCATGGCCGGCATGATGGCCAGTCCGACGCCGATGCCCCGAACCAGCATCGCGCCACCGATCAGCGCGAACGGCGTGGTCGCGGTGACGAGCAGGAACGGGAGCGTTGCCAGGGCGAGGATCAGGCCACCCAGGAGTGAGGTGCGCCCGCCGCCGAGGCGCTCCGTCAGCCGCCCGGAGAGGAACATCCCCAGACCGCCGCCGATGCCCTGCGGTATCAGCAGCAGGCCGGTTTGGATTGCGCTCTCACCGCGGACTGTCTGGAAGTACAGCGGCATCAAAATCATCGCGCCGAACAGGGCTGCGCCGAGGCAGAAGGTGACGATCGTGGCGGCGCGGAAAGCCGGATTGGCAAACAGACTGAGGTCCAGCAGCGGATGCGCGGCACGCCGCGAGCGGAGCACGAACAGCGCCAGAAGGACTACACCCGCGAGCACGGGGATCAGTACCGATGACGCGGTAAGGCTGCCGGCCGCCTCACTCTCGGACAGGCCGTAGGTGATTCCGACGACGCCGGCGGCCGCGAGCACGAGCCCGATCACATCGAGCTTCCCGGCCTGGTCGGTGCCCGCCTCGTCGTGCGGCAGCAGACGCAAGGCCATGAACAACGTCAGTGCGCCGACCGGGACGTTGATCATGAAGATCCACTGCCATCCCGCGGTCTGCAGCAGCAGTCCGCCGAGCGTCGGGCCGAACACCGGCGCCAGAACGATCGGAATCCCCACCAGGCTCATCACCTTGGCGAGGTTGCGCGGACCAGCAGCCTTGACCAGGATCATCTGGCCGATCGGCGTCAGCATGCCGCCGCCGATCCCCTGGATCACGCGGAAGGCGATCAATTCGCCGCTGTTGGTGGCCAGCGCACACAGCGCCGATCCGGCCGTGAACACGACCAGCGCGATCAAGTAGAGGCGCCGCGCGCTGTAGCGCCGCACCGCCCAGCCGGTTACCGGGATGACGGCAGCGAGCGACAGCAGATAGCCGGTGATGACCCACTGGATCTGTCCCAGCGAGGCATGTAGATCGCCCGAGAGATCGTGCAACGCCACGTTGACAATCGTCGTGTCGAGCACCGACATGATCGCGCCCAGGATGACCACGATCGCGACGCGGCGGACGTGCGGGTCGATGCTGACGTTTGTTCCGGTGGTCGCCCGATTCATTTGCTGTCTAAATATTAGCTACCAAATGTTTTGTCGTCAAGGGTTTCCGTCGTCTTGAGGCGTGGAGATTTTTCGCGTTCTGAGACGTGGTGGCTCTAGCGCCCGTATACGAGGCCTTAGCTGCACCACGGCGGGGTACGCCGAGAGACCAGCGCTTCAAGTCAAGGCGAGTGTCGGTGAATTCGGCCCGGCTCGGCAGCACCTGATGCTGCGCGCTGCCCTTCATGTCTGACCGCCGGCAGCTAAACGGAGGCCGTCGCGCGGGCCCGGGAAGACCTGCGCCAGAGCCTTGAGGCGAGATAGCAGAGCACCACCGCCGCAGCGATGTAGCCGATGCAGACGCCGACCCTGGCTCCGCCGGCCGACGTCGCAGCGTGGATCACGGCGTAGACTAGGAACAGGGCGATCGCGACGAACAGCGCAGCGATCACCTTCAGAACGAGTTTCATGCGCTACCTCCGGGGCTGGTTGACGCGGGCCCCGGCCGCGGGCCAAAGCCGCACGAGGCCAAGGACCGCCGTGGCCCCACGACCGATCATAGGCGCTTGTGAGGTTTAGTACGAACCTTGATCAAGCGACGAGTCTGGCGTCCAGCGTGATCTCCCCGACGCTGGCCAGTGCCCGGGACACCACGCAGTTCTCCTTGGCCTCCGCCGCATACTCAGCGAACTGCCCCTGATCGATACCAGGCACGCTGCCTTCGGTGACCAGGTCGATCTTGACGATCGTCGGCGCGCCGTCGACGATTCGCAAGTGGACCCTGGCCGTCGTCTTGACCGACTCCGCGGTGCGACCCGCCTCGGCCAGGATGGCGCTCAAAGCCATCGAGAAGCATCCAGCGTGGGCCGCGCCGATCAGCTCCTCCGGATTGGTCCCCGGCTCATCCTCGAACCGTGTGGCGAACGAGTACTTGCCGTCCGTGAACAGGCCACTCGCGACCGACATCCTGCCCGCTCCATCCTTCAGGTCTCCTTGCCACTGCGCTGTTGCCTCGCGCGCTGCCATCTTGATCTCCTGATGTCGGGTTCGGTCGGTGGTCCTTCCGATGCTAGAGGGTTCAGCTCACCCGCCCGTGCGGTTGACCTCTAGGAGCGCTGGAAGGGCGAAGGGCATCACCGGGCTGCCGTAGGCTTCCATCGGTGGCGCTCGACACCGCGACTCCCCCCGCCAATCACGCCACCGAACCCTTCCGTCCCGTAGCCGCCGCGTTCGCCCGCCTGGTCGGACGCGGCGCCGGTGGCGGCGCGCTGGTCGTCCGGATTCGCGGGAGGACGGTGGTGAACCTGTGCACCGGCACGACGGACCGCAACGGCACGCGGCCTTGGACCCCGGACACGCTTGGCCATCAGCTTTTCCACCACCAAGGGCGCCGCCTCGGCGGTCGTGCACCGACTGGTCGACCGAGGCCAGCTCGGCTACGACGACCGCGTGGCAGCGCACTGGCCGGAGTTCGCGGCGGGCGGCAAGGACCGCGTCACCGTCCGCGAGTTGCTGACCCATCGCGCCGGCCTTCACAGCGTGCAGGCCGTGGCCCAACAGGCCGAGGACCTGCTCGATCACCGGTTGATGGAGGAGCGACTGGCTGCCCGCACGGTGCGTGCCCCGACTGAGCGTTCGGCCTACCACGCCATCACCTACGGCTGGCTGGTGGCCGGGCTGGTTAGGCGCGTGACGGGGCGCGGCCTCGGCGAGCTCGTCAAGTCCGAGCTGGCGCAACCGCTCGGTACCGACGGTCTTCACATCGGCGCGCCAGCCGATATCCGCGGCAGGGTGGCCGCGCCCGTCGGCTCGGCCCTGCGGCAACTCGGCTCCGTAGCCCAGTTCCTAGCGCCCGTGTGGACCCGCGCCGGCTCTGGGCGCGGCCCCTACGAGGCGCTGCATGTGTCTGGGTTTCATCGTCTGTTCGAGGGCGACGAGCCACCCATCTGGACAACCGAGATGCCGGCCGTCAATGGCACCTTCAGCGCAGACGGGCTGGCCCGCCTGTACGGAGCGCTGGCCAACGGCGGCAGCGACGGCGGGGGGACCCTGCTCTCGCCGGCCACGACCCGAGCGCTCGGCCGGGTGCAGCTGCGATCGGCAGACGCGGTCCTCGGACTGCGCATGCGCTGGCGCCTCGGCTACCACCAGGCCTTCGGTGCCGGACGCGCCGCGTCGCAGGCCTTCGGTCACTACGGCTACGGCGGCTCGGGAGGATGGGCCGATCCGACGCTCGGCCTATCAGTCGGGTTCGTTACCAACCGGATCGGATCGATGACCACGCCGCTGGGCGATCTCACCCTGTTCCGGCTCAATCGGATAGTGCGTGAGTGCGCTGTGGCGAGTCGCTGGGAGGCGCCCTCGCACTAACCGGAGCTCGGCCCCGCAGCGATCGACCAAGCGTCCGAGCCCAAACTCAGCGAGCCATCGCGGGCTGCCGCGCGCCCACGAGCCGTGCGTTCAGCTTCTCCAGCGCGAGACGTTGCCGCCCTTTCACGGTGCCCACCGGGACCCCGATCTTCGTCGCGATCTCGATTTGGGAGAGGCCCTTGAAGAAGCTGAGCTCGATCACCTGACGTTGCTTGGCCGGGAGCGTGGCCAGGAGATCCCGGGTGTGGCCCACGCGTTCCTGGCTGACGACCTGCTCCTCAGGCCGATCCGGTGCCTCCAAGCGCTCCGCGATTGATTCGTCGAACTCGACGTCA
The DNA here is from genome assembly GCA_963757165.1 of uncultured Solirubrobacterales bacterium. Lineage (GTDB taxonomy): Bacteria > Actinomycetota > Thermoleophilia > Solirubrobacterales > Solirubrobacteraceae > Palsa-465. The sequence continues at coordinate 433,545 of CAVWQO010000006.1, forward strand.
CGCAGCTGCTTGGCGTGCTTGCGCACCGCGTCGATGGCGCGGTTGCGGACCATCGAGAGGAGCCAGGTCCTGACCGCTGCCCGCTGCGGGTCGAAACCCGCCGCCGAGCGCCACAGCCCGAGGAACGCATCCTGGGTCACCTCCTCGGCGACCGTGGACTGCTTGGTGATATAGAGGGCGAGCCCAAAGGCCTGCGCGCTGTGGCGGTCGTAGAGCTCTTCGAAGGCATGAACGTCGCCGCCTGCCACTTCTCGGACGAGGTGACCGTCGTCTGCTGTGCTGATCGGTGCGAGTCTCACGTGGCGCATACCGTACAGCATTTGTATAGCTCTTGTCTAGAGCTGGTGTAGATCCAGTACGCTATCTGCCATGGCCGAGAGCGGGCGCCTTCGAATCGGGGAGCTGAGCAGGCGCGTGGGCGAAAGCCCTGAGGTGCTGCGCGCCTGGGAGACGCGGTACGGGCTCGTGACGCCGGCGCGCACCCCCGGGGGTCTCCGGCTCTATTCCGACTCGGACGAGCGGCGAATTCGCGTGATGCAGCGGCACATCACCGACGGGCTGTCAGCATCGGAAGCCGCTCGCCTGGCCAAACTGGTCGAGGACTCCGACAGCCAACCGGAACCCCGCCTGAGCCTGGCGGACATCGGCGACGCGCTGGAGCACAGCTTCGACGCTCTTGACGAGCCGCAGGCCCAGAGCACCCTCGACTACCTGTTCTCCTCGGTCCGGCTCGATTTGGCCCTGAGCGAGGTGATCCTCCCTTTCCTGAACCGCCTCGGCCAGCGCTGGGCCACCGCCGAGGTGAGTGTCGCCCAGGAGCACTTTGCCAGCAACGTCCTCGGAGGCCGGCTGCGCGGCCTCGCCCGCGGCTGGGGCGCGGGAGTAGGACCGCGGGCGGTACTGGCGTGCCCGCCCGGCGAGCGTCACGAGCTTGGGTTGCTGTGCTTCGGCTTGGCCCTGCGCGAGCGGGGCTGGCGAATCACCTACCTCGGGACCGAGACGCCAATGGCCGAGATCGCCGCTGCGCTGGACGATTCGCCCTCGATCGCGATCCTTGCGGCCGTCGAGCGGCAGCGCTTCGAAGACGTCGCCGAGGAGATCCGGTCACTGGCAGTGCGTGTGCGGGTCGGCCTCGGAGGAGCCGGGGCATCGCCTGCCCTGGCCGAAGTGCTCGGAGTCGAGGCGCTTGGTGGCGAAGTGGTCGAAGCGGCGGCCCGCCTGGTGCCCTGACCGGCGCGCGCCTGCGCCGTGTCAAGATGGCGTGGTCCCGATGCGTCCCGTGGTCGACCTCGCCTTCGTGACGGAGCGACGCTCCGAGATCGTGCTCGCCGACGTGCGTTGGTACCTCGACGGGAGGTCCGGTCAGACCGCGTACGAACAGGGACATCTGCCCGGAGCGGTGTTCGTTGACCTCGAGCGCTGGCTCGCCGGCAAGCCCAGCCCGCAAGCCGGCCGTCATCCCCTCCCCGATCCGAGCGTGTTTGCCGGCGGCATGTCCGGTCTGGGCATCGGAGACGACGATGCCGTGGTGGCCTACGACGACGAGGGCGGCGTCACCGCTGCCCGCCTGGTCTGGATGCTTCGAGCCACCGGCCACGAACGCCGCGCTGCTTGACGGAGGCATCCAGGCGTACACCGATCCGCTGGAGCACGCCCCGCTCCCGCCCCCACGCCCGAGCGCCGTGTTCACGCCGCGGTCATGGCCGGCCGAGCGCCTGGCCGGAATTGAGGACGCACTTGACGCGCGCAACGTCGTGATCGATGCGCGGGACCGAGATCGCTATCGGGGCGAGCGTGAGCCTGTGGACCCGCGTCCGGGCCACATTCCCGGCGCTCACAATCTCCCGTGCCGCGAGAACCTCGACCCGCGGGGCCGTCTGTTGCCCGTCGACGAGCTCCGACGACGGTTTCTCATGCTTGGCGCTTCGGCGCAGGCCGAGGTCGTGTCCTACTGCGGCTCGGGAATCACCGCCTGCCACAACCTGCTGGCCATCGAGCACGCCGGGCTCGGGATCGGGAGGCTGTATCCGGGCTCTTGGTCGCAATACAGCCACGGGCGCGACGCGCTGGTAGTGACAGGGGCGGCCCCGGATGGAGCCGCGGCGGAGCCCCAGGAAAGCGCTGCGCCCCACGGAGGCGCGGCGGCGCCGCAGGAACCGCAGCGGCGCCCCAGCCCTTGACGCCCAACTCGCGGCCAACCCGTCACGGCCCCGGGTCGCAGACGTAGACGTACTCGATGCGCGCGGCATCGAACACGGGCTGCGTCCACGAACAGCTCAGGCCGAGTCCCGTCTTGTCGGGTCCCGGCTGGGGCCCGGGGATGTTGGTCCCATTGACTCCGACGACGCCTACACAACCCTGCCGCGCGGGGCGCGCATGGTCCAGCGGGCATCCCACGACGACCGGGCAGTTCGTGGTGTTCGGGCCACATTTTGTGACCGTGGGCGTCGACGCGGAACCCGAGCCGGTGACAGTGACGGTCTGCGTAGCTTGGGCGGTGACCGTCTGGGTCTGCTTCTCGATCGTGACGATCGTTTTAGTACCGCCGCAACCGGCGAGGACGAACGCCAGAAGGACCGCGACCCCGCCGAACCGCATGCGCCGCTACCGGATCCCGCTGTCGAAGTTGATCGTCACGCCTGTGAATCGGTGGGCCTGGACGGTGATCGTCTCTGCGGAGGCACGCGGGAATGGGATGCCGTTGGTCGGGGTGAGCACATAGCGGCCCGGCCGCAGCCGCACCAGGAAGCGTCCATCGGCGCCTGAATGGGCGCGGACGACAAGCTTGTTCGAAGACTCGCGCCTGATCACGATCGTCGCCTTGTAGGGACGCTCGCAGCTCTGGCCCACGCGCTGCACCGGGCAGGTCGGTCCGTAGAGGACCAAGCCGCGCACGCCGGAGTCTGGCCGAGCCGCTCCTGCCGCTCCCGCCGCCCCGGACACCCCGGACGCACCGGACGCACCGGACGCACCGGACGCCCCGGACGCCCCGGCCCCGAGCACAACGAGAACGCTGCCGGCGCAAACCATGCGTGAGACGCGGCGCACAGGCTCATGTTCCGCCATCACGCGAGCGGGCGCAAGCGCGCGACAATTCCCGACGATGACCCCTGGGAAGCTTCGCGATCACTGCCTGTCGTTTCTCGGCAGCGAGGAAACCTTCCCGTTCGGGCCTGAGAACTCGGTGTTCAAGGTGGGCGGCAAGATCTTCGCGCTGTCGCGCCTGACTGAGATTCCGCTCCGGGTCAGCCTCAAGTGCGAGCCGCCACTGGCCGAGCAGCTGCGCAAGGCTCACGCCGCGGTGATTCCGGGCTATCACCTCAACAAGCGTCACTGGAACACGGTGATCATCGACGGCTCCCTGCCCGAGCAGATGATCCGCGACATGGTCGAGGATTCCTACGACCTGATCGTGAGCTCGCTACCCCGGACCCGCCAGCGCGCGCTCGCTTGGCGCGGCGAGCCCTGATCGTCCTGCGCTGTGTCGCCGTAAACGTCTATTGCTTGTACGGGATCGTCTTCGAGGTTGCTGCCTTGCACACGAAAATCGTGCCGGCCGTCCCTTGGACCTGCTGCTTGGCCTTCGCGTAGAAGTGAGCCAGTGTGATGCCGGCTGAGCCTGACACGGTGAGCTTCCACCTGCCGGTGGGAGAGGTTGTGGTCGTCCCCAGCTTGAGCCCATTGGTTCGGTAAAGGGCAACCGCGCGCGCGGCCTCGCATTCGACGCTACTCGAGCTCACGCGGCCCTTGAACGTAAGTCCCTTGCCTGAGATCGAGATCGTCGAGCCGAGCTTTACCGTGCGGGTGGCTCCGGCGATCGTCGCGCCGACGCCGAGGATCACCGCCGCGCAGAGGACGATCGAAGCGATCTTTGTGCGTCTCGTTCCCACCTCTATCCCCCTTCACTTAGGTGCCGTCAGCGGAGTATCGACCCGGCTCCGGCAGCGGTCAAGGCAAGCGGTCAGGGCCGGCCCACCAACGCCCTGAAGGAGAGAAGGCGACGAGCGCCTGGCTCGGACGGACCGCTGTAGGCTCTGGCGGTGGCGGTCGACGTGTCCACTCAGATCGTGATCGAGCGACCTCGTCAGGAGGTCGCGGCCTACGCCAGCGACCCCGACAACGCCACCACCTGGTACGAGAACATCAAGGCGGTCGAGTGGAAGACCGCCAAACCTCTGAGCGTCGGCTCGCAACTGGAGTTCGTGGCGCGATTCCTAGGCCGTCGCTTGGCTTACACGTACGAGGTCACAGAACACACACCGGGCGAGCGGTTCGTCATGAGCACCGCCGAAGGACCATTTCCGATGCAGACGATCTATACCTGGGAGGACGCCGGCAGCGGCGCGACGAGGATGGGGCTGCGAAATCGCGGCGAGCCCACCGGCTTCTCAGCCATCGCAGCGCCGATGATGGCCGCGGCGATGCGGCGGGCGAATCGCAATGATCTTCAGCGGCTGAAATCGATTCTCGAGTCCTCGGCCGAGGACTGACGTCGCCAGCCCCTCGCCGCGCGCTCACTAATGCGTCGCGTCGGAGCGCGCGCGCGTCACCAATCCGGCGTAGATGAGCGCGAGCGCCTCGCCCAGGAGCTCAGGGCGGATTGATCCCGGCTCGATCAGCTCGTCGACCGAGAGGCCGCCGACGATGCTCATCACGATGCGAGCGACGTTCTCGGCGGGCACGGGGAGATCCGGCATCCCGAGGTGACGCGCCCGCATCTCCAGTGCGCCCGCGAGGGCGCTTCGTAGCTCCGTTTGGCGCTCGACGTAACGGCTGCGCAGCTCGGGATCACGGATCGCCAGAGTCCAGTACTCACGCTCGAGGAGCACGGCATCGCGCTCTTCCCCGAGCCTCCGCGCAAACTCGCGGGAGCCCTCGACCGACATGTCCTGCTCGGGAGGCGCGGACTCGAGCAGCGCCACCGTTGCACGGGTCGGCGCGTCAACGCGTTCTTCGAGCAGGGTACGCAGGAGCTCCTCTTTGCTCTCGAAGTGCCAGTACAGAGCGCCCTTCGAGTAACCCGCCTCGGCCGCAATCTCGTCGACGCCGGCGTGACTGTAGCCCCGCCGGGCGAACACCCGCAGAGCCGCGGCCAGGAGCTCGTCGCGAGCGTCGCTCTCCTGGCCCCGAGCGGACCGAGCCGCCCGAGCGGCCCGAGCGGCGCGGGTGCGCTGGTCACGGCGCCCCTCTACCTCTCCCGCGATCCGCCCAGTGATCTCAGTTGCGGTTTTGCCCGCGGCCATTTCGGTAATACTACCGACTGACCAGTCAGTATGTACGTCCTCTACGTGATCCCCGGTTCGCACGCTTGCCGCTCGGCGATGCTCATGCTCGACCACAAGCGGGTGAGCTACCGGCGGGTCGACGTGACCACGCTCTTGCACCCAGTCGTAGTCCGGTTGCATGGATTCGACGCGGGCGGTCAAACGCGCACCGCCGGCGGGCGACGCACGCTCGGGCTGCGCATCGGCGATCACCTGGGGACGGTGCCGGCGCTCGCCTGCGACGAGCAGCGGATCTCAACCAATCGCGGGATCGCGCGTTTCCTGGACGCTCGCCAGCCCGAGCCGCCACTGCTTCCCGCCGATGCCGAGAAACGATCGGCAGTTGAGGAGGCGGAACGGTGGGCCAACGAGACGCTTCAGATGGAAGCTCGCCGCATCGTGGCCGGCGCCATGCTGCGCGACCCGTCGGGATTCAGCCGCGCAATTGCCGACGGCCGGATGGGGTACCTCCTCTACCGTCACGCACTGGTACGGCGCCTGATCATCCCGAGGATCCTCCGCCAGGTCTTCGCCGCCGGCCCAACGGCCGAGCGCCAACTCCGCGCGGAACTTCCCATCATGCTCGACCGAATCGACGGCTGGATCGCCAAAGGCGTACTCGGCGGACCCGAGCTGAACGTCGCAGACTTCATGGTCGCGCCCAGTCTGGCCCTCATCCTCTACCGCCCCGACGTCCTCCCTGTATTCGAGGGGCGTCCGGCCCTCGAGCTCGTCGACCGGCTGTTGCCCGAGCCCCGGCCGCACTAAATCACGTCGCCCGCCGCTGTCTACAGTGTCCCGAGATGCTGGTGGCGACTCACGACGGCTCGTTTCACGCGGACGAGGTCTTTGCCATCGCCGCGCTCGGTCTCCTCGGTGAGCCGATCGAGGTCGTGCGCACGCGTGACCGCGAAGCCCTCGCCCAGGCCGATCTACGCATCGACGTCGGCTTTCGCTACGACGCCGCGACCGGCGACTTCGACCACCATCAGCGCGACTTCGACAGGGCGCGGGAGAACGGTGTGCGGTACGCCGCCTTCGGCCTCGTCTGGCGCGAATTCGGGCCGCGGATCACCGACGGTGACCAGGAGGTCGCCGACGCGGTCGACCAGACACTCGTGCAGGCCGTCGACGCCAACGACACCGGGCAGCAGACGACGCAGTCACTGATTGATGGCGTGCACCCGCTGAGCGTCAACGCCATCATCGGCGGATTCAACCCTCGCTGGGATGAGACTCTCACCCCTGACGAGGAACGTGACCGCTTTGACGCGGCCGTCATGCTCGCTCAGGGGATCCTCGCGCGCGAGGTCGCCTCAGCCGCCTCAGGCCGCCGCGCACAGCGCATCGTGCGCGAGGCGATCGCCGCGTCGCCGGATCCGCGCGTCGTCGAGCTGCCGATCAATGCTCCGTGGAAACAGGTGCTCGTACCCGAGGCGCCCGAGGCGCTGTTCGTGATCTACCCAAAGCGCCAGGGCTTCGGCCTGGAGGCGGTGCCCCGTGAACTGGGCTCGTTCGAGAACCGGCGTGAGCTTCCAGCGGCCTGGGGCGGCCTCGAAGGGGCCGACCTGGTTGCGGCCACAGGTGTCGAGGATGCGCTCTTCTGTCACGCCAAGCGATTCCTCGCCGTTGCCCGGTCACGCGCGGGGATCGAGCGGCTGGCGCAGCTCGCTCTGGCCGAACCCTGACCTGAGAGCGGACCCGTCGGCTCGCGCTGGCGGACAAGATCTCCACCGCGGTACCCCTTGTGGGCGCACTGCATCACTAGCGTGGGTGTTGGAGACGGATTCGGGGTACAACTGGCGGCATGATCTACCGCACTCTCGGCAACAGTGGCCTGCGCGTCTCGGCGCTCACGCTCGGCACGATGGGCTTCGGGGGGCAGGGCGCGTTCAAGTCAGTCGGGGAGCTCGGAGTCGCCGATCTCAAGCGGCAGCTCGACCTCTGCCTCGACGCCGGCGTCAACCTGGTCGACACCGCCAACATGTACTCGCGGGGCCTGTCGGAGGAGATCCTCGGCGAGGCGCTCGAGGGACGGCGGGACCGGCTGATGGTGGCGACCAAGGCGCGCTTCGCGATGGGAGACGGTCCCAACGATGCTGGGCTCTCACGCCATCACCTGATCTCCTCCTGTGAGGCGTCGCTGCGGCGGCTGCGGGCTGATCACATCGATCTGTTGCAGCTTCACGAGTGGGACGGCGAGACTCCACCGGAGGAGTACCTACACGCGCTGGACACGCTCGTGCGTGACGGAAAGGTGCGCTACATCGGAGCCTCGAACTTCACCGCGTGGCAGCTGATGAAGACCCTCGCGGCGGCCGACCGGCTGGGCTACCAGCGGTTCGTCTCCCACCAGATTCACTACACACCCCAGGCGCGCGAGGCGGAGTTCGAGCTGTTGCCAGCCGGTGCCGATCAGGGCGTCGGAACGATGGTCTGGAGCCCGCTGGCCGGAGGCCTGCTGAGCGGCAAGTACCGCCGCAACCAGCAGGCCCCGGAAGGATCCCGGCAGCTGGGTGATTGGGACGAGCCGCCGGTCTACGACAGGGACAAGCTCTACGACCTCGTCGAAGTGCTGGTGAAGATCGGCGAAGCTCACGATGTCTCCGCGGCCCAGGTCACGCTCGCCTGGCTGCTGACCCGTCCGACCGTGGCGACGCTGGTGATCGCCGGGCGCACCGAGGAGCAATTGATGGACAACCTGGCCGCGGTTGACCTCGACCTCTCCGCGGAGGAGATCGCCGAGATCGAGGCCGTCAGTCGTCCCGACCTGCCCTATCCCCTGTGGCATCAGGCGGCAAATGCTTCCGACAGGCTGTCGGCGGCCGACCGCGCTGCGCTCGGTCCCTGGCTTAGCTGAGCACCGCACGCTGGTCGCCGTGACGGCGATCGACGCAAACTCCCGGAACTTGGCGTAACGTCCTCTCGGCGCAGTTCCACGCGGGGACAAGGGAGATGAGGATGGGTCAGAGTCGCTTTTTGCGCCCGGTTGCGCCATCGCGGGGCTCGGGGTTGATCATCGGCGTCGCGGCGGCGCTGATCGTGGCCTTGGTTGCCTGCGCGGCAAGTAGCGCGTCGAGTGCTGCGGCGACCCGCGCGCAGTCGCTCACCCGCTACTCGCTGGTCAATGGCTGCTACGCCCTTCGGTCCGCGACTGACGGTGGTCCGCTGGCGTCGGCGCAAGGACCGTTCCGGATGCAGGCGGCCGCGCTCGGGATCTATCTGCTCTACGGGGCGCGCGGCGACTATCTGACCGCGTCGAGCACGGGCACGCTCCGCAGCCAGAGCACGCCGAGCACGGCGGCAGAATGGCGGGTGGACGGGGGCTCCGGTCAGGCATTCTCACTCACCAACCTCGCGACCGGGACGCGGGTTCCGGTCGCGTTCGGGGCGACGAGCGGCTGCGCGAGCTATCCGGAGGCCGGACTCAACGCATCCGGTTCATCACCTGCCGGGCCAAGCCCCGAGGCCAGCGTCCTTGGCACAGTCGAAGGGCACGCACACGTGACCGCGTTTGAGTTCCTGGGCGGCGACTGGCACTGCGGGCGCCCGTGGAGCCCGTTCGGCGTTCCGTACGCGCTGCCCGACAGCTGCGCGCACTACCAGCAGGGCGTCAACGGCACCTTCGAGAGCTTCCTCGACTATGGCGGCGCGACGCGTCCGGCCGACTTCCACGGCTGGCCGACATTCCACGGCTGGCCGAGCCCGACCGCTCTCGCCGAAGAGGGCGATTACTACACGGGGATCGAGCGGGCGTGGAAGGCAGGTCTGCGCGTGATGGTCACCCAGCTGGTCGACAACGAGGCGCTCTGTTCCCTGATGACGACCAAGCACAACCCCTGCAACGACATGGCCGCGGTACGAATTCAGAGCCGCGACCTCTACGCGCTCCAGGACTACATCGACGCCCAGTCGGGCGGTCCGGGGCAGGGATGGTTCAGGGTGGTCACCGACCCGTTTCAGGCTCGGCAGGTCATCAACCAAGGCAAGCTCGCGGTGATCGAGGGCATCGAGGTCTCCCGGATCTTCGGCTGCGGCGAGGTGGGCGGGACCCCGCAGTGCAACGGCGCCCAGATCAACGCGGGTCTCAAAGAGGTCCACGACCTCGGCGTTCGCACGTTCTTCCCGGTTCATGAGTTCGACAACGCCTTTGGTGGTACCAAGATGATCGCGGGCAGCACCGGCGCGATCGTCAACGCCGGCAACCGGGATGAGACGGGCAGCTTCTGGACCCTCGAGCCGTGCCCGGCGCAGATGCAGGATGCGGAGCAGTTCAACGTCCCCGTCGGCGGTCCGCTCGCGCAGATCCTCAACGGACCGCTGGCCTCGATCCTGCACGGAAACCCGCTACCGGTTTACGGAACGGGACCGCAGTGCAACACGCGGGGACTGACCGATCTCGGCGCGTACGTGATCAAGCAGATGATCGCGCAGCATTTCGTGATCCAGACCGACCACATGGACAGTAAGACCGCCTCGGCTGCGATCTCGATCGCCGCGGCAAGTCATTACTCGGGCGTGGTCTCCGCCCACTGTTGTTCATCGCCCCAGCTGTTCCAGCGCATCTACAACGCCGGAGGGATCGTCAATCCTCCAGTCGAGCCGGCGGCCGCGTTCGTGGCCAGCTGGAAGGCCGACAAGGCCCTACGAGACCCCAGATTCCACTTCGGTTTTGGCTGGGGGTCGGATGAGAACGGTCTCGGCAGCCAACCCGGACCGGCGGAGACGAAGATCACCTACCCGTTCAAGTCCTACGACGGGCGCGTGAGCTTCACGCGTGAGCAATGGGGCCAGCGGACCTTTGACCTGAACACGGACGGGCTCGCCAACTACGGCATGTACGCCGACTGGCTCAACGAGCTCCAGCGCGTAGGCGGACAGCCGCTGATGGCCGACATGTTCCAAGGGGCCGAGGCCTACCTGCAGATGTGGGAGCGCAGCGAGGGAGTCCCATCGATGAACTGCCGCCCGGCCGCGGAGCGGTTCTCCAACCACGGCCTCGGACGGGCCCTGCACCTCGGCGACAGCACTCAGACCGCGCTGTACCGCGCCGGAGCGCCGGTGTCACGACCTGGACGCTCGTATCGGTATTGCGTTGGGGCGAAGCCGACAACCGCGGCAGCGAGGTCCGTGTTCAATGCCCGCGGGCGGATCGCCCTGATCGCGAGCACCGCCCGCGGGGACCGCGCCGGCGGCATTGGCGTCGGCGCCTTGGCCCGTCGGCTGGCTCGCAGCGCTCACCGGCTCATGCCTGGCGTGTGGGTCGGGCGGCGTCTGGCAAGCGGGGTGCGCTACGTGTACGGGGTCAGCGGACGTCGCGTCCGCTACGCCGCGGTCACGACAGCAGCCGAACTGCGCAGCTCAAAGGGCCTGCGCTCGGCTCTCCGCGCTGCTGGTCTGTGAGAGAGCTTTGGGCGCTCAACGCTGAGCGACGCGAATGCTCCCGCTCAGCCCCAGAGCCTCTCACGTAACCCCGAGGCCCGCGTCACGGGCCGCTGCACCGCCGCGCGCACCGCGTCCTCGGTTCCCACCAGGATCAAGCGCTGACGTGCGCGGGTGACGGCGGTGTAGAGCAGCTCCCGGGTAAGGATCGGCGAGTCGGCCCGCGGCAGCAGCACGGCCGCGGTGCCGTATTGCGAGCCCTGGCTCTTGTGGATCGTCATCGCATAAACGGTCTCGACAGCTCCGAGTCGCAACGGACTGAAGCTGAGCAGCCGATCGCCGCGCTCGAACGTCGCCAGCGCGTGGTCGGGGTCGCTCTGGACGATCACCCCGGTGTCGCCGTTATAGAGCCCGAGCTCGTAGTCGTTCTCGGTCACGAGCAGCGGCCGGCCGACGTAGTCGCGCTGCTCCAGATCGAGATCCTCGATCGCCTCGGTCAGCCACTCCTGCTGGCGAGAGCCCCAGGTGCTCACTCCAAACGGTCCGCGGCGGTGCGCGCAGAGCAGACGAAATCCGCCCAGCGCTTCCAACGCATGTCCCGCGGCCCCGGCCCGCGCCGCTTGGATCACGGCCCGCCCGGTGGCGACCGTGTGCTGGCGCACGGGTCCCAGCTCGGCGTCGGCGTCCTGCCCTTCGAGGTCAACCTGCAGCCACTCGATCTCCTCGTGCGCGCCAGAGAGGACTTCAATCGCGCGCTCAGCGTCTCCGCTCCGGACCGCGTCGGCCAGCCGCGCGATGCCCGCGCCGAAGCGGTAGACACGGTCGAGCACAACGATCCCGTCGCCGACCGTGCCAGCCAAGCCAGTCGCGGTCGCGATCGAAACCGACGTCCCGGCCGTCGCGGACACGGGGTCGAGCACGGGGAGCTCAGCCCCCACCGCCTCGGACAAGGCCGCCCGCGCGGACGCGCCCAATCGCAGTCCCGACGCCGCAGGACCGACGATGTCGCCAAGCACGACCCCGGCCTCGATCGAAGTCAGCTGGCCGGGGTCACCGACCAGAATCAGGCGGGCATCCGGGCGCACAGCCTCAAGCAGCCGCGCCATCTGCCATAGCGAGATCATCGAAGTCTCGTCGACCACAATCAGATCGTGGGGCAGCCGGTTCTCGCGATCGTGTCTGAAACGGCTGTGGCTGCCCGGCCGCCACCCCAGCAAACGGTGAAGCGTCGACGCCCGGAGTCTCAGCAGCAACTCCCTCACCTCAGGCGTCGTATCCAGGTCGGGGGCCTCGTCATGAACGGCTTCCTGCAGGCGCACCGACGCCTTGCCGGTCGGCGCGGCGAGGGCGATGAGTGGCGCGCGTACGCCCGCCGCCGCGGCCTGCTCGGCCTGGAGTGCCACGATCCGCGCGACCGTGGTCGTCTTGCCCGTGCCCGGACCACCCCCTACAACCGTCAGGCGGCGCAGCACCGATGACGCGGCGGCGGCGCGCTGGAGCAGATCCGAGTCGCCGGGGAACAGTCGCAGCAGCCCCTCACGCAGCAACGGGGAATCGATGTCCTCGGGCGCATCCGCGCTCAGCGCCCGCAGATCGGAGGCCACGCGCCGCTCCTCCCGCCAGTAGCGATCGAGGTAGAGGCGGCTTCCCAGCAGACGCAGGGGCCGATCTGTTTCGGAGGCCTCCTCGCCGACCGCAACGAGGATGCTCTGCTGCACCGCGGCGAGCCACTCAGCCTGGGCCGGCCACGGCAAGGCAGAGAGATCGACCGGCTCCTCGGACTCGACGCTGGCCGTTTGCGCAATCGTGGCCAGATCGACGAACACGTGCCCGAGCCGCGGTCCGCGCACGGCGAGCGCGACGGCCAGCCTCACCAGCTCGCTGGTCTCCTCGGCGGCGTCGGCCAGCCGCTGCGCGACGTGGACATCGGCCGCCGACAGCACCAGCGCCAGGTTGAACTCACGCAGCAGTCCACGCGCCCGGGCCGCGATACGAGCGTCGAACGGATCAAGGTTAGGTGCGGTCGCGCTCACGCCGCCACACCTTGATCGAGCACATCGCTGAGCGCTGTGACCAGCCGACCCGGCGGACGCCAGGAGAAGACGCCGCAGGGTGAGCCGTCGAGGACCGGCGTGTCGGCCCCGGACATTCCGCGCAGGAACAGATACAACACGCCGGCGAGGTGACGATCGGGGTCGTAGTCCGGCAGCCGCCAGCGCAGGTAGCGATGAAGCGCGACGGTGTAGAGCAGCGCTTGCAAGCTGTAATGCGCGCGGCTCATCTCCGCCGCCAGCGCGGCAGGCTGGTAGTGGGCGAGCCGGAGCTCCTCGCCAATCGGCCCGAGCCAGTTCGTCTTGTAGTCAGCGATCACGAACCGCGGTCCCGCCAACCGAATGACCACGTCAATGCTGCCTGTGAGAAAGCCGCGCAGGCTCCAACGCAGGGCCGGGTCCCCGAGCCGGTCGGCGTAGCTGGCCAGCGGATCGTTCACCGGGAGGTGCTGACGCAGCACGCCGGCGATCGCGGAGAGCGTGAGCCGCCCAGAGGGGTCGTCTCCCCCGACCAACGGGAGTTCGAAGGTGAGCTCGTCCAACCGCTCGGAGCGGGCCACGTCACGCAGCCTCATGTTCCCGGCCACGCTCTCGCCCAGCGGTGTCTCGATCGCTGCCCGCAGCCCGACGAGGACCGCGGCCTCACTGCCGAGTTCAAGCCGGCGCCACTTCTGCGCCAGCGCGATCTGCTCGGCGAGCGCGACGTCGACGTCCTCGGCGGCGAAGTCCGTCGCCTCAAGCACGCGGTGCGCGAAGGTCCCGAACTGCACGCCGACCGGCAACCCGCCCCACGCCGACACGCTTGTTAGCCCGGTCGACGAGCTTTGCTCCGGCGCAGCTGCCGGGATCGGTGTGGGTCCCTCGGGCTCATCGACCAGGACCGATTCCTCCGGTTCGCTGGTCACGATCTCCTCGTGGGCCGCCGCCGTGATGTCGCTGTACGAGGTGCGGCGCCAGCGCAGGTCGAGCTGACGATCAAAGCGCGCCGCCAGCAACTCGGCTGGGGGGGTGAGCCGCGGCCTCCATTCGCGTGTCAGGGCGAGCGTGGAGCGACTGACGCTGATGCACCCGGGTACCTGCACACCGAGCTCCTCCAGACGATCGCACACAAGCTTCTCGGCCGGGATCGATTTCCCGCCGTCCGCGGCGACGTTGCCCTTGTCGTCTTTGGCGAACAGCAGGCGGCCCAAGGGCGAGTGCTGGCTGTCCCACGCGCTGGCCCACCAGATCACCGCTTGATGCTTGGCCCGGGTGAGCGCGACGTAGAGCAGGCGGAGGTCCTCTCCGCGCTCTTCGACCTGATGCTGCTGACTGTGAGCCTTGAAGCCCGGACCCTCCAAGCCGACGTCGATCGTCCGTTTGTCCCCCAGTGCGCCATCGTGAAAGAACACCGGCTCGTTCTCAGACGGGCTCCGTCCGGGCGACCATAGGAACGGGCAGAACACGATCGGAAACTCCAGCCCCTTGCTGCGGTGGATGGTGAGGATCTGCACCGCCTGAGCATCGGATTCGAGGCGGCGCGTGCGCTCCTCCTCCCCCTCCTCCTCCGTGGCAGCGATCTGCTGAGCCAGCCAGCCGCGCAGCGCGGTCGGCCCGAGCCGCTCCGCTGCCGCAGCGCGGTGGAGCAGTTGCGCCAAGTGGCGCAGGTCGGTCAGCTGACGCTCGCCCTCCAGCATGCCCAGCACGCGGGCGGGCAGATCCTCGCCGAGCATGATCGTCTCGGTCAGCTCGGCCACGCCGCTCTCCCGCAGGACACGGTTCCAGCGATGAAGGCGCCGGTGCACCTCCTCCCATGCGTCCTCCTCGGCCGTGGCCACCCGGTGCGCGCTCCAGCCGATAAACGGGGTCAGCGCCGCGGAGCGCGCCCGGGCCGGGCTGGCGGGACGGTCGATTGCCTCAAGCAGGCGCAACCAGTCACGCGCCGAAGGAGTGGCGAACACGCTGCCGGCTCCGTTGATGACCGCGGGGACGCGTACCGCCTCGAGCGCCGCGCGGATCCGGTCGGCCTGCATGTGGGTGCGGACGAGGACCGCGATATCGCCCGCGCAGAGCGGCTCACAGCCAAGCAGGCTGCCGTCGGAGTCGCGATGCTCGATCTGCGCGGCGCCCGACAGGAGCGCAACCGCCTCCGCGGCGAGGTCTTTGGCGACGTGCTCACGCACCGAGCCTGACTGCGGAAGCCCGGTCGGGGTGCGTTCGATACCCGGCTCGTCACGATGCAGCACGCGGGCGCGCAGCGGCGATCCATCCGGCGCTCCGATCAGGCGCGGTGTCTGATGGGCGGGCGTGGCCGTAACCTGGCGATAGACGATTTCCGGGTGCCCGAGGCGGGCGTTGTCGAACAAGGCGTCGTACGCGTGGAGCAACGGTTGATCGCTCCGGCGATTGAGCTGCAGCGTGGCGCGCGTCCCGGCGGTGGCCGCGGCCACCAGATAGGCATAGACGTCAGCCCCGCGGAAGGCGTAGATCGCCTGCTTGGGGTCTGCGATCAAGACCAGCGTCACCCCTTCGCACACGAACGCGCGGTGAAGGATCTGCCACTGGACCGGGTCGGTGTCCTGGAACTCGTCGACCAGGACAACCCTGTAGCGGGCACGCAACCGCGCCGTCGCGGCTGCGCGGCTGCGCCCGTCGAGGATGTCCCGGAGGCGCGTGAGCAGATCGTCGTAGGTCATGATCGCCATCTGCCGTTTGCGCCGCTCGAGCTCGTCGCGGACCACCACCGCCAGCCGGTAGCGCATCGCGGCCACGGAGTCCGGTGGAGCTTGCTTGGGTTCCAGCTCGTCGGCGGGGTTTTCTACCGCGGCCCGCGCGATCTTCAGCGCCTCGGCACGATCAAACCGCGCGTCACCGTACTTCTGAAAGCGACGGACGTAGAGATCGTCCAGCACCTCTTCGACCAGATCCGAGACGTCTTCGACGAATTCGGTCCCCGGTTCCAGGTCGCCGATCGTGCCCAGTTCGGCGAGCACCTCCTGGCAGAAGCCGTGGGTAGTGGCGATCGTGGCCGCGTCGAAGTTGGCGATCGCGCGCAGCAGGCGATCACGCCGCCGCTCGATTTCCGCCCGGGGGCCGGCGGCCAGCAGCGTGACGATCTCATCAGCGCCGGAATCGTGCGCGCCCCCGAGGATCCGTGACAGCCGATCTTCGGTGTCGACCAGCCGCTCGCGCACTCGGTCACGCAGCTCGCCGGTGGCCATCCGCGTGAAGGTGATCAACAGCATCCGCTCCAGCGGCATCCCCTCCGCCACGTAGCGCGCGGTGAGCGCGGCGATCGTGTACGTCTTCCCCGTGCCGGCGCTGGCCTCCAACACGGTCACCCCGGAGGGCAGAGGCCCGCGCAGGTCGAACTCCTGAGGCGCCGTGCTCGGGCGGGTGGCCGTCATCCGTCGCCGAGCACTTCCCGGGCCAGGAGTTCGTCCCACAGCCTACGGGCGTAGCGCCCGAAGCGGCTGCGCTCGTCTGACCATCCATCCCCCTGCTCGCCGGCGCGCGGCGGTTCGAGGAGCTGGGCGAAGGCCACCGGACCGCCGTACACGAGCAGGTGCTCGGGCTCCCGATCCTCCTTATCGAAGCGGTATGACGTCTCCCACGCCTTCTGCGCGGCTGCCTCCCCATCGCCTCTCTCGCCAGCCGCCTCCGCGTAGGCGGCCGAGGACTGGCAGGCGATCGGCAGCACCTCCTGCATTCCGCGGTCGTAGAGCTCGACCAGCGCGCCGATGTGGCGCAGCGCCAGCAACCCGCGCTCCGCGGAGGCCGCGTGCAGGGGCGCAATCTGCGCCACCGTGACCTTCGCGCTCCGGTAGGCCTCCGAGCGGGCACGTCCGATCACCGCCGAGGCAAAGCTGCGTTCCGGACGGGTCGCGCTAAGCGCCAGCAGCCTGACCCATGCGGCGATTCGGTCTTTGGGCCTGACCTTGGAGTACGACACTCGCCGGATCGTGTCTCCGTACACGCCTGGAACCGTCCCGGCGAGGATCCTGCCGTCGGGCAGCCGGAGGTTCACGTCGAGTGAAGCCGACGGGCCGCTCCCGTGCTGAAGGGCCTCCGCCGCGATCTGCTTGACGATCGGACCCACGCGGGCGAGGATCGGTTCGGCGAGCCTTCCGGGTGGCAGCGTGCCGCGGGCCAGCTCCGCGCGAAGGCAATCCTGCAGCTGCGCGCCGGCAAGTAGCCCCTCCAACAGACGCTGGCCGACCCCCCACGCCTGGAGACCGTCCAGCTCAACCGGCAGCGCATCTTGCACCTCATCGAGCGACTCCCGGACGCTGATCCCGAGGCGCTGGCGAAGAAACGCCCGTGCCGGGTGCTCGACGAAGCGAACCAGGCTGTCCAGCTCGATCAACTCGGACGAGATTGGCGGTAACGGCGTGCTCAAAAACGGCGGCCGGGTCTGGCGTCGGCCGCTCAGTGCCTGGGCGCCACCGAGCGCCACCTGGTCAAAGCTCCACGGCCGGTCGGGCGTGAGCGCGCCGGTGATGAAGTTGCGGGGATCGAACGGCTGCAGTGGGTGGCGGATCTGCACCCGCTCACGCGGGGATCTGGCGTCATTACGAACCGTGCGCTCGATGACGTCAAGCAATTCCGCCACCGGGATCGCCGGCGGCCGAACCAGGTTGGTGCGCTCATCGTTGCCGGTGTACGTGATGATCAGGCGCTCGGTGGCGGCCAGCACCGCGTCGAGCAACAGCTGGCGGTCCTCGGCGCGCGGATCGCGGTCGCCGACGTGCGGATCCTCCAGCAGCAGGTCGTCACCATCACGCAGCGCGCGGCGCGGAAACTCACCGTCGTCGAGGCCGAGGATGCAGACGACTCGGTGGGGAACCGAGCGCATCGGCACGAGCGTGCACACGGTCAGGTGCCCGGTCCGGAAGTTCGCGCGCGTGGGCCGGCCACGCAGCCGGTCGGCCAAAAGCGCTCTGACATCGCCGAGCTCCAACGTGAGTGGGGGTTCGGACTCCGGCGGGCTCGTGGCGATGTCGTCCAGGATGCGCTGCAGCTCGGCGCGCTGCCACGAATCTCGCTCGCGGGTCGCGGTGAGCGCGTCAGCGGCAGCGCCGATTGCGGTTACCCAGTCCCCAATCGAATGTGCGGGCGTGAGCTGATCGACGATCTGGTGAACGCGGTCGACGAATTCGGCCATCCGCCCGGCCAGATCGATCGCCCCGCTCTCGACGTCGTCCAGGGGCAGGATGTCGCCGACCATCCGACGATCCTCCTCGGTCACCGCCACGCCCACGAGGATCCGGTCAAGGCCGGCCCGCCACGTGTTGGCCTGGACGACGTCGAGCCGAAACGGCGCTCGATGTTCCTCATCGAGGCCCCACCGGATTCCGCTGTCGAGGACCCATTCCTCCATCCGAGCCACGTCGGCGTCGTCGAAGCGAAAGCGCCGGCGCACGGGCTCCCGGTCGGCCAGGTCAAGCAGCTGCGAAGCGGTAATCCGCTCGTCGGCCAACTCCAGCAGCAGCGAGACCACGCCCAGAACCGGATTGGTCTGACGCAGGCTGCGGTCGGCGAGCCTGACCCTGAGGTCGGGCAGCCGCTTGTGTTGATCGCTTGGCGGCTCCTCGTCCGCGTCGATCCGACCTGCGCCAAAGGCGGCCTGAATCAGCGGCGCTACGGTCTCGATGTCCGGACACATGACGATCACGTCACGCGGCTCGAGCGTCGGATCCTGCTCGAGCATGTGCAGGATCGCGTCACGAAGCACCTCGACCTGGCGCGCGCGTCCGTGGCAGGCGTGGATCTGGATGCTGCGGTCCTCAGGGGCCAGTGGCGGCCGAAGATCGGGGTGGTCCGGGAGCGGCGGTCCGGGCGGCGCCTTGTCGCCCCGGATGTCGGCCTGGATGCGCTGGAGCAGAGTCGCGGTCGGAGTCTCGACGGGGTGATGGTGGTCCTCGTATTCGTCGTCGGGTCCGAGCACGAGCTGAAGCTCACGCGAGTCCCGCCCCCACGACGCGAGCAGTCGATTCGTCGCCGCGGAGGCCGTGTCGTCTTCCCGGCGGCGCTCGAGGGGTGGTGACCGACGGGTCCGCTGCGCGATCTGCTCCCACAGGCTCGGCGACGGGTGCAAGACGAATAAGTGAACGTCCCGACCCTGGGCCAGAGCGCTCAGGACCTGCGTATAGCTGGCCGGAAGCCGGGTCAACCCGAACAGCGCGATGCGATCCGGAAGCTCAAGGAGATCCGGCTCCCTGATGAGCTTGGCGGTCGCTGGATCCAGGCGTTCGGCCGGGCTCGGGGTTCCCACGCGCTCCCGTAGACGAAGCCAGAGCTCCGCCTGCCAGGTGCCGATGTTCTTCGCTTGTGCCCAAGCCTGGACCATCGCCGGCCGGCGAACCCCGTAGTGGTCGTAGAGCTCGGCAACGTGGCGCATGGTGGCGAACCGTCGGGTCGTCTCCGGAGTCTCTGCACCCGGGTCCGGGCGGCCCAGGTGGCCGGCGAGCTCCGATAGCCACGACTCGTCCAGGCACTCGTCGACTGTCTGCAGCAGCGGCCAGACGAGCCGCTCCGGCGCCCACGGGTCCTCATCCGGATCCACCCCGGATGCGGTGGCCAGGGCTCTCCCAAGCAACCGGCCCGGGAACGGGAAGTCGATGTTGGCGCAGACCCCGTCGCGACGGCCTTCGGTGGCGCCGAGGTGGGTCGACATGCGCTGGGTGAGCCAGCGCTCCATGCCGCGCGTCGGCACGGCGACGATTTCCGCGGCGAAGGGGTCGGCGGGCGGTGTCTGCAGAGTGGCGGCGAGCGCTCCGGCCAGAGCGTCTGCGCGTTCGGCGCGATGGACGTGGAGCAATGGTTGCTAGTGCGCGGCCTTCGCGCCGTCCTGCGCGGCCGTCTCGCGCTTCGGCGCACCGTCCTCGCTGTCGCGCAGCAGCGGCTTCTGGCTCGCCCGCGTCGGCTTGCCGAGCAGCTGTGCCATGCCGTCCTCGATTCCCGCGCAGAGGATCGCGATGTCCGGCGCGCTGTCAAGGTCTCCGGTGACGCCGAAGTTGATGCCGCCGTCGTAGGAGAAGATCGCCACGCCGATGCGGACCTGCCCGCCCAGTGGAACGAACGGGAACGCCTCGAGCATCCGGCGCCCGGCGAGGTACAGCGGGTGCTGCGGCCCGGGGACATTGGTGGTGACCGTGTTGACGCTGTTCTGCGGCAGCCGCGTGGCTACCCGGCCACCCAGGGCCAGCAGCACGCCTGGGGCGAAGCCGCCCAAGGCGGTGAGCCG
The DNA here is from genome assembly GCA_963757165.1 of uncultured Solirubrobacterales bacterium. Taxonomy (GTDB): domain Bacteria; phylum Actinomycetota; class Thermoleophilia; order Solirubrobacterales; family Solirubrobacteraceae; genus Palsa-465. Next base: position 453,467 of record CAVWQO010000006.1, read on the forward strand.
CTCCGCGGCAACCGCCTGACCGGAGCTCTTGAGGTCCTGCATCTGCTCGTGGATCGCCGCGAGCCGCTCGACTGGGTCCTCGAGCGCGACCGGCAGCTCCGCGAACATCGCCGAGACCTTGTTGTTGTAGGTGCCGCGCTCGCTCTCGGCCCGTACAGACACCGGCACCATCGTGCGGATCATCCGGTCCTCGACCGCTTCGCCGCGGCTGAGCAGCAGCTCCCGGAAACCGTTGGTGATCGCCGCGAGCACGACATCGTTGACCGTGCCGCCGTGCAGGCCGCGAATCTCCTTGATGTCGGCCAGGCGCGCACGAGCCCAGTCCCACGTCCGGTGCGGCCCGATCGGGCCGTTGAGCGAGCTCGGGTTCGGGGTGAGCAGGTTGCGCATGTTGACCAGACCGCGGGCCGCCCCGACCGCCTGAGTCGCCATCTTCCGCGGTCCGCGCACCGCCGCGAGCACTGTGCGCGCCGCCTCGTAGGGACTGGCCGCGCGGAGCGTCAAGGAGTGCGCCATCAAGCTGGCGGTGCTCGGCTCGGGCGAGGGCCGCCAGTTGTCCGGGTCCGGCGGCGCAGGGTCGCGCTCGTCGTCCAGGATCACGCTGAGCAGGTCGGTGGCCGAGATCCCGTCGACCATGCAGTGGTGCGTCTTGGAGATCAGCGCCCAGCCGCCGTCCTCGAGTCCCTCGGCCACCCACAGCTCCCACAACGGCTTGTCGCGGTCCAGCTGCTGGGACATGACGCGGCCGACCAGATTTCGCAGCTCCTCGACGCCGCCGGGCGCCGGCAGAGCAGTGCGGCGCACGTGGTAATCGAGGCTGAAGTGCGGGTCATCGACCCAGGCCGGTCGTCCCAGGGCCAGCGGCACAAACCGGACCTTCTGGCGATAGCGCGGGACCAGCGGCAGGCTCGCCGCCACGGCCTTCTTGACCTCGCCGGGCCCGGGTGCCGGACCCTCGAACAGCCCCACCGAGCCGATGTGCATATGGGTCACCGAATCTTCGATGTGAAGAAACGACGCGTCAAGCGGGCTCATCGTCTGCATGGGGCTCTCCTCCTCTGCTCAGCGGCTGCCACCGGCTTCTGACAAACCTAGCGCGTGAAGCCGGGGATAGCACGCAGCCCGTGCGCGAGCCTGAGCGGAGTGCTTTGAACCCCGCTCAGACCTCGTTTCCGCCACCAAGTTGCTCGCGAGGACCGGTTGGATGGAGGAAACGCGTGATCACCTCGGCGATCGCGATCGGGTCCTCAAGCTGCGGGTAATGACCGAGCTCGGCCAGGCGAGTGAGCGGCGCCCCAGGCCTCAGCTCCAAGACGGCCTGGAGCACGGCCTCCGTGCAGACCGGATCCTGTCCGGCCCAGGCGAGCTCGAGCCGGCCGGGCCAGTCGCGCAGTGCGCCGTGCCAGCGCTGCGCGTACCGCACGCGCTCGTGCAGGTAGAACGTCAGGCGGTCGAGGATGCGATGTCCGTCGTGGTAGGAGAGCAGTGCCCATTGGTCGGCCGCCTCCTCGGCGGTCAGGGGATGCCCGTCGGAGAAGATGCGCGCGAACTGGGCCCGGAAGGTGCGCTCGGTGCTCAGGCGAGCGACGAACGGACCGAGTCGGCTGCGCAGCAGCTTCTGCGAGATCGTCAGGCTCGCCCGCTCGATCACCATGCTTCCGTTGAACAGGAGTACCCCCGCGAGCCTGAACGGCAGCCTGCCCTCTAAATCACGCGCTAGCAGCTCGGTGGCCACCGACGTGCCCATGTCGTGCGCGACGAGCAGGATCGGATCATCGCCGTACCGGGCGGCAACGCTTTCGACCAGGTCGGCTTGAGCGAACAGCGAGTACACATGCTCCCGCGGTTTGTCGGAGAGACCAAAGCCGAGGAAGTCAAAGGTCGTCAACCGCTGGCTCGGCAGCTGCTCGACTATGTGACGCCAGTCGTAGGAGCTCGACGGGTAGCCGTGCAGCAGCAGGACCGGAGCGCCGCCGCCGGTCTGAGCGCGGACGAAGACGCTCCGACCGCCGTCGTCGCTCACCTGCAGGCCTGCGCTCCGCCACGCTCGTACCCGTGGCGTCAGCCCGTCTTCCGCGGCGCGCTTCACCTCAGAGGGAGACGGGCTTGCAGGCGATCAGGCGCGAGTCGGCCAGGGCCGCCGCGCGATGCCCATGGATGGCCAGGTAGTCCGGGTCGGTGGTCATCGTGATGAAGGCGCTGCGTGAGGGATACTCCACGGCCAGCACCAGGTCCCACTCTCCGTGCTCGGGCCCGATCACCGACTCGCGCGGCTCGGCGGCGAACAGCACCCGCCCGCCCGCGCGCGCGAGGAAGGGGGCGACCGCGGCGCCGTAGCGGCCGTAGGCCTCGGCCCCGGTGATCCCGTCTGGCTCATCGACGCCGTCCGCCCGAGGCTTGAATCGCAACAGGTTCAGCATCACCACCGGTGCGGGATCCTCAGATGCGGCCAGCCGCTCGAACTGCGCCTGAGTGGGTTCGATGCTCATTTCCTGCTTTGCGAATGTGTGGGCAGGAGCAACGGGGGCCGCGGCGGTTGGCGGAAGTTGAAGTCGCGCGCCAGGTTTCCGAGGCCGGGCGCATTCTCACGCACCGTCGGGCGCGGATCCGGACGTCCGTCGGTCTTCGGGTCCAGGCGCTGGCCGCCGAGGAAGTCGTCCTCGATGAACTTGGCGAACGCATCGAAGCTCAACTGCTGGTGGTCGATGAACCCCCGCCGGGCGTATGGGCTGATGACCATGCCCGGGACGCGGAAGCCGTAGCCGTTGAGGTCGACGACCGGCGGGCGGACATGGTCATAGAAGCCGCCCCAGTCGTCCCAGGCGAGGAAGATCGCCGTGCTCTTCCAATCGCGGCCGCGGCCGACCGTGTTGATCAGGTTCGTCACGTAGGCCTGGCCGGCGCGGACCGAGGAGGTCGGATGTTCGCTGACCGCGCCGCTGGGAATCACCCAAGAGACGGCAGGCAGGTGTCCGCTGCGCGCGGCGCTGAGGAAGGCACTCGTGTCCCGGACGTTGCCGAGCTGATGGTCCTGCTGCACTGTGCTGAATCCCGGGAGCGGATTCCAGATGCCCGGTGTGCGCGGATCCTGGTCACGGAAGCGACAGAACATCGCCCCGGTCTCGCAGTCAGGCTCCCGACCTTTCTTGACGTAGTAGCCCCAGCTCACGTGGCGGCGGTGCAGCAGGTAGGTGAGGTCCGTCCACGCGTAGTTCGGCGCGGTATGCGGCGCCGGCCCAATGTCTCCAGGCAACGCGGGAATCTCGACGTTGGACGTGCAGCTGAAGGGATCACCGACCGTCAGGCACCGCGCGGACCATTCGGAGACGAGGAACAGGTGTGCGGGCAGGCTCCAGGACGCGTTGGGTTCGAACATGTGGTCCTGGAGGACGAAGTTCCGTGCCCAGGCCCAATAGTTGGGGATCTCGCGCTGGTCGTGATAGCCCATCATGTCGACGCTGAGATTCGCGACGCAGTCGATCGGATCGAGGGTGTTCGTACAGGACTGACGTGCGCGCACGAAACCGTCCATGCGCCCGTTGTTGTAGTCGGTGTTGTAAGCGGCCTGTTCGTGGGGGCCGCCGTAGTTGACGTCGTGGGGATCGTGAAACGGCCGCACGCAGCGGTGGCGGAGCGGGTCAGGCACGCACACGGTCGGCACCCCGTGTCGCATTTGAATCCCATCGGCGCCCGGGTACGTGCCGAAGTAGCTGTCGAAGGACCGGTTCTCCTGCATGATGATCACGACGTGCTTGATCTTGTGTATCCCGCTGGCCGCGTTTGCCTGCGCCCCAGCCGGCGCGCTCAGCAGCAACACCACGGCTATCGACCAGCACCAGCTACGCGCGCGCGGGAAGTTCATGACGGCTTGACCACCTTTGACGTTGCGAGGACACGTCCGCTCGAGCCGAGGGCGCGGACGGCGAAGGCGGTGGCGGTGCTGGTGAGGTCGATCCGGGTCTCGAAGCCTTGCCTCGGCGAGAGCGCGGCGGGGCTGAGCTTCGCGGTGCCCGCAAGGACCTGCCAGCGGGCGACGGTCGTGGCTCCGTTCCAACTGACGTAAACGGAGACTCCGGTGGCCGACGATCGGTGCGCGACGACGTCGGGACGGGTGGTCGGCGTGGCCCTCCAGGGAAAGCGGAACACCCGGTAGCTGCCGTCGTCGGTCGGCAGCCGGGCGTCGAACACGAGCCTGCCGGTGGCCGAGAACTGGGAGAAGAACGGCGTGGAGCCGAAACCCGCGAACACGTTGCCGCCGGGCAGCAGCTGGGCGCTGCCTTCGCTCTGCGCGAGCGTGTTGTTGCCCGGGCGTCGGTAGCTGCGAGCTACAGCCGCGGTCCGGTGCTTGGCGTCCAGCTTCAGCAGCAGCGCGCGTGAAGCCGGCGCCTCGAATGGGGGTCCCGCCTCGTCGTCGAACAGGCTCACTTGGCCGGCTTTGGTCATCTGTGCGTCGTGCTGGAAGTAGAACCGGGCCCCGGGACGCAGCCGAAAGCTGCTCGCCTTGCCGCCCAGCGTCCACAGGATCCGGCCCGTCACGCGGTCCAGCAGGTAGACCGCCGAAGTGTCCCGGGCAGAGACGAGGACGCGGTTACCCGGCAACAGCTGGATCGAATTGAGGTGATACGCGTCGTAGTCGGCGCTGTTGGCCGGCGTGGCGTAGGAATCTGCCAGCGGGATATGGCCGAACGAGTGCCACTCCCAGACCACAAGCCCGGTGCGGATGTCGACCTCTTGGACGAGAGAATCCAGCAGCCTCGAGCGCGTCCCTGCGGGCGTGCCCGCGAGATGGATCAAAACGGGTGAGTAGCTGGTCAGGAGAGCGTCGCCGGATGGCGTGAGTACGAACTCGTGCAGGTCGGTCGTGTAGCCATTGCCGGCGGTCACCGTTCTGAGCTTCGCGTAGGTGGGGTCGGCGATCACGCCCTCGCCGGTGCCGAAGGCCGAGAAGGTGACCGGGCCCTGCCACCAGGTCAGCACCTCGTGGCCGCCGAAGCGCTGCGGGCGGAAGTTGGTCGCCACCAACGGCGTCGGGAGCTGGTCAAACCACACCAGCTTGCCGTGGCTGTCGAGGATCATCGGGCCGCCTGGACCGACCGGGTTGATCGAGATGGCGTTGTTGCTCTCAGGATGGACGATCGGAGACGGCAGCGGTGTGAGGAAGATGTCGCCGCTCGCGCTCCCACCCTGCTTGAGGACCGTGATGTGCGGTGGAAGCAGGTCGGGCCGGGAGAGGAAGTGATCCAGCTTGGCGGGCTGGCGAGCCGGCAGGTTGATCACCGGCGGAATCTTGTCGAGCTGCGCGACGGTAAAGGCGAACGTTCTGGTCAGAAAGCCGGCAACCCTCACGCGCACGCTCACGCGCTCGCCCTGCATGAGGGGTCGCTTCAGGACGAAGCTGGCCCCGCGGTGGCCGCTGTACGCGCGTAGGACGCCCGGATGGCCACCGCTGGCCGCGCCATTGACGGTGACGGCGTTGATCTTCGTCAGTGGCGCGCCGAGGATGCTGATCTGGGTGCTCGGCGAAGCGTCGGGGGTCCCGGGAGCGGGCGAGATGGTGAGCGGGGTTGGGGTGGCGGCCAATGCGGCGCCCGCCGGCCAGCCGATGCACGCTGAAGCTGCGAGTACGACGAACGGCGCTCCTGACCTGATGCGTGACCGCACGCTGCGACCGTAACCGCTGCGTGACGCTCTGTCAAACAGACCGTCACTGAGCTACGATGTACCGCGTGAGCGCCGCTGCCCAACGAAAGCGCCAGCGCGAGCAACGTGAGAGCACGCGGCGCGAGATCCTCGAGGTCGCCAACCGGTTTTTGCGCGAGCGGCCCTACCGAGAGCTTTCGGTGGAGGTCGTGATGGCGGAGACCGGTCTTACCCGCACCGCGTTCTATCGCCACTTCGACGACGTCACCGACCTCGTGCTGCGGTTGCTGGGAGAGGTGGCCCGCGACCTACAAGCTGTGGCCGCCCGATGGGCAGGGAGCGCCGGCGCCGGTTACCCGACGGCGGCCAAGCAGGGTCTGGCTGCCGTCGTCGACTTCTTCGTCAGTCATGGACCGCTCGTCCGGGCCATCACCGAGGCCGCGGCAAGCGACGCGCAGATCGAGCAGGCCTACCGGGAAACACTGGAGGCGCTGATCGAGATCACCGCGGGCGCAATCGACCATGCCGTCGCTGAGGGCCGGCTCGCGGTCCCGGACTCACTCGCGCTGGCCCGCGCGTTGAACCTGATGAACGAGACCTACCTACTCCAGGAATTCGGACGCGAGCCCTATGGGGATCCGCAGGTGGCACTGGCCACGCTGGAGATGGTCTGGCTGCGCGTGCTTGCACCGTCCGGGTCTGCGGGGAACCTCGCTTGAGCGCTCGCATATCACGCCGACTGCTGTGGCTGACGGTTGCCGTCGCGGTGCTCTGGCACGTGGGGGCGCTGGCTCGGGTGGCCGCCGCGCCGCCAGGTCCCAGCGATCCAGCTCAGACGGCCGAGTATCAGCGCGCTCTCGCCCGCGCCACGCAGGCGTACGTGTACGGCTATCCGCTGCTCGACACCAACCGTGTGTTCAAGACGAGCACGAGCACGACCGTGCCCAACGGCGCCGGCGGTGGCCCGGTAAACCAGTTCAGCCACATACGCCGCCTCGCCTCGCCGGCGGACAAGACCGTGGTGGCGCCCAACCACGACACGCTCTACTCGATGGCATGGCTGGACCTCAGCCGGCAGCCGATCGTCATCCACATGCCCGTCGTGCGGGGGCGCTTCACGGTGATGGAGCTGCTGGACCCGTACACGGAGAACTTCGCCTCGATCGGCTCCGTCGGCCATTTGCCCGGCGACTATGCCGTCGTCACGCCGGCCTGGCATGGACGGCTCCCGCGCGGCGTCAAGGAGATCCGGTCGCCGTACGCGCGTGTGTGGATCATCGGTCGGACCTACATCCGAGATGCGGCCGACACGGCCAACGTGGTACGGATTCAGAACCAGTATTCGCTGACGCCGCTGGACCGCTACGGCTCAGCCTACACGCGCCCGCGGCCTCGCCACGTCATCAGGACGACGAAGCAGTTCGAGGTCCCGGGCACACAGCCGGGCGCAAACCCCCTAGCCTTCTTCGACGCCCTCGGCGACCAGCTACGGCGCTTCCCGCCGCCGGCGGCCGACCGGCCGTCGCTGCGCCAGCTCGCGACGATCGGCATCGGCCCGGGGCTGCATCCAAGTGCCAGTACTCGGCTTGACCCCGCGATACGGCAGGCTCTGCACGATGCCGTCGCGGCCGGCGCAGCGCAGATCACGACGGACATCCGCACCGCGTTCGTCACGGTCGCCCCGAAGCACAACGGCTGGCTGGTGTCACGCACGGGCACATACGGCACCGACTACACGAAGCGCGCGGTCGTCGACGCAATCGGCCTCGGCGCGCCGGTGTCCTCCCTGGCCATCTATCCGTTCACCGTCACCGACGCGAATTTCCACGCCCTGACCGGCGCCAGCCGCTACGTGGCCCACGTCTCGGCCCGCAACCTGCCCTTCCCGGTAGACGCCTTCTGGTCGATGACCCTGTACGACTCCAAGAGCTTCTTCGTCCCCAACCCGGCGAAGATCTACCTGGTCAACAACCGCTCGCACGTCAAATACAACTCCGACCGCTCGCTGGACATCTACATCCAGCCCCAGGCTCCGACCGATCCACGCCAACGCGCAAACTGGCTCCCCTCCCCCGCCGGCCAGCCGTTCCGGCTGGTCATGCGTCTGTACAAGCCGAGGGACGTCCCGGGGATCCTCAGCGGACGGACCTGGCAGCCGCCAACGATCCTCCCGTGCCTGCCGAGCGGCTCGACCGCGGCCGGCACGCCCTGCGCGCGTTAGTCGGGTCCCCACCCCACGCCGGCGAGCAGTGGGGAAGCGCCGGGCACTGAGACATTTAACACACCAGCGACGCGCCGATCCGTTGCTTAATGTCAGCGACGACCTAGTCATCTCATCGAAGCTGGCGCCTGACACCAGCGTGATTGTTCCTCCGGCGGAGATTAGGAATCATGGGCGCAACCGGCTACACCCAAGCGGGTAATGCGACTCTGGGCGGGATGCTCGAACACGACCGTCTGTCGCTTCGCGCGGTCCGGCTGGGGAGCATCCTCACCCTCTTGCGACATCAGGCAGCGAAGGACACCGCGGCTGGTAACTCATCAGTGCGGGCGCGGGACGCGGCCATCGCCAGCTACGACGACGAGCTGGCCCGGATCAGGGTGCGGCTCGAGCAGATTCGCTAGCGGCTACATGGAAGCCTGGCCGACCCTTCGGGGCTCGCTGGCCGTTGCTTAGACCCGGGACAGCGAGGCGTCGACGGAGACCTCGACGTCGTCGGCCACCTTGAGCGCCCCCAGCATCGTCGTGTAGGGCTTAATCCCCCATCCGGACTGGGTTACCGTCGCGACGGCGTTGACGTGCCCGTCGTCGCTCACGCGGAGTTCGAAGGTGACCGGATTGGCGCCGCCGGCCAGCTCCAGGTCACCCTCGACGGTCCACCGTCCGTCGCCACCGGGCTTGACAGAGCGTGAGCGGAAGACGATCTCCATCCCCTTGAGGATCTGTTTGGCGATCCTCTCGTTGATCCCGGTCCGGTCGTCCTTACTGAGGGCCTGAATGCCGCCCGTTCCCTCCTTGACTCGCAGGGAATTGGGATCTGCTTCCAGCTCGAGGACGCTCTGCCGTAAATCGACAGCGATCTCGACCGTCGCTCCCCAAGCGGTGACCTCGATCAGGAGGTCGTGCCCCACCTTGGAAATCGCTCCGCGGCGGCTCGTGCGCACCGAGAGCGTGCCGTTCTCCGGTCCCAGCCTGTACGTGCCCGGCTCGATTGTCATGCGGAGCTCTCACTCTCATACCGACGGGTGGCCTCAGAACTCAGAACATACACGCGCCAGGAATGACGTCCGGCGCGTGCGGGTTGGCTTCGCCTCGGCTCGGGTATGAGAGCGGAGACTGGAGGAGGTGGAAGTGGAGGACCGAGAAGACAGTCTTCGCACGGAGGCATCTGCAGCTTCGCCGGAGCGCTGGCACGAGATCGCAGCCTCGCCTGAGTTTGCCCGCTTCCATGCTCAGCGCAGGCGCGTGACGCTGGCACTGCTGGGGGTGTTTGCGCTCCCTGTGGGCACTTTCCTGATCCTGTGTGCGTATGCCCGGCCGTTCATGCGCCGGTCCGTCGATGGCGGTCTGACCGTCGCCTACGTCTGGCTGCTGTCGCTCACCGTGCTCGGCTGGGTGCTCGTGTGGATCTATCTGCGGAGCGCCGAGAGGCTGAGCGAGATGGCGCAGCGGACGCTTGCGGGCAGCGAGTCTGGCTCCGCGGCGACGGCGCCTGCACGAGAGAATCCCTCATGAAGCAGGCAATCGCGTTCGGCGCCGCCACACCTGCGCGTGGCCTGACCATCGGGGTATTCCTGGCTGTCCTTGCGGTGACCCTCGGCATCACGTTCTGGGCCGCGCGGCACATCCGGTCAGCTGCGGACTTCTGGTCGGCGGGACGCGGCATCAGCGGCATGCAGAACGGGATGGCGATCGCGGGCGAGTTCCTCTCAGCCGCAGCATTCCTCGGGGTCTCTGGGCTGATGTTCCTCTCCGGCTTTGACGGCTACCTCACGGGCATCGCCGCGCTGCTGTCTTTCGTGCCGCTGCTGTTGCTTCTGGCCGAGCGGATGCGCAACGCGGGTCGCTACACGATGGCGGACGTGCTGGCGCTGCGGCTATCCGCCGGGCGGGTGCGAGTGGCCTCCGGCATCTCGACCATGTGCATCGCCGCCCTCTACGTCGTGGCGCAATCGGTCGCTGCCGGCTCCCTGATTGAGGCTCTGGTGGGGATCCCGTACTGGGCTTCGGTATTGATCACCGTGGCCGCGATCCTCACCTACGTGGTCCTCGGCGGGATGCTCGCCACCACGTGGGTGCAGATCGTCAAGGCCTCGCTGCTGATGCTGGGCGTGGCGACAATGGCTATCTGGGTGCTGGCCAAGTTTGGCTTTGACCCGATCAGGCTGCTGAACCGCGCCGCCGCAAACTCCGGCAAGGGCTCCGCTTTCGGTGGCCCGGGTCTGGCGTTTCCCAACCGGGTCGACGAGATCTCAACCGGCCTGGCGTTCCTGCTCGGCACGCTCGGCCTGCCACACATTCTGATGCGGTTTTTGACCGTGCCCGACGCTCGGGCCGCCCGCCGTTCGATTGGCTGGACGGTTGGGCTGATTGGCGTCTTCTACCTGTTCGTGGCGATCATCGGCCTGGGCGGCCGGGCGATCCTCGGGGCGCAGGGGGTGAAGCTCGGCGGCAAGACCGGAAATCTGATCGCTCCCTACTTGGCTCAGCACCTCGGCGGCGGGCCGGGCACCACGGGTGGGGACATCTTCTTCGCCGTGATCAGCGCGATCGCCTTCACCACGATTCTGGCCGTGGTGGCGGGCGTCGTGCTGGCGGCTTCGGGAGCCGCGGCTCATGATGTCTACGGCTCGGTGTGGCGCAGTGGCGGGGCCAGCGAGCGGGAACAGATCAACGCCGGCCGGGTGGCCGTTCTTTTCGTCGGGACGATCGGTGCCGTGATCGCGCTGCTGGTCGGCAAGACGTTCAATGTTCAGCTGCTCACGGGTCTCACCTTTGCCGTGGCCGCCTCGGCGAACTTTCCCCCGTTGCTGCTGGCGCTCACATGGCGGCGCTTCAACACGCTTGGCGCGGTGACCGGAATCGCCTGCGGACTCGTCTCGGCAATCGTCCTGATCATCCTCTCCCCGCAGGTGTGGTCTGGCCCGGAGAGCGCAGCACCGTTCCCGCTCGGCAATCCGGCCATCGTCTCGATTCCGATCGGTTTCCTGGGTTGCCTGATCGGCACGCTGCTCGGCGGACGCGAACAGAACGCGCTCGACTCCTTCGACGAGGTGCTGGTGCGCTCGCAGACCGGCCTCGGGGCCGAGGTCGCGGATTCCGCCACTTCGGGCTCAGGCAAGTCACCGGCCGGCCGTGAGCCGGTCCCCGCACGATAGAGCCATCTAGAAGCGTGAAGTCAGCGTGCGGTGAAGCCCAAAATCAACTCTGCGGTCTCCAGCGGGACATCGAGCTGAGGGCAGTGACCGACGCCGTCCAGCTCGATCCAGTCCGCCTGCGGCAGCCAGTGGTGGCGGTAGCGCTCGGCCGCCGAGGGCCAGGTCAGGAGCCTGTCCTCGGTACCCCACACGACGCGCACCGGGCACGTGATCCGCTCGGGGTCGAGGTCGTAGGGCTCGCGCAGCCCGGTATCGATCATCGTCCGTAACCCGGGGCAATTCGCCGTCCCGCAGATCTGATGGGCGAGCAGCTCCGCGGGAATGTGCTCGAAGTTTGAGGTGATGGCCAGCGTCGCCTGCCGACGACCCAAACGCGTGCTGAGGATCGACTCGGCGCGCGGCGCGAGCGCTTTCAGCTGCTCCCCCCAGATCGCGAACAGAGCGAGCGTGTTCTTGAACGATGTGTCGCCCTCGGCCCAACCACCGGCGGGAGCCAGCGCCACCACGGACTCGGCGCGGCCGCGTGCGGCGAGCCGCAACGCGAGGTAGCCGCCGAGCGAATTACCGACGATGTGTGCGGTCCGCAAGCCTTGCTCGTCCATCGCCTGCTCCACGGCATCAAGGAGCTGTTCGGTACTCAGCACATCCCCGATCGCCGGCCCTCCGGCATGGCCCGGGAGCGTGAGCGCCAACACGTCATGGGAACGCTCGAGCAGGGGCAGCACCAACTCCCAGACGCGCCACGTACCGGTGAAGCCATGCAGGCAGAGCAACGGCGGCCCTGAGCCCCCGCGATGGAATGGTGTGAACGGTGTGAACACGCGCGTAAAGGCTAGTCACGCGCGACCGGTTGGTTGCAAGTTTGCGAAGATTCAGTAATCTCTGAACTACATGGATGAACTGAACGACAAGATTTGGCGCTTCGTTGACGCGACAGGCGACTGGATTTCGAAGTCCTACGGGATGCCGCGGATGACCGGGCGGGTGTTTGCCTGGCTCCTGGTCTGTGACCCGGCCGAGCAGACGGCGGCACAGCTCGCCGAGGCATTAGACGCGAGCAAGGGCTCGATCAGCGGTGCGACGGGAATGTTGGTTCGCGTCGGCCTGGTCGATCGGCTGCATATCCGGGGCGAACGCGCGGACCGGTTCCGCCTGCGTCCAAACGCGTGGGATGACCAGGTCCGCGATCAGGGTGCTGAGGCGGCTCGCGCTTTGGTGGCCCAGGGGCTCGAGGCGTTGGCCGGCGAGCCGGCCTCGCGACGCGCCCGGCTGGAGGAAATGGATGCGCTCTACGCCTGGTGGCAGTCGCGCATGCCAGAGCTGTTGGCCGAATGGCAGGACTACAAGCGCAAGAAACTGGGAGGCCGACGTGAGAACTGATCCGGCGACCGCGGCGATCAAAATCGAAGGGCTGAGGAAGTCCTTCGGCGAGGTGGTCGCGCTCGATGGTCTCAACCTGCAGGTCGAAACGGGAACCGTCTTCGGACTCCTCGGCCCCAACGGGGCGGGCAAGACAACCCTCGTCCGCATCGTGGCCACGCTGCTGGAGCCGGACGCCGGGCGGGCCGCGGTGCTCGGCCACGATGTCGTCGGTGAGCCGCTGGCGGTGCGCCGCAGGATCGGCCTGGCCGGCCAGTTCGCCGCCGTCGACGGAGAGCTCACCGGACGCGAGAACGTCGAGATGATCGGTCGGCTCTACCGGCTGTCCCCGGTTACGGCACGCCGTCGTGCCGGCGAAGTCCTAGAGCGGTTCGGGCTTGCCGACGCGGCGGACCGCCGTGTGGCCGGCTATTCGGGTGGGATGCGTCGCCGTCTTGACCTAGCCGCGGGGCTGATTGGCCGGCCGCCGGTGCTGCTGCTCGATGAGCCGACGACCGGCCTGGATCCCCGCTCACGACAGGAGCTGTGGGGCGTCGTCGAGGAACTGCGGCTCCGGGGCACGACCGTTCTGCTGACCACGCAGTACCTGGAGGAAGCCGACCGCCTGGCGCAGCAGATCGCGGTCGTCGACCGCGGGCAGATCGCCGCTCAGGGAACCGCCGCGCAGCTCAAAGCGACAGTCGGCGCCAACGTGCTCAGCGTCCACCTTGCCGACCCCTCCGATGTCCCGGATGCGTCGGCGGCGCTCGCCGACCTGGGCACGGGAGAGCAGCCGCGTGTTGACGCGGCCGACAGCGAGATCCGCCTGACGGTGGCAGACCCCGGTGTGTCAGCGGAGGCGTTGCGCCGCCTGGACGCCCGACATCTCACGATCGCATCGATCGAGCTGCAGCAGCCCAGTCTTGACGATGTCTTCCTCAACCTGACCGGGCGCTCCGCCGCCCCGGCGCCGACCGACGAACCAGCCGGGCAGGAGGCGGCATGAGCAGCGACACCATCACCCCCACCGAACGCGGCCGGCTGACGCTGAGCGAGACCCTCGCCGACAGCCGCGTGATGGCCATCCGTCAGCTGCGCAAGATCCTGCGCCGGCCGATGTACGTCGGCTATCTGTTCGTGCAGCCGGTGATCTTCGTGCTGCTGTTCCGCTACGTGTTCGGCAGCGCGATCAACACGGGCAACGTGAGCTACGTCAATTTCCTCATCCCCGGAATCATCGTGATGACAGCCGTTTTCGGCGCGCTAACCACCGGTCTGGGCCTTACCGAAGACCTCGCTGCCGGGGTCATCGATCGCTTTCGCTCGCTTCCGATCGCCCGCTCGGCGGTGCTGGTCGGCCGTACCGCGGCCGACTTGGCGACCAACGCGGTCACGCTGATCGTGATGCTGCTGATCGGCCTTGCCGTCGGCTTCAGGCCCAGCCAGCCGATCTACCAGGTCGCGCTCGCGATCGCCTTGGTCCTCGCCTTCGCCTACGTGTTCTCATGGATCAGTGCTTTTGTCGGCGTGTCCGTCCGCAACCCGGAGACCGCGCAGTCGATCGGGTTCATCTGGGTCTTCCCGCTCGTGTTCGCCTCTTCGGCGTTCGTACCCACAGCGCACATGCCGGGGGTTGTCCGCGCCTTCGCCGACGTCAATCCCGTCACTTTGGTCGTCAACGCGGCCCGTCACCTGACGATTGGGCATGGCGACGCGCTCGGCCCGGCCCTCGGTACCCTGGCCTGGCTCGCCGCGCTGCTGTTGATCTTCGTGCCCCTCTCGGTCCGCGCGTTTCGACGCGCCTGAGAGGTACCGCGCAGCCCGGAGATTGACGGGGGCTCAAATTCGGAATAGGGTCACTCATCGGACCGGTCGCTCCTCTCCTGAATCGCCCGCATTGAGCGGCCGCTCCAGGCTGCTCCGACGCGAGCGGTTGGGGGTTCTGGCCGTCATCGCCACGGTGGCTGGACTGGCGCTGTCCGGTCTGGCGCACGCTGGCCCCACGGTGCCCAGCTCGACGGCTAAGGCGCTCGCCTCCGTTCAAGCTCCAGCGCAGGCAAGCCGAGCCGCGCAACGCCACAAGCCTCACCGCCTGAAGTGCCCCCCGCGCGCCCGGACGCGCGGCAAGCGTCCGATCCGTCCGCGCAAGGGCTTGCACCCGACTCCACGCCTTTGTCCGGCCAGCCGCGTGCCCAGTGTCCTCCCGGTGCTTCATCCAAAGCCCCTCACTCCCCACGCCTCCCAGGGCACGGTGTTTCCGGCGCCGCCGCTGTCTGTCTTCGGCCCCGAGGGCGACGACGCCGGTGTGCCGCGTCTTCCCATCGGCCGACTGATCCGCCCGCCGCATCGGCCAGTCGCACGCACTCCCGCGCTGCAGGAGGCTGGGCCGGCGCAGGCCCTGGGCTCGCCGTCGGCGAGCGCCGCCGCCGGGCTCCCGCTTGCGCTGGTGCGCAACATCAGCTTGAAGAAGGGCCCAGTAGTGACCATGCCGGTTTCAGCGGCACTGACCCCCGCCGACGGCAGCGAGCAGAGCGTCGCCACCAACGGCGCTGGGCTCGTGCTGTACACGACGAACGCACAGGACGGTTTCTCGGTCAACGGCGGGCGGTCGTTCTTCCCCCTCGATCCATCCACCGCCTTTCCGAGCGCCGCGGGTGGGTTCTGCTGCGACCAGGTGGTCACCTACGTTCCCTCGGTCGATCGGTTCGTGTGGGTGCTGCAGTACTGGTCGGGAAGCGGCGGGAGTCCGGATACGACCCAGCCGAACGTGATTCGCGTGGCGACCGCGACCTCGGCCTCGTTTCTTGCCTGCCGCGCGCGCTGTTGGAGCTACTACGACTGGACCCCCACCGAGCTCGGGGCGAGGGTACCCGCAACAGGTAAGACGATCTCCCTGGATCGCCCGCACGTGGCCTTCAGTCAGAACATGCTGTCACTGACCGCTGCGTTTCTTTTTTGGCCGGGGAACGGGGTCTACGGCAGCGTCATCTGGAGATTCCCTCTGGCGCAGCTGGGGAGCACGATCTTCCCGAGCGTGGTTCCGGTCCAGGCCCGCTCGCTCAGCGCGATCTCGGGCGATATGAGGTTCATGCCCGCCCAGAACAACATCTTCAATAACGGCGCGAGCCAGTACTTCGCGGATCGCTCCACGACGAGTCGTCTGAACCTCGTCAGCTGGCTCGACCGTGATCCCAGCCCGGTGTTCTATGAGGTCGACACCCCCAGCATCGCGACTCGGAACAACGTCATCGCGGGACCTAGTGGAGTCGACTGGGCCGCCCGCTACACGGCCCAGGACGGGCATGTGGTGACCGGGGCTCGCACCGGGCGGGTGGTGTGGTTTGGCTGGAACGCCGGTCGGGACGTGGCGAAGCCTGGTGGCGGGGTACTGCGCACGCACGACCAGCCCGCGGTGGAATTCGTGGGGATCGACGTCGCGACGCTGCAATCGGTCGACTACGACTCGATCGAGCTTGACAACGCCGCGACCGTTATCCCGCAGATCAGCGCCAACGGCGCCGGTGAGCTCGGCGTCGACTTCATGTTCGGCGGCCCGACGATCAATCCGTCCTACGCGGTCGGGTTCCTCCGGCGCGATTACGCCGCCGCCGCCGCGGTTGCCGGTGGCGCCACCGATCCTACGGGCCTGGGGACGTCAGGTGATTTCCTTGGTCTGGCGGCCGACCCCGGGCAACTGAACTGTTTCGTGGCCGCTGGGTCGGCGATCAAGTTCCTCCCTGGCACGACAACGACCCCGGCCTCGCTTTACCTCGATCCGCACTACGTCGTGTTCGGACGCCAGAGCCATTGCACCGTTCCCCCGACGACGGGGACAGACCTCAAACTGACCGCCGTGACTCAGAACTCGAATACGTTGTCCGTGCTCGGGACGCTGCGCCCGGGGGTGTCCGGACAGATATCGGTCGTCTATACACCGCCCCACGGGGCGCCGTTCACGCACACGGTGACCACTGACGCGCAAGGCAATTTTTCGGATAGCGCGCCGATCGGTAGCGACCAGATCGGCGCCTGGTCGGTCGCAGCCTTCTGGCTCGGACAGGGCCGGTACATCGGCTCGCAGTCGAACACCTCGGCGATCACCGTCGTGCCCCCCGGAGCACCCCCGCCACCGGCCGCAGCGCTGACGCTCAGTTGTCCGCCCGCCGTGTCTACCGGCAGGGTTGGGAGCAGCGTCGGGTTTACCGGCAGCCTCACGCCCGCCGTTGCCGGGAGTTCGGTGACGATCACCTACCAGGGCGGGAGTGCGACGCAGCCCCCGCACACGGTGATGACCGATGCAAACGGCAACTTCAGCGACGCGATCGTCCTGCCTTCCGGCAGTTGGACCGCGTCCGCGCAATTTTCCGGCGACGCGACGCGTGGGCCGTCGAGCGCGCTGTGCGGCTTCACCGTCCCATAGCACGCGGACCAGGCCCCACCGAAGAGCTCTAGCGAGCAGTCTCGGACGGGTAGACTCGTCGGCGATGTCCGCTGTCGGCCGCCGGCCCGATGCAGATATGTTGATCGTGGTGGATCGGCTCGTGGGGGCGTACTACGACGAGCATCCGGATCCGTCCGATCCTGCCCAAGCGGTGTCCTTTGGGACTTCGGGTCACCGGGGCAGCTCCATCGACGGAACCTTTACCGAGGACCACGTGGTCGCGATCAGCGAGGCGATCGCCAGGTACCGCAAGGCGAAGGGAATCGGCGGGCCGCTGTTCCTGGGACGCGATACCCACGCGCTGTCGGAGCCAGCGTTCAAAACCGCGGTCGAGGTGCTCGTTGCCAGTGGAGTCGACGTGGCGGTCGATTCCGAGCTCGGCTACACCCCCACGCCAGCCATCTCGCACGCGATTCTCACCCACAACGCGCAGGGAGGAACGACGGCCGACGGCATCGTCATCACTCCGTCGCACAACCCGCCCGAGGACGGTGGCTTCAAATACAACCCGCCGCATGGCGGTCCAGCCGACACCGATGTCACGCGCCAGATCCAGGACACCGCGAATGAGCTGCTCCGGGCGCGTGGGAACGGCGCCAAGCGCCAGAGCTATCCGGAGGCGATCAAGCGTGCCCGCCGCCATGACTACCGATCGGCGTACGTGAACGACCTGGCGGAAGTTGTCGCCCTGGACGAGATCAAGTCCGCAGGGCTTCGCCTCGGAGTTGACCCGCTTGGCGGAGCGAGCGTCGCGTACTGGGAGGCGATCGCGAGCCGCTATCAGCTTGACCTTCAGGTCGTCAACGATCGGATCGACCCGACGTTCTCGTTCATGCCCCTTGACCACGACGGCAGGATCCGCATGGACTGCTCGTCGCCGGATGCCATGGCTGGTCTGATCTCGCTCAAGGACCGTTTCGACGTTGCCTTCGGCAACGACCCCGACGCAGATCGCCACGGCATCGTGACCCCTGGCGCGGGTCTACTTAACCCCAACCACTTCCTCGCGGCCGCGATCGCTTACCTGTTGGGCGGCGCGAGGCCCGAGTGGAGCGCTGAGGCAGGCGTGGGCAAGACGATGGTCTCAAGCAGCATCATCGACCGAGCCGTGGCTGGCCTGGGGCGGCGTCTCGTGGAAGTTCCGGTCGGCTTCAAGTGGTTTGTCGCGGGTCTGCTCGACGGCGCGTTGGCCTTCGGCGGCGAGGAGAGCGCGGGCGCGAGCTTCCTGCGTCGCAATGGCAAGGCGTGGACCACTGACAAAGACGGCCTGATCATGTGCCTGCTCGCGGCCGAGATGACGGCCCGCGGCGGCGCGGACCCCGGAGAGCTCTACGCCGAGCTGACGGGCCGGTACGGCGCGCCGGTCTACCGTCGGATCGACACCCCGGCGACGCCCGAGCAGAAGAGCCGCCTTGGCAAGCTCGCGTCCGAGGACGTGACCGCGACAGAGCTCGCTGACGAACCGATCGAGCACGTGCTCACCGCTGCACCATCCGGGGGCCCGCTCGGCGGTGTCAAGGTCGTAACCCGGAGCGGCTGGTTCGCCGCCCGCCCATCGGGGACCGAGGACGTCTACAAGCTGTACGCCGAGAGCTTCCTCGGCGAGGAGCACCTAGACCGGATTCTTGAGCAAGCGCGTGAACTTCTCGACCACGTGCTGGTGGGCTGAACGCTTTGGCGATGAGTCAGGAGCCGAAACGCCTGGCGCCCGACGACCGGGTCGGCACGCGTTTCGGGGTGTTCATGATCGATTCGTTGGTCGGCGTCGGCGGGATGGGCAAGGTCTACAGGGCCACGGCCGCCGACGGTACGCCGGTCGCGTTGAAGCTCGTCAAGGACGATCTCGCTCGGGACGAGACGTTCCGGCGCCGCTTCAGGCGCGAGGCTCGGATCGCTCAGACGGTCCGCAACCCCCACGTGGTCTCCGTCCGAGAGACCGGCGAGGAGGAAGGCATCCCGTATCTGGCGGCTGAATTCATCGAGGGCACTGCGCTCGATGAGAAGCTCGAGTCGGAGGGCCGACTTGATCTCGCCACCACCGTGACGATCTGCACGCATGTTGCCGAGGGGCTCCAGGCGCTGTGGGAGGCGGGCATCGTGCACCGGGACGTCAAGCCGGCCAACATCCTGCTCGACCGGGCCGGACAGGCATACATCACAGACTTCGGACTCGCCAAGGACAGCGCCGGGACCGTGCTGACGCGGCCCGGGCAGCCGCTTGGATCGATGGACTACATGCCGCCGGAGCAGATCCGCGGGGAGCCGGTGACCGGTGCCGCTGACATTTACTCGCTCGGCTGCGTGGTCTTCGAATGCGTGCACGGGCGCCCCCCGTTCGCCGATCGCGAGGGAATGCGAGTGCTGTGGGCGCACCTCCAGGACGAGCCCGGCGACCCGTCCGCTGGTCGAAGCGACATCCCGGCCGGGTTCTCACAGGCTCTCGTGGCCGCGCTCCGCAAGCAGCCCGCTGAGCGACCTCGCACCAGCACTGACTACGCCCAGTCGCTGGTGGACGCGGCGGGTTATCGCCAGGGAACCCTGTAAACGGCGTGTTCGCCGAGTAGTCCCTTGAAGTGATGCTCGCCCTGGGGCTCGAACCGGAAGCTCGGATCGCCCTCCGTGTATTGCTTCAGCGTCGAAGACACGAGGATCTCTCCACGCCCGGCACGCGCGGCGATCCGCGCCGCCAGGACGACGTTGCGGCCGAGAAGCTCATCTGAGTTAGTGATCACGAACCCGGAGTGCAGGCCGATCCGGAGCGCCAGCGCGTCCGGCGCGCCGTCCTCGTCGACGCTGGTGAACGTGCGCTGGAACTCCACCGCCGCGTAAAGACCCCCATGGGCGCTGTTGAAGGAGGCCAGAAATCCGTCACGTTCGAACTTGACGACGCGGCCGTCGTGGTGGGCGACGAGTTGCTCCACCAGCAGATGGTGGTCGCGGACCAGCTGCTCCCAGCGATCTGGACCCAGTTCCGAGGCGACCGCGTCGGCATCGGCGATGTCGCTCAGCAGCAGCGTGAGCGCACCGTCGGGCGAGCTCAGCCGGCTGACGGCCGGAGTCAGCGACTCCAGCGTCGAAGCGATCACGTCGATCGAAGTCAGATTTGCCGAACGTTCCACTCGTGGCCTCTTGCGCCCCCGCGCTCGGGCGAGCATAGCTTGACAGCCGCTACCAGCGCCAAGAGAATCGCCTGCGGAGGATGAAGGGGGCTTTCGACAACGGGAACCACGCCAGCGCGTTCCCCCCGATCGGGGACTACGCGTTCCTGTCTGACTGCGAGACCACAGCGCTGGTGGCGCCCAACGGCAACGTCGAATGGCTGTGCCTTCCGCGGATGGACTCGCCGAGCGTGTTCGCCGCGATCCTCGATCGTGACGCCGGGGGCTTCCGTGTCTCCCCGGCTAACGTGAACGTGCCCGCCGCGCGGAGGTACATCCCCGGCACGATGGTGCTCGAGACCAGCTGGGAGACGAAGATGGGCTGGGTGATCGTGCGCGATGCCCTGAGCATCGGCCCCTGGCACCACCAGACCGAGCGCTCTCAGAGTCACCGGCGCTCGCCCACCGACCACGACGCGGACCACGTCATGCTGCGCTTGATCGAGTGCGTGCAGGGCTCGGTCGAGATCAAGCTCGAGTGCGAGCCAGCATTCGATTATGGAGGCCTGGCGGCCGATTGGGCATACGGCGGATCGGGCTACACCGAAGCCTTGGCCACCTCGGAGGGAATCGATCTCCAACTGCGGCTTGTGACCGACCTGCGACTGGGCGTTGAGGGGCCTCGAGCACGGGCGCGAACGATGATGCGCGAGGGCGACGTCGCGTTCGTCGCGCTCGGCTGGTCAGAGCACCCGCTGCCCACCAGCTACGAAGAGGCCGCAACGTGGCTGGCCCGCACGGGCCGCTTCTGGCAGGAGTGGCTCAAGCACGGGACGTTCCCTGATCACCGCTGGCGCTCGCACTTGCAGCGCAGCGCGCTGACACTCAAGGGTCTCACCTACGGGCCGTCGGGCGCGATGATCGCCGCGGCCACGACGTCGCTGCCGGAAACGCCCGGTGGCGATCGCAACTGGGACTATCGCTACAGCTGGCTGCGTGACTCGACCTTCATGCTCTGGGGTCTCTACACCCTGGGCTTTGACGAGGAGGCGAACGACTTCTTTTACTTCGTGGCCGACGTGGCCGAGGCGGAGGAGGGACAGCTCCAGGTCATGTACGGGATCGGGGGCGAGAGCCATCTCCAGGAGCAGGAACTCGAGCACCTGTCCGGTTACGACCACGCGCGACCCGTTCGGATCGGCAACGGCGCCTACGACCAGCGCCAGCACGACGTCTGGGGCGTCGTGCTGGACTCGATCTACCTGCACACGCGCTCGCGCGACCAACTGCCAGATCGTCTATGGCCGATCATCAAGCGCCAGGTGGAGGCAGCCCTGACTCATTGGCGCGACCCCGACCGCGGGATCTGGGAGGTACGCGGCGAGCCCCAGCACTTCACCTCCTCGAAGTTGATGTGCTGGGTCGCCGCCGACCGGGGTGCCCGGTTGGCTCGGATCCGGGCCGATGAGGCGATGGCTGCCCGCTGGGAGGCGGCGGCGGCAGAGATCCACGCGGACATTTGCGCCAACGGCCTCGATGAACGGGGCGTGTTCGTCCAGCACTACGAGACCAAGGCGCTGGACGCCTCGGTGCTGTTGATGCCGCTGGTGCGCTTCCTTGCCCCTGACGACCCGCGTATTCGTGACACCGTGCTGGCGATTGCCGACGAGCTGACCGAGGAAGGCCTGGTGTTGCGCTACCGGGTGCAGGAGACCGACGATGGCTTCTCCGGGGAGGAGGGCACGTTCACGATCTGCTCGTTCTGGCTGGTCTCGGCGCTGGTCGAAATCGGAGAGCTGGCCCGTGCTCGTGGACTGTGCGAAAAATTGCTCTCGTACGCCAGCCCGCTGGCTCTCTATGCCGAGCAGATCGATGCCGTCACGGGTCGTCATCTCGGCAACTTCCCGCAGGCCTTCACGCATCTCGCGCTGATCAACGCCGTCGTCCACATCATCGCCGCCGAGCGCCGGCAGGATTTGCACGCGCTGGCCCCGGAGCCGGAACTGAACCGCCCCGCGGAAGGCCTGTGAGGTCGCTGCCCGCGCAAGTTCCGCTCACCGGCGCCGCCAACCTCGGTTACAGTGCGCCGAGCACCCAGTCGCATCGAGAGGGGCCCGGGTCCTGTGCAGGCCGTTAAACCGTTTGAAGGGAACTCACTGCGAACGGTCGTCCGGCGGCTCCGCGGTGCGCACGAGACTGAACTGTTCGGACCCCAGGGACGCCTCCCGCGGCGCGGTGAGCCGGACACGGGCCACAATCAGGCCCTGCTGGTGCTCGCCGGGCTGATCCTCGCCGGACTGGTGGTGCGCCTGGCCGTGCCACGGGGCATCTGGCTCGATGAGGCGATCAGCATTCACCAGGCGCGCCTCTCGCTGCATGACCTGTTCAGCAACCTGTACAACGGCGACCGACAGCCGCCGCTGTACCACCTGGTGCTGTGGTTGACCATCCGCGCGTTCGGCCACGGCGAGTTTGCCGTCCGGCTTCCTTCGCTCGTCGCGGGGACGCTGGTGATCCCGGTGCTCTACGAGCTGGGACGGGAACTGTACGACCGCCGGACCGGCCTGGTCGCAGCCGCCTTCGCCGCCGCCTCCCCCGTGCTCGTCTGGTACTCGCAAGAGGTGCGGATGTACGAGTTCGCGGCCGTGTTCGGCCTGCTCGCGCTGCTGACGCAGCTACGAGCGATCCGCAACGGAACGATGCTCAACTGGGCGGCTTACATCCTCGCCACCGCCGCGCTGCTCTGGTCGCACTACTTCGGCCTGCTCCTGATCGGGATGCAGCAGCTCATCTTCATCGGGATCGTGGTCCATCGGCGCCGCAACCACCAACCGGTGAAGGGGCTGGCCCTCGGCGCCGCCTACTCGGCCGCACTGCTGGCCATGCAGCTCGTGCCGCTGATCGTCTTCGCCCATCATCAGTACCAGGTCACCTCCGGCGCGGCCGGCTCCCCGAGCGGAACCTACGACCTCCTGTCCTTCTATTCCGTCCTCGCGAACCTGGCCTGGTCGCTCTGGGGCTATCAGCCCGATGCGACGACCGTGCTCCTGGCCGCGATGTGGCCGTTGTTCCTGCTTGGCTCGCTGGCCTTACTCGGCCGCGGAGGCTCGCGCCAGACGATGACCCTCGCCGTCGCAGCGCTGGCGCTCGTCGTCGCCCTGATCGTGGTTTCAACCTTTGACCGCTCGTTGTTCGAGCTGCGCAACTTCCTGCTCGTCGTGCCGCTCGTGCTCTTGCTCATCGCGCGGCTCGTCACAGGCTGGATACGGAAGCCGAGGGCCCGGTTGCTCATCGCGGGAGCAGTCGTCGCGACGTTGGTGATCGGACTCGCCGATCAGCAGCTCAACCAGTCCAATCCTCGGCTCTTCGACTTCCGCGGCGCGATCCAGAACATCAAGGCCGATGCCGGGCCGAGCAGTCTCGTCCTGTTCGAGCCGTCCGACATGCGCTACGTACTCGAGTACTACGCCCCGGAGCTCCGGGGCCAGCCCCTGTCCCGCGCCGTGTCGGCACAGACGGAGGGAAGTCCCGTGTACGTGCTCGCCTCCTTCCAGAGCAACAAGGCGTTCTTCAACAAGACGAACAAGGTGGTGGGCCAGCTCAGCTTCTTCCGCAGGCTCGTCCACCGCTTCAAGACCCCGCAAACCATCGTCTGGGAGTTTCAATGAGCAGTGGCCCTTGGGACGTCCGTCTTCGCCGGGTGACGTGGCAGCCCGTACCAAGCGCGTGGAGCGTGCGCCGGCGCGTGCGCATCCTGATTCTCATCGGTTTGCCCTGCGGCGTGTGGTACTTCGGCTGGCTGCTCCAGCCCGGCCGTGTCGGCACTCCGGTGCTCTACGGCATCCTGATCGCGGCGGAGCTGTTCAATCTCAGCCAGGCGCTCGGGTTTTGGTGGACCGTCGCCCATGAGCGCGTGCGGGAGAAAAGAGCGCCGACCCGGTGGCTGACCGTCGACGTGTTCATCCCCGTTTACAAGGAGCCGCCGGACATCGTCGATCTGACTGTCGCTGCTGCCGTGGGCCTGCGGGGCGCTGAGGTGCGGGTCCATGTGCTCGACGACGGCAACGACGATGCCATGCGTGACCTCGCCGCCCGCCACGGCGTGGGCTACATCCGGCGGGCGGAGCACACCGGTGCCAAGGCGGGCAACATCAACAACGCCCTGACCCAGACCAACGCCGAGTTCATTGCCGTCTTCGACTCAGACCACGTCGCCGACCCAGGCTTCCTTGAGGCGACCCTCGGGTGGATGGACGACCCGAAGATCGCCTTTGTCCAGACGCCGCAGTACTACGCGAACACGGATACCAATCGCATCGCGGCCGCGTCCTGGGCCCAGCAGGCGTTGTTCTTCGGAGCCATCTGCCGTGGTAAGGATGGCCTGGGCGCCGTCTTCTGTTGCGGGACCAACGTGCTGTTTCGCCGCGAGGCGTTCGAGAGTGTGGGCGGCTTCCCGACGAACTCGCTGACCGAGGACTTCGAGCTCTCGATCCACCTGCACGAGCGGGGCTGGAGCTCGGCCTACGTGCCGGATGTGCTCTCACGCGGTCTCGGGCCGGAGGACACCGCTGCTTACGTCTCGCAGCAGCAGCGGTGGGCCAGAGGCTGTCTATCCGGGCTCCCGCGCGCGCTGCGCGCGAAGCTTCCGCTGGGTCTCAAGGTCCAGTATCTGCTCTCGGGCCTGTACTTCCTGTCCGGGTGGACCGTCCTCATCTACATGAGCTTCCCGGTGGTTCGTCTGTTGGGGGGTGGGCAGCCGATCGGCGGCATCGATGCTCCGGTGTTCCTGCTGCACTTCGTTCCCTACTACGCCGCCGCGCTGACGATTGCCGCGGTGGCCGGGGCGGGCTCCTACACCTTCGCGGCGTTCGCGCTCTCGGCGGCCAACTTCTGGATCCACGTGCTGTCCACGATATTCACCGTGCTGCGCAAGAAGGGCTCCTTCGTCGTGACTCCGAAGAAGGGGGCCGAAGCCCGGCAACCGGGGGCGGTGATGCCCGCACTGGCGGCCGTCGGGGTGCTGGTTGCGGCCAGCGTCTACGGCCTGGCTCGCAGCCGAGACGCCGCCACAATCAACAACGTCTCCTTCGCCCTGGTTCACATCTCGATTCTCATGGTCGGATGCTGGGCGGCACTCCAGAAACCGCCGGCCCCGGCCTCCGGCTCGCTGACGCCGGCCGAGGTCGCCGCATGAGTCGGCCCGTGCGGGATGTCCTCGTGCTCGCAGCAGTGCTGGCGCTTGGCGCTGTCGTGCTGTTCTTCCTCGGAGGCTGTGGGGGGGCGAGCTCCACTACCTCCGCAGCGGCTCCCGCTGCGAGCGCCGCGCCAAAGGACCGGGCCGAGGCCGCGGCTCGCCATTTCCTCGACCGCTACGTCGGCCGCGACGGACGCGTCTCCCGGCTTGATCAGGGGGGCGATACCGTCGGCGAGGGACAGGCATACGGCATGTTGATCGCCGCCGCGATCGGCGACTCGCGTCGGTTCGACGCCATCTGGGCGTGGACGAAGAGCAACATTCGGCGCCCGGACGGACTGATCTCGTTCCTGTGGGCCCACGGTCGCGTGATCGACGCGCAGGCGGCGTCCGACGCCGACCTCGACGCCAGCCGCGCGCTGCTGGTCGCAAGTTGCCGCTTCCACCGCCCGGCGCTGCGACAGGAGGCGCTGCAGTTGGGGAACGCCATCATGCGGATCGAGGTCGGTTCGGCTTCGTTTCAGGGCGCACCCGTGCTGACGGCCGGCCCGTGGGCCATCAGTCCCCCGCCAGTGACCGTGAATCCGAGCTACTTCTCGCCCGCCTCGTTTTTGGCCCTGCGAGCCGCGTCGAAGGACCCCCGGTGGACTGAACTGGCGGCCAGCTCGCGCGCGATCACCGACAAGTTGATGCCGACTGCGTCGCGCCTACCGCCGGACTGGGCCAGGCTGGAAGGGGACAAACCTGTCCCGATCGGATCGCCGAGCGCGCTGCAATCGCCTCCGCGGTTTAGCTTCGACGCCGTGCGCACGTTGATCCGGATGGCCGAGGATCCGAACCCGGCCGGCCGGCAGATCGCCGCCCGGGCGTGGCCCGTTTTCGAGAAGCAGGATCCCACCAAGCTGCCCGTCGAGCACGACCTCTCCGGTCGGGCGACCGGGCACACGCGGCATCCCGTCGCGCTCGTGGCCGCGGCCGGGGCGGCTGACGCGGCCGGAGCGACCGCCGCGCGAGATGGCCTGCTCGACGCGGCCGAAACCCTCGATCTGCGCTCACCGACCTACTACGGCGCCGCGTGGGTCGCACTGGGCCGGATCATGCTCACGACGAAGCTCCTGGACGCCTGCTCGTCGTCTTGACCAAGCCTCAGGACGCTTCCCCAACCGCCGCCAGCACGTTGGCCCGGAAGGCGGCTGCGGTGGGACGCGCCTCAGGCGCTCTGGACATGGCGCTCCGCATCACTTCCTCAAGGTGCGGCGGCACATCAGGCCGACGCTCGCGCAGCGAGGGCACTTCAGCATTCACGTGGGCCCACATCTTGGCCATCCCGCCCTTTTGGGCCGCAAACGGGGCTTCTCCCGCGAGCATCTCGTAGAGCACGCAGCCGAGGGCGTAGACGTCGCCTCGGGCGTCGGGCTCCTCGCCCTCGATCTGCTCCGGCGCCACGTAGTCGACGGTGCCCAGCACCTGGTCCACCGCCGTCAGCCCCGCGGCCGTCTCAGCGCGTTTGGCCAGTCCGAAATCCGTCAGGTAGACGTGGTCCTCGGAGGTCATGATCGCATTGGACGGCTTGACGTCCCTGTGAACGAGTCCCCGCTCGTGGGCCATCTCGAGCGCCGCGGCGATCTGAGCGGCGGTCCGCGCCGCCCGTCGGGGCTCCAGGGGACCGTCGCGCGCAATCAAGGTCCCGAGTTCGGTGCCCTCCACCCAGCGCGTGACGATGTAGACGGTGCCGTCATCTTCCCCGGCTGCATACAGCGGGACCACGTTGGGGTGGTCAAGCGCGGCCACCATTCGAGCCTCGCGGCGCAGACGCTCCCGAACCACGGGGTCACGCGCGACGTCCGGCTCGACCAACTTGAGCGCGACCAGCCGGTCGAGCCGCAGCTGGCGAGCGCGATACAGAATCCCGATCCCGCCCGCGCCGACGACGCTCTCGACTTCATATCCGGCAAAGGTGGCGCCGGGCGAGAGCATCGGCTTAGAGGTCGCGCTCGGAAATCAAGCCGGCTGAGAAGGCCCGCTCGACGAGGCGGACTCGAGTCTCGTTCTGGGGCTGCTCCTTGACCCCCAGCTTCGCGCACAGCACCATCAGGTGAGTCTTCACCTCGCCGAGGGACAGGAATAGCTCCTCAGCGATCTGCTGAGGAGTGGCAGGGCTGGCGAACCGGGCTTTGTATGGCCGGCACAGCGCGACGAGGACGCGGCGCTGAGTGGTCGAGAGGACCACTTCGGCGGGGGCCTCGCTTGCGTCTGAAGGGCCCGCGGGCGCTCGGACCGGCGAGCGGAAGGTCATCGTCGTGGACCCGAATCGCAGACTGTCGCCGTCGTTCAATCTCCGCCGGCCGGTGACTCGCTCCCCATTGACGAACGTGCCGTTGCTTGAGAGGCCATCGTCGACGAGCACCCAGTCGTCCTGCGTCCGCTCGAACCGGGCGTGGCGGCGTGAGACCTCGCTGTCCCAGCCGAGCAGCAGGTCCGCTGGCGGTACGCGCCCGACCGAGGCGTCGACCGATCCGGGCTCGAAAACGAACACGTGTTGCCGGTCCTCACGGTCCTGATAAAGCAGGAAGGGCCAGCCAGAGCGCTCGGCCTCGATACGAGCCTTCAGCTCGGAGACGGCCAGGGCGTCGGCGGGAGGGTTGGCTGACACGCCGCCCATTATCTACAGGAAACCGGGTCTCGTCGAGCCTGTTGTCAACCCAGCTCACATGATTTGACGGGCCGTGCGTCCGCCGTCCGCCGCTCCGACCGGGCGTTGCGCTCACTGGTAGCTCTGGCAGTTGCCGCAGGAGAGAGGTAGGCTCCGAAGCTGATGGCCGGCGAGCAGCTGCGGGTGAGTGAAGGCAAGGAACGCGGCAAGCACTTGAGCGTGGAGGCCGGCTTGCTGATCGGCCGAGCAGCCACCGAGGAGGATGGCCGGCTCGGTGGCGATCCAGAGATCTCGCGCCGCCACGCGAGCGTCTCGCACGGGGCCGACGGACAGCTGACGATCGAGGATCTCGGATCGGCGAACGGGACGTTCGTCAACGGGGAGCGCATCCACGGGCCCCGAACACTCGCCCTCGGCGACCTCATAAAGGTCGGACAGACGGTTCTCCAGGTTACCGACCGCGCCGGCGCGGTACCAGATGAAACCCGGCATTCGACGGGCCCGCCACCGGGCAAGCCGCCCAGCCCGACTCCTGCACCGGCGGTCGAGCTCGTGGTGAGCGCCGGGGCCACCCCGGGACGCCGACTCGCCGTGAAGGATGAGCTGATCATCGGGCGCGAGGCGAACGACGAGGGAAGGCTGAGCGGCGATGACCAGCTTTCTCGGCGCCACGCCCGCGTTGCCCGTGACGCAAGCGGGCAGCTGACGATCGAGGATCTTGGATCGGCCAACGGGACGTTCGTCAACGGTGAGCGCGTGCAAGGGCGTCGAGCACTCCAGATGGGCGACTCGGTGAAGCTCGGCTCCACGACCCTGGAGCTGACCGAGGGCGGACAAGCACCAGCCCCCCCGGCCCCCGCAGCTCCCCCACCTCCACCGGCTGCGGCAGCCCCGCCTGGTCCCGCCCCGCCAGCCCCTCCTGCGGCAGCCCCGCCTTCACCGGCTGCGGCAGCCCCGCCCCCACCGGCCGCGGCAGCCCCGCCTGCGCCCGCCGCGCCCTCGGTCGAGATTCCGCCGCCGGCGTACCGACCCCCCGTCCCGCCGCCCCGCCCACCGGTTCCGGCAAGACGCCCCGCCCCCGCACCGCGCGCGTCGGCCGACCGCACGCCACGCCCGTCCGATCTCCGATCGGGCTCCGTCTTTGCCGGGTGTCGCGTCGAGGAGGTCATCAGCCACGGAGACATGGGAGTGGTCTACCGCGCCGAGGAACTCGCCCTCCAGCGCCCTGTGGCCCTCAAGCTGATCCTCCCCGAGCATTCCGGCGACGAGCACTTCCGTGAACGCTTTCGGCGTGAGTCCCGGATCGCCGCGGCCATCGACCACCCAAACGTCATTCCGATCTTCGATGCGGGCGACGAGAAGGGCGTGCTCTACATCACGATGCGTCTGGTCAAAGGCACCGACCTGCGCGCTCTGATCGCGACGGAGGGACGAATCGAGCCCTTGCGCGCCGCGCGCATCGTCAGCCAGGTCGGCGCCGCACTCGACGCGGCCCACGCCCGCGGGATGCTGCACCGCGACGTCAAGCCGCCCAACGTCCTGCTCGGTCCCCATGACCACGTTTACCTGAGCGACTTCGGACTCGCCAAGCGGGCGACCTCGGTCGGCGAACTGACGCGGCAGGGCTCGATCGTCGCCCGCGCCGAGTACGTGGCCCCTGAGCAGATACTGGACGGTCGTGTCGACGCACGCGCTGACATCTACGCGCTGGGATGCCTGCTCTTTGAGGCCCTCACTGGGGAGCCACCGTACGCGAGGTGGACGGAGGGTCCGCAGGCGCTGGCCCACCTCGATGCGCCGCGACCCTCGCCCGTCGCGCTGTACCCCGACCTGCCCCGCGACTTCGACGCTGTGGTGAGCCGGGCGATGGCGACAGACCCGAGCGAGCGCTATCCATCGGCCGGTGACCTCGGTCAGGCGGCCCTCGTGGCCGCCGGCGAGCTGCGGCGAGCGGGTCGCATGTCAGTCGTCGCGACCGGCGATGCGGCTCCGATCGTGCACCAGCCTCCGGCTCCGGCGCTCACCCCCGCGGCATCCGCGGCACCCGTTGCAGCCGCGGCACCGGCGCTGCATGGCGCCGCTGCCACCCGCGCGGACACACTTCGCTGGGTGATCGCCCTTGCCGCACTGGCCCTCGTGGCCCTGGGCATGGTCGCTGCTTTGAACGGCATATCGACGCTCTGACGCGGTGGTGAAATCAGTGAATTCAGGGGGCGCGACCGACCTTGACACGCTCTCGATTTCGCCGTTATGCTCGCTCTTGCGCGCCATTGGGGTAAATCAGAGCGGCTCGAGCGCCTTGAGCTGAGAGAGGTTCGCAAATGCAAATGACGGGCGGTCCACTTGAGCGTGGCTCCGTCGTCGCGGGTTATCGCATCGACGAGCCGATTGGGCGCGGCGGGATGGGAGTTGTCTATCGCGCGACGCACGTGGCGCTGAACCGGGTCTACGCGCTGAAGGTGCTCGCCCCGGCCCTCGCCTCAGATGAGCAGTTCCGGCAGCGATTCCGCCGGGAGATGCAGATTGCCGCATCGCTTCATCACCCGAATGTCGTCGGTACCCATTACGCGGGTGAGCACGAGGGGGCGCTGTTCTTCGTGATGGACTTCGTGGCTGGTACCGACCTCCGCGAGATCATCCGGCGCTCAGGCGCGCTTGAACCAAACCGGGCCAGCGAACTGATCGTGCAGGTCGCCTCTGCGCTGGACGCCGCGCACGGACGCGGGCTGGTGCACCGGGACGTCAAGCCGGCCAACATCCTGCTCACCGTGAGAGACGGAGAGGAGCATTCCTACCTCACGGACTTCGGGCTGGCCAAGAAGTACGACACGGTGACCGGGGTCGCCGGTCTGACGGCGATGGGAGCCGTCGTCGGCACGGTTGACTACATGGCCCCGGAACAAATCACTGGGGGCCACACGGACGCACGCACGGATATCTACGCGCTCGGATGCGTCTTCTTCCAAATGCTCACGGGCGACGTACCGTACGAGCGCGAGAACTCGGTGGCGACGTTGTTTGCGCACGTCCACGCACCGCCTCCGCCGCTCACGGGAACGCTCGCCGACCTGTATCCGACATTCGGCGAGGTCATCGAGAAGGCGATGGCCAAGGAGCCAGACGATCGCTATCTCTCAGCCGGAGATTTCGCTCGCGATGTCTCAGCCGCGCTGAGCGGAATGCGCTACTCGGGGCCGGCGACGGTCACCGCGACCGGCGAGGCGACGCCGCTGCCCAGTCGACCCGACGCTCCAGATCTCGTGCAGCCAGCGCCACCGGCAGCCGCCGCGTCCCATGAGGCCCCGCCGCCGCCGAGCCAACAGGACGTGGCCGTGCCTGGTTCACCGACTGTCGTCCCGCCTGCTGAAGGGCCGCCGCCGCCGAGTCGAGAGGACGTTGTCGCGCCTGCGCCGCCAACGGTCATCGCGTCCAGCGAGGCGCCGCCGATGCCGACGCCGGGACAGGACACCATCGAACCCGCCCCTGCCACCTCGGGGCCCGCCGGGCCACCGCCCGCGGCGACCGTCCCCCCCGCTGCACTTGACTCTGCCGCAGCCTTCGGTGCGGCGACCGTGGGGCCGGCAAGCACGGAGCCTGCGGCGCCGTCGACTCAGCCGCCAGCGGCCGCGTTTTCGGTCCCGGGCGGCCCCGGGCCCGGCGGTCAAGGGCCCGGAGGTCAAGTACCCGGCGGTCAGTGGGCTGGCGGTCAAGGGCCCGGAGGTCAAGCGCCCGCAGTTCCGGGGCCTGGGGGTCAGGACGCTCCCGGTCGGCGCCCGGGTAGATCCCGGTTGCTCGCCCTGGCGGTGTTGCTACTCGGGGGGGCGATCGCTGCCGTCGTCGTCTTGGGTTCCAGCAGCTCATCGAGCGGGACCACATTTGCGGGCGTAGCGGGTCCGATCCCCTGGAACCACGTGACCGGCAGCGGCACCGCGACCGTCCAGCTCCAGGGAAACGTCGCAACAGTCAGCGTAGATACCAATCGCCTGCTCCCGGCCAATCACCTCATGCACATCCACGGCGGCTCGGGGACCTGTCCCTCGGCGTCGGTTGGGAGCGTGCTCAACGGCCACCGGTTCATCAGCGCGAAGGACGGCGATCAATCCTACGGCGGCGTGGTCACGTCGCTGACCGAGACGGGCGATACCAGCCCGGTGAGCCATCTGTCACGGCTCCGGTTCCCATCGGTCGGGAACATCCGGTACAAGCGGACCATCTCCGTTGGCCCAGGGGTCGCCAATTTGATCCGTCAAGGTGAGGCCGTGATCGTCGTACATGGCATTGACTACAACGGCAATCGCCGCTACGACTCCTCCCTCGGTCTCGACGGAGAGGCTGCGGCGCCGGCCCTGTGCGGAGCGCTGTCCATCAATCGGACAGCGGTTGCGCGCGAGCAGCCGGCGCGGACCATCTACACCGCGTCACTGGGCACCTATGGCCAGTCCCCGGCGGAGGACCCATCCGGTCCGACGTTGCTGTGTCACGTTGGAGCTCCGGCGGCGACTCGGCCCACCCTCGCCGGGTAGCGCCCCTATCGCTCGGGCGCGGGCGCGGGCGCCTACAGCCGGCGACGGCCAGCGGATGTTTGAGGCCGCGGAGGCACTCAGCCAGCGTTGGTGCGTGCCGCGTAGTGTTGCTGGACCGCCCTCCCATAGCCGGAGTACGGCGTTCCCCTGTAGTTACGGATAAGCGAGCCGCAATTTCCCCACGCGTCCCAGGTCCAGGTCTCATACCCGACGCCGTGCTGGTCCGCCCAGTTCATGAATGTCGAGATGTGACTCGAGCCGCAGTCGGAGGCGTCGTAGGTCTCGCCCGTCTCGCCAAAGATCAGCGGAACGACTTTGGTGATCGGCCCCATGCTGGAGTCAAAACAGGCGGCTGTCTGACAGGCATTCTTCCCGTAGACATGCGCTTCGGCGATCAACTGCCGGGCGGGATCGCTCGGGCGCGAGCGCAGCCAAGTCGACCCGCGGTAGAGCGAACCATCCGGTAGCGGACCGCACGCGTTGGCGAAGTTCAGACACGGAATCGCGATCACACCCTTGTAGCCCGCGCCACGCATCCGATTGACCGCCTGCTGCATCGAGGCCGTCCGGTAGAAGCTCCCCTTGAACGTTGCCTCGTGGTCGCACCCGGTGCGCATGAAGCACCCCCATCCAACGGTAGGCTCACCCCACGGCGCAAGGATCACCTCAGGGTCGGTCTTGAATGTGGTCGCCATTGAGGTCCACATCGCCGGCGAGTGGCTCTGATCCGGAGCCGCCGGTTGCCGCGTGGCGCGCTGGCTCCCCGGCGCGGCCCACATGAGCGACAGTTCGGCGTACATCCCGTTCTGGTGCAGCAGCCTGACGTAGGCGAGGATCGCGTCACGGTACCTGGCTCCTGAGAGAGCCCGTTTGACTCCGTTGATGCCGAGCCAGCAGTCCTCATTGAGCGGGATGCGCACGATGTTCACGTGCCACGAGGCGATCGCCCGCACCGAAGCGGCGTCGCTGGGGCCGTCAAAGATGCCGAAGCCCCGGACGCAGCCATACTCCGTGCCCGAGCGGTTGACCCCGCGGAGCTGAATCGGGTTGTTGGTTGCATCAACCAGGTCGTGACCCGCCACGCGGATACCCGTCAGGGGTGTCGGCGACGATCGGGTGCTTACTCGGTTAGCGCCCCCGGCGACGTCTCTCCCGGCACTTGACGTCGAGCCGGCGAGCACGCCAATGGCCAGTAAGCCCGCCAGCCAGCGGCCACGGGATCTACCTCTCATGGTTCGCCCATCGTATTGAGAGCGGGCCGGCGACAGGCCGGTTCCCGCTCAAAACCGGATCTCAGTGACCCTTCCGTCTTCCGTCGCGACCCAAACTGAGTTCGCGTTGACCGCGAGCGCGACGGGCGCGCTGCCGAACACCACGGTTCCCGTTACGGCCGGGGTACCCGTGTTCGTGACTCGGTAGAGCGTCCTCGTGCTCTTGCTGATCGCCCATGCGAACGGGCTCGGATCCATCGCGGCTATTCCGGCAAGGTCTGGGGCGACCTTGAGATCGGCGTTGACGCGGAGATGGGTTGCCCGGGGATCGAAGCGGGTCACGTGGCCGTCCGCGTGCGCGGTCCACACGCCTTGGTCAAGAGCCACGGCAACGGGTCCCGGACCGACGGAGAACGCGGTGGTGGCGCCGCTCACGCCACGGCTCACTCGCACGAGTCCGTTGTCTGCACCGTCGGCGGCCCACAGCCAGCCCTCGCCCCAAGCGATGCTGGTCGCAACGCGGTCGGCGTGCGCGGGTGTCCTGACGACCGATCCCCCGAGGCCCACATGAGTGATCACCCCGCTCGAGTCTGCGACCCACGCGGAGCTGTCGCCCTGATCGAGCGCTAGCGCAGTAGCGGTCCCAGGGAGCGGCGTGACTGCGACCTGAGCGCCGCTGGTTCCGTTGAACTGGGAGAGCGACTGTGTCGCGATCTCGCCCACCCACAGGGCCTTGGAGCCGGCGGCGATCGGGGTCGGACTGCCGGCTGCCGGAAAGCTCCGCTGTAGGCCCGTGCCCAAGTTCACACGCACGAGCGCGCCGCGCTCCGGCAACGAGATCCAGACGTTGTCCCGTCCGACTGAAACCGAGCCGGGCGGGCTCCCAAGATCGATCGTGCGTGCCTTCGTCAAGCCGCTGCCTTGAACCGTGATCGGCGCGGCGCTCAACGCGGTCGACGTCGCACCGGCCTTGCTCTGATCGTTGCCGCCCCCGCTTAGCGAGGCGACGAGCGCCCCCGCCGCAGCGACCAGGACGATGGCCGCCACCAACAACATCGGCGCGCGGCGCCGGCTCGGCTGCGTGGGTGGGCCTGCGGCGGGTGGGTCGGCCCGCGCGGTCACTGGCCCAGGCTCGGTCGGCGCGGTCACTGGCCCAGGCTCGGTCGGCGCGGTCACGGGCCCAGGCTCGGTCGGCGCGGTCACCGGCGCGGCTGGCGCGGTCGGCTGTGCCGATAGCGCGGTCACCGGCGCCGCTGGCGCGCTCGGCGGTGCGGCTGGCGCGGTCGGCGGTGCGCTCATCTGAATCTCGACCGCAGCCGCCTGACTCGCTGCCGCGGCTGGCTGGGTCGCTGCCGCGGCCGGCTTAGTCTCTGCAGCCGGCACCGGGCGGTTGGTGATCTCCGGCCCGGACTGCGGTACTGACGCGGTCCGCTCGCCGGTCTCGAGGTCCTGGAGCGCCTGGTCCAGTGCAGCCGTGAGTTCCCCCGCGGACCTGAAGCGATCTTCCGGGCGTTTGGCCATGGCCCGCGCGACGATCGCGTCGAGGCGTTCCGGAACCCCGTCGACCTCGGCCCGGGCCGACGGGATCGGGTCGTAGACGTGCGCGTAGATCTTCGACACATCCGCCGGCCGTTCATAGGGCGCGTGGCCGGTCAACGTCTCGAACAGAACGCAGCCGAGTGAATAGATGTCAGACGATGCGTCTCCCTTACCACCCTGGATTCGCTCGGGCGCCGAATAGTCGACGGTGCCGACGAATATGCCTGTGCGTGTGAGCGAATCGCCGTCGGCCTGGCGGGCGATCCCGAAGTCGGTCAGGTACGTGTGGTCGTCGTTCTCATCGTCCCCGCGCGCAATCATCACGTTGGCCGGCTTGACGTCGCGGTGCACCAAGCCGCGCCTGTGCGCGGCGGCTAGCGCCGAGGCCACGGGGCGCAGCAGCCGGATCGCGCGGGCCGGTGATACGCGCCCGGCCCTCGCCAGCAACGTCCGCAGGTCCGTTCCCTCGACCCAGCGCATGATCAAGTACAGGGTCCCGTCAAGCTCGCCCGCCTCGTAGACCGGGATCACGTTGGCGTGATCGATCGACGCCGCGAGCTGGGACTCGCGCTGGAAGCGCTCGCGGTAGTCAACGTCCGCGGCGAGCTCGGGAGCGATCGCCTTCAACGCAACGGGGCGCCCGAGCGCGAGCTGCGTGGCCTTGAAGACCACCCCCATGCCCCCGCGTCCGGCAACAGCCTCAAGTCGACATCCCGCGAAGGTCGAGCCCGGGCCGAGACTTTCGGACATACGCGCGTTTATACCGTCCTCACACGGGGAGCGCTCGCGTCTGGGAACCGCGCGTGCACGTCAGCTTGCTCGCTCATGCCGAGCCACCGGCGCGCAATTCGGCAAGTCCCGCTTCCCTGCTGATCACTGGGTTGTACCCCAGCTCGTCCCGCGCCTTGTCGATCCGGATCGTGCATTCCTGCGAGGAAACCCAGAAGGCAAAGCGCGTGAGCGGTGGCTGCCCGCGAAGCCGCAGCGCCCGCCAGGCGGTTTCGCCGCCGACGGCGAGAGCCCCCGCGAGCCAGGCCGGAATCGAGCGCGACGGCGGCTGGGCGCCCTGCGTCAGGAGCAGTCCCGAGACGAACTCGCGGAATACCACTGGCTCGCCATCGGTCACGAAGTACGCGTTTCCTGGGCGGCCGCGCTCGGCGCCGAGGATTAACCCGTCGACCGTATTCTCGACGTGCGTAATCGAGGTGCGGTGCCGTCCGCCGCCAATCCAAGCGAACCGTCCCGCGCGGACCATCTCGACCATCGCCGGCAGCAGCGTCGTATCGCCCTTGCCCCAGACAAAGCGAGGACGGATGACGACGGTCTCGAAGCCGTCACGATTTGCGTCAAGGACCAGCCGTTCGGCCTTCGCCTTCGTGGAGCTGTAGAGCGCGGGCGAGTCAGGGCGCAGCGGCGCTGTTTCGTCGACGTTGACGAGCGGCTGGCCGGCCATGAGCGC
The DNA here is from genome assembly GCA_963757165.1 of uncultured Solirubrobacterales bacterium. Classification (GTDB taxonomy): domain Bacteria; phylum Actinomycetota; class Thermoleophilia; order Solirubrobacterales; family Solirubrobacteraceae; genus Palsa-465. Next base: position 489,963 of record CAVWQO010000006.1, read on the forward strand.
CGCTTCGGTACCGACGTGAACGAAGCGCCGCACTCCCGCGTCCCGGCACGCGTGTAGAACGTTGTGCGTACCTTCGACGTTGCCGCGCTCGAAGTCTTCGCGCCGGCCCCAATCGCCGAGCGTCGCCGCGGCATGGAAGGCCAGCTCACAGTCGGCTGCGCCGGCTCGCAATGCTCCGACATCCGAAAGATCGCCGCTCACCGGCTCGCCACCGCGGGAACGGATCTTCTCGGCGGCCTGCTCAGACCGCGCGAGGGCCCGCACGGTGTGGTCGTCGGCGACTAAGCGCTCGATCAGCCTGCCGCCGATAAAGCCCGAGCCGCCCGTGACGAATGCCGTGGTCACGACTTGGAGCGTAATCTGTCGAATGGTCGGGCGGGCGAACGCTTCCGGCCGGCCGTGTGGCCAGCGCCGCCGCGCCGGCCACACGTTCGGGGAGCCCGATGGCTCCACGGCCAGCGTGCCCCACGACCGAGCTTTCCGTCGATCTCGGCCGGCGACCCGGGGCGGTCCGTCGCCTTCAGCCCGCCATCGACTGATGCGTCCGCCGCTGGCGGACGAGGACCACCCCCGTGCCGAGGCTGAGCAGCACGACAACGCTCGCTGCCCCGATGCCCGCATCATCCCACTGGAAACCCCCTGCGGAGGGCGATTTCGGACGCTGAACCGATGACACAACCCCGGCCTGGGCAGGCCCGCCCGATACGGACGAACCCGACGGGTTGAGGTCTAGCCTGGCGTAGGCGAGCGAAGGCGCGGTGGCGGCCACGACCAGCGCGGCGGTCAGAGTGCGCTTGATGAGCTTCAACATGATTTCTCCCTTGATCGTCGGACTGCCATTACGCATAGAAGTACGGATCGAGCACCCGCACCTCGGTGATCTGGTCGATTGGAAGCTGGTTGCGAGCGGCGGTAATGCGGATCGCTTCGGGTGTGGGGGCGTCGTAGATGCAGAACGTGGTGCCCTTATCGGCGCTCACGTACGAGTGCACCCAGGTCACGCCCTCCTCGGCGTTGCGCTCAACAACCGCACCGCAGATTTCCTTACCGCCGTTGGCGACCGGGATCTCCAAACCATCGGGAAAGATCCGCTGCACGATGTATCGAGGCATTCAGTCCTCCTCATAGGTTGGCCTCTTGTCAGTCCAGAAACCTACGAAGCGCCAGCACAACAATCATCGGGAGGACTCCCTATCTTTCGGGGCGTCAGTACCTATGTTCTGGCGTGCCTACCCCGGGTCGGTCAACCCGCGCCGCCTGGCCTCAACACCTGCCTCGCCCCGCGTGCGAACGTCGAGCTTGCGCAGGATCGCGGAGACGTGATGATCCACCGTCTTCTCAGACACGATCAGACGCGCGGCGATCTGCGCGTTGCGTAGGCCATCGGCCACCAGCGCCAGCACCTCGAGCTCACGTGCCGTAAGGCCCGCCGGATTGTCTCGCGTGCGCGCGCGTGGCCCACGCGCCGCTCCGCGCACGCCCCGTTTGCGCATCCGGCGAGCGACGATTGCGGCAGCGGGACCCGCACCGAGCGCCCGCAGCTCCGCGTGTGACCGGCGCAGCGCGTCCTCGTCACCGTCTGCCAACGCTAGGGCCGACTCGTACGGACAGCCGAGCGACCGCCACAGCTCTGCTGCTCGGCGCCATTCACCCGCGATCGTCTGTGCGTAGGGGGTAGCAGCAGATCCACGGGGAAGCTTCTCATGCACGCCGGCACGCCACCGCCAGCACGCCAGCTCATCGACTACCCACCGCGATTCTCGCTGCAGCGCCAGAGCGAGCGCCGAGTCGGTCTCCCGCTCAACATTTCCATCCTCGCCCGCGAGCCACGCCGCTTCGGCTCGCGCCGACGCGTTCGGTCCGATTCGACCGAGCTCTCCGGTCGACTTGGCGAGAGCCTGCTCTTCAGCCAGCGGCCCAGAGGGATCCGGGTCCCCTCGGCGCGCTCTCAGGCGTCCGAGGATTGTCAGCGCCAAGCCCCGTGGAAACGGGGCACTGCGCGGATCGCGCAGGACCTCACCCGCTGAGCTGGCCGACTCGTCCCAGTGGCCGCGGTCCAGGGCGAGCTGAGCGCGGCAGGTGAGCAGGTAGAGCCGCCAGGTGTCAAGCCCCCGCTCGCGACAGTAGTCCAGACCGGGCGTCAGGTAGGCGTCGACAAGATCGAACCGACGCTGTCTTAATGCGCAACGGACGAGACTCGGGAACGCGCGGCCGACGTAATCCTCCAGGCCGTTGTTCCGAGCGAGCGTCAGAGCCTGCTCCTGCTTCGCCGCCCCCTCTTCCGCGCCCGCTTGAAACTCCGCCGCACCAATGTTGATGAGCGCATAGACAACGGCCTCGGTGTCGTGGTTGAAACGACCGAGCTCGAGCGCCCGATTACCCCACTCGATCGCGCCAGCGACATCCTCGACCACCATCCGCCTCTGCGAGACGTTGGCATAAGCCATTGCGAGCTCGTGCCCAGCAGGCAGCCGCTCCAGTAGTTCGATCGCCTCGAGCGCCAGCACCTCGCCCTCGCGCACCCGGCCCACGAAGAACAGAAGTCTTGACAGGGTGCGCAACGCGTCTCCCTCCCCCAACCGATCGCCGAGTCGACGCTGGCAGTCGAGCGCTTCCTCCTGCGCCTTGATCGCCGCGGCGAACTGATCGGTTAGCCAGCACTCATCCACACGACCCCGTAGCAGTTTTGTGCGGCGCTCGAGTGGCAGTCCATCGGCCATTCCGAGCGCCCTCCCGTAGTGAGCGGCGGCCTCGCGATGCGAGCCCGCGCGCGCGGCTCGCTCCGCCGCTGCAGGTGCCCATCGGACCACCCCGTCCCGGTCGCCGGCAGCCTCCGCGTGGTGAGCGAGGCGCGCACAGTCCGGATCGACACCTCCCCGCGTTTCAAGCGCCGCGTGCGCAGCGCGATGAAGCGCCACCCTCCGGTTCTGGGGAGTCGCCGCCTCGACCGCAAGGCGCGCCAACTCGTGGCGAAATGCGACGCTGGCGTGGCCCTGCGCGAGGACGCCCGAGGCCACACATTCCTCAAGGCTGTCGATGAGCTCGCTCGCCAGAGCTTCCAAGAGCCAGAGATCGACCTGCCGAGGGACCACCGCGACCGCCTCAAGCAGCCTTCGCGCCCGCCCGGACAGGCGCGCTGTGCGAGCGAGCACTGCATCGCGGACCGTTTCGGGAATCTGCTCGCCTCCGGCTGCGAGCGCCTCGGTGACGAAGAACGAGTTTCCGCCCGTCCGGCGGTACAGCTCCTCACCGTCCATCCCGCGACGATCCGCCAGCTGTGCAACGGCCGCCTTCGAGAGCGGTTCCACCACGAGCCGTCCGGATCTCCGTACCAGCTCACCAAGGATCAGTCGAAGTTGCTGGGAGCGGTCGAGCTCGTCAAGCCGATAGCTCGCAAGCACGAGCGCGGGTGCCGAACTGATGCGGGCTGCGAGCAGGACGAGCACATCCAGCGTTGCCTCGTCCGCCCAATGGACATCCTCGAGTACGAGCACGGTCGACGGGCCGGCTCTCAGCTCCCGAAGCAGTGCGGCCGCGACCTCATGAGGCCGCGCCGCGGCGGCCACAAGTTCCTCGATCTCGCCCCCAAGGCCCTCGGCAACGTCCAGAAACGGGCCCAGCGGGGGAGGCGTTCGCAGGGGCTCGCACCCTCCCCACAGGATTCGCGCCGGCTTTCCTTCGGCCTCGCAGAACCTGCGTAAGAGCGCGGTCTTGCCGACACCTGCCTCGCCCCCGACGAGCAACAGCCGTCCGCCGGTGCTCGAGCGCACGCTGGACCACAACTCATCCAGAGACGCCAGGATTTCATCCCGCTCGAGTAGCGCACCAGCCCCGTCAGAGGACGCGATACTCATGTTGGCAATCCCGTCGTTGTGCTACCCCGGACCCGAGCACTCATGGTCCCCATGCAGTCTCGCACGCCGAGCCGTCCGAGCCAACTCCGCCGTCCGAGCTGACACTGCAGTCGCCCACGAATGCACACGGCTCGCTCGGGGTACAGAGGTCCTGTGTTCTAAAAAGAACCAGGTCGGAGGAGGAGGAGATATGGCAACAGTTGCCGGGCGTCGCGGTGCGTCAACGAACGCTTCGGACGGCGGGCTGCGGCTTGTTCTACGCGCGATCCAGGCCGGACCGCCACTGATTCTCGTGCTGCTCGGCCTGGTCTTGACCTTGCTAACGCCGTTCTTCCTCACGGGCGACAACCTGAAGAACCTGCTCGTGCAGGTGGCCCCCCTCGCGGCGCTGGCCATCGGTCAGCTGTTCGTCATTCTCGTCGGCGGTATCGACCTGTCGGTCGGATCTCTCATCGCGCTCACCACCGTCACGGGGTCGCTCGCCTTCCACCACATCGGCGGCGGCTTGGTGACGCTGGTGGCGATGCTGCTCACCGGCCTCGCTGCTGGCTTCATCAACGCGGCGATTTACGTCAAAGGGCGGATGCCGCACTCATTCATCCCGACACTGGCGATGCTCAACGCGGCGAGCGGGTTGGCGCTCCTGCTCGCCGACGGTCAGCCCACGCCCGGCATGCCCGGCATCGTGACGACGATCGGCGGCTCCGACGTCGCGGGAATTCCAGTCGCGATCATCGTCGTGGCCGCACTCGCGGCCGCCGCAGCACTGCTAGCCCGCAAGCTGCGCTGGGGACGTTGGATTTACGAGGTCGGCGGTGATCGCGAGGCGGCACGACGTCTCGGCATCCCGGTCGACAGGGTGGTGATGTCGGTCTTTCTCATCTCGGGGTTCTGCGCCTCGGTCGCCGGAGTCATCACCGCGGGGCGGGTCAACGCGGGATATCCGACCGCGGGCCAGCTTCAGGAGCTCGCGTCAATCTCGGCCGTGATCATTGGCGGGGCGTCGTTCTGGGGAGGGCGCGGAACGATCTTGGGCGCAGTGTGCGGCGCCTTCATCTTCGGCGTGATCAACAACGGGCTGAACCTGCTCAACGTCTCGATCTACTGGCAGCTGATCGTGATCGGGGTAATCCTGGTCGTCGCCGTCGAGCTGGATGTGGTGCGACGCAAGCTTGAGGAACGGTTCCGCACGATGCAAGCCGGGAGGTGACCACGATGGCCGACCATGTGCTCGAAGTCTGCGACGTCGAGAAGCGCTTTGGGGCGACACTGGCGCTTGACCGTGTCTCACTTGAGTTACACGAGAGCGAGATTCTCGCGCTGCTCGGCGATAACGGCGCTGGCAAATCGACGCTGATCAAGATTCTCTCGGGCGTCATACGGCCCGATGCCGGGGAGATTCGCATCGACGGGGAGCGCGTCGATATCAGCTCACCGCGGCGCGCACGCGAACTCGGTATCGAGACCGTCTACCAAGACCTCGCTCTGTTCGACAACTTCAACGCAACGGGCAACTTCTATGCCGGCCGCGAGCCGGTTCGACCCAAGTGGCTCGGCTCCTTCGGGTGGGTTTCCGACCGGTTGATGAAAAAGGAGACCGACGAGCTGCTCGAGCGTCTGCAGGTCAACATCTCCCGCAGCGACGAGCTCGGGATCATGTCTGGGGGTCAGCGTCAGGCAGTCGCCTGTGCACGCGCGATCGCGTTCGGCAAGCGCATCGTGATCCTCGACGAACCAACCTCCGCGCTGGGCGCGCGCGAGTCAGGCAATGTGCTGCGGCTGATCAAGGAGGCGCCCGAGCACGGCGTCTCGGTGATAGTGATCTCGCACAATCTTGAGCACGTCACGCGCGTGGCCGACCGCGCCATCGTCCTGCGGCAGGGCAAGTACGTCGGCCAGGCTGAGCCGGATGCCGAGCATCAGGAGGAACTTGTGTCGATGATCGTCGGCTCGGGCGAGAGCAGTGGCGAGGAGGAGAGCGACGAGCAGGACGAGAGCCGCGGCAAGGACAAGCACAGCATCTCCGAGGACGAGCCCGCAAATCCCGCGTCGACACGCGCGGAGGCCTGAGCCGTGCGACACCCATTCGTGGTGCTCGTGATCGCTGGCTTCACGGTAATGGCCGGCTGCGGCGGACAGCTCTCGGTCACTCCCGACAAGGGGATCCGCATCGGCTTCGTCCCCAAGTCCTTGAACCAGGAGTATTGGGTCAACACCGCTCACGGCGCAGCCGCCGGCGGCGCGAAGGCCCATGCGAGTGTCCTCACGGAGGCCGGTGAGTCTGACACCCAGGTAGACCAGCAGATCAACATCGTCCAGAACCTGTTGGCGGAGAAGGTCAGTGCGCTCGTGATCGCTCCCACGGACTCCGCGCTCTTACAGCCGGTGCTCGAAAAAGCGGCGAAGAGGATTCCGGTGATTCTGTTCGATTCTCCGATGCCGGGCTGGAAGCCGCAGACGGGGTACGTAGGCACACCGAACATGGACGGCGGGCAGCGCATGGGCCGCTACCTGGCCAAGGTGATCCCGCACGGAACGCTGGCCATCATCCGCGGCATCCCCGGCTCTCAGGTGGACATCGAGCGCGTCAATGGTGTCCTGGCCGGGATCAAGGGCTCGGGCATCAGGGTCGTGAAGCAGGTGGCGGCCAACTTCGACCGTGAACAGGCCGTGGGGGCGATGGAGGACATCCTGCAGACCAACCCGAAGGTGAGTGCGGTGTTCTGCGCGAACGACCAGATGGCTCTTGGGGCATTGCAGAGCCTGAGCGCTAACAACGCGACTGGGCATGTCAAGCTCGTCGGCTTCGACGGTGCGATCGAGGCGACCCAGCAGATCATCGCCGGAAAGATGTTTGCCACGGTGGCTCAGGATCCGTACGGCATGGCCCGGATCGCCGTCCAAGAGGCGGTGGCAAAGGTAAAGGGCCAATCGGTTCCCAAGAGTGTCAACACGGGCGACCCGCTGGTGACCCAGCAGAACGCCAAGGCCTACCTCAAAGAGGCCGAGCAGAAGCTGGGTCACGCCAACGGATAGCTCGCCATGCGCTCGCCGGCCAGGGACTCAATGCCGATCTCGAAACCGGTGATCGAGTTCTTCCCTGGTCGGCATCCCGTTCCGGGCTCCACGGGCCTCAACTGAGCCCGAACCCGCGACGACCGCCCTACGGACGGCATCGGTGAGGCCGTGTCCCTGGGCCAGGGCCGCGGCGAGCGCGCCGTTGAACGCATCGCCCGCCCCCGTCGTGTCGATCGCGTCGGTCTGCGGTGCGCGCACCTCGCACGCTTTCCCACCGTTGACGAGAATGGCGCCCTGCGCTCCGAGGGTGACCACGACTGCAGCGGCGCTCAGGCGACTCAATCGATGCGCTGCATCCTCAGGGGAGCCATCGCGGCCGCCGGTCAGCGCTTTTAGCTCGCCGGCGTTCGGGGTGAGGATCGGCCCCAGCTCCAGCAGAGCTTGGGGGGCCGGGCGCGCCGGCGCGGGATTGACGACGATCCTTTCGAGCCCCCTTTTTTCGGCGAACCGCGCGGCCGCGACGAGGGGCGGATCGGGTATCTCGAAGTTCAGCAAGAGAACGGCGTCGTCGGGCAGGTCTGATTCGTCCAGCCATTGCTCGACGGCGACCGGGTCGAGTTTGGCGTTGGCGCCGGAGGCGACCGCGATCTGGTTCTCGCCATGCTCGTCGACCACGATGCACGCCACTCCGGTGCTCACAGCCAAGTTGCGGACTACCCCCGATACGTCGATCCCCTCGTGGCGCAGCTCCGTGAGTGCTTGCTCGGCGAACTCATCCTCGCCAACTGCCGCCATGAACCGCACGTCGGCGCCCGCGCGGGCTGCAGCCACCGCCTGATTGGCGCCCTTCCCCCCGCCGTGGCGCTCAAGCGTGCCCCCCAACACCGTCTCCCCCGCCTTCGGCAGGCGATCAACGCGCACAACCAGATCGACGTTAACTGAACCGACGACTACGACCAATCCAGCTGACCCATCCGCTGACTCGGACATGTGCCGATGGTAGAGCCGGCGCCGCGAGTAGCCCTACGCAGCGAGTCGATCCACTCGCGTCATCGCGCCGGTCGGGCGAATCGGGGGCCTCGATCAATTACCTCGAGACTCGATCCCAATCGCCTACGGCTTGGTCGCGCTGGCCACCAGCATCCGCTCGGGCATCGACAGCTGGCCGTCCGGCTGTGCGTAATCCTCCGCCGCCTGGGCCACCCGGGCGCTGATTGCCCTGCGCGCCGCTTCGTCCAGGCTTGCGAACAGGGCGCGCAGCGGGCCCGCGAGACGCGCGGTGGTCTCCAGCCATCCCTCGACGGAGTCGTACTGCAGGTGGTCGTCGAGTGCCTCAGTGCGAATCTCGCCGAGGCCCGCGTCGGTAAGCAGCTGGGTGAGGAGACGCTCGTCTGCCAGCGCCCACAGACCCGGCGCCCCCGGGGGTGCAGGTGGCGCCCCGAAGTGGCTCGTGATGGCCTGCATCGGCACGGCTGCCCATGGGTTCGCCGCCGCATCAGACCACACTGCCAGAGCCAAGCGGCCGCCGCTGCGCAGCACTCGCGCACTCTCACGCAGAGCCATGGCGGGCTCGCCCATCAGCATGTACCCCATCCGGCACAGCACGATGTCGACGGCGCCGTCAGGCAAATCTATGGCCTGCGCGTCCGTGACCCGGCATTCGATGTTGCCCGCACCCTCCTGGGCAATTCGGCCGCGCGCGATTTCTACCATCGGCTCGGCGAAGTCAGTGCAGATGACCTGGCCTCGCTCTCCGACGGCCGCAGCAGCCATCAGGCTGAGCGTTCCGGGCCCTCCGGCAAGCTCCAGCACACGCTCCCCCGGCTGCGGCTCGACCGCATGGATCATCCAGGCGGCCGCACGCCCGAGCTGCCGGTCGACATCCGCAACCAGCTCTCCCCAATCCGGCGCCACGACCGACCAGCTCTGGAGCGAGGCGGCCTGGAAGTCGTTCACGACGCCACCCTAACCGCGGGCTCGGATCACGGGGGAATTTTCCGCGCGGTTCGGCAGCGCTGGCCTAGAATTTTCGCGGTGGCCACCTTCGTGCTTCGACTCAAGGCTCCGCGTCCGGCCTTCGCCCAGACCTTGACCGCAGAGGAGCGGGCCATCATGGGTCGCCACGCTGCTCACTGGGGACCCTGGCTCGAGCGAGGCGCGATGGTCGTCTTTGGGCCTGTGCTGACAGATGACGACTCCTACGGCCTCGCGGTCGTGGAGACCGAGGACGAGCAGGAGCTGCGGGACTTCGCCGCTCAGGATCCGGTGGTCACCACCGGGACGGCCGAGTTCGAGATCGGCCGGCTGGCGCAGGGGTTCGTTCGTCCCAGCTGAGCACAGCACCAGCCCCGATCGCGTGAGCTGCCGCGGCGTGCTTACGATTCGGGCTGCTTGCTCCCCAAGGGTGCTCCGATCCGGTGGTTAGATTTTCGGCTGTGGGCGGTGCTCGCGGGAATCTGGTCTATCGACCCGGCCTGGATGGCGTTCGGGCGCTCGCAGTAGTCGGGGTCCTGCTTTACCACGCCCAGGTGCGGCGCTTCTCAGGTGGGTTTCTCGGGGTGGACGTCTTCTTCGTGTTGAGCGGCTTCCTCATCACCTCGCTGCTGCTTAACGAGCACAGCCTGACCGGCACGATCAATTTGCCGCGGTTCTGGTTGGGCCGCGTGCGCCGCTTGCTGCCCGCGGCACTGCTCGTGATCGCGGTCTCCCTCCTGGTCATCGCGGTCTTCTTCCGACCCGAGCTCGGCCGTCTACGCGGGGACGCGCTGGCCTCCACCCTCTATGTCAACAACTGGCACCAGATCCTGGCCGGGCGCTCTTACTTCGAGCATGCCGGGCGTCCGTCGTTACTGCAGCACTTTTGGTCGCTCGCCGTTGAGGAGCAGTTCTATCTCCTGTGGCCGCCACTCTTGCTGCTCGCGTTCACTCGGCTCCGGAGACAGGCGATTGCCTGGCTGGCCCTGTGTGGCGCGCTGGCTTCGGCGCTGCTGATGGTGCTCTTGTTCCATTCCGGCGGCGACCAAACGCGGATCTACTACGGCACCGACACCCGTGCAACGCCGATCCTCATCGGGGTCGTGTTGGCATTTGTGTGGCCGGCGATGCGGGCCACCAAGGAAGTGAGCCTCAATGCCCGCCGCCTCCTGGACCTGCTCGGGGCGACTGGTCTGATCGGAGTGCTCGTTGGGATGACGCTGTGGACGAGCTATGACCCGTTCATCTACCACGGGGGTCTGTTGCTGACGGCCTTGGCAGCGGCGCTCCTGATCGCCACTGCCGCCCATCCAGCCAGCTTGCTCGGAAAGCTTTTGGGAACCGCTCCGTTGGTCTGGATCGGAGCCCGCAGCTACGGGATCTACCTCTGGCACTGGCCGGTGATGGCGCTGACGCGGCCGGGGGTCGACGTACGGGCCAGTCTCGTCGTGCTCGTACCGCTGCAGATCGCGCTGACGGTGTTACTGGCCGCCGTGTCTTATCGCTACGTGGAGCTGCCGATCCGTCGCGGCGAGCTGCAGCGGCGCATCCGCGGCTGGCTGACCGCGCTCGCTCCTGGCCAGCGTCAACGAGCATTGGCAGTAGCGCCTGCGTTGCTCGCTTTCTTCGTCATCGCCATCGCGGTATTGCCGGCCCAGGCCAGGCATGTCCCCACCGGCCCGACGGCCTCGCCCGCGGCAAGAGCAGCCCCGGCTGTTGCCTCGGCCGGGGCCACAGCCGCCCCGGCCGTTCAGGTCACGCCGCGCGACAGGCAGGTTCTCGCTGTGGGCGCGTCGGTAATGCTCCAAGCCCATGCGGCACTGGAACACCGGATGCGCGTCCGGGTCGACGCCGCCGATTCCCGCCAGCCCTACACCATCCTCGACCGCCTCAGGGCCTACCGCGCGCACAACGCGCTGCCCCCGGTCGTCGTCGTTCAGACCGGCGAGAACAGCCCATTGACCGACCACGACCTCCTGGCGCTCAAACAGGTCCTGAGCGGAGTTCCGCACGTGGTGATCGTCAACCTTCGCTACGCCGGAGCGGACTGGATCGACAGCACGAACACTCAGCTGGCCCAGCTCGTCGCTGGGTGGCCACAAGCAACCCTGGCCGACTGGAACTCAGCCAGCAGCGACCCGAACCTGCTCTGGGACGGGGCCCATCCGAACCCGCGCGGGCAGCGGGTCTACGCAGAGACGGTCGGCAACGCGGTCGATCGCGCGTTGCGGCGATAGCGCGCGCACACGTACTCGGCAGACGCACGCGACGCAGCGCGGCCCTTCGACGTGCGGCTCGCTCGCCGGCGCGCGCAGGTCAGACCAAATGAACCTCGTAGCCAGCGATCCGCTGGCCCCGTGTGCAGGCCCCGGCCCCGGCCCCTTGGCCGCATCTCCAGCCTGGCCAGTTCTTCAGGGTCCAGTAGCTCTGGGCGTCGCTTGGGCCGCCGTGGTGAGTGACACCGTGTCCTGACCAGAAAGCGCGAATCACTCCGGTCGCCGTCTGGCAGGACACATGGCCGTTGAACACCGTGATCGTGTACGTCACGGGGTACGTTCCCCCGATGTGGTGTCGGAAGGATCCGCACCGGTGGGTCGGGAACGCAGGAACGGCCTCCGCCTCGCCAACAAGGGTCAGCACGAGCACCGCAAGTGCCAGGGCGGCAACCGTGGACAGGCCGAACCGGCCCCATCTTGCCTTCGGCATTGACGATGAGTCTCCCATTTGGGACGGCAGCGCGCAACCGCCTTGGGTCCAGGGATCCGGGGCGGCCCGGAGCGTTTACCGCACGCGTAGCGCGGCGTCGAGTGAGCGCGGCACGTCACCAGGATCTTGATCACTAGAAACGGGAATACTCAGCGGATGGCGGACGTTCGCATAACCGAGTACACCGATCCGGGTTGCCCGTGGGCCTACAGCGCGGAGCCGTTCCGGCGTCGCCTTGACTGGCTCTACGGGGATCAGGTGCAGTGGCGGGTTCGGATGGTGGTGCTCGCGGACTCGCCCGAGGACTACCTCGACAAAGACTTCACCCCGGGCAAGCAGGCTTCCGCGTTCAAGAAGATCGCTCGTCAGCACGGGATGCCGATCGACACCTCAGTGCGACCGCGGATGGCCGCCACCCGTCCGGCGTGCCGCGCGGTCGTCGCCACGCGGCTGCATGCACCCGAACGCGCGCGCGTGTTGCTTCGCTGCCTGCGCGTCCACAACTTCGCCGGCGACGCGCTGCTCGACGAGCCCAAGATGCTCAAGCTGGCCGCCGCCAGCGCAGGGATCGACGACAACGAACTCCACGACTGGATGACCGACCCCGAGGTCGAGGTGGCGCTCGAGCAGGATATGGAAGCAGCGCGCGAACCGATCCGCGCGGCCCGCGTACTGGATAACAAGCTCGCCAACTGGTCAGGCGGCGTGCGCTACACGTGCCCGTCCTACGAGATCACCCGCCTGTCCGACGGGGTCACGATCGCCGTGCCCGGGTTCCAGCCGTTTGCCGTCTACGACGTGGTGCTCGCCAACCTGGTCCCCGGCAGCGATCGCCGCGCGTCGCCCGACGGCGTCGAGGAAGTGCTTCAGTGGGCTGCCGCACCGTTGGCCACCCGCGAGGTTGCCGTGCTCACCGACCTCGAGCAGACCGACGCCCGCGAGCAGCTCGGCCGCATCGCGACTGAGCGTCATGTCGGCTCAGACGGCTTCTGGACCTTGAGTCACTAGAGCCCGTTGAAATCTCGACCAAACGATGGCTAGCTGCCCCTTCGGCACCACCAACCCTTACGCATGACCAGGTAGTTCACCTGCCAGCGCTGAGGCCCCGGTCATTTAGTCCCGCGTGAATCAGCGGGAGCTAACTGACGTTGAACGTGAAGCGCTCGCCAGGCGTGAGTCCGCGGACACTTTCGCGTGCCGCCAGCTCGGCCAGGCGGTTGGGGTTCTCGCACACGTCGCACGTGTCCCAAAGGCGCACCACGTTCATCGTGTCCTCCACCGCGAGCTCGCGGCTGTTGGGAGAGAAGGTCAGCGTCTGAATCGCGTTCTCGAGGATATGGTGACGCACGAGTTGCAACGATCGGCCGTCGTATTCGTCGACTGTCCCGTCTTGACGGCCGATCGCATAGAAGTGGCCGTCCGGGGAGATCGCCAGCGCTTTGGCCACAGTCTGCGTCCCAGGTCGCCCAGCAATTTCGCCGCTTGAGACGTCGACGCGCACGAGTCCTCCGCCTTCTATGGCGACGAGGACGTAGCGGCCATCCGGGGACAGACGAGCGCCACTGGCGGTAGTGCCGCCCCCGGCAGCACTTGAAGCGTTCGCCCGGTCCGGCAAGATCGCCGTCCGGACCACCCGGCCGGTCCGCAGCTCCCAAACCACGACGTGAACGCATCCATCGACGATCGCCATCAGACGGCCGTCAGGGGTGAAAGTGGGCGTGGTGGCGGCGCAACCTTCACTGCTCGCCCCAGGCTGGAGATCGCGTCCGCGGCCCGAGCGCGGATCGATGACACGGGCGTGGAGGCGACCATCGTCGACGTAGGCAGCAACTATCCGACCGTCGGGGGTTACGCCCTCCGCGTCGAGTCGCGGGACCGTCACTGCCGCGACGCGGCGCCCGGTCCGGCCCTCGATCTCGACAATCCGCGGACCCGCCGAGCGTGGATCTAGATAGGTGAGCCAGCCGAGCTGCGGCGACGCGGCAAAGCAGGCGGAGCTGCACGTGTTAAAGACGCTCGCCGCCGGGAAGCCCGGGAACCGGCGCGTGAGCGCCCCGGAGTTCCGGTCGACGACTTCACCTCGATTGCCGACCAGCACCAGATCTCTCCCGTCGGGCGTGAAGTCCACGGCCGGATCCGCGGGGGCCTGCAGCCGGAGCTGCTCGCTTCCTCGGGCGGCCCAGGTCCGGTACACGCCATCGAGCGAAACGGTGACCAGCGAGTTGTCACTCGGACGGAACGCCATCCAACCCGCGGCGATGCTGGCGCTGCCGGCGTCACGCACGACCCGGCGACCGGTTGTGGCATCAAGCACGTCTACTGCGCCCTGGCTGTAACCCACCGCAACCAGTCGCCCGTCCGGGGAGGAATTCACGGAATTCGCCTGCGCCCCCACCGGACCCCGCGCACTCCAGCGCACGCGGTGAGTCTGCGCGTCCACCGCCCACATCGTCGCGATCTGACCGTTGTTGCCCGCGTTGATGTCGGCCCCGGTGATGAACCACGTCCGCCGGTCGGGCGAGACGTTCATGAAGGCCAAGGCGGCGAGATGATGCACAGGCACCGGGAGGGACACCGTCTGGCGCGTACCGCGAGTGGAATTGAGGACGGTCAAGCCAGGGGGAAGATCGCCGCTCCCTCGGCTCTGCCCGCTGGTCTCGATCAGCAGGCCATCGGGCGAGGCCCACTGCATGTCGATTATGGGATTGACGCTGGCATCGCCGCGCGCGAGCACCCGCAGGCGGCTTCGCCCCGCGTCCACGATCCCCACCGTTTGGCTGTCACCGATTGCCAGCGGTCTTCCAGGTTGCCCGATCGCCGTCCACTCGATTGCGAACGGGGCGGTGAAGATGCGCCGGACCCGATACGTGCGCACGTCGACGCTGACCAGATCACGCCCCGCCGCCACGATCAGACTCCGGCCGGTCGGGCTCAGCGACATATCGGTCGAGGCGCTACCGACGCGCACGCGCCTGACGATGCGCTGGCTGGCCAGGTCCCCGAACACGACCTGCCCGTCGCAGGTGTTGTCAGCAGCGATGCGGCCGCGATCGAGCAGATACATGTAATTCGAGGTCACGCAACCCTGAACTCCGAACGACGGGAGCTGCGACCGGACCGTGTTGGCGTCAAGGGCCTCCGACGCCGCGAGCATGGCTTCCCGGGTCGGAGCGATCTTCAGCGCCGCCCGGGCCAGCAGCAGGGCGCGCTGCGGGTCGCGCGCAACCTGACCTTCCGCCTCGGAAGCTATCGCCTGGGATCGTGCCGATGCACCGGCTTGCACGGCGTCGTGTCGACTCGCCAACGCGAAGACGAGAAGCGCCAGAGCCACGACGAGGAGGACCACGCCTCCGGCGAGCGCGCGGCGCAGTCGGCGGTTGGCCTGCAGTTGGCGGCGCTGCGTCCCAACCGATTCATCGATGCTGGCATCCAGGAAGTCCCGCTCTGTCTGGTTGAGCAGCCCCGCGTTTTGTCTCCCCCACTCGAGCGCTGCCTCGAGTCGGGTGCCGCGGTAAAGGTCGGCCGGCTCCCGCCCCGCGGCGTCCCACAACCGGGCGGCATCGCCGAGTCGCCGATGCAGGCGGATCCCTTCGCGGTCTTCGTCGAGCCACTGGCGCAGCGTCGGCCACCGCCGTATCAGTACCTCGTGCGCGAACTCGGCCGTTCGCTCATCGAGCGTCACGAGGCGGGCATCCGCCAGGCGCTCGAGCAAGCCGCCGACCGCGTCAGCCGAGGCCCCCTGCGGGACGAGCTCCGCGATCGGCACCCGGCGCCTGGTGTCCTCAACGTCATCACCGATCTCGGTGAGGCGAAGGAACACGTTGCGCATGAGCGGCCGATCGGACTCAGGAGTGCTCGCGGCCACCGCATCAGCAGTCTGCGCCACCGCCCAGCTGACGCCACCACTCTCGTGATACCCCTCTACCGTGAGCTTTCTTCCGTCGCGGCGCTCCCACGTCTCCCGCAAGGCGTGCGACAGGAGGGGCAGGGCCCCTGGTTCGCCCGCCACGTCACCGAGGACCACGTCAATCAGTCCCGGCTCGAGCCGCAGGCCCGCCAAGCGAGCCGGCTCGCAGATGGCGCGGCGCAGGTCCTCGTCACTCATCGGCCCAAGCAAAACCTGGTTCTGGGCAACCGCGCTCGCAAGCTCGGCGTCGGCGCTTATCTCGCCGTAGAAGTCGGCCCTGACCCCGAGCACCACGGGCCCCTTCCGGGACAGGAGCGCAGCGAGGAAGAGCGCTCGGAGTTGCGGGTCGCGGCACTGCGTGTAGAGCTCCTCGAACTGGTCGACGACCAGAAGCTCGTGCGCGTCACCAGCGAGATCCGCCGGTGGGTGCGCCCCGGGAGTGATCAAATGCGCGGAGCGGACCCCCGGCAGCTCGCCTGCCTGTGCCGCGGCGAGTACGCCGGCGCGAAGCAGCGAGGACTTGCCACTTCCCGATGCCCCGACCACCGCGAGTAGCCTTCCGGGCGCAAGGCGATCCAGCACGTCGGCAACCACGTCCTCGCGGCCGAAGAAAAGGTGGCGGTCGTCCGGCTCGAAGGCGAGCAACCCGCGATAGGGACACTCGGCGGCTGTCGGTGCAGTCTCAAGTCCCGGCCCCGCCACCGCCTTGATCATTTGTGGCCTGTCGATCCCCTTGAGGCGGTGGGGGCCCAAATCGATGATCGCGTAGCCCGGCGGTAGATCAGCGCTGGCCAGCTCGGCTGTCTTCTCCGAGAGCAAGACCTCACCTCCGCCCGCTTCGCCCCGCACCCGGGCGCCAAGGTTCACCGCTCTCCCGAAGTAGGCTCCGCCGCGCTGCTGAGCCTCGCCCGTGTGCAGTCCGAAGCGGGCGCGGATCGGCTGACCGTCGGGAGCCGTTTGATCCGCCAGGGCCCGCGTGGCCTCGATCGCCGCTCTCACGGCCTGGGTGCCCGACTCAAAGACGGATGTCGTGGAATCCCCTTCGCCCATCGACTTCAGGAAGCGGCCGCCGTGTGCTTCCACGATCCGCGCGATCAGTTCGTCATGTCGCACAAGTGCCTCGGCCATGGCTGCGGGCTGGCTCTCCCACAGTCTGGTGGAGCCTTCGATGTCGGACATGCAGAACGTCATGACTCCCGCGGGGAGCGTGGAAGCCCACCCCGCACGCAGACGCTCGACCAACTCCCCGGGCGTGGCCGGACGCTCCGCCGGGTCGGTTGCGAGACCAGACCGTATGGCCGCCCCCAGCCGGTCGGACTGGGCGGCGTCAAGCCCCTTCCACGTCGTCGGCACGCGCGCTGACGGACCCGCCGCCGGGGGTGCACCGGTCAGCAGTGCGAACGCGGTGGCTGCCAGCGCGTAGACGTCGCTCACGCGGGAGGGCGACACGCCCGACTCCAACTCGGGGGCTCGGAAGCCGAGGGTTCCGCTGCGTTCGCCCCCCAATCCCAGGGTCGATGAGAGACCGAAGTCGACGAGCTTCACCCGGCCGCCCCGAGCCAGGATCAAGTTGGCCGGCTTGACGTCGCCATGAATGATCGGCGGGTCGTGGGTGTGCAGGAACGTGAGCGCCTCAGCGGCCTCGGCGAGATAGGCCAGGACGCTCGACAGAGGCAGGCCGGGAGTGCCCGTCTCCCGGAGCAGCTTTGCCAGGTCGGTGCCGTCGACCCAATCCATCACGATGACGTACTGATCACCGTCGAAGAAGTCCTCGCGCACGAGTGTCAGCGACTGGTGGGGCGTCAGCCCAAGCAGGACCCGTGCTTCTCGGAGAAGGTCATCGCGCCCCCGGTCGGTGGCGACCGGTCTGATCTTGAGAGCGACCAAACGCGAATGCTGGCGGTCGAGCGCCTTCACTACGCGTCCCTCGCCCCCGGAACCCAAGGTCTCGAGCAGCTCGTAGCGATCTCTGAGCAGAACCACCGGCGTGCGGATCACATCAGCCATAGACCCCCCCGCGGGCGAAGCGTTGGACAAGGACCGCGACTGGCGGAAAATGCGGCCAGCGCGGCTTCGCTCGTACCAGCGAACCTAGTCCGAAGCCACCGGCCCACGGCGGCACTTCCCCGGTCAATTGCACCACTATTCTGTAATCGTCCCACGGAACCCGGGCGAACGGGGACAAATCCTCGCGTAGGTCGGGCGGGCGCCACCTCCGTGCGTCGGTCGAGCTTCTTCAGGATCCCGAGTTGATGCGACCTCCCTCGCTGGCGGTCATGTTGCGCACCGGTCGCTACCCGAGGCCAAGCGTGCACGCCAACGACGTCGCCTACCTGGCGGGCGCTCGTCGGCGGCACCAGGCGTCGCTGCCCGAGGGGCGTCGCTCGGAACGCCAGCGGGCGATCCGAGCCGCCAATCCGGCGGCAGTCGGCGCCTGACGGCCGCGCTCTCCGTCTGAACGTCCTTCACATAAGGACATTCATTGAGAAATACGGCGGTAGGATGTCGCGTCAGATAGCTGGCGGGGCAATCCAGGCGCCGCCGTTCGGCACACGCAAACGCACATGTGGCCCGCTGGGCGGGCTGGGACGGCAAGGGAGACATCAGTGAGACAGGGACGTATTCATACGACCGCGCTGGCCGTCGTGTCCGTCGGAGCGATAGCGGGGGCAGCGGCCGGGGCGACCTCGGCGACGATGATCAAGCTGCCGACGGTCCAGAAGGTGATCGCCAGGGAGAAGGCGGCGATCCGCGCAAGTGGCGGCGGCGTCTCGCTCTCCGCGCCGCCGTGCCCCGAGAACGGCCTGCTACCGCAGATTCCGGGCGGGCTCGTCAGCGTCGGCGGCTGCGGGCTCGGTCAGCCGCCGGCCGCGACACTTCCGCTGCTCAGCCCGATGGTCTACTGGGGCGGTCACGTCCAGGTCCATCCGAAGCAGTACATCGTCTATTGGGGTTGGGGTCAGTCCGGGGCCTTCCCGAAGCATACGTGCACGGCGGAGACGATCAACGAGGGGGCCCTGTCGACCACGATCGGCTGCGATCCGGACGGCGCGGGCAAGTACATGGCCGACTTTGTCCGCCAGATGGGCGGCACGCAGTGGGCCAACGTCCAGGACCAGTACTTCATGACCGACGCCACCGGCAAGCAAACCTACATCGACGAGCACTCGAAGCACATGCTCACCGGAATGTGGGCCGACGACTCGGTACCGGTCGATCCTGCGAACGCCAAGAACCCGACGAATTACGGCAATACGACAGGCAGCAATCCGGCCGGACCGACGAACACGTACTCCGACCTGGCCGCCGAGGCCACCCGCGCCGCGGCTCATTTCGGGCTCCGCGGCGCGGCACTGAAGAACGCCAACATCATCATCGCCCAGCCGCCTGGGCTGAGCGATCCGAACGCCCTGAGCTCCGGCTACTGCGCGTTCCACGACTACACCGTCAGTGACTCGCCGGGCAACTTCTACTACAAGGATCCACGCGTCGGGTTTGGCATCGCGTACACCAACATGCCCTATGTGCTGGCCATCGGCCACGGCAGCGGCTGCGGTGAGAACAGCGTCAACAGCGGTACGCGGGGCCTGCTCGACGCCTTCTCGATCGCACTCGGGCACGAGATCCAGGAGACCGCGACCGATCCGGGCGCCGGCGCGATCGTCGGAAACATCACGACCGGCACGCAGACTTACTACGGCGCCTGGTACGACGCCCTGGAGACGAGCGAGAACGGCGACAAGTGCGCCTACGTCGGCACCCCGCTCAACTCCGTCTTCGGCGTGCCGAACCTCCCCGGCGAGCCAAAGCTCCTTCCGATCCCAGGCGCGATGGGCAACATCACCGGCAATGCCGGCGAGAAGTTCGCCGTCCAGTCGCTGTGGAGCAACGCCTCCGCTGGAGGCACCGGCTACTGCGCGGGCGTGGCGAGCAGCGACCTCCCGGGTCCGCTGGCCGGTGAGCCACCGTACGCCCCGTCGACGCTCATCGGACTGTCCAAGCGCGCGATTGCGAGCGGGATGCAGTCCAAACACGGCGCGAAGGCCAAGCGAGGCAAGGACGGCACCACGGGCAAGCGCCACGCCGGCAAGGTGACCTACCGGGTCCTCTGACGTCGATCCGGACGCCCGGCGCTCCGACGGCCAGCGCCGCGGGCTCCACGGCGCGGCGCCCGCGGGCTCCACGGCGCGGCGCTGGTGATGACGGCAGCTGGGTGCCGTTGGAGACCGCGGAGCCGACCGCGCGATCGGCAACCCGGAGACGGTCCTACCCCGGTGGGCGGTGATTTAGTTCACGCGCTGGCCGCGGCCTGAGCGATGAGGTGAAGCCGGGGCCTACTTTCACCAGGTCGGTCGGCAGATCGGCTAACCCTGCGGGCGGTAGCGAAGGCCGTCGAGGGCGATGCGAAGCATGCGCTCGATCTGGCTGGGGTCACTCGTTGGGATCTTGGCGATCCCCATGACCATCTGCATCACCTCGGGGAACTCGACGTCCGGCCGCACCGCGCCGGCCTCCTGCGCGCGCTTGAGCAGCGGCGTTCCGGCCGCGTAGAGCGAGGTGCGGCAGGTCTGGAAGAGCGGAGCGTCGAGCTCCATGTAGTTGAGCAGCTCGTGGGCGAGTGCTCGCTTGGTCGCGAGGTAGCCAATCAGGCGCTCGAACCAGGTGTTGAGTGCCTCCCACGCGTCACCGCCGTCGCGTCGCTCCGCCGAGCGACACACCTCCTCGACTTCGTTTACGTAGAGAGCCTCGAGCAGCGCCTGTCGGTTGGGGAAGTGGCGGTACAACGTGCCGATTCCGACTCCTGCACGACGGGCGATCTCCTCTAGCGCGGTCGATTCTCCGCCCTCGGCGAACGCCTCGCGCGCAGCCGCGAGCACCTTCTCGTAGTTGCGCCGCGCGTCGGCTCGCTGGGGGCGCGTCAGCAGTGTTTCGGAGATGGCTTCAGTCGTACTCATAATTCCCCTTGACAACCGGAGGGTGCCTCCGTATATTTCCGGAGGGTTCCTCCAGATATTTCGGAGGTGGCCTCCAGTTTAGCTCGGAAATCAGTCCTCCACAAGTTGGGACCTTTATGAACCTCGTCTCCTTTCCCGCCCTCTCACCCGATCGTCGCCGCTGGTCCACCCTCTTCGTCGTCTGCCTGGCCCAGCTCATGATCGTGCTCGACGTAACGATCGTGAACGTCGCACTGCCCTCGATCCAGCACGACCTCCACTTCAGTCAGGCCAACCTCACGTGGGTCGTCAACGCGTTCCTGGTCACGTTCGGAAGCCTGCTGCTGCTCGCTGGCCGGCTCGGCGACCTCGCCGGCCGCAAACGTGTCTTCCTCGGCGGCCTGATCGTATTTACGTTCGCGTCGCTCCTCTGCGGCATCGCACCAAGCCAGGAGACGCTGATCGCCGCGCGGTTCGTGCAGGGCATCGGCGCCGCCGCGCAGGCCTCGGTGATCCTGGCGATCATCGTCACCGAGTTCCCCCAGGCCAGTGAGCGGGCGCGCGCGATGAGCGCCTACGTCTTCGTGTCGGTAGCCGGGGGCTCACTCGGACTCCTGGCCGGCGGTGTTTTGACCGAGGCGCTGAGCTGGCACTGGGTCTTCTTCGTGAACCTGCCGATCGGCGTGGTCACCTTCGTCCTCGCCCAGACGCTCATTCGCTCCGATGGCGGACTCGGCCTCAGGCACGGCGTGGACTGGCTCGGCTCGCTGCTCATCACCACCTCGTTGATGAGCGCGATCTACGCGATCATCCAGGCCACCAACCACGGCTGGCTCTCCGCTCAGGTACTCGGGATCGGTGGGCTCGCCGCGGTGCTGTTGGGTGCGTTCCTGACCCTCGAGGCGCGGATCGAGAACCCGATCATGCCGCTGCGCATCCTGCAGCTGCGCGGGTTGGTCAGCGCCAGCCTGGTCAGGGGCTTCCTCGTCACGGGGATGTACTCGACCTTCTTCCTCGGCACGCTGTACCTCGAGCACGTCCGTCACTACAGCGCCGCGCAAACGGGGGCCGCCTTCCTGCCCTGGACCCTCACCGTCGCCGTACTCTCGCGAGGTGTCACCGCGCGTTTGATGGCACGCTTCGGATCGCTCCCCGTGCTCGTCGCCGGCATGGCCAGCGCCGTCGTCGGCCTGATCCTGTTCAGCACCGTCGGGCCGCACACCACGTTCTTCCCGACGATCTTCTTCGCCTGCTTCGCCATCGGCTTCGGCATCGGCAACGCCTTCATGCCCCTGCTGACGATCGCGATGGCGGATGTTCCCGCCGCCGACGCCGGCCTTGGCTCCGGGATCACCAACGTCTCACAGCAGATCAGCGGCGCCCTCGGACTCGCCGTCCTCAGCACCGTCGCTGCCGACCACACCAAAGGACTCCTGACCACCCACCACGGTCTCACTAGCTCGCTGATCAGCGGCTACCAACTCGGATTCCTCGTCGGGGCAGGTGCGATCACCGCTGGGCTGTTCCTTGCCCTCGTCCTGCTGAGGCCCCGCGCCGCTGCGCCCGACCTGGAACTGGCCGACAGTCCAGTCACGCCCATTCAGACCAACTTCGAACTTCAGAAGGAAGCCGCATGAGCAATATCGACCGTCCCCGTTCAAATACTCGTCCCGTCGGCCCCCGTTCCCTGCGACGAGATCTCAGGACCGTCCGGCGGCGACCGAGCGTCCAGCTGGTCTCGGATGGGGTCGTCGCCAGCTACATCCATGACATCTCGGAGCGCCAGCATCCTCACGCCCGCGTGGTCCCATTGCGTCGGGCCGAAGCGACCTCACGCCCAGCAGAGACATTCCCGGCTCGGGAGGCAGAGGCGGAGGCCCAGACCGCGTGAGCCCACCTAGGCTGGAGGCCGTCCAACGAGGCAGCGTCAGTCGAGGAGCTCGGACTGGTGGGCGCGAAAAATCGCACCGTAGTCGCCGGCTCCGGGCTCGTGGAGAGCCTGTACCAGAGCCCGAAGGTTCGGCGTCATCACCAACAGGTAGCGAGCAGACTGGCCACGTTTTGCGTTGCCATACGCGTGCGGTGTGCCCTTTGGCGCCAATACAGCACCATGAGGTCCGACCTCGCGTATTTCGTCGCCGATCTGGAACCGGAGCATTCCTTCGAGCGCGTACCATGCCTCATCGTCGGCGTGATGGACGTGCAGCGGCGCGATCCATTCGTACTCAGATTCGCCCGAGTCAGTCCACTCGACGATCACGAAATCGCCCTGAGATCCACCGAGCTGCTCGCCCGCGAGCGAAGTGAAGAAGCTTCCGCTCGGCATCACGTGGACGATCCTAGTCGACGGTCGCAGATCGTCGGAAAGTCCCTGACCGCCCGTTCGAGATCCGTGCTTTTCGCGGGTCTCGAGACCTGATGGCGCCGACCGAAAACGGACAGTGACGGCGGCCCGATCCTGCCACCTGATCGTCGCCGGAGGAACGCGCGGCGCAGGCGAAGCGACGACCAAAGCAACCGTGGAGATCGCCGTAGCACTTTGCAATCAACGGGTACCGCTACGAGAATCCGAGCGGTGCGGAAGTGGCCCCTCATCGGATTCCTGGTCACATGTGGCGCAGCCGTTCTGCTCGCTGCGCCGGTGGCGGCTAGTGCTCGCTCCTGCGGAACCATCCGCGCTGAGGGAACCAGGTTCGCGGTGACCGTGACGTATGGGCGGGCGCCAACGAGGAGGAGCTCCGACGCATAGACGAGGCCATGAACCAGTGACCGTCCCCGGCGGTGGAGGTTCGCGTACGAGCGTTGAGATGTATGAGGTCGCGGTTGACCAGCAGCCATCCTGACGCGCTGCGGCGATGGGCTCAAGGGCCCCGTAGCGCCACGAGTGGATTGCGCGACGTGCATCGTTGCTGGGCACCACTTGCCGCTCCCGCTGCGCCTACAACGTCGGACCATTGCAGGCACGCGGACGGGCATCGCGGCAGCTGGCGTCCGGCCACGCCCGCACTGCATTAGCAGGATTGGCCTTGACCGTGCAGCCGACCGCTGCTCCCGATCGCGCAGGCGGGTGGGGGTGGCCAAGGGCGCGATGCTTGGGATGCGGGCGATGTGGGTTCGCGTGCATCCGCCCGGCTGAAGGCCGGGCGCGGTCGTGAAAGTTGTCGCTCAGCGTGCCGCGGGCTGCGGCTCGACGTCTGTCTTCAGTGAGGAGAGCTGCTGGGTGTCGTACTTGGCCCTGAGGGCGGCAATCGCCTCGCTGTCGGGCGGGCCGCTTTGTTCGAGGATCTCCGCGAGCTCAACAAAGTAGCGATCGTGCGTTGGCGGGGACATCAGCATGAGGAACTTTGCCGGAGCCTGGCCGCGGTTGGCGAAGGCGTGAGGAAGGTGGGGAGGGACGAATACGCACGCGCCTGAGGCGGCGGCGACGACCTCGTCGCCCAGCCGGAATTCGAGCTCGCCGTCGAGGACATACCAGGTCTCCTCAAGCCGCTCGTGTACGTGCAGGCCGGTGTCGAACCCTGGCGCGGCAATCCACTCGGTGCAGCTCGCCCCCTCGGCCTCCCCGCTCCTGACCTTGAACGTGACTCTGGTCCCGCGCAGCGATACCGACTCGCCTTCCTCCGCCTGTAGCCGAACCGACTGCCCCATGGTGCACGTCCTCCTCTTGAGCGTTACCGTCTAAACAGGTAACGTACCTTGCCATGAGTCGGACTGTCAAGCCCAAAAAGCCAGCTGATGACCAACTCTCGTTTCGATTTGTCTCCGGTCACCGGGCCCTCGACTTCGCGGCGACGTTCGGCGATCGCTACGGCCGCGGGATTGAACGCTTACGCCAACCCTCTGATCTTGAGGGGTGGTTGCGATCAGCAGGACTTTCGGTCCCGACGCCCGCGAGCAGCGAACAGCTTGATGACGCGCGTCAGCTGCGAGAGGCGATCTATCGCCTGGCGCGAGCGGCACTCAAAGACGAGGCGGTCGCTACCGCGGATCTCGACCCGCTCAACGCCTGGGCGCGAACACCTCGACTTGCCCCACAGCTCGACCGGCGCCTCCATCGTCAATGGATTTCATCACAGGGCGTCGAGGACGCCCTCGCAGTGATCGCGTGTGAGGCGATCGAACTGCTGAGCGGCCCGGAGCGTCCGCTGATCCGTGAATGCGCGGCCACGCCCGCCTGCTCGTTGCTCTATCTCGACCGCTCGCGAGGACACCGCCGGCGCTGGTGTGAGATGGAGAGGTGCGGCAGTCGAGCCAAGATGGCCGATTACCGCAAAAGGCGCGGGCGCGAAGACCCTGGCGTCAACGCGACGTGAGCCTCGTTCGCGGGACGACGACAAAGCACTCGCGCTCAAGAGGGCTCCTGCCGGCTCGGCGCCAGAAGCAAGGCCAATGCGCACTACCTCGGCTTGAGTGTCGCATGGGCACACCTCCTTCGAACCGGCGCTCACAGTAGAGGGGCCTGACGATCGCGTTGTGCGAGGAGCGCTAGCAAAACCCGCGTCGGTGCTGGCCGACGGGATGATCGGTGGGTCAACCATCGTCCAGAGGAGGGCGTATGCCATCCATCGTGCAGTTGGACGCTTGCGGCCGACGGCGCTCGCTCGCGACGCTGTCGAGCTTCCACCAGGGCCGGCCGCCGCGTAATAAGGGTCGGCGGTATCCCGCTGACCCGCCCACGGTCGAGGAGATCATCGCCGTGATGCACGCCGCCGGCCGCGACGCCGAGCGGTCAGGTTGCGCGGACTAATCATCGTGCTTTGGCGGGCCGGCTTACGGATCAGCGAAGCGCTCGCGCTGAGCGAGAGCGACCTTGACCCCGTCCGAGGCGCCGTCTTGGTGCGACGGGCAACGGCGGCAAGCGACGCGAAGTCGGCATGGACCGATGGGCTTGGGATCAGCTCGCGCCGTGGCTTCAGCTGCGAGCCGAGCTGCCGGTCGGCGCGCTGTTCTGTGTGCTGCGCGGCCCGACGCCAGGTCGGCCATGGGCGCCCGCCGGCGTGCGAGCTCAGCTGCACGCTGCGGCTGCTCGCGCGGGCGTGCGCCGTCGCGTCGCGCCGCATCAACTGCGCCACGCGCACGCGGTCGAGATGTCGCGCGAGGGCGTACCGCTGCTGATCATCCAGCGGCAACTCGGACATGCCGACCTCGCGATCACCTCGGTCTACTCGCGCGGCATCGATAACACCGAGATCGTTCATGCCGTGCACAAGCGGTCAGCGCCGATGATCCCGGCCAGCCACGGCCTATAGCCGTCGCCCCAGAACGGTCCGGTGCACGTGCACGCCTGCGACCCACCGGACCCGGGCATCAGCGTTCAAGCCGCCGGCAACGATCACGCGGCGAACTTGTCGCCGAAGGCCTCACCAGCCCGCGCCGTCCATTTCGGCACGCCGGTCGCAGCGGCGCACAAGTGCTCGTCGCGCATTGCAATCACACGGCGCGTCGATGTCAAGTTTCAGGTGGACGCGCTTCGCCTATGCACGGGCGCTATCAGGAGCAGACGTTTGCTCACCGGAGAGGAACCCTCCCCTGGCCTCTCCGTTCGCTCTCGTATTCTCGCGCCGCCCCGAAGTTTGACCGGTTCTCCGGTAGGTCGCCGCAGGTGATTGAGCGTTGCGCAGCGAGCTCCGCGCTGCCGCGCGGTCAGGCATGATCATGTCCATCGTGCTCCGGGGACCCCAGCCGTGATCCAAGATCCACAGGTCAGACACGTTGAGGTTGACGGCGGTCGACTCGTTTATCACGTGATCGATGGAGGTTCGGAGGGGTACGTGGTGTGGTGCCAGGAAATCGGCATGCATCTCGACCTGGCCTGGACTGACCCGACGATCGCCGAGATGGTCAGTGGACTCGCGCGGGACGGCTTGACGAGCATTCTCTTCCAGCAGCGAGGGTTCGGCTTGTCGGATCCCGTGGCTCGGCTGCCGACGTTGGCTGAGCAGGCGGCGGATCTGTTGGCCGTGCTTGATGCCGAGGGAGTTCGCCGCGCCACGTTGTCGACTATCGCCGGGACGTCGATTTCCGGCGCCCTTGTGGCTGCTCAGCATCCCGAGCGCGTCAGCGGGATAGTGATGCTCGCCCCGGTTCTTGTCGGTCCCCTGGTTGACGATTGCAGCGAGGGCTGGACACCCGCTGAAGCCCAGGCCTTCGTCGATGGCTATCGCCGGGCGGGTGAAGAATGGGGCTCGGGCGGCTTGCTTCGGTTGTGGGATCCCGGCCTGTGCACACCGTTCACCCAGCGCCTGTTTGGGATGCTTGAGCGCTGCGGGGCGTCGCCCGAGACGGCGAGAGCCTATTTTGAGCGTTGGTTTACGCTCGATGGCCGCGCGATCTTTCCGGAGGTGCGGGTTCCTACGCGCGTGTTGAGCGTGCCGGGCAGCTCGTTTCCCGCAACAGCCGCGCAGGCCGTCGCCGGTTGCATCCCCGGGGCGGAGTATCACGAGCTCCCGGCTAGCCAGATCGGCGACTCGATGGGCAGCGCCTGGAGGCCGATCGCCCGCCATATCGCTGAGATGGCTCGGGGCGCGGCGGCTAAGACCGGCACCCCGGACCGCACACTGACAAGCGTGCTGTTCCTGGATATCGTGGACTCGACAAGCCAGCTTGCCCGTCGCGGCGACAGCGACTGGGCTCAAGTACTCGACCGCCTCGAGCAGATGACGCGCCGCGAGGTCGCGCAGGCCGGCGGTCGCTACATCAAGAGCACCGGCGACGGAGCCCTGTGTGAGATCGCAAGCCCCGCGCGCGCGGTCCAGAGCGCCCAGGCGCTGTGTACCGCCGCGACGGAGTTGGGCATTCAGCTTCGCGTCGGCATTCACACCGGGGAGTGCGACCGGCTGGGCGACGACCTCGCCGGGCTGTCCGTACACATCGGCGCTCGCGTCTGCGCGCTTGCCGCCCCCGGGGAGGTGGCGGTTTCGCGCACCGTGCGCGACCTCGTCGTCGGCTCCGACCTGACCTTCTCCAGCCATGGCGAGCATGAGCTCAAAGGGATCCCCGGCCGCTGGGAGATCTTCGCCGTCGCAACCGGCGAGATACCCGCCACCGCCTCAGCCAAGCCTGCGCAACCGCGCCCGCTGGATCGCGTGGTGATGGGGATGGCCGGCCGGGCGCCCGGGACGCTGCGAGCCGCAAACCGAGTGGCCAACACCCTGCAGAGGCGGCGCCACAGGCAGCGCTCACCCGATTCGAACTGATCTGACCTGTCCAGTGGGGTCGATGATCTGATCCTGTTCGGTGGAGTCCAGTTTCTGGAGTCGTCTGGCTTTATCGAGTTGTCAGCGGTTGAAGGCTAGGTGCGCTGCCGGCTGCGGTTGCTAGAGCTAGCCGTAGGCGGGCGGAGGGAACTGCGACCAGGCCCTCCGGCCGGTGTGCCACGCCCGTGGCACTCATTGGCCGCGGGAGTGCCCTCGGTTGCAGACAGCACCCGTGTTAGCTCCAAACGGTGGGCCCCGACGCCGAGCAGCGTGCGCACAAGCCGACTCACCCGGTTGCGAGTCCTTTCGCGTGGACGCGATGGCGCCGGCTGGGGGAAGGAGATCGCGCCCGACACGACTTCCCTCTTGCGATCGCAATCGTCGAAGGACCGGAGGCTGCCGGCGAGTGCTTTCACGTCGCGGTTCGTCGCCGCGCCGTCGACGACGGGCGAGCGCATGGCCGCGAATGCGCTCGCCGGCTCGGCGGCCAGCGCATGAGGCCTACGGCGACCAGGCGCCGCGTACGCGGACCCGGGGGGCACTCGCTACGGCTTGCCTGGTGTGTGACGGTCGTGCCGGCTCTTGCCGGCTTGAAGGACCCGTCTCTCCACCGCGTCGAGGATGGTGTCGAGGCCGGTGCGGAAGGTATCCCTGCCGCGCACAGGCCCGGGTTGAGTCAGCGCGTGTGCGAGGTAGGGGTAGTCGGCGGGGTCGAAGGTCGGGTAGGTGTTGGGGGGCGCTGTGGGTGCGTGAGCGACGCGCATGGCGTGACCGAGCGTGTAGTCGTTGATCAGGAAGAGGACGTCCCAGGCGTCGCGAGCGGCGAGTGCGAGCGGGGCAAGCGCCGTAAGTTGTTGTTCGGCGTGGCGTAGGCCGTTGCGGCCGAGGTTGGTGCGGCGCTGGGAGATGGCGAGGACCCATCGGTGGCGGGTGAAGACGTGGTGGGAGCGGGTTGCGATCAGGGTGAGTGCTTGCCGCCAGTCGTCTGGTAGTGGCTCGCGGACGAGGACCTCGCCCACGATCTGCTCTCCCATCAGCTCGAGCAGCGCCTCTTTGGACGGGATGTAGGTGTAGAGGCTCATCGGGCGCATCTTGAGTTCGTGGGCGATGCGGCGGATCGATACGGCATCGAGTCCTCCCTCATCGGCCAGTGCGACCGCTGCTGCGACCACGCGCTCGAGGACGGTGGTCGTTTCGTCAGTGGCTCGGCGGTGTTGGGCGCGGTTCGGCATCGTCCAATTGTTGCCGTACAGCGTAGCGAACTGCTGATACGGTGTACGGCGTGAACGATACCGTCTTCTCCGGACCAGCCGTGACCGCGCTCGGTCTCGCGGCGGCCCGCTCGGTCGAAAGCGGTCGGTCCGACCGCTTGATCGAGGACCCGCTCGCGCGGCGCCTGTTCCTAGCCGCCCGCCGAGACCTGCCGATGCGCCTGGACTGGCCGGATCCGGATGAGGCGATCAGCACGACGGAGGCGCTTCACCTGCACGGGTCCCGGTACATCGGTCTACGGACACGCTTCTACGACGATGCGTTGACGAACGCGGCGCGGAAGGACGTCCGGCAGGCCGTGCTGCTTGGCGCGGGCCTCGACACGCGCGCCTACCGGCTCCCACTCCGGCCGGACCTGCACATCTTCGAACTCGACCAGCCCGAACTGCTCGCATGGAAGCGCGAAACCATTCATACGCTTGGAGCAGAGCCCCAAGCGCGAGTCCACGACGTCGGCGTCGACGTGCGCGATAACTGGATCTCCGCGCTCCGCCAGCAGGACTTTGACCCGAGCGCCCGCGCGATCATCATCGCCGAGGGGCTCCTTCCCTACCTCACCCCAGACGAACAGATCGAGCTTCTCGGCGACGTGACCGACATCGCCTCCGCCGGCAGCACCTTCACCGCTGACCGCATCGCCGGCGACCCACACGCAAACCAACGCCTGGATCAGCTCTCTCAGCGCTCCGGCATCAACATGCGATCCCTCATCGCTGCCGGCGAAGCGCAACTCCGCAGCGCGCTCACCACGCTCGGGTGGGACACCGACGAGCAACCGGTAACCGCAATCGCCGCTCTACACAACCGCGACCTCAGCGACCCGTTCGCTCCTCAGAACGCAGAAGCTAGCGCCGAACCACCCTGGCTCGAGACCACCTTCATCACCGCACGCCGTCCGACACCCGTCACAGAGACCGGCGGAGCAGATCACCTTCGGTGATCGCTCTGCTCTCCGAGTTTCAGAGGCGCGCCAGCGCTTCGGCGACGACGCTATTACGCGGGGGGAAACGCTCGTGCGAGGTAGTCCCAGACTCGGTGAACGGCGGGTGGGTCGAGCGGGCCTTGGCGGGCGGTGAGCTTCTCTGGACAACGTCCCTCCTAAGTTCTCGGGGAGGCCCGCGCAGCCATCGACCGGCGGACGAGCGACACGCTACGACGCCCGGAACGCTCAGTTGTTACCGCGGGTACGCTCAGCTGTTACCGGCCGGAGAACGGGCGGCGTTCGCACAGTGTCTGTGGTGTCCCGCAGCCCAGTCTGCGCAGTGGACCGGCTTCCCGCCCGCCGCTGTGGCCGGCTTGCTAGTTGATCGTGACGTAGAAGGACAGGTTCACGAATCTGCCTGCCGAACTTGTGGAGATCTCCACGTTGTCTCCGCTGGGGCAGCCGTTCGCGGTTCCCCCGGGCGGCGCCACGTTGCCGCCGATCTGGCTCGTCCGTGGGTCAGCACCCGAGCTGTCGATCATTGCTGTCACGTTCTTTGGAGTGCCGCCAGTTACGACGAAGCAGGTGACCCCGGCGGTGGCAAGGTCCACGGTCTGCGGGTCAATGTTCTTGCTCGTCGCGGGATCGACAACACCATTTTGGAAGTGCGCGTAGGCAAGCGCAGACCCGGGTGCACCAGCCGTTCCCGCGGGTCCAGCGGGTCCACGAAAACCTCTAGGACCTCTCGGACCCCTAGGACCCGGCGTCCCCTTGGCCGCGTGTGCGCTATTCCGGCCGCCGACGCTGGAGCTGCCCAAGGCCGGCCCCTCCAGAGCCACTATCAACGCCACAAACGCGATCACCGTCGCTACTGATGGCCCTAGGTGTGGACGGATCGTCTTGCGTGACAAATCTTGGTGTCGCACTGCCTCCTCCTCCGTTCGAGTGCACGCAGATCGCTCCACGGAGCAGTGTCTCAGACTGACGTCGCGTAGAGTCGAAATTCGGCCGACTTTGCCCGAATCCGCCTTCGGGTTATGAGAGGCCTGCGGTGGGTCCTCAAACCCGATATGGCCGATATGGGGGCACGTTCGGTCTGTGTGATCAGGCGAGATCAGCTCAGTTTGGTACCCGTTGGTACCAAACTTCCTGTATTCGGCCTGTCGTGTGCTGCGCCCGCTTAGTACGGGCCCGGAAGCCGTTTGCAGTCCCTTAGGCGTCGGCGAAAGTAGGCGTCCTACTGAGCGATCCCCGCCGGCCACCGCGCCGCTCAGACGGCGATCCCGCCGCTCTCGAATGGCACATGGAAACCAGCAGTGAGCTTGCACGCTGCTGATGCGATCGCGTTGAACCAGCGGGGGCTCGTGCGATGTGGTCGGCGAGGACCCAGGTAGCGCGCGTGGTCAGCGAGGGACCCAGGTGAGCGCGCCGATGGTGTAGACACCCAGGTTGTCGCCGACCGCCTGCTTGCGCACCCGGCGGCCGTTCTTGCGCTCGAAGACGACGATGGTCTGGACGGGCGATCCGCCTGACTCGGGGTCGGGGAGGTCCTCGACGGAGGCGGTCCGCTTACCGTCCGGCGAGAACACGGGGGTGCCTCCGCCCGGAACCCGCTCGGGTGAGCCACCCTTGGCCTGGACGATGAAATCGCTGTTGATGCCCTGATAGACGATGCTCCTGCCGTCGGGAGCGCAGTCGGGCGTCGAGGCGTTCCTGCGCACGAGCCGGCGCAGGTGGCTGCCGTCGACGTCGATGAGGTAGAGCGCGCCGTGGTTGATGAACGCGATCGTGCGATTGGCGCACGGTGCGGGCCACGAGCCCCCCGTCATCGTCAGCTGCTTCAGGCCGGTGCCGTCGGTGGCGACCTCGTAGAGGTTGGTCCTGTTGTTGGCGTTGCCGGCGAACACGATCATCTGCCCGCCGGGCAGGAACGCCGGCTGCTCGTCGTCAGAGGTGAGAGGTGAGAGAATCCGGACGTTCCCGCCGTTCCTGTCGAGCACGGCAAGCTGTCCCGAGGGCGCCGCGCTGGTCTGCGACCGCGCCGCCACGATCTGCTTGCCGTCCGGCGAGTAGCCGAACCGCCCGATCTCACAGCTGGTCGAGCCGTCGTTATTGGTCCCCGGGCAGTTCACCGCGCTCTTGCCCGGGATCGAGCTGATCTCGGTTTGGGTCGCTCTTCCTGTGTCGGGGTTGTTGATCGAGTCCGGGTAGGCAATCGGCCCGTTGACCCCTCGATACGTCGCGCTGGCGGCAGGTGCGACCGTAAGCGCGGCCACCACGGCTGCCGCGGCCGCGATTGATGCGTGCGCGGTGCGAGGATTGGCGAGGCGCGGGATTGCCATGAACAGGTGACCTCTTCGGTTCATGCGAACGCATCATTGCCTCGCAGGCGCGGACTGTATCGCGCAGCCACAGTCGACCCGCGTGATCGCAGCGTCGCCGTTGCGCTCACACCGACTGCTGGCGGGCCGACATCGCATCTGTGGCATAGCGATTGCGTGACTGTGGGTCGTCTCGGCATCGCTTTCATGCCACTGGGCGACGGAGCAGCGTTCAATTGTGGTCGGCGAGCTCCGCACAGAAGCGAGTGGACGGGCAGCTCACTTGGGCGACGGACGGGGGGGAGTTCGATCCCAGGCGTCGAACCGGTCGGGATGCCCGATCACGACTCGTCGGACGCGGATCGCGCCGCGCACCCTCGCGGCCTGCGCGCGAGGTTGGTCTGCGGTCTCGGCCAATCGCTGAGCGGAAATGCGACCGCGTTCGGGTACTCGGTGACGATAACGGCCAGCTTTGGTGCCGTTGAGCTCGCTCGCGGTGCCCCGCGCTTCGGTGATCTCATCGTGTTCGGGCTAGGCGCCGTCGTAGCGTTCGGTGGCGTGGAAGGCGTGGCCAGTCGCGGGTTTCAGGCCCCCCTCGAGAAGGGCTCAGATGACGTGATCCTGCTCGGGACCGCGCTGGCGTTCGTCTCGATCGTGCTCGCGATCGCAGCCGCCCGCGGGGTCGCTGCGGTGCTCACT
Source organism: uncultured Solirubrobacterales bacterium (assembly GCA_963757165.1). Classification (GTDB taxonomy): domain Bacteria; phylum Actinomycetota; class Thermoleophilia; order Solirubrobacterales; family Solirubrobacteraceae; genus Palsa-465. The sequence continues at coordinate 522,766 of CAVWQO010000006.1, forward strand.
GGCGCGTGGGCCTGGTTTGGCGCCGCGTTCGGCGCGTCGTTGGTATTTGCGCTGGTCGAGAGCGTGGAGTTCATGCTCGCCGAGTGGCTGCAAGAACGCCGCGGCGAACCGGTTGAGCCCGACCAGTAGCCCCGGCTCATCCGCAGCTGCGACGTTCCGCGACCGGTCCTGGCGTGCCCGGCGGGACCCGCAACTCAGCGCTGGTTCGCCACGCCGGCACCGCAAAGGCCGGTACATCGGCGGCCGACACTAAGCCGCGGTGCCGCTCATCGCCAGACGAACGTCCGAAGCGCAACTCGCCGGTTCACGGCCCGGGCCGCCGGGGGATCATCGGCACCGGCGATCCCGGACGATCGCTCGTTCCTCCTGGGTTCTCGGGGAGGCCTGCACCGCCATTGACCGGCGGACGAGCGACCACGCTACGAGGCCAGAAACGCTCAGGTGTTACCGCAGGTAGGTTCAGTTGTTACCCGGCCGGGGAACGGGCGGGGTTTCGTGATCATCATCGGCGCGCATCGAGACTCCTCTGATCTGGTACGCAACATCATTACGACGAGCCAGCTCGCCGAACCGAACACCTCGCGAGGCGACCTTGCCGACCCGACGGCGGCGTCCTCGGCCGCCGGCGGGCGGCCCTATCCCCTGGGAAATCCGCTGGTGCGTTGAGCGCTCGAGCGGGTCAGCGTCAGGAGCCCGTGCGCGCGTGCGGATGAGCCCTGCGCTTCCGCCTACGGGCCGGCTTCTTCTTGGCGCGGTGCCTTGTCGCCGTCGACGGCGGATGGCAGCCCAGGCGCTCGAACGCAGTGGTCGTCGGGTAGTAGCGCCCGACCGGGTAGTAGGGCCCCATCACCGCCTGCTCCCGACCGACCTGGACGTTCTGGATCGCCTGAGCGAATTGAGATGACGGCAGCATGTTCCGCAGGATCACGACCGACTGACCGGGCGGCCCGGCAGGGAGCCAGGCGACGCCGCAGCGCGCCGTGGCATTCGCCGGCCGCGCCGCCGCGGTGGAGATCGCGAGAGTGAACTCGCGGTTGCGGTCGATCGAAATGTCCTTATCGACCAGGCAGTCGTACGTCGTCGTGGTGGCAACGACCCCCGTGCAGATCGACCAGAAGCGCAGCTGGCCGCTGCCCATGCGTGGCTGACCCTCGAAGGTTCGCGGCGTCGTCGGCAGCTTCGCCCGGAAGGTGAGCACCTGCCCGAAGTCCATCGAGATCGTGGTGGCGACGTACGTACACAAGAAGCTCGAAGCTGATGAGTGCTGACCCGCACGGGACGTTACGCTTCCCCGGCTCGTGAGACCAAGGCGCGCACCATCCGCTCGGCGGCTGCGGACCGGCGAGGCGGTGGCGATTGTGACGATCTGCGCTGCCCTGTCCGTGCTTGCGCTTGCAGTCTTTACAGGGACCGGAAGCCGCGGAGCGGCGTCCCAGGTCCTCCCGCGGAATGTGTCAACGGTCGCCCCGCGCTCGCCGACGACGGTGGCCCCAGCGGCGACGACAGGAGCCACAACCACGGCCACGTCGACGACGGTCAGGCGCCGCCGCCCTGGTCCGCTGGCTGCCTACGGGATCGGAGCGATGACGGTTCGGCTGATCGACCCGTCGCGGCGGATCGGCACGGCCCGCCGGTCGTTTCTCACGATCGTTCGGTATCCGACCGTCACCGGTACTAACCAGAAGGCCGGGCCGTTCCCGCTCATCGTCTTCGGCCACGGCTTTGCCGTCTCCCCCGCCCCCTACGACCGGCTGCTCGACGCGTGGACGCGCGCCGGGTACGTCGTGGCTGCGCCTGTCTTCCCGCTCGAGAACGCTGGCAATCCCGGCGGCCCCGACGAGCACGACCTGCCGAACCAGCCGGGCGACATGAGCCTCGTGATCACCGACCTCTCCAATCGCAGCCGGTCTCGCACCGGGCCGCTCGCCGGGCTTATCGATCATGGTCGGGTAGCCGCGACCGGCCAGTCCGATGGCGGCGACACCGCGCTCGCGGTGGCCTACGACCCGGTCGTACGCGACAACCGAGTGGACGCCGCGATGATCCTCTCAGGCGCCGAGGATCCCTTTGGCGCGCCGTTTACGATGCCGGCGGACGGGCCGCCGCTGCTGGCTGTCCAGGGGACGGCAGACACGATCAACCCACCCAGCGATACCTACGCTTTCTACCGCCAGGCGGCGAAGCCGAAAATTTTGCTCAAGCTGCTCGGCGCAGGACACCAGGCGCCGTACACCGAGCCGGGACCGCAACTCGACGCCGTCGAGCGGACTACGATCGCGTTCCTTGACTGGCGCTTCAAACATCGCCCGGCGCCGCTGGGGACGTTACTCGTCGCCGGCAGCGCCGGCCCAGGCACGTCGCTGACCAGCGCTGGCTGAACCCCGACTACCAGGCAAGATAGAGGATCGCGTTGCCCGCTTGCCCGTGACATATCGTCATGTGCGTCGTCCCCGACCCGCCCGTCTGGCAAGTGAACGTGTAAGAGCGCCCGCGCTCCGGACTGACGGCGACGACAATCCCGTCCGAGCGGTACGCAGCCTTGACATTCTCGGCGAGCCCGCAACTCGTCGTCTGGCGGTCGATCGTGATCCCGCCGGAGCACGCGCCCGTCGGGTCTCCGCTCGGCGTGGACGGCGAGTCGGCGCAGCCGGGCTGCGGGCTATTCGGGTTGTCTGAGCAACCCGCCCCGACGTTGTAGCCGTGCGCGTCCGTCCCGGTGACGCGCGCACCATTCAACGGTGGCGGCGCCTGGAACGTGTTCGGCTTCGATGGAGGGACAAGAGTGCCCGCATTCCCGCCGCTGCCCGCGCCGCCTGGAGTGCCGCCGCTGTTAGCGGAAATTGGCGAGATCGGCTTGATCGGTGTTGCGGCCGACTGATAGGTCGTCGTCGACTTGCTGCCGCCGGCAAGCAGCACGACGACGATGATGAGGGCGACCGTTACGAGCCCCGCAACGACCGCCGCGGCAATGAGCCACGGGCTAGTTGGCGTACTCGGCGCCGGAGGCCCCGGATACGCAGCGTAGGCGACGGGCGGCGCCCCCTGCGCCTGCGCCGGCGTCAGCGGGTTCGCGGGACAGCCGACGACCGCACATCCACCATGAGCGAAGCATTCCAGATGATGCGGTGTCCCACATGCGCCGCAGGGGGCGGCGGGTGCGCCGGCGCCAATCGCGATCCCGCATCGAGGGCAGACCCGGCCGACAATCTCGGGTCCGGCGCGAGCCTCCTCCGAGCCGCCCGCGGAGAGGATCGCCGCCGGCAGCGCCTCCCCGCACCCGCCGCAATACGTCTGCCCAACCTGCACCGGATTTCCGCAATGGGGGCAGACGAGCGGCGCGCTCAAGGCGTTCCTCCCGACACCGGACTGCCCGCCTGCGGCTCGACGACCATCGGATGGGCGCGAACGGGTCCAGAGCCGAATGCCGCGGATCGTGAGGTAGACACCGGCGCCGACCCGCCGGTGTCGATGCCGACGCTCCAGATTGCCCAGCCGAGCGCGATTCCGGCGGCCGCACACGTTACCCGTTGCGCCCACAGGCGGCGGCTGGAAGTCGCCCGCCGGTTCCCTTCCGTCGGCGGCGGCGAGCTGAGCCGATGATCCGGGAGGCGGGTCAGCGTCTCGCCGTACCAGGTAAACCAGGTCTCGTCGTTGTCCTTAATGTCGGTGACGAGAAGCAGCTGCCCCCGGCAGGCGAAATACCGCTCTTGGACTTTCACGGTCTCCGGGCTCAGCCTTGAGTGGCCGTGGCGGCGGGTGCGGTACCAGCCCACGGTCTCCATGCCGGGATAGCGCGAGAGCTCGGCGCGAGCCGCCTTCCAAGTGACGGGCGTGACCGTAAGCGGCGCTCCGGGCGAAGTCGCGCTGAAAGCCGGGATGACCGCACGCACGCACACCGTGCCGTCCCGTGCCCCGCCGATGAGAAGGCCGCCGACCTCAAGCGCAGGATGGATCGCAGCGTGCTGGTCAATCGTTTCGCGCACGCCGCGTCCCACACGCACGCGCAGAGGATCCACAGCAGAGCTCCGCGCCTCCCCGTCAAGGATGGAGCGCTTTGTAGACCGCCGCTCTACCGGGTTCCAGTGGGCGCGCAGGACTGTCTCCGCTCGATTGGTTCGGAAAGCAGGGCATGGGAACCTCGGGCGTTCTCGACGGACACCTTTCGGTTCACGGCGTAGCGTAAGTGCGTTTGAGTTCCACGATTCGCGCGTATGCCGCCTCGATCGTCTGCCGCGGAATCTGTCCTGACTGGGCCGCGGTAAGCAGCGCCTGATACGTGCTCACGCCAGCGGACGCGGTCGACGAGACGAGGATGATGTCGATTCCGGCGCGGGCAGCGGCAACCGCGGCCGCGCCCGGAGTCGCGTGCTCGGTCGGGCGTTCAAGATCGTCGCTCATCGTCACACCTCGGAAGCCGAGGCGGGTGCGGAGCAGATCAGTGACGATCGGGTGTGACAGGGCAGCGGGAGCGTTCGGGTCGAAGTTCGAATAGACGGCAGTGCCGATCATGATGAGCGGGATGTTCTGGGCGATGAGCGTGTGGTACGGGGTGAGGTCCGATTTGGAGAGGTTGATCTTCTCGAGCGCGAAGTCCGTGTCGGTGAGGGCGGCTCCCACGCCGGGGAAGTGCTTGGCGGCCGGCGCTACTCCTGCGGCTTCCATTCCCTGGGCGAACGCCGCGACGGCCGGGGTGACCGTGCCCGGAGAAGTTCCGAACGAGCGGCCCTGCTTCCAGATGAACGAGCTGGCCGAGTGGGCGACATCGGCGACGGGCGCGAGGTTGACGTTGACCCCGCCGGCCCGCAATGCGCTGCCGGACGCTTGCCCCTGCTCATAGGCGACCGCAGGTCCCTGCGCGCCCATAGACGCGGCCCGCACAGTCGGAGCCGCCCACGGGAACCGCTTGACCTGGCCGCCCTCCTGGTCGGTCGAAATGAGCAGCGGCGGGTTGCCCCCTGAAACCGCGGCGTGCTGGAGTGCGGCGTCAAGCTGCGCGACCTGCCCCGGACTGGTGATGTTGGACCCGTAGAGGATGACGCCGCCAACCTGCCCGTCACGGACCCGCTGTAGTAGCTCGGGGCCGGGAGAGGTCCCGTCGAACTTGACCATCATCTGCTGGCCAATCATCCTCGCTAGTGACGTGGAGCTCGGCGTCGGCGTCGCCGCTTGCGAGGGGCTCGTCATCTGTGTCGCGGGCGGCAGCTGCTTTGGTCTCAGGCGATGCGCCTGCGGGTTGGCGGCCGGGGACGTCGTCGGCGTAGGCCCCGCGGAGGTCGACGTGGCGACGCCCAGCATCGCTTGAGTGCTGTGCGACGGATGAGCGAGCGAAAAGATCGACAGGGCGGCGATCACTGCGCTGCCCGCGATGAGCGCGCCGCGCATCAGCGTCTCTGGACCGGGGCTCCCCCGGTGGGCCTGGCGGGAGTCGTTGTCGCCTTCTTCTGTGGACTCCGCACCGGAGACGGAGCTGCGCTCTGTGTCGCGGCGGGGTGAGGGACCTGGAATGTCCCGATGGCGGCATTGCGATGGTTTAGCGCCGCGAGCTGACGGCGGAAGATAGCCGCCTGCTTCCGCGCGAGCTCCCCCTGCTGCTGCTGAATGCGAGTGAGACCTTTGAGGGTCTGCGCCTGAGCGGCGGCTAGCGGATCGCTGCTGCCGCCCGTCGCCGCCGCAGCGTTCGGGCTCGCCGGCGGCACCTCGAGCCGGGTCCGCGGCGGCGCGACGGTAGTCGGGGCGGGCGTCCTCGCGGGCGTTGAGATGATCCGCTTGAGCAGCGCAAACGTGCCGAGGGCGAGCGCGAGAACGACGCACACGGCCGCGAGCGGCCCGATCCTGTGCAGCTGGCCGGTAAGACTGTCAGCGGGCATAGCCGAGAACGGTGACGGTCGTTGTGGTGCTCCCGCTACCCGGCTGAGCGTTGTCACTGCCGGTGATGGCGAGGATGATCGCCGCGGCGGCCCCCGCAAACGCCAGCACGATGAGTACCGCAATGGTTGCCAGCAGCGCTGGCGGATGCGGTCGTTCCGACACCGGAACGTGAGCCGCGGCCGCCGCCCATACTTGCCCCGGCGGGGCGGCCACAGGCATGTGCAGCCGCGACGGCGGTTCGGTCCGCGCTCGCGGCGGCCCCGGCATCCCGGCCCGCCGTGGCGTCCCTGCGGTTTGACTCACCGTCGACTGAGCAGGTCCGGTCCTCACCGGCGAGAGCGCCTCGCCGCAGTTACCGCAGAACGAACTCCTCGCGCTCGTCGTTCGGCCGCAGTTAGTGCAGATGTGTGGTTGGGTGACGGGGGCCGTCGCCATCGTCAGCAGTTCCCTTGCAGCGTTCCGGCGACGATCGCGATCCGGGCCCTGAGCACGGACACCCGGGCGGGCGACACGGTGGCCGAAACTGCGTACGTGTTCCGGCACGAGCTGACGAGGTAGGTCGCGGTGCTCTTGCCCGAAGCGTCGTAGGCAATGACCCACGCCTGACGCCCACCGGCAAGCTGGGTCGGCGTGTTCGCGTCCTGATGGAAACCGGATTGTGACCCGGCTGCTTTCAGGAGCGCGCGTCCTTCGCCGCTAAGCGTCTTGGGCGCCTTGACGAACTGTCCGACCGTGATCGTCGCGCCCTCATCGACCGGGCTCTTAACGGTGAGCGCTGCCGTCAATCCCGGCGCGCTCGTCGACAACTGCTGCCAGCCGGCGGGCAGTAACGCCGAGTACGACGGCTGCTGGGTCGCCGCAAACAGCTGCCGGGATGCGAGCAACGCGTTCGTCAGGTGAACAGCCTGCGTCTGCGGATTCGTCGGTTTCGGGGCCGGCTTGCCGCTCGTTACGATGAGGACAACGGCGACGAGCGCGGCGAGCGCGAGCACGGCCATCGCGCTGATCGCAGTCGGCAGCCACGACCGCCGTCCAGAGGGCGGCTGCCCCGGCGGAGGTGGATCAGACGCGGGCGGTGGTTGCGGCGGCGGGGCGCCACGAGCGGGTGCGGGCGCCTCCCGAACGGCAGTCGGCGCCACGGAGGCCGCGTGAGCCGCGCCGCCACTCGCGCTTTCTCCGCGTGTGTCGGCAGCCGCGGACGAGCGCTCCACCGTCTCGTCTTGGAGCGAGTGACCGCAGTGAGTGCAGAACCGCTCGCCGTCGACCGGCGTGCCGCAGTCGGTGCAGAACTTCGTTGACGCTCCCATCACTGACCCCCCATAGCTTGTGCGATGACGAAGGCGATAATCCCGATGGTCATCCCGAGCACCGCGAGTAGGCCGAGCCCGGCGATCGGGAACCCCGGGCGCGGCGGGCGCGTGTACCTGCGAGAGACCGCACCCTCGGTGACACGGACGAGCTGCGCGCCCGACCACGCGTAGACGGCGGCCTTGTGGTTGAGCGAGTCGACGACAAGCAGGATCTGGTCGGACCGTGCAAACCAGCGTCGGTGGTTGAGAATATCCGCCTCGGTCAGGCCGGTTCCCCGCCCCGGGCGGCTTACATACCAGCCGACGGCCTCGAGCCCCGCGTAGTAGCGGGCCATCGTCCCATGCACCTGCGACCAGGTCTGATGGACGAAAAGAGACGCTTGGCCGGGCACGAATCCCTGCGTCGCAGGAATCGCCGCGCGGACAAACGGTAAACCGGTCCCACTTACGGCCGGAGGCATGCCGACAAGTACGCCAGCGACCTCGCGATCAGGGACCGAGAAGACGAGTTCGTACAGCGCCTTGAGAACGCCAGCGTCCCAGTCAACCGGCGCGTCGCTGATCGACGGCTGGACGGTCGCCATCATCCGCAGGTCAGCAGACGAGGTTGACCGAGGTGCAGAGCCCCGAGTTGAAGCCTTGGCTGTAACCGGCGCTCTGGCCTTGATTGAACCCTTGCGTTTGGCCTTGCTGAAAGCCCTGGGCTTGCCCGGCCGACTGGCCCGCCTGGTAGCCGGTCTGCTGACCCTGCTGGAAGCCCTGCTGCTGGCCCTGGATGCGGCCTTCGCGCAGCCCGGCGTTCTCGCCGGCGCGGCGGGCGGAAGTGACGGCTTTGTCCTCCGCTGTCTGATCGGCGGCTTTCTGCGCGGAGAGCACCTGCTGCTGGGCGATCTGATCGGCCTGTGCCTGCTGTGTGACCTTGCTCTGCACATCGCTGTTCGAGAGACGGCTGCCGCGTCCGATGAAGAACCCCGCGAGCAGGGAGAGCACGACGCCCGCGGCAATCGCCGCAGTGATGCCGACCCAGAACCCGGCGCCGCGTTTCGGGGGCACCGCCGGGAGAGCCGCGTACTGTGCGGGCGAGTACGGAACCATCGGCACGCTGGCGTGCGCAACCGGCGGCATGCCGCCGCCGTTCGGCGGCAGCGCCGGGAACTGTTGCGTGGGCTGATCGTGATAGGACAATTCGGTCTCTTCCTGGCTAGATACCGGTCGTGACGCGGGGTGACGGGCTTAGCACGACGGCCCCTGCGACAGGTTGGCAGAGCTGATGGTCCACTGGCCGTTCTGCTTAGTGACGCCGTAGTTCCCGGTCCATGTCTTGCAGCCGTCGCTCGCAGAGGTCTTCAGCGACACGATTGGAACGGTCGCGCCGGTCGGCGAGTTGAACGTCGGAGCGCCGAAGACCGCGGCGAGTACTTGCGGATGTTCTTGCTGATGGTTGGCGACCCAGCTTGATTCGTCGGTCCCGCCGACCCCTGGTGCAAGCAACGCGTACGCCCCCGTATAGTCGCCGGAGGCGATGCGGGCCCAGTGGTCTTGGACCACGCCGCGCGCGCCGCTGGCGTCAGCGATGTTTGCCGTGGGCGACGCTGGTGGCGTTGATCTCGTCGCTGCAGTTTGCGACGAGCTCGCGATCGGCGACGACTGCGTGTGCTTACCGGTGTTGAACAGATTGCCGGCGGCGCCCCTCCCTGCCCCGCTCGTCTGCACCGCCGTGCTCGCGCTCGGTGCGACCGGCTTGATGTTCGCGGCAGCCTGAGTCGCGGTCGTCGTGATTGTTGGTGTCTGGCTGCTGGAGTTCACCGCGAGCAAGACGACGGCGACAACGAGGCCAGCGGCGACGATCGCAGCGACGGCGAGTCCCACGATGAGACCGTTGCTTGTCTTGCGCTCGGGCGGAGCCGGGTAGGCGCTCGCATAGGGAGCCAGGTAGCCGGAGGGCGGAGGCGGAGGCGGCGTCCCGTAGCCCGGCTGGGTCGGCCAACTGCCAGTCTGCTGGGCCCAGCCAGCCTGAGGCTGGGGGCCCCACGCGGGTGGCGCGCCCGGCCGAGGCCCGGCTGTCGCCCACGGCGGCGGCCCCGCCGCGGGATCGGGTGGGGCCCGTGGCGGCTCAGGCGTCTGTGAAGCGACCGGCGCCCCGCTGCCGGCATGACCGGCAGGAACCTCGCGCGGCGGGAGCGGCTCGGTCAGCGGCTCCTCAGCTGTTAGCTGACGCCCGCATTCCCCACAGAACGTTGCATTGTTGCCAACCAAGTGGCCGCACGCATCGCAGTGCGCGACCGCGGTCGAGTCCGCCGGTTGAGTAGATCCCTCAGTCATCCCTGATACCCGGTTCAATTGCGCCCATAAACGGGGCGACCACCCCTTCGCTGTTGCCCATACCTAACGGTGCGCCCCACCGTTGTTATGAGCACTCTTGCGCACGCCGCAATCGGTGTCAACCCTCTCTTTTCCGGACCGACCCGATCGGCCTCGCCGTGGCAAGCGCAGTGTCGTCCGAACACGCGAGCCCACGAGCGGTCTCAGGTCGCAGGCTCGCCTCCTGCTGACCTGGGCCGACACGCGTGAACTGGGTCGGCTGCTAGCTGACGCGGCGACGAAGGCGCGACGCCTAGCGACGCTCTCGTGACCAAACATACGATGACAGTGACTGCAGTCGGTCGGGCGACGGGCGGTAGAGGTGTTCCCGCGGCCGCTGTGGCCGGCTTGCTAGTTGATCGTGACGTAGAAGGACAGGTTCACGAATCTGCCTGCCGAACTTGTGGAGATCTCCACGTTGTCTCCGCTGGGGCAGCCGTTCGCGGTTCCCCCGGGCGGCGCCACGTTGCCGCCGATCTGGCTCGTCCGTGGGTCAGCACCCGAGCTGTCGATCATTGCTGTCACGTTCTTTGGAGTGCCGCCAGTTACGACGAAGCAGGTGACCCCGGCGGTGGCAAGGTCCACGGTCTGCGGGTCAATGTTCTTGCTCGTCGCGGGATCGACAACACCATTTTGGAAGTGCGCGTAAGCAAGCGCAGACCCGGGTGCACCAGCCGTTCCCGCGGGTCCAGCGGGTCCACGAAAACCTCTAGGACCTCTCGGACCCCTAGGACCCGGCGTCCCCTTGGCCGCGTGTGCGCTATTCCGGCCGCCGACGCTGGAGCTGCCCAAGGCCGGCCCCTCCAGAGCCACTATCAACGCCACAAACGCGATCACCGTCGCTACTGATGGCCCTAGGTGTGGACGGATCGTCTTGCGTGACAAATCTTGGTGTCGCACTGCCTCCTCCGTTCGAGTGCACGCAGATAGCCCACACTGATCAGGTTCCCAGACTGACTTCGCGCAGGGGCGAAATTTCGCCGGCTTTGCCCGAACCGCCTTCGGGTTATGAGACCTGGGGTGGCCAACCGCGAGAGCGCGCCTTGACTGCTGCCAGCTGCCGGGGCTTGCGGCTGGGGTGAACGAGCAGGAGCTGTCGTCCGCTCTAGCCGCTCACTGCCGCATCGCGGCTGATCCGATCGTCTGCCCCACGGCGCCAGGCTGCTGGCGTCGGACAACGTCGGTCAAGCGCCCGTCCCGCGGCAGCGCGGTGGCCGTTCACCGCTCGAAGGAGTCGTCCGCAACTCGCGGGCCACCGGAGCTCAAGTTACCCATGGTCAGAGCCGACATATCCGCGAGATGCCGACGCATCGGGACAGGCCGCCCGGTTGGGAACGAGCCGCTGCTAAGCGGCGTGCCGAGATCGATGCCGCCGCTGAGCGGGCAAGAGCGTTAAGGGCGGAGCTTCACGAGCTGACGCAGCCTTCTGTCGCTGAACTCAGAGCGGCCGACCGTGCGCGAGCGGCGACATCGGTGCCGCCGCCCGCTTAGCGCGGGTTGGCTCGAGGCCCGTGTCGGTTTCGCAGTCCGGGCCGCCGCCGTCCCACTTCTGTTGGTCAGAGTCGCCGATCCGGAGCAGGGCTTTCCTCATGGCGGGGACGGGATTCGAACCCGCGACCTTCGGGCTATGAGCCGAAGGTTCGGCGTCATCGCCAACAGGTAGCGAGGGGACTGGCCCATGCCTTGCGTTGTCATTACGCGTGCGGTGTGCCTTTGACGCCAAGACCGCACTACGCGGTCCGACCCCGCGTAATTCGTCGCCGATCCGCCGCGGCGTCCTCGGCCGCCGGCGGGCGGCCCTATCCCCTGGGAAATCCGCTGGTGCGTTGAGCGCTCGAGCGGGTCAGCGTCAGGAGCCCGTGCGCGCGTGCGGATGAGCCCTGCGCTTCCGCCTACGGGCCGGCTTCTTCTTGGCGCGGTGCCTTGTCGCCGTCGACGGCGGATGGCAGCCCAGGCGCTCGAACGCAGTGGTCGTCGGGTAGTAGCGCCCGACCGGGTAGTAGGGCCCCATCACCGCCTGCTCCCGACCGACCTGGACGTTCTGGATCGCCTGAGCGAATTGAGATGACGGCAGCATGTTCCGCAGGATCACGACCGACTGACCGGGCGGCCCGGCAGGGAGCCAGGCGACGCCGCAGCGCGCCGTGGCATTCGCCGGCCGCGCCGCCGCGGTGGAGATCGCGAGAGTGAACTCGCGGTTGCGGTCGATCGAAATGTCCTTATCGACCAGGCAGTCGTACGTCGTCGTGGTGGCAACGACCCCCGTGCAGATCGACCAGAAGCGCAGCTGGCCGCTGCCCATGCGTGGCTGACCCTCGAAGGTTCGCGGCGTCGTCGGCAGCTTCGCCCGGAAGGTGAGCACCTGCCCGAAGTCCATCGAGATCGTGGTGGCGACGTACTTGTTGTAGATGTTTTCGAAGAACCCGGCCGGCAGCTGGTAGGTGACCTTGGTCAGCGGCGTGTAGATCGTGTCACTGAGAGTGTCGTTGTCGGTCAGCGCGCCGAACAGACCGGTCGCCGCGTTGACGAACTTGCGCCAGACCGGGACACGGTGAGCGAGGAAGGGTCCGGTGCCGGGCAGCACAGACGTCTGCGGACCGGTAGCGGCGATCGTGCTCGTGTAGCCGGGGTCGCCGAGGTTGTCGGTGCAGGTCGGCGTGGGAATGCGCTGGCCGGTCGCGGTGACCAGCGTAATCGTGGGCGCCGACACTCCGGCCAGCCGGCCGGTCCGCTGATCCGGGAGGTAGTAGCGCAGGGTGACAAGAGCGGCCAGGGGCGCGCTTCGTACGCTGCCGTCGGCGCTCGTGCTGTACAGCGTGTTCGGCGCCGGACCACTAGCGGGCACCGGCGCGTCGACGACGCGCATCGTGTACCCGCGGTCGGTCGCCTGGCGGTTGGCGCCCGGGACGAAGGGATTGACCGAACCGGCGTCGGGAGTGATCTGATAATCGGCCCAGCCGCTGACGTTCTTGCCGTTGAGCCCCGAGGTCTGCAAAGAGAAGAAGCGTGCGTGCGGGAACTCCCCACGAATCTCCGTGTAGCCACCTGGCAGCACCGGCACCTCACCCGACTCGTACGTCGTGGTGATCTCCGGCCAGATGATGTTCTCGCGGTCGGACGTAGGTTCAACCGTGAGCAGGCAGGGCCGGGTGGCGGCGCTGGCTGACGCGGGTGCTAGCCCCATCCCACACACCGCGATCAGTGCCGCGGCGATCCTGCGGAAACGCCAAGCTGCGCCGGACTGGCGCTGTAGATCCGCTCCCTGTCCCATAACCGCCCGTTCCCGTCGTTGTTGGCGGCATGTATAACAGCTTGTTGACGCCGCGTCAAACAAGTACCATCCGCTTCAGATGCCCGCGGAACGTACTCTCACGCTCGCGCGCCTCGACCCCGAGGGCCGCCGGCGCCAGATCATCGACGTCGCCCGAATCGTGTTCAGCGAGACGCCCTACAGCGCGGTCTCGATCGCCGATGTCGCGCGAGCGGCCGGGGTGACGCGTGGGCTCGTCCATCACTACTTCGGAGGCAAGGCGCAGCTGTTCGCGGCGGTCGTCGAGTCGCTCGCAGAATTCGCTCCCTCCCCCGCCCCGGCCCGCGCCGGCGTACCGCTCGAGGATGTCGTGTCAGATGGCGTCGACGCGTGGCTGGACTTCGTCGCCGATTTCCGTGAACTGGCGCTCGCGGTCGGGGCGGCGGGCCGCTATCCCGAGGATCCCGCGCTGCAGGCGGTGGTCCAGGGTGCGCGTGAGTCCATCGTCCTGCGAATCGTCCCGAACCTCAGCGCCGGCGAGCCAGCGCCGCCGGAACTCGGGTTCCTGATCCGCAGCTACCTCGGGCTGGCCGACGCCGCCGCCCGCGAATGGCTGTTTCACAACCGCGTGGGGCGAGACGAGGTACACACGCTGCTCAGCCGTGCGCTGCTCGAGCTGATTCAGAGCGTGCTGCCGTCGCTCACGAGTGGGCGCGATCGAACGCTGTCAAACACCGCGGGTCCTTAGCGACGAAACCCCCCACTCGGGCCTCGGATTTGCGGCGACTGTCGTGACACGCCTCTTCTACGCTCCCAAAACTGGCCGCGTTAGGCGTGATTGAGTGCGTCAAAGTGACCGAGAAACCCGGTTGAGCCGTGTGCTGGGCCGACCAGGACGTCGCTGTTGGGAGCGCGGAGGACGCCGACCGAGGTCCCCACATCGGGCGCGCAGAACCGGGTGTCAGTCCAGCTGATGACCCGGCCTGTCCACCTGAGGTGCCGAGGAGTCGGTTTCGGGGTAGGTGAGTCCTCACCAGCGATCAAGGGAGCTCAGTGGAGGAGACAAAGAAGCAGCAGACAGATCAGGATCCGGCTCCGCTTGAGCATTCCGACGCCGAGCGGGTGACGGGCAAGGAGGCCGAGGCCGGCCAGGGGCGGGATCAGTCCGGTGGTGAACGGGAGGGCACGGACCCGGACGGTGATAACCCTTAGGCGCCGGCAGCGCCAGCTCCAGCTTTTGCGTTCTTAGCCCAGGCCGGGTTAGACGCCTCGCTGACCGCCGGAGCCCGAGGTCGGATCGCCGCTGACCTGGGCGAGGCGCGTGCTGAACACCAGCCCCACTCCGCCGATCAGGTTGCCGAGGATGGCGATCGAGACGTTGCGAACGAGATCGACCCAGCCTGCGTGCGTCGTTCCAGCCAGCAGCCCGAGGAACATCTCCCCGAAGCCGACGACGGCGTGGTTGAGCGTTGGAGCGATCAGGAGAAACCCGACGAGGAGTGCCGCAAGGATCCGCGCGGTACCGCTCTCGGCTGCTGTCGTGACCCACGTGAAGGCGGTCATCACGACCCCGGCGACAATTGCGCTAACGAGCGCGGCGATGAACGAGCGGTCGCTCAGCGTGTTGGTGATGACGCCCGCCGCATGCAGGGAGCCCGAAGGCAGAACGCCCTCGACTGAGACGAGCGCTCCCAGCACGGCCAGACCGACAAAGTTGAGCACGAGGGTCGTGCCCCACATCCGCCAGAGCTTCAACGCCGGGGCCCGATCGGCGAACACAACCCCCACGGGGATCAGGAAGTTCTCGGTGAACAGCTCCGCCCTCCCCAAGGTGATGAACACAAAGGCCAGCCCGAACAGCAGCGAGGCGAGCACGTGCGCAGTCGGCTCCGGCATCGCGGCGGACAACCCAGCGGTCGAAACGGTCACGGCGACGATTCCAAGCATGACGTCGGCGCCCCCGGCAAACCCCGTTGCCATGAGCGCTGGCCATCTCCGGTCAAGTCGACGTTCCCCCTCCTCCAGACTCTCGGTCCAGATGTCCTCGGGCGTGCGATCGGGCATCGTCCCTCAGAGCACCGGCGGCCGGCGCCGAGGTCGACGGTCGTGGCGCGGGGTCCTCGTGCAGCGCCGGCGGCACCCACTACCGGCGTCGGATGCCATCTGATGGAAAGTCGCGCGCTTCGCGGCGCCGTCGCGTTCGGGTGTTTCGGGAGAGAGCACTATGAACCGGAGCAGTACCCGCAATGCCCTGCTCGGTACCGCAGCCGGGTGTGCGCTTCGCCCGAGCCGCGGCGACTCTTCGCCAGCGACAGAGGCGGTTCCGGTCAGGATTGGCCGGGGCGCCGCGCGAGATCCAACCGGTTCACGACGCGCTCGTGTCGGGGACGCGGCCTTCGACTTCCGTCGGATCCCGTCCTTGGGACAACCTAGGACCGCGACCGCGACCGCGACCGCGACAGCGACAGCGCCGCGCAGGAGCTATCGCGGACCGTGCCCCTGGATCTCGTCGGCCTGCTGGAAGGTTGGCCGGTTGATCCATCCGATCAGGGGCTGCGTGATCCCGCCGATGGCCCGGAACTGGATTGAGTCCGAGCACATTTGATTCCCGGCCGCACAGACGCCGTCGGCCGGATACACCTGTTGCGAAGTCTGCGCGACGGCGGCGGCGAGGGAGCTCGCAAGCGCCGCACGGCAGCGCGCCGGGGACCCTGAGCCGCAGAAGACCCGGTTCAGCGGTGCGGCGACGTGCTGCTTGAGGACCGACCGCAGGTCCTTCTGGACGATCCCGTAGAAGCCGACGTCCCAGGCCGAGCCGAGGTGGTTGCCGCTGGTGCCGTGTCCCGGCTGGTCGTTAATCGCAAACTCGGACTCCACCTGGCCCAGGAGGGTGGGGCCCAACACCGATGAGAACTCAGCTCGAACGAGAAGGGGCCACCACGCGTCCATGATCCTGACTGCGTCGGTCTGGTCGTAGTTGCCTGAAGCCCCGGGAGCTGCGCGGTTAATCCGGTGCGCGCCGCTCGCAACCCAAGCTTGAAGCGTGTTGACGGCGTTGGCGAGGGTGGGGTCGCTCGGATGGCCGATCACCCGGAGCGCGTACGGCAGCACCTCTACGCCGCGGAGATCCTGCGTCCCCGCGACCCCCATCGCGTTGATCAGATCAGCGAGCGTCAGCTGTCCGTGGTCTCGCTTCAGGTAGGCGTTGAGGTTGTTGTCGAGCAGCTGCGAGCGAAAAACCGACGAGAACTCCTGTCCGGTGGCACCATTGCCGTAACCGGGAGCCTGCTTGTTGTTCCAGCTGGTCAGGTAGTTCTGGTCGATCACCTGCGGATGCGCGCTCTGGGGCGCGTCTCGCTCGGTGAGGCTGGCCGGCGTGGTCTGCGCGCTGGGATTGAGTCCGCGCCACGCGTACTGAGACCAGGTCGGGAACAGCGGATTGGTGTGCGCCGCGCGCACCGGGTTCAGTCCCGAGTTGAAGTAAGCGATGTGGTTGTCATCGGTGTAGAGCCAGTTGAACGTGTAGCCGATCTTGCTGGCCGCGTTGAAGAAGGCTCGGGGATTGCGCATCTGCGCCGGGTCATTGAACGCGGCGAAGCCGGCCGCCGAGTCGAGCTCGTGCATGTAGGTCGAGCGAAGGTTTGTGTAGGCCACCGGCTTGCCCTTGACCGTGGCGCGATCCGTCACAATTCCGTAGGCGGTCCGCTGGGTCTGAAACGTGACCGAACCGGCCGGCGTCGTATCCGCGAGGCTCGGCTGCCAGGACTCCTGGCGGGTCAGCGTCTCCATCGGCACGCACTGGCCGTGCAGCAGGTAGTAGCCGGAGCTGAGGGCCGGTGGTCCGCCGCCCGGGTTGCACAGCGGCACCGCGAACGTGTCGATGATGTTTTGGCCCGCTGAGGTCGCCGACCACGCATAGTCCCGGCCGTGGCCAAGCTCGACATACAGGTTGACTCCGGGGAAGGCCGCGCCGTTGGCGTCTATCCCGGGTCCGTGAATGTCCTCCTCCATCAGGATCTGGGGCGCGAAGTAGGAGACCTGGGGACCCATGACTGCGAGTGGATGCCCGCTCGCGCTGTTCTTGGCGCTCACCAGCAGCGCGTTGGACATCCCGCTGGGGAATGAGAGCAGTCCCGGGCCCGCGTTGGCAAGCGCTCCGAGACCGAGGCCAGTTGCGCGCGCGCCGGCTGCTCGGGCGCCACGGAGCTGAGCCCGTGGCGCGGCCCCGGCGACCACGTGGTTGACGGGCTGGACGCTGCCAGGGTCGGGTAACGCAATCGTCCGGCTGACCGCGTTGCTCGGCTTCGGGAGCGTTTGGTAGTTGAACCTGTGGCCGTGGACCGTCGTCGGCGCCTCGGGATCGTTTGCGGCATTGAAGCTGAGGAACGTTGCCAAGCCCGATCGATCGACGACCTTCTGCTTCCGCCCGCGACGCGGCTTGGACTTGCCGGTCCGCTGTTGCTTGACGTTTATCACCGTGCGGGGATCCGTTGACCACGTAATGCTCATTGCCGAACCGGCGCTGGAGGCCCTGGTAGAGAACCGCGTTGGAGAGCTGGTGACCGCCGCCCTTGCCGAAGATGCCGCCGACCAGAGTCGCGATCGACACCAGATCCTCGAGCGAGAACCTGGCCGGGCCCCCGGGCATCCCGATCGCGGCGTACTCGCCGGGCAACATGGTCAGCGAGTTGAGTGGCTGCTCGGCCTTCGAGATATAGGCGTTGATTCCATTCACGTAGCTGGTCGCGTCGGCGAAGACCTGAGGCTCAGTCGACTTGCCGTAGCTCACCTGGTTCTGGAGGTCCTTCTGTGTGTAGGGCTCATTCGCCCAGACGCTCTGGTCCATCGCCACGTTGGCGCCTCCGGCAAATGCGGCAAGGTCGCCCTGCCCGGAATGCCGAAGGACGTCGATGAAGAACAACCGATCCTCGGCGGTTGCGTAACCGATTCCGAACATCAGCGCCGACCGCGTGGTGCCGTAGATGTGCGGCACACCGAACCGTTTGTCGCGGACGATCGTGACGCCGGCCTCCGGACTCTCGCTGCTGGCCGCGTCGCCAGGCGGAACTCCGAACGTGGCGTCCTTGAAATAGTCAGGGATCGTCGCCGGCGTGACCGAACCGGCCGCGGTGGTCAGCCCCGAGTACATCTGGAGCTGATCAGAGCTATGCGCTGGACGCGCACCTGTAGCTCTGAACTGGGCGAGCTGCACGAGGTTGTCAAGCCCGTTCGTCCCCGGCGGCAGCACGTTCCGAAACCCGCCGTAGTCACTTGTGCCGTAGGGCTC
Organism: uncultured Solirubrobacterales bacterium; assembly: GCA_963757165.1. Taxonomy (GTDB): domain Bacteria; phylum Actinomycetota; class Thermoleophilia; order Solirubrobacterales; family Solirubrobacteraceae; genus Palsa-465. The sequence goes on from CAVWQO010000006.1 coordinate 540,842, forward strand.
TACCTGCGCAGCCGCGGTCGGGACCACCACGAGCGCGAGCAGTGCGGCGAGTAACGGCGTTCTGACGACGCACCGGAACAACGGTTGCGCACCCTACTACGCCGCGAGGTGGATCGAGCTGCCTTCACTTCTCCCCGGCCCGCTCTTCCCGACGCCGCCGGTACAACCTCGCTACCGCCCGAGGGAACGGGTCGAGCTCCAGCCCGCGCGCGGCGCGCAGGCGCCGGCGGGTGCGCAGCAGCCCGATCAGCCCTACTCCCCAGAACAAATACTGGACGCAGAAAGCGAGGCGGAAGTCGTCGAGCGTGTAGCTCGCTGGGCCGCCGCTGCCGCGGGCGCTGAGGACGAGGCCGATCAGGGCGATCGTCATCAGCGAGGCGACGAAGCCGCCGACGTTGACGATGCCGGTGGCTGATCCGATCCGCTCAGCCTCGTTCTCGGTGCGGGCGTAATCGAAGCCCATGAGCGATCCCGGGCCGTTGGACGCCAGCACAACGACGAGCACGACGAGCAGCGCGAGGGGCGCTCGTCCCGGCCACGCCAGCACGATCGTCCAGATAACGACCGTCGACCCGAGGATTGTCAACACAGGAATTGAGCGGCGGTAGGGCCACCGGCCCGCCAGATGGCCGAGCACGGGACCGACCAGCATCGCCACCAGCACGAGCAGCGTGATCAGCACGCCGGCCTCCGCTGGGCTGCGGTGCTCGCCCAGGACCAGAAACGGATAGCCCCACAGCAGCGCGAACACCGTTCCGGAGAACTGGGTTACGAAGTGCGTCCACAAGCCGAGCCGCGTCCCGTGCTCGCGCCACGCGTGGCCCAGGCGGCGTATGGCCTCCCGAGCGCTCACCGCCGCTGCCGCCGGCGGCGCGCCGGGCGGCGTGTCGCGCAGCGACAGGATCGCGCTCACCCCGACCGCCAGCCCAGCCGCGGCCGCGACCAGGAAGGAAGTGCTCCAGCCCGCGCCCTGGAGGAGCGCGACTAGCGGGTACGCAGCGACGATCTGCCCGAACTGGCCGAGGATCCCGGTGAGCTGGGTCAGCAACGGGACCCGCCGGGGCGGAAACCATGCCGCCACCAGGCGCAGGACGCTGATGAACGTCATCGCGTCGCCCGCGCCGACCATGATCCGGCCGAGCACGGCCAGCGGAACCGCGTGGGCGGTCGCGAGCACAAACTGTCCGGCTCCCATAATCAGCGCACCCCCCGCCACCAGGCGCCGCGGTCCGACTCGATCGAGCAGGACCCCCACCGGGATTTGCAGCCCGGCGTAGACCGCGAGCTGCAGCACGCTGAACAGGCTCAGGATCGACGCCGTGGCGTGGAAGCGGTGCTGAGCCGCCACCCCAGCCACCCCCAGCGAGGCGCGCTGGAACACCGCGACGGAGTAGGCCGTGACGCCGAGTCCGAAGATCAGCCAGGCTCGGCGCGAAGTCCGGGTTGTGTCCACCAGTCCGTTGTACCCGGGTCTGGTCGACAGCGGCAGCAGCTCCATCGGGTCGCGTGCTCGGCCCGGGATTACCTGCCCCACCCCGGTTCGCCAGCGCGGCGTCAGTGGATCCGAACCTGCACCGAGCGCTCAGCAATGGTTCGCGGGGAGCACAGCCCGCTACCGAGGAGTTTCCGACCTAACTGCAGCCGGTTTTTCGGATGTCGAGCGGGATGCTCGTGCCGGTTAGGTGCCTCGTCGATCGGGCTCCTGACGCCCCGGGGCGCGTTTGAGGCGCATGGCTGCCGGCCTAGGACTGGCCTGCCGGTCCATCCGCTCGCCGTCGGGTCGACTCGTCGGCGTTGCGCTGACGTGAGTACGGGGCTGAACGCCTTTTGCGATCGTAGATGACCTCGGTGCCCGCGATGCGATCGTGCCACCCGCGCCGCTCGCTGTTGCGCGCGATCGCGAGTATCCCGAGCCCGGCTGGAATCAGCGCGAGCGCGACCCCGACCAACCGTCGCACTGCGCAGCGCAGCCCGATTTCGTGTGAATCGCCGCGGACGATGCGGATCGAAAGGAAGCGCATCCCCGGTGTCTGCCCGACGAGCGCCCAGAAGGCAACGACGACGCTGAGCGCCGTGACGCCACCGACGGCGGTGAGCACAGCGATCAGGCCGAGCGAGATCTTGCCGCCGAAAGTGACGGGAAACACCGCGCTGAGCATGCTGGAGGCAAGCGCGTACAGGACGAGCGCCAGCCCTAAGTCGACGCCCGCCGCAGCGAGCCGGGTGATCAACCCTGCCTGGTCGGTCTCGGAGTCTGGGTCGCGGTGGCGCACGATCCGCTCCACAGCGTCGTCGAGCGACTCGGTCAGACGCGTCAGCCGCACGCCGACGTCGGTGATCAGGCCCGCGCCCTGAGAGGTGATCGCGGCTCGAACCTCCGGCGCCTCGGCGATGCGCTCGACGAGCATCTGCACCTGGTCGGAGGCGAGCACCTCCTTCCACGCCTGCGCCGCCGCCTCGGAGGCAAGCACCTGCCGGACGACCTGAGCGACCTCCTCGGCGCGGAGATCGGAGGCGAATGCTTGATCCTCAACGGCTCGGTCGATCGCGCGTCGCACCGCCGCGCTCTTCAGCGCACGGACGATCGCCTCCTCGACGGCCTCGTCGATCGCCGTGTCGACGCCAGCGGCATGCGCGACGCGTTCGGCACCCCGAGCTCCAGCTGAGAGCAGACGCGCCATGGTCGGCTTCGACTGCCCGTCCTGGCTCCGGGCCGGAGGCTTGGAGGGGTCGAAGGCCACCGGCACATTCTGCCCGCAGCCGAGTCGCGGCGCGCACACCCCCACCCGCCTGATCGCCCGCGCGGACGCGCACGGCGATGAACGCTTCAGAACGCACCCCGTTTGGGTTGTTCGTCTGGGGACCGGACCAGGATCCTGAGCGCTACAAGGACTACCCGTCGCCGAAGAAGAAACTCTCCGCGCGATCGACGAGGTCGCCCCGCGATAGGTCGTCAGCGCAATGCGATACCTCGCGAGGACGGGCGCCGGCATCTCACGCGACGAGCTGATCCGCGAGGCAGGCAGCTTGTCGGTTACTCGCGGATGGCTGCCAAGTCGCGCGGCCATCTGGAGGCGATCATCAGTCATGGGCTGCGTCAAGGCGTGCTGATCGACGACGGAGCGACGATCGCGGCGGCTCCCTGATCATCGGCAAACCGTCGTGAATAGCGCGGCGTAGCTCGGGCAGCGTAGCTCGGGCAGCATCGGAGCTTTCCTGAGGCGGCGGACGCGCACCGTGACCGCCTCATGGAGGGAGAACGCGTCAGGCGTCCCGACGCACACGTTGACGCTGGTCCTAGTCTCAGAAAGTGCAACGGGGCGAGTCAGGCGAAGTGCGCCTCGAGGGCAGAATGGTCGCTTAGTTGGGCGTCGCGCCACTCATGGTGATAGCGACATGCGACCGGTCGCAACTGGGAGGACGCGAAGATGTGGTCAATCCGCCAGCCGCCTTCGTGACCAGCGATTCGTTTCCAAGTCCAGCTCGGCTCAGGAGCGGCGTATCCATGCAATTCCCGGAAGGCGTCTCGGTACCCGAGCTCCCGCAGACCAGGAACGACACTGAGCTCAGCGGCATCCCAAACTAGGCCTCGCTCGGGGCGCAGGTGCCCGCGCGAGTCGCGTGCGAACGAGATCACCTCCCCGTCGGGCAGCTCACGCCGCGGGATGTTCAAGTCGCCGCACAGCACGCGAGGCTCGGGTTCAGCGGCGCCCAGGCCCTCGCGGATCGCGCGAAGGCTCTCGACCTTCACCCAGCCGTTGGCCGCGTTGGGGACGTGGACGCAGCAGATCTCGACGGGCCCTCGGACAGTCTCGGTAGCAGCGCACACCACGGTCTCCGGCCATGGCATCCGTATAGCTTCGGGCACGTCGCTCAGCGGCGCCCGCGAGGCCAGCATTACCCCGGTAGAGCGCGGGGCTGCAGGCGTGCGAGCCGGATCCGCATCATCTAACGACGCCCGCACGTGGGAGAGTCCCATCAAGTCAAAAGCTCGCCGCCACACGGGCGAGGTTCGCCGGGTCACCTCCTGTAACGCAACGACATCCGGCTCGCGCTTAGCCAGCGCCGTCGCCTGCTCGACGAGCCGTGCGTGCCGCCTAGCCACGTTCCAAGTCACCAGTCGCAAGCAGACGACGACCGCTTCCGACACGACGCTAAACGATCCAGAGGATGTCCGGACGCCAAATCCAAATTGCGAACGTCCGCGGTGGCTGAGTCAAAGTGGCTCGCAGGACCACTGAGCGTTTTTCCCTAGCTTGTGAGCCGCGTCCGTTGCGAGGTATGTCCATCGCTGTCGAACGAGATCCAGCCCGAGGCCGACGAACCGGCCTTCTCGCCCGCAGATGGCACGATCGTGTGACCTCGCTATTTCGAGCGGCCTCGTACTCGTCGAACCCTTGAAGGGTCCTTTCTACCAGCGCCCGCCGCACGGGCGTCCGGAAGACAATTGATGAGCCGGACGACACCGACTGGGCGTCAGAGTTTTCGCTAGAGCACGAAGCGGGCATAGCGGTCAAGCCGACCAAATACTCCCCGATCGCGTTCGACCTTGCTGGTCGTCGATGTCTCCCGCGGTGGTCGTCGATGTCTCCCGCGGCGGAAGCTAAGGATGCTCGAGCAGGCGGCCCTTCGCCGCGGCGAACTCCGACTCGCTCAGCTCGCCCGCGCGGTGGAGCCTGGAGAGCTTCTCGAGGTCGCCGACCTCTCCTCCACCGCCTGGCTGGACGACGAACCCGCCCTCGCCCGGCTCGATGACCTTGCCGCCGATGTGCGGTTGCTCATCAGCCCCGGCGGCTGGAGAGGCTGGTGCCCTGGACCATGGAGGTTCCAGCCCGCCCTGGCGTGACGAACGGGCCCGAGGTAAAGCACCACCGGGGCTGCGAGCGTGAACGCGCCGCCGAAGAGCAGCGCGAACGAGCTGCCCGACGAGCCGGCGCTCGACGCAAGCGGGACCGTGAGCGATCCCATCCCGATGCCTGCGAAAAGCGGCGCGATAACCCACCAATTCTTGGTCGAGACGCCGTATTGCGACGTTAGTGCCCCGGGACCGCCGGCGACGCGCGCGCCAACGAACGACCCGATGATCCCCACGATCAGGAATCCGGTCCAGCCACCGGTTCCGGATTGGCACGTCGCCGTGTGTCCGAACGGGTTGGGGCCAGCGGTCGAGCAGGTGATGGTGAGGACCTCGTGGTGGACCCCGATCCCGGCCACGACCGCCGCGGCGATCAGGATGAGGATGCTGCGGTGAGGGTGCATGTCGGCTCGGTCGCGACTGGGGCGCGCCCGGCAGTGATGCTGGTGCGCTCGCCGGGCAGCGCCGTCAGGTGTAGCTGAGCGTGACCCCCATCGCGGGTCTTGGCCACCGGCGGTACGCCTTGGGTAGCGCTGGCGGCCTTGACACCGTCCGGGTTGGTGGTGGTGACGATCACGCGCAGCACCGCCCCCGCGTCGCGGCGGGCGGGAGTGTAGATGCAGTGGTTGGCCCCAGCGAAATCGAGCCATTTCCTGCCGTTGCCCGAGCGTCGCCAGCGGCAAGCGAACTCCGCTCTCAGGGCTGACCAGGTACCCGAGCGGGCCCTCAGCCGGGCGCCGGGACGTGGCGTTCCCACGATCGTCGCCCTGATCACATCGACCGACGGCGAGGGCTGGACGGATGCCGTTGCGTTACTCGGCGGTCGGGTGAAATGTGTGACTACTCGGTGTCCGCGACGATCGAGCCCACGCGCTCGCCGAGCGTCCGGTCGCGGGAGAAGACCACCCCGCCATAGATCAGGGCAACCACGACCACGCCGAGCGCGACCAGCGGGTAGTGGTTGAACGGCGCTGGCTGGCCTGGCTTGATCAGCTCGTACAGGGGGTAGCCGATCGCCGCCACACCGGCCAGCGGCAGCAGCAGGTGGAAGATCGGCGAGAACTGTTCACGGTGGTAGCGCCGGTAATACAGCGGTAGCGCCAGGTTGGCCACCAGGTAGGTGAGCGCGATTAGGATCGTGCCGAGCGTGGCGATCTCACCGAAGAACACGACTGGGTCGGTGTTCCAGCCAAAGATGAAGCTGAGCCCCAGCGCGACGCCGAGGAAGACGACGAACGCCGCCCACGGGGTCCGCTGACGTTTCGTGACCTGGGCCACCCATGAGGGCAGCAGACCCTCACGGCCCGAACTGAAGATGATCCGCGCCTGCGAATTGGTCGCCGCGATCAGGGTCCCGAAAATCGAGGTGAACCCAGCGATGTAGGCCAGAAAGGCCGCGAAGCCGAGCACTCCGGTGGCGGCATCGACGAACGGCACGGCCGAGTTCGTCAGCGCGTGAACGTTCTCCTTGAACGCGATGACGGTCGCGTAGGAGAGAAACACATAGGTCGCCGCCATCATCGAGACGCTGATGAACACCGCCCGTCCTACCCCTGAGCGAGGGTCGCGGCTCTCCTCCGCGAGCGCCGCCGAGTTCTCCCAGCCGATGAAGAGATACACCGCGAGCGGAAAACCGAGCGACAAGCCGGAGAAACCGCCACTCAGACGGCCGGGGTCGAACGGATGCAGGTTGATGTGGCTCGAGTTGTTGACCAGCAGCACGATCGCCACTACCAAGAGCAAGGCGAGCTCGAAGGCGAAGAAGATCGCCGCCACCTTCGTGGACGGCGCAGCGCCCCCGACGATGATCCACAGAGCCGCTGCGGTCAACACGACGGTGAGGATCTGCCACGGAATCGTCACGTGCAGGTAATGCTTGATGATCGTCTCCGACCAGCCGCCGGAGATCGTCACCACGGAGGCGACCGCGATGATGTACCCCGAGCACAGGACGATCGCCGTCACCACCGCCGCATACGGACCGAATGCACGGCCGATGAAGGTCACGAACGAGCCAGTGGACGGCCGCGAGCGGGAGAACTGGGTGAGCGTATTGCCGAGCAGCGCAATCGCCACCGCCGCGACGATGATCGTCAGCGGCGAGGCCACACCGGCGGTCCCGGCAATTAGCGCAAAGCCGAAGAAGAAGCTCATCGCCGGCGCGATGTTCGCCATCGTCGAGGCCGCGATGTCGAAATTCGACAGCACTCCACGCGCCAGGCGCTCCGGCTCGCGACGAGCCGGCGTCACATTCCCAGGAGCTGCCGACTCCGCACTGGACCCGCCGATCTCAGCCATCACCCTCTCCTCTCCCAACGCCAAGCTGACATGGCCTAGCTACCCCTGCCAGCGATGCTCAAGCTTCGCCCCGGATGAGACAAGATGCTGTGAAGCAGGAGTGGCGGGATGCCCGCGAGTCCCGAGTCGTCGACGATCAGACAGCGACCGGGCGGCCGCGGCCTGGCCACGGTCCAGGGCGGCACAATTCCGCTTGGCTGCGAACCGAGCTACGGCTCTGAGACGAAGTGGTCGTGCACCGCCAGCCCTTGGCCGGCCCGCGGGGCGCCGCTCCAATTGGCCAGCATCGAATACGTGCACGTCCCCGCCGGATAGTCCGAGTAATCGGCCTCCCAGCTGAAGCCGTCAAGGCTGACGCCCGCGCTGTCGGCCCAGTTCATGAAAGTCTGGTCGTAGGCGACGGTGCCCGGGCAAGGCTCACGTTGTCCCGATAGGTCGCCGCCGAACTCCGTCGCGACGACCGGCACCTGTGCGGCGACCGGCGCGACCGTCGACTGCCAGCAGCTGACGGTGTCGCAGGTGAGGCCCTGGTAGGAGTGGAAGCTGGCGGCCAGCTGTGCCGGCCTGATCCTGTCCCGCGGCTCGTACCGAAGCCAGGCCGAAAGATCATTGGTGTAGTCCCGGCCTGGCGCCAGGATGGGTTGGCGGGCGCCGGTCGCGCGGATCACGTTGACGAGTGACTGCGTGCCGGCGGAGGCGTAGCTGCCCAGGGGGTGATCCTCGGTCGGGCAGAGTGCGCCGCAGCCGACGAGGCTCAGGTTGCCGCGGTTATCGGCTCGCCCGCCGCAGTCTGCGCACGCGTTGGGCACCCGGCAGCCGTCCCGCAGACAGTGCCAGCTGAGGGTCAGCCGTCCGGAGCGGAGATCCTGCCGGAACGGCTCGTTGAAGATTTCGAACGCGACCGAGTGGTCACGCTTGAAGTGCTGCGCGACCGAGCGCCAGAACGGGAGCGAGTACTGGCGGTCCGGCAGCGGCCACTGGTTCCACGCGACTGCGCGCCCCGCGGCCGACCAATGCAGGTCGAGGATGACCGCGAGCCCGTGGGCGTGGGCCCGGCGCACGAGCGCGACGATCGCGGCCTGGTAGCGGAGTCTGAGCCGCTGGCCCGCGACCCGCGCGGCGCGGCCGCTCAGCGGCTTGATCCGGTAGTGAGGCCCCCCGTACTGGGCGACGGGGTTCACGCCGAGCCAGCACTGCTCGTTCAGCGGCACGCGGATCGTGTTGACATGCCAGGTCGTGATCGCCTGAAGCGCGGCGTCGCCGGTGGGGATCGAGAAGACTTGGCGCCGCGACGGCGTGTATAGCGGCTCGACGCAGTCGTACTCGGAAGTGCCGACATGGACGGCGAAGATCCGCGTCGGATTTCCGCGCGCGTCGACCAGGTGGTTGCCCGCGATCCGCAGGGGTGGCGGCGTGGCCGCGGCAGCGGCGCTGGCGATGACAGCGGCAACGCAAAAGGCCACCGCGAGCGTCCTGACGATCCGTCTCATGTCTGCCCCCTGCCGTTCACGCGGTCATTCTTCCACACGTCGCACAGATTTGTGGGAGAACGGGCAGGCTCGCATTGCCGCAGCGTCGTCACCCGGGCGCCACGCAGCTAGGAGGAGACCACTCTGTACACGCGGTGAGTGCCGACGAGCCCTACGAGCTCGAGATCTCGCTCCTGCACGAACTCGAGATCGCCTGCGCTCTCGGTCAGTTGCTTGACGACCGCTGAGGTGAGGATCTCGCCACCGCGGGCGCTGTCGGCGATGCGCGCCGCCACCACGATGTTCTTGCCGTAAAAGTCCGAGCCCTGCTTTATTGCCTCTCCCGTGTGCAGCCCGATCCGCACACGGACCGGAGCCTCGGGATGCCCGCCGAACTCGCGGTCGATCGCGTGCTGGATCGCGCACGCACACTCAACTGCCCGACGCGCGCTTGAGAACGCCACCATGAAGCCATCGCCATGGGTCTTCACCTCGAACCCGCCGTGCGCCTGGATCTGCTCGCGGACGACCGCGTGGTGCACGCGCAGCAGCTCGAGCCAGCGCAGGTCCCCAAGCCGCTCGTTAACGACGGTCGAGCCCTCGATGTCAGAGAACAGGATCGTCACCGTGCCATCAGGCGCAGCCGCAGACCCCAGACTCGGACGCTCGGCCGAGACCACCGATGCCAGCTCGTCGACCGACGTCACTCCGGCCGGGATGATCTCAGGCGCACGTCGCCGTGAAGCCTTCTCGGCGCGGGACGGGCGACTCGAGACCTCGACGCCACTCATCAGGCTGAGCGCCCGCACGTGATTCACCGGGGTCCCGGGGCGGGGCGGGAGGTCACGGATCCTTGCCCGCTTGCCCCCCATGATCGCGATCCCGCTGAGGTCCACCTCGACCCCCTCCGGAACAACGATCTTGACGCCGCCCATGATCGACACCGCGGTGATGTCCAGGCGTGCCCCTTGGATCTCGGCGTCCCGCAGGTCCAGCTTGCAGCCGCCCATCACCGCAAGCGCGACGCACCGCTCCTCAGGCCGCCAGTGTCCCCGGCGCCTGGCGCCAGACATCACCGCGATTACCCACCGGCGCCGCTTGCGCTCGGTTGTTGCCGAACCGCTCCGGCGCGCGGGAAGGTCTCGCGTCACCGCCTCGAGCTCCTTTGAGGTCCGGGACTCGTAGACCCATCCCAGTCGCTCAGACAGCTCTTCGAGCGTCAGCCGGCCCTCCCCCGCGGCATCCCGGAGCACCAGCGCAACGCGCTCGCGCTCAGCGTCAGATGAGAGAACCGCCGGGCGAGCGCCGTCACCGACCATCCCGTCAGCCTACGGGCGCACGAGCTACGACCTCGGCCTCAGCCCGTGCCGGCGGGCATTTTCGCGGTCTCCCGCTTCAACCCCACCGTCGAGGGATGGACGCCGTCGCTGTTGGTAAGCGTGAGCCGTGCATCCCTAGGAAGGCGACAGTGGCGGCTAGCGAGGGACGACCCTGCTGGACCAGGTGCTCGTGACGGCCCGCAATCTGTCACTTGCCGACCCCGAGCGAAAGGCGCTGGCCCTCAGGGGGCAAATCACGCAGGGTTGATCGGTCAAATGGGGGGCGGGATTCGAACCCGCGACCTTCGGGTTATGAGCCCGACGAGCTATCGCCCTGCTCCACCTAGGGACGGCTGACGGCGTTGCTGCATGACGCGGGCGCAGCTTCACGGCCCAGCGCTCGGCGCCGCCTCGATCGCGGGGCTCACTCGGCCGGTGGAAGGGCGAGCGTCTCCGACGGGGGCACCCCTTCGTCGATCTCCTTCGCCCGCTCGATCTCCGCATTGACTTCGGCGCCGAGGAGCACCGCAATGTTCGTGAGCCATAGCCAGACAAGCAGGATGATCCCAGCCGCGAACGACCCGTAGGTCACATTGAAGCTCTTGAAGTCGGCGAGGTAGTCAGAGAAGCCGGCCGAGGCGGCGAGCCAGACGCTCACCCCGGCCAGCGCGCCGGGCGTAATCCAGCGAAACCCGCGCTGTCGCACGTCAGGGGTCACGTAATAGATGAACGAGAAGGCCACCAGCGCGCTGACAAACGCTCCGGGCCAGCGCGCGACCCGCCACACCTCCGCCGCCTCCGGCCCCAGAACATCGCGCGCCACATTCCCGCCGGCGAACATCAGGAGCAGCGTTGTCAAAACCAGTGCCATCAGCACGAGCGTCGACCCGATGTCGATCAGCTTGCGGCGCACGAAGCTGCGCCCACGCGGGGATTCGAATATGACGTTGAGAGCCCGACGCATTGCCTCCAAGTAGCCCGTAGTCCCGTAGAGAGCAACGAGGATCGCCGCGGCCAGACCGGCCGCGGCCGTGCCTTTGCTCTTCAGCGCTGCGCGGACCGCCGCGTCCAGTGGCGCCAGCGTGACCGCCGGGACCACGTGCCGGAGGTGGCCGATGATCGCGTCGTAGGTGGAGGGGAACTCCCCCAGCAGGCCGAGCAAAGAGACGGCCAGCAGCAACGTGGGGAACAGCGACATCAAGGCGTAGTAGGTAAGCGCGGCGGCGTGATGCGTGCCCTGGTCGCTGTAAAAGGACACCGCCGAGCGCTTCGCCGTCCGCCATGCGCGCATTACCGGCAAGTATCGATCACAGCGACCGTGCCAAACGCCATTCCAGCCGTTGTAAGAAGTAGCGGGGGCGGGATTCGAACCCGTGATTTTCGGGGTATGACCCGACGATCTCCTGCACTCAGCCGGCCCGTTCCGCCGGCGCGTGCCTGGCCTACGAGGTTTCGTGGCGCTGTGAGTCATCTGGGCTCGTCATCCACCCCTCGCGCCGGTGTCAGACCCTGGCTTTGCAGCCATAGCTCGTACATCGGATCGGTCAGGCGCGGCTTGCCACCGTCTTCGATGACGTCCGCGTTGGCGACGAGGCTCTCGAGTGCCGCCCCGATGCTTGAGCGCTTAATCCCGACCGCGGCCGCCGTCTCTGCGCTGTGGAGCGGAGCGACGGCTACGGCCAAGGCTCTCGCGACGCGCCGCTCGTTGTTGGTCAAAGCCCGCCAAATGGCTCTCATCAGCGGGCCTGCATCGGCGGTGGCCTGATCGAGCGCCGAAACCCAGGTTCCCTCGTCGGCAGTCGCCGCCCGCGGTGTGTTTGCCCAGAGGTAGTGGGCGAGCAGCATGCTCCGCTGGGGATGGCCGCGGGTGAACTCGAGCAGAGGCGCGAGCGCCGCACCCACATCCCGGTTGGTCGCCCGGAAGCGACGGGCCACATAGTCGCCGACGGCTTCAAGCGGCAGCGGGTCGAGGTTCCGCGGAACCGCCTGGTCGAGCAGCGGTCGTTTGGGGTCGGCGAACAGCTGCTGCATGACTCCGGGCGCCGACCCGGCGAAGGCATAGGTCGCGGCATCCCCCTGATGCTGGATGACGCTTCGGATCTTCCCGTCAGCGCCGCTCACCGCCAGGACGTCCTGGATCTCGTCGAACACGACGAGGCTGGTCGTTCCGTTGCGCTCGAACAGTGATGCAGGCAGCTCAAGCAGACGCAGCAACACCGACTCCGCGTCCACGTTGGGGTTTCGCTGCAGCGTCGCGGTGAAGCCCCCACCCCCCAGTGACAAGCCGATGTTCCAGCTCCGGAACACGTTCTCTACGTGTTGTCGCACGGGTCCTTTGAGGCGCTGATAGCCGCGCTCGATCCGCACGACGATCTCGGCAATCGAAAGGACGTCCTGAAGGTCAACCAGGACCGTCGCCATGCCCTCGCGTTCCGCGCTCTCAAGTACCCGCTTCAGCAGGGTGGTCTTCCCGTAGCGGCGTGGGCCTACGAGACGGAAGGAGTGACCCCCCGCGGCGAGCGCGAGCAGGTCGTCAGCCTCCGTGTCACGATCGATCATGTCCTCTGGCGCAAGTGGACCGGAGAAGCGAAACGGGTTGAGGTCGGTGACGGGGCTCATTGACGCAGCATATCACTCTGCATAGAAGAAACAGGCGAAACTGCATACTTCAAACCTGCGGCTTCGCATATCGCAGCCATGCTTTAGATGCCTGCGCGGCGAGACCACACCTGCCGATAAAGCGCGTCCGAGTGCCGTCCCCGCAGAGCCAGGATGGGGCAGGAGTATCGTGCCGTCAAGAGGAGATGTGTTTTCAGCAACGGAGCAGCCGGTGATCGGCAAAGCCTGGCTCGAGCTGGCCTCGCAGCTTGAAGACGAGCTGCGAGCGACCAACCCGGAGGCCTGTGTGCAAGCTGCCGTCGACGCCAGCGGCATGCTCCGGTTGGTGGTCTCTCCCAAACCGAGCCGCGGCGGGCCGGCCCGTGCGGTCATCCGCCGCTACGAAGCCCGAGGGGCGCAGGTCTGTGAGGACTGCGGCGGAAGGCTGGCGTCAGTCGCAGCCGGGCCGGTTGTCGTCTTCCTGTGCCAAGACTGCAGGGACCCCGGCACCTAAATCCGCGGAATCGTAGCAGCCTTGGACAAACTGTATCCAGTTGGTGCAATCAGCCTTCTGCTCACCAGTTAGATCGCGTACTTGACTTAGGATACGCAGCAGGCTAGCTTCATCAAGGCATGGCCCGCATCGTCGATCTGTCTGCTCCGATCGCGTCCTCCCCCCCGGGAACATCGGACTTTCAGCGCAATTCCGTCGAGTTCTTCGATCATGCGGCTGGGGCGGCGGAGATCCAAGCTCTCTACGGCGTCCCGCCGCGCCTGCTGAGGGACGGCGAGGGCTGGACGCGTGAGCTCGTCTCCCTCGGCACTCACAACTCCACTCACGTTGACGCGCCGTATCACTACAACTCGAGGATCGCCGGCGCTCCCGCGGCCACAATCGACGAATTGCCGATCGAGCGCTTTTTTGGCCCTGGAGTGGTGCTCGAGTTCCGCGACCGTGCGGACGGACAGGCGATCGACGTCGCCGACCTAGAAGCCGCGCTGGCAACCGCCGAGCACGAGCTCGCACCGGGGGACATCGTCCTGATGCGGACCGGCCGCGATCAGTTCTACGGCCAGCCTGACTACCTCGACCGCGGCCCAGGAGTCACCGCTGCGGCCACGCAGGCGATGCACGCGGCCGGTGTGCGCGTGATGGGAATCGACGCCTGGGGCTGGGATCGCCCGCTGCGGATGCAGGCTGAGGAGGCGCTGGCCAAGGACGAGCCCGGCATCTTCTGGGAGGCCCATCAGGCTGACCTCGACTACTGCCAGATCGAGCGACTGGTCAACCTGGCCCCCCTCCCCGCGACCGGGTTCACGGTGGCCTGCTTTCCCCTGCGTGTCGTGCGGGCGAGCGCCGCGCCGGCTCGCGTCGTGGCCATCTTCGCTGACTGACTGAGGAGCTTTCTTGCCGCCGGTCATCAACGTACACACCCACTATCAGCCGCAGTCGGTCCTCCCGATCATCGAGCCCTACGGCATCAAGATGGTCAGCACTCCGGATGGTTCCTGGCACTTCCGCTCAGGCGACGTGGAATACAACATCCCGGGTACCGCCGAGCAGTTCTGGGGCCGCGGGTTGGGGGGTCAGATCCCGGAGATGGACGCCGCCGGGGTCGACATCAATGTCCTTCAACCCAGCCCGATGATCTTCAGCTATCACCTTGAGCCGAGGGTCAACCGGGAATTTTCCCGCGCCTTCAACGACGAAACCGCCAAGCACATCGCTGAGCATCCGGATCGGTTCTGGGGATCGGCCCAGCTACCGATGCAGAATCTGGAGATGGCCGCCGCGGAGCTGGAACGGGCGGTCAGCGAACTGGGACTCCGCGCGTGCTCGGTCGGCTACGTCCTCGGTCCTGACCGCACGCTGGCGGACCCCGAGTGTGACGAATTCCTGTCGGTGGTCGAGCGACTCAACGTGCCGATCCTGCTTCACCCAGTCGCCCTGGGTCAGGACATCGACCTGGCCGCCGGCGGCGGCGGGTGGCTGATGAAGTACCAGATGGACTGGGCCTGGGGCTACATCTTCACCGAGAGCGCGGCGGTGGTTGGATTGATTCTGGGTGGCGCGCTCGACCGCCATCCGGACCTGCGCGTGATGATTCCGCACGGCGGCGGGATGATCCCCTACCAGCTCGGCCGCCTGGATTACCACGCGCGGGTCTTCGGCCGCGGTCATCGCGACGCCGGTGATCAGCTGGCCCATCCGCCCTCCGAGTACCTCCGGCGGTTCTACTTCGACACCGTGGTTCACGAGCCGCGCTCGCTTGAGCTGCTGATCGACGTGATGGGAGAGGACAACGTGGTGATGGGCTCCAACTACCCCGGCTGGGATAACGCGCCGATCTGGGAAACCATCCGGGCACTGCCCAACGTCAGCGACCGCGCCAAGGAGAAGATCCTGGGCGAGAACGCAGCCGAGCGGCTGTTTGGCGCCCACGTGGCAGTCAAGTGAACTCATCGCCACGCCGCGTACTGGTGGTCGGCGCGGGTATCGCCGGGCCGACCCTCGCCGTCTCACTGGCCCGCCGCGGCTTCGAGGTCGAACTCGCCGAGATCCAGGAAGTCTGGAAGCCGGTGGGCACCGGACTGACCCTGCTCGGGCCGACGCTACGAGCGCTGGGCACGGTCGGACTGATCGACCGCGCGGTGAGCGAGGGTGCTGGTCTTAACCGGGTGGTGGTCGGCAACGAGCGGACCGAACCCGTCTCGGTCACCGAGCCGCCGCGCCTGAACGGTGAGGAGTACCCGGCCTTCGTCCAGCTGAGCCGGCCTGCCTTCCACGGCATCCTGGCGCACGCCGTACGTGAGGCCGGAATCCCGGTGCGACTCGGGGTGACTGTGAACGAAATTGAGGATGGCGATAAGGAAGTCACGGTGACCTTCACCGACGGCGAGCGCGCCGCCTACGACGTCGTCGTCGGGGCGGACGGCATCCACTCGCGCATGCGAGCGCTGACCTTTCCCGAGGCCGATCCACCGCACGTCACCGGCCAGGCGGTGTGGCGAGCCATGGTCGATCGCTCCGGCGGCCTCGACGCCAGCGTCTCGCTGGGCGCCATGTACATGTTCTACGGACCGCGCAACAAGACGATGGCGCTGCCCACCTCCGATCATCAGGTCTACATCGCTCTGGTGGAGAACCTGAAGGACCGGACTCGGCCCCCGACGGAGGAGCTTCCGGCGCGGCTGCGTGAGCACCTCTCTGACTACAGCGGGTTCCTGGCCACCCTGCGCGACGAGATCGTGGAACCGTCGCAGGTGACCTGGCGAGAGCTTGAGGTACTGCTGCTGCCCTCGCCCTGGTACCGCGGGAGGGTGATCCTGATCGGCGACGCCGCGCACGCCACCACGCCGCACCTGGCCAGCGGAGCCGGGATCGCCATCGAGGACGGGATCGTCCTGGCCGAGGAGCTCGCCCGCGGCGATGCCGTCCAAGCGGCGTTTGAGCGCTTTATGGTCCGACGCTTCGAGCGCTGCCGGATGGTGGTCGAGAACTCCGAGCAGCTCGGCGAGTGGGAGCAGCGCCCGGTGCCGGGAGCCGACCCCGCGACGCTGATCGCTCAGAGTTGGGCGACCCTCGACGAGCCGATCTAACCCAAGGAGTTTTGATGCATCTCGCCCGCTTTGAAGTAGCCGGTCCCGACGGTCCCGAGCCCCGGGTCGCCGTCGCCGCCGACAGCGCACCTGAGCGTTGGATCGACGCCCGGCGCGCCCACAGCCTGCGCTTGGAGCAGGGGGGCGCGACGGCCGCGGCGGCCCGTCGAATTGCCGACGCGCTGATCCCGGGCAGCCTGAGCGCCGGGCTGGGCGGCGGCAGCGCGTTCCTCGAGGCGCTGGGGAGCGCAGCTGGATCATCGGACCCAGAGGCCGCGATTGCGGACGACGCGCGCCTGGTCGCCCCGGTCGATCCCGTGGCCTACCGCGATTTCATGGCCTTTGAGGGGCACTTCGTCAACGCTGCGCACCGCACGCGGGGCCCCGACGCCAAACCGGCTCCCGTGCTCTACGAGTTCCCCGTCTCCTACTTCGGCAACGCCGAGGCGATCCGCGGGCCCGGGGACGAAATCGCCTGGCCCGCGTACACGGACCACATGGACTACGAGCTCGAACTCGGAATCGTCATCGGGCGCGCGGGCACGAACCTGACCCCCGACACCGCGCTCGAGCACGTGCTGGGCTTGACCGTGTTCAACGACTTCAGCGCGCGGGACATCCAGATGCAGGAGATGGCGGGCGGGCTGGGGCCTTCCAAGGGCAAGCACTTCGGCTCCTCCGTCGGCCCGCGCATCGTCACGCTCGACGCCTTGGGCGACGATCTGCAGATGACCGCGCGCGTGAACGGAGAGCTCTGGTCAGAGGGCTCATCAGCCACGATTCTCTGGTCGATCGCCGAGCTGGTGGCCTGGGCCTCGACGGCGGAGCCGCTGGTGGCCGGAACGCTGCTCGGCTCCGGCACCGTGACCGCGGGCTGCGGCTTCGAGCTGGGCAGAAAGCTCAACCCCGGGGACACGGTCGAACTCGAGATCGCGGGCATCGGGATCCTGCAGAACACGCTCGGGGCGCGGCCGCCGGCGGGCTGGTCCCCGCAGCCGCGTCCGCCCGCCGAGGGCTGAGTCATTCGTTGGCTTCGGCGCTCACCGCGGTCGGCGCCGGTGGGGCCTCCCCGGCCGCGTGCACCGAGACGCACTTGACGTCGACGAACTCCCGGATCCCGTACTCGCCCAACTCACGTCCGTAGCCGCTGCGCTTCATTCCTCCGAACGGCAGCCGTGCATCGGAGAAGACGATCGAGTTCACGAACACCATCCCGGAGTCGATCTGACCGGCGATCCGCTTGCCCCGCTCGAGGTCAGCCGTCCATACCGACGCCCCCAATCCGAAGTCGCTGTCGTTGGCCACCGTGACCGCCTCGTCCTCGTCGGCCACGCGGATCACCGCGGCCACCGGACCGAACGTCTCCTCGCGGAACACGGCCATCTTGGGGGTCACGCCGGTCATCACGATCGGGCGCACGAAGTAGCCCTGACGATCGACGTCGAAGCCGCCGGTGGCGATCTGCGCGCCAGCAGCGAGCGATGCCTCGACCTGACGGCGCAGGTCCTCGACGAGATCCTTCCGGGCCAGAGGGCCGACGTCGGTATCGGGATCAAGCGGGTCCCCCACCCGCAGCCCGCCCACCACGTCCGCGAGCTTTGCTTCGAACGCGTCGGCGACCGAGTCGACGACGATGAACCGCTTGGAGGCGATGCAGGCCTGACCGGCATTGATGTTGCGCCCGCGGCTGCCCTCACGCGCGGCGGCATCAAGGTCGGCGTCATCGAGAACGATGAACGGGTCAGAGCCGCCGAGCTCCATCACCGAGCGCTTGAGGTTGCGCCCGGCCGTCGCGGCGACGCGGCTGCCCGCGGCCTCGCTGCCGGTCAGGGCGACCCCGCGCACGCGCGGATCCGAAAGCACCCCTTCGACCTGGTCAGGGGAGATCAGCAGCGTTTGGAACACCCCATCAGGGAAGCCGGCGAGGCGGAACATCTCCTCGATCTGCATCGCACAGCCAGGGACGTTGGATGCGTGCTTGAGCAGCGCCACATTCCCGGCCACGATGGCTGGCGGCGCAAAGCGGAACACCTGGACGTAGGGGAAGTTCCAGGGCATCACGGCCAGTACGACACCCAGGGGCTCGTGTCGAACGTAGTTCTCGAGTCCCGCCCCCTCGATCGTCTTCGCCGCCAGCAGGCGCTCGGCGTGCTCGGCGTAGTACTCGCAGAACACGGCTGACTTCTCGACCTCGGCTTCGGCCTCCCGAAGGATCTTCCCCATCTCGAGCGTCGCCTGCAGGGCGAGCTCAGCGCGGTGCTCACGCAAGGTTGCCGCCAGCGAGCGCAGCAGCTGGCAACGCTCAGCGATTGGCCGCTCGCGCCAGGCCACGAAGGCGGTCTGAGCGCGGTCGATGACCTGGACGACCTGCTGGGCTTCGGTCTTCTCGTAGCGGGCGAGTTCGGTCCCGTCCGCGGGATTGACGGCGATCAGGGTCATGGAGAAAGCTCCTCGGGTTCGGGCTCGGAAATCAGGTGCGGGCTCTCGTCCGGCGATCGCGCCGGCACGAGGATGGCCAGGAATCGCGCTCCGGCCGCTCCGGCCGTGATGCCGTGTGGCAGGTCACCGGTCACCACCGACCACGAGCCCTCCCCCAGTTGCTGCGTCTCGCCTCCAGCTGCGAGGGCCACGCTCCCCTCCAAGATCAGCGTGATCTGCTCCTGCGGGTGCCGGTGAAGGGGGAAGCTCGCGCCGGGCTCGAAGCGGTACTCCTGGACGGTGGCCTGCTCGGTGTTCAGAATCCGACGGGCGATCCCGCTGAACGGCACGTCGACGGGAAGCGTGCCGAGCGCTCCTGCCCGCGTCATCCGTGAGCGGGAAGTTCGTCGATCTCGAAGCCGATTCCCATCGACCACACCGGCTCGAGGACCACCTCGGCGAAGCGCCAGCCAGCCTCCGTTCGACGAGCACTGAATCGATAGCGAAGCCCGACGTCCGCGTGGGTGGCCGGATCGGCGGCGTCCGGGACGTGCACGGCGATCGCATACCACTGCCCTTCTGCCTGATCGCCGGCCACCCGAACGATCTCGTTGCTCACGATGTGCTGCAGCCGATCGAACTTGCTCAGGTCGCGGGCCGGGCCGGCCGCGATCGTCTCGCGACCCCGGCGCCGCTGGCCCAGAATCTCAAATTTCCCGTCCTCGGCGAACGCGCTCGCGTAGCCGTCCCAGTCCTTCTCGTCGATCGCTGCCCAGGCTGAGTGGATCAGGTCCCGGATTGCCTGCTGGTCGTGCAGCAGGAGGAGCTGTTGCTCTGCCATCAAACCGGCGCCTTGGACTCGATCGGCAGCTCGGCGACGCACGCGTTGCGCTGTCTGCCGAGGCCAGTGATCGTCCCGTCGAGGATGTCGCCGGGTTTCAGGAACGTCCCATGGCTGGCGCCGTTGCCGGCGGGCGAGCCGGTGAGCACAAGATCCCCAGGCTGCAACTCAGAGACGTCCGAGATGAAAGCGATCAGGGCGGCCACGCCGAACACCATGTCGGCCGTCGATTCATCCTGCATCGTCTTTCCGTTCACCTTCAGGGTGATCCGCAGGTCGCTCGGGTCTCCGGCGTGAACCGCCGGCACGAACAGAGGTCCCGTGGGCAGAAAGGTGGGCGAGTTCTTTCCGGCCAGCCAGTCGAGGCCGAGGGCCCGGGCGTCGGGCCGGATCAGTGCGTCGCGGGAGGTGATGTCATTGCAGATCGTGTAGCCCGCCACACAGTCGAGCGCCTCTTCGACGGGAACGCGGCGGGCGGGGCGACCGATGACCGCGGCGAGCTCAAGCTCCCAGTCGGATTGGTCGGAATCCGAGGGGAGAATGACATCGTCCTGCGCGCCGACCATCGCATGGGCGGATCCCATGAACACGAAAGGCCGGCCCTTGCGCAGTCGCTCATCGAGCTCAGCCCGGGCGCGGTCGCGGCCGTCCTCGGAGAGCCCATCCGAGGAATCGCCGCGCGCCTGCGCACCCGCCATCAGGTCCATCACATGCTGGCGGTAGTTCGCGCCGGCCTGAAAGATCTCGCCCGGCGGCAGCACGGGCGGAAGCGGCCGCAGCTCGTCCAGCCGATGCTCGTAGTCCTCAGTCCCCAGCCGATCGGCTAGCTCCTGGAGGCCTGGGAAGGCCGCGTCCCAGTCGCCGATCAGGTCTCGAACCGCCGCTGTGTCACCGCCCAGATGCGACGCGAGCGCAGCTGCGCGGTCCTGGCGGACGATGGCCGAGAACGGGTCACCGTCGGCGGTGGCGAAGGTTCCGAGCGCAAAAGGAGTTAGCGAGGTCACGAGTGCACGTCCCGACCAAGTGTATCCAAATCACGTTCCTGCCTTCAAGTCTTAATCTTATGTCTTGAACTTGACCTCGGATACTATGACCGGCTACCTTGATGTTGCTGACTCACCGCGAGCCTGGCCCGCGGACAGACCTGAGGAGAGAGAGACCCATGTCCCGCCGGCTCATCGCCCACCTGGCCCACCTGGAGATCCTGACTCCGAAACCGCAGGAGTCGCTCAGGTTCTTCACCGATGTCCTCGGCCTCGAGGAGACCACGCGTGAGGGCCAGTCGGTGTATCTGAGGGGCTGGGGCGAGTGGTCGCACCACAGCTTGAAGCTGACCGAGGCCGAGCAGCCGGGTCTCGGTCACATCGGCTGGCGAACCTGGAGTGCCGAGGACCTCGAGAGAGCGGTAACCCGGGTCGATGAGCGCGGCGCCGGCACCGGTTGGATCCAGGACTCAGTGGGCCACGGGCCGGCCTACCGGTTCACGTCGCCGGCCGGCCAGACCCATGAGCTGTTCTGGGAGAACGAGATGTATGTGGCTCCGCCGGAGATGCAGTCGCCGTTTCCGGACCGGCCGCAGCGATTCGTCCCGCGCGGTGTCGCTCCGCGGCAAATCGACCACGTGACGGTGATGGCCAGGGACCCGGTGGGCGAGGCCGAATGGTTCCGTGACGTCCTCGGGTCGACCTTCACCGAGTACACGATGCTCAACGAGGACACCGACCTGGTCGTATTCGCAATGTCGACCAACAACGAGAAGTCGCATGACCTCGGCCTGATCCTCGAGCAGACCGCGGTGCCTGGTCGCATTCATCACTTCGCCTGGTGGGTCGACTCTCGTGAGGAACTGCTGCGGGCCGCTGACATCCTGCTCAACGCCGACATCCCGATCGAGTTCGGCCCCGGCCGCCACGGCATGGGGGAACAGGAGTACCTGTACGTGCGTGAGCCGGGCGGGGTCCGGGTGGAGATCAACACCGGCGGCTACCGACTGTACGTACCCGATTGGGAGACCAAGCGCTGGGTCCCCTCACAGGGTTCCAACACCTTCTACCGCAACGTCGCCATGCCGGACTCGATGATGGAGGCTTTCCCACCCGCAGAGCCCGCGACTGACGCTGACGGGGACGCAGCCAATCCCTGGTCGGCGGCGAGCGTCCACTAGCCCCAGGTTGAGAGGAGTCCCAAGTGGCAGAGAAGAAGATCCTCATCGTCGGTGCCGGCATCGGGGGCCTGGGAGCGGCCGCGACCCTCGGCAGCAGCGGGCATCAGGTCGACGTGGTCGAGATCAAGCCCGAGCCGAACGTGTATGGGGTCGGGATCAACCAACCGGGTAACTCACTGCGAGCGCTGCAGAAGATCGGGGTGCTGGACGAGGTCCTCGACGCGGGGTTTCAGTTCACCTCGTGGATCTTCCATGACGCCGAGGGCAACGAGGTGGTGGACGTCCGCTCGCGCCTCGGCGGCGAAGGGATCCCCGCCAACAACGGGCTCTCACGCCGGGATCTGCACACTATTCTGATCGGAGCCGCAGACCGCGCGGGGGCCCAGGTTCGCTACGCCACCACGGTGGCTGACGTCGAGGAGAACGGGCAGGCCCACGTCAGCTTCGACGATGGGACTACGGAGGAGTACGACCTAGTGGTGGCCTTTGACGGGATCAACTCCAAGCTGCGTAAGCGCCTGTTCGGCGACGCCTACGAACCGGTCTACACGGGCTACGCGGTCTGGCGCGTGACGGTGTCGCGTCCCGCCGAACTCGGACAGGGCGCGCTCTACCAGGCGGTCGGAGCCAAGGGCGGTCACATCCCGCTCAGCAACGAGACGATGTACCTGCTCCTGGTGGTGGCCGAACCACGCCATTGCCGGTATGACAAGGCCGACTTCGCCCAGATGTTGCGTGAGCGCCTGGCCCCGTTCTCCGGTCCGCTAGGGGACATCAGAGAGGAGTTGCGAGACGACGCCGACATCGTCTACTCGCCGCTCAGCGAGGTGATGCTGCCGATGCCCTGGTACAAGAACCGGGTGCTGATCTGCGGTGACGCGGCTCACGCCTGCACCCCGCACCTCACCCAGGGGGCGGCGATGGCCCTGGAGGACGCGATCGTCCTGGCCGACGAACTGGCCGAGGACCGCGATCTCACGGCCTCGCTTGCTGCCTTCGGCGAGCGGCGCTTTCCGCGGGTGAAGTTGGTGCAGGACGTCTCGCGGGGGATCCTCAACGGCGAGATGTCGATCACCGCCGAGAACATCGACGGCGCGCTGGCACACATGCGCGAGGCGCTGCCCGGCCAGATGGGCGGCGTGGACGACGTGCTCAACCAGCCGGCCTGACCGGGTGCTTCTGGCGCGTCTCCGCACATCCCGGGTCCGATAGCCGTGCGAATCGACGCGCACGTCCACCTGCTCCCGGATGACTATCGCGCCGAGCTCGATGGGCGCTCGCTGTCGCCGTATCCGCTCCCGGTCTGGTCCCGGGAGCAAACCGAGGAGCTGATGCGTCGTCACGCGATCGACGCGGCGGTGATGTCGCTGGCGCCACCCGGGGTCTGGTTCGGCGATGCCGGCCTGGCTGTGGAGCTGGCTCGCCTGGTGAACGAGCGCACGGCGGAGCTGGTCCGCTCGGACCCAGGCAAGTTCGCGGGCCTGGCCATGCTGCCGCTCCCCGACCTCGACGGCGCGATGACCGAACTCAGGTACGCACTCGACGTCCTCAAGCTGGACGGAGTCGCGTTGTTCTCCAACGTCGACGGCGTCTACCACGGCGACCAGCGATGGGCGCCACTGTGGGACGAGCTCGAGCGCCGTCAGGCCTACGTGTTGCTGCACCCCGGCGCTCCCCCATCCGCGCTCGCGCTGCCCGAGCATCCGATCTGGCTCTACGAGTTTCCCTTCGACACCACGCGTGCAGTAGTCAACCTGATCCATTCCGGGACGCTGCAGCGCTGCCCGGGTGTGCGACTTCAGGTCTCCCACCTCGGCGGCACCGCCCCGTTCCTCGCGCACCGGATCGCCTCGCTGGCCGACCGGGAACCGGCGCTCACCTCTACGGCTCCGGCGGCAGCGCTCGATGCTCTGGCCGGTCTGTGGTACGACACCGGTCTCTCCAACCATGCCTCCGCGGTGCAGGCTGCCCTGGGGATGGTGCGTCTCGAGCGGATCGTCTTCGGCAGCGACTGGCCCTATGGCGTGCTGCCGGCCTCTGGAGACCCGGCCCCCGAGCTCGACTTTCTGGGCCACGACCGCCCGCTGGTGGATGGGATCAATGCCGGGGCGCTTGTCCCTCGGCTGCTCAGGGGGAGTTGAGCTTCGCCTCAGCGCCGGGGGCGACGGTCTGAATCGTCGTTCGCAGCCGGGCGAGGTCGTGGCCGGGATCGAGACCGGCGAACACCAGCGACGCGGTCCGCGCGTAATGCTCGGAAATTCGTAGCGCCGCCAGATCGGGATCTCCAGCTGCGGCGGCGTCGATGATCGCCCGGTGCTCGGCGCGACGCTGGTCCCATCCCCCGTCGTTCGCTCCGTAATGCAGGCGATACCGCTCGGCGTGGTCGAACAGCTGAGCGATCATCTCGCTCACGCGCGGGCCGGCGGCAGCCACCAGGATGTGGTGAAAGGCGTGATGAGGGGCGCGCATCCCGGGCCGATCGTCCACGCGCATGTAATGGTCCATCTGCGCCATGTAGCCCTCGAGCGCGGCGAAGTCGTCAGAGGTGAGCGTGGGCACGGTGATCCGGATGGCCACCGCTTCCAGCGCGATCCGCATGATGTAAAGCTCCTCGGCGTCATCGCCGGAGAGCTCGGCGATGCGGACCCGGCGATTGGGCTCTGAGACGACGAGGCCCTCCCGCTGCAGCATCCGCAGCGCCTCGCGCAGAGGCGTTCGGCCCGCGTCGAGATCCTTAGCCAGCGAGGCCTGGGAGGTGATCGCCCCGGCCGGGATCGCTCCCCGGAGGATTGCCGACCGCAGCCGTTCGTGAACCACGGCGACGTGCTGCCCGTCCCGTGCGCTTGTTGTCTCGGCATACGCCATTGGACACAAGTTTAGGCATCCGGGCACCTTCTTACAAATTGGATACACATTTTTCGGTGTGCGGGGCCCGTCGCGCGATCCTAAAGCCCGGGGTTGATTCGTATAGGGCAAGTGGATACAGTTGCCACTCGTCAATACGAGGAGAGAAAGAGGACTCATGACCGGACGGAGCATCAGGCCCGGGTTGGCGGCAGCCACGATCGGGCTCAGCCTGTTCGTAGCCGCCTGCGGCAGCAGTTCCAGCAGCAGCGGCGGCACGACCAGCAGCTCAGGTGCAACCTCCAGCGCCACCAGCGCCGACCTGACCAAGGCCGCCAGCGTGTTCAGCGCCTTCGTCGGGGGCACTGCCGGCAAGGCCGACGCGTCCAAACCGCCGGTCACGATCGGTTTCGTCAACGATGACGGCGGGGTGCCCAGCTTCCCTGAGGGCGGGGTCGCGGCCGCCGCCGCAGTTCAGTTCCTCAACAACAACCTCGGCGGCATCGGGGGCGCTCCCGTCAAGCTCGTCTCCTGCGCGATCGCGGGCAACGAGGAGCAGGGGCAAACCTGCGCGCAGCAGTTCCTCAGTAACAAGTCGATCAACGTCATCGCCGAGGACTCCCTCGCGGTCGGCGCCCAGACCTTTCACAAGACGCTGGGGGGAGCCAAACCCGTGGTGATCGGGTCCCCCAATGCGATCGCCGACGCGACTTCGACCAACGTCTTCCCCATCAGTTCCGGAGTGTTCGGGACCGATCCCGGCTTCGTCTACTACGCGTCGCAGGTCCTCCACGCCAAGACGGCGGCGCTCCTGTTCCCGGCGGATGATCCGACCGGCCAAGTTGCGGCCAAGCAGATCAAGGGAGACCTCACGAAGGCCGGCATCAAGGTGACGACCGGCGGCTACCAGTCGAGCGCGCCAGACATTCTGCCCGTCGTGGAGGCCTCTGGGGCCCCCAGGGCCGACACCACGATTGCGCTGCTGCCAAGTCCTCCGACCTGCATCGCGGGGGCCAAGGCAATCGCTCAGGCCAATGTGACCAAGCCGGTTCTGGCCCTGGCCCAGTGCATCGCCGCCCCGGTGAAGCAGGCAGTAGGCGACTATCCCAAGTGGACCTACATCTCGGTCAGCACCAACCCCGCAGTCACGGGGGTTGACGGCGCCACCGACGGCTACCTCGCGGCGATGAAGGCCTACGCCCCATCCAGCGCCAGCACCGGCGGGTTTGCCCCCCATGCGTTCATGGCGGTGCTGACCGCGGCCAAGGCCGCGGCACAGGCCGGCGGAGCGAGTGCCAGCGCGTCCAAGATCAACTCCGTGCTGAAGGCATTTCACGGTCCGGTGCCGATGTTCCCACCGACCCTGAAAGTGGGCATCATCCCCACCCTGCCGGGTCTCTCCACCATCCAGTCGCGCTTCTACACCTACAGCGGGAGCGGTGCCTTCAAGGACGCCACCGGCGGCAAGTGGGTCCCGGCGGCGGGCTGACCGAGGCTGAACGCCGCCGCGGACACCCATCCGCGGCGGCGCGTCCTCGCCGTACACCATGTCCCAGTTCCTCCTCTTCGTACTCCTCGGTCTTGGCCTCGGCGCGCTGATCGCGGGCTTGGGGCTGGGCATCGTCCTCTCCTACCGGGGAGCGGGCCTGATCAACCTGGCGGTCGGCGCGATCGCGATGCTGGGCGCGTATGTCTTCTACGACCTTCGCGTCAACGGCCAGCTGCTGCTCCCGCCGCTTCCGTTTGTGCCGGCCCGAGTCAGCCTGGGGGGACCGTGGTCGACGGTGCCGGCGCTCGTGGTGGCGATCGCCGTCTGCGCTCTGACGGGGGCGCTGTTCGACGTCCTCGTCCTTCGGCGGCTGCGGGGTCAGTCGCCACTGGCCAAGCTGCTCGCGTCGCTGGGCCTGCTGATCACGATCCAGGCCATCGCCGTGCTGCGCTACGGCACGAGCGGCCAGGCCGCGCCGGCGGTCCTCCCCAACAGTCCCACCGACTCGGTTCACGTCTTTGGCGCGAACGTGCCCAGCGACCGGCTGATCCTCACCGGGATCGTCGTGATCGCAGGCGCAGTGCTCTGGGCTGTCTACCGCCTGACTCGCTTCGGCCTGGCCACTCGGGCGGCGGCCGAGGACGAGACCAAGGCGATGCTGGCGGGGCTGCCCCCCAACGAGCTCTCGCTGATCAACACCGTGGTGGCCAGCGTGCTGGCCGGGGCTCTGGGCATCTT
The DNA here is from genome assembly GCA_963757165.1 of uncultured Solirubrobacterales bacterium. Classification (GTDB taxonomy): domain Bacteria; phylum Actinomycetota; class Thermoleophilia; order Solirubrobacterales; family Solirubrobacteraceae; genus Palsa-465. The sequence goes on from CAVWQO010000006.1 coordinate 567,475, forward strand.
GGTGGCTCCGATAACCCAGCTCGATCCGACCACCATCGCCCTCGCGGTGGTGCCGGCGCTCGGCGCGGCGCTGTTCGCGCGGTTCACCTCGTTTGCGATCGTCGTCGGAGCTGGCCTGGCCATGGGAATCATCGACTCGCTGGTCACCTACTTCTCCTCCAAGCCGTGGTTTCCGACCTCCAACGGCGTCCCCCTCCCGGGGGTGAGCCAGCTCATCTACTTCCTGATCATCGTGGTGGCCATGTACCTGCGAGGCGGGAAGCTTCCGGAACGCGGAATGCTCACCGAGGCTCGGCTGCCGGCGGCGCCGCGAGCCACCCGAGTCGTCCGTCCCGCCGTCGTTCTGGGCGTGATCGCCGTGATCGCTCTGCTCAGCTTCCCCTTCGACTTCCGCCAGGCCCTGATCAATTCGCTGATCGGGACGGTGGTCTGCCTGTCACTGGTGGTGACCACGGGTTTCGTGGGCCAGATCTCGATTGCCCAGGTGGCACTCGCCGGGGCCAGCGGCTTCATCGTCTCCAAGCTTTCGGTCCATCTCGGCATCGGTTTCCCGCTCGGCCCGATCATCGGCGCGTTCGCCGCGACCGCCATCGGCCTCGTGGTTGCCGTCTCGGCCCTGCGTGTGCGCGGTGTGAGCCTGGCCATCGTCACGCTCGCCGGGGCCGTGGCCATGGAACAGTTTCTGTTCGCCAACCCGACGATCGGGGGCGGCGCTTCCGGCGCCGCGGTCAACGCGCCCCATCTTCTGGGATTGAACCTCGGCCCCACCGCCTCGTTCCCGATCAACGCGGCCACGCCGCCCAGTCCCGTCTTCGGGCTGCTCTGCCTGGCCGTCGCGCTTGTCCTGGGCATGGCGGTGGCCAACCTGCGCCGCAGCAACCTCGGTCAGCGGATGCTCGCTGTCCGTTCCAACGAGCGGGCCGCCGAGGCGGCCGGCGTCGACGTCCGCCGGGTCAAACTGGTTGGCTTTGGGATCGCGTCGTTCATCGCCGGGATCGCCGGCGCTCTCTACGCCTATAACTTCAGCTCGGTCACGGCCGGGCGTTTCGGAATCGTCACCGCGCTCGGCTTTGTCGCCTTCGCCTACCTCGGCGGGATCACGACGGTGTCCGGAGCGATCGTCGGCGGGCTGCTGGTCACCGAGGGGGTGGTCATCCACGCCGTCAACGCCTGGTTCGGGGTCCCGATCAGCTACCAGCTGCTCGTCGCCGGGCTGGCGTTGATCCTGACCATCATGTTCAACCCCACCGGTATCGCCGGCGCTGCGGCCGCGGTCCTGCGCCGCGGGCGAGGACAGGGCGGCGCATTTCGCCCGGGCCCCTCCGCCGCGCCGTTGGACAAGGTCGAGCTCCAATCCGGCGTGCCCGCAGGGTCCGCGTGAACGCAGCGCTCCGTACCGAAGGCTTGTCGGTCCGCTACGGCGGCGTCCATGCCCTGGCCGGCGTCGACGTCTCGGTGCAGCCGGGAAGCCTGGTTGGCCTGATCGGTCCCAACGGCGCCGGCAAGACCACGTTCATCGACGCGGTCGGCGGGTTTGCCGCGTCCACCGGGCGGGTGATGCTGGACGAGCGGGAGATGTCTGGTCTGCGCCCCCACGAACGTGCTCGCGCGGGGCTGGGGCGCACGTGGCAGGCCGCTGACCTGTTCGACGACCTGTCGGTGCGAGAGAACCTCCACGTCGCCGCCGGTCGTCCGACCGGTCGGCAAACGCTGTGGGAGCTGACCCACGGGCGCCAACCGGAGGTCGAGGGAATCGACACCGCCCTGGCCGAGCTCGGCATCGAGGGTCTGGCCGACCGCGCCGCCGACCAGCTGACCCAGGGGCAACGCAAGCTCGTCGGTGTCGCGCGCGCGCTGTCCGGGCGCCCCCGGGTGCTGTGCCTCGACGAGCCAGCCGCGGGCCTTGACACCGAGGAGAGTCGCGACCTCGGCCAGCGCCTGCGTCGGGTGGTCGACGGGGGAACCGCGATCCTCCTGGTCGACCACGACATGGGGCTTGTGCTGTCGGTGTGCGATCACGTGATCGTGCTCGATTTCGGCCAGATCATCGCTTCCGGCGCGCCGAGCGCGGTCCGGCGCGACCATGCGGTGATCAAGGCCTACCTGGGCGGAGCGGCGCAGGAGATCGAGGCCGGCCCGTGAGCGACCTGCTCCAGATCCAGGGTCTCACCGCCGGCTACGACGGCGCCCCGGTGATCCGAGATGTCGCTCTCAGGGTCGGCGCCGGCGAGGTGGTGGCCATGCTCGGCGCCAACGGAGCGGGAAAGACCACGATCCTCCGGGTCGTCTCGGGCATCCTGCGCCCGATGGCCGGATCGGTAGTCGTGCTGGGCGCCGACGTGGCCCGGGTCTCGCCCCACCGGATCGCCCGCCGGGGCGTCGGACACGTGGCCGAGGGCCGCAGTGTCTTCTTCGGACTGACGGTGGCCGAGCACTTTAAGCTCGGACACCGCGGCGAGCACCTGAAGATCGAGAACGCGTTTGAGTACTTTCCGCAGCTTCGGGAGCTCAGAGACCGCCGAGCAGGCCTGCTCTCCGGCGGCGAGCAGCAGATGCTCGCGCTCGCCCGCGCGCTGGCGCGGCGACCGAAGCTGTTACTGGTGGACGAGCTCAGCCTCGGCCTCGCGCCGGTGATCGTCGAGCGCATGCTTCCCGTCGTCCGGCGCTACGCCACCGATACCGGAGCCGGGGTGCTGCTGGTCGAGCAGCACGTGGAGCTCGCGCTGGAGGTGGCCGACCGAGGGGTTGCCCTCTCCCACGGCGAGGTGACGCTCGACCGGCCGGCCGGCGAGTTGCGCCACGACCGCGGACTGCTGGTCTCAAGCTACCTCGGCGAGGCCGGCGCCGAGACCCTGACCGGCTGAGGTGAGCGCCGCGTTGGTGTGTCGTTCGCCGATCCGATGAGCGGCCCCGTCGTCCTCACCGCTGCTCTCACCGGTCCGATCGCGACGAAGGCAGACAACCCATGCCTGCCCTGTAGTCCGGAGGAAATCGCCGCCGCGGCGGCCGAGGCGTCCGCCGCTGGCGCCGCCGTGGTGCACGTGCATCTCCGCGATGACCGCGGGCTCCCCACTGCGGATCTGGGGGTCGCGCGGCGGGTGGTGGAGCTGATCGGTGAGGCCAGCCCAGCGTTGATCCAGCTGTCAACCGGAGTCGGCCTGAACGTTCCCTATGAGGACCGTGCGCGCCTGATCGAGGTGCGGCCGGGCATGGCCACCCTCAACGTGTGCTCAATGACCTTCGGAGCCGGCGAGTTTCGTAACCCGCCGGATCAGGTCCGCAAGCTGGCGGCGCGGATGCGCGAGCTGCAGATCAGGCCAGAGATCGAGATCTACGACACCGGCCACCTCGACTTCGCCCTGCAGCTGCTCCGCGAGGACCTGGTGGCTCCGCCACTGCAATTCTCGGTGGTGATGGGGGTGCAGGGAGGAGTCGCGGCCACCCCGGCCAACCTGGTCAGCCTGATTGCGCGGATGCCCGAGGACTGCGTTTGGCAGGTGATCGGCATCGGTCGACACAACCTGGCGATGACGGCAATCGGTCTCGCGATGGGTGGCAACGCCCGGACCGGGATGGAGGACACACTGATGCTGCGCCGCGGCGTCCCGGCTTCGGGCAACGGTGAGCTGGTCGAGCGCCTCGCCGGGTTAGCCCGGGCGCTCGAGCGCGAGCCGGCCACGCCCGACCAGGCAAGAACGCTGCTGCGCCTGGAGCCCGCCTCCGCGAGCGCGCATGGCTGAGTCGCCGGATGCTGCCGGCGGCGAGGCAGAGGCCGTCCCCGACGTTCTCGACGAGTACATCCAGCGTTTCAGCAACTGGGGCCGCTGGGGCGACGCGGACGAGGTCGGCACGATGAATCACATCAACCGGGAGATGATCCGCGATGCGGCTCACCAGGTGGCGACCGGTCAGGTGGTTCCGCTCGGCCTGGAGTTCGACCAGAACGGGCCTCAGACCGGTGCCAACGGCCGGTTCAACTGCCTGCGGTACACGATCGCCACCGGCACCGATCACGTTTTGGGCGCCCAGCGCTGGGGCGGTGCCCAAATCCCGCGAGAGATGGGCTATTCCGACGACACCGTGGTCCTGCACCTCCAGTCGGCCACGCACTGGGATTCGCTGTCGCACATCTTTCACCGCGGCAAGATGTACAACGGGTTTCCAGCCGAGGCGGTGACCGCTCAGGGCACCCCGCACAACGGATCGGAGCGGCTCAAAGACAGGCTGGTGGGGCGCGCCGTGCTCCTCGACCTTCCGCGTTCCCAGGGCATCGATTGGCTCGCTGATGGCTACCCGGTCACCGTGGACGACCTGGAGGCCGCAGCCGAATCGGGTCGGGTGAAGATCCGGCCTGGTGACATCCTGCTCGTCCGCACCGGACAGATGGCCCGGTGTCTGCGTGACGGTTGGGGAACCTACGCGGGCGGTGACGCTCCTGGGCTCAGCTTCCACACGATCCCGTGGCTGGCCGAGCGGGCGATTGCCGCAGTGGCCACGGACACCTGGGGCGTGGAGGTGCGCCCAAACGAACTGCCGGACAGCTTTCAGCCGTTTCACATCGTCACGCTCGTGTACATGGGTCTGCTGCTCGGAGAGATGTTCAACCTCGACGTGCTCGCCGCAGCGTGTGCCGCCGATGGTGTCTACGAGTCGCTGTTTGTCGGTCCGCCGCTGGCGATCACCGGGACGGCCGGCGCTCCGCCCGGACCGGTCGCGATCCGCTGAGCCGCGTGCGTCCCTCGTAGCGGCATGGGACGAGGCTTACCGACCAGCCCTTGGCCGGGTAGGACGTTCCGATCGCCCTCAAGGAAGAGCGCGGCGCGATCGCCTTTGTGCGCGGAGGCGGCGGGATCCTCGGCGCGCACGAGGTGGGAATGCTGCGCGCGCTCACCGAGTGCGAGATCCCGCGATGGTGCTGGGCACCTCGATCGGAGCGGTCAACGGCGCCCTGTTTGCCGCTGACCCGACCGCCAAGGGCGTGGAGCGAATCAGCCGCCTTTGGCAGGAAAGCGACCTCTCGGAGATTTCAGCCGCCAGCGTGCTGCGGCGGGTCACGACCTTGGTTCGCTCCGGGACGCACCTTGAATCGCTCGAGGCCTCCCGAGCCCGCCTCGTGGCTGCGCTGCCCTGCCGGCGAGTCGAGGATCTCGTGGTGCCATTTCAATGCGTGGCAGCGTCGATCGAGCGCGCCGCGGAGCACTGGTTCGACAGCGGCGAACTGGCCGACGTCGTGCTCGCCTCGTGCGCCGTCCCGGGCATCCTGCCCCCGGTCGAGATCGACGGTGAGCACTTCATCGACGGCGGGATCGTCAACTCCATCCCGGTGGCCCGCGCGGTCGCCCTGGGCGCCCGGGAGATCTATGTGCTGCAGGTCGGTCGGCTGGAAAAACCGCTGCAGCCGCCGCGGTGGCCGTGGGAGGTCGGGCTGGTGGCCTTTGAGGTCGCGCGCCGGCACCGGTTGGCGCACGACCTCCAGTCCCTCCCGGGCGGCGTGATCTTACACGTGCTGCCCACCGGCGGCTCGGCGGCTCCGGCCGATAACGATCTTTCCGGCCAGATCCGGCTCCGGCGACTCGCCCGGTCGGTCGCGCAGCAGATCGACGTCTCCTATGAGGCGTCGCTGACCTACCTGCAGGCGCGGTGATGGCCCCGACCGCAATTCGCCGGCCCCTCACCGTGGTCACCTGGCTGATGCTGTCGGTGCTGGGGCTGCTGCTCAGCCCGCTGTTGCTGGCGGTGGCGGCGCTGGCGGCGGCCCTCACCGGCCGGCACAGCCGCTCCTGTTCACCAAGCTGGTGATCGCCTATCTGGCCCGCGAACTGTTGGTCCTACTGGCCTGTGGAGGGCTGTGGCTGCTCACCGGCTTCGGTGCGAGGATCGATTCGTCCCGTTCGCAGATGCTCCACCTGCGGCTGCTGCGCTGGTTTGTTCATGGGCTCGCGCAGCGCGTGCTCACGCTGCTGGACATGTGAGCCGCTGCTGTTCTTCAGTCGCCACGCGGGTCCTGGCGACACGGTGCTGCTGATCGACCAACTGCTCACCCGCTACCCAGCGCGCGCCGAGCGTCGTGTTCAAGGAAACGCTGACGATCGACCCGTGTGTGGACCTGATCGGAGCCCGGAGAAGCGGAACGGGTTAGATCCCGGCGGGCTGACATGAGACAAGATTCACATCCTGCATAGCTGAACTACGCAACCTTGCATATTTGAACTATGCCGTATTGCCTAGCGCCACGATGCGAGCCTGCACGTCGCTGGTCGTGGACGGTGGTCGGCGTCTAGCGCCTCGCTGGCCAACTCGCACGAGTTTAAGAGTGACATTTGCCGCAGTAACTGCGTACTAGAAGTCCGTAAATTGACGGTTGCGAAACGTGCGGGTTATCGGGAGCTAGCCACGCGGGGGTCACGAGCAATGCGACAGAGCGAGTCGGCGCTGATCGAGCCGGCGAAACCGAAGGGTGATGGGCGGACTGCTCCGCGCGAGGAGCCCGAAGACCGTGGGGTGCAGGGAGAGCTGCGTCACCTGACGGCCGTCTTCTGCGACGTAGTCGGTTCAACGGATCTCTCGACGCGTCTGGATCCGGAGGAGTTTGGCGAGATCACGGCCCGCTACCACGAAGAGGTCGTCAAGGTGGTTGAGCGCTACGGAGGCGAAGTCGTGCGCTACCTCGGTGATGGCGTCCTAATCGAGTTCGGATGGCCGGTGGCGCACGACGACGACTGCGAACGAGCGGTCCGCACGGCGATTGAAGTCGCTGCGGCGATCCAGGCGCTGAACGGCGAGCTCCCGCCCACGGTGACGCTCGCGGCGCGGATCGGCGTCCATACCGGCCGGGTCCTCGTCGGCGAGATGGGAGGCGGCGCCTATCGCCAGCGTATGGCGCTCGGCGAGACGATGAACATCGCGGCACGGATCCAGGAGGCGGCGGCTCCCGGGACCGCGGTGATCAGCGAGACCACGCGCCGACTGGTCCGCGGGATCTTCGTTACCGAAGAGCTGGAGCCTCAGACGTTCAAGGGTCTGCTTGATCCGTTGCGTGTCCATCGGGTGATTCAGCCAGCGGGCGTGCCGAGCCGTTTCGATGACGCTGGCGGAATGTTGTCGCCCTACGTTGGCCGGGATCGGGACCTGGAAGAGCTCGTGGATATCTGGCGAGCCACAAAAGGTGGTGGCGGGCGGGCGGTCCTGATCTCCGGTGAGCCCGGGGTCGGCAAGTCCCGCCTCGTGCACGAGTTGCGTCAACGGGTCAAGGACGAGCCACACAGCTGGCTCGAGGCGCGGTGCTCTTCGTACACCGAACACGACGCGTTCCGACCGATGATTGAGTTGCTTGAGCGCGGACTCGGGTTCCAGAAGCAGGACGCGCCTGCGGAGAGGCTGGCGAAGCTGGAGCGCGCGCTTGACCGGACGGGAATCGACGACGAGGACGCGGTAACCGTGCTTGCGCCCCTGTTCTCGCTGCCGGTGGCCGCCGAGACACCACTCGAGCCGGAGTTCCAGCGACATCGTACGCACGCTGTGATCACTCGCTGGGCGCGGGCCTTGGCCAGCCTGCAGCCGCTGATACTGCTGGTCGAGGATCTCCAATGGGCAGACCCGTCCACACTCGAGATGTTCAGACAGCTGGTCGAGTCGGCGCCCTCCTGCAGCCTCATGGTGATCGGGACGGTTCGGCCCGAATCCCGCCCAGCGTGGGCCGGCACCCCGCAGCTTGTATGCATCGACCTCGAGCCGATGGTCGATGACCAGATCAGAGCGCTGGTGGCTCGGATCGGCGGCGATCACGAACTCCCCCAGGCGGTTGTCGAACGGGTCGTGGCCGACGCCGCCGGCATCCCGTTGTTCGCCGAGGAGATCACCAGGATGCTCCTTGAGTCGAACTCGCTGGTGCGGCGGGACGGCAAGCTCGAGCTGGTCGTACCACTCGAGCGGCTGGACATCCCGGTGACCCTTCACGACTCGCTGATGGCTCGCCTTGACCGGGTCAGTGCCGCGAAGCGCGTGGCGCAAATCGCCGCGGTAATCGGCCCAGGATTCGATCACCGTCTGATCGAAGAGGTAGGTGGTCTCGACGGTGAGGTAGTCCGGGCGGGTTTGGCCCACCTGGTGGCCGATCAGCTTCTCGTTCAACACGGCGAGGGAGCCAAGCCGACCTACGCGTTCAGGCACGCGTTGATCCAGGAGACGGCATACCGGACGTTGCTCAAGCGCACCCGCCGCGACCTCCATGCACGGACCGCGCAAGCGCTGGATCGCGCGGCCGAACGCGGTGAACTCGAGCTCAGTCAGGGCGTTATCGCCCAGCACTACGAGAGTGGTGGGTGCGCGCCGCAGGCGATCGCCTGCTACCGCGAGGCAGCTGATCAGTCGGCCCGCCGAGCCGGCTACCAGGAGGCGGCTGAGCACCTCAAGCGGGCCGTCGAACTGCTCGCCGAGCAGCCTGGAGCCCGAGAGCTGCGCGAGCTCGAGCGGCGATGTGGAGTGTTGATATCGCTCGGTGATGCGCTGTGGAACGCCGGCGAGTTCGAGTCCGCGCAGGAGGCCTTCCGCGAGGCAGCCAGCGTGGCCCAGCAAGCTGGGCTGCCGGGACAACTCGCTCAGGCCGCTCTCGGCTATGGCGGCCGGACTGCGTTCGGAGCCGGTTTCCGTGACGAATCACTTATCGCCCTGCTCGAGGTGGCACTGGGAGCCCTGCCGGACAACCGTGTCGCGCTGCGAGCGGAGCTGACCGCGCGCCTGGCTGAGGCGATCACGTTCTCCGAGCCGCGGGAACGTCGAAGCGCGCTCTGTGCGGACGCACTCAGCAGCGCCCGCGGGCTCGGGGACCCACGGACGCTCGCCTCCGTGTTGGCCCACGCGCATTGGGCTCTGTGGAGTCCCGACAATCTCGCGCGGCGCCTGGATTGGTCACGGGAGATCGTGAGCTTGGCGCACCGCGCGAAGGACCGCGTGCTGGAAGCCGAGGGGCGGCTCTGGCTCGGAACCGATCTGATGGAGGCGAGCGCGGTGCAGGCCGCGGAGAAAGAGTTCGAGGCCCTGGGAGCGATCGCCAGCGAGCTCCGTCAGCGCTACTACCTGTGGACGCTGTCGGTGCTCGGCGCAATGCGCGCACTGGCAAAAGGAGCGATCGATGAGGCCGAGCGGCTGGCCACCGAGGCGCTCGAGATCGGTCAGCGTGACCGCAACCAGAACGCCGTGCAGTTGTTCGGCGTGCAGCTGGCCGGGATCCGTCGCGAGCAAGGCCGCTACCACGAGCTGGAGGAGCCGCTGAAAGTATTCGTCGAGCAGTACTCGGCCATCCCCACCTGGCGATGCGCACTCACGTTCCTGTATGCCGAGTCAGGCCGCCATTCGGAGGCCCGCCGAGAGCTCGACGTCCTAGCGAAAGACAATTTCGCCTCGTTCCACAAGGATCATTTCTGGCTGCCGGACATGACGTTGGCCGCGGATGCGGCCGTCCTGCTGGGAGATCGAGAGCGATCGGCTGCGTTGTATGACCAGCTCATCCCGTACCGTCGGCGCTGCGTCATGTGCGGCCCGATCGCCGCGTCCTGGGGATCTACATCGCGGACGCTGGGCTCGCTGGCACGGGTTCTGGGGCGCCTGGAAGAATCCGCGGAGCACTTTGAGCATGCGATCGAGCACAACCGGTCGCTTGGAGTCGAGCTTTGGCTAACGCGGACCCGGCTGGAATTCGCGGAGCTGCTGTCGGCACGCGCGTCCGATGATGACCACGCACGTGCCCTGACCCTGCTCGACGAAGTGCTGCTAACGGCCCGCGAACTGTCGCTGGCCGACCCCGAGCGAAAGGCGTTGGCCCTCCGGGAGATCATCAACGGCTGATCGGCCGCACAGCCGAGGAGCTCCGTGACGAGTTCGTTCAACGGGGTCCAGGCGGTCCGGCGGGTTACGTGCGCTGCCGTGCTGACTCACACGAGTTAGAGCACGATCACGACCAGGTCCTCCCCCCGGCAGGCCCTCCGAGATTGCTCGCTGCGGAAAACGAAGCGTCCGACCCGGAATCTCAAACCAAATCAAACCGGCCAGACCCAGAAACAAAAAGACCCCCGATCTCTCGGAGGTCTCAATTTCCAGCTGTTTCCTAATAGCGGGGGCGGGATTCGAACCCGCGACCTTCGGGTTATGAGCCCGACGAGCTACCAGACTGCTCCACCCCGCGGCGGACTCACCATGATAGCCAACCTGAGGCCAACGCGTGAACAGCTTAAGCCGGTGCACTTGCAGCAGCCTGACCGGACACCGGCACACAACTGACACGCGTTTGGCACACAGACGGCACGAACGCCCTCTAGATCCGTTACACGATCAAGCGGATTCTGCTGGGCATGGCAACGCTCAAACAGAAGATCGCCGCGGAGCACAAAGTTCGGGAGCTCCTCAAGAACGGAGACGTGCCGGCGCCGGACCGGATCGAGTACGGGTTCACGTGTATCCGGCTGTACTGGATCGAGCCGAAGGTCGTCCTCGTGGTCGACATCGACGAGTTCTCCGATGAACGGGATGACCCTGCAAATCACGTCGATGTGTTTCCGCGGGAGACATAAGACCCGGTGAGCGCTCAAGCTCTCTAGAACATTCGTTTAGTTGAGTCGAGGCCCGCTCAACCCGGGGTAGCCGTGGAATAGCGCCTGCCCCAACCCACCCAGATCGGACCGGCGGGCGCTTTCCGAAACGGAGGTTGAGAGATATGGCTGCGACCACGCCACGTGGTTCATCAGGCCGCGCGTCTTCACGCGCGAATTCGTCCTCAAGCAGGTCGTCCAACGGATCTGGATCCTCAGGATCCGGAGGCACGCGCGCGGCAACGCGCGGACGCACGGCGAGCCGGAGGTCTTCAGGCGCTAGCAGCGGCAACGGCAGCGGTCCGTCCGCAGCTGCCAGCAGCGGCTCCAGCCGCTCACGTGCGGCATCGGGCGGCAGCTCCCAGTCGGGGGGCAGCTCGCGGTCGGGCGGAAGTCCGCGCTCTAGCGGAAGCGGAAGCTCGCGCTCTGGCGGAAGCGGAAGCGGAAGCTCACGCTCGAGCCGCAGCGGGTCGGCGCGCAGCAGCGCCAGTGGTGCCAGGTCTGCCGGCCGCGCCGCCAGCTCACGCGCGAAGTCAACCGGAAGCAGCGCGAAGTCAACGGCGGGCGAAGCGACGTCCAAGGTAACTGACGCCGCTGAGTCGGCCGGCAGCTCGATCAAGAGCGCCGTGACCAACGTGGCGATCCCCGCCGTAACCGGCGCGATCGGTATCGCCGGCGGCGTGCTGCTGGGCCGCACGGCGTTGCAGCGCAACAAGAAGATCCTCGGTATCCCGGTCCCGGGCGTGAAGGTCGACCTCTCGGACGTGAGCAAGAACATCGGCGAGGCCGGCCGCGCGTTCGGCAAGCTGGCCAACGAGGTCAAGACCGCCCGTGAGAAGGCGGAGAAGATCAGCCGGGCGATCAGCTAGGCGCTGGCATGGCACAGACGGCAACACGCCGGCGCAACGGAAGCGCCCCGAAGCAGACGGCTTCGACCAGAGCGAAGCCGCGCGCGAAGACCGCGACGCAGGCGAAGGCAAGCGCCAAACCCCGTCGCGGTCCGGCGGCCGCGGCCAAGAAAACCGCGCGCAAGGCGACCGAAGTTGTGGAGGAACACACACCCGACGTGCCCACGCCCAACCGCTTCGCTCGCAAGCTCGCGGGCAAAGCGATCAAGAAGACAGTCAAGGCAGTTACCAGCAAGACCCTCGAAGCCGGAGCGACCCTGATCCGCACCGCCGCCGACCGGGCCGCTTCAACCAGCCACGAGGCGGCCGAGAAGGCAGCCGACAAGCGCCTGCCGATTCAGCGTCACGTCGACATCGCCGTCCCGCTCCGAGTGGCGTGGGAGGAGTGGATCGCGCTCGAGTTCCTGCCCGAGGGAGTTCACACCGTGGTCGAGATCGAGCGTGACGGCGACGAGCTGATCGGCCGCACCTCCGGCGCGCGGCCCAGCGACTGGGCAGCGGAGATCCTCGATGAGCGTGAGCAGCAGAGCTTCGCGTGGCAGTCCCACGAGGGCTCCGACTGCGCGGGTTTGGCGACCTTCCACGATCTCAGCCGGCGCCTGACCCGGATCGAGCTGACGCTCGACGTCATCCCCACGAGTCTCGTGGAGACCTTCGAGCTCGCCTTGCACCGCGCGGACAAGAAGGCGGAAGCGGACTTGCGTCGCTTCAAGGCCCGCTTGGAGCTCATCAACCCCGACCTCTACGAAACCGAGGACGAAGCCGAGGAAACCGAGGACGAAGCCGAGGCGCCGGAGGACGAGGCTCCGGACAACGAGGACGAAGCCCCGGAGGAGGACCTCGAACAAGACACGGACGAACAGGACGAAGCCGCCTGATCGGCGGCGCGTCCACTACGTGAACGGAGGCAGTGAGAGATGTCAGCTATGGCGATGCAACGAGGCGGCGGAGGAGGCGGATACGTCCAGCGCTCCAGCTCCGCTGGCCTGTACGAAATCCTGGACCTGCTGCTCGACAAGGGCCTCGTCGTCGACGTGTTCCTACGCGTCTCGCTGGTCGGGATCGAGCTGCTCACGGTTGACGCCCGGATCGTGATCGCGAGCGTCGACACCTACCTGCGCTTCGCCGAGGCGGTCAACCGGCTCGATCTCACCGAGAGCGGCGGCCAGGGCCTCCCGGAGATCATGGAGAACATCACTGAGAACGGCGCCGAGAGCAAGACCAAGGGCGTGCTCGAGGGCGCCAAGGAGAAGCTGTTCGGTGGTGACGACGACGAGGAGGAGAGCAGCGGCGGCGCCAGCCGTCGATCCGCCCGCTCAAGCGGCGGCAGCGGCTCCGGGTCCCGCTCGAGTTCGGGCTCAGGCTCTGGAAACCGCTCACGCGCACGTGCCTCGACCCGGGGACGCTCATAGCTCATGAGCGCAGCAGCAGAACAGGCGACGTACGTCTACGGCGTTCGCAGCGCCGACGACGAGCCCCCGCGGATCGCAGGCATCGGCGGCGCCCCGCTGCACGAGGTGACCAGTGACGGCATCGCCGCGCTGGTGAGCGAGCTGAACGACGAGGAGCTGAGACTCGGGCGTGAGGAGATGACCGCTCACGCCCGCGTGCTCGAGGCGGCTCTACAGCACGGAACCGTGCTGCCGATGCGCTTCGGGGTCGTCATGGCCGGCGAGCCGGCGGTCAAGAGCGACCTGCTCGACGCCCACCTCGACGAGCTCAAGGAGCAGCTCAGCGAGATGACCGGCAAGGTCGAGCTCCGGCTGCGGGCCGTCTACGACGAGCCGACCCTGATGCGCGAGGTCGTCGATGAGGACCAGGACATCGCGCGGTTGCGCCGCTCGTTGCGCGGTGCACCTGAGGACGCGACCTACTACGGCCGGATCCAGCTGGGCGAGATGGTGGCCAAGGCCGTCGAGCGCAAGCGGTCCGGCGACGCGGGCCAGATCCTGGAGACGCTGACGCCGTTGGCGCTGGCCATCCAGGTCGGCGAGCCGAACAACGAACGGATCGTCCTCAACGCCTCGTTCCTGGTCGAGCGAGACCGGATGGCGGAGTTCGACGCGGCCGTCGATGAGATCGGCCGCACCCAGGCCGACCGGATGCGGATCAAATACACGGGCCCCCTCCCGCCGCATTCGTTCGTGCAGCTGCGAACGGAGGCGTGAGGCGGATGGGTCTGTTCACCGGTCTGCTCACGCTCCCGCTGGCACCTGTCCGCGGGGTGATGTGGGTCGCCGAACAGGTGACCGAGGAGGCGCACAAGCAGCTCTACGACGAGGACCGAATCCGCGGCGAGCTGCTGCAGCTGGAGCTTGACGCCGAGGACGGCAAGATCGGCGAGGAGGAGCAGCGGCGCATGGAGGACGAGCTGTTTGAGCGGCTCGCCGTCGCGCAAGTGCTTGCAGCGGAGGGAGAGGAGAGAGCGGATGACTGAGCAGCGAGGGAACAACCGCCGTAACGGCGGCTCTAATGGCAAGCGCCTATCGGCCCGCGAGGCGGTCGAGAGCGTGCGGGACGAATTCCCTGGGCTGCTCGGCCGTCCGGTCGAATCGGTGTTGGGCGTCGAGCGCCTCGACGACGATGACGATGGCTGGCTGGTCACCGTGCAGGTGATCGAGCTCGAGCGAATTCCGCGCTCAACCGACGTGCTCGGCGCCTACGCGGTGCAGCTCGACCGCGACGGCGAGTTGATCGGTTACCGGCGGCGCCGGCGCTACAACCGCAGCCAAGCGGACGAGGACTGACATGGCCGGCCTAGACCCAGGACCCGCCAATCGCCTCCCGCAGACCTACCGAGCTGATCTGGCACCGCGCGCCGGGGGACCGGCCAACCTGGCCGACATCCTCGAGCGGGTGCTTGACAAGGGCATCGTGATCGCGGGAGACATCCAGATCAATCTGCTCGATATCGAGCTGCTGACGATCAAGCTGCGGCTGCTCGTCGCATCAGTGGACCGGGCGCGGGAGATGGGGATCAACTGGTGGGAGTCCGATCCCCATCTCTCCCGTGAAGCCGAGGAACTTGAGGGCGAGAACCGCGAGCTGCGCGAGCGCGTCGATCGGCTCGAGCGCCTGATCGAGGAGCGGTCAAATGGCGCCGACGCCCGCTGATCGCCGGCTTCAGGCGGCGCTCCGAGCCCTCGCCGCCGAGGACGTCGTCGAGCTGATCGCGGAGGCCCGGCAGGAGGCGCGAGCCCGCGTCCGGGCCCAGCTCACCGACGCGCTGACCGAGGTGATGCTCGAGCGAGCCCATCGTGAGATCGCCGAGGCCGCCGAACTCGGGACCGAGACCAGGACGGACGCCCACGAGGAGGCCTACGACGAGGACCACGAGACCGAGAGCGACCGTGCGACCGAGAGCTACCAGACCGAGGGCGGCACCGACACCAGGCCGCGAGCGAACACAGGACCGGCGCCAAGGCTCGACCCGACCGGCACCGGCGTCTACGTCTACTGCGTCGTTCCCGCCGACGCCGACCTCGCCCGTGACCTCCCCTCGATCGATCCCGCCTACCCCCCCACCCTGATCCGCCATGAACGCCTGGCGGCCGTGGTCAGCCGGGTCCCACTGGCGGACTTCGGCGAGGAGCGCCTGCGGGACCGGCTGGCCGACATGGACTGGCTCGAGCGGACTGCACGCGCGCACGAGCTGGCCCTGGAGACGATCGGCCGGTACGCGACGCTGATCCCGATGCGGTTGTGCTCGGTCTATCGCAACGAGACCGGCGTAACGGAGATGCTCGCGCGGGAAGCGAAAGCGCTGGAGGAGGCGCTCGTGCACTTGGACGCTAAGACCGAATGGGGCCTCAAGGTGTTCGCCACGCCGTCGAGCACCACGACGGGCGTCGATCACGAACGCGGCGCCTCAGGCACCGAGTACATGCAGCGCCGGCGTACGGATCGCGCTCGGCGTCGTAGCGCTGACCAAGAACTGCACGATGATTGCGTGGCGATCCATGAGCGCCTGGCGGCGGTCGTGGCCGATGCGCTCACCGCACCGCCGCAGCGACCCGAGGTCAGCGGTCACGCGGGACAGATGCTGCTCAACGGGGTCTACCTCGTCGAGGACGACCAACTGAACACGTTCCTGACCCTGGTCGACGAGCTCAAGGCACGCTACCTCACCGACAGCCTTGAGCTGCAGGTGACCGGGCCGTGGCCGGCCTACAACTTCGTGCCCGGCACGATTGGAGCCGCGTGGTGAATCACACCTTGGCGCCCCCACCGGCGAGCAACATCGCGCTGATCGACCTGCTGGATCGGTTGCTCCAGGGCGGAGTAGTGATCCAGGGCGACGTGATCCTCAGCGCGGCGGACATCGATCTGGTCAAGCTTGACCTGCGCATCCTGATCGCCGCGATCGACAAGGCGGCGGGGCGGTGAGCGTCCTGCTCTACGCCATCACCGACGCGCAGGCGCCGGCGGCCGAGGGCGACGGACTGGGCGAGCGACCGCTCCGGGCCGTGACTCACGAGAACCTCCGCGCGGTGGTGAGCGACGCCGAGCATATGCCGCCCACCGACGAAGGAAGACTGTGGGCCTACGAGCAGGTCGTGGAGCGGCTGATGGCCGAAACCACGGTTCTCCCCGCACGTTTTGGCACCACCGCCGAGGCCGACGAGGAGATCACGGCGATGCTGAGCGACCGGCGCGTCGAGCTCACCGAGGCACTCGCGCGCGTGACCGACGCGGTCGAGTACGCGGTTCGCTCACCGATGCAGGCACGGGAGGATGTTCCGAGCACGGGCACGGCCTACATCGAGCGGCTGCTCGCCCAGAATCGCTATGTCCGTGAGCTCGATCTGGCGGCGCGGCAGCTGTTCCGCGCCAGCCAGCGCACGACCTACGGAACGGCGTATCTGGTCGACCGTGCCGACGCGGAGGAGTTCCTCGCCTGCGCGGGTTCGCTCGGCCTCAACGTGACCGGCCCCTGGCCCCCGTACAGCTTCACGACGCCGTCATGAGCACGCGCGTGAACGCCGATCCCGAGGAGCTGGAGAAGGGCTTGGCCCACCTCGTGCTGACGATCATCGAGCTGCTGCGCCAGCTGATGGAACGGCAGGCCCTGCACCGGATTGAGGGCGGGAGCCTGAGCGCGGATGAGATCGAGCGACTCGGGCGGACGTTCATGGCGCTGTCTGAGCGGATGGAGGAGCTGAAAGTCGCCTTCGGACTCGAGGGCGAGGAGCTGAACATGAACCTCGGGCCCCTCGGGGACCTGTTGTAAACGGAAGGAGAGACCTATGGCCTCGACATCACAGGAACGGCTGTTCGAAATGCTGATGGAACGGGTGAGCACCGATCGTTACCCGAGCCACCAGCTACTCGACCGGATCGAGGAGTCACTGTGGACGTCCGAGCAGGTGGTCGCGTACGTCGAGATGCTGCTGGAGAAGATCGATGAGGCGTGGTACCCGAGCGGGCAGCTGCTCGACCGCGCCCAACGGATGATGGCGCTGGCGGCCGTAGTAGCCCGGCGTGCGGAAGCGATGCAGAGGGCCGCGTAATGGCCATGAAAGCAATCCGCATAGTTGGCAAGGCGGCGGGCGAGCGTGCGTTCGGCCTGGGACCGGGGCCGGTCAGGGCCGCTGTCGCGGCCACCATCACTGGCGCCGCCACGGCCGCACTGACCTATAAGGCGCTGCGTAGCGACAAGCTCGGCGGGGGCTCCGAAGATTGACGCCACCCGGCAACGGGAAGCGCAACACCCAACCAAGGAGGAGAAACCAATGTCCACAGGCGTCATCATCGCCATCGTTGTTGTAGTTGTTCTGGTCGTCGCGGTCATCGCGGCACTCGCGTCGCCCAAGGCGCGGGTCAAGCGCCGTGAGCGTGAGCTTGGTCAGCGCCGTGAGCGCGTCGTCGGCGAGCACCGCGAGCAGGCCGAGGAGCGCAGTCTTCGCGCCCAGGAGGCCGAAAAGCGGGCCCAGCTAGCGCAAGCCGAGGCGCAGCGCCAGCGCGCGGAGGCGGATCTCCACGAGACTCGGGCCAGCGTCCACGAGCAGGGCCTGGCCGACCACGAGCTGGTTGGCGATCACGAACGTGATCGCTTTGCCGGCACCTCGGCGGTCGAGAACACAGATGGCGAGGCTGCCGCGGATGGCCACCGCGCGACGGGCGATCCCGGAGCGTCGACCGCCACTGGCGATCAGGGCGCGACGACAAGCACTGACCGTCGGGTCTAGCGCAGGCAATCCCCCGGGCACATGGCCCGCCCACGCTCGGGCGGGTCTCCGTCCCGGGGCACACGGCCCGCCCACGCTCGGCGGGTCTCCGCCACGGGGATCCCGGGTCAGTTCCCGGTCGCCCTCCGGTAGCGCGCGACGGCCAGCGGTGAGAACACCGCGAAGATGACCACGATCCACAGCAGCGCTTCCCAGATGTTGTTACCAGCCGGCGTCCCCAGCCACAGCGAGCGCATCGCGTCGACCATGATCGTGAACGGGTTGACGTCGGCGAACGCCCGCAGCACCGACGGCATCGACTGAACCGGGACGAAGGCTGAGGAGACGAAGGTCAGCGGGAACACGGCGATGAAGCCGGCCGAGTTTGCCGCCTCGGGTGAGGACACGAGCAGTCCGACGAAGGCGAACACCCATGAGAAGGCGTAGCCGAACAGCAACAGCAGCCCCATCCCCGCGATCACGTGGAGGACGTCGTTGTTGAACGAGAAACCGATGATCACGCCGGTGATGAGCAGGACGAACATCGACAGCGCGTTGGTGACGACATCGGAGAGCGTTCGTCCCGCCAGCACGGCGGGACGCGCCATCGGCAACGATCGGAAGCGGTCGATCAGGCCCTTGTGCACATCCTCGTTGAGCCCCAGCGCGGTGACGAACCCGCCGAAGGCGATGTTCTGGACGATGATCCCGGGGATCAGAAAGTCGACGTAGGACAACCCCGGCGTGTGAATCGCCCCACCGAACACGTACCGGAAGAGGAGCACGAACATGATCGGCTGCACGGTGAAGGCGAGCAGCAGATCCGGCGCGCGCGGGAGTCGCACCAGGTTGCGCTCGGCGATGATCAGCGTGTCGGTTACCAGTCGTCTCACAAGGCGCCCTCCGAACCGTCAGCCTCAGCTGACCCGTCGGCCTGCGGCTCCTCGGCCGCATGTCCGGTCAAGGTCAGGAATACGTCGTCGAGCGTCGGCCGGCGCACGGCGAGATCATCCACGCCGATGCCGGCTTCGCTGAGGCGGCGCACGGCCTCGACGATCGAGCCACGCCGCTGGCGCACGCTCAAGCGGACGACCATACCCTCGGTCGCCACTTCGCCGTCGGCCATTGACTCCAGCACCCGGGTGGCCGCCTGGACATCAGCGCCGTCCTCGAGGGTGACCTCCAAACGCTCGCCACCGACCCGGTCCTTGAGCTCATCCGACGTCCCCTCGGCGATCAGCTGGCCGTGGTCGATGACCGCGATCCGGTCGGCCAGGCGGTCGGCTTCGTCGAGGTACTGCGTGGTCAGCAACACCGTCGTGCCCTCGGAGACGAGATCCTCGATCACCTCCCACAGGCTCAGCCGGCTGCGCGGATCAAGGCCGGTGGTCGGCTCATCCAGGAACAGCACCGGTGGCTTGGCGACCAGCGCCGCCCCCAGGTCCAGCCGCCGGCGCATCCCGCCCGAGTAGGTCTTCACCGGCCGCCCCGCGGCTTCGACGAGATCAAAGCGTTGCAGTAGCTCGTGCCCCCGCGCCCTGGCCGCGCCGCGAGGCATTCCGTACAGGCGCCCGACCATGGTCAGGTTCTCGAGCCCGGTCAGGTTCTCGTCGACGGCGGCGTACTGGCCGGCCAGCCCGATCTTGGATCGCAACGCCACTTCATCACGCACGACATCGAGCCCCGCCACCTGCGCCGATCCGCTGTCGGGCTTGAGCAGGGTCGTCAGCACGCGGACGAGCGTCGTCTTTCCAGCGCCGTTGGGACCGAGGAGGCCGAGCACGCTTCCGTGCCTGACCTCAAGCGAGACACCGGCGAGCGCCTTCACGTCGCCGTAGGACTTGCTCAGATCCTTGACGCTGATCGCGGGCACGCCTGGGTCGACGGATCCGCTGACCGCCGGTGGTTGCCCTGCCGTGGATGTACCCCTGACCGACTCCACGCGGCCCACAGTAGGGATCGAACTCACGTGACGACGTGACGTCCATTCACCGGTTTCAGGGGTGACACTCAGCGCGGGAGGACGAGGCCGTGGTCGCCTGGGGCTCACCCAGCTGGCCAACCTCGACCGCCTGCCGATCACCGGCGCGCTGGTCGTGGTCTCTCCGTTGCGGCTGGTGGGCGGAACGGGCAGCCCCAGCCGAGTGTTCGCATTCGTGCCCAACGGGTAGCTGCGCGCTGCGAGACGCGGCCCGCTCGCCTGGTGCCGCGTCTCGCTTTATGAGGCTGTGCTGACCGCTTAAGCCCTGTTCAGTTCGGGTTACCATCGTCTCTCCTGTGTCGAGGCGCTTGAACAGAGGCGCCCGAGCCACGCTGGTCGTGTCCGCGGTCGTGCTGGCCGCCGCTGCGGTCGTCGTCGCGCTCGGGTTCCGCAGCAGTGATGCATCTCCCGGCGTGGTTGCGGAGGTTCCCGTACGCATAACCGTCTCCGGCGCCACGCTCGGGCGCCCGGTCGCGGCGGGCTTCGTCGGGCTCTCGCTTGAGTACACGACGGTCGAGGCCTACGCCGGGACCGACGCGCGCGCCATCAACCCCGTGCTGGTCAGGTTGGTCCGGGATCTCGCACCGCATCAGCGACCAGTGCTGAGGATCGGCGGCGACAGCGCCGACTGGGGATGGGTGCCGGCGCGCGGCCTGACACGGCCAAAGGGCGTCCGCTACAGCCTCGGCCCAGCCTGGGTGAAGGTCACCCGTGCACTGGCCTCGGCGACCGACGCGCACCTGATCATGGGGCTGAACCTTGAGGCCAACAGTCCGCGGCTGATGGCCGTGCAGGCACGGGCGTTCCGGGGCGTCGGTCACCGCGCGCTGACCGCGTTTGAGCTCGGCAACGAGCCCGAGCTGTTCGGATCCATCCCATGGTTTCAGACGCCCACGCAGCGCGTGTTTGGCCGCCACCGCCCCTACAGATTCGGGAACTACGTCCGGGAGTTCACGCGCTTCAGCAAGGTTCTACCGACCTCGGTGCCGCTGGCCGGACCGGCAACCGGCGGCCCGCGATGGATACCGCGGATTGCGAGTTTTGTGGCCGCCGAACCGCGGGCGCGGCTGGCCACGGTCCACCTCTACCCGCTGCACCGCTGCTACGTCAATCCGCTCGGACCGACCGGGCCGTCGATCTCCAACTTGCTCTCACCAGCCGCGTCCGCTGGGCTCGCCGCCGGCATCGCCCCGTATGTCTCCCCCGTGCACGCGCTCGGTGCAAAGCTCCGAGTCGGCGAGCTCAACAGCGTCTCCTGTTCGGGAGCCGCCGGGGTCAGCGACTCGTTTGCCTCGGCGCTGTGGGCCCTCGACGTCCTCTTCCATTTCGCCCAAGCGGGCGTCGACGGAGTCAACTTCCACACGCTCGTCAAGGCCTACTACCGGCCGTTTTACTTCACCCAAGTCAACGGGCGTTGGAGCGCGAACGTCGCCCCGATGTACTACGGAATGCTGGCCTTCGCCCGGGCCGCGCCTGCTGGCTCCCGGCTGCTCAACCTCAGCGCGCCGACCGACCCGACGCTCCGGGTGTGGGCCACCCACGCGCCCGACCATCGCACGCGAGTGGTCGTGATCAACACGTCCGCGCTGGGCTCACGAACGGTTGAGATCAGGCTTCCTGCCGGCAGCAGCCGACCCGGCCGGGCATCGGTCCAGCGTCTGATCGCCCCGGACCTGACCGCCAAGGGCGACGTGACACTGGGCGGGCAGGCGTTCGCCGAGAATACGACCACCGGCCGCCTGACGGGAGAACCCCAGGCCGAGCAGCCGGAGCGCGCCAAAAGCGGTGCCTACCGGTTCGATGTACCCGCCGGCAGCGCGGCGATTCTGACCCGCTGAAGGATCAGGCGGCGCGAGCGCCGAGCACGGCGTCGACGAGGCCCGGAAAGCGGGCGTCGAGGTCCTCGCGCCGAAGCGAGTTGAACCGAGTCGTGCCCTCGAGTCGCTGGCGGATTACGCCGGCTTCACGGAGGACGCGGAAATGGTGGGTGCACGTGGACTTGACGACGGGAAGGTCGAAGCTCTTGCACGAGCGCTCCTCCCCGGTGATCAGATCGGCCACGATCCGTAGCCTCATCGGGTCGCTCAGCGCGTGAAGGACGGCGCAGAGCTCGAGCTCAGCTTGATCCGGGTGCACCAGCGGTGGTGCCGCTTCGGGACTAAGCATTCCCATTTCCCCTCCATTGTACGACGATCATCGAACATTTTGCTAGCGTGTTCGGTTCGACGACCATCGTACCCCGAATGTCCGAGGAGGCACGTGAGCGACGCACCGCGCTCCGATGAGCGCCCTCATCTCACCGCAACGCTGATCCTGGGCTGCCTGGCGCAGTTCATGGTCATCCTGGACGTCTCCGTCGTCAACGTCGCCCTGCCCGCGATCCGCGGCGGCCTGCACTTCTCCGAGCAGAACCTCCAATGGGTCGTCAACGCCTACACGGTCACCTTCGCGGGCTTCCTGCTTCTCGGCGGCCGCGCGGCCGACCTGCTCGGACGCCGGCGGGTGTTCGTGTCCGGTCTGGTCCTGTTTGCGCTCGCCTCGCTGGCCGGTGGGCTGGCCACCAGCCAGGGCGTGCTGATTGGCGCCCGAGCCGTGCAGGGCCTCGGTGGCGCGGTGATCGCCCCCGCGTCCCTGTCGATCCTGACCACCACGTTCAGCGAGGGCGCCGCCCGCAACCGGGCGGTCGGGATCTGGGGTGCCATGGGCGGTGCCGGCGGCGCGGCCGGCGTGCTGCTCGGCGGCGTGCTCACCGACGCACTCAACTGGCGCTGGATCTTGTTCATCAACCTTCCGATCGGGATCGCCGCAGCGCTGGCCACGCAACGGCTCGTCGCCGAGGGCCGCAACCCCGAGCGCACCCGCAACTTTGATCTCGCCGGCGCGCTGACCGCCACCGTGGGACTGTCGCTGCTCGTGCTCGGGATCGTCCGCACGACAGAGACCGGCTGGGGAGCCACGTCGACCCTCGGACTGATCGGCGGCGGCATCGTGTTGCTGCTCGTCTTCCTCGGAATTGAGGGTCGTCTGGCCAAGGCCCCGCTGATGCCACTGCGGATCTACTCCTCACGCACGCTCAGCGCGGCCAACCTCGTGGTGCTTCTGGTTGGGGGCGCCACCTTCGGCATGTGGTTCTTCGTCTCGCTGTATCTGCAGCAGGTGCTCGGCTACTCCCCGATCAAGGCCGGACTGTCGTTCTTGCCCATGACCCTGTGCATCGTCGCCGGTTCGACGCTGGCCTCACGCGCGGTCATCCGGATCGGGGCCAAACCCCTGCTGATCACGGGGATGGTCACGCTGACGGTGGGCCTGCTGCTGTTCACCCAGATCTCCGTGCACGGCGGCTACCTCAGCGATGTCCTGGCTCCCTCGCTGCTGGTGGCCATCGGGATCGGGTTGTCCTTCGTGCCCGCCACGATCTGCGCCGTGGCGGGCGTGCGCCCGCAGGAGGCGGGGCTCGCCTCGGGGCTAGTCAACACCTCGCGGCTGGTCGGCGGGGCGCTCGGACTGGCTATCCTCGCCGCCCTCGCCGCGGCCCGGACCAAGAACGACGTGCTCCATCACGCCTTCACCGAGCCCGCCGCGCTGACCGCCGGCTTTCGGTTGGCCTTCGTGGTCGCCGCGGGGTTCGCGCTAATCGGTGGGCTGGTGGCCGCGTTCGGCTTGCCCCCCGTCCCCGGCCGCCGCCCTGACGTCGCTGCGGCCGACGGTCCGGGGGCCGTCGCGCTCGAAAGCTGAGGGTCCCGTCGCCCCGAGCGACGGCGCTTAGGTCCGTCCCGCAGGCCATACTCGCGGCGTGATCCGGCGCGTCCGCACAGCAGCCCGGCGCGTCCGCAGGTCATCCAGACGCGTTCGCACAGCATCCACGCGGCTGGTGGGCCACCCACGCGCGCCGCTGGTCGCGATGCTGCTAATCGTCTCGTTCTCGTTTGCCACGCGCGTGCTGTACCTCGGTCAGCCGTGCTCCTCGCCGTGCCAGGGGGGTCGCAGTCACGCGCTGATCTTCGACGAGGCCTACTACGTCAACGCAGCCCGGGTGGTCGCGGGCCTGCGTCCACCGACCGGCGTGCCCTACGCCGATGCCCCGCTGCACAAGGATCCCAACGCCGAGCATCCGCAGCTGGCCAAGCTGATCATGGCCGGCACGATCGAGGCGCTCGGCGACAACCCGTGGGGCTGGCGGATCGGCAGCGTGATCTTCGGCCTGATCGCCATCGTCGCCATGTACGCGCTGGTCCGGGCCGCGCGCGGGAGCCCCTGGCTGGCCGCCGGCGCGGCCGCGGTGATGGCGCTGGACAACTTGATGCTGATCCACGGCCGAATCGCCACGCTGGATATCTACGTCGTCGCGATGGTTCTGGTGGCTGCAGTGTTCTATGTTCGCGGTTGGGCGCCGGCGGCCGGCCTGGCGCTCGGAATCGCCGGCTGCATGAAGCTTGTCGGCTTGGGCGTGATTGCGGCCTTCGTCCTGCTCGAAGCACTCCGCGTGGCCTGGGCCCGGGGCGGGGATCCCGGAATCCGCAGGGCGGCTTGGGCGCGGGCCAAGCCGCTGCTGATCCTGCTCGTGGCGACGTCGGTGACGCTCCTGGTCGGCGTCTGGGTGCTGGATCTGATCCTGCCGGCCTACGACCCGGGGACCCACATCACCTACGCCGGCAGTCCGTTCACCCACATCAGCCACATGCTCAAGTACGCCGCCAACCTGAAGGCGATTCCCAACGCGACCGGGATCAGCTCGACGCCGTGGCAGTGGCTGGTCGATCAGAAGCCGATCAACTACTCCCACGTGGCGGTGAATTCACTCACCGCGGGCAAGATCGTCGCGAGCCGAGCCGTGTTCGACGCCCGCGGCGAGATCAACCCGTTCATCATCTGGAGCGCCATCCCGGCCCTGTTCGCGGCCATCGCCGCGGCGTGGTACGAGCGCGATGAACTCGCGGCGCTGGGAGCGTCCTGGTGTCTGGGCACCTTCGCGGTGTTCGTGATCCAGGCCGACCTGTTCGATCGCCTCTCCTACCTCTATTACATGCTGCTGGTGCTGCCGGGGATCTATCTCGTGACCGTGCGGCTGTTCTCGCCCGGACGCATACCACGGGCGGCGACACTCGGCTGGGCGCTGGCGCTCGTCTACAGCTTCGTCGACCTGTATCCGGTGCGGACCCTCAGCGGGCACTAGGTGCCGTCCGCCCACCCGGGCCCGGGCCCGGGCCCGGGCCCGGGCCGAGATAATCCCGCGTGGCGCGGGGGCGAGATAATCCGCGCGTGGCCCGCGTGTTCGTGACCCGGCAGCTTCCCGGCCCAGCGCTTGATCGTCTGCGGGAAGCGCACGAGGTGCAGGTGTGGCCGGAGCGCCTGCCCCCGCCCGCAGCGCAGCTGCGCGCTCACGCGGCTAAGGCTGAGGGTCTGCTCACCCTGTTGACCGACCGCATCGATGCGTCGCTGATCGAACACAGTCCCAACCTCAAGGCCATCGCCAACTACGCCGTCGGCTACGACAACATCGACCTCGCCGCTGCTGGCGCCCGCGGCATCCGCGTCGGCAACACGCCCGATGTCCTCACCGACGCCACGGCAGACCTGACCTTCGCGCTGCTGCTGGCGGCCGCGCGCAAGCTTCCCGAAGCGGCCGAGGCCGCCCGCCGCGGCGACTGGCTGACCTGGGAGCCCAGCCGCTATCTCGGCGCCGAGGTCCACGGGGCGACGCTTGGGATCATCGGCATGGGCCGGATCGGGCGCGCGGTCGCCCGTCGTGCCGAGGGCTTCGGCATGAACGTGATCCACACCGGGCGCGCTGGCGGGCTCCCAACCGAGCGCGTGCTGGCCGAGTCCGATTTCGTCTCCCTGCACTGCCCGCTCACGCCGCAAACCCATCATCTCATCAACGCCGAGGCGCTCCAGCGGATGCGCCCCACCGCGATCCTCATCAACACCGCACGCGGACCGATCGTCGATCAGGACGCGCTGCGCCAGGCGCTGCTCGACGGGCACATCGCGGGAGCCGCGCTTGACGTCACCGAGCCCGAACCGCCGCCCGCGGACGACCCGATCCTCAGCACCCCGAACCTGCTCGTCGTGCCGCACATCGGCTCGGCCACCCGCGCCGCGCGTGAGCGGATGGCCGAGCTGGCGGTGGCGAATCTGCTCGCGGCCCTGGCGGGGCGCCCAATGCCTAACCCCGTGGCGACCTGATGCGCGTCGCGGTGGTCGACATCGGCACCAACTCGACGCGCTTGTTCGTCGCCGAGGTCGCCGACGGGCGTGTTACGGCCGAGTTGGAGCGTGAGTCACAGGTGACCCGCCTGGGAGCTGGGGTCGACTCGGCCGGGCGCCTGCAGGACGAGGCGATGGAGCGGGTCTACGCCACGCTCGAGCGCTACCGTGAGGCGATCGAGCGCCACGGTGCTGACCGGGCCGTCGCGGTTCTGACCAGCGCCGTGCGTGACGCCGCCAACGGCGAGGAATTCGCCGACACGGTGAAGCGGCGCTTCGGCCTCGTGCCGCATGTGCTCAAGGGTGAGGAGGAGGCCCGCCTGACGTTCCTGGGCGCGACCAGCGAGCGCGACCCGGACGACCAAACGCCGACCCTGGTCATCGACATCGGCGGCGGCTCGACCGAGCTGGTGATCGGGCGCGGCCGGCAGGCCGAGTTCCACGTCTCCACCCAGGCCGGCGTCGTGCGCCAGTCCGAGCGGCACATCCACAATGACCCGCCCACTGCGGGCGAGCTGAACGCGCTGGTGGAGGACGTCCGCGGCATCCTCAGCGACGCCGTGCCCGGCCCGCAGCGCGCGGCGGTCCAGCAGGCGATCGCAGTGGCGGGGACGGCCACGTCGCTGGCGGCGATTGCCCAGCAGCTGGATCCGTATGACCCGTCGAAGGTGCACGGCTACCGGCTGAGCGCGGCCGAGCGCGACCGCATCCGGGATGAGCTGACGTCGATGACCCTTGAGCAACGGCGCGCCGTGGCCGGGCTTCACCCCGACCGGGCGCCGACGATCATCCCGGGCGTGCTGATCCTCGAGCAGGTGATGGATCTGTTCGGGCTGGACGCGGTCGAAATCTCCGAGCACGACATTCTCCGGGGGGCCGCGCTCGGGCTCTGAGCCTGGTGTCGACAGGGGCGGCCGATCGAGCTCGTCTGGACGGATGTTCGATTGCCCTGCGACCGGCCAAGGCCCATTATGGGCGCGGGGCAAGAGTCGTTCGCGATTCCCAACCCGACATAGGTTCGGGCGAAGCCGCAGACATCGGCGCCTCCCGCCGCTCGAACCACTCTAAACGGCCCTGTCTGGCACGTACCCCTGCCCGTCCCGATTGGGCCAAACCTGGATCGGAAATCGCTCGCAGCAATGCGGGCGGTTTTCGTTTTAAGGGTCGCGGCGAGTCGCCGGCTCACGTACCTCACCGGCTTACGTACCTCGCCCATCGACGCGTCCGCTCTTGCGCGGACCGTTAGGCGAGATTGGCCCGCCGCGGGTAAGCCACCGACGGATCGGTCAGCACATTGACCAGCGTCGGCTGACCGGAGGCCAGCGCTCGGTCCAGGGCGCCGCGCAGTTCGCCCGGCTCGCTGACCAGCTCGCCACGGCAGCCGAGCGCCTCCGCCACCTGGTCGTAGCGAGTGCCGGGACGCAGCTCGGCGGCGACGGAGTAGCCGTACAGGGCTTCCATCGGATGCTTCTCCAGGGCCCAGATGCCGTTGTTGCCGATCACGCCCACGACGGCCACGCCATGGCGCGCGAGCGTGTCGAACTCCATCCCGGAGAACCCGAAGGCGCCATCGCCGAGCAGCAGCACGACCTGGCGCTCCGGATGGGCGAGCTTGGCCGCAAGCGCATAACCGGGGCCACTGCCCAGGCAGCCGAACGGGCCGGGATCAAGCCAGCAGCCCGGCTCATAGGAGTCGACGACCCGGCCCGCGTAGGAGACGAAGTCGCCGCCGTCGCCGATCACGATCGCGTTTCGGTCGAGCAGTTGGGCCAGCTCGCCGTATATCCGCATTGGATGCAGCGGCGCCCGCGGATCGGTCCGCTCAGCCGCTTCGCCGGCTCGCTTCTCATCCTCGATCGCCCGCAGCGAGGAGACCCATGCCTTACGCCCGGAGGATTGCGAGCCGCCTCCGTCCACGCGCCGAACGCCCTCCAACAGGACCTCTAGCGTCGCCGGCAGCGCTCCATAGAGCTCGGCGCTCACCGGGCGCGGGTAATCTCGCTGCGACTCGGCCACGTCGATCACGATGACCTCGGCATCAGGGGCGAAGGCCGCGCCAAAGCCGAGACGGAAGTCCAGTGGGACCCCGATGACCAGGGCCACGTCGGCCTCGGCCAGCGCCTGGCCGCGAGTGCGGGAGAAGAACAGCTCGTGATCAGCGGGCACACAGCCGCGGCCGAGGCCGTTTAGGAACACCGGGATCCCGAACGCTTGCGCCAGGGCCAGCAGCTGCGTCTCTCCGCGCCCCCAGTAGAGACCGGTCCCGGCCATGATCACCGGGCGTTCGGCCTCCCGCAGGAGCGCCGTGGCGCGATCTATTGCGCTCGCCTCGGCACCAGCCCCGCGCCAGGGCTCGGGCAGCGGCGGGAAGGGCTCGTCCTCGGCGGCCTCCATGAACACCTGGTCGAGGGGGAAGTCGACGAAGGCCGGTCCGGAATGAGGACGCACCGCCGCCCGCATCGCCTCGTCGACCAGCCCGGCGATCTCGGACGTCCCCCCTGGCGTGGCCGCGAGCTTGACCAGCGGGCGCACGAACGGGACGTGGTCGATTTCCTGCAGCGAACCCTGCCCCCAGCGAAACTGCGGCGCTCGTCCCGCGAGGACGAGCATCGGCGAGTTGTTCTGGGCCGCCGAGGCGATCGCGCTCATCCCGTTGGTCACGCCCGGCCCCGCGGTCAGCGCGCAAACGCCCGGCGTCCGTGTGACCTTGGCCCATCCCTCCGCGGCGAACCCCGCGGTCTGCTCGTGACGCACATCGATCAGGTCGATTCCCTCGGCCCGGCAGCCGTCGTAGATTGAGAACAGGTGACCGCCAGACAGCGTGAACAGCTTGGAGACACCGTGTGCCTTCAGGCACCGGGCGACCAGTCGGCCGCCGTGTAAATCGGTGCTCGTATCGGTTGCCACGGGCGGCACGCTAACACGGGCTTTAGCGCAGGGCGTAGGATCGTGTTCAGTCGATAAAGGAGAGACGACATGACGGCAGCCCGACCACCCCAGGCCGAGCACGTTCAGTTCGACGCTCTGTGTGAGGGGCTTGACGAGTACGACGCCCTCCCATCGCTGCGTCCCGCGGCGGCGGAGCCCGTCGCCGAGCAGGGCGAGGCAGACCGCAGCGAGCGGCTCAACGAGGAGATTCTCGCCGCGCTCGTCTCGCCTTAGCCGCGAGCCGTAGTCGCGAGCCGTAGTCGCGGGGCGTAGTCGCGGGCCGCAACCGCGGGCCGCGACCGGGGGGCTCAGTCGGCAATCGACGTCGTCCGCCGTCCACCCACGGGCGGCGGTTCCTCAGACGTCGCGCCCACAGGGGCCCACAGCTCGACCTGAACCCGCTTGCCCTTCAGGGGCACGGGCGGCCTCGCCTCGAAGCGCCGGCGACTGTCGCTGAGGCGCGCTCTAGTCGCCTCGGTGATCAGCACCCCGTCGCCCGTTTCACGGGTTGCTGCCTCAACCCGCGAAGCGGTGTTGACCGCGTCGCCGATCACGGTGAACTCGACGCGGCCGCCACCCCCCACCGTGCCGGCGATGACGCGTCCTGTGTTGACGCCGATACCCGCCGCGAACTTGCCGCCGTAGCAATCATCCACGCGCTCGCAGATTTCCAGCGCCGCCGCCACGGCCCGGTCGGCGTGGTCAGGCATCCGCTCGGGCGCGCCGAACACGCCGAGCAGGCCGTCGCCGATGAACTTGTTGGCGTGGCCACCGTGGCGCAGCAGCACCGGCACGACGAGCTCCCAGAAGCCATTGAGCATCGACACGACCTCGTGCGGGCGGGCCTGCTCGGCGAACTCGGTGAAGTTCCGGATGTCCAGGAACAGGACGCTGACCTCGAGTTCCTCGCCCTCCAGGTCCGAGCCCTCTCGCAGCACGCGCTCGGCAAGCCCGGGATCGACGTAGGCGCCGAAGGCCTCCCGGAGGCGCTCGCGTTCCTCCAGGCCCTCGACCATCGTGTTGAACGACTGGGCCAGCTTGCCGGTCTCATCGGTGGCCACCACCGGTACCCGCGCGGAGTAGTCCCCCGCGCGCACCCGCTCGGTGGCCGCGCGCAGATCGCGGAGCGAGCTTCCGAGGGCCCGCACGACGAGGACCACGAGCTCCAGCGAAATCGTAAACGACACGGCCACGGCGATCAGCCAGGCCAGGCCCAGGTCACGCAGCGTGGCGTGATGGCCCTGGGTGGAGAGCCCGGCCACCACCACGGCGGTGATGACGTTGATGGCCGGGGCGGCGGCGAGCAGACGCCAGCGCAACGGCAGTCCGGGCGCATCGATGGTGAAGTCGCTGGGCAGCCCGAGCGCGATCTCCTCGAGCACCGGTCGCGTGACCACCTCCATCGCGAAGTAGCGCACGATCAGGCTGGAGAGCAGGACCACGGTTCCCACAGGGGCGAGGATGAAGAACGCGTACCACTGGAGACCGAGCTTCCAGACCACGAAAGCGATGAACGGCAGGTAGGTCAGCACGAACGGATACGCGCGCACGCGACGCACGTACTCCAGCGGGAGCGTGGCCAGCGCGGTCCAGGCCGCGACCGTCGCCTGCTCGTCGCGTGCTCCCCGCTCCCAGGCGGAAACCGGTCGCCACAGCCGCCGCGTCAGCTTGATGGCGATCAGGTTGTCGAGCGCAATCAGCGCCTGGGAGACCCCGATGAGCACCCACAGATTGGTGCTGCTGAGAGGCTGGTAGAGCTCGAGCAGGACGATCCCGCCGAGCGCGACGATGTGCGAGATCCCGAACTGCGCCCACACGAGGGCATAGGAGTTGCGGCGGGCGATCGCCCGCACGGCGCGATCGATCGGGTCGATCATCTTGGAAAGACTACGACCCGGGCGGCGCTGACTTCAGCCTGGGCACGGTGGCCGGCGGCACCAGGCTGGCGCGGCCGCACGCCGCGCACCCCCGGCGTGCGGTGTCGATCAGCCGACGGGCGCGAGCGGACGTCGCTCGACTCCGCCGCCGCGGAGCAGCGCAGCCGCCTCGGCCAGACTGCGCTCGCCCTGAAACAGCCGCCGGTCGATCCGGATCACGGGGAGCTCGGTGAGTCCGCGTGAGGCCAACCCGTAACCGACGATGCCCAGCTCGTCGTCCCAGCTCGGGTCGCGGGCGGCGTCCAGGCAACCCTCCAGCGGGATCCCCGCCGCGGCAGCGGCCTCAGCGAGAATCTCCGGGTCCTTAAGGTCGAACCCACCGCAGAAGGCCAGGCGGCTGGCGGCCAGAGCAAAGGTGGCACCGGCTCCGAGATCGACGGCGTAGGCGGCCGCCCGCAGCGCCGATCGGCTTCCCGCGGGCGCGCCGTCGGGCCAGACGAGGGGCAGCCGCAGCTCGGCAGCCCGGCGCTCGGCCCGCCGGCGCAGGTCGTGCGAACGCGGGGACGGAGCCGGCTCGGGCAGTGCCGTCTGGGCCACCGGCACCCAGTCGACTTCACCGAGCGTCCGCTCGATCCGCTCCGCCACGAGATAGGAGAACGGGCAGGCGAGGTCGAAGAAGAACGCGGGGCGCTCCGAGGTGAGGTTTTGGGCCGGAAATCCTTCGTGAGCCGCGGGGCCGGATCTCAGCTGTACGCGCTGTGCACGACGATCGGCCAACACGATCAGGTCACCCATACGACCTGAAACGACGCGCGATAGCGAAACTTGCGCAAACTCGTTTGCCGTAGCGCTGAACCGGCTTGCGCTACTACCCTCGTCCGTTAGACTCGATCTTGGTACGTAGGACTGAACCGGAGGCAGTTATCCCCCAGGTACCACCGCCCAAACGGCATCCATACGACCAGTGGTCGCCGGATGCTCGCGCACTTGACCTCGTCGGCGATAAGTGGACGCTGTTGATCGTGCGTGATCTCTCCGCGGGCCCGCGCCGGTTCGTCGAGCTGCAGCGAGTGCTGCCGGGAATTTCCACCGAGCAGCTGCGGTCGCGGCTGAACCGGATGGTGGCCGACGGCATGCTGACCCGCAAGCGCTACCGCGAGGTACCACCGCGAGTCGACTACGAGCTCACCGATCGCGCTCGAGAGCTGATGCCGATCCTCGGCGAGCTTGCGCGCTGGGGCCTGGAGTGGGCGTGGGGGCCACCGCGCGCGACCGAAGCGGTGGACATCGGCGCGATCTTCAGGTTGGCCCCCGGCTTGCTCACGCCGGCGGCCGAGACGCAGGGCACCGTCGAGTTCACGTTGCCCCACACTCGCGAAGGCGGCGCAGCCGCCTCCTATTCGGTCACGGCTTCAGCCCGCGAGGTGACGCTTGAGGAGCGGGAGGCCGAGCGCCCCGACGCCCGCGTGGGCGGCGACCAGACCGCGTGGGTCGCGGCGTTCTCCCCACAGCACGACCGCAGCGGCCTGACGATCACCGGCGATCGAACGCTGGCCGAGCACATGCTCGACGGGCTCGTCGCCGCATCGTCGAGCGCCGCCGCTCGCACCGTAGCCGCCTGAGCCGCGCCGCCGCCTCGCGCCGGTCGCCGGCGCGCGCGGGCCCGTCGTCCGCCGCGCGCCCGTCGCGCCCGTCCCGGCGCGCGCCCGGCCACAGCGCATCCCGGGGCGGCTCCCTACTTGCTCGAGTACTTCGCCGCGGTGATGTGCGGGATCTTGCCCGGCGCCGCGCCCGGCAGCGGCGGAGCGACCCAGCAGGCCGGGCGGCCGCTGATCCCCAGGCCCAGAGGAGCCGCCGGACGGCCGTCGGTGGGTACCGATCCGTCCCCGGGGGCGCCGGTGTTCCGGCACTCCCAGGCGGGCAGGTTGTTCTTCCTGAGGACGTTGGGGTCGGCCAGCCACAGCGGCGGCGGATAGGTGTTGCCGCGGTTGTTGGCGTCCCGGACGGGCGCGAACGAGAGCGTCTCGGGCCCGACCGGGGAGAACTGGCGCAGGTAGTGGCCGGTACCGCTGCCGCCAACCGACACCGTCTTCGCGCTCAGGCCAGCGGCGCCGTTGGAGATGAAGTCAGACACGAGCTGCTGGTGCAGCGAGAGCCAGTGGAGGATCGGGTTGAGCTCACCGAGGAACGGCCCGAGCGAGGCGAACAGCGGCCGCGCCCCCAACAGCACGTCGCGGATGCCGGGCAGTCCGGTCTTGGAGACCGTGATCAGCGGCCCGAGGTTGACGAACAGCCGCCGCAGGTCGGGGGCCAGGCGCTTGACCGCGAACAGCGTCGGCCCGAGGTCGGCGGCGACGGGCAGCAGCTGCTTGGTCAGCGGATCGGTGTCGAGCGCGAAGGCCTTCAGCCGCGTCATCGTCGCCTTGGTCTCATTGAGGAAGGTCGGGAATACGTGGAAGGTGTCCGCGAGCGCGTTGTTGACCGAGGCCGTGGCCCGGAACGTGGTGGCGGCGCTGGTCACCAGATTGCGCAGCGCGGACTGGTCCTGGCTCAGGGCCGAGAACACGACGCCGCCGTTCTGGACCAGCCGCACCACGGCGGTGTGCTGGATGTCCAATACGCGGAGGATGTCGGTGGTGTCAGCGGCGAACTGGGGCAGGTTCCCGAGCACGCTGTTGAGGTTCTGGTCGTTGCCCTGGAGGGACAGGGCCAGCTGCTGCTGCCACACCTGGAAGGCATGCCGAGTGCTGGGATCGAGGGCGTTGAACACCTGGTCCAGCTGGACAGCAGGCTGTACCTCGCCGCGGCGGAGCAGCCCCCCATCGGGGACGACCTTGCTGTGCGGCGTGCCGGGCGTGAGCTCGACGTAGGTCTCACCGAGGATCGTCTTCGCCCGCAGGATGGCTCGCGCGTCCTGGTGGACCGGGGCGTACTTGTTCTGCATCTGGATCGTGGCGAAGGTGCGATTGCCCTGAGGGTCGATCGACTTGTCGATCACCTTGCCGACGGTCACTCCGGCGATCCGCACATCGGCCTGGGTGGCCAGCTGGCCCGCGCTCTCGAAGGCCACCTTGATCCGGTAGCCCTGCGGGTTGAACGGGATCGTGCCGCCGAAGGACAGCCACAAGAACAGCAGCAGGCCGGCACACGACAGCGCAAACAACACCATCGTGATGACCTTGGATAGTGAGGGTGTGCCGGTTTCCATCTACTGGATCACTGGGTCGGGAGCTTGGGGAGGAAGAGGCCGTTGGCGCCGCCGCTGCTCGAGCCACCGCTGCTCGACCCGGCGGTGCCGGCGCCGGTCGCGGCTCGCGGTGCAGACGATCCCGCTGACTTGGCCGCCTGATAGGCGCGGTAGGCCTTGATGTCGGCCGCGGCCTGGTGCGGACAGAGGTTCAGGTTGCTGAGGATCGGCGTCAGGTTGAGAAGCGTCTCGGAGCCCGCGATCGAGTTGACGATCTGGGCCAGGGTCGCGCAGCTGGCCTGCAGGAACAGGGGCCGGAACACGCCGTTGGCGTCCTGGACGGCAAACAGGGTGCGGGCGCTGTGGTTCAGCCAAGCCAGCCACCACAGATACCCATGCTGTGCGCCTCCGGGGTTGTAGCCGACCATGTTGACGAAGTGGTTGAGGACCTTGAACACGTTTGACAGGCTCGGCGTCGCCTTGGCCAGGTTCATCGAGGCGGGCTTGAGCTGGCGCACCAGCGGGCGAGCGGCCACCACGAAGGGCCGGATCTGATTCTTGATGATCGGCGTGCTCGGGACCGCCAGGGCGCTCAGCGCCTGGTTGGCAGCCGGTAGCGAGCGGGCGGCGGGCAGCAGGTTGGTCGCCGTCGGACCGAGCTGGTTGGCGAAGGTCTGAACCTTGGTCAGCGTGGCCGTGGTCTGCGCCAGCGTCCCGGGTAGGTCGCCGATCGCCCGGCTGACGTTCTGATCCTGGGAGGCGAACGCCCGGAATACCTTGGAGCTGGAGTCAACCAGGGAGACGATCTGCGTCTGCTTGGCCGCCAGCGCCGTGTTGAGCCGCTGCAGCGAGTTGACCAGCCTCGTCAGGTTGGTCCCCCGCGCGGCCACGGCCCGGTTCAGGCGCGCGAGGTCCCGGTGGGTGGGCTCAAAGCGCTGGAGCACCTGGGCGAGTTGGTTGCCGCCCTGTCCCTTGAGTCCCTGTCCCGCGCCGTTGACGAGCAGGTCCAGGTAGGCGCGCGTGTCGGAATCCAGCGAGGCGAGGATCTCGTCGACGTTGACGTCAGGAAGGGTGTTGGAGACCGTGATCGTGAAGCCGGGTTTGGCCTTCGGCGCGTTGGCAGAGCCCGGATTGAGCTCGATGAACATGTCCTTGAGCCCGGTCCGGGGGCGCAGCAACGCCGTCGCATCGGTGTGCATGATGTGCTTGTACTTGTCGTTGATGTCCATCTGCACGATGGCGACGCCGTTGTGCAGCGTGACCTTGCCGATCTGGCCGATCTCGACGCCGGAGACGCGTACGGTTTGTCCCTGGCCCGGGGTGACGGCCTGGGCGGTGGAGAACTCGGCGTTCATGACCGTCGGCGAGGACTGGATGAACGGGAACCGCAGCCGCTCGTGGCTGAGGATGTAGCCGGCCATCGCGATCGAGAGCACGAGCAGCACGAGGATCGCGGCGAAGTCGGTCGCGTGGGTCTTGATCGCGCGTTTCATTACTTGCCGGTCCCCAGAAGCGTGCGCGGGATGTTGACCTTCAGACCCTGCTGCTGACCGATGTCCTTGATCAGACCCGCGGTGACCTTGGCGGCCGACTGCCAGCGTGCGGAGGCGCCGGGGGCGGATAAGTCGGTGGCCACGTTGGTCGGCGGGGCCGATACCGGGGCGGACAGATCGGTGATCGGGGCCTGGGTCTCACAGGGAACGTTGGGCATCAGCGGGGGCCGTGTGCCGCCGGGCGGCAAGCCCGGTTGCACGCCGGTGATCTTGGTCAGCGCCTGGCCCAGGAGTCCCGGCTGCAGCGAGTAGGTGAACGTACCGCCGGTGCCCAGGATCCGGATGAAGGGGCCGTTGGCGTCGAAGTTACGGCTCTCGCCGGCAAGTCCGGGCAGGAAGTCAACCGCCTCAACGTAGGCCTGGTGGGGCGGGAAGCCGTTGGACGCGTTGAAGTTCGGGTCGTTCAGGGTCAGGTGCGACCAGGGGATGACGACGTTGGCGATGCAGCTCGACGCTGGCCTGACCTGATCACGCATGAATGGGATCGTGGTCACGGCGAGGCGGGCCAGGGCCGGCACGGTGGGCCGCAGGTCGGCGGTCAATCCCCGTAGCTCAGCCGGCTGCACCAGCTGACGCAGCTGGGAGATGAAGGGCAGGCTCTTGTCAATCGTCGGACCGGTGGAGATCACTCCCGGCGTGAGCGTGCGAGCAAGCACGCGCAGCGGCGGGAAGGAGCGGTTGAGCGCGTTGAAGGCGGGAATGGCCACGGCCAGGGTCCGCGGTAGCTCAGCCACCCCGCGCTGCAGGTTGGCGCTCTGCCGGGCAAACGCGGCGGCGGTGGTGTTGAAGTCGGTGATCAGGTTCTGGAGGTTCTGCGGATGAGCGTCCAGCGCCCCGGCCACGGGCCCCATTTGGGCGATCCAGTTCGAGAGGTCGTGGGGCTGGATACCGAGGGCGTCGTGGGAGACGATCGACGTGTACTCATAGGCCGGCAGCCAGAACTGGATCGAGCGGTTGTACCCCGGTCCGCCCTTCTTCACTGCGGTGCCATATTCCTTGAGCAAGAGCTGCAAATTGTGTCGCGTGTCGCCCTGCAACCCGCTGAGCACCTGGTCAAGCTGGACGGGGGCGACCCCGGACTGAATCGGGAAGGTGTGGTTGTCCGGTGCGATCGGCGAGTCAGGCGTGCCTGGACGCACGTCGATGAAGAAGTTGCCCTCGAGGAAGATCCGAGGCCGGATCGCGAAGGTGGCGTCCTTGTGCAGTGGGAGTCCGACGTCCTGGAGCTCCATCGTGACGTTGGCGGCTTGGCACCCCTTGCCGGCGTTCTGGCTTGACTTGCAGTCGGCCACCGGGCTGATCGACGCCACCCGGCCGACGTTGATCCCGGCGATCCGGACGAGCGAGTCCGGCCGCAGTCCCGTCGCCGAGGAGAACAGTGCGTGGACGGTGAACTTGCTGGCAAACGGATTGGCGAACTTGGTGTAGGCCAGATAGGAGAAGAGGATGATCAGCACGATCCCGATCACGCCGGCCTTGGCCGTCGTCATCCCCTCCCGGCGCTTCTTGCGGCGGCTGAACCTACTCATGGGTTGGTCGGGTTGGGGAGTAGTTGCGGGCCGGTCTGGGGGTTGCGGCTGAACGTCTCACCGGCGGGCACACGCGCACGGCCGGTGTACGTCGGACCCTGATTGCCGGGGGTGTGCGCATCGGTGGCGAACAACCGGCCTTGCGGATCGAAATAGTTGAGCTTCTTCGGGTAGCCGCGCTGACCGGTCTCGCAGTCCGCGTTGCCGTGAGTGTCGATCGCCGCGCCGTAGGGCTGCGCGTGGAGGTACTCGTTGCCGCCGAGCGCGGAGTCCGCGATCCCACCATTGACCGGCATCGTCGCGCCCTGGGTCCCAACATTGTTGAACTGCAATCCATTGGTCTGATTGAGCAACGCCCGCTGCGCAAACCCAAACGACGTCGCCTCAGAAATATGCTCAGACAGATACGTCCACCAATAATTCCAACTGTTACAAACCGTCACATACGGCCCCAAATACCGCACCATCGGATTCAACGTCCCCGTCGTATCCGCCAACGCATTCAACGCGATATTCGTGCCCGGCGCCAACGCCAACGCCCGCAACGCCACCATCACCTGCTGCAAATTCCGGTTCAAACTCGGGGTCCGCGCCAACGTCCTAGTCCCCGCCTCCACCGCCGGATTGATCGTCGGCAACGTCTGCGACAACGACGCCGCCGCCGGCGCCAACCGAGTCCCCAAAACCCTCAAATCAACCAAAAACGGCTGCTGAGCCCTAAGACTGTCCGTCGACACCGCCAACGTCGACGGCGACCGCGCGATCGTCGCCTCCAACGCCCGCGGATCGCGAGAAATCGCCTCAAACGTCGTCGCCATATCCGTAAACAACCGCGCATTCACCTGCGCCACCGGCGCGATCGCCCCCATAAACGCATTCAACGCCGAAAAGAACCCAGTCAACCGCGTACCCGGATCAGACAAATACCGCGCCACCGGCTCCAAATGCGCCAACAACCCCGGCAAACTCGAAATCGTGTCATTCAACGCCGACCCCCGCCCCGCCAACACATTCCCAAACCCCACCAAATCCCGCTGAATCGAATTCCGCGTCCGCGCATCAAACGTCTTGAAAATATCGTCGAACTGCACCGGCACACTCGTCCGCGAAATCCTCAACGTCCCCCCATCCGCAATCACCCGAGACGAGGACCCCTTCTGAATCTCCACAAACTTCAACCCCAACACCGACCGCGGACGAATCGTCGCCGTCGAATCCACCGGCACACTCCCATTCGCCTTATCGAGCTTCAACGTCAACTCCGCCCCCACCTGACCACTCGGCAACTCAATCGGACGCATATCCGAAACCAACCCCACCCGAAACCCACCCTCACGCACATCATTACCAATCACCAAATTCGACCCATCCGCAAAATCAGCCTTCAACTCCTTCGTCGGCACAAACGGCAACCCCTGATTCGCGTTATAAGCCAAAAACACCGCCACCAACACCGCCAACACCGTCACCGCACCCACCATCACCGGATTCGCAAACGCGGATTGCGACGCGCGTCTCACGGTGAGAGGAGGTAGTTGAGGAGGGCCTGGGTCTGGTTACTGCCGCCGCTGCCGGTCCCATCGCTACTGCTCGCGCCGGTGCTCGCGCCCGTGGCCGCGGAGCTGGACCCGCTGGACGACGAGCCGGCCGACGACGAGGATCCGTTGCCGCCGAGCGCGGAAAAGATCTGGCCGAGCACCTTCCCGAGGCCAAGGCCCTGTACGCCGGAGGATCCCGACCCACCGGACGATCCTGTGCCGCCGGAAGCTCCTGCTGCGCCGGAGGAACCCGGGGCACCCGTGGCGCTGGTCGGCACCGTTCCGGCGGCCGCGGCCGTGCCACCCGACGTTCCGCCGGTCGCGGTTGATCCCCCCGCGGCCGACGTGTCGGCGGCGGCCAGCTTGGCCGCGCTCGTCGCCGGCCCGGGCTCCCCGGGGGGAGCTCCGCCCGGGTCGGGAACCGCGGCACTCGGCTGCGAGGGATCGGTCGTGTTGACGCCGGGCTGGCTCGGGCCGAGCCAGGAGTAGCAGGAGCGGTACTTCGAACCGAACTGCCTCAGGGAGCTGGCGATCGTGGCCGGGGTGGCGTAGGGCGTGCACATCAGGCTGACGAAGGCGTCAACCGTGAGCTGGTGGCCGAAGGGACCGAACGTGTTGATGGCCAACGGCTGGTTGAACACGTACTGGAGCAGCGCCTCGAGCCCGGTGTAGCCCTGGCCGCCCGGGCTGCGCGGGTCCTTCTCCACGGCGCGGTTGCGGCTGTCGAGATCGCGCAACACGATGGCTAGGTTCTGGCCGAGCTCCGGAGTGCTCTTGGCGAACGTGTTCAGGTGGGTGATCGTCGGCCTGGCTGCCCGCACGGCGGTGATGCCCGTCAGCGACGCCTGGCCGAGTGACTTGAGCGCGGGCCGGGCCGAGCGGGAGAACCCGGGCAGGTCGGTGAAGAGCCGGTTGAGCTGGCCTGCGGCGGTGTTGAGGTTGGCCAGCACCGGTAGGTTCGCGTCGGTCGCGGCCCCCAGCTTGGACAGGGCCGGGCGCAGCTGCTCCAAAAACGGTGGGAGCCGCTGCAGCGTCAGGCGGAGGTTGGCCTGCTGGGTGGCGGTATCGGTGGCCGCGTTGTTGGCCTCGGTGATGAAGCGCTGCACCTGCGTGCTGTTGTTGGCCAGCGCGGTGATCACCGCGTCCGAGTTGGCGGTCAGCTGCTGCAGGGTGCTCGAGTCGTTGCCGAGCAGGTTCAACAGGTTGTCGGTCTGGGTCAGCGCGGGCACGGCGCGGCGCAGCGCCGCGGCCAGGTCGCCGGAGCGCCCCGCCACGGCGGCGCCGAGCTCATTGATGATCAGCG
Organism: uncultured Solirubrobacterales bacterium; assembly: GCA_963757165.1. Classification (GTDB taxonomy): domain Bacteria; phylum Actinomycetota; class Thermoleophilia; order Solirubrobacterales; family Solirubrobacteraceae; genus Palsa-465. The sequence continues at coordinate 607,236 of CAVWQO010000006.1, forward strand.
TGAACCGCTGGCGGTAGGGCATCCGCATCACGTTCTGCAGCAGGTCGGCGGGAATCGTCGAGGCCGTGCGGCTGACCGGGATCGTGCTGCCGGCCTTGATCACCTTGCCGGTGTGGCCGGGCTGGCAGTCGACGAAGTATTCGCCGATCAGCGACTGGGGGCGTGACTGGCAGAACGCGTCAGCGTGGAATGAGTTGAGCCCGGGGACGGTGACCGCCACAGTGACCAGCGCGTGATACGGACTCGAGCAGTGCGCGGTGGGATCGGAATAGCAAAGGTCGAGTTTGTTGATCGTCCCGGCCCGCACGCCGGCCACCTTGAAGTCGGCGCCCTGCACCAAGCCGAACCCGTTGTCGATCTCGACCTTGTAGGTACCCAACGCGTTCTTGCTGTTTGAGGCGCCCAGCGCGATGAACAGGAACGCTCCGACGGCGATCAGGATGGCTGAGCTCAGGAGGACGCGCTTCATGGCCCGGTCGGAATCTGGCTCGGGTTACACGGGTATCCGCTCTGCGGGTAGTAGACGGCGCCGCGTTCCATCGATCCCGGGCAGCGGTCGCCCTGGCCGGTGGTCAGCAGCGACGGCGAGCCGCCCGAGCCACCGCTGGGATTGCCGAAGGCCAGCACCTGGCGCAGCGTGGCCTGCAGGAACGCCGGCAGCAGGTTCAGGACCCCGTTCTGGATCGATCCGACCCCGATGACCGGGGCAACCCGGCTCGAGCCGCCGTTGGCGTCGATTGTGCCGGGGTGCGTGTAGCCCTCGAACCAGCCGGTCAGGTCGACAGCGTACGGCCGCGCGGTGGCGAGCTCGGGGGTCGAGGCGTTGAGCGCGATCGTCGACTGCGGGAACGCGCCGAGGCGCGTCTTGCCGTTGGCCTTGATGTTGTGCACGGTCACGGCGGCCAGTGGCTGGCCCAGGCTCGTCAGCTCGATCAGGTCGTTGTTCGGCCCCGGGCGGCGGACGATGTTGGCCAGGTCGCGGACGGTCGGCACCGACTGCTCGGCCAGCGGCTTGAGCTGCTCCAGCAGAACCCGCAGCTTGGGCGCCACCGGCTTGGAGGCGTCGACCAGCGGCTTGACATCGTTGAGCGCGTTGCGCAGGTTGACGAACGTCGTGTTGGCCAGGCGCATGAACCCGGGCAGCCGCTGGATCGATTGGGCCAGCGCCGTGTGCTGGGCCGCCAGCGCTTCGGTCGTGGCCGCCAGGTGCTGAACCAGTCCGCTCAGGTCTGTGCGCCGCTGCGCAATGTCGGAGACGAGATTCCCGGACTTGACGACGAAGTTGGTGAACTTGCCGGTGTCCCGGTTGATCTCCCGGAACAGCATGCTGCTTGAGGCGAGCGCCGGGTTCAGATACTTGAACGCCGCCTGCGCAACGGCGCCCGACCCGGCGTACTGGCTGGCCGAGCCCTTGATCACGTCTTGCAGCCCCTTGCGTGTGGGCGCGTCCAGCGTGTTGAAGAGCTGGTCCAGATCGACCGCGCTCGTGGTATTCGTGGTGAAGATCGTGCCGCCGTTGTGGATGGACGGAGCGTTCCCCGCTCCCAGCCGCAGGTCGACGTAGCGGTTGGCGATTCCCGACAGCGACGATTCACGGACGGTGGCCTCGGTGCCCTGGCGCAGCGGCTGGTAGTTCTTGTCGGTGATGTCGAGCGACAGCCGCGCCTGGCCATTCGGCGTCAGCTGGATGTCCGAAACCGTGCCGATGCTGTTGCCCGACACCTCGACCAGGTCACCGCTGACGATCTGGCTGGCGTTCTGGAAGATCGCGTTGACCTTGTAGCTCGAACCGCCTGAGAGCAGGATCAAGGCCACGGCAACCAGGACGACGACAACCGCGGCGCCTGCTGCGACCCGGCCGACCACAGATGAGTTACGCACCGACGTGACCTCGATGGGGCAATCGATCTCCTCCCGCCCGGAGCTGGGGGACTACCCCGGTGCGTACGGGAGGCGACGCTAGCAAGGCTCCGGATTCACTGTCAATCCGGAAGTGGGCGCAAAATTGCGGTTTCCGGACTACCGGGGGTTCAGAGCGCACCCCGCGAATTTTCCGCTTGCCGCCGAGTTCACGCGCTGCATAGGCAGAGCCTACGCACGAATGGACTCAACCTCGAGAGCCGAAAGCGGTTTGGGCAAGCCCGCCGGGGTGCATTATGAATATGGGCGATCGAGCTCTTGGCGGATCTCCGGAGAAGGTCTTCTCAGAGACGTCCGGGGACCGATTGCCCCCTCTGCGATGAGGGGTCGATCGCGCCGCCTCGCACCTACCGGCCCTGCGCAGTCCACGAGCGTTCAGATACCCGGGGCGGGACTCGAACCCGCAAGGCTCCGAGGAGCAGCGCTTTTTAAGAGCGCCGACTTTGCCACTTTGTCTACCCGGGCGCGCCGTTGATCTTAGTGCCGAGGAAAGACCGCAACTCTCCCACTGCTACGGTGTCCTGTACCACCGAGGAACCTCGCGACGAGCCAGATGGAAGTCTCAGCTCTCAAACACTCCGGGGGCATCGGCCTTCACGCACGCTCGCCTCTACTGCGATTGCAGTCAGACGAACGCTTGGTCGTGCTCGTTCGGAGAGGAAACCGCACCGCCTTCGAGGTGCTCGTCGCCCGTTACGAGTCGCGCCTGCTCTCGTTCTGCCGCCACCTGCTCGGCTCCCGCGAGGACGCCGAGGACGTCCTGCAGGAGGTCATGGCCGCCGCGTTCAACGCGATGATCGCCGACGACCGTCCTATCAACGTCCGGCCTTGGCTCTACCGGATCGCCCGTAATCGCAGCCTCAACCACCTTCGGCGGATCCAGGCCATCGGGATGGACTCGATGGACATCCACCTCTCCGAGCACGGCCTGAGCACCGCCGACAAGGTTCACGGGCGTGAGGAGTTCCGGCTGTTGGTCGGCGACATCCACGAGCTTCCAGAGACCCAGAAGACAGCGCTCGTGCTGCGTGAGATGGACGCGCTGTCCTACGAGCAGATCGCCGAGGCGATGGAGACGACGGTGCCCAGCGTGAAGTCGCTGCTCGTCCGCGCACGCGTCTCGCTAGCCGAAGCAGCCGAGGCCCGGCTGCTGTCCTGTGAGGAGGTGCGGATCGAGCTCGGCGAGGTGGCCGAGGGCCTGCGCCGGCGCAACAGCCCGCTGGTCCGCCGCCACCTCAAGGCCTGCAAGCGCTGCTCCGCCTTCCGCACCCAGCTCAGGCAGACCAACAAGGCGCTCACCGCGATCATGCCGCTCGGGCCGCTGGTCATCCTCAAGAAGCTCGTCCTCACCCACGTCGGTCATTCCGCGGGCTCCGGGGCGACGGCGGCTGGATCGGGCGCGGCGGGGTCGACCGCCGCGGCGGGGTCGACCGCCGCAGCGGGCGGAGGCTTCCTGGCCGGAACCGGGGCCGGCGGGTTCGTCTCCGCCGGCATGGGCGCGATCGCCACCAAGGCGGCCGCCGGACTGGCCGCTGCGGCACTGGTGACTGGCGCTGCGGTCGAGGTCGAGCACTCGGGCAAGGCGCACCCGGCCAAGCACCCGACGACGGCGTCGCTGGTCGCTCCCGCGGTTCCCAGCCCGGCACCGCACGTGGCGCCGGCTTGGGCGCGTCCCCTGCACGTCCTCGACAAGCCGCTCAAGAAGTCCGCCCCGGCCGTCGTGCGGCAGCCTGACAAGGCCAAGGCGGCGATGGTGCCGGCCGTCGCCATCAGAACGACGACGACTTCGACATCGAGCTCGAGCACTGCCTCCGCGCCGCCCGCTCCGGCGCCCCCGCCGGGCCGCACGCAGACGCAGACCGACCCGACGGTGCTCCCACCCAGCCCACCCCCCCCACCGAGCTCGGCCGCATCTCCGACCACAGCCACCGCGGCCACGGCGCCTGCGCTGCCGGCGGTGCCGATTGACAGCACAAAGACCGGCAGCAACGAAACCACCACCACTTCCAGCGCGACTCCACCGCCTCCCAGCGACAAGGGTTCCGGCGCCTCCGCCGGCGGATTCGTGAGCCCCGGACCGGTCACCCCCTAGCCTCACTACGCTCGGGGCCTGAGGTGAGCGAGATCGACTTCGATCAGTTCCTCGCGGTCGACATGCGCGTCGGGCGCGTCCTCGCCGTTGATGATTTCCCGGAGGGGCGCAAACCAGCCTGGAAGCTGTCCATCGATTTCGGTCCGGAGCTTGGGATCAAGCGCTCCTCGGCCCAGATCACCCATTACACGCGCGCCCAGCTGCAGGACACGCTGGTGGTCGGCGTGGTGAACTTCCGCCCGCGCCAGATCGGACCGTTCATGTCCGAGGTGCTGGTGCTGGGGGCGCTTGACGAGGTCGAGGGTGTGGTGCTGGTGCGTCCCGACCGAGGCGCCGAGCCCGGATCCCGAATCGGCTAGCCGGCCTCCGACTCGGTCCCGCCGGTTAGGGCCCGGGCTCTCCGCCGATGATCAGCGACCCCTTGGGCGTCCCGTCGATGTCGATCGCGTAGGCGCCGGCACGCAGACCGGGGATCAGTAGCGAAGCGTGCCCGTGGGCGGGGACGGTAAGCGTGTGTGGCGTGGGCGTACGGAGCACGATCCGATGGCCACTGCTGTCCGCCGAGGCGATCGATACCGCCACGGCCAGAAACGCCGGCGCGGACACGGTGCTGGGGGTCAGCTTTCCCCCCGCGTGGATCGAGAACGTGGCCGGCACCCGCGCGTTGACCGAGCCGCCAGAGGATCCGCTCCCGCCCGAGAGCGAAGCCCCACCGGTGGGTCGCGTGGTGCCCGCGGCTGAGCTGGAGGAGCCCGAGCCGGCCGTCGAGCCGGCCGACGTGGTCGCCGATGTCGTGGCCGTACTCGAGGCCGCGGTGCTCGAGGTCACAGTGCTTCCCGTCCCGGGCGCCGTGCTCGGGCTGCTTGAGCCCCCGCACGCGAGGAGCGCGAGCGATAGAACCGGGAGCATGGCCGCAAGCAGCAGGCGGTGACGCACGGCCTCAGGATACGTAGATCTGCAGCAATCGCTCCACAAAGCGCTCCTCTCCGTGCTGGGCGCGAGCGCGCTTCAGCGCCGCTGCACCCCGGGCCGCGCGCAAACCCGGATCACCCCACAGCTCGCTCAACGCCGCGGTCCACGCGGCGAGGTCCCCGCCGGGCACGATCCCCTCTGGGCCGACGAGCTCCGGCAGCCCACCCCGGTCGGAGACGAGCACCGGAACACCGGCGGCGAGCGCGTCGAGCACCGAGTACGGGCACGGCTCCTCCCACCGCGACGGCGCGAGCACAACCGCCGCGCCGGCCCGCAACCCGGCGAGCTCATCCGGGGACACGCGTCCGGCGAAGCGGACCTCGGCCGAGGCCTGGTTCGCGGCCAGGGACCGCAGCCGCGCCTCGTCGGGGCCGTCGCCCGCGATGACCAGCGGCACCGACGCGGCCTGCGCCGCGGTGATCGCTGTGTCGAAGCCCTTCTCCTCCACCAGCCGCCCCGTGGCCAGCGCGTAGGTTCCCTCGGCGGCGTGTGAGCGAGGCTCAAAGCCCTCGGCGAGCACAAAGTTCGCCAGCGCCACCGATTTGCGCTCCGGCAAGCCGAGCGAACGCAGTCGGCCGAGGGTGGCCTCACTCACGGCGACGAGCTGGTCGGCGTGTTCCAGCAGCCGCCGCTGTTGGAGGGCGAGGCCGGCGGCATAGGCCGCCGCCTCGGGCACCGATCCCCGGCAGCCCAGCCGCAGGCCGGGAAGCGTGTTCACACCGCGGCAGCGAAAGCAACGCTCACCGTCGCGGTAGGCGATGGAGATGGCGCAGTAGAGGCGGAAGTTGTGCAGGTGCAGAACTGTGCGCGCACCGGCCTCATGGGCCGCAGCGAGCGCCCGCCAACCGAACAGTGGATGCACGTTGTGGGCATGGACCACGTCCGCTCCGAAGCGACGTACCGCATCGGTGATCTCCTGTGCGTCGATCCCGCCCGCCAGCAGTCCGCGGGCCGCCGTGAGCGAACCGAGCCGATCGCTGCATCGCTCTAGCACCTGCACCTCGTGCCCGTTCCGGCGCAGCAACGTCGAGATGTCCGCCACGGCGCGCTCCTCGCCGCCCTCGTGGCGGTAGCGGTTGTGCAGCTGAAGGATGCGCATCACAGAAGCGGCCGCGCGGCACCGGGCCGGGGACCGTCGCCGAGATTGTGGCAACGTCAGAACTCGTGGTCGCCCTGCTCACCAATTACCTGGCCGGCTACCGGGTGCCGCTCTACCAGCGACTGCACGAGCGCCACGGCCTGCAGGTGCTCTGCTACGGCGGCGGCGAGCGCTACGTGCCTGCGTGGTTCGCCGATCTCGACGCCCAACTGGCCGCCGCTCCCTTCCCCGCCCGCCGGCTCAGCGGTGGCGCGCGTGAGGCGCTGACGGTCGCCGGGACCTACGACGCGGTGATCGCCCCCTTTGCCGGCGGGTCGATCCTACCCGCGGCCTACGCCGGCACCCGGGCGGCCCGCCGCCCGTTCGTGCTGTGGGCCTCGGTTTGGGCTCAGCCACGTTCGGCGGCCCACCTGCTGGCACTCCCGGCGACCCGCCACATCTATCGCCACGCCGACGCCGTCGTGGCCTACGGCGAGCATGTCCGTCGCTTCGTACGCACGATCCGCGGACACGACGATGACGTCTTCGTGGCCCCTCAGTCGGTCGAGCCGGAGCTGTTCGGCCGCGCGGTCTCAGCCCAGGAGATCGCCGCCTGGCGCGCCAGCAACGACCTTCCTGCCGGTCCGATTGTCCTGTACGTCGGCCGCCTGGTGCCTGAGAAGGGCGTGACGGTGCTGCTGGAGGCGTTCGCCGCCGTGCCGAGTCGGGCCACTCTGGTCCTGATCGGCGACGGCCCGCTGGCCGAGCAGGCCCGGCGCACGCCGCGGGCACGGCTCCTTTCTCCGATGCCCCGGGGGGAGCTTGCGGTGGCCTACGCGGCGGCGCATTGCCACGTGCTGGCTTCGCTCGACACCCCGCGCTTTCGGGAGCCGTGGGGCCTGGTCTGCAACGAGGCGATGCATCAGGGACGCCCGGTGATCGCCACCGATGCGGTCGGCGCGGTGGCCGGCGGCCTGGTCAGGGATGGCTCAACCGGCCTGGTGGTCGCGGCCGGCGACAGCGCCGCGCTGGCGCGGGCCGTCAGCCGCCTCATGGGCGACCAGGCGCTGCGCGAACGGCTCGGGGCCGGGGCCCGCGCGGCGGTCTCGACCTACAACTACGACGCCATGCTGGACGGATTCACCCACGCGCTGGAGCAGGCGCAGCGCTCGCGGCACCAGAGGCGGCGCGTCGGCCCGCGCACTCACTGACCGACGGAGAACAGCGCCTCGAGGTCGTGACGCGAGTAGACCTCGAAGGCCACCATGGTCTGGGTCCGGGCCACGCCCTTCAGCTGCGAGATTCCGTTGGTCACCACTTCGGCTAGCTGATCGTGCTCACGGAGGCGCAGCATGGCCACGAAATCCCAGTCGCCGGTGACCGAGTAGGCCTCGGCCACTCCTTCGATGTCGGCCAGCTCGCCGCCGAGCGTGGCCAGTGCCGAGCGCTCGGCGCCGATCAGGACGACCGCGTGGATCACGCCGAATGTTCGTCGCCGGGCTCAAGCACGACGACCTGCGAGTCGGTGGCGGACTCGACGTCTGATTTGAACGCCTGGGCGTCGGTCTCGATCGGCGGGAAGGTGTTGTAGTGGCAGGGGATCACCGTCTTGGCGCCCACCAGCTGGGCCGCATCCACGGCGTCGGTGCGGTCCATCGTGTAGTGACCGCCGATGCACATCAGCGCGAGGTCGATCGGGTTGCGCTTGCCCACCAGCTGCAGGTCGGAGAACAGCGACGTGTCGCCGAGGTGATAGATGATCGTGTCCTTGAAGTTGATCAGCAGGCCAGCGGGGGTGTTGGCCGTCCCCTTGGGGGTGGTCGAGGTGTGCCACGCCGGGACCAGCTTCGCCCAGCCCCAGTCGAACTTGACCGTGCCGCCCAGGTTGGGATCGGAGACGTCGAGTCCCTCCTCGCCCAGCTCGTTGGCGATCTCGACGATCGCCATCACCGGAGCACCTGTGCGCTTGGCGATATCGACGGTGTCGCCGATGTGATCGCCGTGACCGTGGGTGAGCAGGATCGTCGTCGCGGAGACGTCGTCGGCGCTGATCGCGGCCTTGGGGTTGCCGGACAGGAACGGATCGATCAGGACGGTCGTGCTGCCGTCGGAGATCGTGAAGCAGGCGTGGCCGAGAAATCGGACTTGGGTCATCGAGTCAATTCTCCTCTGTCGTGGGATCGCCGGACGCAGCGGCGAGTTCGCGCGCCAGCTCGAATCCAACCGCGACGCCAACGAGCATGCCGAGCCGCGTTTCCTCGGCCAGCAGCGTGTGCATCGCGCGGATCCGCTCTTGAAGGTCTTCCCCGCCCGCTGCCTCGTGAACCGCCTGATCGTTGCCGAGGTCGAACCAACCCCCCTCGGTCAGAGCGCCGGCGAGCACGCGCTGCAGCGACGGCGCCGCCCGTGCGATCACGTCCTGAGCCTCCTGCAAGCGCTGCGGATCGGAGATCGCTGCCACCGCGGCGTCGATCTCGGCTTCGGTGTAGGTGGGCTCCGGCACTCGCTTAGTGTTCCGAGGCGGAAATCCGGGACACGTAGAGGATCATACGTCGGTAGTGGTCCCGCTGACTTCGCTCTCCCACGGCGCCGGCTGCGGCTGCAAGCTGCCGGCATCGGCGATCGCACCGCTGCTGGCCCGGTTGCCGCCCGGGACGGTCGACCCGAACGTTCTCGTCGGCTACGGGCAGGCCGACGACGCGGGCGTCTACCGGCTGAGCGACGAGCTCGCCCTCGTGCACACGGTCGACTTCTTCACCCCGATCGTCGATGACCCGTTCGACTTCGGGCGGATCGCCGCCACCAACGCGCTCTCGGACATCTACGCCATGGGCGCAATGCCCCTCAGTGCCCTGAACCTCGTTGCCTTCCCGCTGGGAGATCTCGGAGAGGACGTGCTGCTGGACATCCTGCGTGGTGCCGCCGATGTTGCGCAGGGAGCGGGCGTGGCGATCCTTGGAGGTCACTCGATCGAGGACGCGGAGCCGAAATTTGGGATGTCGGTCACCGGCATCGTCCGTCCGGACGCGGTCCTCACCAATGCGGGCGGCCGCGCCGGCGACGCCCTGGTGCTGACCAAGCCCCTCGGCGTCGGCGCCATCTCCACCGCACTGAAGCGGGGGATCGGCGATCCCCCGCTGGCCGAGGCCGTCACGGTGATGACCACACTCAATCGCGACGCCGGCACCGCCGCCCTCCGCGCCGGGGCGCACGCGCTCACCGACGTGACTGGCTTCGGGTTGCTCGGCCACCTGCATGAGCTCGCGCTGGCCAGCGGGCTGGCCGCGGAGGTCGACGCTGAGTCCGTTCCGGTGATCGAGGGCGTTCTGGAACTCCTGTCGGACCCCCAGGAGCGTGCCGTGGCCGGCGGCACCCGGCGCAACCGTGAGCATGCTGCGAGCTTCAGCTCATATGCCGGCTCGGTCTCGGACGCGCGGCGCTGGCTCGTGTGCGACGCCATGACCTCCGGCGGGCTGCTCGCCGCCGTCGCGCCTGCGGTCACCGGGTCGATGCCGGGTCAGCTGGTGGGGCGCCTGGTCGCCGGAGCTCCCGGCCAGATCAGCGTGTGCTGAGACGGTACATCGGCCAGCCCACCGCGAAACCGGCCAGTACACCGATGGCGTCCGAGAGCCAGCTGGCCGGAACGGCCAAGGGCATCAGCGCGATGACCGCCGCGATCACCGCGGTCCCGATCAGGTCGCCGTCGATCTCCTCGCCGGCTCGCAGGGAGAGCAGATCGGGCAGCGCCCAGGCCGTGATCAGCGCGAGTGCCGCCCCGTTGGCGCCGAGCACGACCGGGAACGGGTACGCCACCACGGTCACGGCCGTCCCGCCAATCCCCCCAAGCGCGAACAGCACCAGCACGGGCACGCGCCCGTGGCGGCGCTCGAGCAGCCACCCGTAGAGCCCGATCGCCCCAAGGGTTACGAACGCGTAACCGGAGTTGTCATAGACAAAGGGGGCGCTCAGCAGCCGCCACCACTCCGACCCCGGCTTGCCGATCACCGGAAGGTGATGCAGGCCCCAGGGAATGCGCCACATCAGCGTCCCGACCAACCCCAGGAGCACCAGCGCCAGCGTCGCATACGGACGCGACTCGGCGCGGATTCCGGGAATCTCGTTACTGCGCAGCCGCGGCAAGGCGGGAGTCGGCCGGCGGCGTCGTTTCTCCGTCACCCGCCCTTCACGATCGATTTTGGGAGCCCGTTTACGCAGCCGGTTCCCGCAATACGGGCACTCCGTTATGTAAGGGCTCACCTCGGATCCGCAGCTCTTGCAGATCACGAACAGGTCCGGACCACCGGTGCTCACGAATCGATTGTAGAGGGGGCGATGGGCCCTGATCAGCTGACGTTGGTGGCCGCGACGATCTCGGCCATGACTTCCCGCAGATCGTGATTGGCCTCGTAGACGACGACCTGACGCACGGCGCCATTGCCGCGCTCGAGCAGGTCCTCCACGGCCTCCAGCTCGCCGAGGGAGCCGAGATCCTGCGCGTGAGGGCGCATTCGGTCAAGCAGACGGCGCGCCAGGGCGCGCGTGGGCACGCGGTCGTAGTGCGGAAGATCGACGAGCTCACCTTCCAGACCGTGGCGGGCGGCCAGCCATTTGTTCTCGTCGAGCATCTCGAAGGGGTACTTCGACAGGCGCTTGCCGGCGTCGAAGTGCTCGGCCAGCTCCTTGACCAGTGCCTGGACCAGCGCGGCCAGCCCGAGCGTATGCTCGATGTGGGTCTGAGAATCCATCACCCGCACCTCGACGGTGCCGAAGTTGGGATGCGGGCGGACGTCATGCCAGAGATAGGTGTAGTCCTCGATCACCCGCGCGTCGACCATGAACTGGATGCGGCGGGCGTAGTCCTCCCAGTCCTTGTAGCTGGGGGGGATCCCGGTGCGGGGAAAGGCACGGAAGATCGGTGTGCGCACCGAGGCCAGCCCGGTCTGATCCGCGCGCCAGAACGGCGAGTTGGCCGACAGGCCGAGCAGCACCGGGATGTGAACGCGCATCCCGTTGGCCACGTGAATCGCCTTGTCGGGGTCATCCACCCCGACGTGGACGTGCATGCCGAAGATCAGCTCCTGCCGGGCCACGAAGCGCAGCGCCGAGATCAGGTCCCGGTAGCGCGGGCGCGCCACGATCCGCTGGTCCTCCCACATGGCGAACGGATGCGTGCCCGCCGAGCCGATCGCCAGCTTCTTCTCGGCCGCGGTCTGGATCACCTGACGACGCAAGGCCCGCAGCTGTTCTCCAGCCTGGACGGTGTCCTGGCAGGGCTCGGTGGACACCTCCAGCACCGACTCCATCAGCTCAGGCTTGATCTCCCCGGACGGGGCGGGCTCCAGGAGCGTCTCGATCGCGTTGACGAGGTCGAGCGATTCGGCGTCGAGGATCATCAGCTCCTCTTCGATCCCGAGCGTGTAGGCGTGCCCTTCGAAGTGGTGCTCCACGCGGGAGAGCGTATACAGCGAGCTGCACGGAGCGGCGCTTGCGGCCTAGACTCCGGACAGGTTCTCTAGCGCAAAGGACGGTCACATGGCTCTGGGTTATGACGGAAAGCTCTACATCCTCGCGTTCGACCATCGCGGGTCGTTCCAGAAGAAGATGTTCGGGATCGAGGGCGATCCGACACCCGAGCAGACGGCGACAATCTCCGACGCCAAGCACCTGGTCTTCGAGGCCATGCTGGGGGCCGCCAAACGCGGCGTAGACGCCAGCGCGAGCGGCGTCCTGGTCGACGAGCAGTTCGGCTCGGACATCCCACAGCAGGCCCATGAACACGGGCTCAAGCTGGCGATGCCGGTGGAGAAGTCTGGCCAGAACGAGTTTGACTTCGAGTACAACGACGAATTCGGCGCCCACATCGATAGGTTCAAACCGGACTTCTCCAAGGTGCTGGTCCGTTACAACCCCGAAGACGATCCGGTGCTCAATGAGCGTCAGCTCGGGCGCCTCAAGCGCCTAGCCGACTGGCTGCAGGAGCGCGATCGCAAGTTCCTCTTCGAGCTGCTGGTGCCGGCCACCGAGAACCAGCTGGCCAGCCTCGACGGCGACAGCGATCGCTACGACACCGAGTTGCGACCCGAGTTGATGCGCCGTGCCATCGCCGAGATTCAGGATTACGGGATCGCCGTCGACATCTGGAAGATCGAAGGCGTCGACGAGCGCTCCGACGCCGAGATGCTGGCCGAACAGACACGTTCGGGCCCGGGCCGCGAGAACGTGGTCTGCGTGGTGCTCGGGCGCGGCGCGTCGACCGCCAAGGTCGAGCACTGGCTCGAGGTGGCAGCTCCGGTGGAGGGCTTCATCGGCTTCGCCATCGGGCGCTCGATCTGGTGGGATGCGCTCAAGGCGTTCCTGGCCGACGAGACTTCACGGGAGGACGCGGCGGCCCAGATCGCGGACAACTATCTCCACTTCATCCGGGTCTACGAAGGCCAGAAGGTCAGCTAAACCGTTCCGCGGGGACATAACGCCTGGCCGGACAGACTGGTAGGCTCGAATCTGATGGCGATGAAGATGCGCCAGAGTCTCGCGCAGCTCGAGCAGGAGTTTCGGCAAGAGATGCAGCTCGACCGCAGCCGCAGGGAGCACCTGCGGCGCCACGCTGTCGTGCGCTCTCGCAAGCGCACGCACGAGCGTGAACGCAAGCGCAGCTCGTTCCGCTTCTGGATGCTCGTGATGTCGCTGATCGCCACCGCCGTGATCGTCACGGTGGCGATGTTTGAGACGCTGTACGCGCTGCTCGGCTAGCCCTCAGTCGGAAATCTAGCCCGCGTCGCCGCTGAGCCCGCGCAGAGCCGCGTCGACTTCTTCACGCGCGCCCTTGGTCTCGCTCAAGCGCTCCTGCTGAATCTCGAGGTAGACCTCTTTGCGGAACACCGGGATGTCCCGCGGCGCCTGAATCCCGATCCGCACCTTCTCGCCCATGATTGCCAGCACCGAAACCTCGATGTCGTCCCCGATCATGATGCTTTGATTGGACTTGCGTGTGAGTACAAGCATGCTGAATTGCCTCCCTGCTCGCCTGGTGGTTACCGCACGATCCCGCTTCGTCCACAACCTTTGGGCGACCCGGCCGTGCCCGGTGTCAGCATACAGCCGGGCCGCTGTCATGGCGAGGAATCCAAGCAGCGCTCCGGCCGATGCCTGTACTAGTCTCCGAGCCTTATGCCACGCAGATCTCTACGACCAGAGTTGAACCGCATCCGCGCCTGGGTACGCCAAGGGCGAACCGACGCGTGGATCGCGCATCAGCTCGAGGTAACCGTTCAACAGATTCAAGCGTTCAAGCGCGAACAGGATCTTGAGCCCAGCGCCGACGTCAACGGCGTCAGCGCAGCCGCCGACTTCGATGACGAGATCGATCTCCGCGCCGAGGACGACGCACTGATCGCCGCCGAGCTGGAGGCCGCCCAGGCCGAGCAGGCCGACGAGGAGCAGGACGAAGCCGAGGACGACGATGACAAGCCCCGCCGTCGACGCGGTCGCCGCGGCGGCCGGCGCGGTCGGCGTAAGGCCACCGGCCCGCTTGAGGCCACCTTCGACCATGGCGACGAGGGCTACGGTTTGTGGCTCGATCCAGCCGTTCAAGACGATCCCGTGTACGCGGAGTACTGGGCCGGCCATCGTCCCGTGGAGGTCACGATCGAGGAGGAGCAGATCGTAATCCGCCGCGCCGGGGCCGAGGACGGCGACGACGCGGAGTAGGCAGGGCTAGCGTCCTGGTTCGGCCTTCCCGGGGGGCGGGACGCTATTCCTCGACTTTACGTCGGCCTCCGCCGTAGTCGACGGCCGCGCGCAGATAACGGGCGAATGCGGCGCCGGCGACCGTTGTCATGTCCCACGCCTCGGGCGTGCGCGGCGCAACGCGGGTGGCTACGTCGAACGCCCAGTCGGTGCCCTGCTCCGCGTACAGCTGCGCCAACTCGTCGGAGGTGAAGGGCCCACCGAGTTTGCGGCGCAGCTCGTCGACAAGCGCATCGACGACTCGCTCCATGGCCGGACGGACGGCCGGATCGGACTGGTTCAGGCGCCGAACGCCCTCGCGCCACATGTCGATGACGTCCTCGAAGCTGACAATCACGGGATCAGGCTTCCCGTCGCCGGCAACGATGATTCAGCGCTTGGACAATCCCGTGATCACGTACGGGTGCTCGCCGGGACGGACCATGCCAAGCGCCCGTGCGTCGCGCTCGATCGTGTTCGGATCGTTCAGCGACCGCTGCTCCGCCATCAGCCGAGCATTCTGGTGCGACAGCCGGCTGACGATCGACTCCTGCTGCGCGGCCTGCGAGTGTGTTGACAGCAGCGAGAGCCCCTGGCGGACGTAGAGCCCCGCGACCACGGCCAGCACCACGAGCAGGCCGACCCGGCCGACGCGATCCCACCGCACTCGCACCTTCGGCCCCCGTGAGATGACCCGTCGCGGGCGAGGCCGTGCGCGCGCCTGCTCTCGAGGTTTGCGTTGTGCTGCGGCGGCTGCGGATCGCGCGGATGGCATTCCGTTCGCCCTTCGTTCGCCGTCTGCGCTCTCCTTCCTGCTGCAAGGCGCCGCCCGCGCCGTGCAACCTTACGCCCGGAATGCCCGCCGGCCCGGGTAGTCCGCCTCAGACCCCAGCGCCTCCTCTATACGCAGCAGCTGGTTGTACTTGGCCACGCGATCGGTGCGCGACGGCGCCCCGGTCTTGATCTGGCCACAGCCGGTCGCGACGGCGAGGTCTGCGATGGTCACATCCTCGGTCTCTCCAGAGCGATGCGACATGACTGCGGTGTAGCCGCTCTCGTGCGCCATCCGGATCGCCGCCAGGGTCTCGGTCAGCGTCCCGATCTGGTTGACCTTGATCAGGATCGAGTTGGCCACCCCGGTCTCGATTCCCCGCTTGAGCCGCTCGGTGTTGGTCACGAACAGGTCATCACCGACGAGCTGAATCCGGTTGCCAAGCCGATCGGTCAGCGTGCTCCAGCCGGCCCAATCCTCCTCGGCCATGCCGTCCTCGATTGAGAGGATCGGATAGCGCCCGGCCAGGTCGGCCCACAACGCGGCCATCTCGTCGCTGGTGAGACTGCGGCCCTCGCTCTCCAGCACGTAGGCGCCGTCCTTGTAGAGCTCAGAGGTAGCGGGATCCATCGCGATCGCGATCTGGTCGCCGGGGACGTAGCCGGCGGCACGGATCCCCGCCATCAGCATTTCCAGCGCCTCCTCGTTGGAGTTGAGGTCAGGGGCGAAACCGCCCTCGTCCCCGACCGCGGTCGAGAGCCCTCGCTCGTGCAGTGTGCTCTTGAGGTGATGGAAGACCTCCGTGCTCATCCGCAACGCCTCGCTGAACGAGCGAGCACCGACGGGAATGATCATGAACTCCTGGAAATCGACGCGGTTATCCGCGTGCGCGCCGCCATTGAGCACGTTCATCATCGGTACCGGCAACACGTGGGCGCTCTCGCCCCCCAGATAGCGCCACAGCGGCAGACGCTCCTCCCCCGCCGACGCGTGCGCCGCCGCAAGTGAGACCGCCAGCAGCGCGTTGGCGCCCAGACGTGACTTGTTAGGAGTGCCGTCGAGAGCGATCAGCATCCGGTCCAGCGCGGCCTGCCCGGAGGCATCCTGGCCGTGGATCGCGGTGGCAATCTCGCCGTTGACGTTGTCCACGGCTTTGCTCACACCCTTGCCCATCCAGTCCGAACCGCCGTCGCGCAGCTCCGTCGCCTCGAACTCACCCGTCGAGGCGCCGGAGGGCACCGCGGCCCGGCCCCACGCGCCGGAGCGCACGCTCAGCTCCACCTCCACGGTGGGGTTGCCCCGGCTATCGAGAATCTGCCGGGCGTGAACGTGCTCGATCTGGCTCATGCGGGAGGATCTCCTTCGGTCAATCGCGCTCGCGCGTAAAGAAGCACCTGCTCGTCAGGGTCGAGATCGTTCCAGCTTCGGCCTTCCGATGCGGCCAGCTTGCTCGCCGCGCACACCCGGCCCCTGAATCGGTCAGCCGCGGCGCGCAGGGCAAGCTCTGGGTCGACCTTCATCTTGCGGGCCGTGTTGACGGCGGCGAATAGGACATCACCGAGTTCGTCGAAGCGCTGTTCTTCGGTGGCCGCGCTCTGCAACTCGTCGGTTTCGTCGCGGATCGCCTGCAGCGCGGCATCGACTTCGGGGAAATCGAAACCGGTCGAGGCGGCGCGGCGCTGGACCTTGCGGGCATAGAGAGGACCCGGCAGGTTTTCCGGGACCTCGCCGAAGATCCCCGGCTCCCGCCCCGGCTCGCCCTGCTTGATCTGGTCCCAGTTCTTCAGCACCTCCTGGGCGGTGTTCGCCTCGGCATCCCCGAACACGTGCGGGTGACGCCGGATCAGCTTGGCCGAGCAGTGCTCGGCCACCTGCGCCAGATCGCCCGCGCCGCGCTCCTCCAGCAGCAGCGAGAGGAACTCAACTTGGAAGAGGACGTCGCCCAGCTCGTCAAGCAGCTTGGCGTCATCGCCCCGCTGAGCTGCGTCGGCCAGCTCGTAGGCCTCCTCCACCGTGTGGGGAACGATCGAGCGCTCGTCCTGCTCACGGTCCCACGGACAGTCCTTGCGCAGCCGTCGGGTGATCGCGTCCAGGCGGGCCAGGGCCTCCGGCTGCTCCGGCGCGCCCGGTTGCTCCAGCGCGGCTGGCTGCTCGGGCGCAGCCGGCTGCTCCGGCGCGGCCGGCTGCTCCGGCGCGGCCGGCTGCTCCGGCGCAGTCGGGTGCTCCGGCGCAGTCGGGTGCTCGCCAGTGTGCCGCCCGGCCGGTGTGTCCTCCGGGGTTCCGGAGCCCACCGCGCTACTTCTTGGTCGTGGTGGAGGGCGCGGTGGAGGTCGGCGCCGGCGCGGGGGTCGGTGTCGGCGTGGCCGTGCTGCTCGTCTTCGGCGGCTTATAACCGCTGCAGTCCGCCATGGCATAGGCCGTGCGGCACTTGGTCTTGGACAGCCAGTCCTTCTTGGCCTGGTTGTCGACCGCCGTCTGGGCGGACTGCTGCGACTGGCTCTGGAGCAGCTGCTTGATCAGCGGCGTCGCCTTGGCGAGCGACTGCTGAGTGGAATGCTTGATCTTCACCACTTCAAACACGTAGTAGCCGAACGTGCCGTGAATCGGGCCCAAGATTTTGTTCGCCGGAGCGGAGAACGCGGCGCTGTCAAGCGCCTTCTCCTGCTGACCCTTGGTCACCCCGGCCAGCAGGCCGCCCTTGGACTTGGTCGTGCTATCGACCGAGTACTTCTTGGCCACGGCTTGCCAGCTCTGGTGGGAGCTGAGTGCGGCCTTGGCGGCGGCGGCCTGCGCAGCGCTGTTGGTGCGCACGATCCGTAGGTCGCGCGTCTCTGGCGTCCCGAACTGCGAGGTGTGGCTGCTGTAGTAGGCCTGGATCTGCGCTGCTGTCACCGGCTTCGGATGCACATTGGCCAGCAGCTTCTTGAAGATCTGGTTGACGCGAACGCGGTAAAGGATGTCCGGCAACGTCTGACCGGTCTGCGTAAGGAAGGTCTGGAAGGCCGCTTCGGTCGGGAACTGCTGCTTCTTGGCGGTCGTGAAAGCCGTCTGCACCTGCGCATCGCTTACCTTGAGGTGCTGCTTGGCGGCCTCGGCCTGGTACCAGTAGGACCTGATCAGGAAGTGCATGACCTGGGTGCCCAGCGAGGTGAACAGCCGCCCGCAGTCGGTCTTCAGCGTCTTGTCAGACGTCTTGGCCAGCGCGGGAATCTGCTTTCGCACCTGGGCCAGGCAATTCTTGAAGTCAGGTGGATCATTGGGCACGATCACCGGTGCCCCGGGACTCTGGGAGGCATTGCCCTTGGCCGCCACGTACATCCAATGGTCGAAAGCCTTCGTCGACACGGGGTTGCCCGCCATGTCCGCGACCGAGTCTCCGGACACGCCGCTTCCGCAGGCCGAGAGGCCGGCCGCGAGCACAAAAAAGGCGCACAGCGCCAGGATGGACTTCAAAGATTTCATTGACCGGGGCGGATGGTAGCGACAGAGATTGTCGCGCGCGGTTGGAATGGTGTTGCGGTTGGTGAAGAGTTGCCGAAGGCGCTTCCCGGGTGGCTGCGCAGGGCCGTGGATCCTGGCCAGCCCGTGCGACCGACGTTCACGCAGTAGCGCTTGGTCCGCGTCGCGGCTGCCCCGTAACCGCAACCCGCCTGGAACGACCATTGCGCGACAACGGCGGTGTCTCGCCCGATCGGATGTCCCACTGTGGTCGATATCCGACCAGAGCGCGCACCGCGTCGGCGGGAGCGACCGCGGTTGTCGCAGTTTGGTCGTTGCACCATGGCAATCGGGAGCTGTTGCACGAAACCACCACACCGTCTCCCTCGATGCGGGGGGCCTGCCTGCGGCGCTGACGCGGCCCGGACCGCCGACGCGGCCCGGACCGCCGACGCGGCCCGGACCCTTCGCCGCTCTCGCGGCCCGGACCGCTGACGCGGCCCGCGAGCCTAGGCGGCTTCCCGCGTCAGCGCCAGCAGCACATCCGCAGCGCGAACGACGGCCGGGAACCGTTGTGCTGGGTCCTCGGGCACGCGCAATGACAGCTGTGACTTGCCCGACTCATACAAAGCCTCCGGGATCTCGGCGCGCAGCTTCTTGGCCCGAACCGAGTCGAGCTCGACCGGCGTCACGGCCAGGCGGCCGCCGCGGAAGGTGACCAGCTGCGCCCCGGCCTGACCCAGCTTGATGCGCGCTTGCTGCAGTGAGATCAGGTTCATCAGCGGCTCGGGCAGCTCCCCGAAGCGGTCCTCGAGCTCCTCACGCAAGAGCACCAGATCGGCGACCTCACGGGAGGCGGCGATCCGGCGATGCACGTCGACCTTGGCCTGCTCGTAGGGGATGTAGTCCGACGGGATGTAGGCGTCGACGTTGACGTCAAGCCGGACCGGCTCCCAGTCGTGGTCGGCGCCGTCGACACCGTCTGCCGCCTCAGCGGCCTCTACCGCCTCGTCAAGCATCTGCATGTAGAGCTCAAAGCCCAGTGCGGCGACGTGCCCTGACTGCTCGTCGCCGAGCAGGTTGCCGGCGCCCCGGATCTCAAGGTCGCGCATGGCGATCTTGAACCCGGCACCGAGCTCGGTGTAGTCCGACAGGGCCGAAAGCCGCTGCGCCGCGTCGGCCGTCAGGGCGGCGGCACTCGGGTACAGCAGATACGCGTAGGCGCGCTCCCGTGAGCGCCCGACGCGGCCGCGGATCTGGTAGAGCTGGGCAAGCCCAAAGGCATCGGCGCGCTCGACGATCAGCGTGTTGGCCTGGGGAATGTCGATCCCCGACTCAATGATGCTCGTGCACACCAGCACGTCCGCCTCGCCGCGCAGGAAGCGCATCATCCGCTGCTCCAGCTCGCGCTCGTCCATCTGGCCGTGGGCGACCTCGAAGCTCATCGACGGGCAGACTCCGCGTAGGCGCTCCGCCGTCTCATCGATCGTCTCGACGCGGTTGTGCAGGAAGAACGCCTGGCCGCCGCGGCGATGTTCGCGCTCGAGCGCGCCGCGCACCAGCTCCTCGTCGTACTCGCCGACGTAGGTCTTGACCGGCCGCCGGCCCTCAGGCGGCGTCTCGATCACGCTGATGTCCCGCACACCGGCAAGCGACATCTGCAGGGTCCGGGGGATCGGCGTGGCGCTCATCGAGATCACGTCGACCTTCAGCTTGAGCTGGCGCAGCAGCTCCTTTTGCTTGACCCCGAAGCGCTGCTCCTCGTCGACGATCAACAGCCCCAGATCCTTGGCCCGGACGTCACGCGAGAGAAGCCGGTGGGTGCCGATCAGGATGTCGACCTCTCCACGGGAGAACCGAGCCACCGCCGCCCGCTGCTCGGCCGCCGGGCGGAAGCGTGAGACCTGCTCGATCGTCACCGGATAGTCCTTCAGACGCTCGGAGAACGTCCCGTAGTGCTGCTGGGCCAGGATCGTCGTCGGCACCAGCAGCATCACCTGCTTGCCATCCTGCACGGCCTTGAAGGCGCCGCGCAGCGCGACCTCGGTCTTGCCGTAGCCGACGTCGCCGCAGATCAGCCTGTCCATCGGGCGCGGAGCTTCCATGTCGGCCTTGACGAATTCGATCGCATCGCGCTGGTCAGGCGTCTCCACAAACGCAAACGCATCTTCAAACTCTCTCTGCCAGTCGCTGTCGGGCGGGAAGGCGTGGCCCTCGCGGCGCTTGCGCTCGGCATACAGGTTCAAGAGCTCCCCAGCCATCTCCTGGGCCGCACGGCGAGCCCTTGCCTTCATCGTCTCCCAGCGCGTCCCACCCAGCTTTGACAGCGGTGGTTGGGTCCCGCCGGAGCCGACGTAGCGGCTGATCTTGGCCAGCTGGTCGACCGGCACGAACACGCGATCGGAACCTGCGTACTCCAGGTACAGGTAGTCGCGTGTGACCCCAGCCACGGTCTTGGTGTCAAACCCGGCGAACCGGGCGACGCCGTGGTCCTCGTGGACGACGATGTCCCCCGAGCGCAGGTCGGCGAAGCTACGCAGCACCCCGCGCCGCCGCGCGCGGTCGGGGCGCTCGGCGCCGGCGCGGCGGCGGCGGAACAGCCGGTGCTCGGGAATCACGGCAAGGTGGAACTGCGGCGCGATGAACCCCGTCTGCAGGCGAGCGTGGGCGAACGTAATCAGGCCCGCGCCGTTTTGCGCGCCCGCACCGTCGGATTCCAGCCAGCGCACCTTGAGCCGGCCAAGGTTGTAGGCCGCCCGCTCTCCCTCGCCACGCCCGGCAAACGCCACCACGGTGCGGTACCCGGACCGGGCGAGCTTCTCAAGCTCGGGCTCGGCCTCCTTCAGGCCGCGAGCCGCGATGTCCGCGGTCTGCGCGCGGAACTCGAACTTCTGATCCTGGTCAATGCTGGACAGTCGGATCCGCGCGCGGGTCGCCAGTGACTCCTCGATGCTCTGCGGATCGACGTAGAGCCGATGGGCGTCGACGTCGTGAAAGGCGGCGCAGACATCCTGCCAATGGTCGGCAAGGGCCGGAGCGAGTTCCTCTTCCCCGGCGATGAGGATCGATGCCTCGCCGGGCACGATGTCCAGCAACGGGTGAAACTCCTCGACCGGAAGCAGCTCGGCAATGTCGGGGCGCTCAGAAGCCTTCTCCAGGGCAGCGATCTCCGCCAGCTCACGGTATTCCTCGGCCAGCTCAGCCGCCGGTGCGACCTCAACAATCTCCGCTTCCCCCAGCGAGCGCTGCGTGAAGGTCGAGAACCAGCGCAGCGAGTCGATCTCGTCGCCGAACAGATCCACGCGGACGGCGCGGTCCTCGGTCGCAGGAAAGAGATCCAGCAGACCACCGCGGATTGCGAACTGGCCTCGGTCCTCGACCTGGTCAACGCGCTCGTAACCAGCACCGACAAGATCCCGCGCGGTCTCTTCGAGGTCCAGCAGTTCCCCCACGCGCAGCGTGAAACCGTGGGGACGCAATGCCCGATCTGGCACCTTCTCCGATAATGCGACGGCGCTGACCACGACCACGGGCGCGGCATCGCCGACATCGTCCTGCAGCGCGTCCAGCGCGGCGATCCGCAACCCGACCAGGTGCGGCGGCGGCGCAAGGTGGGATTCGTAGGTGACGCCTCGGCTCGGGTAGTAGCGGACGGTGCGCGGCTCAAGCCAGGCCCGCAGGCCGGCGGCCAGGTCCCGGGCCGCGCGGTCGTCGCCGGCCACGACGATCGCCGGACGCCCGGGATCGCGGTCCAGGAGAGCGGCAATGAGGTATGGCCGCAGCGACTGCGAGACGAACGCCCGGCCACCCTCGCGCTGCAGCGCAAGGGTGCTCGGATCGGATTCCGCATTGGCCAGGAGACTGCGAAGCATGTACTTCCAGTCTAGGTCGGGTCCGGTGCTTCTCCCAGAAGCCGCTCGGCCGCATCAGCCGCCTGGTTGACCAGCATCTCGACCTCGGCCGCCGGTTCCCGGAAACGGCCGAGCACATAGGCCGCGACCCGCTCCGGATCGGTACTCGCCGGTCGTCCCACGCCGGCTCTGACCCGCCAGAAATCCGGCGACCCAAGCGAACGCTGCAGTGACTTGAGGCCGTTATGTCCGGCCAGTCCTCCGCCTTGGCGAACGCGGATCTCGCCAAACGGCAGGTCGATCTCGTCGTGAAGCACGAGCACCCGGTGCAGCGGCACCTTCAGCGCACCGCGGGCGGGGCTCACCGACTCGCCTGACTCGTTCATCTGGGTCTGAGGAAGCAGGATCGCTACCCGCGGGCCCCCGGGAGCAGCGCGGCCGTCGGTAATCAGGCCGCGGTACTTGGATCTGAATCGGGGCAGCGCCCAGCGAGAGGCCAGAGTCTCCGCGATCTCGAATCCAATGTTGTGCCGTGTACGGGCGTACTCGGATCCGGGGTTGCCGAGTCCGACGAGCAGCCAGTCGACGGGGGCGCCTGAGCGACCCTGGAACGCCATGACGGGACCTGGCCGCTACTCGGAGGCGGTGTCGGCGGAGTCTCCGCCGTCTTCCTCAGAGGTCTCGCCCTCGGGCGCGGCCTCGCCTTCACCGACCACTTCGGTCTCCGCCTCGATCTCGTTCTCGTCCTCGAGTTGGAGCCGTGGGGGCAGGACGGTAGCGACCACCGTCTCCGGATCGTCAAGCAGCTCCACGCCAGTGGGGGGAGTCAGCGCTTGCAGAAGCACCGTGTCGTTCATCTGTAGCTCGGAGACGTCATGCTCGATCGCGTCAGGAATGTCGTTGGGGAGCGCCTCGATCGTCACCTCGCGGGTGATCTGCTCAAGAACGCCGCCCTCCTTGACGCCGGGAGCGTCCTCCGCACCCACCAACTCCACCACCACCGTGGCTTGGATCTTGACGTCGAGCCGGACCCGCAGCACGTCGATGTGCATCGTGTCTCCGCTCACCGGATGGCGCACCAGCTCCTTGAGCACGACGGGGGTTGCGCCGTCGCCACCGATCTTCAGATCCAGCACAGCGCCCGCGTGAGCCAGAGCCTGGCGCAGTTCACGCGAGTCGACCTGGAACGGGACCGGATCCGCGCCGCCGCCGTAGACGACGCCGGGCACGGCGCCCTGGCGGCGCAGGCGCCGGACGGCGCGCGAGTTTGAGACCTCGCGTGGGACCGCAGAAAGAGCTGTGCCGTCTGAACCAGCCATCGATGGCCGATGGTAGCGAGCACCTGCGCCATAGGCGTTACGGCGCGCTAGGATTTCCTCTATGTCGGGCGAGGCTCAGCTGCTGCTGATGATCGCCGGAGTTCACCTCCTCGGTCTGGTGTGCGTTGCTGTGTTGATGTTGCCCGCGCTGCGGGATCAGCCCAACTCGCCGCCCAAGCCAATCGACGGGGATTCGGACGACGGGTGGGGGAATTTCCCACGCCGACCGCGCAATCCGAGGGACGTGCCCGGCGGCGGTCTCCCGCTTCCGGACGCGGAGCCCGCGCGTGTTCGTCTGCGCGGGCACGAACGTCTCCGGGACGCGCTGCCCTCTCGTGAGCGCCGCCCGGTACGCGAACCCGAGCGCGACCCCGTCCCCGCGGGTCGGCGCGAGCGTCCAGAGTCATGAATCCGGGGACAGTTTCGGGACGCTAGGGCCGCGCCGGGCAGTCGCCGTCGCTCGGGATCCGGCCGCTGATCTTCAGCAGTTGGACCTGCAGCCCCTGGATCGCGTCGCCGGAGCGGCGAACCCGAACGCACTGCACGACCGGACGCGGATCCGACGAGACGTTCCAGGCCACGCGGGCAATCCCGGTGGTGCCGGTCAGCGAGAACCCGGTCGAGGGCGCAAGCTGCAGGATCGAGAGTTTGCCGCGCCGTCGCAATGTGCCGCTCAACCGTGCTGCCTGGGTGCGGCAGCTCGCATTTTCCCGGCACCCCTCCAGACGCGAGACCAGTCCCTGTGAATTGCCGCTGGCCTCGGCCTGGACCAGCCCGGTAATGGCGCTGCGCTCCGCGCCGTCGGTGCTGAAGACGCGGGCGAGCAACACGCTGATCGCGAGAAAGACGAGGATGCCCAGTCCAATCAGCAGCAGATACAGCCGGCGCACAGCGCCGCACGGTAGCCGAGCCGTGCTAGGAGTCGCTCAGCTCCAGGAAGCGATCGATTGACGCCTCCTGATGATCCAGACGCTCGGCCAGTGTCCGGGCGTGGTCGGCGGAGAGCTGCAGGAAGTCCTCGACGCAGCGCGCCGGGTCGTCGGCCAACGGATACACGCGGGTGAAGTCCTGCTGGGCGCACGCGATCCCCAGCGGCGGCCGGCCTTGGGCCAGCGTCCGAGCCCCGCACACGGGTGTCACCACCAGCTGCGACTCCCGCGCGACCAGCGCGGTGGGCAGCAGTCGCGGCGCCGGGAGTCGAACGGACAGTTGAACGGAGCGGTCTACGTCGACGCCGGAGCCGATCAGCTCACTGAGCGGCTCACGCCAGACGTCGAGCACGAGGTCAGCTCCAACGAGGGCATCTCGCAGGGCCCGGGCCTGCTCCAGGTAGAGCAGCTCGGCTTCGTCCCGATCCTCGGCATCGGCGAGGTCCAGGTCGCACGGGACTCGCAGCAGCTCGTTCGCCGATACCGTCGCGCCCGCCCCGCGGCTACCGGGGGCGACATAGGTCTGCAGCGTGCCCAGATCCCGGCGGGCATGAAAGATCACCGTGACGGCATCGCTCAGCGGCAAACCGTCGACACGGAGCGAGACAGCCACCGCTGCCGAGTCGTCGAGCAGCGCCCGCCGGAGCAGCTCTTCCGCTGCGCCGTCCTCGGGTCTGGTGCCGTCGTCGAGCATGCCTGCTCCTTCGGTTTGGCTTGGTGTTCACAGACTATTTACCCACACGGGGCGGCGGTTGACCATCGACAACTGGAGCAAGTCCGCGTCTGGAGACTGTCCGAACGGCAGATCTCGTCAGAAGAGGGGCCCGGCGGGGTAGGCTGCCGGACAATGAAGATCCTCTACAAGCCATTCGCGATCATCGCCTCCGTAATCGCCGCCCGGCTCGGCCGCAACGTGTTCAAGGCGATCTGGACC
Source organism: uncultured Solirubrobacterales bacterium (assembly GCA_963757165.1). Classification (GTDB taxonomy): domain Bacteria; phylum Actinomycetota; class Thermoleophilia; order Solirubrobacterales; family Solirubrobacteraceae; genus Palsa-465. The sequence goes on from CAVWQO010000006.1 coordinate 632,266, forward strand.
AAGATCGATGCTGCCGATCCTCCGGAGCCGACGACCGAGCGGGCCAGCCTGCCCAAGGTTGTCGGCGCCGCCGCCCTCGAGGCGGCCACGATGGCCGGCGTCGGCGCGGCCGCCGACCGCGCCGCCGCCCGCACGTTTCAGTACCTGACCGGGTTCTGGCCCGGCGAGCGCGAGCAGAAACCGGCGCAGGAGGCCTAGCCGCTGTCCGCCGGCGTCGCTGCCGGCGTTACCCACCGGCTCAACGCGTCACGCGCCCAGTCAGGGATCGACGCCTTCCCCATCGTCTCCAGGCTGATGAAGACATGGCGGAGCTTCCCCTGGGTGAGCGATTCCTCGCCGCGCCAGAGGCGGTGGCGCGTAAGGATGCTGCTGTTGCCGAGCTTCTCGACCGCCACTTCGAGCGTCAGCTGATCATCGAAGACGGCGGGGCGCTCAAAGCGTATCTGGGCCTCGGCCACGACCAGGTCAAAGCCCCGGTCCATCATCGCCTTGTAGCTGCCGAACGCGGCCCGCCACAGCTCGGTCATGCTGATGTCGAAGTAGGAGAGGTAGTGGGCGTTGAACACCACGCCCTGAACGTCGCATTCGGAGTAGCGCACCCGGATCTCGTGGCGGAAGGGTTCCCCCATGTTTTCAGGCCCCGCCCCGAAGCACGAATCCCCGCTCGGCCAGGTCGAGAACCGCATCTTCGAAGGCGGCGAAGTCGCGGCGCAGCAGCGCTTCTATAGGCCGTCCCCGCGGCCCGTTGGCCCGGACCCAGCGGCGCAGGACCGCCGCGCCCGCCCGCGCCTCTGCCTCACTCAGCAGCGCGAGCAGGATCGGCAGCTCAGCGCTGTGCTCGATCTGGCCGGAGAGCAGGGTCAGCGGATCAACGTCGAGCACCCGGCAGAGCTCGTCCTCGTCCAACCCGAGCATCTCCATCAGCCGTGCGGCGCGCTGGCTCTGATCGTTCATCGCGGGACGAGCGGTTTGCGGGGATGCCGACTCAGAACAGCTGATTCTCGCCGCCGAACACGTCACTCACCGAGCCGTCGGTGAAGATCTGACGGATCGAATTGGTGAGTAGGTCCGCACACGAGAGGACGCGCACGTTGTCCGGCGCTCCGGCCGGCAGCGGCAGCGTGTCGGTGACAACGATCTGCTCGAGCCGCGCCGCGGCCAGGTGCTCCCACGCGTTGCCGGAGAAGACACCGTGGGTGGCGGCCGCATAGACCCGGGTGGCGCCGGCGTCGTAGACCGCCTCGGCCGCGGCCTTCAGCGTCCCTGCGGTGTCGATGATGTCATCGACCAGAACCGCGGTCTTGCCCGCCACGTCGCCGATCACGTAGTTGATCGCCGCGACCTGTTGGGCCGGGCGCTCCTTGTTGAGGATGGCCAGATCGGCGCCGATCTCGGCGGCGAACTTCTTGTTGAGCTTGACGCGACCTGCGTCCGGCGCGACGACGACCAGGTCCTCGAGCGCGAGATCGGCGAAGTACTGGGTGAGCATGAACAGCGCGGTCATGTGGTCGCACGGCTTCTGGAAGAAGCCCTGGATCTGGCCCGAGTGCAGGTCCATGGTCAGGATCCGGTCGATCCCGGCCGACTCCAGCATTCTCGCCACCAGTCGCGCGCTGATCGGCTCCCGCGGCGCGGACTTCTTGTCCTGACGCGAGTAGCCATACCACGGCGTCACAGCGATCACACGATGCGCGGAACCGCCGACCGCGGCGTCGATCATCAGCAGCAGCTCAGCCAGCGCATCGTTGGTGGTCAGCCCAGCGGCGGGATTACCGCAGATCGGTTGGACGATGAAGACGTCCGCCCCGCGCACCGACTCCTCAAAGCGGCAGTAGACCTCGCCGTTGGAGAACGTCTTCTGGGTCATCGGGCTGAGATGCACGTCCAGCTTCGACGCGATCTTGGCCGCCAGTCCAGGGTTCGCTCGGCCTGAGACCAGCATCAGGCGCTTGTCGTATTCCACGCGCAGTTCGCTGCTCGGCACGGTCTGCGTGTGGAGCATGCTCATGTTGCGCTCGAGTGTACGCCGGGGCGGGGACGAAAGATCATCGTCGGCTCACCGTTCCGGCTGCTCGTCCTGGCTCGCCGTCTCGCGCTGTTTGCGGCGCTCGGAGTAGCCCTCCACGTTGGACTGGCGCGCCCGCGCGACCCCGAGCGCGCCGTCGGGCACGTCCTCGCTGATCACCGAGCCGGCGGCGGTGAACGAATCATCACCGAGGCTCACCGGAGCGATCAGCGTGGTGTCGACGCTCGTCTTCACGCGCGCGCCGATCTTCGTGCGGTGCTTGCGGTAGCCGTCGTAGTTGGCGGTGATGGTCGCGGCGCCGAGGTTCGTGCCCTCGCCGATGTCGGCGTCTCCGATGTAGGAGAGGTGCGGGATCTTCGAGCCTGCACCGAGGTCCGAGTTCTTGACCTCCACGAACGTTCCGACCTTCGAGCCGGCCCGCAGCACGGTGCCGGGGCGCAGATACGCGAATGGCCCGACACTGACCTTGTCGCCAACCTCGGCACCGGTGCTGTAGGCGTGAACCAGTTTCGCCTCGTTGCCGACCTGCGTGTCGATCAAGGTGGCTTGAGGGCCGATGGCACATCGCTCTCCGATCCGGGTGGCCCCGTGCAGGCTGGAGAACGGAGCGACGACGGTGTCCTGGCCGATCTCCACGTCGGCGTCGATCACGGTCGCACGCGGATCGACGATCGTCACGCCGCTGCGCATCAGATGCTCGTGGATCCTCTGCTGGGCCAGCGCGGTGACCTTAGCCAGGCCCACGCGGTCGTTGATCCCGAGGGTCTCGGTTGCATCGGGGACCTCGTGGGCCAGCACGGTCCGCTCGTGGGCACGCAGGATGGGCAGCACGTCAGGGAGGTACAGCTCGCCCTGTGCGTTGTCGCCTCGCACCTCCTCCAGAGCACGGAGGAGCTCTCCGCCGTCGAAGGCAAAGATGCCGGTGTTGATCTCACGGATGTGCAATTCCAACTCAGTGGCGTCACCAGCAACCTTGGTTTCGACAACGCGCTCGACCGTTCCGTCAGGCGCGCGGACGACGCGTCCGTAGCCGCTCGGGTCTTCAAGCACCACCGTCGCCATCGTCGCGCCGGCTCCCTCGCGCTCGTGCTGCTCGACCAGTGAGCGCAGCGTCGAAGCCCGGATCAACGGCACGTCGCCGGCCAGGACGACCACGGGCCGGCGAGGATCGATGTACTCAGCGGCTGCCCTGACGGCGTCGGCGGTGCCGCGGGCCTCGGACTGGATCGCGATCTTCACGCTGCCGTTGAGTTTGGCCTCCAGTTGGCGCGCTGGCCCGTCGACGACCACGACCTGGCTCGCTCCAGCGGCGAGTGCGGCGGCCACCGGCCAGGCAATCATCGGGCGCCCGCAGACCGGGTGCAGAAGCTTCGGCGTGGCCGAGCGCATCCGCGTGCCCTGACCGGCAGCGAGAATTACGACGACGGGCTCGGTCACGACCGGGCCATCGTATGCGATCAGGCAGCGGCGGCCGGACTTTCCGGGCGCTCGGCGCTCCTCGGCGCGGCCCGCGTTCGCCCCAGATGCGCCCACAGGTGCACGAGCGCGTAGGCCCGGTATGGCCGCCAGCGCTCGGCCTGCCGCACCGCGTCCTGGGCCGTGGCCGGCGCACCCAAAGACGCGAGCGCGTGGCGGAGGCCGAGATCGCCCGGGAGGAATGCGTCGGGGTCCCTCAGCGCGCGCATCGCGATGTACTCCGTGGTCCAGGGGCCGATCCCCGGCAGCGCCAGTAGCCGTTTCCGAACCCCGTGCCGGTCGGCGCCCGGGTCGAGAATCAGGTCTCCGCTGGCGATCGCGGCCGAGAGTGCCTGGACAGCGCGCGCTCGGGAGGTGGGCATCGCCAGAGGCTCCGAGCTCAGACCGAGGATCGCCTCTGGATTCGGGAACAGGTGGGTGAGCCCGCCGCTCGCGCGCGGCAGCCGTTCGCCGGCCCGCTGCACGATCCGGGCGGTGAGCGTCCGCGCCCCGGCCAGCGACACCTGCTGGCCGAGTACCGCGCGTGCGGCCAGCTCGTGCCCGTCGACGTGGCCGATCACCCGGCGGCCCGGTGCCGCACGGACGAGCGGACCGACCAGCGGGTCGCGCCCCAGCGACTGGCGGACGGCCTCTGGATCTGAGTCGAGGTCGAGCAGACCGCGTGATCGTGAGACCGCGGCCGCGAGATCCCGCAGGTCGCTGAGGTCAATGCTCGCACGCACATGCGTGTCAAGCGGCTCGAGCTCGATGATTGCGCTGCCGTGGGGCAGCCGGAGCGTCCTCCGGTAAACCCCGCCGACGACCTCCTCGATCCCCGGCACCGCGCGCGGGGCCAGAAACGTGAGCGCGTCAGCACCCGCAAACGGAGCCCGAAAGGGAAGCCGCAGGGTGATCCTCCCCGCGCCTGCGCCCGCGCTCGCGGCAGCGCCAGGTCCAGGACCAGCGCCGGCGGCACGGCCAGCCTCCGCGCTCGCGCCTGCGCCCGAAGCCGGCCCGGCCTTCGCACGCAACCCGCTCGGGGTCAGCGCGAACACCTCCCGCACGGTGTCATTGAACTGGCGCAGGCTGCCGAAGCCGGCAGCCAGGGCGACCTCGGCGATCGGCACTGTCGTGGTCTCAAGCAGGACCCGCGCCGTCTGGGCGCGCTGCGCCCGTGCCAGGGCGAGCGGCCCGGCGCCGACCACCGCGACGAGTTGTCGGTGCACATGCCGCGGCGCGTAGCCCAGGCGGTGCGCGAGTCCCTCCACACCATCCCGGTCGACCACACCGTCGGCGATCAACCGCATGGCCCGCCCGACGACGTCAGCCCGGGTATCCCACTCCGGAGACCCCGGGGAAGCGTCGGGACGGCAGCGCATACACGCCCGCAGCCCGGCCGCCTGGGCCGCTGCTGCGGTAGCGAACAGCTGCACGTTTTCACGTTTAGGGGTCCGGGCCGGACAACTCGGGCGACAGTAGATCCTCGTCGTCCGAACGCCGACGAAGAACCAGCCGTCAAAGCGCGGATCACCGGTCTCGACCGCGCCCCACAGCCGCTGTGTGTCCAGAAGCATCCCGGCCACGATGACACACACTGGACGACGAGTCTGGCGGATATCGGACATCGAAGCCCGCTGCGCTAGATTCGCGCTCTTCAGCCCATTTGGGGGGTCGTCCAACAGGTCAGGACACCGGGTTTTGGTCCCGGGAATCGGGGTTCGAGTCCTCGCCCCCCAGCTCAACGTCCGGTGCGCAAGACGGGTCTGCTCGCCCCCCACCCAGTTGACGGGTTCCTGCTGCGGCGCCATGGCCATCTGTGGCGTCTCTGTTCAACCTTGCACGCCTAGCCAGTGCAGGTCCGCACGCTCCTGTCATACGAGCGTCGATTACTCGTGCGGTGTTCAACCCCCGGCCCTCGGCTGCCGACCATGTCTAGGGCAGACCCCGGGACCGGCAAAGCGACCTCGTTCGTGAACAGCTATGCCAGCCGAGCAACATCACCATCCGCCGAGCACTTCGAGCCTCCTTCGCGGCGAGGACGGTTTCACGCTGATCGAGCTCCTGGTGGTGGTCCTGCTGTTGTCAGTCGTCGTCGGTGCCCTGATGGGCCCGCTGGCGCTGTCCCAGCGGATCGAAAATCGCGCCTCCAGCTACGCCGCCGCACAGCGGCAGGCGCGCACGGGGCTGGACTCGATGGTCAGCCAGATCCGCCAGGCCTGGGTGATCCTGAGCACGGATCCCAACGCAGTCGAGATGAACGTCAATCTGAACGGGGTCTCGACCCACGTGCTCTATGAGTGCGACGTCCCGCAGCCCGGAAGCACCCTGTACCGAGAATGCGTGCGAGTCCAGTCGGCTGCCGGAACGTCGCTCCCGTCGCTGGCCTCCGGCACGATCGTCCTGCGCAACCTGACCAATGGGACGTCGGCTGACCCTGTATTCAGCTTCACGCCGGACCCCATCTCCCCCTACTACATGGCGGCCACGATCAAGGTCCCCGCCAGCGACGGAATGGCTGGGGGACAGAACCACTCGATCGTGTTCAGCAACGGGACGCTGATGCGCAACCAGAACGTCGGGAACTGAAGCGTGAGGTCGCTCCGCACACGCACGGGTCCCAGCATGTCCTCCGAGGAGGGCTTCACGCTGATCGAGATGGTGCTTGCCCTGACCGTGCTGCTGGTGGGCATTCTCGGCATGTTCACCGGCTTCAACGCCTCGCAACGACTCTCGCTGGTCTCTGAGCGCCACGCCACGATGGCGCACATTGCGCAGAAGGAGATCGAACGAGTCGAAGGCATTCCCTACAGCCAGATCGGGTTGACCTCGACCCCGGCGCACTCCACCGATCCGACGAACCCGGACTACTACGTGGCGGCCGGGTCGACCCTTCAAGTCAATCGCAGCACCGGCGCAACCGAGTCGCTGGCCGTCGACACCGTGAACGGTGCGGTTCTTCACACGCAGTCGTGGTCTGAGGGCCAGCTCACCGGTCAGATCTACGACTACGTCACGTGGACGACGGACGCGAACTGCTCGCCCGGCTGCACGGGCAGCCAGAACTACAAACGACTGACCGTCGCCGTTACCGTCGGTCAGGGACTTCACCCCACCCCGGTCTACCTCTCGAGCCTGATCGCTGATCCTCAGGCGGCGCCGTCCGGCGGCGTCAGCAACGGCAGCGGAGGTAACCCGCTGGTCGACCCGACGACGACCTGCAAGGACGCCGCGGGCAACACCCAGCCATGCATGTCGCCGATCCTCTCCGGCAATCCGAACACGTGGTTTCTCCACGATTGGCCGGCCACGAGCGCGGGAACACCTTCTCCCCCCTCCGGCGATCACAACACTCACCCCACGGTCGGCGTCGTCAACAGCCTGCTGTGCACAACCTCGACGACGCTGGCGCTGCTCGGTGGCCTCAACATCGGTGGGTGTCCAGTGCCTGACCTGATGGATCCCAACCAACCCTCCCCCGTGGGCACGACGCTATACCACTACTCCAAGGACCTCGGCACCTCAGGCTATCCGGGTGGCACCCTGCTGCAGCCAGTGTGCGCAACGGGTCTGTGCTCCGGCAGCACCGGGGGCGGAACCGGCAAGACGAGCGACTGTTCAGGGGGCGCGTTCACCAACACGCTGCTCAACGTCCAGAGTCACATGTGGGTGACCTCGCCGGTTACGGCGACGACGACGTTGACCGGAGACGGAGGTGTCAGCCTGTTCACACAGACGCTGGGCGCCGCCCAGGGCGTGGTCAGCTTCTGCATCGAGATCTACGACATCCCGCCGTCCGGCAGTGCCGGATCGCTGACCGACATCCTGGCCTGGCCGCCGGTTGATCTCGGCGGCGCGGGTTACGTCGCCGCCACCGACCCGGCCACCGGTGGCAACTGGCCGACCAGCCCCACGCAGCTGTCCTACATCTTCAACTTCCGCGGCACCAACGGTCGGGTCAGCATCGCCCCCGGCCACCGGATCGGGATCCGGATGTGGGTGAAGGTCAACGTCAACCTGCCGATCGCCCTGATCTACGACAACCCGCTGTACCCGGCTCAGGTTCAGCTGAATTCGCTATGAGCCACTCGCACTTGCACACGCTCAGGGGCCGACTGGCCGAGGAGACCGGCGCCGCGATGCTGATTGCCATGATCGTGCTGCTGGTCACCGGCATGCTCGCGGCGGTGAGCGTGACCGTCGCCACGCAGACGAACAGCTCGACGCGACGCGACGCCAACAACAAGAGCGCGCTGGAGGCTGCTGAGGCGGGCCTGCAGGTCGCCCTGTACCGGCTCAACATGCTGCGCCCCGACGCCTCGCACTGCGTCGGTGACGCAGTGGCGACGCCGCCGACGAGCGGGCAGACGAGCGGCTGGTGCGCTAGTTCTGTCACCGCGCTGGGCAACGGCAACGCCTACCAGTACTACACGACGCCCTCGCTCGCCGCCTCGGCCACGTGCGTCGGGCTTACCCTCACGAGCAGCAACACGATCGCGCAGCGCTGCGTCACCTCGGTCGGAACCTCAAACGGCGTTTCGGCGCGGTCGCAGATCCGTGTGGCGTCCTTCCAAGCTCGGCCCCTGTTTCCGATTGCGGGCATCACCGGCACGTCGGCGGTGACGCTCAACGGAAACGTGAACGTCTCCGGATCGGCGGCGACGAACGGGACCATGACCGCCAACGGCAACGTCGGGCTCGGCGGAGCGGTGCTTGGCCCGAATGCCAGGCTGAGCAAGACCGGGAACGTCACAGTCGGCTCGACCACCACGCTGACCAGTCCCATCGTTCTCAGCCCGGTCGACCCTGGCACGTCCAACCAGAGTTCCCTGTCGGCGTGCGTGGCCCGCCAGGCCGCTGGATACCCGTCATGCAACGACAACTATCGGATCACGAACTACCTCAGCAATCCGTCTCACCCCACCAGTCCGTACGACCCCTCGACGGGCGTCTCACTGTCGAGCTTCAATGCGGCTACGCGCACGTTGAATCTAAACGGGAACGTCACGCTGACCCTCGGCGGCGGGGTCTACAACTTCTGCGAGCTCACCGGCAACGGAAACGTCACCATCAACGTCGGCGCCACCGCCAAGACGGCGATCTTCATCGACTCGCCCGACGATCCCGGTTCGGGCTGTCCAGCCGGCACGGGCCACATCACCCTCAGCGGAAACGTCAACTGGGTGAACACATCAGCGGATCCGACCTCCCTGCAGATCTACGTGTACGGCTTCAACAACGGCAGCAACCAGGTCACGTTGAACGGCAACACCGACTTCCGCGGCGTGGTCTACGCACCACAGTCGAACGTCGTGCTCAACGGCAACATCGGCTACTACGGGGCAATCTCGGGAACGACGGTGACCATGAACGGCAACTCGTTCACGTGGGACCCGCGGGCCGGCTCAATCCAAGCGGGGACGACCGGCCTCTACTATCGCACCGCCTGGGCACAGTGCACCGCGTCGTTTGGCTCGGGCAGCCCGGGCTCAAGCTGCGGCTGAGCGGACTCAACGGCGTCCGAGGATGCGGGCCATCTCAGGCGCCAGCATCGGGTCGGCCAGCGCCGCCCTTATGTCGGCCGGCCGGTGCAGGGCGCGCTCGGCACGAAGCATCCCGAGGCCCAGTCCCGCGTCGGTGATGGCGGCCAGGCCGACCTTCATCACGTCGGCGCTCCGCCAGGCCTGCTCGGACAACGAGAACAGCTGGGGCAGCGGCCGCGCCAGCCCGACGAGATAGAACCCGCCGTCGTAGGCCGGCCCGAGAACGATGTCACAGCCGGCGGCCAGGTCCTCCAGTGCGCCGGTGGCATGTTCTCGCCGTAGATGCGGCAGGTCGGGCCACACGATCAGCAGCGGACCAGCCGCGCGGGCAAACACTCGCGCCGCCGCGTCGGCCAGCCGCGCAGCGATCCCGTCTCCGTTTTGCGGGAATGTGGCCACGCCCGCGCCAACCAGCGCGCGCAACTCACGCCCAGCATCAGGCGGATCATGCGCCACGTGCACGGCCCCGGGAGCCACCTGCAGAGCCCAGTTCACCGCCTGCTTGATCAGCGCCGACTGCAGCGCCACACATCCGTCGAGCCCCAGCACCGGCTCCAGCGCCCGCCGGACATCACCGCGGCGAGGCGCGCGGGCCATCACCACGACCGACGCCTCGGGCTCGCTCATTCCTGGCCGAACCGGTAGACGGTTCCGGCCGGACGCGCGAATGAGGCGGCGAGCGCAGGCACTGCCCGCGCTAGCACGTCGGCGAACACTGCCGTGCTCTGGCCCATCAGCGAGATGAGCTCGGCGATCGGGGTGGTTTCCCCCGGCTTGACCTCATTGGCGTAGTCGGTGACGTAGCCGATCAGGGCGTAGGGAAGCTCCAGCTCGCCGCAGAGCACGGTTTCCGGGCCGCCGGTCTGGCTAACCGCCGTCACCCCGCAGTCGCGCAGCTGGGCAATCTCCGTCGGGGTGTTGAAGCGCGGTCCGTCGACCTGGCCGTAGGTCCCGAGGTCCCGCACGGGATGACCGGCGGCCCGCGCCGCCTCGGCAAGAACCGCGCGCACTTCGGCCGAATAGGGCGAACCGTGGAGGATCCAGTGAGCGCGCGCGGGATCGCCCGGCTCGGAGAAGAACGTGCACAGACTCCCGTCCGGGAGCCGGTTGGAGATGAAGTGGAGATCGTCGAAGACGACCAGCGAGCCGAGTGGGACGGCACCGTCCACGGCGCCGCAGGCCGTGCAGCCGACCACTGCGCTCGCCCCCAACTCCTTCAAGGCCCAGACGTTCGCGCGGTGGGTGACGTGGTTGGACAGGCGCACGTGACCCGCTCCATGGCGGGAGATGTGAAGAACGTCCGCTCCGGCATAGCTCCCGGTGCTCACCGTCGCCTCGCCGAACGGCGTCTTCACCGTCGTCGATTGCGCATTCTCGAACCCCGGCAGCGCGTACGTACCCGACCCCGTGATGATCCCCACCGGCATCCGCCGCGATCCTACTGCTCAGGCGGCGATCAACCCCGGCAGTTGCTCAGCCAGCCAGGCCGGCTGACCGATCGCCACCACGAGCGTGCTGCTCACGCCGCGGCAGCCGCCTCGTGCTCCGCGAGCCAACGATCGAGGGCCTCGGTCTTCTGAGTGTCCTCGTAGACCTCGTACTCCTTGAGCCTCCCCCACGCCAGCCGGCCCCAGATGACGTAGCGGTTGTCGTAGACGCGCTCGCCGCTCTCGGTGTCGAGGTGGTCGTGGCCGCGCACGCAAACCGTTGCGTTCCACGGGAATCCCTTGACGATCACCTCGTCGGGGAAGATTTGGATTCCCACGCGAGTGAAGCGCCTAAGCCAGCGCTCGTGGTCCGCCTTGCCACGTAGGTCCGTGGCCCACGTGCTCTGGCCCGGGAACACCATCCGGACATCTGGGGCATCCATTCGGAGCGTCGGTGTCGGGTCACCCGCGCTGAGCCTCTTCATGTTGTGCGAGATCACCTGTTTGCCGAGCCAGGACAGCATGTGAGGCCTCCTCTAGATTGATCGCTCTAGCGATACACTAGCTCGGACGCAGGGGATCCGCAACGAGAGGGGTTGGGGTGGCCGCAACCAGAGATCGAATCGTCGGTGCCAGCGCGGAGCTGTTTCGCCGCCAGGGCTATAGCGCCACCGGCGTCAAGCAGATCGCGACCGAGGCCAGGGCACCTTTCGGATCGCTGTACCACTTCTTCCCCGGCGGGAAGGAGCAGCTCGGCGCGGAGGCGATTCGGACCTCGGGAGCGATGTACGAGATGCTCATCCCCGCCGTGTTCGGCCCGGCGCCCGACCCGGTCACCGGGGTGCGTGACTTCTTTGCCGGCGCCGCGGCCCACCTGGTCGAGACCGACTTTGAGGACGCGTGTCCGATCGCGACGGTGGCACTCGAGGTCTCAAGCTCCAGCACGGTGCTACGAGAGGCGTGTGCCGACGTGTTCGAGAGCTGGATCGAAGCCGGCAGCGGGATGTATCAGGGCCGCGGGCTGACGCGCGATCGGGCTCGGGAGCTGACGATCGCGATGATCGCCGCGCTGGAGGGCGCATTCGTCCTGGCTCGCGCGCTGCGGAGCGAAGAGCCGCTGCATGTGGCAGGTGAAGTCGTGGCCCAGGCGGTGGCGCGGGCGCTCGAGCCTGAACGCGCGGCCGGGACCGACAGCGCGATCGACTAGCGCGGAACCCGGCCGCCGCCGGCGCCCGGCTCGGTCGCCGGTCCGCCCGGCGCGGCAATACCGAGCACGCGCATCGCCTTGAGACCGAGTGAGAGCTTCTCCCGGCCGTCGGTGGACGAGACATCGAGGCCGGTCAGCTCCCGCACCCGCTCAAAGCGGTAGCGGATCGTGTGGCGGTGGGTGATCAGCCGTGCCGCGGTCGCATTGACGTTGGCGTCGCAGTCCAGGAAGGTGGCCAGCGTGCCGAGGAGATCAGTCTCATACTGCTCGTCGTAGGTAACCAGCGGTCTGACGGTCTCGCTGTAGAAGCGCTTGAGCTCGGCGGGATCCTTCATGTAGGGCAGGAGCAGCTGGTAGGTCCCGGTCTGCTCGTAGGCGAGCTCGGAGCGCTCAGGGTCCCCCTCGACGACGTTGGCCGCCAAGAGTGCCTCGTTGCCGGCCCGGTGCAGGTCAAGCGGCTCCTCGGTGCGCCGGCTGCGACCGAGGGCGAACGAGAATCCCGGCAATCCGGACTCAAGTTCACGCAGCACCGCCGAGGAGACTCTCCGTCCGGCCTCCCCGTCCGGATCGGGCACCAACACGAGGATCTGGCCCGCGTCGTCCTCACTCGGCGTGGCGATCGAGCCGGGGGCAATTGAGCGGGCACCACGGCTGGACACCGCCAGCAACCGTCGCCGCCAGTCGTCCTCGGTTGGGTTCCGCGCGTGTGCGCGGACGACGACGACGCTGCCCCCGGCCGCCAGGTCGGTCCCCAGTTCCCGTCCCCGGGCGAGCAGGTCACCGCGGTCCGGGATCTTCCGGTTCAGCACTGCGCGCAGGAAACCGGTGGCGGCCTCCTCCGAGGCCCGTTCGGGCGCGCGCACGCGTTCCACCTCCGACGCGATCAGCGTGGTAACCAGTCTCAGGACAGAGGCGTCGGGCGCGCGCTCACGCGCGCGCATCCGGAGCTGACCGACCGTGGTCTCGGCGACCTTCAGTTCGATCGTGGTGACGTCAACGGCATCACGCATGAGCGAGCGCTCATCGGCCGGAGAGCGGGCCGCCACCGCCAGCACCGACGCGGAGCGATCAATCAGGATCAGGCTGGCATCCAGCGCTCGGGACGAGGCGCGGAGGATCTCCGGCAGCCCCGCGCCGGCCTCAACAGCGTCGGTGATCGCGGCCAGCCCGGCGAGATCATTGGCGATGGAGGGCGGCGCCTCGCGCTCGGCCATCAGAAGACCTTCGGCCACTCGAAGACGATCAGCGCGCCCAGCAGCACGCCGACGCCAACCAGGGCCGCGAGCACATACAGCGAGAGCACGACCGCGGCTACCCGGTGAACGGGGCGCCGGTAGGCGGTGACGGCCGGGACGATCACCAGCGCGCAAAACGCAGCGACGCCGAACACGCCCAGACAGGCGCCGACAAGGTAGGTGATGCTCTGATTGCTCATCGTGCTGGCTGAAATTGTGCCCGAAGCTGAGGATGATGGGTCATAACGCCTCCGGAGCGCCGAATCCGGCCCCCACCGGCACCACCCCGACCGCGCCGGCATATTGGCGGCGGAGTTCAGGCGCGGCCGCATTTGCCTGCGTGGCGCCATCTTCGCCCCAGAACACGCCGGCGACGGTAGGGCCCGATCCGCACACCATCGCTGTTTGCGCACCGCAGCTTCGTACGGCCGCCAGCGCTTGCGTGACCGCCGGACACAACGACTCGGCTGCCGGCTGGAGATCGTTGACCAGCAGCTCGGCGGGCAGCTGGCCACCGGGGCGCAGCGCGTCGAGCAGTCGCTGGTGAGCAGCCTCGAGGGCGGCGTCCGCGCGGGGTAACCCGAGCCGGTCGGCCTCTCGGTAGACCTCCGGCGTCGAAAGCGCAAAAGGCAGCGGGATCAGCACGAATGCGTGCTCGGCCAGGGGTGGGAACGGCGCCACGATCTCTCCGGCCCCGGTTCCCAGGGCCAGCCCGGGGACAAGCTGGCTCGGCACGTCGGCCCCGAGCTGCTCGGCGATCTCGGCCAGCTCCTCGGGCCTCCCGGGTGCGAGCTCGGCACCCAGCCGCAGCGCCGCGGCGGCGTCCGCCGAACCGCCGCCCATCCCGCCCGCCACCGGAATCCGCTTGGTGATCTCGATCCTCACGGGCGGCCCCGCCCAACCCCGAGCGCGCAGCGCAGCGACCGCCTCGGAGGCCAGGTTGATCCCGGCCACGCCCGGGCAGATGACCCGGTCCGGCGCCGCAGGATCGTCGATCGTGTTCAGCAACAGCTCGTCGGCCAGCGAGACGGACTCGAACAGCGTCACCAGGCGGTGGCGTCCGTCCGTGCGCGTGGAGCCGAGGCACAGGCAGAGGTTGACCTTGCCCGGAGCCCGAGCGCCGAGCTTCATCTTCCCAGTCTTTCGGCCAGCTCGGCGAACTCCGCGGGCGAGAGCCGTTCTGCGCGTTCGTCGGCCGGATGGCCCATCCCGCTCAGCGCGCTGCGCGCGCGCTCACGCACGTCCGGCGAACCGCGACGGGACAGCGCGAGCGAACGCGCCAGCGCCTTGCGCCGGTGGGCAAAGGCGTCGTGGACCAGCGCACGTACCGCGGGTGGGGCGGCTGGACCCGTGCGCCGTAGCCCGATCAGCACCGAGTCGACGTTCGGGATGGGACGAAAGACGTTGCGTGAGATGGGACGCAGGACGCGCACCTCGCAGGCCAGCTGCGCGAGCACTGAACTGATTCCGTAGGCAGAAGTTCCGGCCTGGGCAGCGAGCCGCCTCCCCACCTCCCGCTGCACCATGACGATCCAGCTAGCGACCGCGGGCAACTCCTCGATTGTTCGTAGGATCGCCGTTGCCGCGATCGAGTAGGGCAGATTAGCGACCACCTTGTTCGGGACGGGATCAAGCGTGGCCAGATCGAGCTCGAGCGCATCGACAAAATGCAGCGACACGTTCGAGTACGGAGCCAAGGTCTCCCGCAACGCGTCCTCCAGGCGAAGGTCGATCTCCACAACGTGAAGGTGGCGTGCCACCGCGGCGATTCGTTGCGATAGCACGCCGGGGCCACCGCCGATCTCCAGCACGACATCCTCCGGGCCGAGCTCGGCCAGCCGCTCGATCACGCCGAGGATGTTCCGATCGACGAGGAAGTTCTGTCCGAGCTCCCGGCTGCTTCTCACCATCCGAACAGCGCGGCCGCGCTCTGCTCGATCGTTTTCTCAAGCTCGGCGTAGGACACCCGGCGCTCGACCGCGAGAGCCTGCGCCGTGAGAGCCACGTTCGCAGGCTGGTTGGGCCGGCCCCGGACGGGCTGCGGCGCCAGGTAGGGCGCATCGGTCTCGACCAGCAGTCGCTCAGCGGGGATCCGGATCGCCGCCTCGCGCAGCGCCGCCGCCCGCGGGTAGGTCACGTTCCCGGCCAGAGAGAACCACCAGTCCCGGTGCTCCAGGCACGCCTCGAGCTGGTCGGGCATCGAGAAGCAGTGCAGCACCACCTTCAGCCCCTCGGCGTGATCCTCCAGCACGGCCAGCGTCTCGTCGTCGGCCGCGCGAGTGTGGATGATCAGCGGCTTGCCGGTGCTGCGTGCGAGCTTGATCTGGCCCAGAAACGCCCGGCGCTGATCCTCGGCCGGCGCGCCCTCTCGGTAGTAGTCGAGCCCGGTCTCGCCGATGGCCACGCAGCGCGGGTGAGCGGCCAGCGCCTCGAGTTCGGCCAAGTCGGCGTCGTCGAAACCGGTCGCCGAGTTCGGATGGCGGCCGACCGTCGCGTAGACCTGCGGGAAGTCCTCGGCGGCTGCCAAGGCAGCGCGGCTGCTGGCGCCGTCGAGCCCCACGGTGAGAATCCGCGTGACGCCCGCCTCGGCGGCTGCGGCGACCAGCTCTGCGTCCGCCGGCTCGCACAGCTCCAGGTGCGTGTGACTGTCGATCACGTGCGCTTGGGGAACAGCGGTTCGAGCGCCACCACGACGGCACCGTTGCCGCGAGGGGCAAAGTTCGCCGTCGCATAGTCGAACGACTCGCAGGCCAGCGCGCCCATGAGCCGATCGGTGCTGGCGGGCATGTACGGATGCAGCAGGACGCTGATCGCGCGCAGACCCTCGGCCAGCGAGGCGAGCGTCCGGTCGAGCGCGTCGGCGGAGGACTCGTCCTTGGCCAGCCGCCACGGTGCGCGCTCCTCGACGTAGCGGTTGAGCCGGCGCACGCGGCGCCAGATCAGCTCGAGCGCCTGCGTGGCCTCGGCGCGGTCGAGCACCTCGGCCACCTCAGCCGCGAGTCCGTCAAAATCCTGGGCCAGCTCAGGATCGGTGTCGACCTCTGGGATCGTCCCGTCCCGGTAGCGCAGCAGCATCGCGATCGTGCGGCTGGCCAGGTTGCCGTACTCGTTGGCCAGCTCGGAGTCATAGCGGGAGCGCACGGCGTCCATCCCCACCGCGCCGTCGCCGCCAAAGGCGACGTCCCGCATCAGGTAGAAGCGCAGCGCGTCAGTCCCGAACTCGTCGATCACCTCGAACGGGTCGAGCACGTTGCCCAGCGACTTGCTCATCTTGCGCCCGTCGGCGCCGAGCAGGAAGCCGTGCACGAAGACGTGGTCGGGCACCGGGAGCTCGGCCGCCATCAACAGCGCCGGCCAGAACACGGTGTGGAACTTGAGGATGTCCTTGCCGATCACGTGAAACGTGGCCGGCCAGAAGCGAGCGGTGAGATCCTCGCCCGGACGCGCGTAACCGAGCGCGGTGTAGTAGTTGAGCAGCGCGTCGAACCAGACGTAGAAGACGTGGTCTGGATCCCAGGGCACCGTGACACCCCAGTGCATCCGTGCGCGCGAGAGGGACACGTCTTGCAGTCCTGAGGCGATGAACGCGCGCGCCTCGTTGAAGTGCCGCTTCGGCATCACGAAATCCGGACGCTCCGCGTACAGGCGCTCCAGCGGTCCCTGGAAGGTCGAGAGGCGAAAGAACCAGTTCTCCTCCTGGTGGAGCTCGAGCGGGATCTCGTGAATCGGGCAGCGATTGCCCTCCAGGATCTCGTTCTCCACCTTGAAGTCGGCGCACCGCGGGCAGTACCAGCCTTCGTAGAGGTCCTTGTAGGTATGGCCGTTGTCGTGGACCTGCGCCAGCACGCGCTGGACCCGCTGTTTGTGCTGCTCATCGGAGGTGCGGATGAAGAAGTCATTGGACGCGTTCAGCCGGGGGGCGAGCGCCTTGAAGTGCTCCGCATTGCGATCGGCCAGCTCCTTGGGCTCGAGTCCGAGCGCCCTGGCCGCATCGGCCACCGGCTCGCCGTGCTCGTCGGTGCCGGTGAGGAAGAAGACGTCCTCGCCGCGCTGGCGCATGTGCCGGGCCAGGACGTCGACCGCGATCGTCGTGTACGCGTGGCCGAGATGCGGTTGCGCGTTGACGTAGTAGATCGGGGTGGTGACGTAATAGGACATGCAAGTTCTCGGTTCTAGGCTATCCCGGCGAGGTCAGCGCGCTGTAGAGCTCGTTGGCCGAAAACCCGGTCAGCTCACCGACCACCGCAGCGGCGACGCGGGGCTTGGCGCCGGCGTCGACCAGTCGGCGAACGGCCGCCAGCGCGGTAGCTGGGTCTTCGGCGGTCGGCTGCGCGGGCCCGAACACGAGCACCACCTCGCCGCGCGGCGGCTGGGTTCGGTAACGGGCTGCCAGCTCCGAGGCGCTTCCGCGCACCACCTCTTCGTGGAGCTTGGTCAGCTCGCGGCAGACGGCGACGGGGCGGTCGGGATCGAGTTCGGCCAGCACCTCCAGCGAGGCCGCCACCCGCCGTGGGGATTCGAAGGCGACCAGCGTCTCAGGAGAGCGCAGGATTTCGGTCAGCTCTCCGCGCTTGCGGGGCAGAAAGCCGGCGAAGCGCCAGCGGTCGGCGGGGAGCGCGGAGGCCACCAACGCGGCCAACGCCGCCGAGGGCCCGGGCAGCACCTCGACCGCGAGACCCGCGGCCACACAGGCCCGCACGAGTACGAACCCGGGATCGGAGACAAGCGGCATCCCGGCATCGGACACGAGCGCCACGTTTTCCCCTTTGCGCATCCGGTCGACGAGCTCCCGCGCACGTTCGGACTCGTTGTGCTCGTGGTAGCTGACCAGCTTGGCGCTGACGCCGTAGCGATCGAGCAGCACACGGGTGCGCCGGGTGTCCTCGCAGGCCACCACGTCCGCCTCCCGCAGGGCGGCCAGCACCCGCAGGGTGACGTCCTCAAGATTTCCGATCGGCGTCGGGCAGACGATCAGC
Organism: uncultured Solirubrobacterales bacterium; assembly: GCA_963757165.1. Taxonomy (GTDB): domain Bacteria; phylum Actinomycetota; class Thermoleophilia; order Solirubrobacterales; family Solirubrobacteraceae; genus Palsa-465. The sequence goes on from CAVWQO010000006.1 coordinate 650,132, forward strand.
CGACCGGTCATGGGCCCCGCCCGTGGAGCCCGTCGAAGGCCAGCGCCGCGGCGCCCACCATCCCCGCCTCCACGCCGAACCGGGCGGCGACGATCTGCACCTCATCGCGCGAGGGCGGAAGCGCGCGCGCCGCCATCTCCGCCCGTGCCGGTTCCAGCAGCAGCTCGCCCGCGGCGATCACGCCGCCGCCGATGACCACGATCTCGGGGTTGAAGATGTTCACGTAGCTGGCAATGGCCACACCCAGGTTGCGGCCGATATATGTGATCGCCTCGATCGCGGCCCAGTCGCCGTCGTGGGCAAGCTCGGTGACCAGCGGGCCCTGCAGCGCTTGCCCGTCCGCACGCGCCCGCCCCAAACCGGAATCCGGGTGCTCCCGGGCCAGGCGATCGGCCTCGCGGCCCAGGGCCGTACCCGAGGCAAGCGCCTCGACGCAGCCGCGGTTGGGGCAGTTGCCCTGGCAGCGCGGGCCGTCCATTTCGATGACCATGTGCCCGAGTTCAGCGCCCGAGCCGATCGATCCCCGGTAGGGCTGCCCACGGAGGATCAACCCGCCGCCGATGCCGGTGCCGATGGTCATGACAACCGCCTCATTGACACCTTGCGCGGCCCCCGCCCGATGCTCGGCCAGGGCGGCCACATTGCCGTCATTGTCGACGAACACCGGCAGACCCAGCCGCTCGGCCATGATGTCGCCGAAGGGAACGTCGGCCAACGGCAGGTTCACCGCGATCACGCCCCGACCGGTGCGCTGGTCCATCAGGCACGGGATCCCGAAGCCGACCGCGGCGACTTCGGCCCCGGCCGCCTCCCGAGCTTCTCGGACGGCTTCTACAGTGATGTCGAGCAACGCCGACTGGTCAAGACCGGTCACGGTGCGCTGGGCGCGATGGTGGACTCCTAGTCCCTCATCGACCGCCCCGGCCAAGACCTTCGTCCCGCCCATGTCGACGCCGATGGTGCGTCGGCCTGGCATGTCGATCACTATATGTAGTGCCCGGAATGTCTGAGAACCCCCCCAACCCGGTGCAGCCCGACGACCGTCCCTACCGCACCTACCGCGGTGGGGAGGCTTCCAGCCCAGGCTCGGGCGAGCGCCCGTACACCACCTACCGCGCTCGTCCTCGCGGCTTGCGCGCGCTGTTGCGCGGCGAGGAGGATGCCGCGCTCCCCGCTTCCGGTCGGGATCACGGCGGCCGGCCACCCCGGGAGCCAGGCGAGCGGACTCGATGGTCGATCGCGCGGCGGGGCCTCAAGTACGTGGCCATCGCAGTCGTGGCCTGGCTGCTGCTGTCACTGGTGCTGTTCATCGTCAGCGCGCAGATCGAGCAGGGCAACCTGCCGAGCTCGGCCAGCGCGGCTCTGAGTTCCGGAGGCAACATGCTGACCTCGACGGACACCGTGCTGGTCCTCGGCACCGATCAGCGCCCGGTCGGGTCCAAGGAGCCCGGGGCTAACACGAGTGACACCGGCAGCCGCTCGGACACGATGATGTTGTGGCGCATCGGCGGCGGCACGTCCCGGCGACTGTCGATCCCGCGGGACATGGTCGCGCAGATCCCCGGACACGGCACGAGCAAGATCAACGCTGCCTACGCGTTCGGCGGGCCCGCGCTGGCGATCAAGACGGTGGAGGCGTTCACCGGCGTCAAGATCAACCACATCATCATCGTCAACCTCGCCGCATTCCCGAAGTTCATCGACGCGATCGGCGGCGTCGACGTGTCGACCGGGCGGATCTGCTCACAGATCAGCGGCGGCGCGGCGAACGGTGGCTTCACGCTGAATCTGCGCCCCGGCACGCACCATCTCACGGGGATTCAGGCCCTGACCCTGGCCCGGACCCGGCACAACACCTGCAACCCCGCGGAGAGCGACCTGACGCGAGTCCGGCGCCAGCAGCAGATCCTCAACGGCATCAAGTCCCAGCTGCTCTCACCCGGCACGTTCTTCCACCTCCCTTGGGCCGCGTGGCAGGCGCCCAAGGTGCTGAGGACCGATATGGGTGGGTTCACCCTACTCACCCTGTTCGCCGCCTCCGAAATTGGTGGCTCGGCCCCAGTGACCGTGCTCAAGCCGGGCGGGGCGACCACGCTGCCTGACGGCTCCTCGGCGCTCACGGCAAGCCCCGGGGCCATTCAGAACGCGGTCTCGAAGTTGATGAACGGCTGAACAGACCCGTCCCTAGCGTGTGACGATCTGGCCTGGCCGGGGGGCGGCTGCGGGAGTCTTTGGGGCTTAGCTCCGTATACGGACACAAACCCCCAAAGGTGGGACCGAGTTGTGGGCGCCGCCGCGACAACCGGCGACGGCGTTCCGCGTGAGACGTGGCCGAGACCGTCGCGGTACTGACGTCAGCGCGTCCTCGGTCTAGGCTCGCCCCGACCAAACCACGAGGAGGGGCAGTGTTCGGTTCCAAGAAGAAGAAGATCCTCGCCGAGGGAATCCAGGCCAGGGCTGTGGTCATCAACGTGCAGGACACCGGAGTGACCATCAACGACAACCCTCGTGTCAAGCTGACGCTGCAGGTCCAGCCCGAGGGCGAGGTGCCCTTCGAGGCCACGAAGAAGACCACCGTGTCCCGGGTTTCGATTCCGCGGGTCGGCGACGAATACGTCGTCCGCTACGACCCGGCCGACACCAGCGAGGTCGAATTTGACACCGCCGCCGCTCGCCAGGCCAACGCCTCCGTCGAGGCACAGGTGGCCGAGGCTGCCGCCTCCCAGATTCCGTCCGATCTCGCCGCCAATGGCATCCTCGGCCGCGGCGCGTGCGTGGACGTACAGAAGACACCGGTGGGTCAGCTTGTCGATTGCGCGATGACTGTCGGCGTGCGGCTGGTCGACGGGACTCCGTCCTACCAGGCGAGCACACGGATCTCCCTCTCGCCGGAGAACGCAGCCAAGCTGATCCCGCGCCAGACACTGTTCACCGTCCGCGCTGACCCGCAGAACCACCAGCGCGTCGCGATTTCCCTGGGCGAGCCAACGCCGACGGTCACCATCGATGACCCGGCCGTGGTGGATCCACCCGCGCGCGCCCTCCGCGACGGCGTGCCCTGCCGGGTCACGCTCGTGGCCCACAGTGCGCAGTTCCTGCGCCTGCCCTCAGGCGAGGACCTCTACGCCGCCAAGGTGCAGGTGGCCGAGGACGGCTCGGAGATGCAGGTGTTCCTGCCCGTGCCCACGTTCGCGGCCGGCCTGGTTCAGGACGGGAAGCAGTATCCGGCCAAGCGGTTGCCGGCCGAACCGAACGTGCTCACCGTGGATTGGGCAGCCGCCCAACAGGAGTCGGGCGCCAGCGCGGTCCTGGCCTAGTCGCCGCGAGCGAAGCCGCCAGCGACCGAAGCCGCCGGCGAGCGCGCGCTAGGTCGAAGCCGAGGAGGAAGCGGCCGACGCGGACTTCTTGGACTTGGAGCCCGAATCCGAACCAGAGCCTGAGCCTGAGCTCGACCCGGAGTCAGATCCTCCGCCGCTCGAGCTCGAGCCTGAGCCCGAGCCATCAGTGCTTGAGCTGCTGGAGCCGGAGTCGCCAGAGCCCGAGTCGCCGCCGGACTTCGCCGCCGCGCCGTCCTTGCTCTTGTTGGCCTCGGCGGTCTCTTTCTGCTCACGCGAACGCTTGCGAGTCCCGTAGTCGGTGTTGTAGAAGCCCGAACCCTTGAAGTGCACGGCGATCGGGTGAAACACCCGCTTGACGGGCGCTCCGCAGACGGTGCAGGCCTCGACCGGGGGGTCGGACATGCGCTGCATCACCTCGAAGTTATGGCCGTTTTCGCAACGGTATTCGTAGATCGGCATGCGGTGGAAAGTATAGCCCTCGGGCTTGGCACTCCCCAGGCCAGAGTGCCAAGCGGGGCGGCACTCTGTTGGCCGAGCAGCCCGGCTAGCATCCGCCGCCGGATGCCTGCTGACGCCGTCACCATGGACAAAATCGTCTCGCTGTGCAAGCGGCGTGGCTTCGTGTTCGGAAGCAGTGAGATCTACGGGGGGCTCGGGTCGAGCTACGACTACGGCCATTACGGGGTCCTGCTCAAGAACAACGTCAAAGAGCAATGGTGGACGGCGATGCTGCGCCAGCGGGACGACATCGTCGCGCTGGACTCGGCGATCATCCAGCACCCGCGCACGTGGGAAGCCAGCGGTCACCTCGCTGGGTTCACTGACCCGCTGATCGACTGCCGAACCTGCAAGCTGCGCTTCCGCGCCGACCACATCGACCAAGCGCATTGCGGCCGCAAGCCGTCCAAGCGGCCAGGCGAGACGCCCGACTGCGATCTGACCGAGGCCCGAGCGTTCAACCTCATGTTCCAGACCACGGTCGGTCCGGTGCAGGAGGAGGGCTCGACCGTGTATCTGCGCCCGGAGACCGCGCAGGGAATCTTCCTCAATTTCAAGAACTACCTGCAGTTCTCGCGCAAGAAGCCCCCCTTCGGGATCGCCCAGATCGGCAAGAGCTTCCGCAACGAGATCACCCCGGGCAACTTCATCTTCCGCACGCGGGAGTTCGAGCAGATGGAGATGGAGTACTTCGTTGCGCCCGAGGAGGCGCCCCGCTGGTTCGAGCATTGGCTTGAGCAGCGGATGAACTGGTACACCGGCCTCGGCATCCGGCCCGACCATCTGCACCTGCGCGCCCACGCCGCGGACGAGCTGTCGCATTACTCAAGTGCCACGAGTGACATCGAGTACCTGTTCCCAATCGGCTGGTCAGAACTGGAGGGGATCGCCAACCGGGGAGACTTCGATCTGCGACAGCATGCCGAGTACTCGCGCCAGAAGCTCGAATACGTGGACACGGCCAGCGGTGAGCGGTACATCCCGCACGTGATCGAACCGGCCGCCGGAGTCGACCGCGCGATGCTCGCGTTCCTCGTCGACAGCTACGACGAGGACGAGATCGAGGGTGAGACGCGGACGGTGCTGCGCCTGCATCCGCTGCTCGCGCCGGTCAAGGTCGCGGTCCTCCCGCTGGTCAAGAAGGATGGTCAGCCCGAGCTGGCCGCCGAGATCCATCGCGCCCTGCGCGAGCGGATGCAGACCGAGTACGACGAGGGTGGCGCGATCGGGCGTCGCTACCGCCGCCAGGACGAGATCGGAACGCCCTGGGCCGTGACGATCGATCACCAGTCGCTCGAGGACCGTACGGTGACATTGCGCGACCGTGACAGCCTGAAGCAGGAGCGAATCGCCATCGACCAGCTGAGCGACGAGATCGAGCGGCGCCTGCTGGCGCCCTGGACCTCGCCGAAGCTCAACCGCGCAGGCTGAGTCGCAGCTGGTCGAGCGCTCAGCGGCGGCGGGGGCGGTCGCTCCGGGGCCGCGCGTCCCGCCGGGCGCGGACCTGCCGCCGAGGCCGGCGTACTCGCCGTCTCTGCCAGACGGCGCTGAACAGACAGACCAGCAGCACAGCGAGCGCGATCATTCCCGCCACGGCCACCCCGGGAGAGAAGATCAGGACCAGCGCGGCCAGCACGACGGCAACCGCAACGTCGAAGCCCAGCACCTCGCGGCTCATAGCGGCAGCCTCCGGTAGATCGCTCGTGGCAGATGGCGCAGCAGCGAAAACACCAGGCGAAGCTTGCCCGGAACCCACACGGTGTGCGAGCGGCCGGAGAGCCCGCGGACCGTCGCCTCGGCCACCGCCTGCGGCGTAGTGGCGAACGGTGCGGGATCCAGGCCCCGCGTCATCCGGGTGCTCACGAACCCGGGGCGCACCACGAGCACGCTCGGGCCACCGGCCCGGGCCGCGTCGGCCAAGCCCTGGGCCAGGGAATCGAGGCCGGCCTTGGCGGCGCCGTAGACCGCGTTGCCGGCCCGCGGGCGCTCGGCGGCGACGCTCGAGAGGACGACGACCGTGCCGCTTCCCTGGCGGCGCATGGCCCGCATGCAGGCCATCAACAGTGACCCAGCACCGGTGAAGTTCACGTGCATGACCTCATGGGCGCTGACGGGGTCCGCGTCAAGCCCGTCCTGCGCGCCGAGCACGCCGACCGCGAGGACGGCCAGATCGAAGCCACCGCTGCGTTGAAACGCCCGCGTGATCGCTGCCTCGTGTGATTCAAGCGCGCCCGCGTCGACCCGCTCGACCTCAACGTCGGAGAAGTTCTCGCTGCGCAGCTGCGCGGCGGCGCTCTCCAGACGGGCGTCGTCGCGGCCAAGGAGATACGGACGCACCGGCCGATCCTGTGCCAGCCGGCGGACGATCGCCAGGCCGATCTCCGAGGTGCCGCCGAGCAGCAGCACCCGGGTGGGTGAGCCGGTACTCATGGCTCGACCAGGCCGGTCCGCAGCGCGAGGTCGGAGCGCCAGAGCCCGTCCGGGTCGAACTGATCCCGGACGCGGCGCCATTCCCGCAGCCGAGGGTACATCGCGCTTACGGTCTCGGGACGAAGCCGGGAATCCTTGGTCAGATATACGCGTCCGCCCGCGCCGGCCACGAGCTCGTCCAGCTGGTCGAGGGCCTGAGGCAAGCCGGGCGCGGCGACCGGCAGGTCGAGGGCGAGCGTCCAGCCTTCGATCGGGAACGACAGCGGCGCGCCGTTGGCCGGCCCGAAGTCCTTGAGCACGGCCAGGTAGGAGGGCACGCGCCGGCGCCGCAGCAGCTCGATCGTTCTGTGGAGCACGTTTACTGCCGCCGGCGGAACCACCAGCTGATATTGCACCAGGCCACGGGATCCGTACAGCCGGGGCCACGCCTGCAGCACGTCGAGCGGGAACATGTGCGCCCCGAACTGTTCGATATGTCCCCGCTCGCGGCGCGGCGCCCGCCTGAATCGCAGTTCGTTGAAGGCCCTCACCGTGCTCGGTCGCAGCAGACTGGACGGCCAGCGGGCCGGCACGGTCGCCCTCGCCCGCACGGTCGCGACCGGAGACCTCGGTCCTCCGTGCGCCCGGGCGTGAACACCGTCGTCGTCATCGAGCAGCCGCGCACGGGTGACGATCCCGCGGCCCGCCCGCGGTCCGAGCACGTCAAGCCAGGCCACCCTGTGTGGTCCTCCCGGTTGCGAGAGCAGCGCCAGGGCATCGTCGAGATTCTCTACGCGATCACTGTCAACCGACAGCAGCGCGGGTCCGGCCGGCGCCAGCGCCACTCGAGCCCACAAGATCACGCCGGTCAGCCCCATCCCGCCAAGGGTGGCGGCGAACAGGCCATCGGGATCGTCCGGTCCGAGCTCCAGTAGATCACCGGCGGCGGTCAGGAGCCCGAGGGCCTGGACATGGCTGCCGAAGGTTCCCGCGGTGCCGTGGTTCTTGCCATGGATATCGCTGGCGATCGCTCCGCCAACCGTGACGTGCTGGGTTCCGGGCACGACCGGCACGATCCAACCTGCGGGCACCACCGCGTCCAGGAGCTCACCGATGCTCACCCCGGCTTGGACGGTTACCACCCCTCGCGCGTCGTCGAGGTCAATCTGCTTGAGCGCAGTCAGATCCAGCACCAGGCCGCTTGTGAGCTGCGCGGCGTCACCGTAGGAGCGACCCATTCCCCGTGCGATCACGCCACCTTCACCGGGGGCCTGCTCAAGCGCGGCCCGTACCGCGTCCGGATCCCTCGGGCGCAGCAGGCGCGCCTGGACCTCGGCCCCCCCACCCCAACCGCCGATCGACACCGCGGAGGGCGCCGGGTAGCTCCTCAATTGCGCAGGCACCGAAGCCATCGTGTCAGGACAGCGCGCGTAGCCCGAGCACGAACACGATCAGCCAGGCCACTCCGGCCAGCTGCAGCGGGCGGTCGCGCAGCAGCAGTTCCTCAGGGGCTTCGCCATCACCGCGCTGAACAAGCTGGGCATAGCGTGCCAGGCAGACCGCGAACGGGAGGATTGTCAACGGCCGCCACGGCACCCCGTCGACCGTGGGCAGCGAAAACGCCCATACGCAGTAGGCGAACAGCGCGCAGGCTCCGCTGCCGATCAGCAGCAGTCGCAGCCGGGCCGTGGTGTAGAAGCGCAGCACCTTGCGCTTGACCTCGTGGTCGGCCTGTGCCCGTCCCAGCTCAGCCAGTCGCTTGCCCGCGGCCACCAGCAGCGCAGCGAAGGTGACCACGACGAGAAACCAGCGCGACAGCGTCACTGGAGCGGCGACGCCGCCAGCCACGGCGCGCAGGACGAATCCTCCTGCGATCGCCCCGATGTCCAGGATCGGCACCAGCCGCCAGACCATCGTGTAGGTCAGCGTCAGCGCCACGTAACCCCCGCCGACGAGCAGCAGCAGTGGGCTTACCGCGGCACACAGAGCCAGGCCAGCGATCACCAGCCCAGCGCCGAGGATGAGCGCCGCGAGGGGTTCCAGCTCACCGGCCGCGACCGGCCGATGGCGCTTGCGCGGGTGCCGCCGGTCTTCATCGCGGTCGCGGACGTCGTTCACAGCGTAGATTCCAGAGGCAAGCATGCAGAACCCGATACACGCGATCGCGACGCGCAGGGGCACGTCGTCGCGACCCAGAGCACCGGCTGCACCGGCGGCGGCGACGACGAGGGCGTTCTTGATCCACTGCTTGGGCCGCAGCGTTACCAGAGCAGCCTGCAGCGGGCGACGACGAGATCGCGTGTCCAGCCCAAGGACGGTTGCGGCGTCAGCTGCGCCGGAACGCGGGTATCCCATTAGGAACACCGTAGGTGCCGTTTCTGAAGAACAACTTTGCGAACTATGAGTGCGTTCACATTTTTTCATTTCGATGAGAAGGCTCCCAGCAGGTCTTTAACCTTCCCTACAGGACGCTCGGCAACCTCCTGACGATGCTCGCGCCGCCGAGAGCCCCTGTCGAACCCACGCCCGCCCCCGTCGCGTTCGCGCCGGCGGGACCTCCCCCGCGCCAGACGGGACCACGCCGCGGCCGCCGAATCGCGCTGCTGGCGTCGGTGCTCTGCCTGGTCCCGGTGGTCATCTCTTACGCCAACGCTCTTACCCAGACCTCGAACTCCGGGATCGGGATTCGCACCGTGGAATGGCTGCGAGACAACGGTGCTCGGGGACTCGTCAACTGGGTCGAGTCGACCTACTACTCGCTCAATGGCCCGGCGACCGGCGGCCCCGGTCTTCGTGCCTTGCCCAATCAGCCCGGCGTCAGCGTTGCTCCGTCGCTGCTCAAACACCAGCTCGCCGCAATCTACCGCCCACCACGGGTCAGGCCGGTGATGCACCCCGCGTTGCCCGGCGAGGGCACGTGGCGAGCCACGTTCCAGGGGGGCGGTAAGCAGCCGCCGGTCCTGGTGACGAGCTTCCGTCCTGATCCCAACTACCCGCAGTTGGTGGCAGGCGTGGCCTGGATCGACACCCACCGCACCACCACTTGGCTTTACCCCGGTCGCCAGGAGCCCGCGGTCTCGCTCGGATCCCGCGGTCCGATGCAGGTTCCGGCGCATCTGCGCCCGCGGCTGGTGGCCACCTTTAACAGCGGATTCAAGCTCAAGGACTCCGGCGGCGGCTTCGCCGTGGGCGGGCGAACCTATGCGCCGATGAAGCCGAACGTGGCTACGTTCGTGCGCTACCGGGACGGTCGCGTCGACGTGATCCCGTGGAGCGGCGGGCCCAATGTCGGTGCCGACGTCCTTTACGCCCGCCAGAACCTGCCGCTGATCGTCGACCACGGGAAGCTGAATCCAAACCTTTCCGACGGCCCTGAATGGGGGGCAACTCTCGGCAACGCGGTCCGCGTCTGGCGCTCGGCGGTCGGCGTCGATCGCCACGGCAATCTGATCTACGCCGCCGCCAACATCCAGACGGTCGGCTCGCTGGCGAGGATCATGCGTCATGCCGGTGCCGTCCGCGCGATGGAGCTCGACATCAACACGTACTGGACGAGCTTCATCACCTACCGCGCGCCCGGTGCCGCTGGCGCCGCGAACCTGCTTCCGAACATGAGTCGTCCCTCCAGTCGCTACCTCGGCCCCGAGGACCGCGACTTCTTTGCGGTCTATCTCCGCTGACGCAGTGCGCGCCCGGCTGTGGGTCTGCGCCGCTGGGCTGATGTTGGCGCTCGGGGGGTGTGGCGGGGGTAGCCGCTCGGCTCCTTCGGTCACGACTTCTGCCTTGACAGTTCCCGGGTTCACGGCCCCGGGATCGTCGAGTTCCTCCACCTCTTCGACGGGCTCCGCGACGACCCTGCGCCCGAGGCGAGCAGCCCACCCAGTCGCCGCCGGCCCCGTAGCGATCATTACGCGCGTTACGCGGTTGGTCGACCTCAGCCGCACGGTGCGGTTTCCCGGACAGCCACCGGTGCCGCGGTCGTTGGTCACGGTGATCCGCTACCCCGCCAGTGCCGCCGGTCCGCTGCCCTTGATCGTTTTCGGGCACGGCTTTGCCGTGACGCCACGCCCCTACGCAGCGCTGCTGGACGCTTGGGCGCGCGCCGGTTACGTCGTCGCGGCGCCCGTGTTTCCGCTTGAGAACGCCGGCGCCCCGGGCGGCCCCAACGAAGCCGACCTCGTCAACCAGCCGCGCGACATGAGCTTCGTGATCACCCAGCTGCTCCGGGCCAGCGCGGGCCGCGCAGGACCATTGCGCGGTCGGATCGATCCCGGTGCGGTGGTGGTGAGCGGCCAATCCGATGGCGGCGAAACTGCGCTTGCCGTCGCCTACGACTCCCGCTTCCTGGATCCACGCGTGGGCGCCGCAGTGATCCTGTCCGGGGCCCGGATCCCGATGCTGGGCCAGTTCGCCTTTCCCGCCCACTCAGCCCCGCTGCTGGCCACCCAGGGCACGGCGGACACGATCAACCCGCCGAGCTTCACCCACGATTTCTTTGACGCGGCGCCGCGTCCGAAGTTCCTGCTCAACCTGCTCGGCGCCGTGCACCTACCTCCGTACACCGATGAGCAACCACAGCTCGGGATCGTCGAGCGGGTGACGATCGCCTTCATGGACCGCTACCTGAAGCGCGTCCCCGGTGCCCTGGCTGCGATGCGCCGCACCGGCAACCGGCCCGGGCTCGCCTCGCTTGACGCGGCTCCGTGATCAAGGCCGCGACCGTGGACGTGGTGACTCCTGCGCTCGTATGCGTATGTCAGAGCCGCCACGACTGGGACGTGGTGGCTCCTGCGCCTCGTATGCATGCGTCAGAGCCACCACGTCTCTCGGCGAGCCCCGGGAAAGGCGTTACTGGTGAAGCGCAGCTCGCGCCGAGACGGAAAATCCATCGGCCGTGGGCGTGGCCGAGAGGTCCTGCACCGCGACGTGGGGGTTGTTGAACAAGGTGACCGTGGCCAGTCCCCCGAACGGGATGTTCGGCACCACGATCAACTGGCCGTTCTGGGCGGCGACGGTCGCCTCCGCGGTAGCGCTCACGCCGAACAGGGTGGCGGTTCCCCGGAGGACGAGCTGGCCGTTGCCGGTGCTCACAGGCTGAACGTTCTGGAGAAACGGGACGGAACTGCGCAAATCGGCTTCGGTCACGCGCGCGGTGCCTGTCAGCTCGTTGCCCTGCTTGTGCAGCGTCGCGTCGCGCAGGGTCAGCAGCCCGGCCTTCACCTCGGTGGCTGACGCATCGAGCGTGCCGACATCCCCGGCCTGCCCGAGTGTTGACCCCAGGTTTGACGAGCTGCTGGTGTAGTGGCCCATCCGGATCACCACGCGGTCGGCCTGGTGCCAGAGCAGCTCGACGGCGGGAAACGCGTGTACCTCGAGCGCCAGCACGGTGCCCGAGCGAGCCAGCCGATCGCGCAGCTGCTGCTCCGCGAGGCCGGGTAGCACGAGCTGCGCGAGCGCGAGCAGCACGAGCACGAGTACGGCTGCCGCGAGCACGATCAGTCGGCGCATCTGTTGGTGAACGTTAGGGGTCGCCTGCGGGCGGCGCGTTGGGAGCCCGTCACGGGCCGAGCGGTCGGCGGGCCTGCCTAGATCACGCCGAGCGGGGGGACAGTGCCCACCTAGATCGCGCCGAGCGGGGCGACAGTGCCCGACTGGACCGCGCCAAGCGGGGCGGCAGTACCTGCCTAGCTCAGAACGCCCCGGACGGCGGCGACGGCCTGGCCGACCACCGGGGCGATGTCAAGGTCCGGCTCGCTGAGCTTGCGGACCGTGACCCCGTCCGCAAGGGCGAACAGGAAGGTGGCGAGCACGTCCGCATCGGCGTTCAAGCGAAGCACGCCGTCCTGGGCTTTGGCTCGCAGGGCCGCGGCCATGTGCTCACGCGTGCGGCGGCCGAGCTCGGCGAGCTCGGCAGAGATCTCGGCGTTGCGCTGGGCCAGGGTCATCATCTCGTAGAACATGACCACCGCGGTCTGGCCCTCGCCGAGGAACTCCTCGAAGCTGCGGACCAGGGCGGCGAGCACGCTCTCGGCGTCCTCGGCGGCACCGACGGCGTCTTCCAGACGCTCGATGCGCACGTCGCACTCACGACGGACGACTTCGACGAGGAGGCGTTCCTTGGTGGCGAAGTAGTAGTGCAGCAGCCCACGGGAGACGCCGGCCTCACGGGCAACGTGGTCGAACGTAGCTCCGGCGATGCCGCGGGCAGCCACGCTGATCCGCATCGCCTCGACGATCCGCGCCGCCTTGTCGCCCGCCAGCTCCCGGGCGGAGCTGATGTCAGTTGCCGTCGCGGCCTCCATGGCGCGAAGTCTAGGCCCAAGACAAAGAAGAGGCGCCCTCTCGGGCGCCTCTCCCAACCAACTCTTGTTTCCGGCGCCTGGCTAGGCGGCGCTGACCGGGGTTGCCGGAGGCGTCGAGGCCGAGCCCGCAGGCGGCGTGTACTCGAACTCCTCCTCCTTGCCGAACAGCGTGTCCAGCACCTTCGAGCGCAGTGATTCGCTGCCGGCGAGGGCCAAGCCGCCGCCGATACCCGCGATCAACAGCTTGCGGCCGAAGCCGAGGCCCTTGCGACCACGCTTCTTCGGCGCCTCACTCAGCGAGGCGGAAGCCTCACGGACGGCCTCGACGACCGACCGCAGATCCTTCTGCAGCTTCTTGTCCTCGACGATCGCCTTGTGCGGGGCCTTGCCGTTGGACAGGCGCGCGTAGGCACTCTTGCCCGACTCGATCGCCTTCTGCACGTTGTCGCGCAGGTTGGCGTCGTCGATCAGGCGCTGGATATACGGATTGGACTTCGCGATGTTCGCGACGTCAGCGGCGTTCAACGCCACCGCTTTGGCGGCCTTCGTCTTCTTCTTTGCCATAAATCTCCCTCGTGCGAGTGGCGGTTGCAGGGGAGAATACCCAGCTATCAGCTAACGATCACGAACTTCAGCGTTCCGGTACTCGTGCCGAGCCTGAAAACCCGGCACCGGCCGCCCCTACTTGACGGACTGCAGCGTCCTCGGGCGATGCGGCGCGGCTCGGCGCTGGAGCGCCACATCCAGCACGTCGCCGATCTCGGAGACGAACCTGAACTCCAGGTGACGCAGCAGATGGCTGGGGATTTCGTCGACATCCTGCTCGTTCAGCGCCGGAGCGATTACGGTGCGGATCCCGCCCCGCTGGGCGGCCAAGGCCTTTTCCTTGAGCCCGCCGATCGGCAGGACCTGTCCCGTCAGGGTGATCTCGCCGGTCATGGCCACATCGCTGCGCACAGGCCGTCCGGACAGCAGCGAGGCCAACGCGGTGGCGATGGCGATGCCCGCGCTCGGTCCGTCCTTGGGCGTCGCGCCGGCGGGTACGTGGATGTGGATGTCGTGCTCGGCGAACCAGTCATCGTCGAGGTCCGGCAGCACCTCCGCGGCGTTGCTGCGGATATACGACAGCGCGGCCTGAGCTGACTCCTTCATGACGTCGCCGAGCTGCCCGGTGATGGTCAGCCGCCCCTTGCCCGGCATCGCAGTCGCCTCGATGAACAGCACGTCACCGCCGACGGGTGTCCAGGCGAGGCCGGTGGCCACGCCGGGACGTGAGGTGCGCCGTCGCGACTCGGAGAAGAAGCGGCGCTTGCCGAGCAGCTCGCGGACGCGCGGCTCGGAGACCATCACCTTGCGGATCGTCTTGCCCTCGGCAACCTGACGGGCGACCTTGCGACACACGCTGCCGATTTCCCGCTCGAGCTGGCGCACGCCCGCCTCGCGCGTGTAGTCGCCGATGATCGCGCGTAGGGCCTGATCGCTGAAGGCAATCCGGCTCCGCGAGAGCCCGTTGCGCTCGATCTGGCGGGGCACGAGGTAGCGCTTAGCGATCTCCAGCTTCTCGGCCTGGCTGTAACCCGCGAGCTGGATCACCTCCATGCGATCGCGCAGCGGACCCGGAATCGTGTCAAGCGTGTTCGCGGTGGTGACGAACATCACGTGGGAGAGATCGAACGGGAGATCGAGATAGTGATCGCGGAAGGTGCCGTTCTGCTCAGGATCGAGCACCTCGAGCATCGCGCTCGACGGGTCGCCACGGAAGTCGGCGCCCAGCTTGTCGATCTCGTCGATCATCAGCAGCGGGTTGTTGGCGCCCGCATCTCGCATCGCGCGGATGATCGTTCCAGGCATCGCCCCGATGTACGTGCGACGGTGTCCGCGGATCTCCGCCTCGTCACGCACGCCCCCGACGCTGATGCGCTCAAAGCTCCGCTCCAGGGCACGCGCGATCGAGCGCCCGAGAGACGTCTTACCAACGCCGGGCGGACCGACGAAACACAGAATCGACCCGCGAGCGTCGGGCTTCAGCGATCGCACGGCGAGAAACTCGAGGATTCGATCCTTGACCTGCTCGATGTCGTAGTGGTCTTCGTCGAGCACCTTCCGGGCGTGCGCCAGGTCGAGATTGTCCTCAGTCGACTTGTCCCACGGCAGCGCCGCGATCCACTCGAGGTACCCCCGCACCACGCCGTGTTCGGCCATCGCCGGCTGCAGCCGTTCAAGTCGGCTGAGCTCACGATCGGCCTGCTTGCGCACCTCCTCCGGCAGTTCGATGGCGGCCAGCTGTTCGCGCAGCTCGGTGACCTCCGCCTGGACCTCGTCGGACTCGCCGAGCTCCTCCTGGATGGCCTTCAGCTGCTGGCGAAGAAAGTATTCACGCTGGCCCTTCTCGAGCTCGGACTGCACCTGAGACTGGATCTTGGATCCGATGGCCACGACCTCAAGTTCGCGGGCCAGTATCTCCGAGAGGCGGCGCAGCCGCTTGGCCACGTCGATTTCCTCCAGAAGCGCCTGCTTCTCGTCGGTCTTCAGCCGCAGCGCACCGGCGATCAGGTGCGTCAGCGTGCTCGGATCCTCGACGTTGGTGACCATGATCTGCAGCTCTTCAGGCAGGTACGGGACCTCGGTCACGATGTCGGTGAAGGTCTGCTGAACGTTGCGCATCAGCGCGGTCAGCTCCGGCGACTGGCGGACGACGTCGGGGGCCTCGGCGACCTCGGCGACCAGGTAGGGCTCGGTGGCCAGCCAATGAACGATGCGAACGCGCTGACCACCCTGAATCAAAACGCGCAGGGTTCCGTCGGGTACGCGGATCATCCGTGCGACGACCCCCATCACGCCAACGTCATAGAGGGCCTCCGGCCCCGGGTTCTCCTCCTCCGGATTCCGGCTGGCCACCATCACGATCGAGCGATCGCCGCGCAGGACATCGTTGACCAGTTCGATGCTCCGCTGCTGACCGACGTTGAGCGGGACCAGCATCTCCGGGAAGGTGACCGTGTCCCGTAGCGGCAGCACCCCGACTCGGTCCGGGAGCTGGCGCACACCGCCCACCTCAATGTCCCGCGGGCCGCCGTCGGGGGTCCCGACCTCGATCATGCTTCGTGCTCGATCGGCACGGAGCGCAACCCGGCATCGGATTGCAGGAGCGGGAGCTCGACCCGGAGGATCCCGTCCTCGTAGCGAGCCTTGGCGGCGTCGGCCTGCACATCAGCGCCGAGCTCGACGATCCGCCGGAAGCTGCCGCGTTCGATCTCAACCTGCTGGTAGACGTCACTTTCAACCTCCGGCGGCGCACGCCGGCCGGACAGGATCAACTTGCGGCCCTGGATCTCCAGATCGAGCTCGTCGATGACCACACCGGCCAGTTCCGCGGTGACGATCGCTCGTGGCGGATCTGCCGTGTAGGCCACGTCGACGGCCGGAGAGAACCCAAGCCGGCGACGGGACAGGCCTGTCCGCTCCAGCACGTCGCCGAACAGCTCATCCATATCCCGCCGCATCCGATCGAAGTTGGCAAAAAGGTCTCGCTCAGGCATCACCCCAAGGTTAACTGTGCGCGCTCGCGCGATGGCGATCGGTACCTCGCTGGATGTGATCCGGACGGCTGACCCGTCCGTATAACGGTCGGCCGAAGTTTCGGCCAGCAGAAAGCTGCCTGCCGCCCGTCCTAGTCTCCCCTCCGGGGCGGGCGGCACGGCAAGCTCAGAACTCGTAGACGGCTCCCTCGTGGGCAAGTTCGACGGGCTGCCCGAAGGTCTCACTAGCCGTCGCCTGCGCCCACTGGGCATCAAGCTCATCGGAGAAATGGGTGAGGACCAGCCGACGGGCGCGGGCACGACGACCGTGGTCGCCGGCCTCCCCCGGCGTCAGATGACCGCGGATCCCGGTGCGCTCCGGCCGGGGCAGCGTCGCCTCGATCAGGAGCATGTCCGTGTCAGCGGCAAAGGCCACCAGTTCATCGTTGGGGCTGCAGTCGGCGCTGTAGGTCAACCGTCCCGACTCACAGGCCAACTCGATGGCATAGGTTGGGGTGTAGTGAGGGACTTCGCAGAAGCGCACGGAGAACGGCCCGATGGAGAGCTCATCCGGGGCGTCGTATTCGCGCAGGGCGAAAGCATTCTCGATCAGGTCCTCGTTGCCCCAGCAGCCAACGATCTGGCGAAACACCTGACCAGCACCCACCGGCGCGTAGAGCGCCGGACGGGCTGGATGGTCGGTGCCGGGCCAGCCGCCCACAGCCACGGGTTGCTGGCGTGGTGCGTACGTGAGGGCGTAGGAGAACGGAACCAGATCGAGGAAGTGGTCCGCATGGAGATGGCTGACCAGGACCGCGCTGACGTCGACGTAGTCGCAGACTCCGCGCAGCTTGGAGAAGACCCCATTGCCGCAATCGAGTAGCAACGCGAAATCTTCCTCCTGGATCAGATACCCGCTGCAAGCTCCACCGGCATCCTGCCAAGACGGTGACTTGCCCAGCACGGTGACTTGCAACACCGCTCCTCTCTCGTGACTCTGACACTCTAACCGGGTGGCCGTGACGCACGCGCACGCGCCGTTGCTGGTTGCGGCCGAGATGCATCGCTTCGATGTCGCCCTGTTGGTCCTCGGTGCGCTGTTGGTCCTCGGTGCGCTCATCTCAGGTGTGGCCCGGCGCAGCTTCCTCTCCCTGACTTCGCTGTTCGTGCTGATCGGGTTCGTGCTCGGACCTGGAGTCACCGGGGCGCTCCATTTCGACGCGCGCTCCGCCTTCGTCGGCGACCTCGCGACCGTGGCGCTGATCGTGATCCTGTTTCGGGACGGCCTGGAGGTCGAGCAGGAGATGCTGTTGACCCATTGGCATCTGCCACTGCGCAAGCTGGTCCTGGCGATGCCGCTGACCGCCGCGATCGTGGCGCTCTGCGCTCGGTTGCTGACAGATCTCACCTGGACGGAGTGCTTTCTCCTCGGCGCGCTCCTGTCGCCCACCGATCCGGTGCTGTCCTCGAGCGTGGTCACCGACCCCCGGGTACCGCGGCTCGTGCGCCACTCCCTGAACCTCGAGTCAGGGCTCAACGACGGGCTGGCGCTCCCCGCGGTCCTGGCGCTGGCGGCGGCACTGAGCACCCGCAGTGGGCACTTCGTCTGGTGGCGGTTCGTGCTCCAAGACGTGACGATCGGCCTGGCCACGGGCCTCGTCATCGGATTCTTGGCCTCGTGGTTGATGCCGCGGGAGGGTGAGATCCAGACCCATCAGAGGTCTCTGTACGCGCTGGGCACGGCGTTCGCGGCCTACGGGATCGCCGTGCTGCCCCCGCACGGCAACGGGCTGATCGCCGTTTTTGTCGCGGCGATCGCCCTGGGCATCCGCCGCCCGGACCTGCGGAGCGTGTTCGGAGAACAGGCAGCGGACATCGTCGAGATCGTCAAGCTGGGGATCTTCGTCGTGTTCGGATCCTTGCTGACCCTCCACGGACTGTTCGGCGACGGATGGGCAGCCATCGGGATTGTCGCGGCCACCCTGCTGGTGGCGCGCCCGGTAGCGGTGTTCGCGGCGCTGACCCGCACCGGCACGGACCTCGCCACCAAGGGATTCATGGCTTGGTTCGGTCCGAAGGGCGTGGCGACCATGACCTTCTCGCTGTTGGTGCTAAACGACCAGATCGCTGCCGGCAACCGGATCTTCAACCTCGCGGCGCTGGCCGTGTTCTGCTCGATCGTCCTGCACGGGCTCACCGACACCCCCGGCTCGGCGTGGATCGCGCGGCGCGCGGCGCGAGGCTGAGGTGGATCGCTTGCGGCACTGCGCGAGGTGGATGGGTCGGCGCTCGGTACGAGCGTGACCGGAGGCGGCGTTAGCCTGGCGAAACGCTCAGTGGGGTTCGTCGGCGTCGTGACGCCGAGCCGGATCCAAAATCCAGCCCAGGATGATGGCCACCAGCACGAAAGCGATGAATCCCCCGATCAGCGGCCAGAACATGGCGGAAACATATCGGGCCTACGCATGGAGCGCGACCTGCTCGCTTGCTGTAGGGAAGGCCCAGGCAACCTGAAGCCGGCGTTCCTGGCGAAAAACGAAGCGGAGCTGGCTCGGTGGCCGCAACCCCTCAGGACGGGCGGGGCGGAACGTTGCGCAGGGGCCGGCTTCCGATACCGCGCACAGCAGGTTGGTGTGAAAGAAACAGTTCTCGCAGCTCACCTTGGCTGCCCCAGCGCGCCCATTTGCCATGCGTGACATACCCCGTTCGTTTCAGAAGCTCAACCGACGACGACCTCCACTAAAGCGGAACTCGCCCCCCTGGCGCAACGCTCAATCCCGGAAATCGCAGGAATCTTCGAAACGACATAAATACCTGGAAATTGCGGGAGTTTTGTGAGGCGAGGCGAGAACCCTCCGCATTTTCCGTAGCTTTCGAGTCATGGCGGATGAGCCCCTGAGTGAACGGCAGCTGATTTCGCTCGCCGACTTCGAGGCGGTGGCAGAGGAAAAGTTGCCCGCCGGCGCTCACGGGTACTACGCCGGGGGCGCCGGCGACGAGCTCACACTGCGTGACAACGTCGCCGCCTGGCGCCGGCTGGCGATCCGGCCCCGGATGCTGACCGGTGTGGGCCAGCGCGACCCCAGCGTCAGCGTGCTCGGTCAGCGCCGGCCGCATCCGCTGATCGTTGCGCCAATGGCCTTCCAGCGGATGGCCCACCGTGACGGCGAGATCGCGACCGCCCAGGCGGCGGCGCGGACTCTGAGTCCGATGTGCCTCTCGACCCTGGCCACCACGCAGGTCGACGAGTTGGCCCGGGCAGTCCCTGAGTGCAGCCGGTGGTTTCAGTTGTATGTGTTCAGCGATCGTGGGGTCAGCCGCGAATTGGTGGCCCAGGCAGTCGAGCATGGCTACGAGGCCCTCGTGCTGACGGTCGATCTGCCGATCATGGGCCTGCGTGAGCGGGACATCCGTTCCGGGGTCAACGCGGCCGCCTCGTCCGTGTCCAGCGCCTCCACCGCTGGCGCACAAGGCGCGATGACACCCGCTGAATTCGCCGGGCTGATCGACCCCGATCTGAGCTGGCGAGACGTTGAACAGTTCGTCGCAGAAAGTCCCCTGCCCGTGCTCGTAAAGGGGATCCTCACCGCCGAGGACGCCCTGCTCGCCGCCGAAACCGGGGTCCGAGGTCTGGTCGTCTCAAATCACGGAGGTCGCCAGCTGGACACGGTTCTCTCCGGTGCCGATGCGCTGCCCGCCGTCGTCGACGCCGTCGGCGACCAGCTGGACGTTCTGGTGGACGGCGGCATCCGCCGCGGTACCGACGTGCTCAAAGCGCTGGCGCTGGGGGCCAGGGCGGTGATGATCGGCCGCCCGGTTCTGTGGGGCCTGGCTACAGACGGGGCTGATGGAGCCGAGCGCGTGCTTGAGATCCTGCTCGCTGAGCTGGACTCCGCGCTGGCCCTGTCAGGTGCCAAGCGCGCGACGGATCTCGACCCGAGCTTTGTCACCGCGGCGCCCTGGGTAGCGTCATAGCGATGAACACGCTCATCACCGGCATCACCGGGTACGTCGGATCCCGCCTCGCTCCTCGCCTCCAACAAGAGGGCCACAAGGTGCGGGGAATGTCACGACACCCGACCGGGCAGCGAAATGGGATTCCGATCGTCGCCGGCGACGCGGTCTCGGACGCCGGGCTCCAGGAGGCGCTCGAGGGCATCGAGGTCGCGTACTACCTGATCCATTCGATGGAGACGGCGCCCAACGGCGACGGAGCGTTCGGGGACCGGGAGCGGGCCGCGGCGGAGAACTTTGCCCGTGCCGCTGCAGCCGCTGGAGTGCAACGGATCATCTACCTGGGTGGCCTGGTCCCGGACGGCGGCCCAGTGTCCCCGCACCTCAGAAGCCGGTTGGCGGTCGAGGAAACGTTGCTGACTGCGCTGCCGGACTCCGTCGCGTTTCGCGCCTCGATCGTCATCGGAGCAGGATCACGCTCGTTTCGGTTCCTGGTCAGGCTGGTCGAGCGGATGCCGGTGCTGGCCGTCCCAGCTTGGCACGGCAACCGCACTCAGCCGATTGACGAGCGTGATGTTGTGGAACTTCTCGCTCGCGCCGCCACCAGCGATCACGTCGGTGGACAGTCGCTCGATGTGGGTGGTTCCGACGCCGTCTCCTATGGCGAGTTGATCAAGAAGATCGGTGATCACATGCTCATCGATCGCCCTACCGTGCACTTCAGGCGGCTGAGCGTTACGCCGATCGCTAGCCGCCTTGCCTCGGTGATTGCGGGCGAGGATCCGGAGCTGATCGGGCCGCTGATGGAAAGCTTGAACAGCGATCTGCTGGTTCGTGACAGCCGAGCGGCGGCACTGCTCGGCGTTCGCATGCATTCCCTGGACGCCGCGATCGACCGGGCGCTCCGTGACTGGGAGGCCGTTGAACCACTCGCGGCCCGCTAGCCAGCCGTTAGTGTCCCATCCGCAATGAGCAAGGTCCAGGTAGAGATTGAGATCGCGGCGCCGGTAGACACGGTCTGGAAGACGATCATGGATCCTGCCCGGCTCAAAGACTGGGTGACCATCCATCGATCAGTTGAGCACGCCTCTGAGCCCTTGGAAAAAGGATCGACGATGGACCAGGTGCTGCAAATGCGAGGTGTCTCGTTCAAAGTGCATTGGACGTTGGGTGACCTAAGCGCTCCGAACATGGCGCAGTGGGACGGACGAGGTCCAGCCCGTTCACGGGCCAGCATTCGTTACGAGCTCTCGCCCCTCGGGGACGACCGCACCCTGTTCAAGTACTCCAATGAGTTCACCCCGCCCGGCGGGATGCTTGGAAACGTGGCGAGCAGGGTGATTGTGGGCGCGGCGTCCGAACGCGAGGCGAACGGTTCACTGAAGCGGCTGCAGACGCTGCTCGAGCGCGGTTGATCACACTCGCGCGCGTCTATTCCGCCTCCCCAAATCGTTTCTCCATGTCGCCGCCTCACGGAAAATTAACGCCCGTGTGTATTGTTCACCTGACAGTTTCTCGCAAATTCCACTGAGGGAGCGGCTCGTGGCAGATTTCGTTGACACAACGGTGAAGGACATTGACGGACGCTTGCGGGCGCTCAAGGAAGAGGTCTCCAGGCTCGAAGCAGCCCGCGCCGCCCTCCTCGGAACGCGCCGCGGCCCGGGTCGCCCGCCGGGCTCGTCGAGCAGCGCAAGAGGGCGCCGCGGCCGGCGTCCCGGCCGCCCACGCGGTCGCCGCGGGGGTAACACTCGGGCCAATCAAGCCCTGGAACTGGTTCGCAGTCAGCCCGGGATCACGATCCCCCAGATCGCGGAGCAGCTGAAAATCGAGCCGAACTACCTGTACCGCGTGATGCCTAAACTCGTGGCAGACGGTCAGGTCAGGCGCGACGGCCAGGGCTGGCACCCCGCCTCTGAGTAAGCCGAGAAAAGCGGGCCGCGGGGTGTAACGCGGCCCTCCTTTTCAGCCAACCGGCGATCGCCTGCCCAGGCGATCGGTCAAATCAAATTCAGTTCTTTGACCGCGTCACGCTCTTCGGCGAGTTCCTTGACCGTCGCATCGATTCGTGACTGTGAGAATTCGTTGATCGTGAGGTCTTGAACGATCTCGTACGTGCCACCAGAGCAAGTGACAGGAAAACTGGAGATCAGGCCTTCTTGGACACCGTAGGACCCGTCGGAGGGAATCGCCATCGAGACCCAATCGCCCGCCGGTGTACCGAGTACCCAGTCGTGCACATGATCGATGGCTGCATTGGCAGCCGAGGCTGCGCTGGAGGCACCGCGCGCTTCGATGATCGCCGCCCCTCGCTTCTGCACCGTCGGGATGAAGTCATTCTCCAGCCACGACTGGTCATCAACGACCTCGACCGCATCGCTTCTCGCGACCTTGGCATGGAATATGTCGGGGTACTGGGTCGCTGAGTGATTGCCCCAGATCGTTACGTTGGTGATGTCCTTGACCGCGGCCCCGGTCTTCGTGGCCAGCTGTGCGATTGCGCGGTTGTGATCAAGGCGCGTCATCGCCGTGAAGCGCTCGCGCGGGATGTCCGGCGCGTTGCTCTGAGCGATCAGCGCGTTCGTGTTGGCCGGGTTGCCGACCACCAGCACCTTCACGTTCGAGGCCGCGTGATCGTTCAGAGCTTTGCCCTGCGGCTTGAAGATCCCCCCGTTGGCTTCCAACAGGTCGCTGCGCTCCATACCCTTCGAGCGGGGGCGAGCGCCAACGAGCAGAGCGACGTTGACCCCATCGAAGGCCTGGTTGGCGTCATCGAAGATATCGACGCCGGCCAGGAGCGGGAACGCGCAGTCATCGAGCTCCATCGCGGTGCCGTGGGCGGCCTTGACGGCGTCAGGGATCTCCAGCAGCGAGAGGTGGACCGGGGTATCGGGGCCGAGCAGCTGGCCGCTGGCGATACGGAATAGCAGGGCATAGCCAATCTGACCGGCCGCGCCGGTGACGGCCACTCTTACGGGGGATTCGCTCACTGGTCGTTCATCTCCTAAATCGGGGTGTCAGTTCGACTGTATAACCGACAGTGCGCTCGGTTGTCGGGAACAGCGCTCGCCCACGTCGACACCAGCGCTCGCTCGCTAACGTGCCGGGACCATGCGGATCGTTTACACCCTGACCGACGAGGCGCCCGCGCTCGCGACCTGGTCGCTGCTCCCGATCGTGCAGGCATTCGCCGGCGCGGCCGATGTCGAGGTGGAGAGCCGGGACATATCGCTGGCCGGTCGGATTCTGGCCCAATTCCCCGAGTTTCTCGACGAGGACCAGACAGTTCCGGACGCGCTGAACGAACTCGGCGAACTGGCCAGGACGCCGGAGGCGAACATCATCAAGCTGCCCAACATCAGCGCTTCCGTGCCACAACTCAAACGCGCGATCGCGGAGCTCCAGCAGCAGGGCTACAAGCTCCCCGACTACCCAGAGGATCCAGCCGACGACGAGCAACGGGAGGTCCGTACCCGCTACGACAAGGTCAAGGGCAGCGCCGTCAATCCAGTGCTGCGCCAGGGCAACTCAGACCGTCGCGCGCCGGCCTCGGTTAAGGCCTACGCGCGCAAGCACCCCCACTCGATGGGCGCGTGGTCAGCGGACTCCAATTCACATGTGGCGAGCATGAGCGACGGCGATTTCCGCTCCTCCGAGCTGTCGGTGACGCTGCCACGAGCGGGTCACGTGCGCATCGAGCACGTGGCACCGGATGGTTCGGTGACCGTGCTCAAGGACCGGGTCGATGTGCTGAAGGGCGAGGTCGTCGACGGTGCCGTCATGCGCCGGGCTGCGCTGCAGAGCTTCCTCGCCGAGCAGATCGAGGAGGCGCGCGCGCAGGGCGTCCTGTTCTCGGTGCACCTCAAGGCGACGATGATGAAGGTGTCCGATCCGATCATCTTCGGTCACGCAGTGCGGGCCTACTTCTCCAAGCTGTTCACGGCACACGGTGCAGCGCTGGCCGCCGCGGGGATCAATCCCAATGACGGCGTCGCGGCCCTGATTGACGCCCTTGACCGTGTGCCCGAAGCCGAGCGGTCCGAGATCCGGGCGGCAATCGAGGCGGCCTACGTCGACCGTGCGCCGTTGGCGATGGTCGACTCAGACCGTGGGGTGACCAACCTTCACGTGCCCAGCGACGTGATCATCGACGCGTCGATGCCGGCCGCGATCCGCACGTCGGGGCAGATGTGGAACGCCGAGGGCGAACTTCAGGACACCAAGTTCGTCATCCCGGACCACTCATACGCTCCGCTGTACGCCGAGGCGATCAATCACTGCCGTGAGCACGGGGCGTTTGACCCGGCCACGATGGGCACCACGCCGAACGTCGGCCTGATGGCCCAGGCCGCCGAGGAGTACGGCTCCCACGACAAGACCTTCGAAGTCCCGGGCCCCGGCAAGGTGAGAGTCGTCGACGACGCGGGTGAGACGCTGCTCCAGCACGAGGTTGACACGGGTGACATCTGGCGCATGTGCCAGACCAAGGACGCCGCGATCCAAGACTGGGTCCAACTCGCCGTCAAGCGCGCGGGTGAGTCGGACACGCCGGCCGTATTCTGGCTTGACGAGACCCGCGCCCACGACGCGCAGCTGCTCGAGAAGGTGCGACCCGCGCTCGGCGCGCTGGACCTCAAGGGCGTGCAGATCGAGATCCTTGATGTCGGGGCGGCGGCACGGCTGACCCTTGAGCGCGCGCGCCGGGGCGAGGACACGATCTCGGTGACGGGCAACGTGTTGCGGGACTACCTGACAGACCTGTTCCCGATCCTCGAGCTCGGCACCAGCGCGAAGATGCTGTCGATCGTGCCGCTGATGAAGGGTGGCGGCCTATTCGAGACCGGTGCTGGAGGCTCGGCGCCTAAGCACGTCCAGCAATTCATCGATGAGAATCACCTGCGGTGGGATTCACTGGGTGAATTCCTGGCCCTGGCGCCTTCGCTCGAGTTACTCGCGCAAGCCGATGAGAACCCGCGCGCGAAGGTGCTGGCCGCCACACTGGACCGGGCCACCGGCCGTTTGCTGGAGGAGGATCGCTCCCCTTCGCGCAAGGTCGGTGAGCTTGACAACCGCGGCAGTCACTTCTACCTCGCGCTCTACTGGTCCCAGGAGCTGGCGCAGCAGAACGAAGACGATGCGCTGGCCAAGCGCATGCAGCCGCTAGCCGAGCGGCTGGCACGTGACGAACAGCAGATCGTCAAGGAGCTGACCGAAGTTCAGGGGGCGCCGATTCAGATCGGCGGCTACTTCCGCCCGGACCCCGAGCGGGCGGCCGAGGCGATGCGTCCGAGCGCGACGCTCAACGACGCACTGCGGTCGCTATAGCTCGAGGCCATAGACGTCGCCGAGTTTGCGCTTGAGGTAGCGGACGTACGGACCGACCTCGATCGGCCCGCCGACGACACGCTGCAGCAGCTCGGCAGTCTGGAACTTGGCGCCGTGGCGGTGCACGTGATCACGCAGCCACTCACGTAGCGGCGACAGCTCGCCCGCGGCGATCCTCGCCTCGAGGTCGGGCAGCTCCTCGTGAGCACGTTCCCACAGCTGGCCCGCGATCAGGTTTCCCAGCGCATAGGTGGGGAAGTAGCCGATCAGCCCGGCGGACCAGTGGACGTCCTGGAGCACGCCGTGGGCATCGTCGGGCACCTCGAGGCCAAGGTATTCCTGAAAGCGGCTGTTCCAAGCCTCGGGCAAATCGGCCACCGAAAGGCGACCCTCAATCAGCTCTTGCTCCAGCTCGAAGCGCAGGACGATGTGCAGCGCGTAGGTGGCCTCGTCGGCCTCGACGCGGATGAACGACGGTCTCGTCACGTTGACGGCTCGGTACAGGGTGTCCGGGTCGAGGTCGGCCAGGGAGCCGCCGAACAGCTCCGAGAGGCGCGGCGCCAGCACGCCAGAGAAGGCGCGCCCGCGCCCGACCATGTTCTCCCACAGCCGGCTCTGTGACTCGTGCATCCCGAGCGACTCGCCGTGACCCACCGGCGTGCGCCGCAGCTCGTCGGCGACCCCGTCCTCGTAGAGCCCATGTCCGCACTCGTGCATGGCGCCGTACAGGGCGGCGGGAAAGAACATCGGCTCCCACCGGGTGGTGATCCGCACGTCGCCGGCACCGAAGCCGGCCGCGAATGGGTGCACCGCGTCGTCGAGCCGCCACCCGTCGCGTGTGAAGCCCATCAGCGCGATCACGCCGTCGACAAAGATGCGCTGCTTGTCGATGGGAAAGCTTCCGTGTAGGCAGCTGTCATCAACCGCGTCGGCGTGCTCGCTGAGTGTCGCGATCACCGGCATCAGCTCACGCTTGAGCTCGTCGAACAAGGCCGCGACCTCGGCGCGCTTGGCCCCCGGCTCGTAGTCGTCGAGCACCACGTCGTAGGCGCAGTCGAATCCGTCGAAGCAATCGACGTACTGACGCGTCAACTCCAGGTTGCGGGTCAGATACGGCGCGAACAGGCTGAAATCGCTCTTCTCCCGCGCCTGCACCCAGGCTTCCTGACCAACCGAAGCCGCCCGAGCCAGGTCGGCCGCGAGTTCTCCGGGCACGCGTCGGGCTTTCTCCCAATGACGGCGGGTGACGCGGACGAGCGAGGCATCGTCAGAGTCCGGCGAGCCGCCGTTCAGTGCGCGTTCAGCTGCATCGAGCAGCCGGCCCGTGTGCGCGCCGACGAACATCTCGTGGGTGATCCGCTCGAGCGTGGCCAGCGCCTCAGCCCGCGTAGCAGCCCCGCGCGGCGGCATCATCGTCTGCTGATCCCAGCCGAGCAGACCCGCGGCGTAACGCAGGTCCTCCAGCTCGCCAAGGTGCACTCGCAGCTCTCGTAGAGGCTCAGTCACTCACGACTCCAGTTCATGCGCGGATGAGACGCGGCCGGTCACCGTAGCGCCTGTGCGACCATTGCACCATGCTGCGCCGTCCCGGCTCGATCAAGTTGCTGGACGTCGCCGGGATCCGCATCGGCGTAGACCCTGGCTGGTTCCTGATGCTGTTCCTGGTGATCCTCTGGCTCACGCCGTCGTTCCGGAACACGCTGCACGGGTCCGACGGACAAGCGTATGTGACCACGGTGGTGAGCGCGCTGCTGTTCTTCGGCTCTCTGATCGTGCACGAACTCGGCCACGCAATTGCCGCACGACGCCAGGGCATCGAGGTCAAGAGCATCCAGCTGTTTCTGTTCGGGGGCCTGACGCAGATGGGGCGTGATACTCGTTCACCGGGCGAGGAGTTCAAGGTCGCGGCGGCGGGTCCGCTGGCCACCCTGGGAATGGTGCTCGTGTTCCTGATCGTGGATCTGGCCATCGTGGGACCCAACCGGCTGTGGCACGCGTTCCTGCTCGACGGCGAGGTCTCCGTGACCCCTGTCCTGCTCGCCCTCAGCTGGTTGTTGCTGATGAACGTCGCGGTGCTGCTGTTCAACCTGGTCCCGGCCTTCCCGCTCGACGGGGGTCGGATCGCCCGAGCCATCGTCTGGCGGATCACGGGCGACAAGCGCCGGGGCACGCGTGCCGCTGCCCAGCTGGGACAGGGCTTCGCTGTCATCCTGGCCGGGCTGGGGATCTACCTGACGCTGGCCGGCGGGCGAGCGCTGAGCGGGATCTGGCTGATCCTGCTCGCCTTCCTCCTCGGCCAGTCCGCGCGCGGTGCGCTGGTTCAGACCGACATCACCGAACGGATCGAGGGCGTGCGGGTGGTTGACATCATGGATCGCCAGCCGGTTGCGATCCCGGCTCAGACGCCCACCCTCCAGGCGCTGGATGAGTACTTCCTGCGCTACGGCTGGTCGTGGTTTCCGGTGATCGACGAGTCGGGCCGGTTCCTCGGCATCGCCCGGCAGGAGGCTGTCCAGGCCACCGTCGACGGTGGTGAGGGCGGGCTCACCGTGGGCTCGCTGCTGGCGGGCGGCGAGACCGCCGGCTGGCACGTCGATGAGGATCGTCCCCTGAGCGAGGTGCTGTCCTCGGAGTCACTCGGACGCCTCGGCGCGCTGATGGCCGTCGACGCCGAGGGGGTACTGCGCGGCGTGGTCACGATCGAGCAGGTTCGACGGGCGCTGCAGTCGGCGCTCACCACCCCCGTCGCCTGATTGGCCCGGGAGGCGTCGGCGGCGCATTGAGGCTGCTGCGGCTGGCGGCTGGCGTGCGGCGGCTGGCGGGCTGGCGGCTGGCGGCTGGCGGCCCGATGATCACCGCCCCGGCCGCTCTCGACAAACGTGACAAACCGCCTCGGCCGAGACGATCGAGGCGGAAAAGTCGGGCTGAGGCCGACATTTCCGCCACGATCCGGTCGCGCGGACGAGATTGCGACGTTTGTCGGGCTCGGCGTCGGGGGGTCGCAGGGCGGGCGTAGGGGGGCGGGCGTCGGGGTCGGGGTCGCGCTCGGGGTCGGGGGGCGGGGGGCGCGGTCGCGGGTCGGGCTCGGCGCGCCGCTCGACGTGGCGCGATTTGGGCCGTAGCCGGGCATCTGAACCGACCCGGCGCCGGCGAGTCATTGAGCAACCCCGAAACCGGACCGCAAAGCGGACCGGGGCGGCCAATAAATAGAATCGGTGCTCGTGCCCTCCCACGACGTTTTGATCATCGGTGCCGGACTGGCCGGTCAGCGGGCTGCCCTGGCCGCCGCCGAGGCCGGCGCGACGGTAGCGATCATCTCCAAGGTTCACCCCGTGCGCTCGCACTCGGTCGCCGCGGCCGGGGGCATCAACGCGGCGCTCAATCCTGAGGACTCGTGGGAGTCCCACGCGTTCGACACCGTCAAGGGGTCGGACTACCTCGGCGACCAGGACGCGATCGAGGTCATGTGCCGCGAGGCGCCGGACGAGATTCTCTGGCTGGAGCACGCCGGCGTCACCTTCCACCGCAACGAGGCGGGCCATCTCGGCACCCGCGCGTTCGGCGGCGCCTCCGCGGCGCGGACCTACTACGTCGCCGACATCACGGGCCACGCGATCCTTCACGTCCTCTACGAACAGCTGATGAAGCACTCGGCGACCGTCGATCGCTACGAGGAGTGGTTCACCACCGATCTCCTCCAGGACGACGATGGCCGCTGCATCGGCGCGATCTGCCGCAACCTCCGCGACGGTCACCTCGAGGTCTTCAACGCCAAGGCGACGATCCTCGCCTCCGGCGGCGCGGGCCAGGCCTACCGGCCCACCACGAACGGACTGATCGTGACCGGCGACGGGATCGCCCAGGCCTACCGCATCGGCGCTCGGCTGATGGACATGGAGATGATCCAGTACCACCCGACGACGCTGGCGGGCAACGGGCTGCTGATCACCGAGGGCGCCCGCGGCGAGGGCGCCTGGCTGCTGAACGCCGAAGGCGAGCGGTTCATGGAGAAGTACGCCCCGAACAAACTGGAACTGGCCTCCCGCGACGTCGTCTCGCGCGCCGAGCAGACCGAAATCAACGAGGGCCGTGGGTTTCCCGACGGGACCGTGGCGCTCGATGTGACCAAGGTCCCGCGCCGGCGCACACTCGAGGCGCTGCGAGAGATCGTCAACATCGGCAAGGATTTCGCCGGCGTGGACATCACCCGGGAGCCGATCCACATCAAGCCCGGGCAGCACTACATCATGGGCGGCGTCAAGACCGATGTCGACGGCCTGACCACGATTTCAGGGCTCTACGCCGCCGGCGAGGTGGCCTGCGTCTCGGTTCACGGCGGTAACCGCCTCGGCGCCAACTCGCTGCTGGACACGCTGATCTTCGGCCGGCGTTCCGGAGAGCACGCGGCTCACCGGGCGATGCACATGACGATGCCCACCACTCCGGCAGCTCGGCTCGCCGAGACCGAGAAACACATCGCCGACATCATCAGCCGCGACAAGGGCGGGCGCCGCGTGGCCACGATCAAGCGCGAGCTGGGCGATGCGATGAACGACTACGTCGCGGTGTTCCGCGACGCCGACGGCCTCGCCAAGGCGCACGAGATCGTGCGCCGGCTGAAAGAGGAGGCGACCAAGGCCACGGTTGATGACCGGGGCAGGATCTTCAACCAGGACGTGCTCGGCGCAATCGAGCTCGGGTACATGCTTGACGTCGCCGAGGCGATCGTGGTCGCAGCACAGGAGCGCAAGGAGTCAAGAGGGGCTCAATTCCGTACCGATTTCCCAGAGCGAAATGACGGCGAGTGGCTCAAGCACGTGGACATCTCGATGAACGGTGCCGACGTGCCGAAGATCAGCTACTCGCCGGTCACGATCACTCGCTGGGAGCCCCAGGAAAGGACGTACTGACGCACGTGCCTGAATACACGCTCCGCATCCGTCGCTTCGATCCGCAGTCCGGCGAGGCCGCCTACTGGGACGAGCACACCGTCGATATGCCCGAGACGCAGTCCATTCTCGACGCCCTGCTGAAGATTCGTGACGACGTCGACGGGTCGGTCGGCATCCGATGTTCCTGCCAGCAGGCGATCTGCGGTTCGTGCGGGGTGCGCATGAACGGCAAGCCCGGCCTGGCGTGCAACACGCACCTAGGCGAAGCCGCCGAGCGCGGTCACGGCACCGGGTGGAACCCGCCCGAGGAGGGTCAGCGAAACACGATCATCGAGGTCGAGCCGATGGGCAACATGCCGGTCATCCGCGACCTGATCGTCGACATGGACGCCGTCCACTGGAAGAAGATCCAGCGCGTCACACCGTGGCTGATCAACAAGGAGCCCGTGCCCGAACGCGAGTACATCGTCCCCCACGAGAACATGGTCGACGTCACTCAGACGATGGCCTGCATCCAGTGTGGGGCCTGCGTCTCGGACTGCCTGTCGATGGAGATCGACCCGCTGTTCGCGGGTCCAGCGGCGCTGGCGAAGGCCTACCGGTTCGTCGGCGATCCTCGTGACGCTGAGCACCATGAGCGGCTGCTTGACCTCAGCGAGGACCCGCACGGCATCTACGACTGCACCCACTGCTTCAACTGCATTGATGCCTGCCCCAAGGGCGTCGATCCGATGAGCCAGATCATGCGCCTGCGGCGCAAGGCCGGTTCTGACGAGAACATCGAGGATCGCAACAATGGCTACCGCCACGAGCACGCGTTCGTCGAGAACATCAAGAAGAACGGTCTCCTGCACGAGGCCGATCTGCTCCCCGATTCCTACGGTGGCAAGTTCCACCCGCGTGCCGTGCCGGAGCTGGTCAGCTCCCTGCCGATCGCGGCCAGGGCGCTGGCGCGCAGGAAGATGACTGTGAAGACGGCACTCCTGCACCCGCACAAGGCCCCCAAGGAGGTCAAGCAGATCTTCGACGAGATCGAGGGCCGTGAGGAGCGCATCGAACTCAACCTGTACGTAACTGGCTACGAGGACGATCCCGAAGAGGCCGACGCCAGCGCCCACGACACGTCGGCCGCGACCGACAAGGATCAGGGTCAGCCGGATCCGGCCGGCGCTGATGATCGTGAGCCGCCTGCGGAACCGTCCGCCCCGCAAACGGAGGAAACGACATGAAGGTCGCCTACTGGCCCGGCTGCGTGAGCCGCGGCTTCACTCCGGAGCTGCACGGCTCGATGGCCCAGGTCGCCCCGTTGCTGGACATCGAGCTGATCGAGCTCGATCGCGCCAACTGCTGCGGCGCCGGCGTGATCGCCGAGCACAACCAGGAGCTTGCCGACACACTCAACGCGCGCACGTTCGCGCTCGCGCAGCAGACCGACGGCGAGCTGATGATGAACATCTGCTCGACCTGCCAGGGCGCACAATCGGAGTGCCAGGAGCGCCTGGATGCCAACACCGAGTACCGCGAGCGCGTCAATGGCAACCTGGCCGCCGAGGGGCTTACCTACGAGAAGGGCCTCACGAACAAGAACTTCCTCTGGCTGCTGGTCGAGGAGATCGGACTCGACGCGCTGAAGGCGAAGGTCAAACGGCCGCTCACCGATTTGCGGGTTGGTCCGTTCTACGGCTGCTACATCGTCCGCCCGGTCGACCGACTGGGGATCGACGACGAGCGACCGCGTGACCGCTACATGCACTGGGTGATCGAGGCGCTCGGCGGCACCGTGGTCGATTACGCGGGCGTCTACAAGTGCTGCGGCTTTCCCGTCATCACGATGAACAAAGAGGTCTCGCTCAAGCAGGCGGGACGCCACCTCGGCGACGCCATCGACGCGGAAGCCGACTGTCTCGTCGTTCCCTGTCCGCTTTGCCATCTGAACCTCGACATGCAGCAGCCCGGTGCCGCCAAGGTCGTTGGACGCGAGCTGGGGCTGCCGGTGCTGCACCTCCCGCAGCTCGTCGGGCTCGCCCTCGGCCTCTCACCCAAGGAGCTCGAGATGGGCAAGCACATCGTCAAGCCAACGTCGGTGATCGACTGGTCGACATCCGTGGTGGGCGCCGCAGCCGCGTGATCGCGGCCCTGCGACGAGTCTTCGGGGCGGGTGCCCCCGCCGAGCGAGACCCTGCCCCGGCGCGAGACCCTGCCCCGGCGCAGCGACCGGCGGACGGGCCCGCGTCGTATCCGTCTGCCGACGCGGCACGACGCATCGAGATCGCGCGAGAACGCCTGAAGGCATCGATCCCTCCGCCGGAGGAGCGCCGTGATTGAAGAAAGTCGGCCAGCATCCGAGTCGCCCCCGGGGCATCGAATTCGGCAGGTCACGACCCCAGCGCCGTGATCTACCAGGAGCATGCCCCACCCGCAGCGCTGACCCCCTGGCTGGAGTGCATCTGGGAGCGCGAAGGAACTGGGCAGCCGGTGCGGGTCCTGCCCGACGGTTGCATCGACGTCATCTGGATCGAAGGGGTCGGCGCGCAGGTGGCGGGACCGAACACAGTCGCGTTCATGGCCGCGCCGGCAATCGGCGCCAGGGTCGTGGGCGCCAGGCTTCGGCCCGGCTCGGCGTCCACTCTGTTGGACGTCATCGAGCCGGAATCGCTCCGCGACGCACGTCCGCCCGCGACGGAGACACTCGGAGTGTGGGGAACCCAGCTGGAGGAGGTGATGTCGCAGGCTGAGCAACCAATGCGCTCACTCGCTGGTCTTTTGCTCGAGCGCTCGCGCCACGCAGAGAGGCCGGATCCGCTCGTACAGGAGGCCGTGACGCGGTTACGCCGGCCGGGTGCCGCGGTTGCCCCGCTCGCCGATTCCCTTGGTGTGAGCGAGCGCCAGCTGCGCCGGCGCGTGGTGGCGGCGGTCGGCTACGGACCGAAGCTGCTCACCCGGGTGCTGCGCCTCCAGCGGGCGCTCGCGCACGCCCGCGCAGGCGATGAGCTGGCGCGGGCGGCGGTGGAAGCCGGGTACGCCGATCAGGCCCACTTCTCCAGCGACTGCCGTGCGCTGGCCGGGGCGTCGCCAGGCACGCTGCTCGGCGACCGCTGACCCGCCTGAGATGTCCGTTTTCTTCAAGACGGCCGTTGCCGCACGCGCGATCATGCGGACATGAGCACTGAACTGAAACTCGGTTGGGTCATCACTTACGTTGAGCAGCCGCGCACCGCGAGCGAGTTCTACTCACGTGTGTTCGGATTGAGAGAAGAGTTCGCCGCCCCGGACGGAAGCTATGCGCAGCTGGACACGGGGCCGACGAAGCTCGCCTTCGCGTCCTACGGGCTCGGCGAGAAGAACTTCCCGGGTGGCGTGCGGCAGGCCCCCGCCGAGGGAGCACCGCCGAACACTGAGATCACGCTGGTCACCGACGACGTCGACGGAGCGTTCGAGCGGGCCGTGCAGGCCGGATGCGAGCCCTTGGCCGAACCCGAGGACAAATCACACGGGCAGCGCGTGGCCTTCGTCCGCGACCCGTTCGGGGGATTGCTGGAGCTCGCCACTCCGATGTAGTCGAGGCGCCCGGGTGCAGATCCGTCGTTGAGAACCGTCGTTGCTCTGGGCGTCGGCCCCGATATACGAAAGGCGAGGCTCGCTGGAGTCTCGCCTTCGTATGTACCCCTGTACGTCCCGCGGAAGTCTGCGACTGCGCAATCTGGCGCGCACCCGCATGCTCGCGGGTTCACCGTCGGAGTTCGTCCCCTGCCCCGGGTGATCTTGGGGGGATCGAGTCGTCAGGATCGGGTGACAGGTGTCTCACCCTTTCTGCCTCGTCTGCCGATAAGGTTGCCAGCGGTGCGGGAGCCGCTTGATCTGACCATGAATCAACGGCCCCCCGTGTCCGTAGCGATCGCCCGGTTCGAAGACATCGTGGCTCGGGGTCTGCGCGCCCTGATCGATGACGACGCCAGCCTCCGACTGGTGGCCGCCGACGTCGCTCATGAACAGCTGGCTGAGACGCTCGCGGAGCAGCGCCCGCAGGTGGCGATCGTCAACTTCGGCTCGCTGCTCGCGGCTTCCGAGGTCCGTGATCTGCACCAAGCCTTCCCGGCCACCAGACTGGTGGTGCTCGCGAACCGCCCGACTACGGCTGAAAGCCGCCAGATGCTGGCCTTCGGCGCGACCGCCTGCCTGGCCAAGAGCACTCAAGCGCGCGACGTGCTGCACGCCATCCATCTCGCCTCACGCGGTCTGCACGTGATGCCACCGGCCACAATCGAGCATCAGGAACTCAGCGGTCCGGAGCGACTCACCCCTCGCGAGGCGGACGTGCTGGAGCTGCTCCAGAGCGGACGCTCGAACGCCGAGATCGCGCACACGCTGCACATAAGCGTCGAAACCGTCCGGACCCATGCCCGCCGGGTCTATCGAAAGCTCGGCGTCAGTACGCGGCGCGAGCTTCGCAGCCGGCTCTGAGCGGCCACCTCACCAGGGCTCACCCCAGCGTTCACCGAAGGTGAAGTCCGAGACCGGGTTGCGCGTGAGGCGCTGCGGCCACGGATCGGCACGGTGGCCGGCCGAGATGTGCCCGGCCAAAGCGATGCCCTCCGGCACTCCGAGCAGCTCTCGCACCTGCTCCTCGGCCGGGGCGAGCAGTGTCGTGAACGCGGCCCCGAGGCCCTCGGCCCGGAGACCGAGCAGGACGTTCTGCACGAACGGGTAGACCGACGCGCCGCCCACGATGCTGGGTCGATCCAGGGAGCTGTCGGTGATCGCCAGGGCATCGATCTGCACCCAGGGCACGAGGTGAACCGGCACCTCGTCGAAGTTGTGCGCAAACTCGTCGGCGTTGCGCAGCATTCTTACCCGTCCGGGCGGGAGGCCGGCGGCCACGTCGGGATCCTCGAGCACCGCTCGCGCGCCGGTCTGCTTCGTATATTCCTCCCAGGCCGGCACGTAGAGCTCACGCAAGCGCCGCCTGTTGTCTCGGTCGGTCACGACGATCACCCGCCAGCCCTGGCGGTTGCCGCCACTAGGTGCGAACCGAGCGTTGTCCAGCACCCGATGCAGCACCTCTCGCGGCACTGGCTGATCGGTGAAGTGCCGCGTGGAGGGCGCGCAGCGCATCGCTGCGAAGAGCGCCTCGGCGGCCTGCTCAGGGCGACCCTCGGCGAACTCCGTCGGGTCAGGCAACCTCCGCCGCCTCCCGGCTTGCGATCACCAGCTCGGCGATCTGAATCGCGTTGGTGGCGGCTCCCTTGTGCAGGTTGTCCCCGACGATCCACATGCTCAGGGCCCGGGGATGCGATTCGTCGTCGCGGATCCGCCCCACGAACACCTCGTCGTGGCCGGCTGAGCGCAGCGGTGTGGGAACGTCCTCCAGCACCAGGCCGGGCGCGCGGCTCAGCAGCTCCCGCGCCTGCCCGGCCGACATCGGCTCGCGGGTCTGGACGTTCACCGACACCGAGTGGCCCACGCGTACCGGCACGCGCACGCAGGTCACGGCGATTCCGATCGCCTCATCCTCGAGGATCTTGCGCGTTTCGAACATCATCTTGCGCTCTTCGTCGGTGTGATCATCGCCGCCGGCAAACGAGCCGGCTGCGCCGATCACGTTGAAGGCGATCGGCTCCGGATACACCTCGGGCGCCGGCATCTCCATGCCGTGCAGCGAAGCGTGAGCTTGCGCGTCGAGCTCGTCGATCGCCTTCTTGCCCGTGCCCGAGACCGACTGGTAGGTGGATACGACGAGTCGCTCGATCCCGACCGCCCGCTGGATCGGCCCGAGCGCCACCATCATCTGCATGGTCGTGCAGTTCGGGTTGGCGATCAGGCCCTGGTAGCCCTGCAGCACGTGCGGGTTGACCTCGGAGACGACCAGCGGGATCTCCGGATCGCGCCGAAAGGCCGACGAGTTGTCAATCACGGTGGCGCCCGCGGCGACAAACCGCGGGCCCCATTCACGGGAGACCGTCGCGCCGGCGGAGAACAACGCCAGGTCGAAACCCTGAATCGTCTCCTCGGCCAACCCGACCACGGTGCGGCCTCCGAGCTCTCGTCCGGCCGAACGCTCCGAGGCGAAGGGGACAATTTCCGCGGCGGGAAATCCGCGCTGGGCGAGCAGCTCCAGCATCGTCGTCCCCACCACGCCGGTGGCCCCGACGACGGCGACGCGCGGTTGCGGGTTCATCGGGCCTCCTGTCCGATCGGGCGTTCCTGCCGGATCCCGGAGGCACCAAGGTCGAAAGCGCTGTGCAGCGCCTGCACCGCCTGCGGAACATGGTCAGCGCGGATCACACAGGAGATCTTGATCGGGGAGGTCGAGATCATCTCGATGTTGATGCCCTGGCCGGCCAGTGTCTCGAACACCTGGGCTGCGACGCCCGGATGGGAGCGCATCCCCGCGCCGACGATCGACACCTTGCCGATCTCCGGATCGGTATCCACGCTGGAGATCCCCAGATCGGTCAGGATCGGCGCGAGCGCGAGCTCGGCGGCATGTAGATCCTCGCTGGCGATCGTGAACGACACCTCCGCCTCGCGGCCTTCGCCCCGCGGCTCGTTCTGGATGATCGTGTCGACGTTGCAGCCGGCGTCAGCCAACGCGCGGAAGATCGAGGCGGCGGCGCCGGGACGGTCGGGCACGCCCAGCAGGGTGATCCGCGCTTCCTCCGCTGAATGAGTGACTGCGGTGATGAGGGGGTGTTCCATCGTCTCGTCTTCTCCTAGGACCACGGTACCGGGACCGTCTTCGAAGCTTGAGCGGCAGTGAATTCGCACTCCATGGGTGCGCGCGTACTCGACCGAGCGCAGCTGAAGCACCTTTGCGCCCGAGGCGGCCATCTCCAGCATCTCCTCGAAGCTCACATAGGCCAGCTTGCGGGCGTCGGGGACGATCCGTGGGTCGGCGGTGAACACCCCGGAGACATCGGTGTAGATCTCACACACCTCGGCGTCGATCGCCGCGGCCAGGGCCACCGCCGTGGTGTCCGACCCGCCCCGGCCGAGCGTCGTCACATCGCGGCTGATCGAGACGCCCTGGAACCCCGCCACCAGCACGATCAGATCGTCGGCCAGCGCTTCACGGATGCGATCCGCGCGCACATCAAGGATCCTTGCCTTGGTATGAGATTCGTCGGTCACGATCCCCGCCTGCGATCCGGTCAGAGAGATCGCCCGGTGCCCGAGATCGTTGATCGCCATCGCGCACAGCGCGCACGAGATCCGCTCGCCGGTTGACAGCAGCATGTCCATCTCACGTGGATCAGGCCGCGGCGAAACCTCCTCGGCCATCGCGATCAGCTCGTCGGTGGTCTTGCCACGCGCCGACAGCACCGCGACGACGCGGCGACCGGCCTCACGCTGGGCGACGATCCGGCTTGCCGCGCGCTTGATCCGCTCGGCGTCGGCAACCGAGGTGCCGCCGAACTTCATCACGACGGTTGAGGTAGACACGGCGACGGAGGTTACGGGGTGAGCGCG
Organism: uncultured Solirubrobacterales bacterium; assembly: GCA_963757165.1. Classification (GTDB taxonomy): domain Bacteria; phylum Actinomycetota; class Thermoleophilia; order Solirubrobacterales; family Solirubrobacteraceae; genus Palsa-465. The sequence continues at coordinate 687,832 of CAVWQO010000006.1, forward strand.
GGAAGCTCACACAAAGCCCCGCCGAGCCGGGTAACCATCCGGCGCCGGCGTCTGGTCGCCGGCGCCGTTGCCGCAGCGCTCGTGGCGCTCGGGATTCTGGTGGCGCTGCTGGCGCTCCGCGGCACGGGCGCGCACTCGCCGCGATACGTTCCCCCAGGCCCACCCGCGGCCACGTTGGTCGGCCCGCACGGACCCGTCACACCTCTGCGATCGGCTCCGCCGCCCGCTTTCACTCCGCTTCCAGCCGCGGTCTCCCGTGCCGCGTCGCTGCCGCTCGAGCAGCAGGTGGCTCAGTTGTTCCTGGTCAGCGTGTCCGGGCGTTCCCCCACTGCGAGCGCCATCCACGGGTCGCTGAACTGGGGTGGCTACGTGCTCGGGCGTCAGAACTTCGCCGGCGATGCTGCCCTCGCCGCGCTCACCAAGGCCATCTCGGCATCGGCGCCCCCGGCCCCCGCCGTCGCGCCGCTGGTCGCCGCCACCCAGGAGGGGGGACCGGACACGGCGTTCCCCGATCTCCCGCCACAGGGGGAAGCAGCGCTCGGGGCCACCGACACCCCGCAACAGGCCGGGTCGCAGGCCCAGCTCGCAGGCACGCGCCTCCGGTCGCTCGGAATCTCGATGACGCTCGCGCCGTTGGCCGACGTCGACAACGCCGGTGGTGCTCTAAGCGGGCGGCTGTTCGGCACGGATCCAAGCGCCGTGGCCAGGTTCACCAAGGCCGCCGTGTTGGGGTACGACAGCGCCGGCGTGATCTCTGCCGTCGGGCACTTTCCTGGCTCGGGCGGCGCCTCGGCCGACCCAGACCAGATGACCGCCACGGTCGGAGGAAGCTTGACCGATCTCCGCAGCCGTGACCTGATCCCATTCGCCGCCATCGTCGCCAGCGCGCCGGTGATCGTGATGTCCAACGCCGCTTATGTAGCGTTCGACGGGGTGACGCCGGCGAGCCTGCTGCCGCAGGCCGTAAAGCTGCTGCGCCAGGGGCTCGGCTACCAGGGCGTCGTGATGAGCGATGATCTTGACGCGGCACTCCAGCCGACCAATTCCGACCCCGGCACCGCGGCGCTTGGCGCATTGCAGGCAGGCGACGATCTGCTCTACATCACCGGGCCGCCGAGCGAGGCGCAATCCGCCTACACGGGCGTACTCGCCGCCGCCCGGGCTCACAGCGCGATCAGAGCACTGGTTCACGACGCACTGCTAAGAGTGCTGAGCCTGAAAGGCCGTTACGGGCTGCTCGGGCCCTAGCTTTGGCTCAAACCGCTCGTCGGCCGGACAGGGCGCGACCGAGCGTCAGCTCGTCGGCGTACTCCAGGTCTGCGCCCACGGGCAGCCCGCTGGCCAGCCGGGTGACCGAGATCTCTGGCGAGATCCCGCGCAGGCCCGCCGCGATGTGCAGAGCTGTCGCCTCGCCCGTGGTGGTCGGATTGGTGGCGATCACCACCTCCCGAATCGCACCGCTGCGAATCCGCTCGTACAGCTCCGCGATCTTCAGGTCCTCGGGATCCACGCCGTCGATCGGCGACAACGCGCCGCCGAGCACGTGATAACGGCCGCCGAACTCATGCGTTCGCTCGATCGAGATCACGTCGGAGGGCTCCTCGACCACACAGATCAACTCCGGATCCCGGCGCTCGTCAGCACAGATCCGGCAACGCGAGCCATCAGCCAGGTTGAAGCAGACCTCGCACAGGCCGATCCGCTCCTTGACCTCCCGGATCGCGTCGGCGAGCGCGAGCGCATCCCCGTCCTCCGCTCTGAGCAGATGAAACGCCAACCGCTGCGCAGTTCTCCCCCCTACCCCCGGCAGCTTGGACAGCTCGGTGATCAGTCGCTGGACTGGCGGCGCGTACATGCTCGGCGCAGCCGGCTTAGAGCCCCGGTAGGCCCAGGCCGCCGAGGCCGCCGGCAATCCCGCCGAGCTTCGACGAGGCCAGCTCCTGGGCCGATCGCAACGCCTCATTGACGGCCGCAAGCACCATGTCCTGGAGCAGCTCGACATCGTCGGGGTCGACCGCCTGCGGATCAATCTTGATCGACTTGACGTGGAGTTCGCCGGTGACCTCAACCGTGACCATCCCACCGCCGGCCGAGGCCGATACGACCTCGTCCTTGAGCGACTCCTGCGCCTGCATCATGTCCTGCTGCATCTTCTGAACCTGCTTGAGCATCTGCTGCATGTTGGGCTGCTGTGGCATCAGCTGTTCGCCTCGCGTTCGTCAGGGTCTTCGTCGTGTAACTCTTCGGCGTCGAACTCTTCCATGAAGCGTCGCACGAGCTCCTCGCCAGAGAGGAGCGGGGCGCCGGGGGGTTCTGCCTGAAGCTGTTCGGGCTCCCGCAGCTCGTAGCGGAGGCCCAGCATCTGGCCGGTGACGGTGCGGAAGGCCTCCGCGGCCGCGCGACGGTGATCGTCCTGCTCGGCCTTGCGTTTGAGGAACGCAGCGCCAGGCGGGAAGGCCAGCGTCAGCTCCCGATCGCTGCAGGCGACGGGACGCGCGTCGGCCAGCAGCGCGGCCAGCATCGCGTTCTCGCCGCGCACGATGTCGACCACCGCGGGCCAGAGACCGACGACCGAGTCCAAGGTCGGTGGCGACTGGGGATCGGGGATGGTGTGGGCAGCTTGAACGGCTTCAGGGCTCGGGGCGGCCTGGGCCAAGGCGGCAGCCGGAGGCCCGGCGGGGGCGCCGGAGACCTGGGCGCTGGCGGCGGGGGCGCCGGAGACCTGGGCGCTAGCGGCGGGGGCGCCGGAGACCTGAGCGCTGGCGGCGGGGGCGCCGGAGACCTGGGCGCTGGCGGCGGGAGCGGCTGCCACGGCGACACGTCCTGCTGGGTGGCTGTCGCCGTTTGTCCCACCCGGCGGCGACTCTGGCGGTGTCTGCGGCTCAGGCGCTCCCGCCGGCACCACCGCGGATTCGCTTCGCACCGCCCGCAGCCGAGAACCGCCGTCGCGCAGCGCGGATTCCAGCCGCTCGATTCGTGACAGCAGCGCGGTCGTGGATGGATCCAGCTCAGGGGCCGCAGCCTTGATCAACAGGAGCTCCAGCTGAATCCGCGCCTGGGCCCCGTTCGTCGTCGCCTCCAGCGCCGAGGAGACCAAATCTAGGAGTCGAACGGCGTCGGTCTCCGATAGCGCCTGGGCCTGCTCGGTCAGGCGCTGATCGCGCTCGGGGGTGACCTTCATCTCCTGTGGCACCTCCCCCAGGACCTGTACGGCGAGGAGCTCTCGGCCTTGGACCTCGAGGTCACGGAGCACCTGACCGGGATCACGTCCTGACTCAGCCAGGCTGGCGGCGGCCCGGAGAGCCGCAGCGGGGTCGCGGGCGACGACGGCATCGACGGCCGAGAAAAGCTGCTCGGAGTCGGCCACGCCCAGCACCGCCAGTACATCAGCGGGCAGGATGCGCTCCTCGCCGGCGTACGTGAGGAGCTGCTCGAGCGTCCCGAGGGCGTCCCGGAAGCTGCCGGTGGCGTGGCGTGCAATCAGCGCCAGGGCCCCCCCGTCGATGTCGATCTGCTCCTGCTGGGCCACGCGCCCGAGCACCTTCGCCACCTGCTCAACCGAGGGCCGGCCGAAGTCGAACCGATGGCAGCGGTCGACGACGGTGGGCAAAACCTTCTGCGCTTCGGTCGTGGCGAGCACGAAGATCGTGCGGGGCGGCGGCTCCTCCAGCGTCTTCAGGAACGCGTTCCAGGCCTGCTGGGAGAGCATGTGGGCCTCGTCGAGGATGTAGATCTTGTGGCGCCCGGAGACCGGCGCGTAAGCCACGCTCTCCCGGAGATCACGGATGTCGTCGACGGAGTTGTTGGAGGCAGCGTCCATCTCGATCACATCGAGTGAGGTCGCGCTGTGGATTGAGGTGCACGACTCACAAACGCCGCACGGGGACGTTGTGGGACCTTCGATGCAGTTCAGACACGCAGCCAGGATCTTCGCCATGCTCGTCTTTCCCGTGCCGCGGGAACCAACGAACAGGTAGGCGTGATGGACCTTGCCCTGCTCGACGGCATTGCTCAGGGTGCGCACGACGTGCTCCTGGCCGACTACGTCGGAGAAGGTGCGCGGACGGTGGCGACGGTAGAGCGAGGGACCGGTAGACACGGAGATCCGAGTCTAGTGCGAGGTGCGGCAGGCGAAAAATGGACCGTGCACCCTCTGTCGAGGCTTGCACCCGAGGCGCAACCACCGTTTGCCGGCTCCGGTTCAGCGCTCCCGCTGCGCCTGGAGGTGACCGCTTAAGGCTGCTTCCTTCCGGACCTGACCTGGTTCACGGATCTCCATCGCGGCGGGACCGAACCATCAACACCACAAACAGGGCGCTGACCTCGGGCCTTCAGCCCCTAAAGAGGGAATTCAGCCCCGCTAGAGCGGATTGCGGGTACAGGGCACCGCTAGCACCCCGCCTAGCACGGTCCACCGCTGACGATACCAGCACGCAGGCTTGGCGAGCCCGCGGGCGGGGGCGCTCGGCGAAGACATGCCAGGCAAAGACCGAGACAATGGGGGCCAGCGTGTCCGAAGAGCCTTTCATTCACGAGCGCGCGCTGGTCGAGACCGAGGCGATCGGCCCGCGGACCCGCATCTGGGCGTTTGCCCACGTGATGGCCGGCGCGGTGATCGGAGCCGACTGCAACATCTGCGATCACACCTATGTCGAGGGTGACGTCGTGATCGGCGACCGCGTCACGATCAAGTCGGGCGTCTACCTGTGGGACGGGTTGCGCGTGGAGGACGACGTTTTCATCGGGCCGCAAGCGACGTTCACGAACGATCATTTTCCCCGCAGCAAGCAGCCGTTCACGCAACTGAGCATCACCATCCGCCAGGGAGCGAGTATCGGAGCCGGAGCGATCATCCTGCCGGGCGTGACCGTCGGCGAGCTCGCCATGGTCGGAGCGGGTGCCGTGGTGACACGGGACGTTCCGGAACGAGTGGTGGTGCAGGGCACGCCGGCGCGCGTCGTACGCAAGATCGAGGACTGAAGCTCTTTATTCGGCTGCGTGGCGTTCAAGCGCCCACCCGCGGAGACCGATACGCCAGTGGGGAACCGCCGGGACCTGGCCGCGGCGGCTGCCGAGGCAGACCGGGTACTCCTGTCTCGGGAGCTCCGCCATCCCGGCACCGGGTGCGTGGATGCGGGTGTCAATCCCGGTGAGCATGACCACGGCTCGTGCCAACTCCAGCTCGTTGCAATCTCCGGTGGCCGCCCGATGAATGATCCCATAGCAGGGTCTTCGAACCACCGCGATAAGCACGCTGACGAAATGCGACGCGTACGTCGGGGGGCAAATCGGATATGGCTGCACGACGAGGTGATCGAGGGCGCGTGCGCGCGCGAGCAGATCATCGAAGGGAGTCGGCCAATACCGTCCATACAGGGAGCTGCTGCGCACAATCGTGTGCCGCATGTTCAAGCTGGCCACCGTTCTCTCTGCGTCGACCGTGGCGGCGCCGAGCGGCGAGGTGGGCGTCGGAGGATCCGACTCGACGCGTGGTCCGTCGGGCGCCTCGCCGAAGACGCGTGCATTCGAGACAAACACCGTGTGGGCGCCGACCTCCGCGGCCGCGAGCGCCAGATTCTCGGTCCCGACGACCATCTCCTCGAGCGCATTCGCGGATTCGCCGAAGGCCACGTCCTCCGCGCCGCTGCAGTCGAGCACGACGTTAGCGCCGGCCCTGGTGATCGCCCGGCGGCAGGCTTCACCTTCTCGCACATCGAGATCCATCGCTGCAGTGACATTCAGATCGAAGCCCTGGCGGATCAGCGCCCGTAATACCTCGAGCTGAAGCGGTCCCCGCCGCCCCGCCACGAACGGTTTGATCATCCCGCTCTAGCCGAGCGTGGCCGTCGATCCGTGGGCGACGGCAAGCTCAAGTACACGCGGGAGGCTGAAATCCCGGTTGACCGTGACTTCTTCGCCGATCACGCTGCCGGCGATGCGAGCCCCCAGGTCCTTGACCTGGGCTCCGGTCATGATGATGGAGTTCTCCACCTCGGCTCCGCGCACGATCGCCGATCGCCCCACAGACGTGTATGGGCCGATGAAAGCGTCCGCCACCTGTGCCCCGGGGCCAATGATCACCGGCCCTCGGATCGTGGACGATTCGACCCTTGCGGAGCCCGAGATCGCGACGCGGCCCTCGATCGTGCTGTCGCTGACGTAGGCATCTTCTCTGTGATCGACAAGCCGATCGAGCAACAGCCGATTCAGCTCGAGCAGTCCGTGGGCATCGCCTTGATAGCTGCTCCAGCCTTCGAGCCGGCGTGCTTCGACGCGCTGCCCGCTCTCGACCATCGATCGAAGCACGTCTTCCAGCTCTAGCTGTCCTCGCCAGGACGGGACCACAGCATTCGCGGCGGCGTGGACCAGTGATCCGAAGACACACACCCCATCCTGGGTCGGCGCGATCCCATCTCCAGTCAACGGCGGGCCGTCAACATTGCTGAGCGTGGGTTGTGCCCCTGCTCCCAGCGGCTCACCCGGACCCAGCGGGAGCAGGGCTTGCAGACGTTCTCGTCGGAATCGCCTCAGCAGCGGATCAAGCGAACTCAGCAGGACGCCATTGCCGGGATACACCACGAACGGCGAGTCGCTCAACACGTGCTTGGCAGCTTGAACCGCGTCGATCAACCCGAGATCCCGCCGCGGGACGTATGAGACGCGGAGTCTCCACTCGGACCCGTCTCGGACAACTTCGCGAATTTCCTCGCCTGTCTGCGGGTCCACGATCAGCGCGACATCACGCACGTCGGCATCGCTGAGGGCCTCGAGAGCGTGAAACAGGATCGGCTTGTTCGCGACTGGGACAAGCTCCGTGGCGTCCTGGCGCGCGAAGCTCGGCTGTCCGTACGAGACCGGCGCATTCGCCAGAACGACCGCCTTGAAACGTTCCACGTCTAGCTAACGCTTGAAGCGAACCTAAATTCGCGTTGCCCGCACCGATCCGGACTAAAGATTCCGCCGTCGCGGAATCTGAGTATCAGTTGGCGCCGGAGGAGCGCAGACTCGAGGAGCGCGCCGCGGAGGGACCCGCAAGGGCGGCCGGGCGTACTTCGCCATAGTCGCCCCGAGGGGCCAACGCCGCCGTGAGATCGAACTCGGGCTGGACGCCAAAGTCGCGCAGCAGTCGCGTCCGGAAGGCGTTGTAGCGCCGCGCGGCCTCGCTGCGGCGGCCACAGCGCATGCAGAGCCGGATCACGCGCAGCTGGACGTCGCTGTCGTAGACGCCCATTCCCGCCAGCCAGCGCGCATATTCGAGGGCCATACCAAAATCGCGACGCCGTTCGCAGATGTCCGCCGACTCGTGTAGGGCATCCTCCGCGATCCCGCGCATGCGCTCACGTTCCATCATGGCCCAGTCCGCATAGGGCTCATCCGAGAGGAAATCTCCCCGGTAGAGCTCCAGCCCTCGCCCGAGCTTAGCCAGCGCGACCTCCTCCTCGCCTTCCCGTGAGGCGCGCAGACCAGCCTCGACGAACGCCTCAAACGCCCGTGCGTCGACCCAAACGCTCGGACCCAGCGCGTAGGAGCCGCCAAGACACTCGACCGACATCGATCGGGCACGCGGAGCTCGTTGCGGTTCCAGCCGGCGTCGCACCAAGTGGACCAAATAGCGCACATTCTCGTCAGCGCCGGCGCTCGCGCCGGGCCACAACGCCTCAACGATCTGATCTGCCGGCACCAGGCGATCGGGCTGGCAGACGAGATATCGCAGTAGCCGACCGGGACGCTGACTCAGCCAGGCGCGGTCGACTGCGCCGTCCGCGGTCTCGACCATGGTCTCTCCGAGCACGCGAATGCGGAGCGATGCCGTCCGTTCATCAATCGCTTCGCGGCCGCCAACCACCCGCCTCAACATGAAGCCCCCCTCACCGGCTCGCTTTCCAGTCCGCTGTGACTTCTGGGGTCACCCCGTCCTGGCTACAGGGCGACCGGCCATCGCCACGTCCAACAGCATTCATCCTTCACAAAAACAGTGCAAAGTGCACCATTGCACAACCCGCGCTCCGCGTCAAGATCAGACCCAAGACGGTCACATCTCGCCTTGGGCCGGACAAACTCCAGGCAAACAAGCACCTAACGACTGAGCGAATTCTGGCGCGACAACGGCCCTCTACGGTGCCGCCATCGAGCTTGCTGGCAGGCGGCTCAACGGACGCACATGGGTGCGCCGGGATCACAGTCGAAAGGGGCGCGGGCAGATGTCAACGAGGCCTACGGCGGGGGAACGCACTGAGGGGCGAGTCACTTATAGCCGGACGGGTACGCGGGAGCTCCGCGCCGAAACCGAAGCGCAGGATCTGCACAGCATCATCGCCCGCGCACAAGCCGGCGATCGGGAAGCGCTGGGCCAGCTTTACGCTCGCTACGCCGACAGCGTGTTCTGCCGCGTCAACCGCATCCTCCGAGACTCGCATGAGGCCGAGGACGTAACGCACCAGGTATTCCTCAAGCTGATGTCGGTCTTGCCGCGCTACGAGCGCCGCAAGGTTCCGTTCTCAGCCTGGCTGATGCGTGTCGCACACAACGCCGCACTCGACGCTGAGCGCAAGCGTCGCCCGGTTCATTGTGAGGACGTTCGCGACGCACGCCCGCACGACGACGACGAGTACCAACGTGGATGCTCCCTACGGGATGCGCTCGCCGCACTTCCGGCTGCCCAACGCCGTGTGATCATCCTTCGGCACGTAGTTGGGCTCTCGGCAACCGAGATCGCCGAGCGGCTGGGTAAGACGACGGGGTCGATCCACGCGCTCGATCAGCGGGGACGGCGCACGCTGCAGGGCGACCTGACCGAGTTGGGCTCCGCCCCCGCGACGTTAGCGGCAAGTCATCGTTGCTCACTCCCTGCCGCCGCCTGACCGTGAGTACGTTTCTTGCGCTCGACCGTCAGCATCAGCCGCTGACCGGAGAGCTACGCGAAGCTTTCGACCGGGTCATTCGAGACAGCGCGTTCATCCTCGGCCGGGAGGTGGAGAGCTTCGAGGGCGAATTCGCGAGCTATTGCGGCGTATCCGAGTGCGTCGGGGTTGGGTCCGGGACGGCGGCAATCTCGCTGGCGCTGATGGCCTGCGGCATCGGGCCCGGCGATGAGGTCATCGTGCCCGCGCACACCTACATCGCCTCCGCGCTGGGTGTGCTGCACAGTGGCGCTGAGCCGGTGTTCTGCGACGTGGACGCGACTACCGGACTGATCGACATTGGTTCGGCGGCCTCCGTGGTGACGTCCCGCACCGCGGCCGTCTTGCCGGTCCATCTCTACGGCCAGGTCTGCGACATGGACGCCGTCAGGTCGTTCGCGCAGAGTCACGGCCTGTTAGTGATGGAGGACGCCGCGCAGGCACACGGTGCCACGTGCGGTGGTCGACGCGCCGGTTCGTTCGGCACGGCTGCGGCGTTCAGCTTCTATCCAAGCAAGAACCTGGGCGCGTTGGGGGATGGCGGCGCTATCTGCACGCAAGATGCTCGCATCGCGGAGCGCGCGCGGCAACTGCGCCATCTCGGCCAGCGACGCAAGGGCGAACATCTGGTGGTGGGGTTCAACGAGCGGCTCGACGGGCTCCAGGCCGCACTGCTCCGGGTAAAGCTCCCTTACCTCGATGGCTGGAACCTGCGCCGGCGAGCCCTGGCCGAGCTTTACCGCGAATCGCTCACGGGCCAGGTCCAGACGCTCGAGGAGAGGCCGCAGACTCCCTGCGTCTATCACCTGTTCCCGGTCCGAATTGCCAACCGGGATCAGGTTGGCGAACAGCTGGCGCAGGACGGCATTGCGACTGGGGTCCACTACTCGCCGGCCGTGCACGAACAGCCCCCGTTCGCGGCCAAGTTTGTCGGTACGCCGTGGCTCGGTCGTGCATCCGGCTGGGCCCGCGACGAACTGTCCCTGCCGATGTATCCGGAGCTCGAGCCCGATGAAGTCTTGCGGATCGCGGAGACGCTTCTGGCCGCGATCCGGCGATGCGAAGGTCGCACCCACACCCCCCCGGCGCGCGAGGACCACTTCTTGGAAGATCGATCGTCAAGCCGTCGTGCGCCAGGCCGTTACCAACACACAAGGGGCTTTCGTGACTCAGAGGAGCATTGACTTGAGCGAATCGCCGAAGCGCAACGGGGCAAGCCACAGGCGGCCAGCAAGCCACAGTCAGCCAGCTATCCAGGAGACGCCACACGATCGCGCTTTCCGGTTCCGCGGGACGATCAACGTCGGCCTCATCGGCCTGGGCTATTGGGGCCCAAACCTCTTGCGGGTTCTGGCTGAAATGGAGGATGTCGTGGTCACCTGCATCTGTGACCTCGACATAAACCGCCTCCATAAATACTGCCGCCGCCATCCGCATACGATCGCGACCACCGACTTTCGGATGTTGCTCGAGGATCCGAAGATCGACGCTGTGTTCATCGCGACGCCTGCCGAGACTCACTACGAGCTCGCAACCGCCGCCCTCGAGGCGGGCAAGCACGTGTTCGTCGAGAAGCCACTTGCGTCGACGACAGCGCAGGCAGATGCGCTGATCGAACTGGCGGAGCGATTGAACCTCGTGCTGATGTCGGGCTTGACATTCCTCTACAGCCCCCCCGTGCGCGCGATCAAGGACATCCTCAGCCGCCGGGAACTGGGCGAGATCTACTTCATCTCATCCAGCCGGGTCAATCTCGGCCCGTACCGTAAGGATGTCAGCGTCATTTGCGATCTTGCGCCGCACGACTTCTCGATCATCCTCTACTGGATGGACGAGTGGCCGTCGTCGATCAGAGCGGTCGGCAAGGACGCGATCCGTGACGGAATTCCGGATGTCGCGTTCATCAGCATGCGGTTCCCCTCCGGCGTCGTGGCCAACCTCGAAGTGAGCTGGATCGCACCGAGCAAGCTGCGCCGGACGGTGATCGTCGGCAGCAAGAAGATGATCGTCTACGAAGACGGCACGAGCGAGCAGGTCAAGATCTTCGACAAGGGTTTCGACTACCAGAAGCCCGAGGGCTTCGGGGAGTACCAGCTCTCTACCCGCACCGGGGATGTGGTCATCCCACGGCTCGATCCTGCCGAGCCACTGGCCGTCGAACTGGCCGAGTTCATCGAGGCAGTGGAACGTGGCGAGGGGTCGAGTGAATCCCTCCGCCTCTCACGGGACGTGGTTCGCCTGATCGAGGCTGCCGACAGATCGCTCCAGATGAACGCGGAGCTACTCGGCGCGGTCGAACTCGAGCCGGCGCTGGCCCAGGCCGCCACCAGCTGAGACGAGCCGGGTGACACCGGACGAACACCACATCATGTTGGTCGCGCCCTCGATGGAGGCAGCGGCGCCTGCCGCGAAGCCGGTAGCGACGCCGGTGCCCGTCCCCGGCGAGCAAGCGACGGCTCCGCGCCTCGAGGTACTGAAGCTGCCCCCGCTCCCCGACGTTGAGGGCCAGCTCAGAGCTCAGCATCGCGATAGAGATCAACTCCGGAGGCGGCTGCTCGCGGTCGCAGACATGATCGCGGTGCTGGGCTCGTTGGCGCTGGCGTTGGCGCTGACTCACCCTCCGAGCTTCACCCGCGAGCTCTTGTGGGGCACCCTGATGCTGCCGGGCTGGCTGGTCGTGTTCAAGGCCTACGGTCTGTATGACCGGGACACCAAGCGCATCAGCCACACGACCGTGGATGACATACCGCAACTGGTCCACGCGGTGCTCGTCGGCGCAGTGATTTCCTGGTGCTTCTTCGACATCGGGCCGTCAACCAGGCTGGCTGTCCATGCGGTGGTCACCTTCGCCGCATGCGCGGTGCTCGCGATCTTCCTCGCACGCAGTGCTGTACGGACCGCTACCCGGCGGCTCCTGGCCCCGGAGCGAGCACTGATCCTCGGCGAGGGGGAACTGTCAGAGAGTCTGGTTCGCAAGATGCGCTCTCATCCCGAGTATGCGCTCGAGCCGGTCGGGATCGTCAGCGGAAGCCTGGCCAGTGTCGCCGATCTCAGCGACCTCAAATCGCTGGTGGAGCTCCATCGCATAGACCGCGTGATCCTCGCGAACACTGCGGCGACCACGGCCGAGCTCCTGAACCTGCTGTGGGCCTGCCGGCGCCTGCTGCTGAAGGTTAGCGTCGTTCCCACCGTGTTCGAAGCCATGGGCCCAGCGACCGAAGTCGACGAGCTCGAGGGGGTGACGGTGTTGGGTCTCAATCCCCCCGTCCTCTCCCGATCCTCCCACCTGATCAAGCGGGGCATCGACATTCTCGCAGCCGGCGGTCTCCTTCTCGTCCTGTCTCCCCTGCTCGTGATCATTGCGATCGCGATCAAGCTCGACTCTGGAGGCCCGATTCTGTTCCGGCAGCGGCGCGTCGGCAAGGGCGGGAAGGTTTTCCGGATCGTCAAGTTCCGCACGATGATCGACGGCGCCGAGCGGCTGCGTGGCGAGCTGATGACCCGCAGTGCCGATCCGAACTGGATCAAGCTCGAGCGGGACCCACGCGTGACCAGGCTGGGGGGCCTGCTTCGCAAGTCGAGCCTCGATGAGCTACCCCAGCTGTGGAACGTCCTGAAAGGTCAGATGAGTCTGGTCGGCCCGCGTCCGCTGCCTGAACAAGAGGACAGCTTGGTTCACGGTTGGGGCCGAGGCCGGCTCGATCTGACCCCGGGCATCACGGGCTACTGGCAGGTTTTGGGCCGGACGAACATCCCGTTCACCGAGATGGTCAAGCTGGACTACGTGTACGTGACCAACTGGTCGCTGTGGACGGACGTTCGCCTGATCGTGCGCACGCTCCCGGTGGTGCTGAGCAGAAGGGGTGTCAACTAGTGCCTCGGATTGGGTTCAGCGATCGGTTATCGCTCCCGATCGCGTTCGCGTTACTGGGCATGCTCGCTGCCCTGATGCTAGGTGCGGTGGTGGCACATATGAGCCCAGTGATCGCAGCCGCGCTCCTGCTCACGATCGCGATCATTGCCTTCGCCACGGCCCGCCCGGTAAACGGACTTCTGGCGGCGGTGGCCGTCTCCGTGACTGTCCCCTACTGGTATGGCCGGGGTGGCCTCACGGTCGCCCACCTGGCCGTCGCGCTCGCGCTCCTGTGGATCGTCACTGCGACGACACTCACCAGTGCGCGACTTCGGCTGGGCGGCGTTGATTATGCAGTCGCGGCCCTGCTCGTGGCGGCGGCGATCGACTGGTGGTTGGGGAACGGGAATGTTGCTGCCGCCCGTGCAAGCGCGAACACGGTGATGCCGTTGGTCTTCTACTTCGCGGCGCGTCTGGCCATCGGCGCAGCGAGCCGGACGGTGCTGTGGACGCTGATTGGCGCGGCCGTGCTGGCCTCGTTCTCCATGTTCTACGAGTTTGCCCTTGGGACAACGGTGTTCCAGGACCCGACCTCGTACTACTGGTCCGCCCAGCACGGCGCCCAAGCGATCTTCCGACCGGGCGGGGTCTTCGGAAGCCCACCGGCGGCGGTGACGATTCTCGTGATGGTCACGTTGGTAGCGATCTCGTTACTGCCGGAGGCTACGGGCAGGCGCCTTTCGCTGGCCCGAGCCGGTATCGCGTTAATGGTTGCCGCCGGCGTGATCACCTTCACCCGGGCCGGGTGGATCGGCTTTGGCGCGGGCCTTCTCACGTACTTCTTCGTGTTGCGCTGGCGAGGCCGGATTCACCTCCCGCGCTGGCTGGCGCTCGTGCCGGTCGTTGCCGTTGTATTCCTGCTGGCGCTGCCCACCTTGTCGCAGACGAGCTGGTTCCAGCAAGGAGTCGAACGTAAAGGCACGCTCGCGGTCCGCCAGTCCTACTGGACGGTGGCGGGAAGGCTGATCGTCGACAGCCCCCAGCATCTGCTGTTTGGCCGAGGTCTGAACAGCTTGGTCGTTGGCTCACGGCCAGAATTGGGCGGGCTGGGAGCCAGCTTTGCCGAGGCTCCGGATCTCGTCTCGATTGGAGCCCACAACCAGTACATCCGCACGCTGCTGGAGCAGGGCCTCGTCGGCCTGGTGCTAACCCTGCTGTGGCTCGGCGGGACACTCATGGTCGTGGTGCGGAGAATGCCGACGCTTCCGCACTCGCAACGACGCCTCGTCGCTGGTCTGGCCGCGGCAATCGTCAGTTTCCTCGTCGTCTCGCAGGCCGACACCAGCCTGCGCGATACGGAGAGCTTCGCCATCATCGCGCTGCTGACCGGACTCACGGTCACGCTATCGACGCCACCACGCGGAGAGACCCCGTGACTACGGCTCTGGTTACCGGTGCTGCAGGCTTCATCGGCTCACACCTCGTGGAGGAATGTCTGGAGCGCGGCTGGCGGGTCCGTGCGGTCGACTCACTCACGGAGTACTACGACCCGGCGATCAAACGCCGCAACGCGGAGCGGCTGGCTCAGCATCCCGCCTGCGACTACATCGAGGCGGAGCTGATCGAAGCACTCCCCGGGGCGCTCGCCGGCGTGGACTTCGTTTTCCACCTTGCCGCTCAAGCCGGAGTTCGACAGAGCTGGGGACAGGAGTTCGACGTCTACACGCACCTCAACATCACCACCGTGCAGCGGCTGTTCGAGGCCGCAAAGCACTGTCCCGTGCAGAAACTCGTCTTCGCGTCTTCATCCTCGGTCTACGGAGACGCCGAAACCCTGCCCACTTCGGAGGACTCCATTCTCCGCCCTGTGTCGCCATACGGAGCGACGAAAGCAACCGGTGAGCAGCTCGCAAATCTGTATTGGCGAGGCTACGGGCTGCCGGTCGTGAGTGTCCGCTACTTCACCGTCTACGGCCCGCGCCAACGACCGGACATGGCGTTCAATCGCGCTATCACGGCGGCGCTCGATGGCCAGGCGTTCACGTTGTACGGCGATGGGCTGCAGACGCGTGACTTCACGTTCGTCAGCGACGCCGTCGCCGGCACGCTCGCAGCGGCGGAGCGGGGGACGCCAGGCCGCAGTTACAACCTCGGAGGCGGCTCGCGCGTATCAATGCGAGAGGTCCTTGAGACGATCGACCGGCTAGCCGGTCCCCTGCGAGTCGATTTCGCCAGTCGCCAGCGCGGGGACGCGCGAGACACCGCCGCAGATATTTCTCGCGCCCGATCGGAGCTGGGCTACGTGCCCCGTCACCGACTGCAAGACGGGCTCCAGGCCCAGGTCAGCTGGCAGCGGGCCGCACGAGAAGTCGTTGGTGTTAGCTAGCGTCCGCAGACCGGGCGCGGCGGCCGATCCGGCTCCAGCTCCGCCGCATGAAGACCAGCCTGGCGAGGCGAGCCCCGCGTCGGCAGCGAACTACGGTGGCTTCGGCCGGATTGCGATGCGTGTCTCGTCCCTGACCCTGCTCGCCCAGGTGTTTGGCTTCGTCTCGTCGGTCGTGATCGCACGCGTACTCGGGGCCACGCACTCGACTGACGCCTACTTCCTCGGCCTTTCGGTGCCCTTTTTCGTTTCCAGCGTGTTCCTCACCGCGATCCGAGCGGGTGCGATTCCCGCCCTCACCGACGAGGCGGCGCGGGATCAGGCAGCGTTTCGCAGGGCCAGCAGTGAGCTCGTGTCGATCACGCTGATCAGCACGCTGGTGCTGTCGGCGCTGGCCACTGCACTCGCAGCAGGATTGCTGCCGCTCACGGTTGGCGACGCGCGCCTGGTCGGCCCCGCCCAGCTCGACGCGCTCGCGCTGACGCCGCTCGGCGTGTCCGCGGCAATGGTCTCCGCGTTGGCCGCGATACTGGCGGTGCGCAACCGCTTTGGCGCGGCCGCGCTCGTGGTCGCGATCGATCCCATCCTGCGCATTGCGCTGCTGGTGGTGTTCGGCTCTGCGCTCGGAACAAAGGCGCTGGTGATCGCCAACGACGTGGGTAACGGCCTGGCGGTAGCCGTGATGTGGCTGCTCGTCGTCAGAGAGGGCGTCCCGCTGAGGCTGCGCTGGCCGGTGCGGAGCGAGTTCGTGCGCCGCAGCGTCACGGTGACCGCGCCGATCGTGATCTGCGCGGCCGCGGTCGGGAGCAATCCGGTGATCGATCGCGCCATGAGCGGGAAGCTCGGCGCGGGCAGCATTACGGCGCTGGAGCTCGGCTTCCGGCTATTCGGGATCCCCCTGACGCTGATCGGTGCCACGATGGTTGGACCGTTGACGGCGACGTGGTCCGCGCGCAATGCGGCCGGTGGTTGGCCGGCGCTGCGAGACAGCGTCAATCGCGGAATCGAGACGTTCACGATGATCGTGCCGCCGCTGCTCGTGCTCGGAATCGTTCTGCGCCATCAGCTCGTCGCAGTGATCTACCACGGCGGCGGATATTCCGCGCATGCCACTGACCAGACGGCCGCGGTGCTTGCGATGAGCGAGCTGGGCGCTCCCGCGATGCTGCTGGGGATCGCGTTCGGGACCCTGTACGTGGTCCAGGGGAGGACGAAGTTCGTGCTGATGACTGGCCTGATCAACTTCGCGCTGAACGCGATCTTGGACTTCGTTCTCAGGACGCCCCTGGGCGTCGCCGGGATCGCGCTCGCCACGTCGGTGACCTACACGACCGTCCTCGGGGTCTACATCCTGGGCACGCGGCGACGCTGGCCAGGGGTGAAGGTGCCATTCTCCGGCACCAAGGGCCTCCGGACCGTCCTTGCGGCTGGAGCGATGACCGTCGCCACGCTCGCGCTCACCTCAGCGTTCTCAGCATCGGCGAACCGGCTCGAGCTGGCGGGCGAAGTCGTAGTCGTGTCGATGATCGGCTTGGTCATCTACGTCGCGGTTCTGCTCACTCGCGACCAGCACCGAACAGCGATTACCGAGGCCCTACGGCGAATGCCTCGTCTGGGATGGCTGGGTCCTGGGGCCGGACAGACCGACCGCGGATGAGCACCTCGTGAAGACACACCGAGCCCACGACTTGATGATCTACCTGCCCTCGATCAGCGGAACGATCGACCCGGACCTCAGCACCGGCGGGGGTGGGGCTGAGAACCAGATGCTGCAGCTCGCCCAGGGGCTTTCCGCGCTCGGTCTGCGGGTCTGCATGGCAGCTTTCGATGACGGCGGCGAACTGCCCGATTCGCTGAACGGGGTTGACCTCGTCCGACGGACGCCGTACCAGGCTGGACGAGGTCTGCGAGGAGCACCCCGCGAGGCCGCCGAGATCTACGCGGCGCTAGCCGCAGCCAACGCCGACGCCGTGCTGACCAGAGGCGCCCTCCCGGTCATCGCGCTGGTGGCCTGGTCGGCAAAGCTCCAACGCCGGCGGTTCTTCTACTCCAGTGCAAACGTGAGTGATTTCAAACATGCGCGCGTCGAGCCCAATCCGCGCAACCGCGGACTGGTCCGCCACGGAATCCGCCTTGCGGAGGAGATCATCGTGCAGACCGACGAGCAGCGCAGGCTCTGTCAGGAGGTCTTCCGGCGCACTCCCAGGGTGATCAGGAGCATTGCCCAGCCCGCCGAATTGCGTGAGCGAAAGCCCGAGGCGTTCCTGTGGGTGGGACGCTTGGTCTGGTACAAGCGACCGCTTGAATTTGTCCAGCTGGCTCGGGCGGTGCCGGAGGCACGGTTCAGGATGGTGGGCGTGCCGGAGCCCAGCGAACAGTCGCACAAGCTGCTCGCCGAGATCCAGGCGGCTGCCGCCGAGGTTCCCAATCTCGAGCTGCTTGCTCCGCTTCCGCGCTCGGAGCTCGCAACGCTGATTGCTCGGTCGGTAGCGATCGTCAACACCTCGGAGTTCGAGGGCATGTCAAATGTGTTCCTTGAGGGGTGGGCGCAAGGCGTGCCCGCAATCGCCCTCTCGCACGATCCCGACGGCCTGATCGAGCGCTCGGGCCTCGGTGGCTTTGCTGGCGGCTCGCCGGTCCGCCTTGCATCGATCGCCCGCACACGGTGGGAGCAGCGCCATGACCAGGAGGAGCTCGCCGAGCGTTGCCAGCGCCACGTGCGTGAGCACCATGCTCCCGACGCCGTCTACGCGCAGTGGTTCGACGCGTTGGGAGTTACAGAGGGTTTCGCAACTGAACAACCTCAGCTCATCGGAGCTTGATCGACATGTGTGGAATCGCGGGCAAGATCGATTTCGCCGGGCCAGTTGATGTGGAGCTGTTGCATCGCATGTGCGCGACGATGACGCACCGGGGACCTGACGCGCGCGGCGTATGGGTGAACGAGGGCGTCGGGCTTGGCATGCAGCGCCTGGCGATCATCGATGTCGCCGGAGGCGAGCAGCCGATCTTCAGCGAAGACGGAACTGTCGCCCTGGTCATGAACGGGGAGATCTACAACTTTCCCGAGTTGCGTGAGGAGCTGGTCAGACGCGGCCACCACTTCTCCTCGCACGTGGATACCGAAGTGCTGGTTCACCTCTACGAGGATCACGGCGAGGGCATGGTCGACCACCTGCGTGGCATGTTTGCCTTCGCCCTCTGGGACGCTCGTCGGCGCAAGCTGTTCTGCGCTCGGGATCGAGTAGGGAAGAAGCCGCTGTTCTGGGCACGAAAGGGATCACGAGTGTGGTTCGCCTCCGAGATCCGGGCTCTCCTGGAGGACAGCGAGATCGACCGCGGCATCGACTTTGCGGCGATCGAGGCGTACCTCACCTACCAGTACGTACCGCATCCGATGTCCGCTTTCCGTGAGATCCGGAAGCTTCCACCGGCGAGCACGCTGACGGTGACCGAGCAGGGCGAGACGATCAAGCGGTACTGGTCTCTCGACTACTCCCAGAAGCTCGACGCGCCTCGCATCGAGCTCGAGGAGCAGCTGCGTGCGCATCTGCGC
Source organism: uncultured Solirubrobacterales bacterium (assembly GCA_963757165.1). Taxonomy (GTDB): domain Bacteria; phylum Actinomycetota; class Thermoleophilia; order Solirubrobacterales; family Solirubrobacteraceae; genus Palsa-465. The sequence continues at coordinate 706,524 of CAVWQO010000006.1, forward strand.
GAAGCCACCCGGATCCGGCTGATGAGCGACGTACCTCTGGGCGCGTTTCTCTCCGGCGGTATCGACTCCAGCGCGGTTGTCGCCGCCATGGCCGAGCAGATGAGCGAGCCCGTGAAAACCTTCTCGATCGGGTTTGGCGACGAGGCCTTTGATGAGGCGCGCTATGCGCGGATGGTCGCGCAGCAGTTCGGCACCGAACATCATGAGTTCCGCGTCGAGCCGGAAGCGCTCTCGATCATGCCGAAACTGGCCCGGCACTACGGTGAGCCGTTTGCCGACCCTTCAGCGATCCCAAGCTTCTATCTGGCGGAGCTCACCCGCCAACACGTAACGGTCGCTCTGAATGGGGATGGTGGTGACGAGTCGTTTGCCGGGTACGCACGCTACATCGGCAGCGAACGGTCCAACAGACTGGACTGGCTGCCCCGGCGACTGCGCAACCACGCGCCTGCTCTCGCTGCCCTGCTGCCGGCGGGCGGCCCCGCCACCAGCACGCCGGCCCGGGTGCGTCGCTTGGCCGCGATGGTCGCGAAGTCCGCGGACGCGCGCTGGGTCAACATCATGTCGGTGTTCGAGGATGGCGACCGCCCGCGACTGCTCTCACCTGAATTCCGTGCTGAGGCAGGCGACGGCGATCCGAGTGACGTGATCCTCACGCCCTGGCATGAATCGACGGCGACCAGCCGGATCGACCGACTGCTTGACGTCGACGCCAACACGTACCTGCCGGGCGCCCTGTTGGTGAAGATGGACATTGCGACGATGGCCCACTCGGTCGAAGCACGCTCGCCGTTCCTCGACCACGAGCTGATGCAGTTCGCGGCCTCGCTGCCGGGCAACCTCAAGCTCCACGGCCGCGACGGAAAGCACATCTTGAAATCGGCGATGCGAGGGGTGCTTCCCGACGAGATCCTCGACCGCAAGAAGATGGGCTTCGGCGTCCCGCTTGTCCGCTGGTTCAGAGACGAACTGCGCGATCTCCCACGAGATGTCCTGCTCGACCCGGGCGCAACGCAGCGCGGCTACTTCAATCGGTCGGAGATCGAGGGACTGATTGACGAGCACCAGCAGTCGCGAGCTGACCACTCGTTCCGCCTCTGGGCACTGCTGCAGCTCGAAATGTGGCATCGGGAGGTCGTTGACGCACCGCATGTTCGCGAGGAAGCGCTGACCTAGTGCCGGTGCGCAGGCACACCTATGACGCCGCCTTCTACCTGCCGACGCTCGGGCCGCTGATTGATCCCGACGCCGCGGTTCCGTTCGCCGGGGGCGCGGAAACGCAGATCTGGCTGCTGGCGCGCGGGCTGGCGAGGAGGGGCTACTCGACGTGCGTCATCGTCACGGACACACCGGCCGGGCTGCCGGCAAGTGTGGAGGGCGTCGATGTGGTAATCCGGCCGCGCTGGGAAGCCGGCGGCGGACTGCGCGGACGGGTGACTGAGCTGCTGACGATCTGGGGCACACTGGCCCCTCTCCGAGCCGGGATCGTGGTGCAGCGAGCAGCCGGATTCAGCACGGGTCTGGTCGGCGCGGTGACCAGGGCGCGGCGGCGTACGTTCGTGTACTCAAGTGCACACATGCTCGATTTCGAGTTCGAGCGCCTCGCCACAACCCGCAGGGAGCTGCGGCTGTTCAACCTCGGGATGCGCCTGGCCAACCTGATCATCGTCCAGACCCACGAGCAGGCCGCGCGCTGCGAGGCTAAGTTTGGCCGTCGCGCCGTCGTGATCCGGAGCATCGCCGAGCCCGCGCGCGAGATGAACCGCTCCGCAGATGCCTTTCTCTGGATCGGCCGCCTCGTGGACTACAAGCGACCGGAGGCCTTCCTGGCCCTGGCTCGCGCGCTGCCGGAAGCGCGCTTCGAGATGATCGGAGCAGGGTCAGGTGGTGATCCTCAGTTGGAGCAGACTGTGAAGCGCGAGGCGCGCGATCTGCCGAACCTGAGGTTGCTCGAAACCCGGCCACGGGCTGAGCTGCTTCACCTCTACGAGCACGCCGTAGCGGTCGTCAACACCGCGGACTGGGAGGGGATGCCGAACACGTTCCTCGAGGGCTGGGCCCGCGGAGTGCCCGCGTTGGCGCTGGCGCACGATCCTGATGGCTTGATCACTTCCGAGGGGCTGGGCGCGTTTGCCGCGGGATCGCCAGAGCGCCTTGTCCACTTCGCGCGAGAGTTGTGGGCCTCCCGGAACGACCGACCGAACCTCGCGCGACGATGCACGGAGTATGTAGCGCGGGAGCACGAGGGCGAACAGGTTGTCGGTCGCTGGATTGAGGCGCTGGGTCTCAGCGGGAAAAGCGCGCCGGCGGCGCTCGAAACGACTGGGCGCTCGGCCTACGCCAGGCTGTCATGACACTTGTCAATCGGGCTTTCCTGCGTCTTGACGCGGTCGCATCGCCGCGGCGGAGGCGAGCAGCCGCTCCGGCGCGACAGGTTCTGGCGAACGGCTCGTCAGGAGAGTCCGCGCTGCGAGTTTTTGTGCTGACCAACCTGTGGCCGACCGAGGCCCATGCCAGTTACGGGGTCTGGGTCGAGAGTCACGTGCGTGCGATGGCAGAGCAAGGAATCTCGGTTCGAGTGCATTTCATCAATGGCCACGACTCGCGCCGGGCATATGCCCGCTCGGCCCTGAGAATGCTGCGGATGAACTTTGAGCCCCGGCAGTACGACTTGGTACACGCCCAGAGCGGGTTCTCCGGAGCTTTGGCCCTGCTGCAGCGCCGGGTCCCGGTCCTCACCACTTTCATGGGCTCGTGTGATCTGCTGGGGGATCCAGGACTGGACTGGCAGGTTCCACTGAAAAGCCGCGTCGAGACAGCGATATTCCGGCAGCTGGCGAGGTGGTTTGACCGGACCATCACGATGTCGGCCGAGATGGAGCGAGCATTGCCGGCATCGGTGCGGACGCGTAACAGCGTTGTGCCACACGGCGTCGATCGGTCCCTATTTCGCCCCCGGCCACAGGCCGCCGCGCGGGAGCAGCTTGGGTGGTCGGCCCAAGCACGCGTCGTGCTGTTCGTCGGACACACGGAAAACAAGCGGTTTGACCTAGCGTTGAGTGTGGTTGAGATCGCGCGGGCCGACTTCCCGGACTTGCAATTGAAACAGTGCGCTCACGTACCTCAGCGCGAAGTGCCTATGTGGATGAACGCCGCTGATGTCCTGATCGTGACCTCCAACGTGGAGGGGTCGCCGAATATGGTGAAAGAGGCGATGGCCTGCGAGTTGCCGATCGTCAGCGTCGACGTCGGCGACGTCCGAGAAGTAGTCGAGGGGACCCGTAACTGCCGCATCGCAGCTCGGGACCCACAGGCTCTCGGGGCGGCGCTATGCGAGGTACTGAGGGCGGCCCCAGAGCGCAGCGACGGGCGAAACCGATCCGGGCATCTCGCCCTCCCGGTGGTCGCCGAGCGCTTGATCGGCGTCTGTCGACAGACCGTGGAGGAGGCGTCCACGCCAGGGCTAGCGGCGGAGCTCCGCACGCGCTATAGTGAGCTTTTGGAGGGTTCTCGTGGTTGAACCACGAGGCGATCGGGATCGGTGGCGGACATGGATAGCCGTAGGGCTGGCGGGGCAGCCAGCCGCGTGATGCCCTGCCTGGGGCCCGCTAAGAGGGCGTGGTGAAGGGGGCTCCCCAGCCACAAAGACACCGGCTCAGCCCGGCTCGGATTCATGCCGTTGGGACGCGCTCTCTGCCGGCGCTCGCCGCGCGCGTCATCATCGCCGTGTTCTTCGTCCTGCCGGCCAGCCCGGCCGCTGGGGCAGGTTCCGCTTACATCGTCAACGAAGGATCGGGGACGGTGTCGCAGTTCGCGGCCGGCGGCGGAGGACTCTCGCCCCTCAGTCCCGCCACGGTGGCGACAGGATCAGCGCCGTTTGCGATCGCCGCATCCGCCGACGGAAAGAGCATCTATGTGGCCAACGCCAACGACAGCACGGTTTCGCAGTACACAGTCGATGGCAGCACCGGAACACTGTCCTCGAAGACACCGGCCACGATTGCGGCCGACAGCGACCCCAACGGGCTCGCAGTGTCTCCGAACGGGCGGAATGCGTATGTCGCCAATTACGGCACCAACACGATTTCTCAATACAGCATCGATCCCGCCACCGAGCGGCTGGCCGCGCTTAGCCCCGCGACAGTTCCAGCCGGCACCAATCCGCTGGCGGTTGCCGTGTCCGCCGACAGCAAGAGCGTCTACGTGTCTAATTTCCGCGGTGGCTCGGTCTCGCAATACAGCGCAGATCCGACCACGGGCGCTCTAACCCCGAAGAGCCCCGCGACCGTCACGACCGGAAGCGCACCGGAGGGCATCGTGGCCTCCGCGGACGGCAAGAGCGTGTACGTCGCGATCGCGGGAACGGATTCGGTATCACGGTTTGGCGTCGACCAGACCACCGGGGCTTTGTCGGGTGTCAGCTCGGTTCCAGGAGGCCGAGAGCCCACACGGCTCGCGCTCGCGCCCGGTGGGCTCAGCCTGTATGCCGCAAATGCGGGCGACAACACCGTCTCGCAATACAGCGTCGACCCGGCCACTGGCGCATTGTCGGCCAAGGCTCCCGCCAAAGTCGGGGCAGGGAACGAGCCATCGGACATCGCGGTGAGCCCGGACGGCGGTACCGCGTACGTCGTCAACGATCTCGCCAACAGTGTCTCGCAGTACAACATCGATTCCCGGACCGGGGCGCTCATCGCCATGACCCCGGCGACGATGGGCACCGGGACGACACCCCTGGCGATCGCGGTGGTGGGAAGCTCGGGACCGCCGAAGGATGCGACTTCGGCGAGTGTTGGTTGTTCGCCGTTGAGTGTGGGGGTTGGGCGGGTGTCGACGTGTACGGTGACGGTGACTGATACGGCTGCGAGTTCGCCGACGGTTCCGACGGGGCAGGTGTCGTTCTCCAGTGATGGTGCGGGGAGCTTTAGCGGGAGTCCGTGCACGCTGGCGGCGGGGACGGGCGCGAGCGCTTCCTGTCAGGTGAGCTATACGCCGAGTGCGGTTGGGTCGGGGTCGCACACGATCACTGCCGGCTATGGCGGTGATGCTGCGCATGCGGTGAGTAGCGGCACGCAGGGGTTGACGGTGCTGGGTGATTCGACGTCGACTGCGGTGAGTTGTTCGCCGGGGAATGTGCAGGTGCCGCAGGCGACGCAGTGCTTGGTGACGGTGACCGATACGGCTTCTGGTTCGCCGACGGTTCCGACGGGGACAGTGAGGTTCTCCAGTGATGGTGCGGGGAGCTTTAGCGGGAGTCCGTGCACGCTGGCGGCGGGGACGGGCGCGAGCGCTTCCTGTCAGGTGAGCTATACGCCGAGCTCGGCGGGGTCCGGGTCGCACAAGATCAAGGGCAGCTATGGCGGCGATGCGACGCATTTGGTGAGTAGCGGCAGTCAGTCGGTGACCGTCACTCAGCCGGCGTTGCAGGGCGTGTATGTAGCGAACGAGTGGACCGGGAACGTTTCGCAGTTCGCGTCGGGCGGCGGAGGGCTTGCCGGGTTGAGTCCGTCATCGGTGTCGGCGGGATCGCAGCCGTTTGCGATCGCGGTCTCGCCGGACGGCGGGAGTGTGTACGCGGCGAATATCGGCGACAACACGATCTCCCAGTACGACGTCAATCCCGCCACGGCGGCGTTGACGGCGAAGAGTCCGGCGACCGTGGCCGCCCCGGGCCAAGCGTGGGGTGTGGTGGTCTCACCGGATGGCAAGAGCGTGTATGTGACCGACTACAGCGACAGCACGGTGGGGCAGTACAACGTCAATTCGAGCTCGGGCGCGCTCTCGCCCAAGAGCCCGGCGACGGTGCCGGTGCCGGCAGGATCAAGGCCGCTGGCGATCGCGGTCTCGCCGGATGGCTCAAGCGTGTATGTGACCAACTCGCGGGGGGGCACGATCTCGCAGTTCAGCGTCGATCCGAGCACCGGCGCGCTCTCGCCTAAGAGCCCGGCCAGCGTGAACGCGGTCAGCGCCCCGGAGGGGATCGTGGTCTCTCCGGATGGCAAGAGCGTGTATGTGACCAACACGGGCGCCGCCAGCGTCTCGCAGTACAGCGTCGATCCGAGCACCGGCGGGCTCTCGCTCAAGAGCCCGGCGAGCGTGGGCGCGGGTTCGCAGCCGATTGGGATCGCGATCTCGCCCGACGGGGCAAGCGTGTATGTCGCCAATAGCGGCACCACCACCGTTTCGCAGTACAGCGTCGATCCCTCCAGTGGAGTGCTGTCAGCCAAAACCCCGGCCACGATGCCGGCCGGGAGCTCCCCCACCGAGATCGCCGTCACGCCAGACAACGCCAACGTCTACGTCACCAACCAATCCGACAACACCGTCTCCCAGTACAGCGTCGACTCCAGAACCGGCGCCCTGATCGCGCTCTCCCCCACCACCGTCGCGACCGGCAGAGGCCCCACCGGAATCGCCGTTCGCCCGGTACCCGCTTCAGTCATTCACGCGGCGTCTGTGAGCGTGACGTGCGCCCCCGGAGCCGTGGCGGCCGGCGCTGGAACGGCCTGCACGGCTACCGTTTCTGACGTCGCCGGGGTGAATAAGACGACGCCGACCGGGACGGTCAGCTTCGCCAGCGACAGCCCGGGGAGCTTCACCGGCAGCCCATGCACCCTGGCCGGCAGCGGAGCGAGCGCCAGCTGCCAAGTCACCTACACCCCCACCGCCGCTGGAACCCACACCATCACCGCCAGCTACGCAGGCGACAGCGGCCACTCCAGCGCCAGCAACACCCAGACGGTATCGGTCAGCGGACCGCCGAAGGATGCGACTTCGGCGAGTGTTGGTTGTTCGCCGTTGAGTGTGGGGGTTGGGCGGGTGTCGACGTGTACGGTGACGGTGACTGATACGGCTGCGAGTTCGCCGACGGTTCCGACGGGGCAGGTGTCGTTCTCCAGTGATGGTGCGGGGAGCTTTAGCGGGAGTCCGTGCACGCTGGCGGCGGGGACGGGCGCGAGCGCTTCCTGTCAGGTGAGCTATACGCCGAGTGCGGTTGGGTCGGGGTCGCACACGATCACTGCCGGCTATGGCGGTGATGCTGCGCATGCGGTGAGTAGCGGCACGCAGGGGTTGACGGTGCTGGGTGATTCGACGTCGACTGCGGTGAGTTGTTCGCCGGGGAATGTGCAGGTGCCGCAGGCGACGCAGTGCTTGGTGACGGTGACCGATACGGCTTCTGGTTCGCCGACGGTTCCGACGGGGACAGTGAGGTTCTCCAGTGATGGTGCGGGGAGCTTTAGCGGGAGTCCGTGCACGCTGGCGGCGGGGACGGGCGCGAGCGCTTCCTGTCAGGTGAGCTATACGCCGAGCTCGGCGGGGTCCGGGTCGCACAAGATCAAGGGCAGCTATGGCGGCGATGCGACGCATTTGGTGAGTAGCGGCAGTCAGTCGGTGACCGTCACTCAGCCGGCGTTGCAGGGCGTGTATGTAGCGAACGAGTGGACCGGGAACGTTTCGCAGTTCGCGTCGGGCGGCGGAGGGCTTGCCGGGTTGAGTCCGTCATCGGTGTCGGCGGGATCGCAGCCGTTTGCGATCGCGGTCTCGCCGGACGGCGGGAGTGTGTACGCGGCGAATATCGGCGACAACACGATCTCCCAGTACGACGTCAATCCCGCCACGGCGGCGTTGACGGCGAAGAGTCCGGCGACCGTGGCCGCCCCGGGCCAAGCGTGGGGTGTGGTGGTCTCACCGGATGGCAAGAGCGTGTATGTGACCGACTACAGCGACAGCACGGTGGGGCAGTACAACGTCAATTCGAGCTCGGGCGCGCTCTCGCCCAAGAGCCCGGCGACGGTGCCGGTGCCGGCAGGATCAAGGCCGCTGGCGATCGCGGTCTCGCCGGATGGCTCAAGCGTGTATGTGACCAACTCGCGGGGGGGCACGATCTCGCAGTTCAGCGTCGATCCGAGCACCGGCGCGCTCTCGCCTAAGAGCCCGGCCAGCGTGAACGCGGTCAGCGCCCCGGAGGGGATCGTGGTCTCTCCGGATGGCAAGAGCGTGTATGTGACCAACACGGGCGCCGCCAGCGTCTCGCAGTACAGCGTCGATCCGAGCACCGGCGGGCTCTCGCTCAAGAGCCCGGCGAGCGTGGGCGCGGGTTCGCAGCCGATTGGGATCGCGATCTCGCCCGACGGGGCAAGCGTGTATGTCGCCAATAGCGGCACCACCACCGTTTCGCAGTACAGCGTCGATCCCTCCAGTGGAGTGCTGTCAGCCAAAACCCCGGCCACGATGCCGGCCGGGAGCTCCCCCACCGAGATCGCCGTCACGCCAGACAACGCCAACGTCTACGTCACCAACCAATCCGACAACACCGTCTCCCAGTACAGCGTCGACTCCAGAACCGGCGCCCTGATCGCGCTCTCCCCCACCACCGTCGCGACCGGCAGAGGCCCCACCGGAATCGCCATCCCCTCTCCACAGTCGCCGGTCCACAGAACCAAGCTAAGTCTCACCTGCTCGCCCACGGCGCTCGTGGTGCATAGCTCAACGACCTGCACGGCTACCGTTTCCGATGTCGCCGGGGTGAATAAGACGACGCCGACCGGGACGGTCAGCTTCGCCAGCGACAGCCCGGGGAGCTTCACCGGCAGCCCATGCACCCTGGCCGGCAGCGGAGCGAGCGCCAGCTGCCAGGTGAGCTATACCCCGAGTGCGGTCGGGTCGGGGTCACACGCCATCACCGCCAGCTTCGGCGGCGATCCCACCCACGCCCCGAACACGAACAACCTCGGCCTCACCGTCCTGGCCCAGGCGGACCCCACGACGACCGCCGTGAGCTGCAGTCCCAGCACGGTTGGCATCACGCAGTCAACCGCATGTACGGTGACGGTGACTGATACGGCTGCGAGTTCGCCGACGGTTCCGACGGGGCAGGTGTCGTTCTCCAGTGATGGTGCGGGGAGCTTTAGCGGGAGTCCGTGCACGCTGGCGGCGGGGACGGGCGCGAGCGCTTCCTGTCAGGTGAGCTATACGCCGAGTGCGGTCGGCTCCGGCACGCACACGATCACCGCGAGCTACCACGGCGACGGGACCCACGCGGCAGGTACCAACGGCCAACCGGTAACCGTGGTGGCACAGCCCGTCGCGGCGTTCCCGAATACCGACAACGGGATCCACCTCGGCCTTGACTTCGATTACGCCCTGGGCAGCCAGCTGGGTCAGGCCTCAAGCAACGTGGATTACGTCTACGGCGGGTACTTCGTCAATACGTCTTCCCCGCAGCCGCAAGTCCCCAATATCGATGCCTACCTGAATTTCAATACTGATTCGTATCTCCAGAGCTACCCCGGTCACTCCCTCGCCTATTGGCAATCGACGCATCCCGACTGGATTGTTTACCAATGTGACAGGCAGACTCCGGCGTACTACAGCAGTGCCTACAACAACGTCCCGTTGGATTTCACGAATCCGGCCGTCCGGGCCTGGCAGCTGCAGCAGGTCTCGTCAGTGTTTGCGCAGGGCGCCACTGGCGTCGTGTTCGACAATTTCACCTTTGCCAACTTCCTCGATGCTTGCGGCGTGTACAAGAACGGCGTTTGGACCTCGCTCGGGTATCAGCCCGGCTGGCAAAACGATCCGAAGCTCATCGGCGACATGGTCGACTGGCTCAAATACATGCGTGCTCAGATTCAGGCGCAGTTCCCGACCAAGACGTTCGCCCTGGATTACACGAATAACCTGTTCGTCAACGGTCTGTCAAACCTCCAGACCATCGCGCCTTACGTCGATCTGATCAACGATGAGGGCGGATTTACCAACTATGGCGGCGGGAATCTCACCGGCACCGCCTGGCAGCAGCAGGCGCAGGCGATGGAATATCTCAACAGCCATAACAAGGCCTTCATGCTGAACGCGATCGTCTCGGCATCAGACACCCAGAGCGTCACACACGACCAGCTGAACTGGGCGCTGGCCAACTACCTGTTGGTCAAGGGCTCTCACAGCTTCACGTACGTATACGCTCAGAATACGTATGGCACGTTCTTTGACAGGCCGGAGTATCACGTCTCGATTGGTTCGGCGACATCCGGTCGCTATCAGTCGCAGGGCGTAGAGATGCGGAACTATTCTGGTGGCCTGGTGATCGTCAACCCGTCGGCCTCGGGGACTTATGGCGTCACGCTCAGCCATGCCTATCAGGATATGTACGGCCAGGTCTATACGTCTGTGACACTCCCGCCCGCCACTGGCATCGTGTTGCTCAATGTGAACTCGTCCGCACGCGACAGCGCGTCGGCATCGGCCGCGCGGGGGTCCCAGGCTGCGACGACGCGGAGGCCGGCCGCTGCTCGCAGACGAACGCCGGCCGCGGCTCAAGCGCCGTCCGCTGCTCGTACACGAGCGCCGACGGCTGCTCGCAAGCAAGGCAAGGGGCGACGGCACGAGCACGCGGCTAGACGCACGGAGCGGACGACGCCGCCAGCCGTCCGAACCGGCAGGGGCCAGGGCTAAGATCACGAGCGTGACTTGGGGAGATGAGCTGAGCGCAAACGCGGATCGGTTTGCATTCGGCAAGAACTGGACCCGGTTTCTGAGCGTAGTCAGCGAGGAGCGCGTCCGTCAGGCGGAGGTCTCGCTCAGGGACATGCTCGGGCGTGACGATCTCGCCGGCCTCTCGTTCCTCGACGTCGGCTCCGGAAGCGGGCTGATCTCGCTCGCTGCCGTCCGTCTCGGCGCAGCTCGCGTTCATTCGTTCGATTTCGATACCCACAGTGTCGCCGCCAGCCGCGAATTGCGGCGACGCTACGAGCCCGCTGCCACCCACTGGACCATCGAACACGGTTCAATTCTTGACCGCGGTTACGTCGAGCGGCTCGGCCAGTGGGACCTCGTCTATTCGTGGGGTGTGCTTCATCACACCGGTGATATGGACCAGGCGCTCGCGCGGGTCGCGAAAACAGTCGCGCCCGAAGGACGGCTGTTCATTTCGATCTACAACGATCAAGGATGGAAGAGCAACGCCTGGCGACTCGTGAAGCGCGCGTGCGTAGCCCTTCCCCCGCCCCTGCAGCGTCCGTACGCAATGCTCGTCTACCTCCCGTTCGAGCTCCGGGCGGCGTTGACGAGCTTGGTTAGACTGAAGCCGCAGCGGTACTGGCACCGGTGGACTGCGTACGGGGCCGAGTACCGCGGAATGAGCCATTCGCACGACGTCCTGGACTGGATCGGGGGTTATCCGTTCGAGGTCGCCAAGCCCGAACGCATCTTCGACTTCTACGCGGAGCGTGGGTTTGTCCTGTCACGGCTGACAACGAAGGGCGCCTCGCTTGGATGTAACGAGTACGTGTTCGCCCGCCCTGAGCGACCGATGCCGACTCGGCCCGTGACTGCGTCAGGCGAGGTGGCGGGCCCGCACGAGCACATCGATGAATCCCACGCGTCGGCGAATTGACCGGCGGCGGCGCCGGGTCGGCGCAGATGTCCTAGTGAGTGCGTACAAAACCGCCGGCTGCGATTCGTTAAAGACTCGTGGGCGATCTTCAATCAATCCCGCTTCCGGCCGCGCACGCGCCTCGCACGGGCACGGCGGCGCTACGTCGCGTTCTTCCGCCCGGTCTGATACGGGCTCAGCGGCGCATCCGTTCGCAGCGGGTTCCGACCCTGGCGTCGGAATCATGGGCGCTCTCCCGAGTCCCCCGTATCCCGGCCCAGAGAGTGCGGGCCTGCCGCCGTCTTGGAGTCGCCGACGTCCTGAGATCAAGCGATCCCGGACTCTGGGGACGCGTGTCGAAGCGCATCGAGCAGGCTGGGCTGGGGCATAACGACGGTGGGGTCAATCCGGGCGACCGGCGCGCGATCTCGGCGATCGTCGCCCATCGGCTACCGGAGACCGTGCTTGAGATCGGGACTCACGTCGGGTCATCCACGCTCACGCTCGCGGCGACCCTTGACCACATCGGCTCTCGGATCAAGACCGTGGACATCGCCGACGTCAATGATGCCCGCACTCGGCCCTGGGCACGCTACGGCGCCCCCCACTCACCAGCCGAGATCGTACGAGGTCTGGCCCCGGTCGAATTTTTCGTGGACAGTTCCCTTTCCTACCTCGCGGACACTGACGAGCGTTACGATTTCATCTTCCTCGACGGCGACCACAGTGCAGCTACCGTCTATCAAGAGCTGCCGCTCGCGCTGTCCCGACTGCGCCGGGGCGGCGTGATTCTGATGCACGATTACTTCCCGCAGGGGCGGCGGCTGTGGGACGAGGGCGAGCTCATCCTCGGACCCTTCCTGGCGGTCCGACGTCTGTTGAAGGAAGGCTGGCCGATCAATGTCCTCCCGCTTGGCGAGCTGCCTTGGCCGACGAAGCTCGGGCGCAACGTGACCAGTCTCGCACTCGTGCTTGGGTGCTAGCGGGCCGATAGAAGCCTCGGGGGCAGCCCGTTCGGGACTTCCTGACTCGGGCCGCTAGCGGCGCCCGTTCCCCACCGGGCGTGCCGGTATGCCGGCAACGGTCGCTCCGCTCTCTACATCGTCCAGCACGACCGCGTTGGCCGCGATCACGACGTCGTCGCCGACCTTGATGCTTCCGAGGACTTTGGCGCCCGAACAGATCACGACTCGGTCGCCGATCGTCGGCATCTCGTTGAGGGGTGGCCGACGCGTTCCGATGGTGACGCCGTTGTACACATCGACATCCGCGCCGAGGACGGCCGAGCTACCGATGACGATGTCCGCGCGATGCACGACCCGCAGGCCAGGACCGATTACGGCGCCCAGCCCAATGTCACATCCCATCCGAGCGCGAAGATACGTGTACAGGTAGTAAGGCGCGGACCCCCCGAACCGCTGCCACAGCCATGTGTAGAGCCTGAACGCGACCACGAGTCGCAGTTCGGGACTCGTCAGCAACTGCACGATCACCACGCGTGGCGTGAGTGGCGTGTGTCGCTCCGCGTAAAGTGATCGAAGCAGGTCGCTCGTCAAGGTCGCGCGGAGCCCGGTGTCTGCTGTCGCACCCACCAAGGCGTCAACCGGCCCCGGTCGGTCGCGACCAGTCCGCGTTCATCCGCGCTGAGCGGCCAGAGCCGGAATCATAGGTTCCTGCTGCGGGCGTCGCGCGTGGACACGCAGAGCTCGATCGATGAATTCGCTCCTGTCCGCGACCGGCGTCCATCCGAGTTCCGTCTTTGCTACCGAGCAGTCGAACTGAGACACGCATCCCGCCGACTTGATAGCGCGATAGCTCGGGCCGGGTGTCAGTCGGCGCCGGATGACGCTCTTGGCCAGCCACTTCGAGACCTGAACCGCCTGGTGTTGCGCGGGATGCCTTGGATGAAAGACCAGCGGGCGCTCCAGGGCCAACCTCAGCTCGTCGACGCACTCTCGCGCGCACGGCCGGACGTCGCCGACCAGGTTGTAGGTCCTGCCGACAGCCGCACCACATGAGAGGGCCGAGACGATCGCCGTCGCGACATCGGAGTCCAGCACCAGGGGCAGCGGATTGGTTCCGTCGTTCCAGCCGACGCAGTGGACGTTGCCTCGCCAGATTCCAAAGCCAGAGTGGAAAGGAGTGCCTCCGCCTCCCAGGACCACGCCCGGCCTGACGATGCAGATCGGCAGCGCCTGTTCACGGAAGTAGCGTTGAAGGCGCTCTTCAGCGCGAGCTTTCGCCCACGCATACGGCCCACGCTCGCGGACCAGGGGATCGGTGGGCGTGGACTCGGTCACCGTCTCCAGGGGGTCCCCCAGGTACAGCGAGGCGATCGTCCCCGCGAAAACGAGTCGCTCGACATCCTCGCGCAGACATGCCTGAGCGATCTGGTCCGTCGCTTGGATGATGGAAGCATCCGCGCGGTCGAAGTCGAGCCAGTCGCCCGTCGCCAGGTGAATCACTGTGCGGGCTCCACGCACCGCCTGTCGCGCCGCGTCAGCGTCAGCCACGTCCCCCTGGATAAGGTGGATCGCTTCGCCGTAGAAGAGGTCCGGCAGCCCAACCACGCTCCTAGCCATGACTCGAACTTTCGCGCCCGCTGACACGAGCTGGTCGACGACGGTCCTGCCAATGAAGCCGGTGCCACCGGTGACCAGCACATCGCAGTGCTCCCGCCGGTGCACGCGCCGCCGTGTCAGGGTCTGAGGCACATCCTCGGCGACACCGTCGCTCGCGGACTCGCACATCATCACGACGTGCTTGGCGAAATCACCGTCGACGCGGGGCTGTTGGGGTGAGCGAGGCCCGTGAAAGGTCGCGATGCTCTGCTTCATGCTCATGAAGTAGGGATCGTTTGGTTCGTTCGGGCGAAGGGACGAAACGACCTCGCGCGCCACGTTCCCGACCGCACGCCCGACCTCCTGGCCACCTACTCTCACAGCCGCGTGCATCGGCTCGTAGTAACGGCCCCATCGTCCGCTATCCAGAGCCGTGATCCGGTTCTGCTCAGCCTCCGCTGTGACCACCCCGTCTTCGCAGATCGCCGTTAACTGCCACAGCCGGTGAGAGCCGCCGTAGGACACGAAGACCTGGGCGGTGGCGCGCTCGCACACCATCGACACCTGCCAGGTATCGAAGAACGACTGTCCGGCACCGAGCTCCCGTCTACCGGACACGGTTGTCTCCGCGGACATCAGCGGACCCGCCAGGTCATGAACCTGCGAAAACGGATGTACGGCGGTCTCGAAGGCCAGATTCTGCGGGCGCTGGGTCATCCAATGCGCTGGCGGAGGGAGCGACTGCCGAGGAAGGTTCCAGGCGATGATCAGATGCTGAAGCGCGCCGTGCCTGCGCTCTAGGAGCCGCGCGCGCAGCTCCAGATAGGCGGGGTAGAAGACAGCGTTGTGATTGACGCCCAGTTGCACCTTGCGTCGCCGGGCCTGGGCGACCAGGCTGGTGCAATCCTCGGATGAGAGCGCCATCGGCTTCTCCAGCAGCACGCCGATGTCAGCCGCCAGCAGCCGGCGGGCGATAGACGCGTGAAGGCTCGGCGGCACCAGAACGTGCGCAGAATCGAAGGTCCCGCTGCCGATCGCCTCGTCGAGCGAGTTGAACACGTGAGGGAAGCCGTACTCCTGGGCAAGTGTGCGTGCCCGGGCCGCATCTGGGTCACACACAGCAACCGCCTGAGCCGTCGGCAGACCGGCGAGCGCGTCGGCGTGTGTCCTCGAAACGTTCCCGGCCCCAACCAGGCAAACGCGATGCATTGCTTCCGGATGTCTCCTCGTGTCTGGCGTCGTGTCGCGGGTTGACCTCGGGCACAGCGGACCGCGGCCCCGTCGATCGTCCTAGAGAAACAACGATTGACGCAGGCCCGCCTGTACGCCGGGAAGGTCGGCGGCGACGTCGCACCTGGTCTCGCAGCGGCGGCTGACCGGCCGAGGCGTCAAGGATCTGGTGCCGGCAACGTTGGTCAACTACAGAGGCACTGATACCGGCGCACCTCGCCCCGGGGCCCCGAGCACCGCAATGATCGCCAAATCGCCGCCCAACGTCGCAGACGGGAGCCTGGATGGACTGGACTCGGTGGAACGGCCAACGGAATTCTCAGCTGGCCAACTGACAGCCGTGTTAGGCATCGACGGGGGGCCGGCAATCCTCGACGGACCCAGGGGTCGGAAACCAAGCGAAGAGTCTCCCGTCGTGCACTGCACGACGGGCTCGGGGGTTCCCGAATGGCTTAGCGGCGCCGACTGCCGGGTCCTTGTGCGACCCGGGGCCCAGCGGACCAACGGGGAGGGCTTCGCCTGCTTTCGCACGGCCGACGGCGATGTCTTGCAATGCACCGATCTGGGCGACGGCCAGGTACACGTGCCCTTCTCGTTAGACGAGGCGTATGACAGCTACGTCCTGGAACGGTGGACGGATCGGCACCGGGGCCGGTGGCTGGGCCCGCGCCAGCTGAATGCGTACTACCGCGTAAAGGGGCTGATCCCGCGTCGCGTGCAACTCGCCGCCCGCCGACGACTAATTTCCTGGAAGGGGGAGCCAGATTTCCCCCGCTGGCCCCACGACGACAGCGTCGAGCGGCTGGTGAGGTTCTTCGGCACGTGTGCGCTCCGAGCGCTCCGTACCGACCATGTCCCGTTCCGCTGGTTTTGGCCAAACGCGCTGCACGCCGCGGCCATTCTCACCCATGACATCGAAGGGCCCTCCGGGATGCGCAACGCCCTCCGGATTGCTGAGCTCGAGGAGGATCGCGGCTTTCGTTCCTGCTTCAACATCGTCGGAGACTCCTACCCAATTGACTGGGGAATCGTGCAGGAGCTCTCCTCGCGCGGTCACGAGATCGGCAGCCATGCGCTGTACCACGATCGCTCGCTCTTCTCGAGCCGCAGCACCTTTGAGCAACAGGTACCGCTGCTGCGAGAATCGGTTGCGCGTTTGGGCGCGGTCGGGTTTCGCTCTCCTGCCATCCACCGGGTGCCTGAATGGCTCCCCGAGCTGCCGGTGGACTACGACACGACAATGCCGTTGTCTGATCCGTACGAGGCTCAGCCCGGCGGGGTCTGCTGCAGCTGGCCGTTCTTTATCGGAAGCCTGGTGGAGCTGCCGTACACATTGCCCCAGGATCACACGCTCTTCAACTTGATGGGGCACCCTGATGCCAGCCCTTGGATTGATCAGATGAGGCGCGTCAAGGACTCGTTTGGGTTGATCCAGTGCATCAGCCATCCGGACAGCGGATACCTCGGCGAGAGCCGCAACGAGGCGATCTATTGCGAGTTTCTTGACGTCCTCAAGGGCGAGGAGGGCATCTGGCATGCGCTCCCGCGGGATGTCTGCGCGTGGTGGCGGGCCCGTGCGTCGGGTACGGGCCTGCCCGGGCTAAGCCTCAACCACGGCACGCTGTACACCAACGAGACCAGCACCCTTGCTGTGTTCCGCCCGCCGTCACGAGATGCTCCGTATACCAATTGACGATCCACGCTGGTCTGCGTTCGTAGCCAGCCACGAAGATGCCGGGCCCTTCCACCATCCGGCTTGGGCGCGCCTGCTCGCCGATTGCTACGAGTTCTCGGCTTTCGTGCTCGTCGAACTAGACGAGGCGGGCGCCGTGACTCAAGGTTTGCCTATGGTCCAGGTGGGAGGGCGGTTGCGAAGCCGCGGCTGGGTTTCGCTGCCTTACACGGACTTCGTCCCAGCGCTCCTCTCTCAGTCGGGGGGGGGCGACGTGTTCCTTGACCGCGTCGACCAGGGGTGGCGGGACGCGGGTGTCGATTATCTGCAGGTGCGAGCCTCCCTGCCGGGTCGCGAGGCCTCCCAGCACGAGACCGACGTAATCCACGCGCTCGAGCTGGACAACGATCCGGAGACTGTCGCACGACGTTTCCACAAGATGGCGGCGCGAGGGATTCGCAAGGCAGAACGCGACGGCGTCGTGGTCCGACGAGGCGAGCGACGCGAGGACCTGACCGAGGTCTTTTACCGTCTTCATGTCGCCACGCGCCGGCGGCAGGGTTCACCTGTCCAGCCGAAGCGCTTCTTCCGCCTCCTCTGGGACGAGTTCATGGCCAAGCAGATGGGACACGTTCTCCTCGCCTATCGTGGCACCGAGGCGGTCGCGGGGACGGTGTTCCTAGCTTGGAACGGCGTTCTGATCTATAAGTTCTCCGCGTCGAACCCAGCCGCCCTAAAGCTCAGGCCGAACCACCTGATCATGTGGCGCGCCGTGCAGGAGGGGTGTCGGGACGGCATGCGCTTGCTCGACTTCGGCCGCAGCGACAGCGACAACCAGGGCCTGCGCGAGTTCAAGAGCCGTTGGGGTGCGGCTGAGAGGCCATTGGTGTACACGACGCTCACCAAGGGGGCAACCGTGCATCGTGCTGGACACGCGCCGCAGCTTCTGCAAACCGTGATTCGACGCTCACCGCCGATCGTGTGCAGGACCGCGGGCGAGCTGCTCTACCGTTACGCCGCTTGAAACTGAGCGGATGAAGCAGCTCGCGGTCGCAACCGGTAAGACCATCTGGCATCGCACACGCCGCCTAGCCGACCGGCTGGTGATCGACCGCCGCCTGGGGATCGCCACCGCCGGCCGCATCCCGTTGGGTCAGCTTGGGCTCGGACATCCAGAGAGGGTGTCCTATGAGCCTTCCCCGTGGCGCACGCTGCGTCTCGTTCTCGACACCCACGAGGTTGGCCCTGAGGACGTGTTCATCGATGTCGGGGCGGGAAAGGGGCGTGTCCTCCTCGAAGCCGCGGTGCACTATGACTTCGGGCGAGTCATCGGCCTGGAGCTCTCGCCCGGGCTCGCTCAAACCGCGCGGGCGAACATCTCGGCAACGCCCGAGGTCCGTTGCGATGCGATCGAGATCATCGTCGGCGACGCCACGCAATACACCCTGCCCGACGACGTGACCGTGATCTTCCTCTACAACCCATTCCGAGGGGCGATCTTCAAACGGTTCTTGGCGGCAATCCTGGCGAGCCTCGAGCGTCGCCCTCGCCCTTTGCGCGTCGTCTACCGCACGCCCCTCGAGCACGAGCAGCTGCTGGAAACCGGACGTTTTCGGCTGGTGCGCGAGCACCGTCCGGCCCGCCCCACGGCCAGCATGCGCGAAACGGGCTCCGTGCGGCTCTACGAAACCAGCTGACGGAGTTCCGAGTCTGCGCGCCCGTGCGTCGGGGCAGGCTATGGCACCGAAGCATCGTCGAGGCGCGGCTCGCCGCGCGCGTCGCCGCCGTTGACGGACCCGGCGGCGCTCGACAGTGCCTCCAGGTAGCGTCTCCGGTGCTCAGCCCATGAGTACTTGCCGCTGCTGGCAAGCGTCCGCTCAGCCTTGGCACGAGCCTCCACCGGGTTCTTCGCCACCCAGGTGATCGCACGCGCCAACGAAACAGCGTCGCCGGCGGCGAAGAAGGTCACCTCATCCGGCCCGAAATGACTCTCGAGCGTCTCCAGTCGCGCGACCACCGCTGGCAGACCCAGCGCGACGTACTCGAGCAGCTTCGATGAGAGCGCGAACCGATTGAGCTCGGAGGGAAGATTTGGGATCAGGCCGCAGTCCGCCGTGGCAACTCGGCCAAGCACCTCTTCGATCGGCAGAAACTTGCCGGAGAACTCAACCCGCGAGGCCACCCCGAGGTCGGCCGCCAGCTGCCGCGCGGCGGGCAGCGCATCCCCCGCGCCGAGGATCATGCATCTGAGGTCGGGGACGCTCTGGAGCACGTGAGGGATCGCCTCGAGGATCAGATTCACGCCATAGGCGGGCGTGATCGTCCCGTGGTAGGCGATCGTGAATGGTGCGGCCGTCGTCTTCCCGTGGCTTCCGTTCGCCGAGATCCCGCCGTTTCGGCTCACCCGGGAAACGCTCGTGACGAGATCATCGTCGACCGCGTTCATCACCACCGCAATCCTTGAGTCCGCCACCTTGTTGGCGATGAGCTCCTGGCGGTATGGCTCATGCACCGTGATCACCTGATCGGCGAGCGCGCAGGCGGCGCGCTCAATTAATGCCAGCAGACGATTCATCAGCCGCGCCGACCGGCGATGTGCGAACCGCGCCAGATATAGATGCCTGGAGATGTCGTGAATGTCCAGGATCAGCTTGCTCCCGAGCAACTTGGGCACGATGCCCGCAACGATCAGGAAGTCCGGCGGTGAGTGAACCTGGACGATGTGGTGAGACCCGCCACGATTGCGGACGCGAATGCGAGCGGCGATCACCCCGGCGAGGACGGTGAACACCACGTACTCACGCAGCGTCTGGAGAAGACCCACGCCGCGGTTGCGACCGACGCCGACGCGGTGTACGTCGATTCCGTCGAGAACCTCCCGCCGCAGCTGGCCTTCCTCGGTGAGGCAGATGACGTCGACGCGGTAGCCCACCCGCGCGGCCGCCCTTGCCTCACGCACCACGCGTCCATCCAGCGGGTAGTAATCGCAAACCACCATGCACAGGCACGGGGCCCCCCTGGGTGGTTTCCGGGGCCTCGGCGCCGAGGGGTCGCTCATTCCTCCTTAACGAATTCTGGGGGGTCTTTCTGTCGCGGGGCGAGCTTTCCCGGCGCCGATCTACGCGGCTCGTGCCAGCGCCAAATTGCCTCCTCGGCGACGGAGTTGCGCCGCGTCGCGCGTTAACCATGCGAGGCCGCCCCCTTGCTCCGCGCTGAGATCCATCCTCCTTGACCCGCCCTGAGACCCCTATTTCCATCTCGCGATCTCTGGCACTATCTGCGGCGATGGGAGTGATGATGCGCCTAGCTCGGGCCGCGCGTTCATCCGGGCCGCTGACGATCGCGGCCGCTCTCGCCGCGATCGGGGTGATCGGCTGTGGCGACACGCCGCGCTCGCCCCGGCTCACGGTCCCACCCAAGCTCTCCGTCGGTCCCAAGCTCTCCGTCCTGCCCCCGTACGAGCTCGCCCCGACGTTCACCGACACGCTCGACAACGTCCATCTCGGTTTGGCCTTCGACTATCACGCTCATGATTCAGCCGCGGTCGCGCACGCCGTCGACTACATCTTTGGCGGCCTCTTCGTCGACTGGAACTTCGGCTTCAATCCTCCTGTCAACCACACCGACGCCTACATCCCATTTGACACAGACGGGTATCCCCAGACCATTCCGGGTCATTCGCTCAGAGACTGGCAGGCGCGTCATCCGGACTGGATCGTCTATCAGTGCGACCGCAAGACCCCCGCGTACTACGGCGCCGGGAACACAAATGTGCCCCTGGACTTCAGCAACCCGGCCGTCCAGGCCTACCAGCTACACGAAGCGGCGGTCACGTTCAGAAGGGGTGCCGACGGGGTCGCCTTCGACAATTTCACGTTCGCCAACTACGAGAGCCGCTGTGGTGTATATCGCCACGGTGTCTGGGCGTCGCTAGGGTACCCGGGGGCGTGGAAACGGAGCCCTGGCTACGACAGCGCGATGCTCGCTTGGCTGCGGAACATGCACCTGCAGATCCGTCAGCAGTTCCCGGGCAAGTCGCTCGGTCTGAACGTCAACTTCTTCGTGTCCGGGGTGGACAAGGTACCTCTCATCACGCCCTTTATCGACGTTGCGTTTGACGAAGCCGGCTTCTCGGCCTACGGGGGCCACAGGCTCTCTGGAACGGCATGGGAACAGCAGGCCAGCTTGCTCGAATACCTCGGCGACCATGGGAAGGCCGTCGACATCAACGGCATCGTCAATGCCCCGGACGATGCCAAGGTCAGTCACGACGACCTCAATTGGGTGCTCGCCAACTACCTGCTCGTCAAGCGACAGCACACGTACACCTACGTCTACGCCGGAAATCACGGCGGATTCACCGGCAGTCCTTCCGGCTACGGGACCTTTTACGACCGTCCGGAATACCACATCCAGATTGGCCATCCGACGTCCAACCGGTTTGCATCCTCCGGTGTAGAGGTCCGCTACTACTCCGGCGGGCTGGTACTGGTCAACCCGTCTGCCTCCCAGCTCGAAACGGTCCCGCTGGACGCCGCGTACCGAGACATGTTCGGGCGGCCATACACCACGTCGGTCACGTTGCCTCCGGTAAGCGCGATCGTCCTGCTCAACGGTCAGTAGCTCTTCCGCGCCGGCCGCGGCGGGCTGGATCCCACGCGGGCACCAACATGCGTCCAGTGACGCCACTGACCGATCACGTTGCGACAAACGTGGCCGATCCCCAAGCCTGTCCCGTGCAAAGACGCGGCCCCGTGGGTCATGCGCTGCGGCGCGGTCTAGACAGGACGGTCCCGGCACTGCCGCAGACACGAGCGGGTGCTGGAGCACGACCTCGAGCCTACGCAGATCATGCCCGGAAACCGAAAATGCGCGACGGTGGCTGCCGTTCTGGTCGTCGCGGTCCACTTCTCGAGCCCCATGCGGGCATCGGCGGCACGCCCGCCCGCGAGGACGAGCGCGGTCGCGTCCGCGTTTGCCAGCACGTCCGAGGGCATCGGGCTCGGGCTGGCGTTTGACTATGCAGCACACGATGCCAACGCGTTGTCGACCAAGGTCGCGTACGTCTATGGCGGCTACTTCGCCGACTGGAATTTCGGCTTCTATCCGCCGGTGACGCACCTCGACGGGTACATCCCTTTCGACAACGATCCATACCCACAGACGATCCCCGGACATAGCCTTGCGGACTGGCAAGCCTCGCACCCCGATTGGATCGTCTACCAATGTGACGGGAAAACACCGGCCTACTACGGCTCAGGCAACACCAGCGTGCCCCTTGACTTCAGCAATCCAGCCGTCAGGGCCTGGCAGCTGCAGCAGGCCGAGCCTCTCCTGCGCCAGGGCGCAGCGGGACTGTCCATTGATGACTTCACGTTCGCCAATTTCGCGAGTCGCTGCGGGGTGTATCGCAACGGTCGATGGACCCTTCTCGGCTATCCGGGAACGTGGCAGGACAACGCCCGATACGCCGGAGACATGCTGGGTTGGCTCCAGGATGTGCGATCCCAGCTGCTGCAGCGCTTCCCAACCAAGACTCTGACGGTGAACCTCGCCCCGTCGGTCTCAGGGTTGGACAACGTTCAACGCGTCATTCCGTACATCGACATGGACTTTGACGAAGCCGGTTTCACGGCCTACGGAGGGCATCGACTCACGGGCAGCGCATGGCAGCAGGAGGTCGCCGCGCTCGAGCAGCTGAACACGGCCGGCAAGGCGTTTGTCGTCACTGGGATCGTCAATGCAGCCGATGATCCCAGCGTGAGCCACGATCAGATCAACTGGGCGCTGGCAAACTACCTGCTGGTTAAGGACTCACGGAGCTACACGTACATCTATGCCGGAAATGGTTCGGGCTTCAGCGGCAGTCCATCGGGTTATGGCACCTTCTACGACCGCCCGGAGTACCACATTCCGATCGGTCACGCCACGTCGGATCGCTACCAGCAGCAAGGCGTGCCGGCGCGCCAATACTCGGGTGGCTTGAGCCTGGTCAATCCATCCGACACACAGACGCACGTCGTGCAGCTTGACCATTCGTACACAGACATGTACGGGCAGTCCTACACGGCTGTCACCCTCGCGCCGGGCACGGGCATCGTGCTTCTCGGCGCCAGTCCGCACAAGCCGCTTCAGTCGGGCGGAGCTCACGGCCCGACACACGCTGCCAGCGCTGGGAAGCAGTGCTCTGTCCGAGGGCTGTGGAAGCACCACCGCGCCCAAGACCGACAGCGTCCGCGCGGGGGACGCCGACACCGCCGAGTGTTGGTCAAGCGAAGACTCCGCGGCTGCCGGGCTTAGACGCGCAGCACGATGGCCGTCGTGTCGTACGTCGACCGCCACGCGCGTCCAGAAAAGCAGGGAATCAGGGCAGGGAATCGACAGCGGCCGTCAAGAAGCTGCGACGACCTCCGTTAAAAATGACGTGGCGAGTATCTGGCGCCACTTCGTCCTGTCGATCGCGTAGCCCGGATCTGAATCATCCGAGATTGCGCTTACTCCAGCGGGTTCAGAATGGATCATCAGACCGTACGAGACGAGCCCGACGCCCCCAGCCTAATGTCGATCGCGCTGCGCCGATGGTGGCTGGCAGCGCTGTGCGTCGTGGTCGGCGCCGCCGCGGCTGGGATCGTCTCCAGCCGTCAGCAACAGCAGTACCAGGCTTCCGCCCAGCTCCTGTTCCGCAATGACACGGCTCCAGACCAAAGCCTCCAAAGCGTAATCGGGCTTCCTCCCTCCGGAGCGACGGCGTCGGACCCGTCACGGCAGGCAGCTACCAACGTGGCCTTGGTATCGCTCGACACCGTGGACCACATGACTGCACAAGCGCTCGGCCAACGGGTAACCGCGAGCGACGTAAAGAGCGAGATATCGGTGCAGTCCGTCGGGCAGTCCGACGTCGTTGCGATCACCGCAACGGATCCGAGTCCAGCGCGGGCATCGACGCTGGCCAATACGTTCGCGAGGCAGTTCATCGTATTCCGCCAGAACACGGACCGGTCGCTGGTCAATTCGGCAATCCATGACGTCGAGAGCCAGATCAGGTCGCTGGCGCCGCCTGTGCGGTCGGGATCCGGCGGACGGCACCTGAGGAACCAGCTGCTCCAGCTGCAGTCACTCGCCCAGATTCAGAACGGGAACGCGGAGCTCGTCCAGAGCGCGACAGTGCCCACATCGCCCTCGACGCCCCGGACCAAGATGAACGTGGTCGCCGGTGGGCTGCTGGGTCTCATCCTCGGGATCGTGCTGGCCATCGTGTTCTACCGCGTGGACCGCCGCGTGCGGACCCCGGAGGAACTCGCTGAGGCCTACGACCTGCCGCTGCTGGGCGTCGTGCCGCGAGTCAAAGCGCTGGTACGCCGTCGTCGTCGCGACGAGACACTGCCGGCTGTACCTCCCGTGCCGATGGAAGAGGCGTTCCGCGCGATCCGCGCGCGACTGCGTTATTTCAACGTCGACCGAGAGCTGCAATCGGTGCTCGTGACCTCCGCGGCCCCGGGTGAAGGAAAATCCACTGTGGCGTGGCAGCTCGCCAGAGCGATCGCCATGACTGGCAATGGCAAGGTTCTGCTCCTAGAGACGGATTTAAGACGCCCGGAGTTGGCCCGCCGTCACGGGCTGCGTGCGTACCCCGGTTTGGCCGAGTTGCTGTTCCATCGGGAGGCGCTGAGTTCGATCGTCCAATCGGTCACCGTCGCTGAACTGGTCGGCGCCGAGGCGAGTGCTGAATCGCCCGTCGACGATGGCCCGGTCGGCCCAGCCGGAGCCTTTCCTCTAGAGGGCGAGGCCGTATGCCCAGTCGACGACGAGTTCGAGGACCGCGGGAATGGAGTAAGCGGCACCTCCGGCCTGGAACTGGCGGGGTTCGCCAAGATCGAGCGCGGCCGCGACGCTCCCGGCACAACGCAGGTCGGCTCGATGGATGTGATCGTGGCGGGGGACATTCCGCCGAACCCGTCAGAGTTGTTGGAAAGCGACGCGATGTCGAAGCTCTTGCGCCGGCTTGCAGAGCACTACGACTTCGTGATCCTCGATGCGTCCCCCGGTTCACTGGTCTCGGACACGCTTCCGCTGGCGAGCCAGGTCAGTGGTGTGATCGTGGTGAGCAGCATGCGGCATCAATCGCCGGATCAGGTGGAGCGTCTGCGAAATCAGCTCGAGAAAGTTGGCGCAACGATGGTGGGGGTTGTCGTCAATCAGGCCAAGATCCGGCGCGAGGACCCGTACTCGGGATATCGACGCATGCCGACCACCAGTTCCGTCGCCGGCGAAGGGACCAGCGCGGCCGGGGTTGGCAGAGACGTCGATGCGGCCGTGGACGACGCGCCCTCGGAGGACGACGAGGTGACAGCCGACGTCTCTCACAACGGCGCAGCCGACAGTGCGTCCGCCCGCGCGTAGATCGACCTCGAGGGGAACAGCCATGCAGCGACGGTTCCGGATCAGGTTCGAGTCAGGTACGGCCCCTAAGGGACCCTCGGCTTCCTCCGACGACGGGAGCGCTCGCTATCGTCTGTACGAGTCGTCAGTGCCATCAGCAATGCTGGCGGCCTCGAACGGAAACGGGCACCTAATGAGCGTCGGCATCATCGGGCTGGGTTATGTGGGTCTGCCGCTCGCCGTCGCGTTTGCGGAGGCGGGTGTGCAGGTCGTGGCGGTCGACGTAGACCCTCGCAAGGTGTCCTCGATCGCCGCGGGCGAGTCATACATCGAAGACATCTCATCCGAGCGCCTGCAAGCGGCGCTCCCGTTGATCGAGGCGAGCTCCCATTACGCCCCCCTGGCACGCGCCGGCGCGGTTCTGATCTGCGTCCCCACCCCCCTGACGCCCAATCGTGAACCCGACCTCGGGCCGCTCAGCGCTGCGGCACGGTCGCTCGGACAGGTTGCACAGCGGGGCCAGCTCGTGGTGCTGGAATCGACCACGTACCCCGGTACGACCCGTGAGCGCCTCGTGCCGTTGCTCGAGGAGTCAGGCCTGCGAGTCGGCGAAGGGCTCAACGTTGCGTTCTCCCCCGAGCGCGTCGATCCGGGACGCACGGACTACAACCTGCGCAATACGCCAAAGGTCATCGGCGGCATGACCCCTCGATGCGCAGACCGGGCTGCGGAGCTCTACGGCCAGATCTGCGACCACGTGGTACGGGTGACCACGCCCGAGGCTGCGGAAATGACAAAGCTGCTCGAAAATATCTTCCGCTCGGTCAACATCGCCCTCGTCAACGAACTCGCGATTCTCTGCGACCGGATGGGGATCGACATCTGGGAGGTCGTCGATGCAGCCGCCACGAAGCCGTACGGATTCATGCGCTTCGAGCCCGGCCCCGGGATGGGCGGCCATTGCCTCCCGGTCGATCCGTTCTACCTGACTTGGCGAGCCCGCGAGTTCCACATGTCAACGGAGTTCATTGAGCTCGCCGGCAAGATCAACCAGCAGATGCCTCACCACTGCGTGGAGCGGATCGAGCGTTCTCTGAATGACGTCGCCAAGCCGATCAACGGGTCCCGGATCGTGGTGCTCGGAGCCAGCTACAAGGGCGGTGTTGGAGACGTTCGGGAGTCGCCCGCACTACGAATCATGGAGGAGCTGACCGAACGCGGAGCCGTCCTGCTCTATCACGACCCGTTCGTACCGGAGCTTCCCGAGCTCGGGCTGACCAGTAGCGACTTGGAATCCGCACTGACGGGCGCCGACGCCGTGGTCCTCGTCACCGCTCACCCGGGCATCGATCACCGCACGATCGCCACGGAAGCCGAGCTGTTCATCGACCTGCGCGGCGTGACCCGCGGGCTGCAGGTCGAGAACCTCGTCCGGCTCTGACCGGACCGCAGCGCGCCGCGCAGAGGACCCCCGCCGACGCGTAGAATCGAGCCCTCAGGGCGCGTAGCTCAGTGGGAGAGCGCTCGCTTCACACGCGAGAGGTCGCTGGTTCAAGCCCAGCCGTGCCCATCAACGGAAGCTTGGAAAGGGCGGGGGAACTCGCGATCAAACCGGCATGCACGAGCTCGTCCAATGTTCAGTTGCAAACGCGGCAGTAGCCCACGTCGCACGCGCACCCAGCGAGCAGGGGGCTGATGCCTCTCGGTCCCCAGCGACGCAACCATTCAAGCGCGGCCGGCTCGGCCCGGTCACCCTTCCCGCTCGGCCAGCCGGCATCGAATAGCTTCGATACGAGCTGTTCGGTATTCGTCTCGGCTCGGGTCGAGATCGACTGGATGTGCCATGCGATCCGTAGCTCGCGGGGGTCGTCTGGCATGAGCACAGGAATACCCCCCGCGCCGGATCGATAAAAACCGGGGCTCCGGTGCCTCGCGTGCGATAGCAACGCACCGGACACCCAATCTCGGTCAGCTCGCCTGCGAAACGCGGGCGACGATCTCCTGGTACATCTCCATCTGCCGAGCAATCTCGGCGTTCGTGATCCCCTCGGACTGGCGAAGCCCGTCAACGATCATGCTCGCCTCGATCGTGTTGCGCTGAAACTCCTCGTCCTCGCGCAAAGCAGCGATCTGCGCCGCCGTCCCGTGGAGCTCGATATAACCGTTGAGGTCACTCTCGGCTCCTAGCAGGACAACATCAAAGCTCTCGATGCGGCCCTCCTGCTGCATGCGGCCGTAGAGGCCGACTGACTCGTTGAATACCTCAAGGCCGCGCTCCTCGCGCCCGCGGACAGGGGTGCCCCAACTGATAAACAACACTCGGTCGGCCATGCCGACTCCTCTCTCAACGGCCACAGCCCGGTGACTGGGCCTGCCCTGGCGACCCTACATCCAACGAGCACCTCGCCGTTAAGTTATTCGTTGAACATCGGAGGAAAGTCGACCGCGCCGGTCGACTGCGCCAGAAGATCACCGAACTCGCCGAGGCTCGCGGTGCCAGTAAGGCTGAACGGCAGTCGGGGCGATCGCTGAAACGCGCAAACATCTTGCCCCCCAGGGCTCGCGCCTATAGGTTCGGTTTTCGGCGCTGGGCGGCGTGCTACCGAGGCAGAACGACCACGGCTTAACCGTGAGAAAGGGGACGTCTGGAATGGCGACCTATCTGGCGTTTCATGAGGTTGACGACGTCGCGCATTGGCGCAACATGCCAACGCGGGACGAGTTCTTCGGTCCGCTGGGGATTACCCACCGGACCTTCAGGGACCCGCAGGGCTCAAACCGGGTCGGAATGATCCTCGAGATCCCCGACTTCGGCGCATTTCAGGAAGCGATGCAGAGCGACCAGGCCGCCGAGGCGATGAAGCGCGACGGGGTTCACCCGGACACCCTCGTGGTGCTCGAGGAGGCGTAGCTCCGCGTCATTGCGAGATCCAGCAGCGACGGCTGTTCCTAGTCGGCCATCGCCCGATCGACCCGGCCACAGGAGCGGCGACGGCCGCGGCCGGTCAGGTGCAGGTCTCGGTCGAGGACGCGCTCGCCGCCCTCCATCCGGACCGGTGGGAGTTGGTCGTCGCCGATGACCGTCCTCGCCCGATGGCAGGGAGCGGCGTCGATGCCGTTGTCCGAGCGCGTCGCCGCTCGTGAGCACCGAGAAGCACAGCAGCGAGCCGCCGCGCCCGCCCGGCACCGCGCCCACACGCACACGATCCCCCGGACCCTCGGACGTGGTGGCTCCAGTGCGCGTATACGAGGCCTCAGAGCCACCACGTCTGGCTGAGCTGGCGTGGCGGCAGCACGGCGTCGTGTCGGTTGCGCAGCTGACGAGCCTTGGATACACCCGTGGCGCCATCGCTCTGCTCGCTGCCAAAGGTCAGCTGCACCGGGTTCATCGAGGTGTCTACGCCGTCGTCACGCCCGCCTGACCCTTCGCGGGCGCTGGATGGCAGCGGTTCGAGGCGTGGAGCGGCGCAGCTCGGCCTAGATCTTGATCGTGCCGTCGTGCGTGAGCGTCCAGCCCGGGTTGTGGGCGACCTCCCACACGTACCCCTCGGGATCAGCGAAGGCTCCGGTCGTGCCGCCCCAGTCAGCCCGCCCGGCGGGGCGGACGATGGTGCCGCCCGCGCGCTCTGCCTCAGCCAACACGATGCCCACTTCTTCGGGCGCTCGCACGTTGTACGCGAGTTCGATCCCGGGAGCGCCGTGACCGCCGAGCGCAGTCCAGAGCCCGAACACCATTCCGCCGGCCTGAAAGAAGCAGACCTCGTCGTCGGGCTGGTGAGCGTCAGACCAGCCGAGCGTCTCGTAGAACTCGCGAGCACGGACAAGGTCCTCAACACCGAGCGTCACCAAGCTGATTCGCTGTTCCATCGCCATAGCATCGCAGGGGGCAGCCGCATCAGGATGGTTCCGGACACCTGGCTGAGGCGGTTGCGCGCGCCGCCGGGCCTGCGTACGCTCCGGCGCCCCATCAAGATGCCACGTGGAGCGAAACAACTCGCGTTCGGCCTGCTGCTCACCGTCGCGTGGGCCGGCTGCGGACCTCGCGGCCCGTAGCGCCGGCGGCCGCCGGGGTCAAACGCACGTGGCAATCCGGCGTGTTCGCGGGCTACGGGCCCGCAAAGGACCTCGCTTTCGCTGCCTGGCGTGGCTCGCCGATCCAGACCGCGACCGATTTCCCCCCCGCTAACACCTGGGCCCAGCTCGCCGACCCGGCGGCCAGGATCGTCGGTGGGGGAAGGTGCGCTCGGTCACGCCGGATCTGAGTCTGGCGATGTGGCCATGGTCGCGAGGGAGCCTGGCAGCGGCGGCGGCGGGTGCATATGACTCGTACTTTCGAACCCTGGCTCACAACCTTGTCGCCGGAGGTCTGCCCCGGGCGAGAATCCGCCTAGCCTGGGAGTTCAACGTGACTTGGTATCGATGGTCGGTGCGGACGGCGGCGGACGCGGCTCACTACGCAGCGGTCTGGCGGCAGATCGTCACGGCGATGCGCTCCGTGCCGGGGCAGCACCTCAATTTCGACTGGGCCCCGACGATCGCCGTCGGCGGCCTGAACCCGGCGCTGTCCTACCCGGGGGACGCGTAGGTCAACGACATCGGGCTTGACGTCTACGACTGGAACGAATCGGCGAAGGCGACGCCCGCGCAGAGATGGAATGCAATCGTGCATCGCGGCTACGGGTTGGCCTGGCAGGCGAGGTTTGCGGCCGCCCACGGGAAGCCGATCGCGTTCCCGGAGTGGGCGCTGGCGCATAACTCGCGTCTTCCGGCGGCGTCGCGTGGGGACGATCCGATGTTCATCCGCAACATGTCCGCGTGGTTCGGCTCGCACAACACTTCGTTCGAGAACTACTTCGATGCCGACGCGCCAACTGTCAACCTGTTCTTCGGGATCACCACCGGCACCGGCTTCTTTCCGCATGCGGCAGCCCTCTACCGCCGGCTCTACGACGGCGGGGCTGATACTCCCGCCCCTATTCAGAACGGAGCCGACTAAAAGCCCGAATACGACGCAACGAAGCCGGTGGCTCGGCGTGAAAACGGATCAAGCAGGTCACCGCCCGAGTAGATCTGGCCGCTTGGCGCGACGGCCACCGCGTGAACCTCCCCGCCAAAACCCGACCCGAGCGCGGTCTTCACCAACCCGCCGGAACCCACACCCCGGTCCAGGCGGCCGCCGGCGGTGATGGCCCATAGCGCGCCAGATGCCCTCCCTCCGTCCTTGTAGACGCCCGTCGCCACGATCTCCCCTCGCCGGGCAATCGCGATGCCTCTGACCCCGAGCAGCTCGCCGTCGTTGAGAAGCTGCGCGGCCACCGCCGTGATCACCCCGCCGGACCCGAAGCCGGGGTCCGGCGCCCCACGCTTACTCAGGCGCGCGAATAAGGCGTAGGACCCAGCAGTTTCAACGTCTCCGCCTCCGGCGACGATCCGACCGGCGGAGTCGAGGGCAACTGCCCTGAAGCTGGACGCTGCGCCACCTTTCGGGTGGAGATAGAGGTAGACCCCGCGGCGAGCAAAGCCCGTATCGAGACGACCGCTCGCGGTCACCCGGGCGATGAGCGCGTTGGTGACCCGCAGATCCGGGCGCTGGTCCCCGGCAAAGACGATCTTGCCGTCGGATTGCACGCGCACCCCATAAGCCACAGAGAACCGACCCAGGTCTTCCACTGCGAAGCCCGCGCTTCCGAACTTGTTATCGCGGGCTCCATTGGGGCGGAAGCGAGCGAGCGCGACCCTCGACGTCCCGTCCGAGGCCTGGACCGCACCGGCCAGAACGATCACCCCACCGGGTCCGATTGACACGGCGTTGGCGACAGTTCCACGAGCGCGGACGGTGCCGCCCGAGCCGAATGCTCGATCCGGTGAGCCGTTGGCGTTGAAGCGCTTGAGCACCATGTCGCCGTTGACCGGCGTGGAGGCGCTGTCACTCGCGCGGCCCGCGACCACGATCTTGCCGTCGCCCTGAACCGCGGCGGCGGTAGCGACACCCCGGCCGGCGTGGAAAGACGTTCCGCCGGAACCGTTCGTACCCAGACGCATGACCAGCATGTTCGGACCCGAGTAGCCAACGACGACGACGCGGCCGTCCTTCTGAGTAGCCAAGCCGAGCACGTGGACGTTGCCAATCGTGGCGAGGCCACCGCGTCCAAACCCACCCCGCAGGACGCCCGCGGCCAGAGCGGTCGCCGACGCGATCAAAGCCAGCAGACACCCGAGCACCACAGCGCCCCGACAGCGCCCGATCCGAACCTCACGTCCCCCAGTCGATGCGCTGTCCATCAGTCCTTTCTCGTCGCGCGACGGGCTGATCTGAGCCCGCGGTGAATGCTGACAACCTACCGCAAACCGGCGCTCAAGATGCGATTTCGTGAACCGACATCTCGGCGTTCAGTTCCATCCGGAAGTCAGCGCAGAAACGGTCGGCAAATGGTCGCGAGCAGAACGTGACGCTGTACGTCCAGAGAACTCCCGCGAGGCTATTGACGGCGACGGTGCCGCTGGCCCGCGCGGGTGTCGTCCGCCAGGCGAAGATGCCTGAACGGTCGGCCGTCACGCAACTCGCGGATGACGGCTTGGACGAACCCGGCGTCGTCGATCGCCCGGCCGTCGGTGACGGCGGCAACGAGCGTCCGCTTGCTCTGGAGCACCCGGGCCATCGCCTCGTCGATGGTGTTGGCGGCGAGCAGGTACCAGGCCGTGACCGCATCGTGCTGGCCGATCCGGTGGCAGCGATCCTCGGCCTGATCGTGCATCGCCGGCGTCCACTCGAGCTCGAGAAAGGCGACATTCGAGGCGCGAGTAAGCGTAATCCCCTGGCCGGCGACGCGGGTCGCGCCGACGATCAGCTGTGGACCGCCCGGCTGCTGGAAGGCACCGATTGCGGCATCCCGCGCCGGCAGCGAATCGGACCCGAGGATGTGCAACGCGTCCGGAAAGTGCTTCACCACCGCTTCCTGCACCTCGACGTGGCGCGCGAACACGACGAGGGCCTCGCCCGAGGCGAGAAAGTCCTCAATCCAGGCGAGCGCGGCCGCCAGCTTGCCGCGCGCGGCGATTCGCTGCAGCGCTCCGAGCTGGGCGAGCCGCTCGGCTCGCAATGTCGCCGCGATCTTGGCGTTGAGCACGCTGAGGTCCAGCGGCTGGGTTCGAAGCCACTCGACCACGTCCCGCTCCGCGAGCCGGTATTCGGCCTCGTTGGTGAGGGCCACCGGCACGACGACTTGGCGCTTGGCCGGAAGCTGCGGCAGCACGTCGGACTTCAGCCGGCGCACGAAACAGTGGCGGCGCAGGTGCCAGTGGAGGCGTTCCTCGCTGAGCTCATCACGGAACTGTTTGGAGAACCGCGCCCCGGAGCCGAAGTCCTCCAGACGGCCGATCACACGCAGCTGCGCGATCAGCTCGTCGGCGTGGTTGAGGACCGGAGTTCCCGTGAGCGCCAGCCGCAGGCCGTCCGACGGGACCACAGCGGCGAGCTGGCGCACAGCCTGTGTCCGCTTGGCCCGCGGGTTCTTGCAGTAGTGGGACTCGTCCACGACGAGCGCCCGCGGGCGGCGGCGGGAGAGCGCATCCCGGTGGGCTGCGGCGATCTCGTAGTTGAGGATCGTGATCTCGCCGGCGGGCGGTACGGCCGCGCGTCCTTCGACCACGGCGACAGTGCGGTGCGGCAGCCACTTTTCGACCTCCCGCTGCCAGGTGAGCTTGATCGACGCCGGGCAGACCACGACGGCCGGGTAGGCCTCGTCGGCCTCGAGCGCCGCGAGTGCCTCAACCGTCTTGCCGAGCCCCTGCTCGTCGGCCAGGAAGCAGCGGCGTGCATCGAGGACGTAGCGAACTCCGGCCCACTGGTAGGGAGCGAGCTCGCCTCCGAGTACGGCGGCCACGGAGTCGATCGGATCGCCGTGGTCTGCGCGGGAGCGGGCGACCGCTGCGGACGCCGCGCGCCGCTCGGCTACCAGTCGCGTGAGCACGTCGGCGGCGGAACCGGTGAGCTCGACGTCGTGGCGCGTGATGAACTCGTCGAGCTGATCGGCCAGCCACGGGTCCAGTGGCAGCGCGCGCGTGCCGCGCGCCCCCGGCAGCTGCTCGAACGCCGCCCCGATCGCCGGATCCCAGATGACCTCCAGCCGCAGCTGCTCGCCATCCACGCCACGGAAATACACGAGCCGGGCCGGCGGCGGGATCTCCCCGCGCTCGACCAGGAACAGGCAACGCTCGGCGGCTGAGTCGAGGCGGGCCGAGGGCTCATCCCGCAGAGCGCGGGCCGCCTCGAGCGTCAGGGGTACGAGCAGCGTACCGTCGTCTCGCTGGGTGGCGATCGCGACCAGCGGCTCGGGCAACGGGCCCGCGAGGGTCTTCAGCACCCACCATCCGCGACCGTCATAGCGCGCGGTGCGCACGTAGCCGAGCCAGCGCGCTTGCACGCCTCGGAGCCACTCGTGGACGTTCTCGGTGGCGCTCAGCTGTTGATTTCGCTCAAGCAGCTCGGCGACCTTGATCGCGGCCCAATCGCCGGCCGGCGCCCACCACTCGCGGTTGTCCCATTCGAACCGCCGGCCCGGAATCGCCCGCACCAGCTCAACCAGTTCGCGCTGATACGGGAACGCGAGCACGACGATCTGCCCGCCGTCTCCGTCGGGGCGCAGCTCGACGTTGGGGCGGTCGGGTACCTGCTTCATCCGTTATCAACGCTAGCGGTGAGGCAGGGTGCCTTGGCTAGGCCTAGTCGGAGCACGCTCAGGCGTTCCGCATCAGCATGCTTCGGGCATGTCCTCAGGCAATCCTGCGCCCGGCATCACCGATGAGCGTAAAGCGACGCCAGGGACCCGCAGCCAAAAACTTTCGCGCGCCCAGCGATGGCGGAGGTATTCTGCTCGCGCTGGTTGTCCAACTGGGAGGTGGACGATGTCACGTAGACAACTCGCGAGCGCTTGCGTCTGCATCAGCGCACTGCTGCTATCGCTTTTGGTCGCCGGCGCGATCGCTTACAAGGGCACCTCCGCCGGGCGCAAACTTGCCGGGCAACTACTGGGTTCCTACAAGCACGTGCACTACCTGAGCGGCAGCGTTCATGGGAGCGTCTACTACTGCCCGTCGCAGATCGGTGGTTACTACGAGGAAGCCGGGTCCACGGCGCCGCTGTCCTGCCTTCGCAGTCCGGCGACTGCGACATGGGTGAACACGCTGGCCAGCGGTCGCGGTGCATCCGCGGTCGGGTCCGTGGCGGCCAAAGGCAAACCGACGATCACCTTCGTGGCCAACCGGAACGCGACGTTCATAAAGGCCAGCGGAGCAACGTGCTGGACCAAGCAAGGCATCGACTACAACTTTGTCGGAAGCCCGCCGTTCGGCTTCTTCAGCACTGAATACATGGTGGTCGGGACCAGACACGCAGGCCGCGTCGACCTGATCGGCACGATGGCGGGCTTTCAAGGTTTCAAGGAAACCGACACGCTCAACGCCACGACCCATCAGATGGTGGGCGAGAGCATCTACTTCGGCCTAAACCATCCAAAGAGCGAGCAACACCTGCTGACCAGCTACAACCAGGTGTCAAAGGCTCCGAAGCTCCCGCGGACCAGCCCCGTGTGTTAACCGCGCAGAGGAGGCCGGGCGGCGGCGGATCCGCGGCGCCGCCGCCCACTGAGCTCAGGCTTGTCCGACGACCATCAGCGTGTTGCCGTCCGGATCGCGGAACCAGAAGAGCGGCGGGACCGGATCACCCATACGGCTGACCTCGGCGTCGACGTCGACGCCGCGGGCCCGGAGGTCAGCGTGGTCGGCGTCGATGTCATCGCTGTAGAGCCCGATGCCGGCCTCAACGTTGCCGGTCGGCCTGCCCGGAGGCGGCGGCACGATGGCGATCGTGGTCACGGCGTCAGCCGGCGCGACCTCAACCCAGCGGTAGCCTTCGCCGAAGGGCACATCGGTGCGCTTGTCGAAGCCGAGCGTTTCGACGTAGAAGTCGATCGCCCGATCCTGGTCAGAGACGGGAACCACCACGGTGCTGAGCTTCCTCATGCGAGTCGCGGTCTTGCTCATGAGATCCTCCTGGGGTTGAGTGACGCTCATGAGACCGTTCGGCCTCTGGAAACTCATCGCGTTGTGCCGATGCGACACATCACTGACCGAGACCTGATTGAGTCCCGGCTATGAGGAGTGCTATTCGACGGCGGAGGTCCTCGGTCGGGAAAGCGGCCCTCGCCGCCGCCGTGCTGCTTCTGGTTCCCGCCGGTGCGCGGGCCGCCGCCGGTTCTACCGTGCCCGCGCCGGGCTTCAGCGCCCGCGGCAGCGTTGAGCAGGTCTACGTCACGGGACTTACCCCCTCGGCTTCGGTTGCGCTCCTGAGCCACTCCGGCGCGACGCTGGCGACCCGGCGCGCCGATGCGCTCGGGGGACTTCTCTTTCGCGCTGTCCGGCCGGGAACCGGCTACCGGGTCCGCCTCTCCGGAGGGGGAGGGCAGTCGGGACCGATAACCGTGCTCGCGTCCAGGCCGCAGCCGGCGAGCACCGATATCTATAACCAGGCGATCCCGTCAAGCGGATATGGCTACCTGACCACGCGGGATGGCACCAAGCTGGCGATCAATGTTCATCCTCCAGAGGACGTAACCAACGCGTTGCCGCTGCCCGGTGGGATCCATCTCCCCGCGCTGCCGCTCGCCACGCCTCGCCCGACCCTGATCGAGTACTCCGGCTACGGGTATGCGGACCCGGCCGGTCCGCAGAACGGGATCGCCGTGATCGCCAACCTGATGGGCTTCACGGTGGTGGACGTGAACATGCGCGGGACCGGCTGCTCGGGCGGCGCCTACGACTTCTTCGAGCCGCTTCAGAACCTTGACGGCTACGACGTGGTCGAGACCGTTGCACGCCAGCCGTGGGTCCTCCATCACAAGGTCGGGATGATGGGTATCTCCTATGGCGGCATCAGCCAGCTATTCACGGCCCAGACGAACCCGCCGAGCCTGGCGGCGATCTCGCCCCTGTCGGTAATCGACCAGACGCAGACGACGCTGTATCCAGGCGGCATCCTCAATACCGGGTTCGCTGTTGCCTGGGCGAAGGAGAGGATCCACGATGCTCTCCCGGCGTCGGCAAACGGCGGACAACCTTGGGCCTACCAACGGATTCAGCGGGGCGATCAGACGTGCAGGGCCAATCAGGCCCTCCACGGGGAAGCGGTGAACCTGTTGGCGAAGATCCGGGCCAACAACCACTACAAGCCTTCGGTCGCCGATCCGCTGTCGCCGATCACGTTCGTGCACAAGATCAGCGTGCCGGTGTTCATGGCGTGCCAGTGGACCGATGAGCAGACCGGCGGTCACTGCCCGGACCTGGCCGAGCACTTCACCGGAACCCAGCGCAGGTGGTTCACGTTCACCAACGGCACCCACGTCGACTCACTCGATCCGCAGACCTTCAACCGCTGGTATGACTTCCTAGAGCTCTACGTCGCCCACCAGGCGCCGATCGGCGCATCGCTGATCATGCACGCGGGCGCGCCGGTGATCTACCAGGCGGCGATGGGCATATCCGGAGTCACGCTGCCCGCCGACCCGATCCAGCAACAGCCCACCTACTCGGGAGCCTTGGCGGCGTTCGAGCAACTCAAGCCGATCCGGGTGCTGTTCGACACCGGTGCCGGCGGTCCAGCGGCAGGAGACCCGAACCCGGGCTTCGAACAATCGTGGCCGAGCTTCCCTGTCCCGGGCACCAGCGCCCGGTTCTGGTATCTAACGGCGCATGGCGCGCTGGCTGACCGGCCGCCCGCGCACAAGACGATCGACTCCTTCACCTGGAACGCCCATGCGCGTCCGCCGACAGACTTCACCGGCGATACCGCCGCTGGGTCGGGGGGCCTGTGGACCGCCTCGCCCGTGTACAACTGGGCGGACAACCCTGCGGGGAGCGCCGTCTCCTACCTGACAAGCCCGCTGCGCGCCAACGCGACGGTCGTGGGTGCCGGCGCGGTGCGCCTGTGGGTGCGTTCCTCGTCGCCCAACGTCGATCTCCAGGCCACCATCAGCGAGGTCAGAGCAGACGGTAAGGAGACCTTTGTGCAGAACGGGTGGGTCCGAGGCGACGAGCGCAAGCTTGACCCTCGCAAGAGCACACTGCTGGAGCCGGTGCAGAGCCTCCGGCAGGCCGATGTTCTACCGCTACCTCGCCGCCGCTTTGTCCAGCTGACCATCCCTCTGTACTACGAAGGGCACGCGTACCGTGCCGGGTCGCGGATCCGGGTGACGATCTCCGCACCCAACGGCGATCAGCCGATCTGGGCCTTCAGCGAGGCCAGTCCGAGAGGACACGCGACCATCGCTGTTGCGTATGGAAAGCGTACGCCGTCGGGCCTGGTCCTCCCCGTCGTTCCCGGGGCCGGAATCCCGACGGGCCTGCCGCCGTGTCCCGGGCTCCGAGGTGAGCCGTGCCGGTCTTATCACGCCTTCAAGAACCGCGCTGTGGCACGGTGAACCAAGCCGGGCGCGCGTAGAATAGCCCGCTTGGCGGCGCGCGAGTCTCGGTTGCATCCTGGCCTTCGAGCGGCGCTTCTGGGCGGCGTCGTGTTTCTGTTCTCCTTGGGGGCGAGCTTCACCGCAGCAGTGGCGACGGCATCCCCACCACGGAACAGCTCGCCGCCGATGATTCGCGGCACGGCCCGCGTCGGACTGACCCTCACCACGGTCACGGTCGGCCGCTGGAGTGGCAGCGGGAATACGGTTGCCTACCGGTGGCAGCGCTCCACACCGGCTGGCTGGCGAACGATCAACGGCGCTGACGGTCCCGCTTATACGTTGACCGCGCCAGATCTCGGCGCGCGGGTGCGCGTGCTCGTAACCGAGTCAAACAGCTACGGCTCGTTGACTATGCCAAGCCGCCCCACCGCGCCAGTCGGCCCGGCCCCGCCGCTCAACACGAGCCCACCCGTGATCATCGGCGCGCCACGCCCAGGTGCCACGCTGCGGGCCCGCGCCGGCAGGTGGACTCAGCCGAAATCAAATTTCGCCTACCGCTGGCAGCGCTCGGTCAACGGCACGAGCTGGCATGACCTCGCCGGTGCGCGTCGGCAGAGGTACACCGTGACACAGACCGACGCGGGCTCGTTGCTTCGTGTAAGGGTCACCGCGACTGGTCGGAATGGTTCAACCACGGCCACCAGTACGCCGCTCGGAACCCCGCCGACCAGCAAGACCGCGCCTGCGTTGCCATCGGGCGCATGGGCAATCGCCAACACGCTGAGCGCCGACGGTGGCAGGTGGAATCCGGCCGGGGTCTCCCTGACCTACAGCTGGGAGCGCTGCCCGCCGGATGCCACTTCGATCTCGGTCGGCTGCGTGACGATCGCCACCGGTCCGACCTACACGCTGGCCGCCGCCGATGCCGGGCTTCGAATCGCGGTCAGAGTCACCGCGACCGCCGCGGGGGGTGCAGCGAGCGCCGATAGTCCCACCACTGATGTCATCGGCACCGCGGTCGTGTCGCTGGGAGCTGTCGCGCGAACAGTCCCACACTCGTTTCTCGGGCTGTCCACGGAAACCAACGAGTTCAACGACTTCGTCACGAAGGTGCCGTCATTTCCCGCTCTGCTGAGGCAACTGGCGGTGGCCGGTGACAACAGTCCCGTTTCGCTGCGGATCGGGGGCGAGACGGCCGACGGCACCTATCTAAATGCCGACGGCTTTACGAGCCCAAGCGGCGTCAAGAGCTTCGGGATCGACCTGCCCTACCTTCAGCGGCTGGGCACGCTCGCCCGCTCGGTGCCGCTGACCGTGGCGCTCGATCTCAACCTGGCGGCGCACGATCCGAGAATGGCTGCCGCGCTCGCCAGCGAAGCCAGTAGAGCCCTGCCCCCCGGCAGCCTTGACGCGCTGGAGGTCGGAAACGAGCCCGACCTCTATCACACCCTGATCGGCTACAACTGGAACCCGGCGAACCTCTCGTGGGGAGCCACGTACTCGCCGCAGACCTACGCGAGCGACTTCGCCTCCTATGCTCAAGCGTTGGCGAGCGCGACCCCTGGCGTGCCGGTGGGGGGCCCTGTGCTCGCCAACATGGACCCCAGCTGGTATCAGACGCTGCTCCAGACCGACGGTTCGAGCGTCGGGCTTCTGACTGGCCACCGCTACCCGTTCAACGCGTGCGCCGCGCCAGGCTCCGCGCAATATCCAACGATCGCAGGACAGCTCTCAGATCAAGCCTCCTCGGCACTCGCCGCCAGCCTGCTGCCGGCCGTCGCCGCCGCTCACCAAGCAGGTCTCAAGTTCAGGCTGACCGAGCTCGGGTCGGCAGCGTGCACCGGGCTACCGGGGGTCTCGGACACCTTCGCGGTCGCGCTGTGGGCACCGGATGTGCTGTTCAACATGCTTGCCGACGGCGTTGACGGCGTCAACGTTCACACTCGCTTCAACACCTCGAACACGCCGTTGAATGGCCCCGGAGCAACGATCGTCCGGCCGTTCTTCTACGGAATGATCGCCTTCACGCGCACTCTCGGCCCCGGCGCATCCCTGCTTCAGACGACCGTGAGTGGCCAAATGCCCCCGGGACTGTCGGTGTGGCCGGTCGCGCTGCAGGGAGGAAAGACGCACGTACTGGTAATCAACAAGGCCTCATCCGCGGCAACCGTGACGCTGCAAGCACGAGGTCAAGGCGCCGCCCAGGTGCAATCGCTTCAGAGCACCTCAATGGCCCCCGGCGCACAGGTCACCTTCGGCGGACAGCAGCTCTCAAACAGCGGCGCGTGGCAGGGGAAGCCTGTGACTGCGACCCTGAACTCACAGGCCGGCGCCTACCAGGTCAGCGTCGCGCCACTGAGCGCCTCGCTGCTCAGCTTCAGAGCCGGCTAGCGCTCCGGGCGGTGGGCTATTGCGTGTGCAGGGTTCCCACCTTGACCGCCGTGATCACGGTGTGACGAGCCTGAGCCGACGCGTCCGGACTGCAACTCACCTTGATGTTTCCCCCGGTAGTGGCTGCGGTGAGGGTGATCGTCTGCGCGAACACGTTGAGGCTGGGCAGGGAGCCTGAGCCGGTCGCGATCGGGTTGTTGTTCTCCAACAGCGAGCAACTGATCAGGTTGGCCGTCCCGCTGGCGTTGCCCAGCTCAGTAGAGGCGGTGACGATGTACGCGTTGTCGGGGGTCAGGGACAGCTGAGTCACGATCGTGTCAGTGCCGCTCGGTAGCCCGACGACCCCCGGCGCGTTCTTGACGAAGCCGTCTGACGGCCCGGTCGGACCTTGCGGGCCTTGCGCGCCCTGCGGCCCCCTCGGTCCAGTGTCGCCGCGGAAGCCGCGGGGACCGCGTGGCCCGGGCGAGCTCTTGGCGGCCTTAGCGTGCGCTTTCGCGTGGCCGCTGCCATGGCTTGCGGCCCAGGCCCCCCCACTGGCAGCGATGAACAGGGCGATGAACGAGACGACGAGGGCAGGCGACGGACGGCGGAAAGTCAACACGGGCAGGCTCCTCCTGGTATGGCGTGAATCGCCCGGCCTCAAACGGGCGCAGTGCGCGGGCGCGCGAGAGCAACCCTATCCGAACCTTCGCTGGTCCCTGCGGATTCTTAGCAGCAGGCCGCCGGGCGCCGGGCAGCGCCGAGGAGATTTAGGGCAAGATCACCGCGCCGTGCTCTCCTCATCGGGAGGAATGGGATTCGTAGACAACGTCGCTGGCGCCAAAGCCAAAGCCAACGCTTACCTAGAAGACCAGACACAGCGTCCGTCCCCCGCGACGCCGTCAGCGACGAGCCAGCCACAGCCCGAGGACAAGCCGCGTGCAAACCCAGACGAGAGGCCGTAGCTCCGGCACGAGCGCACTGGCCGGCCCCCTGGCGGCGGCATTCATCCTGCTGCTGCTGGTCGGTTTCGGCCTCGGCGAGTTGACTGAATCGACCGCGACGGCCTCCGACCTGGACGCGGTACGTGACGTTGCCTCAGTTCGCTCGGTGCCGCTGACGGCGCTCGCGCACGCGGCGTCCGCAGCCGGCAGCGCGCTCGCGCTCGTGCCCC
Organism: uncultured Solirubrobacterales bacterium; assembly: GCA_963757165.1. Classification (GTDB taxonomy): domain Bacteria; phylum Actinomycetota; class Thermoleophilia; order Solirubrobacterales; family Solirubrobacteraceae; genus Palsa-465. The sequence goes on from CAVWQO010000006.1 coordinate 747,739, forward strand.
TCGCGCTCATCATCTGTGTCCACCTTTGGCGCCATGCCCGGAGGACGCGCGCGTGGGCGATCGCAATCAGCTTCGCCGGCGCGACTGCTATCTCGACTCTGGTCAAGCTGCTCGTGGCACGGCCGCGGCCGCCCGTACACCACCTCGAAGCGGCGAGCAGCAGTAGCTTCCCCTCCGGTCACACAACTCAGACGACAGCGTTCTGCCTTGCGCTGTTGCTCGGATTCCTCGCCACGAAGCCGAGGCGAGCGCTCACCGGGTTGGCTGCACTGGCGGCGGTCGCTGCGGTAGCCGCCGTCGCGCTCTCGCGCATCTATCTGGGAGTTCACTACCCCACCGATATCGCGGGAGGCGTGGTCCTCGCGAGCGGCTGGACGGTGATCGCCTACGCACTACTCGCACGGTCTCATTCGCGTGATGGCCGCGGACCGGGGTTGGCCAACCGTGCTCCCCTCTCGACCCCGCAGACCGCGATGACCACTGACTAACGACGCTGAGGTCCAGCCCGATCACGATGCTGCGAGGGGGTGGTGGCTCTGACGCAGCGTATGCATGCGTCAGAGCCACCACGTCCGGGGCGTCCGGCGAATCAGGTCGCCGGACGCTCGTGGGCCCGGACCGCACGACCGCCCCTCTCCCCGCCCGGCGCCGCCGTCCCCCTATGGGATCGCGGCCGCATGCTCTCTCACCCAGGTGGCCAGCTGGACGCGGTTGTGCAGACCGAGCGACGTCAGTGCGTTGAAGACGTGGTTCTCGACCGTGCGCTCAGAGAGAAACAGCTGCGCGGCGATCTGCCCGTTGGTGAGACCGTCGGCGACCATGCGGCCCACCTCAAGCTGGCGGGCCGTCAACGGGCTCCGCGTAGGCCGGGGCGGGCGATCCTCGATCAGCTCGGCGCTTCGCGCCGGGTCCGTCGAAAGCCCGGCCTGCCAGCCAGCCTCGGCTGCGGCGCTACCGAGGGATTGCGCAGCCTGGGTTCTGACGCTTTCTAGCTCCTCAACCGTGCCCGGGGGATATCCGCCGCCGATCCGCTCACGGAAGCCCACTGCCGCGCCGGCTAGGCGCAGTGCCCGGGTCGGATCGTCGGCGACCCTCAAACCTGCCAGCGTGCTGAGCGCGACGCCGAGGATCGTGGTGTCGTTGGCCGCAGCCAGCGCCAGCACTGACTTGGAGAGATGCTCGACCGCGCCGGCCGTATCGCCAGCGCGCTTGGCGATAAGCCCGAGGCCGAGTCGGACCTGCCCCTGTCCCCATGAGTCATCGCATGCGGCGACGGTGGCCAGAGCCGCCTCGAAAGTCCGGCGTGCGCCCGCGGCGTCACCTTCGTAGAGCTGAACGTAGCCGAGCACGCCAAGACCTCGCCCGACGCCCTGCTCCAGCTTCAGCTCACGGAACACCTCTACGCTACGGACCACCTCGCGCTCGGCTGTGGCGAGGTCTCTGGAGAGCATCCCGCTGAGCCCGAGGTAGTGAAGGGCTGCCGCCAAGATTCTCGCATCCTCCAGGCGCTCCGCGATCTCGGCCGCGGCCAGCAGTTGCGACCGTGCGCTGGCGTGCTCCTGATGTGCGCCTGCCAGCCGGCCCGCGCAGAGTAGCCCCAAGGCACGCGCCCGGTCGGACTCCGGGTGCCGTTCCAGCAGACGATTGGCCCACGCCATCCCCTCGGTCTGGGCGCGGGAAAACCACACCTGTCCGGAGGCGCCAACCAACCGCAGCCCTGCGGCCGGGTCATTGTCGAGCGCCCAGTCCAGAGCGGCCCGCAGGTTGTCAAGGTCCTCGGAAAGCGCCTGCACCTCGGCGTCCGAACCTCCGAGCGCGTTTGATGCGTAGACGGCCTCCGCCCGCCCCACGAAAAAACCGAGGTGCCGGGTTCGCAGCGCGGGTTCCTCCCCGGATCCAGCCAGCCGCGCTCGAGCGTAGGTGCGCACGGTGTCAAGCATCCGGTAGCGAAGCTCTCCCGCCGGACTATTTGCGGCCTGGATGAGGGACTTCGCGACCAGCCCGTCAAGTGCGTCGAGGTCGACCTCGGCCACCGCTTCCGCAGCCTCCAGGGAAAAGGCGCCGGGAAACAGTGCCAGGCGTGAGAACGCGAGTTGCTCCTCGCTGCTCAGCAGGTCGACGCTCCACTCGATTGTCGCCTGCAGGCTACGGTGGCGGGTAGGGGCTCCGCGCACGCCGCCTGAAAGGAGGTCGAGCCGGTCCGCGAGGCGGGTGAGGATCGTGTCAGGCGAGAGAATCGACACCCTCGCCGCCGCGAGCTCCAGGGCCAGCGGGATCCCCTCCAGCCGCGCGCAGATCTTCTCGATCGCTATGTCCGCTCCGGCAACGGCCTCAGGGCGGACCGCTCGCGCTCGCGCCACGAAGAGCGCGACCGCTTCGTCTGGCGCAAGTGGCGCCAGAGCCCACACGGTCTCGCCCGGGACTCGCAGCGCCTCGCGACTGGTGGCCAGGACCCGCAGACGCGGACATCCCTGGAGCAACGAAATCACCGCCGCTGCGGCGGTGGCGGTTACGTGCTCGCAGTTGTCGAGGACGAGGTGCGCGCTGGCTCCGGCGAGATAGCGCACAACGTCCGGCAACGCGTCGCGCGGGGCACCGGCAAGACCGACGGCCTCTGCTATCGCGCCGGGCACCAACTGCGCGTCATCGATCCGAGCGAGATCGACCAGGATGACCGTTGCGCCACGGCGAACGCGACGCCGCACGATTTGGAGCGCGAGCCGGGTCTTGCCTACCCCACCCGGTCCGGTGACGGTCACCAGACGGCCGACTCGCAACGCGTCCTCCACACCGGCGAGCTCAGTCCCCCGGCCGATGAAGTGGTCGGTCGATGCGGGCACGCCCCTGGCCATGGCACTCACGTCGGGAACGCTAATACGCCAGGCCCGAAATGAGTACCGATTGAGTACTTACCCCGTGGTTTGCAATTAGCGCGCGCCCTACGGTCGCCGGACAACACGAACCCGACTGGGAGGTCGCAGACATGGAGACGACAAGCGCCGCACGGGAGACTGCACCCGCGGCCGACTGGCTCGCTCAGATGACGGAACGATCACGTGCTGTGTGGGCAAGCGGTGATTTTTCCCGCATCGGGGCGAGGGTGGTGGTGGTCGGTGACCTGCTGTGCCAGTCGCTGAACATACATGCGGGTGAACGGGTGCTCGACGTCGCCGCCGGCAGCGGCAATGCCGCCCTGTCCGCGGCACGCCGAGGCGCTCGCGTGACGGCCAGCGACTTCGTGGATGCACTCCTCACGGTCGCACAGACCCGTGCGGAGATCGAAGGGCTGGCGCTCGCCACGGCGGTGGCGGACGCACAACAGCTTCCGTTCGAAACGGGGGCCTTCGATGTCGTGCTTTCCACCTTCGGCGCCATGTTCGCGCCCAGCCAGGAGCGGGCCGCTGCTGAGCTGCTGCGGGTCTGCCGCCCGGGAGGCCGGATCGGCATGGCCAACTGGGTCCCCGGAGGACTGATGGCGCGCATGCAGCGCGTCACCCAGGATCACGTCCCACCGCCTCCCGCGGCCACCGGGCTACGGAGCCCGATCGAGTGGGGGAGCGAAGCTCGCCTACGCGAGCTGTTCGGCGAGGACATCAGCGAGCTTCGCGTAGAACGCCGTTCGGTCGACGTTTGCGCCGGCTCGGCGACCGAATACGTGCAGTTCAATCGGATCTGGCTCGGACCCACACGCGCCGCGTTCGCGCAGCTCGATGAGGAGGGCCGGACACAGCTAGGCGCGGACCTGGTCGCCGAGTTGGAGCGCGTCAACCAGGCTACCGACGGAACGCTGGTAGCCACCGCCGAGTACCTCGAGGTAGTGGCGGTGAAGCGATGACCGCGGCCTCGCCGCAGTACCAGGTCGGCGATGAGCCCAGAACCGCCGTTGTGCTCGGCGCCCGCAACCTCGGCGCGGCAATCACGCGCGGTTTCCTCGCTCGTGGGATACGCGTGGTCACGCTCGCTCGCACTCAAACTGACCTGGATGCGCTCGAGGCCGCTGGGGCGGCCACGATCCAGGCCGATGTGACCGATCCCGGGCAACTTGCCGCGGCCCTGGCGCGCGCGGAAGCGGAGATAGGAGGACCCGATCTGATCGTCAACGCTGTGTCCGCCACGCGTCCCCCCAACGACGGAACCGGCTTCGGGGGCGGGGAGCTGGCGTCGGCCTCACTCGCCGGCTTCGACGGCTGGGTGGTGCCGGTCGCACGCCAGGTGTTTGTGTTCCTCGGGGTGAGTGCTCGTGCGCTCGAGGGTAGGGGCGGCCGGCTCGTGCAGATCGCCGGCGCCCCCGCCCGGCGCGCCGCCCCCCAGCGAGGGCTGATCGCCGCCGGGGGCGCGGCAGTCCGCGCGCTCACCCACGCGGCCGCGTTGGAGCTGCGGGAGTCCGGCATTCATGTCGCCCTACTGATCGTCGACGGGATTATCGAGTCACCGAAGACCGCGCGCATGACCAGCGGCATGGCGACCGATGCTCTCGTCCGCCAGCAGGACGTGGTTGAAACCGTGTGCTTCCTCGCCGCACAGTCGGCCCGGGGTCTCAGTCACGAACTCGTGCTCACTCCGGTGGGTGGTCGCTGGGTGCCCTAGCCACGGCCCTGGCGCGCCGGCCATGAAACAGCGGCTTCAACCCAGGTCGGGAGCCCGCCCGCGGCGTCTAGGCTATGCAGCGCGCGATGTCACAGTCGGAGGTCATCCCGCTGCAGGGCAGGGACGACGAACTCGAGCGGCTCGTCGCGCATGCAGGCGCGGCAAAGACCGGGCAGGTGACGATCGCCTTGCTGCACGGCGAGCCGGGAATCGGCAAGACGAGGTTATTGGCGGAATCCCAGGCGAAGCTGGTCGAGGATGGCTTCGCACTTCGGCGCGGGAGAGCCGAAGAACTCGGTGTGCTGCGACCCCTCGGGCCGGTCATCGACGCGCTGGAGCTCCAGATCCCGGAGCCAGCCGAGGAGAGCGAAGGCGGGGCAGAAGTGTGGCACTACCGCACTTTGCAGCTGGCGCTTGCCGCGGTCGAGACGATGACACGGGCTGCACCCCTCCTGCTCGTGCTCGACGACATTCAGTGGGCGGACGCGACGACGCTCGGCTTCTTGCGCGCGTTGGGACCACGCCTCGCGGGCCGACCGCTGGCGCTTCTCGCGGCCCACCGGGCCGTCCCCCGAGATCCGCAGTTCAACGCCGCCATCGACGCAGTCGTCGAAGTGGGAGCGCTCCAGATCGAGCTCGGTCCGTTGCCCGACCCCGCCGTGCGAGACCTCGCCCAGATGATCCTCAACGCAGCTCCCGGGGAGGAGCTGATGCAGTGGGCCAGGGGAGCAGGCGGGAATCCGCTCTACATCACCGAACTGCTGCGGTCCGCCGCCGAGGCGGGACGCCTGGCGATCGTGGCCGACCAGGCGGTACTGACCCAAGAGCCACTGCCGCGGGCGTTGTCGGTGCTGCTGGAGCGACGGGTCACCGCGCTCGGACCCGAAACCGTGGACGTGTTGAACGTGGGCGCGGTCCTCGGCGACGGCTTTCTCCCCCACGTCTTGGCGGGACTGATGGCGAAGACAACGGCCAGCCTGCAACCGGCGATACAGGAGGCGCTGGCGGCAGGTGTTCTGCACATGCGCGAGGACCGGCTGATTTTCCGCCACGATCTGGTGCGCGAGGCGGTCTATCGGCGGATCCCTGCACCAGTTCGCTGCTCGCTTCACCTGGAGGCGGCTCGGACGCTGCTCGCCGCCGAGGCTCCGGCGGGGATCGTCGCCGCCCACCTGCTGCGCTCCGGGGAGGACCCGGCGATAGTCCCGCTCCTGCGGCTGACCGCTGAGCAGCTCGCCCACACGGCACCGGGTCCTGCGGCTGATCTCCTTGACCGTGCGCTGGAATTGATGGGTCCTGGGCATGCGGAGAGCGCCGGCACGTCCGTGGCGCTGGTGCGACTGCTGGCGTGGGCCGGTCGCCCGGAGGAGGCTGCGGTACGAGCCGATACTGCGCTCGCTTCCGGCATCGATGGGGGCGCCGAAGCCCGCCTTCGCGTGGGGCTGGCGGAGGCGATGATCTTCCGCGGACTGCCGCACGGGGTGCTCGTGCAACTGGAGCGCGCCCGCCGTCTGCCGGCGCTTACGGATGCGCAGCTGGCGCCGTTGCTCGCCGCGGCCGCCCATGCCCGGCTTTTCACCGGCGAGCTCGACGAGGTCGAAGGCGATGCCACCGCAGCAATTTCGACCGCGGACCGTGTCGGGGATCAGGCCTCGGCATGTTTCGCGCAACTGGCGCGGGTAATCCGGTTCCGCAATGCGGGCCGGTTGGATCAGTCGCTGGCCGCCGGCGAGGACGCGGTGCGTCGTGCCGACAACGGGCCGATGGAAGCTCGTCAGCGCCACCCGCGACTGTTCCTCGCGCCAACTCTGTTTGCCCTCGGTCGTGTCGAGGAGGCGGACGATGCCTATCTGAAGGGACGCGCTGCTGCCGAGGCGCTCGGATCGGTCTGGGCCTTGCCGGTCTATGCGGCCTTCCGAGCGATCAATCTTCGGTGGTGGGGACACTGGGAGGAGGCCCTCGCCGAAGCGGAGGCCGCGGTGCAACTCGGGGATGAGCTGGGTCAGCCCAACGTCACTCCTCTTGCCTGCGCGGTACTGATTGACATTCACGCGCATCGCAACGAGCTGGTGAGCGCCGAACGCTACCTCCGGTTGGGGGAGTCGCTGATCCAGAGCGGAGTGAAATGGACTGCGCAGTTCTTCGTCTGGGGAGCAGCCTCGTACGCTGACGCCCGGGGGGATAGTCAGGCTGCAGCGGCCCGTCTGGTGGCAGGCGGTCTGGAGGCCGGTGTTTTGGGTCTGCTGACGATGGAAAGCGGACCCGCGCCACAGATGGTCAGGATCTTGCTCGCGGCTGGGGAAAGGACCCGAGCGCAGCAGGTCGGCTTGGCCGCTGAGCGCGTGGCAGCGATGAATCCGCAGGTCGTCTCCCTGCGCGCTGGTGCGTTGCACTGCCGAGGACTGCTTGAGGACGATGCGGCCAAGCTCGCACAGTCGGCAGAGGCGTTTGCCTCGACCCCGTTTCTTCCCGCGCTCGCAGCGGCGTGTGAGGACGCAGGCACAGCGGCGGCGAGAATCGATGAACGTCCGCGCGCCGAGGCCCTGCTCAGACGCGCCCACGACCTGCAAACCGGTTTCGAAGCGGGGCGTGACGTGGCCCGGGTGGAAGGTCATCTGCGGGCCTTCGGCTTCAGCCGTCGTGGCGGGCGTAAACGCTCACGCGGAGATTCGGGCTGGGAGAGCCTGACGCCCGCAGAACTGCGAATCGCACAACTCGTTGCGGAGGGTCTCTCCAACCCCCAGATCGCGGGCCGCCTATACATCTCCCGCTACACGGTGGAGTCCCACCTCAAGCATGTGTTCAACAAGCTACGGATCACGTCCAGAGTGGAGCTGGCAACCCTCGCCGTCCGCAATCAGAACGAAGATCCCTGAGATCTGGGATGCACAGCGACCGCTCAGTCGCGGAGACTCGAGCCAATGCGGACCGGATATGTCTTGGATCAGCAGGGAGCCGAGCAGGCCGAGCGCGAGCGCCTGGCGCTTGTGGAGCGCTTTCACGATGATCAGACGTTTCCGTGCCTGGAGAAATTGGGCGCAGTGACCGGCTGGCGTTGCCTGGACGTGGGCGCCGGCGCCGGTTCAGTAGCGCGTTGGCTGAGTGAGCGAGTGGGGCCGAGTGGCGGTGTCACGGCCACGGATCTGGATACGCGCTTGCTTGAGCCGCTGGCCCGGCCGGGGCTTGAGGTCCGGTGCGCGGACATCATGGCCGGTCCGCCCCCCGACCGTGACTTCGATCTGGTTCATGCCCGGCTGCTGTTGATCCATCTGCCTGGGAGAGCGAAGGCGATGTCCCACATGGTCGCCGCCGCCCGCCCCGGCGGCTGGGTAATGGTCGGCGACATCGATTTCAGCACGGTCGAGGCGCTGAGCCCCGGACCGGGCTGGCATTCGGTCTGGGAGTCGTTCCTGCTGGCGGTTGATCACGCCGGGTGGGAGATCAGCTGCGGTCGTCGGCTCGCGTCGATGATGGGAGCCGCCGGGCTGCAAGACGTGCACGCCGAGGGTGTCGGCGGATGCTTCCGCGGTGGAGATTTGCCAGGCGAGCTGCTGGCCCGAACGTTCGAGCGCCTGCGCGAGCGGCTGCTGGCGATGGACGTATCCGTCGCCGACTTGGAGGCGAGCACGACTGCGCTGCGTTCACCGGCGCACCGTTTTGTCGCGCCGACGGTGTGGACAGCCTGGGGGCAGCGATCCGCCGAGCGCCAGTGACGCCGGCGTCAACAGCGAGCGCTCCGATTTCGGCCTACGGTTCTAACCCACCGTTCTTTCCGCCCATCCGAGCGCTCTCCCAGCTCTCTACTGGACCGCCTCGGCCTGCAGCTCGCCCTCGAGGTCCTTGGCCGCCGGGCCCTGCTGCTCGGGAATCATCGGACCCTCACCGGCGGGATCGACGACATCGCTCTCGAAGAACCTGTAGCGGCCGTCCAGCACGGACTGTGCAGTTCTGTACTGAGTCTCGTCGTTGTTGGACCACAGCTCGTGGAACAGCCGATCGGCGCGGTCCCGGGCCTGCATGCAGAAGAGATCTGCCAACTCGTAGATCGCATCCTTGTTGGCCGGATCGTCATGTCCCAGCGTCGAGGCGTAGGTGCACGCGCAGGCGACCGCGAAGAGTTCGGCGCCGATGTCGACGATCCGGCCGAGCAGCGCGCCCTTCTGTTCGAGCTTGGCCTGGTAGCGACCCATCGCGTAGAAGGTCGAGCGCGCGAGCTTGCGCGACGAACGTTCGGCATAGCGAAGGTGCTTGGCCAGCGGGCCGAACTCGTCGAACGATGACGGGCTCTGCCCCTTGCCGACGGTCAGGGACGGGAACCACTTGGCGTAGAACGCCCCCGCCTTGACCGCAAGCTTGGCCTTCTCGGCCAGTGCGGCGTCACCGAGAAGGATGTCGCCGGCGATGCTCAAGTGCTGATCGACCGCCTCGCGGGCGATCATCAGGTGCATGATCTCCGTGGAGCCCTCGAAGATCCGGTTGATCCGCATGTCCCGGAGCATTTGCTCCGCCGGCACCGGCTTCTCGCCGCGCGCCGCCAGCGACTTGGCCGTCTCGTAGCCCCGACCGCCGCGCACCTGGACCATCGTGTCGACGGCCTCCCACGCGCGCTCGGATCCGTAGAGCTTGGCGATCGCCGCCTCGATCCGGAAGTCGCGCTGCTTGTCGTCGGCCAGACGGGACGCCACATCGACGAGCGCCTCCAGCCCGAACGCCGTGCCGGCGATAAAGGCGATCTTCTGCGCGACCGGGTCGTGCTTGCCGAGCGGTTGTCCCCACTGCTTGCGCTCGTTGGCCCACTGGCGAACGATCTTCAGGGAGTACTTGGTGGCGCCCACGCAGATGGCGGGCAGCGACAGGCGCCCGGTATTGAGCGTGCCGAGCGCGATCCGCAGCCCTCTCCCCTCGCCCGCGATCACGTTCTCCTTGGGGATAAACACGTCCTTGAACTCCGTCACGGAGTTCTCCAGCCCGCGCAGCCCCATGAACTCGTTGCGGTGCGTGACCGTGACACCCTCGGTGTCCATCGGGCAGATGAAGGCGGTGATCCCGCCCTTGGAGTCCTCGGTCTTCGGCACCACGGCCATGACCACGACGACGTCGGCGATGTAGCCGTTGGTCGCCCACAGCTTGGTTCCGTTGATCGTGTATCCCTTGCCATCCTCGGTCGGCACCGCGGACGCCGACATCCGGGCCGGGTCAGAGCCGACATCCGGTTCGGTCAGCAGGAAGGCCGAAATGTGGTCCTTCGCCACCTTGGGCAGCCACTCCCGCTTCTGCTCCTCGGAGCCGTAGGTCTTCAGCGGCTCAGGCAGGCCGATCGACTGGTGGGCCGAGAGCAGCGTCGAGATTGCGGCGTGCCAGGTACCGGCCAGCGAGAGCGCCCGGTTGTAGTAGACCTGGGTGAGGCCAAGGCCCCCGTACTCCTTGGGGATCTTCATCCCAAGGGCGCCAAGGTCCTTGAGGCCCTGGATCACATCGTCGCCAAGCTTCGCGTTCTCCTCGATCTCGAGCGGATCGACGCGCTCGGTGAGGAAGGCGCGCAGGCGCCGGAGGAACTCCTCGCCGTCCCGGACCTTCTCCGGGTCGGCTTCGGGCTGGGGGTGAATCAGATCCAGTTGAAAGTTTCCGAGGTACATCTCGCGGCCGAAGCTCGGCTGTTTCCACTCCGCCTCGCGGCTCGCTTCAGCAACCTGCTTGGACTCTTCGTATGAGGGATTGTTTGACGGCATACCCACAGTGTTACCCATCGGGCTGGGTCTAGTCCCCTAGCGCTTCGAGCGTCTCAGATTCAACCGCCGGCTGGACCTGCGAGCCAGGGTTGCCCGCCGAACGCGGGCAGGTGCCCGGCAACGACGTAGAGCGTGATGATGATCGCCGACATCGACAGGGCACGACTACGCGCGATCGCGGCGACCGGTAGCAGCCACACCAAATACCACGGCGCGAACGAGGCAATCGAGGCGATCAGGGCCAGAAGGGCCCAGCCGGCTGCCGTGACCACGTCGGCTCCGCGCAACGTCCGCGCCACCATCGCCAGCGCGACGGCCGCGGCGAGGGCCGTGCAGAGGCTGCGCACGAGTCCGTCGATGTGCGAACCGAGCAGCCTGGCAAGCCGGTCGGGCCCGCTGAAGGCGATGTCAAAGTGGGGGTCACTGACGATCCGCTGCAGTTGGTCGAAAACGTGAGGACCGACCAGCAGCAACGTGGGAACACCGAGGGCGATCAGGGCGATTCCCGCGCCCACCACCGCCGTGCCGCGGCGACGCGCGCCGATGAGTATGAACGGGAGCGCCAATCCCAGCGTGAGCTTGATCGCCGCAGCAGCCACCACGACGCCGCCCGCCGCTGCGTCGCGGCCTCGCAGCATCAGCGTGATCGCTCCGGTAACGAGCAGCGCGGCCAGCAGATCGTTGTGAGCACCGCTCACCCCATAGACGAGCAGCACGGGATTGCATCCGACGAAGAACGCCGCTCGCGCGGGGCTGCCCCCGCGCGAGCGGGCCGCGCTGGCGGCGAGCAGCGCGAGAGCGACTGCGGCAAGCCCGGCGGCTGCTTTGTAGACCCAGAACGCCATAGCGGCGGGTAGGAGACCGAGTGGGACGCTCAGGGCGGTGAACAACGGCCCGTAAGGACTGGTCTGGTGCTTCCAGTAGACAAACTGGAGAACACCGTCGTGGACCAGCCCGCTGGGCGCGGACAGATACGGATTCAGCCCGTGCGCGGCCTCACGCGCGTACGCGATGTATCCGAAGGCATCGCTCGAGACGATCGAGGGGCCCAGCGTGAAGGCGAGGTTGGCGAGCACCACCGCCGCGATGGCGAGCCGCGGCGTGATGCCATCCGCGCACGCGAGCGCAGCCAGATAAGCCGCGACCAGAACGAGCAGTGCCGCGCTCGTCGAGGACGGGCCAGAGGGTCCGATCAGCATGCCGAGGCCGTGGAGCGGTCCCTGGATCCAGCCCGGACGCGCGATCGTGGTCGGGAGCTCCAGGAGGTAGTTGCCGCTGGCGGCGGCGGCCGAAAGCCATAGCGATCCTCCCACCGCGGCGATCAGCGCCGTGGCACCCGCGAGCTGGATCAGAGCCGAGCCGCGGGCGCGATCATGCCGGGCAACGTCCGCGCGGCGCCCCAGCACCAGCGCCGATGACAGGCCGCTCACGCCAGTAGCGCGCTCATATCGCGCGCTGCCCGCCAGGTTCCTCGCACGCTGCCCGAGACCTTGGAGCGACCACCGTCGCGAGCTCGATAGCCGACCGGCACCTCGGCCAGGCTCCAACTCCGCTCGGCGGCGCTCAGCACCATCTCAAGCGGCCACCCGAAACCGCGGTCGCGCAGATCCAGCTCCAGCAACCCCTCACGACGGGCCGCCCGCATCGGACCGAGGTCAGTCAGCTGCACTCCGCAGCGGCGGCGCAGCTCGAACGCCAGACACCGGTTGGCCGCCCGCGCATGCCACGGCCAAACGCCCGGCGCGGCGCGGCGAGCGCCGAGGCACAAGTCGGTCTCGCCGCGCTCGACCGGGCCGGCGACCCGCGGGAGCTCCAGCGGGTCAAGCGAACCGTCGCAATCCATGAAACACACGATCTCCGAACTGGCCGCCTGCAGACCCGCAAAGCACGCCGCGCCGAAGCCTCGCTGGGACTGATGGACGACCTTCGCGCCGAGGCGGCGCGCCAGCGCGCCGGAACCGTCGACGGAGTCGTTGTCGACGACCAGCGGCGTGAACCCATCAGGCATCGCCGCCAGCACACCGGGGATGGCCTCGGCCTCGTCGAGCACCGGGAGGATCACCTCGATCACACGCCGCAGGCTACGCAGCGAGTCCTTACACCGGGAGAAATTCGGGGGCCAGGGCTCTTCCCCCGCGCGCCGCGTAGCCCTAGCGTGCTAGAGATGATCCTGGTCACCGGCGGCGCCGGATTCATCGGCTCGCACATAGTCGACGGACTGCTGCGCGATGGCTACGCGGTCCGCGTACTCGACTCCCTGCTCCCAGCCGCTCACCGTGAACGGCCCGACTACCTCGACCCGGAGGCTGAGTTCATCGAGGGCGACGTGACCGATCGCCAAACGGTGGCCCGCGCGCTGCGCGGTGTCGATGCGGTCGCTCATCAGGCGGCGATGGTCGGACTTGGCCAGAACATGCTCGACATCGTCGACTACGCACGGCACAACGACCTTGGGACCGCAGTGCTTCTGGGAGAGCTCGCATCCGTGGGCTTCGCCGGCCGGCTGGTGCTGGCGAGCAGCATGGTCGTCTACGGGGAGGGGAGCTATGTCTGCAAGGAGCACGGACCAGCGCGTCCCGGCCCCCGAGAGCTCGCCGACCTCGCCGCGGGTCGGTTTGACCCTCACTGCCCAGTCTGCCGCGGCCCGCTCAAGTCGCTCGCCGTGGAGGAATCCGCTCAGATCGACCCCAGGAACGTCTACGCCGCGACCAAGGTTCATCAGGAGCACCTGTGCTTTGCCTACGCCCGAGAGACCGGCGCTGCGGTGACGGCGTTGCGCTACCACAACGTCTACGGACCGCGGATGCCCCGTGACACCCCGTACGCCGGCGTCGCCGCGCTGTTCGCCAGCGCGCTCGCCGCCGGCCGCTCGCCCCGGGTCTTCGAGGACGGTCGCCAGCTGCGCGACTTCGTGCACGTGCGCGACGTTGCGCGGGCCAACGTGATCGCCCTGACCCGGCCGCGGCCGGCCCCCGGAGCCTTCAACGTGGCGAGCGGGGCTCCACGCACCGTGGGTGAAATGGCCGTCGCGCTCGCCACCGGGTCCACGAGCAACGCCAGCGCGCCGACGATCACCGGCGAGTTCCGCCGCGGCGATGTGAGACACGTGTACGCGTCGGCCGAACGGGCGCGCCGAGACTTGGGCTTCACCGCTCAAGAGGAGTTCGAGGTGGGGATGGCAGAGTTCGCCGCAGCGCCACTGCGCGCGGCGTGACGGCATCCGCGACCGCAACCCGTCGTTCGCGCGCCCGCCCCCACGGTCGGATCCAGCGCTGGTCCGTTCACCGGCGTCGGACGACGCACCGGCGCAGACTCGGTAGTGGCCGGAATCACGACACCTCAGTGTCCTCGCTGATCCCCTCGACCCTCCTCGGTGGCCCGGAACCGAGCCGGCGCCGCGCCCGTGCCAGGCTGGCGGCAAAGGCCAGCCCGGAGAGGGCGAACAGGCCAGCGCAGGTCAGCAGGTAGCGCAGTAGGTAGGCATCCTGGTGCAGGCCGCTGGCCGTGTGGAACGTGGCGTCGCCGAGTCGCAGGATCTCGGGAAAGAAGACCAGAAGCAGTAGCCCACTGATGAGGGCCGGGACGCGCACGTAGGCCCATCCCGCCCCCGAGTCGTGCCTGTGCGCCTGCCTCCCGGCCGTGGTCCCGAAGGCGACTCGGTCGAGCAGCGAATACAGCGGCAGCAGGATCAGATCGTGCCCGATCACAGCGCCAAGGAACCAGATCAGGATTCGCTCGGTGATCGGCGCCGTGTTGTCGAACCAGCCGAGCGCCGCGGTGCCCGCGATCAGCAGGCTGGCCAGCAACGCCAGCAAATGCAGAGGGGATGCACCATAGGCTCGCCGAAATCGTGAGCTCATCGCTTAGCCCGCTCGAGCGTCAGCATGGCCAGCCACTTGGTGCAGTGCACCCCCGGAATCGCCGGACCGATAACGCGCGCGGGGAAACCATGATCGAGTGACAGCTCGGTGCCGTTGACCTTCAGCGCCACCAGCGTCCGCTCGTCGCTGATCTGCTCCGAGGAGAGCACCGCCGCATCGAATACGCCATTGGTGGCTAGCGAACGAGTTCGGGCGGTCACATCGCCGCTGAGTCCGGCCGCCGACGCCAGTTCGCTGACTCGCACTCCGGTCCAGCGCTGCGTCGTCGACCAGCCCTCCACGCAGGCGATTGGTAGGTCGTACGTGCGTTGCGGCATCGCCAGCAGCTCCGCCCGGGAGAACGACAGAGTGCGCGAGCCGCCGACTACTCGCAAACGCCAATTCTCGCCCACGTGGCCGCTGGTGATCCGCGCGGCGGCCGCGGTCCGGTTGATCGGAAAACCGTTCGGCCCGCGGCCGTGACCACCCCGCGGAGCGAGAAAGGCCAAAGCGCGGAACGGTCCGCCGATCGCTTGGCCCGCGCCCTGCACCAGCAGGAGGAGTGATCCGGCACCCACGGTGCCAAGCAGCGCACGCCGAGACATCGTCGGCGCACGGGGGCTTACCGGAATCAGCTCGTCGGCCCCGACGAGCCGTGGCTCGGGGCGTGTCTGGCTGAGCCCCTCGCGCAACGGCGCGAGCTCACGCCGAGCGGCGAGCGCCGCGCGCATGGTCGAAAACTTGAGCGCCACGTGAGCGAGAAACGCGCCGACGAATATCCACGCGCCCCAGTAGTGCGCCGTGGTGAAGTAGAACCCGAATAGATATGCATACTGGATGTTCAGAATCCCGGTGACGAACTCGAACAATGCGCCGCCGACGAGCAGCGCGAGGGACAGACGTTCGAGCATGTGTGCCGGACTGCGCACCGGCGGCCACTCGAACAGCTTCGGTATCACCGACCAAAGCTTGGCCAAAAGGATGGGGAACGCGGCCAGCCCGATAGTGATGTGCAGCCCCTGATTGAGCGCGTACAACCAGCTCGGGCGGGTGGGGAAGGAGAACAGGTACAGGTCCAGTGGCCCGAGCGGGCGACCGACCGAATTGTGACCTAATCTCGGGTAGTAAGCCGCGTTGGACAGGAACCCCGTGACGGCAACGATCGGGATAGCCACGAGCAAGGCACATCCCAGCACCGAGGTCAACCATGGGCCCCGCAGGGGGCTGCGCCAGAAGGTTCGCCGAAACGGCCCGGGCGGTGGGCTGGCTGGGTCGACGAACGGCAAGCGCACGAATCCGAGCGTGGCACAGGCGGGATGCGATGACGTGAAATCAGCCCGCGATTAATTGCCTGTTCATCCCACGGTTAAGACACTGTTCATTTCTGATCGGGCTTTCGATTTTCGTAATCGACACGGCCGCGTCGGAGAAGTACGTTGAACCGGTGGACGATGTCGCGCTGCTCGTGATCGCCAAGGAACCCATTCCCGGCCGGGTCAAGACGCGCCTTACGCCCCCGTGCACGCCCGCGCAGGCAGCGGCTCTCGCCGGGGCGGCACTGACCGACACGCTCGACCTCGTGGCCCGCATGCCGGTAGCGCGCAAAGTTCTCGTGTTCGACGGTGACCCCCGCTGCTGGCAGCGAGACGGATTCGAACTCATCGCTCAGCGCGGCGGCGGACTCGGTGAGCGGCTGGCCGCAGCTTTCGACGATGTATCCGGCGCTGCCATGTTGGTCGGCATGGACACCCCCCAGCTGACCGAGGGTCTGCTCGCGGACGGGTTGGGTGCGCTCTCGGGCCCGGGTGTCGACGCGGTGCTGGGTGCAACCGCCGACGGCGGGTACTGGAGCGTCGGGCTCAAGCAAAGCGGTGTTGGGGTGTTCAGCGGAATACCCATGAGCTGCGAGACAACTTGGCGCAGACAACGAGCGCGGCTACGGGAGCTGCGGCTACGGGTCCATGATCAGCCCCGCCTGCGCGACGTCGACACGATCGACGATGCGCACGCGGTTGCCTTGCAAGCCCCGAATTCACGCTTCGCCACTACGCTGCGCGGGATCGCCGGATGAGGCATCCGCTCCGGCTCTACGGGGACGGGCTGGTGCGAGCTCGTGAGCGACAGCTCTCCGCTTCGGACGCTCGCCTGCGTCTGCAGGATGGAACGTCGATCGCGGTTCCGCTCGAACGCTACGTCGGGCTTCCGGACGCGGTCGATGTGGAGCTGCTTGCAGAGCTGCGCGGGCCGGTGCTCGACGTCGGCTGCGGACCAGGGCGCCATCTGCACGGGCTGGCGACGCGAGGGGTGTTCGCACTCGGGGTGGACCTATCGCCGGTCGCCGTCGCCCTGGCCAACGGTCGCGGCGGGCGTGCGATCGTGGCCTCTGTCTTCGACGAGCTCCCTGGCGCGGGGACCTGGCGCAGTGCGCTGCTGCTCGACGGCAACATCGGCATCGGCGGAGCCCCGGCTCGACTGCTCGCGCGGATCAAAAGGCTGCTGGCCGACGACGGCCGGCTGCTGGTCGAGCTGGGCCCGCCCGGTGCGCAGACCGGTGCCGTGCTGGCCCGGATAGAAACCACTGGTGCCTTCAGTACATGGTTTCGCTGGGCGCGAGTGTCGGTGCGCGACATTGATCAGGTAGCGCGCTCGAGCGGCTTTCAGACCGAGCGGCGGTGGCGCAGCGACCGCCGATGGTTCGCCAGCCTGATCAAATGCTCAGTCCGGCCGGTCCCAGATCAGCGTCTCAGTCATCTTCGGTGCGATCCGGACCGCGATCCTACGTCCGTCGGACTCGAGGCCGAAGCTTCTGGCCACCGTCGAGTCGTTGTAAACGAGCAGCACCTTGGTGCCGTCCGGGTTGAGAAATGCCACATCGTCGATCCCGGGAGTAGCAATGTCGGCTCCGCGGCGGACGTAGCGGTAACGGACGAAGTTGCCTGAGGCAATCCGGACCGCACCCGGGACGACGAAGCGGCTCAACTGGCCGAGCTGGAAATAGTCGAGGGTGGGCGCAAACGTGTGCGTGACCTTGTCGATGGTGACGACGCCGGAGCAGTGCGGGCACCCTGGGTTGGGCGGCTGCACGGGACCTCCGGAGCGGTCGAGAGCCAAGTTCCAGAGCGCGACCGTGCTGGCCCAGTTGCGCATCGAGCTGATCAGCAGCTCGGAGGTGGAAAACGGAGTGATCCCGGGCGAACATTCGGAGACGATCTGGTCAAGCCGCGGGTTCATGCGATGTAGCGAACTGAGCAGCGTCGGGCTCCCGAAGTAACAGTGGGAGGCGATGCCGGTCAAAGCCGCGGCCGCCGGGCCCACGGCCAGCGTGTGGGCGAACACCGCCGAGGTCTCAGACCAGCCGAAGTCGTACCCGTAGATCTCGGTGTGCAGGCCGGCGGCCGCAAGCGCGGGTCGCAGATTGTTGGTGATCCAGCCGGCCTCCGCCGGCTCGCTGAAGTCCATGCCCGGGTAGGTGGTGTCGTTGCCAGGTTCGTTCTGCGGCGTAACCGCGGCGATGGGGATGCCGGCTGATGCGTAGGCGCGGATGAACCTGACGAAGTAACGCGCCAGCGGCGCGTAGGCGGCTCGCCGAAGCCCACCGGAGTGATTGCGGTTGTCCAGCCTGCCGTTGGCCTTCATCCACGCTGGTGCGCTCCAGGGGCTGGCCATTACCGTGGCCTGGGGATTGAGGGCCAGCGCCTGGCGCAGCAGGGGGATCGTGTACGCCGTGTCATGGGCGACAGAGAAATGGTGCAGAGCGGGATCTATCCGGCCAGACGGTAGGTCGTCGTAGGTGTAAGGCCGGCGCTGCGCCGTGAAGTCGGAGCCGCCCATCGGCAGACGGATGAAGTTCAGACGCAGGCCTGAGGATCCGAAAAGATCGTTCATCACCGCGCTACGCGAAACCGTGCCGAGACGCTCGTGGATCAGCCAGGCCGAGCTGTCGGTCATTGCCGCGCCGACCCCCCTGATGTGCTGGTAGCGCACGGCCTCATTGACGCGAATGATCGGCAGACCGGGGGCCACCGGGCCGCCAAATGTCGCGTCCGCCAAGCGGGTGAGCGCCTGCCCCATGTTCGCACTGGTCACCACCGTTTCGATGTCCGAATTGGCTCGCGCCAGTGCGGGCCGACCCGACAGCGCCACCGCCAGCGAGAGCACCAGCACAATCAGCAGGAGCTTCACGATGGGTGAGCGCCCGAGTGAATGACGAGACCGGGCCGGGACTAGACGGCCGTGAAGTCGTAACGCGATGCGATTGCGCCTATTGCCTGCGGACTTGGGGTTTCCTGCGCCAGAACCGCGCCGAGCTCGCGCACGTATTCTTCCCACCCACCCGGCGTGCTGAAGTTCAAGAACCGAACCGGCCTGGCGCCCGGGTTGCTGAAGGTGTGCGCCACGCCCGGCGGCACGCAGACGAAGCTGCCGGCGGCCAGTTCGCTTGTCTGCTCGCCCAGTCTCACGGTCAAGGTGCCCTCGAGCACGTAGAACATGTCGTGCAGACGCTCGTGGACGTGGAGCGGCGGGCCGGGGAAGCCCGGCTCAGCTGATACCTCTCCCAGATAGAACGATCCGCCGGTGTCCGCGCTCGTCGCCTTGATCGTCACCTCGGTCGGGCCTCCCACCCGCTCGCCTTCGCCCGGCTGGTGAACTACCGCTGTCATGTGCCCGCCCTCGTGAGTCGGTTGCTTTCGATGAGTATCGGCGATTGACGGGAGGCCCGTCGGAATGCGTATTCGGTACCTAGATGATGCCGACGAGCACGAGCACGCCGATGGCGAGCAGCACCAGCGCCGTGAGGGAGTTGCCCCAGCGATCTAGCCACTCGCCCTGCAGCTGATAGCCGCCGAAGCAGGCGAGTAGCGTCAGTCCGACGATGGTTCCGATCGTCACCGCCGAGAAGACGATCAGGGCAGCGACGGCAGCGAACGCTCCAGCGGCGGCCGCGGCGAGGAACACGGGGAGGATGGTCAGATCAGGCGACGCCGCAGCGCCGAAGGGCACCATGATCGCCGCGAGTCCACCCGCGCGGCTGGGTTGCCGACGCTCGGTCGCGGGCGCTTGCCGGTGCTCGTGTCCATGCCCGTGCTCGTCCGGATGCTCGTGCGGCCCGTGGGCATGACCGGGTTCGTGGGTGTGACTGTGCCCGTGGGCATGACCGGGTTCGGGGGTGTGACCACGCCCGTGGCCATGACCGGGTTCGGGAGTGTGACCACGCCCCCAGCCATGACCGGGTTCGTGGGTGTGACGATGCCCGTGGCCATGGCTGTGGCCGTGCCCGGTCAACTCCAGCGCAATGAAGGCAAGCCCGGTGAGCACGAGGACCGAGCCGATGATCGTGCTCTGCGCGCTCTCGATCGCCGAGCGGAACTGCAGGCCGAGGACAACGATGATCCCGCCGAGCAGCAGCGAGACGAGCACGTGGGCGATCCCGGCCAGCAGCGACAGGCGGGCGACCCTGCGCAGCGAGAGCTTCTGCGTGCGGCCCACCACGGCCAGCGGAACCCAGTGGTCGGGCAGGACCGCGTGGCCGAGGCCCACACCCGCCGCGGCGGCGATCAGCGCGGGCGTTGTGCCGCTCATGCGCTCACCGACCTCGCACCCGCCGTCACGCCTGAGCCGAGCCGAAGGTGCTCGACGTGCGAGATTGCCTCGGCCAGCAGCACACCGACGTGATCGTCGTGAAGCGCGTAGATGATCTGTCGTCCCCGGCGATCGCCGACGACGAGGCCCAGGTGACGCAGTACACGCAGCTGCTGGGAGACTGCCGGCTGTTCCATCTCGACGTCCCGCGCGAGTTCGGTTACCGAGCAGTCCCCGGCGCCCAGGCGACTCAAGATCCGCACACGGCTCGGCGTTGCGAGAGCCTGCATCGTGTTGGCCACGACCCGCGCGGTGTCGACATCCAAATAGGCCAGATTGACCCGATGGCGGCGGCTCATGCACGCATTATCTCATGAACAGGCCTGCATGCTTTACCTCGGGGGAGGGTGACGCCCTACGTCGGGCGCCCTACCCGGGTGCTTCAGATGCCCAACCGGTCGCGTCCCAGATCTGCAGCGCTCCCGATGCTGGCGTGGGGCCGGCGGATGCGGATGAGGAGCACACCGAGCACCGGGAGCGCGGCGATCTCGGCGAGGATGGCCAGGACGATGGGGAGGCGCAGCGTCGGCTCGCTGTAGCCAAAGAAGCTGCCCGTGAGTGCGACGGCGATGGAAACCAGCGAACCGCCGGCCAGACCGATCGAACCCAGGGCGGCGAGCACCTGCAGCCGACTCTGGCGACTCAGGAGTGCCGCCGCGAGCCCGGCACCGCCAGCGGCATTTAGCAGGAACAACACTCCGACCGTGGGGACCTCGCTGATGAAGTTCACGTACTGCTGGAAGTGGACACCGGCGATGATCGCGACCAGCGCGGCGGCCGTGACCGGAACTGACGTGTCCCGCGGGGAGAGCATCAACCGACGACCTTGATGGTGCCGGTCATGAAGGCGTGGAACTGGCAGATGTAGGTGTAGGTGCCTGTCTGCTTGAGTGTGAAATGCGATGACTGGCCCTGTTTCAACGTACCCGAGTCAAACACTGAGCCGGCGGTGGCCGTGTGAGCGGTGCTGTCGCGGTTCGTGACGGAGATCCGCGTGCCGACCCGGACGGTCAGGGCCGCGGGAGCAAACGCGTAGTTCACGATGCTGACGTTCACCGCGTGGCCGGTGAGGACCTTGCTCGTGGCGGCGACGCTCGTGGCGGCGACGCTCGCGCCACGGCTACCGCCCAGGGCCAGCGCGATCGCCCCGACGAGGACCGCCACGCCGGCCGGAAGAATCGAAGCTTTGATCAGCACACGATGAATGCGCGGGGATCGGCCGCGCGGATCATTCCACCTCGTTCAGGCCGAATTCGAGGCAGAGCAAGCCACAGCCGGGTTCCCGAAAGCGTTGGATTCGGCGGCGAGATGGTTGGTGGCGGCGGCTGACTCTCGCGTACGCTCATGACATGAAGGATCGGCTCGGTCTTCGGCCGTTGAGTGGGGAGCGTCCTCCGATATGGGAGAGCGCGCTGGTGGCCGTGATTGCCGTTTCGCTTGCCACCGCTGCCATCTATCCACTGAAGCGGATCGCGCCGACGGTATCGCTGAGCGTTGTGTACCTCCCCGCGGTGTTGCTGGTCTCGGTGTCCGGCGGCCTCGCGCTCGGGCTGCTGACTTCGGTCCTCAGCGCGACGGCGTTGAATTTCTTCCACATCCCGCCGGTCGGGCACTTCAGCATTGCCGACGGACGCGATTGGGTGGCGCTGGCCGCGTTCACCGTGGTTGCCGCGACGGTCAGCACGATGGCCGAGATCGCTCGCGGACGGACGCGGGAGGCTGACCGACGCCGTGAGGAGGCCGACCTGGCAGCTGGTTTGGCGCAGGAGCTACTGGCGGGCGCACGGACCGAGGCAGCTCTCGGCGGCACGGCTCGCAGGGTGGCGCGAGCGTTGGCCCTTTCCTCGGCCCGAATCGAGTTGGGCACGGCATCCGCAGGCGATCGCGAGTTAGCGATCCCCCTGCATGGCCGGCACGGGGACCAGACGGCGACCCTGCTCGTACCGCGAAATTTGCCCGCCGAGACGATGCAGCGGCTCACCAAACGTGTCGTGCCGTCGCTCGCAGCATTGGTCGCGATCGCGCTGGACCGCGATGCGCTTCAGGCTGAGGCCGTGGAGACCGCGGCCCTGCGACGCAGCGATGACCTGAAGACCGCATTGCTGCGCGCGGTTTCGCATGAGTTGCGCTCTCCGTTGACGGCGATGGTGGCCGCCGGTCACGCGCTGGGGTCAAGCTCGCTCATCGGCGAGGAACGAGAGCAACTGAGCGCTGGGGTGGTGCAGGAAGGGGAACGGCTCTCCGCCCTGATCGACAAGCTGCTCGATCTCTCCCGCCTGCAGGCGGGCCGCGCCGAGCCCCGCCGGGAATGGATCTCGATCGAAGAGGTGCTGCTCTCCGCGCGGGACGCGATCCCCGCCGGGCCGGCGGGGGTGCGTCTGTCGGTCGAGCCCGGGCTTCCGTCGCTGATGGCCGACGGGGCGCAGCTGGAGCGAGTGTTCGCCAATCTGCTGGAGAACGCCCGCCGTTACTCCGGCGAGCGCCCGGTATCAGTGCGCGCTCGGCAGTCGGGAGACCGTGTCGTCGTGCGCGTCGTCGATCAAGGTCCCGGGATCGGCGCGAGTGAGCAGGAGCGCATCTTCGAACCGTTCTATCGCGGGCCCGACCCGGCGACCGGACGCTGGACGGGGTCCGGCCTGGGCTTGGCCATCGCCAAGGGCTTCGTCGAAGCCAATCACGGCAGCCTGTCGGTCGAGTCCCTGCCCGGTCAGGGGTCGAGCTTCATCGTCTCGCTGCCCTACGGCGACGATCGGATCGTGGCGTGAGCGACCGTCCGCTGGTCCTGGTCTGCGATGACGAGACGCAGATCCTGCGCGCCCTGCGAGTAATCCTCCGTGATGCCGGCTTCGAGTCACTGCCAGCACAGAACGGCGAGGATGCCCTCGACGCGGCGGCCGTCCGCCGGCCCGAGGCCGCGATCATCGACCTCGTGCTTCCTGACATGGACGGAGTGGAGGTATGCCGGAGGCTGCGGGAGTGGGGCGAGATGCCGATCATCGTCCTGTCCGCCGTCGGCGACGAGGAGGCCAAGGTCCGCGCGCTGGCGGCAGGAGCCGACGACTACGTGACGAAACCGTTCGGGCCGAGGGAGCTGGTGGCGAGGCTCCGCGCGGTGATCAGACGGTCGGGATCCGAAGGTGACGACGCCGTGATTCTGGCTGAGGGCCTGGAAGTCGACCTCGGCGCGCGCGTGGTGAGGCGCGACGGCGAAGAGGTGCATCTCACGCCGACCGAGTTCGACCTGCTGCGCGTGCTGGCGCGTAACCGCGGTCGACTGGTCACCTACCGCGAGTTGTTGGTATCCGTGTGGGGTCAGGCCTATGCCGGGGACACGCAGGTCCTGCGCGCGCACGTGGCCAATCTGCGACGAAAGATCGAGCCTCCGGAAGGCCTGCGTTACATCAAGACCGACCCGCGGGTCGGCTATCGATTCAGCGCGTGACCGGCAGTCGTTGCCGCTAGCAGGAGCTGGCGGCTCGATCCGGGCCAAGCGCCGCAATGAACGCCTGCGGCGACGCCAAAGGCGGCCTGAGCGAGATCTCCTCGCCACGATCTGCATGTTCACAAAATCTGTATGGCCGTGGGCCATTTCTATATGCGCCGTTCGCGCGGGGGCGCCCAAGATGGCGTCATGGCCTTTTCACCAACCGCCGACCGCGCCGTCTCGGACGCCACCTTCGCCCCGGCGCCTCACACCGCGCGTGCGCGTCGGACGCATCTACGGCAGATGTCATTGCGCTTGCGCGTCCGGTTGACGAGCGCGCGCCTGGACGCCAGTCTCGCCTCTGGCGAGACTCCGATTACCGAGGCCGCCGCACTGCGCGCCGCCCGGCTGGTATCCCGGCGCGAGCGAGAGCGCCTCGCCGTCGCCGTGGAGCGGGTGTGCCGTGAACCTTCATCGCGCCCTGGGTACTCGGCCTCCGTGCCGGTATCCGCTGACGCACTGCATCTGGCACGGCCCGCTTTGTGGCAACTGGCCCGGGCGCTTCGCTCACCGGGCTCACACCGACCCCGCGGCGTGGCCTTGACGCGGCAGTTGTTTACCGAGCCAGACAGCCTGCTCTACCGACCGCCTCACCCCGGCGCACTCTCCAAAGCTGTGCGGGAGGCCCGCTTGGCGCTCCTAGGCGAGGACGTGGCACCGCACCTGATCAGAGGCCGCTGACCATGGACGTCGTCTCGGTCGCGTTGGCAGTTGTGGTCTTCGCACTGTTGCTGGCCTTGATCGCAGGGATCGATCGGATATGAGCGGCGCTGATCTATTTGGGCTGATCGCTTCGGCCATCGTTTGCGTCTATCTCCTGTGCGCACTGCTGCGTGGCGAGAAGTTCTGATGACCTTCCTCGGCTGGTTCACAATCATCGCCTTCGCCGTGATCCTCACCGTGCTGGCGATGCCGGTGGGCCGGTACCTGGCCGCGGTCTACACGGGTGAGCACACTCTCCTCGATCGCGTGTTCAGGCGGCCCGAGCGGCTCCTCTACCGCGTGTTGCGGGTGGACGTAAACAAGGGTCAGGACTGGAAGGCCTATGGCACGAGCCTGATCATCTTCTCGCTCGCCGGCTGGCTGTTGCTGTACGTGATCCTGCGAACCCAGACCTTGTGGAACTTCACCGGGTTAACCCGCAGCATTTCCATTCCGGCTCGTGGAATGTGACGTTCAACACGACGTCGTCGTTCCTGACGAACACGAACTGGCAGTACTACGCCGGTGAGACGACGATGAGCTACTTCAGCCAGATGGCCGGGCTGACGGTGCAGAACTTCATCTCGGCCGGCGTGGGAATCGTGGTCGCGGTGGCGCTGATCCGGGGGATCATCCTCCGCAGCGGGAGGAGCCTCGGGAATTTCTGGCAAGACCTGGTCCGCACCATTTTGTATGTGCTGGTACCGATGTCGGTCGTGGTCGCGCTGGTCCTGGTGTTCCAGGGCTCGATCCAGAATTTCGCCCATTACCTGACCGCGAGCGGCGTTAGCAGCGGCGGGGGCCAGTCGATCGCGATGGGTCCGGTCGCTTCGCAGGAGGCGATCAAGCTCTTGGGGACCAACGGCGGCGGGTTCTTCAATGTGAACTCGGCGCATCCGTTTGAGAACCCGAGCGGGTTCACGAACTTCGTGGAGATGCTCACGGTGCTGATCATTCCCGCGTCGTTGGTGTTCATGTACGGGCGGATGACCGGCCGCCGCCGTCAGGGCTACGCGATCTACTCGGCGATGATGGTGTTGTTCCTCGGCGCGGTGGTGGTGGCATACATCGCCGAAGCGCACGGATCCCCGGCGCAGCACGCGGCGGGCTTGCATACACATGTGCTGGCGGGCTCGGCGGGCGGCAATATGGAGGGCAAGGACCAGCGCTTCGGTATTGCCGGCTCTGCCCTGTTCGATGTGGTCACAACGGTCACCTCGTGCGGGGCGGTCAACAGCGCCTTGGAATCCTTCACCGGGATCGGAGGGGCGATTCCCTTCGCCAACCTCTCGGCGTCAGAGACGATCTTCGGTGGAGTCGGTACCGGCCTGTACTCGATCTTGCTCTACGTGCTCCTCGCGGTGTTCATCGGCGGGCTGATGGTCGGGCGCACCCCGGAGTACCTGGGCAAGAAGATCGAGGCTCGGGAGATCAAGCTCGTTGTCCTCGGGCTCCTGGTCACCCCGCTGCTCGCGCTCTTGTCCGCGGCGCTGGCGGTCGCTTCGAAGCCCGGTCGTGCGTCGATATTCAGTCCCGGCAAGCCGCAGGCCTTCTCCGAGTCCTTCTACGCCTACCTCTCGCAGGCCAATAACAACGGGTCGGCCTTCGCGGGTTACACCGGCTACATCCAGCCCAACCCCGGCAATCTCGGCGCGCACGGCGTGACTTTTGCGGACCTGCTCGGAGGATTCACGATGCTGGCTGCTCGCTACGCGCCGATCCTGTTCGCGCTTGCGGTTGCAGGCGCGCTCGCCGGCAAGCGGATCAGCCCTCCGGGTCTCGGGACGATGCGCACCGACAACCCGACGTTCGTCGTGCTCTTGATCGGCGTGATCATCCTCGTCGGCGCTCTGACCTTCTTCCCCGCCCTGCTGCTCGGACCAATCGTGCAGGGCCTGACTGGACATCTGTACTGATGAAACGAGCCGCCATCACTTCTGCCATCGGAATCGTCGTCATGACACTCCTGCTCGGAATTCTCTACCCGCTGGTCATAACCGGGGTGAGCCAGGTCGCGTTCCCCGGCAACGCCAACGGCCAGAAGGTCTATGTCCATGGCAAGCTGGTCGGCTCGAAGATCATCGGTCAGCAGTTCACCGACACCGTGATCAAGAGCGGCAAGGTGCAGCTGGACAAGGCCGGCAATCCGGTCACCGTCGCGGACCCCAAGTATTTCCAGAGCCGGCCCTCAGCCACGGTGCCAGCGGATAACGCGGCTGCCACTGCCTTCTCCAACGCCGGTCCGAACAACATTGCCACCGAGCAGGCGATCGCGGCGAACATCCAGTCCTACCTCGAGCTCGAGAAACCCTACGTGCCCGGTCTAACCGCGGCGCAGGTGCCGGTCGACGCGGCCAACACGTCGGCCTCCGGGATCGATCCCGACATCTCGCCGGCCAATGCCGCGATCCAAGCGCACCGCGTCGCCGCCGTGCGCCACCTCCAGCTCTCGCAGGTCACCAAGCTGGTGTCGAACTACACGCATGGGCGCGGACTCGGGTTCTCGGGCGAGCAGGGCGTGAACGTCCTGGAGCTCAACCTTGCCGTGGACCGACTGGCGGGAGGCCATTGATGTCGGCGAACAACCCCCCAGGCCCGTCCTTTGACGCCGGAGCCACGCCCCCGGCGGCTCCCCGCGAGCGCCAGGCGGTGTCGCTGTTCCGTCGTGACATCGTCGCCCGCGCGCTCGTCGACAGCTTGATCAAGCTCGACCCGCGCGTGCAGATCCGCAATCCGGTGATGTTCGTCGTCGAGCTCGGCGCCGTGATCACAACCTTCACCTGGCTGATCCAGGCCTTCGGCGGCAAGCCGCTCGGCGGCGGCAATGAGCCGGCCTGGTATTCGTTCACGATCGCGATCTGGCTGTGGCTGACCGTGATCTTCGCGAATATGGCCGAGGCGTTCGCCGAGGGGCGCGGCCGAGCACAGGCCGACACCCTGCGCTCGATGCGTAAAGAGACCGTCGCCGTGCTGAGAGACGGTGGCACCAAGTTCGCGACCGAGCTGCAGAAGGGCGACATCGTGGTCGTTGAGGCCGGCGAGCTGATCCCCGGCGATGGAACCGTGATCGAAGGCATCGCAACCGTCGACGAATCCGCGATCACCGGCGAGTCCGCACCGGTCATTCGCGAGTCCGGCGGAGATCGCAGCGCCGTCACCGGAGGGACCCGCGTGACCTCAGATCGGATCGTGGTCGAGATCACCCAGGAACCCGGCCACTCATTCCTGGACCGGATGATCGCGCTGGTCGAGGGTGCCTCACGGCGGAAAACCCCGAACGAGATCGCGCTGAACATCCTTCTCGCGGGGCTGACGCTGATCTTCATGGTCGTGGTCGCGACACTGCGCCCGTTCGGGCTGTTCGCCGACACATCGATCTCCGAGACGACCCTGATCTCCTTGCTGGTCGCGCTGATCCCGACCACCATTGGCGCGCTTCTCTCAGCGATCGGAATCGCGGGAATGGACCGGCTCGTGCGGCGCAATGTGTTGGCGCTATCCGGTCGTGCTGTCGAGGCGTCCGGCGACGTCGACGTGCTCCTGCTCGACAAAACGGGGACGATCACCATCGGCAATCGTCTCGCCTCCGAGTTCATCCCCATGCCCGGGGTCTCCGAGGCCGACCTGGCCGAAGCTGCCCAGCTCGCGTCGCTTGCCGACGAGACACCTGAGGGCCGATCAATCGTCGTACTGGCCAAGACCTACGGCATCCGCGAGCACGACATGAGTTCGCTGCAGGCCGAGTTCGTACCGTTCACCGCCCAGACCCGAATGAGCGGGGTTGACATCGACGGGCGGCAACTGCGCAAAGGTGCCGGCGACGCGATCGTAAATTTCGTCACCGCCGAGGGCGGCCGGCCGCCAGTTGAGCTCCAGCCCGTGCTCGACCGCATCGGCCGGGAGGGCGGCACCCCGCTGGCGGTCGCCCGCGACGGCCAGACGCTCGGCGTGATCTACCTCAAGGACACGATCAAAGAGGGGATGCGGGAACGCTTCGATCACCTCCGCGCGATGGGCATCCGGACCATCATGATCACGGGCGACAACCGGCTGACGGCGGCAAAGATCGCCGAGGAATCCGGGGTTGACGACTTCCTCGCCGAAGCCACCCCCGAGGCGAAGCTTGAGCTGATCAAGGAGCAGCAGGCGGGCGGCCGGATGGTCGCGATGACCGGCGACGGAACCAACGACGCCCCCGCTCTCGCTCAGGCCGATGTCGGCGTAGCCATGAACACCGGCACCCAAGCGGCCCGCGAAGCCGGAAACATGGTCGACCTCGACTCCAACCCAACCAAGCTGATCGAAATCGTCGAGGTCGGCAAGAAACTACTCATCACCCGCGGCGCGCTGACCACCTTCTCAATCGCCAACGACGTGGCCAAATACTTCGCGATCCTCCCGGCCATCTTCCTCACCACCTACGCCACCACCAAGGGTGGCAGCGGGCCCCTTCACGTCCTCAACCTCATGAACCTGGGCACCCCCCGCTCGGCCGTCATCTCCGCGATCATTTTCAACGCCATCGTCATCCCGGCCCTCATCCCCATCAGCCTCAAGGGCGTCAGCTACCGACCCATCGGCGCCAGCGCGCTGCTGCGCCGCAACCTCCTCCTCTACGGCCTTGGCGGCGTCATTGCCCCGTTCATCGGCATCAAGCTCATCGACCTCATCGTCCACAACATTCTCGGAGCCTGAGGTGGAACAAGGGGCGCGCGTCGCTCGTCGCGGCAAGCTGCGCGTCTTCCTCGGCATGGCAGCCGGAGTGGGCAAGACCTACCAGATGCTGGTCGAGGGGCACGCCGAGCAGGAGGCCGGGCGCGACGTGGTGATCGGGCTGCTCGAGACCCATGGTCGCGCCGATACGTCGGCGGTCGCGCAAGGACTCCCGATCATTCCTCGTCGTCGTGTCGTCTACCGCGATACGGCGCTCCAGGAGATGGACCTCCGGGCCGTCTTGGCTCGCAGGCCGGACCTTTGCCTAATCGACGAGTTGGCGCACACGAACGCTCCGGGAGTTGAACACGAGAAGCGCTATGAAGATGTGGAGGAGGTGCTGGCGTCCGGGATCGATGTGCTCTCGACGCTGAACGTGCAGCACCTCGAGTCGCTCAACGATCAGATAGCTGAGCTCAGCGGGGTGCGCGTTCGGGAGACGATTCCCGATGACGCCCTGGGACGAGCGGACGAGGTGGTGATCATCGACCTCACGCCGGAGGCTCTGATCGATCGCCTCCGAGCAGGCAAGGTGTATCCGGCCGAGCGCGTCGAGGCCGCGCTCAACAACTTCTTCCGGATCGAGAACCTGTCGGCTCTGCGGGAGGTCGCCCTGCGTCAGGTAGCCGAGGAAATCGCCGACAAACGGCTCACCGTCCAGGATGCGCTCAGCAGTCGCGAGGGAACGATGGCCGCCGAGGCCCCGCAGGCGGTTGGCGAGCGTCTGCTGGCGCTCGTGGAGCCCTATCCGGGCACGCAACGCCTGGTGCGCCGGGCGTGGCGCTCGGCCCAGCGGCTCGGCGCCGACCTCGACCTGCTGTGGGTCCGCCGCTCCGGTGCGCGACTGTCCGAGGACCAGGAGCGCTCACTCGCCGCCCTACGGCAACTTGCCTCCGTGCTCGGTGTGCACTTCCTGATCGAGGAATCCGACGAACTGCCCCAGGCGATTGCCGAGACCGCACGGAGGCAGGGGACGACCTACATCCTGATGGGGCGCTCTCGGCCGGCGCGCGGGCTGGCCCGCTTGCGCGCCCCCCTCTCGCAGCAGCTGATCGAGCTGCTTCCCCGCGTCGATGTTCGGATCGTCGCCGATCGCGCTCAGCCCACGGCAGAGGAGCAGAGATGAGCACCGCCGTCGTCGCGCTGATTGTCATCGCCGCGCTGACCATCGGAATCTTGGCTGGGCGCCGAGTGGCGCCGCGCATCCGCACACCGGATACCGAACGACCGCGGTCGGTTCGGCGCACGCTGGTTCCGTTTACCGGGCAGGCGATCTCCCGGCGCTCATTTGAGGCGGCGGCGCGCCTCGCCAAGGCGGAGAACTCGACCATCGTCCCGGCGTTCTTGGCCCGCGTGCCGAGAAACCTGCCGATCGACTCACCGCTCCCGCTGCAGTGCGCGGAAGGCATGCCGCTGCTCGAGGCGATCGAACAACAGGCCACGGCGCAGGGCATACCGGTTGACGCCCGGGTCGCCCGCGGGCGCACCTACCGCGACGCGCTCAGCCGACTCCTTGACGAGGAGCACTTCGACCGCATCGTGGTCTCACCGACCAGCAACGGGGGCACTGGGCTGAACGCTGAGGACCTGCGCTGGCTCCTGGAACGGGTTCCCGCGGAGATTCTCATCCTCCGGCCGGCCCCGGACGACACCCGGCGCGTTTCGGCCAACGGCCTCAACGGTCACTTCTGAGGATCCGCGCCCTGTGCCGGAACCTGCCGGTGCCGCCCGCGCACGGCGAGCAGATCACGGTCCAGGCAATCAACCTGACTTGGCTCCGTGTCCGTCGACGGCATGCAGGTCCACGGCATGTAGGTCCGCAGCATGACCGTGGGCGCCCTGTCCGTCGGCGGTGTGGGCATCCTCAACGTGCCCGTCCTCGGCGTCTCGCGGCAGCGGCTCCAGCACGAAGACCTCGACCGCCAGATCGGGATCGATGTGGTTGTTGCTCATGAACGCCACAACTCGCCGATGCGAGATTTCCTGCACCGAGGCGATCGCATCGGCCTCAAAGGCGTCCTGGAACGCCCGCCGGCTCTGCAACACAATCTCGGACTTGCCAGCATTAGCAAGGGTTTGCTCGCCCTTGGTCAGGGTCGCCCCCATCACACACACGACGAGGTCCTCCCCGATCGTGGTCCGGGCCTTGGTCGGTCCCCGGCCGGTGTACCGGTGCAGCAGCCCGACCATCGAATTCGAGATGGCGGCCCCCATGAGGCCGCTGGTCACTGTCTCTCGGGTGCTATCGGGCATATCAGCCCTCTCAGCCTCCTCTCAGAACAAAGCGCCGCGCGGGGAGAGTCGGCAAAGAACCGAACGGACGATGACTCTGCCCCAGCATAGCGGTGATTGGCGCAAATCCGACTAAGCCGGTCGGAATCTTTATCACCTGGGAGTAATCTTGGCTGACCCGAATGGGAGCGTGGCGGTCGGAACGGCTGAGCGCGCGACTGGATGGGGATCACATGATCCCCATGGAAGAAGGTCCGGCTAGTCGGGCGTCGCTCGCGAGCGGCGCTCAGCTGGCCAATGGAAATCACTGCTGATGCCCGGGAGCTTGCCGCCACTCGTGCCGCGATTGCGCGGCGTCTCGCACGCCGTGGCGGCCGTCCTGGCTGTTGCCGCGGCCGCGGTGCTCGTTGTGCTCGCGCGCCCCGGTTCCGTGACGGTCGCGGTCGCGGTCTACGGCACCGGCCTCGTGGCGCTGTTCTCAGGCAGCGCGCTGTATCACCGCTGGCCGGGCCCCGCACGGTTCAAGCCGATGCTGCAACGAGTCGATCACAGCACGATCTACCTGTTCATCGCGGCGAGTTACACGCCGATCGCGCTCGTGGTGCTGCACGGTCCGCTGCGCTGGATCATCCTCACACTCGCCTGGGCGGGTGCCGCGGCCGGAATCTCGTTCAGCCTTGGCTGGGCGAACGCCCCGCGGACCGTCAAGGCGGGGGGCTATCTGGTCCTCGGCTGGTTGGCGGTCCTCGCCGTCCCGCAATTGGTCGGGAGGCTGGGGCCCGCGCCACTGGCACTGCTGGCTGCGGGAGGGGTGCTGTACTCGGTCGGCGCTGTCGTCTACGCCACCCAACGCCCGGACCCTTGGCCGCGAACATTTGGCTTTCACGAGGTCTTTCACGGACTCGTGATTGCGGCGGCTGCCGCCCAATACATCGCCATCGTTGGCTGGGTCATGCCGGCCTAGGACCGGCACGGGTCTTCAGGTCCCTTCCGGGTGGGTAGTACCGCCGCATGAATGATGCCCCGGAGGTGGCGGTTGACGGGCAGAGTCTGGACCGGCATCCGACCCTGAAGCGTCTGATCTCGCGTATCTGCGGCTGCCAGGAGACGGAGTTCGTGCTCCAGGTCGTCCAGCCGGCTCTCGTCGGCCTGATCGACGGAACCGTCTCGACGCTGGCCCCGATTTTCGCCGCGGCCGTGTCCAGCAGTTCCCGCACTGCGCTGCTGGTCGGACTTGCCACAGCTCTCGGGGCGGGGGTGAGCATGGGAATCTCGGAGGCGCTATCGGACACCGGCGAGCAGACCGGCCGCGGTTCGGCCTGGATCCGCGGAGCGATCACCGGCGGGGCGACGGCGTTGGGCGGGATTTTCCATTCCCTGCCGTTCATCATCAGCAACGTCAACCACGCGCTCGTCGTGGCCGGGGTCGTGGTCGCAGTCGAGCTGTTCGTGATCGCCTGGGTGCGCTACCGCTTCCTGCACGTCTCCCTGCGATCCTCTCTGATCGTCGTCACGCTCGGCGGAGCGATCGTGCTGGCCATCGGGGTGCTCATCGGCAATGCGTGACCCACGCCACGCTGATGGCGCGACCCTGAGGCGGGCGACTTGCGTTAGCTCGCATCCCTCAGGACCGCCGCCCCGCCCGGGGCCGGCGCCGCGCGTGTCTGCGGGGCGTGCAGGAGCAGCGGCGCAGCCACCGCGCCAGCGGCTGAGACCAAGGCGATGACGATCCAGCCGTGCTGGAAGGCGCTGAGCGTCTGCGCGCCGCCATCAGGAGTCCCGAGCACGGCGACGAACACAGCGACCCCCACGGCCAGACCCACCTGGCGCAGCATGTTGACCACCGCTGACCCGGTGGCGAAGTTTTGCGGCGGCAGCGACGAGGCGGCTGTGGCCATCAGCGTGGGGAGCGTCAGGCCGACCCCGATCCCGGTCAGCAACATCCCGCCGAGCATCTCGGCCGTGTAGTTCGGATGCAGGCCGGCAGCAGCAGCCCACCAGCCGACGCCGACGGCAAACGACGCGCACCCCGCTCCAGCCACCGGCCCCGGGCCGAAGCGCTGAATCAGGCGCCCCGCGACGAGGAACGAGAACAGCGGAACCATCAGTGGCCCGGGAGCGATGGCCAGTCCGGTCCGCAACGCGGACCAGCCCCACACGTCCTGCCCCCACAGCACGATCGACAGCAGCATCGCCCCGAACGAGACGGAGAAGAAGACCATCACGGCCGACGCGCCCGAGAAGGTTCGCACTCGGAACAGTCCCGGTTCGATCAGGGGATTGCGGCTGCGTAGGCAATGGCCGACGAAGCCGGCCAGCGCCGCGCCCGAGACAATCAACGAGACCAGGGTCGCCGGCTGCGCCCAGCCCCAGTCGTTGCCTTTGACTAGACCCAGGGTGAGCGCGCCGATCCCTACGGTGACCAGCAATGAGCCCAGCACGTCCGGGCGCTTGACGGGATGCCCGGGAACGTGCGGGAGCCGTCTCCAGCCGATCACGAGTGCCGCGACGCCGATCGGAACATTGACCAGAAACACCCAACGCCAGCTCGCGGCGACGAGGATCCCGCCGACGACGGGCCCGAGCGCGGCAGCCAGGCCTCCGACCGCAGTCCACGCGCGCACCGAGCTGTGCCTGCGCTCCGGCGCCGTTGTGGCCAGAAGCAAGCTGAGCGAGGTCGGCGTCAGCAGCGCAGCGCCGGCCGCCTGGACAACCCGGCAGGCCACCAGCATCGGCACGCTGGTGGCGGCACCGCAGGCCGCCGAGGCCAGGGTGAACACGCTCACGCCGACGAGGAACCCGATCTCACGGCTGCGACCCTCGGCCAGACGGCCAAACAGGATCAGCAAAGCCGCGTAGACGATCGCATAGCCGTTGAGGACCCAGGACAGGTCGCCGAGGCTGCGGGTCCCCAGGTCCCGGGCCAGGTTCGGGAGGGCCACGTTGACGATGAAAAGGTCGAGGCTGGCCATGACCACGGCCGAGCAGACGATCAGGAGCACAAGCCGGCTCGAGGCATCAGCCCGGCGAGCCTTCAGGAAGGTCTGACTTAGAGATCTCATAGCCAGACCCTACCATGCTGACTTAGCAATGCCTTAGCCAGCTATACTCGCGTTCATGAACAACAACGTGATTCAGATGACTGGAGAGCTGGATCCGCGCAGCGGCTGGAGCGCGAAGCGCTGCACGGTCGCGCGCACGCTCGACGTCCTCAGCACGCGCTCGGCCTTCCTGATCCTGCGGGAGGCGTTCTACGGCACCACTCGGTTTGACGACTTCGCTCGGGGAGCGCGGGTCAGCGAGCCGGTCGCCGCGGCTCGGCTGCGGGAGCTCGTCGCCGAGGGCCTGCTCAGACAGGAGGCCTACCAGGAACCGGGCCAGCGGACCCGCCACGAATATCGCCTGACGGACAAGGGCGCCGATCTGCTGCCGGCGATCGTTGCGCTGATGCAGTGGGGCGACCGCTGGCTGGACGAGGATGGCGGACCCGTGCAACTGCACCATCGCGGTTGCGGCGCCCGAGCCAGGGCGGAGCTTCGTTGCGCGGACGGTCACGAGGTCCGCCCGGGCGAGCTGGACCTCGCGCTTGCCGCCAAGGCTGCTGGGTAGCTGCAGGTCATCGACTACGCAACGAGGAGATCATGACCAGCGAATTCAAGAAGGGCGAGCGCGTGAGCTGGAACACGCCGCAGGGAGAGACGAGCGGCACGGTAGTGGAGAAGATCACCACTGAGACGCGCGTGAAGGGCGGCAAGGACAAGGGAGCGCTGGTGAAGGGCAGCGCCGAGGAGCCGCGCTATCTGGTCGAGAGCGAGAAGTCCGGCAAGCAGGCGGGCCACCGCGCCGGCGCGCTCAAGAAACGGCATTGACTCCCGCCACACGTCGTAGAACTAAACCTCATCCTGGTGTTCAGTATCCGGGCGCTCCGGGTAGCCGAGCGGCATGTCCTCACAAGCCAGATCGACCCCGGTGCCCCGTGAACTCGAGCTGTCCTGTGCGATTTCCGGTGTTGCCGAGCTGACGCTGGAGGCCCGCGACCTCGCTTCGATGGAGGACTTCTATCGCCGGTTGCTCGGACTTGAGCTGCTCGATCGCGAGGATGATCGCGTGTGGCTGGCCATCGACGACCGCATCAGGTTGGGGCTGTGGTCACCGGGCGAGAAGGAGTTCGGTGATCGCGGCGGACGCCACGTCCACTTTGCCCTCTCCATCACCCCGGGCGGCCTCGATGGCCTGGCAGAACGCCTGCGCTGCGGCCAGGTCGACGTCCAGGGCCCGATCGAGCATCGGGGCGGAGACCGGTCGATCTACTTTCAGGATCCTGCCGGAAACGTCGTTGAGGCCTGGGACTTCTTTCAACGGGGAGAAGGTGCGCGGAACGGGGTAGACGCCCTCAAATGAGCCTCGATTTCCTGACACCGCTTCACCGGCTGGGTCTGCGCGGGTCCCATCTACACGCGGCGTCGATGTCCTCCGTCGGCCTCTGCCTCGGGCTCTGGATCCGAGCCAAGACCGTCGATCAACACGAACGTGGTAACGCCGAGCGCCGGGCGATCTTCGTAGGGTTGTGGCCTCCCACGCTCTATCTGATCGGCGAGTCGCTCGAGCGACGCGATCGCCGTCGCCGTTGGTGGGATTGAGCCCGGGCGGGCCCAGGCCGGTTCAGTCCAGCGGCTCTCCACGTCCTCCGGCGGCGTAGAGCACCATCCGCGTCGTCAGTTCGACCGCCGCCCGCAGGTCCGGTCCTCCAGAGGAGGCCGGGGCGTCGAGTCGCTCCCGCAAATCCTCGACGTACCGCGGTGCCGAACGCGCGGCCAGCTCGCAGCAGGCCCGCGCCGCCGCGCGCACTACCGACGGCTCTACGGTCCAGACGGACTCGAAGGCCCGCCGGCGCCCCCGCGCCCGGGGCCGCTCCCAGGCCACCAGGCAGGCCGCGAACCCGGGGGCGTCGCACACCACCACCCACTCCCGCATCAGCGGGTCGTCCTCCTCGATTGCGATCTCGACGGGGCCGCGCTTGGGTCGCCGCGAGCGTGGAAAGTCGGCCAGCACGATCGCTCGTTCCGCCGTGCGGGACATCTCTTTCCACCGCGGCTCCGCGCGCCGATAGAACTGCTCGTGCTGAAAGCATCCGAATAGCAGTGGTCGCTCTGCCCGGGCACACGACTCATCCTCGATGGCATGGCTCAGCGCGATCAGCGCGCGCTGAGGCAGCAGGTGCGATTGCAGGTAGGGAAATCGCTCGCGTAGAGCGGTGTACACCGATGGGCTCAGTTGATCGCCAAGCCGGCGGGCGTGGTCGATCGCGGTGGGCAGTGATAGCCCCTGCTCGCGCGCACGGATCACGGCCCGCACCTGCTCAAGCTCACGTTCGGAGTAGCGCCGATGGCCGCTGGCCAGCCGCCGCGGGCTGGGGAAGCTGTAGCGCGTCTCCCACATGCGCAGGGTCCCCTCGCTGATCCCGCTGCGGGCGGAGATCTCACGAATCGTCAGCGCAGCGGCGTGGTCTAGCTCGCTCACTCCTCCTCCTCGAGACTGCGAGCCGGCATGATCTGAGAACGTACCCGATCGAGCCTGCCCTCTGGATCACAGGCGGATTTGAACACTCAACTCGGTGCAGACCGATTCTTCCACAGACTGTTTGAAAATACCGGCTGAGGGGAGCACTAGCGAAGATCGATGGCCCGCAACGAGATCCTCATCGACGCCGCCCCTGAGGCAGTGTTCGCTCTGCTGAGCGATCCTCGTAGCTACGGGGACTGGGTGGTCGGCTCCAAGGAGATCCGCGCCGCTGATCCCGACTGGCCCGCCGCCGGCGCGGCGTTCGACCATTCTGTCGGCCTCGGATGGTTGACCCTCAGTGATCGGACCAGCGTCCTCTCCGCGCGCGCTCCTAGCTGCCTTGAGCTGAAAGCTCGGGCGCGCCCACTGCCGTCGGCCCGCGTGAAACTACGACTCGAGCCCGAGGGAACGGGAACCCGCGTGACGATGGTTGAGAAACCGTTCAACTCCGTCCTCTCCGTGATGATCGGCCCGGTCGGACACTGGCTGATGAAGCTTCGCAACACGGCGGCATTGCGCCGGCTCAAGCGGCTCGCCGAGGGCGACCGGGCAGGGCCGACGGGTGAATTGCCCGCGCGGGATCCCGCGGCCGATGGCTGACGCGGTCATCATCGGCGCCGGACCCAATGGTCTGGTCGCCGGCAACCTGCTGGCCGATCAGGGCTGGGAGGTGACCGTGTTGGAGGAAGCCGCAGAACCGGGGGGAGCGGTCCGCTCCGGCGAACTCGTCGAGCCGGGGTTCACGCACGACATGTTCAGCGCGTTCTATCCGTTCACGCTGGCCTCCCCACACATGAGAAAGCTGGAGCTGGAGCGCTGGGGAGTCCGCTGGGCCCGGAGCCCCATCGCCGTAGCTCACCCGACGCGTGACGGAACGTGTCCGGCGATTGCCGGCGACATCGAGGAAACGGTCGCCTCGCTCGACGAATGCGCGCCGGGGGACGGCGCTGCGTGGCGAGAGCTCTACGCGCTGTGGCGCCGGGTCCGCACCGGGGCGCTCGGCGCCTTCTTCGCGCCCTTCCCCCCGGTTCGATCAGTGCTCGGCCTGCTTGAGACCCTCGGTCCGCGTGAGCTCTTGCGCTTTGCCCGGTTCTCCACGCTTCCGGTGCGCCAGCTGGGCGAGGAGCATTTCCGCGCCGACGGCGGGACGCGACTGCTGGCCGGCAACGCGCTCCACGCCGACATCAGTCCCGAGTCGGCGCTGGGAGGCGTGTTCGGATGGGTGCTCTGCTCGCTGGCTCAGGATCACGGCTATCCGGCCGTACGCGGCGGAGCGGGCGAGATGACCGCGGCGCTGGTGCGGCGGCTGGAGGCATCGGGCGGGAGGGTCATCTGCGGACAGCGGGCCACGGCGATCGAATGCAGCGGCGGCCGCGCCCGGGCCGTGCTCACCCCCGACGCACGCCATCCCGCTGGACGCGCGGTGATTGCCGATGTCGGCGCGCCTGCGCTCTATCGCGACCTGCTCGCCGACGCGCCGGTGCCGGCGAGCCTGCTCCGAGACCTCGAGCACTTCCACTATGACAATGGCACCGTCAAGGTCGACTGGACACTCGACGGACCGATTCCCTGGCAGGCGGAGCGAGCCCGCTCGGCGGGCACGGTCCACGTCGCCGAGGGGGTCGACGCGCTGACCCGGCAATCCGCCGAGATGTCCTGCCGGATGATCCCCTCCGAGCCGTATCTGGTGCTCGGTCAGTACGGAAGCTTCGACAGCTCCCGCGCGCCCGTGGGAAAGGACACCGCATGGGCCTACACGCATGTTCCGCAGGAGA
This sequence comes from uncultured Solirubrobacterales bacterium, assembly GCA_963757165.1. Taxonomy (GTDB): domain Bacteria; phylum Actinomycetota; class Thermoleophilia; order Solirubrobacterales; family Solirubrobacteraceae; genus Palsa-465. The sequence continues at coordinate 786,023 of CAVWQO010000006.1, forward strand.
TCCGAGGGGACGCCGGTGGCGAGCTCACCGGTCGCTGGGACGAGCGCGAGACGTCGCTCTTCGCCGAGCGGATCGAGCAGCAGGTCGAATTGCTGGCACCCGGATTTCGCGACCTGATCCGGGGACGGCACGTGTTCACGCCGCCGAAGTTCGAGCAGGCCAACCGTAATCTGGTCAGTGGTGCGCTGAACGGGGGGACCGCCCAGCTGCATCAGCAGCTCGTGTTCCGCCCCGTGCCCGGGCTGGCTCGGCCAGAGACGCCGATTGAGGGGCTGTACCTGGGCTCGGCGTCGATCCACCCCGGCGGTGGCGTGCACGGCGGCCCGGGAGCCAACGCCGCCGCTGCGGCCCTCGCCGATTCTCGCTCGCTGCTGCGGATCCGGCCCCTCTCACGGATCAGCCGCGCGTTCGCGCGCTGACCGCCGCCGGCATTACTCGAACGCGTCTCCGTCGACCCGCCGCGTCTCGATCTCGATCCCGTGCTCGAGCTTGCCGCCCGTCAGGTCGACCGCCTTCTCGATCACGGAGCTCCACATGTGCAGCTGCACCTCCTTGGCCATCCGCAGCCGGTCGTGCATGATCGCCGAGAGCCGATCTCCGGCCCTCGCCCAAGATTCGATCCGGAAGCGGACGAGTCCGTCGTCCGGGACGGCGCGCCATTCGATCTGCCCGGCCTCGAGGTGGCCGGCCAGCGTCGCGAAGCGGAAATGCTCCGGTCCCACCTCCACCGTCCGCACGGGCCCATCCCAGGGCCCGGGCATGCGCACCAGCCACTCGTCCCCGACCCGCATTCGTCCCTCTTCTCCCTGGGTCTTCTGGAAGCGGGCCAGCGACAGGGGCGCCACCCGGTTCGGATCGGCGCTCACACAGTCGATCAGCTCGGCCGCGCTCCACTCGCTGCCGCGGATCGAACCGGTGTAGATGCGGTGAAACAGCGGCCCGGCCCCGTCACTCGGGCGCTGGACCTCTTCATGTGAGACATCGCTGGGCAGCTCCGGAGGAAGGTCGGCCTGCAGCGTGCCGTTCTCCTCGCGGCGGTACATCGGCGTGGTGCGCCAGATATACGTGTATGAGGTAATCGCCACCCCCACGGGCCACGTGGCAGCGGTGGCCAGTCGACGATGGATGGGAACGGTGGCCGGCACGGAGTAGACCGGCTTCCCGCGGGGTCATACGTTCTAACCCGACCGCTACACCATTTCTCTCGATAGGCGAAGAACTGCGCGGCGGGCTCTAGCGCAGCGGGCGCCGGCGGGTCGGCGCGCGCCCGGCCGGCTGCATCGGGGCCTCGCGCGCGGGCGCGGGAGGTATGTCTCGCTCCGCCGGCGCGTTGCGTGACAGGTGAACTTTCTGTCCGTGGTGGACGATGTCCAGCGCAGATCCTTGCAGCAACGAGTAGCGCGCCTGCTCGGTGGTGACCTCAACCATCAGCAGCCGCCCGCGGAAGGCCAGCCGGAAGCGCAGACGGGTCAAGTTCTGCGGCAGCCGGGGGATGAAACTGAGCGCCCCGTCGCGGTCACGCATGCCGCCGAAGCCCGCCACCGCCGCAATCCAGGTTCCGGCCAGCGACGCGATGTGGACGCCGTCACGCGTGTTGTGTTCAAGGTCGTCGAGGTCCATCAAGGCCGCCTCGCCGAAGTAGTCATAGGCGAGCTCCAGGTGCCCGACCTCGGCCGCGATCACCGCCTGGGTGCAGGCCGACAACGACGAGTCGCGCACGGTCAGGCGCTCGTAGTAGGCGAAGTTGCGTGCTTTTTCCTCGTCGCTGAAAGCATCGCCCCGCAGGTGCATGGCCAAGACCAGATCGGCCTGCTTGACCACCTGCTTGCGGTACAGGTCGAAGTACGGGAAATGCAGCAGCAGCGGGTACTGCTCGGGCGAGGTTTCAGCGAAGTTCCATACCTGATGTTCGGTGAACTCATCCGTTTGAGCGTGGACCCCGAGCGCCGAGTCGTAGGGAATCATCATGTCCCGCGCCGCGTCGCGCCAGCCGGCCATCTCCTCTTCGTCGACGCCGAAGCGCCCCGCGGCCCGTGGATGGCGCTCCGCCGCATCAGCCGCTCCGTTCATGTTCCGCTGCGCCATCAGGTTCGTGTACACGTTGTTGTCAGCGACCGCGCTGTACTCATCCGGGCCGGTGACGCCGTCGATGCGAAACCGACCAGCGGTGTCGTGATGGCCGAGCGAGCGCCACAGCCGCGCCGTCTCCACCAGCAGCTCGAGCCCCACCTCACGCTCGAACGCATCGTCGTCGGTGGCTGCGCGGTAGCGGATCGTCGCGTCGGCGATGTCGGCGTTGATGTGAAACGCAGCGGTGCCGGCCGGCCAGTAGCCGGAGCACTCCTGGCCGCGGATGGTCCGCCACGGGAAGGCTGCCCCGCGCAGTCCAAGGAGCTTGGCCCGCTCGCGGGCCAAGTCAAGCGTGCGGTGTCGCCAGCGCAGGGCGTCCCCCGCCCCGCGCGGCGCGGTGTAGGTGAGCACCGGTAGGACGTAAGACTCGGTATCCCAGAAAGTGTGGCCGTCGTATCCGGGGCCGGTCAAGCCCTTGGCCGCGATCGCGCGCTGCTCGCCGCGGGCCCCGGCCTGGAGGACGTGAAACAGGGCGAAGCGGATCGCCTGCTGGAGCTCGGCGTCTCCCTCGAGTTCGACGTCAGCACCGGCCCAGAAGTCGTCCAGGTAGGCACGTTGATCCTCGACCAGCCCATCCCAGCCCCGTTTGGCCGCACCCGCACGGGCAGCCGAGACCTGATCGCGCATCGCGGGCATCGAGCGCTCGGCCGACCACCCATAGGCGAGATACTTGACGATTCGTAGCGGACGGCCTGGAGCAAGATCGGCCGTGATCGTGAGGCGGGCCAGGTCGTCGAAGACCTCGACCTCGTGGCTGGTGCCGTCAGGGCCGTCGATTTCGTGATCCATCCCCGCGGCCATCCGCAGCCCGCTCTCCCGGGTGGAGTGCACCAGCAGCGCTCGCGTCCCATGGCAGACATAGAACTCCGAGACGAGCGGCGCCACCAGCGCTCCCGCCGCGCGTGGGTCCCCCGGGGCCGACGGCAACACTTCGTTGGCCACCAACTCGGATTGAACGACCACCGGCATCTCCTCTGAGAGCGGCTCGACCTCGTACAAGATCGCCGCCACCGCACGCTGGGTGAAGGAGACGAGCCGGGTCGCGCTGATGCGCACGACACGCCCGGTCGGGGACTCCCACTCGGTGGTGCGCCGGAGCAGGCCGGCCCGCAGGTCAAGCACCCGCTCGTGGCTGTGCAAATCTCCGTAGCGCACGTCGAAGGGCTCGTCCTCGACCAACAGGCGGATGATCTTGCCGTTGGTGACGTTCACCACCGTCTGGCCGTCCTCCGGGTAGCCGTAGCCGGCCTCGGCGTAGGGGAGCGGACGCGTCTCGTAGAACCCACCGAGATACGTCCCGGGGAGACCGGACGGTTCGCCCTCGTCCAGATTCGCGCGCAAGCCGATGTGCCCGTTGGCCAGCGCGAACACCGACTCCGACTGCGCCAGCCGATTCAGGTCGAGTTCCGTCTCCCGCACCGTCCACGGCTCGACGGGAAATGCTCGCTGCTTGATCACGGGTGCGGCAGCAACTCCGCGAGGTCCTTGACCACGACGTCGGCCCCGTGGGCGCGCAGTGCCTCCGCCTGTCCGACGCGGTCGACCCCGACGACGATGCCGAAGCCGCCCGCCCGGCCGGCCTCCACTCCGGCCAGCGCATCCTCAAACACCGCCGCCGCCGGTGGTTGCACGCCGAGCGCCTTCGCTCCGGCCAGGAAAGTGTCGGGCGCCGGCTTTCCCTTCAGGCCCTCGCGCTCGGCCACGTGTCCGTCGATGATCTCCTCGAACAGGTCGACGATCCCGGCGGCGGTGAGAACATCCCGGCAGTTCGTGCTGGAGGACACCACGGCGCGGCGCAGCCCGGCGTCGCGCGCGGCCTTGACGTAAGCCACCGAGCCGGCGTAGGCCTGGACGCCGTCGTCGTGGATCAGCTTCAGCACGATCTCGTTCTTCCGATTGCCGACCCCGTCGATCGTCTCGGCCTCCGGGGGATCGTCTGGGGTGCCCTGCGGCAAATGGATGCCGCGGGACGCCAGGAACGAGGCCACCCCGTCGTAGCGGGGCTTTCCGTCGACGTACTCGTCGTAGTCCCTCACGGCGTCGAAGGGCACGAACTCAGTGCCCTCACGTGCGACGCGCTCACGCAGATAACCGTCGAAGGTCTGCTTCCAGGCTGCGGCATGCACCTTCGCCGTCTGCGTGAGGACGCCGTCGAGATCGAATAGGCACGCCGTCACCGAGTCAGGGAGACCGAGCATCACCACAGACCGTATCCGAGCTCAGCGCCGGTCGCGGTCGCAACCGGGTGATCCGGGAGCTGCGGCGACTCGTATCTTGGAGGAGATGAGCTCACACGTGAAAGCCGCCACCGCCGTGGTCCTCGGCCTGCGGGTCACCTACGGCGCGACGCTGATCGTGGCGCCCGAGCGACTGGCGCTGCGGTGGCTGGGGCCTGACGCCCGGCGCGCCCCGACTCAGGTGCCGCTGCGCGGGCTCGGAGCGCGAGAGATCGTGCTCCACACCGCTGCGGTGTTGGCGGTGCTGTCTAACCGGCCCTTGCGTCCCTGGTTGGCGGCCAGCATCGTCGGCGACTGCGTCGACATCGCGTCCACGGTGATCGGCCGCGAGGAGCTGCCGGATGGGGCACCGCTGGCCACGGCGGTGGTCGCAGGCGCCTCGGCCATGATCAGCGCCGGGCTGTTCGCGGCGCTGGATGCGTGACCGGCTAGCGTGGCACTCGCCTACGACCGGCTGGGGGAAGGACCCGCGCTGGTGTTGCTGCATCCGCTCGGTGCCGACCGCCGCGTCTGGGACCCGGTGATCGACCGACTGGCGGCGCAGCGTGAGGTAGTCGTCCTGGACCTCCCGGGCTTCGGCGAGTCACCTGCGCTCACGAGCGAGTCAACGCCCGCCGCGCTTGCCGCGGCGGTGCGAGAGCAGCTGGATGAGATCGGCCTCACACGCGCGCATGTTGGCGGCAATTCGCTTGGCGGCTGGGTCGCACTGGAACTGGCGCTCGCCGGCCACGCCCGCTCGGTCACCGCCATCGCTCCCGCAGGTCTCTGGCCTGAACCCCTCGTACCCAAGCGGGCGATCGCTCGCACCATCGCCAAGGCCTTGCTCCCGCTCGTCGATACGGCGCTCATCGCGGCGCCGGGACGCCGCGTACTGCTGGCGGGCAGCGTCGCCGTCCCGGATCGCGTCCCTCCGCGCGCCGCCGCGCATCTCGTCCGCGCCTACGCCACGGCCCCCGGGTTCACGGCCGCCAACGATGCCATGCGCGCCAGTCGGTTCGTCGGTCTGGAGCGGCTCGAGGTCCCAGTCACGCTGGCGTGGCCACAATACGATCGCCTCGTCGCCCGGCCGCGACGCCTCCCTCCGAACACCCGCAGCATCGTGCTCAAGGGCTGCGGCCACATCCCCATGTGGGACGACCCGGGAGCGGTGGCAAAGGCGCTGCTGGAGGGCAGCGAGACCTGACGGCGTTCCGACCCGGAGGCGGGCGCTGCCGGCTTCAGCCGGTGGCCGCGTCGGCGGCCGGCCTCAGCCGGTGGCCGCGTCGCTGAACACGGCGGCGGTTGCTGGCGCCAAGGCCGGGACGATCCCGGTACGCCGCAACGGCTTGGCGAACAGCATCTGGACTTCAGTGATGCGGCGTTCGGCAAAGCCGGCCTCGCAGTAGGCGAGGTAGAGGGTCCACAGGCGCCGGAAGCGCTCGTCGTAGCCGAGCTGCTCCAGATCGTCGGTGTGGGCGATGAAGTTGTCCCGCCAGCGCCGGAGCGTCTCCACGTAATGGGGCGTCAGGTCCTCGAGATGGATCATCTGCATGTCGGTTCGGCGAGCCACGCTGCGCGCGATCACCTCGTTGCAAGGCAGACATCCGTTGGGAAAGATGTGCGTGTTGATGAACGACTTGGAGGCCTTTTCGACGTCGTAGGCGCGGTCATCGATGGTGATGGCCTGCAGGAGCATCGCGCCGTCGGGCGCCAGCAGCCGCGAGCACTGCGCGAAGAATGTCCCGAAGTGCTGCCAACCAACCGCCTCGACCATCTCGATCGAGGCGAGTTTGTCGTAGCTGCCGCGAAGGTCCCGGTAGTCCTCCAGCAGGATCTCGACCCGATCGCTCAGTCCCGCACGGGCGACTTGCTCCAGCGCGTACTCCCGCTGCTCCCGGGAGATCGTCGTAGTCGTCACGTGGCAGCCACGACTGGCGGCGGCGTACACGGCCAGCCCACCCCACCCCGTGCCAATCTCCAGCAGCCGATCCCCCGGCCCCAGCTCGAGCTTCTGGCAGACGCGCTCGAACTTGGCTAGCGAGGCCTCCTCAAGGGTCATGCCCGTCCGCTCGAACACGGCACACGAGTAGCTCATCGTCGGGTCCAGCATCTTCGAGAACAGCTCATTACCGAGGTCGTAGTGTGCGGCGATGTCGTCCCGGCTACGCGCGCGGGTGTTGCGCATCAGCAGTCCCCGCGCGTGTTGCATCGGCGCACGGATCGGGGTAAGCGCAGCCCGCACGCGGTCGAGCAGGTGCACGTTGCGAGCGGCGAGACGCACGAGTGCCACGAGATCGGGCGAGTCCCACATCCCAGCGGCGTAGGACTCGGCCAGCCCGCGGCTTCCGGTCAGCAGCAGGGCCCAGGCGGCGGGCGAATGCACCTGCGCCGTGGCCGCCGGCGCCCCGCTGCCATAGACACGGCGGTGCCCGTGCTCGACCACGGTCAGGCTGCCGACCCGGATCTGAGCCAAGATCGCATGCACTGCCGCTCGGGCAACCCGAGGGTTCAAGCCGGCCCGGCCTTCGGGTGCGGGTGCACGGCGACGCCGCGCAGCTTCAGCGCCAGCGCGTGGGCGTAGATCAGCGCCAGCACGCGCAAGGTCGCCGCCGGATAGCGCACGGTGACTCGCGCCAGCGAGCCGCGAGTCAGCTCCCGCCGGCGCATCGCCAGCGTGGCGTCGAAGGAGACCTGCTCCTCGTGGCGGCTCTCGATGTGGACTTCCAGCCGCTCGGTCGGCGCGTTCACGCGCCAGGTGTATTTCTGGTCCATGCCCATGAACGGAGAGACATGGAGCTGCTTGTGCGAGTCGCCGCGGACTGGCTCCTCGCCGGCCGCTGCGGCGCTCAGCACGTACACATGCCGCTCGCCCCACGGCGTGTTCGTCACCTCGGCGAGCACATGCGAGAGGAACTCGCCCGAACGATCGAAGCAGTAGTAGAAGCTGACCGGGTTGAAGCAGTGCCCGTAGGTCCGCAGGTGCGTGAGGACTCGAATCGGGCCGGCCGGCTGGGCGCCGCCGGTTTGGCGTTGCACCTCGGCTCGCACGGCGTCGGCGAGCGACGTCCGCGGATCGCCGAGATAGTCGCCGCGGCGAAAGCGCACCAGTCCAGGGCGTCGGTCGACCAACCGTCCTCCCAGCAGGCCGGGAAGCTCATCCAGGTCGATGTAGGCCAGCGCGATCCGGTGGCGAAACTCGCCGCGCCGCGTCTCAAAGCGACGGTGGCGAATGGCGCCCTCGAAGATGCAGCTGGTGGTTCCCTGGGCAGGTGGACTCACAGTCGCGCTCCGAACCGCTCGCCCACCCGTACTGCACTGGCCACGCCATCCTCGTGAAAACCCCAGCCCCAGTACGCGCCGCAGAAATGCGTTCGGTTCTGCCCGCTGATCTCCCCCACGCGGGATTGGGCGCTCACACCCCGTGTGGTGAACGTCGGATGGGCGTATGAGATCGTGCGGATCACCTTCTCAGGCGCAATCTCGGAGGTGCGGTTCAGGGTCACACAGAACTGCTGTTCTGCCCGCAACGACTGGAGACGATTCATGTGGTAGGTCACGGTCGTATGGTCGGCGGGCTGATCCAGCAGGTGATAGTTCCAGCTCGCCCAGGCGCGGCGGCGGCGCGGGAGCAGGTTGACGTCGGTGTGCAACACCGCCTCGTTGTGCTGGTACGGAATCGCTCCGAGCAGCTCGTGTTCAGCGTCGGTCGCATCGGAGAGCATCGCCAGTGCCTGGTCTGAATGGGTGGCGATGACCACCTGGTCGAACGTTTCAGCCTCGCTGCCTCGCGCCTTCACGACGACGTGGTCGGCGGTGCGCTGCACCGACTCAACGGGCGACTGCAGCCGTAGCCGCTGCTGCCAGGGCGCGGTCAACGCCTCCACGTACCGTGCCGAACCGCCGGTGACCGTGCGCCAGCGCGGACGATCACGAAAGCCGAGCATTCCGTGGTTATCGAAGAACTCGACCAGGAAGCGGGCGGGGAAGCTCCACAGCTGCTGGGGGTCGGCAGACCATACGGCAGAAGCCTGAGGGACAATCAGCCGCTCGACGAATGGGCGGGAGAACCTGTGCTCCTCCAGCCAGTGACCGAGCGAGGGGCCTTGCCCACTGGGGAGATGCAGCAACTCCCGCGCGGCACGGTTGAACCGAGCCAGATCGGCCACCATGCGGTGAAACCACGGCGTCACCAGATGGGCTCGCTTGGCGAACAGCCCGTTGGCCGAGCCCCCGCTGTATTCGAAGTCGCCCCGGCCGTCGCTGACGCTGAAGCTCATCTCCGACGCCTGCCAGGGCACGTCCAGGCGCCCGAGCAGCCGCTCGAAGTTGGGGTAGTTGCGGTCGTTGAAGACGATGAACCCGGTGTCGACGTTGTGGGTCTCGCGTTCAGTGTCGACTCGGATCGTGTTGGTATGGCCGCCCGCGTAGTCGCCGGCCTCGAACACGGTGATCTCGTGCTTAGTGTGCAACAGGTGTGCCGCCACGAGGCCGGAGACCCCGGCGCCGACGATCGCGACTTTCATCGTGCCCAGCTGCTGGCAGGTTTTCTCATCGCCCCATATTTCGTGCCGGACGGCTCAACGGATCACCACGCCCCGTGTGAGCCCGACCGCGAGCTTCGTCGCACTTAGCGAGATTTATCAATTTCGGACAGTCATCGTCTACCGTTTCGACCCAGTCGGGCAGGAATATCCACAAGCGAGGAGCACCCGAGATGCCCACATACGACGAACTTGCTCTCGGCGGCGCAGCGGTAACGCGCGACCGCACCCGCGAAGTATTCGGCCAGGTCATGGGCCTAGTCGCCCTGACCGTCGGCTGCACCGCTCTGGGCGCCTACATCGGGCGCAACCTCAGTGGCGGCACCGGATTGCTGTTATTCATCGGCGCCTTCGCCTGCGTCTTCGGGCTGAACATCGCCAACTCCCGTGGAAAGGAGCAGCTGGCGATTGGGCTCTTGTTCGGCCTGGGCCTGTTGCTCGGCATGGCTGTCGGTCCGGTACTGGCCGTCTACGCCAAGGCCCAGCCCTCGGTCCTGTGGCAGGCCGCGGGTGCCACAGCGGCCTTCACCGGAGCGCTCGGCGCCTATGGCTATGCCACCCGCCGGGACCTCTCCTCTTGGGCCCGCACGTTATTCTGGGCCCTGCTCGGCTTGATCGTGTTCGGCATCGTCGGAATTTTCGTGGCCATTCCCGGCGGACACATCATCTACTCGGTGGGCGGCCTGGCCATCTTCGGCGCCTTCACGATCTTCGATTTCAACCGCCTGCGCCGCGCCAGCATGGGCAGCTCCGTACCGATCGCGGCCGGGATCTTCCTGGACATCTTCAATGTCTTTCTGTTCATGCTCTCGCTGCTGGGTGGCGGTCGTCGATAGACCACACCCGGTCTCACACGAGGACCTGGGATGTGAGAAATGTCGCATCGAGGCGCCCAGCTACGGCCTTAGGCTCCCGAGCGTGATGAAACGGAGTCATCACACGGGGGCCGGAACATAAGGGGGACGGCGCTCCGGGCGGACGGGCCCTCGCCTGGAGCGCCGATGTCGTCCTGTCCCCGGGAGCGCCGATGTCATCCTCCGCCGGGAGCGCCGTCGACGCGAGCCCCGCGCACGTGGCGACGCTAGCTTCCGCCCCCACCCGCTCGCTCGCGCAGCGCTTCGGCATCGAGCACGGTGATCGACCGATGATCGGTGCTCACCCAGCCCAGCTGACGGAGCAACCGCAGTGCGCGTGAAACCGTCTCGCGCGTGGCACCTGTCCACCGCGCGAGCTCGTCCTGGGTCAGCGAGAGCTCGATCCGAGTGCCCCCGCCCACCGGCGAGCCATGCTCGGCAGCCAGCTCGACCAGGCGTTTGGCCACCCGCCCAACACTGTCACGGGTGGCGAGATCCACCACATCGCGGGTCGCTTCACCGAGGCGTGATACGAGCATCCGGATGAGGACGATGGCGCCATCGGGATGCGCGCGGAGAAACCCGAGTAGCTGCTCGGCCGCGAGCAAACCAATCTCGACGTCGTCGACGGCGATTGCGTCCGCGCTCCGGCGCTGAGACCCCAGTGCCGCCATCTCGCCGATCAGCTCCCCGGGTCCGCGGAGCCCGAGCACGACCTCACGACGGTCGGCCCCGTAGGCGATCAGCTTGACCCGGCCCTCCAGCACCAGGACCACCTCGTCGCCGGCCGCACCCGCACGGAGAATCGAATCGTTGCGAGGCACCTTGCGGCGGCGCACCAGCGCCAGGAGCGCATCAGCTTCTTCAGAGCTGAGCTGGCGCAGAAACGGGACATGACCGGCGCTCACGTAATCAAGTCTCGCAATTCCTGTCGATTCTCTGTAGACGTAGCGATTGGTCGGACCTACTCGCAGTGCTGAGCTCACGGGTCCTCATCGGGTACGTAGTGTCGCCCGCCCGTAGTGTCCAGCCAAACACGCATGACTCGGTTTGTACGCGGGTCACGAAAGCGTTCATTGCTCGGCCGCCAGTCCGGGGCCGGACGGTCCGCCTCGCCGTGGCCTTTGCCCCAGCGCGGCCGCGGCGCGCGCTGTCCTTGGGGGCCGAGCGGGGGTAGATCTGCCAGCACCTCGGCCGCCTGTTCGGCGGTCTGCGCCTCGCTCACCAGCTCCACGCGGCGCTCGAGCTCCGCGATCTCCAGCCGCCCCGCGGCGGCGTGCTGCTTGAGCGCCTCGAACAGCACCTCACGCTCGCGATCGCCGAGACGCACGTCGGCTCAGAGCGCGGATTGCACTTTGACCGCGGTCCCGTAAGCCACGATCTCGGTGAACTGCTGTCCGATCTCCGAAGAGTCGAAGCGGACGGCGACGATCGCCTCCGCGCCCATCAGCCTGCCGTTCTCGACCATCCGGTCGATGGCATGACGACGTGAATCCTCGAGCAGTTGCGTGTACTCGGTGATCTCGCCACGGCGGAGTCCCTTGAAGGAGGCGGCGACACCGCCGGTGAACCCCATACTTCTGACGACCAAGCCGTAACAGATGCCGATGTTCTCGGTGACCGACACTCCGGGAAGCTCCAGTGCGGTGGTCATGGGCAGCTCGGCGTCAGACACGCCGCAGAACCTACCACCAGCTACCGTTCCCGCCAATGACCTTGCGATCCCAGATGCTGGCTTTGCTCACCGGCGCCGTGCTGCTCGGCGGATGCGGAAGCAGCTCCTCCTCGAGCAGCTCATCGGCGAGCGCGTCGGCAACCGGCTCGAGCGGCACGACGTCTCAGAGTACGCAGATAGGTTTCGAAGGCGTGACGATCGAGGCGGGTGCCGATCTGGCCTCCCCGGGCACTACGCAGACGGGCTCGGTCAATGGCATCCGCTGCGGGTCGACCGAACAGCTGGCCTACCACATCCACGCCCACCTGGCCGTGTATGAAAACGGAGCACAGCGCGCTCTGCCCGCCGGGATCGGGATCCCCGGTTCAACCGTTCAGCAGAGCGCCCAGGGGCCCGAAGCGGTCGGCGGGCAGTGCATCTACTGGCTGCACACGCATGCGTCGGACGGGATCATCCATGTCGAGTCGCCAACCCATCGGATTTACACCCTCGGGGACTTCTTCGACGAGTGGCACCAACCGCTGAGCCCGACCGGGGTCGCCGGCGCCTCGGGCAAGGTCACGGCGTTTGTCAACGGTAAGCGATGGAGCAAGAATCCTCGCGTCCTCCCGCTCGACCCGCATGCGGTGATCCAGCTTGACGTTGGTAATCCTGCGGTGCCGTTTCACCCGATGTCGTGGACCGGTCTGCAGCTCTGAAGCAGATCAACTCGCTGACGCCGCATCACCGTCGCGCTGCCCGCGCCGTCGGCGCCGCGTGAGCTCGGCCGCGATCGTCGCGGCCACCAGCAACACGAGCCCGATCCCGATCACCCAGCCGACGTCGTTCGCCACATCGATCACGGTCGGTCCGAGGTAGAACGCGCCAAGGCCGATACCGCAGCCCCAGATCGCCGCTCCGATGGCATTCAGGGGCAAGAACAGGCGAGCGCGGACCCGATGGATGCCCGCGACCCAGGAAGGAGCGAGCAGCACCGCGAGCACCGGGAACCGGGCGAAGACCTGATCTCCCCGTGCGATCGCCTTGAGCCGAAGGCGGCGCAGCGGGCCCGCCGCGATCAGCAGAGTGCGACCGGCCTTGATGCCCAGCAGCCAGCCGCCGACCCCTCCCGCCGTCGCGCCAGCCCACGCGACCAACAGCACCGAGACGATGTCCAGTCGGTGCTGGGCGGCGAACACCCCGGCGGCGATCAATACCGGCTCCCCGGGCCCTGGAACCCCGATCCAGCTTGCGGCACAGGCCGCAGCCAGAGCGCCATAGTCGATCGGCGGCCCATGAAAATGGTGATGAAGACGCAGGGAGAGCCCCATCAGAACGGTGATCCGGACGGCGGGGCCTAGGCGCAAGAGAGCTGCTCCACGCGGCCGATCGTGACATACAGCGGGGTTGGCAGAACCTGCCTTGACCGCCGCTGACGCTCAGCCGCCAGTCCAAATGGACAGAGCGAGACGGCGATCGTTGGCCCGCGGGCCAATGCCCACCGGAGCCTCCGGAAGTCAGCATGGGCGGCCGATGAGCACGGACATCATCGTCTCCTACGACGGAACCTCAAACGACGACGACGCTCTCGCGCTCGGGCGGATGCTTGCCAAGACCGGTGCTTCGCTGGCGCTGGCCTACGTGCGCCACTCGCAGGAGTTCGATCCGCGGCGTGAAGAGCTCGCCCAGCACGACGCCGAACGGCGACTGGCGCAGGGTGCGGCGTGGCTCGGTGATCCCGAGCTCCCACAGCACATCGTGGTGAACGCTTCCACGTGGGAGGGCCTCGCGGCGCTCGCCGCCGCCGAGGGCGCATCCGTGGTCGTGTTCGGCTCGGACTACCGCACCCCGCCGGGGAACGTCGTTCCGGGCACCACGGCCCAGCACCTGCTCGAGGGCGGCCCCGTCGCCATCGCCGTGGCGCCGGCGGGTCTGCGGACTCATGCCGACGCGACGATCACCTCGATATCGCTCGCCGCTACCGAGGCCGACCCGGCGGCGCAGGAGACCGCGTCCGCGCTCGCAGCGACGCTCGGCGCGAGCGTCGGGACCGATGTGGCCGGCGCCGAGCTGATCGTCGTCGGCTCCCAGCCGGGGGCCGGACCGGGCCGCATCGCCCTCAGCGGCGCCACGCGCGCCCGGCTGGCGGCTGCCCGCGCAGCGGTGTTGTTTGTCCCCAGTGGCAAACCCGTAGTCCTGTAACCACAGCGCGTTTCTCGCTGTTAGCGGGCACCGTTTATCCCAATGTCCAGTGCCGTCTGAGGAACCCTGGACCGAAGGCCATGGGTTAGCGGCGGGCCGCGCACCAACATTTCCGTGAGATTGGGGCTCACCAGGCCCGGCCGCCTATGGGCGGTCCCGTATTGGCAACCGTCCCCAAGGACAAGGAGATCCAACTACATGTGGCAGGCCTATCCATCGTGGCTGAGCCCCGGAGACAACGCTTGGCAGCTGACGGCCGCCACGCTCGTTGGCCTCATGAGCGTTCCCGGCCTCGTGGTCCTCTACGGCGGCGTAATGCAGAAGCGTTGGTCGATCAACAGCATGATGCTGACCTTCGCCGCGTTCGCCGTGGTGCTCGTGATGTGGGTGCTGTGGGGTTTCAAGATGGGCTTCGGCTCGCCGTTCCATGGCATATCCCACTCGGGGTTCTTCGGCAACTTCATCGGTAAACCGGGGTCCTCGCTAGGGCACGCAGCAGAACAGGGGCAAGCAGCCATCCCCTTGGCCACGACGGGGCCGTCGTTCAAGTTCCCGCAGGCCTCGCTCGTGTACTTCCAGTTCGTGTTCGCCGGGATCACGCCGATCCTGATGCTCGGGTCTGTGCTCGGGCGGATCAATTTCAAGGCGTGGGTTCCGTTCGTCGTGCTCTGGATGACGTTCGTCTACGTGGTCAACGCCTTCCTGATCTGGGGCGGCGGTTTCTTCGCCCAGCACGGCGCAGTGGACTACTCAGGTGGGTACGTGATCCACCTCGCGGCCGGCGTTTCCGGCTTTGTCGCCGCAGCGGTGATCGGACCAAGGTTGCAGCGAGACCGCGAGATCGACGCGCCGAACAACGTGCTGATGGTGGCGGTCGGGGCCGGGTTGCTCTGGCTCGGCTGGAACGGCTTCAACGGCGGGGACCCGTACTTCGCCGGTGCCTCCGCTTCAGCGGCCGTGCTCAACACGAACGTCTGTTGCGCGGTGGCGTTCCTGGTCTGGGTCGGCTGGGATTACATGACCGGCCGCAAGCCGGGACTGATCTCAGGCGTAAACGGCATCATCACCGGTTTGGTGGTGATCACGCCTGCAGCAGGTTACGTCAACGGCTACGGCGCGATCTTCATGGGCATCATTGGCTCGACGCTCGTCTACTTCGCGCTCAACTACCTGAGCCGACTGCGGCCCTTCCGCAACGTCGACGACACCCTCGGCGTCATCTACACGCACGGCATGGCCGGGCTCACCGGCGGGCTGCTCACGGGCATCTTCGCCAACCCGAACATGATCGTCTACCAGGGGCTGGGCAAGACGCCCAGCATCGCCGCGGGAGGCCTGATCGAGACGGGCAGCTTCACGCTGCTCAAGTGGCAGGCCCTGGCTGGGCTCTGGGTGATCGTGTTCTCCGCCATCGGCACCTTCCTCCTCCTGAAGGTGGTCGGGCTGTTCGTTCCCCTGCGGATGTCCGAGGAGCACATGGAGATCGGCGACGTTGCCGAGCACGGTCACGAGGTGTACCCGTCCGACGTTCCGTCGCTCGGGTATCCCGGCGGCATCCCAGGAATCGCGAGCGGAACCGGGGAACCGGCGCCATCACCCGCGTGATCCAGTACCCGGGAGACCCCTCCGGCAGCGATGCCTGGCGCAGAGCCGCTTGAGAACAATCCCCAGCCGGTAACCGACCGGGGGGCGCGCACCAGCGCCCCCCGGTCGACGCCGCTGACGATGGTCTCGGCCGCCGTGGCCGGAGATGATCTTCAGAGCGTTGCCGGCTCCGCATCTGACGCGCTCGGGTGCCCGGTCGCGATCGCGCTGCCGACCCTCGGCGAGCCGGTCGTCTGGCCGCCCGGATCAAGTGATCCGGATGCGCTTCGTGAGCTGACTGACCACGCGGCGGCCGAGATCCGCGGTCTGCCCCCGCGCAGCCGATGGACCGACGACGTAGTCCCGATCCGGATCGGCCAGGAAACGGTGGGCGTCGTGGCCGCCCTCGGACAGCGCCCGCTCGCCGCCGAGCAACGGGCCTGGCTCGAGGCGGCGGCCGCTGCCGCCGCCGTGACCGCCCTGATGCGAGATGCCCAGGCCGGTGATCTTGAGGGCTCACGCCGTGCGTTGCTGCAGGCCCTGGCCGCGGGGCCGCCGGGCGACATCAGCGCCCTGGTCACCCAGGCGAGCCGGCTCGGAGCCGAGTTGGCGGGCGGCGCCATCGCCATTTGCGCCCAGAGTCCTGAGAACGTGGCACAGCTGGAGCTTCCCGCCCATCGCGGCGGACTCCTGGCCAACGTCGGCGGTGGCCGAGTGATCGGACTCCTGCCACTGGGCGCTGGTATCGATGCGATGGCCAGCGAGCTGGCGAGCGAGCTGAAACGCCGCGGGATGGCGGTGGCCCTGTCAACCCCCCGACGCGACGCGAGCGGCTTGCACGAGGCGCTGCGTGAGGCCGAGCTGTTGCTGGAGCTGGCCGCCTCGGAGGTGCAGCTGGCCGGTCAAGAGGAGACCTACCGCCTGCTCATCGGCGTTCTGCTGCGGGGCCGCGAGGAGCTCGAGTCGCTACGTGAGAGCACGATCTCCGCCGTGGAGGTGTATGACCGCGAGCATGACACCGACCTGCTTGTGACACTGCAGTCGTTTCTCGCCTATCACGGCTCGACGACCGAGACGGCCGATGCCATGCACCTGCACCGCCACACGGTTGGCTACCGGCTGACCCGGGTGCAGGAGGTTTCCGGACTATCCCCGTATGAGACCGATGGCCGCGAGCGACTCAGCCTCGGCCTCAAGGCCCACCAGATCCTGGAGGCCGACCGCCGGCGCAACCAACGCGAGTAGGCTCCGGCCACCGCGCAGCCTGAGAGAGAGGAGCTTGATCGATGAGCGAGAGTGCACAGACGGCCAGCGACGCCGGCGCGCAGACCGCCACTGAGGTGCTCGAGTTCGCCGCGCAGCGCGGCGTGGAGATGGTCGATCTGAAGTTTGTCGATCTGCCTGGCACATGGCAGCACATGACACTCCCGCTGCGCGCGCTCGACGAAGGCGACTTCGCCACCGGCCTCGGCTTCGACGGTTCGTCGATCCGCGGTTTTCAGGAGATCCACGAGTCGGACATGCTGCTGATCCCGGACCCGACGACCGCGTTCATCGATCCCTATTACACGCGCGGGACACTTTCGCTGATCTGCTCGATTGCTGATCCCGTCCTCGGCGAGCCCTACGCGCGCGATCCGCGCTACGTCGCACAGAAAGCCGAGCGCCACCTGATCGAGAGCTCGATCGCCGACATTGCCTACTTCGGCCCGGAGGCCGAGTTCTTCGTGTTCGATCACATCGCCTACGAGCAGGTCGAGCACCGTGCGTTCTATGAGGTCGACTCCGCCGAGGGGTTCTGGAACACGGGCAGCCCGGCCGCGGCGGGGTCGAACCTCGCCTACAAACTCCGCCAGAAGGAGGGGTACTTCCCCGTGCCGCCGGCCGACTCACTGGCCAATCTCCGCGGCGAGATGGTGGCGACGATGGAGACGCTCGGGATCCGCTGCGAGTTCCACCACCACGAGGTTTCCTCAGGCGGCCAGGGCGAGATCGACATGCGCTTTCAACCGCTGCTGAAGATGGCCGATCAGATGATGATCTACAAGTACGTGGTCAAGAACGAGGCGGCGCAGGCGGGCAAGACCGCGACCTTCATGCCGAAGCCGATCTTCGAGGAGAACGGCTCTGGCATGCACGTTCACCAGTCACTGTGGAAGGACGGCCAGCCGCTGATGTACGGCGAGGGGGGCTACGCGAATCTGAGCGACTTGGCGCGACAGTACATCGCGGGGTTGTTGACCCACGCGCCGGCGCTGCTGGCGTTCTGCGCGCCGACCACTAACTCCTACCGCCGTCTCGTTCCCGGTTACGAGGCCCCGGTCAATCTCGTCTATTCCGCGCGCAACCGCTCGGCTTGCGTGCGCGTGCCGATGTACCACGAGGCCCCTAAGACCAAGCGGATCGAGTTTCGCTCGCCGGACCCGACCGCGAACCCGTATCTCGCCTTCAGCGCTCTGATGCTGGCCGGCCTGGACGGGATCAGGCGCGGGCTTGACCCCGGCGAACCGCTGGACGCCGACATCTACGAGCTGGCGCCCGAGACCCTCGCGCGGATCGGCACGGTGCCATCCTCTCTGGAGGCCTCATTGGACGCCTTGGAGGCTGATCACGAGTTCCTGTGCGACGGCGACGTGTTCACCGACGGTCTGATCGAGGCCTACATCCGCTACAAGCGCGACGCCGAGGTCGACGCGATTCGGATGCGACCGCATCCGTGGGAGTTCGCGCTTTACCACGACGCTTAGCTCGCCCGCCGGAGCGGGGGGGTTTGGGGCTCTCCCGGCCGTCCAGCGATCGTCAAGGACCCGTCCGCCGGACCTGGCCCGGGCTCAGCCGAGGACTAGTTCGGCCGCCGTGCGCAGTGTTGGCGGATCGCCACCGACGAGCAGCGTGGTGACGATCGAGTCCTGCCAGGCCGCGAGGTCGTGCCGGATCTTTTCCTTCGGGCCGATCAGCGTGATCTGCTCCAGCAGCTTCGTCGGCACGGCCGCGGCCGCTTCGTCCTTACGCCCGGAGAGATACAGCTCCTGAATCTTGGCCACTTCGGCCTCATAGCCCATCCGGATCGCCACGTTGGCATGGAAATTGGTTCCCTTGGCCCCCATCCCGCCGAAGTACAGCGCGTACATCGGGCGCAGAGCGTCCGCGGCCTGTTCCACGTCATCGGTCACGATCAGGGGCACGGTTGCGGCAACTTCGAAGTCCTCGGCGGTGCGGCGCGCGCCGGGATGCGACAGTCCGTCGTTGAGCGCCTCGCGGTAGAAACCGTCGTGATGGGGCGAATAGAACAGCGCCAACCAGCCGTCGCAGAGCTCGCCGGCGAGGGCGATGTTCTTCGGCCCCTCGGCAGCCAGGTAGATCGGGATGTCCTCGCGCAGTGGATGGATGCTGGACTTCAGCGGCTTGCCCAGGCCGGTGCCCCCGGGCAGCGGCAGGGGGTAGTGCGGCCCGTCATTCAACACCGGCCCCTGACGAGCCCAGATGTCACGCAGGATCCCGATGTACTCACGCATCCGGGCCAGCGGCTTCTCGAACGGCTGGCCGTACCAGCCCTCTACGACCTGCGGACCCGATACGCCGAGGCCGAGGATTACCCGGCCGGCGGAGAGATGGTCAAGCGTCATCGCCGCCATCGCGGTGGCGGCGGGCGTGCGAGCCGAGATCTGCACGATCGCCGAGCCGAGCTTCAGGGTCTGGGTGGAGGCGCCCCACCAGGCCAGCGGCATGAGCGCGTCGGACCCGTAGGCCTCGGCAGTCCACATCGAATCGAAGCCGAGCCGCTCGGCCTCCTGGACCAGCTCTAGAGCCTGCGGCGGCGGACCTCCCGCCCAGTAGCCCACGTTCAGACCCAGTCGCAGCGCGCGTGCCATCCCGAGGAACCCTACCCCGCGTCGGCCTCAGGCGGATCGCCGGCGGCGTTGGGCGGCCCGCCGCCACGAGCCCCGCCACGAGCCCTGCCGCGAGCCCCGCCACGTGCCCCGCTTCGGCGCGCGAGCGCCCGCCGCAGCAGACCGGGCCGGCGCGGCTGAGTTGCCTCCCACTCCTCCCGGGTCGGGAGCTTGCCCGCGCGGCGAGCGGCGATCACGCACCGGGTATGTGCGTGCCGACGGCGGGTGCTGTCCCCCTCCGGGGTGATCAGCATGTGTTCGCTGAGTGCGGGCAGGTGCTGGCCGCACAGCGGACAGCGGTAGGTGGCGGGCTTGAGGTTCTGGGCCCTTCTCGCCGACCACCAGCGCGGGGCTGGAGACTGAGCCATTCGTCTAGCTTGGCAGCGGGGGTCCGCCCGCGCCGGTATCGTCGGCACTAATGGAGCATCGATACGAGCAGATCGTGGTCGAGACGCCGCGCCACCGGATCGCCGGCAAGCTGCGCCTTCCCAGCGACGGCTACCGCAGTCGGCTGACCGATTACTTGAATGCCTCAGACCGGGCTTTCCTGCCCTTGACCGACGTGGAGATCACCACGCTTGACACCTCAGAAGCGCCGGAAAGGCGGGCCTTCGTCGCCGTTTCGCTGACCCACATCGTGCTCGCTACGCCGGTTGACGCTCAGCGGGGCGAGGATCCAGCGCCCGGCGTCCCCGCCTGAGATTGTGCCGCCACCAGTCGGGCGCTCCAGAGAGCTATCCTTTGCCGTATGGCAACCCGTCACGCAGATGAGCTCGAGGGCCTGAGCCGAAGCGAGATCCTCCGCGCTTCCCCGCGGATGTTCGACTCGAACCTGCTGGACAAGTTCTCTCGTGTGCACCCGGCCGTCCCCCCGGTCCTGTTCGTGCCCGTGATCACCTTCATGCTCGTCGAGGGGTTCATCCACGGAGCCGGCTGGCTCACCCCGCTTTGGCTGGTCGGCGGCTATCTGTTCTGGACGCTCACCGAGTACTGGCTGCACCGGATCGTGTTCCACTTTGAGCCCGAGCACGGCATCGGCGCCCGCCTGCACTGGATCATCCACGGCGTGCACCATGACCACCCCAACGATCCGATGCGTCTCGTGATGCCGCCCTCGGTCAGCATCCCGCTGGCTTCGCTGTTCGTCTTCGGCTTCTACGAGGTGCTGCGCAGCCCCGCGTTCCTGCCCTTCGGCGCCGCATTCCTGGGCGGCTATCTGTTCTACGACATGCTGCACTACCACGTGCATCATCACCGCCCCAAGACTGCACTTGGGAAACGTTTGCGGGAGCTGCACATGCGCCACCACTTCCAGACCCACGATCGCGGATACGGCGTCAGCGCACCGTTCTGGGATCACGTGTTCGGCACCGCCCCCAAGGAGGGCTAGGGGCCTCGGCCACCGGGTTGGGTCGACCGGTTCGGCTTGCCGCTGCCGGTATCGGTTGGGCCAGCGGCGGTCAGTTAGGATCGGCGTGATGGCGTCGTTTCCGACTGTGCGCGTTGCCGCCATCCAGGCGACACCGGCGATCCTCGATGCCGAGGGCTGCATCGATAAAGCCGAGCGGCTGCTCCACGAGTCGGCCGACGCCGGCGTGCAACTGGCGGTGCTTCCGGAATGCTTCATTCCGCTCTACCCGTCCAACGCCTGGGCCCGGAGTGCCGCCAGCTTCGGCGGCTGGAACGATTTCTGGCAGCGGATGTGGGAAAACGCGGTCGATATCCCCGGACCAGGTCTCGACCGCCTCTGCGCCGTCTGCCGCGAGCGGGATCTGTACTGCGCCATCGGCGTCAACGAGCGAGAGTCCAAACGCCCGGGAACGCTCTACAACACAGTCGCCTACCTCGGGCCCGAAGGTGTGTTGGCTCGTCACCGCAAACTCATGCCTACCCAGCATGAACGGCTCTTCCACGGTGTTGGCGCCGGCGACGATCTCGGGGTCGTGAGCGCCGCCGGCGCGCGTGTTGGCGGGCTGATCTGCTGGGAGAACCGAATGCCACTGGCGCGCTACGCCGTTTACCGCGACGGGCCGCAGATCTGGGTCGCGCCCACGGCGGACGACAGCGACGGATGGTTGGCATCGATGCGGCATATCGCGATCGAGTCCGGAGCCTTCGTCGTATCGGTTCCTCAGTTCATACCCGCGACGGCGTTTCCGTCGGACTTTCCCGTCCCGCTCCCGGCGGACACGCCAGTGTTCGGCCGCGGAGGCGCGGCGATCATCGAGCCCACCCGGGGCGAGGTCATAGCCGGACCTGTGTACGACGCCGAGACGGTCCTGATCGCCGACTGCGACCTGCGCCACGGTCTGCACGCCAAACGATGGTTTGACTCGATCGGCCATTACAGCCGCGAGGAGGTTCTGCTTGAGCACCCTGTCCGGTCGCCCGGAGCGGCCGGTGCCGACGCGGGCCGGGGCGTACGGTCCCCGGATCCGGCGACATCGGCACCGCCGGAGTCGGCCCGCTGACGTAGGATGCGGGCCTGCCCGCGCCAGTCATCCATCATCTGAACTGCGGGACCATGTGCCCGTGGGGCCAGCGCCTGGTCAACGGCGAGGGCTCCATCTTGGCCCACGCGCGGATCGTCTGTCACGTCCTGCTGATCGAGGGGGCGGACGGGCTCGTGCTCGTCGACACGGGTTTTGGCACCGCCGATGTGAACAACCCGAAGCAGCTCACGCGACCGTTCACCGCGGCGATGCGACCCCAGCTGCAACTCGCCGACACGGCGGTGGCCCAGGTACGCCAACTCGGTTTCGATCCGGCCGACGTGAAGCACATCGTCCTCACCCATCTCGATGTCGACCACGCCGGCGGCCTGCCGGATTTCCCGCACGCGCAGGTCCACGTGTTCACGCGGGAGCACGACGCGATGCTCAGCCCTCCTCTGCTCGAGCGCGTGCGCTACCGGATGGGAGCCGTGCACTGGGCCCACGGGCCGCAGTGGGTCACGCACGACCTCGCGGGCGACGAGTGGTTCGGATTCGAGAGCGTTCGCGTGTTGCCCGATAGCGGCTCTGAGATCCTGCTGATCCCACTCCCGGGGCACAGTCTGGGACACACTGGCATCGCGCTCCGCCAACCAGACGGATGGTTGCTGCATTGCGGCGACGCGTACTTCCACCGTGACGAGGTGCGCACCCCTCCCTCCTGCCCGCCGGCCCTCGCGGCGTTCGAGAATCTCGTGCAGGCCAACGGCAACCTGCGCCGTCAGAATCGGGAGCGATTGCGAGAGCTGGCCGCACAGCAACCCGGCGCGGTCACGCTGATCTGTTCACATGACGCGGTTTCGCTCGCGGAGGCGCAAGCGCGCCGAGTCGAACGCTAAGTCCCGCCTTGGGGCCCGATGCGGGCAATGGGCGTCGGCGCGGACACCACGGGCTCCGCTGTGGCCACACTCAGGTTGCGCGCCTCCATCGGGAAGATCCACAGCTCCTGGACCAGCACGCGCACGGTGGCCAGGATCGGTACGGCGACGATCAGCCCCACGAACCCGAACAGCCGGTCAATCGCCACGACCCCGACCGCGACAACGGCCGGGTGCAGTTCGACAGCCCGGGCCATGACCAGCGGCTGGATCAGGTTGCCCTCGGCCTGGTGGGCCAGGACGTAGACGACCGTGACCAAGACAGCCTTTCCGGGCGAGATGGTCAACGCGTAGAGGATCGGCGGGATTGAGCTGGCCAGCGCGCCGAAGTACGGCACGATCATCGCGACCGCCGTGAGGATCGCGAAGAAGGCAGCGAAGTCAAGGCCGACGAGCAGCAGACCGAGGTAGGTCAGGATTCCAAGCAGCAGCATGCCAACCACAAGCCCGCGCAGCCACCCCAGGTAAGCGGTGCGCAGACGTCCGAGAATGTGCTTGGCCAACGGCCGCCTCCGCGGCGGCACCGTGCGCAGCACGCCGCTGACCAGGGGCTCCGGCTGAATCGCGGTGTAGACAGCCGTGAGAATCACCACGATGATCGCCGCGATCGCGGCGGCCACACTGGCGCCGATCGACGCGACCGGCCCGAGCAGCTTATCCGGATGACGGGTATACCCATTGACGAAGTGCTGGATCTGTTGCCCCATCTTGCTCGGGGAATTGCCGGTCAGACTTCCGAGCCGATGGCGCAGCGAATCCACAATCCCCGGGAGAGAGTTGACGAATTGATTGATCTCGTGCGTGAATGCGGGAATCACCGCGTTGACGAGAATCACCAGCAGCCCGATACCGATGACTAGCCCGATGACCACGCCAATGGCCCGCGGAACTCGGAAGCGCGCGAGGAAATCAGCCAACCCGGCGAGCGGCAGCGAGATGATCACCACGATCAAAACGGCCAGTGCAAGCGTTACGAGCTGTTTGAAGACGAGCCCCGCGACGACGAGCCCGAAGGCCAGCAGGACGGCTCGGTAGATCGCCAACGGGGTCATCTTTGACTCTCCCATCCGTCGTCATCCTTCCCGGACCGGTCGGGTTCCATGCCGGCAAGGCACAATGATGGAGGCCAAGGTCGCCTACCGAGCAATCGGGCTCGCCGCAGGACTCGTGCTGGTGGCGCTGCTCGTGCAGCAGCTGATCACGCTACTGCTCGCCGTGGTCGTCACGCTGATCATCTCGCTGCCGCTGGCCAGCGGAGCCGACATGGCCGAGCGCCGCGGTCTCCCGCGCGCCGCCGGCGCGGTGCCCACATTGCTGGCCGGGCTGGGCGCACTGGGCGCTCTGGGCTACGCGATCATCCCGTCGTTCGTCAGCCAGGCGAAACAGTTCGCCAATTCCCTGCCTGCCACGATCGCGCACGCCGAGCGTTACCTCCACGGCGCGACCGGGCTCACGACGAAAAAGCTGTCGTCTGATTTGACCGGTTTCGTCCAGGGCTACACCCACCATCCCCAGCGTTTGATCGCCCCACTCGAGAGCGTCGGTCTCAGTGTCGCCGCCCTACTGACGAGCCTCATAGTCGTGCTGATCACCGCGCTGTACATCGCGATCGCCCCTGAGCCTCTGCTGAACGGCACGCTCCGTCTGCTACCAACCTCCCGCCGCGCTCGCGCTCGGGTCGTGTTGTCCAGGGTCCGCACGGCCTGGCTCGGCTGGATCCGCGCAATGGGCATCGACATGATCCTGCTTGGTGGCCTGCTGTACCTGGGAATGCGCATCGTCGGCCTGGAGTTCGCCGTCGGGTTTGCGGTGTTTTCCGCCGTGCTCACCGTGATCCCCAACTTCGGCTCGATCATCAGCGCCGTGCCGCCGGTCCTGCTCGGGCTCTCTCACTCTCCCGGGAAGGCGGCGCTGGTGCTCCTGGTCTACGTAATCGTCAACCAGATCGAGGGCAACGTGATCCTGCCGCTGGTGATGGCGCGAACGGTGGATCTCCACCCCGCGGTGGTAGCCATTGGCGTCGTGGTGATGGGCCAGCTGTTCGGACTAGTCGGCGTCATCGTGGCCATCCCGTTGCTATCGCTGACCTTCATCCTCATCGAGGAGTTGTGGATAGTCCCGCAGGAGGCGGCGGTCCGAGACGTCGTCGGCGCTCGTGCGGTCGAAACCCCGTGAGCGCCAAGGTGCGCCACAGGTGGTGCGATCGGCTTCATACGAAACTCTGCCGTTCTTCTTAGCTGCGCTCCGCATCCTCTCCAGACAGACACACGGGGCTCTGGTCCCGCCAAGAGAGGAGCAGATGTTGCAGGCAAGAAAGAAAGCATCAGCCGTTGCTGTGGCCGGGGCATTCCTCGCTGGAGGGGCGATTGGTGGTTCAGTCCTCGACGCCGGAGCTGCGACAACAACAACCAGCACGGCCAATGGGTCAACCCAGTCGGCGGGCTCTGACACCAACCCGGCTCACGAGGCCGCCGAGAGCCCCGCGCGTGCCGCCGCCGAAGCGTCCGGCCACTTTCCCGGCCACGACGGTGCCGGCCACGACGGCAAGTTCACGCCCAATACCAACCCCTCCCACGAGAAGGCAGAGAGCGCTGCCCACGCTGCTCAAGAGGCCACGGGGCAGTTCCCCACGGCCCCCTAGGAAGGCGGTCTCGGTCTGGCGGGCATATTCCCGCCACGCCGAGACCACGCTGGCCTGCGGCCTGAACCTCAGGACGCCGCGGCCTCCCCGAGGACGTCGGCGAGGCGGCCGCGGGACCCGGTGCCGGCGAGGCCGAGCTTGAGGTAGGAACGGGTGAGATGCGTCTCGACGGTCTTGAGGCTGACGTAGAGCTCCTGGGCGATCTCGGTGTTCGTCGCTCCGGCGGCGGCGAGCCTGACGACCCGCAGCTCGCTCGCGGTCAACGAGTCGCGTCCGGTCGCCGAGAGACGAGGCCGTCGGCCGCCAGCCGCCTGCAGCTCTTGTTGAGCGCGCTTGGTGAGCCGGTGGGCACCGCACGCGTAGGCCAGCTGCAATCCGGCGACCAGCGGACCGCGGGCATCCGCGCGCCGGTTGGCTCGGCGCAGCGCGCTTCCGAGTTCGACCAATGAGCGGGCATGCTCCAGTCGCGCCGGTGAGTCTTCCAGCAGCGCGACCGATTGCCGCAGCAGGTCCACGGTGGCCGGGGGTTCGTGGAGGATGCCGAGCGTGCGCAGCGCAATGCCCTGCGGACGGGCGAGCCCGGTCAACTGGGCGAGCCCGAGTTCCTCGCTGGCCAGAGCGTGCGCTTCTTCGCGCTCGACGGGGGGGAGCGCAAGCGCGAGCGACGAGCGCCAGGAGGAGTACGCGGGCCCGAACCGCAGGAGCGAGATGATCTCCCCGGCGGCACGCAGGTCCTCTATCCCTCGGGCGCGGTCGCGGCGGAGAAGGCGCAAGCGCCCGCGGGCCTCGAGCAGCATCGCGCCGCTCGCGGTGTTCAGGAAGTCGGGCCCGAGTTCCGTCTGCTCGACGAGCTCGACGACCCGGCTTTGGCTCTCACGCTCGAGCAGGACGTCGATCAAAAGGAACAGCGCCGTGGTGATCCCCATGAGCAGGTTCGCGTCCTGCGCGAGTCCGATTACCGTCTCCAGCTCGGCCTCGGCGTGCGCGAGGTCGCCGCGCCGAGCGTGAACCCAACCGCGGTAGCCGATGGCCGTCAAAAGGCCAATCGCGGCCCCCGATGCCCGCGCGGCGGCATCCACCTGGTCGATGGCGACGAGTGCCTGATCGAGTTCCTCGGCCTCGATGAGGACTCCGAGCACCTGCGGTGATACCCAGCCACCGGCGCCACGCTCGCCGAGCAGGCGCCCGCCCTCCAGGGCGCGTCGGTTGAACGCGAGCGCCTCTTGCGGCCTTCCGCGGTTGACGGCTTCGACGGCCAGCATCGCCGCGAGCGCGTGGGAGGCCCAATAGTCGCCCCGGGCGAGCTGTCTGTACCTCGCCCGGTTGCGGTCGAAGTCGTCGATCCGTCCCGGATCGTTCAGGGTGACCACGGCGGTCAGGGCCGCGACCTCGGCCTGGATCTCGCCCTCAGCCTGGCCCAGCTCGCCGTCGATCGACTCGATCACGGCCATGGCGGAGTTCCACTGACCTGCGTGCGCGAGCACCTCCGCCAGCGAGACGGCCATGCGGATACGAAGCTCCGGATCCTCGGCAAGCTCGTAGGCCCCCTGGAGTTCGGCGACGGCGGTCGGGTCGCGTTGGATCGTCTTCACGACAGCGAGCCGCGCTCGAAGATGAACAGGAGGTGGCTCGGCCGCGCCTTCCGCGAGCGCTCGCTGCAGCCAAGCCGCCGCTTCATCGGGTGCCGCGCGGTCAAGCGCTCGTTCGGCCGCGGCCAGGAGCGTGGTGGCGACCGAGGAATCGCCGCCGGGTGTGAGAATGCGCAGCTGTGCCGCCACCGACTCGGTCGGCGCGCCTCTCGCCTCCAGCAGGTCCGCTGCGCGCCGGTGCGCGGCTTGGCGCTCGGACTCCGGCAGGCTGTCGTAGATTGAACGACGTACCAACGGGTGCACGAACGCGATCGGGTCCTCGGCGCTCAAAATCTCGATCCGCCGCAGGCGATGAGCGATCTGGCCCGCCTGCTCTACGGACACCGCGGCCAGCTCAGCCGCGGTCGCCAGTCGAGCGCCGTCACCCAGCACGGCCATCGCGCGGGCGAGCGCCGGCGCGTCATCGGCAACCCGGTCGACACGACGGATCACGCTATCTCCGAGGGTCGGAACCGACGCGCTTGACACGCTGCCAACGTCGGGCGTGACGCCCGCAAGCGTGAGCGTGCGCAGCAGCTCTCGGAGGTAGAGCGGGTTACCGGCAGTGGCTGCCTGGCAAGCGTCGCAGATCTCGTCGCTGGCGTCCGGAATCTGCTCTCGGACGATGCGCGCTACCGACGCGGGACGGAGCGCAGGCAGCGAGACCCGGTCCTCGGCTGCGTTGCGCAACTCGTCAAGCAGGTCCATGCGGGATCCGGGCTCGTCGGGCCGAAAGGCGACGATCAGGGCAGCCGGCAGGTCGACGATTCGGCGTGCTAGGTAGTCCAATGCGCGCAGCGAGGACGCGTCCGCCCAGTGAGCGTCGTCGACCGTCAGGACGACCGGGGAGGCGGCCGCCAGTTGGGCGGTGAGCCAATAGATCGCGTGCATCGAGGCAAAGCCGGCAGCGTGGATTCCCGTTTCACCGTTGTTCATCCCAAGCACCCACGCAGCCGGCGCCGCGGCTCCAGCGAGAAGCTGGGCTCGCTGCACTGGCGTTGCCGAGGTGATGACGGGTTGATACAGCTGGCGGATCACTCCGAACGGATGGTCGCGCTCCAGCTCGCCGCCACGGGCTCCGATCACCCGCAGTCCAGATTCCGCAGCGTTCTGCACGGTCGCCGCGATCAAGGCGCTCTTGCCCGCGCCGGCAGCGCCCTCGAGCACCACGACGCTCCCGCGTCCGGTCCGTCTCGCCCCCGTTAGTGCCGCTCCCAGCCTGGCCAAATCGCTGTCGCGATCCAGTAGCGGCAGTCTCTGTCGCCCCATTTACCCGAAGTATAAAGTTTGCCTTAAGGGCGGACACATCAGAGGCCCGGGGGTACCCCACGCCGACGGTGTCGTCAAAGATCAGGGTGCGACCCTGACGCAAACGGCACGCGGCTATGCGAGGGTGGCCCGGTGAACTGCAAAGGGGGGCGGCGGCCAAGTTTGCGTTGGGCACTCGGCCTGGCGGCGTCGGTAACGACAGTGTTCCTGTCCGCCCCGGTCGCGTTCGCTGCGCCGGGGGACCTTGACCCTTCCTTCGGTGCCGGCGGCAAGCAAACGCTCAACTTCGGCGGCACCGACCGTGGCACGCATGTCGCACTCACCCCAGACGGCCGGATCGTCGTCGTGGGGTCGACCGATGCCACCGGCAGCGGGGACTTCGCCGTGGCGCGCTTCGACTCCAACGGCACCCCCGATTCAAGCTTTGGTGCCGGGGGCAAGGTAACGCTCGGCACACAGGCGGGCGTGAACGACATTGGCGGTGGGGTGGTCGTGCTGCCCAGTGAGCAGATCGTCGTTTCCGGTCAGGGCAACGCCAGCAAGGACTTCGTGACCAAGCGACTGAACGCAAACGGCAGTCTCGATACGACGTTCGCAGCAGGCGGCACCTCGGTCGTCAACTTCGGTGGCACTGACGCCGTCAACGCGATGGTCAGCCAGCCGGACGGCAAGCTGGTTCTGGTTGGCTCGACGAGCGCCACCGGCGGTGGCGACTTCGCGATCGCTCGCCTGAACGGCGATGGCACGCCGGACACGAGCTTCTCGGGCGACGGCAAGCAGACGGTCAACTTCGGCGGAGTTGACACCGCGGTCGCGGTGGCGATCGCGCCCGACGGTGGGATCGTCGTCGTAGGCCAGGGAGGCGCCAACCAAGATTTGGCCGCCGTGCGCCTGAACCCGGATGGGAGCGTTGATACCTCGTTCGCGCCGGCGACTTCAGGGAAGGCGTACGTTGACTTCAACGGCAACGACGCGGCCACTGGCGTCGCGCTCCAGCCCGACGGGAAAATTGTCATGGTCGGCGCGACCAGCGCCGTGGCAGCCGGCGACTTCGCCGTCGCCAGGCTCAACGCGGACGGCTCCCTGGATACGACCTTCAGCGGGGACGGAAAGCTGACCCTGGGCTACAACGCCCCGAACGAGCAGGCTCTGGCCGTCGCGATCCAGCAGAACGGAAGGATTGTCGTATTCGGTCAGGGAGACGCCAACCATGATTTCGTCCTCTCCCGTCTGGAGACTAACGGCAGCATCGACACCAGCTTTGGCTCGAGCGGAACGATCGCCGTGGACTTCGGGGGCTTTGAGTACGACGGCGACATCGCGTTGGCGCCGGACGGAAACCTCGTCATCGCCGGCTCCACGAATGTCACCGATGGCGGTGACTTTGCGCTCGCTCGGATCCAGGGCGACCCTATAAGCACCACCACGACCACGACCACGACGACGACGAACTCGACCACGCCGCCGGCTCAGACCGGTCCGTCGGCACGGATCATCCTGGGCGACTCGGTGAAGCTTCCGGGGGCCACTCGACTCAGCGGGTTCAGCTCGGCGCCGTCGCCGGGAGCGAGGCTCATCGATTACCACTGGGCGATTACTGGGCCCACACCGATCGTGGATGCCGGCTGCGGCCAGAGCCCCGTGCTATCGCACCCGTTCACCAAAACCGGTCTTTACACCGCGTTGCTGACCGTGACCGACTCGACCGGCCGCAAGGCCACGACGGCACGCTTCATCCCGATTACCAAGCTCAAGATCAGCCCCCGCTCGGATACGCAGACCTTCGCCTGCGAGAACCCAGCCAAGGGCGAGCAGCCCAGCACGGCCGACTGCGTGAAGTCGTTCGGCTTCTCGATCCTCGACGTGAATAGCCGCGGGGGCCCGAGCGACTGCTTCAACGTGGTCCACGCGGACGTCGGAGGGACGACCTACTACAAGGGCACAGTCGCCGGCCCCGTGGCGATCAATGGTCTCTACCTGCCGGTGCCGGCCGGGGTGAAAACGTCCTACAACGGCTACACCCATAAGGTCGCGATCGCCAACGCGGAACGGGTCTCGCTTCGCATCGGTCCGTTTGAGACCCAGAAGATCGACCTTGGGTTCAAGGTCGAGCCCAACAAGTTCCTCGTGTTTCACGTGATCAACGTGGACTCGAGCACCCAGACACCGAAGTTCCTCGGCGCCCTGCCGATCCGCGGCGCGTTCGGCGTCGACCTGATCTACCACAAGAGCTTCGTCAAGATCGGGCTCGGGTTGCCATCGCCGCTCAGCTTCGGCGGCAAGGTCGCCGCCCAGGGTGACGTCCGCCTGATCTCTGACAACGTCAACGGGTTGCACTACGACGGTCTCTCGCTGACCCTGCCCCAGGTTTGGCTGGGCCCCCTGTTCGTCTCCGGGCTGAACTTCAACTACACCAAGAGCACCAACAGCTGGGGAGGCGGGGCCAAGGTCACGCTTCCCGGCAGTGCGATCGCGATCGACGCCGCCGGGCCGCCGACCCAGCCGCCGGACTTCGGCTTCGGCATCATCAACGGGAAGTTCGACCACGCCGGGTTCGGGATCGACTTCAACCCGCCCACACAGCCCGACCTGTTCCCGCCGTTCAACACGGTCCTGCTCAGCCACATCGGGGCGGCGGTCGGGATCAACCCGCTGCGGCTGACGGGCACCATCGGCCTCAACGCAGCCCATCTGGTCAACGAGAACGGCGTGCTGTTCGGCGTGTTCGCCTCACCGGACAATCAGTACAGCCTGCCGGAGAACGTCGGTCCCGAACTCGCCCCGCTCGCCTCACGGACGTTCGACAGCTTCTCCTTGGCCATCGCCGGCACGGCGGAGATCAAGGTCCCGATCCTGGGACAGCTTCCGCTCCTCAACGCCTATGGCCTGTACGAATATCCAGACTACTTCGAATTCGGGGGAGGCTTCAGTTTCGGGGTCAGCCTGCTCCAGATAGACGGCGGCGTCAGCGGGTTCGTCTATCCCTCCGACCGTACGTTCAACCTCCAGGGCGGGGTCAAAGCCTGTCTGCGCAACGTCGAGATCGGCTTTGATTTCTTCTCGGTGAAGATCAGCCCATGTGTGAACGTCGGCGCTGTCATCTCCAGCAAGGGGCTCGGCTTCTGCGCGGTCGTCCCCGTGCCCACGCCATTCGGAACCGTTCCGGTCGCCGTCGGCGCGGGTTACAAGTGGGGAGACAAGACCCCTGACCTGATGATCTTCTCCTGCGACTACAAGGCCTACACCGAAGTCTCCAAACGCGCGAGCGCGAGTGCGGCCGGGCAAGGCTATTCAGTGACGCTCCCCCGAGGCCTGCCCGCGGCGATGCTCCGCGTCCGCGGGTCGGGGGCGGCCCCGACCGTGATCGTCACCGACCCGAGGGGACACCCCATTGGGCACAGCCCCGATGCGTTCACCGTGGGTGGAACCGAGCCGGACACCACGCTCGTGGCATTGCACCATCCGCTGGCCGGCCGGTGGGTGGTCACCCCCGCCGCGGGCTCAGCCCCAATCGTCGACGTCGCCAGCGCCGACGGCCTGCCCCCAGTGGGGATCAGTGCCCGGGTGAGCGGCCGCAACGGTAAGCGGATCCTGCGCTACCGGATGACCCCCGCCGCCGGCCGCACGGTGAGGTTCATCGAACGCGGGGCGGCCACCGTGCACGTGCTGGGCCTCGGCAAGGGGCGCTCGGGAGCGATCAAGTTCACCCCGGGGGCCGGGCGACGTGGCCGGCGCACGATCGTCGCCCTGATCGACCAGGCCGGAGCCCCGGCACGGAGCGTGACGGTCGCGACCTACTCGGCACCCGGACGCGTAAGCCTTGGACGTCCGGGCGGGGTACGGGCCACGCGTCAGCGCGGCAAGGTGCGCGTAGCGTGGCGTCGCGTCAGCGGAGCTATTCGCTACGAGGTGCTGGTCCGACTCGCGGACCACTCCGAGACGTTCCGTCTGGCCCGCGGCACCCAGATCACGCTGGCCGACCCGTTCCCGGCCAAGCGTGGACAGGTCTCGGTTGACGCGCTCGGCCGTGACGGCAGGCGAGGCAAAGCGAGCATCGTGGGGCTGCCACGCGGCCGCTAGGTTCTATACCGCACTCGCGAGCCCCGGCTCTCCCGCGTGCGCTCACGTGGGCAATGGTGCTCGCCGCGGCATCGATGCTTGCTCCGTCTGCAAGCGCCCGCCATCGGCGCGTTCAGCATCCCGATCTGGTCGTGTCCCAGGGATCGGTGTCCCTCCAGGGGGCGCGGCTAGGCGGGTCATTCACCGTGCGCAACGCAGGGCGGGTCCGCGCAGGGGCGTCGTCGGCCGCGCTCACGATCCGCGCCTCAGACCGCGCGCGCACCGTCGGTCGCTTCTCTGTTGGCTCCCTCGGTCCATCGAAATCCGTCGTTCTGCAGGTCTCAATCCGCGTGCCGAGCGGCCTCCCCAGCGGCTCATTCCCGTTGCAAGCGTGTGCGGACAGCGCTGGCGCGGTTGCGGAGTCCTCGGAGACGAACAACTGTCGACAGGTCGGCACGCTCAAGATCGGGGGAGTGCCCAGCTCCAGCGTCCCTCCCAATCCGATCCAGTTCTCAAAAGAGACCGTGTTCACGCTCAGCAGTGCGCAGAGCAACTACTGGATCTTCGTTCCATCCTCCTACGACGAGACGCACCGTACGCCGACCGAGCTCTTTGTCTGGCTCCATGGCTGCGGTGGACAGGCCTCGGGCGACATCTACACGGTTTCGCCCGGGGGCGCAGGCCAGGGATATATCTCGATCGCGGTCGGAGGCCGGGAAGGCGACTGCTGGGATCCGAACAGCGACCAGACGAAGGTGCTCGCGGCAATCACCAGCGTGGAGTCTCACTTCAACGTCGACCCCCATCGCGTCGTGATCGGCGGGTACTCCTCCGGAGGCGACCTCGCCTACCGCACCGCGTTCTACCACGCAAAGACCTTCGCCGGGCTCCTCGCGGAGAACACGACGCCGTTCCGAGACACCGGCTCCACTCAATCCGCATCGCTCGCCGCAGCGACGTGGAAATTCCACGTCGTGCAGCTCGCGCACACCGAGGACGACGTCTACCCGATCGACACCGTCCGCCGCGAAACTGACGCCTTAGCCGCCGCCGGATTCCCGGTTCAGCGCATCGAGAGACCCGGCCACCATTACGACAACAGCACTGCCGACAGCGGCACGGATCACGACCTCCAGACGCTGCTGCTCCCGCACCTGGGCGACGGGTGGCGCTCCCCCTGAACCGTCGTGACGCCCCGCGCGGGCAGCACGAAGGCGAACTCGCCGCCCGGAGAGGTTAGACGCTGGCCGCCTCCGGATCGGGTCGAACAATGACTGTGTCGGCGATAGCGATGATTTCGTCCACCGGGAGGTCCGCCCGGGACGCGTGTTCGCGGATCGCCTCGGGGCTCGTGGCCTGATAGATGCACACCGTCCCGACGGAGCCTCCGTCCTCCTCCAGGACGTACGAGCGGATCCAGCGGATGTCATCGGACATCTCCTCATCGCCCACCGCTTTTGAGCGCCCCGCGGCTTCCTGAAGCTCGTCTGGAGAGCGCCAACCGCTGCGGCGAAGAATTGCGTACGTGTTCATATGGACCCCCGAGCCCTTGAGATGACGGTCATGCAGACCCTATGCCAGCGAGCTCGGGGGATCAAGGGCGGCCAAAGGCCTCGGGCTACTCGAGACCTTTCGCGTGCTCGCCCACGTTGACAGAGCGCCACGCAGCGAGGAGCCTGTGGTCGTGCCAGACGACGCACCTGCGTCAGGCGGAATCGTTCAGCCCGTCGTCGCTCGGATCATGGACGCCGGCCGCGCCTATACGACGTTTGTGCGATCACAGGGGAAGCCGGACCGCTCGGCGTCAGGGTTCGGTCGTGCAACCTGTTTGTCAACGTGCGTCGGTGGTGCACAATTTCTGCCCCGACCAATTGAGGTCTGAGATGAGCGAAGCCAGTCAGTTCCAATCGCCCGCCGAGCACTACGACCGCTTCATGGGCCGCTACACGCCGTCGCTAGCGGCGGCGCTCGCGGACGCGGCCGAGGTCGTGGACGGCCAGCGTGTGCTCGATGTCGGCTGCGGCCCAGGCGGCCTGACGGCCGAGCTCTCGACGCGCACGGGCGCGCAACGGGTCGCCGCGATCGATCCGGCTCCGCAGTTCGTCGCGGCGTGCGCCGCGCGAAACCCGGGCGTCGATGCGCGTGAGGGCATCGCCGAGGAGCTGCCGTGGGAGGACGGCACGTTTGACACCGCACTCTCCTGCCTGGTGATCGGCTTCATGCGCGACGCCGACCGCGGCGTGCGGGAGATGGCCCGCGTGACCCGGCCGAAGGGCACGGTGGCGATCTGCATGTGGGACATCGCGGGCGGCGGCATGACGATGCTGCGGATCTTCTGGTCGGTGATGCGCGAGCTGCACCCGGCCATTCCCGGCGAGGAGCGGCGCCCGGGCACGTGGGAAGGCGATATCGCCGACCGGCTCGAGCGCGCCGGCCTGACCGGCATCACGGCCGGGGCGCTGAACGCCAAGGCCGACTACACGGACTTTGACGACTTCTGGGAGCCCTTGACGCTTGCGGTCGGACCGGCCGGACAGGCGCTGGCGAGCATTCCGGCGGAGGAGCGCGCAGTAGTACGCGAGGGCTGCCGCGCACTCCTGCCGGAAAGTCGATTCTCGCTCGGCGCGCGCGCGTGGTATGCGCGCGGCTCCGTGGCCTGACCACCCCTCCCACGCATCGGAGCGTCGGGCAAATGTCGCAAGCCCCTCCGGTCTGATCGCTTGCGCAGTGGCCCAGATCCACGCCCGCGAGCGCAATGGCGAGATCGCGGCGTCTACATCTAAAGAACTAGGCCGGTGATGACGATGAAGAGTCAACGGTTTTGACTTGGGGCCTAGACGGACTGCAACATTGACCCACGGACTCGAGGGAAGAGCATGATCTTGGTGACTGGTGCGACAGGCATGTTCGGCGGCGGGATCTGCGATCAGCTGGTTCACCGCGGCGTGCCAGTGCGCGCGATGACCTCAAACCCGGAGCAAGCCGCGCGACTTAAGCGCCCGAGCATCGAATCAGTCGTGGCGGATATGGACTGCCCGGAAACGCTCGTGGATGCAATGGTTGGGGTTGACAGCGTATTCCTGGTCTCGCCGATGGATGATCGGGTACGCGTTCGTGAGGGAAACGTCCTCGAGGCGGCGCAGCGCGCTGGCGTGCGTCGCATTGTCAAGCTCTATGGCGCGGTCGAGCATCACGGCGACCCGCTGGGCAGCCTCCATGACGCGAGCGTCGAGGCGATCAGCCAGTCCGGATTGGAGTGGGCGCTCTTGTCGCCAACGTCGGTACTAGAGACGAGCCTGCTTTCGATGATCCCATGGATCGAAGAAGTCGGCGGGGTCGTGGCCTCGGCCGGAGACGGAAAAGTCGCCCACGTCGCGGCGGATGACGTCGCCCGTGCCGGCGCGGTCGTCCTGGCCAACCGCTGTGAAAATGGCCGCGATTACGTAATCACCGGCCCGCAGCTGCTGTCGCTCGGTGAAGTTTGTGAGATCATGTCCCGGGCGACAGGCCGACCGATCCCGTACATCGATGTGTCTGACGAGGAACTTGAGCGTCTGCTCGTCGAGGAGGCGGGCATGACCGCCGATCAGGCGGAGATCGGCGTCATCTGCCACTTCCGGGCGTGGCGCAATGGACAGGCGACAGCACGTACGGACACCTACAGGGAACTGACCGGCCGGCAGCCGACATCAGCCGACAGCTGGATCGAATCACATCGCGAACTGTTCGCCAGCGCGCGAGACAGAGCACCAAACCCGGCCGCCTGAACTCGAATCGGCCTCGCCGAATTGGAAGGAGGTCAACCAACGCCATCCTCACAACCTGCGATGAGGATGACTTCAGTGACCACGGGCAACCGGGAACCGGATCCTGCGGGGCGAACCGGGCGGCGGTCAGGGGCGACGATCGTTCCGAGCACCCGTACGGCGATCCGCTTCGCTGGACATCTGCACCGCATTCAGCGGCGAGCCTCCGACGATGCTCCGTTCATCCTTCATCCGCTCGAGGTTGCTTCTCTGCTGTACAACTGCGGCGCTCCGGAACGCGTCGTCACTGCGGGCGTCCTCCACGACGTGATCGAGGACACCGAGGACAAATTTGAGCATTACGCCGCCAGCCTGGCGATGCTGGAGGAAGTCATCCCCGAGCAGCCACTGGTCCGACACAGGTGCGCTTTGAGCTCGAAGCGCTTGACAAGCTCCCTCCAGGCGCCCCGGGGCGGGCTGGGAAACCGAGCTCGACCGCCTAGGCTGATTGGTGCTCGCGGGGCGTCGGGTTGTGCCTTGGCTATAGCGTCGCTGCCCCGGTGATCCAGCCGAGTCCGTGGGGCGCCCCGCATGGAGCGCGGGCGACCCACGAATTCGGTCGGCTGGCTAGAGACCCGGTAGCACCTCGGTCTCCTCGATGCGAACTGCTTGGAGGGCATGCGACTCGAATCCGAGCAGCTTCAGGATGGTTGGGCCGATCTGTGTGGTTTCGACGGCCCGGTTGACCAAGCTCCCGGTGATCGTCCCGGGTGCGTAGACGACGAGCGGCACGTGACGATCCTCTGGATCGGCGCCGCCGTGCTCAGCGATCTTCTTCGTACCGCCGGTGTACACGACCCCGTGTTGAACGACACCCCATACATCGGGGTGGCGTGGGTCACTCGCCGGAACCCCAAAGTAACGGGCAGCAGCGTTGCCGACGTAGACCTTGGCCAGACCGGAGGACGTCAGTGTTCGCGGTGGACCAGGCTTCGTCGGGTCTGCCGCGTTGTACGTCGTCCCCGTGGCTGGGTGGCTGAGCAGCCAGTCCTTGACGAAGTGTTCCGCTTTGCTGGACCGATCGTTTAGCCACAGCGGGAATGCGTCGTCGCGGCTGCCTGCCGCTGCTGTCGGGTCGGTCTTGTTGTCGGCGGCGATCAGGTTGCCGCCAGGATGTTGCGAGCTCCAGGCCTGGTTGATCGCCTGGATGATCGCCCCATCGTCGATGCGAGTCAGGGTGTTG
Organism: uncultured Solirubrobacterales bacterium; assembly: GCA_963757165.1. Lineage (GTDB taxonomy): Bacteria > Actinomycetota > Thermoleophilia > Solirubrobacterales > Solirubrobacteraceae > Palsa-465. Next base: position 823,050 of record CAVWQO010000006.1, read on the forward strand.
GGATCGACCGGCGATTGGCCGTGCTTGGCCGACACGATGATCGCCGTCGAGTTGGCCATCCCCTGACTGCGGAGCTCCCCGTCGATCCGCTCGAGGCTCGTATTGATGAAATCAAGCGCTCGACTCAGCAATGGGCCAGGCGTGGAGGTGCCCGGCAGGTAGCCGCCCGGGAGGCTGCCCGACTTACCGTCGAGGGTCGGAAGCTTCTCGGCAGTCGACACGGTCTGGAAGTTCATCCCGAACATCGTCGGCACGCCCACGTGGCTGTTGTGGCTGTGGTCGTATCCGTCGATCTCGTTGATGATCGACTGAACCTTGTACGAGTCGTACTGGATCGTGGCATCGTTGTTCTGCGTCCAGTCGCCCCCGTATGGCGTCCCGTCTGGCTTGGAAGCCTTGCTGTTGATCTCCGGCGCGAACAGATCCTGGATCCCATTGCCAGACGGGCCATTGAGGATCTCGTAGGCGACGTGTTTATCCGACCACGCGGTCAGCAGGCCGTGGTTGTGCAGCACGTTGAAGACCGTGTTCACCTTGAGGTACTGGTGCGGGTAGATCGGCCTGCAGCTGCCTGGATCGACCGGCAGCGTGGCGGTATCGATCAGGTTGTGCGTCGGGTTCTGCGGCTGACCGGTCAATTGCATCACGCCGTCGTTCTGCCCCGGATGACCCGGGAGCCCTGGCAGCCGCTGACCAGAATCGATCGAGAGGGGGGCCTTCGCAATCACTTCGAAGTAGTTAACCTCGGCGCCGGTCGAGGCGCCGGATGGACAAGACGTCGTCCCCGCGGGCAGCAGGTTGTGGTTGTACTCGGCGTCGTAGTAGACGCCCGTCGAACTCGGGTTCCCGCCCGTCACCTGACCGACCATCCCAGGGAACGAGTCGGATGGAACCGGCGTCTGGGCCTGCGAAAACTGCCTGCCGCCGCCGGCCAGCTTCGCCAGCTCTGAGCGAGGATGGTTACGCACGTACCAGTCGAGGTCGGACTGATGCATTCCGTCCACTGAGATCAACAGCACATGGTTGACCGACTGTCCGTGGTGCTGTCCGTGGTGCGAATGGATTCGGCGGTGAGACGACCGCGCGACCGAGGCGACCGGGACCCCGATCGCGACTGCCGCAAGGGCCGCCGAGACGAACGCGCCAAGCGCAAAGCGTCCACGCATGTAGGGAGCTCCTTTTCCAGTATTGGCTTCGGCTGAATGACGAGGCAACCCTCAAGGTCGCGCTTTCTGCTCCCGCGCGTGTGGCCAGGGTGTAAACCAATCGTCATCCCATCGCCCTCGGCCAGGACGGAGCCGGGGGCCGGGCTGATTGCCTGTCGCAGCTGAGCGCTGGCCGTGGCCCGACTCTTTGCTGGGACACAACTTGGCCTCACGGGGGCCGCTTCAGTAAGCCAACATCCCGGGGGGCCGACGGGGCACACGGCGGCCGTCGCCTGCGCCTGACCCTCCTCCTCTCCGCGCAGGCGACGGTTCGTCGCCCTGGGAGCCCCCCACCGAGCGGCCAGCAGCCGCCGCTGGCCAGCTACACGTGAGCGGCCAGACCGGGCAGCCATCGTCCGGACTGGCAAGGGGCGGGCCGATAACAACAACTTCTCAACCCGGCCACAACTCGGACACAAGTGGGCGGCATGCGGGCTCCACACTTGCGGCGATCAGGGGCCTACCCGCAGGGCCGGCCGGTCGCCGGGAGCGGGCGGCACATATTCCATTGTTCGACGCTGGAGATTAAATGCCTTCTCTTCACAGGATGCTCGGTTCTGGGCGCGGTCGTTCACGCCGTCTGCGTTCGGCCATCGCCGCATCCTCGGTGCTCTTGCCCGCTGCGCTCGCATCGCCGGCCCTTGGGGCGCCCCCCCCGCCGCAGTCGGCCACCACGTGCTACGGCTCGCTCGCGGCCGGGACGGCGACGGCCGACGCGCCCAATCTCATGAACTACAAGTTCCATTGCGACGGCCGCATCACTGCCTACACCGTCGTCGCCAACCGGCGCCCGCGTAACTTCGACGTGATCGACGCGTTCTCGACCACCGCCGATGTGCTCGATGCGCAGGGCAACATCGTCTCCAACCAGAGCTTTGGCTGCGAGGGCACGACGCCCGGCAACGGGATCAACTGCAACGCCGGCGCCGGGAGCTTCATGGGCGCGGGTAACGTGGTCTCAGGCTCGCTGGACCTGACCGACCCGTACTGCAAAACGCTGGCGGCCAACGCGGCGCCGGGGACGGTGGCCACGCCGGAGGCGATCGTGCAGCTGATCGTCACCGACACGAGCGGTGCCCAGGATGGCCCGTTCCGACTGGCCCCCACCAGCGCATGCCCAGCCGTGCCCGATCGGGTCCCATTCCCCCCCAAGAAGACCAACAAGAAGAGCAAGAAACTGCACCACGCAACCCGTGTCCACAGGTCACGTGCGTGAGGTCGCACAGCTTCCAAGAAATCGGCCGGAACCCACAAGTAGCTCGAAAGGAGCACCGTTGATCTCGAAACGGATCACTACGCGCGCCGTCATGCTCGCGTCAGTCTCGGCGTTTGCCTTGCCTGGCGCTGCCCTGCCGGCGGTCGCCTCGGCCAAGCCAACCATCACCTTGAGTGGCTCGACCACCGTGGCGCCGCTTGCGGCGCAGCTGATTCCCGCCTACCTGCGCTCATGCAACCACTGCGCGAAGTTCAAGCTGCTCCAGGGCGGCTCGAACATCGGCATCTCGGATGTCGCCCATGGCCGCGTGTCGATCGGAGACTCCTCCCGTGATCCGCAGAACGGGGATCCCGGAGGACTCGTGTTCAACCCGATCGCGCGGGACGCGATCTGCCTGATCTCGAATTCGGCCAACCCAATCGGGAACCTCTCGCAGACCGACGTCAAGTCGATCTTCAGCGGAGGTGCTCGCAGCTGGTCACAGGTCAGCGGCGCCGCGATCAGCGGCACCATCGACCTGTACACGCGCAACTCGGCGTCCGGAACGCACGACGCGTTCCAGAAGCTCGTCATGGGCAGCACGGCGGTGGCGTCATTCGCATCGCAGTTCTCAGCCAACGGTCTAGTCGAACAGGCCGTGCAGCGTGATCCGCACGGGATCGGCTACGTGTCCCTGCACTTCGGCAGCGGCGTGCATCCGATCGCCTACCAGGGGGTCGCCTGCAACCTGCGTAACGCCAAGTCCGGTCAGTACCCCGCCGTGCGGAACCTGTACATGGTCACCCTGGGCAACCCCCATGGGGCTGTGGGCAAGTTCATCAACTGGATCCGTAACAGCTCGCGTGCGAACGCGATCATCAGCACCGACTGGGTGCCGCTGCACTAGTCATGTCTGACCGCCCCCGGCTCCTATCCGGGTTCGGAACCTGGTCTGACCAGCGCGCCGAGCGAACGCTCGGCGTGCTGGCGTCCACGGTTCTCCTACTGATTCTGGGGATGGTCGTCTTCGTGTTTGCGAAGGCGTGGCCCTCCTTCTCACACAACGGGCTGGCCTGGTTCGGCGCCGGCGGCAACGTCGACGTCCAGCTAGGGGCGATCTTCAAGTCCCCCAGCAACCCGCAGCACTACACCTACACGATGCACGCGTGGCCGCTCCTCTATGCCACGGCGCTGACGACGGTGGGGGCAGTGATCCTCGGCCTGGTCATCGCGGTGTTTTCGGCCATGTTCATCGTCGAGTTCGCGCCGCCGCCGATGCGGTCGCTGCTCTACCCCGTGGTGCGCCTGCTCGCTGCGGTGCCCTCGGTCGTCTATGGGCTGATCGGGATCCTCGTGCTGGTGCCGTTTGTCGGCAACCATGTCACCACCGCGCACGAGAAGGCCTCAGTGGCCTACGTCGTGCAGTTGACCGGGGCGAGCCTGTTGGTTGCGGTGGTGATCCTCACAGTGATGATCACGCCGATCATGATCGCGATCATCACCGACGCGCTGCGCGCCGTCCCAAGTGGGTGGAGCGAAGGCGCACTCGCGCTTGGCGTCAACCGCTTCCGGGTGATGCGAACGATCGTCGTCCGCGCGGCGCGGCCGGCGATCGTTGCTGCCGTGGTATTGGCCACTGCACGGGCGCTCGGCGAGGCGATCATGCTCTCGATGGTCTCGGGCTCGGTCGCTTTCGCCCCCAACCCGTTGGACGGGGGAATATTTTTCCTTGAGCCGCTGCGCCCGCTGGCCGCGACGATCGTCGACAACGCCGAGGGGCTCTCAGTGGTGCCGTTCGCGCAGACGATCTACGCTTTTGCCGCCGTGCTGCTGGTGTCGAGCGTGGCGCTGTCGATCGGCGGCTGGGCAGCCAAGCGCCCGCTGCGGAAGTTCGGGGTGGCGGGATGAGCTCGCTGCGCCTACCGGTACGAGCCGCGCGCCCGCCGCATCCGGGCGCCGGTGCTCCGAGCTCCTGGAGCCGCGCCGACCGGCTGGGAGTGGCCGCGTGCTGGACGGCGGGAATTCTGCTCTGCCTGATCTGCGCCTCGATCCTCATCTACATGATGTTTCGCGGGCTGCAATACCTGACGCCGTCGCTGCTGTTCAGCCATCCGCAGGCCAGCCTCAATCAGAGCCAGACCGGCGGGTTCCTCGATCCGTTGATCGGGACATTCATCCTCACCACGATGGGAACCATGATCGCGCTGCCGATCGGAATTGGCGTAGCGGTCTGGCTGGTCGAATACGGGCGCCCGCCATGGCTGGCGCGACTGGTCGAATCGGGCGTTGAGGTGGTAGCCGGGACGCCGAGCATCGTGCTTGCGATCTTTGGGCTGCTGCTATTCACACAGAACATCTTTGGCTTTCTGTCCCTCACGGCGGAAGGCAACGCGGTATTCGGGCGCTCGTTCTTCACCGCTGGGGCGATGATGTCGCTAATCGCCCTGCCGCTGGTCGTCGGTGGCACGCGCGAGGCGCTTCTGGCCATTCCATACCACGTACGCGAGGCGTCCTACGCAATGGGCAAGACCAAGGCCGCGACGATCCGCCGCGTGCTGCTTCCCGGCGCCCGCTCGGGAATCGCCACCGGGGCCACGCTGGGGATGGGCCGGATCGCCGGCGACACCGCGATCGTGTCGATCCTTCTTGGCGCGTCACTGCAGCTCTCACCGCAGGGTGGATTTCCCCTCCTGCGGACGCTGCGCGGGACCGGTGGCACGCTGACCTCCTACGTCTACAACAACTCTCCTGCCGGCGAGGGACAGGCACCACAGAAGGCCTACGCCGCTGCGTTCGTGCTTCTGGTGATCGTTGTGATCCTGAATTTCGCCGTCGATGTCCTCGGCGGCCGGCGGCGCACGGCTGGGTGGACCAAATGAGCTCCCCTCTGCACGAACCGCCGCCACCGGTCCGTCGGATCGTCGTCGACCGAGCCCCGCGCGTCGTCACTCCGCCACCAAGCGGGAACGGCCACTCGCCGAGCATGGCCCCCTCGGCGGATACTCCGACCACCGTGATGGCGGCTCGTGCGGCGACCGAACGGATGCGCGTCGAGCAGTTGACCGTCCGCTACGACAACAAGGAAGCGGTCCGGTCGGTGTCGCTGCCGGTCCGTCAGGGGGAGGTGTTGTCGCTCATCGGACCCTCGGGTTGCGGAAAGACGACGCTCCTGCGCACGCTTAACCGGCTGACGGAGTTGACGCCCAGCGCGAGCTGGGACGGCCAGATCCTGCTCGATGGCCAAGACGTGCACGCGCTCGAGGTAACCCAGTTGCGCCGCCGCGTGACGATGGTCTTCCAGCAGCCGAACCCGTTTCCGATGAGCATCTTCGACAACGTCGCCTACGGGCTGCGTGAGCAGGGATCCAAGCGTCCCGGACGTGCCGAGCTCGAACCGCAGGTCGCCGACGCCCTGCGCCGCGCCGGGCTGTTTGACGAAGTGGCCGATGACCTCGGCAAGTCCGCGCTGCGCTTGTCCGGCGGTCAGCAGCAACGCCTGTGCATCGCTCGCGCCCTGGCTGTGCGCCCCGAGGTGTTGCTGCTCGATGAGCCCTGCTCGGCACTGGACCCGCGTTCAACGGCGACGATCGAGGATCTCGTCGTCAGGCTGCGGGATGAGGTCGCAGTGGTCATTGTCACCCACAATCTTCAGCAGGCCTTCCGCGTCGCCGATCAGGTGGGCTTCATGTTCCTCGGAGAGCTGGTCGAGTACGGAGCAGCCGCGCAGGTGTTCGGCCATCCGCGGGCCCAGCGCACCCGGGACTACGTGGCCGGAGCGTTCGGATGAGCCGGCGCTTCGTTGCGGGGGCACTGTGCGCAGGGCTGTTCCTCACCGCCTTGGGTTGCGAGTCCTCACAGGATCGCAGCGCCCAGCTGCAGAAACAGGGAGCCAAGCTGATCGCCAACCAGCATGGCCTGGTGATCAGCGCCTCAAACACGGCAGTGCGCGTGCTGCAGACGGGTGTGGTCACCGACGCTAACGGAACCGCCGCTGCCGTCCTGCTGAGAAACATCAAGCCGACGCCGCTCGGTCAGGTGCCGATCGCCATCGACGTGCTCGGCCCCGGTCGCAAGACGGTGTTCGCCAACAGCTCCCCGGGACTCGAGGCCTCGCTGACGTCGGTCGCCGCGCTTCCCGGGAAGGGTGACATGACGTGGGTTGACGACCAGGTCATCCCGACCGGCAAGGCGCTCTCAGTGCGGGTCCGTGTCGGCGCGGGTGGTCAAGGCGCGCCCGATGCGCTCCCGCGGATAGATGTCAGCCCGCCCAAGCTCCACAACGACGCCACTAGCGGATTGGAAGCTATCGGCAAGGTGACCAACCGATCTTCGGTGCCCCAGGTGCGACTGTTCATCTACGTCTCGGCCTGGCGAGCTGGGCGGTTGGTCTCTGCGGGACGGGGAGCCGTCCAGTTACTCAAGGCCGGCGGTCACGCGACCTACCACGTGTTTCTGATCGGCAACCCCCAAGGTGCTCAGCTGACCGCGGCAGCGCCCCCGACCGTGCTGAGGTGAGGAAATGATCGAGACGAGCACGCAAACCCAGCAATGCCCGAGCTGCCGTGCGGCCGTGGCCGAGGACCAAAGCTATTGCCTGAGCTGCGGGGCGCGCCAGCCCGGCGCTCGGGCGCGGGCCGAGCTTCGTCCCGGCGGGTCGACGGTGGCCGCGGACGACGCCGCTCCTCCAGCTCTCGTGACCGAGCGCGACTGGACGCCTGTAGTCGCGCTCGGCGGACTGGCGGCGCTTGCGCTCGTGCTCGTGATCGGCGTCCTGATCGGCCGCAGCGGCCAGAGTGCACCCAAGAGCGCCGGCGCGCAGGTCATCCAACTGCAAGGTGGCGCAGCCGGCGCGGGGACGCCGAGCTCGGGAACCGCGGGCGGATCCACCGCCGCGGCCGTGGGCAAGATTTCTGACGAATGGCCCTCGGGCAAGAGCGGCTGGACCGTCGCCCTGCAGTCACTCTCCAAGTCTGGGACCACCCCCGGGACGGTGAGTGCGGCGAAGTCCGCAGCGGCTGCCAAGGGGGCCAAGAGCGTCGGTGTGCTCGATGCCTCGAACTACACCTCCCTGGGCAGCGGCTACGTCATCTACTCGGGCGTGTACAGCACGAAGGCCCAGGCCATGACCGCGCTGGGAACGCTGAAGAAGTCGTTCTCCGGCGCCAAGGTTGTACACGTCGTCCAACCAGGTGGCGGGGGTGGCGCGAACGCCAGCTCCGGTCCGCCGCCCACCGCCGCCCAGCAGGCTGCTGGTGCGGCGGCGATCCAGTCGCTGACCAACTGCAGCGGTGCCGCCTGCTCGAAGGCGGCGCGCAAGATCACCCAGCCGATCGCCACCCCAGGCACAGCCCCGAAGAAGGACAACAAGCCCGCGGGCGGGGGCTCCGGAGGAGGTCAGTCTTTCCAGTGAAAACCCGGATCGACATCGATCGTGTGCGAGCCGTGCTCCGTCTGGGGGACCGCCGCAGGGCGGCTGCGGCTTCATCTCGCGGCACTGGCCCCTCCGAGCTGTCCCAACGACGCGATGAGCTGGCTAGCGCCTTCTCCGAGGCGCAGTGGGATCTCGGCGGGCTCGTTTACGAGATGGCCCGGCGTGATCACTTCCGCATGGACGTGGTCGTACGCCAGGCGGCGAGGCTGCAGGAGATCGACGCCGAGCTCGGCGAGGTCGAGCGTCTGCTGCGGCTGGACGACGCGGCCGCGGCCGGGTCGTGTTCAAGCTGTGGCGCCCTGTACGCGCACGGTGCGGTGTTCTGCTGGCAGTGCGGCGAGCCGTTGGTGGTTCGCTCTCAGGTGCACGGGCAAATCGTTTCGCCGTGAGTCGCTTGTGTTCTGATTGCGGCGCCGCGGTGGCCGAGGACCAGCGCTACTGCGTCGCCTGCGGGGCAGGCCTGCGGCCTCGCGCCTTGAGACAGGTTGAGGAGTTCGGACCCGCGCCGGGTGCACCCGAGTCGCCTGAAGTACCCGAGTCGCCTGAAGTACCCGAGTCGCCGGGGTCGCCGCCGGCCCGGCCGCTCGTGCTCACCCTGCGGTTTAGAGGCCGAACGGGCATCGTCAGGCTGCCATCGGGTCGGCTGACTTCCGTTCTGGCCGCCGGGATGCTCGCCTCCGGTCTGCTGATCGGGATCGCCGTGGGGCCGGTGGCGCTCGGATCGAGTGCCGCCGCGGCGGCTGGTCAGATCATCACCTTGCTCGGCGGGCCGTCCTCCAGCCCAGCGGCCACCTCAACCACCTCCAGCTCCACCACCTCGTCTGATTCCGGGGGCGCGGTAGGGACGGGATCGCTACTTGGGGGCCCCAGCTCCTCACCATCCACGCCCAACCCAGCGCCCGCGGCCGCGGGTCCCGTGAGCGCCTCCCCCGCGGTCGCCATCACTACCACCTCGAGCACCTCGACCAGCAGCACGACGACCTCCGTACCGGCCAAGCTCGACGCGGCCGGATTGGTGATCGCCGTCGACTCGGCCTCGCAGAGCTTCGATGTCGTTGATTCCAAGCACCGAATGCTGGAAGTCCACTCGAGCACCGTCCCCGCGGTCGGCACGAGCGTGAAGTACGCCCGCGCCTCGCTGCCCAACGGCACCGCGTCGGCCTCCCGGACCGTCGACCTGAAGGCAGCCCGGCCCGCCACGGTGACCGTGGACGGAGTGGTCAGCTTCGTCAACGCCACCGCCGCCAGCTATGTCCTGTCCGCCCCGGGCGTGTCGTTGCCCATCGACACGGCCGCGAGCCCGCCCGCGACAGCCCCGGGCGCCAACTCAGCACCGACCACCGGAGCTCCGGGCGCCACGACCACGGCGCCCCCAACCTCGCTTCAGGGCGTGCTCGCCGGTCTTGCCGGCTCGATTCTGACGCCGCCTGCGACGCCGCCCACGACCCCCACCACCCCCACCACAGCTGCGCAACCGGCCACCCCCTCCGCGGCGCCCCTGCCCAGCGTCGGCCAGCGACTGCGGGTGGTCATCTCGCTCCCGGTTGCCGGGGCCACCGGAGCCGCGGCGACGACCCTGCGTGAACTCACGCGGACCGCCCTAGGTCAGGCCTCCCGGCCCCTGGATATCGCTGGGATCGTCACGTCGCTCGACACGCAGAAGCGGGTCGCCACCATCTCGGCCGACGGACCCGGTCTCAGCAGCGACACCATCCCGCTCGCCGTGCCCAAATCGATCCAGCTACGGAGCGTCCGCCTCCCCGCGACGGTTGTGGCCCGGGTCACCGTAGTCGGCGGCCTCTACACACTCACCGGGATGGCGCCAGATGACAACGCAAGCCACGCGGCGGACCAGAGTAAGTACCTCGGCGACTTTCGCGCTGGCACACGCGCGTCCAGCCCGCGATTGCCGCTCACTCCGCGACAACGCCACCAGCAAGCGCGGCAGCGGAAACTCCATAGGACCGGACCGCTCATCAAGAAGTAGGCGCAGCGACGGCCCGAAACCCGGTGACCACAGCCTTCACCCGAACCCCGATTCGCAGGCGCACCGCGCACCGACAACCGGCCGCTGTTGACCTAGCGCCGTCGATCTCGTCGCATCGCGATGCCCTCCAGCTTGTGGCCGACGTGCTCGCATGCGTCAATCGCCTGCTCAAGCGATTCGAAAATGTCCTTCCAGCGAATCACCACGATCGGGTCGATCCCATCCGCAAACAAGGCCGCGATCGCCCCCCGGACAAGCCGGTCGCCTTCGTTCTCGAGCCGGTGGATTTCGATCAGCATCGGACCGTAGGTCTCCCCATCAGCGAGCGCGCGGAGCGCCTGCGCGACCTGGCTGCTGGCGAGGGCGAGGACATCGGCCATCCCCTCGGCTTGGACCATCGGGGCCTCGACTGCGTAAAGCCGCAGCGACTCGGAGGTCTCCTCGGCAAAGTCGACGATGTCGTCGAGAGCGGTTGCAAGCTCATGGCCGTCCGCCAGATCGAATGGACGGCGCCGGCGGGGGACGTCATTGAGCCGATGTAGCAAGTCGTGGGTGAGACGGTCGCCAACGTGCTCGCAGGTGACAATCTCCTCGGCGAGGTCCGCCCGCTCCGGATAATTGGCGATCAGGTCACGGACCAAGCCGGCGCACCGCTCGATGTTGCTGGCTGCTTCCCGCAACAGCGCAGTGAGCTCCTTGTCGGCTTGAACACGCAGAAACGGGGTCATCGACCGAGCCTAGAGGGAGCTCGGAGAAACGACTAGCCGGTTCACAACTTGGTCACAGTCGCGCACCAATCAGTCCTCGGCAGCTCTCGGTCGAGGACTCGCGGAGACGGCTCGGCGTAAGCCCTTTCGTGAGCCTCGGCCTATCACAGGTAGGCGGGCAGGTCGGCAGAGAGCCCGCCGCTGAGCATCACGGCATCCACTGCCTGGTCACAGAGAATTGCCTGAGGAGTCAATGATCGTCGCTCCGAGCCGGTGAAGGTGTTCACCATGAACGATATGAGGCGAGGGCGGGATTCGAACCCGTTTCGCCGGAGTTGCGGCCGGCGGTGTTGACATGTGACCAATTGGTCACGTATCCTTCTCGGCCATGGACGAGGTGTTCAAAGCGCTCGCCGACCCCACCCGGCGCGGTCTGCTCGATGAGCTGTTCAAGGACGACGGGCAGACGCTAAGTGCCCTCGAGTCGCGGGTCGAGATGACGCGGTTTGGCGTTATGAAGCACCTGGCGGTGCTCGAGGACGCGGGCCTGGTCGTGACGAGGCGACGCGGCCGCGAGAAGCTCCACTACCTGAACACGGTCCCGATCCGGCTCGCCCACGACCGGTGGGTGAGCAAATACGCGGAGCCTTGGGCGGCGACGCTCAGCGGGCTCAAGACAGATCTGGAGGATGGAATGATGGAAACGGTCAAGACGGTCTCGTGGGCCGAGGGAACCGCGCCGGTCGCCGGTGGCGCAGCCGTGTTCGAAGTCTTCATCAAAACAACCCCGGAGAGGCTGTGGGAGGCAATCACTGACCCCGAGCAGCGAAGGAAGTACAGCTTCGGAGTCGAGACGCACTCGGACTGGACGCCTGGCTCCGATTACATGGCCAGGGTCCCTGCTGCGGTGGATATCGCCACCGGCCGGAACATCGAGGTTGACCCGCCGCGGCTATTGGTGCAGACCTTCGAGGCGCTGTGGAGCGACGAGGTGAAGGCCCAGGGAACGACACGTGTGACCTGGGAGATCGAGCCCGTCGGCAGCTCGTGCCGGCTGACGGTGATCCATGACCGCCTCCCAGCGGACGCGAACCCTCAGCTCTATGGCGGCTGGCCGATGATCCTCTCCGGCCTCAAGACGCTGCTCGAGACCGGCGAGCTGCTCGACACCCCAGGATCACTGCAGTTCGCGCAGCCTGGCGAATCAGATGGACGGGAGAGGTCATGAGACAGCTCGCGGTAATCGAGTTCGTAACGCTTGACGGCGTCATGCAAGGTCTCGGCTCGCCCGATGAGGACCGCGGCGGCGGCTTCGAGTATGGCGGGTGGGGTGCGGCCTACGGCGACGCGGCGCTCGACAAGAAGGCCGAACAGGGCACGACGACGACAACGGCGTACCTGCTCGGCCGCAAGACCTACGAGAAGATGGCGGCGTATTGGCCACACGAGTCCGACGAGAACCCGATCGCCGCGAACCTCAACTCCACGCCCAAGTACGTCGTTACCAACACCCTGAGACGCCTCGATTGGGTTGGCTCCCGCATTCTCGACGGCGAGGTCGTTGAGGCAGTCAACGACCTCAAGGCTCAGGGCGATGGAACGATCTCAGTACTAGGGAGCGGCCTGCTGGTGCAGACACTGATCGCGAACGACCTGATCGACGAGTACCGACTGTTCCTGCATCCGCTGGTTCTTGGCACGGGTAAGCGGCTATTCCGAGAAACGGCTCGGCCGCTACCGATGCGACTCACCGATTGCACACCGACCAGCACCGGGGTACTGCTGCTCAGCTACCAGCCGTCATAACGAGCCCGCGACACACCGGATCGATCGCGTGGACCTGCTTTCGTGCCGTATCGCATTCGTGCCGCTCAGCTTGAAGTCCCGCAACGCGCGGAAAGCAGCAGCTCCCTTTCGGATCGGTTGATGGCGCCGATCGGTGTAATTCTCTCGGCGGGATGAGGCGGGCGCGGAGGATTGTATTGCAGGTCTTTCGCAGGAACGGAGAGGGCGGATTCGAACCCGCGAAAGAGCTTTCGCCCCTGACTCGCTTATCGCGCCCAAGCTGTTGCGGACTGCTGCGGTTGAGCGCGACGCGCCCGTAGCCAGGCGGTTTTTGCGCTACCGGCATTGATATCTACTGTCGGCTGCTGCCTTCTGGTGCTTCCAAGCCGCTTCCAAGCCCCGCGCTACCTCGCTAACGGTGATCGGCCGCCGATGATCGGATGGAGTCTCTGAGTCACCGGAGACCGCACCTCCGTCGATCAAGCAGTAGCAAAGCGCGGCCGGTCGTAGCGCCTCCTTTCACGCGATACCGATCGCGATCCGGCGCGACTACGTCTGACCCACGGCGCCGCCATCACACGAACGCCTGATCTTCGGCTTTGCGGATGGCTACGACTCGGCGCCCGTTCCGGCGGCCAGTGCCCGCACGTCCTCGGTGCGCAGGGCGTTGCCTCCGATGCCCCAATCGCCGCTGCGGACTTCCTCCACGATGACCCAGGTCACTCCGCGCATGTTCTCCCCTTCGATTGAGACCATGGCGTCAGTGAGGCGCTCCACGATCTGTCCCTTCTGCTCAGGCGTGAAGACGTCCTCGATGAGTTTGACGTTGATGAGCGGCATGATGCTCCTCCTTTGGTTATGGGACTCGATGCAGTTGGGCGACTGAGTCTCCGTGCGACACGGTCGTCTGCTCGTCGCCGGACGCGAGCCGTTCGATGGCCGGGGCGACGTGGGTGACATAGCGATTGACCGCGGTTTGAACGCCTGGCTCGGCTAGGTGCTCGGACAACGCTCGCAGGAGATTGAGCCTGCTCTGGGACACCCAGGTGGCGAGGTCTGGCTCGCCCAGCCATCGCCGCTCGGCCCGCCAGGTGCGCGACATCATTGCCGGCCAGTCGGCGACGCTGTTCGGGTATGGGTTGGGTGGACAGAGCCGGTTCCGGTCGGTGTCGTTGTCGCGGTGTGCCTCGATGAAGCCCGTGAGCGCCGCGTTGAAGGTTGGTGAGCCGTGTCGCACTTGCTGCAGAACGATCTGGCGCGGTTGGAAAATCGGGGTGGCGGGCGCGTTGCGTAGGCCGCGCGCCGTGCAGTCGACGTGGAGAACCTGCGCGGTTGTGGGGACTTCCCCCTGCTCGAGGACGATCCGATCAGCTCCGACGCGGCGAACGCGTCCGAGCCTCACGACGTTGTCGATCTGCCGCAGTGCGTGCAGTTCGCGGGTACTGAGCATCGTCGTGCGGTACATGGCCGCTGGCTGTGAGGGGTCGATGCGGACGAGTCGGCCGGACTCCTCGAGCCGGTGGAAGAGATCCTCGAGACCTTCCGCTTTCGCTCCCGCCTCGGCGTCGAGGGCGATGCCCTGCATGGTCGCGCCGACCTGGTCGAGTGGCTGGAAGTGGGCGCGGTCATGGAACCAGGCGTCCCGGGGTCGAATCCAGCGGATGCGCTCTGGTGCGACGTCGTTGTCCAACAGCCACATGCAGGCATCGACCGCGGTCTTGCCGGAGCCAAGCACCGTGTAGGACGACGTCACGTCGGCGCGGGCAGGGAGATCGTTGACTGCAATCACCCGGGCGGCGTCGTCGACCTCGAACGTCGGCGTGTGCGTCGCAGGCACCGATGCCTCGAGGTAGCGCGCGTCGACCACCTTGCGACGAACCGTCACGTGTTGCGCCGCGCCGGTTCTGAGATTCCTGACCAGCTCGCCGTCAGCTTCGCGACCCTCGTGCACATGCTCGTGGAGGAGTCGCACCCGTCCAGTGGCGACGAGACGCGCCGCCGCGTCGGCAAAGTATTCGCAGAGTTCCGCGCCAGTCGCTCGCTCGTAGTATCCGGCGTTCTCACCAGCCTGGTCGACGCGATCTCCGCCAAGCGGGAATGAGTTCACCCCGTAGTAAGCCGAGGGCGTGTGCAGACGGACGAACGGGTAGGCGTCCGCCCAGTGGCCGCCTGGTGCCGACCGACGGTCGATGAGGGTCACCTCGACGTCCGCCTCAGCAACGAGTGTGTCGGCGAACGCTAAGCCGCTCGCGCCCGCCCCGATCACAAGATAGTCCGTTTCCATCGACTCGCCCCTCGCTAGACAAGAAAAGCACACTCGTGCTATTCACTTGCCGCGAGAATAGCACGAGCGTGCTTTATCCTGCAAGGGTGGCCACCGTCGCTCCGATCGAAACCAAGGGCGAGCGAACCCGCGCGACGATCCTCGATGAGGCCGCGCGGCTTGCGACGGTCGTGGGGCTCGAGGGTCTCACGATCGGTGGCCTCGCGAACACGATCGGAATGAGCAAGAGCGGCCTGTACGCCCACTTCGGCTCCAAGCAAGAACTGCAGCTGGCCACGATCGACGCCGCCCGAGGAACATTCGCTGAGGAGGTGCTCCGCCCCGCACTCGACGCGCCAAAAGGAATCCAGCGCCTACTCGCCATCTGCGAGACGTACCTCTCCCATATCGAGCGCAGGGTCTTTCCCGGCGGGTGCTTCTTCTCCGCAGCCGCGGCGGACGTCGGCTCCTGGCCGGGACCCGCCCGTGACTCGATCGCCGCGCAACGTCGGGACTGGCTGCAGATACTCGAACGACTCGCATGCGAGGCGCAGCAGCTCGGCGAGCTAGATCGCGGTATCGCTCCCGCGCAGCTCGCCTTCGAACTCCAAGCGCTCCTGGCCGCGGCCAACACCACGTTCATCCTCAACGGAGATGCAGAGGTATTCGAGCAAGCACGGCGCGCGGTGAGGGAACGAATCCACCGCGCTTAGCGGCAAACTGTCGACTTCGCGCCAGGCTGCTGACTGGAGGACACGACCCGCATGACCGCAACGCGCGAAAAGCGCGGTCCCACAGAGGTGGGGTTGCTCGTGAGCGCTTGGTCGCCTTAGCGCTCGCGGCCGTCGAGCTCGGTGGCGGACGAATGCGATCGTCGCGCAGGCGTCCCTCCTGAAGGCGGTTCCCGCCTTAGGATCGACGTGGCTGCTTTCGCGCCTCAGCTTCAGCTGGCGGACACCGCATAGACCGGTGGGAGCCGCGTCGTGACCTCAAACCACGTCTTCCCCGCGTCGCCGGAGCCGAATACCTCGCCGGTCGTCGAGCCGAAGTAGAGCTCAAGTGAGGGCCCGGAGCCCTTGTGCTGGAATGCTTGGCGCAGGACGGTCAGGTACGCGTGCTGCTGAGGCAGGCCGCCGCCGCGCGGCGCCCAGGTTTCACCGCCGTCGCGCGTCTCGTACACGCGCACGCGCCCCTCGGGCATCACCCGGTCCATGTCGGCGACGAGCGGGATCACGTACGCGCTGTCGGGGTCGGCTGGGTCGACCGCCAGCGGAAAGCCGAAGTCCGACGGGAGCGCCGCGCCGATCTCGCTCCAGCTGGAGCCGGCGTCGTCGGAGCGGTACACGCCCCCGTGGAACTGGATGAACATCCGCTCTGGGCGCGCTGGCGCGCGCTCCATGTGGTGCACACACAGCGCGGGGTCGGCGTCGGGCGACGGTTCGGGCAGGTTCAGCTCGGCGATCACCTCGTCGGGAAGGTAGCGCGGCGTCAGCCCCTGGTTGCCTCGCCGCCACGAGCGCCCGCCGTCCTCGGTGTGCCAAACGCCGGCCGCCGAGATCGCGAGCGACAGCTTGTCAGGGTCGCCCGGCCACGGGGCGATCGAGTGCACGCACAGCCCGCCGCCACCCGGCTGCCACTTCGGGCGCGTCTCGTGCCCCCACAGCCCGGCGTTGATCTCCCACGTGGAGCCGCCGTCGGTGGACTCGAAAAGGACTCCAGGATCCCCGCCCGCGTACACCAGCCCGTCGGCCTCGCCGGGCGCGATCACCCAGATTCGCTCGAGGGCCTGCTCGCCTCCCTCCGGCAGCGCGACACCCTCGGCCTGCTCCCAGGCACCGTCGCGCTTAGCGCTACCCCAATCACTCGCCGGCCGCTCGGTGCAGAAGACCTTCGGGCCGTAGAACGGCGAGGTCATCGTCGCCAGCACCCGCCTCGTGCGCGGGTCGCGCACCGCGTAGTCGACCGGCTCACCGGCGAACGCCCGCGCGACGATCTCCCACTCGCCGGCCGGCTCGCCTGAGAGCGCGAACAGCCCCTTCTTCGTGGACACCAGCAGCTCGGTCATTCCTCAGCCTCCTGTAATCGCGGGCAGGATCTCGACGCGGGCGCCGGCTTCAACCGCGGTGCCCTCCCCGCCACGCTCGCCGTTGACGAACACGTTGATATGCCGCCTGATCAGGCCGCGCTCGTCGACGATCCAGCCGCCCAGTGCGGGGTGCTCGCGCTCGAGCTCACGCAGCGCCTCGAGCACCGTGACGGCCTGGAGCTGGTGCTCCCCAACGCCACCGGCCAGTTGTCGCAGTGGGCCGTGGACGCAGACGACGGGCATGATCTGATCCTAAGGCCCCGCTCGGGGGCGAAACTCTTCGAACGTCTCGTCTCCTCGACTGAGGCCGCACCGAGATCGCCTCGATTTCGGCTCGACCCGGGAGCGCACGCCGCCCGGAATGTCGCCGATGCGCTCGTGCGATGCCTGACACTGCGGGACGGGCCCGCGATACCGGACAGCGAGAGTCGGCGGAAGAGAACTTAGAGCAGCCCCCTTCGCAGCTCGCCACACTCGCGGGCTAAAAGCGCTCCTGGTTACGGACATCGAGGAGCTCCGGAGGAGCAGTCTGGTTCAGGCCGACATCTTCGAGGATGGGACCAAGGTGTTGCCCGAATGCATCGAACTGATCGGTGGAGGCCCAGATCTCACTGACCTTCAGCTGTCCGTCCGTTCCGAAACACACGTGGTATTCGAGACCGTCGGGCGGCCAATGCCCGGCTTCGTTTAGGCGACGCTTGATTTCGTCGTAGCGGTCATTCGTCAGTGACTCGGGCGAAAAGCGGACCAGCACGCTCATGGTGGACATCCTCTCGATCGGAGACCGGCTACGCGCGAGCTTATTTCGCCACCTCGCCAGGCACAACCTCTCGAGCCGCACCGGGCGTGGGTCCGAGGCGTGATCGCATCTCACTGAGGCCCACCAGTGCGACTCTCTCGGCAGGATAGGCGCCCGCGGAAAGATTCAGATTGCAGGGTTTCGCAGGAACGGAGAGGGCGGGATTCGAACCCGCGAAAGAGCTTTCGCCCCTTACTCGCTTAGCAGGCGAGTGCCTTCAGCCACTCGGCCACCTCTCCCGGTTGTGCGGGCGAGTGTAAAAGGTTCAACGACGGGCAGTCGGGGCGGTGACGGAGGCGGCCCGGCCTGGCTAGCATCGGGCTCGCAACGCCCCGGAGGGGTGGCAGAGTGGTCGAATGCGCTGGTCTTGAAAACCAGAGTCCGGGTAACCGGACCGCGGGTTCGAATCCCGCCCCCTCCGTTCGCTCTAAAGGCCCCTTGCCAACCGCCTCGGCTCCGGTATAGAGTCCGCACCGCTGATGGTCGAGATCGCCGCGCCCGCGCCAGCCCTCGCCGAGGTCGGACAACCGGCTCCCGGTATCGAGCGTCCCGATTTTGAGGTCGTTCCCCGGATCGGTCTGCTTATCGCCGCGGTCGCAGCGGTACTGCTGATCGTCGCGATCGCCGCCAACAAGCTCTGGCCGCTCGAGTTCCTGCACGTGGCCGGCGGAGCCGCGTGGACGATCATTGATCTGTTTCTCGGACTCGTCTTGGGACCCATCATGGGCCGCATGTCGATACCCGCGCGAGTGGAATTCACAACGAAGTTGATGCCGAAGATGGTCGTGATCATGCCGGTCGTGGTCACGCTGACCCTGGCCGCCGGATGGCAGCTTTCGACCAAGCTCGGCACCAATCTGACCGCCTTCCCCAACCACGACTGGGTGGTGGCGAGCATGATCGTCGTTGGGGTGATGTCCGTAATCGCCCTCGGGCTGCTCGAGCCGGCGAATATCGCGGTGCTGATCGAGCTGAAAAAGCCCCGGCCCAATCCGGAAGTCATCGAGCGGCTGATGAAGCGCTTCGTCTACTCGGCTGGGGTCCTCGGGATCATGCAGATCGCGACGCTCGTGATCATGACCAAGCTCCGAACCGGATGACTGGGCGCCAGCTTCCTCCGGTCACACAGATCGGGATGGGATCGTTGGCGCTAATCGTGGCCGCGGGCATCTACCTCTCCTCTCACCTTCCCCAGCATGTCTCACTCGCCCCGGCGGTTGTCCTCGTGGTGCTGTCGGCGCTGCTGCTGGCGGCGAACCTGATCGCCCTAGCTCGGGTGAAGGACTTCCCCTGGAACCGATTCGCCGACATCGCCAAGTGGGCACTTTTAGCCTACGTCGTGGTGGCAGGAATGATCGAGTACTCGTTCGTGCGCAACCACGTCAGCGGCGGCCCGCTGATCGTCCTCACGCTCGCGCTGATCATCTTCGCCGTGCACGTGCCGACGCTGATTGGCTTCACGGTGGCACGCTTCTACGAAGCCGAGTAGATCGCGGCGATCGCCCGCGCTGGGCGATGCCGTCTGCGGCGGTGTTGCGTTCGTGCGCGGGCAGCGGGCCAATCATGAGCGCGAGGAATTCAAGGCCGCTGCGCACTACGGCGCGGAGCTCGCGCACCCGAGCGCCGGCACCGGCCGTGATTGAGTTCAGCGCGGCCCGTTCGCTAATCGACTGGCTCTCCTACGAAGTCGGGCCTTCGACCCAACCGCGTCCTCGGTAAAGCGCGTCTAGAATCGCTCGCAAGCGCCCGTAGCTCAGCTGGATAGAGCGTCGGTCTACGGAACCGAAGGTCGGGAGTTCGAATCTCTCCGGGCGCGCTTCACGATGGCCCTGCAAACACCGCCTTGTTGTGCAGCGCGTCTTTGATTTCGGTCGTATCAAAAGGCACGAACGATCGCTGTCGCCGAAGCGCTCGTCCGGTCAATGTCGTCGCGAGGATGAATGCGATCGTCTATTCAGGCTCAGCTTGCTGTCACCCAGACCGCACGCGCCCGGACCACCTCTCGGTCCTGCACCCACAGCGCGCAGTCAGCGAAAGACAGGGTCGCGCCGACGCGCTCGACGCGCGTGCGTGATTCGACCCAGTCGCCCGGCATCACCGGCTTTAGGAAGTCCACGGTCAAGCTCACAGTCGCGCGGTCGTGTCCGTCGCCGGCGTCCGCCTCGATCGCGCGCCCCAGCGCGAAGTCAGCGAACGACGTCAGAACTCCACCCTGCACCGTGCCGCGGTGGTTGGTGTGACGCTCCTGCACGAGCAGAGCAAGGATCAGCTCGTCGCTGCCCCCGAGCACCTGAATCGGACCGAGCGCCTCGAGGAACGGTCCCTGGTCGGGAAACGGAGCGAAGCCGTCGGGGATCTCCACGACTAGCGTTATACCCATCGGTGGTCGACGAACCGCGTTTGCTGGTCTCGACCCTTGAGGTACTGGCCTTCGCTCTTCGCGTGGGGGTCTCAGGCATGAACCGCGCTGTACTCGCGTCTGGGTTCACCGACCATGAGATTCGCGAAGCGACTACACCGACCCCAAGCCGAAGGATTCTTCCTAGTGGCTGCAGCTGGACCGCTCGCTGCCTTCGCACAGCCACGGGCGTTCTCACCTCACTGGCCGAACAGCCCGCTTCTGTTATCAGCGACGCCCCTAACTTCGCCGGGCTGGGGCACCTACCTCACCCGCTAGGCGACCGAGAACAGTTGCCACAGGCCTCGTACGCCCTTCAGTTCTTGGGAGCCGCGGTCGGCGAACGTGAAGCTTGAGCCCGCGAGCAGGTCCGCAACGGTTCGCGACACGAGGACCTCTGACGGGCGGGCCGCGGCTTGGACCCTTGCGGCGAGGTTGACGGCGGTACCCGAGACGTCGCTGCCCCGCAACTCGATCACGCCGGTGTGCAGTCCGGCGCGGATCTTCAGATCCAAGGCCTGGGAGCCGTCGCGGATCGCCCACGCGGCCTCGATCGCGCGTGCCGGGCCATCGAATGTGGCCAGAAAGCCGTCCCCGGTGTGCTTGATCTCCTCGCCACGGAACCGCTCCAGCTGGCGTCGCACCATCGCGTCGTGGAGGTCGAGCAGCTCTCGCCATCGCCGGTCACCGACCGCTGCCGCGGATTGGGTCGAGTCCACGATGTCGGTGAACAGGATGGTCGCCAGCGCCGTGTCAGGCGTGGCCCGTCCTCGCTGTCCGGTGATGAACTCCTCGATCTCCTCGACGGTTCCCGCCGTCGTGAAGTGATCCTCGCCGGGCAGCGCGACAAAGCGGGCGCCAGCGATGTGCTCGGCGTACCACCGACCTTGGTCAATCGGATACATCAGGTCGCCCTGCCGGTGGAGCACCAGAGTTGGCACCTTGACCGCCACCAGGACATCGCGGATGTCCTGGTGGACGACCATACGCAGGTACGCACGGGCGGTAGGTGGCGAGAACGTCAGCCGCTGCATCCGAGCGAGCGTTGAGCGCCAGGCGGCGTCGTTCACCCGGCTTGGCGTGATCACCTCGATCCCGGCCGGCTGATCGGGATCGCCCCAACGCCCCTCGAGGACCTCGAGGGTTTCTTCCCACTGCTCCAGCGGAAGTCCGCTGGCGTATCCCGGCTCGGGCAGCATGCGTGCGGACGCCGCGTAGGCGATCAGTCCGCTCACCCGGTTCGGGAACGTCGCCGCGAAAATCGTGGCCAGCGGAACCCCGTCAGCCTGGGCGAAAAGCACCGCGCGCTCAATCCCGACGGCATCCATTACCGCCCGGATGTCGTCCATCCGCTCGTCGAGCCGTAGCTCCTCCCCGCTCGGCAAGCGATCTGACATGCCGGTCCCGCGCTTGTCGAAGGCGGTCAGCCGCGCAAAGGACGCAACTCGCCGCGAAAAGTCCGCGAACCCCGAGTCCTGCCAAATCGCTTCGAGGTGATCAAGAAAACCAGGAACCAGCACGACATCCGGCCCATCGCCGAGGACCTGATAAGCGATGCTCGCCTGGCCCGCCCGCGTATAGCGCGGCGGAGGAGGAGGATCGTCTCTGGCTATGGAGCTCATCGAGCGGGTGAGCTAACCAGGCAATCGCAGCGACCGCAACCGGCTTCGACAACACCGCCGGTTACGGACTCTCCGCGCTTGCGCATTTGCGCGGCAAGCACTCGTGCCGTCGGCGGCGACCGTCGTGGTCGAGTCGTCGCCGACTCACGGCGGACCCCATCGCCCGGCCGAGCGAAGCGATCGCCAGGCAGAGGCTACGAGGCAGATCGTGAGTGGAGCAACCGCCGGCGCACCGGAGCCGCGCTGTTCCATGGCTCGGAGCGGAGCGGCAAGTTCGCCCGGCTGGCTACGGGTATGCGTCCCGGTTGGGCCACTACCGATGAGTCAGCGGGTCTGCGAAGGTCTAAGCCACATGACCGATACGAAACCTCTCATCACCGGTGTGGACTTCGTCTGCATCCCAGCGCAGGACTTTGACGCAATGACCGGCTTTTACGGCGAGACGCTCGGGCTGCCGTTCGTCAAGCGTTACGGAAACCGGCCGGGCGCCGAGTACCAAGCCGGCAACCTCACCCTGGCCATCATGCGCACCGAAGACTTCGGCGCCACCTTCTCGCCCAACGCGATGCCGATCGCTCTGCAGGTCGCCGACGTGACCGTCGCGCGGGAGCGGCTTGAGGCAAAGGGCGTGCGTTTCGTCAGCGACACGTTTGACTCCGGCGTCTGCTGGCAGGCGATCTGCCTGGACCCTGACGGCAATCCGCTGTCGCTGCACCACCGCTATGCGCCGACGAACGAACGTCCCGACGCGACCTAGCCCGATCTACACGCAACGACCTCCTACACGGACGATCCCCTGCGGGTTTGTGCCGGCGTATCGGTCCTGCGAGCCGCGCAGCTCAGGTCCGCGTAGGTGTCGACGAAATGCCAGTCGGGGGATCAGAGCCGCACCCGCCGCCGTGCGGACGTTAGGGTGGTGTCGTGGGAGATGCTTCGGTCGTTGCGGTGATCGGTGCGGGTAACGTCGGTCATGCCCTGGCTGGGGACCTTGCGCTCCGCGGCGTAGAGGTCCGACTATTCAGCCGGTCGCCGGAGCGGCTGGAGGCGATCAGCCAGGCCGGTGGAATCACGGTGAGTGGCGAGGTGGAAGGGTTCGCGAAACTGGGGCTGATCACCCAATCGTTGAACGAGGCCGTTGACGGAGCGGGCGTGGTCGCGGTCTGCTTGTCCACGGTGGCGCTACCGGCGTACGCGAGCGCGATCGCCGAGGCGTCGACGCCGGAGCAGGTGATCTGGCTGAACCCGGGGCACAGCGGGGGCGCGCTTTATCTGGCGGCCGAATGGTCGCGCTCGAGTGTGACGGGGGCCCGCAAGCTGTGCCAGCTGACGACCACTTCGCACGTCAGCCGACTGACAGGTCCAGCGGCCGTTCGTGTGTTTCTGCTGCCACGCGCGGCGGTGGCTGCGCTTCCATCACATCATCTGGATGAATGCCACGAGCGGCTTGACGCGCTTCTGCCGGGGCAGTTCGGGAAGGCCGGGTCGATCCTCGAGAACGACCTGGCCAACCTCAACGCGATCATGCATCCACCGGGCATGGTCTGCAACGCCGGCTGGATCCAAGCCACTGGCGGAGACTTCGGCTTCTACTCCGATGGCGCGCCACCGGCGGTGGCCGGGGTGATCGATGCGATCGACGATGAGCGGCTCAAGTTGGCGGAGCGCCTCCAGGTGCCCGCGGTGCCATTCGCGGAGCTGACGCATCGGCTCGGCTTCTCGACCAGCGCAACCGCAGCAGGCGCACGCGAGGCGATAGAGCACAGTGAGCTGATCTACCCGATCAGATCACCCCCGGCACTCGACCATCGCTACCTCCACGAAGATGTCGGTTGGGGTCTCGTTCCGTGGACCCAGCTCGCAGCGACCGTCAATCTCCCAACCCCCACTGCCACGGGTCTGACCCATCTCGCCGGGCTGATGAATGGGGTGGACTACGACCGCGACGGCCTGACGCTCGCACGCATGGGCTTAGCCGACAAGACGGTCGCGGAAGTTTCGGCATACGTCAGCTGATCACCGTCAAGATCCTCGAGCCCGTCGATTTGAGGCACGCACGAACGTCGGGTGGGGTCGGCACGCGCGTGGCTCGCCGTGGGGCGAGACCCGCGTGGCTCGCCGTGGAGCGAGACCGTCGCCCTAAGCGGCCTCCATCGCCCTGCCGACGCCGGCAGCCATCTCGTCGGCGTTCATCACCGGCGCGAACGAGATCTGCGCGTCGAGGCCCAGGAAGAACGGTTCCGCCGCCGATGGAATATCACTGGAGTCCGTCATATCGAAGAAGATCAGGGCCGTGCGCATGCCGTCCTCCGAGGTGAAGTACGCGGCTTCCGCATTGAGGGAAGCGAGCGCCTTTCCGACGATCTCCGGCAGGCTTCCGTTCTTGATCGCCTCGTTTCCCGGCACGGTCGGGATCTTGACCTTCATCAGGGTCCTCATGGCTGCGCTCCTTGGGTTAGTCCCATTCCGGACCGCGCCGACGCCATCAATCGCGTCGCGGTGCGGTGACGCGAGCAGGTCGCTGTTGTGCACATCCGCACGAGTCCGCCGAGGCGATCCTAGGTGAGCCCGATGCCCAGGTCAACCCGGCTGCCGTGGAACCTCCAGCACCGGCCTATGACCCAGGTGTTCCACGCATGGTGGAGGCATGGGACAGTCGGCGTCACCGTCGGGCTCGGCGCCGGCCGCGACCGTTGAAGGTTGCGGTCTCTGCGCACCGCGTCGCGTCTGAGCGGGGTCAACCGGCCGCGCAATTCGCCAGCGCGGTCGCCTCGAGTTGCATGTGCTCAGCCAGCTTGTCGACGTCAGCGATCAGGGTCGGATCTGAGCACAGCCCGAAGCTCAGGGTGTCGGCCATGGACATCACGGCAACGCGCAGCGCGTGGCGCTCCCGAATCTCGGCCAGCGAGTGGAACGACCTCACGGTCAGCCCGAGCACGGACACGGGCCGGTTGGGGCCGCGCACGTTGGAGACGTTGAGCGCGAACGAGCGCGGATGCGCGAGCACGCGCTCGGCAAATTGGCGCAGCCGCGGCGAGGCGCGCCCCAGCTCACGCATGAGGGCGTCAAGGCGCTCGGCGTCATGACCGTCCTTGCGCGTCCGCGTCGCGCGCCGGATCATCTCGAGCCGCTGCATCGGCTCGATCGACCCGAGCGGGAGATCGACGCAGAAGAAGGAATCGCGGTTACCGAGCTGGTGCTGTTCCTCGCCGGGCCCAGCTGCGATGCCATGGAGGCTCACGGGGACTTTCACGCGGACGCTGCCCAGGTGGCCGTGGCCGGCCTCAAGCCAACGCCGCAGCCCGCCCGCCACCACCGCCAGGACCGCGTCGTTGACTGTCGCACCGTCGCAGGCCGCGGCGGCTCGGTGCAGTCCGAGGACGCTTGCGCTGGCGAAGGCGACAGAGCGACGAGCACCGATGTGACCGTCAAACGGCGACCGCTGCAGAAGGCGGGGAGACTCGCGCAGCAAGGCGGGAATCGCGGGCATCCCTCGGCGGGAGGGTCGGCCCGGCGAGAGCGTCTGGGCAACCTGCTTTGAGAAGTGGGTCGAGCCGGCTTGGGGCCGTTCGTCCCACAGCACCTCACCAGCCAACCGCGTGGCCGTGGCTCCATCGGCCAGAGCGTGGTGGATACGCCAGACGATCGCGCTTCGGCCCTCTGCCAGCTCAGGTATCACGTCCATCCGCCACAGCGGCCGGAAGCGGTCAAGCCGCTGTTGGAATAGCTCGGCCACAGCGGCGCGAAGGGCGGCGTCGTCCAGTGGTCCGGGAGCTTCGTGTTTGACCACGTGCGCGTTGAGATCGAGCGTCCCGTCCGAGGTCCAACATGCCGCGCCGCCTATTTCTTCCAGGCGCAGGCTCAATTCGGGCGCGAGCTGTATGCGTGACGCGATCGACGCGCTCAGCTCGTCAACCTCGATCCGACCGTCGAGCACGATGATCTTGCATGTATGTCCGACAACGGTCTCGTTCTCGAGCCCGAGAATGCTCAGGTCCTCTGGAGAGAGGGGGCAGGCGACGAGTTCGTCCGTCGGCGTCGCGAATCCCCGGGCGCTGCCCTCAGCGGTCATCTGGTGGCGGAGGCTACGCCTGTGCGGCACACGCGGCAATTGGACGATCGTCCAAGCCTGATCGGACTGCTGGCGCATGGTTCTGCGCATTCGGCGACCCGCCCTTACTAATGGTGCTCGACGGAACGGCCTCGCCCGGCGGTTTCGGATGGGCGCCCGAGGGGTACGCGAGGCTTGCGGCGGAGGGTCTCGAGAGCTGAGTTCCGCCGGCGCCTCGCGCGCAACGAGGCTGTCGGTGGCCGCTGACGGACCCGCGCCTCGTCCGATCATCGAGGAGGGAGGGAGCTAGCCATGCATTCATCTGGGTCGCTCGTAAGCCGGTGGCTTGCCGTGGCAGGGGCCACGGTTGCGGCAGCGGCAGTCGTCGCACCGACGGTCAGCGCGACGGGCCATCACAGCACCGCGCCGGCACCGAGACACGGCACCGCGCAGCCGGCGGGATTGCCATATCAGGACCCATCGCTACCGGTCAAGCAGCGAGTTGAAGACCTCCTGTCACGGATGACCCTCGCAGAGAAGATCGGCCAGATGACCCAGGCCGAGCGCGGCAGCGTGGACAGCGACACTTCGAAGATCACAACGGACAATCTCGGCAGCCTGCTCTCCGGCGGCGGCTCGGTGCCGACGCCTAACACGCCCACGGCTTGGGCGGACATGATTGACCGCTATCAGCGGGCGGCCCTGGCCACGCGGTTGCACATCCCGCTGATCTACGGCATCGACACGGTGCACGGCGACGGGAATATGTACGGAGCCACAGTGTTTCCCCACAACATCGGCCTCGGCGCCACTCGCGATCCGGGGCTGGTGCGCGCCGTGGAACATGTCGCCGCCGAAGAGACCCGGACGACGGGTCCTCAATGGGTCTTTGCCCCGTGCATCTGCGTCGCGCGGGACGATCGCTGGGGCCGCACGTACGAATCCTTCGGCGAGGATCCGAGCCTGGTGCGTCAGATGGAGACTGCGATCGATGGGTTCCAGGGCCGGCCCGGCCAGCTCGGTAATCCCGACCGCGTGCTGGCTACCGCCAAGCACTTCGCGGGCGATGGCCTGACCACCTACGGGACCGGGTCGAACATGCACACGACCGGCAACTATCCGATCGACCAAGGCGTCGACCAGGTCGATCACGCCACGTTCGACCGGCTCGCGCTCTCGCCGTACGTGCCCGCCGTGCGCGAGCACCACGTCGGCAGCGTGATGCCGTCCTACTCGGACGTCGACTGGACCGAGGACGGTCTCGGCAACCGGATCAACATGCACGCCAACCGGGATCTGATCACTGGCTGGCTGAAGGACGCGATCGGGTTCGGCGGCTTCGTGATTTCCGACTACAACGGCATCGACCACATTCACCCCGAGACATACAGCTTTGCCCAGAAGGTGGCGGCAGGCGTGAACGCCGGGATCGACATGTTCATGCAGCCGCAGAACTTCGAGCAGTTCGAGGCGACGTTGACCGACCTGGTCAACTCGGGTCAGGTATCGATGGCTCGGATCAACGACGCAGTGAGCCGCATCCTGACCAAGAAGTTCGAGCTGGGCCTGTTCGAACATCCGTTCACCGACCGCCGCTACATCAACCAGGTCGGCTCGCCGGCTCACCACGCGCTGGCGCGCCGGGCGGCCGCCGAATCCCAGGTGCTGCTCAAGAACAGCCGCCACGTGCTGCCGATCCACGGCCACCGCGACGTCTACGTTGCGGGCTCGAATGCCGACAACATCGGCAACCAGGCTGGCGGCTGGACGCTGACCTGGCAGGGCGGCTCCACCAACGTAATCCCCGGGACGACGATCCTCGACGGGATCCGCCAACTCGCCCGCGGCAATGTCACCTACAGCCAGGACGCCTCGGCGCCGATCCCGCACAATGCAACGGGCATCGTGGTGGTCGGCGAGACTCCGTACGCCGAGGGCTTCGGCGACGTCTTCGGCCCCCAGTGGGCGTTTGACCCAGGTGACCACAACGTGCCGCGGCCGGTCAAGGACATGCAACTCTCGGCGGCCGACAAGGCAGCGGTCGACAAGGTTTGCGCCGCGGCGAAGCGGTGCGTGATGGTGATCGTGTCGGGCCGGCCGCTGATCCTCGATCCCGCCCAGACGAACGAAACCGACGCGATCGTGGCGGCCTGGCTGCCGGGCAGCGAGGGCGCCGGCGTGGCGGACACGCTGTTCGGCACACGCCCGTTTACCGGGAAGCTGCCCGTGTCGTGGCCGCGGACGCTCGCGCAGGAGCCGATCAACATCGGAGACCGCAACTACGACCCGCTGTATCCGTTCGGCTACGGCCTGACGACAGACGCGCGATCACGCTGAGAGAGCAGCGCTCGATGGCGGTGGCGGGTCGCGCTTGGCGACCCGCCACCCCCTCCCGCGTAAGCGTGCGGGTGGGGCTCACTAACGGGCTAGGCTTCATCGCGTGCTGCCCTACGAGGAGCAAGGGGTGGGCGCGCCGGTTGTGTTGCTGCACGCCGGTGTGGCCGATCGCTCGATGTGGCGGGAGCCTCTCGAGTGGCTTGCCGGCGCCGGGTTCCGGGCCATAGCGCCAGACCTTCCGGGCTTCGGTGAAGCCCCGTTCGCCGCGGGCGTGCAAGCGCCTTGGGAGGACGTGCTTCGGACCCTGAGAGAGCTTGAACTCCCTCCGGCGGCAATTGTCGGGAACTCGTTCGGCGCGGCCGTGGCACTTCGGGTGGCGGCGGTCGCGCCCGGCGCTGTGTCTGCCCTCATGCTCGTTTCGCCGCCTCCAATCGGCCTCGAACCTTCCCCTCAGCTCGCTGCTGCGTGGGAGGCTGAAGAAGCAGCGGTGGAAAGAGGAGACATCGGAGGCGCCGTGGCGGCGGTCCTCGATGCCTGGCTTCCCCAGGCACCAGAAGCTCTGCGTAACCGAATCGGTGCGATCCAACGACGCACGTTGGAGCGGCAGATGAGCGCGCCGGAGATGCGCGAAGCCGACGATCCGCTGGAGCGGGATCCGACGATCCTCGAGCGCCTTGAGTTTCCGGTCCTAGCGACGGCTGGCACCGGCGACATGCCCGACTTCAAGACAGGCGCAGAGCAGATCGCAAACCGTGTGCCGCGTGGCCAGCTATCGATGATCGATCACGCTGGTCACCTCGCGCCGCTCGAAGCGCCGGGCCAATTTCGCGAACTGCTGGCGAACTTCCTACGTGAGGTCGGCGTAGACGGCCCGGGGCACTCTTCCTTGATCTGACGCCCGCATCGTGAGATGGTCCGCGAAAGACTCAACGAGGGGGTGCAGACGTGGCGAAGTACCTCGTAAAGGCCTCGTACACAGTGGACGGCGCGAAAGGTGTTCAGAGCGCCGGTGGGACGAGTAGACGAGACGCAGTGGCCAAAATGGCCGAGGGTCTCGGCGGGAAGCTTGAGAGCTTCTATTTCGGATTCGGTGAGACGGATGCGTACGTTGTCCTGGATCTCCCTGACAACAGCAGTGCTGCAGCGGCGTCGATCGCGGTCAACACCAGCGGGGGCGCGAGCTCAGAAGTAGTCGTGCTATTGACGCCGGAGGAAATCGACGCAGCGGCCAAGCTCTCGGTCGACTACCGGCCACCCGGATCCTGACCGCCGTCGCGCGCGATGCGGGACGCGCATCCCGCGCAATGCGGGACACGCTTGGTCGTCTCGGACCTGCATCGCGCGCGCTCGGTGTCACTCCGTCCAGGCCGTCGAGGCGGTCGTCAGCTACTGGCCGCCATACGCCGAGGGCTGCTGATGGCGACCCAGGTGGCGCACCGCTGCCGCTACGTCCACGGTCAGACGGATGGTAAGGCGGATGACCTCACGCGAGGTTCGCTTGGCGATTCGCCCGCGCCGGTGATAGCTTGCCGCGGGTCCATCGGGTCAGCCCGATAACCGGAGGAGGGTGAGCATGATTCGAGGCCGTGCATTAGTGCCCGCGATCGTGTGCTTCTTGCTCGCGGCTTGCGCGCCGAGCGCCTTGGGCGCGCCCACCTTCCATCCGCGGGTCAAGAACGCCCTGGGCCTGATCCCGAAGATCGGCAGCAACGACATGGCCACGGGGCTCCAGACCCCTGTCACCTACCACGGCGGGTCTGTCATGACGGGTGCGGTGAGGATTCACGCCATCTTCTGGGCGCCCCCGGGCTACCACTTTGCCGGTTCCCCCGGAGCCGGCATCAAGGGCTATGAGGACCTGCTCAAGCAGTTCTTCACGGACATCGCGCACGATTCGGGGAATGCCGCCGCGAGTACGTGCGACTCTCCGAGCGCTCCGTGCAACGCCTTCACTGTTCTGCCTCAGTTTGGTCAGGGAACGACCCCGAGCAACATAGCTCCGGGCTCCTATTCGATCAGCTATTCCGCGGCGACGGACACCATCGACGACACGCAGCCGTATCCGTCCAGCGGTCAGTGCGCGTCGCCCAGTGGCATCAGGACTTGTTTGACCGACCCGCAAGTGCAGGCGGAGGTCGACCGGCTGATCGAGTCGGTCCACGGCACACGTGGACTTCACGATTTCTGGTACGTGTTCCTTCCCCCCAACGTGGACGAGTGCATCTCGGCCGCGGTTTGTGGCACGAACGCCTTCGCCGGCTATCACTCGCTCTTGAACCTGAACGGGCACGGCGTGACGATTTACGGAATCGCCATCGATCCGCTGATCGAGACCACTTCGAAACAGGGCGCCGACCCACAGGGCAACCCTGATGCTGAGAACGCGATTGATACCGCAGCGCACGAGGTCGTGGAGGCGGTGACCGACCCCGAGGGCGTCGGCTGGATGGATCCGAACGGATTCGAGGTCGGCGACAAATGCGAGGTCGGCCCTCAGCACGGCACGCCGGTCGGGTTCGCAGCCAACGGTTCGCCATACAACCAAGTGATCAACGGCAACCCATATCTCCTCCAGGACATGTGGTCAAACAATGACCACGGCTGCGTGCAGACGACCACCGACGTGAGCAGCCCGCTGCCCCTGCCCCAGGTCAACATGACCCAGTTCAGCTCCACGATCAGCGGCAACATCGAGCGCAACACGGCGGGCGTCGGTGTTGTTGTCCGCGTGCAGCGCGCGGCGCCGGACGGCAGTACCGTGACCGTCGCCGCCGGCAGAACGACCACAGCCGCCAACGGCAGCTGGTCGGTATCGGTGGCACCTCACGCCGTGGGTGATGACCGCGACCAGGTGACCGTCGCGTACATCGGAGCCGGCGCCCCGTCGCCGAGCTACCAAGTGATCCAGACCGGCAACGGCGGCAACCCGTTCACCGAGTCGGGCTGGACTGGGTGGTTCGACCTCGACAATGGATTCACAGTCACCAACGACCCAGGCGCCGGCGGGCCTTCGGTGACGCTCGGCCCCTGCTTCCAGACCGGGGTGCTCGGCGTGACCGTCAACGGCACGGCGCTCCCCTCGCCGACGGACTTCTGCAGCACGCAATCAGGTACAGCGTCAGTTGGCACCCCACCGATCGCTCCGGGAACCGTGCTCACGGCCAGCTCGAATGACAACCGCGCCTTCCAGGACCCCAATGGCGCCAACCCGAACCCCAACGGTGGGCTCGTCGCGCTGACCGTGCCGCTCGGGGAGGCCGATGCGGTGTCGCTGTTCGCCAATCCGCTCGGCACGTTCGCACCCAGCGGATTCCCCACCTGTTCGGCCGATCTCCAGGCCCAAGCGGTCTCTTGCTCGGGACTGGTCCCGGGCAGGAGATATACACTCGGTGACAGCCGCAGCGGAAGGCGCGTTGCCCAGAGCGCCGACCCCACCGGCTCGCTGACAGCGGCGTTCACCGCGCGGACCCTGAAGGGCGGAGACGCCCTCGCCCTGTCAAACGGAGCGAGGACCGTGACCACGCTGCACGTGGCGCACCTGAAGGCCAGCATCATCGGTCAGCAATCGGTGCTCGCGGGCGGCACGTGCCAGGCCGGCGAATATTACGGAGCGCCGCTCCCCGGAGCGCCCATCAGCTCGGGCGCCGGTGGACCGGGCGTTGCGTTGACCGGCCAGATCTGTCCGCTCAGCGGACGGGCCGCCGGCCTTCCCGCGGCCACCATCGCCCAGACCGACGAGAGCAGCGGGGGCCTCACGCAGACTGAGGTGCCGGACATCGAGAACACATCCCCGAGTCAGGCGGAGACGGTCTACGGTGCGTTCACGGCGGTCGCTGAGTCAGGCCTTGCCGGCCCCAACAACTCGACCGTCTCGACCGACAAGACCTCCAGGATCGCCCTTGCGATCACCCGGGCCGGCGGCGCCAGAACGGTATTCCGTGCCGCCAACGTCGACACCGCTCGCGGAGTGCTGGTTAAGGCTTTGAAGCCGGGGGCCTACAAGGCCACGTGGACGTTGAGTGACGCCAACGGAGACACCCGGACCGTGACGACCCGGTTCGTGGAGCGGCCCGGTCCCCTCAAGGGGAGACGCCGGAGCGCCTAGAACGCTGAGCGCGCAGTCAACCGCGGGCGTCGAATCCCGGGTTCGTTAGCTTCAGTGCCATGTTGCTGCGCGAGCAGGACGGAGCCGTACTCGCGATCGGCCAAGCCTCGCATGCCTGGGTCTCCGGGCAGCTTGCGCGGGCTTGGGGCAACCACAGATTTGCCGTACCCGAGCCCTTGGAGGACGTCTGCTTGGCCGCAGAGCAGCACGACGTCGGCATGGCCGAATGGGATCTGCGGCCCTCGCTGAATCCGCGCACCGGGCTTCCTCACTCGTTTATCGAGCTGCCGCTTGCGACCCACGTCAGCCTGTGGGCCGCGGCGCCGGGCAAGCTCCGCAGCCAGAGCAGCTACGCCGCGCTGCTGGTGTCAATGCACGGGACTGCCTTGAACGAGCGTCGGGATCTGGCGACGCTGAGCGCCTCCGACGGCAAGCTGGTGCGCGACTACTTGGAAGGCCAGCGCCGGCTGCAGGCGACTTTGGCCGGGCAGCTCGGCGCTGATCGCGACGAGCTGGCACGGAATCAGCGGTTGTTGTGGACGTGGGACTCGCTATCGCTGGCCTTGTGCCTGCGCTGGCAGGAGCTCCAGCTGATGGCCGTGCCAGCCACCGACGGTTCGCTGGAACTCCTGCTCTCCGAGCACGAGTCCGATCGCTTCACGTTGGATCCGTGGCCATTCGCGACCCAGCGCGTGGAGGTGCACTGCGAGGGTCGCTTTCTACACGGGCGCTTCGACACCGAAGCGCAACTCCACGAGGCACTGGAGCTCGCGCCGCTCATCCGAACGTCCTTTTGGCTCACCCGGAGAGAGTCGCGATGACTCGCGAGCTGGTGGCGGAGGGAAACCGGATCGTCCCCGCAGGCGCGAGTTATCGCCCCGAGCCGACACCCGGCTTCCGGCTCGCGACTCCCGGCTGCGAGACTCGCAGCCCGGTAGCGTGCACAGCACGCCGCGATCTGATTTCCCGAAGGAGAGAGCTGCATGCAAGAGCGCAACCGTCGCATAGTCCTCGCAGAACGTCCTCAGGGCAGCGTGCAGGAGGACACAACTCGCCTCGAGCACGCCGACGTTCCCGAGCCGGGTGACGGCGAGGCGCTGCTGCGCAACCGCTACCTGTCGATCGACCCGACGATCCGCACGTGGATGGATGACGTCCAGGGATACCTGCCGCCGATCCAGATCGACGAGGTCATCCGCTGTGCCGCCGTGGCCGAAGTCGTCAGCTCCAATTGCGAGCAGTACAAGGTCGGCGGCCTCGTCTTCGGGATGACCGGTTGGCAGGACTACGCGCTCGCCGACCAAGGCGCGCGGACGATGCAGGCACTGCCGCCGGGCATCGATCCGACGGCAGCCCTGAGTGTCTTCGGGGTGACGGGAATGACCGCCTACTTCGGGCTCATCGATGTCGGCAAGGTCAAGCAGGGCGACACGGCCGTCGTGTCCGGCGCGGCTGGGGCCACAGGCTCGATCGTCGGGCAGATCGCCCGGATCAAGGGCGCCGCGCGAGTTGTCGGCATCGCCGGAAGTGACGAGAAATGTGCGTGGCTGGTCGATGAGCTCAGATTCGATGCAGCGGTGAACTACCGCACCGATGACGTCGCCGCGCGCCTGCGGGAGGCTTGCCCGGACGGGATCGATCTCTACTTCGACAACGTCGGCGGTGAGCTGCTGGACATCTGCCTTGGTCAACTGGCGATGCGCGGACGCGTGGTCCTGTGCGGCGCTATCGCCAGCTACAACGGGCGGGAAAAGGCGGTCGGCCCGAGGAACTACCGCAACCTGATCCCGCGGCGGGGCCGGATGGAGGGATTCATCATCCTTGACTACCTTGATCGCTTTTCAGAGGGCCAGCGGGAGATGGCGGGCTGGGTCGCCGAAGGTAAGGTCAAGTTCGCCGTCCACCTCGTGGAGGGACTCGAGCAGGCGCCGTCGGCGTTGAACCTGCTTTTCACCGGGGGGAACACGGGAAAGGTGATCGTGAAGGTCGAGTAACGCCTCACCCGGTCGCCGCTGGTCAGTGAACCCGGATTGGACGGGGCGTTATGGTCTAAACGATGGACGGCCGCCTCAGCCTCGTCGAATTTCCGGCCGATGACGCCGACCGCGCTCGGCGCTTCTGGTCCGGTTTGCTCGGCGTGGGATTCGAAGAGCGAATCGAGCGGGAGGGCGAGGGGTGGCAGACCCGTGGTGAGCCCGCAGCGATCGGCGTACACGCCCGCGGTCGGGGGCCAGGCGATTCGTTCTCGCTGCCGTATTTCACGGTCAAGGATCTTGACGGCGCGCTGGAGCAGGTCGATGCCCTGGGTGGAAGCGTGATCCATCCCGGAGCACGCTGGGCGATCTGCAAGGACTCCGAGGGAAGCCCGTTCGCGCTGGCGCTCGACGAGGCCTCTCAACCCTAATCGCCGCGGCCGGTCATCTCCGTTGTGGGAGCTCCTGCACGGACCACTTGTTGCCGTCCGGATCGCTGAAGAACACGAATCGACCCCATGGAAACTCCTGTACTTCGCTGACCTCGACGCCGCGCTGCAGCAACTCGGCTCGCGCATCGTCGGCACTTACGACCACGACCTGAAGACCGGGGGAGCTACCCGGTTCGCCGTCCGCGACGCCCTGTCCGATAACGATCGAGCAGGCCGAGCCGGGCGGGGTCAGCTGTACGAACCGAATGTCCTCGTTGATGCGATGATCGTGGTCGGCGGTGAAACCAACCTGATCGGTGTAGAACGCCTTGGCACGATCCACGTCCGAGACGGGAACCGAGACCAGCTCCAGCTTCATCTCCATGTTGAACTCCTGTCGCTGGGGAACGTGATCAAAGGAGGCTAGGCGGGATTGCGCTCCCTTTCAGTCCGCAATGGAGCGTCCGCGCCGGTCGCCAGATGACGTGAGAGGAAGTCGGTCTGATCGGCCACGGCACGCTCCCAGGCCGCGCCGATGTAGATCTCGAAGTGCCCAACTGGGTAGCGCTTGATCTCACCCCGCCGCGCGGACCGCGCGAACTTCACCGTAGCCTCCGCAGGGGCAACGCTGTCGGCGTCGCAGATACAGAACAACGCCGGGCATGCGAGCTTCGCAGCTGAGCGCCCAGGCCGGTAGCCGGCGACGCGCAGAGCCACCCGCGCGGCGACGCGGTTTTCCCAGCGCGTGTCCGGAGGGAGCAGGGCCTCGAAGCCCGGCTGCGCGTCCGGCGCGGTCATCACGGCGAACGAGCCAGGCGGACCAACGGCGGGTATGTAGTGCGCAGGGCGCCCGGCCAGCGCACCGAGCTGGTCACCGAGGCCGGCCAGCGTCGCCTTGACGATGTTAGCCAATCCCATCTTCGGCAACGAGGCCAGACCGTCGGTGAACGGGCACTGTGCTATGACCGCGGCGATGCGTGAGTCCTGAGCCGCCACGGCCAGCACGTGCCCGCCCGAGAACGAGGTTCCGAACAGTGCGACGCGATCGGAATCGACCCACGAGAGTGCTCGCGCGTACTGCACGGCGAATCGGTAATCCTCGTGCTGCTTGGCGATGTCGAGCAGCTGGCGCGGCTCGCCGGGGCTGGCGCCGAAGTGACGGTAGTCGAACACCAGGGCCGCGAGGCCGGCCGCGGAGAACCGCTCAGCGTAGGCGTCGAGCCGCAGCTCACGCGTGGCTGAGAAACCATGGGCCATCACCACGATCGGAAACGGGCCCTCCCCTTCGGGCCGGTAGAGCCAGCCCGCGCAGGCCAGGTCACCGGAGGCGAATGTCACATCAGTCTTGATCACTGGCTCTCCTGTGCTCGTCGTGTTGGTCCAGGGATCGTACGTGCGCGGATGGGTGGGCCTCAAGAATCTCTCGAGGGTCGCGCCCGGCTCGCGTCCGACGCGTGGTCAAGTGATTCGTGGCCTCTTTTCGTTGCACTGCGGCTCCCGCGCTGCGACGATCAGCCCCAGCGACAGATCTGCAACGAAAGAGTTGTGCCCGATGAGACGCGAGGAACTGCACGCCCTGCAAGCGCCGCTGAAGCAGCGCTATCGCGAGGAACCGGAGTCAGGGGTGATCACGCTTCACGCCGAGGCCGAGCTCGACGACTCTGAAGTCTCCTGCTCGGTCCAGACCGGAAGAGCGCTCGTGCAGGCGGGGCTGCACCCCGGAAGCGGCGGGGACGGCAGTCTGGCCTGCTCGGGAGACATGCTGCTGCAGGCGCTCGTGGCGTGTGCAGGCGTCACCCTCCGGTCGGTGGCAGTCAATCGCAATCTGCCCGTGACCGGCGGCCGGATCACGGCCGAGGGGGAGCTCGACTTTCGCGGAACGATGGCGGTCGATCGAGCGGCGCCCGTCGGCTTTCGCAGCATTCGTCTAAGCGTCGAACTCAACTCCGGGCTGAGCGATGCGGAGGTCCAGACTCTGCTCGGGCTGACCGAGCGCTACTGCGTAGTCCTTCAGACGATCTCCGGCGGCGCGCCGGTGACCATGACCTCAGCC
Source organism: uncultured Solirubrobacterales bacterium (assembly GCA_963757165.1). Classification (GTDB taxonomy): domain Bacteria; phylum Actinomycetota; class Thermoleophilia; order Solirubrobacterales; family Solirubrobacteraceae; genus Palsa-465. The sequence continues at coordinate 859,475 of CAVWQO010000006.1, forward strand.
TAGACGCGGGGCCAAAAACCGAGTGCTGCGGTTACTCGGTGGCCAGCGCAGGCTCCGCGGCGGGCGCAGGCGTTGGGATGCGCGAGGGAAGGACCAGCAGCGCGACGAGCAGGCCAACCGCGAAGATCCCGGCCGCCCACCAGAACGCCGTGGTATAGCCGTGAACCATGGCCGCCGCGGTCAGGCCAGGCACGCGCGGATGGCTGGCGGCGTAGCTCGCCGCCGAACTGGCGAACAGCGTGCTGAGCAGAGCAGTGCCCACCGAGCCGCCGACCTGTTGGGAGGTGTTGACCATCGCCGAGGCGATGCCCGTCTCGTTGCGGGGCACACCAAGCGTGGCTGTGCTGAACGCCGGGGCGAAGATGCAGCCCATCCCCACGGCAATGACGATCAGGCCCGGAAGGACGTGGGTGGCATAGCTGCTGCCGGGCGTCAGCCGGGTGAAGAAGAGCATGGCGGCCATGGCCAGCGTCATGCCGAGGGCTACGAGTGGCTTGACGCCGGTGCGCTGGAGGATCCGCGTCTGCACCGTGGTCGAGGTGACGACGATCGTCGCAGTCAGCGGGAGGAAGGCCACGCCCGTGGTCAGCGGGGAGAAGCCGAGGTTCTGCTGCATGTAGTAGGTGAGGAATAGGAACACACCGAATACGCCGGAGCCGGCCAGGGCGATCGCCAGATACGCGCCCCCGCGCGCGCGGTCCCACACCACGTGCAAGGGCAGCAAGGGGTGCGGTGTACGTCGCTCGATGACCACGAAGACGATCAACAGCACCACGCTCGCGGCGAGCGCGACGATGGTCAGTGCTGCCGTCCACGAATGAGTCTCGGCGTTGGAGAAGCCGTAGACCAGCGCGAACAGTCCGGCCGAGCCGACCGCGACGCCGGGCAGGTCGATCCGCGGCCGCTCGGGATCGCCCTGGTTGACGAGCAGCCGCATCGCCACGAGCGCCGCGGGCAGGGCGATGACCAAATTCACGTACAGGCACCAGCGCCAGGACAGCACCTGCGTCAGCACGCCACCGAGGAGCAACCCGAGCGACGCCCCACCGCCCGCGATGGCGCCGAAGATCCCGAAGGCCTTGGCGCGGTCCGGAGACCCGGCGAACGTCACGGTCAAGAGCGACAACGCGGACGGCGCCAGCAGCGCCCCGAAGACGCCCTGCAGCGCCCGCGCCGCGACGAGCATGCCGAACGACTGCGCCAGGCCCCCCAGGGCGGAGACGAGCGAGAACCCGATCAGTCCGCCGATGAACGTCCACTTGCGCCCGAACAGATCCCCGAGCTTGCCGCCCAGCAGCAACAGGCTGCCGAACGCGAGCGCGTAGGCGGTGATCACCCACTGCCGGTTCGTGGCCGAGAAGTGCAGGGCCTTCTGGGCCGAGGGCAGCGCGATGTTGACGATCGTCGCGTCAAGCACGACCATCAGCTGCGCGACGCCGAGAAGCGCGAGTACCGCCCACCGGTTGGGTTCGGGACGGTTGGGCGCGCTCGTGCTCATCTGAGCCCCGGAGACTAGCTAGACCGATATCGCGCCCCGACGGGACACAATATATTTACTTGATCGATTTAGTGCGGCTTCGACCTCGATGGCTATCCTTCGGCTCATGGGAGAACTCTTCTCCTTCCCTAATCCGGTCAACGAGAAGGCTGCCCGCGTGGTGGCCGGCACGGTGCTGCTCACGGTGCTGGTGATCCTGGCCACCGGGTGGTACTGGTTGCTGATAGCCCTGACTTACGGTTTCTGGGCGCGGGTCCTCACCGGGCCGACGCTGAGTCCGGTCGGCTGGCTCGCCCAGAACGTGATCGCGCCGCGAATGGGCGCGAAGACGCCCGTCCCCGGCCCACCCAAGCGCTTTGCCCAGGGGATGGGCGCGGTGATGTCGACCGTCGCCCTGGTTCTGGCGCTGGTCGTCGGGTCGCATTCCGCCGCCGACGTCGTGCTGATCCTGTTCGTGGGCGCCGCGGGACTCGAGTCGCTCGGCGGCTACTGCCTCGGCTGCAAGGTGTTCGGACTTCTGATGCGGATCGGCGTCGTGCCGGAGAGTGTCTGCGCCGAGTGCGCGGACATAAGCGGACGCCTGCGCGCCACCGCGGGCTAGCTCAGCGCGGGGCTAGCTCAGCGCGGACGCGCTGAGCGCCGGCTCGCTCAGCGCCAGCTCGGCCCGGAGCTCCTCCTCATAGGAAAGCGCTTCGCGCTCAAGCTCGCTCGCGCCCGTGACTGGCTCAGACCCACGCCCAGCCCATGCCTATAGCCGGATCAGACCCGGGGGCATGGGGGACGTCTCCTCGGTGTTCAGAAATCCCCCAGCCCTCGGTGTCGGCGAGCTAGTGCTTGGGCGGAGCGTCCGGCTCGTCGTCGGCTGCGAGCTCGGAAACCTGCATGTCCTTATTGTCGCCCTGCTTGAGCTTCTCGACGTCGCCCTTGACGTCGTCCTCGCGACCCTCTTTGTAGGCGTGGAGGGAGGTGTTGGGGACAGCCTCCTCCGGTGCTGCAGTTTCGCCGTCGGGATCTGGCATGAAAACCTCTCCTTCGCCGTTGCGGATCGGGAACATAAACAACGGCAAGCTGGTCCTACCCCCCGCGTGAACGGCGAACGCACAACCTCTAAAGGAAGGAACCACGTGGAGCCTGAGCAGATCACCACCGAGCTCGCTGATCGCGTGCTGACGATCACGTTGAACCGCCCCGAACGCCTCAACGCCTGGACCGCGACGATGGGACGCGAACTAATGGAGGCCTTCGACCACGCCGACGCCGACGACGAGGTCCGGGTCGTGATCGTCACCGGCGCCGGCCGGGCCTACTGCGCAGGGGCCGACCTGGCCGGCGGAGGCGACACGTTCCGCGCCCGGCCGGCGGAGTCGAATGAGTTCGCCCACCGGGACAACGGCGGCCAGTTCACCCTGCGGGTGTTCGACTGCACCAAGCCCGTGATCGGCGCGATCAACGGGCCGGCGGTAGGCGTCGGGGCCACGATGACGCTGCCGATGGATGTCCGGCTGGCCGCGGAGGACGCCAGGTTCGGATTCGTGTTCGTCCGGCGTGGCATCGTGCCTGAGGCCTGCTCCAGCTGGTTTCTGCCCCGCGTCGTGGGCATCAGTCGCGCGATGGAATGGGTCACCACGGGGCGCGTGTTCTCAGCGCAGGAGGCCCTCGAGGGCGGACTCGTACGCAGCGTGTACCCAGGCGGCGAACTGCTGGAGGCGGCGCACGCTCTGGCGGGCGAAATCGTCGAGAACACCGCCCCGGTTTCAGTCGCTCTGGCCCGGCGGCTGATGTGGCGGATGCTGGGCGCCGAGCACCCGATGATCGCCCACCGTGCCGACTCGCGCGGGATGTTCTTCCGCGGTCAGTCGGCCGACGTGGCGGAGGGCGTGAGCTCGTTCCTGGACAAGCGCTCGCCAGAGTTCACCGACCGCGTGAGCGACGGCTTGCCGGAGGTCATGCCTGGATGGGCGGCGCCTGCGTTCCGTTGAGACAGGGCGGGTTGGCCATGGCGCCCGGCGGGTAACGAGTTGACATGCTCAGGCTCCGCATCCCCAGCGACGCCGTCTCGAGCGCGGGCCGCGCGGCGCACGATGTCGCGCTCGCCGCGCTGTTGGGCGGAAACCTGTTCGGCCGGGTGGCCATGCATCCCGCACTTGAAGACGTCAGCGACAAATCCGAACGCGGCCGAGTCCTCAACCGCGCCTGGCGCCGCTACGGGACGGTCAACTCGATCGCCCTGGGCACGCTGGTCGCGGGGTGGTGGCCCGCCCGGGTAAACGAGGCCCATCCGCGGTGGCTGAGCCCGCGTGAGCGCCGCCTGGCGGTGGCCAAGGACGCCGCGATGGGAGCCGTCGTGCTGACGGGTCTGGCCTCTGCCGCCGCCGGCGTTGGCTTTGCTCACCAGGCGGCGAACGGGGCGGTGCCGATGCAGTCAGGCAGCGAGCCCGCCCCGGAGACACCGCCGGCCGCGGCTCGGTTCAAGCGTGCCGTCAACGCCCTCGGTGCGATGAACATCGCCTCCGAGCTGGCGCTGGCCGGCGTCAACGCCGCGCTGGCTCAGGCGAACTTCCGGCGGCCGCCGGCGCGCCGGCTTGTGCGCCGCCATTACTGACTCACGGCCCCGATCGGCAGCCCTGCGGTTCTATAGTCGCCCGGGCCGTGATCGACACGTTTGACCGCCCGCCTCAGGTGCTTTCCGAGCTCCGAGTGCCGATTGTGCTCGCACCGCTGGCCGGAGGGCCGGCGACCGTGGAGCTGGCTGTGGCAGTGGCCGGCGCCGGCGGGCTCGGATTCTTGGCCGCCGGCTACAAGTCTGCGGATGCGGTGGCGCGTGAGATCACCGCATTCCGGGAGCGGACCTCCGCGCCGCTGGCCGTCAATGTATTCACGCCGCCCGCCGCCCCGGCCGCGAGGACAAGCTACGCACAATACGTGCAGGACATCGGCTCAGAGGGCGAGCGCATCGGCGTCCAGGCCGGATCGCCCGCCTTCGACGACGACGACTTTCCGGCCAAGATCGAGCTGCTGGCAACGGTGCGCCCCGAGGTCGTGTCGTTCGTGTTCGGATGTCCGCCGGCCGCGGTGATCGAACGTCTCCGCGGCCACGGCATTGCCGTGCTGGTCACGGTCACTACGCCTGCGGAGGCGCTCGAGGCAGCGGCCGCCGGCGCCGGCGGTCTGGTGGTGCAGGGACTTGAGGCTGGCGGTCACCGCGGCTCGGCGAGCAACGACGATCAGCCGGCCTACGGGCTGCTGTCGCTGCTGGCCCTGGTGCGCGCGCGGGTCGATCTGCCATTGGTCGCTGCCGGCGGGATCGCGACCGGCGCGGGCGTCGCCGCGGTGCTCGGCGCCGGGGCGATCGCGGCCCAGATCGGGACTGCGTTCCTGCTCTGCCCGGAGGCGGGCACGGCCGCGGTTCATCGCGCTGCGGTGACCAGCGATACCCCAACCGCAATGACGCGCGCGTTCACCGGGAAACCGGCCCGCGGCATCGTCAACCGGTTCATGGCCGACTACGGCGATCGCGCTCCCGCCGCCTATCCGGAGATTCATCACGTCACGGCCCCGCTGCGCGCGGCTGCGCGACAGGCTGGAGACCCGGACCTGGTCAACCTGTGGGCCGGACAGGCTCACGAGCTGGCCCGCGCGGAACCCGCGGCCGATGTGGTCATGCGGCTGGTCACGGAGGCCCGGAGTGCGACAGACCTCACTGCGCAGCGCCTGGCGCGACTGGACCAGTCCTAAGCCCGACGGCGCCTACGAATCGCGAATCGTTGAGCTGGCCAGAAGCCCGCCGAACACCACCATGGCCGCCCCGGCGAGCAGGTCGATCAGCCCGAGCCAACGTCGATTCAGCGCGCGGCGCGACAGCGCGACCAGCGACGACAGGACACCGCCCCAGGTCAGGCTGCCGAGCGTGACGCCGAACACGAGCAGGACCGCGCCACTCCAGGAGCGCGCGGCTCCCGTGGTGCTCGCCAGCGCGAAGACGGCCGCCCACGAGGCGACGGTCAGCGGATTCGAGGCGGTCCCGGCGAGCGACGTGAGGAAGGCGCGCCGCGAAGTGAGCACCTCCAGCTGCGCCTCGCCGCCGGCTCGGACGCGCAACGCGTCGTGGACGGTGCGCAATCCGAGCCATAGCAGCAGGGCGGCACCGGCCAGGCCGAGGGCCAGCCGCACGGGTCCGATCTCCAATGCGGGCGCCATCCCGGCAGCACCCGCAGCCGCGTAGAGACCATCGATGGTCGCGATCCCAGCTCCGACGGCAACGCCGATCCGCCACCCTCCGCCGAGGGTGGCTCGGATCAGCAGCAGCGACATCGGGCCGAGCTGCATCGCGACGAAGAACCCGAGCCCAAATCCGATAACCGCGGAATCCACGCTCCACAGTCAACCACCGAGGTCAGGCACGAGGCTCTAATCTCGCCGCCGATGAGCGATCAACCTCCTGATATGGCTGACCTGGCCGTACGGGCGCACGACTGGCGTCGCGGGGCCCTCGACACGATCTGTGACTACGTCGAGCCTTGGGAGCTGGGGGTCGTGGCGCGCTCGAGCCGCTATCCGGACTACTACGAGTTCAACGTCGTTCAGGTCCGCGAGGATCCCGGCGGGGATGTCCAGGGGCTGATCGACTTCGTCGATCAGGCGCAGGCGGGTCTGGCGCACCGGCGCATCGACTTCGAGCACGCAGAGCACGCGGCGGCGATGCGCAAAGAGTTTGAACGCCGGGGCTGGAAGTCGACTCGCCTACTGCACATGTGGCATGAGGGTGAGTCGGCGGTTCCGGAGGACGCAAAGGTCCAGGAGGTCCCCTACGACGATGTCCAGCAGCTTCGGGTCGCCTGGCACGAGGAGGATTTCCCCGGAGTCGATGCCTCAGAGTTCTACGCGCACGCGCGTGCGGTGTCGCTCGCCCGCGGGGTCCGGGTCCTGGCCGTGTTCGACGAAGGAGCTCCGATCGCCTACACCCAGATCGAGTGTGCTGCGGACACAGCCGAGATCATGGACGTCTACGTCCGCGCGGACCACCGCGGTCACGGGCTGGGCACGGCTGTGACCTCCGCGGCCATCCGATCGGCTCCGCCGGTCAGAGATCTATGGATCACCGCCGACGACGAGGACCGGCCCAAGCACCTCTATGCCCGGCTCGGCTTCCGACCGGTGACGACGGCGCTGCAGTTTCTACGTCTCCCCTGACTCCTCCTCGGATCTACCTCCGCGTCGGCGCCGCGCGTCTCAGGCGCTGGAGGGCGCGCACCGAGATGTCATGATCAGCGCATGAGCTACACGAACGCCGACGCCCGCGCGCAGCTGCTGAGCGAGCTCGCCCGCGCGGCGGAGCGGATCGGGTACGCGCTGGCCTCGTTGGGCGAAGCGTACGAATGGCTCGACGACCAGATGGCTGACCGGCTCGAGCAGGAGCTGTTTCGCCCTGTCGGAGCCGCCTACGGCCGGGCCAAGCGGACAGCCACGGAATTCGCCGAGCGCTATGAGCTGTCGGCGCCCGACCTCGGGCAGAGCGCCCCTGGCGGCCGGCCGGGGGACGCTCGCGGCGCAATCGAGCGGGCAGGCGAAGCATTGCGCAGCGCCGACGAGACACTCGCGACGCTGCAGGACTCGATGCTGCCCGTCGAGGTGGGCGATCCAGACGTACGGGCTGGACTTATGCAGGCGCGCGAGCTGATCGGCCCCCTGTCTGGCCGCGCTCGCGAGTTGCTGCGCACGCTCGGGCGCTGAGGCGGCCGCCCGGCCGGGCGTCAGCGATGATGTGAGCGTGCGCGCGCAGGGGGAACGCTGATCAGCGCTGCGCTCGCGCCTGGCATCGTCACGCGGTAGCCACGCGGGCCGGCCGCGAGCCGTTCTACGGTCCGCGGGTTCTGCCACACGGCGTTGTCGTTCAGGTACTGGCCGGCCAACCTCACGTCTGAGCGCGCAGTCACCGACGGGGCGACCAGGCGCTCCACGGTCGCCGGGTGCCCGGCGGGGAGGCGCAGCACGACAGAGACGGATCGGCGACCCTTGTTGATCAGCAGCACGCGCTTGGTATGGCCGGCGAGCTGCACGGCCCACGCCTTCAGGTGCAGGCCGTGGCGCTGAGCGGTCTGGGTCGGGAGCAGGCGAGCCCCTGGACCCAGCGTCCGGGCGAACATGATCATCCCGTAGAGCAGCGGGCGCACCCGGATGCCGTCCCCGGACAGGATGAACGGCGCGTTGATCGAGTCGTCACGGATGTGAACGTTGACGCCGTCCACCCGGTTGCGAAGGAGCTCGAACAGCGCGTCGGGTGCCCACAGAGCGCTGGCGAAGGTGTCACTGACGCCCGAGGTGCCGCCACACGTGACTGAGTTCAGCTCGGTCAGACGGAATTTCAGGCCGGCGCGGTGGGTCAACAGGACCGCGGCGGCGACGCTGCGGGCCATGCCGGCCGACGAGCGTTCACTCAAGACCCGCGCGATCGTCGGACGCCGCGGCGAGGAGGGGAGCGCGCATTGCGAGAGCGGATAGCGATGCGCGGTGACCATCCCCACGGCTCGCGGCTGGTGGGCGAGCAGGCTCGCGACCCAGTCCACGTCGCGCGACGGATTCGCCACCGCGGGTCCGAGAATTGGTACCCCGCGCGCCACTGCCGCCAAGGCCCGAGCGTATGAGTCGAAGCCGCTGACATAGCTGGCAGGGGAGTAACGCGGGAGCGCCAGCGCGCGGGCAATGCCGTTCCGCTGGATCCACGCGAGCCGATACCAGCGCGAGCGGTGGTAGAGATCGGGCTCGTTTCCCACCTCGAACCCGGTGATCGTCCCGCGCGGCAGGGCCGTGGTGGCTGCGCTCGCCCATTTCACCGCCATCGCAGTCGAATCCGCGACCAGGTTGAGATCGAGGATCAGCTTCAGATGCGCCGAGCGCGTAAGCGTCCGGGTGCGCGTCAGCCAAGCTTGGGTCAGCTCGAAGGCCCTCGTCGGCATGACGCGGTCGATCGCCTCCCAGTAGGAGTGATCGGCGGAGTCACCCCCGACGCGGATGACCGTCGGACCACCACCGACGACCTGGACGTCGTGCAGAATCCGCTCGAACAACCGCATGTGGCGCTCGTAGCGCGGCAGCCCCCAGTATTCGGTCGAGAGTCCGAAGAACGACCGTGGTACGGCAATCCCCGCCGCCTGCGCTCCGACGCTCACCGTGACCACCGGGAGATGCCTCAGACGCAGCGGTGCCGGACCCAACGCGGGCGTACCCGTGCCGGCCGTCAAGCGCACCGCAGCGTGGTAGGCGCGATACGCAGCGCGGGTGTTGACGGCTTCACTACGGAGTGCGACCAGGGCGAGGGACACCGCCAACGCGCCGGCTCCCATCGCCAACGCGAGCCCGATCGCCCGATTGCGTGCGCCTTTGCGATGCCGCGGCCTGCGTAAGGCTCGGGAGGGCGGCCGACGTCTCCCGTCGTCGGGCTTTTCAGATCCGTGTGGGCTCATGGTCTGCTCGGCACGTGTCATCCCCTCACGCGTGTGTCCCGGTTTCCGGACCGGGCCGGCGGAGCATAGGCCGCCTTACTTAACGAGAACCACAGCGCGATGTTGGCGTCTGGTTGGCGTTGGCCGTCTCGGGTGGCCAACGCGCGGGACGCGGACGCAAGGCCGCGCGCTCGCTCGGCACATACCGGCCGCATATCGCGTCGCCGGCCAGGTCGGCGTGCTCGCTCCGAGCCAGATGCGTGCGTGAGACCGCGCTATGCCGCGGAGACCGCACCGACGCGCACGCGGCGCCGGGTGAGCCCGCGCCACCGGCGCCGGGGCCGTACTTGCACCGCGTCAGCGTGGCGATCCAGCAGTGCCCGCAGTTCGAGCGTGGGGAAGAATGGATCGGCGATCACAGCGCGCGAGTGCACTGCCATGGCCACTCGCAGCTCCCCATCAACCTCGGCCAGCAGCAGTGGGCCCGGGGGGACGGCGTCCGCACTGTCGAGCGCTGCGAGTTTCTCAAGCGCCACGTCGTCGTCGGCGTAGGCGGCTCGGATCGTGATCACCGGCGTGGTGAGAGGAGCCATGGGCGTAACTGTGGCCCCTGCGAGGCATAATGGCAAATAGGAGTTTGCTGGGTCAGGTATAACCTCATGTAATGCTCGATACCAGACGTCTACGGGTTCTCTGCGAAGTCGCCAAGCACGGCTCATTCTCCGCCGCGGCGGCAACGCTTGGCTACACCCAGCCGGCCGTCTCCCGTCAGATCGCCACGCTCGAGGCCGAGGCCGGCACGATTCTCGTGTTGCGGGTACCCCAGGGCGCCGTCCTCACCGACGCCGGCCAGCTGCTGGTGAGGCGGGCCGAAGCGATCCTCGCGAGTCTGGTCGATGCGGAAACCGAACTGCGGGCGCTGGCGGGACTGGAAGGCGGCCGGCTCCGCCTCGCGTCGTTCGCGTCGGCCGCGGCCTCGATCCTGCCCCTGGCGATCGCCCGCTTCCGGGAGCGGTTCCCCGCAGTTGAGCTGACTATCGAGATGGCCGATCCAATCGACTCCCTGCCACGGCTGCGAGCCGGTGAGCTTGACCTGGCGCTGTCGCACGAGCCGCTCTCGGCGCGCGCGGATCCCGATGCCATGGAGCTCCGCGGCACGATCGAACAGGTGCATCTCTTCGATGATCCGATGTACGTGGCAATGCCGCCTGAGCACCCGCTGGCCGGCGAGGAGGGACTCGGGCTTGCGCGCTTTGCCGATCAGCCGTGGATGCTGGCTACCACAAACACCTGCCCCGACTCCCGGTTGTTCCTGCGGGCATGTCACGAGGCGGGATTCGAGCCGCGGATCGCCTTTCAGAACGACGACTACCCGGCGATCCTCGGCTTTGTGGCGGCTGGAGTCGGCATCGCGCTGATTCCCGACATGGTGTGCCGCGGAATCCGGGATGACGTCGTGGTCAGAGAGCTTGATCCCGCCCCGCCAGCTCGCCCGATCATGGCCGCAGTTGCAGCGGGCTATCGCTCGCCCGCGGCCGCGGCAATGCTGAGCGTCCTGCGTGAGATCAGCGACGAGTGGGTGGCCGAGCGCCCGGCCCTGACGCACGCGTAGCGGAAAAGGCCCGCTATCCCGGCTCCGACACGAGAGGGCTGTCGGTGTAGCGGCGCGCCACGTCGGACAGGACACGAATCATCGTCTTCGCCGCCGGCGCGACGCCGGGTCCGGTGACCGTGGCCGCGACGACCTTGCGCGCCGGGCTGCGCGGGGCCAGTGCGCGGACCATGATGCCCGGATGCACTCGCGTCAGCGCCAGCCGGGGAATCAGTGCCACTCCGACCCCAGCCGCCACCAACCCCTGGACGGTCTCGTAGTCGTCGCTCTCGAACGTCACGTTCGGTTCGAATCCCGCCGCCAGACACGAGCGCACCACGTGGCGCGCGCATGGACTCTCGGCCGAGGTCTGGACCCAATCCTCGCCCCGCAGGTCGGCCAGGGTGAGCGCGGGCTTGTCCGCCAGCACATGGTCTGCCGGGAGCGCTACGTGCATATGGTCCTCCAGCAGCGCCACCGCCCTCAATCCCACCCCGGCGCGCTCACGAACCCCGGGAAACTCGAACAGCAGGGCGAGGTCGAACTCGCCCGCCCGCAGGCGGGGCGCGATCTCCTCCGGCTCACCCTCGGCCAAGGTCAGGGAAACCGCTGGGTGGCGGGAGCGAAACCTCGCCACCGCTTGGGGGATCAACGTTGCCCCGGCCGACGGGAATGAGGCGACCCGTAACACCCCGCCGCGCACCCCGAGCACGGCGGCGAGATCGGACTCGGCGGCATCCACCTGGGCAAAGATGGTGTCTGCGTGCTCGACCAAGGTCGCGCCCGCGGCGGTGGGCCGAACGCCCCGCCGGTCACGGATTACCAGCAGCGCTCCGGTCTCGGCCTCAAGCCGCGCGATCGCTTGGGATACGGCCGACTGCGTGTAGGAGAGGGCTTCGGCAGCGGCCGAGAACGAACCGCGGCTGATCACCTCCTGCAGCACCTTTAAGCGACCCAGATTGAGCATTAGCAGATTTTATACTGAAGAGAAGGAACTTCATTAGCGCTGATAGCAGGCAACTGCGAGGCTCGCATCGAAGACACGACGAAACTTGGATCGAGAAACGACTGGAGAGCGGCGCTATGTCAATCAACGCAATCGTCTCCTACGACGACACCGCCAACGACCACGATGCGCTGGTGCTCGGACGGCTGTTGGCCGACGCCGGTGCTGAGCTAACGCTCGCCTATGTGCGTCATGCGACGCAGGTCGAGCACACGCGCGAGGAGCTGGAGGAGCACGAGGCCGAGGCGCTGCTGGAGCGCGGCGCGCGGTGGCTTGAGGACCCGGATGTCACGCGCCGGGTGGTCGTCAGCGGCTCCACCGCCGAAGGACTCAAGTGGCTGGCCGAGCAGGAAGACGCCCAGATCGTCGTTTTCGGCTCCGACTACCGGACGGCCTCCGGACACATCGCTCCCGGTCGCTCGGCGCAGGCGCTGCTTGAGGGCGGCCCCGCAGCGCTGGCCATCGCCCCCGCCAATTACCGTGCCGGCGACGCCCGCGGGATCGGCACGGTCGGCGTCCTCGCCGGTGCCGGCGATGGCGCCGCGCTGGAGACCGCGCGCGCGCTGGCCGACGCCTTCGGCGCCAAGCTCACGAGCAACGACCGGAACGTCGACCTGCTGGTCGTCGGATCTCGCCCCGAGGCACCCGAGGGTCGCGTGCTGGTCACCGCCCAGGCGCAGAACGCGATCGAGAATGCAACCGCTCCGGTGCTGGTTCTAGCCCGCGGCATCGCTCTGCCATTCCCCGTTCCCGCCACCGTCTAGATCAAGCTCACAGACCGTGCACGGCCGCCGCGACTATCGTGGCGGCGTGTGCGGACCCTGATCATCTCGGATCTCCATCTGGGCGGGCGGATGCGCCACGACGTGCTGACCCGCCCGCGGCCGCTGGCCCGCCTCCTGGAGGCACTCGATGGCATCGACCGGCTCGTCCTGCTCGGCGACACCGTCGAGCTGATGGAGGGACGCGCGCAGCAGGCCATGAACGTCGCCGAACCGGTGCTGAGGGCCATTGGCCACCAGCTCGGCGCGGCGCGTGAGGTGGTGCTCGTCCCCGGCAACCACGACGCACCGCTCGTGCGCGCCTGGGTCCGCCAGCACCGTGACGAGCTTCAACTGCAGACGCCGATCGAGCCCGGGTCGACACCCGCCTTGGCGCGAGTGACCGCATGGCTAGGACCCTCGCAAGTCCGAGTGAGCTATCCGGGCGTGTGGCTCGCCCCCCGCGTCTGGGCCACGCACGGCCACTACCTCAATCGCCACCTCGTGCCCGAGTCGACCTACGGGGTGTTGCGCGGCCTACTCGGCGGTCTTCCATGGAACGGTGCGTCTCCAGGGGACTACGAGCAAAGCGGGCGGCCCTCACTCACGCAGGCCGCGCGGTTTCTGCCCCGTCCGTTGGTGACGCTGTTCTACGACCTGGCTGAGCTGGCTCGGGCGTCGACGATGCCCCGAGTCCGGCGGCGCCTGCTGCATCGCCGGATCGCGCCGCTTACCTCAGCGCTGCTCGGGCAGCAGATGCAGCGCGCCAGCATCCCGGCGCTGGCGCGGGTGGTGCGAGAGCTCGGGGTCGACGCCGACTGGGTCGTATTCGGACACGTTCACCGGCTCGGTCCGATCGGTGAGGACGACCCTCAGCAGTGGCGCGCCGACGACGCCGGGCCGGCGATCGTGAACACGGGTTCGTGGCTGTACGAGCCGCTGCTCGTTCACCGTGCCCACCCACCACACCCGTACTGGCCCGGCGGCGCCGTACTGCTGGAAGACGCCAACGAGCCGCGCCCGATCGGCTTACTCGATGATCTTCACCCTCGGGAGCTGCGCTGATCCTCAGTTCAGGGCAGGATCAGATGGCTGTCGCCGAATTCGTGCCATAGGTAGCGCTGACTGAGCGCCTCGGCGTAGCAGTGCTCCAGCAACGGCCGTCCCGCCACAGCCTCGAGCAGCTGAAGATGGGACGCCTCGGGCTCGTGCCAACCGGTGATCAGTCCATCGACGATTCGCAGGGGCTGGTCAGGCTCGACCACGAGACCCGTCCACCCCGAGCGCGGCTGAGCTTGTCCATCAGCCCCCGCAACGGATTCGAGCGCCCGGACGACCGTTGTTCCTACCGCGATCACCCGGCCGCCCCACCGGCGCGTCGCGTTGACCAGCCGAGCGGTGCCCGAAGGAACCTCGAAGTACTCCGGGATCGGCGGCTCGTGTCGCTCCGGGGAGGAGAGTCCAGCGTGCAACGTGATCGGAGCCAGCATCACTCCGCCCGCGAGCAAGGAGGCGAGCAGCGCCGTGCTGATCGGTCTGCCCGCGCTCGGCATCTCGGCGCTGCCCGGTGCGGTGGCAAACACGGTCTGGTAGCTGCCGATCGGCCACCGCGTCTTCACGTACCCGTAGCGGACGGGCTCCCCGTGATGATCTAGGAACCGCTCGACCGAGCCACCGGCGTGGCGGAAACAGGCGAGCGTGAGCCTGGCGCCCGAGGCGTAGCGGGCCACGAGCTCCAGCGTGGCTTCGCCGGCAAGCGCCACCGTCTCCCCCGCGCGCGCGGCGACGGGACTGGCGCCGTCGGCGCTTCGCAGCTCGACCACGCGCCAGCTCTGATCGAGCCCCGGCGCACGAGAGGCCACGTGGACGCGAGCATCCGAGCCGTCCTCGCGGCGCGCGGCCAACGCGGCGGCCAGCGTGCCAGAGATGTTGACGACCAACAGGTCCCCGGGGGCAAGCAGCCCGGGGAGGTCACGAAACTGCGCGTGGACGATCTCCTCGCGCTCACGCTTTGCCGTCATCAGCCGCACTTGGTCCCGCCTCAAGCCCCTGGCTTCCGGGGGGGCCGGCGCTTCCAGCGCCGGCGGAAGGTCAAACGCCAGCGCCGTCATAGGCCAGTTCGCGGGCCAGGTAGCGCCCGCTCGGCAGGTCGCCGTCGATCAGCCTGAGCAGCCCAGGCACGCTGTCGCGCGGCGGCGGACGGTCGGAGATGTCCTCGCCGGGAAAGGCCTCCTGTTGCAGCTTCGTGCGCATGTCCCCGGGATCGACCGAGTAGACCCGCAACGACGGCTGCTCGGCGGCAAGGATGGCGGACAACTGCTCCAGGGCCGCCTTCGAGGATCCGTAGCCACCCCATCCCGGGTAGGCCTCGACCGCTGCATCGGAGCCCACGTTGATGATCCGCCCTCCGTCCGGAAGCCGAGGCAGCGCGAGCTGAGCGAGCGCCAGCGGCGCAAAGGTATTGACTCCGAACACCCGCGCCAATTCGTCCAGGGGATAGTCGGCCAGCGACGGTTGGGGACTCGGGCCCAACACGCTGGCGTTGTTGACGAGCAGGTCGATCGTTTCGCCTGCGGCGGCGACGAGCGCGCGCCGGTGCTCAGGGTCGCTGACGTCGCCTGCCAGCGCGACCACTTCGGTCAGGGCTCCCAGCTCGCGCGTGGCGACTTCCAGCTCCCGTGCGCCCCGCGCGTCGATCACCAGAGCCCATCCCCGGCGGGCCAGCGCACGGGCCAGCTCCAATCCAAGACCACGCGAGGAACCGGTGACGATCGCCAAAGCCATGCCGTCAAGCTACGACGACGGCGGTCCCGGTTTCCAGCGGCAATTGGTCCTAGGACCGGCGCCCGACGATCCCGTCCCTTACCGCGAGCAGGGCGGCCTGGGTACGGTCGGCGACGCCTAGCTTGGCCAGCAGGTGCCCCACGTGTGTCTTCACGGTCTTCTCGGAGATCCCCAGCTCGAGCGCGATCCGCTTGTTCGATCTCCCGCCCGCGATCAGCTCGAGGACCTCCCGCTCGCGCCGAGTGAGTTGGTCCTCACTCGGACCGGGGGGCGGCGCCCCGTGGGCGAGTGCCTCGACCAGCCGGGCCGCCGCAATCGGGTTGATGATCGCTTCTCCCCGGTGGGCCGCCCGGATCGCTCGCGCAAGCTCCGACGGCTCGACGTTCTTGAGCAGATATCCCGCGGCGCCGGCTTGGATCGCGGGCAGAACCCGCTCCTCGTCAAGGAAGCTCGTCAGGACGATGACCCTGCTGTCAGGCAGCCGGTGGCGCAGCTCCCGCATCGCGTCAAGGCCGTCGCGGTGGGGCATCAGCAGATCCATCAGGATGACATCGGGCGTAAGGGCCAGCGCCTGGTCAACTCCTGCCTCGCCGTCCGCCGCCTCACCGACGACCTGCAAGCCCTCTTGAAGTTCCAAGAAGGCCCGCAGCCCCTCACGTACTACGGCATGGTCGTCGACGATCAGGATCCGGATCACGAAACGAGCTCCAGCCTGACCGTGGTTCCCGCGCCAGGGGATGAGCTGATCTCCAGATGACCGCCAACCTCGACCGCCCGCTCTTCCATCGAAGTCAGTCCCAGATGGCGCGCACGCAACTCGGGTCGCTGGGGGTCGAAGCCGACCCCGTCGTCGCTGACCTCGACTCGGTCCGCACCGAGCCGCACGGTGATCAGCTCCGCGCGGGAATGGCGAACGGCGTTGTGCACCGCCTCCTCGACGATGCGCAGCACCGCCAGTGCGCGAGCGCTGTCCAGCGGCGGTCCCGGATCGTCGCACACGAGGTTCATCGCCACCCCGTGCACGCTCTGCAGCATTGCCAGTTCCTTGCGCAGCGTCTCCTGCAGGCCATCGCGGTCGAGCTCCGGCGGACGCAGGCCGAGGATCAGCGACCGCAGCTCATCCAGTGCCTCACGCGCTAGCCCGCGCAGCCGCTCGATGGAGATCCGCGCAGCCGCCGGATCGCGCTCGAGTTGGGTGCCGGCGGCCTCCGCTGTGAGCATCAAGCTGAACAGCTTCTGGCTGACGACATCGTGGAGGTCAAGGGCGAGGCGATTGCGCTCGGAGACGATCGACAGCTCCCGGCTGCGCTCGTACAGGCGCGCGTTGGTAATGGCGATCGACGCGTGCGCGGCCAACAGCTCGATCAACTGCCGGTCGGCAAGGTTGAACGTCTCCCCCTGCTCCTTCTCGGTCAGATAGAAAGCGCCGATCACGCCCTCCTGAGCGATGATCGGGACACCAAGGAAGGAGCGCATGTCCGGATGCGCGCGCGGCCACCAACCGCGAAAGCGGGGATCGCGATGGATGTCGTCGGTCAAGAACGGGTCAGCCGTGGTCAGCATTGCCCCGAGCATTCCATGCGTCCTGGGCAGCGGTCCCATCGACGCGATCAGCCGATCGCTCATGCCCGAGACCAGAAAGCGCCGGAACCCGCCCTCCCCGTCCGGGATCCCGAGCGCCGCGTAGCGCGCCCCGGCCAGTTCCCGAGCGGCGTCGACCAGACGCTGCAGCACGTCCTCCACCGACAGCTTCGCCGCCACCGCCAGGACGGCGTCGCTGACCGCCTGTAGCGCGGGGGTCAACGGCTCGGCCATCCTCGGCACGATACTTTGCAGCCATGCCGCGACTTTGGTTCTGGATGCAGGTCGCGATCGTCGTGTTCGTCCTGGCCGGGATGGTCATCGCGATCACGAGGCTCGCCTGAGCGCCGCGCACGATCGGCCACGGGCGTGAACGCCTTCCCACGGCGCTTGGGGCTCAGGAGAGATGCACGAGCTAGAGTCCGCCGCGTGTTCGGCTCGATCGTCGTTGGCACGGATGGTTCGGACACCGCCACGACGGCGGTCCGTTACGCGATCGACCTAGCTCGGGAACTCGGCGCGCGCCTGCAGATCGTCAGCGCCTATGAGCCGGTCTCGGCTCAACGGCTGCGCAGCGAGAAGACGGAAGTCCCGGCAGACCTCCAGTGGATGATCAACCCGCGTGAGGAGGTCCTGGCTCTGCTTGAGCAGGGAAAGCAGGAGGCGATCGGTGCCGGCGTCTCCCAGGTCGAGACCTTCGCCCGTCAGGGCGATGCGGCGGACGCGATTCTCGACGTGGCCGAGGAACAGCGCTCTGACCTGATCGTGGTCGGAAACCGAGGCATGACCGGCGCCAAGCGGTTCTTGCTCGGCTCGGTCCCGAACAAGGTGTCTCATCACGCCCCGTGCTCGGTGCTGATCGTGAGGACGACCTAGCGCCCCGACGGGGCCTAGCGCCGGTGCCGGGCGAGGTTGGCGGAGCGATCCGTCGCAGCGCCGGCATCCAGCAGCCCGTAGCCATAGTCCGGGTTCGGCTTGGTGGGGCCGAGCGTCTGCGCGGTGGCTTCAAGGCGCGCCAAGATCTGATCGGGACTGGGATGGCGGCCGATCACTCCGCTGGCGATGACCAGTGCCGCCGCGGCGGCGACGTGCGGGGCGGCCATCGAGGTTCCGAACCAGTTTCCCGGATAACCGAACTGGGTCGGATGGGAGGCGTCGAGGAACGTGAGCTGGGAGATGTTCGGAAGCGGACGGGTGAAGTGGCAGTTCGGATTGCCGCTCATCACGGTGGTGTCGGTTCCTCCACCGGGAGCGACCAGATCCAGATGGGCCCCTCCGTTGGAGTAGTTGGCCAGACAGCGGTCCTTGGTCGTCGCGCCGACCGAGATCACCGCGGGCGCGGCGGCTGGATAGGCCACCTGAGACACGCCCTCGTTGCCCGACGCGGCGACCACGACCACGCCGCGCCGATGGGCGAAGCCGATCGCCGAGATGATGTCGGGTATGTCCGACGTGGTGACGTCTAGGGAGAACTCGAGGCTCAGGTTGATGACCTGGGCACCGTGGGTGGCGGCGTAGCGGATCCCCCGTGAGATGGTGGCGGCGTCGCCCGTGCCATCGGCAGCGAGAATTCGCACCGGCATGATCGAAACGCCGTAGGCCAGGCCGGTGAGACCGAAGCCGTTGTTGGTCGACTCGGCCACCAGCCCGGACACGAAGGTGCCATGCCCCTCACGATCCAGGGGGAATGAGTTCTTGGACACGAAGTCGCGCGGCGCCACGAACTTGGTTTGATTGAAGTCAGGCGAGCGCTTGAAGTTTCGCCAGTCGCGGTAGGCGACCCCGGTGTCCAGGATGGCCACGGTCACGCCGCGCCCGCCGGGCCGGCCGTCCGCTCGTAGATTGGCCCACGCCGCCGGGGCGTTCACGCCGGAGCCGGGCAGGAAGTTCCACTGCATCGACTCCCACCCCCGGGCCACGCCCGAGCGCCCGGGATCGTTGGGAATGAACGATCCAGCGGCATGCGCGAGGTAGTTCGGCACCGCGTAGGTGACGCCCGGCTGGTGTCGCAGCTGCGACACAGCCGATGCGACAGACTGGCCGGGGCGCAGCCGGAGGATGTGCTCGCCCGGGGTGGGCGCGGGCGCGGAAGCGATGCGCGCTCCCATCCGACGGGAGATATCGGCGGTCACGGTCGCCGCCGGCGGACCGGGCACCGGCGCGTACCCAACGATCACCTCATTCGGAACGTAGTCAGCAGCACCGGCGGGAAGGACCACGAACACGCTCGTCGCCGCGAAGGCTGAAAGCGCGAGAAGCGACGTACGGACGAGGTAGCGGATGATTGGCATTGGATACGTTGGAAGGGCCCCGGTCCCCTGGCTCAGGCGGTCCGTCACGCTTAAGACATCATGGGACGCCCGAAAGTTGCCCTATACAACGCTAGCGCTCGTCCCCTTCGACGGTGACACAGCATTTCTTCCCTAGAGACGAGTACTTCATGCGTCTCGCCCTCCGCGAGGCCGAACGGGCACTCGAGCACGATGACGTACCGATCGGAGCAGTGATCGTCAAGGACGGAGAGCTCGTCGGCTCCGGGCGCAATGAGCGAGAGCTACGGAACGATCCCACCGCGCACGCGGAGATGATCGCGCTGCGGGAGGCGGCTCGCTCACTCTCGGCCTGGCGGATCCTCGACTGCGTCATGTACGTGACACTCGAGCCGTGCGCGATGTGCGCGGGGGCGATCGTCCTCGCCCGGGTGCCCCGCGTCGTCTTCGGTGCACGGGATCCGAAGGCAGGGGCTGCCGGCAGCGTCCTGGACATCCTGGCCCAGCCGCAGCTCAACCACCGACCCCGGGTGGAGGGCGGGCTCCTGGCTGAGGACTGCGGCGACCTCCTGCGGGCGTTCTTCGCCAGTCGGCGCTAGCGCGCTCCCGGGAGCGCTTCAGCGAATCGCGTCCGGGGTGTCACCGCGATTCCATCCCGCCCTCCTGGCCACCGTCGTCTAACGTTTCAGCCGCCTACACCTGGAGAGGTGGCAGAGCGGTTGAATGCGCCGGTCTCGAAAACCGGTATGGGCGTTTCCGTCCATCGGGGGTTCGAATCCCCCCCTCTCCGTTAGTCAGCACTGAATCGCCCGCCGCGGCGCTCACGCGTCTTTAGGCTCCCCCTGATGGGAGGCCGCGGCCGTAGCCACGTCACGCGGGTACGTTTTCCGCGCCCGCAGCAGGATGACGCCGCCGGCGACGAGGGTGCTGAGGAGCAGCAGGAAACTGATTTCCAGCCCCCTCGCGGTGCCCGGGGAGATCGGTCCGGCGTGAGTTCCGATCGGAGTCTGGCTGGGCACGATGCCGGCGATCAGATCAGCGAGGCCGCCGAACACGAGCGGGGCAAGGGCTTGCGCGAGCGACCGCAGCACCGTTCGAGTGCTCTCGGCGCGCCCCCACAGCCCCGCGGGCATGATGTCCAGCCTCGCTGCGTCAAGCGGAGGGTTGGCGGCCGCGAGCAGGCCAGCGCCCGCAACATCGAACCAGATCGCCGGGGTCAGGTGTGTGGATGCGATCCCGGGAATCAGCAGCGCAGCCGCGCCGAGGTAGCAGAGCGCTGGAACCCAGACCCGGACCTCGAGATGACCGCGGCGGAGCAAAGCGTCGGTCACGCGGCCGCTGACCAGGGTCCCGATCATCGCTCCGGCGACGAGCAGGGCCAGTACGAGCTCTGCGGTCCCTTGGCCGGCGTGATAGTGGCCCCGGACGAACAGCAGCGCGAAGGTCGAGAGTCCAGCGAAGAAGAAGTACCCCAGCGACGAGCTGATGATCATGATCATGTTGGTCGGGATCGAGAGGATGTAGCGCACAGCGGCGATCAACCCGAGCCGGCGCGGGTCCTCCTTCAGCACGAGTGCCGGGTCTGGCTCGACCCCCAGTCGCCGCGCGGCCTCTTTGGCGAGGTCGTCCTCGCTCGCCACGGGCAGCTGGTCCTCCCCCGCCTCCTTAGGGTGCCGCTCAGCCGAGTCAGCCACGGATTTCCTGAGGTCCACGACACCCGGCTCAAGCCGGCTCTGACCCCCCCGAAGCGGCTCGGGCACGGTGCGGTAAACCACCCGGGCGAGGAAGAACCCCGGGATCGCGAGCAGTATGAAGGCGGCCCGCCAGTCGATCAGGCTCGCAACGCTGCCGCTGATGATGAAACCGGCAGCCGTCCCGGCGATTTCGCCGCTCAGAATGTAGGCGTAGACGCGCCCGCGCTCCCGTGCGGGGAAGTAGTCCCCGGTGAGTGAGGCGATGGCTGGGCCTGCGGTCGCCGTCACGGCACCGAGCAACAGGCGCGTGAGTAACAGGCTCGAGTAGTTGGCCGAGAACGCGCTCACGAGCGACGCGATGCTCCACAGCACGATGCTGAGCGCGAGCATGGGCATCCGCTTGAACCGGTCGACGAGGAACCCGACTGGGATCGTGAACACCGCGCCCACCAACAGCGCCACGGAGCTCAGCAGGCCGATCTTCGTGTTGCCGATGTGCAGAGCCCGCTCAAGCTGCGGCGCCACGGCGCCAACTGTTGCGGTGTCGGCACCATTCAGAGCCAGCACCGCCCCGAACAGAACGATCACCCGTGCGCGCGCCGGGCCACCCACACGCCTGACGACTTCGCCTCGTACGAGACGGCCCGTCCACGCACCACCGCGCAAAGCGAGGAGACCGGCACGCCTCGCGACATCCGTCGCCGACATCTCAGCGCTCAGCCCGGACGGCCGTGGACGTCAATCGCCCCACGCAAGAAGTATCCCGATCGGGGGCGCCGAGTCAGGGTGCCATCGACATCGACTGCCGGCCGCGTCCGGGTGCCATCGACATCGACTGCCGGCCGCGTCCGGGTGCCATCGCCTTCCCGCTCATCTGCGTCATGGCACGCTGGGCGGCAGGGCTCCCCGGCACAGTAAAACCAGGCACTGATCCGGGCGCCAGGGCGACGCCAACCGCGAGCGCCAGCAGCACACCGGCCGCCGCGACCCGTGCCGGCGAGGCCAACGGGGAGAGCCGCTCGGCGGCGATCAACGCGGCGAGCAGAGCCATCCACACCAGGCTCATTGCCCCAAGGGCGAACAGCACGCCCATCAGAGCCCACGAGCTGGCCAGACTCCGCGCGCCAGCCCGCAGCCCGGCGCGAGCTCCCTGCCTGGGGTCGCGGACCGGCTCCGCTCCAGGACCGGTGAGCCGTGCGCCGCAGCGGGCCAGCCACCGGCGCTTGGTGGCGCTCAGCTGGTACGTGGCTGCGACTGCGAGCGCGGCGACGGCCAGCCATTGTCCGGCTCGATGCCACTCGAATGCCCCGCCCATGAGGCTACGACCGGCTCGCAGCACCAGATAGGCGACAGCACCGGCAATCGCCCACACCGCCAAGTAGCAGCCGATGAGCACCGCCGCAGCGAGCACGGGCCGGGGCGACTGCAGTCGCGTGCGCTCCGGGAAGCATTCGGCGGCGACCGCCGGCGCTATCGCCGGCAGCATCATCGCCGCCATCATCAGCAGCCAGGTCGCCGCGAACCAGCCGACTGCGCCGAGCGCCGCCCCGGGGACCGGCATCCATGTGCTGCATCCGGCCGATACTCAGCCACCAGCTCAGTGCGGCGAGCACGAGGACCGCAACGGCCGGTGGGCGAGCGAGTTCCCTGCGGCGTTCCCGAACAGCTTCGGTCATGACGCTGCTCGTACTTTAGGCGCAGGACGAAATCGGTGCCCGGCTCCGGGCGTGGTGTCGACGATGTCGACTGGTCGGCAGCTGGGAGTGTCCGAGCACTGAGGGGCGACTCGCAGACCATGCTCGCGGGCAAAGTCAACGATCGCCACGACATCGTCCGCCGTCTGGGGCAGCGCCACCGCCACCGGCTGCTGGTCTACGGCGAGCGCCCACGCCTGGCGGGCGTTGTCTCAGTCTGCGTCATGAGGACCAGCGACGGTTCCGGCGATTGCGCGGTCGAGCTCGCGAACATCGAATTCAGGAGTCGGCTCTTCGAAACGGCGTGCGGTTTGCTCGTAGGACAACATCATGTCTCCTTGTGGGGTTCGGACTTGCACAGGAACTGTCGCCTCTGCCGAGCCGCGGGTCGATACGGGGAGCAGGCTTCTTTTGGTACGGGTAACCGACCATCCGCCGCGTGGGGCGCGTGGGGCGCGTGGGGCGCGTGGGGCGCGTGGGGCGCGTGGGGCGCGTGGGGCGCGTGGGGCGCGGGTGCCGCGGGCGGCCATGCTCCTGGCGAGCGGCCCGGCGGCGACAAAAGTGCGACAACCGCGGCCACCGTCCAGCGCGAGATGCGCGGTTTAGTCGCATAGCGACCAAAGCGCGACATCGGCCGTGCGGACTGCATCGATTGTCGCGGTATGGTCGCTCGTCCACCTGCTCAACTTCAAGTCCGGCGGCGCGATCGCCCCGGGCTGCCGGTGTTCTTGTTCGTGCTCCCGTTCGGACTATCACGGGTTCATCCTCAGCCGTGTGCGAGAGGCATTCGACCGCTGGGGTGAAGACGGAAGCCGCGGTCGCACAGCCGCACCCGCTTCGCCCGCGTCTGGTCGGGGACAGGAGCCGAGGCATGCCGACCCTCTTACGAGCTCGTTCGTCCTCAGCTTGCGTACGCTTGTCGCGTGAGTCGCTACGGCAAGAGCGACGGCATGATCGTCCACGAGCAGGAGCCGTTCAACACCGAGACCGGGCTGGCGGCCCTCCGGGACGAACTCACGGCCACTGACGCGTTCTATGTGCGCGGGCATGGGGCCGTGCCGGAGATCGATCCGGACTCGTGGCGGCTGCGGGTGCACGGGCTCGTCGAGCGGGAACTGGACCTTTCGCTGCGCACGTTGCGCGAGGCGTGCCGCGAGCGCGAGGTTACGGCCACGCTCCAGTGTGCGGGCAATCGGCGTGCCGGCCTGATCGCGATCCGCGATATCCCCGGCGAGGCACCATGGGGTGCGGGGGCTACCGGTACCGCTAAATGGAGTGGAGTCGCCCTGGCCGACGTACTCGCACTGGCGGGTCCGCTCCCCGGCGCTGCCCACGTCGGCTTTGACGGAGCTGATGTTTCCGCGGAGGCGAAGCCGCCGCAGCGCTTCGGTGGCTCGATCCCGCTCGGGAAGGCCGGCCGCCCCGAGGTGCTGCTCGCCTGGGCAATGAACGGCGAACCACTCCCACCGGTCCACGGTGCGCCCCTGCGCGTGATTGTCCCCGGCTACATCGGGGCGCGCAGCGTCAAGTGGCTAGAGCGAATCGAGGTCCGTGCCGAGCCCTGGCTCGGGTACTTCCAACACGTCGTCTACCGACTGCTGCCAGAGGACGGGACGCCGGGCCCTGGGGCAGGAATGCCACTCGGGCTGATCGCCCTCAACTCGGACGTGCTGTCTCCGGCTGAGGGTTCGGCTGTCGCGGCGGGCCCGGTCGAGGTACGGGGCTACGCTTTCGCAGGTGGGGAGAGATCCGTCGCGCGCGTAGATGTTTCGCAGGACGGTGGGGCGAGCTGGGCGCAGGCCGATCTGCTCGAGGATCTCGGCCAGTGGGCTTGGCGGCACTGGCAGATCACGCTTGAGCTCACCCCCGGAGAGCACGAGATCCAGGTACGCGCGTGGGACTCCTCCGCAGCGACACAGCCAGAGGACGAGGCGGCACTGTGGAACCCCAAGGGCTATGTGAACAACGCTCGCCCGCGGTTGCACCTGCGGGTTCAGTAGCCACCCCGGGTTACCTGGCAACGCTGGACGAGCCGTGAACAACTCCGAAATCGCGGACCGCCTGGAAACGATGGGCTCACTGCTTGAGCTCGGCGACGCGAGTTCGTTCACGGTCCGCGCCTACCGTCGCGCCGCCGAAACGATCCGCGGGGCGGCGATTCCCGTCGCCGAGCTCGTGCGCTCAGGACGCGTGCGGGAGCTGCGCGGGATCGGTCCGGGCATCGAGAAGCGCCTGCGTGAGCTGGTCGAGACGGGCGAGATCGCCGAGATCTCGGCGCTAGAGCATGAGCTCGCGCCTGACCTCGTCGGCCTCGGTCGCTATCTCGGACTGAATGCGAAGCGCTCGGTAGAGCTGGCACGTTCCCTCGGCGTGCGCACCGCTGGCGAGCTCCGCGAGGCTGCGGCCGAGGGGAGGCTCCAGCGTGTGCCAGGCATCGGACCGAAGACCGAAGCGCGGCTCCTCGAAGCCCTGGCGCGGGAGACCGAGCCTCGTCCCCAGCGCGGCCTTCTGCTCAACCGCGCCCAGGAGCTGGTCCACGGCGTCGCGGCCGCCCTCGACGGCGAGGCGGCGGGCGACGTGCGGCGATGGCGTGACTCCTGCCAACTGCTCGCGGTGGTCTGTAGCGCCCCGGATCCCGAGCCGGCGCTGGCACGCTTCGCCGAGCTGCCCCAGATCGTCGCGGTGATCGAGCGACGCGAGCGGTGCTCACTCGGTGTAACCGTCGAGGGGATACCGGTGGCCTTGCATGCCGCCGCGCCGGAGCGATTCGGCACCGCGCTCATGCGCGCCACCGGTGCCGCCGACTACGTTGCCGCGCTCGAGCCGCTACCTGACGCCCCGACCGAGGACGCCGTTTACCAAGCCATCGGCCTTCCATGGTGTCCGCCCGAACTACGGGAGCATCCGTTCGCAGGCCAACCGCCGTCCCTCGTGGAGAGGGGTCAGATCCGCGGCGATCTGCACTCTCACACCACATGGTCGGACGGGAGGGCGAGCGTTGCGGAGATGGGTCGCGGAGCCCAAGCGCTTGGCTACGAGTATCTCGCAATCTGCGACCACACCCCGGCCGTCGGCGCCGTCCAGGGGTTGAGCGCAGATGATGTCCGCAGGCAAGCCGAAGAGATCGCCGCCGCCAATGAACGGCTGGCGCCGTTCCGCGTCTTGCGCGGGATCGAGTGCGACATCCTTCCCGACGGACGGCTCGATCTCCCCGATGACATCCTGGCCGAACTAGATTGGGTGCAGGCGAGCGTCCACGGCGGGCAGAGAATGCCGCAGCGGGAGCTGACCGCGCGCGTTGAAGAGGCGCTTCGCAACCCCTATGTTCGTTGCCTGAGCCATCCGAAGGGACGGATCATCAACCGGCGCCCGGAAAATGCGCTTGACCTGGAGCGGGTGTTTGAAGTCGCGCTCGAGGAGGGAGTCGCGCTGGAGGTCAACGGACTTCCCGACCGCCTCGATCTCCGTGATGAGCACGTCCGTGACGCGCTGCGCGCCGGGCTGCAGATCGTGTGCTCGACAGATGCCCACTCGGTGCGCGGCCTGCGCAACATGCCCTTCTCGGTCGCAACCGCGCGACGCGGTGGGGCCGGCACCGCGGACGTGTTGAACACCCGACCCATGGCGGCGATCCTGCAGCGACGCCGCGGAGCCTAGCCCACACAGCCGGCGGAATGTGCTGAACGCTTTCCAGCGGGCGCTGGCGGCCGCGGACGACGCAACGCTTACGAGGACGCTCCCGAGGGCGCACTGGTCAGGTACGTCGCGCTCAAATCCTCGTCGCCGTGATTGGGCACGCCCTCCTCCAGGCGCCGACGAATCGTGGTCACGAGCGGCAGATCGAGATCGTGACGGGCCGCAGCCTGCTCGACGAGCGCAGCGTCCTTGGCCGCGAGCGCCAGCCGGAACGACGGCTCAAACTTGCGGGCCATCATCGCCTTGCCCTTCATCTGCAGGTAGGGCAGGTCAAGCGGGCCATCCTTGACGGCCTCGAGTACCAGCTGCGGATCAAGGCCCATTCCCTCAGCAAACGCCAGCGTCTCGGCCGCGCCCTCGACCACGGCCAGCAGCCAGCTGTTGGTCGCCAGCTTGAGGCGGGTGCCGTGACCGGCGGGACCAACCCATATCGAGCGCTTGCCGACCACGTCGAAGATCGGCTCCACGCGCTCCTTGAGCTGATCGGGCCCGGAGGCGAGGATCACCAGATCCCCCTGCTCCGCGGGCTCCTTGGTCCCGAGCACCGGCGAGTCGACGAACGCCAACTCGTGTTCACGCGCCAGCTCAATGCACTCCTCGGTTGCCGCTTCACCGATGGTGCTCATCTGCAGCCAGATGGCGTCGCCGGAGACATCGCCGGACAGGGCGCCCTGGGCTCCTCGCATC
Source organism: uncultured Solirubrobacterales bacterium (assembly GCA_963757165.1). GTDB lineage: Bacteria > Actinomycetota > Thermoleophilia > Solirubrobacterales > Solirubrobacteraceae > Palsa-465. The sequence goes on from CAVWQO010000006.1 coordinate 886,176, forward strand.
GCCTCGAGCACTGCGTCCCCGTCGGTGAGCATCGTCAAGATCACGCCGGCACCCGCGACGGCCTGCGCCGCTGAATCCACTGCCTCGACGCCATCCTCGCTCAGAGGTTCGATCTTCTCCGGGGACCGATTCCAGGCCCGGACGCCAAACCCCGCGCGGGCCACATTGCGCGCCATGGCAAAACCCATCGTGCCCCCGGCGCCGAGCACGGCGACCGTCTCCTTCGAAGTCATGAGGATCCTTTCTGCTCAGAGTCGTGGGCGCGTAGCACCTGTCTTGGGGGTACCCGCGCGACTTGCCGGAGTACCCGCGCGACTTGGCGGGCTACCCGCTCTCCTCTAAGGGCTGTGTCAGCCGGACGTGAGCGCAGCCTGGGAGGAGCGGGCCGAGACACCCACGAAACCGCTGAAATCGCCGTTCACGTCGGTGATCAACGCGTTGCGCACGCGAGCGTGGAGGAGGCCGCCCGTCTTGCTGCGGACGTGGAACTCCCCCTCCCAATAACCATCGCGCTGCACCCTGTTCATGATCTCCTCGGCAACCTGGCGATTCTCGGGAACGACCGTCAGATCGATGATCGGCCGACTCAGGACCTCCAGAGCAGACCAGCCGTAAAGCAGTTCGGCCTCATGGTTCCAGAGCGTGATCAGGCCGCCAATGTCGGTGGCAATCACCGCGCATCGGGTTCGATGGTCTGGCTCGGACGGCAGCGGAGCGTCGATCACGTTTATGGCATCACCGACCCCCGCGAGGGCCAGCAAGCGTCGAACGGATCCCCCGAATGTGAGAACGCGCAGGTCGAATCCGTAGTGGCGGGCCACCGCATCCAGGCGAACGATTAAGCGCACGCCGCTGGCATCCATGAATCCAAGGCCACGGAGATCCAGCGTGACGTCGCCTTCTATCGCCTGCACGACCGCGACGGCGCTTTCAACCTCCGGGGCAGTCGCGATGTCCAGCTCCCCGGACAGCGTGATGATCCATGAGTCGTCGGCGTAACCGACTTCGCATTGGAACGGTGTTGGAAGCCCCATCGGCTCTTACCTCGGTCGCTGAACTAGAAGCGCCTTCGGCTAGCCCAGATGACCCCCGTTCCGAGGGCCACAGTTCTCGTGGCGAAATGCAGCCTAGCGCTCGTTCGCCGAAAAACAAGACGCCAATTATCGCCCTGGCAGCACAACCAGGGCGACGCTGCCAACCAGGGCCGGGAGGGCGAGCAGCGCCGCGGCGGCCACCAGAACTGTGCGGAGTGTGGCCGGCCCACCCAGCGCGCCGAGCGAGACCAGCACGATCGCCAGCAAGGCCATTAGGAGGACGCCCCCGAGCACCCCGAACCGGTCGCCGGAAGACGGAAACGCTGCCTGCGCGCATGACACCGAGCACCAGCCCCACAACCCGAGACGCCACAGAGGCACAGTCGAGAGGCCGCGAGGCGGGTGTGCGAGGACGTGGGGGCCGAGCAGGACCGCGCTGGCACCCGCCAGCCCCGCGGGGACGAGCACAAGCGGAGCGACTGAGATCAGCGAACGGCGCAGCGGTCCGGTGCGCGCGTGACTGACCGCGCCCAGCCCGACCGACCCGTCGGGGTATCGACGCGGTCGGAAGAGACGCGTGCGCCCGACGGGGACGGCAAGCAGGCGGCAGGCCAACCAGTGGGAACTCTCATGCATGATCGTTCCGGGCATCACGGCGAGGTACGCCACACCCCGCAGCTTGCCGCCACCCCCGAGGCGCCAGAACAGCCGCCGCTGTCCGTGGCGCAGGAGAAGCAGCTCGGCCGCGAGTAAGCCCAAGAGCGCAAGATCGATCGACATGATCAGCGCCGCCGCTGACGTTGGTTGTGCCCGTACGCGGGTTGCCCGACCTGAGAGCCAGAGCCGTGACCGTCCAATGCGAGCGCCGCTGCGACACGGGCTGCTGGCGGGCCGGCCATCACTCGTGCTCAACCCCTCAGCGGACCCCGATCAGGTCAACCACGAATACGAGCGTCTCGTCTGGCCCGATCACTCCCCCTGCGCCACGCTTTCCGTAGGCCAGATCCGGCGGAATCGTGAGCCGGCGGCGGCCACCCACCTTCATGCCCGTGACGCCACGGTCCCAGCCGGGGATCACCTGCCCTTTGCCGAGCTTGAACTTGAACGTGTCACCGCGGTCCCAGGAGGCGTCGAACTGCGACCCAGTCTTCCACGAGACTCCGACGTAATGCACCTCGACCATTTGACCGGCTGCCGCTTCTTCGCCGTCGCCCACGGTGATGTCCTCGATCTCCAGCTGGTAGGACGGCGACTGGTCCGACGGAACTGTGACTCTCGGCTTCTCATTGGCTGTCATGACCCAGCAGGCTAGTGGTTTCGGCGACTCGTTCCCCTAGGGCAGCCCGGGCGGGCTGCCCTAGGAACCTGCGTCGACGCCGGATGTGATCTCTGGAGCCGCCCGTTCCCTGAGCGCCCGGGCGATGCGTCCACCCGCCGCGGCGAGCAGGGTGCCGAAGATCGTGGTCAGGACCGCGAGCAACGGCGGAAAGCTCCCCAGCGACACCTTGGCGTGAGTTCCCACAGCGGCATGCGTCAGGAGCAGCGCGGTGCCATAGAAGGCGCCGCCGAAGAACCCACGATCTGCTGCTTCCCAGCCGTCGAGGTGCTCGAAGCCGGACAGGAATCCGCCGATCCCGGCCAGCGCGCCGACGGCGTAGTACGCCCCGCTCGAGACGCCAAGCAGGATGCCCGCCAGGACGCCGAGGAGGGCGGGGACGACCCCTCCGAGAATCACCTGAAACGGAAGCGGCCGATCACGAAACAAGTCTGGCGGGGACATCGGCAAACCTCCTCAGCTCGGAGTCAGATCATGGCCGATCACGCGCCTGCCTGCTCGAACGCCGCGCCAACGACGGCCTGCGCAGTGGGCCCGTACGGCGGGGCGAATGCCTCGATCAGGTCGCCTTCACCGCGCACGAACACTCCGCGGAGGTTGGAGAACTCCCGGAAACCCTCGATGCCGTGGTGACGACCGGTGCCGCTCTGCCCAACCCCGCCGAAGGGCAGGGAGGGCAACGCGCCGTGAACCGCGGCAGAGTTGATACAGGCGCCGCCCGAGGTGGTCCGCCGCAGCACGTCGTCGGCCACCGCCTCGTCCTTGGAGAAGACGTACAACGCCAGCGGGCGCTCGCCGCCGTTCACGTGCGCGATCGCCTGGTCGAGCTCGTCATACGCCTTGACCGGGAGGATCGGGCCGAAAATCTCCTCCTGCATGAGGGCGAGATCATCGGGGGGATCGATCACCAGCGTCATCGGCAGTTGCCGACGCTCAGGGCTGATCTCGCCGCTGCGCTCAAGCGCGCGCACATCGCAACCGCGCGCGCGGGCATCCTCCACCAGTCGCTGGATTCGTTGCAGGTGGCGGGTCGTGATGATGCCGGTATTGCTCTCCGAGAGGCAAAAATCGGGCATGTTCTCACGCATGTGGTCAGCCGCCAGAGCGGCGAAATCTTCCAGGCGCGCCCGCGGTACGAGGCAGTAGTCCACCGAGATGCACATCTGCCCATTCTTGAGGGCCTTCGTCCCCAACACCTGCTTGACCGATTCAGCGTCGATCGAGTCATCCGCCAGGATCGCCGGACACTTGCCACCCAACTCGAGCGTCACCGGGACCAGCTGCTCGGCCGCCGCCTTGGCGATCTGCCGTCCAACCTCCGGACTGCCGGTGTAGAGCAGATGGTCCCAGCGCACCTGCGTGAACGCCTTGGCCAACTCAAGTCCGCCCACGGCGACGTCGACGCGGTCCGAATCGAAGGTCGCGCGGATCATGTCCCGGAGCACCTCGGAGCAGGCGGGCGTGTGCTCTGAGGGCTTGAGCACGACGCGGTTGCCCGCCGCCAGCATCTCGACCAACGGGCCGACCGACAGGTCGAAGGGAAAGTTCCACGGGCTGATGTTGCCGACGACGCCCTTCGGCTGCGGCTGCACAAACGCGCGTCCGCTGCCGAACAGTGCCGGGTCGGAGTACCTCGGCTCGGGCGCCATCCAGTCGGCGAGATTCTCGGCTACGTAGGCGGCGCGGCCGGCCACCCCGAGCACCTCGATCAGATCGGTCGCCAGCGTCGGATGCACGCCGAAGTCAGCGCTCATCGCCTCCTCGATCCGGGTCCGATGGCTCATGACCATGCCGGCGAGCGCGCCGAGGAGCGCGCGCCGCTCCTCCAGCGACGGAAACGGGTCAGCCAGAAACGCAGCGCGCTGGCGGTTGACGATCTCGTGCAGCTCCTCGATCGCCACGGCGTCGGTGGTATCCGTCGTGCCAGCGTGCTCGATGGTCGACATGCCCTCTCTCCTTTACTGGATGGCCACCGGCCACGATACGCCTCCCCTCAAGGGCCCGTCGAAGCCGGACCTGGCGCGGGGTGCACCGGCAGGATCACTGGAGACCTGGGTCGCTGGCTGAAGTCGAAGTCGGCGGCCAGGTCGCCGAGCAGCGAATTCGCCTCGCGGACGCTCGGCCGCGGATCCGGTCGGCCGTCGGTCTTCGGGTCCAGCCGCTGGCCCCCGAGGAAGTCGTTCTCGATGAACTTGTTGTAAGCGTCGTGGCTGAGGATCTGGTGGTCGATGACCCCGGCCCGGGCGTACGGACTGATGACGATGCCGGGCACGCGCAGCCCGTAGCCGTTCTGGTCGACGGCCGGAGGTGTGACGTGGTCGTAGAACCCTCCCCAGTCATCCCATGACAGAAAGATCGCCGTGCTGCTCCAGTCGGGGCTCTGCATGATCGCGTTGACCAGACCGGTGACGTAGGTCTGCCCGGAGCTCACGAGCGCGGTCGGATGTTCTGAGACCTTGCCATTGGGGTCGATCCAGGAAACGGCAGGCAGGGATCCGTTCTTGGCAGCGGCGAAGAAATTGCTCAGGGTCTGAACGTTGCCGGTCTGGCCATCTTGGATCACAGTTTGGAACGAGGGCAGCGGATTCCAGATGCCCGGCGTCTTTGGCCCCTGAGCCACCGGCGCACAGGTCATGGCCGAGTCGTTCTCGCAGTCGGGCTCGGTGCCCTTGAACACGTAGTAACCCCAGCTGACGTTTTGCTTGTGCAGCAGGTACGTCATGTCGGTCCACGCGTAGTGGGCGGAGCCGTCGGACGGGTTCGGATTCTGCAGCGCGTTGGCGCACGAGAACGGGTCCGTGGGAATGGTGCACAACGCGGACCACTCGGAAACCATGAACAGATGCTCGGGTAGGCTCCACGACGCATTCGGCTGGTACATGTGGTCCTGGAGCACGAAGTCGTGGGCGTAGGTCCAGTAGTTGGGGATCTCGCGCGCGTCGTGGTAACCCATGACGTCGATACATCTGCTCTGCTGGTTCTGGTTGCACTGACTGCAGTTGGGGTTGTTGCCGGTGCAGCGCTTGCCCGCCTCGGCCTGACCGACAAAGCCGTTCATCCTGCCGGCATTGATGTCAGCGGCTGCATTTGTGGCTCCGTGGGGGCCGCCGTAGTTGAGATCGGCGGAGTCGTGGAACGGCCTCACGCAGCCACCATTCTTGGGGTCGGGCACGCACACGCCGGCCGGGATTCCATCGGCCCCCGGATAGGTCCCGAAGTAGTGATCGAACGAGCGGTTCTCCTGCATGATGATCACCACGTGCTTGATTTTGTGGATCGAGTTCACGGTGATCGTCACGACGGGTGAGGACGAACGGATGTTGTGCGTGTCGCCGTCAAGAACTGCCTGCACGTCCGCGCTGCCGTCCTTCGCGAAGGTGTGCCGCGCGGTGAAGTTCGAGTGGTGATCGAGTCGGACGCGCTCGATCGTCACCCAGCGCTGGCCGAAGCGCTGTCTGAGCAAAATGGGCTCACCCGCGTGAGAGGGCTCGACATGACCGATGAGAGCAACCGCGTCCCCGGGGCTGGGCGTCGTCGTCGCGGCCGACAGCGTCACGCGCGCATGCACCCGCTGGGTGACTGTGTCACTACGCCGGCCCGCCGCCGTCACGTACCAGCGCCGGTTGGTTTCGACCACGCCGGCCTGGCGCACAATCAGGTACTGGCCGGCGGTGTCGGTCTGCGTGCTCAGCACGCGCTGGAAGGATCGCTGCCACGGCAGCCGATGCCAGAGCACGACACGACGATGAGCCACCGCGCGCCCAGACAAGCGGCCCGCGATCGCCACCGGCCGGCCGGCCACCGAAGGATTGGGGACGGCGGTGATGGTGAGGCGAGCGGCTGCCGCGGAGGTTCCGGTGGCCGATGTCGCCAGCGCGACGGCCGCACCCCCGATCACAACCACCGAGCACGACAACAGAATGATGAGTGCGCGACGCATCTGCTCCCCTCGTTCCTCCGGCCTTGCTTAACCGCGAGAACCCTGCCGCGGCGCGAGAGTTGCGATTAGGCTCCAGACCGGATGGCACAGTTCGAGCACGGGACGACGACGATCTATTACGAGGACCGCGGGCAGGGCTTCCCGTTGCTGCTGTTCGCCCCCGGTGGGATGAACTCGACCGTTGAGCGATGGGCCGCAGCGACCCTGAACCCACTCGCCGCATTCGAGCATGACTTTCGGCTGATCGCCATGGACCAGCGCAATGCCGGACGATCGATCGGGCCGCTTGAGGTCAACGATCCCTGGGGTTCATACGCCGAGGATCAGCTGGCCCTGCTCGATCACCTGGGCGTCGAACGATGCCATGTCATGGGGTGTTGCATCGGCTGTTCGTTTTCGCTGAAGCTCCTCGATCTGGCCGCGGAGCGGTTCACCTCCGCAGTGATGGAGCAGCCGGTGGGGGTCGTCGGCGAGAACCGCGGCCTGTACGACACGCTGTGGCGCACCTGGGGTGAGGACCTGGTGGCCAAGCGCGCGGACATCGACCCTGTGCAGTTGGAGCAGTTCGGGACCCGGATGTGGGACGAAGGCGAGTTCGTGGTCAGCGTCAGCCGAGAGTCCGTTCGTGCCTGCTCGACGCCACTGTTGGTGCTGCCTGGGATCGATGATTACCACCCCACCGCGACCGGTCGCGACGTGGCGGCGCTCGCTCCACGCGGTGAGGTACTCGAGCCATGGAAGGACACGCCTGAGCACACAGCGCGCGCGGTCGAGGCCGTGCGTGAGTTCCTTCAGCGTCACTCGCTCTGAGCCGGAGTCACGGACGTACTAGCGTTCCGTTCCTGATGTCCACCGTGCCGCTTACCCGCCGCCCCGCAATCGTCGCGGTGGACGACGAGCCCGCGGTGCTGGCCGCGGTTTCCCGGGACCTCCGGCGCAAGTTCGGCGAGCACTTCCGGGTGCTGCGCGCGACCTCGGGGGCCGAAGCACTGGAGTTGCTGCGGGAGGTGCGGCGACGCGGGGACCAGGTCGCGTTGCTGATCGCCGACCAGCGGATGCCGGGAATGCCCGGGACGGAGTATCTCGTGCAGGCGCGCCAGCTGGTTCCCGACGCCAAACGCGTCCTTTTGACCGCGTACGCCGACACCGAGGCGGCGATCGAAGCGATCAACAGCGTCTCGCTCGACTACTACCTGCTCAAGCCGTGGGACCCTCCCGACGAACTGCTCTACCCGGTTGTCGAGGACCTGCTGACGACGTGGGAATCCGGCGCCGCGCTCGAGGCCGGTGGAGTGCGGGTCATCGGCCATCGCTTCTCCAAGGAGTCGCACGACCTGCGGGACTTCCTGGCTCGCAACCGGGTCCCCATGCGATGGCTGGACGTCGAGCGAGACAGCGAAGCCCGGGAGCTTCTACAGGTCACGGGGATCGCAGCCGACCGACTGCCCGTCGCGCTGCTGGAGGACGGTTCCGTGCTGGAGCGGCCGAGCATCCTCGAGTTGGCCGAGCGCCTGGGGGTCAGCAGCCAGCCGGCCCAGGATCACTATGACCTGGTGATCGTGGGCGGCGGGCCGGCGGGGCTCGCGGCGGCTGTCTACGGCGCCTCCGAGGGGTTGCGGACGGTGATGGTCGAGCGGGAGGCCCCGGGGGGTCAGGCTGGTCAGTCGAGCCGGATCGAGAACTACCTCGGTTTTCCCACGGGATTGAGCGGTTCCGACCTTGCGCGGCGCGGCACCGACCAGGCTCGGCGGCTGGGTGCAGAGCTCCTGACCATCCAGGACGCGGTTGGACTGCGGGCAGACGGGGCGGGACGATTCATCGAGCTCAGTGGTGGCGGTGTGCTGAGCACCAACTGCGTGCTGGTGGCCTCCGGCGTGTCCTATCGCCAGCTGGACACCCCGGGCTTCGCCGAGTTCTCCGGCGCGGGCATCTATTACGGGGCCGCGGTCACCGAGGCGCGCTCGTGCGAGAAACAGCGCGTGGTGATCATCGGCGGTGCGAACTCGGCCGGCCAGGCTGCCGTCTACTTCAGCCGCTACGCGGCGCAGGTGACGATGCTGGTTCGCGGCACCGGCCTGGCCGCTTCGATGTCGCACTACCTGGTTGAGCAGATCGCGGCGCTGGCCAACGTTGACGTCCGCACGCAGTCTGTGGCCGTGGGCGCCGAGGGAGACGACGGTCGGCTGCGGCGGCTGCGTGTGCGGGCCCCCGACGGCGCCGAGTCAACGCTCGAGATCGACGCGTGTTTCGTGTTCATCGGCGCGATCCCCCGCACGGATTGGCTCGAGGGCATCGTCAAACGCGATGAGCGCGGGTTCGTGCTCTCCGGTCGGGACGTCCTCGGCGAGGGGTGGCCGCTCAAGCGCGATCCCTACATGCTTGAGACAAACGTGCCCGGCGTGTTCGTGGCCGGCGACGTGCGCGCGCGTTCGATCAAGCGCGTGGCCAGCGCGGTGGGCGAGGGCTCGATGGCCGTGTCATTGATCCATCAGTACCTAGCCGACGCATGACCGAGGCCGTCACGCTGGCCGAGTTGCGGTCCGTTGACCTGTTTGACGACCTCGACGACGAGGAGCTCGCTCAATGGCTGCCGGTCACGAGCGCCCGGGAACTTTCCCCAGGCGAGGTGATAGCCGAACAGGGCGTGGAAGTCGACGGCCTACACCTGCTATTCGACGGGACCGCGCAGAGCTTCATGATCACTCGTGGTCGTGCGGAGCCAGTCGGCCGCCAGCAGGCCCCGACGTGGATGGGGGCGATCGCCGCGCTCACCGGGAATCCGCTGCCGGTACGCATGCAGGCCCAGACCCAATGCCGGGTGGGCTTCGTCGGCAACGAGGACTTCCGCCGCCTGGCCCTCACCCAGCCTCCCCTGCACCAGCGGGTCATGCACCAGGTCGCCCCAGTCATGAGCCGGGTCACCGAAATGGAGCAGAATCGAGAGCGGCTGGCCTCCCTGGGGACGATGGCGGCCGGGCTGGCTCACGAACTCAACAACCCGGCAGCCGCCGCCCAGCGCGCCGCCGCCCAGATGGCCGAGGCGCTGAACGTCCTCAGCTCGACGCTCGGTCGCTTCGTCGAGGCCGGGCTGGAGCGCGATGAGGCTGAGCGCCTGGTCGCGCTACATCGCGAAGCGGTCGCCCGAGCTGAATCGCTGACCACGCTGGATGCACTCGACGCAGCCGACGCCGAGGATGAGCTGGGCGAGCGCCTTGACCAGCTTGGTGTGGATACCGCGTGGGAGCTGACCGAGCCATTGGCGGCCGCCGGCATCGACCGGGCCTGGATCGATCGCGTAGCGGCGGTGGCAGGAGCGGCTACGGACGCGGCGGTGCAGTGGATCGCAGCGACGCTCACCGCACGCAGTCTGGCCTTGGAGCTTCAGCAGTCGACGCAGCAGATGTCGAAACTGGTCGCCGCGGTCAAGTCCTACTCGTACATGGACCGCGGAGACCTCGTCGAGATCGATCTGCACGAGGGCCTCGAGACGACCCTGACCGTGCTCGGGCACAAGCTCAAGCACACGTCGATCAAGGTCGTGCGCGCTTACGACCGGAGCCTGCCCAAGTTGACCGTGCGCGGCTCCGAGCTCAATCAGGTCTGGACCAACCTGATCGACAATGCGATCGACGCTCTCGGCGAGACGGGCACGATCACGATCACCACCGAGCACGACGACAGCTGTGCCCGTGTCGACATCTCCGACGACGGTCCCGGGATTCCGGCCGACATCCGCGAGCGCGTCTTCGACTCGTTTTTCACCACCAAGGACATCGGCGACGGAACCGGGCTCGGGCTGGCCACAGCACGCCGGATCGTCGTCGACCGTCACGATGGCTCGCTCACGCTCGAGTCCCAGCCAGGGTGCACGACGTTTCGCGTCTCCCTGCCGCTATCCGCGGCCTGAGCGACCTGTTACCCGGGCGGCCTGAGCGATCTGTTGCGCGGGCGCGGCCTGAGCGACCCGTTACGCGGGCAGTGCCCCCTCGATCGCGGCCAGGATCTTCGGATCCTCGGGGGTGACCTTGGTCGGCCAGCGAGCGATCAGCTTGCCGTCAGCGCCGATCAGGTACTTGGTGAAGTTCCACGCCGGGGGCGCGGACCCGGGCTGGCGCGCCAGGTCTCGCCACAACGGCGATGGGTCCGCTCGCACCGAGGTCGGCTCGGTGAGCGCGAACTTCACGCCGTAGTTCTTCTCGCAGAAGGCGCCGATCTCGGACGCCTCGTCGTATTCCTGACCGGCGAAATCCGCCGAGGGAGTCCCGAGGATCTCCAGCCCGCGCCCGTGGTAGCGCTCGTAGAGCGACTGCAGACCGGCGTACTGCGGCGTGAAGCCGCACTTGCTCGCAGTGTTGACGATCAACGTCGGTGAGCCCCGCAGCGAGCCGAGGTCAAACTCACCGCCGTCGAGCAGCTTGACCGTGTGGCCGTAGATGTCGCTCGACTCAGACAGTTTGGGGGTGCGCGTGAGGTACATGCGTGCGGTGGAGATCAGGTTCATATACGGAATACGGGCGCAGTTGAGAAACGGGTCATCAAGCCCTTCGTAGATGTAGGTCGAAGAAGTCGAGGATGCGCCGCCAGGCATCCTCGGCCGAAGGATGGTGGTAGTTGAAGCCCGCGATGTGCACCAGTGGGCCAAGCGCCGGTCCGACGTTGATCCGGTTCAAGAAGCTGTGGCCAGCGTTCGGATATTCCTTGATGTCGTGCTCCACTCCAAGTTCGTCAAGCGCGCTCCGCAGCCGCTGCGCCCGTCCGATCAGGGTCCGGTCACGGCGGCCGTAGCTGGCCACGATCGGGCACGCGCCGGCCAGGCGCTGCGCTGCGTCCTTGGGGACCTCACCGTAGTTCACAGAGGCCGCGGCAAAGTCAAAGCGAGGCGCGCACAGTAACGCGAACCCACCGCCCATGCAGAAGCCGATGATCCCCACCGATCCAGTGCAGTCCTCTCGCCCAGTCAGCCACCGGCGAGCCGCGTCGATGTCGTCGTATGCGGCCCCGCGCCCCGAACGCGAGGCTTGCATCGTGGCCAGCACGCAGCGAATTCCCCGTCCGGAGTACAGATCCGGCGCAAACGCGAGGTAACCGGCAGCGGCCAGCCGGTCAGCCTGTTCACGGATGTCGTCGCTCAGTCCAAGCGAATCCTGGATCACCACCACACCCGGCCACGGGCCGGATCCGCGAGGGAGTGCCAGGTAGGCCTTCAGCTCCGCCGATGCTGCGGGATAGTTCGTGTCCGGCATGACGGGTTACTCCAGGACGGGCGTGAGTTGAGGGCGCTTGGCGCTTCGCCCGTCTCCTGACGAGCGCCCGCGGGCCCGGCGCACGACCCACGGTGCCATGTGACGAGCGACCCAGCGCGTCTCCTGCCACAGAGCCGGGCCTCGGCTCACCGGATCGGCGGCCGGCAGCGGCGCCCACGGGTCCTCGTCGGGCTTGAGCCCGAGCGCCTGGGTCATGGCCGCGGCGATCCGCCGGTGCCCGGCGGAGTTGGCGTGCAGACGATCGACCGACCACAGCCTGCGGTCGACGACGCCATGCTCCTCCAGGTCGACGAGCAGCATTCCCTCCTGCGCGGCGATCTCCCGTAGCCCCTGATTGAACGCGGCAACCCGTGTCCGCACAAGTCTGGCGGCGGGCATGATCCGCGACGGATCGGGAAACGTCACGCCGAGGACCGTGGCGCCGCGGGCGCAGAACGCGCCGGCCATGGCGGCGAAGTCCTCCAGCACCTCCGGCAGTGCCATCCGCGCCCGGAGGATGTCGTTCAGGCCCCCGACCACCGTGACGAGATCTGGCTCCAGGGCCAGCGCCGGCTGCAATTGCTCGGCCCGGATCTGCCGCATCTTGCGTCCCCGCACGGCGAGGTTCGCGTAGCGCAGGGCGGGATTTTCACGCGCCAGCCGCAGCGCCAGGCGGTCAGCGAAACCGAGGTGGCCTGCCCCGTCCGGAGATGGGTCCTCGAGTCCCTCGGTCGTGCTGTCGCCAATCGCTACGTAGCGCTCCACCGCGCCCGTATCACTAGCAGATCAGCGCAATTAGGCGGGGACCAGCTCACGGTCGGCTCTGGGGCGCTCAGCTGCGGGCTCCGAGAGCCGCTCTGGCTGCGCCTTCGATCCGGATGCCCCGGGCAGAGCCAGCCGGAAGATCTTCTTGACCACGGAGCCGAACTGCGTGCGCAGCGGGCCCGAGTTGTAAGGGAGCCCGTAGCGCTCGCAGATCTCGCGGACCTCGACGGCCAGCTCGGCGTAGCGGTGAGCCGGAATGTCCGGAAACAGGTGATGCTCAATCTGATGCGAGAGGTTCCCGCTGAGGATGTGGAACAACCGGTTGCCGGTGAGATTCGCGGAGCCGAGCATCTGCCGCATGTACCACCCGCCGCGCGTCTCGTTCTCGACCTCCTCCTCGGAGAACTCCTCCACCCCATCGGGGAAGTGTCCGCAGAAGATGATCATGAACGACCAGACGTTGCGGGTCAGGTTCGCGGTGAGGTTTCCCGTCGCCACGAACGGCGCGATGGGACCGGCCAGCAGCGGGAATGCGACGTAGTCCTTGAGCACCTGGCTGCGGCCCTTGCGCCAGATCGCCTGGAGGATGTCCCGCTTCTCGGCGAGCTTGACCTCACCGGATTCGATCCGCTCGACCTCCAGGTCGTGGACGGCGACGCCCCACTGGAAGAGCAGGGCCAGCAGCGTCGCGTAGACCGGGTTGCCGAGGTCGCGCGGGCGCCAATCCTGGTCCTCGGACATCCGCAGGATCCCGTAGCCGATGTCGCGGTCCTTGCCCAGCACGTTGGTGTGGGTGTGATGCATGTAATTGTGTGAATGGCGCCATTGATCGCCGGGACACGCGGTGTCCCACTCGAAGCTCTGGGAATCCAACGCCGGGTCGTGGGTCCAGTCGTACTGGCCGTGCATCACGTTGTGGCCGATCTCCATGTTGTCGAGGATCTTCGACAGCGACAGCGCCGTGACGCCGGCAAGCCAGGCCGGGGGCAGGAAGCCGGCGAACAGGAGACCGCGTCCGGCAACCTCCAGACCGCGCTGGGCCTTGATGATGCGCTGGATGTACTCCACGTCCCGATCGCCGAGCTCAGCTCGGACGCGGTTGCGCAGCGCGTCAAGCTCGCGACCCAGTGCATCGATTTGCTCGGGTGTCAGCTCAGGATGTTTCGTCGGCATTGGTCAATCTCCCATCGTGGTCAAAGTTTCAGGGCGACGTCGCCGGCCGGGACGGAGACGCAGAGCTGGATGTCCACGTCCTCCTCGGTCGAGACGTCGCCAGTGCGGATGTCTCGTACGGCGCCGGCGGTCTTGCGGCAGGTGCAGGTGTGGCAGATGCCCATGCGACATCCGAACTCGGGACTCAGGCCGGCCGCCTCGGCCTGCTCGAGCAGAGTTCCCTCCGCGATCGGAGCGGCGATCTCGCTGCTTTCAAAGCGCAGCGTCCCCTCCACGGCCGCGCCGCTGACGTGAAGGCGCGGCGGCGTGAAGGTCTCAGCCAGGACTCGCTCGGGGACGTCGTCCCACAAAGCGCGGACTGCATCGATCAGCGACGGTGGGCCACAGACGGCTGCTGTGCTGTGCGCCGGGGCAAAGTCTCCCATCAGCTCCTCAATTGCGGCTTCGCTGATGTGCTCCCCGCCCTCCCGCGTCGCGATGTAGCTCACGGTCACGTTGGGGTGTGCCAGCGCCAACGCGTCCACTTCGCGCTTGTAGAGCCAGTCGGCGCCGGTGCGCGCATAGTGCATGAAGGCAATCTCGCCGTCGTGGCCTTCGTCGCACAGCGTGCGCAGCATCGAGAGAACGGGGGTCACGCCACTGCCGCCGCTGATCAGAACCAGTCGCCGCGGGCGCTCCTGCGGCAGCGCAAACTCTCCCTGCGCGCCCCCGAGGTGCAGGATATGACCGGGGCGCACATGGTTCTGGAGGTGGCGAGAGACCAGCCCATCGGGGTGGGTCGTGACGGTCAATTCGAGCAGGCCGTCCGAGCGGTGCTGCGAACAGCTAGGGGAGTACGTCCGCGTCCGGCGCACGCCGTCGATGTCGACGCCGATCCGGGCGAACTGCCCGGCCTGGAAACCGCTCCAGGCGGCATTGGGGCGAAGCGTCAGCGTCACGCTTCGCGCTGTCTGGCGGTGGACGGCGACGACGCGGGCACGGGCGTCCCGCACGGTGAGATCAGGACGGATCAACTCCAGGTAGCGGTCGATTCCGTGCGGGCCCAGCAGGAGGTCGACGAGAGGCGACTTCAGCAGGCGCCGAGCCGATAGTTCTACAGGCATGAGTTGTGAGGGCTTAGTGGACAAGTGTTCACAGAACTAGTCTAAGGGTTTCTCCCGCTGGGTCAAGAGATAGAATGCGAACTGTGATCAGATGCACACCGATTTGGTGAACGAGCGTACGCGGCGCGCCAGGCCAGCTTCTCGTGGGGGATCCACGGGAGCCGTTCGGCCGGCGCGTACCCAGGCCGAGCGCCGCCGCCACACGCGGCAGGCGCTGCTGGATGCCGTACTGCTGCAGCTGGAGGCGGGCGAGAGCTTCGACGCGCTGAGCCTGCGCAGCGTGGCTCGCGCCGCCGGGGTCGTGCCGACCGCCTTCTACCGGCACTTCGAGGGCATGGACGAACTCGGGCTGGCCCTGGTCGAGGAGTCTTTTCGCACCTTGCGGGCAATGCTGCGGGAGGCGCGCGAGGGGGTCCCCCCCGCGCAGGTCATCCATCGCTCGGTCGAGATCCTCATGGAGCACGTTCGAGCTCACCGAGCACACTTCATCTTCGTCGTCCGGGTTGGCTACACCGGCAACGTCGTGCTCCGGCACGCCATCCGCAACGAGATCCGGCTCTTCACCAGCGAGCTGGCCACCGACCTGGCGCGCTTCCCGGTCCTGCGTGAGTGGACCACCGACGATCTGCAGATGCTCGCCGGACTCTTCGTTAACACGATGATCGCCACCGTGGGGGCGATGGTCGACGCGCCAGTCGCCGCCCCGGACGCGGAGGCGGAAATCGCGCGGGTGGCCGAGAAGCAGCTGCGGCTGACCATGCTCGCAGTGCCGCACTGGCGCAGCGTACGGTCGCCTCGCTGAGCGGCTACCGTGCGGATCGTGGCGAGCTCACGTCCGACCGGGCCGTATCCGGAACTCTCGTGGTGGGGGTGGGGCGATCCAGCGCAGGTCCCTGTGCTGCCCGACAGTGTTTCGTCGCTGCTCTCTTCCGGCCTCGGGGTCCGCGCCCCGACGACGCGGCCGATGACCGTGAGCGAGGTTTCACTTCTCTCGCCCCGCCTTGATGCCGCGACGGTGGCGGCATTGACGGAGGTCGTCGGGGGCGCGAATGCCGCAGCGGATCACGAGACCCGGGTGCGCCACGCGCGCGGAAAGTCGACGCCTGACCTGCTCGACCTGCGGGGCGGTGAGACGCTGAGTGCCCCGGATCTCGTGCTCGCACCCGGCTCGCACGACGAGGTGTTGACGCTCCTGCAAATCGCTTCCGAGTCCCGTGTAGCGGTGGTTCCGTTCGGCGGCGGAACGTCGGTGGTCGGCGGTCTCAAGCCAGCCGACGGCGACTTCAACGGGCTCGTGGCGCTCGACCTGCGGCGAATGAACGCACTGGTCTCGCTCGATGACGAATCACGGCTGGCCGAGCTCGAGCCTGGTCTCCGGGGTCCTCAGGCCGAGGCGCTGCTGGCGGCCGAGGGCTACACGATGGGTCACTTTCCGCAGTCCTTCGAGTACGCCACCCTGGGCGGCTTCGCCGCGGCACGCTCCAGCGGGCAGGCCTCGGCCGGCTATGGACGCTTTGACGAGCTCGTGATGGGGTTGAAGGTCGCGACGCCGGCGGGGTCGCTGGTTCTGGGCCGAGCGCCAAAGTCCGCCGCCGGACCCGATCTGCGCCAGCTGATCCTGGGTTCCGAAGGAACCCTGGGGGTGATCACCTCGCTCCTGCTGGCGATCAGGCCGCTTCCGGAGTCCCGGGTTTACACCGGCTGGCGCTTTCGCTCCTTTGCGCAGGGGACAGCGGCGCTGCGGCGGCTGGCCCAGGATGGCCCGGTGCCGACAGTGCTCCGGCTCTCCGATGAGGCGGAGACGGCGCTGAACCTGGTCCGGCCCGCCGAGCTGGGTGAGGCGGGAGCCGGCGGATGCCTCGCGATCGTTGGCTACGAGGGCGCGGCCGAGGAGGTGCGGGACGGTCGCGGCCGGGCCGAATCAGTTCTGGAGGCGTTGGGCGCCGAGCCGGATGCGCAGGCCGGCGAATCCTGGGCGCGAGATCGCTACCGCGGCCCCTACCTGCGTGACGCGCTGCTGGACGCCGGCGCGCTGGTCGAGACACTGGAAACGGTGGCCTTCTGGTCCCGTGTACCGAAGGTCTACGCCGCAGTCAGCCACGCCCTTCGTGAGTCGCTCAGCGCGCAGGGCGCACCGCCGGTGATCCTGTGCCACGTCTCCCATGTCTACCCGTCCGGCGCCTCGCTGTACTTCACCGTCGGTTGCGCGGCACTCGAGCAGCCGCGCGAGCAGTGGCGGCAGGCCAAGGCGGCGGCCGGCGATGCGATCGAGTCCTCCGGCGGCTCGATCAGCCACCATCACGGGATCGGCCGGGACCATCTGCCCTGGTACCAGCGGGAGATCGGCTCGCTCGCCAGCGCGGTCCTCCGAGCGGTCAAGTCCGAACTTGATCCGGCCGGGATCCTCAACCCGGGCATCCTCATTCCTGGAGTGCCCGCGTGAGCGAGGACGACCGCATCCGGCGTCTAGCCAAGCTGATCGTCCACTTCGGCGCCAACGTCCAGCCGGGACAGGTCGTCTCGATCTCATCCGAACCAGGCAAGGAGGCGCTGGCCCGGGCCGTCGCCGATATCGCCTACGGGGCTGGCGCGAAGTTCGTCGATCTGCGCGTGTTCGACCTGCATTTCAAGCGTTCCCGCGCGATCCATGCGGATCCTGACACGCTGAGCTTCGTGCCGCCGTGGTACGGCGAGCAGATGCTTTCTCTCGGAGAGAGCCGCAGCGCCGTGATCACCCTGACCGGTCCAGTCGAGCCCCACTTGATGGACGGTGTCGACCCGGACCGACTCGGCCGGGACATGCTCCCGCGCGTGCGCGAGTCCGAGAAGGTTCTCAACGACCGTTCTCTCAACTGGACCGTCGCGCCGTGCCCAACGCCGGGGTGGGCGAACCTCGTGCACCCGGAGCTCAATTCCGCCGAGGCGCTGGAGCAGCTGTGGACGGACATCGCGCGGGTGTGCAGGCTCGATGTGACTGATCCCGTCGCGGCCTGGAATGCCCGGCTCGACCGGCTGATCGCGGTGGCGGACACGCTGACCGCGCTGCGCCTCGATTCGCTGCACTTCAAGGGGCCAGGCACCGAGCTCACGATCGGCCTGCTGCCGACCAGCCGGTGGACCGGCGCGCGCATCTCGACCGTCGACGGCATCGTCCACGCCCCCAACCTGCCCACCGAGGAGGTGTTCACGACCCCCGATCCGGAACGGACATCCGGCGTGGTGAGCTCAACCAAGCCGCTGTTCGTCGCCGGCGCCCTGATCACCGGACTGCGCGTCCGCTTCGAGGAAGGGCGAGCGGTCGAGATCGAAGCCGACCGAGGGGCCGAGGCGCTGCGCGCGCTGGCAAGGCGCGGTCCCGGGGCCGCGCGGCTAGGCGAGGTCGCCCTGGTCGACCGCGAAAGCCGCGTCGGCCAACTGGGAACCGTCTTCTTCGACACGCTTCTAGATGAGAACGCCGCCAGCCACATCGCCCTGGGAGCCGGGCTGGAGATGGCCCTCGACGGCGACGAGGATTACGCACGCGTGAACCGCAGCGAGATCCACATCGACTTCATGATCGGTTCCGACGAGGTGGAGGTCACCGGAATCACGCCCGCTGGAGGGAAAGTGCCGCTGCTGCGCGGCGGGGCGTGGCAGATCTGAGCGACTGCTCGCTACGCTAACCCGGTTTCCTGGAGAGGTGCCGGAGCGGCTGAACGGGCGCGACTGGAAATCGCGTAACGGGGGTCAACCTCGTTCGGGGGTTCGAATCCCCCCCTCTCCGTCAAGCTAGCTCGATCCAGCGGGCGTGGCGCGGGATTTGGTGCTCCGGGTCCGGCCGTGGCGCAACTCACCAACTTTCGCCCCATCTAGCCGTTAGTAGATTGGTGAGTTCGGGGAACACACTTCTATGAGTCAGCAAAGACCGGCGCTAAGGCTTTTGCCGGGGGCGCTCGACGCCCCCGCCGAGTGGGCCTGGTTCTGCGGGCATTGTGCGGCACCCTCTCCCGGGGGCGAGCCGCCCGTGCCCACGGCCCGGGTATGCCGCTCCTGCGGGCTCGGCCTGCTGCTTGAGACCCGTCTCGACTCGCTGCCCAGCTCTCGTGACGCGTTCCTCGTGGTCGACGCCCAGCTGCTCGTGCAGGCGGTGTCCCGCCGCGCTGAACAGCTGCTCGGAGTGGCCGAGGATCTGGCTGTTCACCGACCGGTTTCCGAACTGCTCGTGCCCGCCGATGCCGAGGCCGGCAGGACCGTGGGCTTTGCCGCCGCGGTCGCCGAGGCCGTTTCCGGGGGAGATGAGCCGGTTGCGGCGTTTGTTCGGCCCTGGAATACGTTCGGGGTGCGGATGCGGGCGCGGATCGCGCCCTGCGGTCCTCCGCGGGCGGCGCTGCTCGTGCTGGATGACAAGCCCAAGCGACCGCTGAAGGCCGTCCAGGATCGCTAGCCGGACGTTCGGGGCGCGGGCGCCAGCACTTCAGGCGCCCCGTATTGCTGGAGCACCGCCGGCAGGGCAACCGATGCGTCCTCGCGCTGACCGTTCTCCAGCAGCGCGATGATCGTTCGGCCCACGGCGACCGCCGTCCCGTTGAGCGTGTGCAGGTGGGCGAGCTTGCCCTCGTGGTCGCGGCGACGGATGTCCAACCTGCGCGCCTGGTAATCGGTGGTGTTCGAACAGGAGGTGAGCTCGCGGTAGCGGCCCTGCCCCGGTAGCCACGCCTCGCAGTCGTATTTTTTGGCCGCCGACGCTCCCAGCTCATCGACGGCGATCGCCAGCACGCGGTAGGGGATCTGGAGATCCTGCAGGATCGACTCTTCGATCGCGAGCAGGCGCTCGTGCTCGGCGTGTGCTTGGTCGGGCTCAACGAAGCAGAACATCTCGACCTTGTCGAACTGATGCACCCGGAAGATCCCGCGTGTGTCCTTGCCGGCCGCTCCCGCCTCCCGCCTGAAGCAGGTCGAGAACCCGGCATAGCGCAGCGGCAGTCCGTCGGCGGCCAGGATCTCCTCCCGGTGTAGCGAGGCCAGCGGGACCTCCGAGGTGCCAACCAGGTAGAGGTCATCCTCCGGGAGGTGGTAGAGCTGCTGCTCGGTATCGGGCAGCATCCCGGTGCCATAGAGCGCCTGAGGGCGCACGAGAACAGGCGGGATCACGGGCTCGAACCCCTCGGCCATGATCTTCTCGATCGCGTAGCGGACCAGCGCGAGCTCCAGCACCACCAGCTCGCCCCGGAGGTAGGCAAACCTCGATCCGGACACGCGCGCGGCTCGCTCCATGTCGATCCGCCATCCCGCCAGCTCGAGGTGATCCTTGCCCCTGGCGCCGGCCT
The DNA here is from genome assembly GCA_963757165.1 of uncultured Solirubrobacterales bacterium. Lineage (GTDB taxonomy): Bacteria > Actinomycetota > Thermoleophilia > Solirubrobacterales > Solirubrobacteraceae > Palsa-465. The sequence goes on from CAVWQO010000006.1 coordinate 906,076, forward strand.
CCCCGACCTCACGCAGCACCTCGTCCTGATCAGGCGCGTCGGGGGCGGGCAGGTTCGGCAGCGCCGCGAGCGCCGCGTCGAGTTGAGCTCGAACCGCGGTCTCCTCGTCACTCAGTGCGCGTCCGCGAGCCGCGAGGTCCGCCAGCTGCTCCCGCTCCTCAGGCGTGGGTGGACCTTTGCGGCCTCGGCTGGCCCGGTTCTGCTCGGCCCGGAGCTCCTCCAGCTTTGCCGTGAGCTTTCGCCAGCGCTCGTCCAGAGCCAGTACCTGGTCGACCGCAGCCGCTGTCTCCGGTCCGCGCCGGGCCAAGGCCGTGCGCACCGCGTCCGGGTCGCTGCGGATCAGTCTGAGATCTAGAACGCGGCCGTCCCCGCGGCGCTAGCGGCGCGCCGTCTTGCGCTTAGTCTTTCCCGTGCCCTTGGCGTTGGCCTTGGACTTGGACTTGGCCTTGGACTTGGACTTGGCCTTGGCCGCCACCGATGTGGACGCCAGGCCGATCGCTGCGGCCGCCGGCGCGGTGCTTACCGCCGTGGTGGCGGTCTGACCCGGGGCCGGCAGGGTGCCGACCGGTTGGGAGGTGCAAGGGGTCAGACCGGTGATCTTGGGGGCCTGCCGCCCGGCGTACTTGGCGACGAACTGGGCCACGTCGGCAGCGTCGTGGCCGACAACGATGTTCTGCGGCATGACCGCGCCGGAGAAGCCGCCGTTCTCGATCGCGTAGAGAACGCGGGTAACCGGCCGCTCGCAGCGGATGTTGAAGTTGGGACCGTTGGTCTGGAACGCAGTGCGAACGTTGGTCGCCGATCCGTTGGTCGCCGCGTAGGAGAGCGTGTGGCAACCGGAGCAGCGCTGGGAGAACAGGACGGCCCCGCGGTGGGTCGGATCCGATTGCGGAACGCTGATCTTCTGCGTGCCGCAGGCCGTCGCGAACGCCGCAATCGCGGCCGCAGCAATCGATATGGAGAGGACCCTGATCGGCCGGTTCATGCGGGCCGGATCATACGGAAGTGGGCGCGGCATGCGGCCTGCTAGGGCTGGGCAGCCCAGGTCGTAGCTGGGCAGCCCAGGTCGTGAGCTGGGCAGCCGAGGTCGTGGAGCTGGGCAGCCGTACTGCGTGAGCCTGGGCGGCTCGGCTTAGCTCTACGATCGCGCCGTGCCCTCGCGTCCGCTCGCAAAGCTGTCTGCACCGATCGCGGGGTTGATGCTCGTGTGGGTGCTGAGCGGCTGCGGGCACACCCAGCGCGTCGGTGCGGATCGCACGCTGAGCGTGGCGCTGACCGAGTACCACCTGAACCCCCAGAGCGCCCGCGTCGGCGCGGGGACGCTGACCATCGTCGTCCGGAATTACGGCCGCCTAACCCACAACCTGGTGATCTCGATGAACGGCCAGCCGGCGGCCTCGACGAAGCCGCTCGGTCCCGGGCAATCGACGTCGATCATCGTCTTTCTGAATGCGGGCAGTTACCAGATGGCGTCGACGATCCTGTCCGACCAGGCTCTGGGCGAGTATGGAACTCTGACCGTCACCTCCTGAGCGCGGGGCAGGAGGCCGCCCGCGCGCGCCGAACTTCAGGCCAGCCCCGGCGCTGGCCATCAGACGTTCGCCCCACGCAAATGCGCGATCGTCCTCCTACGGCGGCAACCAGAGGAACCAGCGCCGGGGCTGTATAAAAGCCGAGATGGTCACCGACCCCGATCAGGCCGGACGCGCAACCGGCCCAGATCCAGAGCAGTTCCGAGAAGTGTTCGGCCGCTTCGCCACAGGCGTGGGGGTGATCACCAGCTCCGGGCCGGGCGGCGCCGGCGGAATGACCGCCAACGCAATCTGCTCGCTATCGCTGAATCCCCTGCTCGTCCTGGTCTGCTTTGAGAACCAGGCCCGGACGCTGCCGATCGTCCGTGAAGCCGGGCGTTTCGCCATCAACATCCTCAGTGCTGAGCAGTCGCACCTGGCCGGCGTGTTCGCCTCCAAGCTGCCGGAAGCGGAGAAGCTCGACGGGGTCGATCATCGGCTCCAGCACGGCGTACCGATCATCGAGCGCACGCTCGCCTGGGCCGTCTGCGAGCTGCGCGAGCTGATCGCGGGTGGCGACCACACGATCGCAATCGGCCGCGTACTGGAGCTCGGCCTGGGCGAGGGAGAGCCGCTGTTGTGGTACCAGGGCCGTTACCACCACGGCCTTGGCCCGGGCTCGGGCTGAACTCGCCCTGGGATGCCTGGAAAGGCACATCGAAAAGGGAACGGGGCGATCCGGCGCCCAGGAACGACCAAAGTGCGACAACCGCCACGCCGACTGGGGGCGAGATGAGCGGTTTTGTCGTATGGCGACCAAAGTGCGACATCCGTCAGGCGCAACGGCAACGCTTGTCGCAGTTTGGTCGTTCGCGAGGCCGCCCAAAAGGTGCCGCGAGCACCCAAGGGGGAGCCTAAGCCGTCCCCGCCGCCCTGGCCAGCAGGATCACGATCACCACCGCGGCCACGGCCATCACCCCGACCTCCCGCTGAACGATTGCGAGGACGACACGCCGCTGCTCATCCGCGGGCAGCTCGCCGACCTCATCGGAGGAGGCGAAGCCACGCTGGTCGAGGACCATCTGCGCGGAGGCGACGCGAAGCTGCTCGGCCACAATCGAGATCGCCAGCGGCAGCACCCCGTAGAGCACGTGGATGCTTGGGGCCTTCGGGCCGATCAGCTGGTAGACGCCACCGATCCCAGCCTCGAGCACGACGAAGACCTGACCGGCCCGCAGCAGCCGCCAGAACCACGGATTGGGCTCCGCGCGCCACCAGCACCAGGTCCCGAACAGACCAGCGCCGGCATTGAGCGAGATTGCCAGCACGCCGACGATGATGTGTACGGGCCGCACTGCGCGAGCACTCCATCACATAGCCGCATTTGGCACTAAGTAACACTTTGTTACAAGCGGCTCGGTTGCGGTGATATAACCCCTCGTCGTGCTCCGCACCTACCTGCCGGCAATTGTCTTCCTGGTCCTCGGGGGATTGGTCGGCACGCTGTTCTCGGTGCTGAACCTGTTCCTCGGCAAACGCCAACCGAACAAGTCGAAGATCTCGCCCTACGAGTGTGGTCTGCCGTCGGAGATCCAGCGCGGGATGCGCTTCGGAATCAGCTTCTATCTGATCGCGATGCTGTTCATCCTGTTCGACATCGAGGTCATCTTCCTCTACCCGATCGCGGTGCAGCTGCGGGCGTTCGGCACGTTTGCGATGAGCGAGACGGTGGTGTTCGTGGTGCTGCTGGCCGTCGCCTTCGTCTACGTGTGGCGGCGGGGAGCGCTCGAGTGGAACTGAAGCGGGAGCTGCTGAGCGGCGGCGACGACGCCGTCGACCCCACCGACTTCCGCGTCCGCCAGCTGGCAGCCCGGGACATGCTCCGCGGCGATCTCGACGACGCCGCGCTGGAGCAGTACGTCGAGGAGCGGGTGATGACCACCACCGTAGACAAGGCAGTCGCGTGGGCGCGCGGCAACTCGCTGTACCCGCTGACCTTCGGTCTGGCCTGCTGCGCGATCGAGATGATCACCACGGTCGGCGCTCGGGCCGATCTCGCCCGCTTTGGCTTTGAGGCCTTCCGGGCCTCGCCGCGCCAGGCCGATCTGATCATCCTGTCCGGGCGCGTGTCGATCAAGATGGCCCCGGTCATCCGTCGCCTCTACGACCAGATGCTCGACCCCAAGTGGGCGATCTCGATGGGCGCCTGCTGCTCCTCGATGGGCGTGTACAACAACTACGCGCTGGTGCCCGCCGACAAGTTCATGCCGGTCGATGTCCACGTGCCCGGTTGCCCACCCCGACCCGAAGCGCTGATGCACGGCATCCTCCGCCTGCGCGACAAGATTCACGGGCACTCGAAGGACGGCTGGCGCGAGCGCTATGACGCCGTCGGCACCGAAGAACTGCTGCCGGGCCAGACCGACCTGAACAGCCCGGACATCAACGTGTTCAGGCCCGGGGACACGGCCGGTGCCTGACGCCACGGGGCTCGAGCTCACGGCCCAAGAGCTGCGCGAGGTCAATGCCGACTCAATCTTCGGCACCACCTTCCACCGGGACCGGGCCACGCTGCTGGCCAACCCCGCCACCGTCAAGGATGTCCTCGCTCACCTCAAGGCCAAGGGCTACACCTTCCTCGCCAGCCTGCATGGCGTCGATTACTGGCCCGAGGAGCCGCGCCTCGGCGTGCTCTACGAGCTGCTTGACATGAAAACCGTCGACCGCATCACCGTGAAGGTGCGCGTGCCCACCGAGGTTCCGAACGTGCCCTCCGTCGTCGAGCTGTTCCCCGGGGCCAACTTTCCCGAGCGCGAGGTCTACGACATGTTCGGCGTGATCTTCGAGGGCCATCCCGACCTGCGCCGGATCCTGATGCCCGAGGACTATGAGGGCCACCCCCAGCGCCGCGACTTCCCGATCGGCGGCGAGCCGGTGCTGTTCACGTTCAACGAAGAGAACAACTACGGCAAATGGCAATAACGAGAGCGCAGCTCGATCGGTCAAGCGAGGCTGGAGGCCGAGCAGCCCCGTCAGAACGCGGGTCCGGATGACCAGCGGAGGACTCACTGACTACCGTCGACGTGAGGAGTCGATCACCCTCTCCTCCGAGCCCGCCGGCGAAGGCGAGACCCATGAGCTGCTGACGCTCAACATCGGTCCGCATCACCCTGCCACCCACGGTGTCCTGCGGCTGATCGCAACGCTCGAGGGCGAGGTCGTCCGGGACATCAAGCCGATCATCGGCTACGTCCACACCGGGATTGAGAAGACGGCCGAGGACAAGTCGTATTGGAAGGTGATCCCGGTCATCGAGCGGATGGACTACCTCGCCTACTACTTCAACGCGATGGCGTTCTGCGGCGCCGTCGAGGCGTTGCTCGGGGTCGAGGTGCCGCCCCGCGCCCAGTACCTCCGGGTCATCCACATGGAGCTCAACCGAATCGCCTCGCATCTGTTCTGGCTGGCCACCGGAGCGCTGGACCTCGGCGCGATCTCGATGTTCTGGTATTGCCTGCGCGAGCGCGAGAAGATCGTCGACCTGTTCGAGATGTCCTCCGGCCAGCGCCTGCACACGCGCTACATCCAGGTCGGAGGGGTGATGGAGGACATCCCGCCGGGCTTCATGAAGAAGCTGAAGGCGTTCACCGACGACATGCCGACCCGGGCCGATCAGTACGCCGACATGATCGAGAAGAACCAGATCGTGCTCGAGCGCCTGCGCAACGTCGGCACGCTCGACGAGGCGACACTGCTCGAGATCGGCGTCACCGGTCCGCTGCTGCGCGCCGTCGGCAACCCCTGGGATCTGCGCAAAGCCTCGCCGTATTGCAGCTACGACCATTTCCAGTTCAAGATCCCGGTCGGCACCGTGGGCGACAACTACGATCGCTACCGCGTTCGCCACGCCGAGATCTACGAGTCGGTGAAGATCATCGAGCAGGCGGCGGAGGGTCTGCCCGAGGGTCCGTACATCACCACCGACCGGAAGGTGGCCTTACCCCCGCGGCATGAGCTCGCGACAAGCATGGAGGCCCTGATCCACCACTTCAAGCTCGTCACCGAGGGCTTCCGAGTGCCGCCGGGAGAGGCCTACTACCCGATCGAGGGGCCACGTGGCGAGCTCGGATGCTTCGTGCGCGCCGACGGCTCGGCCAAGCCGGCGCGCGTGCACATGCGTGACCCCAGCTTCGTCAACCTGCAGGCGCTGGCCCCGATGGTGCGTGACGGATATATCGCCGACATGATCGCGACGCTGGCGATGCTCGATCCGATCCTGGGTGGGATCGACCGATGAGTCTCGCTGAACGGGTCCCCCGGTTCGGGCACGGCTCACGCGTCCCCGGCTGGGACGAAGCGGTCGACCTGACCAAGGATCCGGCCACCGTTCCCGATCCGGCCAACACCCCGGTTCCCACAGAGCTGAGGGACACGATCATCGCTGCCATGGCCAAGTACCCCGACCGGCGCTCGGCCGCAATTCCTGCGCTGCACGCCGCCCAGGCCCTCCACGGCTGGTGCTCGCCCGAGGCGATCGAGCAGGTAGCCGCGGTGATGGCGCTGACTCCGGCCTACCTGACCTCGGTGGCCACCTTCTACGACATGTTCTCGACCGTCCCCAAGCCACGCCACGACGTGTACGTGTGCACGAACATCTCCTGTTCCCTGCGCGGCGCAGATGAGTTCTACGAGGCGATGCTGGCCGCAGCGGCGGGCAGCGACGAGGTCAGCGTGCGCTCGTTCGAATGTCTCGGCGCCTGCGACATCGCTCCGATGGCGTCGGTGGACGGGGAATACGTGGGGCCGCTGACCGACGAGGATGCCGACCAGATCGTGGCCGACCTGGCGGCCGGACGCTCTGTGCTCGAGCACAAGCAGCTGCGCTACCGTCGCTGCGCCGATCCGGGAGTGGCCGCCGGCGAGACCGATTTCAGCCCGCCGTCGCCCGCCCAGACACCCCGGGCCGACACGGCCGGCCTCCCGCCGCACGGCGAACCCGACCGCCCCGGGCCCTCCGCCCCGATCGAGACCCCGACCGACGAGAACGAGAACGAGAGCGGAGACGCATGAAGATCCTGTTTGAAGGCATCGACGAACCCGGGCTGAACACGCTCGAGGTCTACCAGCGCCGGGGCGGCTACGAAAGCCTGCGCAAGGCGCTGGCCATGCCCCGCGAGGACGTCCTCTCAAGCATCATGGACTCAGGCATCCGCGGGCGCGGCGGCGCCGGCTTCCAGATGGGCAAGAAGGCGTCGTTTCTGCCCCACGGCGATATCGACAAGTACCTGGTTTGCAACGCGGATGAGTCCGAGCCCGGCACCTTCAAGGACCGCGAGCTGATGCAGAAGAGCCCGCACATGCTGATCGAGGGCATCATCATCTCGACCTACTGCACGGAGATCAGTCGCGCCTTCATCTACATCCGCGGCGAGTACTCCCACCAGGCCGACATCCTCGAGGCGGCGATCGCTGAGGCCGCGGAGGCGGGGTACCTCGGGACCTCGATCCTCGGCTCCGACCATTCGCTCAGCCTCGTGCTGCACCGAGGCGCCGGCGCCTACATCTGCGGTGAGGAGACGGGGCTGCTGGACTCGCTTGAGGGCAAGCGAGGCAACCCGCGGCTGAAGCCGCCGTTCCCGGCCATCGAGGGCCTCTATCACGGACCGACGCTGATCAACAACGTCGAGACACTGGCCACCGTACCCGCGATCATCCGGATGGGAGGCCAGGAGTACGCCAGGCTCGGAACCGAGACCTCGACCGGGACCAAGCTCGTGTCGGTCTCCGGTGATGTACAGCGCCCCGGCAACTTCGAGGTTGAGCTCGGGACGCCCTCGCGGGAGATCATCTTCGATCTGGCCGGCGGCACCTTCCCCGGCCGCGAGGTCAAGTTCTGGTTCCCCGGCGGCTCGAGCTCCCCGGTGCTGACCAAGGACGACCTCGACCTCCCCTACGACTTCGATTCGATGGCCAAGGCCGGCTCGATGCTGGGCTCGGGTGCGATCATCGTGGTCGACGACTCCCACACCGTGGTCGAGGTGGCCTACAAGCTGGCCAAGTTCTACGCCCACGAATCCTGCGGCAAGTGTGTGCCCTGCCGTGAGGGGACAAACTGGACCCAGAAGATGCTCGAGCGGATCAGCGCCGGCGAGGCGACTCCGATGGACCTCGACATCATGGCTTCCGTCCAAGAGCAGATCATCGGTAACTGCCTGTGTGTATTGGGAGACGCGATGGCGATGCCGGTCGGCTCGCTGGTGGAGAAGTTCCGTCCCGAACTCGAGGCAGAGATCGAAGCGGCCCGCGCGCGCGCCAACGCGGCCGCGCTCGAGGATGTCGTGCCGATCGGTGTCGCCGACGAGCACGCCGGTCAGATTCCCGTCCATTAGCGAGACCCGACACCGATGCCGCGCCCTGAGCACAAAACGATTCAGCTGACCATCGACGGCCGGGAGATCCAGGCCACAGAAGGCGCGATGCTGGTCGACGCCGCCAAGTTCGGCGATGTCGAGATCCCGTACTTCTGCTACGAGCCCAAGCTCGGCAATCCCGTCGGCGCGTGCCGCATGTGCCTGGTCGAGATCGAGGGGATCCCCAAGCTCCAGACCTCCTGCTCGACCCCGGTCAAGGACGGGATGGTCGTCCACACACAGACCGACCGGGTCCGCCATGCGCAGAACGCGATCGTCGAATTCCTGCTCGTCAACCACCCGCTCGACTGCCCGGTGTGCGACAAGGGCGGCGAGTGCCCGCTGCAGGACATCACGTTCGGCTGGGGACTGGGCCGCAGCCGCTTCATCGAGCCCAAGCGCCACTTCGAGAAGCCGCTGGCGCTCTCGCCCCTGGTGGCCATCGATCGCGAGCGCTGCATCCTCTGCTATCGCTGCGTGCGCTTCTCGCAAGAGATCGCCGAGGATTACCAGCTGATCTTCGCCGAACGGGGCGCGCACACCTTCGTGGCCACCCACGATGGACACCCCTACGTGGCCCCGTTCAGCGGAAACATCATCGAGCTGTGCCCGGTCGGCGCGCTCACCTCCCAGCCTTACCGCTTCCGCGCGCGTCCGTGGGACATCGAGGGGGCCGGAGGGATCTGCACGCTGTGCCCGTCACAGTGCAACGTGACCTTCACCGTGCGTGACGAGAAGGTCATGCGCGTGCTGGCCCGCGACCACGCCGAGGTCGATGACGGGTGGCTGTGCGACAAGGGCCGCTTCGCCTACCAGGCGATCCACGTCGACGAGCGGATCACCGCGCCGCTGGTCCGCGACGGCGGCGAATTGCGCGAGGTCTCCTGGGAGCGGGCGCTGGAGGTCGCGGCCGGCCTGAGCCGCCACAAGGGTCGCGTCGGCGCGCTGGTCGGCGGTCAGGCCACCAACGAGGAGGGCTTCCTGCTCCAGCGCCTGGTGCGCGAGGGCATGAACTCGGCTGACATCGACTCCCGCGCGTGCGGGGACGTCCCGCTCGAGGTCGCCCGCGCGCTGGCCGCACCGGGCCTGCAGGCCACCGTCCCCGACCTCGAGTTCGCTCATACCGTCCTCGTGCTCGGCTGCGAGCCGCTCGACGACGCGCCGATCCTTGACCTGCGGATCCGCAAGGGTGTCCGTCGCCGCGGCGTCAACCTGGCCATCGCCACCGCTCGCCCGAGTGCGCTCGACTCGGGCGCCAAGACGATTATCCGCTACGCCCCTGGCGAGGAGGCGACGTTCCTGGCCGAGCTCGCTGAGGACCTGGCTAGCGAGGCCGCCGGCGAGCTGGCTCGACTGCTGCGCGACGGCGGCGAGGACGTGGTGATTCTGTGGGGCGAGCGCATCGGCGCCGACGCCGCGGCACAGCTACTGCGGATCTCCGAGACGCTCGGGCTGGCCGGCCGCGACGGCGCCGGTCTGCTGGAGATTCCCGCCGGGGCCAACGGGCGCGGCCTGCGTGAGGTCGGCGCCATCCCCAGCGCGGGCCCGGGTTACGCCGAGCCTCCGCTCGCGCCTGGGCGTGACGCCGCAGCGATCGCCGAGGCCGCCGCCGAGGGCGAGATCACCGCGCTGTACCTCTTCCAGACCGACCCGATCCGCGATCTTCCCGACCGGGCCCTGTGGGAGCGTGCCCTACACCACGTCGGGGTGGTGGTGGCTCACGCCTCGGTGCTGACAGAGGGACTGGCCGAGCATGCCAACGTGATCTTCCCGGCCGAGTCGCACGCCGAGAAGGAGGGCACGGTCACCCACCCGGACGGGCGCATCCAGCGCCTGCGCGCCGCCATCGCGCATCCGGGCCAGGTGCGCGCGGGATGGTCGGTGCTGGCCGACATCGCCTCCCGCGTCGGGCTCGACACCGAGATCCTGCACAGCGGGATGGTGTGGGCAGCAGATCGTCGCCGCGGTCCCGTTCTACGCGGAGCTGACGCTCGAGGAGCTGGGCGGGCATGGCGTGCGCTGGGTCGAGCGCGAACAGGGGACGGCGATGCCGCGCGGCACGGCGGGGTCGGACGAAGACCCGCGCCTAGCGCACGATCGGCACCAACCGACCCGGTCCGACCCACCCCAAAACGCTTCGATCGATGCATTGCGACTGGGGACCTACCGCTCGATCTGGGCCGCCCCCGAGGTCGAGATCTCGCCCGCGCTGCACTTCGCCGTCGCGCACCAGCAGGTGGAGCTCTCGCCCCAGGACGCCCAGCGGCTCGGCATCGCCAGCGGGGAAACCGTCGAGGTGGCCCAGAATGGGACCCGCCTGCGGGGGACCGCGCACGTGCGCACCGGGGTCCCGATCGGCACCGCGTTCCTGGCCGAGGGCGTGGCCGGCGACTCAGCCAACGCCCTGACCGAGAGGCTGGTCGAGGTGACGAAGGCGTGACGCCCTTCGCCGTAGTCAACTACTTCGAGCCCTGGTGGATTCAGATCATCAAGGCGCTGATCATCTTTGCCGTCGCCTTCGGCGTCCTGCCCGTCCTGGTCGTCTACGAGCGCAAGCTGCTGGGCCGCTTCCAGGCCCGGTACGGACCCAACCGCGTCGGACCGTTCGGGCTCATGCAGCCGCTGGCGGAGATCGTCAAGTTCGCCACCAAGGAGCCCTCGCGGCCCACCAGCTCGGTCGGTTTCCTGTTCCGGGTCGCGCCGATCATCGCGATCCTCACCGCCGTCGCCGGCCTCGCCCTGGTCCCGTTCGGCGATGTCCAGGACGTCTTCGGACGGCGGGTCGGGCTGTACGGGATCGACGTCTCGATCGGACCCCTGTTCGTGTTCGCGCTTGCTGGGATCTCGTTCTACGGGATCATGCTCGGCGGCTGGGCCTCGGGCTCGAAGTACTCGTTCCTGGGTGCCATGCGCGGCGCCGCGCAGCTGATCTCCTACGAGGTCTCCCAGGGGCTGGCGCTGGTCGGGGTGGTGATCAGCGCACAGACGCTTTCCCTGACCGGAATCGTCCATGCGCAGGCGGGCATGTGGTACGTCGTGCCGCAGCTCGCCGGCTTCCTGATCTTCCTTGTGGCCTCGTTCGCGGAGACCAACCGAGCGCCGTTCGATCTCGTCGAGGCCGACGCCGAGCTGGTCGGTGGCTACTTCACCGAGTACGGCGGCACCCCGTTCGTGGCCTTCCTGTTCGCTGAGTACATGAACATGATTGTGGTCTCCGGGATCGCAGCGACGATCTTCCTCGGAGGCTGGATGCTGCCGTTCGGCATCCATCCGCCCGGCTGGGTCGATCCGCTCGTGGTGATCGCCAAGATCATGCTGTTGTTCAGCTTCTTCATCTGGATCCGGGCGACGCTCCCGCGGCTGCGCTACGACCAGCTGATGTCGTTCGGGTGGAAGTTCTTGCTTCCGCTCGCGACTCTCAACCTGCTCGTCACCGCGATCCTGGTGGTGTCATGACCTACGACCCCGGCAACGACGTAATCGAGGTCATGCGCGCCCCCGCGCCCGGCGCGGCCGCCGGCGCCTACCGAGTGTTCGGCGAGACGCTGCGCGGGCTGAAGACGACCTTCGCCCGGATCATCGAGGGCCCGGTGACGATCCAGTACCCCGAGGAGAAGACGCCCGTCTATCCGCGCTACCGCGGCCGCCACAAGCTGCATCGCTTCGAGGACACCGGCCTGGAGAAGTGCGTCGGCTGCTCGCTGTGCGCTGCCGCCTGCCCTGCTGACTGCATCCGCGTGGTCGCGGCCGAGAACACGCCCGAGAACCGCGTCTCGGCCGGCGAGCGTTACGCCGCCGTATACGAGATCAACCTCAGCCGGTGCATCTTCTGCGGCTACTGCGAGGTCGCCTGTCCGTTTGACGCGATCACCATGGGGCACGACTACGAGATGTCCGACTACACCCGCTCGGATCTGATCTTCACCAAGGAGATGCTGCTCGCCGAGCCGATCGAACGCACGCCGCTACGGTCCGAGGGTGAATAGGGGGCGAGGGTGAGCGCGGTCTTGTTCTTCATCGCCGCCCTGGGGGCGATCTCGGGCGCCGTCGGCGTCGTCTCGTTGCGCAACCCGTTCTATAGCGTGCTTGCCCTGGTGTGCCACTTGATCTCGCTGGCCGCCCTGTTCCTGCTGCTGCGCGCGGAGTTCGTCGCCGCTGGGCAGGTGGTCGTCTACGCGGGCGCGGTGATGGTGCTCTACGTGTTCGTGGTCGCCTACGTCGGCGGGAGCGATGAGGAGCTGGCCGGAGGTTCTGGCCTGCGCATTCTCGGCCCGTTGTTCGCGCTGGCTCTGGCCGTCGAGCTGTGCGTCGCGATGCTCGGGTCGGCGCTCAAGGGGATCTCCGGCAAGGGCGCCCCCTACGTGCTTGGCTTCGGTACGCCCAAGCACATCGGGACGCTGTTTTTGACCAAGTACCTGCTCGTGTTCGAGCTCGCATCGTTGCTGCTGCTGGTGGCGGCAATCGGCGCGGTCGTGCTGGCGCGGCGGCGGCGTGGACTCGAGTACGACGCCGAGGAGCAGCGTGACCTAAAGGTCCGCACGATTCGCCCTTCGTACACCGGGACGATGGCCGAAGCGGCCGGGATCCGCCATGCCGTGGTGGCGGTCGAGCAGGAGCCCGATGTGGAGGTATCCGGCAGTCCTGCGCATTCCGGAGCGGGAACCGGTAGCGGCCCCGAACGGCAGGGAGGCTGGTAACGGCATGGCCATCGGCTGGTATCTCGTCGTCTCGGCGCTGATTTTCTGCATCGGCGCCGGCGGCGTGCTCACGCGCCGGAACCCGCTGGTCGTCCTGCTCTGCCTGGAGCTGATGCTCAACGGCGCCAACCTTGCGCTGGTGGCCTTCGCGCGGATGCACGGAGGCGAGGACGGACAGATCTTTGCCCTGATCGTGATGGTCGTCGCGGCGTGCGAGGTCACCGTCGGCTTGGGTCTGATCGTCGCGATCTACCGTCGCCATCTCCCGATCGATGTCGACCAGCTGCACGAACTCAACGGGTAGCCTGCGATGAGTCCGACGACGTTTGGTTGGTTGATCCTGCTGTGCCCGCTCGTGGGCACGACGGTGATCGCGCTCGGTCACCGGCGGCTGATCGGCCGCAGCGCCGGGTGGCTGGCCACGCTGGCCATCGGCCTGTCGTTCGCCTGCGCGGTGGCGGCGCTGGTCTCCCTGCTCAGCCGCAGCCCGGAACACCGGCAGGCCACCTCGACGCTGTGGAGCTACACCGTCAGCGTCGGCGTCGACGCCAAGCTCTCGATTCTCGTCGACCCGCTGTCGATCTTCATGGCCCTGGTCGTGTCCGGCGTCTCGACGCTGATCCACCTGTACTCAATCTCCTACATGTGGGAGGACCGCGGCTACGTCCGCTACTTCGCCTACCTGAACTACTTCGTGTTCTCGATGCTGCTGCTGGTCCTGGCCGGCAACTTCCTGCTGCTGATCGTCGGCTGGGCGTTCGTGGGCGCGGCGTCCTACCTGCTGATTTCGTTCTGGTACCGGCGCGTCACCGCCACGCGGGCGGGCCTCAAGGCGTTCGTGATCAACGTCGTTGGCGACGTCGGGCTGGTGCTGGGGACGTTCTTCATCTTCAAGCACACCGGGACGGTCGATTTCCTCAAGACATTCCACTCGGTCCCGCACGTCTTCCATCACAACGAGACCGACCTGGTGGTGGGTTGCCTGCTGCTGCTGGTGGGAGCGTTCGCCAAGTCCGCCCAGGTCCCGCTGCACACCTGGCTTCCGGACGCGATGGAGGGCCCCACCCCGGTCTCAGCCCTGATCCACGCCGCCACGATGGTCACCGCCGGCGTCTACTTGATCGCGCGTATGCACCCGCTGTTCGAGCAGGCGCCAACCGCGGCCGACGTCGGCGCCATCGGTGGTGGGCTGACCCTGCTGATCGCCGCCACGATCGCGATCGTCCAGACCGACATCAAGCGCGTGATCGCCTACTCGACGATGTCCCAGATCGGCTACATGATCATGGGCGTCTGCGCGGGTGCGTACTCCGCCGGCCTGTTCCACCTGATGACGCACGCATTCTTCAAGGCGCTGTTGTTCATGGCCGCCGGCTCGCTGATCGGGGCCATGGCGGGGGTTCAGTCGCTCGATCGGATGAGCGGCTTTCGCAAGTCCATGCCGTTCACCTTCGCGTGCTTCCTCGTGGGTGGCCTGGCGCTCTCAGGTCTGCCCCCGTTTTCAGGCTGGCTGTCCAAGGACGACATCATCGGATTCCTGGATCACCGCGGCCATGGCTTCCTGATCCTCGGGATCGCGGGTTACCTCGGAGCGCTCCTGACCGGCGTTTACACGTTCCGGATGATCTTCCGCGCCTTCCTCTCAGAACCCGTCGACGAGGCGCGTGAGCTCGAACACGGCCACCTCGGCCACGCCGACGTGCCCCGCAACCCGCTCACGGGCGAGGAGGAGGACACCGACGTCGGCTTCCCCGGCCCGGGCCACTTCATCGCCGAACGCGAATGGCCGATGAAGATCGCGATGGGGACCCTGGCGCTGCTTGCCGTCGTCGGCGGTGCGCTGCAGATCCCCGGCGTCGACGACGCGGTGACCAAGTTTCTCGATCCGACATTCGCGGATTCGCGTCTGGCCCGGTCGCAGCTTCCGAGTAGTCCGGCGTGGGTCGGCCTGATCATCGGCGCGGTCATCGCAGTGGTCGGCATCGGCATCGCCTACCGAGTTTGGGTGCTCGCACCCGGCACTGCGCCGCGCTTGCGCCTGCGCCTGGCGCCGCTCTACACCTTCCTGTCGAACAAGTGGTACTTCGATGAGCTGATCGATTTTGTTGTCGTCAGGCCGGCGACGTGGTGCGGTCGCTTCACGGAGTCGGTGCTCGAGCGGATCGTGATCGGGGGCACGATCACCGGCGGGACGCTCGGCATCGTGCGCGCCAGTTCGGCCGCGGTGCGGCGTTGGCAAACGGGGTTCCTGCGCTACTACGCGGCCGCGATTGTGGTCGGCATGTTCGCCGTCTCCCTCTACTTCCTCGTCTCCTCCAGCTGAGATGACACTGTCGATCCTGATCTGGCTGCCACTGGCGATCTCGCTCGTCGCCGCCTTCATCCCGCGGGGCGCCGTGGGGCGTGTGGTGGCAGTGGGCAGCCTCGTCACGCTCGGAATTGCGATCTCGTTCGTGGCCCGGTTCAAGCTCGGTCACCCAGGGCTTCAGTTCCTCACCGACAGCACCTGGATCGGCGCGCTCGGGATCCACTACAAGCTCGGCGCCGACGGGCTGAACATCGCGCTGATCCTCACGACCACGGTCCTGTTCAGCGCCGCGCTGATCTGGGCCTCGATGCGCCAATGGGACCGCCCCCGCAACTTCTACTTCCATTTCGGCTTGGCTGAGACCGCGGTGCTCGGTGCCTTCTGCGCCCAGGACCTGGCGCTGTTCGTGGCCTTCTTCGACCTGATGCTGATCCCGTTCTACTTCCTCACCGGGATGTGGGGCACCGGCGACCGTGTGCGGGGAACGCTGAAGCTCGTCATCTACACGTTGGTCGGCTCCTTCTTCATGCTCGTCGCAGCGGTCGCCACGGGCGTGCTGGCCTCTGCGCAGCATGGGAGCAACCTCACCTTCGCCCTCTCCGCGCTGGCGCATCTGCCGCTCTCGCATGCCTCACAGGAATGGATCTTCCTGTGCTTCGCGGTTGCCTTCCTGGTCAAGATGCCGCTGGTCCCGTTCCACGGCTGGCTCGCCGACGGGTACAAGGCGATGCCGATTCCGGCCGTGGCGGTGTTCTCCGGTGTGCTGTCCAAGGTGGCTGCGTACGGGTTCCTGAGGATCGTCCTGCCCCTGTTTCCGTACGCCACAGTCCACTTCCAGACCTTGATGCTGCTGATCGCACTGGTGTCGATACTGTGGGCCACCTCGGTCGCCTTCACGACCCCGGACGCCAGGCTGGTCGTGGCCTACTCGAGTGTCGCCCAGCTCGGCTTCATCGTCCTGGGCATCTTCTCCCTGCGCCCGCAGGGTGGCCAGGGAGCGCTGCTGCAGATGGTCAACCACGCGCTGATCACCGCGCCGCTGTTCTTCATCGTCGCCGCGCTGGCCGCGCGCGCCGGAGGGTCCGAGCGACTGAAGGACATGGGCGGCATCGCCTTCCGCGCCCCGGTGCTGGCCACCCTGTTCTTGATCATTGCCCTGGCCACGCTGGCCATCCCCGGCTCGTCGAACTTCGCCGGCGAATTCTTGATCCTGCTCGGAGTGTTCAAGTCCAAGCTCGTCATCTCGGTGATCGCCTTCGTCGGCGTCGTCGGCGCTTCGGTGTATGCCTTGCGCCTGTTCATCGGGGCGATGCACAACCGTGTCGGGCCACGGGTTCAATCCCGGGAAATCCAGTTTCGCGATCTGGTGGCGCTCGTGCCGTTGGTCATGGCAATCCTCGTGCTGGCCTTCTATCCCCAGTTCTTGCTGAGCCGCTCAGAGCCCACGGTGAAGGCGACGGTGGCTGCCGTCGCCGGCGTCCACCAGCCGCAGTTCGCCGCTGGCTCGACCGCGTACGCGCCTCTCGGGGGTACGCCGTGAACTACGTCGCTCCCGCCATCGCCCACCACGTCAAAGGCCCGCACGTCGACTGGCTGAGCCTGTCGCCGCTCGTCGCGCTCACGGTCGGCGCATTGCTCGTGCTGCTCGTGGGCTTGCTGTCGGCCTCCTTCGCCCGCGAGCGCGTGGTTCCGCTGATCACCCTGGTGACGCTGGGAATCACCATCGGATTCGAGATCGCCCGGTTCAAGCACCCCGCCTCGATCGTCTCCGGCGCGCTGCAGATCGACGATCTTGCGCTGGTGCTCGATCTGATCTTCTCGGTGGCTGCGCTGGCCACGGTGCTGTTGTCCTGGCGCGCCCGGGCGGCACGGGACGCAGGACACGGCGAGTACTACTGCCTGCTGCTGTTCAGTGTCCTGGGGATGGCGGTTCTCGTCTCCTCCCAGAACCTGATCACACTGTTCATCGGAATCGAGCTGCTGTCGATTCCGTTGTATGTCCTGTGTGCGTCGGAGTATCGCCGCGAGGGCTCACTCGAGTCCGGGCTCAAGTACCTGGTCATCGGCTCCGTCGGCTCGGCCACGCTCGTGTACGGACTGGCCATGATCTATGGAGCGACCGGCTCAACTGACTTCTCCGGCATCGCCAACGCGCTCTCCTCGGGAAAGCTGAGCGGCGGCGCACTCGGCGACCCGCTGCTGTTCGCGGGACTGGCGCTGGTCATCGTCGGCTTCGCCTTCAAAGCCTCGGTGGCGCCGTTTCATCAGTGGACACCCGACGTCTACGAGGGGGCACCGACCCCGATCACCGCGTTCATGGCCACGGCTACCAAGGCCGCCGCGCTCGGGATCTTCCTGCGCTTCTTCGACGTGGCCGCGATCGGTGTTCAGAACACGTGGGCCCCGCTGCTGGCCACCATCGCCGCGATCACGATCGTGGTCGGTAACGTCGGCGCGCTCGGTCAGTCCTCTTTGAAGCGGATGCTGGGGTACTCCGGCGTCGCCCAGGCTGGCTACATGCTCGGCGGGGTCGTCGTAGGGACCCAGCTCGGGGTTCAGGCGACCGTGTTGTATCTGGCGGTCTACCTGGCCATGAACCTGGCCGCGTTTGCCGTGATCTGCGCGGTCGAAGCCAGTGACACGCGCGGCGATGACGTCTCGGCCTTGTCCGGACTCGGTCGCCGCAGCCCCTGGCTGGCCTGGGCGATGACGGTGGCGATGCTGTCCCTGGCCGGGATCCCCGGCACGGTCGGCTTCATCGGCAAGTTCCAGCTGATCCGCGCGATGGTCAGCGGGGACTACACGTGGTTGGCCATCGTGCTGGTGATCGGCTCGATGATCTCGTTGGGCTACTACCTACGGGTCGTCGCCACGATGTGGATGGGACCCTCAACCGCAGACGCCGGTATCGATGCTTCGGTTCTGCCCGGTGGTGCGCTGGCTCCGATCGCGGGCGGCTCGGCCGAGGCGGCCGCCGACCCGGGCGCCCGGGGCGGCGCTTCGGGGTGGCCGCAATCCGATCAGTCCGCTCCGGCACCCGAGGCCGTATTCGTGGCCACGCTGTTCGCCGCTGCGAGCATCTTCTTCGGCATCTTCCCCTCTCCGCTATTCCATTTGGCGGCACACGCCGGGCACGCGCTCGGCGGGATCTTCTAGCGCCGGCCGTTTTTCTCCCCCGGCTTTCGGCCCGCGCGCGTCAGGATGCCGCGAACCGGGTAATCGTCCTCCATGGACGAAGATCGCCGCTCGGACACCGAAGAGACCTTCGGCAGCCAGACGCCGCCTGAGTCTGTGTCCAACCAGAACGCGGAAGAGGGCGACGTGCCCGCGGCGGACTCGACCGGCGGTTCGGGAGGCTCCGGCGGCTCGGACGGTTCCGGCGGCTCGGACGGTTCCGGCGGTTCCGGCTCCGGCCGAGACTCCACCGACGAGGATGCCGGGCGCGGGGCCGGCGCTGGCGAATCAGGACGCCCGGGAGGCGCCGGGGAGCACTCGCAGGCGACCGGGAACCCGGCGAACGCGGGCTGACGCCCCGCGCCGGTCTGGGCTCTCCGGTCACTCCGAGCCCGGCGCTACGATCCGCCGTCCGTGGAGTATCCCGTCGAGACTTTCACCGAGGACGAACGCGAGCGTCTGCGTCCGCATTTCACCAACCTCGACCGACCCGTCTTCGCTCTCGTCAACCTCCCCGAGACAGTCAAAGGCGCCCTATTCGCTCGCTATTCCCGCTACCCGGGGACGCTGCGGCGGATGTTCCTCGATGAGTTCGCGGCCGACCTTCCTGCCGTACCCGTTAGCTGGGACGGCGAGGAGGGGCAGCGGGCGGCGCAGCTCTACGAGCGCATCTTTCTCGGCTACGGCGACGATTCGGTAGCCCAGCTGGGCGGTGCCCACGTCGCCTGTGAATGGGTCTCGAACGTCCTGACCAAGATCCTCCAGCGCCCACGCCTGGGGGCTTATCTGGAGCAGTCCACCCGGTACATCGCCTATGACGCGCCGATGCCCTCGCCGCCGGGCGGCTACCGCTTCTACCGCGATCCGGAGCTCGGTCCCCAGTACGACGCGGCGATGAACGCGTTGTTCTCGATCTATTCCGCCGCGATACCTCGGGTCTGTGCCTGGGCCGAGGGGGAGTTCCCGCGGGCTCCGGAGGAGCCGGCGGGTGCCCACGCCCGCGCGATCAAGGCCAAGGCCCTCGATCTGCTGCGGGGGCTGCTGCCGGCCAGCTCGCTCTCGCACATGGGGATCTTCGCCACCGGGCAGACCTACGAGCAGCTGATCCTTCATCTCCTCGCGCACCCGCTGCCCGAGGCCCAGCGCTACGGGAGGATGATCCTGGATGAGATCAAGTCGGTGATGCCAAGTTTCGTCGCGCGGGTGGAGCGTCCGGAGCGCGGCGGCGAATGGATTTCCTACCTGGAGTCACGCGCCGGTGCGGGGGAGCGCTGGGCCAAGCGCCTGTCACTTGACGAACAGCCGACCGGCGGCCCGTCGGTGCGCCTGCTGCACACCGACGGCGACGAGGACGAACTGCTCGCCGCGCTGCTGTTCGAGGCCACGGCGAACTCAGAGGACGCGATCCGTGACGCGATCTCACACCTCGGGTTCGACGAACGTGGCGAGCTGCTGTCTGACCTGGTCGGCAACCGGTCCAACCGCCGCCACCGTCCGGGACGCGGATTCGAGGCGCTTCGGTACCGCTTTGAGATCGTGTCCGATTACGGCGCCTTCCGTGACCTGCAACGCCATCGTATGCTCACGATCCAATGGCAGAGCCTCACGCCCGATCTCGGCGCCGGCGTCCCAGATCAGGTGGAGCTGGCCGGCTGCGGCGATGAGTACCGCCGGGCGTTGGATGTCTCACGAGCCGAGTACGAGCGTCTAGCCGGGCGAGGGATGCCTCGCGCAGCGCCGTACGCGTTGTGTTTGGGCTACCGGATCCGATACATCCTGGACCTCAACGCGCGGGAGGCGATGCAGCTGATTGAGCTGCGCTCCGGCCGCGAGGGGCATCCGAGCTACCGCGCCGTGGCCCACGAGATGCATGCGCAAATCGCCGCGGTTCATCCAATGGTGGCGGCCGCGATGAATCACATCGACGGTGATACGGAACCGCGTCTGGAGCGAATCCTTTCTGAGATGCGCAGCCAGGCTCGCGCCGCCGCAGGGTCCTGAGCCAAAGGGAAGGACGGGACGCCCGCCGGCGTCCTTCTCTGAAGAGGACCCCGCCCCGACCCTACCTGAGGTGATGATGTGACATTCAGGACTCGCAGACTCTCGATCGGCGCCACCCTGACGCTGACCACCCTGGCCACGGCAGTCGCGCTGGCCCTGGTGCTGATGCACGTGCCGAACGCCGGAGCCAAATCCCGCCCGACGGTCAAGCTCGCCCAGACCTCGCTGGGAAAGATCCTGGTCAACGGCTCGGGAAGGACGCTGTACGCATTCAGCCGTGACGGGCGCAACACCGACAAATGCCTGCAGGTGAGCGGCTGCACCGCTGTGTGGCCGATGCTGACGAGTGCGAAGAAGCCGACCGCCGGCCCAGGCGTGAACGCCGCACTGCTCGGCACGATCAAGCTGCCCCACCGTTCGGTTCGCCAGGTCACCTACGCCGGACATCCCCTGTACGCGTATACCGGCGACTCCAGCCCGGCCGCGACGGACTATGTCGGGTTCCCGCAGTTCGGCGGCACCTGGCTCGCTGTCACCGCAGCGGGCACGACCAAGAAGTAGCCCTGCGCGGGTCAGTGTCCGCCCGAGCGGCGGCCGGAGTCGAGACGGCTCGACATCTAGTGCAGCGCGGGCGGCGGCCGTAACGGGCTGGGCGTTGTTTGCGAGGTTTGCCACGGCCAATGGCCCTCCAACTCGACGTCCAGGGTGAAGCTGAGGAAAGTTCGCACAGCGACGACGACAGCCAACACCCCGACGCCGCGGAAGCTCGGCGACACGGCCACCGTACGGATGATGTCCGCCGCCACGAGGAACTCGAGCCCGAGGAGAATCGCCTTACCGACCTGCTGCCGGTAGACGCGATAGGCCGTCGGTTGTCGACTCGGTTCTCGCAGTGCACGCAGGAAGATCCCAGTCGCGAGGACAAGTCCGCAGACGACGACGATGACACCAGCCGCATCCATGACCTTGGATACAAGGTCGACAATGTTCTTGAAGTCGGCGTCGCTCAGAGCCAACACCTTATGGCCTCATTCGGCTGGACCTCCATGCCCGAAGCTGGCCGCCTGGTGGGGTCCCTTATCGCTCGCGAAGCTCGATGCGCCTGATCTTCCCAGTCAGCGTCTTCGGGAGATCGGGCACGAACTCGATCAGCCTCGGATACGCGTAAGCGGAATGCCGACTGCGGACGAAGTTCTTGATCTCCTCGGCCAGCTCGTCTGATGGTTCATGTCCTGCAGCCAGCACGACGAACGCCTTGACCACGTTTCCGCGCCGTTCGTCCGACGCGGCGACCGCCGCGGCCTCGGCGACAGCGGGGTGCTCCAGGCAAGCCGACTCCACCTCGAACGGCCCAATCCGATACCCGGCCGAGATGATCACGTCGTCCGCGCGTCCCTCGTACCAGAAGTATCCGTCGGCGTCGGTCGAGGCCGCGTCCTTGGTGTGAAACCAGTCGCCTCCGAACACCTCCGCGGTGTCCTCCTCGGGCCGGTTCCAGTAACCGAGCGGATAGTGCGGGTTCGACCGAGCGCGAAGGCAGATCTCACCGCGCTCTCCGGACGCCACGGGGCGCTCGTCTTCATCGAGGATCGCCACCTCCCAGCCGGGCATGGGCTTGCCCATCGAGCCCTCCCGGACGTCCATGAACGGATAGTTGGCGCACAGCGGATAGGACTCGGTGAGCCCGTAGTAGTCGAGCACGGTAACCCCGTACTGCTCACGGAACCAGCGGATGGCCTCCGGGTTCAGCGGCTCGCCAGCTGAGCACACGATCCGGAAGTTCTGCGGATAGCGCGTGCCGGCGTCGGCGATCGACATCATCGAGCGGATCGCCGTCGGCGTCCCGAACACGTTGGTGACCTGGTGGCGGGAAAGAAAATCGAGCTGCTTGTGCGCATCAAATCCGCCCTTGCGCTGCAGCACCGCCTGCACCGCGCCAAAGCGCCAGGGCCCGATCAACGGGCAGATCCCGGCGGCCCAGGCCCATTCGCCCATGCCGTGGAACACCTCCCCGTCCCGCACGTCGTGGCAGTAGACAAACTCCTCGTGGGCCAGGATGTAGCGATGGGCATGGAGGATCCCCTTGGCCAGCCCAGTCGTACCGGAGGAGTAGTACAGCTGGGCGGGATCGTCGGCCGCGGTATCGACGGACTCGAATGAGGCATCGACCCCAGCCAGGAGCTGGTCGTCAAGCACGAGTACGTGCTCGACGAGCCCACGGTCTATGCGGTCCGCATTGGTCGCGTCGGTTACCACCACCGTGGGCTGCGAATCGGTGATCCGGTGCCGGATTCCCTCATCCCCGTACAGCACCGACATCGACAGGAGGATCGCTCCGAGCTTCCAGGTACCGAAGAAGGCCGCGGCGGTCTCCGGCGTCGGCGGCAGCAGCATCGCCACCCGGTCGCCGCGCTGCACGCCATGGGCCGCGAGCACGTTGGCAAAGCGCCCAGCGTCAGCCTGCAACTCACCCCACGACACGTGCCGAATCTGCCCTCGGAAGTCCTCGTGGATCATCGCGAGCTTCTCAGGCGAGTGGCGGTCACACACGTCGGCGGCGATGTTGTAGCGATCCGGCACCACCCAGCGGTGCTCGGCACAAGCCTGCTCGTAGGAGGAGATATTCGTCGGCGAGCTCATCCATACATCATCTTCCCCGCTGGGCTCTCGCACAAGCTCGAGGTTGCGCTCGCCCGTCGCCGGGTAGACGCCGCCCGAGGAAACTCCGGCAGGGAGGAGGAGACGTGAGCCTCACCATAGTCGTCCTGGTCGGCCTGGGGATGGCCGCTGTGCTCGCCGCGGCATGGCGGCTGGCGCGCGCGCCATGGGCGGCACGTCCGCCGAGGGCCGTCGGGATGCAGTCCGCGCTTCACGCCGCCACCTCGACCCTTCCGCATCTGCGCAGCGGGCTCTCGCAGCGCACGGCCGAGCAGGCGGCCCCGCACCTGCGAGCCCTGACCGGAGCAGCGGCGATCGCGCTCGCCGACGCGCGCGCTGTGCTGGCGATCGACGGCCAAGGGCGTGAGCAGGTGCGTCCAGGCGACCTGCTGTCACGCCTGCTGGCCAGCACCCGTGATGACCAGCTGAACATCGTGCCCGCGCTGATCTCCTCGGACCCGACCTGTCCGCTGCGCTCAGCGGTGCTGGCACCGCTGATGGTCCAGGGCAAACGCGCGGGCACGCTGATCGCCTTCTACCGCACCGTCGGCAGACCACGCCACCATGAGCTGCGTGTGGTCCAGGAGGCGGCAAGTCTCGTGGCCGCGCAGGTCGAGCTCTCAGTTCTCGCCGAGCAGGAGGAACGGCTGGCCCAGGCCGAGCTACGGGCCCTGCGTGCCCAGATCTCGCCGCACTTCATCTACAACGCGCTGGCCGCCGTGGCCGGCGACATCCATACTCGCCCTGAGGAGGCCCGGGAGCTGCTGATCGACTTCGCCGAGTTCACGCGCTACCTGTTCCGCGATGGACGCCCCTACGTGACCCTGGGGGAAGAGATCGCTCACGTCGAGCGCTATCTCCGCCTTGAGCAGGCCAGGTTCCGAGGCTGCCTGCACGTGAGCATCGAGATCCCGCCGGAGACGACGGACGCCGTTGTCCCAGCCATGTCAGTGCAACCGCTGGTCGAGAACGCGGTCCGGCACGGCGTCGAGCAGGGTGCCGGCACCGGCCGGATCCGGATCTGGGCCGTCGAGAACGACCGCGACGTAGAACTGTGTGTCAGCGATGACGGCCGCGGGATCGACCCCGGGCACGTTCCCGCAGTCCTGGCCGGGGCCGGCGGCGGAATCGGCGTGTCCAACGTCGATGCGCGCCTGCAGGCGACGTTCGGCGAGCGCTATGCGCTGCAGATCGACTCCCGCCTCGGCGAGGGAACCACGGCCGTGATGACCGTCCCACACCTCCCCGGTGACTCCGACCCCGGCGTACCGCGTAGAAGAGTGACCGCCGTATGAGTGCCGACCGGTTGACGATCCTCGCGGTCGATGACGAGCGCTCTCAGCTCGATGATCTGGCCCGGATGCTGCGTGGCTCGCCACTGGTCGAGGAGGTCGAGTGCGCGAGCGGCGGGCAGGACGCGCTGGTCAAGGCCTCGGCCCACTCCTACGATGCGATCTTCCTGGATGTGAGAATGCCGGACCTCGACGGAGTGCAGCTGGGGCGGGTACTGCGGCGCTTCGCCGCGGCGCCGGCGCTGGTGTTCGTCAGCGCCTACGACAGCGCGGCTGTGGATGCGTTTGAGTTGCATGCGCTCGACTACCTGCTCAAACCGGTCGGCCATCGCCGCTTAGAAGAGTCACTGGAGCGGGTGGCCGCTGCCGCCAATAACCGAGCACAAGAGACCGGATCGAGTCCCGCCGGTCCGCCTGAACCGGGAGATGGCGTCGAAACTGAGATGATCGCGGTGGCCAATCTCCGCGGCGGAGCGACCCGGCTGATCGCCCGGGCGTCGATTCTCTACCTGCAGTCGCACGGTGATTTCGTGCGTGTCGTGACCGAGAGCGGCCGGTATCTGCTGCGGGGGACGCTGGCGGACATCGCTCGCCGCTGGGAACCGTTCGGGTTCGTGCGCGTGCACCGCCAGTACGTGGCGAACCTGCGCAACGCGGTCGAGGTCCGCCCGCAGCTCGGCGGGACCGCCGAGCTGGCCTTTGCCGACGGCGAGACGGTCCCGATCGCCCGCCGCCATGTGGCCGAGCTGGGACGGCGCCTGGGGGTGTGAAGCGGCGGCGCGGCGGCGCGGCCGCGGTGGTGAGGCAGCGCGGCAGCGGCAGCGGCAGCGGCGGCGCGGCTTGCGGCGGCAACCCCGCGCGCCACTCCGCTACTCCTCCACGTGCGCCTGTTCCTCCTTGATCTTGTCCTCGAGCTGGGACATCACATCGGGATCTCGCAGGGTCGTTACGTCGCCGAGCGCGCGTCCCTCGGCGATGTCGCGCAGCAGCCGACGCATGATCTTCCCCGAGCGCGTCTTGGGTAGATCGTCGGCCCAGATGATCCGCTTGGGCCGCGCGAACTTTCCAATCTTCCCTCCGACGTGGGCACGGATCTCCTCGATCAGCTCATCGGTGCCCTCAGTGGTTCCGCCGAGGGTGACGAACGCGCAGATCGCCTGACCGCTGTCCTCGTCAGCCTGACCGATCACCGCCGCTTCCGCGACCTTCTGGTGGGAGACGATCGCCGACTCGACCTCCGCGGTCGACAGCCGGTGGCCGGACACGTTGACCACGTCGTCGATCCGGCCGATGATCCAGAAATAGCCGTCGCTGTCCTTGCGCGCGGCATCTCCGACCAGATAGGTCTCCTTGCCGAACTTCGAGAAGTAGGTCTCGACGAAGCGGTCGTCCTCCTTGTAGAGCGTGCGCAGCATCGAGGGCCACGGGCGTCTGATCACGAGCAGTCCCTGTCCGTCCTCGACCGGCTTACCCTCACGCTCGTCGACCACCTCGGCAGCGATCCCGGGGAACGGACGAGTGGCCGAACCCGGCTTGGTGGGGACCAGCCCCGGCAGCGGCGTGATCATGATCGCGCCGGTCTCGGTCTGCCACCACGTGTCGACGATCGGGCAGCGTTCGCCGCCGATCACCTTGTGATACCAGAGCCACGCCTTGGGGTTGATCGGCTCGCCGACGGTGCCCAGCAGCCGCAGCGACGACAGATCGTGCTTCTCCACGTGCTCGACGCCCCATTTGATGCAGGCCCGGATCGCCGTCGGCGCGGTGTAGAAGATGCTCACGCCGTAGCGTTCGATGATCTCCCACCAGATGCCCTTGTGGGGGTAATCCGGCGCCCCCTCCCACATCACCGAGGTCGCGCCGTTGAGCATCGGCCCGTAGACGATGTAGGAGTGCCCGGTGACCCAGCCGACGTCGGCGCCGCACCAGTAGACGTCCTCCTCGGGTTTTAGGTCGAACACGTAGCGATGCGTGGCTGAGACGCCAGTCAGGTAGCCGCCGGTGGTGTGCAGCACTCCCTTGGGCTTGGCCGTCGACCCGCTGGTGTAGAGGACGTAGAGCGGATGCTCGGCGTCCAGCTCCTCGGCCGGGCATTCGTCCTGCGCCTTGTCCATGATCTCGTGGAACCACACGTCGCGGCCGTCCTGCATCTCGCACTCGGCGTCGGTGTGCTTGACCACGATGATGTGCTCAAGCGTGTCGAGGTCGCCCATGACCGCGTCGACCTGCTGCTTGATTGGGGCTGTCTTGCCCTTGCGGCGGGCACCGTCGGCGGTGACCAGCGCCTTGGCCTCGGAGAACTCCATCCGCTCCTTGACCGAATCGGGCGAGAACCCGCCGAAGACCACGTTGTGAGGTGCCCCGATGCGTGCGCACGCAAGCATCGCCACCACGACCTCAGGGATCATCGGGAGGTAGATGCCGACGATGTCGCCCTTCTCCACGCCCAGGTCCTTCAGCGCGTTGGCGAACTTCTGCACATCGCGATGGAGCTCGGCGTAGGTGACGTCACGCTCCTCCCCCTCCTCGCCGCGCCAGTGGAATGCGACGCGCTCGCCACGGCCTGCTTCGATGTGCCGGTCCAGGCAGTTGTAGGAGGCGTTGATCTTGCCGTCGGTGAACCACTTGTAGAACGGCGGATTGGAGTCGTCGAGAACCTCCGTGGGCTCCTTGAACCAGTGCAGCTCCTTGGCCTGTTTGACCCACCAGCCCTGCCAGTCCTGCTCGGCTTCGTCGTAGACCGACGGGTCGTTCAGCAGCGCCTTCTCCACGAAGTCCCGGGGCGGATCGAACTTCTCGATCTCAAGCATCTGCTCGAGCTGGTCCTCCAGGGTCCCCTCGCCGGCCGAAGTCTCAACGCTGTCTGACATCGAAGCCTCTCCCTTCTTGCGCTTGCAGTCGCCATGGCCGACCCGGGCGTGTCAGTCACGCCCGAGCCAACCTTGGTTGTGTACTACCCGACGCTACTCCCCTTCTCCCCTCGTATCAGCGCCGGAGTGGGAACACCGGCGCCACGACCCGACCAAAGGTCGAGTTGACGACGGCCGCAAACGAGGCGTACCACGCCGCGATGGCGGTCAGAATGCCGAGGTAGCCACCGATCTTGATCACGCTCGTATCGGCACCGGAGTTCCCGATTCCGAGGACGATGAAGGTCGCCGCCAGCAGGAGGAACACGAGTGCGATGGCGCCCGTGGTGCGCAGCGAGGCGATGAACATATACGTGGTGAAGATCCCCCACGTCCACAGATACAGCCCAAGGGCGCTGTCCAGATGCTGTGGGTTCTTGGCCAACTCTGGCACCGCGCCGGTCACCAGGAAGTAGAACGAGATCCAGAATGCACCGAACGAGCAGAACGCGACGGCTCCAAACGTGTTACCGGTGCGGAACTCCCAGATACCGGCGATGAGTTGCGCGATCCCGCCGTAGGCCAAGGCGAGTCCGAGAACCACAGGCACGTCCGTCACCGGTCCGGACACCAGGTTGGCGTTGATCATGCTGAGCACAAACGTCGTCGTCGCAAAGGCGGCGAGTCCCAGCGGGCCAGGGTCGGCAGGGGTCCAACCAGCGGTGCGTCCTCCAGTCGGATCTGGGGCCGGCGCGAGGTCAGCTTCGCGCGGACCAGGTCGAGCGGCTTCCATCTATGCCTCCTCGTTTGAGGTGTAACGGATGGGTGGGTCTCTACCTTCCGAGGGCGGAGTCGGCAACGGTGAATCGCCGGGCGGCGCCATCCGGACGACGAACGGAGGCCTGGCGGCGCTGAACGGTGTCCGCGGGCGGGCCGGCTGCGGCCGGAGCGCCTGAGCAGGCCCCGCAACCCTGGCTCCCGGCGTGGACGGGAACCAGGGCAGTCTCGGCCGGGGCGACACCCACCGCTGCGCGAAGGACCTGTGACCCCGTATCGGAGCCGGCGCATGGCGGGTTACGAGCGAAAAAGAATGGTCGCCCTGCCATCGGCATGAGCTCCCCCGCGGTTGAGCCGGCCGGACGGATGTACGACAGCGATTGCTCGCCGCCCGCGTTGTCTGCAGCGCCCGCGGCGCTCAGCGCCGGCGCTTGCGCTTTCGCTTACCCGTGGCCGCGCGGGTCCGCGGCGCGGCCGGGGTGGCTACCGGCTCACGGCCCGGCTTGGGGGCTGGCTTCGATCGGCCCGCGCCGGCACCAGAAGCCTTCAGCCGCTGCTCGCGCATTTCCGCCGATGAAGGCCACTTCTCTGCGCGGCCGCTGCGCCAGGACGGCGGTACGCCGCTCGGCCAGCGCCCGGAGAGCAGGTAGGCCAGCGCGAGCAACCAGAAGCCCTGTACCACGGGCACGGGCGACCCGATCGGGAACAGCACGAGAATGCCCGTGAAGATGCCCAGGTAGCCCATGAAGCGGGTCAGCAACCCGACCCGCATCGCCTGAAGCGCGATGAGCACGAAGCCGACCGCCAGCAACAGCGCGGACGCCTGACCGATGAATGGCAGCGCGAGCAGTCCGGGCGCACTGGTCAGGTGATTGGCCTGCTCGTAGGTCAGGGATCCCTGACTGACAAACGTGTCGGCCGTGTTGGCAATGACCACCGCGTACACGATCCCGCTGAGCGCCGCCACCACCCCGCCGACGATCACCATCCACTTGATCCACGGCTTGACAAGCTCGTTCCGCGCCCGGGTTATGTCCAAGAGGAAGGCGAGCGTGGCGGCCAGCGCGCACAACCCAAAGCCGTTGATCACGGCGCCGATGACATCGATCGGGTAGCGCTTGTGCGCTGTGATCAGGTCCAGGGTCAGCTCGTTGACCTTGGTGTGCGGACCGGAAAGCTGAATCGCGGCCGCGCCGACCAGGAGGATCCCCGCCAGCGCGGCAATCACCGCCTGGCGCATGCGTACGCGGGATTCGTAGAGCAGCTGCTCGTCGGCGGTCATGAGGCTGACATGCTAGCCGCGGGATGCCGGTGCGCGCGGCTCACGCGGCCGCAGGCCCCGGGGGGCGGATTCACCCTCTGAGGGCATCCTCGCCGCCACATATTCCGGATCGTCGCGCTCGAGCACGCGTGAGAGGCGCTCACCAGCCGCGAGCAGCAGATCAAGCAAGGGCGAGACGATCCTGATTCCCATCTCGATGCGACCCCGCAGGACGGGATTGGGGTGCGAGCCGGGCATCGACACGGCCGATTCTACGGCGCTTTGGCGCTGGTGTCCCGATTGGGACCCGGACATTAGACTCGCCGCGGTGCCAGCCACCGGAGAGCACCAGGGCCGTCAGTGCCCGGCCTGCGGCGGCCAGCTGGCCGATTGGCGACGGGTGCCAACGAGCGAGCCCGCCCTTGCCGACACTCAGTTCCTACTGCGCCGGTGCACCACCTGCGGCACGGCGGTGACGATCGGAGCGGCGCCCGGGGGGTTGCACGACCTCGGGGCCTACCGTCCCGGTCGGCCTCGTCTCCACAAGCTCGCGCGGCCGTTGCTGGGCGCCTTTGACCGGCACCGCCTGACCATGCTCAGACGGGTCTCCCCCCCGCCGGCCCGGCTGCTCGACGTCGGTGCCGGCCGGGGACGGTTCGTGGCCGCCGCACGGGCGGCGGGCTATATGGCCGACGGCATCGAACCTTCAGCCCGAGGAGTCGCCGGCGCCCGCGAGCTCGGAGTCGTGTTGGCTCAGGCGAGCATCCAGCAGGCGGTTGTGCCGGCGTGCTCGCTTGGCGCGGTGACGCTGTGGCATGTCCTTGAGCACCTCGATGACCCGGGGCAGGCGCTGGAGCGGATCGCGGGGTGGCTGCGTCCAGGTGGCACGATCTTGGTCGGCGTGCCCAACCTGGCCAGCCTGCAAGCTTGGGTGGGCGGCGAGAATTGGTACCACCTCGACGTGCCGCGTCACCGGGTGCATTTCACGGCCGTTGGCGTCCAGGCCCTGCTGAGGCGCAGCGGCTTCGAAGTCGTGCGCACCCACCACATGTTGGCCGAGCACAACCCCTTCGGCATGTGGCAATCACTGATCAACCGCGTCACGACGACGCCTTCGTACCTCTACAACTTGCTCAAGCGAAATGCGCCAATCCGCTCGATCGATCTTCTGGCGACGGCGCTGGGAGTGCCGCTGGCGCCGGTCGCGGCGCTAGTGGAACTGGCGGCGGCGGCCGCCGGGCGCGGCGGCACGGTCGCGGTCCTGGCCACGCGCACGGCCGACGATGTCGGCTCGGTACCATAGGTCCCATGGAAGGAAGCGGATTCGGCGGGATGTTTGGTGACCCCGATGATCTTCAGCGTCGGCTGGGCGAATTCGCTGAGCAGATGCAGGGAGCTCAGCGCCTGGCCTGGGCCGACAACGCGATCAAGCTCGCGGTCGATCTGACCGTCGCCGCGATGAACCGCGCCAACATTCAGGGGACGACCGAGCAGCAGGCAGAACAGCTGCGCTCGGTGATGGCCGTGATCTTCCCCGAGGCCGTCACGCTCGTGCGCGAAGCGCGCGAGGGCCTGCAGTAGCTCAGGCCAGCGCGGCGAGAACCAGATCGTCGTGTTCGCCGGGCTTGACGCGGCGAAAGATCTCGGTGATCACGCCATTCGGTGAGATCAGGAAGGTGGTCCGCTCGTTGCCCATGTACGTGCGGCCGTACATTGACTTCTCCACCCACACCCCGTAGGCCTCGGCGACCGAGTGGTCCTCGTCGGAGAGCAGCGGGAATCCAAGCGTGTACTTGCCGGCGAACTTGGCGATCTTCTTGACCGGATCGGCCGAGACTCCGAGAACGACCGCGCCGGCTTGGTCGTAGTCGGCGTGGTGGTCGCGAACGCCGCACGCCTGCACAGTGCATCCCGGCGTATCCGCCTTGGGATAGAAATACAGGACCACGGCCTTCCCCTGAAGGGCGGCCAGTGAGACCTGATCGCCGTTCTGATCTGGAAGCGTGAAATCCGGGGCTCTGTCGCCAGGTTCAAGCACTCCCGGATCATCTCAGACCGACCGGGAACTCACGCCACGCCCAAGGCCTCACGCCACGCCCCAAGGCCTCACGCCACGCCCCCACGGCCTACTTGAGCAGGCGCGAGAGCCGGCGGTCCTTGAGCAGCTTCCCGTCCGTCTGGCAGGTCGGGCAGTAGCACATGACGTAGTCCTCGTAAAACACCGCCTCGAGCCGGTCCCCACAACGTGGACACGGCTCGCCGTTGCGGCGGTGCACCCGCAAGGGCATTGGCAGCTTGTCCGGGATCGGCAGGGTGATCGTCTGCTCATAGTGCGAGAGGACGCCGCCGAGCACGTCGATGGTTGCCTCACGCAGGCGATCGGCCTCGTCGGGCGCGAGATCCGTGCCGCGCTTGAACGGCGAGATCCGAGCGGCGTGCAAAATCTCGTCTACCCACGAGCGGCCGATCCCGGCGATAACATGCTGGTCGCGCATCAGGGCATACAGCGGGCGCGGTAGATCCAGTAGCTCGGCGAAGTCA
The DNA here is from genome assembly GCA_963757165.1 of uncultured Solirubrobacterales bacterium. GTDB lineage: Bacteria > Actinomycetota > Thermoleophilia > Solirubrobacterales > Solirubrobacteraceae > Palsa-465. The sequence goes on from CAVWQO010000006.1 coordinate 937,555, forward strand.
GGCGGGTCCGGCCAGGCTTCCGGGCCAAGTTGGACCAGCGTCTCCTCGGCCTCTACCTCCGGGCTGCGCAGCAGCTTCACCCAGGCCCGCTGCTTGGTGCCGAATTCCCGCAGGCGCACCTCTCGGCCGTCCTCGAGGCGCAGGAGCAGACGAGAGGCACGGTCACGCAACGAAGCCCGAACGTCGAACACCTGCAGGCGCCCCGCCGACATCAGGTGGATGAGCAAGACGAGCTCATCCTCGAAGTCCAGGAGGAACAGCTTCCCGCGCCGCGTGATGCCCTTGATTTCCTTACCTTCAAGGGCGCTCAGGGGGGGGTCGAACGTCTTCAGCGCATTGATCCCCGGGGCGAGCGCGGATTCAACGCGGGTTCCAGCAATGGCCGCGCCGATCCGGCGCGCCGTTATCTCGACTTCAGGCAACTCTGGCATCTGTAGCACTCAGCGTAGTGCGGGCCCTACCGAACCATTCACAGCGGTTCAGGAACCCTTTACGCGGGAGGACAAGACTCTCTGCCATGAGCGACCTACTGGCAATAGTTGGACCCGCAGACGCCGACGAGCGGCTGCTGGCGGAGATCGCGCGGCGACGTCCGAATCGTGTGACCGTGCTCGTCGAGAGCGCCGATCGTGACTGGGCGACCGAGGAGTCCTCGGCGGCGCGAGCGACACGGGATCGTCTCGCCGAGCTGCTGTACGAGATCGAACAGCGGACCGGTGCAGTAGTCGTCGGAATGGCGGGCGACCCCGACCAGCTTCGCGGCTGGCGCTTTGACCGCGTTGTCGGTAGCAGCCTGCCCGTCGCCGCCTAGCGACCCGGCTAGCAGCCTTCTCAACCCCAGCCCGGTACTCGGTCGCCCAGAGCGCGCCGGTATCCCACCGGACGTCCCGCGCCGGTACGCTGCCTGCCGATCATGACCGTTGCGCTCGCGCCTGACGATGTTGTCCGGACCTACGCCGAAGGCGAGGCCAACGAGCGTGAGCCGCTGCTCGTGCTCGACCCGCTGATCTCGTTCCTTGAGCAGAGCGGACTCGAGGCACCTCAGGAGCTGAGCGCGACGCCTATCGGCGACGGTCATTCGAACGTTACCTTCAGCCTGTCGACGGGCGTCGTGCTGCGTCGGCCGCCGCGCGGACCGTTGCCGCCCAGCGCCCACGATGTGCTGCGCGAAGCGCGGCTGCTGCGAGCCTTGGAGCCGACTCCGGTCCGCACACCCAGGGTCCTCGCCGTATGCGACGACGAGTCCGTCATCGGCGCGCCCTTCTACGTGATGGAGCAGGTCGCGGGCGAGGTCATCACGACTTCGGTGCCCGCGCCGCTGGACACGCCGGCCGAACGGGAGCGGGTGGCCGACGAGCTGATCGACTCACTCGTGGAGCTTCATGCTGTCGACTGGACTTCGGTCGGGCTTGAGGGCTTCGGAAAGCCGACGGGATATCTGGAGCGCCAGCTGCGCCGGTTCACCGGTCTCTGGGAACACAACCGCACGCGGGAGCTCGAGCAGGTCGAGCAGGTCGGCCGGTGGCTGGCCGAGAATCTGCCCGAGTCACCCACGGCCACGATCGTCCACGGCGACTACCGGCTGGGCAACACGATCTTCGCGAGCACCGCCCCGGCGCGCTTGGTTGCGGTCCTCGACTGGGAGATGGCGACGATCGGCGACCCGCTGGCTGATCTGGGCTACATGATGATCCACTGGATTCAGTCCGGCGAGGACACCGGCAAGTTCAACCTGCAGAGCGTGACCACGTTGCCCGGCTTCCCCACCCGGCAGGAGCTGATCACGCGCTACGAGGAACGCTCGGGACGCTCAATGCACGCCCTGAACTGGTACGTCACCCTCGCACTGTGGAAGGGGATCGTGTTCATGGAAGGCAACTACAAGCGAGCGGTCTCGGGCTCGACGGACGATCCATATCTCAAGACCTTCGGCGAGGGTGTCGTCGAGCTCGCCGAGCGCGCCCTGGATGTGACGCGGCATGGCTTCTGAGGACACGCCGTACCGCGGGCTGCTGGTTGACTACGGCGGGGTCTTGACCAGCAATCTCTTCGACTCCTTTCGCGCCTTCTGTGAGCTCGAGGGTCTGGAGCCCGAGGAGATCGGACGTCGCTTTCGCAAGGATCCGGCGTGCCGGGACCTGCTGATCGGGCTGGAGACGGGCAAGCTGCCCGAAGAGGCCTTCGAGGAGGGGCTCGCGCAGATCCTGGGCGTGCAGGGTGACGGCCTGATCGACCGGCTGTTCGCCGGGTCGAGCCCGGAGCCGTCGATGCTCGAGGCCGTGCGCCGGGCCCGAAAGGCTGGGATCCGGACCGGATTGATCTCCAACTCGTGGGGAACCAGGCGCTATGACCGCGCCGGGTTGGCGGAACTGTTCGACGGCGTGGTCATCTCGGGCGAGGTGGGGATCCGCAAGCCCGCTCGTGAGATCTATGAGTTGGGGGCAGAGGAGATCGAGCTGGCGCCACCGGCCTGCGTGTTCGTCGATGACCTGCCGTTCAATCTGGGCCCCGCAACGGAACTCGGGATGGCGACCGTTCACCACGTCGACGCGGCCCAGACGATCAGCGAACTCGAGCGGCTGCTGCAGGTGCAGCTGCGGTGAGGCGGAGGCTGGCGGCGGTCGCGGTCGTGGCCCTCGGCATCCTGCTCGCCGGCTGCGGCAGCTCGCCGCTGAGTACGAGCGAGCTGCACAACGACGCGACGCGGGTGTGCCTGCTGGCCAGCCGGCAGACCAACCGAATCGCCACGCCGACCTCCCCGGCCGGAACCGAAGCCTTTCTGCGGCGAGGTATCGCCGCCCTGGCCCCGGAGCTCGCGGGCCTGCGCTCCCTGCACCCGTCGAGTGAGGTTGCCGACGTATACGACGCCGCGGTCAAATCGCTGAGTCAGCAACTGGCCTTTCTCAGGGACGCGTTGCATGACCTGCGCAACGGCGAGGACCCCGTGATCGCCCTGAAGACGCTCCAGCAAGAGCTCGCGCCGCTCGTGACCCAAGCGAACGGTGGCTGGGACGCGCTCCAGATCCCAGCCTGCCTGAGTCGGTAGGGCGGCCTGAGCGCTCGCCGGGCGCTCGGTCGGCTGAGCGGCTACACGAGGGTGCCCAGCGGACATCAAAGCGTGCGCGTTTCGACAACATCTACGCGACGAACTTCTCCGCGTCCCGGCCTTGCGGGATAGACTCACGCCGTTTCTGCACCGGCGGGAGGAGAGCGAGAAATGCCGTACAAGCCCGGAGACCTGACCAAGGGTGCCGCCCGGCGGGTGGTGCGTGGTGGGTTGGACGTGGTCGACCGCGTGGCCGATTGGTGGGAGCTGCCTCTGCCCGCTCAGCTCCTGCAGCTGACCCACTTCCGTGAGGACCTGCGGCGGTTCAACCTCTACGACACCGAACAGGTCGAGAACGGCGGCGGCGTGGCGGTGGTCTCCGAGCCCCCGCAGCACCGGGCCTATGACGGTTCGCAAACCGACCCCCAGAACCCGTCGATGGGCAAGACCGGTGCGCGGTTCGGGCGCAACATGCCCCCCGAGGCGACCCGTCCGCAGGAGCAGTCGATGCTCGACCCGAGTCCCCGCGAGGTCTCGACCCACCTGCTCAACCGCGATTCGTTCAAGCCCGCGACCACGCTCAATGTGCTCGCGGCGTGCTGGCTGCAGTTTCAGAACCACGACTGGTTCAGTCACGGCGACAACTCCGAGACGGAGTTCATCGAGGTCCCGCTGAGTGATGACGACAACTGGGACGGCGGGATCATGGAAGTCCGACGCACCAGCGCCGACTCGACCAATGCCGGAGGCGAGCTCCCCCCGACGTACGTCAACAAGGTGACGCCGTGGTGGGACGGCTCGCAGCTCTACGGGTCGACCGAGGAGCGCAACCGCGAGCTGCGCTCCGGCGAAGACGGCAAGCTCAGGCTCGAGAACGAGCGGCTGCCTGAGGAGACCAAACCGGAGCTGCACGGCGTCGATCTGACTGGCTTCAGTGACAACTACTGGGTCGGCCTCTCGATCATGCACACGCTGTTCGCGCGTGAGCACAACGCGATCTGCGACATGCTGAAGGCCCATCACCCGAGCTGGGACGACGAGCAGCTCTTCCAGAAGGCGAGGCTGATCAACGCGGCTTTGATCGCCAAGATCCACACCGTCGAGTGGACCCCCGGGATCCTTGACAACCCCGCTCTGCACGTGGCGATGAACGCGAACTGGTACGGCGTGCTTCCGAAATGGGTCAAGCGCACCTTCGGCCACATCGGCAGTGGCGAGCTGATCAGCGGGATCGTCGGCTCACCGCTGGACCACCACACGGCCCCATACTCGATCACCAGCGAGTTCGTTTCGGTGTACCGGATGCACCCGCTGATCCCGGACGACTACCAGATCCGCTCGCACGTCACCGACGAGGTGATCGCCGAGACCGACTTCACGCCGATCCAGGGTCACGGGACGCGGCAGGTGATCGACGAGCACGGGATGGTCAACTGGATCTACACGTTTGGCCTGGCCCACCCGGGCGCGATCACGCTGCACAATCACCCGAACGCGCTGCGGAACCTGACCCGGGTAAACGGCGACCACGTCGACATCGCCACGATCGACATCCTCCGGGACCGCGAGCGAGGCGTGCCGCGCTACAACGACTTCCGGGAGAAGCTGCGCAAGCGCAGGGTGGAGAAGTTCGAGGACCTGACGCCCAATCCGGAGTGGAACGACCAGATCCGTGAGGTCTACAGCGGCGACATCGACCAGGTCGACACCCAGGTCGGGATGCTCGGGGAGAAGCTCCCGCCGGGTTTCGGCTTCAGTGACACGGCCTTCCGGATCTTCATCCTGATGGCCTCGCGTCGGCTGAAGTCAGACCGCTTCTTCACCAACGACTACACCCCGGAGGTCTACTCCCCGGAGGGCATGAGCTGGGTGGAGGACCACCTATTCGGTGATGTCCTCACGCGGCATTTCCCCGAGCTCGCGCCCGCGCTCGAGGGCTCCGAGAACGCGTTTGCGCCCTGGAAGCGCCTACGCTGATCAGTCGCGGTCGCCGCGGCCGTAAAGGAGCTTGAACATCCGGCGCAGCAGCAGGGTGCGGCGCGCCCGGTAGGGGAACATGAACGGCTCCCGCTTGAGCGCCCGACGCGTCACCAGCAACGATTGCACCTTGGTGTATTTGCGGATGCCGTTGGAGCCGTGGCGGCTGCCGAGACCCGAAGCCTTCCACCCTCCCATCGGAAGATTCAGTGCGGTGTAGTTCACCTGCGCGTCGTTGACGCATACGACACCGGCCTGGATCCTGCGCGCGAGCGCCTCGCCACGTTTGACATCGCCTGTCCAGACGCTGGCCTGCAGGCCGTAGGTCGAGTCGTTGGCCAAGCGCACGCCCTCTTCGGCATCGGGAATCTTCATGATCGGGATCGTCGGCCCGAACGTCTCCTCCTGCATGCACTTCATCGAGTGATCGACGTCAACCAGCACCGTCGGCTCATAGAAGCGCCCGGCACCGGCGCGGACGTGGCCGCCGACCAGCACCTTGGCGCCCTTGGAGATGGCGTCGCGTACATGATCGTCGACGATGTCGATCTGCGGCGGGAAGGTGACGGCTCCGACATCGACCGTGCCGACCCCCGCCGGAGCGCCCTGGCGGAGTCCGCGGACGTTCTCGGTGACACGGCGGACGAAGTCGTCGTACACCGGCTCCTCCACATACACGCGCTCCACCGAGATGCAGACCTGGCCACCATTGTTCATCGAGTAGAACGCGGCGGCGTTGGCTGCCCGCTCGATATCAGCATCCGCGCACACGATCATCGGGTCCTTACCCCCGAGTTCCAGATAGCACGGAATCAGTGCGTCCGCGGCGGCTTTCATGACCGCCTTTCCGGTCCGGCTGGATCCGGTGAACATCACGCAGTCGACGTTCGCGATCAGGGCCGCCCCGGTGGACCCGTCGCCGGTCGCCACCTGGAAGACGGACTCCGGGATCCCGCACTCCCGCATCATCTCCTCCATCAGCAGCGAGCTCAGCGGCGTCACCTCACTGGGCTTGAGGATCACGCTGTTGCCCGCCATCAGGGCGGGGATGCAGTCCCCGAAGGAATTGGCAATCGGATAGTTCCAGGGCCCGATGACGCCAACGACGCCGACCGGGGCGTAGCGGATGATCAGCTTCTTACCCGCGGCGACCGGGTTGTTCCAGGAGGGGACGCGCTCGTCGGCGAGGTACTTTGGACCTTCCTTGGCCCAGAAGCCGAGTGCGCTGACCGTGTAACCGAGGTCGGCGAGCTGCGCGTCCTCGTGGGTCTTGCCGTTCTCGGACACGACGACATCGAGGATCCGCTCGGCGTTGTCGAGCATCCACTTCTGCGCACGGCGGAGGATCTTGCCGCGGCCTTCGAAGCCGAGAGCGTCCCAGCCCTGCTGAGCTGTCCGGGCGCGGGCCGCCATCTCGGTGATCTCCGCCCGTCCGAGGACGGGGATCGTCGTGATCAGCTCTCCCGTGGCCGGATTCTCGACCGGAATCGTCGCCGCCTCCCGGCCACCGTTGGTCTCGGCCGGTGTCTGCTGATCAACGCTCGCCATCTCTCTCCTTCTGCTGCGGTAGAGGTTGCCGCCCCCCGGGGCGGCGCGGCCAAGGCTAGCGGACGCCTGGCTGGCCAGCTAGGCCATGAGCGAGGGCTTCGGCGATCAGCTGGAAGTGCTCCGTCCGCGCCGTCAGCGGCGGCGAGACGGCGATCGCTTTAGCCAACGGCCGCACGAGCACGCCGGCTTGCCGTGCGCCCGCCACGAGCCTCCCCACGGCACCCGGATCCTCGCCGATGGCATCGGCACTGAGCTGCACGGCCGCGAGCGTCCCGGTGCCGCCGCGGACCTCAGCCACCGCTGGGTGCTCGGCGAGCGGCCGCAGCGCATCAAGCAGCTCCTGCTCGCAATCCGATCCGCGGCTGAGCAGCCCTTCGCGCTCGATCACCTCGATGTTGGCCAGCGCCGCGGCGCAGCATGTTGCGTGGCCGGAGTAGGTCGCGCCATGGCGCAGGATCGGTCCCCCGGGGGCGCGCCAGAACGGCTCCGCCACGCGCTCGGACACCATCACCCCGCCGAGCGGCAGGTAGCCGCTGGTGACCCCTTTGGCAAAGGTGATCATGTCGGGAGCGATGTCCCAGCGCTCGATCCCGAACCAGGTTCCCAGCCGCCCGAAGGCGCAGATCACCGCGTCGATGACGAGCAGGATCCCGGTCTCACGGCACAGCGCGGCGACCCCTTCAAGGTATCCCTCGACGGGCGGGTAAACGCCACCGGCACCGATCACGGGCTCGACGAACACCGCGGCGATGCGCTGCGCGCCGACTCGGTCCACGGCCTCGTGCAGCGCCTCGAGCGAGTCGTGCTGGACCACCTCGGTCTCCATCAGCGGCCCGAAGCCCTCACGGTTGGCCGGGATCCCCGCGATCGCGGTCCCGAAGCCGTGCGTTCCGTGGTATCCGGAACTGCGGCTGACCAGAACGGTGCGATCTGGCTCGTCCAGTTCGGCGAAGTAGCGCCGCGCCAGCTTGGCGGCGGTGTCGATCGCATCTCCGCCGCCGGAGCCAAAGAAGACGCGGGAGGCCATCGGCGCCCGCTCCGCGAGCACGTCAGCCAGCTCGAGCGCGGGCGGGCTGGCGAAATCGCCGAAGCCGGAGTAGGCCTCCAGACGCATCATCTGGGCCGCGACGGCCTCGGCGATCTCCGGGCGTCCGTGGCCGATATTGGCGTACCACAAGCTGGCGGTGGCGTCGAGATAGCGCGTGCCGTCGGTGTCCCACACCCAGACGTCCTCGCCCCGCTCGATCACCAGCTCGGCGCCGCGCACCGAGCCCATATCGGCGAAGGGGTGCCAGAGCCGGGAGTCGCGAATTTCGCTCATAGCCGTGCCGTGCCTCGAGGGCGGCGGAACACCCAAACTACGCCGGATCGAGCTCGATCGATTCAATCTGCGGCGGATCGAGAGGCCGGTCCCGAGCGCCGGTCGGGAGCGCCTCGATCGCGTCGACCACATCCATTCCCCCGGTCACCTGTCCGAACACGGTGTGCTTGCCGTCCAGCCACGGTGCGCTGTCGATGGTGACGAGGAAGAACTGGGACCCGTTGGTATTCGGCCCGGCGTTGGCCATGGCCAACGCGCCCCGTACCACCTTGTGATCGTTGATCTCGTCCTCAAACGTATAGCCGGGGCCACCGGTGCCGGTCCCTTGCGGATCGCCACCCTGGATCATGAAATCAGGAATCACGCGGTGGAAGATGACCCCGTCGTAGAACTTGTCGCGGGCGAGCTTACGGAAATTCTCGACCGTCTTCGGCGCGTCGTCGTCGAACAGCTCGAGCGCGATCGTGCCGTGGGTTGTATTCATATTGGCTGTGGACATGAACCCCAGCCTACCCGGGCGGGCGCACATGCGCCCGGTCGGTTCAGCTGCGGATCTGGACCGCGCTCAACCCCGCCGTCACGCCAACGGTGGGGGTGTCCCCGAGGCTGAAGGCGTCCGAGCAGGTGACCTTCGCCGTGCTCTGGCTCTTGGCGGCGGCCGGATTGGAGGCCACCAGCGAGAGCCCGGTTTCCAGGCGCTGCTTGGACGGACCAACTTCGAGCATCGCCGTGCGAGTCTGGCTGACCCCACCGATGGAAAGCACGCAGGTGACGGTCACGTGTTGGCCTGGCACCGTGCTGGCGATGACCACGTCGGGGTTGGCGATGACCAGGTAGGCGGAGCCGGCGGGCAGTACCTGCTTGAGCACGGTGGTGTCGGTGGTGTTGATCGTCGTCTCCCTGGACGCGGCCCCGGTCTCACGCGGCAGCGTCCGATTGCAACCGACGGAGCCGCTCCGGCTGATCGAGGAGATGGCACTGCTCGCAGGACATCCTCCGCCCACGCGCCGCTGCACAGCGCCCGCATCGATCTGACCCGAGCCAACCGACGCCTGGGCGAGCTTCGAAGCGGTCACGGCACGGTCCTGGAGCTGCGTCGTGCCGACGCTGTTGGCCGGCAGCTGAGTGGCTGCCCAGGCCACGCCTCCCAGGGCGAGGAACAGGGCAACCAGCGCCACGCACATCGAAGCGGATGGACGCCTGTTCAGAAACGAAAATCGACTCATCACGAACCTCCCGCTCGAACTGTTGATTTCAGACCCTCGCAGCCTCGAGCTGCAGGGGGTGACCGCGGACTTCGGTGCCTTTGACCTGCTCGACTACCCGTTGCACTTCATCCGCGGGTACCTCGACGAACGCGAACCGCTCGAGGACCCGGACATTGCGCACCGCCTCGCCGTCCAATCCGGTGGCGGCAGTGATCGCGTGGATGATGTCGGCCGGCTCAAGCCCGGCCGCTCGCCCGCCCGAGACGATCAGCTTCCGGCCGGGGCCCTCACCATTGGTCGAGACGTGCGGCTTGGAGTGGCGCGGAGGCTTGGCCTTGACGGGCGTTGGCGCGACGTGGGCGTCCTTCACCCATGGCGACAGCTTCACTCCGGCGTGGCGCTCGATGGCCTCGATATCTCGGCGCTGCTTTGGCTCATAGAAGGTGATTGCTCGGCCGCTGCGGCCCACCCGGCCGGTCCGGCCGATGCGGTGGACATAGACGTCCGGGGAGGTGGGCACGTCGTAGTTGATGACGTGCGAGATCCCCGTGATGTCCAGCCCGCGCGAGGCCACATCGGTGGCCACCAGCAACGGCAGACGGCCGTCCTTGAACGAGATCATCACCCCGTCACGTGATCCCTGGCTCATGTCCCCGTGCAGCGCCTTGACGTTCCAACCCTTGTCCCGCAACGTCCGGTACAGAGCATCGCAGCGAATCTTGGTCCGCACGAACACGATCGCCTGATCAGGGCGCTCCGCCTCCAGCACCTCGACGAGGCGGTCCGGTTTCTCCCGCGGCTGCACCTCAAGCGCGAACTGCTCGACCGTGTCGACGGTCAGCGTGGGGTTCTTGACCTTGACGATCACCGGGTCGTACAGGTACTGGTCAGCCAGACGGCGGATCTCGACCGGCATCGTGGCGCTGAACAACGCCGTCTGCCGGCTGGAAGGGGTGAGGGCGAGGATCTTCTCGACGTCCTCGAGAAAGCCGAGATCGAGCATCTCGTCGGCCTCGTCGAGGACCACGAAACGGCACGCGTTGAGCATCAGCGAGTGACGTGAGATCAGGTCCTTGACCCGCCCGACGGTGCCGACCACGATGTGGCCTCCGGCCCGCAGCTGGGCCTGCTGGGTGCGGATCGGAGCCCCGCCGAAGACGGCGACGACGTCGACGCCCTTGGCCTTGCCATAGGCGCGCAGCGCCTGGGTGACTTGGATGCACAGCTCGCGCGTCGGCGTCAGCACGAGGCCCTGGACATCGTGCTCGGAGGGATCGACGTACTGCATCATCGGCAGCCCGAAGGCCGCAGTCTTGCCCGAGCCTGTTTGGGCCTGGCCGATCACATCGAGACCCTCCAGCAGCAACGGGATCGCTTGCTCCTGGATCGGGCTCGGGTTCTCGTAGCCCACATCGCGGATCGCCTCCAGGAGATCGGGGGCGAGGCCCAGTTCAGCGAAGTTACTCATCTGGATCCCACGATAGTGCTTCCCGCGCTCAGCACGGGCGCGCCGGGCATCGCGCCGCCCGAGAACGACAAGCGGCCCGCCGAAGCGGGCCGCGTCCTCTTGCGATCCAGAGCAGGCTAGATTGCCTGAACGTTCGCGGCATTCGGGCCCTTCGGACCCATCTCGGCCTCGTAGGAGACCTTGGTCCCCTCGGCGAGCGAGCGGAAGCCGTTGCCGGAGATCGCTGAGAAGTGCACAAACAGGTCCTTGCCCTGATCGTCGGGCGTGATGAACCCGTAGCCCTTCTCGTCACTGAACCATTTGACGGTTCCTGTTGCCATGTTCCCTCCCGGGATTTGGTCGTGTGCTGCGAAACGCGGGAGGTGCACTTAGGGCAACCACTACGGACGCGGGCACTGATTGACCGAGCACCTTGCTCGGCTGATGACATAAGTTTAGACGGACAGGCGGACCCCGTGTAAAGCGCGAGTTGGTCTGAACGCTGCCTGCGCTCTACGGTCAGCTCCGCCGGCGTGGCCGCTGCGCGACCATGCACGGCATCGTGTCCGTGCTGGCAATCGTTCTCGTCGGGTTCACCGCGCTGGCCGCGGCGTGCCTGCAGGCGGCGACGGGACTCGGCTTCGCGCTCGTGTTAACCCCCGTGATGTTCGGCGTGCTCTCGTCGACGGGCGTGATCGTCACGGTCACGCTGCTCGGCCTCGAGCTGAACCTGCTCGTCCTGCTGACCGAGCGGCGACGGCCGGCTGTGGCCTGGGCCGAGGTCCTGCCGATCCTCGCCGCCGCGGTGCCCGGCACCGTCTGCGGGGTGCTCGTGTTGCGAGCCCTGCCGAAGTCCACTTTGCAGATCGTGGTCGGACTTCTGGTCATCGCCGCGGCGATCCTGCGCGTGCGGATGCGCCATAGCGTGCGCGCCCGCGGCGGTCCGCTGCGCCGGTTGGCACTGGGGCTGGCCACCGGGGCGCTGACCACTTCCTCCGGGGTGAGCGGGCCGCCGCTCGCGCTGTGGTTCTCCCACCGCGGCTTGCGTCCCGCGCAACTGCGCGACTCGCTCAGCGCAAGCTTTCTCGCCATCGGCGTGATCGCCGCCATCGCGCTGGTGCCGGTGTTCGGCCGAGCCCATCTGAGCGGCTCGCTGCTGGCCGTGGGGACCGCCGGCGTGGTCGGCGGTCACGCGCTCGGGCGGCGCGCGTTCTCGGCCCTGGATACGCGTGGCTTCGAGCCGGTGCTGCTGGCCGTGATCCTGATCGCCGGCGTGGCGAGCGTGGCGGCAGGGATCGCCTCGGCCTGAGATCCGACGCCTGCGCCTGAGTTTTGACTACGTCGCGAAGCTGACGGCCCCGTCCAGGTGCGGGGAGTCGTTCTTGTCCGCGCGGACTCCAAACCGGATCCCGTCGTCGGCCGGCTCCTGGACGAACCGAACGCTCGCCGGGAGCAGGATCGGCTTGCGGAAGGCCACCTCGGCGGAATACGCGTCCGGAAGGCGCGGCTCCAGGGCGGCCAGGGACCGGGCTTTGGTCCACATGCCGTGCGCAATCGCCGAAGGGAAGCCGAACACGCGGGCGCTCAGCGGATGGACATGGATCGGGTTGTAGTCGCCGGACACCGAGGCATAGCGTCGGCCGAGGTCCCCGGGAAGCTTCCACGTGGCGGTGGTCGGCAGACCTTTCGAGGAGGGCAGCTCCGGTGCCGTGGACGACTCCGAGCCACGCCCGCGGCGGAGGTTCGTCGAGACCTCCTCCCACACCAGCTCGTCGCCCACGCGAGCCTCGGTCAACAGCGAGAACTGCTGACCGCGGGGGTGCGGCTCAAGCGGCCCCGCCGAGACCCGCAGCGCCAAGCGCTCGCCCGCCTGCAGCGGACGATGCTGGACGATGCGGTTGTAGATGTGGACGAGCCCGATGGCCGCAAACGGAAAGCTTGAGTCGGTCATCAGCGCCAGCTGCAGGGGGAACGCGAGCATGTGCGGATACGTCGGCGGCAGCTCATCGCGCAGCGAGAAGCCGCAGACGCGGTCGTATGCCGCCAGCCGGTCTCGGTCGACCGCCACGTCGGAGAGGACCAGCGTCAGGTCGGGAATCTCCCGCCCGCCACCCCCGACGAACGGGAGCCGGGACGCTCCCGGGACCATGGACACACCAGCCCGGGCAAACATCGGCAGCATCCCCGGTGAGGAGTCCAGTTCGCGAACGGTCATGGCTCAGGCTCCCAGCAGGCTCTGCCCGCAGACCCGCACGATGTTGCCGTTGACGCCAGCCGACGCTGGGCTGGCATACCAGGCGATCGTCTCCGCCACGTCGACGGGCAACCCACCCTGAGCCATGCTGTTCATCCGGCGCCCCGCCTCCCGGGTGCCAATCGGCATCGCCGCCGTCATCTGCGTTTCGATGAATCCCGGCGCCACCGCGTTGATCGTGGCGTCCTGCTCTCGGATCGCATCCGCCCAGGCCTGGACTACGCCGATCACGCCGGCCTTGGAGGTCGAGTAGTTGGTCTGACCGGCGTTGCCGGCGATGCCGCTGATCGAGGAGACCAGCACGACCCGACCATTGGGTCGCATGACGTTTCCTCCGAACAGCTCCCGGTCGATCCGCTGCGGGGCGAGCAGGTTGACCCCGATGACCGAGTCCCACAGCTCGTCGCTCATCCGCCCCAAAGTCTTGTCCCGGGTGATTCCAGCGTTGTGCACGACGATGTCGACGCCGCCGTGATGCTCGACCAGGTGCGTCGCGAGTTCGGCCGGTGCGCTATCGGCCGTGATATCGAGCGCCAGGGACGAGCCGCCGATCCGGCTGGTCACTGACTCGAGCTCGGACGCCTGGGCCGGAATGTCCACGCCAACGACGTGAGCGCCGTCCCGCGCCAGCACCTCAGCGATTGCGGCCCCGATCCCCCGCGAGGCCCCGGTGACCACCGCCACCTTTCCCGACAGCGGACGCTCCCAGTCGAGCTCATGGGCGACGAGCTCCGAGGGCCCGATCCTGATCACCTGGCCGGAGACGTAGGCCGATTTGGGTGAGAGCAAAAAGCGGAGCGTCGACTCGATCGCGTCCTCCGCCCCCGAGCTGACGTAGACCAGCTGCGCCGCGGCGCCCTTGCGGACCTCCTTGCCGATCGAACGACTCAGCCCCTCCAGCGCGCGCTGGGCGACCGCCTCCGGGGGACTCTGGGCGTCCTCCGGCGGGGTGCCGAGGATGATTACCCGGCCCGAGGTCCTAACCCGGCGAATCGTCGGGTGAAAGAACGCCCAGGCTTCGTGCAGCTGCTCGGTCGATGTGATCCCGGTGGCGTCGAAGATCAGCGCCTTGAACCGCCCCTCTGGCGGCGCCGCGTCGGGATTGAACAGCTTGGCGTCCAGTCCGGCGGTCGCGGCTGCGGTCCGGATGTCCTCCTGCATCGGCGTGTGGACCTCGGCTCCGATCGCGGCCAGCACCGCGGTAAGCGCCCCGGCGAGCCGGCCGCCCGGGGCCGCTCCGAACAGGACCGGCCCATCGACCACGGGGTGGCCGGGCTCGTAGCGCTCGAGCTTGACCGGTTGGGGCAGGCCCACCTGCTTGGAGACGACTCGCCCGATCGGCGTGTTTATCAGCTGCTGGTAGCGGTCAGACATTTGCGGCCTCCATGATCGCGGTGACGCCGAGACCACCGGCGGCACAGATCGAGATGACGCCGCGACCGGTGCCGGCCTCGGACAGGGTCTTGGCCAGGTTGGCCACGATCCGGCCGCCGGTCGCGCCGAACGGATGGCCTGCCCCGAGCGAGCCACCGTGAACATTCAGCTTGTCCCGGTCGATCGAGCCCAGCGGCTGCTCACGGCCCAGACGTTCGCGGCAGAACACTGGGTCCTCCCACGCCTTCAGGGTGCACAGCACCTGCGCGGCGAACGCCTCGTGGATCTCGTAGAAGTCGAAGTTCTGCAGCGCCACACCGGCGCGGTCGAGCATCCGCGGCATCGCGTAGGCGGGCGCCATCAACAGGCCCTCGCCGCCGTTCACGTAGTCGACGCCCGCGGTCTGCGCTTCGGTGAAGTAGGCCTGTACGGGAATGCCGTGGGCGGCCGCCCAATCCTCGCTGGCCAGCAGCACCGACGAGGCGCCATCGCTGAGCGGCGTCGAGTTCCCAGCGGTCATCGTGCCGTCGGGACCGCCGAACACCGGTCGGAGCTTGGCCAGCTTTTCCGGACTCGAGTCCGGGCGGAGGTTCTGGTCACGCTCGAGCCCCAGGAAGGGAGTGACCAGGTCGTCAAGGAATCCGGTGTCGTAAGCGGCGGCCAGATGGCGATGACTGCTCGCGGCCAGCTCGTCCTGCTCCGCGCGTCCAATGCCCCATTCCTTGGCCATGATCGCGGTGTGCTCGCCCATCGAGAGTCCGGTGCGCGGTTCCGCGTTGCGCGGGATCTCCGGGAGAATCTGTTGCGGGCGGACTTTGGCCAGCGCCCGTAGCCGCTGCGCGTTGGTCTTGGCCCGCTTGGCCTCGAGCAGAACCTCACGGAGATCTTCGTTGAGGGCGAGCGGCGCGTCCGAGGTAGTGTCGACGCCGGCGGCGATGCCAGCGTCGATCTGGCCCAGCGCGATCTTGTTGGCCACGAGAATCGTCGCCTCGAGCCCGGTGCCACAGGCCTGCTGGACGTCGTAGGCCGGAGTCTCTGGCGCCAGCTTGGAGCCCAGCACAGACTCACGCGTGAGGTTGAAGTCCCGGCTGTGCTTGAGCACGGCGCCGGCGGCCACCTCGCCCAAGGTCTCGCCCTGTAGGTTGAACTTGCTCGCGAGGGCGTCGAGCGTGAAAGTCAGCATGTCCTGGTTGGAGGCCCGGGCGTAGGGGCCGTCCTGCCTCGCGAACGGGATCCGGATGCCGCCGAGCACGGCCACCCGGCGCGCATTTGCATTCATGAAAAGCGACTCCTGGGTCGGATTGTTACAGCGCTGTAGCTTAGTTGCCCGGCGTCACGGAGGTTTACTCACGGAGGGTTCAGCCGCCCTTCGGCTTCCCGCGCCCACGCGCCCACGCGCCCACGCGCCCGCCGGGTGCGCAGCGCTCGACCGGCTCGCGGCTTTAGTCGTGCGACTTGGTGGCGGTCGTGAACGCGCCGCCGCTGGTCGCCCGGCGTACGAGCCCCGGCAGCAGGATCCGCGCGGCCGCCGCCAGCCCGTAGGGACGCGGTACGTAGCGCTCGGCCTTGCCGCCGGGACCGGCGGCGTAGATGGCTGCGGCAACCCGCTCAGGCGAAGACACGAGCCAGCGCGTCTGGGGCTTGGCCAGCAGCTCGGCGGCGGGGAAGCCCTCGGTCTTGACGAAGCCGGGGAGGACCAACCCAACGTGGACGCCGTGCTGGCCTTCCTCGCCGGCCAGCGCGTCGGTCCACCCCGCGAGCGCGAACTTGCTCGCCGAGTAGGCGCCGGAATTGGGTCGCGACACGCGGCCCGCGGTGCTGGCGACGTTGACGATCGACACCCGCCCGGCCCCGGACCCCGCCGCTGTCGCCCGGAGCAGCGGCAGTAGCGCCTCGGTGAGCCGCACCGGCGCCTCGAAGTTCAGCTTCATGTGACGCTCGATGTTGGCCCATCCGGTCTCGCCGAAGGTCCCACGCCAGGCCGCTCCGGCGTTGTTGACCAACATGTGCAGCTCGCCGTGCTCTGCCACCACCGTCTCAAGCACGCGCGCGGGAGCATCGGGATCGGTCAGGTCGACCGCGACGGTCGTCGCCCCTCCGATTTCCTGCGCGAGCGACTGCAGCCGCTCCGCCCGCCGGGCGACCAGCACGAGCCGGGCGTCCGGCTCACGGGCGAGGCGGCGCGCGGTGGCCTCGCCGATGCCGGCTGACGCGCCGGTGATGAGGGCGACGAAGCTCATGGGCGCTGGAGCCTAATGGGTCGCGGCCCGTGGGCTGCCTGGGGTAGCGTTGCGGCACCTTGACGCAGAGCACTCTCGCCCTGATCACCGTGCCGTTCTTCACGGGAATCATCGGGTATGTGACCAATTGGACCGGCGTGCTGATGCTGTTCTACCCGGTGCATTTCAAGGGCGTCCGCGCGGGCTGGCTGAAGCGCATCTCCCGGATCTTGCCCTACAAGCTCCAACAGATTCCCGGCATCATGGTCGGCGGCCTCGGCTGGCAGGGAATCATCCCCTCGCGCGCGGCGAAGATGGGCAGCCTGGCCGTCGACGTCGGAATCGCCAAGCTGGGCAGTCCACGGGAATTCTTCGACCGACTCGAGCCGGAGAAGATCTCCGCGCACATCGTCCAGAGCATGCGCGGGGAGATGCGTGAGACGGTGGATCGCGTGATGACCCGCGAACAGCCGCGGCTGTGGAGCGAGCTACCGCGCCAGGTCAGGGAACTGGTCTACCAGCGCGTCGAGCAGCAGCTGCCGGAGATCGTCACGCACCTGACCAATCAGATCGCCGAGCACATCGATCAGCTCGTCGACGTGAAGCTCATGGTGATCAAGCGCTTCGATCCCGAACTGGCCAACCGCGTGTTTCTGGACATGGGCCGGCGGGAGCTGAAGTTCATCCAGAACTTCGGCTTCTTCTTCGGCTTCGCGCTCGGCGTCCCGGTGGCCGCGCTGACCCACTTCGTAACCTTCTGGTGGTTGCTGCCGATCCTCGGCGTGGCCGTCGGCTACGTGACCAACTGGGTGGCGCTGTGGATGATCTACGAGCCGCCGGAAGAGCGGCGATACGGACCGGTTCGCTTTCAGGGACTGTTCGTGCGCCGCCAGCCCGAGGTGGCCGACGTCTACGCGCGGATCGTGGCCGACGAGATCATCACCGTGGCCAACTTCGGAGGTGAGCTGCTGCACGGTCCGCAGTCGGACCGGACCCGGAGGCTGATCGAGAGCTCGATGCGGCCGGCCATCGACCGGGCGATCGGCCCGGCCCGGCGAGCCCTCCGGGTCGCCATCGGCGCCCGCGAGTACGAGTCGATCAGGCGCTCGTTTGCGTCGGAGCCGGTCGAATCGATGATGGCTCCGCTTTCGGACCCCGAGTTCAGCCGCAGTCGGAGCCGGACCATGCGTAAGCTGATCTCCGAGCGGATGAGAGAGATGTCCCCCAGCGACTTCGCCGAGATGCTGCGCACGGCCACTCGGGAGGATGAGTGGCTGCTGCTGCTGCACGGCGCCGTCCTCGGGTTCGCCGGCGGCCTCTTACACCTGGCGCTGTTCGGATGAGCGAAGAGCGCGACCCCAAACAGGAGCTGAGCGTGGTTGAGGCGCTGCCGGGACTCGCGCGGGTCGCGGCCGAGGTGTGGTGGCGGACGACCTGGTGGGGTCTGGAAGTCTCGGTGCGGGTCGGCACCCGGCTGGTGCAGGTGGCGCTCGATCCGGGCGCCGCGGCCGAGCTCGCCCAGGCGTTCAGTCACGGGATGCGCGGCTACGCCCGGGAGTTCCTCGGCGTGGACGACTTGGACGACCGCGTCAGGCACATGGCCCCCGCATCGGCGACGCTGTCCCGCCGCGGGCGGCGCAACGGTGACGAACCAGAGGGGGTGTCGCTGCGCGCCCAGGGGGCGGAGCTGCTGCGCCAGGCCGCCGACGTCAGCGCGGACGAGGGCGCGCATCCCGCCTTCGCCAGGATCCTCGCCGAGCTCGCTCCCGATGAGGCACGGATCCTCCGGGTCCTGATGCTCGAGGGGCCGCAGCCGCTGGTCGACGTGCGGGCGACGAACCTGATCGGTGTCGGTTCGCAGCTCATCGCGCCGGGCCTGAATATGATCGGGCCCCAGGCCGGGCTACGGCGCCAGGACCGCGTTCCGTCGTACCTGGACAACCTGCAGCGCCTCGGCCTGGTCGCCGCCAGCGACGATGCGCTCGAGGACTCGATCACCTACCAGGTCCTGGAGGCTCAGCCCGATGTGCTCGAGGCGATCAAGAAGACCTCTCGGGCCAAGGCGGTCAGGCGTAGCCTCCGGCTCACACCCTTCGGCCACGACTTCTGCGTCGTCTGCCTGCCGACCGACACTGCGGAAATCGAGGCGCTGACCCTCGATGACGACCTGGTCTAGATGTCTGACTTGAGCGCGAAGTAGAGCGCCGGGAACAACTCCCGGCGGCCGGGGACGCTGACCAGCATCTTGCCCAGGTTCGCGCCCGGGACGATCTCCACCAGCTCGTCCCGGATCTGGCGAATCAGCAGTCGCGGGTTGGAGCTGACGCTGCCGTAGTCGATCACCAGCACGTCCACCGAGGGATCGAGCCTGCCGGCTTCGACGAACGTCGTGAAGTCGAATGCGCTACGACCGAGCGGCGACTCGCCAGTCGAGTACAGCGGCCACAGGAGCTTGGATGCCCAGCGCGCGCTGTTGGTGAGGGTGTTGACCCCGCGCTGGCGGTCGGGAAAGAACTTCTTGCCCAGCCAGGGCATCCACGCGTTGGTGACCGAGCCGATCACTTTGTCCACGACCGGGTTCATCGTCCATGTGACGAGGATCCCCTCGGTCTGCCCGTCGATGCCCTCGGCCGGCTTGCCGGTCAGAAACAGCTCCTGGAGCTCGGCCAGCGCGCCCTGGCGATCGCTGACCGCCCGGCGTCCGAGATCGGCGATCCACTGCCACGCCTCATCGCGCGCACCTTCGGGGTCGGTGTTCGCCGTGCGGCGCAGTGCGGTGACGCGCTGCGCCACGGTCTTTTCCGGCTGCGCCGCCTTGCCGTTTGGGCTGCCCGCCCGTGCCTTCGTCGCCTCAGCCATACCGCCTCCTCCAGATAGGTTCCCGCCTGGGCGCGATCCTACCCGGACACGATCGCCTCAGTCGATCGCCGCAGTCGGCTCATCTCTCGACGTGGTGGCTTTGACGCACCGTATGCGTGCGTCAAAGCCACCACGTCTGCTTGAGCGGGCGGTTTGGGTGTGAGCGGTGGAGAAACACGGGCGGTGCGGCGCGGGTGGGGACCGACCGCCCCGGCCGGGACCGACCGCCCGGGGCCGGCCCGGAACCACCCGCAGGGCCGGTGACCGACCGCGCGGCCCGGGACCGACCGCCCCTAGCGCAGGCCCCCCCGCGCCCGTAGCGCCAGCTCCAGCTCAAACCGGCCGTCGGGCGAGTCCAGCGCGTCGCCGAGCAGGTCTCGCAGCTTGGCCATGCGGTAACGCACGGTCTGCGGATGAACGTGGAGCTCGGCGGCGACCCCGGGTGTGTGGCGCTGGTGGGCCAGCCACGCCGCCAGCGTCGCCAGCAGGCGCTCGCGTTCGGCAGCTGGCAGCGGGTCAAACGGCGCCAAGCAACGCGCCACCAGCGCGTGCGCAAGCGCGGCGTCGCCGAGCACGATCATCGTCGGCAGGTGCTGCGATACGCGCAGCAGACCGCCATCGGCGAGCGCACCCCGGGCCATCAGCTCCAGCGCCCGGCGCGCCCAGCGCAGCGAGCGGTGGGCCTCCGCCGGCCCGACGCTCGGCCCCAGTGCTGCGCCGAGCGCTCCGACGGCCCGGTCAAGCGCGGCCGGGCGCCCGGGGCCGTCGGGGTCGGGAACGACGAGCCACGGCCCCGCTCCGTCGGCCCCGGCCAGCGCATCGACGTCCAACTGCCGCGTGACCGGCGCCACGCTGTCGCCCGCCACCACCAGTACGGCGAGCCGGCGCGGGAGCGGCCAGCGGGCCAGCTCGGCTGCGCGATGGAGCGCCTCGGGATCGTGACCATCGGGATCGAGCAGCAGGGCAGCCAGGCGTCGGCGGCGCCGCTCTCGCTCGCCGGCCTCGTCGGACTGCATGCGCAGGTAGCCCTCGACGACGTCGGCGGCCAACGCGTCGCTGTAGACGAAGATCCCCTCGGCCAGCGCGATCACCGCCGGAGTCGGCACGCCCACTTCGGCCGCGACGTCGGCCGCGGCCCGCCAGGCCGCGCGAGTGCCAGTGCGAAAGGCCTGTCGCAGCGCGTCGAGCGAGCGGCCGGCCTGAAACTCCGCCTCGCCCAGGCGCCGCCACACCTCGTCGGTCTCCCCCGCCGGCGAGGCGCCGCGCTGCACCGCGTCGAGGAATGTGTTCAGAGCCTGCTCGATGCCCAGGCGGATCCCCATCCCGGACGGGTCCGCCAAGACCTCGGCGTAGACCGGATTCTCGGCCCGGATCGCCGCCACGATCTGGTCGACCAGGTGCGCCAGGTCGGCCCGGACCGCCGCCACAGTTTCCGGTGGCAGCCGTTCGGGTGACCAAGGAGGCACCGTCATTGTCAGATTGTGACAAAACGTGCGCTCGAACAAGTTGCCACGGCGCGGAGATGTGCACGACGGCACGCAAGTAGGGTTCCGCACTATGAGCGCTACCACTCCCCGACGGCGAAGCATCACCCAGACCCACGAGCGGATCGCCCAGCTCGGCTGGGAGCCGAGCTACCACCAGCCGGCCGTGCGTTACCCCACGCGGTACAAGTTTCCGCACAAGGCCAAGGACCCGATGAAGCACATCATGCGGGAGTACCTGCCGATGGAGCTCGAGAAGGACGAACGCGTCTACGGCGGGCTCGACGCAGCCGTCCGGGCGAACATGCCGAGCAAGGCCAACGAGCGCTGGCTTGAGATCCTCAAGCCGTTCATCACGGTGACCAACTTCGCTGAGATCGGCGCCGGGCGCTGCATGTCGATGCTGATGAGCGCGGTGCCCAACAACGAGCTGCGCAACGGCTACCACGTGCAGTTCGTCGACGAGATTCGCCACACCGGGCTGCAGATGGCGCTGGCGCGCTGGTACGCCAAGAATGTCCCCGACCCAGCCGGCTGGAATCTCGGTCCCAAGGCGTTCACCGGGTCCGTGCTGACCAACCCGGGGCTGAACATGTTCAGCCACTTCATGGTCGGCGACCCGATCCAGTGCGCGCTGACCCTGCAGGTGGTGGCTGAGACGGCGTTCACCAACATCGTCTTCGTCGCGCTGCCGGACGTCGCCGCGCGCAACGGGGACTTCACCCTGCCCACCACCTATCTCAGCGTCCAGTCAGACGAAGCGCGCCACATCTCCAACGGCTACGCGACGCTCCTCACCGTCCTTCAGGACGATCACAACGCGCCCCTGATCGAACGTGACCTGCAGCAGGCGTTCTGGATCAATCATGCGTTCATCGACGTGTTCGCAGCGGTGGTCATGGAGTACTTCTCCAAGGACCGCTCCGACCCGGAGAGCTACCTGGACAAGTGGGACCGCTGGGTGCGCGACGACTGGCACCGCGCCTACGTGATGAAGCTCGGCAAGCTCGGGCTCGCCATCCCGACCGACATCTTCGACCGCGCCCGTGAGCGGTTGGTCAATGGCGTTCATCACCGTCACGCAATCCTCGCCTTTGCCGGCTGGCCACTCTCGTTCTGGCGCTTCGATCCCCTCGACGAGCGCGACTTCGACTGGTTCGAGAGCAAGTACCCGGGCTGGTATGCCAAGTACGGCCCCTTCTGGGAGGCCTTCCGGGGCAGCACCGACCCCGATTCCGGGTTCCTGCCGCTGGACTTCATCAACATGGCGCCGCCGTTTTGCTGGACCTGCCAGGGTCTGTGCGTAGCCGAGGAGGACCGCCGCCACGCGATCTTCCCCGACGGCGCCGGACATCCGCGCACCCGCTTCTACTGCTCCAAGGAGTGTGAGTGGCTCGACGTCTCCAACCCCGGTCGCTACACCGGTGACCGCAACTATCTCGACCGCTACCACGGCTGGGAGGCGAGCGAGGTGGTCAAGGATCTCGGCTTTGTCCGCGCCGACGGCGAGACCCTGGTCAGCCAGCCCCACCTGCGTGAGGCCCGCCAGTGGAAGCTGAGCGACATCCGCAAGCACGAGCTGGAGTTCGTCTCGCCCAACATTCGGGTCGCGCATGAGCTGGGCCTGCCGAGCGGCGACTGGAGCACCGCGGGCTGGAGCACAGCCGGCTGGAGCGCCACCGAGCGCACCGCCGCCCGCCCGAGCGTCACCGTGCCATGAAGGTCCGCCTCGAGCCGATCGGCGAGGAGATCGACTGCGCAGCCGACGAAACGGTCCTCGACGCCGCCTTTCGCCAGGGCTACAACCTCGTCTACGGCTGCCGCGAGGGGCAGTGCTCGGCCTGCAAGTGCTTCCTCCAGGAAGGCGATGTGGCGCTCAAGCGCTACTCCAACTTTGCCCTCTCGGACTCCGAGCGCGAGAGCGGCTACTCGCTCATGTGCCGAGCCATGCCCGAGCAGGACCTGGTCGTCGAGCTGCTCCACTACGACCCTGAGAGCTACCGCCTCGAACACGCGATCACTGACGGCGAGGCGACCGTGGATACGGTCGAGCCGCTGACCCACGACATCACCCGCCTGGTCCTGGGCGCGCCCGGCTTCAGCTTCACCCCCGGCCAGTACATCGACCTGCACGTCCCCGGCCAGGACGGTGTTCGCCGCTCGTTCTCGATGGCCAACCTGCCCGGCGAGGACCGAATCGAGCTGATGATCAAACGCTATCCCGGCGGAAAGCTGTCCGGGATGCTCGACGGGCAGATCAAGACCGGGGACACGCTGCGGTTCACCGGCCCCTACGGCGCGTTTCGCCTGCGGGAGGCCGAGCACCCGATCCTGATGATCGCCGGCGGCTCGGGCATGGCGCCGATCCTGTCTGTGCTGCGCCAACTGGCCGGTGACGGCTGCGCGCGGCCGGTGCGCTTCTTCTACGGCGCGCGCACCGAGCAGGACCTGTTCGGACTGGAGGAGATCGAGCGCCTAGGCGCGCAGCTCGACGACTTCCGCTTTTCCCCAGTGGTGGAGCGGTTCGTCCACGAAGTCGTCGACGAGTACCTGAGCGCGCGGGAGATCACCACGCCGGACGTCTACATGTGCGGTCCGCCACCGATGATCGAGGCGGCCGAGGCGATGCTGGATGCGCAGGGGATCGACGAGGCGCGGATCTTCTCGGACAAGTTCACCACCTCGGCCGACGCCGCGCCGCAAGCCGAACAGCCCGGTCCGCCGGTCAAGCGCGTCGACGCCGCCGCCGCGCCGGCCGGACCCGACGCCGAGCGTGACTTCGCCTGGTACACCCCGCGCAAGCGCCGTGCCTCGCTCTACGAGGACGTGACGATCGACACCCAGCCCTCGATCCACCGCCACCTGACCCGGGGCTGGCCGATGTTCTTCGAAGACGGCCGCGGCACCTGGAACGACTCCTCGACCAAGCTCCGCAGCAGCGACTGGTACGCGTTCCGTGATCCAGCCGAGCAATGGGAGCGCACGTACTACCAGCGCTCCGCCGCGGTCGAGAACCAGATCGAGAGCGCAATGCGTTCGGCCACCCAGGAGGGCCTGATCGCCGACTTCACGCCTGACTGGGTGAACTTCCTCAAGGCGAACCTGCAGGTCGCCGCTTACATCGAGCACGGCCTGTGGTTCGCGCTGGCCACGATCGGGCGCGACTGCCTGTCTGACTCGGTCGCCACCTGCGTGTGCCTGCAGGCCGCGATGAAGCAGCGCTCGGCTCAGGCCCTGGTGCTCTACGCGATGGACCTCGAGGAGCACCACGGGCCGTTCCCGATCGCGCAGGCGCGCGAGACGTTTCTGGGTGACGAGCGCTGGCAGGCCACTCGTCGCTACGTCGAGCGGCTGGCCGCCACGCACGACTGGGCCGAGGTGATCGTCGCCGCCAACGTGTGCTTCGAGCCGGTCGTCGGCACGATGCTGCGCCGTGAACTGGGCATCCGGGCTGCCGCGGGCTGCGGTGACACAGTCACTCCGGTGATCGCGCAGGTGGCCAACCATGAGTGGGAGTGGGCGCGCGGCTGGACCACGGAGCTGATCCGAATGCTGCTGGCCGACCCCGAGCACGGCACGCACAACCGCGCCACGATCGACGGCTGGCTGGCCGACTGGCAGCCCGGCGCCCAGGCGGCCGCCGACGCGCTCGGCTCGATGGCCGCCGTCGACGTCGTCAACCTCTCGATGTACGCCAATGCGGTACTTGCGGAAACGGGTTTGGATGGGGCGGCCTTGCCTGAACCTGCCGATCGCCCCACGCAGCGTGTGCGTCCGACCCGAACGCGGCGGGCCCCGACCGCAGATGCGGCGCCGGCAGTCAACGGCGAGGCCGGCTATGACTACGTTGGGATCGTGATGGCCAAGAGCGCCGAAGGCGACGCGGTAGCCGAGATCCTCGGGCGCCGGGCGGAGATCGAAGTGATCGAGCAGCCGTCGTTCTGGGACATCCGCGCCAAGGTTCGCCTCGCCATCCCCTACGCGGAGGTCTCCGAGCAGCTCGGATATGAGATCGACGCCTACTCGATCCAGCACGAGATGTCCACGCATTACGGCCGGATGGTGGCGACCGACGATTCGCTGATGCTGTTCTCGGATCCGACCGAGGCGATGAAGTACCTGATGGCGTGAGCCGGCCTCGGGTTCAGGCGGTGCTGCGCGGCGGCGGCGAGCGCGTGGCGAGCTTGAGCACGCACGGCGCCACGCACGCGGCGGCGATGCGGGCGATCCGTCTCGCGCTGCCCGCGCGGTTTGATCCTCAGCGCGCGGGTGACCTGGAGGCCACGCTGGAGCTGCGCGTGCGTCGCCCGGGAGGAGAAGGATTCACTCCGCTGCGCTTGCGCATCAGCCAGGGTCAGCTGCACGTCTCGCCCGGGCCCGCGTCGCAGGCAGGCGCAGCGGTCGAGCTGGGCGCCGATGACATCGTCCGGCTGGCCGCGGGCGCGGTCGGCTGGCCCGAGCTCGTCTCCGCCGGCCGCATGACGCTGACCGGCGACCCGTTCCTGGCCCTGCGCTTTCCGTCCCTGTTCCGGCTGCCCGCCGGCTCAGCGGGCTCAGCGGGCTCAGCTGGGTGAGCTCGCCCGGACGCCGGCTGGAGCCGGCAGCGCGATGGCGCTCCCGGCTGTGTCCTCACTCGCGCCGGTTAGAGCGCCGCCCGCACAGTCTGCGGCCAGCACCTTGCGCCGCGGGTTGACGATCCCCACCAGCGCGACAATCCCGCCGAGCACGGCGAGCGCCGCCCCGATCTCCATGCCCAGGCGGAACGAGCTGACCGAAGCGTCGACCAACGCCGTGCGGATCAGCGTGCGATCGGGGCCATGCAGACCCGGGGTATCGAGGACCAGCGGCCGGGTCCGCGCCCGGGCCACGGCGGTTCGTGCGGCGGGGCTGAGCGGGCGACCGGCGAGGTTGCTGTCGAGATGGTTTTGAAAGCTCCCCGCGACGACTGCGCCGAGGGCCGCAATCGCCAGCAGCCCGGCCACCCTGGCCACCGCGTTGTTGACACCGCTGGCCAGGCCGGAGTGGCGCTGGTCGACTGAGGCCAGGACGGCCGCGGTGAGCGGCGCCACGGTCATGGCCAGGCCGAGGCCGAACACGATCACGCCGGGCAGGATCTCAGTCGCATAGCGGGCGTCCGCCCCGGTGCGAGAGATCAGCAGCAGGCCCAGACCGGCGATCACCGGGCCGCCGGCCATGAAGTAATGCGGGCCGATCCGGTCGGCCAGCGCGCCGAAGCGCTTGGACAGAAGGAACACCACGACGGTGATGGGCAGCAGCGATGCTCCCGACTTGACCGGGCTGTAGCCCGCCACCTGCTGGAGGAACAGCACGAGGAAGAACGTCGCCACGCCAAGGCCGGCATAGAGGGTCAGGGTGGTCAGGTTGCCGATGGTGAAGTTGCGCACCTTGAACAGCTCCAGCGGCAGCATCGGCTGTGGGCTACGGCGCTCCCACGGCACGAACGCCGCAAGTAGAGCGAGACCGGCGATCAGCGGGATCGCCACGCGGGCGCTGCCCCACCCGTAGGTCGGCTGCTCGATCAGCGCGAACACCGGACCGGCCAACCCGAGCGTGCACAGCACGGCGCCGACGATGTCGACATGGCCCGGGGTCCGCTTGTCGGCGGGCAGCCGGCGCAGCAGCATCAGCGTTATCAGCACCGGGATCAGGTTGATGGCGAAGATCCAGCGCCAGGAGGCGGCCTGGACGAGTACGCCGCCGCCCAGCGGGCCGATCACGGTGGCCACTCCCGTCCACGCCGTCCAACCGCCGATCGCCGCCGCCCGCTCGTGGTCCTCGAAGGTGTCCATGATCAGCGCGAGGGTGCTCGGCACGAGCAACGCTCCGGCGATGCCTTGCACCGCGCGAGCGCCAATCAGCAGCGAACTGCTGGGGGCGACGGCGCACAGCAAGGAACAGACGCCGAACCCGATCAGGCCGGCCGAGAACACCCGCGTGCGGCCGAACAGATCCCCCAATGAGCCGCCGACCAGCAGCAGCGAGGACAGCGTCAGCATGTACGCCTCGACCACCCATTGCTGCTCGGCCAGTCCGCCGTGCAGGCTGTCCCGGATCGAGGGCAGTGCGACATTGACGATCGTTCCATCCAGGAACACGATCCCGGACCCGAGGATGGCGGAGATCAGCGCGATCTTCTTCGTGTTTGCGCCCATACCGGCAGCCTAGTGGCCGCGTGCCCTCGGCTCTCTATCTCGCCCCGGCGGCGAACACCGCGTTCGGTTCGTAGCCGTCGAAGCTGACGCTCTGGGCCAGCGGCATCCGGGTCTTGACCACCACGCAGTAGCTGCGGCGGCTTTCGTGGCTCGGGATGCAGACCCGGTACATGTTGCCGGGCTCGATCGCGTAGGTGTCGACCGTCGACATGCTGCGCCGGAATTCGGCCGGCGCGCGATCGCCGATGAAGGCCTGGGCCCGGACGATGGCGTCACGCTTGGCCTGGCGATGGTCGAGCACCGTCGATCGGTTGATCAGGCCGGCGCTCAGCAGCGCTGCGGTGATGGCCAGGATCACGCCCGTGCCCGCGTAGTCCCGGGCGACGATCCAGGGCAGATCGGGGCGCCGGCGCCGCAGCAGAGCAGCCAGCGGCAGGCTCAGCAGCACAATTCCGAGCAGGTTCAGAAAGCAGCCCACCAGAGCCGCACCGCCCAGTTTCTGGGTGTCCCCCACCGGCGGCAGCGCGTGAGAGATCAGCGCATCGATGATCGTCGCTGCCGCGAACGTCGGCCACAGCCAGGCGCCGCGGCGCCGCCAGCGCATGCGGACGAGCCAGGCACCGTCCATCTGACGAAGACTAGACGTGTCGCTCACGGTCCTGCTCGCCAGCGGCCGATCGCAGGAGTAAGCTCGCCTCACCCCCTGTTCGAGGGGCCCGCCGGAGATCCCGGAAGGGCTTCTGAAAGTGGGGCCGGACGGAGATCCCGGCCGGCCCGCGACACGAAAGGGCACGCATAGATGGCGACCCACATGGCTGAGCCTGCGGTTGGCAACGTAACCGATGCTGCCGCCGGCCATCTTCAAGCCGAGGACCGGATCTGGCTGCTCCGCGCGATGCTGCTGATGCGCGGCCTGGAGGAACGGGCGATGAGTCTGTACCGCCAGGGCAAGGTCCCCGGATCCTTCTACGACGGCTTCGGGCAGGAAGCGGTGTCGGCGGGCGCGGCGTTTGCGATGGCACCGGAGGACCGGCTCTGCATTCTGCACCGTGACCTCGCCGCCCACGTGATCCGCGGTGTGACGCCGGCGCGGATCCTGGCTCAGTACCTCGGCCGCGCGAGTGGTGTGACCGGCGGGCGAGACGGGAACGTCCACTTCGGCGACCGGAACCTCGGCTGCGTGGGAATGGTTTCGATGCTGCCCGACATGATGCTCGTGGCCACGGGCATGGCGATGGCCTTCAAGCTGCGTGGCGAGAAGCGCTGCGCGCTTACCTGGTTCGGCGATGGCTCCACCTCCCGGGGAGATTTCCACGAGGCGATGAACTGGGCCGGGGTGCAGAAGCTCCCCGTGGTGTTCGTGCTCGAGAACAACCAGTACGCCTACTCGACTCCGTTGGACAAGCAGTTCGCGGTCGACCCAGTGGAGCGGGCGGCGGCCTACGGCTTCGCCGGCGTGAAGGTGGACGGCAATGACGTGGAGGCGATGTTTGAGGCCACGTTTGCCGCGCGTGCGCGCGCGTTGGCCGGAGACGGACCGACCCTGATCGAGGCCGTGACGATGCGCATGCACGGGCACGCCGCGCATGACGACATGAAATACGTGCCGTCGGCCCTGGTCGCAGAGTGGCGGGCACGCGATCCGATCGATCGCCAGGGCGCACGCTTGACCTCGTTGGGCGTGGATGTGGGTGCGCTGCGTGCGGCGGTGGCCACCGAGATCGATGCAGCGACCGAGGAGGCGCTGGCGGAGCCGATGCCCGATCCTGCGACCGTGCTGGATGGCGTGTTTTGTTCCGGAGAAGCCGAGGTCCTCGGGGACGGCGTCGCTCGCTGGAGTGGCTTCCGGGCCATGGTGCGCGATGACTGAAATGACCTATTTGCAGGCGATCTCGGCCGGTCTGCGGGACGAGTTGCGCGCCGACGAGCGTGTCGTCGTGATGGGCGAGGACATCGGCGTCTTCGGCGGCGCCTTCAAGGTCACCGATGGCTTCTTCGAAGAGTTCGGCGCCGAACGCGTGATGGACACGCCGCTGGCGGAATCCGCGATCATCGGCTGCGCGGTCGGGGCGGCGGTGGTGGGCCTGCGCCCGGTGTGCGAGATGCAGTTCTCGGACTTCATCTCCTGCGGCTTCGATCAGCTCGTCAACGTGGCGGGGAAGATGCACTACCGGCAGGGTCTGGCGGTGCCGATCGTGGTGCGGCTGCCCTCCGGCGGCGGGTTCTCCGGCGGCCCGTTTCACTCCCAGAACCCCGAGGCGTGGTTCATGCAATCACCGGGCATCAAAGTCGTGGCGCCGTCGACCGCCGACGATGCCAAAGGGCTCCTCCACAGCGCCATCCGCGACCCCAACCCGGTGTGCTTCATGGAGCACAAGAATCTGTACCGGCGGGTGCGCGGAGAGGTTCCCGATGGCGTGTACGAGACCCCGTTCCGGGCGCGGGTGGCCCAACCGGGAAGCGATCTGGTGGTGATCGCGTACGGCGCGATGGTGCATGTCGCGCTGGAGGCGGTGGCGGAGCTGGATGCGTCCGTGGAGGTGCTCGACTTGCGCTCACTCGTGCCTCTGGATGAGGAGGCGATCTTGGACTCGGTTTCTCGGTGCTCGAAGGTCGTGGTGCTAGATGAGGCGAACCAGATGTGCGCGGCCGGCGCGCAGGTGGCGGCGGTGATCGCCGAGAAAGGGTTCGAGTTCCTTGACGGCCCGGTCGTCCGGGTTGCCACGCCGGATGTTCCGATCCCGTTTTCGCCACCGCTCGAGCAGGCGGTTCTGCCCAGCGTCGAACGCGTGAGGGAGGCGTGCCGTGAGCTCCTCGCGTACTGATTTGGCGGCGGAGGCCGCCGCGACCCTGATCGACGTGAGGATGCCGCAGATGGGCGTGTCCGTGGCCGAGGGCACGGTGGTGCAGTGGCGCGTGGCCGTCGGCGATCCGGTCTCGGCCGATGAGACGGTCTGCGAGATCTCGACCGACAAGATCGATACCGAGCTCCCCGCGCCTGTCTCCGGCGTGCTGGCCGAGGTGCTGGTCGAGGTTGGCGAGACGGTGGCGGTGGGAGCGGTGCTGGCGCGAATCGAAGGGGCCAATGCTTCGAACTCGGTCCCCTCCGCCCGCGCGGGCGCCCCGGCCTCGGCTTCGGCCGGAGATGCAGTTCCTTCCGGTGCAGCCAGTGGGGGGCACGGCTCCGCGCACGGCTCCGCCCGCGGCTCCGCCCGCGGCTCGCGGCGCACGGCTCCGCCCGCGGCTCCGCGCACGGCTCTGCCCCCGGCGGTCGCTACTCCCCCGTCGTGGGGCGGATCGCCGCCGAGCACGGGATCGACCTGTCCCAGGTCAAGGGCACGGGCCGTGACGGTCGAGTTCGCAAGCAGGATGTCCTGGCTTACCTTGACCGCGGTGGCGCTGGCCACGCTGGGAATGGAACCGCGGTCGATGCGCCGCTGCACATCGAGAGTCCCTACCGGCCGGAGCCGGTCGCGCCCGGCGCGGGCGCCGGGTTATCACGCATGCGCCGCCAGATCGGCGAGCACATGAAGCGCTCGCTCGACACCGCGGCCACCTGCACGACCTGGATCGAGGTCGACATGAGCCGCGTAGAGCGAGCTCGCACGTCGGTGAAGCTGACCGCGCTGGCCTTCGTGGCCCGGGCGTGCGTCGCGGCACTGCGTGAGCATCCGGCGCTGAACGCCTCGCTGGAGGGCGAGCGCTACGTGCGCCATGACGAGGTGCATCTGGGCATCGCCGTGTCGCTCGGCGACGGCGGCCTGATCGTGCCGGTCATTCACGATGCCCACGAGTTATCAGAGGAGGGTCTGGGCGCCAGGATCAAAGACCTCGCGCGGCGCGCGCGGGCGCGTGAGCTCTCGCCCGACGACGTCCGTGGCGGAACGTTCACGATCACCAACCCGGGTCAGTACGGAACGATCATGGCCACTCCGATCATCAATCAGCCGCAGGTCGGCATCCTCGATTTGGAGGCGGTAGTCAAACGCCCGGTGGTACTCAGCGACGCCGACGGCAACGACTCGATCGCCATCCGCCCGATGACCATCCTTGGCCTGAGCTGGGATCACCGCGCGCTCGATGGCGTGCAGGCAGCTCAGTTCCTGGCCTCGATCAAAGCTCATCTGGAGGGTTTGACCGCGGCGTAGCATGGGTTTGATGAGCAATCCGGAGCTGTGGGTCTGTCAGCTGGGCACATTCGAGTACCGGGAGGCGCTCGCGTTGCAGGAGCGCATCCGATCGGCCCGGCAGGCCGGCCACGTGCCGGACGTGCTGCTGCTGCTCGAACATTGGCCCGTTTTGACACGCGGTCGTCGCTCGGCGGCGGGCGAGCTGCCCATGGGCGAGGACTGGTACCGGGCGCAGGGAATCGACGTCGTTGATGTAGACCGCGGCGGGAAGATCACGTACCACGGTCCGGGACAGCTCGTCGGATACCCGATCGTCGGCGTCGACGACGTAGTGGCGTACGTGCGGTTGCTCGAGCACGCGCTCGTGAGGGCGTTGGCGCAGGAGGGCATCCGTTCCCGTGCGCGCTTCGATGACGGCCCTGACTACACCGGCGTCTGGGTCGACGAGCGCAAAATCGCCTCGATCGGTGTGCACGTCCAACGGGGCGTCACCACCCACGGCTTTGCGGTCAACGTCGAGAACGACCTGCAACCGTTCTCCTGGGTCGTGGCCTGCGGCTTGCCCGACGTCCAGATGACGTCACTGATCAAGGAGACCCACCGGCTGGCCGGGCAGATGCCGTGCTTCCGCAAGCGCGCGGCGTTCGCGGTGGCCGAGGCGCTCGGGCGCCGGCAGCGGCTGGTCAGCCTCGCCCGCCTGGAGGAGGCGGCCTTGGCGGGCCGCGCGTTACAGCCGCAGTAGCTTCCTCACCGTCGCGGTGATCCGCTCGGGCTCGTGCGTGAGCTGGAGCCACGTGAGCCTGACGTTTCTCCATCCGGCCAAGGTCATGCGCTGATCGTTGCGCCGGTCGCGTTCGGTGCCGTGCCCTGTTCGGTGGAATCGGTGGCCGTCGGTCTCGACGACCGCTTTCCGGTCTCGCCAGACGAAGTCCGACCGGATCGGAGGTTCGCCGTCTTCCAGGTCCACCCACGCGTTGAGCTCTGGGGGCGGCAATGCGGCTCCCCGGATCAGGGCCAGGAAGCGCTCCTCCAGCTCACTCCACGTGAATGTGCTGCCAGCGATGTGCTGGTGCAGAACGATGTCCAGGTTCTTGCCACCGGCCCGCGTCCGATTGCGCGCGAGCTGATCCGCCACCGCTCCCACGTTCAGCACCCCCTCGACCTCGGCCTGGTCGAATGCGCGCTCTAGGCCCCGCCGGTTCAGGCAGGTGGCGAGGTCGAGGAGGGTCCGTGCGACGGTCGTGCACGGGATGCCGCTGACCATGGTCACGTCCTTGTCGGTGAGAGTGATCGAGCGGTGGAGGTCGATCCCGGCGTGAGCACGGCTCGAGCGTCGCGGCACGGTCACATCAACCTTCGCCCGGTCGCTGCCGCGGATCTGATGCAGCGCCGCGGCGCTCCGGTGCGAAAGAACTGCCCCCG
Source organism: uncultured Solirubrobacterales bacterium (assembly GCA_963757165.1). Taxonomy (GTDB): domain Bacteria; phylum Actinomycetota; class Thermoleophilia; order Solirubrobacterales; family Solirubrobacteraceae; genus Palsa-465. Next base: position 970,017 of record CAVWQO010000006.1, read on the forward strand.
GGCCACAAGCCAGAACGGCAGCCATAAAGCGGCCGTTTCGCGTCAGCAGCGTCGCCGGAACGAGCGAGTAGACGGCGTGGTGAATGCGATGCAGGCGGCCAGCGCCCGCCCGCGCCCGGACGCCTGCGGGGGTTAGGCCGAGGCCGGTCAGCTGAGCGACGCCGAAGACGGCGTGCTGGGGCGTCGCCAGCGCCGCGAGGCCTTCGTCGAACGTCGGCTCCCCCCGGGGAGCGTGGATGAGAAGTCGGCTGCCCCGGGGAGCGTGGTCGAGAAACGAGACTCTGGGTTGCGTTTCTCGACCAGGCCCGGAGGAAGCTGACCGTGAACGACCCACGAAAGCGATAGTGACCGAGAAACCGTCAGGCGTGTGTCACACCTTTGAGTCGTTTCTGTAGAAACCGCCCTTAGCGCTAGCCTTGGCCTATGAGCGCGCGTGAGCATGTGACCCGGTCGCGGTCCAATCCTGGAGGCATCTCCGATGTCCTCAAGGTGCTCGGCACGCAGGAGGTGCAGCCCCACCGGGGGCGCAAGCCCCCCTGGTTCAAGGTCCCAGCGCCAGGCGGACCTCGCTATCGCGAGCTGCAGACGCTGATCTCGCAGGAGAACCTCCACACCGTCTGCCAGGAGGCCGCGTGCCCGAACATCGGCGAGTGCTGGCAGCGCGGCACGGCCACGTTCATGATCCTCGGGGACACGTGCACGCGGCGCTGCGGCTTCTGCAACGTCAAGACGGGCAAGCCGACCTGGAACGATCCGCTGGAGCCCGCCCGGGTTGCGCGCAGCGTGGCCAAGATGGGCCTCCGTCACGCGGTGATCACCAGCGTCGACCGTGACGACCTGCCGGATCTCGGCGCCGGCGCGTTCGTCGGAGTGATCCGGCAGATCCGCCGCCAAGCGCCGCGCTGCAAGGTCGAGGTGCTGACGCCAGACTTTCGTGGCGAGGAGATGCCGCTGGCCAAGGTGCTCGCCGAGCGCCCGGACGTGTTCAACCACAACGTCGAGGTGGTGCCCCGCCTCTATCCGGTCGCACGCCGGGGCTCGAAGTTTGAGCGCTCCTGCCGGGTCCTGCGCAACGCCAAGGAGATGGGTGGTGACGAGGTGACGACGAAGTCGGGACTGATGGTCGGGCTCGGGGAGAGCTTTGACGAGATGGTCGACACGCTGGGCGCGCTGCGAGAGCACGAGGTCCAGGTGATCACCGTCGGGCAATACCTGCGGCCGACCGAACAGCACCTTCCGATCGTGCGCTACTGGCATCCGGATGAGTTCGCCGAGCTGGAACGGGCCGCCTACGCGCTCGGGTTCGACCACGTCGCGGCCGGTCCGCTCGTGCGCAGCAGCTACCACGCCGACCAGCACGTGGCCCAGGACGAGCCGGGAACCGGGCCGCTCGCCCACGCGGCGGTGGGAGCATGAGGCGCCGGTTCGGCCTCGCCAGCGCGCTTTGCACGGCGAGCCTTCTCCTGCTGAGCGCAGCTCCGGCAGCACTGGCCCGTGGCGGCAGCGGAAGCTCAGGCTTCGGCCGCAGCTTCGGCGGCGGTGGCGGCGGCTTCGGTCGCGGGTTTGGCCACGGTCACTTCTTCTTCATCCCGATTGGTGGTGGCGGCGGGGGCATCCTGGTGCTGATCATCATCGCCGTCCTGCTGCTCTATGTCCTGCCGCGCATCATCGTCTGGTGGCGCGGCCAGCAGGCTCAGGGCACCGCAGCCCGACGCAAAGTCGCCCAGCGCGAGCGCAAGGTGGAGCTCGCCGCGGCCGAGGCGGCCGAGGATGACCCGGCGTTCGCCCCCGACGTCGTCCGTCCCGCGGCCTCGCAAATGTTCCTCGATATTCAGCGCGCGTGGGACGCCCGGGACCGGATCCGGTTGCGCGCCCTTGTGGCGCCGGAGCTGCTCGGCGAGTGGGAGCGCCGCCTGGACGATTTCGACCGCAAGGGCTGGCACAACCGAGTCCAGCCGATGGGTCAACCGCGAGTTGAGTACGTGGGGCTGCGCAACACCGGAGACGACCGCACCAAACGCGCCACAGTCCGGATTGAGGCCAGCCTGCGCGACTACGTCGAGGACTCATACGGTCAGCGGGTCGGCCGGGCGGACAGCCTGTCCGAGACGATCAAGGTCCGAGAGTTCTGGACCCTGGGCAAGCGCGGGGGACATTGGATCCTGCTCTCGATCGAGCAGGGGGCCGAGGGTGAGCACGCCCTGAACGAGGAACTCGTCGCGAGCCCGTGGGCGGATGACCGCAGCATGCGTGACGCGGCACTGGTCGAGGGCGCGGTCGCCGACGCCGTGCCTGTGGGAACCAACATCTCCGAGCTCGCCGACCTTGATTTCCAGGGCGATGCGCGTGCGGCGGCCAATGACCTCAGCCTCGCCGACGGACGCTTTGCGCCGGACATCCTCGAGGTGGCAGCGCGACGGGCGGTCGCCGCCTGGGCGGAGGCCGTCGATGGCGAGGACGCCCAACTGCTGGCGCTCGCCCGTCCGGACGCGGTCCAGCAGCTGCTGCATCCCGGTGATCCGAGTCAGCAGACCCGGCTGGTCGTGCGCGGACCACGGGTCAAGCAGATCCGGATCGTCGCGCTGGACGCGGCTGCGTCCCCGCCGACGATGACGATCGAGGTCGATCTGGAAGGGCGACGCTACCTCGAGGACCGCGACTCGGCTGCCGTGGTTGCCGGCAGCCAATCTCGGGCCGCCAGCTTCACTGAGCACTGGACGCTCGCCCTCGACGGCGATTCCGAGCAGCCGTGGCGGATCGCCTCGGTCGGCACCAGCGCCGTCGCGCGGCTGTAGCGCGGTCGGCGCCAGTGCTGCGCCCCCTGACCCGCCGGGTGGGCGGGCGCGTCGCACCGGGGCGCGCGCACTAGTCTGGGGCCGGCATGATCCCGGTCAAGGACAACATCCCCACGGAGACCTTTCCGTGGGTGACGATCGCGCTGATCCTCGCCAACGTCGTCGTCTACATCCTCACCATCCGCCACGGCGGCTCGCTGTTCAGCGGGCCCGATGCGCAGGAGGTGCTCAAGTACGGGGCGATCCCACGCGCGCTCACCCACTCCGGCGTGCACTGCGCGGAGGTGGCCCGTCAGACTCTGGCCGGCCCGGAGCCGCTTGGCGTCGTCTGCAACAACACGCTGCTGTCCCAGAACGGGATTCCCGCCGCGAACTCACTGCCGGCCTGGGAGACCGTTTTCACCTCGATGTTCACCCACGGCTCGATTCTCCACATCGCGGGCAACATGCTGTTCTTGTGGATCTTCGGCAACAACGTCGAGGACGCCATGGGGCACTTCAAGTTCGTCGGCTTCTACCTCCTCGGCGGGATCGCGGCGCTCGCGTTGCAGGTGCTCGTCGGGCCCAACTCGACCGCTCCGACGGTCGGGGCCTCCGGCGCCATCGCCGCCGTGCTGGGCGGCTACATCGTTCTCTATCCGCGCGCTCGGGTGCTCACGCTCGTATTCATCATCCTGTTCTTCACCGTGATCGAGCTGCCGGCGATCGTGATGCTGGGGATCTGGTTCGCCGAGCAGGCGCTGTTCGGCGCGGCCGGCCTGACCAACCCGACGGGCGGTGGCGGCGGCGTGGCCTATTTCGCCCATGTCGGAGGATTCGCCTTCGGCGCGCTGACGATCCGGCTGCTCGCCTCAAAGCGAAAACAGGTCCGCTCCGGCCTGGCGGCAGTCTGATCGCATGCGGTACGTCGTGCTCACGATCGTGCTGGGGTTCATCGTCGCCCTCGGAGTGCTGACCGCCCTTGACATCTCGCATTATGGGCTGACCGCGGTTAGCGTTCTAGCCGTCGTGATCCTCGTGCTGTTCGCGATTGGAATCGTGGGGGCGCTGACCGAGCGTCCGCGTGAATGAACGACTTCAGCGTCCTCCAGGAGTCGCGGATCCGCCGCTCGGCGCGGGAGGCCCGCCGCCGGCGTCGCCGCCGACACCGGCGCATCCTGGAGGCCCTGATGGTCATCGTCCTCGGAGTCCTCGCGCTGCTGGTCTTCATGGCCTCCGGAACTACGGGACCGGCATCCACCCCGGCGCGGACGCAGGCCGCTCGGCACCCCGCGCACCGCGCGGGCGTTCAGCCCCCGCGAAGCACGCTCCACGTCTACGGCGTGACACCGGCGCCGTCGTCGGTCAAGGCGCGCCTAAGGCTCGGTGTCCGCAGCGGGCTGCTGTTCGACGTGCGCTCGGGTCGCGTCCTGTGGATGCGGGCGCCGGGGCGCGAGCTACCGATTGCCAGCCTCACGAAGATGATGACCGCGCTCGTGGTCGTCGACCATATCCGGCCGGAAGCTCGCGTCCTGATCACCCGCCAGGCCGTGCACTTCTCCGGTTCCGGCGTGGGGCTGCTCCCGCTGGGCAAGCAGGTGCCCGTGCGCGCGCTGCTGTACGGACTGCTACTGCCTTCCGGCAATGACGCCGCGATCGCGCTGGCCCAGCACGTGGCCGGTACACAGGCTCGGTTCGTGACGATGATGAACGAGCGGGCTAAGCAGATGGACCTGCGCTGCACTCACTTCACCACGGTCTCCGGGATCGTCGACCGCGGCAACCGATCGTGCGCCCGCGATCTGGCCCTGCTGGCTCACGCGGTGCTGAGTCGGGCTGACCTGGCGCGGATCGTTGCCACACGCACGGCGGTGCTGCCGTTTCCGATCAAGGGCGGAAAGCTCTACCTGTACAACAACAATCCGCTGCTGCGGCTGGGCTTCGCCGGCACCGACGGGGTCAAGACGGGCTATACGGTCGCGGCGGGGCGCTGTCTGGTGGCCACCGCGCGGCGCGGGCGGAAGTGGCTCGGAGTCGTGCTCCTGCACTCCCAGGATCCGCCTGACCAGGCGATGGCGCTGCTGAGCGCCGGATTCGCCGCGCGCAAGCAGCTCTAGGCCGCGGCCAACTGGCGAAGCCGGCGGGAGCCGAAGAGCGCCTCGATCTGCTGCGCCGGAGCGGGGCGTGAGAACAAGAACCCTTGCACCGAGTCGCAGCCGTGATGGCGAAGCCGGGACAGCTGCGCTCCGGTCTCGACGCCTTCGGCGGTGACACGGATATCGAGCACGTTGGCCATGCTGAGGACGGCCCCGATGATCGCGCCGTCTTCTCGTTCATCGCTGAGCGCTTCGACGAACGAGCGGTCGATCTTGAGGCCGTCGATGGTCAGGCGCTTCAGATAGCTGAGCGAGGAATATCCGGTGCCGAAGTCGTCGAGGACCAGGCGAATCCCAAGCCGTTTGAGATCACGGAGGGCATTGGCGCTGGAATCGACGTCGCGGAGCAGCATGGCCTCCGTGATCTCAAGGTCCAGCAGTTCCGGATCAAGACCAGTGAGTTCGAGCACGCGGGCCACGGAACTCGCCACGTCCGAGCGGAGGAGCTGCTGCGCGGACAGGTTGACCGACACGCGAACGGGTTCGGCGTCCCCCGCCGAGGCGTGCCATGCGACCGCCTGCCGAGAGGCCTGCTCCAGAACCCATTCTCCGATCCGCACGATCAGTCCGCTGCTCTCAGCCACGCCGATGAAGGCTGCCGGCTCCAGCAGCCCGCGATGGGGATGCTGCCAGCGCAGCAGCGCCTCGACGGAGACGATCCGGTTGTGCTTGAGGGACATCACCGGCTGATAGAAGACGCGCAACTCGTCGCGATCGAGTGCCTTGCGCAGCGAGCTCTCGATGGCGACGCGCTCGATCAGCCGCGCGCGCATGCTCTCATCGAACATCGCGACGCGGCCCTTGCCACCTGCCTTCGCGCGGTACATCGCCGCATCGGCATCACGCAGGAGGCCGGCCGGACTGGCGGTCGCGGGGTCGCCCACCAGCGCGACGCCGGCGCTGACGGTGATCGTGTGCTCAAGCCCGCCGATGAAGACCGGAGCGCTGCAGGCCTGGGCGATACGAGTCGCGATGCCGATGGCGTCGGACTGCCCCGTCAGGTCCTCGCAGAGGACGACGAACTCGTCACCACCAAACCGAGCGATCGTGTCACCCGGTCGCAGGGCGGAAGCCAGCTTCGGTGTGAGAGCGACGAGCAGCAGGTCGCCGATGTCGTGCCCGCGGGTGTCGTTGACGAGCTTGAAGTCATCGAGATCAAGGAACACCACCGCAAGCGGACGCTTTGACCGGCGGGCCCGGGCCAGCGCATGCTCGAGCCGATCGAGGAACAGGGTCCGGTTCGGAAGACCCGTCAGAGGATCGTGGCTGGCCTCGTGCGTGCGCAAGCCCGCAGTTCGGTTGCGCTCTGACACGTCGGTGATCCCGACCGAGAGAAAGTCGTCATCCTCGATCCGCAACCTGATCAGCGTGAGCCGGACCGGCAGCTCACTCCCATCTTGGCGGCGGGCGTGCGCCTCGATGACCTGTTCCTCGTCATCGGGGTCCGGCCAGCCGTTCGCGTCCGACCAGAATGCCGTCAACCCCGAGAGCACGAAGTCCTCGATCGCCCTTCCGGCCAGCGCAGCTCGTGGGCAGCCGAGCAATTGCTCCGCCCGGGTGTTGGCCAGCACGATCTGACCGGCATCGCTCAAGACCAGTCCAGCGTGCGGCCAGGCGTCGAACAGCGAGCGAAAAACACCCTCGGCTCGGTTCAGCCCAGAGCTCGGAGCACTTCTACCTCGGAGAACCGCGCCGTCCTCCGAGGCCACAGAAGGTGAATCGGCCCCATCCATGTGTCCAGGTGTGCATCGGCGCGAACGGACCTCGACTTGAGGGTCGACTCCTCAAAGTTGCGCACTGTGCGGATTTTGAGTCGCCTAGAGTACGTCCGGTGGCGCTAGCGCGGGTGCTGTCGGAGGATCAGAATGGAGGCGTCGCGGGCGATGCGTCGCTTTCGCGGGCGGATCTCGGCGCCTCAGATGAGCACGACTACGACTGGATCGTGATCGGCTCCGGCTTCGGGGGCAGCGTCTCGGCCCTTCGCCTGGCCCAGAAGGGATACCGCGTCTGCGTGCTCGAAGCAGGACAGCGCTTCGAGGACGACGATTTCCCCAAGTCGGCGTGGAGGCTACGCAAGTTTCTCTGGTTTCCGTGGGTCGGCCAGCGCGGGATCATGAGGATCTACCTATTCAAGGACATCGCCATCCTGGCCGGCTGTGGCGTGGGCGGGGGCAGCCTTGTCTACGCGAACACGTTGTACGTGCCCTCGCGGGATTTCTTCCAGGCCGAGGAGTGGCGGATGATGCAGGACTGGGAGGCGTCCCTGGCACCTCATTACGAGGAAGCCAAACGGATGCTGGGAGCAACCGAGGTGCCGTTCGAGAACGACACCGACGGACTATTTCGTGAATTGGCCTCGGATATGGACGTCGAGTACCGCCGGCCAACCGTGGGCGTGTACTTCGGTGAACCCGGGGAAACCGTCAGCGACCCCTACTTCGATGGCGACGGGCCTGAGCGATCCGGGTGCATCCGCTGCGGCGCGTGCATGGTGGGCTGCCGCCACAACGCCAAGAACACGCTGCGTAAGAACTATCTCTGGTTCGCCGAGCACGAGGGAGTGGAGATCCTTCCGGAGCGTCACGTCACGGAGATTCGGCCGCTAGGCGACGTGGACGACGGGTCGGCCGGCTATGCGGTCAGAGCCCGGCGTCCGGGGGCATGGCTGCGCAAGCAAGAGACAACCGTGACCGCGAAAGGAGTGGTCGTCGCGGCCGGAGCGGTCGGGACCAACTGGCTGCTGCGCTCGTGCAAGGAGTTCGGGACGCTGCCAAAGCTCTCCGACCGCCTCGGGGAGGTCGTGCGAACCAATAGCGAGGCGCTGCTGGCGGTCACCGCGACCAAGGACAGATACGACTTTCACCGCTCCGTGGCGATCAGCTCAAGTATCTATCCCGACGAGGTCACTCACATCGAAAACGTCACCTATGGCGAGGCCGGAGACGCCATGGGGCTGCTGTTCACATCGCTAACGGCCGGCGGAACACGAGTCACGCGACCGCTGAAGTGGGCCAGCGGGACGTTCGCGCATCCGCTTCGGTCGATCCGGCTGCTGTGGAAGCGCGGCTGGGCACGGCGGACGGTGATCCTGCTCGTGATGCAGACCCTCAACAACTCGATGCGGCTCAAGCCACTTCGCATCGGTCCTCGGAAGCTGATCCTGACCACCGAGCAGGACCCGGACAACCCCAATCCGACCTGGATCCCGGCGGCCAACGAGGCGGCCCAGCGAATCGCTGAGAAGATCGACGGAATCCCCCAGAGCAACCTCCCGGAGGCGCTGCTGAACACTCCGGCCACCGCCCATATCCTCGGCGGCGCGGTGATCGCCCCGGATTCCTCACGCGGCGTCGTCGACCTGCGCCAGCGCGCGTATGGCTACGAAAACCTGCTCGTTTGCGACGGCTCGGTCGTCCCGGCCAACCCCGGGGTCAACCCGAGTTTGACCATCACGGCGCTGACCGAGCACGCGATGACGTTCGTTCCGGTAGCCGGCGGGGCGGTCGAAGAACCGGAGAGCACGGCCGAACCCGGAGACGAGGTTGAGGTCGTTGAGGCAAAGGATCGACCCGCGGGGCAGGCGGCACAGCACGAGGCCGGCGAACCAGCGGAGCCGGCGTGAGCGGAAAATGGGAGGATCACGGCATGGAGCGTGATCTGCAAAAGCGAGTCGCCGCCAACGAGGACACGTTCCGGGACATCAACGAGGGGATCGCCCGTGGCCAATGGCCCGGGGAGGAGCGTTCACCCGTCAGCTTTCGCTGTGAGTGCGCCCGGTTGGGGTGCAATCTCCTGATCGAACTGACGTTGGCTGACTACGAGGCGGTTCGGCGTCACTCACGGCGCTTCTTCGTTGTCCCCAGTCACGAGCTGCCCGAGGTCGAGACGGTCGTGGACACCTTCGAGAACTACGTCGTGGTTGAGAAGCGAGCCGAGGCGGGCCGCATGGCTGACCTCCTGGACTCATCGGACTGATCCTCGGATCGGATCGGCGGCGCGTCCAGACGGAAGCGCATTCGCACCTCGGTGCCTCCGGAACCCCGGCTCATGATCGTCAGACCGTCGCTGGACTGGGCGATCAGCGCCAGGCCCACACCCAGCCCGGGGCTTTCGTAGTTCGACTGCAGGCCGCGGCCGTCATCGCCGATGCAGATCCACAGCTCATCTCCGGCCAAGTCGGCGTTCACGTAGATACGGCCCGCGTATCCGCGGTACGCGTGCACGACGACGTTGGTCAGCGCCTCGGAGGCGGCGAGACGGATGTCCTCGAGCTGGTCTGGACTCGCCCCAGCCTTGATCGCGTATTCGGCCAGTTCTCGCCGAGCCAACGGGACGGAGGCGGGAATGGCCGGATAGGACTGGATCAGATTTTCGTGGTTGTCGAAGCCCATCACCTTATGCGGACTTACCCGAATGGCCGAGAGAACAATCTCGGCCCGCCACCGTGGGCGGGGCTGCCCGCGAGCTGGATGTGCCGGGAGCAACGGCGGCGTGCGCTGACCGGCGGGCCGATCAGCCGGCTGGGGCGGCGGCGCCTGGAGCGATGCCGCTGGACCGATAAGGGCGCCGGCGCAGGGTGAGCCAGCCTCCAAGCGCGACGAGCATGCACGTCGCCGCTCCCACCCCCAGGCCGGCCCGCGCGCCAAAGCTCGCCATCACCCAACCGACGATCGGGCCGCCGACCGGCGTCGAGCCCTGGAAGGCCACGAACCAGAGCGACATGACGCGGCCCCGCATCTCCGGCGCGGCGGTGAGCTGTAGCGTCGAGTTGCCGGTCGACATGAAGGAGATGCTGGCCCCGCCCGCGAACGCCAGGGCGATCAATTCGACCTCCAAGCCGGGCGCCACGGTGGCCAGCGCCATCGCCAGACCGAAGGCCAGCCCGCTCAGCACGAGCGGTTGCAGTCCCGTCCTCCCGCGGGCGGCGATTACCAGGCCGCCGCAGACCGCGCCGATCCCCATCGCCGCAGTCATGAAGCCAAAGCCGCTGGCCCCGACGTGCAGGCCCCGGCTGGCCATGACGGGCAGTGAAACCTGGAACTCATAAGTCAGGCAGCCGACGGCGGCCATCATCAGCAGCGGTACGGCGAGCTCCGGGGTCCGGCGGACGTAACCCAGGCCCTCGCGCAGCTGGCCGCGCGCCCGGGGCGTAGGTGCCGTGGGACGCAGGTCGGCGCGTTTCATGGTCATCAGCGAGATGACGACGGCGACGAAGCTGCCAGCGTTGACGAGAAAGCAGACGCCAGTGCCCACCGTGGCGATCAGTAATCCGGCGACGGCAGGGCCAACCGTGCGCGCCACATTCACGAGCACCGAGTTGAGACTGACTGCGTTGCGCAGGTGCTCGGGCCCGACAAGCTCCAGCATGAACGACTGTCGGGCGGGATTCTCGAAGGCGTTGTTGACGCCCAGCAACGCGGCCAACACGCCGATCTCCCACACCCGCACGGACCCCGTCACGGTGAGCAGGCCGAGCACGAGGGCCTGAACGCCCATGACCGTCTGCAGCACGACCATCAGCTTGCGTTTGTCGACCCGGTCGGCAATCACGCCGCCGTAGGGCGCGAGCAACAGGACCGGGAGGGTCTGGAGGCCGATCACGACGCCCAGCGCGGTGCTCGAGTGGGTGAGCGTGAGCACCAGCCAGGACTGAGCCGTCATCTGCATCCAGGTCCCGATCATGGAGATCGCCTGGCCGCTGTAGTAGCGGCGGTAGTTGGCCACCGAAAGGGCGGCGAACGTCGTGCGACCGACACACATCACGCGCGTCATCTGCCCTCCCCCAGCCGCTGTGCGAGTGCCTCGAGCGCCGGCAATGCTCGCTCAATCGCCAACTGCTCCTGTGCGGAGAGACCGGCGAGTGCGAGGTCGATCGCGGCGGTTCGTTCCCGGCGCATCCGTTCGGCCAAGCGCCGCCCGCGGGCGGTGGCTCGCACCCAGGCGGCCCGCCGGTCCTCCGCGTCGCTGACGCGCTCGAGCAGCCCGTCAGCCACCAGATCCGAGATGACCCTGGAAAGCATCGTCGGGTTGATGCCCTCGGACGCTGCGACGTCGCCGAGTCGGACCGGTCCGCGTCTGACCACGTCAAGCAGAACGGTCACTCGCGTCGGGGTCAACCCGGCCGCCGTGGCCGCCGCGGTTGGACGCAGGCGCCGGGAGAGGCGCCCGATTGCCGCCCGTAGCCGGGACGCGCTCTCGCCCTCGCTTGCGGCAGAAGGCGGTGAAGGCGGTGAAGCGGTCGGCGCCGTGATCGTCCTCTCAATAGTTGCTTGCTGGCAAGCAATAGTCTAGCAGCAGGCGTACACCACGTACTAGGCCGATCGACGGCAACAGGGGAGCCCGCTTCGGTGGGCTCCCCCTCGCCGTTCATCCAGCGTGGAACGCGATCCCGTCCAGTGACACGTACTTGTCTCCATGACCGACGACGCACAGAACCTCGCCGTCCGGATTCACGTCGACCTCGCCGGTGCTCCCACCCGATGGGACGGCGAACTGCGTCAGCCTCGGAGGTCGGTAGCCCTCGGGCAGGACGAATATGTATGGCCCCCCACCGCAGAAGTCCACCGGAACCAGACCTGGCGGTGTGGCAACGCCCTGCCCCCGCGCGGCACCACTGAGATGCACCACGCCCTCGGCGTCACGGTAGTAGGTGACGTCCCGCACCGGCACCCAGATTGAGCTGGGACCGAACCAGAAGTTGGTCACCGTGGTCACCGTTGGAGGCGGCGGCTTCACCACCGGCGGGGGCTTGGCCGCGGCGACCAGTGCGGCCTTGGGCCCGAGGACCGATCTTCTCCAGCGTCACGGCTCGGTCCCTTAGCTGGCGAGTCCCGACGCTGTCTGGAGCTAGCCGCACGGCGGCGTAGGCGCTGCCCCCCAGCGCACGGAACGTGGCGAGCAGTCCCCAGTGGTGGCGGGCGATGTAGCGGGTCAGCTTCTGCATCCCAACTCCCCTCTCTCGGCCGGTCCACCACTACAACGCCTGCCGCATTCAAAAGTTCCCGCATCGCCCATACCCCATTCTCACTCCTATCCCCTGTCGTTCGGCGGCGCGCGCGCGGCCCAGATGCGGTTATGTTGAGCGCGTGCGCGCACTCGGTGAGCACAACCTCGCCCGCCTGGCCGAGCGGGCCTTCCAGCGGCGCGGTGACTACCCATCGCTGCTGTTCGAGGACCGTTGGCACCGGTCTGGTGAGCTCTACGAGCGCTCGTGTGCAGCTGCGGGCGGGCTGACGGAGCTCGGGGTCGCGCCGGGAGACCGGGTCGTCGTGACGATGGCGAACTGCCCCGAGGTCGGGATCATCTATCAAGCACTTTGGCGGGCAGGCGCGGTGGTGACTCCAGCCACGTTTCTGCTCTCCTCCGAGGAGCTGCATCGCCTGATCGTGGACTCGGGCGCCGCTGCCGTGGTGACCACATCGGAGCTGCTGGACAAGGTGCTCGAGGCCAGCGCGGGGATCGAGAGCGTCCGCGCCGTAATCAATGTGGGAGAGCCAGCGGGCGGAGCTCTCTCGCTCGCCGAGCTCGAACGGGCCCGGCCAGGTTCGATCGTTCCCCGTCAGGATGACGATCTCGCGGCGTTGCTCTACACCGGCGGCACGACGGGGCGCGCCAAGGGCGTGATGCTGACGCACGCCAACCTGCATTTCTCGGGAGCGGCCGCCCAGCAGGCCTCGCACGTACCCGGCATCAACCGCACCCTGCTGACACTCCCGCTGTCGCACTCCTACGGACTCCTGGTCACGATCACCGGAATGCACTCGCCCGAGTCAGGCGTGGCCGTGCTGCTGCGGTGGTTCGATCCGGTGGCCTTCCTGAAGTTGATCGCGGAGCATCGCTTGCAGCAGAGTGCCGTCGTCCCGTCGATGCTCCAGATCCTGCTTTCCCAGCCTCTGGAGCAATACGACCTGACGTCGCTTCGCTACCTGACCTCCGGAGGGGCACCACTGGCCTGGGAGCTGGCCGAGGAGTTCAGCCGCCGTGTGCCTTCGGTGTCCGTCCGGCAGGGTTACGGCCTGACCGAGACCGCCGCCCTCGTGGCTACCAACCCCACCGACGCGGTGCGTCCCGGGTCGGTCGGGCTCCCGGTTCCCGGCACCGATGTGAAGATCATCGACGAGCAGGGAGAGGGGGTCCCGGCGGGGGACGTGGGGGAGATCTGCTGCCGCTCGCCGGCGGTGATGCGCGGGTACTGGGGGGCTCCCGAGGCAACTGCAGAGGCGCTACGCGACGGCTGGCTGCTCACCGGAGATGTCGGCTATCAGGACGCCGAGGGATACCTGTTCATCGTCGATCGCAAGAAGGATCTGATAATCCGGGGTGGGTTTAACGTCTATCCCCGGGACGTGGAGGATGCGCTGGTGGAGCATCCCGCGGTGGCGATGGCCGGGGTCGTCGGTCGCCCCGACCGCGACCGGGGCGAGGAAGTGGTGGCGTTCGTGTCGTTGCATCCGGGTGCCCAGGTGAGCCGGCAGGAGCTCATCGCATGGTCTCGTGAGCGCATCGGCGGCTACAAGTACCCGCGTGAGGTGCACGTTCTCGACGCGGTCCCGCTCACGCCGGTCGGCAAGATCGACCGCAAGGCGCTGCGATCCTCGCTGGCCACGAACGGCGCCGCGGCTGATCTGACGTGACTAGTCGGAGTCGAGCTCGCGGGCCAGGGAGGTCCCGATCCGGCGAGATAGGCCGGGCCAGAAGATGACGATCCCCAGCCCGACGATGAGCCAGACGCCGACCACCACGGGGAAGCGGCTGTAGGGGAAAGCCACGCCGTGCACGTTCTTGTAGAGCGTGTAGCCGAGGATGCCGACTGCCACAACCGGGATCACTACCTCCCATCGCGGAGCGCGACGCCCGCGGATAAACAGGAAGCTGATGCCGCCGACGTTGGTGACGATGTAAGCGACGAGCAGGCTCAGCACGCCGACCGTCCCCGGATAGAAGAACGCGTTCACGGCCGAGACGCCTGCCAGCCGCTGGGCGACGATCGCGCCGACGCCGATCGCCAGGACGACCGTTAGCGCGCCAGCAGGTGCGCCTGAGCGTGTCGAAGCGCGGCCGAGCAAAGGGGCCAGCGGCGTGTCACGACCCAACGCGAACAGGACTCGAGCGCCCGCGGTGGCGGCTCCGAGCCCGCTGGCGAAGGCGCTGATCGTTGCTCCGATGTCGATCGCCTCGGACATCCCGGTCCCGGCGTAGCTGTGGGCGAGGTCGCCCAGCGGCGAGGTGGAGGACGAGAACGCTTTGACGCCTGCTGCGTCGACACCGAAGCCCCAGGTCTGAACCAGGATGCAGAGTATGTAGAAGATGCCGGAGCCGATCACGGCGGTCCGAATCGCGCGCGGTATCTCCCGCCGCGGGTTGTTCGTCTCCTCACCCAGGGCGGCCGCGCCCTCGAAACCGGCGAATGAGAGGAACCCGAACACGGCCGCGCTGGCCACGGCCGAGAGCGAGGTCCCGCTTGGGATCTTGAACACGTCAAGCGTCACGTTCTGTCCGTGCGGCGAGGAGCCTCCGATGAGCTTGACGACGATGATCACCATCAGGATCACGATCAGGATCACCGAGAGCCCTTCGAATCCGAGCAGCGAGCGCGTCGCGACTCGGATGTCTCCGTAGGCGAGCAGAGCGAGCAGCGCCGAGCCCACCAGCGCGATCACGACCCAGTCGACGGACGAGAGAAAGTTGGCCTCCTTGAAGAAGGCGACGGCGAAGGTCCCGGCCTCAGCGGTGGACGCCGCGGTGAAGGCCAGATAGGTCCCGAGCAGGGCCCAGCCGGAGAAGAACCCGGCCCGAGGGCCCAGGGTGATGCCGGAGAAGGCGTAGACCGAGCCAGCGTGGCTGAAGTACCGGGAGAGCCGGATGAACGCGTAGGAGACGAACAGGATCCCGATCGTCGCGAAGATGAAGGCCAGCGGCACCGCTCGGCCGATCAGCCCTGCTGGTGCCGTGCCGTTGAGGGCCATCGCGGCGGTGGGAGCCATGATCGCGATCGACAGCGCGATCGTCTCCCAGAAACGAAGCTCGCGCCGCAGGCCGGGAGCCGCGGGCGGCTGGGCGGAGGGCGTGGTGCCAGCTTCCATGGACGTCCCGCTACCCGAAGATCGCCTCGGGCAAGAATGCCCCCACGACCCAGTTGGGCACGTCTACGACCTCGTGGATCCTCAGGTCCGCGGCGACTGAGACGAGTGCGTAGGCCTCCTCACGGGCAAGTCCGTGACGGCCAACGATGTAGTCGACCAACGCGCGAGTCGCTTCACGCGTGGCCTCCAGCAGGTCGTCGGCGATCCCCGTGCAGACGTGATAGCTGCCGGCCTCACCACGCGCCAGCTGACCGGCCGGGATGTCGTACTGCGGGTAGTGCAGGGTGAGGTCGCGCCGGATGGTCAGACGGACTGCCACTTCCATGGCTGCTTCCACCGCCGTGCCGCAGACTTCGGCGTCCCCCATCGCCGCATGGGTATCCCCGAGCGAGAACAGCGCGCCCTCCACCCCGACCGGAAGGTACAACGTGGTCCCGGGCTGCAGATGCTTGATGTCCATGTTCCCACCCCATCGCCGGGGTGGAACGACGGAGTGCTGCCCCGGCTCCTGCGGTGCCACGCCGATCGTGCCGGGAAACGGCGCAAACGGGAGCGTGATCCCTTCGCCGAAGCGCACGGTCGACTGCTCGTGATCCACTTCGGAGATCCGCAGCCACGGCTCGGTGAATTCCTCGGCCAGCAGGCCGAAGCCGGGAATGATCGCCGTCCAGCCCCAGTCGTGAGGGCGCAACTGGAGTATGTCCACCGCGAGCACGTCTCCAGGCTGTGCCCCTCGCACGAATACCGGTCCGGTGATCGGGTTGACGCGCTCGAAGTCGAGCGCGGCCACCTCAGTCGCGCTCGAACCGCGGGTCAGCTGACCGCCGGAGGCGTCAGCCGCCTCCAGCTCGACGATCTCCCCGGACTCGATTTCCAGGACGGGCGGCGCGGCGTTGTCCCAGACGTAGGCCACCGGATCGGCCCGGAGGCGGTGGAGCGAGTGATCGTGAAGTCCGCTCAATCCGGCGCGCAGCCTAACACGGCGCGGGGGCCGAAAACGGCGTTCGCAGGTCCGCGGGTGCTCAGCCGACGAGGTGCAGTGAGAGAACGATCTGCTGCGCTTGGATCAGCGCCTGCTGGGTTGCCTTCTGAGCGGTGAACGCTTCGAGGACCCACGCCCTCCGACGGCCCTGAGCCGCCGCCACGAGAACGCGGATGGGAACGCCCGCCTTGTTACGGGCGTAGAGGACGACGCTCCGCGCCGGCAAGCCGCCCAAGGTGCTACCCAAAGCGTGCTTGACGGTCACCGACCTGTAGGACCTCCGAATGGCGGCGACGGCCGGCCCCAGCAACTTCGGCTTGAAGCCAGGAAATACCGGCCGCGCGACGATTTCGATGGTCGCGTCCCGGCGCTTGCTGGCCAGCTGCACGAACCCGGTACCACGAACCGCCGTCCAGTCGCGGGGCAACCGTCCGGTCAGCCCGATGCCCCCATTCGCGAACGCCAGCTGTAGCGGTGGGAGCTTGGCCGGCGGCGGAAGCCGGCTGGGCGCTGGGTTCGAGCTGCCCGTGGTGATCAAGATGATCACCACGATGATGGCAGCGGGAACCAGCGCGCCTAGCGCGAACCGCGCCGGAGTCGTTAGCGGTGAACGGGTCAGATGCAGTTGCGGATCAGCTGGCGCTTCTCGTACGCCGAGCGAGGATCCGACGTGCGCCGAGACCGCCGACGAGGAGGAGAACTCCGATCATCACCGCGCCGGTGACGTCGTAGCCGGTGAAAGCCAGACGTGCCTGGGCGTTGGCAGCGGCACTTTCCTCGGCCTGGCTGGGCGTCTCGCCCGGCTCGCCCTCGGTCGTGGTGCCGGTCGTGCCGGTCGTGCCCGTCGTTTCCTCGTTGTCGGTCGTGCCGGAGGTGCCGGTCGTGCCGGTCGTGCCGGTGGAGCCGGTAGTGCCGGTGGTCCCGGTAGACCCGGTAGTACCGGTTGTCCCCGTCGTACCCGTTGTCCCGGTCGTCCCGGTCGTGCCGGTCGTGCCGGTGGTTCCAGTCGTGCCCGTCGTACCGGTGGTCGCGGTAGGCGCGGCCGCTGCGGACTCGGACGCCCCGGCCGTGACCTTGGCGACCGCCGTGTCACCTGGCACGGATTGCACCAGCAGCACCGTCAGCGCCTCCCGGACGTTGTACGGGATGGTGGTCTGATTGGTGCTGGTGTCGTTGGCGTTGCAGATGATCGGCGCCAGCACCGGGATTCCGGTGTCTGTGTTCGGCGTGCCGTTCCCGCATCCGGCGGCGGGGATGCCGAGCCCGGTCTGCCCGAGCTGCACGACCTTGGAGGTCGCCGTCGGGGCAGTCGAGCTGCCGTCGTTGCAGGTCTTGGTGTCGGAGGTCGACTGCACCGCGTTGGCGACCACGCCGCCCGCCGCATTCACGTTAGCGACGGTCGAGTCACCGTGAGAGGTCTGGCAGGTCGAAGTGTTGCCGATGTTGCCGTGGGAGTTGGCGACACCAACCGAGATCGAGGTCGTGCCCGAACCGATATTGGCGTTGGCGACTGCGAAGTGGTTCGTGGACCCCGTGGACGTTGTCGCCGAGTCGGCGGTGACCGCGTTCACGCACAGCAGGTGTCCCGAGGAGTTGCACAGGCTGTTCAGCACAGACGTCTGCAGCGCGTCCAGGGGGCCAGCATGGCTCTGGCCGGGATTCGTATCCACGCCGAGGATCTCGTTGCCGGCCACCGAGAGAATCGTGATGTGACCGTGGAACGTGCCATCGGCACGCTGCTCACCGCGGGCGCGACCGAGGATTATCTCTTCGCGGTTGGGGACCTGATCGCCGGCGCCGGTCGGATCAGCGGCAAGCGGGCGGGTATCGGTCGGCGCCAGATCGACGGCGGCGACGGTTCCCTGCCCGTGCGGGTTGGAGCCATGCAGCGGCGGCTGGTACGGGTTGGAAGCGGCGGCGGCCGCCTGAGGAGACGAAGCAGCCGGTGCAGCGACGGCCGTCGTCGTTGCGGGTGCAACGGCCTGGCGTCCTGGAACGCCTAGATCGACGCCGGAGGACAGTCCGGGAATGGCGATCACCATCAGCGCGGCGATCGCGACCGCTGTCTTAACGAGAAACGGGACACGTCCCCTCACGAATCCTCCTCAAAGCTCTTAAATAGGCGTAGACACGGCAGAAACCCGGTCTTCGCACCGTAGCGGCTGGCCCGGATGCAAACAACCCAGTCGCCCCGGAGGGGGACCATTTTGCACGATAATCTGGCCCCGATGATGCGCAGGGCCACGCTCCTGTACGACCGCGACTGCGGGTTTTGCAGGTGGACGGTGGCCCGGGTGCTGCGCCGCGACCAAGCTCGGGAGCTGAGGGCGGTGAGCATTCAGAGTCACGAGGGGGAGCGGCTCGTGGCCGCAGTGCCGCCGGCCCGGCGCCTGGAATCGTGGCACCTGGTCCTCAACGACGGGGTCCTGTATTCCGGCGGCGAGGCATTCGGACCGCTGCTGCGACTGCTGCACCGGCCGAGACAGGCTTGGCTGCTCGAGCGGCTGCCCGCGGTGAGCAACTGGGGCTATCGCGCGGTGGCACGGCGGCGGTCGGCGTTGGGCTCGCTCTTGTCCGGAGCCGCGAGGAGGCGCGCGGACGCGCGGTTGGCCGAGCACGCGGTCGGCGCCGATGGCGACCCGGAACCGCCGCTAGAGCCGGCCGGATCGCTGGGATCTCTCCCGGAGGCCCGGGGTCCGGTCGCCGCCCCGCCCGTGACAATGACCGCAGCCCACGCCGACCTCCCCGCGCACGCCGACCTCCCCGCGCCCACCGTCATCACCGCACCCGAACCCCCCGCCCCGGCCGATGTCGTCGGCCTGCGCGAGCATCATGCCCCCGCGTCCGCCGAAGCACCTATGCCATTAACCGCCGATCCGCCCGGGTGGCAGCAGCGCTTCGAGGAGTCGCCGTTCGGGCGAGGGGTCCTCAGCACGCTGATCCTGTTCTCGCTGATCGCGATCCTGGCCATCAACCTGCCGGGATCCGATCTGCGTCGGCAGCTGCTGCGGCCGGGTCAGCCATACCTCAACGCCCTCGGACTGGACCAGAACTGGTCGCTGTTCGCGCCCAACCCACGCCGGGTCGTCCTCGATGTCTCCGCGACCGTCGTCTATGACGACGGCCGGACCGCGCACTGGAGTTTCCCGCACGACGGCGCGCTCCTCGGCAGCTATCGCGACTACCGGTGGCGCAAGTGGCAGGAGAATCTGATCAGTCCGGCCAACGCGACCCCTCTGTGGCGACCGGCCGCGCTGTGGGCCGCATCGCATGAGACGCGCGTCGGCCACGCCGTCACCAGCGTCACCTTGGTGGAGCGCTACGCCTCCCTCCAGCCGCCCGGCGTGACTCCAAGCACGGGGCCCATTGCCCAGCGGGTGTTCTTCGTTCTGCACCTGCGTGGATCGGGCGGCCCAGCGTGATCGAGGCTTGGGAGCGCTTCTGGTTCGAGCCTGAGTCGACAGCCAGCCTGGCGGTGCTGCGGATCTTCTTCGGCGTGATCGCGTTGGGCTGGACAGTGTCGCTGTCCGGGGACCTCGATGCCTTTTTCAGCCACAGCGGGCTGCTCAACCAGGGGCCCGGGGGTGCCGGCACATGGGGCGTTCTCGCCGTGTTCGGAAGCGATCTGGCTGTGCAGGTCGTATTCGCGGTCCTTCTGGTTGCGTGCATCGCGCTGATCCTGGGCTACCAGACGCGGCTCGCCGCCGTCCTCGTGTTCGTCGGGATCCTCTCACTGGAGCGACGCGACCCGTATGTCTTCAACACGGGTGACGGTCTGATCAGGCTCCTCGCCTTCTATTTGATGCTGGCGCCCGCCGGTGCCGCTCTCTCACTCGATCGTCGCCGGCTGGGCAGCGAGCGGTTCTGGGAGTTTCCTCAGCGGGCGCCATGGGCCCTGCGGCTCATGCAGGTTCAGCTTTCGATCCTGTACCTGGCTGGGCTGTGGATCAAGCTCCAGGGCACCACCTGGAACGATGGCACCGCCGTGTCCTACGCGGCGAGAATCTCGGATCTGACTCGGTTTCCGCTGCCCGGGTTCCTGATCCACTCGACGCTGTTGTCGAATCTGATGACCTACGGCACCCTGGCGATCGAATTCAGCGTCCCGATCCTGATCTGGAACCGGCGGCTGCGGCCGTGGGTGATGCTCGCCGGGATCTCGCTTCACCTCGGCATCGAGTACTCGATCCGCGTCGGCTTCTTCAGCTTGGCGATGCTGGCGCTGTACCTCTCCTTCCTGGATCCGGCTTGGGCCGAGCTGAAGCTGCATGCGCTCCGCGGGTGGCTTGGCCGGACCCGCGGCCGGGGGGCGCACGGGTCGGCGCCTGCGGCCGTAGGAGAGCACTGAGCGCGTCAGCCTTCTAGCCTCTGCGTGATCTCGACGCTCCGTTGCAACCAGTCGCCGCTGCGCGCGATGTTCAGCGCGCTGCTGTTGGTGATCTCGTTGACCGCGGCGATTGCCGGCCCCGCCCGGGGTGATCAGCTGACCCGGACCTTTCGGGTCGCTCCACCCGGAGTGGATCCGAATGGGCCGAGCGGCGAGCCGAGCGTCAGCGGCAACAGCCGCTACATCGCCTTCGCCTCGGAGGCTTCCAATCTGGGGCCGCGGGTGGGCACCCAGCGCACCTCGAATGTCTACGTGTACGACTCCGCCGCCGGAAGCGTCTCGCTCATCTCCGCCACCGCGAGCGGCACCGGTGCGAACGGCGCCTCAAGCGAGCCGGGGATCAGCGCGAGCGGTCACGTCGTGACGTTTGTCTCCTCGGCGACCGACCTGGT
The DNA here is from genome assembly GCA_963757165.1 of uncultured Solirubrobacterales bacterium. Classification (GTDB taxonomy): domain Bacteria; phylum Actinomycetota; class Thermoleophilia; order Solirubrobacterales; family Solirubrobacteraceae; genus Palsa-465. The sequence continues at coordinate 990,790 of CAVWQO010000006.1, forward strand.
GACCGGGACCCGCGGGCGCCTGGGCAGGATCTATGTGCGTTCCGGCGCTGGGCCGGTGCGCTTGGTCAGCGTGGCCTTCGGCGGCCAGCCCGACGCGAACTGCTCGCAGCCCGTGATCTCCGCCGACGGGCGCTACATCGCGTTCGCCTCCGCTGCCGACAACTTCGTCGCAGGAGACGACAATGCCGCATCGGACATCTTTCTCGCCGACCTATCGCTCGGCACGATCCGCCGAGTCAGCGTCTCCTCACAGGGGGCGCAGGCCAATGGAGCGTCGGTGAATCCGTCGATCAGCGCCGACGGCCGATACGTCAGCTTCACGTCCACGGCGGGCAACCTCGTCCGGGGTGATCACAACCGCGTCGCCGACGTATTCGTCCATGACAACCTGACCGGGCAGACACGGCTGGTCAGCACCTCCGCCCGTGGGCGCCAGCAGAACGCGTCCGTCGCCGCTCCGTTCACTCAGGTCTCCTCGCTCAGCGCAGATGGGCACTACATCGTGTTCGACTCTGACGCCACAAACCTGATTCGCGGAGATCACAACGGCCACACGGACGTGTTCCGCCACAGCCTCATCAGCGGGAGCACCGCCCTGGTCTCCAAGAGCTCGCTCGGGAGCCAGGGGAACAACGACAGCTTTTCGCCCGCGATCTCCGCGGATGGCCGCGTCACGGTATTCGAATCGCTGTCCGACAATCTGGCTTCGCCGTGGGCGCCCAGTGAGAACATCTTCGCGCAGGACCTCGCCACGGCTACCACGGTCACGGCCGACGTAACGCCTCAAGGAGCCGCCCGCGGACCGGAACTCGATGCCCAGCTGCTGCAGCGCCCCGCCGTTTCGGCGGACGGCCAGCTGGTGGCCTTCACCTCCGGCGCGAATAACCTGGTCGGCGGCGACCACAACGGCACGGACGACCTCTTCATCCGAGTGCTCGTGCCCCCCACGACCAGCGTCGTTCAAGCTCCTCCGCCGAGCACCACCGATCGTCGCCCGCAGGTTGAATTTCAGGGCAGCCTTCCGCTGGTCCGCTCAGGGCTGTGCGAGCTCGACGGCCGCCGCCGGTCGTGTCCGATGGGACGACCCTTCCGCTTGCCCAAGCTGCGAGCCGGGTCGCACGTCTTGCACGTGTTCGCCGGTGCGCCGGGGACCCTTTTCGACCCCTACGGTGTGACCGTGCGCTTCATCGAGAGCTAACCCGCGCCGCCCGCCCGGCGCCGCCCGGCTCGCGCCTCAGGGAGAGTAGATCGTGGTGTTGGCCACGGCTGGCCCGTGGTAACTCTGGCCGCCAGCCACGAGCACCCGGCCGTCCGGGAGCAGTGCAGCGGCCTCGCGGTACGCGGGTGTGAGCGATCCCGCCGACCGCCAACGGTTGCCGCGCGGGTCGTAGAGCAGAGCTGAAGCAAGGGACCCTTGGTCGTTGATCCCGCCGGCCACCAGGACCTGGCCGTTGCGCAACAACTCGGCAACGTGGAAGGCGCGAGGAGCCGGAAGCGGGGCAACGCGGGTCCAGCGGTTGCTCCGGGGGCTGTAGATCTCGGCGCCGGCTCGGAAGCCCGGCGCGCGGTCGCCGCCGCCGACCACGAGCACACGTCCGTCTTTGAGCAGCGTCGCCGTGTGGTTGGCAACGCCGACCGGGAGCCGGCCGGCGCTCCGCCAGCGATTGCCGGCCGGGTCATAGATCTCGGCCGTTCCGAGCAGAACGAGATCTCCCGCTCGGTCCTGCTCCCCGCCGACCACGAGAACCCGCCCGTCGGGGAGAAGCGTGGCGGTGTGGTGTTCCCGGGGGGTGCGGAGGCTCGCGGCGGCGATCCAGCGATTGCTTGACGGGAGGTAGAGCTCCGCGCCGGCCACCGCCGACCCGAACCGGTTGAACCCACCGCTGACGAGCACACGCCCGTCCCGTAGGAGCGTGGCGGCGTGATTGTCCCGGGGTGTCGACATGTCCCCGGCGGGCTGCCAGGTGTTCGACGCGGGGAAGTAGCGCTGCGCGGAGGTGAGGTAGTTCGCGGTGAAATTGAAGCCCCCCGCGATGAGCACCGAGCCGTCGAAGAGCACTGTCCCGGTGTGGGCGAAACGTGGCGTGAAGAACGGGGCCACCGTCGTCCACCGACCCCGGCGCGGATCGAAGAGCTCGGCAGTGGCCAGGATCTTGGTCTTGGGCCCAAGACCGCCGGCTACGAGCACCCGCCCATCGGGCAGCAACGTTGCGCTGGCCAAGTAGCGGGCGGCGCCGAGCTTGCCGGAGGCCCGCCAGTGGCCGGCCGCCAGCGCAACCGCAGGAATCAGCGCCAGCGCCAGCAGCACGCCGGCGAGCCATCGCACGCGCCGAGGACCTTTTCTCTGGACCGATCGGTGCATCACACAAGTGTGAAGGGAAGGATGGTTCGCAGGCTGACGGCGTAGTAGTGGCTGATGTTGCCCGCACGATCGATGGCTCGTACACGGACGACGTATGTGCCCTTGGGAATCCTCGCCAGGGGGTCGACGCGGAAGCTCCACCGACCATGGCGGACCTGGGCGTCGAAGAAGAACGGCGACCCGCAGGCGGAGAGGAGCAGAAACTGGTGCGCGTCGTACCAGATGCACGCCCCGTGGGTCGTGAAATGCTGGCGTGAGGCCACCAGCTGCACCGCCAGCTGGACCTTGGCCACGGCGACGTTGTCCTTCACCGTGCCGCTGAGCAGCAGGCCCGAGGAACCCAGGTGCATCCGTTGATCGGGCCGGGGGAGGTTGATCCTGACCACCGGCGGAAGGCCGTCTCGGACACGAATCGACACCCTGCTCGAGACCGCGAGATGGCCGCTGCCATCGAGGACGACGACGAAGGCCCGATAGGTGCCCGGGGTCTGGTATCCGTGCAGAGCCAGCGGCTGGTAGCTCTGCACGACTGTTCCATCGCCGAAGTGGAAGACAAACGACGTGATCGGTCCCTTGGAGCCGGACGCATCGAGCAGCACCCCGTGCATCTGAAGGGGCGCCCGGTCGGCGACCCGGAGCTTCGCGATCAAACCGCCGGCGCTCACTGCCGCGGTGTGTGCGTGCGATTGTGGCCCGGCGCCAGCCGCCGGTGCGGCCAGGGTTCCCGCGGCGATGGCGGCAGCGGTGAGTACCCCTTGGCGAAGCTTGCTCAGCTGCACCGCGGCGATGATACGGAGGGCCCTGGGCAGCCGCGCCGGGGTCAGCGGTAGATGAATCCGATCTGAGGGTTCGACATCATTGCCAACGCGGCGGCGGCGCTGAAGTTGCGGGTGCTGACGCGCCCGATGACCGGGGCGTGCATCTCACTGATCGTGAATCCGCCATCGCTGTGGACGGAGTCGACGATCGCTACATGGCCATCCGAGTGCGCCCCATAGGCGCCGGGTCGAAAGACCATGACTGCGCCTGCTTCCGGAATCCGGCCGGTCGAGAGGCCGGCGTTTTGGGCGTTGGCCGCCCAATCCCTCGCCGTCCAATCGACCCCCAGCGGGCCCCCATGAGCGAGCAGAAATTTCGTGTAGGCCCAGATGTCAACGCTCCGGATCACGTCGGGGCGCTTGGCCGCGACGTAGTCGGTGCACTGGCCGGTGGCGATGCCCGCGTGGAACTGCGAGAGGATCGAGCCCGCAGTGCGCACCCACCACGTCCTGGCCAGGTCCTGTACGGCCCCCAGCTGAAGCTGTGTGGCGGCCGGAAATGAACCGCCGTACTGGAGCACCCGGATCTGCCGGGCGAGGGAGAGGACCGACTTCCGGCGCAAGCCATGAACGACGTAGGACGCGCTCAGGCGGCTGGAGCCGCAAGTTGCCGATACGTGCCAGTTCGCCGTGCGCGCGTGAGCTGGGACCTTCCAGACCCAGGCGACTCGCGTCTCGCTGGGCCTGACCGCGCTGAGGACCTGCGCCGCCCGGCCCGGCGCCGAGGCCACCAATTCACACGAGCTCGCGGGAGCGGCCAGGGACATCGCCAGGTACGCGCTGCCGCCTGCCCACAGTGAGCCGCTGGCCACGATGTCGGCGGAGGCGGAGGTCGGAAGTGCCGCCGGCAAGAGGCAGCCGAGCGTGGCGATTACAGCGGCAAATCGAGCCCCCATACCCTGTAGATCGACATCCGCGGAGCAGACTTTAGTTTTTAGCTCACTATTCCGACGAAAACCTTACTGTCGGGTTCGCGAGCCGACCCTAGGCGCCGGTGAACCCTGGCTCGCGCTTCGCGACGAAGGCTGCTGCCCCCTCGAGGAAGTCATGCGTACGGCCCAGCTGGTGCTGGAGGTCAGCCTCCAGAGCAAGTTGGCTCGTCAGATCCCCGTAGATGAAACGGTTGAGCGCGATTTTGGAGGAGGCGTAGGAGCGCGTGGGACCTGAGGCCAACCGACGCACAAGGTTCTCCGCGGCCGGCATCAGCTCGGCGTCGGGATGGACGAAGTTGACCAATCCCCACTCGAGGGCTTGCGCAGAGCTCACCCGCTCTCCGAGCAGCGCCAACTGAAACGCCCTCGCCTTCCCCACCGCCGCCGGGACCAGCGCGGTCGACCCGCCGTCAGGCATCAGGCCGATGTTCACGAACGCGAGGCCGAAGTACGCAGAATCCGCTGCCAGTACGAGATCGGAGGCGAGAGCCAGCGAACAGCCGATCCCGACCGCGGGACCGTTGACCGCGGCGATCACCGGCTTGGGCAGGTTCCGCAGGCCCGAGATCACAGGGTGGTAGATCTCGTTCAGCTCCTTGGCGATGTCGGGCATCCCGTCCTCGGCCGGCTCGAATCCGGCCTTGAGGTCGGCCCCGGAGGAGAATCCTCGCCCGGCGCCGGTGATGAGCACGGCGCGGATCTCGTTCGCCGCCGCCTCCTGCTCGATCACCTTCAGTAGTTCAGCGCCGAACTGCGCCGTCCAGGCGTTCAACGTTTCCGGACGGTTGAGCGTCAACCGACCGACCGCGCCTTCCTGTTCCCAGATGATGGTCTCGTAGCTCAACGGGAGGCTTCTCCTTTTTCGTTTCGACGCTCAGCGCGGCAGCAACGTGCCGGCCACGGCGTGCCGACCACGGCGTGCCGACCAGCGTGGAGGATTACGCAGTTGTGGCTTCCTGGCTTTCCGGGGGATCCGGGTTCCGGGAGAAAACTGGTTTGGACAAGGATGATTGTGGGGACAACTATGAGGCAACCATTTCCGTCCACTGGAGTGAGGGATGCGTATGAAGATCGCTCGTTTGCTGTTGCGCGTCGTCGTTGGAGGCCTGTTTGTCGGCCATGGAACCCAGAAGCTGTTCGGATGGTTCGGCGGCCACGGAATTGAGGGGACCGGGCAGTTCTTCGAGCAGCTCGGCTTGCGCCCTGGCCGTCGCAATGCGCTAGCCGCCGGCGTCGCCGAGGCAGCCGGAGGCGCGGCGCTGGTCGGAGGCTTCGCTACGCCAGTCGCCGCCGGAGCGCTGACATCCACGATGCTGACCGCGATCCATCGCGTACATCTGAAGAACGGCCCGTGGGCCAGCGATGGGGGTTTTGAGTACAACCTCGTCCTGATCGCGGCGGTCCTGGCACTGGCGGAAATAGGGCCGGGGAAGCTCTCGCTCGATCGGGCACTCGGTCAGGAGAAGAGCGGCTCAGGCTGGGCGGTGGCTGCGGCTGCGGGCGGAATCGCCGGAGCGGTGGGCGTACACCTCGCCGCGAAAGCAGCCGTTGCAGCCGAGCAAAACGCCGCGCCAGGGGAGCCGAACGCCACCGCGGCGTCGCCGGTGGGCGCCGAGTCGGCGCCCCTGGAAACCGCCGCTCCGGCTGGCTCTGCCGCGGCGTAAGGCCGCCCCCTCGGGGCAAGGTCGCCCCTGCGGCACAAGGTCGCCACTCAAGCCGGGATCCGGACGACGCGGGTCCCGGCCTGCGCCAGCCCCGCGCGGCTGCTTGCACCAGCCTCACGCGCGCGCGTGCGGACGCGTTAACTGATACCGATGCAGACCATCGCTGCTGAGCCGGCCGTGGAGTTACGCGAACGGGACCGTCGGCTTGCCGCCGGCGCGGCGCTGATCACCGTCATCCTCTGGGCCTCAGCCTTCGTCGGGATTCGCTACGCCGGTCGCGACCTCTCCCCCGGGGCGCTGGCCCTGGGACGGTTGCTCGTCGGCAGCCTGGCCTTGGGCGCGATCGTGTTGGTCCGCCGCGAGCCGATCCCGAGCCGTCGCGACCTGGCCAGCATCGTGTTCTGCGGTGTGTTGTGGTTCGGCGTCTACAACGTGGTGCTCAACGAGGCCGAACGGCGGGTCGATGCCGGGACCGCGGCGATGCTCGTCAACACCGGCCCGATCCTGATCGCCGTGTTGGCCGGTCTGATTCTGCGGGAGGGCTTCCCGCGCCGGCTGCTGGCGGGCTGCCTGGTCTCGTTCACGGGCGCGCTGGTGATCGGCTTCGCGGTGTCGCGGCATGGGTTCCGGGCGAGCTGGGGTGCGGTGCTGTGCGTCATCGCGGCGATTGCCTACGCGGGCGGCGTGGTCGCCCAGAAGCCGGCGCTGCGGCGTTCCTCGGCGCTGTATGTCACGTGGCTCGCGTGCTCGGTCGGAACGCTCAGCTGCCTGCCGTTCGCACCCTCGCTCGTCCATGACCTGGGGCACGCACGGGAATCGGCGATCGGCTGGATGGTCTACCTAGGTGTCGCGCCGACGGCGATCGGCTTCGGCACCTGGGCCTATGCGCTCGCGCGGACCACCGCGGGCCGGATGGGATCGACGACGTATCTGGTCCCGCCGCTGGCGCTAATACTGGGGTGGGTCCTGCTCGGCGAAACACCGCCGGCGCTTGCGCTGCCTGGCGGGGTGCTGTGCCTCCTCGGGGTCGCTGTGAGCCGCGGCGGGGGACGAGTTAGAAAAGGCTTCCGATCCCGTTGATCGCGGCCTTGCCCAGCACGATCTCAAGGATCACGCCGGCGATCCCGACAAGAAAGCCCACAGCCACTATCAGGATGTCCTCGAGGAGCACGCCCAAGGAAACCAGAACCACGCCGAGGGAGGGAAGCGTGTCAAGGCCGCTGAAGGGAGGCGCAAAGAACGCCCCCACCGACCCCCCGATCACCAGCATCGCAAAGACGATGCTGGTGAGACGATGGTGAAAGAGAAAGCGCAGCCGGGGCCGAGAGATGCGCTCGAGACGCCGGATCGCCTTCATCAGCGCAGCGATGAAGCGCTGTTGCTTATGCCCGGCCAGTTCGAGCTCGAGCCAGCGCTTGGGTAGCCAGATCTGCTTGAGCCCGACGATCAGCTCGAGGGCCAGCAGAACGGCGATCACCTCGAAGACGTGAGTCGCGCCGCCCGTGGGCAGGGGAAGTGCCGGCACCCCCAGCAGCAGCACGAACAGGACCGCGAAACTCTTCTCGCCGAACACCGCGATCAGCCCACCGACCGTCCTGGGGCCATCGCCCTTCAGCCAGGCCTCGAGCTCGTCGCTGAACTTGACCGGCTCGGCTGGAGACTCGATCACGGCGGGCGGCGGCGAGGAGATCCGTTGCGACACAGGGAAGGACGATAGACGGGGGAATTTCGGTCGATGACGTAACCTCCGCGGGAGACGGTGGTACGTTGATGTACCGTAGCTTGGAAAGTTGACGCTCCTGAGATGCCTGACGTTCCCGAGATGCCCGAACATCACGACGTGCTGATCGTCGGCGCCGGTCTTTCCGGAATCGGCGCCGCATGTCATCTGCAACGCAGCTGCCCGCAGAAGTCCTACGCGGTCCTGGAGGCTCGGGACGCCATCGGTGGAACCTGGGATCTGTTCCGCTACCCGGGCATCCGCTCCGATTCGGACATGTACACCCTGGGCTACTCGTTCAAGCCCTGGACGGAGGCCAAGGCGATCGCCGATGGCTCTTCGATTCGCAACTACATCCACGAGACAGCTGACGAACACGGCGTGCGCGACCACATCCGCCTCGGTCATCGGGTGCTGCGCGCCGATTGGTCGTCGGAAACCTCGCGCTGGACGCTGACGGTCGAACTGACCGAGACCGGGCAGACGACCGAGCTCACCTGTGGATTCGTCCATTGGTGCAGCGGCTATTACCGCTATGACCAAGGGTTCTCGCCGGCGTTCGAGGGAGTGGAACGGTTCGGCGGTCAGATCGTCCACCCGCAGCACTGGCCGGAAGACCTCGACTACCGGGGCAAGCGGGTGGTCGTGATTGGCAGCGGTGCCACGGCGGTCACGCTCGTGCCCTCGATGGCACCTGAGGCCGAGCACGTGACGATGCTCCAGCGCTCGCCGAGCTATGTGGTCTCGCTACCCGCCAAGGACCGAGTCGCCGACTTCCTCCGGCGGCACCTCTCTCAACCGGCGGCCTACGCGATCGTCCGGTGGAAGAACGTGGTCAGGACGATGCTCAGCTTCGAGTTGAGCCGGCGGCGCCCGGAACTGATGAAGAAGCTCCTGCGCCGCGGGCTCCAGATCCAGCTGCCGGGTGGATTCGACATCGACACACATTTCAATCCTCGTTACAACCCGTGGGACCAGAGACTGTGCCTGGTCCCGGACGGGGACCTGTTCCGCGCGCTTAAGGACGGCAGTGCCTCGATCGTGACGGACCGGATCGAAAGCTTCACCGAGCGTGGGCTGAAACTGGTCTCCGGGGCCGAGCTCGAGGCGGACCTCGTGGTGACGGCGACCGGCCTGAACGTCACGCTGTTCGGAGGCACTCCCATCGCCGTCGACGGGCGCGAGGTCGAGCTGGCGGAAACCGTGGCCTACAAGGGCATGATGCTGAGCGGAGTACCCAACCTAGCGTTGGCGCTGGGATACACCAACGCGTCCTGGACGCTCAAATGTGACCTCGTCTGTGAATACGTATGCCGGCTGCTCAACCATATGGACGAGCGTGGATATGACCGCGCCACTCCGCTCGAGCCCGATCCGGCCCAGGCGCGGACGCCGATCATCGACTTCAGCTCCGGCTACGTGCTGCGGGTCGTCGACCAATTGCCCAAACAGGGCGCCCAGACGCCGTGGCGCCTGCACCAGAACTATTTCAAGGACATCCGCATGCTCCGCCGCATGCCGCTGGAAGACGGGGCGGTTCGCTTTGAGCGCTCCACAGCGCAGCCGACCGGTCAGCCGGAGCTAGCCGCGGCGTAGCGTCCGATTCAGATTCGGGAGACCGGACCTCAGAAGGTCATCCGTCAACGCCTGACCTCAGAGGTCGTACGGATACCGCGTGAGGGTTTCAGAACCCTCCTCGGTGATCAGCAGCAGGTCCTCGAAACGGACGCCGCCGATCCCATCGACCCCCTCGATCCCCGGTTCGATTGCCACCACGTCTCCGGCAACGAGAGGATCGTGTCCGGACAGACCGAGGGCCGGCGCCTCATGTACCTCGAGGCCGAGCCCGTGCCCAAGGCTGAAGTAGAAGCCTTGGGTCAGCCGCTGCCCGGGCGAGCGGGTCCGCTGGGTTGGGTGACCGGCCCGCTCGACAACTTCGGCGGCGACGTCATACAAAGCGCGCCCGGTGATCCCGGGGCGCGCCGCCGCGCGCGCGGCCTCCAGCGCCTCGCGGACGACATCGCTGAGCTCCGTCACCGCGTCGCTGACCTGGCCGCCGACGAAGGTCCGCGTCATGTCGGCCCAGCACCCGCTGAGCTCATCGCGGGGCCACAGATCGACCTCGATCGGAAGGTCCGCGGGGAGCGGACCAGAGCCGGGATCGTGACCACCGCCCGAAAGCAGAGAAACAACCATGATGTCTGGCGGCGCTGGGCACGCGACGGCCGCGCATGCCGAGCGGATCGATGCTCGGACCCGCTCAGCGGTGAGCGGCTCACCGCCGTAGAGCAGACGCCCGCCGTCGCGCTCGGCGCCGTGGATCAATTCCTGACCCGCAGCCATACCCGCCTCGGCCGCCCGCTGGGCGCGGCGTATGCCCGCCAGCTCGGGCGCCGTCTTAACTCGCCGCCGCTGTTCCACCAGGTGACCATCTACGTCGATCTGGATGCCGGCCGCGCGGATCCCGTCAGCGACTGCCACCGGCAGATCGCTCGGGACGACGGCCTGCTCGATGCCCCATGTCCGGAGCGCGCGGATCGCGGTGGTGAGTTCGGCCTCTTCACGCGGCATGCCGTTAGCCACGAGCTCGTAGAGACCGAGCTCGTCAGTGCCGAGCAGGCTGGCCTGCGGGAGCGCCCGGGCGATCCGCTCGGCCTCCAGGGAGTTGGAGAGCACGAAGGCCTGATCGTCACGGGCCACGAAAAGAAACGGGTCAAGGATCTCGAGCGGCACCTCGTGCCGGAGCGAGGGATAGCGCACCGTGTCGCCGTAGAAGAGAAAGGTGGTCACCGCGCGTGCTGGCAGGCGGGGCAGATTCAGCCCCTACGGCGATACCGGTTCCGTGAGGTCGCCGCGTCGGTGGCGGCCTGCCGAGCGAGCGACGCCAAATTGAGCTCGCGAACCAGCCCGGCGAGCTCCTTGCGCTCGGCGGTGGACAGAGATGCGGGCTTGGTTGCCGACTGGCGCAACAGCCGCTGTAAGCGTCCCCGGCGCTCCGCGGGAAGTGCCCGCCATTGGCGACCCGCGGAGAGGGCAAACTTCCCGACTGCTGTGGCAGCGCCAAGGCGTCCTGGCCCGGGCATCATCGGCCGCCGAATTTTCGCCGATGACCCAGTAGCTGTCTCATCAAGTCCTCCATCAGGTGCTGAGCAGCAGTGTGGCATGCATGGCGCGGCGGGCCATCTGCGCTGCGGGGCGGTCACCGAACAGCTGGATCGCCTGGTTGGCCGCCATCGCGAGCGCGTTCAGTTGAAAGGCGATGGATTCCGGATCGGCGTCCACTGAGAGCTCGCCGGAGCGGATCGCCACCCGGACCTGTGATTGGAGCGTGCGATGCCAGGTCGAAAGGGCGTCGGCCACGCCGTCCCGCACGGCTCCGGGGCGCCCGTCGAATTCACACGAGGCCGCCGTCAGAAAGCAGCCGCCGGGAAACACGGCCCGCTCGAGGTAGGAGATCCACGAATCGCAGATCGCCTGGAGCCGCGCCAAACCCGGCTCGGCGCGCAGGCTCGGCTCCCATACCTCGCGGGTGAACACATCGATCGCGGCTTGGAGCGCGTGGCGCTGAAGGTCCTCCTTGGTCGGAAAGTGGCGCAGGACTCCCGATTTGCTCATTTGGAGGTCTTGGGCAAGGCGGCCGAGCGTGAAGCCGTCAAGTCCTTGCACCGAGGCGACGCGCATCGCGCGGTCGACGATCTCGGCGCGTGTCTGGAGGGCCGCCGCCGCCGATCTGCGAGGACTCATGAGCCAGCAGGATAGCGACCAAACGGTCGCAACTCTGATAGCGTGCAGCCGGTCGCTAAATCGAGGTGAGGGAAGGAGCCGTACATGCGTGTCCGCCGACTTGGTTGGGCCGGGTTGCAGCTTGAGGCGTCGGGAGCCGTCGCCGTCATCGACCTGTTTCAGGACGTGGGCATGATGAAAAGATTCGTCGGCGATCCGCTCGAGCCGTTGCCCGGACCGTCGGCAGCGGGCACGGTCACGGTCGCCCTGGTCACGCATCTGCACGAAGACCACACCGATCCCGGCGCGCTCGAGCGCGCGCTTGCTCCCGACGGCGTCATCTTGCGCCCACCCCCGGCGGCCGGCGACGGGCTGGAGACGATCGCGACGGCGGCGGCCGAGACGGGACTGGCGCAGCGCCGGCTCCCCACCCGCGTCGTCCAACCATGGGAGACCCTGGAGGTCGGTCCGTTCACGGTGACAGCCATCCCGGCGGTGGATGGTTTCGGCGATCCCCAGATCTCGTGGGTGCTCGCCGCGGATGGACAGCGCATCATCCACTGCGGCGACACGCTGTTTCACGGCTGGTGGTGGCTCGCCAAGATGCGGCTTGGTCCGTTCGACGCCGCGTTCCTCCCCGTCAACGGACCGATCGTCGATCTGCCCCACCGGCAGCCTCACAGCACTCTGCCTGCGGCCATGGAACCTGTCCAGGCAGCGGAGGCCGCGGCCCTCCTGGAGGCCGACGTGGCCGTGCCGATTCACTACGACACGCTTAACCAGCCACCGACGTACGCTCAGGTTGACCGCCCGGCGCAGGCCTTTGCCCAGGCCGCCAAAGCGCGCGGCGTGCGCACCCAGGTGGTGTCGCCCGGTGAGTACGTCGGCCTCGCCGAGGCGGCTGCCGCCTAGTCAGCCGCGTCCGCACGCCACGACAAGCTTGGTGCCGGCCTACACGGTTGATCGGCGGGCGTCCTGGGTACGTCATACCCGGCAGTGGGAACGACAAAGGGAGCCAGAGATGCCACAACCAAAGGCAGACAGATCGGCTGCGGCCAAGAAAGCCGCGGCGACGCGGGCGCGCAATCAACAGAAGAAGAAGTCGCAGGCGGCCGGCCAGAAGGCAGCCGCGACGCGTCAGGTGCGCTCAGCCGAGCAGGCGGCCAGCCAGGCCAAGCGCGCCGCCGGTGGTGCACTCAGCGGTGCGAAGGCGGCGGCGCGCGCGGCCGGCTCCGCGGCCAAGGAGGCTGGTAAGGCCGTCACCACCCGGGCGGGCGGGTCCCGGGCCGCTCGCAAGAAGTAACTCCGGCGACCCGGTTCGGGCGCGGAGTATCTTTGGAGCGATAGTGCCGTTCTTCGGACACAAGACCCGCCGTGAGCGTGAATGGGAGGAGGTTCGCTCCTCCGCCCAGGACGACCTCGTGGGTCTGGGCGACGACATTCGCTCGCTTGACGTCGACATCCAGATGCCCGGCGTCTCGGCGGAAGCCAAGCAGCGCTACGACCAATCGCTGCAGGCCTACCAGCGGGCCAGCGAGATCTTTGACCGCGCCAAGCAACCCGAGGATCTTGCCCCCGTGAGCGAGACGCTGGAGGAGGGACGCTTCGCGATGGCCTCTGCCAAGGCCCTGCTCGAGGGGCGGCCGCCGCCGGAGCATCGGCCTCCCTGCTTCTTCGATCCTCGCCACGGCCCCTCCACCGAGGACGTCGAGTGGGCGCCACCGAACGGCCAGCCGCGCCCGGTGCCGGCCTGCGCGGCCGACGCCGTCCGCATCCGGGATGGGTTCGCGCCGCACGGGCGTCAGGTGACGGTCGACGGGCGCCCCACCGACTATTGGAACGCCCCCCGTCATTACGGACCTTATGCCGGCGGATTTTTCAACGGCTTCGGTGGCGGCGGCCTGTTGGGCGGGCTCCTTCTCGGGTCTGCACTGGGGGCGGGGCTCGGGTTCGGCGCCGACGCCCTTGGTGACGCGTTCGACGGCGGCGACGATTGGGGGGACGGCGGCGGCGACTTCGGCGACGGCGGCGACTTCGGCGATGGCGGCGATTTCGGGGGCGGGGACTTCGGCGGGGGCGACTGGTAGGGCAGCGTCAGGGTCGGGCGACTGATCCGGACTCCATACCCGGGACCGCGCAGGTCAGGTTGGCGTCAGTGGGTTCGGCACTCGACTTGGCGCGCAGCGGCGCGGGGACCAGCGCCGCGCCGGCGATGACGAGACCGAAGGCGATCACGCGCGATGTAATCCCGAGGGCCCCCTTGCCAATCGTCTCACCAAATACCAGGATGCCGCCGGTGATTGCACACAGGTTGGCTGCCACGGACATGAGCACGATCACCTCGACAGCGTCGCCCACCTGCAGGCTCCGCGCGGACGCATAGAACGAAACCACGAATGAGACGAGGGCGGTCAGCGTCCATGGGCTAATCAGCCCGAACAGAGGACCGTGGGCGGCCGTGAGGTACTTGATCGCGACGTCCGATACCCCAAATAGCACGCCGGCCGCGATGGCGAGCAGGACTCCCTTGTGCCGATGCCTGACGTCGCGCCGAGCCGAGATCCGCACGAGCGTCGCCGCGACGACGAGGATCCCCGACTCAACGGCGATCAGCGCGGCTAGCGATGACCGCTGCGAGCCCTGCGCGCCTCCGGTGAGGCCAATGACCGCCAGCCCGGCGGCCGTGATCGAAAGTCCCGCCCACTGTCGCGGGCCCAGGTGAAAACCGAAGAACCGCTCGGCGAGCACGGCCAGCAGCACCAGCCCGCCGGAGAGGACGGCTTGCACGGTGGAGAGGGGAGCGAGTGATAGAGCTCCGACATGCAAGGCCCAGGCCACCAGGGACACGAGCCAGCCAATCGCGAACCACTTGGAGCGGAACAGATCGACCGCGCTGCGCACGGGATGGCGCATGCTGATCGCCGGCGCTAGTACGGCGCCCCGATGCTTGAACAGAAACCCGAAGTTCGTCCCCAGCGCGGAGGCCAACGAAAACGCAAGACCAAGGATCACAGGCGGCGTCGACCGGAGGCGACGGCGTGGGCAACACTCACGTGATGCTGCTCCCGCGCTTTGCCCGCTGTCGCTCAGGAGTGATGCGCACGACCTTCCACGCCAACCGGCACCGCTCCATTCCGGAGATCAGCCACGCGCCAGGATCCGGCTGGTGGCGTCCGAGGCCGTGACGGGCTGAAGTCGGAAAGGCGTGGTGGTTGTTGTGCCACGCCTCACCGAAGGTGAGCGGCGCCAGCCATCCCAGATTGCGCGACTCGTCACCCGTCGCATAGGGGTGCCGGCCAAAGAAGTGGCAGAGCGAATTGATGCTGAATGTCGCGTGATGCAAGAGGAAGATGCGCACCGCGCCTCCCCAGAGCATGCCCGTCAGGCCACCGAGGACCGAGCCGGTCAGGGCGACGCCGAGGCCGAAGGGAAGCGCCAGTCCGGCCAGCACCAACAATGGGAAGGCGCGGCTGATGATCTGCAGGTCTCGGTCAGCGAGGAGGTCCTTGGCGTACCGGCGAGGGTTGGCCTGGTCCTGGCCGCGAAACATCCACCCCAGATGAGCGTGCCCAAGTCCTCGCAGCGCGCCCAGCCATCCCGGAGCACGCTCGGAATGAGGGCTGTGCGGATCCCCGGGCCGGTCCGAGAAGCGGTGGTGCTGGCGATGCGTCGAGACCCACTCGAGGAGCGGCCCTTCAACCGCCATCGACCCGAGCACGGCGAGCACGGCCCGCATCGTACGTGTGGTCTCAAAGCTACGGTGGGTGAACAGGCGGTGATAGCCGACCGTGATGCCCAGCCCGGTCAGCGCATAGGTGATGAGCAGGACGAGCAGGTCCTGCCAGTGCAGGCTCCCGCCCCACGCCACTGCGGCCGCGAGCACCACGGCGGCCAAGGGCAGCGCGATAACAACCACATTCGCCACCTGGGTCGCCGCCTCATGCTGCAGTGGCACCATCTCCGGTGGCGCCGGGGCGAGCACGGCGGGCCGTTGACCATCGCGCGCATTGGTACTGGGCAAGCCCATGTTGGAACCTCCTGGAGCGTTCGCGGACTGCCCGTGGTGGGGGCTTTCCGTTGACTCTCGTGGTCGTGAACGGCGCGCTACGACGCTGGGGAGAAGCTGTCCGTGAGGTCGCCGGCGGCGTACAGCCGACGGTGCCCTGCGCAGGCTGATTCGCAGAAGCGGCAAGTGGCCCTGTGGTCAACCGATCCTACTACGCAGACTACGGTGGATCCAAACGGGCTAACCGGCCCGCTCGGCCGAGGAAAGACCGCGCCGCGCGAAAGCCGCCATGATCGCTGCCCCAGCGGCGAGCAGTCCGAACGACACCGCGACCTTGACCGGAGAACCGGCGAGCAGCCCACGACCGGCCTCGAGTGCGTCGGTGGCCGGATTCAGCCGTGCCACCGCGTGGATCCAACCGGTCAACAGGCGCAGCGGCACGTACACGGGCGCGAGGAAGAGGATGATGAACACCGGCATCTGGATCAGCGCCCCGGCCTGCTCGGTGCGGAGGAACATCGCCACCCCGCAGGCCCACAGGACGGCGACGAAGTTCATCGCCACTCCCAGTCCGATCAGGCCGAACAGGTCGACGCCGCTGCCGTCGACGCTCATCCCAGCGATCAGCGCCGCGATCGTGACCACGGTTGCCGTGATCATCCACCGCATCAGTGCTCCGATCGCGTAGCCGGCGATGATGCCGCTGCGCCGCGGCGCACTCAGCAGCAGCCGCCGAGCGAAGCCCGAGTCGAAGTCGCGCGCCACCGCAAAGCCGGTGAAGACGCCGCCGAAGGCCGCCGACTGCAGGAACACGAAGACGAACTGAAAGGCGGTGTAGCCCGGCCTGTAGTTGAAGTTGGGGACGTCACCGATGCGTGAGAGGCCGCCTGCGAAGGCGACCAGAAAGAACAGCGGAAAGATGATCGACGGCAACAGGATCGCCGGGTTGACCAAGGTGTTGTGGATCGAGCGCCAGGCCACACCCTGCGCGACGTAGGCGAAGCGCCTCATGTCCGCACCAGCCTGGTCTTCATTGCGGATCCGGCCAGCGTCAGAGTGATCGCGGCGAGCAGCGTGGCAAACCCGAACGCAAGCGCCAATGCCTCGGGGTCCCAGCCCTTGATGATCAGACTGCGCACGCCTTCGATCAGATACGAGACTGGGTTGTAGGTCGCGACCTCCCGGAACCAGTCGGTCTTGATCAAATCCCGCGGCAGACTGGAAGAGCTGAGGAACACCGACACGAACAGCAGCGGGAAAATGCCCTGTACGGCCTCGCCAGTGCCGAAGCGCAGCGCCAGCAGCGCGCCGAGTCCCGCAAAGCCGGACGCGATCAGCACCGACAATGCGAGCAGCACTAGGGCACCCCCGACCCCGCTCCGAATTCCCACGCCGGTAGCGATCCCCACCAACAGGTACACCACCGACTGGATGCAGGCCAGCACGAACGCTCCGCCGAGCTGACCGATCAGCAGCGCCGTGCCCCGGAGAGGCGTGAGCGCGAGGCGGTTGAAGAACCCCGTTTCGATGTCCCGAGCCAGGTCGGTACCGGCTGAAATCGCTACAAACAGCGCGCCCTGGATGAACGGAATGGCGAGCGCGAAATCGCGGTAACTGCTGGTCGGAAACCTGGGGATCCTCGTTGCGGCACTGAGCGCGCTGCCGTTGATCGCGAACAGGATCAGCGGGAACAGCAGCGGGAAGATCAGGAGCGCACGCTGGCGCAGCGTGCGGGTAACGCTGCGGCTGGCCACCGCGGCGACCTGCTGGAGCAATCCGGGGGCGCGGTCGGCGCCGGTGACGGCATCGGCCCCGGGACTGGGCTCAGCGACGACGGCGGCCACGGCGACGGCCCTCGGTCGGAGGCACGGGAGCCTCGGCGGCCTCGGCGCCGCCCGCTCCTTCGAGCTTGCGGCCTGTCTTGGCCAGGAACACGTCGTCCAAGGACGGCTGATGCAGTTGCAGCGAGGCCACGTGCATGTCAGCGCCGTCGAGCACACGCACGATCTCGGCCAGCTGGGCCTCGCCGCCGGGCAGCTGCACGGTCACGGTGCCCCGCCCGTTGCGCCGGAGCGCTCCAAAGCGAGCCAGCAGGTCGGCCAGCGCGTCTCCGGCGTCGGCGTCCGCGGGCGCCACCTCCACGGTCGGACTGCCGATCTCCGCCTTGAGCTGGATCGGCGTCCCCTCAGCCACGATCTTTCCCTGGTCGATGATGCCGACGCGGTCAGCGAGCACGTCAGCCTCCTCCAGGTACTGCGTGGTCAGGAAGACGGTCATCCCCTCCTCGTGCGCCAGTCGCGCCACCTCTTCCCAGAGTGCCGAGCGGCTCTGAGGGTCAAGCCCCGTCGTCGGCTCATCGAGAAACAGGATCCGCGGATCATGGACCAGCGCCAAAGCCAGGTCGAGCCGGCGCTTCATTCCCCCCGAGTAACCGCCCACCCGGCGGTCCGCAGCGTCGCTGAGACCGACCCGCCCCAGCAGGGTGTCAGACCTTTTTCGCCGATCGGCTTTGCCGATGCCTTGGAGCGTGGCCTGCAGGAATAGGTGCTCCCGCCCGGTGAGGATCGGGTCAAGCGCGGCTTCCTGCAATGCCGCACCGATCGACGAGCGCACTTGAGCGCCTTGACGGACGACGTCGTAGCCGCCGACGCTGGCTCGGCCGCTGGTCGGGGGTAGCAGCGTCGTCAGCATCAGCACCGTGGTCGACTTGCCGGCTCCATTGGGCCCGAGAAAGCCGTAGATCTCCCCGGGGGAGACAGCCAGGTCGATCCCGTCGACGGCGCGTGGGCCCTTGCGGAATTCCCGTACTAGCTGCTCGGTCTGGATCGCCGGCTGGTCGCTCACGCCAGACAACTTAGCAAATGCTTTCCGTAGCCAACTATTTTGCATGCCAACTATCGGGTAAGTCCGCGACCAGTGGTGTTGGCCGGCGCGGGGTCAGCCGCGGAGCGGAGCTTGAGCGCGACTAAAGCTTTGAGGGGGCGGCGCGAGGGAGCTCCCACCCCGAGAGCTCTTAAGGAATGTCGATCACGACCTTGCCGACGGCGCCGTTCTCGACCGCGTCGTGGGCCTGCGCTGTTTCGGCCAAGGCGAAGCGGTGCAGCGGCAGCGTCGTCAGGGCGTGGTCGTTCAAAGCCTCGGTGATGTCGGCTACCGCGACCTGTTTGGCGCGCTCCGGCATCGTGTACACGAGCACGAAGACAAGCTTCGCGTTGAGGACCATCAATCGGCGCGTCAGCGCGACGGGGTCGCTCGGCGCCGTGTACGCGCTGATGGTGCCGCCGGGAGCGAGAACCTCCTCATCGGCCGCGAGGTTCGTCCCGAGGTCGACCTCGACGACGCGATGCACTCCTTCGGGCGCCCATCGGCGAACGATCTCGGCGACGTCATCAGTGCGGTAGTTGACGACCACATCTGCCCCGGCTGCCTGAGCCAGAACCGCCTTCTCGTCCGAGCTGACTGTGCAGGCCACCCGGGCGCCCCGCCAGCGGGCGAGCTCGATCGAGGCATGACCAACCGCGCCTGCGCCGCCATGAACGAGCACGGCATCGCCGACCGCCAGCGGGCCATCGGCAAAGAGACAGCGGTGCGCCGTCATGGCCGGAATCCCGAGGCCCGCCCCGAGCTCGAACGAAGCGTGGTCGGGGAGACGCACTGCCTGCTCGGCCGGCAGCGCGATCGCCTGCGCCGCCGTCCCGTTCGGGCGCTGCCACTGGGCGTTATAGAGCCAGACCCGCTCCCCGACACGAGCTGGGTCGACTCCGTCACCGACGGCATCGATCGAGCCCGCGCCGTCTTGGTTGGGGATAACCCAAGGCGTCTCGGTGGACGCGAGCCCACCTGACGGGCGGGCCTTCCAGTCAGTCGGATTGACACCTGAGACGGCGACACGGACTCGCACTTCTCCCGGTCCGGGTTGGGGCTCGGGGACCTCACCCAGCTCGATCGTGCCCTGACGCGGTCCGTCGGTCGGGTAGCCGGCGGCGAGCATCCCCTCAGGGTAGACGCAGGCGTCCGCGGGGTCACGCCGCCTCGCTCAGTCTATCTGCCAGCTTCTGCATGAATCTGCACGTTCGTGTAAGATCATGCAGGTGCTGATCGACGAGCGACGCAGCCTCATCTTGGAGCGTCTGGAATCCGCAGGGCGGGTCCTGGCCGGGGACTTGTGCAGCGAGCTCGGCTGCTCGGTGGACACGGTTCGACGCGATCTGCGTGAGCTCGATGACGCCGGTCTCCTGCGCCGGGTGCACGGGGGGGCCCTGCCCCGGCACGGCGTTGGCGGTTCCTTTGCCCAGCGCACCGAGCGCTCCCCGGGGGCAAAGCGGTCGATCGCCCGCACCGCGGCGCAACTGGTACGCGACGGTCAGGTGATCGTGATCGACGGCGGTACGACGACACTCGAGGTGGCCCGCGCGCTGAAGCCTGGCTTGCGCGCCACCGTGATCACGACCTGTCCGCCGATCGCGGTAGCGCTGGCGGACCGGCCCGGATTGGACGTGACGGTGATAGGGGGCTCGTTGCGGCGCGGCTCGCTGGTCACGGTGGGCGCCGAAACGGTGTCCGCGCTACGGGCGATCCGGGCCGATCTGGTCTTCCTCGGCGTGTGCGGGCTTCACCCGACGATCGGCGTCACGGTTCCCGACATCGAAGAGCGCCACGTCAAGGCAGCGATGATCGAGGACGCCGCCGAGGTCGTCGCGCTCGCCGACGCGGAGAAGCTCGGCACCGGCATGCCGTTCGTCGTCTCCGCCCTCTCAGCCGTGAGCCACCTGGTGACCGATGCCGCGGTGGACGACGTGCGGCTGGCGGCGTATCGCGCCGCGGGCATCCAAGTGATCCGCGCGTGAGCCGACTGCGCTTGGCGATCACCGTCGTCTTCTTCGTCGACGGCGCCCTGTTCGCGTCGTGGGCATCGAGGATTCCCGCGTTTGCCGATCGCACCGGCGCCTCGACCGGAGCCCTTGGACTGGCCTTGCTCGCGCCGGCCCTCGGTGCGGTGATCCTGATGCCACAGGTCGGTCGCGCGCTGCAAGGTCGCTCCAGCCGGAGGTTCAGCGCCCTCGCCCTCGTCGCGCTGATGGTCGCCGTCGCGCTCCCCGCGCTGGCGTCTAGCGTCGTCGTGCTGGGGCTCACCCTCGTGGTCCTCGGTGCGGCGAACTCCACGCTCGACGTAGCGATGAACGTCCAGGGCATGAGCGTCGAGCGTCACCTCAAGCGGCCGATCCTGGCCTCCCTGCATGCGGCCTTTTCGTTTGGCGGGTTCGCCGGCGCGACGCTTGGCGCGCTGGCCGCCGCGGCCCATGTCGCCCCGCTGCCCCACCTGCTGGTGGCGGCGGGCGTGTTCGGCCTGCCGGGACTGTTTGCCGTGGCCTCGCTGATGGCTCGCGACGAGGATCCGGACGCGGACGCCCCGCGGCCGCGGCTCCGGCGTCTGCCCGTGCGCCTTGCCGTGCTCGGGCTCGCGGCGTTCTGCTGCTTGCTTGCCGAGGGCGGCGCGTCAGACTGGAGCGCGAAGCTCGTCTCCGGCCCGCTGCACGGCTCCCAGGCCGTCGGCGCTTTGACCTATGCGGTGTTCTCGCTGTCGATGGGTGCGGGGAGGCTGGTGGCCGACCAGCTCTGGGCGCGCTGGCACACGGTCGGGTTGTTGCGCCGCAGCGGCGCGCTGGCCGGCCTCGGGTTCGGCGTTGCCCTGGCGCTGCACAGCGTCCCCGCTGCGCTGGTTGGATTTGCCGCGCTTGGCTTGGGGCTCAGCGGCATCGTTCCGACGCTGTTTCGCTCCGCCGCGCACGAGCCAGGCGTGCCGGCAGGTACGGCGCTCGGCGCCGTCAGCTCGCTCGGTTACCTCGGTTTCCTGGCCGGCCCGCCCCTGATCGGCGCGGTGGCCCAGTTGGCGGGACTCCCGGTGGCGGCCGGGCTGCTGTCAGCCAGCGCCGTGCTCGTCGCCGTGCTGGCGCCGGCCACCGCCGAGCCGGCCGACGCCGAGCCGGCCGACGCTGAACGCGCGCCCGGCAGGGACCGCCGGCGCCCGACCCTTGGACGCAGCCATCCGCAGGCCAGCTCCTGATGCCCCACCCGCTGCTCGTCACCGCTGAAGCGCTGTTGATCGACCTCGACGGCACGCTGGTGGATTCGACCGGCCCGGTCACACGCGCGTGGGAGGGATTTGCCGCGCGCCTCGGACTTGACGCCTCGGAGGTCGTGCGACAAGGGCACGGCCGCCCGTCGAATGAGACGATCGCCGATCTGGCCCCTCCGGATCGTCGCGATGAGGAGGCCGCGGCAATCGAGCAGTGCGAACTCCACGACACCGACGGCGTGGTGGCGCTGCCCGGAGCCCAAGCCGTCCTGCAGTCAGGCTGGCCGGTGGCGCTAGTGACCTCCTGCTCTTCAGCTCTGGCCAGGACCCGACTGCGGGCTGCGGCGCTCCCCATGCCGGCACAGATCGTCAGTTACGACGACGTGCAGCGCGGCAAGCCCGAACCCGAGTGTTTCCTGCTGGCGGCTCGCCGCCTTGGCGCCGATCCGAGTCGCTGCTTGGTGCTCGAGGACGCGCCCGCCGGCATCACCGCCGGGCGCGCCGCCGGTGCGCGGGTGCTGGCCGTCCGCACCACGCATGCAGACCAGGAGCTTGCCGAAGCCGACGCGATTGTTGACGATCTCACGGCGCTGCTGGACTAGTGCCGGATGCGTGAGTTCGGGGCCAGCCTGGCGGCGTTTGGAGGCTGGTTATGGCGCCGCCGTCGGGTCCACGCGCAGGACTCTCGCGGGTACGGGACCGCCGGCTACCCGTGGTGCTCACGCCCGAGGCAAGCAGATCCATCAGCGCTCCGAGGCAATAAGCCTGGGGAGGGAAAACACACTCCCACGCCCCGCGCCCCCGTGGCTGGGGCGGGACCCTTACCCTTCAGTCTGCGCGACGCACGAGCATCCACCGAGGAGGCAGACCAATGGCAACCACTGAGCAACGGCACAAGCAGAGCAACGGCAAAGCAGCTTCCGAGAACACGCTCAAGGTGGACAACCCGGCGACGGGAGAGCGGATCACCGAGCTTGCGTCCCTGGACCGCGAAGGAACGCTGGCGCTGGTCGACCGCGCGCGCGCAGCCCAGCCCGGGTGGGATGCGCTTGGCTTCGCCGGTCGCGGCGCGCTGATGCGGGACATGCGCAGGTGGCTGGTTCAGAATCGCAAGCGCGTGATTCAGACGCTGAGCGCGGAAAACGGCAAGCCCTTCGAGGACGCTCAGCTGGAGATCTTCTACTGCGCCGACGCGCTCGGGTTCTGGGCCAAAAAGGCCCCGAAATGGCTCGCCGACGAGAAGGAGCGCCCGCACTCACCGCTGCTGCTGGGTCGCAAGGTGGTCAACCGTTACGTCCCCTACGGCGTGGTCGGGGTCATCGGCCCGTGGAACTACCCGCTTATCAACAACTTCGGCGACGCCATCCCGGCGCTGATGGCGGGGAACAGCGTAGTGCTCAAGCCGGCCAGCCTGACGCCGATGAGCTCGATGCTGATGCAGGAGGGTTTGCGCGCGGTCGGCGTTCCGGACGATGTCTTCCTGGTGGCCAATGGCCCCGGGGGCACTGTCGGCAGCGCCCTCGTGGACTCAGTCGACATGCTCCACTTCACGGGTTCCACCGAGGTGGGTAAACGCCTGGCCGAGCAGGGAGCCAAGCGGCTGCTGCCCTTGACCCTGGAGCTGGGGGGCAAGGACCCGATGATCGTGCTGCGCGACGCCAACCTCGAGCGTGCCGCCAATGCGGCCGTCTGGGGGGCGCTTCAGAACGGCGGGCAGACGTGCATCTCGATCGAGCGCGTGTATGTCGAGTCAGATGCCTACGAGCCGTTCGTGGCCAAGGTGGTCGAGAAGGTCGGACGACTGCGCCAGGGAGCTCCAGGGGCGGCGGGTCAGGTGGACATCGGCGCGGTCACGTCGCCGGAACAGGCCGATGTCGTCGAGGAGCACATCCGGGACGCCGTCGAGCGCGGAGCGAAGGTCGAGGTGGGCGGTAAGCGCCGCGAGGGAGCGGGCTCGTTCTTCGAGCCGACGGTCCTCACCGGCGTCGACCACTCGATGAAGATCATGCGCGAGGAAACATTCGGACCCACGCTGCCGATCATGCGCGTGGACAGCGAGGAAGAGGCCATCCGGCTGGCCAACGACTCCGACATGGGCCTGGACTCCAGCGTTTTCGCCAAGGACCCCGCCCACGCCGAGCGGGTGGCGCGGCGCCTGCAGTCGGGAGCGGCGGTGGTAAACGACGCCCTGGCCAACTACTTCGCCATGGAGATCCCGATCGGCGGGATGAAGGAATCCGGCGTCGGCGCCCGCCACGGGCGCATCGGGATCCAGAAGTACGCCAAGCGCCAGAACCTCGTGGTCACCCGGTTCGGGCTCAACCGGGAGCTGTACTACTTCCCGTACACCAAGGGCGCCACCAAGCTGACCGAGTGGCTGATCGTGGCCCTGTTCGGGCGGGGCAGTCGCCGACGCTGAGTCGCGGGGAGCTAAGCGCTCGCCCGCCCCCTAGAGCTCGCGCAGCTCGACCGACCGGGTGCGCAGCCCCGCGACGGCGTACTCGCCTTCGCGCAGGCTGCCGGAGGCGACGGTGACGCTCCTACCGATCTCCTTCACCCGACGGGGACCGCCGGAGACGACCAGCCTCGGAGGTCAGTCGCGGGGCGATGGCGCCCACAATCGTCACCTGAAGCCCGTCGAGAATCCACACGGTCCCCAGACCGACTACGACCCGCCAGTGAAAACCGTGACCACGACAGCCGATCACCGCGAGCCGGGATCTGGGTGCGGATGATCCGGCGGGCGACGCTCGCGCGCGTCGCGGAATGCGTCCCATCGGTCGTCGCGGTGGCCTCAGACGCCATAGCTTGATACGTAGGCCGACGGACCCAAACGATCAAGTTGAATGCCTGGCGATCCCGGCGCAGAGGCGCGAGACCGGAGTCAACCGGGTCTCAGCGCTCGCCTCTCCATGGCTCGCCGACGGCCCACGCGTGCCACCAGTCAACCTCGATCCAAGCGCTCACCCGCTCCCGGTCGCGCTGCGAATACGGCTGGCCTGTGTAGTGTCGCGACAGCCGGTCGATGGCCGCACAGTCGGGATCGGTCTCAAGCGAAACCACTGTGCCGCGCAAAGTGACGTGGTGGTACCAGTCATCCTGGCCGAGCACTGTGATCGAAACCCGCGGGTCCTTGCGGAGATACTCCAGTCGCTTGCGTCCGACGTCCATGTTCACGAGCACTCGGCCGTTCTCCCACAGATACCACGTGGCCGCGGTATGGGGACTGCCGTCGGGCCGGAGGGTTGCGATCACCGACGGGTTGGGCTGTGAGAGGAACTCATCCAATTCGGGCGGGAGTGGTGGTCTCGGCATGGTGTTCCCTATACCCGGCCCGGAGGACCGGCTATCCGGTCCCAGGCTCGCCTCAGGCGCGCTTCGAGCCCCGTGTCGTGAGCTCCACCCTGATGCCGAGCGGATTCGAGGCTCGGATCATGCAAGTCATCACGTTCGACCGCGACCACGACCCCACGCTCACGGATCTCGTCGATCTGATCGGCGTCCGCGCAGACGTGCCGGCCCGGCAGCCCCTTGCCTTGGTGCGTGCGTCGCCTGGCCTAGGTCATCTCGCGATGGACCTCACATGAGCAACCTCGTGACAGTCGACCGTCTGCAGTGCGCGCGGACGGCGACCTTCCACCACCTGTTCCCGGTGTCGGGCTGATCGCCCCCGGCGCTGGCGTCGGGGGCCGCGCCTAGGCGGCTGTGTCAGCATGACTGCGACGACGCGGACCGACAGTTCGCACCTTGACGCTTCGACAATCGCTCGCACTGGTCCTAGGTTGGGCGAGACGAGACGACCCTAAGACCCTCGCGCGTCGCTGGCATCCGCCGTGCTATCCGGAACCTTTTAGCTTTCGCCAGCCGCCGGCGCGGTTGTTGGCGATGATCTGTTTGAGGATCGCGGTCAACGCGGTGCGGTTAATCGGTTCGTCGTGCCTGAATGAGACGGTGCGCGCCGTCTTGTTGTTGTGCCCTGCAGTGATGATGCCGTCGGGGTCTGGGACGATCGCCCCGTCGTAGATGAACAGGTTCACGTGATCCTTGGCCGCCAGCAGCGCGCAGACGTTTCCGGCGAGCACGAAGTAAGGCTGCACCGTCCGCTTGATCGTTTCCTCCACTTCGGGATCGGCGGCGTGGATGAGGTCACGTAGCTGCTGGCAGATCTCGCGCTGCCAGTCCGGCAGCCTGTCGATGTAGTCGTCGACTCGTGAATCGTGCTTGTAGGTCGGCCTCGGGTTCACGGCACGCGTCAACAATGACAGAAGCACACGTCCTGATCCGCAACCATGCTCTACGAGTGACCTTGTCCGATTCGGGGCTGAACTCAAGCTGCGCCGCCGCGCTGCCGATTAAGGTGACCCGGAGATGGTCACGCTTGTTGCAATCGTCATCGCGCTGGTTCTGTCGTGGTGGTTGACTTGGGTCCACAGGAAGAACCGCGCGCTGGAACGCGAGCTGGAGCGACTGCAGGCGGAGACGGAGAGCCACCCGAGGTTGCGAGACCTGCGCGCGCTCAAACCCGACCTCGAGCTCGAGTTGCTCCGGGCCAGTCGGACCGGAACACCCACGGCGCTGATCGTCTTGGGGCGTCGTACAAACTTGGCCGAAGCGAAGGTCAGCGCTGGTGACCCCCGCGAACTAGGCGAGGCGATAACGGGCGTCGTCCGCGCGTGCGACATCGGCTACCGCGTCGCAAGGGACGAGTACGCGCTTCTCTTGCCGGACACCCGAGCGGACGGGGCCCTAGTGGCGGCGCACCGCGTAGTGCAAGCTGTCCTTGACGCGGACGCCGCTCAGGACGCCCTCGTCGCGGGCATCGCCGAAGCTGGACCTGGAATCACCTCTGAGCAGTTGTGCCGAAACGCATATGTCGCGCTGCTCGCAGCGGGGCAAGATGGACGCGCAGGCGCGATCGTCTACTCCCCTGAGCTTGAGCCAGTGGCGGAGTCGCAGCCCTCTCAGCTCTCGGCGTAGGCGACGACCGGCCTCGGCGGCGGGCCCAGGTGTTCAACGTTGTCTGAGTGCTCCGAGCGTCCAGGTTCATAATCGGCCGGTGCGACGAAGTGAGCTCTTGTCTGCCGGAGTTGCCATCTGCGGCCTTTTGGCGGCTGGCTGCGGAGGTGGCGCGAATCGCCCTCAGGGCGGCGGTTCGGCTCCGGCCACGGTTACGGGCGGCTCCACGACCTCCGTTACCACGGGCACGAGCTCCGATGCGAACCATGGCGTCGCAGCAGGCAGCGTGGAGCGGGCGATCCTGCGCCAAATCCAGGGGCCACGACCTACGGGGGCTTCGTGTCGATCACCGAGCACCGCCGAGCGGTCCAGTAGCCCGTTCGGCGCGACCGGGGTCGCGCTGTTCTCGTGCCGGATCACAGTCCGAGGGTTGCCGGCTCAGTACTACGTTCAGGTATTGGCGAATGGCTGCTTCGTCGCCGAACGCCGGGGCGTGGGCCAAGCTGTATATGGATGCGGCATCAGCCGAGTGTCTCCATGAGCTCGCCCAGGAGGCGCTGATCGGCCCGCCGACCTAGCGCCCAGCGTGTGACCGAATCAAGGTGGTCACGTTTGAGGTGTATCCGGCCGAGCCGCCTCAGGGAGGAGAGGTCGTATCGAAGAGCTTCTGAAGCGCGAGCGAGCTGGCGCGGTCGGCGGCCGA
Source organism: uncultured Solirubrobacterales bacterium (assembly GCA_963757165.1). Lineage (GTDB taxonomy): Bacteria > Actinomycetota > Thermoleophilia > Solirubrobacterales > Solirubrobacteraceae > Palsa-465. The sequence continues at coordinate 1,017,750 of CAVWQO010000006.1, forward strand.
GTGCCCGGAGCTGATTTTGCGTTGCACACCCGCGCGCGGTAGAGCATCACGAAACACGTACACGGACACGGGGTAAAAGCCGGGAAACGTCCGCACCTGGAGAACGCGAAAGCGCGAGCTCAGGGCCATGAGGAAGGATCTCGCTTCACCTTGCAACCCAACCGCGAAGAGGGTGTGGCCGCGGGCAAGGGCCTCGGCTCGGCGGGCCACGACATCCGCCGGGGTTGGCGAGAGTCCCGCGTAAGGCGGTGCACTCAGCAGGTCGTTGAGCGACGGGTAGCCCAAGCGCAGGACCGCGTGGCGCGCATGGGACGAGTGATCGGCTAGCGCGAACGCGGCGTCGACCTCGGTCAGTGGTCCCGGGGTCACGGGAGGCAGATCGATGACAGGGTCTCCAGGTGCGCCGACTCGGTCGATGAAGTTCACCGCCGCCCCAAAGTCAGGGCGCCTGTATCCAGAATCGAGCATCTTCGCAGCCGCGATGGCGAACCCCAGGATGACTAAGCCCACGGCAGCAATCCGAGTTACACCGGGGGCGCTGGTCACGAGCGCTCCGACCACCAACGCCCACGCGGGCAAGGCGACGATCAGATTGCGCGCCTCCCAAACACTGTTGCCAACCGCGCTATAGAACGCGATCGCAGCCGGTGCGGCGACGGCGAAAAGAAGGATCAACAGGGTCCGGGCTGGAAGGCGCGGCAGGCGGCGGTCACGATCAGCCCGGATGGTGTTGAGCGACAGTCCGACCGTCCCTGCAGTGAGCCCAGCGATCACCGCCGCGATCGCACCGGCGCCGGGTAGCGATGCCAGCGGGATGAACGGGTGCCCGATCAGCGCGCGCCCAAGGAACGTCCGCACGAGCTTAGGCGAGAACGGCTCCAGAAAACTGATGACCTTGTTCCCCGGAGACCGCGTGTCGCGGAGCAGCGTTGGGAGCCACGGGAGGTAGGCGATTGCCGCGGCGGCGTTCGCGGCGAGCAGCCTGCCTCGCGCGTCGGGTTGGGTCCAAAACGCCCACCCAAAGAGCACAGCCAAGAAGAACACGGTGATGTAGTGGGTGTAGATCGCGGCGCATGAGCAGAGTGCATACGCCACCCACCAAGGCACCCGCCCGGTGTCAAGCGCTTGCAAGAGCGCGAGCGTGCATGCCAGTACGAGGGCCACCGACAATGCGTAGGCCCGTGCTTCGCTCGAGTAGAAGATCAGGAAGGGACTCAGCGCCACAAGCGCCGAGGCCACGAGCCCCGCCCGCCGACCGACCGTCCGGACACCGAGCAAATACGTGAGCGGAATCGCCGCCGTACCCGCTAACAGGGAAATCATCCGGAGCGCGCTCGCGCCATCGCCGAACCGCTCGGCAACCCACGCGAGCACGAAGAACAGCGGCGGATTCAGGTCAACCGAGTGTCCCTGCAGGAGATAGTTGATGCGGCCGAGGCTGTGCCCAGTGACGATGAAATAACTGGAGAGCTCGTCCCCAAACAACGTGTCGCCAAACGAGGGCAACCGCAATAGGAGTCCAGCCACGGTGATCAGGCCCACGAGTGCAACCAACGAGCCTGACGAATCCGGCCGTCGGCGGCCCGCGAGCGAGGCGCCCGCCCAGAGCGCCTTCGGTCCTTGACGGCGAGGAGGAACCACGCTACCGGCGTCGGGCCTCGACGTAAACGCTGCCGCCAGCGCCAGCGGCGACCTCTGCCGCCGCGAGCATCATCGCAATCGGCGCGAACGCCGCCGCGGCAATGAGTGTAGCTCCACGCCGGGGGCGGCTCATCGTCGCAACCCGCGCTTCTGGTAGCCGAATCGCGTCGTACAGGCTGGGCCGGCCTGGCAGGAAGGAGACGAGCCCGTCAAGCCAGCCAAATGCCACTTGGCCCGCGCGCCAATAGCTGAGGCGATCGATCTTCAAGCCGGATTCGAGTACGCCGTCCACCAATGCCCGGGCGGGCAGGTGCACGAGATGTCGCGGAAGGTCGAGCGCGAGCCAGCGGTCCCCGAGCCATCTGGACTGCCAGCTCGCACGGTTTGGCAGCGCGATTACCAGCAGCCCCGACGGAGCCAAGAGCCGGCTGGCGCGCTGCACGGCGGCGCGCGGGTCGCGCAGATGTTCGAGCGAATGCCAGAAGACGACCGCCGCCCACTCTCCCGACCGCTCATCGAAGTCGGCGATCTCTACCTGCCGCACATCCAAGTGTCCGTTCACCGCCACCTCGCCGCGCTCAATGCCCACTGCGACCCGTCCCCGGGACATGAGTGCTTCCAGCAGCACCCCGTCGCCACAACCGACGTCGAGGATCGGGCCCTGCGGTGCTCGCCGGTCGAGCGCTCTGGCGAGCATCCCTCTCGTACGGCGCAGCAGTAGGTCGCCGCCACCGGAGAACCGACCCGACGGTGGGCGATATGAGCCCTCGTAGGCTGACTGGAGTTCGGCGTCGTCCGGTGCCGGATATGTCGTGGCCGCCCCACAAACGTCGCACAGAGCAAGCCGACCGCCGGTCGCCCGGGCGAGCGCACCGCACCACCCGCAACGCGGGATCGGTTCGGGGACCACTATCCGCTGACGCCGGCGATGGACGGCAAGGCGTGGTCGCGTTTGAGGGGTGATACCTCGAGATACGGGAACGACCGCAGTCCGCCCCTGTGCAGGCGATACTGCGCGGAGGTGGTAAGCACGCCGATGCCGTAGCGGATGCTGCGTGCTAAGCCAATCGACGAGGCCTCGGCGCTGTAGCGCGTAGGGCAGGAGAGTTCGCCAATCCGGGCGCCGGCCGTGAGGGCCTGAGCGATGATCTGGTTGTCGAACACGAAGTCGTCGGAGTTGCGATCGATCGGGAGCGAGTTGAGCAGCTCTCGGCTGAAAGCACGAAGCCCGGTGTGGTATTCAGAGAGCTTCTGGCGGACGACCAAATTCTGCGTAAGGGTCAGTGCACGGTTAGAGATGTACTTGTACCTCGGCATTCCCCTCGCGACCGCGTTTTGGGCAAGGATCCGCGAGCCGAGGACGAAGTCGTACTCGCCGTACGCAATCATCGCAGCCATCGCTGGGACAAGCAGCGGCGAGTATTGGTAGTCGGGATGGACCATGACGACGATGTCGGCGCCTAAATCAAGTGCCGCCTTGTAGCAGGTCTTCTGGTTGGCTCCATACCCCAAGTTTCTTTCGTGCCGGATGGCGATCACCCCGAGCGCCTCTGCTCTGTCGATCGTATTGTCGGTGCTGGCATCGTCGACGAGGATCAGGTCGTCCACGAGCGCACGGTCGAGTTCGTCGACGGTACGCCCCAGCGTGAACTCGGCGTTGAAGGCCGGAAGCACAACAGTGATCCGCTTTCCGTTGAGCACCGGGCGATGATAGTCGCCGTCTGCGGCCAGCGACAGATGATCAAGAGACCGTCACTCTGCGTGGAGAGAGCGTGGCGCGTAGCGGCCACGGGCTCGTAAGTGCTAAGCGGCCCGGGCGCGCTGAACCGACTCCTTGATGAAGCCGTAGACGTCTTGGTGCGAGTCCCACCCCCGCTCGCGATGGTAGATCTCCCGGAGACCTGCGCGTCCTTCGAGGTGATGCCGGATCCAGTCCGGCGAGATGACTGAGACCCCGTAGCTCGGGTCCCACTCATAGCCCGCGTAGCCGTAGCCGGACTTCTCATATGCGCGCGTCAGCGAACCGACGGCTTCCCGGGTGAGCATGTAATCCGCGCCGATACCGATGGCACGGGCGACCGCGTCGCCATGCGTGGTAAAGATGACCACCCCACCCGGGCGGGCGCTGCGCGCGAATAACTCCAGCAGAGCGATCGTCTGCGCCACGTCGAGATGGGTGACCAGAGAGCCGCACCAGACGAGATCGAACGGATGCGGAAAGCTGAGGCGACTGAACTCCGCCTTCGAGATGACGCCTTCGGCGTTGAAAGCGCTCGTACAGAATCGGACCGCGCGAGGTCGTATGTCGCACGCCGTGACCTCCGTGCCGGGAAAGCGCGCGACCAAACCTCGCGTCAAGCGCCCGAACCCGCAAGGCAAGTCAAGGAGCGTCTTCGGAGGCCCGGCTTGCGCGGCCTCAAGGGCGGCGTCGATACAACGGATCGCCGACACCCCCAGCCAAAAGTAGTGTTGGCCGTCGCCCGTGTACATCTCCTCGTAGGGATGGAATCGGCTGTCAGTCCTCCGCAGCAGCGCCTGTTCGGTGGCCGTGAACCGGGGAGATCTGATCAGCCGCCGCTGTTGAAAGAACGTCCGCGGTCGATTCACGACCAGCCGCCGCCTCAGCCGTCTCGGCCAACCGCGTGAATCAGGAAAGCGCACCGCGTCAGGCTAACCAGCCATCGCCTGGCGATCTCGTGAACCCGGAAAGGGCGGGGTCGTGCGGCAGGCGCGGTAGCGCCTGGAGCCGAATCGCCGGCGCCGGCGCGGTATCCGTGAGGGCCTCGGTCAGGTGCCGACGTAGGCCGCGAGGTGCTCCCCGGTGACGGTGGAGCGAGCGGCGACGAGGTCGGCGGGTGTGCCCTCGAAGACGATTCGGCCGCCGTCATGGCCGGCGCCGGGGCCGAGGTCGATGATCCAGTCGGCGTGCGCCATGACCGCCTGGTGGTGCTCGATGACGATGACCGACTTTCCGGAGTCGACGAGTCGGTCGAGCAGGCCGAGGAGCTGCTCGACGTCGGCGAGGTGCAGGCCGGCGGTCGGCTCGTCGAGGACGTAGACGCCGGGTGGGCAGGACCCCCTCTCTCCCATGTGGGTGGCTAGCTTGAGCCGCTGCCGCTCGCCGCCGGACAGCGTGGTGAGCGGCTGGCCGATGGTGAGGTAGCCGAGCCCAACGTCGGCGAGCCGGCCGAGGATGGCGTGCGCAGCCGGCGTGCGCGCCTCACCGGCGCCGAAGAATTCTTCGGCGTCAGCTACCGACATCGCGAGCACCTCGCTGATGTCGCGACCGCCGAGGTGGTGGTTCAGCACCGAACCCTGGTAGCGCTTCCCCTCACAGTCCTCGCATGTGGTGGCGACACCGGCCATCATCGCCAGGTCGGTGTAGATGACGCCGACGCCGCCGCAGTTGGGGCAGGCCCCATCGGAGTTGGCGCTGAACAGCGCCGGCTTCACGCCGTTCGCCTTGGCGAACGCCTTGCGGATAGGATCGAGCAGTCCCGTGTAAGTCGCCGGGTTGCTCCGTCGCGAGCCGCGGATCGCGCCCTGATCGATCGACACCACACCTGCGCCGTCGGGGATCGACCCGTGCACGAGCGAGCTCTTACCGGACCCGGCAACGCCGGTAACGACCACCAGCACCCCGAGCGGCATGTCGACATCGACGTCGCGCAGATTGTGCGCCGTCGCGCCGCGGATCTCCAGCGTGCCGGTGGGCGTCCGGACGGTCTCCTTGAGAGCGGCGCGGTCGTCGAGATGACGGCCGGTGAGGGTGCCACTGGCTCGCAGGCCCTCGACGGTGCCCTCGAAGCAGACGGTGCCGCCCGCCGCACCGGCGCCGGGGCCGAGGTCGACAACGCGGTCGGCGACCGCGATCGCCGACCACGGCTTGTGCTCCACCACCAGCACTGTGTTGCCCTTGTCCCGCAGCCGCAGCAGCAGGTCGTTCATCCGTTGGATGTCGTGCGGGTGCAGCCCGATGGTCGGCTCGTCGAAGACGTATGTGACGTCCGTGAGCGAGGAGCCGAGGTGGCGGATCATCTTGACTCGCTGCGCCTCGCCGCCCGACAGCGTGCCCGACGGCCGGTCGAGCGAGAGGTAGCCCAGCCCGATCTCCGAGAACGAATCGAGGGTCTGCTGGAGCGCGGCGAGCAGTGGCGCCACTGACGTCTCGTCGAGGCCTCGTACCCACTCGGCCAGGTCGCTGATCTGCATCGCGCACGCCTCCGCGATGTTGATTGCATTGATCTTCGACGACCGGGCCGACTCGCTGAGCCGGGTCCCCGCGCAACTCGGGCAGGTGCCGAACGTCACCGCACGGTCCACGAACGCCCGGACGTGCGGTTGCAGCGAGTCGAGGTCCTTGGACAAAAACCGCTTCTGGATCGTCGGGATCAGGCCCTCGTAGGTCAGGTTGACGCCGTCGACCTTGATCCTCGTCGGCTCCCTGTGCAGCAGGTCTTCAAGCTCGCGCTTGGTGAACTTCCGGATCGGCTTGTCAGGGTCGAAGAAGCCGCACCCCTTGAAGATGCGGCCGTACCAGCCGTCCATGCTGTAGCCGGGGATCGTGAGCGCGCCCTCGTTGAGGGACTTGCTGTCGTCATAGAACGCGGCGAGATCGAAGTCGCTCACCGACCCGCGGCCTTCGCAGCGCGGGCACATGCCGCCGAGACGGTTGAAGGTCGCTTTCACGGTCGTCTTGGCCCCGCGCTCGACCGTGATTGCACCGCTTGCCCGGACCGAGGGCACATTGAAGGCGAACGCGCTCGGCGTGCCGATGTGCGGCTGTCCGAGCCGACTGAAGAGGATCCGCAATACGGCGTTGGCGTCGGTGGCGGTCCCGACCGTGGAGCGGGCGTCGGCACTCATCCGCTGCTGGTCGACGATGATCGCGGTCGTCAGTCCTTCGAGTACGTCGACCTCCGGCCGTGCCAGCGCCGGCATGAAACCCTGGACAAAGGCACTGTAGGTCTCGTTGATCAGCCGCTGCGACTCCGCGGCGATCGTGCCGAACACCAGCGAGCTCTTGCCCGAGCCGGAGACGCCGGTGAACACCGTCAGGCGGCGCTTTGGGATCTCGATGCTCACGTCCTTGAGGTTGTTCACGCGCGCGCCGTGGACGCGGATCAAATCGTGGCGGTCGGCAACCTGCAACGCACGCGACTGCATGTCCGTCCTCGTGACCGTGCTCATCGTGTCTGCATCCGCTGGGCAGGCCGCCTTCGTGGTCAACGTCGGCCTTGCCTGGCTCGATCTAACCAGCTTCGATTCGTCAGCGCCCGGTCGGGTGTAGATCGGGACGGCAGACGGGCTTCGGCGGCAGCCGCGCTCCCCACCCCGGAGTCAACCTGGGTGGGGAGCAGCACGAGCCTGTCTGCCGCGGGCTGCACACGCGACCGCTGCGCCAACCTCACGCGGCGATCTTCTCCAGCAGCGCGTCGATGCGCACAAAGCCCGCCTTCGCGCCCTTCTCGACGCCGTACTGCATCGTGGTGTCCCGCTGCTCGGGTGTCTCGAAGCGCATTGTCTGCGTCAGCTTCGTCTGCTCACCGAGATCTTCGAACTCGAGCGTCTGCAGGTGGTTCTGGAACGTCTGCACCAGGCGCACGGGTGGCTCCACCTCTCGATACTCGCCCTCGACGACGCCGTGAGCGGTCCGGAACCGATAGCTGCCGCCGGGACGGACGTCCATCTCCTCGACGACGGTGTCGCTGCCCCACCATTCGGGGATCAGCTTCGGATCCGTCCAGACGGAGTAGACATGTGTGCGCGGTGCGTCGAAGATCCTCTCGATGCGGATCTCGAGCTCGTTCGGGGTGGTCACAGTGGTGCTCATGGTGCTCCTTTCGTGCGTTCGACAACCTGCGCGAAGCGGTCGAGCCGCTGCAGCCACGTGCTGATGCCTTCGAAGGCGTAGGGCACGAGCGTGCATCTGCGGGCTCGACCGACCTTCTCTGTGGCGACGAGGTTCGCCTCTTCGAGCAGCCGGATGTGCTTCTTCATCCCGGTCAGCGACATGCCGAAGGGCTCGGCCAGCTCGCTGATCGCGGCGCTGCCGGCGCCGAGTCGTTCGAGCACGGCGCGCCGGGTGGGATCGGCGAGGGCCGCGAACGTCCGGTCGACCGGTGTCGAATACTGAACCATTAGGTTCAGTATTGCACACGCGTTCGGGATAGGCAATAGAGCCGCGCGGTTGCGCGACGTTGCGGCAACCGACGCGCAACCGCACGGTCCCATGCGGCATGCATGTGCACCTTTCCCGGATGTCTACTGACGAACGGCTCGAGGGACTACAGCTAGCCGGCACATCATGTCGACTGCCTCATCCACTGTGCATCCTTGTTCGCGCACAAGGGATCGCCAGGTCGTGAAGGCCAGGCCGTGGGCCACCGCGGCGCGCACCGCGTGGGCCCGGCGGCCGCGTTCGCGCCGACCGACCATCAGCGTCGCACGGGCCGCCTCCATGTAGTTGAGAAACGGCGCGAACTGCGGCTGGATCGCCTCCACGACGCCAAGGTCGCGCATTAGGTTCGCGAGCATCGGCTCGGTTTCGGCGTAATAGCCGTAGATGTCATTGAGCGCTCTGCGCAACCGCTCTGCGGGATCCCGCACGCCGGACCAAGCCTCCAGATCCGGCAGTGGATGCTGTGACATCCAGTGACCGGAGCACGCCCTGAACAACGCTGCCTCGTCTGGAAAATGGCGGTAGAGCGTTGAGCGGCGAACGCCTGCGTGCTTGGCGACCGCGCTCAGCGATGTACGCGACGGGCCGAGTGTGCCGTGCAGCGCCATCGCGCTCTCGGTAATGCGCTGGCGAGTGCGCGCCTGCGACTCCGCCCGGGCCTTCAGTTGGTAGGGACGCTTTTCGTCGGTCATCGGCGTTTCGTGAAAGTTTGACAGACGGGTCAGTCATCCGTACATTTCCCGCGACATAGTTGTCCAACGAAAGAGAGTGCGATGACTGTTTCCGCAGCGAAGGTCGTGGGACCCACCGCAGGGAAGGCAGGCTTCCTCGGCAGCATCGGAGTTCGCTTCGTGATCGACGGTGCCGACGCCGACGATCACTTCTCGCTGGTCGAGCACCCCATGTCGGGCCGCGCGCTCGCGGCGCCCCTACACCGCCACCACAACGAGGATGAGTACAGCTTCGTCGTCGAGGGCCGCATGGGAGCGCTACTGGGGGACGAGCACCTTGAAGCGGGGCCTGGGGATCTCGTCTACAAGCCGCGCGGACAGTGGCACACGTTCTGGAATGCCGGCGACGAGCCGTGCCGAATTCTCGAGATCATCTCCCCCGCAGGGTTCGAACGTTTCTTCGCTGAGCTCATCGATCTCGGCGGCGTCGCCCAGGCTGGGCCCGAGCAGCTCGGGGAGCTATGCCAGCGCTTCGCGCTCGAGATGGACCCCGACAGCGTGCCCGATCTGATCGAGCGGTTCGGAGTCCGTTTCCCCGCCGAGCCACTAGCAGTCGACCCGCTCGCGTAGGACACTATCCAGGCCGATCCCTCGCCTGGCCACGCATACAACGAGCACCCATCGCGCAACCTGGCGCCTGGTAGTGCCTGAGACCGGTCTTGCCACTCGGCGGGGGTTGAGTTAGGGTCGGCGGCGACCGGCGGGTACAACCACGGAGGTTGCTCATGACGAGCAGTCAGGTCCAGATCCTGCGCGACGCGTACGCCGCGTTCGCACGCCAGGACATTCCCAGCGTGATGGCCACCTTCAACGAGGACATCGAGTGGGAGTCACCCGACTCGACCCCGTTTGGCGGCAGCTACCACGGACATGACGGTGTCGGGCGGTTCTTCAGCCAGCTTCCTGAACACTGGGAGGAGCTGCGGGTCGAGCCGGAGGAGTTCATCGATGCTGGTGAGACGATCGTCGTCTTGATTCGCCTCAGCGGCAAAGGGGCCGGCGGTTCGATCGACTCGAAGAGCCTGCACCTATGGCGCATGCGTGATGGAAAGGCAGCAGCTTTTCGCGAATATCCGGACACCGCGCGGGTGCTCCAGGCCCTGGGCCAGCAGGTGCCAGCAGCCGCATAGCGGAGTACTGAATGTGGCAGGGCTCGGCTGGGTCGCTACCTGAGGACAGCCGCGCCCTCGCGGCGTTCCCGGGCGACTCGACGATGGAGCCAGCCGGGATCGAACCGGCGACCTCCTGCTTGCAAAGGGCGGAGCCCGCATACCGCCCAAACCCAGAGTTCACAGGGCTTTACACCTGGTTGCGGTCGTATTGAGCGTAGCCCGCGTGCATCCGATGCGCGCGGATATATGCGGATGTGCTCGGATACGGGCACCAAAATCGCGGTGGTGCCCAATGAGCAACTCCGCCCCTTACGGCTGCAGACTGCAGCCTCCCGGCGACACCTATCCGGCTAGATCGCGGGGTGCTAGTTGGGACGATTGCTGCTTCGCCATAGGCATCGTGCCGCGGCGACCCGGACCATTAGCGCTTCCGCGGCAATGCGATCGTCCGTCGACGGCGCGCCCCGTGATCACGTCGTTGCAGAAGCGCTCGGTCAGTCGGCGGGCCGGCGAACGATGAAAGCGATCGCGCGGCCGCGCACCTAGTCGGAAGGTCTCCGCGCGGCGTGGCTGGCGATCGCCTTCACGCGATAAGGATCGCGCGATTCAGCACCGCCGTCGAATGCTCTGCACGGCGATGCTTAAGCACCGGTTCGCCTATCTGTCGCTGCGCAGCTTCCCTCGCGCAACCCAGGTCTCGCGCGGATACGTCTGAGGTGCTCGTGCTGTCAGCGGAGCGGGGCCGGTGGAGCGGTCTCCACGTCGCCCGTACGCTGCTCGTGGGCGCTACGTTTCGGGCGGGGTAGCGTTTGGCAGATGGAGACCGACCGAGATGTGCAGGACCCGCGCGGCAGTTCGGTCCCGCTGCCGCCGACCCCGTTGATCGGGCGCGACGGGGAGCTTGCTGCGGTGAGCGACCTTCTGGCTTCTCCCGGCGCGCGGTTGGTGACGGTCAGCGGTCCGGCCGGCGTCGGCAAGACGCGGTTGGCGCTCGAGCTCGCGCGGCGCTCGGGGTTGTCGGCGGCGTTCGTGACGCTGGCGGCGGTCCGGGATCCGGCCGAGGTGCCCGCGGCGGCGCTCCGGACGCTCGGGATCGAGCGGGCTGGGGCGGACCCGGCACGGGCGCTGATCGTGGCGCTGCGCGACCGGGACCTGCTGCTTGTTTTGGACAACTTCGAGCATCTGCTCGAGGCGAGTTCGCTGGTCGCTGATGTCGTGTCGACGTGCCCGGGTGTCACCGTGTTGATCACGAGCCGTACGACGCTGCGGCTGCTCGCCGAGCGGGTGTTCCCGCTCGGCCCGCTGACGCTGCCAGACCCGGGCCTGCTCCCTACTCCGCATCAGGCGTCGAGCTTCGGGGCGGTGGAGCTGTTCGCCGAGCGGGTGGCCGCGGTCGTTCCCGGGTTCACGCTGACTCCCTCCTCGCTTCCGGCCGTTCTCACGATCTGCGCCCTCCTCGAGGGCCTGCCGCTGGCACTGGAACTGGCGGCCGCGCGCGCTCGGGCGCTGCCGCTGGACGCGATCGCCGTCGGTCTCGACCGCCGGCTCGGCATGCTCAGCGGCGGCATCCGAGATCTGCCCGCTCGGCAGCGGACGATGCGCGACGCGCTCGCCTGGAGCTGGCAGCTTCTCGATGCTGAGGTGGCGGCCGTGCTGACGCGCCTGTCGGTGTTCTCCGGTGGCTTCAGCCTGGCAGCCGCCGTCGATCTCTGTTCACCGCTCGGTCCTCCCGATCGTGTGCGCGACGTGCTCGACGAGCTGGTCTCGCATAGCCTGGTGGAGCCAGACCGCAGCGGCCCTGAGCCGCGCTACCGGCTGCTCGAGGTTGTCCGTGAATACGCCAGCGAGCAGTTGAGTGGCGATGAGCGCGAGTCCACGCGCGACCTTCATGCCCGGCACTTCGTCGCCGTCGCGGAAGGGCTCGCCGCTGAGCTGGCGTCGGGCCGCTACGGCGACCGCCTCGACCGGCTCGAGCGGGATCGCTTCAACCTGCAAACGGCGGTCGAGCGGTTCATCGAGCGGGGCGATGCCGAGGAGGCGCAGCGGCTGTGCATCCTGTTGCGCTCGTTGTGGTATTTGCGCGGTCCGCTCGCGTCGGGTCGCGCGCTGTTCGCGGCGGCACTGGCCTTGCCGGGCGCTTCCGACGCCACGCGCGCCCGCGCGGCGGCCGAGGCGAGTGCGCTCGCGCGCCAGCACGGTGACCGGCAGGCCGCCGATGCAGTTGCGGCCGAGGGAGTGCCGCTCGCCCGTCAGACCGGCGACCTGCGACTGCTTGCCCACTGCCTGCTGCAGCAGGGGTTCAACGCCCACCTGTCGGAGCGGTTCGAGCTTGCACGGGACGCGCTCGAGGAGAGCCTTGCGATCGCTGTGGCGTGCGGCGATGAGCTCGCTGTCGCGCTGGCGCGACATCATCTCGGCTTCGTCGCCTACTTCGGAGACGGTGACATCGAGCACGCCCACGAGCTGGAGCTCGACTGCCTCGCGACGTTTCGCAGGCTCGAACGCGAGCGCCAGACCGCCACGACCCTGTTCGCGCTCACAGAGCTGGCGCGCGCCAGCCGCGAGCAGCAAGCCTCGCAGGCGTACCTCGACGAGGCGAGCGAGATCATCGCGCGGCTCGGTGACCTGCCGCTGCTCGTCTCGCTGCTGGCGCCGGCGGCGGCCCTGGCCGCCGATCGCCATCGGTACGAGCGGGCGCTGTGCCTGCTCGGGGCCGCAGAGGCGCTGCAACGGGCGACGGCGTCCCCGACCTGGCCGACCCTGGCGCGTGCCACCGGGGCATGGATCCCGCGCGCGGAGCACGCGGTCGGCGCTCGGCAGGCGGCGAGGATGCGACGCACCGGCGGCCGCCTGCCGCTGGCAGAGCTGATCGAACTGCTGCACGCGCCGGACGCCAGCGGCGCACCATCGGACCCGCTGACCGCTCGCGAGCGGGAGATCGCCGCGCACCTCGGCGCAGGGGAGACCAACCGGCAGATCGCCGCCGCTCTGACCGTCAGCGAGCGGACGATTGACGGCCACGTCGCCAACATCCTGCGCAAGCTCGGGTTCCGGACCCGCTCCCAGGTCGCCGCCTGGATCACCAGCGAACAGGTGACGCCGAACAGGTAATTCCACGCATGTGCCAGAACACGCCCGCACGTAGCGTGATCGGTGTCAATCAACCCGGCAGGAGGACAACACCGATGGCATATGCACGACTCGCGATGTTCCCGGGCGGAACCGAGGAACAGGCCCGGACCGTCGCCGAGGAACTCGGCCAGGGCAACATCGACCCTCCGGGGCGGATCCTATTCGGTGCCGGGCCGAACGAGGACGGTTACCACATCATTCAGGTTTGGGAGAGCCGAGCAGACATGGACTCGTTCCTCGAGTCGAGCTTCCGCCCAGCAATGCAGCGACTCGCCGCAGCGGGCCGCGGCTGGACGACCGCACCGATCATCACCGACATCGAACTACAAGACCTGATCCACTGAGCGCGTCCTTCGACGAGGGTGGTCCCGGCAGGCCACCCTCGGCACTCAGCGCTTCGGCCCCATCTTCCCAGCCCGGTTCGGCGACGGTCCGCTGAGCCCGGACGAGTACCGGCGAACACACGCCGTGGTCGAGCAGTGAGAAGCGACGCCTCCCCGACTTGACGGCGGGGAAGGCGCCCGCTGGCGCCAACGAGATGCTCGTCGTGCGCGCAAACCAGGGCGGTTCGCTTGACCGGATGACAGACGTGCTCGTCGCCAGAAGCGACGGCGGCGCTGACTGCCCCGGTACCGGCGTCATACATAGGCAAACTGCCGTCGACTCGGTGCTCCTGGAGGATGAGCCGCACGAGCGCCTTGCGCGACGAGCACTTGTGCGCCGCTGCGACCGGCGTGCCGAAATGGACGGCGCGGGCTGGTGAGGCCTTCGGCGACAAGTTCGCCGCGTGATCGTTGCCGGCGGCTTGAACGCTGATGCCCGGGTCCGGTGGGTCGCAGGCGTGCACGTGCACCGGACCGTTCTGGGGCGACGGCTATAGGCCGTGGCTGGCCGGGATCATCGGCGCTGACCGCTCGTGCACGGCATGAACGATCTCGGTGTTATCGATGCCGCGCGAGTAGACCGAGGTGATCGCGAGGTCGGCATGTCCGAGTTGCCGCTGGATGATCAGCAGCGGTACGCCCTCGCGCGACATCTCGACCGCGTGCGCGTGGCGCAGTTGATGCGGCGCGACGCGACGGCGCACGCCCGCGCGAGCAGCCGCAGCGTGCAGCTGAGCTCGCACGCCGGCGGGCGCCCATGGCCGACCTGGCGTCGGGCCGCGCAGCACACAGAACAGCGCGCCGACCGGCAGCTCGGCTCGCAGCTGAAGCCACGGCGCGAGCTGATCCCAAGCCCATCGGTCCATGCCGACTTCGCGTCGCTTGCCGCCGTTGCCCGTCACACCAAGACGGCGCCTCGGACGGGGTCAAGGTCGCTCTCGCTCAGCGCGAGCGCTTCGCTGATCCGTAAGCCGGCCCGCCAAAGCACGATGATTAGTCCGCGCAACCTGACCGCTCGGCGTCGCGGCCGGCGGCGTGCATCACGGCGATGATCTCCTCGACCGTGGGCGGGTCAGCGGGATACCGCCGACCCTTATTACGCGGCGGCCGGCCCTGGTGGAAGCTCGACAGCGTCGCGAGCGAGCGCCGTCGGCCGCAAGCGTCCAACTGCACGATGGATGGCATACGTCCTCCTCTGGACGATGGTTGACCCCCCGATCATCCCGTCGGCCAGCACCGACGCGGGTTTTGCTAGCGCTCCTCGCGCAACGCGATCGTGCAGCTGGCCGACCGTGCGCCGGACCTGGGCGTCGCCCTACCTAGCACTCCCGTCGATCGGTTGCAGGTCAAGGGGCCCGACCTGCCTCTGCTGACGAGCAGGGCGAAGAGAATCTGGTTCCGGCCCTGCATGCCCTCGCCATGCGTGCGACCCGGCCCGTCCAGACTTCTGGTTGGGGTCGGGAGCGGCCAATCAAAAGTAGAGTGCCGGAACGGCGACTGAGCGAAAGCTCGGACGGAGCCCCCCGGCCTGTGCTTTGGATGTGCTGCGTGCCGAGGCGGGAACTTCCTCCGCGCCGTTCACTTTCCATGCATGTCGTTCATCCCAGGCCGGACAGAGGGCGTTGGCATGCTGCCGGGGGCTGACGTGGTGGGCATCCTCGTTAGGACGCGCGACAGGCCGATGTTGCGATGCATCGTCATGCGCGCCGCGTACGAGTTGGGAAGCGTGAGCCCAGGGACGCGGTCGGGCATAAAGGCAACACCGAGTCCCAGCACGAGCAGGATCACGGCGACTGCGTAGTTCGCGGGGCGCGGCCGTGGGATCAGCTTCTCGACGGCGATTAGCAGTGAGATGAACACCATCCACCCAACGCTCATGACGCCAACCGCGAACAAGGCAGCCATCAGGCCCCAGCAGCAGCCGACGCACCAGCCGCCGTGGAGGGTCCCCATGATCAGTGCGCCTCTCGGACCGTCGCGCCATTCGTCGGTAAGAAATGCGAACGGGGCGCGGCACCGACGCAGACACACGTCTTTGGCCGGCGTGAGCTGATACAGCGCAGCGAGAACGATCACGCCACCCGCCACGTACGGACCTGCTTGATGCCAACCAAGCGCGTGCCCAGCGATTGCTCGCACCCCAGCGAACAGCGCGTAGACGGCCAGGCCGAATGCGCTCCAGCTCAGCAGGTAGCCTGCGACGAACAGCACCGTGGTGCCATGGCGCGGTCGCGCAGCGTGCATGCGAGGGCTGAGTCGTGCGTAGGCCAACACCATCGGCGCGACAGATGGGAACATCATCGCGGCCATCATCACCACCCAGGCGGTGACGTAGAAGCCGAGCGTCCCCGGATCAGTGCCCGGTCCGGCGTCCATGCCGCGCATGCGCTCGTCGGTCACGGCCCAGCCTAGGGCGGCCAGTGTCAGCAGCGCGGCCAGCAACACCACCTGTGTGCGCCAGACCGGAGGCCGAGGCCGGCGCGAGCTGATCGCCACGGTCCCCATCGCAGCGACCCTATCCCTGTCTCAGCGTGTTTGCAACCGCGCTCCTACCGGCATAGAGTCCTTTCAACGCGCCGACACCGGGCCGGCGCAGCACATAAGGAGCACACCATGGCTGACTGGTCGATGGAAGGTCCGTACCTCAAGACCTGCAACTGCGATCCAGGGTGCCCGTGTGATTTCAACCAGGCGCCGACCCACGGCGATTGCCACGGCGTCGCGGCGCTGAAGATCGACCGAGGCCACTTCGGCGACGTCGATCTCTCCGGCGCGAAGTGGATAGGACTCGTGAAGTGGCCGGGGAGAATGGACGAGGGCGACGGGCACATCCAAGCGATCCTTGACTGCACCGACGATCAGGTAGAGGCACTCGGCACGATCCTGTCCGGCGCGGCCGGCGGCACGATCTTCCAGATCCTTGACGCGGTCTGCCCACACAAGCACGACCCCATCCGCCTGCCGATCAGCTTCGAATGGGACATCGATCACCGCTCCGCTCACGTCACCGCCGGCGACGTGTTCGAAACCAAGGCCGAGACGCTTCGCGGCATCGATCCCCCCGACCCGTATCGGATCCGCGTCAACATCCCTGGTGGCTTCGAGTACCTCAGCGAAGATGAAACATCCGAAGTCGCCCTCGCGACCGTCTTACGCTCGAGCACTGAAATCGAAATGAACGTCACCGACGGAAACGCCAACCTCTGCTACGTCAAACACCAAGGAGAAGTCCCAGTCGCTGCATGAGCCCGCGCTCCTCTGCGCTACCACACCAAACATCCTGCGACAGCCGTAACTTCGTAGCGGACGAGCCAAGCATAGGCAGAGGGGGCCAGAAAGGCTGATCCGGCGGCGCGATCGCCAACGCGTGGATGCAATGGTCCGGCCGGCTGATCCAGCGGCTTCGGCCGACTCTGGAGACCGTCACAATTGCATTCGTCGGCGGCGATGTCGGGGCGCACGAGCGCATTGGCGGGGACGGAGCGAGGCCGTCACGCCCGAGGCCTGCGATCACTTTGCCGCGAAAGGGATTGCGCCGTCGGCATCGGTCCGCACGATGCCAATGGCGACGTTGCGCTCATCCCGTTCCGGTGGGACACTGCGCCGCGGGAGCGGCTCGGACCTCGGCTACAGCGACCTCCACCCGCCAGGCTACCCGCCGTTCCCGGGCCCGCTCGTTCACCGGCTCGCTCGGGCGATGCCGGTCATCCGCATCCACGGGGCGACGAACGCAACACTCCGCGAACTCGAGGCGGTGACGATGAACCGCGGCTGGTGCCCGGACGACGCCGGCAACCTCTGGCCGGTGCGGGTCAGCACGGTCCTGGGCGGTCGCGATGCTTGACGGCATGACGGGCGTCGAGAGCGACAGCTGTGTCGTCATCTACAAGCGTGAGCAGCATCGCTGGCGGCCGTGTCGCATCATCATGAGCGGGCGCGCGACGCCGGTGGTACAGCGTCCGACGAACGAATTCCGGCCGCGGGCCAGTTGTACGGATGAGCCCGGATACGGTCGTGACTCCCTGCCACCGGCGCTCGCATCACAGAGCTTTATGGGCGCGATCAAAGGAGCGCACGACATGCGACATCCGGACAGCCCGCTGCAGTTCGAGCTACTCGCCGGCCGGACCACTATCACCGTGTCGGAGGCGGCGACGCTGCTCGGGATCCGACGAACCGCAGCCTACAAGGCCGCAAGACGCGGGGAATTGCCCACTCGCCGTCTTGGGCACCGTCTCGTTGTGCCCGTCCCGTGGCTACCTGGGCAATCACCTCGTGGAGCTCAAGGCGCGTGTCGTGCCCGTCGGCGCTGATCCACACCGTCCGGAGCTGCCGCGCCCACGCGTCTCGGCCCTGAACGGCGTCCCACATGCCGGTCGCACGGTGATCGCTGAGCGACCAGTCGGCCGCGAGGCACGCGGCGGCGTTCTCGACGCCGTCGTCGTTGTAGGCCCTGACGTACCGCTTCCAAACGCGGTCGGTCATCGCCCATGATTTGCGTCTTCTGAGAGCTCGGCGAAGCGCGCGCGCATCGCACCCGTATCGTCGTACTCGTAGAAATCGTGGCTCGCGAGGAGGCCGTTTCTGAAAACGGTCACGTCGCCGATCGGGATCTCCCACGCCCCCGCCCTGCCCGACCCTCCGCCCCGCCACGCGCCCCGGAGCGCGATCACTCGCTCGCCGTCGCATGCCACGACCTCCTCGACGTCGAACCGGACATCGTCTGACACCGCCAGCGCCGAGCGGACCAGCTCGCCGAACGCCCCGCGGCCGCGGACCTCCGCCCAGCCGATGCTGCGATGGTCGACCAGCACGAAATCGTCCGAGTGCTGGAGCAGGTGCCGGTCGAAGTCGTGCTCGTTGAACGATCGGTTCACTTCCAGGACCCGCTGCTCGACCGGGCTGTCGCCCAACACCGGGTGGTGCCCGCCGAGCTCGGCGTAGCGGGCGAGCATCGGCTCGCGATCCGATCCGCCGTACTGGTCCCACGAGACGATCCGACCGTGCTCGCACAGAAGGACAGCGCCGAAGGAGATCTCGAAGCGCCCGGCGCCTGCCGCATCGAAGCCCCGCGTCGTCGTCCGCATTGCGATCACGCGGTCGTCGCATGCCAGGACCTCGTCGACTTCGACCCAATACACCGGGAACATCTCGAAGGCCGAGGCAAGAAAGCGCCGAATCTCGTCGACACTACTTGCCTTATCCCAGGCGAGCCTGCGGTGATCGATGAACGTCGCCCCGGGCGAGAACAACTCCAACACCGCGTCCAGATCATGCCGGACCTGGCTGCGCTCGAACTCAGCGACCACCTGCTCGGGGACGCGGTCGCCGAGTGGACTCACGCCTCCGCCGAGGTCGACGTACCGAGCGATGATCGCCTGGCGATCTTCGGCGTCGTAGAGGTCGCCGCGGATGAACTTGCCGCCCCGCATCAGCCACACTTCGCAGTTGACGACTTCGCCGGCGCCGATTCCCTCGCCCGGGTTCGACCCGCGGTAGCGGGCGTGCACCGCGATCACCTCCCGATCGCACGCGAGCACCTCGTCGACCTCCGCGTGGATGTCCGGCACGGTGGTCAACAGTGAGCGCATGTACTCGGCGATGCCCTCCCGCCCGTCGACATCGCCGAGACTGATCGTGCGGTGATCGCGGAACGCGAAGTCGTCGGCCACCAGCTCGGCCCAGGAGTAGGCGTCGTGCGCGTTGAAGCGGCGTAGGTGCTCCAAGGCGAGCAGCTCAATCGGGCTGTCCCCGCTCAGGATCGAACGGGCGTTGCTGAGCTCGGTGTAGCGCTTCAACATCCCCTCGCGGTCGTCGTACTCGAGTTGCTCGGTGATGACGGCGCGCGCGCCCGCGATCACGCTCACGTTGCCGACGGGAAGCGCGAAAGGGCCACCGCCGTCCTTAGCAGCACCACGCCACGTCAGCCGAACAGCGATCACGCGCTCGTCGTGAGCGATGACCTCATCGATCTCGCCGTATTGACTGCTCGTCACGTCGAGCGCCGAGCGCCAGAACCCGCGGACATCCTGCTGGCCCCGCATCTCCTCCCAGCCCAGCTGACGATGATCGCTGTAGACCCAATGCTCGGCGTACAGCTCGACTAGCCGGTCGAGATCCGCGCGTGCGTACGCGCAAAGGACCTGCTTCCACCATCGTTCGGGCGGGCTGTCGCCGAGTTTGCTCTGACCGCCGCCAAGCTCGGCGTAGCGCTCGATGATCGCCGGGCGATCGTCCGCCTCGTAGACGTCGAGGTGGACCGCCACGTCGTTCTCGACGACGATCACGATGCCCGCCACGACAGTCGCCTCGCTGCCACCCGCGGTCCCGCTCCAGGTGACCCGGCCCGCGAACACCCGCTCGTCGCAGGCAACGAACTCGTCCACGCGAAAGTCGAGTAGCTCGAACATCGTCATGATCGAACCGAGCCACACCCTCCAGCCGTCGTGGCCCTCGACCGGCTCCCACATCGCGAAAGCCCTGTGGTCGACCATCCACGAGTCCACGGAATACAGCGCCACCAGGCCCTCGACATCCCGCGAGCGGTAGCGCTCGGTGAACCGCTCGAGCCAGCGTTCGGTGGTTCGCGTCCGGCTGGCCAGCTCGCGGTGGCGAGCAAGCATCGCCGGCCGGTCCTCGGGCTCGTAGATGTCGATCGACCGCACGCGCTCCCCGTCGATCCCGAACACGAAACCGAGCGGAATCGTCCACTCGGTGGCGTGATGAGCGCCGGATCCGTGGAAGGTGACGCGCATCGCGACGGCGGTGTCGTCCTCGACGAGCACGTCTTCGATCCGCATTCGCACGTCCGGCGTGGTCTCGCGCGCCGAGCGCAGGTGCTCGACGGCGCCCTTCGGCCCGCGCACCGTCTCCCAGCCGATGCGGCGATGGTCTTGCATCACGTAGTCGGGACTGAGAACGTCGGCCAGTCGCTCGGGCGGACCGCTGTCGGCGGTCAGCGCCCAACGAGTGATCAAGCCCCCGGCGAGGCTCGCGTCGAGCCCACCGACCCGACCGCTGAGTTCGGCGTAGCGGTCGATAATCGCGCCGCGATCGTAGGGGTCGTAGATGTCGTGGCTGACGACCACGCCATCGCGGAGCACGGTCACGAGGGCGGCCTGGATCGCCCAATCGCTGCCGTCCACCCGACCGGACCACGTCACGACCCCGGCGTGCACCCGGTCGTCGCTCGCGATCCGCTCGTCGACCGCGAACCCGAGCTGCTCGTTGAGCGTGATGACGGAGATGAGCCACTCGCGCCACCCCTGCCCCCCGGCAACTTCCTCCCACAGCCGCAGCGAGCGGCGATCGACCATGGAGGCATCCGCCGCGTAGAGCGCCAGGATGCCGTCGAGATCGAGGGCAGCCCAGCGGCTGGTGAACTCGTCATACCACCGCTCGGGCACGGTGCCACGCGCGTCCAGGCTCCCGCCCAGCTCCTGATATCGAGCGAGCATCCCGTCGCGGTGGTCGTGGTCGAACTGCTCGATCCGGACGCTCTCGCCGTCGTCGATCACCTGCACCCAGCCGAACGCGATCTCCGTCGGGCCGCCCCCGTCGGCCGCGGTCCCGTGGAACGTGCAGCTCACCGCGATCACCCGCTCGTCACACGCGAGCACCTCGTCGACGACACAGCGGTTGTCGGGGACCACGATCCAGGTCGAAGCCGTCACCGCGAGCAGCGCCTCGCGTCCGCGCAGCTCGTCCCACGCGAGCTGGCGGCGGTCGACGAACACGCAGTCTTCTGCCCACAGGACGGTCAGTGCGTCGCGATCGTGGCGCCCATACGCATCGATCCAGCTCGACAGGTATCGCTCCGGCGGGCGATCGCCGAGCAGTCCCCGCCCACCGCCGAGCTCGGCGTAGCGGGCGAGCATCGCATCGCGATCGCTCGGGTCGAACTGCTCGCCGCGGATAGCACGGCCGCTGGCGAACACGCTCACGTAGCCGACAGGAATCTCGATCGCGCCGCCCCCTTCCGCAGCTGACCCGGAGTACGTGAGCAGAATGGCGCTCACGTGGTCATCGCAGGCGATGACCTCGTTGATTTCGGCGCGAATGTCAGGAGACATCGCCCATGCCGAGTCGGCCAGGTCGAGCATCGCGTCGAGCCCGTGCTCTTCCTCCCAGCCGACGGCGCGGTGGTCCACGAGCACCATATCCTCAGCCCACATTTCGGCCAGCCCCTCGCGGTCGTGCTCACCGAATAGGGTTGCGAAGCGCGCCCACCAGCGCTCCGGGAGCCGGTCGCCGAGAAACGAGTCCGCCCCGGTCAGCTCTTGAAACCGCGCCAACATCGACTTGCGGTCATCAGGGTCGTATAGATCGAGAGCGCTCGCGTGACCGTCCCTGACCCGCGTGACGTTCCCGACTGGATATGTCATCTCGCCCCCGCCGTCGACGACGTGGCCGCGGTACTGGACGCGAAGCGCGATCACGTCCTCGTCGCACGCGAGCACCTCGAGGATCTCCATGCGGACGTCCGGCGCGGCGGCCGGACCCGAGTCGAGCATCGCCTTGAACTGCTCCCGACCGAGTAGCGGCTCCCAGCCGATCGAGCGGTGATCGCGGATCTCGAAGTCCTCCGTGACCAGCTGCGTACATCCATCGAAGTCGCGCGCGTGGTATCGCCGCACAAACTCGGCGTAGTAGCGCTCCGGTGGACGGTCGCCGAGCAGCACGGCACCGCCGGTCAGCTCCTCGAAACGGTCCAGCATCAACCCGCGATCGTCCGGCTCGTAGTAGTCGACGCTGACCATCCGCTGTTCGCGGATCACGGTGACCGTGCCGAGGTCGATCTCGATCTCCCCTCCGGTCTCAGCGCTGTGGCCGAGCCACTTCATCCGTGCGGCGATCACGCCGTCCGCGCAGGCGATCACCTCGACGATCTCGATCCGCACGTCGGCCCACATCTCGAGCACAGACCGGACGGCGTCGGTCCACCTCTTGCCCTGCAGGCGTCCCCACCCGAGCTGGCGGTGGTCCACTACCGCCGCACCCGGTGGATAGATCTCCAGCAGCCGGTCGTAGTCGTGCGCGCGCCAGGCTTGATCGAACTGGCGCAGCACCTCAGCCACGGCTGGATCGGAGACGTCTGTGACCGACGCCTGGGTTGGAGCCGTCGCATCGGCGCAAGCACCGGCGAGTTGCTCCGCTCGCCGCGCGCCGACCATGTGGTCCTTCTCCTTGTAGAGCCGTTGTGCCTCCGCAGCCACCGCGCGCGCTTCGTCGCCGCGCCCTGCGGCTACCAGCACCCGCGCGAGCGCCATCTTCGCGTCCGCCTCGTCGGCGAGCGCGTCGGTCGGGACGGCCAGCGCGACCGCGCGCCGGGCGAGCGCCAGCGCGTCGTCGAACGCGCCCGCGCGTGCCAGCGCCTCGGCCCGCGCCCCGAGCCAGGTGATCGTGGTCTTCAGATCCCCGCCCGCGTGTTGCTCTGAATACTCGGTCTCGGCGATCGCCTCCTCGTCGCGTCGCTGTTCCACGAGCGCTCTGGCCAGCAGTGAAGCGGCCTGCGCGGCGCTGACGGACACGCCGAGCGCATCAAACCCGTCCCGTGCCGAGCGCAGCAGCTCGGAGGCCGCGGTCGGCTCGCCCGCCAGAAGCTCGACGATCCCGGCATGGACAGCGAGCTCGTGTAGCTCGAGCGTTAGTCCCAGCTCCTCGAGCGTCGTCCTTCCCGCCGCGAGGATGTCCCGCGCGGCATCGGTCCGCCCGCGCATCGCCTCGAGCACGGCCTGGCAGCGCAGCGCGACCGCCTCGACGTGACGGTTGCCAGGGGTCATCCGCAGGATCCGGACGACGTCGAGGCATCTTCCCGAGGCCCGGACGACGGGCGACGGCCCCCACAGAGCCGCGCGCGGCGCCGCCGCCAGAACAGCGGTGATCCGTCGGCGGTCGCCGGCCTTACGAGCCGCGATCAGCGCCTGGTCGAGCGACGCCTCGACGGCGGCGACCTGCCCGAGCTGCGCCTGGACCTGCGCTGTGACCTGGTGGCCCTTGGCGGCGCCGACGCCGTCATCGGCTGCCGCCAGCTCCGTTGTGGCGGCGACGACTTGCGCCAGCTCTGCGCCGGTGCCGGTCAGGACGGCGAGCTGGGTCTCGAGCACGACTTGGCGCGGGCCGGACAACATCTCGACCACGACCGCTGAATTGGCCGTGTCCCCGGCGGACAGCAGCGCCTCGCTGAGGTCCCACAGCACCGAGTCGTCGGCACCGCACTCATGCGCACGCTGCAAGAGGTTTGCCGCTGCGGCGAGGTCTTCCCGCGACAGTGCCCGCAAGCCGACCGACCACAGCAGCTCAGCCGCACGACTGCCGATCGCGCGACCGCGCTCGTCCAGCGGGCCGAGCGCTCGGCGGTACTTGAACGCCTGCTCGAGGTGGTAGGCAACCACCTCCTCGTGCTCGCCGACCAGCTCACCGGCCTTCGCCGCCAGCCAATCGGCGAACCTCTCGTGCAGCTCGGCGCGCGCCTCCTTCAGCAACAGGTGGTAGGCGGCGTCGCGGATCAGGACGTGGTGGAAGCGGTACACCGGCTCGTCGATCCAGTAGGTCCCCTCCGGCTCGACCATGTCCTTGCGCCGGAGCGTCTCAAGGTGACCGTCGATCCCCGCCCTGACCAGCGGGGCGACCAGCTCGGCGACGGCGCCGCGGTAGAACTGCTTGCCGATCACCGACGCCCGCTCGACGACCGTGCGCTCGTGCGGTCCTAGCCGCTCGATCCGCGCAGTCAGCAGCGCCTGGATCGTCGGGGGCACCTGCACTGCGTCCGCCCCGCCCGCTGCGACCCACCCGTCCCCGGCCCGCACCAACGCCCCCTCATCGACCAGCATCCGCAGCAGCTCTGAGAGGAACAGCGGGTTGCCGTCGGTCGTCTCGAGGATCCGCTCGAGCAACGGCGCCGGGAGATCCGCGTGGCCAAGCACCCCCTCCACAAGCTCGCGACTCTCGCCCGAGTCGAGCGGCTCGAGCTCGATCACCTCGCTCGCGCGCCGCCCGGCTGAGGTCAACGCCTCGCGCATCTCGCGCAACTCCGGTCGCGCGAGCACGACCAACAGCACCGGCGCCTCGCGGACCCACTCGACCAGGTGCTCGATCAGGTCGAGGAACAGCGGCTGCCCCCAATGCACGTCGTCTAGCACCACGACCAGTGGACGCCGGTCGGCCACCGCCTCCAGCACGCGCCGGACGCTCCAGAACGTCTCTTCCGGCGACGCCGACTCGGCCGCCCCGAGCAGTCCCGCCGCGCGCGCGACGAGCCGATCGCGGTCTGCGTCGCCGGGGAGCAGGGCGGTGAGCTTCTCGACGACCGCCCCGGGTGGATCCGCCTCGCCGATACCTGCCACACTCCGGAGCACGTCGGCGACCGGCAGGAACGTGATCCCCTCGCCCGACGCTTCGCACTGGCCCCCTACCACGGTGGCCTGACCGGAGACGGCTTTCGCGAACTCCTGGGCCAATCGCGACTTGCCGAGCCCGGGAGAGCCGACCACCGAGACGAGGCGACAGCGGCGCGAGGTCACCGCGTCGTCGAGGACGGAGCGCAGCCGACCCAGCTCGCTCGCGCGACCAACGAGCTGCGCCTCCAGTCGCTCTGACGGACCGGGCGCGACGGTAAGCACTCGCCACGCGCGCACCGGCTCTGACTTGCCCTTCAGAGCGAGCGGGGCGACATCCTCGAGCTGCGCCTGATGGCGAACCAGCCGCCGTGTGGCCTCGCCAATCAGGACCTCGCCGGTGCCGGCCGCCTGCTCGAACCGTGCCGCGACATTCATCGTGTCGCCGACGAGGATCCCGTCGTCGTTGACGACCAACTCACCCGTGTTGACGCCGGTCCGGATCCGTAGGCGGACTCCGAACGTGGGCTCGAGCTCCTCGTTCAGCTCCTCGAGCGCAGCCGCCATCTCGACCGCACACCGGACCGCGCGCAGCGCGTCGTCCTCGCGCACGAGGGGAGCGCCGAACACCACCACGACAGCGTCGCCGATGAACTTCTGAAGCGAACCCTCGTGCCGCTCGACGACGGCCCGCATCCCCTCGTAGAACCGTGTCATCACCCGCCGTACCGACTCGGTGTCAAGCGACTCCTGCAGCGCCGTAGAGCCGACCAGGTCGGCGAACACAACCGAAATGACCTTCAGCGTCCCGTCCGCGACCGCGACCGGATCAGCGGCCACCGCCGCGCCGCAGCCGCTGCAGAACCGCGCCGCCACGGGCAGCTCGGCGCCGCAGGAGGAGCACCGGGGTGCGAGCGAGGCGCCGCACTGGGCGCAGAACCGCGCGCCAAGCTCGTTGGCGTGAGCACAGCCGGCGCATCGCAATGAAGTCATCGCCTCCCGTAACCCCTGGACACCCGAATTTTCCCGACCGTCATCGCCCCCGTCAACGTAGGCGACTCGGGCCGCGATACATCTGCCAGCTGGCCAAGAAGCTTGGGCTCTCGATAGACGGCGCCGGGCTACGCCACCGACTCCGCTGCGTAATGCGGACACATTGCGCGAAATGGGTCGGGTCCTCACGCACGCCGCCACCGGGCCGCCTGCATTCACTCCGGCGACAGGCATCTCGACGCGGTGTCTGCAGCGGCTCCCGGCCAAGCACGGAACCCAGCTCCGCGGAGGCCATCGCGGCTCGACCTCTCGGAGGCCCTGCTTAGCTCAATTTGGAGGGCGGCTGGGTTGCCGGATTCCCCCTGCTGCTCGCCCTGCTTGGCCGACCGAGCGGGGAAGAGTGCGGTGCCTCCTCCTTTGCGCGGTGGCTGTCGATCAAATCCTCGGCGGACGTGTTGAGGCCTGTTCGCGGCCGGGACCATCGACTGGCGAACGGTCGACGGACGTCGGCTGGAAGGCGGCCTGGTGGCCGTCGGGGTGGCTCAGGCGCCGGCGGGGGCGAGCTGTTGGCGGTGGGAGCTTGAGCAGGTTGTGCGTCGCGTTGACTAGTCTCCATTCGGATTGCACGGCGGAGCGTCCTCGTCGTTGGAAGCGCTCGATCTTGCGGTTGAACTTCAATATCGGCGAACACGGGCTCGACGAGCGCTTGGCGTCTTCGGTACAGCTGAGCGCCGAGCTCGGTGGCTAGCACCCGGCGCATGAATGCGTACATCCCGTCGTTCCAGCCCGGTCGAGCGCCGGCGCGCTTGCTCGCATCGGGCGGGACGAGCACCGGGAGGCCGCGAGCGGCGACCTTCTGCATCTGCACCTGATGCCAATAACCGGCGTCCGCGAGCGTCACCTGCGGGGTCTCGGTCACGCCAATCGCTTCGAGCTGACGTTCGGTGGCGGTGATCATCGGCTCCAGATGCCCGAAGTCCGGCGAGTCGCTCGTGACCTCGGCCGCGAGCACGATGTGGTTCTCGTTGACCACGGCCTGAGCGTTATAGCCCTGCACCCAGCCGCGCGGGCTCTTCACGTTGCGCGAGTCCGGATCGGTCACGTTGATCTTCCCGGACCGGCTCCGCGGGCCGCTCATACGGTTTGGCAGGACCACCCACCCGGTTTGCCTTCACACCCCCAAGCGACCCGCTCCACTCGCCACGCGTCATACCCCTCGCTCGCTGCACGCTCGTGCAGAACTTCACTTGACATAGGAGCAGCGATAGCGCTCGCGGCCGTGCAGCACCGGGCAAGCACGCGACGGAGCCAGCCTACATAGGCCCTCTTGGCCACCGTTGCCGATCGCGCGCTCCCTCCTTTCCGCGCGTGCAGGGCTCTGCCGGCGCCGTGGCAGATGCTCGCCGCCGAGCGAAAGCATGGACCTGCGCTGTGCTGCCGGATCCGGCTGCAGGGAGAAGCCTGCTGCACGGGATTCGGAGCGGCCGAGAGTTCCGAGGTTGCATCGTTGCGGCAGCGCGGTGGAGTTCGTAGCTAATCCCATGTCGAGTGCTCTTGCGCTTGGACGGGCTGCTCCGTTCGACCCGGTGGCGACTCGAACGAACTTCCGGGTCGAGACGTCGGCGAGCATCCGTTCCATCACCGTCCCTACTGCGGCCCTCACCGGCGACGCACGGCTGTTCGGCCAGTTCATGCCGTCACGGCCTGACGTCGGTGCCGCCGCCGCTCTGAGCGCCTCAGGACCGTCGGCGCGCCGGACGGGCGCGGGCTCGTGCCTACGGCGAGCTGGAGCCTTCGGCGCCGAGTAGGATCTCATCCTCCCCCGCCGCCGGGCTGCGCACGACCTCCTCGTCCCAGTCGAGCCCGGCCAGCCGCAGGGTGTCGTTGATGAGTGAGTCGGCGGGGATCACGAGTCGCAGCTGCTGACCGTGGGTGTGCAGGCCGTTGCGCAGGCGATGGATCAGGTGGATCCCGGCGCTGTCGAGGTACCCAACCTCCGACAGGTCGAGCACCAGTCCGAGCGTCTCGTTGCGGGTGGCTGCGTTCAGCTCATCTCGCAGCCGTCCGGCATTGGACATGTCGACATCTCCACGCAGACGAGCCACGACGACCAGCCCCTTCGTCTCGACGGTTAGGTCGGCGAGTCTCACGAGTGGCTTAGGTCTCGGCACATGACGATCTCTGTGCCCTGATCGGTGGATCTGGCTTCAAAGGAATCCATCGCGGCCTCGATGATCTTCAGTCCTCGGCCGCGATGCGAGCTCCGGGGCGGCCGCCAGTTGCCGCGGTCGCTCACGCTGATCCGGATGGTCTCACCGATTCGCTCGGCACGCACGTGGATGCTCCCACCGCTCGGACCGTAGGCGTGCTCGATCGCGTTGGCGCAGGCCTCGCTCACCGCGATCGTGATCTCACTCGCCACCGCGCCCTCAAGATCCTGACTGCGCTCCCATCGGCCGAGCATTCGTCGCAGCCCCGACAACAGTGACGGGTCGGCGGCCAACTCGATGTCCAGGACATCGGCAATCGGGTCGGGGCGCACGGCGATGACGGCCACGTCGTCGCGCGGCCCCCGCTGCGGAACGAGCCGATCCATGGCCAGCAGGCACGCATCCTCGGCGGTGGTCGCGCCGGTGACAGCGTCGAGCAGTTGCTCCAAGCTATGGTCCAGGGACACCCGGGGACGTTCAATCAAACCGTCGGTGTAGAGCAGCATCGTCTCGCCGGCTCGGAGTGGGAGCTCTTGCTCAGGACAGCTCTTGTAGGCGAACGCCCCGAGCGGCGGTGCGATCGACAGCTCCATCAGTCGCGCCCCACCATCAGCACCGATCACCACCGGCGGAAGGTGCCCGGCGCTGGCAAAGTGCACCATCTCCACATCGGGGTCGACGATGGCAAACGCGGCGGTGGCCATGGCGTCCGGTCCGATGCTGACGGCGAACTGGTTGACCAGCTCCAGCGCCCGTCCCGGAGTGTGGCCGATAAGTGCATAGGCGTGCAGCGCGGTTCGCAACTGGCCCATCATGGCCGCTGCCTGCAACCCGTGCCCGACGACGTCGCCGATGGCCAAGCCCACCCGGCCTCCGGGTAGCTCGATCATGTCATACCAGTCGCCGCCGACCTCCTCGCGGGCAGGCAGATAGCGGGCCGCGACGCTCATCCCGAGGACCACGTCGAGCCGGCGGGGCAGAAGGCTGCGCTGCAGCAGCACCGCATGGCGGTGTTCGCGTTCCAGCTCCC
This sequence comes from uncultured Solirubrobacterales bacterium, assembly GCA_963757165.1. Classification (GTDB taxonomy): domain Bacteria; phylum Actinomycetota; class Thermoleophilia; order Solirubrobacterales; family Solirubrobacteraceae; genus Palsa-465. Next base: position 1,046,499 of record CAVWQO010000006.1, read on the forward strand.
CGAGAAGGCGGCCCCGCTCGATCGCCGGTGCCGCGCGTGCCGCGGCGAGTTCGAGCACCGACAGGTCGCGTACATCAAAGACCCGGGGCGCCAGCGAACCGACGTGCAGCACCCCAATCAGCTCACCTTCGACAATCAGCGGGACCCCTAGAAGGGAGCTGATCCCCTTTTCGCGCAGGATCGGGTTCATGATGTCGGCGTGGTCGACGTCGGCGATGTAGATCGCGACACGTTGCCGGGCGATGCGGCCGGCGAATCCCGCGCCCAGTGGGATCCGCACGCCTCGTTCGACTTCCTCCTCAATGCCCTTGGCGGCCCGCGCAACCAATTCGTCGGTGCTGTGATCGAGCAACAGGATCGCAGCCGTGTCGACGTGAACCAGCTCACGGACCCGCACGAGCAGCTCGTCCAGCAGGCGGTCGAACCCGAGCTCTGAAAGTGCCGGGTCGCTGATCCGCGCCAGGGCGCGAATCTGACCTACCGGCGCCAGCGCGGATGCATCAAGCTCCAGCGCCACTTGGCCCTTGCCCAGCTCACGGCTGATGTCCGGGCGGCTCATGAGCGTGCGTCGGTTCCCTTCTCGCTCCGCGAGTGGGCGTCTGGCGCGACCATTGGGAGGCCGGCGGGGGTAGCTGATCGATCGTCTGGCATGAGACGCCTCAGCCCTAAGGCAATCACGTCTCGTGGGCGGGAAGCACGCATGCCCCGGGCACGGCCTCTCAGACATGCCGCTGCGTATCCATCAACAGCCTCACCTCGCCATGACGGCGAGCCTCCTCATCGAAGGAGACCTCTGATTGGTCATAGGTCGGTCGACCCCGGGTGCGATCACGCTAGCGGGCCGGAACCGGTCGCTATGGTTGGCGGGCACGCGTGTGTCTGCCACGCCGCACCACGGCAAGCGTGCAACCAGTCTGTCCCTACCTGTCGTCGGGCTGACCCCGGGGGGTGATGAGCCTCGCCGCGTTCGGCCGGGTTGGTCCGTCTGTACCAGTCAACCGGCGAGTCCCACGGGGGCGCCGAGGCGGTGTCCCTAGAGCGGGTGTTCGTCGCAGCGTTCGCTAACCACGTCGATTCCGCCGCTTGGGACGCCGCCGCTGATCTGTGCGGCGCGTTCGAGGAAGTGCGCCCACATGTCCAGTTGCAGCTCCCGTCCGATCGCCATCCGGTCGTAGAGAAGGTCGAACACGCGATTACTGCTTCGCGCCCATGACTCGATCTCGAAAGTGAGGCCGTCGCTGGCGTCGTGCGCGCGAAATTCGATCTCGCCCGCTTCCATGTGACCGCGGTGAGTGGCGAGGCGAAACGAGCAGTCGGAGAGGCCGATCACGCTGACCGGACCGTTCCACGGGCCAGGTAGCCGCACCTTAAGTTCCTCGCCGACGCTGAGCGAACTGGAGTTCTGGGCTCGCTCAAACCGGGCCACCTCGAGTGGACAGGCGACATTCGGATCGTTTTGAACCACGGACATCAGCTCTGCGGCGCTGAGAACGGGTCGTTTGACCTGAATGCGGTAGCGGCGGTGGAAGGCTGGCCCGCATCCCTGGCACGCATGCAAGATCGATCCGCGGCCGGTCGTTGGTTGGCCGTCATCCGCTGGGAAGCCTTTTAGTGGCCAGCACACGTTGGTCTCTTCGCGGTGGATGTTGGTCTCCCGCGAGAGATAGCGCCAGGACGCGAACGGTAGGCCCACGGCCCAGCCGATCATCCGTTCGGCAGGATTGAGGACTCGGCCGGCCATAGACTCAGGTATACCCCTTATGGTGACCGGGAAGCCGGACCCCCCAGCAGACTCCGCAGCGGGACCTCAAGGGCCGCCCCTGTCAAACGACCTGCTGAGTCGCAGCCTGGCGCGCCGCTGGATGCGCCGGATCGGCTGGCTGCTCGGAGCGCCGCTGGCGATCTTCCGGTTCCTGCGCCGCGAAATCCTCGTCGAGCAGATCGACGTCTCCGACCCCGTCGCGCCGCTCCCAGCCGCTGACCCCCGCGACTCACCGAGTCAAACCGAGCCTGGGCTCGGACCAGTCGCGCACCGCCTCTATGTAGCGACGACCCGCAGCCCCCAGCTCGCACCCGAGCAGCTGCTGGCGATCATCGCCGCCGACCCCAACGTGGTCGCGCCGACCGAAGTGCTGCGCTTCCAACGCCCGCCCGGAACGTCGGGCAGCCTCCAGAAGGGCGATGAGCTTTTAATTCGCATGGCTGGCCCGTGGAACGGGCCGATGCGCGTAACCGAGAAAGGGGATGATCGCCTGCGGCTCGCGGCGTTGCCCGGCCACCCGCAGCACGGCCAGATCGAGCTGCGCGTTCGGCCCCGAGACGGCGAGCGCAACGACATCGTGATCGAACTCCAAACCCGCGAGCGCGCCGCTGGCCTCAGCTTCTACCTGCTTGAACGGGTGGGCCTCATCCAACGCATGCAGTCCTACACCTGGGCCGAGATACTGCAGAACGCCGCCAGGCTCGCCGGGGGCCAGCCGCCCGACAGGATCACCGTCCAATCCTGGCGCAACAACCATGTAGCGGAGAAGTCTCCCTGAATGGGAGCCCTACGGGAGTAGGGTGGCTCGCGGTACCGGTCGGATTGACGGAATGGGAGGTTCGGACGTGGACGTCACTCAGTTGATTCTTGATGATCATCACGAGCAGCGCAGGCTGTTCGCGATGCTGCAGGACATCGGTCCTGGGGATGCGGAAGCGCTCGCGGCGGTCTGGGGGCGTTTGGGGGCGTTGCTGGATTTGCACGCGGCGGCTGAGGAGCGTCTGTTCTATCCGGCGCTGCTGAAGCTGGGTAGGGGGCTCGGGGGTGATGAGACGCCCGCGGCGGAGACTGAGGATGCGATTCACGATCACAACGAGATTCGGGATGCGGTGGCTGCGGTGGCTGAGCACGCGGTCGGGACTGACGGTTGGTTTGAGGCGATCGCAGCTGCGGATGAGGCCAACGGCGACCACATGGCCGAGGAGGAGCGCGAGGGACTGAAGGACTTTCGGATCCACGCGTCGGTGCAGACCCGGCACGAGTTGGCGGTGACGTTCGCGGCGTTTGAGGCCGCGCATGTCACCGGCGTGAAGGCCAAAGATCAGGATCCGCAGGCGTACATCGACCAACACTCACCGGGAGCCTGAGCACCGCCATGAAGAAACTCGCGCAGCTGCTGGTGTGCATCCTCCATCCGCTGGCCGTCGTGCTGCTCTGTCTGAATTTGCTTGGCCCGCGATGACATGGGCTGTGTCCAAGGTGATCTGGGCCCTGGTGTCGATCGTGCCCGTGGTCCCGTTCGTGTACGTGTTGACCAGCGGGGAGCTCTGGTAGCGCGATCCCCGGCGGCGTCGACCTCGGCGCCGCTTCACGCAGGTCAATCGGTAGGAGGTAGGTATGGAGCATCGAAAGTTCGTCGCTGAGGCACTCGGGACGGCGGTGCTGGTGCTGATCGGCGTGGGGGTGGCGACGTTGAGCTTTGGGTTCAAGCTGGCGGGCGGGTCGGTCTCAGCCGGGGTGCTCGCGACCGCGCTGGCGTTCGGGGTGGTGCTGCTCGCGCTGGCCTACGTTCTCGGCCCCCTGTCAGGCTGCCATGTCAACCCGGCGGTGACGATGGGCTTCGTCCTGTCGGGACGGATGAGTCTGCAGGAGGCCGCCGGCTACTGGATCGCGCAGTTCGTAGGGGGAATCCTCGGGGCGCTCGTGCTGTGGGGCATCGTCTCGGGCGCACCGAGCTACACGAGGTCAACGGTCGGGCTGGGCGCCGATGGGTGGGGGCACAAGGCATCGATGATCGGGATCGGGGCGGGCGGCGCGTTCGCCACCGAGGTGGTCCTGACCCTCGTCTTCGTTTTGGTGGTGCTGGTGGCCACCAGCCGGGTCGGGTCCCCAGGGTTCGCGGGCTTGGCGATCGGTCTGGCGCTGACCGCGGTGCACCTGATCGGGATTCCGCTGACCGGCACGTCGGTCAACCCTGCCCGCAGCCTCGGACCGGCGATCATCGTCGCCGGGACCGCCCTGTCGCAGGTCTGGCTGTTCATCGTCGCCCCCCTGCTCGGCGGTGCGATCGCGGCGCTGTTCTACCGCTACCTCATCCCCACCGAGCCCGCCGGCGCGCCGACGGCGATCGCCGACGGCGAGATCCAGCGCACCACCGCCACCCCGTGAAGCTCGGCTGGATCCGGTCTCAGAAGAGAATCTCGAGGATGAGGTCGCGGGCGTCGGGTGCTGATGCGCCTCAGCGCGACCAAGAGCGCCTGCCGAGCCGATTATTGCGTGTAAACGTCCGCGCCGAACCCGGTCGCTGCCCATTGCCAATCGTTTGCCTGCCGGCGAGCTCGGGTAACGAAGAGACATCGCTTCTCGTTTCGACCCTTCGACCGAAAATCAGCCGGCGGACACGAGGCGTTTCTCGTTTGCTTGGGCGCCGGGGCACCGGCGCGCCAGCCGACTGTTCGGGGTTACACCGGCGCGCGCCTGGGTCGACGTGAACGATGAAAGCCTCCAAGCGCATTTTGGGCGCTGGCGAGTAATTACGCCCTTGTCGAACGTCACTGCCGTCAGGATCACTGGCCCTTACAGGTTCTTCAAGGTCGCAGGGCCGCCGCGTCTCGGCGTAACGGACCTCGGGATCACATTCGCTAGCAACAGCAGCCGCGGCGTGTTGCTGACCTTCCGCGAGAAAGTGCCGGGAATCGAGCCCTTCGGCGTGCTTCGACATCCAGAGTTGACTGTAACCGTCGCTGATACCGCCGCTTTTGCTCAGCTCATCGACACACGGGCTGGGCTTGTCGGATGAGACCCGCGAGAGGAGCTGCTGAGTACTGCTACTCGGGGGGCGGGTCAGTCGGCCACTCGGGCGGAGGCTACAAAGCGGGCCAGGAGACCGAGGCTGTTCTTGGATCTTGAAAGCGCCATCTCGCATCCCAACCCGCAGGCTCCTGCTAGACGAATTTCGCAGGCGGCCGATCAACTTTGACCGGTCCCGCCGTGCCGAGTACACCCCGGAGAACGGCTGGCATGTCGACGACTTCTGCCAGACGCTAGTCTCCGAGCCACCCGGGCCACCTCTGGTGGATGGTCCGTTCGCTGCTGCCAAGCGCCTGATGCGAGGCTACGAATTCGCCGACTCCTCGATCGTGCGTGCGTTCTATGACCCAGACGAGCCGCTCGACGGGCGCACGATGGTCCTCGAGTTGAGATTCCACCGGCTGCTGCGCTTCTACTCCGGTGTCCGGGTCACTGGCGTGCACGACGAGCATGTTCAAATCAACGGCCGCGAGGTGTACGCGTGGGGTTGGGACTACAGCACTTTGCAGGGGCACCTGGAAATGGGACAGATGGACTGGCGCGTCTGGAAATGGGCCGACACCGGCGAGCTGCAGTTCCGTATCCACGCTTTCTCACGACCCGCCCCAGACCCCAACCTGATCATCCGCGCGGGCTTTCGCCTGTTCGGACGGCACGAGCAGCTCTCCTTCCTGCGCTCCACACTCCAGCGGATGGCCCGCCTCACCAACGCCGCCGCCGACAAAGGACGCCAAGCTCTCCGCCAAACCTCGATCGAGCACACTGCTGGCCGGCTGCCTGGTGCAGACGAGCAAATCCACGACAATCTCGTCGAGCACGCCCGCGGAACGCCAGCGGAATAACACCGCGACGCCTACGCGCTACCAGCTCCGACGCCTCGGTCGGAGGCGACTCGGCAGAGCGCCTCTGCTGATCGCGCACCAGCGCTGTCGTGGGACGATCCGACTGCTGACGTGGAATTTCCAGCACTCCGCCGCGGTCAAGCTCGCCGTCACCGCCGCTTCGGACGCCGGATGAGCCGCCACCGTCTCGGGTTCGCCGTCAAGGTCATCGGCGATGGCGGCCTGCCCTCACACGACACGCGCCGCTGGCAGTCCGGCCCGCACCTCAGCGTCTCGCTCGACCGCGTGCGCGCCATCCTCGATCGTCTCGATCAGCTCGACATCCGTATGTATCGGATGGCTACCCAGCTCGCGCCCTACGCGAGCCACCCCGATCTGCCCCAATTCCATGGACCAGGTGCCCCAGTGCGCCGCGGAGCTTGCGGAAGTCGGCGCGCTGGCGCGGGAACGGAACATCCGTCTCTCGACGCATCCCGGACAGTACACCGTGCTCAACTCGACCAAACCCGCCGTCGTCAGCGCGGCGGTCGCTGAGCTCGAGGTACAAGGCGAGCTGTTCGCGGCGCTCGGCGCTCCACCCGAGTGGGTCACCGTGATCCACGTCGGCGGCGCCGAGGGCGGGGTGCAAGCAGGCCTTGAACGGTTCGCACGGGGCTTTGAGAAGCTGTCCGAACGGGCGCGCGCGCACCTTGTCATCGAGAACGACGACCGCACGTTCTCGCTGAGCGACGTCCTGCCGCTCAGCCGCTCGATCGGGGTGCCCGTCGTCTGGGACATTCTCCACCACCGAGCGTACGATCCTGCGGGCATTCCTGACGCGGAGGCACTCTCGTTCGCCTTCGCGACGTGGCCGGAGGGCGTGACGCCGAAAATCCACTACTCCTCACCGCGGCTTGACATCGACATCACCGGGCGGCGTGAGGGCCGGCGCGTCGTGCAGCGGCCCGTCCTGCCGCAGACCCGGGCGCATGCCGACCTCATCGATCCGATCGGCTTCGAGTTGTTCCTCCGCTACGAAGCGGCCGGACGCGACTTCGACATCATGATCGAGGCGAAGGGCAAGGACCTCGCCCTCCTTCGTCTGCGTGAGTCGCTCGCCGCGCGCGGGCTCGAGAGCTCAGACGGCGTGCTCACCGTGCCCGAGTCAGCCGGCGACGCCCGGTAGCGCCCTAGCGGCGTGCCCCTCAATTGCGGCGGCCCGCGTCAAGACCTTTCTCCTTTAGGCGGAAAAGGGGCGGCATAGGCATAGCCCGGGCCGCGTCATCCGCCGTCAATGGCCCAGTACGACGACACGACGCGTAGAGGCCGCGCACACCGAACTCTCGAGCCCGTCGGGCGAGATCGCCGGCACGCGAATCGAATTTGGGTTGAGCGCGGGTGCGCTGACCTTAAGGGGCACTCGCCACCAGAGGGGCCGCGATAGAGCCCCGGATCTACGCCGCGCATTACTTCGCCCAACCGTGAGCGGCCCGCGGTTCACGCTGGCGGTACCGGCACTGAGCGGGAGGCAGTAGGCCTCGTGCTTGCAGCCGGGCTGCAAACGATTGAAAGCGGGAATCTGTGTGCTGCGTCGAGACTGCCCCTTCGTCGCCCACGTGGCACTCTCGGCGAGGTTGCTGCTCTCCGCACGATCCGGCAAACGACAACCGGTCTGAACGATGCCTGTGCCGTCGGGAAAGGGGCTGCAGTAACAAGGCGGCGATTGACGTGCTGTTCGCCAGGAGCACAACGCGACACCGCGAGGGCGCGGCGCCGGTGCGATCCGAAGGCGCCGCTTCCCTGCTGGCCCCGCAACGAAGGTGCGCCGGCATGGCCCTCGAGTGCCGCGACGCGCGGGCCGAGGACTCACTGGGAGCCCCGCAGGCGGCCGTTGAACGCACTCCTCGCAGGACCGTCTTTGTCGCTGGAGTTGTCCCGTCATGGTCATCGGTCCAATAGGGTTCGCTTATGACCGAGTACGTCCTGACGGCGGACCCCAACGAGGTTGAACGGCAGCGGATGGCGCTTCTGTTCGCCTACCACGGCCAGTTGACTCTTGAGGTGCTCGAGGCCGCCGGGGTGGCCTGCGGTTGGCGGTGTCTCGAGGTCGGCGCAGGAGGTGGCGGTATCACTCGCTGGCTGGCGAGGACGGTGACGCCTGGCGGTTCGGTCGTCGCGGTCGACCTCGAGACGCACTGGATCGAGCCGCTCGCAAGCGAGGTGGTCGAAGTTCGCCGCGGCGACTTTGGGGAGCTCAACCTGGGGGAAAGGGGTTTTGACCTTGTCGTCGCCCAGATGCTGCTCTTGCACCTGCCGAGTCCCGCCGACGCCTGCCGACGGTTCGTTGAGCTCTGCGCCCCGGCTGGCCAGATCGTCGTCCACGACACCGATTTCTCACCACTGGCGCTCGCCGATGCGACGGCTTCTGAGGCAGCTGGGCTCGCGGTCATGCCGGACGTCATGCGCGCGGTAGGCATTGACCTGTCACTGGGGCCCAAGGTTGGCCCTTTGCTGGAGGCCGCCGGCGCGACGATCGAGCAGATCGAGACCCGGCCGAGCGCGACCTTGAGCGATCAGCGTGCCGCGGCCGAGATCACCGCGATCACGATCGAGCGCTTCCGCGACCGCACTGTCGTACCAGCCGAGGCGATCGACGCTGCGGTCGCCGCCCTCAGAGACCCCAAAAGGCCGCTGACCGGTCCGACCAGATGGGTCGTCCGCGCGCGCGTGTCCGCATAGACGCAGCAGGTCCGGCCAGAGCACCGCAACGGGCATCCGGCCCCGCTGGGCTCGGACCGGCAGATACCCGCGCGAGGAGGAATCCGGGTCTGAGAGCGGCGCTTGCGTGCGCCCTGCAAATCGCCAGAAGCAGGTCTAGCCCTTGCACTGTCGCCGCCTGCTTGACGCCAACAGCCTGCGGCAGCCAACAGCAACTCGTCAAAACCGCGAGCGAAAGAGATAGGGCAAGTCAGAGGCGGCGAGGTACGGGCCGTCGAAGCTGGTGCCGATGGCCAGCCAGCTGATGGGGCGACCGGCCCGCGAGCTCTGGGGATCCTGACGCCAGCTTTCCCCGCGCTGCCAGCGCGAGCCTGTCGCTGGCTGAGCTTCGTCAAGAGGTACATTCGTCGTAGTCGCGGTGGAAACGGAACCGTCCAGGGACGTGCACGCCCGGGTAATTGGGCACCAATGGGCACCAGAGGCGCGGACACGCAAGCTTCAGTCACCCGCCGGAGCGATCTCTGTGCCGTAAAAGTGGCTGCCTGCAGGCACTTCCCCCAGTGGAGCCAGCCGGGATCGAACCGGCGACCTCCTGCTTGCAAAGAGCCAGCAGCTGATTTGTGTCCAAGTCGGATTTGCGGTTTCGCCGGCAAAATATGCGGTTCGCTCTAAAGCTGCAGATCGTTGACTGCACGATCGCGGCGACTGAGGCTTCCAGCAGGCTTCCATGTCCTGCCGGGGTGGATACCCGTACGCCAGATCACTTCGAGCTCGTCCGCGGGCACGACGATCAGCGGCCGCGGCGTTGCTCGCCGCGAGCACGCCGCCGACGCGGATTAGTGTGAGCGCGAGCATGCTGCCCGCTCCGATCCCGGCGTCGCCTCAAGGTGTCACCTGCCTGACAGGGGCGGGATGGACCGTTGAAGCTTTGGTCAATCAGGGGTGCTCGGCGCCGCGGCTAGCACGGGTCGGGCGGGTGGCCGAACGCGACCGGCGCGAGCGCCGCTGCGACCACGAGTAATGCGCAGGTGACGGTCAGCAAGCGGATGATCAGAAATGTGTTGAGCTTGGCGGTCATCCCGCCTCCTCTCGGTAACTTCGTGTTGCGGTTTCGACGCTGAAAAGCTTCCCGCGCCGGCATCGTGCTGTCGTCGCTCTGCGGGGTGAACGTTGGCCGGTTTGCTCATCCCTACGGATGACGGCGGTGCTGGATCTGTGCGGCGGTCAGCATCCGGCCCGGGTGCGTGCCGCAGATCGCTGGGCTCGGTGGCCTACGTTGTCGGGTTGCGCAGCGTGTGCGTTGCGAGTTGGACGCCGGAGCGTGGGAGGCGCGCGTTGACGAGCCACCCCCCGTCGGGAGTGGCCCCGGCGTCGAGGGTTCCGCCGCTTTCGGCGAGCAGTTCGCGCAGCCCGCGCAGCCCGTTCCCGGTCCCGGCGCCGACGAGCGCGGTCGGCGCGGTTGCGGGGCCGTTGGCGACCTCGATTCTCAGCATCTGCGGATCGGCGCCCAGGAGCACCCGGACAGCGGTACCGGAGGCGTAGCGCAACGCGTTGGTCAGGCTTTCTTGGACGACTCGGTAGGCGGCCTGTGCGACCGGGGCGGGCAGCCCCTCGCGCTCGCCCTCCAGGCGCAGGGTCACGCTCAGGCCGCTGCCCGCCGCGCGCGCGACGAGCTCCTCAACCAGCGCGAGGTCGGGGGCGGGACCGATCGCCTCAGCGTCACCAAGCAGCGCGACGAGGCGCCCCATGTCCTGCTCGGCCTGACGGGCGGCGCCTGAGATCGCGTTAAACGTCTCATCGGTCAACTCGCGGTCGACGCCTGCCAGGCGCTGGCCGGCTGTGGCCTGGACGACCATCACGCTGAGCGCGTGCGCGACGATGTCGTGCAGCTCGCTCGCGATCCGGGCTCGTTCGTAGCGCACCGAAAGGTGGGCGTACGCCTCACGTTCTTGCTCCAGCTCCTGGGCGCGATCCGCGAGCCGGGCCGCGACCTGCTCGCGCTCGCGCAGCGCCGTTCCGGCCGCCCACGCGGCCGCCGGCACGAACACGAACGGCACTGCGGAACCATGCTGGAGGAGAGCATCGACCTGCGAAGCCGCGATCAGCGCGAGTGGGCCGAGCACGCCCGGCCAGCGCAGACACCACCGGCCCGAGGAGAACGAGTGGGCGCCAACGAGAACCAGAAGCGGCGCAAACGGCGCCGCCGCCACCCCGGCGCAGCGCTCACAAAGCCCGTACGGGGCGATCGCCAGTAACGCCGTCGCTGAAACCAGACCGGCGCCGAGCGGATAGCGACGAGCGGCCGCCAGCGCACCGCCCATGATCACCGCCGCGGCGACCGGCCCTAGCCCGTGGCCCCAAATCGCGACCCAGCCGCCGCCGACGGCGGCGCCGGCGCACCCGATCAACAGCTGCGCCCGCCGCCGGGTCACTTCAGGCTCCCGCCAGCATCGGAAGGCGCACGAGCGCCTCGGCGCGCCCAGCACTCGTGGTCGCCTCCAGGCTTCCGCTGTGCAGCTGCGCGCGCTCTCGGGCACGCGCGATCGCCGCCTCCCCCCGACGACGGGCAGGGCCCGCGACCGCGATCTCCAGCGCGGTCTCGCCGAACCGCACCCGCACGTCGACCTCAGCCCCGTCATCTAGAGCCGACAGCAGCTGTTCGACGATCCGGTAAGCCGACAGCTCCAGGCTGGCCGGAAGCACGCGCGGATTGCCCTCGACCCTCAGCCGAGCGTCGGCTCCCCTGACCCGAACCAGCAATGCGTCCAGCTGAGTTAGCGCGGGCTGGGGAGCGGTCGACAGACCGGACTTATCGTGGCGAAGCACGCCCACGATCGAGCGCATCTCCTCCAACGTGCGACGACTCTCGCGTTCGATCTCGATCAGGCCGGACTGCGCGGCCGTCGCGTCGTCGCTGCGAGAACCCGCGTCGGCCATACGCGCCAGCTCACCTAGCCGCCGCTGCAGCAACTGATCGAGCTCGGCGGAAAGGCGCGCGCGATCAGTGGCGATCTCCAGCCGGGCGCGTTCATCGCGGGCGTCGCGCAACTCCGAAGTTCGCGTCTGCAGCTCGCTGACCATGTGACTCCGAGAGCGCGTGATCCGGCCGATGCCCCAAGCCGCCGCGGTCAGCGCGACGAAGGCCGGCGTTGCGCTCACGTTTACGCTGGAATCGGACACACCCACGACGAGGACCAGGACAATTCCGAGGCCGATGCCGACCAGGGCGTCCCGGGTCTCGAGTCGCGCTCCGGCAGCGAACACGAGGGCGAACGTGAGCGGAATCACGACACCGCAGCGAGTCACGGTGCCAAACAGCGCCACGTGGACCAGTAGCGCGGCGAGCGTCGCACCAAGTGCGGCCAGCGGCCGCACTCGCCACCACAGGATCGGCCCCGTGACCAAGAGGAACAGTGGAATCGCCAGCACGCTGGCGTCCACCGACTTGTCCTGCACGTTCGTGAACATCAGCAGCGTTCCGAGCACGCTCGCGACAAGCGCGATCGCGGCATCGCGCCTGGTGACCGGCTGCCCGGTGGAAGCCATCAAGGGAATCATCGCGCGTCAACGTCCTTCCGTGAAGAGGGTTTTGAACGCGAGCAGCATCCGCCCCCGTCGATTCGTCTGTCATCACCCCTCCGGGTGAACCCGCCGACGGTTGATCACCCCTGAAGGTGACACGCACAAGGCGACCAGCGATGATCCTCCCAAACCTATGGAACAACCATTCGTCACAATCCTGTTCACCGACCTCGTGGGCTCGACGGCCTTGTTCGACCGCTTAGGCGACGAGGCAGCGAACGTCGTGCGGCGCGAGCACTTCGCCGCGCTGCGGCGGACGCTCGCCCAACACGGCGGCCGTGAGATCAAGTCGACCGGGGACGGGCTGATGGTCGTGTTCGCGAGCGCGGTCGCGGCGGTCCGTTGCGCCGTCGACATGCAGCGCGCCACTACTGAGACAGGCAAAGGATTGGCGCTCCGCATCGGGCTTGACGCGGGCGAGCCGCTGGCCGAAGGCGAGGACCTGTACGGCACGGCCGTGATCCTCGCCAGCCGGCTATGCGACGCTGCGGGCGACGGCGAGATCCTCGCCTCCGACGTCGTGCGCCACATCGCCGGCCCGCGCGTCGCCGAGCTCATGCATCCGGCTGGCGCGTTGCGGCTACCAGGCCTCGCGGAGCCCGTGGCCATCTCCGAGCTCCGCTGGCGCGAGCAGCCACCCGCCGAGCCCACCCCGGCGGAGTCGCCCCCGCCAAGCCGCCAGATCGCCGTGCTGATCGCCGACGACCAGCGTCTACTGCGAACCGGGTTTCGCGTGATCCTCGATGCCGAGCCCGACATCACCGTCGTCGGCGAGGCCGCCGACGGGCGCACCGCCGTCGACCTCGTCCGCCGCAGGCGTCCCGACATCGTGCTGATGGACATCCGCATGCCCGAGCTCGACGGACTGCAAGCAGCGGAGCGCATCCTCTCAGACCCGGAGCTCGAGACAGCCGTAATCATGCTCACCACCTTCGACCTCAACGAATATGTCTACGAGGCGCTGCGCGTAGGGGCGAGCGGGTTCTTGCTCAAGGACGCCCCCGCAGACCGGCTGCTGGACGCCATACGTGCCGTCGCCGCCGGCGACGCGCTGATCGCCCCCTCCATCACCCGCCGGCTGATCGAGCAATTCGCGCGCGCCGCGCGACCCGACCCCGATGCGATCCCGCCCGCGCTCTCCGAGCTCACCGCCCGCGAGCTCGACGTGCTGCGGCTGCTGGCCCGCGGCCTATCCAACGCGGAAATCGCCGGCGAGCTGATTCTCGGCGAGAACACGATCAAGACCCACGTCGCGCGCGTGCTCGCCAAACTCAACCTACGCGACCGCGTCCAAGCCGTCGTGCTCGCCTACGAGACCGGCCTCGTCGCGCCCGATCTCTCACCGTCACCAGGACCCAGCGACCCACCCGTCTGAGCACGGCGCGACTCACCCACACGGGTGAGAAACCGCGACCTGAATCACCCAAAAAGATGACGACAGCACCCCCGCGAGGGAGCACGATGGACGAGCAAAACCAATCAGAAGAGAGAGACCAAAATGCTCCGCCACAAGATCCGCACCACCACCGCCGCGATCGCTCTCGCCCTGTCGCTGACCGGGTCCGCTGCCCTGATCGCACCTGTCGCCGCACAGGCCTCAAGCACCGCCAACAGCGGGGCTCTCCACTACCCGCCGGACCCGTGCTGAGCGGACCTGGCGCATGCGCGAGAAGGCCAGATCACGTTCTCCCCGGTCGGTGGCACGGGCGCCCGATTCCGAGGCCCGAAATGAAACAAACGAAGGAGGAACAGAATGAACAAGTTCTCGACCGCGACTGCTGCGCTCGCGCTGTTCCTGGCGGTTGCGACTGGGAGCGCGGCCGCGAGCTTTCTGCTCTCGTCAAATGCGCAGATTGGCCCGAACACGATCTCCGGTAACAACCCGCCGGCCGGGGACCACGCCAACCTGCTCGCCGGATCGATCGCCGCGAGCGACCTAGCGGCGCATGCCATCGGGTCCGTGCAGCTCGCCACCGTTGAGGCCTGGCACCCGGTGTCCCAGGATCCATCGACGGTGACCGATCCCTGCCACCAGGGTCGCACGGCGGTCTTCTGCGTGCAGCCTGGTGGCGGCGCGTGGGCCAACGCGGGCGGCGACTTCACGCCCGCGGGGTTCTACCGCGACCTCGAGGGCCGCGTCCATCTTCGCGGCCTCGTGTCGTTCAACGTGAGTAGCGGCCGCGTGCCCGCAACACCGAACATCTTCATCCTCCCGACCGGCTACCGCCCCACCCACGAGCTGGTCTTCGCCACGGTGGACAGCAACTCCGGCGGCTCGTATCTGGCGCGAGTTGACGTAAAGCCCGACGGCACGGTCTACGCCGACAAGAGCCGGTTGACGTTCCTGTCGCTGGACGGAGTCTCGTTCCAGGCCGGGGAGTGATGGCGTGAACGCGTTTGCGGGAACCGACTGTATCCGCACTGCTACCGCGCCGCAGCCGTGTTGCAACCGGCGTTGCGCGAGATCAGTGCACGACGTGGGCACACATACCGCAACAGGGGCGCCGCCGAAAACCACGTCAGTGACCGTGGCTCTCGCTTCCACCCACACGCATGCGTAGACCGCCAGTCGTCGGACGAGTCCTTTCGCCTAGCGCCGGGTCCGAGCCCGCGACTGCATCGGCGACGAGGAAGTCGCCGGCGCACAGACCGGCGCGACGAGCGCTCGCGCATGAATGCGATCGTTACGGTCGACGTCTGCAGACACCGCGCTGGCTGCCGGGCTCGCGCGCCCCGGTCGGCCCCCAGCCCTCCTCCTCTCCGAGCTGCCGGGTTCAGGCCCTCATCCTGCTGGCCTAACAGGACGACCGCTGCGGTCGCTTGCGAGACGTACCCGCGCTTCCAAAAGTCGCCTCCGCCGGGGGTACTCCCGGTTCAGAGGACTCGCTGAATCCGTCAGGAACCTCTTCAGCTCAAGGCTTCGGACAAGACGGCATGCCAGAACGCACCAGCATCAGCGAGAAGAACGACTGGGCGTACGTCGACGTTTCCGGGGGGCTTCCAAAACGCTCCCATAGCGGCCGAAACTCGTTCGCAGTCCCCGCACCGCGGCATCAAAAGGCGTCATTTTCCACCACTCCCCTAGTGGAGCCAACCGGGATCGAACCGGTGACCTCCTGCTTGCAAAGGCGGAGCCTGCATACCGCCCAAACCCAGAGTTCACAGGGCTTTACCCGTGGTTGCGGCTATTGAGCGTAGCCCGCGTGCATCCGATGCGCGTGGATATATGCGGATGTGCTCGGATTTTGAAACGTACCGTGCGCAAGGCGGCAGTGCGCGTGAACGCGCTAATGCAGGAGAGCGGGCTTCCGCCGATGCCCACCGACGTTACGAATCATGACCTGCGCCGCGTGTTTTCGAGCCTGCTCGACGAGGTCAACGCGCCACGGGCCTATAAGGATCACCAGATGGGCCATAAGCCCGAAGGGCTGGCGGCCGCCTACGACCGCCCGTTTAAACGCGAACGCGATATTGGACAACGCATCGACGCGCTCGTTAACCCTGAAGACGGCGCGGCCGACACCGATCGACGGCGCCGCGACGCGTCCTAGCCCGGGCATCCGCACTAGGTCCTCGCTCAGCCATAGGCACCGTTCGATCAACGGGATTCGCCGCGATCTCCCCAGTGGTGGGCCTGTACGCGGTGGTGCTTGTCGGGACCTCCGTGGCCGGTCCGGCATGGGTGTGGGTACTGCCAGTCGCGCTCGTTGGGCAATGTCTGCTGCTGGCGGTGTACGCCGAGCTCGCATCCGAGTTCCCGATCGCCGGCGGCGCTACCAATGGATACGAGCAAGGGCTCGCCCGGCGGCTGCGGACAGCGGACAACGTCGCGATGCGAGCGGTGGTCGCCGGCAAGGACCTCGACCCGGTAACCACCGCAGTCGTGACCTCGTTCGGATCGTGGTCGAGCCGACCATTCGCCGCGGTCGTGCTGGTCGCCTTCCTGGCCTGCGGCATGTCGGCCCAGGCGCTGACCGCGCGGGCCATGTACTCCGCCGCGCGGGACGGGGTCCTGCCGGCCTCGGGGCTCCTGCGCACCGTCAACCATCGCCGAGCGCCGGTGGGCGCAATCGGGGCGACAGCGGTCGTGGCCTGCCTCGGCCTCCTCCTCGGCCTCAATTCCGCAGCGGTCGGCAGCCTGATCGCGTTCGGGACCGCGGCGATCTACGTGGCCTTCCTGCTCGTCGCGCTGGCGGCACTGATCGCCCGCGTGCGCGGCAGCTGGCGACCAGCCGGCGGGGTGCAGCTTGGCCGCTTCGGGCTCGTCATCAATATCGCGGCCGTGCTCTGGCTGAGCTTTGAGACCGTGAACGTCGCATGGCCGCGGCGCTCGCTCGCGCCGCCCGGCGCACCCGAATACCAGGTCTGGGCCGCTCCGATCGTGCTCGTCGCGATTGCAGTACTGGGAGCGATGTACCTCATCGTCGTCAGGCCGCATCGAGCACTGGCGACGCCGCCGAAAGGACCACCGATATGATCGCCGGACCCGATCCGACGCGTTTGCACCCGGTCGCCGGGCAGCAGCGCGTCGTGTTCGTTAAGCCACTCGTGAGCAATCCCAGCATCGAGGTCCGGGACTTCAGCTACTACGACGACCCAGACGACCCGCTGGCCTTCGAGCATGACGCAGTGCAAGAACGGGCCGTAGCTGAGCGGTGGAAGTGCGCCTGTGTGGTGGGGCGGGCTGCTCCCTTGATGCTCAACTTAGAGTAGTTTGCCCGGTCCTAACTCGTTGGGGCCAAGCCGCCCGGCCGAGTGGCCGCACCGTCGTCTTGGTCCCCGTTGATAAGGATGTGAGCGATGGCAGCATTGGTCGTCGACAAGGGTCACGTAGTGGTGCGGCTGGCGGTCTGGGAAAAAGCTCTCGCTCTGCGCGGCAACGTTCGGATGCCGCTGTCTGCCGTACGAGGGGTGAGAGTTGTGCCAGACCCCACCGAGGACCTGAAGCAATACCACGCATGGGGAAACACTGTGACACTTCGATTCGTCTACGGCGTCCGCCGGGTATATGGCACAGGGAAGGCTTTTGTAGCGACGCGCGGCCATCGTCCGGCGGTCCTGGTCATGCTCGACTCGCCATCCAAGTATGTCCGGGTTCTCGTCACGGTCGCCGATCCGAAGGCCACGGTAGCGAGCATCCGGGCGGCTGCTGGCGTGTAAAAGTCCGCCGCGTTGCGCGTGACGCGGATGGCACTGATCCAACCCAAAAGCACCGACTGCCGAGCGACCTTCCAGCAGCTCGCCTCGTGGCACCAGCGGGCGAAGTCCTACCGTTAGGTCAATCGGGGGACGGCGCGCGCCGCCTAGCGGTCTGGATCGACTAATCCCGGAAGCTGTTGTCCGCGAGATGCATGGTTTCCGCGCAAACCGAGACGGACGTCAGTGGCTTCGAGCTGCTCGTCGGAGCTCAAGAGCAGGTCCGCGATCCTTTCGTTTCGTAGCGGGATCGGCCAGCGGTACAGACCAACGGGCCGCTGGCTTCCACTCGGTCAGGCAACCGCGGCGCACCTCGACGAAGACCACTCGCTAGGCCGCGTCGCGTGTCATCATCCGCTGAATGGTCGATTGGGGGGCAGGTAGGTACGAGACGACGGCTATCGAGCTCGAGCCCGTCGCGCGCACGGTCGTGAAGCAGGCTGCGCTTTCGGCCAGCGATGACGTCCTCGACGTGGCGTGCGGGACGGGCAACGCTGCGCTGCTGGCGGCCGCGTTCGGTGCGGGGGTGGTGGGCGTCGACGCCGCGCCTCGATTGCTAGAGGTCGCACGCGAGCGAGCGCAGGCGCAAGGCGTCGTCGTTGATTTCCGTGAAGGCGATCTACTCGCCCTGCCTGTAGATAATGATGCGGTCGACGTTGTGCTGTCTGTCTTTGGCATCGTCTTCGCTCCAGACCCGGCGCAGTCGCTGCGTGAGCTCGAGCGTGTCCTGCGCCCGGACGGGCGCGCGTTGCTCAGCGCCTGGGTTCCGGCCGGCCCGATCGATGGGATGCTCGGGGCGATGGGGCGCGTCCTCGCCGGGATCACCCACGCTCCGCGACCCCGGCGCTTTGCCTGGTCTGACCCCGGCGCGGTCGGCCCGCTTGCTGACGAGGTGGGCCTAGCGCTCGTGTCCACTACCTCAGGTCAGCTACCGATTCGAGACAAGTCACCCGAGGCCTACGTCGCGGCAGGGCAGGAGCATCCGGTGGCTTTGTCGATCCGTCCGGTCATCCAGCAGGCCCAGGTTGAAGCCGAAGTGCAAGAAGCGATGACCGCGGTCCTGTGCGAGGCCAACGAGGACCCGGACGGCTTCCTGGTTCACAGCCCGTACGTCGTCCACGAGCTGCGGGCCAATTAAAGGGCGCCGAGCCGGAGCGGGACAGGGGCATCGCCAGGGCGCCGTGCCGTAGGGGGATCCGCCTGCGCCTTGGCCTCGCGCGTGCGGTCGGGACTCGCTGTCCTTCCGGCAGATGCCCGCCTGCTCCCGGTTGTCGCCGTTCAGGAGGCCGACATGACCTTCACGCTAGTTGGTCACCGTCCCCGTCTCGGACGTCCACCGCGCCAAGCCTTCTACGTCGACCAGGCTGGCTTGAGCGTCGAGCAAGACCACCAGGTCGACGAAACCGACCGCTGCGTGGATCGATGCCCTCGGCTCGCCGTGCTTGCTTGCGCTCACCGCCGACTACATTGACAGCGAGCCCGGGTCGCTGGCGGGCTTCGAGGCTGGGCCGCCGCGGACGGGCTGGCCTTTGGTCACGCGCTGTTCGTTGTCGCGTAGCCGCGGTTCGTAATGTGAGAAGAACACCTTGCCGACGAGGTCTCGGCGGTTGCGCACGCCGGTCTTCTCGAAGATGTGCTTCAGATGCTCCTGCACGGTGTGCGGCGAGAGAACGAGGTGCTCGGCGATCTGGGCGGTGGAATCGCCCTGCAGGACCCGCCGGGTGAGTTCCTGCTCTCGTTCGGTTAAACCGTAGGCGGCCATCAGCAGCGGAGTGATTCGAGCCGGGTGGGCGGGCTCGACGATCACGGCGATGCGGCGTCGGCCGTCGGAGACGAGCGAGGCTCCGTGGAGGACGATCCATCGACCTGATCGTGAGAGCACGCGTGCGAAGGCGATCTCGCCCGGCGAGTCGTCCTGCGCTGCTGCGGTGCGGCGCGCGCGGCCGGCCACGGCTAGCACTGCGGCGGGTAGGCGCCCGGCGGTCTCCCAGTCCCCGTCGGGTAGCTCGGCCAGCCAGCGCTCCACGCCTGGGGTGAGAGACTCAACTTCGCCTTTCTCCCGGATTACGATGAGGCCGGGCGCTTCGGTGCCCTCGGGGTCTGTGGCCTCGCCGATCAGCAGCCCGCGGCGCGCCCCCTCCGCGAGGTCTCCGGACAGTGCTTGCAACAGCTTCAGTTCGTCGGCGTCGAACCGCGGTTGGCCGGGCTCGCGGTAGAGCGCGAGGATCCCCCACGCGTCGCCGGGGCGGGTGCGCAATGCGGCGAGCACTTCCTGATCGGAGCCCAGCGCCCGCATCGCGACGCGGTATTTGGCGCTGCGGCTCAGATCGCCGCCGGTCGCGTCGTGCAGCGTGCCGATCCCGCCCTTGGAGCGCGCGACCTCGGCCATCTTGTTGAAGTCGTCCTCGTAGTACTCGACCTTGAGCCACTCGTGCGGGATCTCGGGGAGCCCGTCGTGGTAGTGGCTGGTGGCCAGCAGCGACGCCGGATCCAGGGTGTAGAAACACGGTGTGAGGTAGAACGGGACGGCGGGTGC
The DNA here is from genome assembly GCA_963757165.1 of uncultured Solirubrobacterales bacterium. Taxonomy (GTDB): domain Bacteria; phylum Actinomycetota; class Thermoleophilia; order Solirubrobacterales; family Solirubrobacteraceae; genus Palsa-465. The sequence goes on from CAVWQO010000006.1 coordinate 1,066,144, forward strand.
GATCACGTCGGAAGCCTCGCGCCAGAATGTCACCAGGTCGCAGCCGTGACCGGCGAGCTCGGCGATCCGGTCCTTCGCGCGCTGCCTCGCGTAGCTGCCCATGAGCGCATCGTACGCTCGCCGCTCGCGCGCGGAATACCACCTATCTGGTACAGACGCGCGCGGCGGCGAGGCTAGCTTCGCGTCGGCATGAGAACGGGAGCCAGCACACCCGAGGAACTCGAGTCACTGCTCGAGGACGCGTTCGTGGTCGGTGATCCGGCCGCGCTGGCCGCACTGTTCGACACCGCCGGGATCCTGGCCGTGGGACAAGACGACGTCGAGATGTGCGACGGCGCGGCGAATGCGCGTTTCGGAGCGGCGATCTGCGAGCGCGGCTTCACCTACCTCGCCGATCCGATCCGTGTGCTTCAGGCGCACGACATGGCGCTGATCGTCACGGATCGTGCGGTCAACGTGATGCGCCGCGGCAGCGACGGCCGCTGGCGCTATGCGATCTCGCTCCTACACACCGACGACACCAACCCGAACGGAGAACCATGACGCCAATCACCGCCCACCCGAAAACCCCGATCGTGGTACGAAGCGGGGAAGGAGGCGCGCGCTGGTGGTTCGGCCAGCTCGCGGTCCTCAAAGCCACAGGCGAGAGCACCGGCGGCGCGTACACGCTGGTCGAGATCACCGTCGCTGCGGGCTACCGAACGCCGCTGCACGTCCACCATCGCGAGGACGAGGGATTCTGGGTAATCGACGGCCACGCCACATTCACTTTGGGCGAGGAGACGATCGAGGCGCCCGCCGGCACGTACCTACTCGGACCCCGCGACATCCCGCACAAATGGACAGCTGGTCCCGACGGCGCCCACGTGCTCTACCTGTTCACTCCCGCCGGGATCGAGGCGCTGATCGAAGACATGAGCGTTCCCGCGCAAGCGCTCACCCCACCCCCACGCGACGTAACGCCGCCACGCAACGCTCCCGATATCGCCCGCCGGTACGGCTGCGAAATCCTCCCAATGAGCTGACGGAACTGCGGATGCTGACGCTCAAGTTTCCTCGTGGCCTGATCGAGCACTGGGCAGCGCCCGACGGTGTCGCGATTTTGCGCCAACTCGGACCTATCGAACCAGCGCAAGAGGAGTCGACAACATGACCTCAACGGCCCACAGGGCGACAACAACGCTGGTGCCCGATGCGTATCTGCTCGGATCGAGTGCCGCCGAGCTCGAGCACCTCGTGGCGCAGGCGGAGGTGTATGAGTCCGAAGCCAATGAGCTGCTTGACAGCGTCGGCCTCCAACCGGGCGCGCACGCGATCGACGTTGGCTGCGGGGTGCTCGGCATCCTGCATCTGCTTGCGTTGCGGGTCGGGCGTGGCGGGCGTGTGGTAGGTCTCGACCGCGAGCCGCGGATCCTTGAGTTGGCCAGAGCGCTGGCCAAGCAACGCGGGGTGGCGGCGGAGCTCATCGAGGGAGACGCCACCCAGATCGGCCTTGAGGCTGAGAGCTTCGACTTCGTGCACGCTCGTACGCTGCTGCTCAACGTCGCCGACCCCGAAGCGGCGCTCGCAGAGATGATCAGGCTCGCCAAGCCCGGCGGCGTTGTGGCCGTGCAGGAGCCAGACAGCGCGGGCTGGGTCTGCGATCCCCCGCATCCGTCATGGGAGGTGTTGCGCTCCGCGGTGACCGGCGCGTATCGGGCCTCGGGGAAGGACTTCGATATTGGACGGCGCACTGCCCGCATGCTTGGTAACGCCGGGCTCGATCACATAGACGTCCGGGTCACAGCGCGCGTCACGAAACCGGGCGACTATTACCAAACGTTCCTTCCAACCCTGGTGGCGCTGGTGGCAGACCAAATCGTCGCCGGTGGCGCCGTGAACACTGAGCAGCTCGACGCCCACGCGGTAGCGCTGCGAGCGCACCTGAGCGCACCGGGCACGATCACCTGCCAGCCGCTGATCTGGCAGGCGTGGGGAACCAAGCCCGCACCAAGCCCGCGCGCGAACGATCAGACGGGCGAGCAGTGATGTCGGCGGTCGAGCTGGTCTGCTCGGCCCCCGAGCCTGACCCCGCCTTACCCAACCACGTACACACCACCAAGGCCGGGGAGGACATGAAATGACATGTGAAGCGACGAGGTTCGCATTTAGGACGCTGGCCGGACGCGGCCGAGCAGTACCGGTGTGGCTGGCGAGGCCACTGGTTGCCGTGCTCCCGCTGGCGCTCGCAGGTCTGCTCGCCGGCTCTGCGGCGTCAGCGTCGGCGCTGTCCCCGGAGTGTGTGCCCGCGACGTTCACGGTCACGTGCATCTATCTGTCCTCCGGTAGTTTCGAGGTGCCGACTGGCGTGAGCGGGCTGGGCGATCGCTATTGAGGCGATCGTGGACGCCGGCGCCGACGGGAACCAATCGGTAGCGAGTAGGTTGTCGAACATCGGCTGCGTGAACCGCGCCTGGCCCTCGTGCAGGTCGGCGCCGTAGTCGGTAGAAGTCGACGGGCCCTCGTCCACGAGCGCTCTGTACATACCAAGCTGATCACCCAGATAGATGCAGAAGAGATCCAGCGCCCCCAACGCGCTCCCGAACAGCCGCTCGACCAGCGTGTCACGACCTGCCTCGGCGTTCCTCGTGATCGTCAACGGATTTCTCGCTCTCGAACCGGTTGTTGCGAGCGGCATCCTCCGTCGCGGCAGGGCACGTCAACCTCCCTACGCACCGTCCGCCGAGAAACCTGAGGAGAGACCGACGGCAGAGTTGAGCTTGTCCTCAGGAGCAGGCACGTGCCCGGCCTCTGCCGCGTTGCGATAGCAGCACCCGGCCGCACCGCGTCTCGTCGCCCACCTCGACAGCGTCCGACGGAGGCGCGCGCGTTTGGCTGGCGATGCGGAAGAGCACGTGCTTGCTGCGGCCCGCGGTTGCAGCAGTCCACGCCGCCCTACTGATGACGGTCCGCTTCGCGACGACGGTGTCAGGCGCGCGTTGCGGTGAGCCAGGAGTAGGGACCGGCAGGGTCCCGCGAATGCTGTGACGCACGTGCGCTCATGTGTCGTGATGACTATTCGATTTCGGCGATGAGTTCCAGCGTGCTCGGCTCGAATTCGTCGAGCAGCCCGCGGAGGCGCTGGACTCGCTCCTGCCAGCCGGCGAGCGTCCGCCAGTTCTCGATCGCGTCCAGGCTTTCCCACGGGCCAAAGCTGACGAAGCGATTGGGCGCGCCGGCGTCGCGAAGCAGTTTGGCCCAGATGCTGCCGGGGACCTCGCGGCCGGTCCATTCTGCGAGCTCCTTCCATGCACTCACGAACTGCTCCTCGTGCCCAGGCGTCACAGTCCAGATTCCGTGCGTATATGGATTGCTCATCGCTTCCTCCCTCTCCGCTACCGGGGTTAGGTTGGCCGGCTCCTCGCCTGATGTCGCCCGAGATGGTCCAGGATCGCTGCGTTGAGCGCCGGGGCGTTCTGCTCGTGCATGAGGTGCGAGGCGCCGGGTATCTCGACCCGCTCGGCGTTCGGCAGCAGTTCCTCTAAGCGATCGGTCAGACGCAGGAACAGCGCCGGGCTGCGCTCGCCGGTGAGAAGCATCGTCGGGGCGCGGACGGCACGAACCTCGTCGTCGACCAGGGGCGGAAATCCGGCGCCGAGCAGCTGCGCCTTGAGGGCACCGAGGTTCTCGCGCATCTGGTGCTTGCGGGCGTCCTGAAGCTGTTCGTAGCTCTCGCCGCCGAGCACACCGTCCACGAACGTCAGCATCGCCTTCTCGTCCTCATCGCCGCGAAAGCGCTTCTGCACCGGGCTCATCACCTTGGCGCCGAACCCGATCAGCGCGATCGCCGTCCGCGGCCTTGAGATCAACAACCGCAAGAGCTCTTGAGGACGCGGCGGCGTGCTCACGAACAACGGCATCACGGGCGGCTCCTCGAGCACCAGCGTGCGAACCAGATCGGGGTGGCGAATGGCGGTCAGCAGCGCGATGAACGCACCCCACGAGTTGCCCACAAGGTGGGCGGGAGCAGCATCGATCGCCCGCAGCAACGCGGCGAGGTCATCGACATGCGCCAGCATCTGGTTATCGACCCCCGGCTCGATGTCCACATTCGGCCGCGCGTACCGACGGCTGTAGGCGATCGCGCGATACGAGGCACCGACAACGGGAAGCTGCTGCTCCCAGGTCCGCAGATCGCTGATGTCACCGTGAACGAACACAACCGGCTCGCCAGCGCCCTCCTCGCGGTAGGCAAACGAGGTCCCTGAAACAGACACCGACCTGACCGGCTCGAACGCAGTCGCCACCAGCCGAGTATGTCCATGGCCTACGACGCGGTCAACCGGAATGACCGCAGCGCATGAGGACCGGACGAATTCTCACCGACGAGCGGCAGCTGTCGCAAGGCAACCTTGACGGCCGGGGACAATCGGCCAAGCTGCCAGCGGATCTCCTCGCTGACAGCCTCCGGCCGGTCGGGGGCGGCCAGCCCAGCCGCCTTGGCAGCATACGCGGCGGCACCCAGGGCGTGCGCGCCCATATGAGGGATGCTCGCGGCCTGCCCTGCCGCTCGCGCGGCGGACACCGCTGCCGGAGCGCTCACCTCGCGAGCGGCAGCATGAGCGACGAAACGCCCGCGGGCCTCTCCGACGCCAAGCTCGCCACGAGCAAACGCTCGAAGCCGGGCGATTGCATTCACGGGGACGGCTATCCCCCGGAGCTTCCGCTCGAACAGCCCCAGCACCGCTCCGCGCGGTCCGCCGCCCAAACCGCCACGATCCGCCGGTCAGCTTCGCTCAGCGTCTACGGAGAACCCACCCCCAGATCGTCCACGGTTCCAGCACCCGGGCCTTCCTGGCCGCGCTTAGCAGGGCTGACGTGGCCGGGTGTGAATGCTCGTGCTGTCGTCAGAGCAGGACGCATGTTTTCCTCACGGCCGATGCTCGTGTCGCCTGCTGCATGCCGGTTTGGTTCAGGCTATCCACGTTTCGGCGCTCGATTCCCGCTGCGCCGCGGCGATTAGGTTGGTCATGGCCTGGGTGGCGATCGGGGGGTGCCAGATCGGTCTGCCGGCGGCGACGTTGACCTCGTGCACGAGCTGGTAGGGATCACGCTCGGCGAGGTCCCTCAGCTTGGTGATCCCGATCGACTCCAGGCGCGCGATGACTCGCGGCCCGCAGAGGCGGACCGCGAGCATCTTCTCGCGCTCGCTGGCCGGGACTGGCCTCAGGATGCGAATGCGGCCTCGATGTTCGAGAACTCGCGCTCAAGCGACTGGTGCTGGGACTCGAAGAGCTCACCGGGCATGTCAGGCCCCTGGAACATCGTGAAGCTGAAGGCCGTGCTTCCGTCGGGAAGCGCCACCGCTCGCGTGGGGAAGATCGCCATCTGGTCCCTGGTAGGGCCGACGAACATGTCGATCACGCCGGTCCGCGGGTCGGCCTTGATTTCGAAGTAGAACTCGCCGAGGCCGTTAACGACTTTGTAGTCCTCGCCGTCGCGCTTGAGCTCGCGCGCGAACTCGGTCGCCCACTCGGGGAGCCTTTCGATGTCCGACATGTACTCAAACACTGCCGACTGAGGTGCGGCAATGACCGTCGTCACCGTCTCGCTTCTCATAGGTCCATCACTCCTTTCAGCGCTTCCGTGAGCGCTTTTCGTTGCCGCTCGCCGAGCGAGGCGAGCACCTTGCTGTCCAGCTCGCGGAGAACCTCGGCGGCGATCGGCCGAAAGTCCTTCGCTCGCTCGGTGAGATGGATGCGGAACGCGCGAGCGTCCTGTGGTTCGCGCTCCCGGTACACGAGACCATCGCGTTCGCAGAGTCGAACCAAGGTGGTCATCGTCTGCTTGGAGAGCCGGGCACGCTCCGCGATGTGACCCATCCTCAGCCCGTTCTCCGCGAACAGCGGGACCAACACCGAGCCATAGGACGGGCGCACCTCACCGAAGCCACGCTCTGCGAAGCCCTCGGCGAGCAGCTCGTTCCAACGCTGGGAGGCCTTCGCGAGCAGGAACCCGAAGTTGTCCGTGTCGAGGCGATCAACATCACTCACCATGAAAGTACGATATCAGACTAACTTCATGAGCGAGCACTCAGCTTTTCCGCGCGGCTCGCGCCGTCTAATGTGAAAGCGGGGGTTGTTCCGTTCGCAGCCGATGCTTCTATCGTCTGCTGATCCTGAGTCGGCGGTAGTTTGGAATCACCGTCGGCGGAGCCGGAGAGTCGAATTCGCGCGCGGCCTGTAGGGATCGCGCTCAGCGAGGTCCCGCGGCTTGGTGATCCCGATCGACTCCAGGCGCGCTGACTCATGCGCGGCGGTCCGTAGCTGGACAGGGAGAGCGCCCAGGTCGAGGTCCGACGAGGCTTCACGCGCCTGGGTCGTGTTCAAACCGAGCGTCCGCTGCGCGGCCTTCCCGACCGTGATCACCAAGCAGACGCGATCCGGGCCCTCGGCTGGGAAACGGCGCGCCCTGTACTTGTAGGAGATCGGATCCATGTAGCGGCACCCTTTGTCGGGCCGTACCTCGACCACGCGCCCGTGGATCGCCCCCATCCGGTAGGGCTTGTGGATTCGGTCACCGACAGTGCGACACGTGGGTTGTGCAGCATCTCTTTGGCCTTCCAGATCGCGTTGGATGTGCAGATCAGGATGTGGTCGCCTCCAGGCCCACCCAGACGACCCAGTTACGCGGCGAACCGTCGGCCCGCAGCCATCGGCGCCTCACGAGGTACAAGTGACTTCACGAGGCCTCTTGTCCCAGAGTGAGCGCCGGAGTCGGCGGTCCTTCCGGCCGCTCGATCGCGATGCGCGGTAGCCGCCGGTCGATGAACTTCGGGAACGCCCAGGTTCGCTTGCCGAGGAGCGTGAGTACGGAGGGCAGCAGCAGGCTTCGCACGACAAAGGCATCGAGGAAGACGGCGCTCGCGAGGCTTACTCCGAACAGCTTGATCACCCGCTGATCTCCGAGCACGAAGGAGATGAAGATGCAGACCATGATCGTCGCGGCCGCTGTGACAACGCGGCCGGTCGAGCCGAGGCCGTCGGTCAATGCGGCTGTTGGGTCGCGCCGGCGGGTCCATGCTTCGTGGATCCGGGAGATGAGGAATACCTCGTAGTCCATCGAGAGCCCGAAGACGATCGCAAACACGATCACGGGTATGAATGGCTCGATCGGCCCGGCCGTGACGTTGAAGAAGCCTCCCAGCCAGCCGTTTTGGAATACGCCGACGACGACCCCGAGCGACGCACCGACAGAGAGCAGATTCATGACAGCTGCTTGGATCGGGATCGCAATCGAGCGGAAGACCATCGCCAGTAACAGTCCGGCGAGGAGTACGACCACACCAATGAACAAGGCCAGCTTCCCAGAGATGACATGGGAGAAGTCGATCCCCGTTGCAGTCGATCCGCCGACGAAGACCGTCGCGCCCGTCGCGTTCTTGACCTGCGGGAGCTGCTGATCACGCAGTCTGTTGACGAGGTCCGTGGTCGCCTGTGACTGGGGCGCCGTGCGTGGGAACACCTGATAGATGGCGGTTTTCCTCAGGGGGCTGAGTTCGGGGGCCGAGACCGAAGCCACGCCTGGCGTGGTCTGTAGCGTCGTGGCTACGCGCGACAGCGCGGCTTGGTCGCCTGCGCGCGGCAATTGCGCGACGACTTGCAGCGGACCATTGAATCCCTTGCCAAAGCCCTGAGCGACCAGGTCATAGGCCCGGCGACTTGTGAGACTGGTGGGGTCGTTGCCCGCGTCGCTCTGACCCAGGCGCAGCGATAGCGCTGGGACGGCGAGGAGAAGCATGATCGTTAGGCCGGCGACCAGCGCGGGCCAAGGGCGACGAGCGACAAGGCTCGCCCAGCGGGGCCAGAAGCCCGCGCCGACGGGCCCCTGCGCACCGGCGGCGCGGCGAGATCGCTTGTGCGACCCGATGCGCTCGCCAAAGCGGGAAAGCAGCACCGGGAGGATCGTCAGCGCAGCCAGCATCGTCAGTCCGACTGACAGTGCGGTGGCGAGCGCCGCGGCGTTGAGCAAGCTCACGCCGATCGCGAACATTCCGAGCAGCGCGATGATGACGGTCACGCCGGCGAAGAGCACGGCGCGTCCCGCGGTGTCCATTGCGCCGATGATCGAAGCGGGGACGTCGCCCGTGATGCTGTAGTTCTCGCGAAAACGTGTGACGATGAATAGTGCGTAGTCGATGCCGACGCCGAGGCCGAGTAGGGCCGCCAGCTCGGTCGAGAAATCAGGCGTGTCGAGCACCCTGGAGCCCAGGCCGATGAGCCCGAGGGCGCTTCCCAGTCCGAGCAGTGCCGTGAGGATCGGCAGGCCCATTGCGGTCGCCGAGCCGAAGGTGATCAGAAGGATGATGATCGCGGCCAGGACCCCGATTCCTGTCGCGGCTCCGAGTGACGGTGGGTTCGCATCCTGGACTGCTCTACCACCGAGCTCGACCTGCAGCGACCCCGTGCTAGCGCTGCGAGCAAGGGCGATGACACGGTTGACTGCCGCATGTGGCAGGACGTCGGCCCGCTGGTCAAAGATCACGGTGGCGAACGCCGTGCGCTTGTCCCTTGAAATCCCCCGGGCTCCGGCAGGACTGAACGGGCTCATAACCGCGCGTACGTGCGGGAGATGCGATACCCCAAGCAGGAGCGGTGCAAGTCGGGCCTGGACAGTCCGGTCTGTGGCCAGGGCGCGGGACGAGTGAAAAACGATCTGATCAACGTCGCCCGCCCGGGTAGGGAAGTTGTGATTGAGCAGGTCGGTCGCTCGCTGGGAATCGGTCCCGCTGAGAGCCAGGTTGTTGACGTAGTGGGGCCCGACGCTGCTCGACGCGGCCATCGCTCCCACTAGTAGCACGACCCACAGGACGACGACGCGAGCGCGATGGGCGAGCGCCCAAGCCGCCAGACGCCCGACTAAACCCAGCCGTGCTGAGCCTCCGGTGTGATCGTGTGTTGGCGGGGGGATGAGGGGACGTGCGGCCATGGTGTTCTCCTGCTCGATTGAGCGATTCGGGTCTGCGTCATGACTGCACCCGGCAACCGAGCCGGGTGGGGGAATATGGGTGACGATCCGGCGGGCGGGTTCCCGAGCGAAAACGGGCGGCGGGTGTCGAAGGCGGTGGAATGCCGCGACTGCGTCGCGGGTCAGGCGGCGAGCGCGCGGGGTATGGTGGCTCCGAGCTCGATCAGGTATCCGTCGGGGTCTCGCAGATAGCAGCGCTGCTCGGCGCCGTGGTTATCCAGCGGTTCGGTCAGGAACTGGGCTCCGCGCTCGTTCCACTCCCTATACACGGTCGCGATGTCGGCGACGCGGACGTTCATCAGCGTCGAGACGCGATTGAGGTCCTCGGGCGGGGTCATGGTTACGTCAGGCTTGTCGGGCGTCGGGCCTCCGCCGCTGTTGACGATCAGCCAGCCGTTGTGGAAGCGAAGCATGGCGGGCGAGTGTTCGCGCAGGACGGTCGCGCCGAGTACGTCGCGGTAGAACCTGACCGAGCGTTCGACGTCGGCGACGATCAGCATCTGGGTCAGAACGATTCCTTCCTGCTGAGCGGCTTGACCGAGCGGGCTTAGTTGTGTGTCGGGGGCAGGGTATGCGTCGGGCATGGGGACTCCTCTGGGCTGCTGAATGGTTGTGATGGCGGTCAGACGTGAGCGATCCGACACGAGCCGGCGGATGCCGGTCAGTACGGGGCGATCCGCGGGCTGCCCCGGCCGTCAGTTACGCCAGGCAGCGCGACGGCGTCCTCGTGCGAGCGTTTGCCGAGGCCGCACATTTTTTCGCTGATCTGCCACAGACGCGCGGCGGTCTCGGTGTCGTGGGTGACGGGATTGGTGGCCAGCTCCTTCCCCTTGTAGTAGAAGTGACCGGTCACGCCGTCGAGCTCGGGATCGGTTGTCGCGTATACGAGCGTCCGCGCCCCCTTCTCGGGCGTACCGAAGCGGGGCGTGGCCTTCATGACGCGCGTGAACGTGCGAGCCGGGCCCCTCATCGTGGCTCCGAAACCGGTCTTGCTCGGACCGGGGCTGACGACGTTCGACGTCACGTTGGTGCCCTGTAGGCGCCGTGCCAGCTCGTAGGCGAACAGGACATTGCAGAGCTTTGACTGCTGGTAGGCCTTGAAGAAGTTGTAGCTGCGCTCTCCTTGAAGGTTCTCGAAGTCGAGCTTGCGGCTGTAAATCTCTGACGCCACCGTGACCACGCGAGCCGCGGGCGCCGCGAGAAGCAGATCCTGCAGCAGGTTCGTGAGCAGGAACGCCGCCAGGTGGTTGGTGGCGAACGTCTTCTCGATGCCATCGATGCTGCGCTCACCCTTGTTGAAAACGCTGCCGGCGTTGTTGAGCAACACGTCGATCCGGTCATTCGCGAGGTGGATGTCTCTGGCGAGGTCGTGAATTTCGTCTTGGGAGGACAGGTCGGCGATGAACAGCTGGGGCGGGGGGGCCGTGGCGCTATCCGCGATCCGGGCCCTTGCCGTCTCGCCACGACCGGGATCGCGACAGACCATCACGATCTGCGCGCCGGCCGCAGCCAGTTTCTCAGCGGTGACGAATCCGACGCCGCTGTTGGCGCCGGTCACTACGACGGTTTTGCTGTGCATGTCAATCATGGTGTGCTCCGTATCTGTGGTTGCTGAGTTTTGGACCACACGGTGTGTGGCTGAAGTTGTTGAAGGTCGACGGTGAGCTCGGCGCGCTCGGCGAGGAAGGCGACTCAGCTGACCGCCGACCGCTTGAACGTGCGGATGCCCAGGGCGATGAACGCGGCAGCGAACAGGACGACAACGCCGAGGCTGAGCCATGCCTCGGTCGTGGTGTTGCTCATGCCCCAGATGTCATGCAGGCCGGTGCCACGGTGGTCAACGAAGCCGTAGCGCATCAGCGCCAGGGCGTGAGTGAGCGGCAGGACCTTTGCGAAGGCCGCGAGTGCTCCGGGTAGTACGTGGATTGGGAACAGCGCGCCGGCGAAGAAGAACGGCAGGACCGCGACCGCCGGGGTGGCGCCGATGTATTCCTCCTGGCTCGGGATCCGAGCCGCGAGCGTCTCAGCCAGGCCGTACATGAAGACCGTGAACAGGACGGAGGCAGCGACGAACCAGAACACGCCAGAGGCCGTTATGTCGAACGTTCCTCCGCGCAGCGCGGCGACCCCGATCAGCACAACCACCTGAAACGCGGCCAGGGCGAGTACTACGACGAGGTTCGAGAGCACGAGCAGCGCTCGCGGGATCGGCGCGGCGAGGAGCTCCTTCTGCGCGCAGCTGTGGCGGTCGACGATCACGCTCAGGCCAGCGAAGATCGCGAGCAGCGGCACGAGCAGTCCCACGGTCCCGACCGACACGAACGCGATGTAGTCGATGTGCGTGTGCAGCCCGCCCAGCGCCTTGCTCAGGGCAGGGGCGATGACGGTGGCGAACAGGATCGGTGTCAGCAGCGGGACGGCAATCTGCCGCGGGTTGTGGGCAGTAAGGGAGGCACGCCGCCTGGCGAGCGTCATAAGCGCACTCGCCCTACGAGTCAGCGCGGGATGGCGAACAGCTAATCCAGTTCTGATGGCAGTAGCGGACACGGGTAGGTTCCTTTCGAATTAGAGTTAGGCGGCTTCGGCGATCGGACCGCCGGTCAGCCGGAGGTAAACGTCGTCAAGCGTCGGCGGCCGCGTCATGAACCCGGAGCCATTGACACCCGCGTCGCTGATGGCGGCAATCGTCTCGCCGGCCGGCCGGCCATCGAGGGCGATCGTGAGACTTGAGCCGATCGCGAAAGCGTCACTGGTGGCGATCCCGCGGGCGCGTAGCGACGCCAGCGCAGCGTCGCCGTCGCCGTCAACCCGCAGCTCGAGGATCTCGGTGCCCAACCCGGCGAGCAGCGCCGTTGGCGTGTCGAGCGCGACGATCTCGCCCTGATGGACGATCGCGACCCGGTCACAGAGCTGTTGAGCTTCGTCGAGGTAGTGGGTGGTGAGCAGGATCGTCATGTCATGGCGCGAGCGCAGACCAGCGATCACGTCCAGGAGCTCATGACGAATCCGAGGATCAAGGCCGACGGTGGGCTCATCCAGGAACAGCACCTGAGGCTGGGACACGAGGGCGCGCGCGATCTCGAGACGGCGGCGCTGGCCGCCACTGACGCTCTCAACCGGCCGGTCGATCAGCTCGGCGATCCCGAACGCCTCGGTCAGCTCGTCAATACGAGTGCTAGCCACCGCCGGCGGTACACCCCAAAGGTGGGCGTGTAGATCAAGATTGGCACGGCCGGTCAGGCCGCCGTCGACGACGGCCTCCTGGAAAACGACGCTGCTGACGCTCCGCGCGCGCCGCGGTTCCTTGACGACGTCGTAGCCGGCGAGCCGCGCGCTCCCGGACGTCGGCACGACCGTGGTAGTCAGCATCCCGATCGTCGTCGACTTACCGGCGCCGTTCGGACCGAGAAGACCGAAGACCTCACCGTGGGCGACCTCGAAGTCGATCCCCTTGACCGCCTCAACGCCACCGCGGTAAACCTTGCGGAGCGCGCGAACCTCGATTGCAGGCCTGTCGGATTCGGTGTCTTGTGCATATGCCAGTTGCATGTGGGTCTCACTTTTTCGATCGAAAACTTGGAAAGTTGAGCTGTCGGTCACATCGGCCGCAGTTCGCTCGTCACCCCTATGACGACTCCCGACCGAAGGGTGTGACCGACATGGACGAGCAGAGCTGGAGCACAGAGCAGTTCGAACGCCACCGCAGCCACCTCCAAGCCGTCGCCTACCGGATGCTCGGCTCGGTCGGCGAGGCGGAGGACGCCGTCCAGGAGGCGTGGCTGCGGTTGAGTCGCGCCGACACGCACGATGTCGGGAACATCGGCGGCTGGCTGACCACTGTCGTCGGCCGAGTCTGCCTGGACATGTTGAAGGCGAGGCGCGCCAGGCGCGAGGACTACGCCGGCAGCTGGCTGCCCGAGCCGATCGTGAGCGTCGAAGCCGACGGGGATCCCGAGCAGGAGGCCCTGCTCGCCGACTCGGTCGGCCTCGCGCTGCTCGTCGTGCTTGAGAACCTGACCCCGGCGGAGCGGCTCGCCTTCGTGCTTCACGACATGTTCGACATGCCCTTCGACGACATCGCCCCGATCGTCGATCGCACCCCGGCCGCAACGCGACAGCTCGCAAGCCGCGCCAGGCGCCGCGTGCGAGGACTGGCCCCGGCACCCGCTCCGAACATCGCCAGGCAGCGGGAGGTGGTCGACGCCTTCCTCGCCGCCTCCCGGGCCGGCGACTTCGACGCCCTCGTCTCCGTGTTGGATCCTGACGTCGTGTTCCGCATCGACAGCGGCGGGACCGGGCCGGAAGCCCGCCCGCCGATCATCGGCGCGCCCGCCGTGGCCGAACGGCTGCTCGCACGCGGCGCGCGCTTTGCCCCGCACGCCAAGCCTGCGATCGTCAACGGCACGCTCGGGCTGATTGTTCCGGCGGAAGTCGGACTGCGCGCCGTCATCGGGTTCACCGTCGCCGGCGGGAAGGTCACGACGGTCGATCTGATCACCGACCGCGAGAAACTGCGCCGGCTTCGGCTGTCCTAAGCAGGAATACGTCTTCAATACCGCCCTCTTCTAGAGGTAAGAGACTGGGCGGAGTCGGACTCCGTGGCCGGCCGTGCGTGTCGGTCACTGTTGGACCGTCTCGCGATGCTGAGGGCGCCGCCGCGGCCCAGCGCGAGGGTCCCGCCGAGCAACACGCTGCAATCGCCGCCGAGCACAAGCGGGACGGCCGCTGTACCCGTCTCGAAAGCTTCGGCTGATGTCGTCGGAAGTTCCCTCGACCCGGCCACAGCTATTGGATCTCTTGCGTCTTCTCAGCAGCCCCGCCAGCGCCCGAGCCCAGTACCGCGTCGACATCAGAGCAGGTGTCTCGCTGAGAGTGAAACGAGCACCTCGATCTCGCCAGAAGCAGGTCTAGCCCTTGCACTGTCGCCGCCTGCTTGACGCCAACAGCCTGCGGCAGCCAACAGCAACTCGTCAAAACCGCGAGCGAAAGAGATAGGGCAAGTCAGAGGCGGCGAGGTACGGGCCGTCGAAGCTGGTGCCGATGGCCAGCCAGCTGATGGTGCGACCGGCCCGCGAGCTCTGGGGATCCTGACGCCAGCTTTCCCCGCGCTGCCAGCGCGAGCCTGTCGCTGGCTGAGCTTCGTCAAGAGGTACATTCGTCGTAGTCGCGGTGGAAACGGAACCGTCCAGGGACGTGCACGCCCGGGTAATTGGGCACCAATGGGCACCAGAGGCGCGGACACGCAAGCTTCAGTCACCCGCCGGAGCGATCTCTGTGCCGTAACAGTGGCTGCCTGCAGGCACTTCCCCCAGTGGAGCCAGCCGGGATCGAACCGGCGACCTCCTGCTTGCAAAGCAGGCGCTCTCCCAACTGAGCTATGGCCCCGCGGTGGCGAGTTTAACCGCGTGTCGCACCAAAACGTCCGCTATCCGGACGTTTCTGCGCATGTCGGGCGAAACGGGGCCGAGGCCGTATGAGGTGGCGGCGTCCCGGCGGGGAGTTAGCCCTCGAAGTCGAAATCCTTCGGCGGACGCTGCTCGAACCAGAGTCGATCGTGGTCGGGAGTGTCCTGAAGGAACTCGGGAGTCTCCTCGAGGACGTCCTCGCCCTCCGTCTTGGGCTTGTCCTCTAGCGCTTCGTCGATTCGGTACTCAACGGTCTCGCCGCCGGCAGACTCACCGGACCCCGGGCCTGGCGATGCCGGAGCGGCGTGCGGCGGCGGGGTCCCGGGATGATCGTCTTCGGCGAACGGATCCCCCAGCGGGTCCTCTGCGGAGAAATCGTGGGTCTCCTCGGCCGGAGCGGCGAACCGAGGCGGAGGCGGATGATCGACCACCGTCGGCTCGTCAACGAGCGGCCGCTCATCAGCCAGCCGCGGCTCATCAGCCAGCGGCGGCTCCTCGTCCGGCGGCGGAGCAGCCCGCTCAAACATCTCCGACGGGGAGTAATGGTGCTCCTCTGAGGGGTCCTCGACGCTCTCGGGTTCGTGCCGGAGGGGCTCCTCCCATCCCTCATCGCCCTCGGCGTCGTAGGCGAGGCCGCCGGCTGCGACCTCGTCGGCCTCTTGGGGCTCCGGACCTCTGCGGACTGGGCCCAGGGCCTCACGCTCTGCACGCTCGACCTCGGTGGGGTCGGCGCCTCGGCGTCGCTTGAGGTCGAGGTGCTCGCGGATCGCGTCGTCCAACAGACCCATGGTTGAAACCTTACTCGCCGGGGCCCACGTTCGCTGTCTGCGAGTGGGCTCGGACGGTCCGATTCTTGCCCTGCCGCTTGGCCGCGTAAAGGGCGGCATCGGCGTCAGCCACCAGCGCATCCTTGTCCCCCTCAGACGACGCCGCCACGCCTAGGCTGGCGGTGACCCGCAGGGGGTCGTGGCCGTTTGGACCAGGGATCCGCAGGGCTTCGATCGCCGTGCGGAGACGCTCGGCAATCGCGTAGGAACCCTCCAGATCGGTGTGGGGAAGGATCAGGGCCAACTCCTCCCCACCGTACCGCGCCGGCGAGTCGGCATCTCGTGAGGTGTCACGTAGCACCCGAGCCACGTGCTTGAGAACGATGTCGCCCTGCTGATGCCCATAGGTGTCATTGACGGCCTTGAAATTGTCCAGGTCGAGCATGATCAGACCGACCTGATGGTGATAGCGGCGGACCTGATCGACTTCGGCAGCCAAACGGTCCTGGAAACTGCCGTGATTGGAGAGCCCGGTGAGCTCGTCCGTGACCGCTTGGCGGCGGACCTGATAGTGGAGTTCGACGTTCTCCACTGCGAGGGTGGTCTGGGCCGCCAACGATCGCAGCAGCTCGCGGTCGTCGTCGGAAAACGCCTGTCCGGCACGCGCCACGGTGATCAGTGCATGCGGGCGCTCGCCGGGCTGTCCCGAACCCAGCGCCACCGACATGACACTGATCTCAGCCGCCGCCTCCCCAAGCGCATCGCCTCGCAGCGCCGCACGCTCGGCCTCATACACCTGCTGCTCGGCCCCGGCGAGCGAGCCCACCAACGCCGCCTCCGCAAGCGGCTGATCGTCCGCGCTGCGGACACTGAGACGACCGCGGTCGGCCTGGACGGCGTCCATTGCGGTCTTCAACGCCAGCTCGAGCAGGGCGGGACGATCGAGATTGGAGGCAAAGGTCTGACCGATCCGGCGAATCGACTCGCGGAGCCGTGCGCGTTCCTGGGAGAGCTCGTCCACGCGATGGGCCAACTGCGTGGACATGCTGTTGAACTCGGCGCCCAGCGCGGCAAAGTCGTCGTGACCCTCGGTGGGAATGGTCGCGGAGAAGTCACCGCCGCCCAGGCGGCGGGCCGCCTCGAGGAAGCGGCTGATCTGGCCCTGCAGTGCCCGAGAGGCAAGCACCGAGAAGGCAAACGCCAGCAGCAGGAAAGCGGCGATGAAGCCGGCTGCGACAAGGCGGCTGGTAGACACGGAGCTAGCCGTGAGGGACCGATCCGAGAGGACCGTCACCTTGACGGGACGTCCGCCGAACCCGGGGAAGGATTGCGTGACCGCCTGATAGCTGACCGCACCGAGCTTGACCGCTCCGGTGCGAGGCAACTGGCCCGGCACGGGACCGGAGGGTGCCGCGGCGAGGGTGCGGCCGCCCTGGCGCACGACTACGCGAACACCAGAGGCACCGGTGAGATCCCGGGCGAATTGGGGCGCAGTCAAGGTGGAGGCGGTGACGGTGATCGAGCCCCGTCCGCCGCGCTCGAGCTTCGCGCTCCCGGGTGCGACGGAGCTGCGATCGCCAACGTCGGCGATGACCGCGTGGCCACGCGTCACCGTGATTCTGTTCAGCCCGGTCTGACTAGCCAGTGCGGACAGGCGGACGCGAAGATCCGTCGTAGTGGCGGAGCCCAGCCCCTGCGCGATCGTCCGCGCATCCGCGCGTGCCGCTGCGGCGTGAGTCTCGTACAGGCTCGCCGCCGCACTTGCCAGGCCGCTCGCCCGCGCGTCAGCCTTGCCCTGCGCGCTGTCGCCGATGAGGCGGAAGACGAGAACGCCGACCGCGATCATCGGCACGACCACGATCAGGACGAAAAAGCTGGTGAGGCGCGTGCGGAAGCTCATGTGAATGTCCGAGCCGTGTTGAGCCTATCGGCCGCAAATCGAATTCTCGCAAGCGCTGAACCAACCCAACCGACCCTCGGTGCGTGGCCGCTCCGGAGCTAAACTGTGCGCGACCGCGCGGGAATCCGCCGCCGCACGGGGCTATAGCTCAGTTGGGAGAGCGCCTGGATCGCACCCAGGAGGTCGGGGGTTCGAGTCCCCCTAGCTCCATTCCGTGATGACTCGGGTCATGGGTCTCGGGCCCTTGCGGACTTGGCAAACGAACCGCCGTATCAGGTGTGGCCGACGTGGTAGGGCTTGATCGTGAAGCCGACCTGGGCCACGATCCGGCCCGGCCACTCTTCATGGACCATCGTGTATGGCCCGGGGGGCAGGGGGCCCGACGCTGCTTCCAGGTCACTTATCCCGGACCAGTAGAACTGGTTTCGGCCGGGATAGGCGTCCACCCTGATCTCAGCGACGAAGCGGCCGTAGCTGTCAAAGACATGGAACAGGTTGATCCACAGCGTGTGCTGCTTTCTGTCCTCGGTGAAACTGACGACGGTGCCGAAGTCAGAGCTGAAATTCGGAGGTGCTTTGACGGCGCCCGACGGGGCGGCGGGGAAGCTGTAGGGCTTGAAAGCCAACGGCGGCGGGAACTGGAGCGCGACGTATTTCGGTGAGACCTTGAAGTCCGCCTGTACGGGAGCGCAGCCGTCGGCCCTGAGCACGAGGCGATAGCGACCGGAGGTCAGCAGCGTGCGCCCCGGGGAGCCATTGATGTATGAGGTGAGGTCGAGCTGATTGGCCCCCGAGACCTTGTCCACGGTCGTGAAGCGCGAATCCACGGCCGGGCTGGAGCACCCGGTGCTCGTGTAACTCCCGCAGTGCAGGATCTCGATGTTCAGAAGCTTCCTGACCGCGAGGGCGGCATCGCCGGGATGCGGCGGCGAGTACGTGTGGTCGTAGAAGGCGGTGATACCGGATCCGTTGCGTCCGTCCGAGCCCTCGGTGACGACGTCTCGTGAAAGAGCAAGTGAACTCAAGGTGGGTGCCAGATCGGGAATCGTGATGTACGTGATCTTGACGTCGCTCGGGCTGAGCAACCCGGTGGCCAGGGTGTGTGCCTCGATTCGGTAGTGGCCGGGAAATAGCGCCGCGCCAAGGAAACCCTGGCGGCGCGCGCGGGAGCGCCCAACCTGCGTCATGAAGCCTGTGAAGCGCAGCGAGTTGGAGCCAGGTCCGACGTCAGCGCTGAACGTCCCGGCCGGACGAGCGCGATAGCAAGGCGACGCTCTCGCACGGCGAGGCTTCGGCAGACATTGGTCGACGGTGAAGTCGACCGTGGCGGCCTGGGTGATGCTAAACCGGATCTCGGTTCCCCACTTGCCCTGGAGACCGTTCGGCCACACCGTCGGGGGAACTGGAGCGGGACGGAAGCGATGCGCCGACAGGGAGAAGCCGAGCAGAGCCGGCTTCTGCTTTCCCGGCGAGGAGATCGTGTCGAACCTGGCATCGACCGACTGGTCGGCATTAACGGTGATGGTGCAAGGACTCGTCGCGGCACACCCGCCGCCGGTGAAGCCGCTGAACCGCGAGCCTGCGGTCGGAGTTGCGGTCAGCGTGAGCGGCGTGCCGTCTGCGACCGTCGTCGAGCAGACGCTCGGGGCAGCCGCACCGCCGCAATTGATTCCTGTGCCCGTGACGGCGCCAAACCCGGTGCCGGACGTGGTCACGGCGAGCCTGTGGGACGGCGGGGGCGGCGTGAAGCTGACCGTCGCCTGGATGGGGACGACTTGACCGTTGTCCATCATCGCCGCGGGTGCCAGCGTGGAACTCGATCCATCTGGCACCGGGCTGGAGAAGTAGCGGATGCCGTCCTGCCCGTTCACTCCGACGACAATCGGCGTGTTGCCGTCGTCGAGCGGCTGCAGAGCGATGCGATCCCCAATTTGAATCGGGAGGTCGGTGGACACCGGCCCCTGCACGAGATCGGACCGTGTCCGCGTAACTCCGGTGACGGTCCCGGGAGCACTGGTCGCCACGGCGCGCCAAGCCGAAGCCGTGGCGTCGAGCGGCCGCAGGACGCGCAAAACATACCTGTGGCCGTTCGCTGCCCCGAGCCCGCTACGGAAGCTCCACGAGGTGACCCTGCCGGTAACCGGAGAGCTGACGATGTAGTTACCTGCCGCGTCGCCCTGGAAGACCGGGGTCGCGCCGATCCCGTCGAGGTTGGCGGTTTCCGCGGTTAGCGAGAGATCGCCCACCTGGACCGTGTCAGCCGACGCCGGCGAAACAGTGACGCCCAGAACCAACGCCGTCAGGAGCCCAGCGATCACCATCCGGCGGGCGCCGTTGCGCGGCGTAGTGGCCATAGGCACGAAGAGACAGCCTAACGCGACGCTGCGCCACGCGTGCTGCCTGGGGCCGAGGTAGCGGCAACCGGGGTCCGGGTCAGGCTCAGGATTGCGATGTCATCGTTCTGATCACCCTGGAGGAAGCCGTCGATTGCGGCGATCAGTGAGTCGGCCGGGCTCTTGGTCTCGTCCGTCAGTGTGCGCTGAACCGTCTGGAGCAGTCGCTGCTCGCCGAACCGATCGTCCGGTCCTACGGCGTCCAGCACGCCATCGGTGTAAAGCACGAGCCGGTCCCCAGGTTCGGTCTGAATCTCAGTCGGGATCAGCGCGATCTCTTCAACGAAGCCGAGCAGAGGACTCGTGGCCCCGACAAAGCTGGCCGATCCATCGCGACCCAGGAGCGGCAGCGGGTGCCCGGCGGAGAAGATCGTCGCGCGCTGATCGCCGGTGATCACCGCCACGGCGATAGTGCACATGCTGCCTAGGTCATCATCGCGGCGCAGACGGCGGTTCAGTACCGCGAGCGCGTGGGCGGCGTCGCCCGTAGATTCGATGATCGCTGCCAGCGTGTGGCGCGCCAGAGCTGTGAGGGCCGCCGCCTCAGGACCTTTGCCGACCACGTCGCCGATCACGGCCGCCCACCCGCCCTCGAAGCAGATGATGTCGTAGAAGTCGCCGCCAACCTCGTTGGGCCCGGACGCCCGGTACGCGCTGGACGCCTGCCAACCATCCAGCTCCGGGAGAGAATGCGGGATCAGCCCAGATTGCAGCGTTTGAGCGATGTGGGCCTGCTGGGCATGAAGCTGGGCGTTGTTGATGAAGATTCCGGCCTGGCGGCCAAGGTCACACGCGAGCCTGAGATCACGCTCGTCGAACCGACGCGAGGTTGAGGAAACAAAGCTCAAGGCGCCGAGGATCCGGGCTCCAGCCCGGATCGGGGCGATCATGGTCGAGGTCAAACCGACCGCGCGGAGCACGGCCAGGTGCTCAGGATCCCGCGCCCCGAGCACGAGCATCTCGTCGCTGATGTCACGGATGAGTTGCGGCTCCCCCGTCCGGATCACCGCAGCCATTCCGTCTGGCTCGTCTGCCTCCACCGGCCATTTGCTGCGGAGGTGCCAGCCGAGGCGGACTTTTTCCGGATCACGATGGGAGATGGCGACCGTGGTGATCTGCTCGCCCGAGGGGGACCGCAGATCGACCCCGGCCCAGTCGGCCAGCCCCGGTACAGCGGCGTCAGCGATCGCACCCAGTGTCCTCGGAAAATCAGACGCCTCGGCCAGCTGACGCGCAGACGTGGCGAGCAGGCGCTGGGCAACTTCATTGCGCTTGGTTTCCGTGACGTCTTCGATCAGGTTGACCGCCATCAGGACCTGGCCCTGCGCGTCGGTGACAGCGGTAGCACGGTTGAGCAACCAGCGCTCCTCGCCGGTCTCCTTGACGACGTTGCGAACGACCAGCGGCTGCGGTGAGGCCTCGCCGGCCAACAGCCGTGTCCCGGGCAGGTCGGCCAGATCGACCGGATCGCCCGCCTCGGTGTAGACATCGAAGCGCGCCATCAGTTGCCCCGGCGGCTGTGCCTTGACGGCCTCGGGGTCAGGCAGCTTGAGCAGGTCGGCCGCCGCCTGGTTGGCGTAGACCATGCGTCCGTAGGTGTCGCGCACAGTGATCGCGGCGTCAACCGCTCCGAGGATCACCTCAAGCTGCTGTTCGGTGCTCGAGAGCTCCTCGGACAGGGCCGCGTTGTTTAGCGCAAGGGCGATTCGACCGGCGAGCGTCCGGATGAACTCGAGATCATCCCCGGTGAGCCTTTTTCGCGGAGCGCGGGTTCCCAGGATCATCGCGCCGATCGGCTGCTCCCGGCCGACCAGCGGGACCGTCACCGCGGATTCGATGGCCAGGCGCTGAAGCAGACGAAAGTCTGCCTCGTCATGCGCGGCTTGGCGGCGGAGGGCGTCGTCGATCCTGTGTAGGTGCGTGACGGCGCCGGGCATCACGGCACTGGCAGAAGTGCCGCGTGCCCCGGGCGGACTGGGCCGCCGGGCCAGAAACGCCCGCAGCAGCTCTGGCTCCCCGTTGAGCGCCCCCGCCAGTCGTTGAAGCTGTCCGTTGCCGGCGACCACGTCGATCACGCACAGGTCCGCAAGCTCGGGGACGAGTAGGTCCGCGATCGACTGGGCGATGTCGGGCGCACGCTGTCCGATGTACGCCACCTGGGCGACGTCGGCGAGCAGTCGCAGGCGCCGGGCATCGCGGCGTGACCGGCGTCGGTAGTCGGCCGCCAAGCCGGCGAAAACTGAGCCCATCAGGAGAGTCGCTGCCGGTCCGTTCAGCAGCCGCCCCCTCATCCCGGAGGTCTTCACACCTTTGATTCTCCACCACTTGGCGATTCCGCGACAATTGCGCGCGCCGGTTGTGAGTTGTGCGCAACGAACCAGGGTTTACGCGCGGGGATGCGAGTGCCGAGGGGCCAGGGCCTTCGCAGACTCGGCCTCACGGCGGCCTACAAGAGCGCAGGCGTGAATTGGTACCTGACGACCGGACGTGGCGCTCGGGGGGTGCTGAGGATCCACCGCGGCGTGATCACTGAAATCGGCGTTGCCGTCCGCGGCCTCACTGACCCAGCTGACGCCCCTCGCTCCCTGAGCGGTTTTCGCTGAAAATCCGGCGCGCGGAGCGCTAGGGTCAGTGGGCATGGCCCGCGACGACCGCCGATCCGCCCAGCGCTTGGATGAACTGCGCTCGCAGGCCCTGTACGCACGCCAGCGTCGGGACCTCTACAAGGCGAAGGCGTACGGTCCGCGGATGACGAGCCCGGCGCGAATGCGCGAGCTCGAGCGCGAGCATGAACGAGCTCTGGCCGCCGTTCAGTTCGCCGAGCTGGAGGCCAGGCGCGAGCTCGAGAACCGCGGCCGCGACTAATTCTTGACCGACCGCGGCAGGAACTTCCCGCTCCCGCGGCGAATCCCTCACAGGCAGACCGGCAGCGCAGCCTCGAAGCTTCAGCCGGGGAATTGTTCTGCCGATCAAGGACGTATGGTTGGTATTCCCTCCCAAGCGATGCCCTGGTCCTCCTTCATCCGCGCCGTCGGCGCCAAACATCACCCGCCCGCGCAACACGGCGCTGACGCAGCGCACGAGGAAGCCGCGCGCACGCGCCGGACGATGATGGGCCTCGACGTCTCGCCGGTGCACGGGCGTCATTGCATCTGTAACCGCTGCGCGATGCTGACCGAGCGCATCCGCATCCGCGACGCGGCCTGATCGCCACCGCTTCAACGCCCAAGCCGAAGCCCGAAGCCGAAGCCGAGCCGATGCCGTTGTCGACGGCGAAACGCTTACGCGAGCGCGGCGGAAAGCGCCTCGGCGACCGGGCGATCGCCGCTGTTGGCGTAGAGGATCCGGCGAGCTGACGCGGGCGTACGTAGCAGCGCGGCGAGGACCGCAGCCACGTCCTCGCGCGGGATCTCACCGCGGAACGGTGTTTCCTGAAGCTGGACCCGTCCGCTCCCCGGGTCGTCGGTGAGCCGCCCCGGCCTGAGGATCGTCCACTCCCGGTCACTGGCCTCGACAGCCGCGTCGGCCTCGGCCTTGGCTCTCAGGTAGACGCTGAACACGTCGTCGCCCGGCGGTGGATCCTCAGCTCCGACGGAGCTGATTATGAGATACCTGGGCACATCGACCAAGGCGGCGGCCTGGAGGAGCTTGACCGCGCCATCGCGGTCGACCGTCAGCTTGCGCTCCGCCCCGCTGCCCGGACCGGCGCCGGCGGCGAACAGCGCGGCGGCGCAGCCTGTGATCGCATGGGCCACCGCGTCGACGCTCTCCCGTTCGAGATCGCAGAGCACCGGTTCGGCCCCGAGGGCCCGCAGGTCCTCGGCGTGGTCAGGATTCCGAACCAGGCCGACGACCCGATCTCCGCGCTCGCTGAGCATTGGCGTCAGCTTCCGGGCGATCTTCCCGTGAGCGCCGGCGATCGCGATCTGCATGCCGTCCAGCCTACCCGCTCGGACTCAGCTGCTCGACCCACGATGTCGTTGAACGGGTGCGGGAATCTCAGATCGGCCCGACGCGTCTATCGTGGGTTCTATGGCAATTCGCTCGGATCTGCGCAACGTCGCGATCGTCGCCCACGTCGACCACGGCAAGACGACGCTGGTGGACGCCCTGCTGTGGCAGTCGGGAGCCTTCCGCTCCAACCAGGATGTCAACGACCGTGTGCTCGACTCGATGGATCTCGAGCGCGAGAAGGGCATCACGATCCTGGCCAAGAACACCGCGGTGCGCTACGGGGAGGTCAAGTTCAACATCATCGACACGCCAGGCCACGCCGATTTCGGCGGTGAGGTGGAGCGCGGGCTCACGATGGTCGACGCTGTGCTGCTCCTGGTCGATGCCAGCGAGGGGCCGCTGCCGCAGACGCGCTTCGTCCTGCGCAAGGCGCTCGAGGCGCGTCTTCCGGTGATCCTCGTCGTCAACAAGGTGGACCGACCCGACGCCCGCATCGATGCCGTGGTCGACGAGGTCTATGAGCTGTTTCTGGATCTCGACGCCGACGAGTCTCAGATCGACTTCCCGATCGTCTACACCAACGCCAAGGCAGGCTGGGCCTCACTGGATCCTGAGCAGCCCGGGACCGATCTACAGCCGTTGCTCGACCTCTTGCTTGAGCACGTGCCACCCCCGGCGTACGACCCGGATCATCCGCTGCAGGCTCATGTGACCAACCTCGACGCGTCTCCCTACGTCGGCCGGATCGCGATCTGCCGCCTGCGCCACGGCACCATCCGCCGCGGCGAGACAGTGGCGTGGTGCCGCGCCGACGGAGCGATCGAGCGGGTGCGGATCACCGAGCTCTACGTGACCGAGGCGCTGGACCGCGTCGACGCCGCGGAGGCTCAAGCCGGGGAGATCATTTCCGTAGCCGGGATCCCAGAGATCACCATCGGCGAGACGCTCGCCGATCCCGAGGACCCACGTCCGCTTCCGGTCATCACCGTCGATGAGCCCTCGCTCTCGGTCACGATCGGGATCAACGACTCACCGCTGTCGGGGAGCGAAGGCGATCGTCTCACGGCTAGCCAGGTCAAGGCCCGGCTCGAGCGCGAGCTGGTCGGCAACGTCTCGCTGCGTGTCGAACCGACTGAGCGCCCCGAGGTGTGGGAGGTCCAGGGGCGCGGTGAGCTCGCGCTGGCCATCCTGGTCGAACTGATGCGACGTGAGGGCTTCGAGCTGACGGTGGGAAAGCCCCAGGTCGTAACGCGCGAGATCGACGGAAAGGTCCACGAGCCGGTTGAGCGGATGAGCGTCGACGCGCCCGAGGAATATGTGGGAGTGATCACACAGCTCCTGGCCCTGCGCAAGGGCCGGCTGGAGCAGATGGTCAACCATGGCAGTGGATGGGTGCGGATGGAGTACCTGGTGCCCGCCCGGGGTCTGATCGGCTTTCGCACCGAGTTCCTCACCGAAACGCGGGGGACGGGGCTAGTCCACCACGTGTTCGACCGCTGGGAGCCGTGGCACGGAGAGCTCCGGACGCGGCCCACCGGATCGCTGGTGTCCGATCGCCGTGGGGAGGTCGCCGCCTACGCGCTGTTCAATCTGCAGGAGCGGGGGACGCTGTTCGTCGAGCCCGGCGATCCTGTCTATGAGGGCATGATCGTGGGCGAGAACTCACGCGCGGAGGACCTGGACGTCAACGCCACCAAGGAGAAGCACCTGACCAACATCCGGTCCTCGACCGCGGACGAGCTGGTGCGGCTCGTACCCAAGCGGGAGCTCTCGCTGGACCAGGCACTCGAGTTTCTGCGTGAGGACGAGTGCGTGGAGGTGACCCCCGCGGCGGTGCGACTGCGCAAGGTGCAGCTGGACGCCTCGGCGAGGCTCAAACACAAGCGCGCCCGCAGTCGCGCGGTCCCGGCATAATCGCCGCCGACCATGCGCGTCTTACGCCGACCATGCGCGTCCTAGTCACCGGTGGCGCGGGGTTCATCGGTGCGAGTGTTGCCCTCGGCCTGGCCACCCGCCACCCGGACTGGGAAGTCACCGCGCTCGACAACCTCCGACGCCGCGGCAGCGAGTTGAACCTTCCTCGGCTCCGTGAGGCCGGCGTGGGGTTTCGGCACGGGGACGTACGGTGCCTCGATGACCTCCTGACGCTTGGAGAGATGGATGCGCTCGTTGAGTGCTCGGCCGAGCCCTCAGCCCTGGCCGGAGTGGGCGGGAGCGCGGACTACGTGATCGGAACGAACCTGGTCGGTGCGTACAACTGCTTGGAACTTGCGCGTCGGCATCAGGCGTATCTCGTATTTCTCTCGACGAGCCGGGTCTACCCTGTGGAGGCCCTGCGGGCGCTCATCCTCGACGAGGGGCCGACCCGGTTCGAGCTCAGCGAGGAACAGGTCCTTCCAGGAGCCGGAGCAGACGGAATCTCCGAGCAGTTCTCACTCGACGGCCCACGCACGCTTTACGGATCAACCAAGCTGGCCGCCGAGCTGCTGATCGAGGAGTATCGCGCGTCGTACGGCCTGCGCGCCGTGATCAACCGCTGTGGAGTGGTCACGGGACCGTGGCAGATGGGCAAGGCGGATCAGGGCGTGTTCACCTACTGGATGCTCGCCCATCACTTCCGCAGGCCGCTGCGCTACATCGGGTTCGGGGGCAAGCAGGTGCGGGATCTGCTCCATGTCGAAGACCTGGTGGCGCTGCTGCATGAGCAACTGCTCGATCACGAACATTGGGACGGGGCCCGGGTTAACGTCGGCGGCGGACACAGCCGCAGCCTGTCCCTGATCGAAACGACGGCCCTGTGCCAGGAGATCACCGGCCATCGCATCGAGATCGCCGCGGAGCCCGAGGCTCGCCCGGGCGATGTGCCGGTCTACATCTCGGACTGCAGGCGGCTGGAGGACCTGACAGCGTGGCGCGCGCACCGCGAGCCGCGCGAGACACTGGCTGACATTCACGCCTGGATCTGCGCTCACGAGAGCGACGTGGCTCGGGCCCTGTAAGCCGAGCCGATCGGGACCCCCGGGAAGCGGATAACCTCACAGCGGCGATGCCGACCGTCGTCGTCACAGGCTCCGGAGGACTGGTCGGATCCGAGTCAGTAGCCCACTTCGTCCGCGCCGGCTACGAGGTCATCGGCCTCGACAACGATCTGCGGGCGCGGTTCTTCGGGCCAGAGGCGTCGACTGCTCCGACCACCGCCCGGCTGATAGGAAGCCTAGGGAACTCGTTCCGGCCACTGGAACTGGACATCCGGGATACGGCCGCGGTCGATCGCCTGTTCGCGGAATACCGCGATTCCCTGGAACTGGTGATTCATACAGCGGCCCAACCGTCCCACGACTGGGCGGCCTCCGATCCGCAGACCGACTTCTCGGTCAACGCGAACGGAACGCTCAACCTGCTCGAAGCGACGCGCCGCCACGCCCCGGAAGCCACGTTCATCTTCTGCTCCACAAACAAGGTCTATGGGGACCGCCCGAACCATTTGCCGTTGATCGAGTCCCAGACCAGGCTTGACCTGCCCGAGGGGCACCGCTACTACGACGGGATCGACCCCTCGATGTCGATCGACGCCTCTACCCATTCGCTGTTCGGGGTCTCGAAAACCGCTGCAGACCTGCTCGTACAGGAATACGGGCGGTACTTTGGCCTGGCGACGGCATGCTTCAGGGCCGGTTGTCTGACCGGTCCCAACCACGCCGGCGCGAGGTTGCACGGGTTCCTCTCCTACTTGATGCGCTGCACAATGACGGGGGACGCCTACACCGTCGCCGGCTACGGCGGTAAGCAGGTCCGCGACAACCTCCACGCGGCCGACTTGGTGGCGGCCTTCGCCGCGTTTCATGAGCGACCCCTTCCGGGCGCGGTCTACAACATCGGCGGCGGGAGGGCGAGCCACTGCTCGCTGCTCGAAGCGATTGCCATGTGCCAGGAGATCACGGGTAGAGAACTGAACTGGCGCATGTCGGAGATCAACCGAGTCGGCGACCACAGATGGTGGATTTCCGACCTGAAGCCGTTTCGGCGTGATTTCCCCGGGTGGGAGATGAAGTACGACATCCGCAGCATCCTGCTCGAGATCCACGAGCAGAACGCCGAGCTGTGGCTTGCTGCGAGATGAAGCTTTCGGTCGTCATTCCAGCGCACAACGAAGCTGAATCGATCGGCGCCACCGTGACGGCGGCTGTGGACGAGCTTACGCGGGCGGGGATCACACACGAGATTCTCGTCGTCGATGACGCAAGTGGGGACGGGACCAGTGACGTAGTCCAGGCAATCGCGGAGACGAATCCGGACGTCCGCTGCATCCGCTCGGGCCTGCCCCCGGGGTTCGGCTACGCGGTTCGTGCCGGGCTGGAGCAGTACACCGGCGACGCGGTGGCCATCATGATGGGCGACCTGTCGGATTCGCCCAGGGACCTTGTGCTCTACCACCGCGTCCTCGAGCAGGGGTACGACTGCGCGTTCGGCACGCGGTTCGGCCAGGGCGGCGCAACCGAGGACTACCCGCGTCTGAAGCTCGTGATCAACCGGATCGTCAATGTCGGCATCCGGGTGCTCTTCCAGCATGGCTACAACGACACCACCAACGCGTTCAAGGCCTATCGCCGGTACGTGGTCGATCAGGTGCAACCACTGCTGTCAAATCACTTCAATCTGACCGTCGAGCTTCCGCTGAAGGCGGTGGTGCGTGGCTTCAGCTATGCGGTAGTTCCGGTGAGCTGGACAAATCGCCGCCACGGCGCTTCGAAGCTGCGCCTCCAGGAGATGGGAAGCCGGTACCTGTTCATCGTCTTGTACGTGTGGCTTGAGCACCATCTCAGCCGCGGTGATTACCGCCGCCGTGACGTACCCGAGACGCCCGAGACCGCAAAGCTCATCACCCATCGCCGTCAGCGCGGGCGCCCTCGATCTGCGCGGGATGGCCACCCGCCTGCGGGCCGCGAATCGGGCGCTTAGGGATAACGCGCTCGATCCCCACCACGGCGCTCCGTCGCAGCGCTCGCCGCGAGCGCAGGGCCCCCGGCAGCATTCGCAGCCCTGCCCGGACGCCGCGCAGATGCGCGCGCAGGCGGCCCGCACGGAACGCATGCCAAGCCCAGCCCACCTGTCGGTAGAGCACAAGCGGGAGCCAGCGCAGCGGAAACGCCTTGGCCACCAACACGAGCGTATTGCGCGCGACGAAAAACCGGTGACCTCCGGTGAGCTGCGACGACGAGCCTTCGCCGGCGTGCAGCGCGACCGCCGGCTCATATCGGCAGCGCCATCCGGCCAACCCGAGGCGCAACGCGAGATCGACGTCCTCGAGGTAGGCGAAGTAGCGCTCGTCAAAGCCGCCCACCGACAGGACCGCGTCGCGCCGATACAGCGCAGCACCGGCGCATGCCCCAAAAACCTCACCCGGTTCCTGCCAGCGCCCATCATCACGACCGAAACGGCCCCGCTGCTCGCAGGCTCCGTCTCGTCGCAGCACGTCGCCCGCGTCGTAGACCCGGCTGGGATCCTCCAGGTCCAACATCTTGCACGCCACCGACGCGGCGCCGGGATCTGAGCGCAGCGCGCCCACCATCCGGGCTGTCCAATCGTCCGCCAGCACGACGTCGGTGTTGATCAGGGCCACGAACTCGGCACCGGTCGCCGCGTGGATCCCGCAGTTCGCAGCGTGCGCGAAGCCGGTGTTGGATTTGAGCGCGATAACGCGCACGGCCGGATGCCGGGAGCGCAGATACGCAAGCGATCCATCCGCGGATCCGTTGTCGACCACGATCACCGCATGGGCCGGAATCGTCTGCGCGGCCAGCGCGTCCAGGCAGCCGGGGAGCCAGCGGCGGCCGTTCCAGTTAGGCACGACCACGGAAATGGCCGGCGGATCACCGGGCATCAGCCGGCTCCGGGTCGGTTCCGGTGCCGAGGCGGAATAATTCGGGCGTGATGTTCATCCGTGCGGCGATCTTGGTCTTGGCCCTCGCTGCGTCCGGGTGGTTCGCGGTCGGGGCCAGGGAGGCTCGTGAGCTTGCCCGTGTCACCGGCACGACGACCCACGGGACGACGTTGAGCGCAGCTCGTGCACGCGACGCGCTCAACCAGTTGAGCTCGGCTGTGACACTTAACCCGGACCGCCACATCGATGTGCTCCGCGCCACTGTACTGGCGGAGAGCCACCAGACTCGGCGCGCCCAGATGATCCTCGAACGTGTCGTGCAGGCAGAGCCGATGAACCTCGAGGCGTGGTACGCGCTGGCGAGGTTCGGCGGCAGCGATCAGGCGCTTGAAGCCCGCGCGCTGAGTCAGATTCTTGTGCTCGTCCCGAGCCGGCGACCTCGCCACTGACAACGAGCGCTCAGCGCTCCTTACGGCGCAGGAAAGGCAGTTCGACGAAGCGGTAGCTCAGGGCCGCGATGGCCACGCTGACGGAGAGTGTCAGCACGAACAGGATCGGCGCCCTCAGGCTGTGGACGCTGGTGGCCAGTCCGAGCCCGTCGGCCGAGAAATGCCCGGGATCGGTCGATAGGGCGAGAAACTCAACGATGGTCAGATGCCACAGGTAGATCCCGTAGGAGATCAGACCGACCCATGCGACCGGGGCTGTCCTGAGAAACCTTTGTGGCGCGGACCGGGCGTCGCCGGCGAAAACAGCCGGCGCCACAAGCAGTGCCATCAAGACGATGGTCAAACCGATCGCCCCCAGCGTCCGGCCGAACGGCTGCTCCGAGCGCAAGGTGAGAAGGATGTTCAGCGGACCGCCAGGATGGAGCACCGCAGCAACACCGGCCAGGCAGACTGCGGCGCCGGCCCAGCACAGCCCGGAGTAGCGGTCGGCGAGCATCACCGGCCACGCGGGAAGCTCGCCGCGGTGCTGGGCGACGCTGGCTACCGCGAGGGACATCCCGAGCGCGAACCAGACGCACTCACCGAGCAGGCTGTCTGCCATCAGGTCCGAGACCAGCCGCCGCGAGGCGAGCACCTGGATCACGATGCCCACCACCGCCACTCCGACAAGCGCCGCCAGCTCGACGCACACCCACGCCCGACCCCTCTCGCCCAGGTCCACTCGTCGAACCGCGGCCGCCCACACCGGCAGCGAGAGATAGAAGGTCACCTCGACGCAGAGGGTCCAGGCCACCGGAATGCCCTTGCCGAAGCTGTTCGGAGAGTAGAGCTGCAGGAAGAAGTAGTAGCGCCACCAGTCGCCACTGAAGACGCCGACCACGCCCGGAAACACCGCTAACACGGTCAGGGCAAACCAGTACGCCGGCACGATCCGCAGCACGCGCCGGCGCGCGTAGCGCGCCAGGCTTGGAAGCGGCTTCCCTGAGGCCCGGGCAACGACGAACGGCCGGTAGAGCAAGAACCCGGAGATGACGAAGAAGAGAATCAGGCCCTGATTGCTCAGCACGCCGAAGACGTTCCCGATGACCGGCCGGCCGAGATCGCCAGTGAGGCTGGTGACGTGGAACACGACCACCGCCACGACCGCTATCGCTCGGAGTGAGTCGAACAGGGGGAAGCGAGGGTTACCCGGCGGAGGCATGACGGCCGGAGACCGGACATCACGGGAGCGGGCCCTGGGTGAGCTGGCGCTCGTCACTCAGTCGGCGAGCATCGTGATGATGCGGTCGAGCAAGTCGTCGGCAAAGGACTCGTTCCAGTCTCGGCTCCAGTTCACCGCGCTCGCCCGGGCGCGCCCCTCGTAGTCCTCGACCCCCGCTGCCGCGGCGCGCAGCGCGGCAGCCACGGCACCGATGGTTGGCGCCGGAGCGAGCAGGTTTTTGGAGATCTCCTTCATCGCCGTCTCGGTCTTGTTTTCAAAGCGGTTGGTCACCGTCAGCATCCCCGCCGAGGCCATCTCGATCGGCACGAGACTCGGATGCGGCGTGTACATGAGGGCTAATCCGACGTCATGCTCGGCCAGAAGCTCGGCGTATGCGCGCTGATCCGATCGCGGGACCAAGTCGAGCGTGAGACCAGATCCAAGCGAGAGAGTTTGCGCGCCCGCCATGGTCCCGATTCCGCGTAGCTCCCAGTCGTCCACGAACGCTCCCTCCCGGACAGCGCGCTGGAGCGCCAGCATCGCCAACTCGAACATGTTCCGGCTGGCGTGCTGTTCCGGGCGGGCATAGAACAGCAGCCGGCGCGTGCGCCGCTCACGTAAGCGCGCCGCCGAAGGCACATCCACGGCAGTGATCGCGTTCTGGAAGGAGATTGATGTGGCCGCCCCTGGCTCGCTGCCCGCGGCAAAGACACCGATTTCCCGCCGGCGAAAGTAATCCCGCAACAGCTCGGTGGAGAACACGGCTCGGTGCGGGAGCTCATACGAGCCGGCTGCCAACGCTGCATAGGTACCCATCGGGAACGTGAACGGTTCGTATTCCTGGATCAGGTAGACGAACCCCTCACGGCCCAGGGCGCTCAGTGCCTGCTGCGCGACGTGGGCAGTCCACCATGTCGTGGCGATGAACCGGTCCGACGGGCTGACCTCAAGCGGCGCACCCTCTCGCCCGTACCCCACTTCGACGTGTTCGAACATCCCATTCAGACCCTCATATCCCTGGACCTGCCGCTGCCAGTCGAGCGGCACCGGGCCCACGCGGTCCACGGTCACCAGCCGTACGCGCAGCCCGCGTTCGGCAAGTCGACGCGCCAAGTTGAACTTGCCGATGTAGCCACCGAAGAAGTGGTCGAGGTCGATAGTCGGAATCAGGAGGTTGATGCGCTCGGGGACCCGGTGGGAGATGTCGAGCTGGAGCGGAGCGAGCTTTTCCTCCAGCGCGGCGAGAGGCGGTAGCTCGGCGCGCGGGCGGCCAGGCGTGACGACCAGTTCCGGAGGTGGGACGGCGTCGAGTCGCAGCTGCCTGACCGGGCGCGCGCGGACGCTGCGCTGTAGCAATCGGCGCCAGGTGAAGGCGTAGGCGAGCATCCACTCGGCCCCGAGCGTCTCAGAGCGTCTTCCTAGAAGCTCGCGGGCACCGCGTCGCCACAGGCCAGCCAGGTCGGCGAGCGAGCTCTCCATGCCTAGGAAGCGCTCCAGTGCGCGGCGCTTGTCCGGCCCCATCCGCTCGGCGCAGCGAACGTCAAGGATCGTCGCCCACTGGGTCAGCCGACATACGTCGACGAAATAATGGTGACGCCATAGGACCACCCGTTCGCGGGGATTTCGTTTGATTCTGCCCAGGCGGCTCCGCAACGGTGGCATCCAATTGGCTGCCACGTGCCCCAGCGTCGCCTCATGGTGTTGCACGTAGTCATAGAGCGGACGCTCGACAAACTCGATCTCACCGAGAGCCAGCGCGACGATCGCGATCCAATGGTCGTGAAAATGAGCGAACTGGGCAGGCGGGAAGGGCAGTGCATATTCGAGCAGCTCACGCCGGAACAGCGACGCCGCGCCCGTCACCGCGTTGGTCATCAGCAGCGAGAGAAAATCCGAGTGGTTGTTGCGTCGCTGGGTCCAGTAGGTCTCCGAGACGACCTGACCTGTCCGGTCGATAACTCGCGTGTCGCTGTAGACGAGCTGACCGTTGCCGATCCGCTCGAGCAGCGTGGCGAGCTTGTCGTCAAACCATTTGTCGTCCTGGTCAGCGAGTGCAACGTACTGAGCGGTGGTGGGAGCCATCCCCAGCGCCCGCTCGAAGTTCAGGTAGAACCCGAGGCGGTGCGGGGCGCGAGAGAGCACGAACCGGGAGTCCCCGGCCAACTCGGCCGTCATGGCCGCGAAGCGCTCCGGATCTGAGCAGTCGTCGCTGATCAGGCAGATCCAGTTCCGGTGCGTCTGGGTGCGGATGGAGGAGATCTGCTCCTCGAACAGATCCATCGGCGGCTGATAGGTCGCCATGCAGATCGCGACCAGCGGCTCGTGTTCCGGTCCCGGCGCGTCAACGCGCAGCGGATTCACGGGATCAGTGACCTGCAACGAGGCCAGCGGCTGGCTCACCTCCTCACCGCTCTCTAGCTCCGCCCACAGCACCAGCTCGCGCGTCGATCGGTCCGCTGGATCAATTCTCAACGTGGTCCAGAACCCACTGAGATAGCTGTTCAGGCGGGGGTCCTCAGCGGAGTCCGGATCCATCGAAATCCCGGAGGTACGAAACGGATCGAGGCTGGGGTGAAGCGCCCGAAACACGTCTAGCCGTGGCATCCCGAAGGCCGCGACCGGCTGTCGGAGCCCGTCGACGGCGACGCTCAGGGAGCGAAGCCGGCCGTCGCCGTGGAAGCAGGTCCCGCACACGAACAGCGCGGTCCCACGGCCCACCGAGACGGTGCGCGGGAGCGGCGCGTCCAGACGAACGCGTAGGCCGGATTGGTTCTGAGCGTTCACAGGCCCCGCACCCTAGATGGTCTGATTTACCGCAGACTCACCGGAACCCGGACGACGTTAGCCTGCGCTTCATCTCGGACTCTGCCAAGAGGATCCCCCGCCGGCTGCGTGAGCTGGCCGAAGTCGCACGCGCGCGCCGCCCGGAACCGGCGCGGGCGGCACGAGGCCACGACTCCTGGCTGGATGCGTTCTGGGCGGACGAGTTGAACCGCATCGAAGCCGCACTGCCCGGCGAGGGACCCTCCGCCTTCGGCCAGTTCCGCGAGCTGGACTCGGATCTCTGGGCGCTGCTGCTCACGCAGGACTACGACATATATCCGAATATCAAGGCGGTACTTCCCGACGTTCCCGACCGGGCGCTCCAGGAAACATGGAACGGTGTTTCCGGCGCTGCCCTGGCCTCGCAGAGCCGGGCCTTCTACGACAAGGTCCGGCGGCGCTACGCGTCTCACTCCGGCCGGGGGCTGCGGGAGAGCTGCGTCCTGGACTTCGGCTGCGGGTGGGGGCGCTTGACCCGCTTGTTCGCCCGCGATGTGGAGCCGGGCAAACTGTTCGGCTGCGACCCAGTGCAGCCGATCCTCGACCTGTGCCGTGACAACGGGGTTCCGGCCACCCTGGCCCGCACTGAGTTCGTGCCGGAAGACCTCCCGTTCGATCAGCGCTTTGATCTGGTTTACGCGTTCTCCGTGTTCACCCACCTGTCCGAGGTGGCGCACGAGGCGTGCTTGAGCGCCCTGCACCGCAGTTTGACTCCTGGTGGGCTGCTCGTGGTGACGATCAGGCCTCCCGAGTACCTGCAGTTGTCCGAGCTGATGGCGCCCGTGCTGGCCTCGCTCGGAGCCGACGCGGAAAGCGAGCTGAAGCAACCGCGCTACCTGTTCGAGCCTCATGCCACGCAGCCGCTCGGAGCGCAGACGCCCCAGGGTGGGGTGACGTACGGGGAGACTGTGATCACGATGGCGTACGTGCGCGAGCGCTGGACCGAGCGCTTCGAACTGCTGAGCGTCGATCTGCTGCTGGAAGATCCCTACCAGGTGATGCTGACCCTCCGCGCGAGGCGACTGGCATCGCCTGGCTAGACTCCGGCCGCGCATGGAACGGGTCCAATTGAACCTCGGCACCGAGGCCACCGTTAGCGCGCTGGAGCGCGGCGAGTTGCCCTGGACGCTGCACCCGGCGTGCGACTTCGCCAGCGATCCGGGACAGTGGGGAGCGTCTCTGATCAACAACGGCGAAGTGATGGTCGCCTGCCTGGAAATCGCCGGAGCGCGGTCGGTGGTCGAAGTCGGCGCGTACGCCGGTGATCTGACCCGTTTCCTGCTGGACTGGGCCGCGCCTGCCGGTGCAAGCGTGTGGGCCATCGATCCTTCACCGCAGGACGAGCTGGTTCGCCTGAGCGAGCAACGCCCCGAGCTTGAGTTGTTCCGGGCCACCAGTCACGAGGCGCTCGGGGACATGGCACGTGCCGACGCGTACGTGATCGACGGTGATCACAACTACTACACCGTCTCGGAGGAACTGCGACTAATCGCCGAACGCGAGCCGACAGCCGATCTGCCGCTGCTGATGTTTCACGACGTCGGCTGGCCCCACGCCCGGCGCGATGACTACTTCGCCCCTGAGCTGGTGCCCGATGAGTACCGACAGCAGACAATCGAGGGCGGCGGCCTGTTCCCGGGCCTCTCGGAACCGCACCCGGGCGGACTCCCGTACAAGTGGCCGGCCGCCCGGGAAGGTGGTCCCCGCAACGGCGTGTTGACCGCTGTTGAAGACTTCGTCGCCGCCGACCCCAACCGGAAGCTGGCGGTCGTGCCATCCTTTTTTGGTCTCGGGGTCGTGTGGCACGAGCAGGCGAGCTATGCGGATCGGCTCGCGCAGGTGCTAGCCCCGCTTGATCGCAATCCGGTAATCGCCCGGCTCGAGGCCAACCGCGTCTTTCACCTCGCTTCCATGCATCATCAGCTGATGGAGGTCGCTGCCGCCCACGAGCGAATTGGGCGCCAAGAGGCGGTGCTCAGGCGGCTGTTGGTCTCGAGCTCGTTCAGGCTGGCCGAGTCGCTCTCGCGGCTCCGTCACCGAGCAGGCATCGCCACCGACCAGCCGATCATCGGCAAGGAAGAGGTTTTGCGGGCACTGGAAGGCACCCCGCCGGCGCCTCGCTGACGCGCGCCGACCTGCCGCACCGGCGCGGGCCGTCCGCCGACTCCTTTACCGCCCGGCGAGACGAGCGCGGGTGCGACGCATCAGGGCGTTGCCGCGCCGCAACGGCTCGGTCATCCGCCAGCTGAGGCTATTGCGGACCAGCTCGAGCTCGAGCGCGGCTTTCCGGCTGCTGGCATCGGCCTGGAGCAGCTTCGAGGCGGCGAGCAGGCGCGCGGCCGCGGCGTCCGCTTCGGCTCGCCGGGCCCGCGGGCGCCATTCCTCGTCGGCCGGCGGCTCGTCCGATGCCCAGAGCTCAGAGGAGCGCATGTGGGCAGCGACCCAGATCTCGATGTCGGTCACGAGGTCGAGTGAGTGGTGGTGCGCCAGCCGGAGGTCGGCGGCGAGGACCTTGCGGCCCTGAGCGCGCGCCTGCCGGCAGACATCGAAGTCGTAGCCGTGCAACATCCCGATCGATTCGTCGAAGCGGAGGTTCTTGGCCGCCCAGGGGGAAAACGCGAGCAGCACTCCGTATACCGCGTCGACCTCGCCGGGAGCCGGCACCGTGAGCCCGGCGGGACCACCGAATACCAGCTCACCGCCACCTGCCTCGCCGTAGAGATAGGGCGCCGAGTTCCAGCTGATGGCTCCGTCCCACCAAGCAATGTCGTTCACATCCCTGGCCCCGATGCTGCCGACGATCGCCACGGCCGGATCGTCGAAGGCCTTCCTCAGTTTGGCGCAGAAATCCGCATCGAGGATCTCCGCATCCTCATGGAGCAGAACCGCTCCCTCCAGGCCCGGAAGCTCAGCGACGGTGTCGAGCAACAGGTTGTAGCTGCGGGCGACCGAGCCCGAGGCAGCGTGCGGGAGAACCACCGAGTCGGCCTCTCGTGCACGCTCGATTCCGGGCAGCGCACAACGCTGGAAGACATCGGGTTGGATGATCGAGCAGCCGAA
This sequence comes from uncultured Solirubrobacterales bacterium, assembly GCA_963757165.1. Taxonomy (GTDB): domain Bacteria; phylum Actinomycetota; class Thermoleophilia; order Solirubrobacterales; family Solirubrobacteraceae; genus Palsa-465. The sequence continues at coordinate 1,102,983 of CAVWQO010000006.1, forward strand.
GGCGAGCATCGCGGCGGGCGATCTTAGCTGGGCGCGCGCGAGCAACCGCCGACGCGGCTGCCCGCGGCACTACCATCTGCGGCGCGTTGAGCCTTCGATCTGGGGAAAGCAGCCGGGCGCTCCTTGACCGGGAACGCGGGAGCGGGCAGTGGGGGCGGGGCGTCCGCCTCAGGGCGCGGTTCGGGTCACTACCCCCCTGGTGGTCCGCGGTCGCTCTAGGTGCGCTGCTCGCTCTAGGCGCGGCGCTGATCATCTACGAGACTCGTGGGACGATCTTTTGGGCTGACGAGTGGGAGTGGATCCTGAACCGGCGGGGCGGCGGCTTGGTCTCGTTGCTCGCCCCGCACAACCAGCACTTCTCGCTGATCCCGTTGCTGGTTTACAAGCTGCTCTTCGCGACCGCCGGCCTCCGTCACTACTGGCCCTACCGCGCCGTGCTGGTGGTCACCGAGCTGGTCTGCGTTTCGCTGATCTTTGTCTACGCCCGGCGACGGGTGGGTGGCTTCTACGCGCTGCTGGCTGCAAGTTTGATCCTGTTCTTCGGACCCGGGTGGCAAGACATCCTGTGGCCGTTTCAGAGCGCCTGGATCCTAACTGTGGCGACCGGCGTCGGCGCGCTGCTGGCCCTTGATCGCGGCGACCGCACCGGGGACGCAGCCGCCTGTGTGCTGCTCGGCGTCGCCCTAGCCAGCGCCAGCCCGGGTCTGGCCATCGCCGCCGGACTGACCGTCGAGGTGCTGCAGCGGCGGCGCTGGAAGGACCTGTGGATCGTCGCCGTGCCGATCGGCCTCTACGCGTTGTGGTGGGTGAGCTACCAGCAGACGGCGTTTAACCGGCACTCCCTCGTCCTGCTACCGCGTTTTGTGTTCAACTCCGCGGCCGGCACGCTGAGTGCCCTGACCGGTCTGGCCCAGGCCAACCCCTACAACGACTCGGCGGGAGACTTTCTCTCCTGGGGGGCGCCGCTGCTGGTGCTCGGGCTGGTGGCGATGGTCTGGCGCCTGCGTGTCCTGCAGCGGATCCCACCGCGTGTCGTGACCCTGGGCACGATTCTGCTGGCGTTTTGGCTGCTCACGGGCCTAGGCCGCGCCTACGTCTCAATCGGCACGCTGGTTCTGACCCTGACGGGCCACGAAAGCCGCTACCTGTACATCGGCGCCGTGTTTGTCGTGCTGCTCGTGGTGGAGCTGGCCGCAGGCCGAGCTTCCGGTGCGCCAGTGGTTGCCGCGGTCGCCGGGTTGCTCACGGCGGCGGCGATCCTCTCCAACCTTGGGCCCCTGCAGGACGGCGCCGGGCTGCTGCGCAATCAGACCCAATACACAAGAGCCGAGCTTGAGACGATGAACCTGACTCGCAACTTCGTTCCCGCAGACTACGTCTCAAACGGGTTCGTGTTCGGCATCGTCCGCGCGGGGGCGTGGTTCGCGGCCGCGCGAGCCCTCGGATCCCCCGAACTGTCGGCGAACGGGCTCGCCCAGCAGCCCGGCTTCGCGCGGCAGGCGGCAGACTCGCAGCTGCTGAAGATCCAGGGGCCGGTGCTCCAGAACGCTGGCCCGTCGGCGTTGACCGGGCCGGCCCCGCCCGTAGTCGACGCGGTCACCTCAGGTTCTCGGGAGGTCGTCAGCGGATGTGTGCGCTTCCGCCCGGATCCCTTCACTCCGGCCGGCGCGACGGGGTCACTGGCCGTTGCGGTGCCGCCTAGCGGGCTGCTCGTACGCGATGTCAGGGGCACGGCCACCGTCGGGCTGCGACGTTTCTTCTCTCAGTTCAGCGAGCTCGCGACGATTGCGAGCGGCGGCGCGATCCAGCTGAGGCTCAAGGCTGATCTCGGCGTGCAGCCCTGGCACGCTCAGATCGCCACCATGGGCTCGTTCACCGTCTGCAGCTTGGGCTGAGTCCCTGACCGCGGCAGGCCGGCGGCCGGCAGCCCGACTATAGACTCGCCGGCGTGTTGGACTCACGCATTCCGCCACGCCGGTCGCGACGATGATCGTCTTCGGCTCCGCGGTGACCAAACCCACGGTCTACCGTGACTGCGCCGAGAAGGGCATCAAGCTGGTCTCCGAGCCGGACACGCTGGTGGTGCCCAGGACCGCCGAGGGGTCGATCTTCAGCAACTACAACGCGATCATGGACGAGGCGGCCGGAATCGACGGACTCGAGTCGCTGGTCCTGCTGCACCAGGACGCCGAGATCGTCGACCCGGGATTCTGCACCAAGCTGCGTGCCGCGCTAGCCGACCCGGGGGTGGGCGTCGTCGGCTGCGTCGGCTCGGTTGGTGTGCGCACGATTGCGTGGTGGGAGGGCTCGGTCACCTGGGCCTCGTTTGTGCACCGCTACAGCGAACTCGGGGGCGGTGACGTTCCGTCCCTGACCTGGAACGAAACCCAGAGGCCACCCTACGCGCGTCTGGGCGAGGTCGACACCGTCGACGGATTCGTCCTTGGGCTCTCGCCCTGGGTGGTCCAAAACATCCGCTTCGACGAGTCGCTCGGACAGCTGTTGCACGGCTACGACTTCGACTTCTGCCTTCAGGTTCGCTCCGCGGGACGCAAGGTCGTGACGGCCGACTTCAAGGTCATCCACAACCACTCGCTGGAGCTGGCCAGCGACCTGGAGCACTGGTCCCAAGCGCATATCGCCGTCTCTGAGAAATGGGACGGGCGGATGCCGGGCGTGGGTGTCGCCGGTGGGAACTGGCGCCACCGGGCGCGACGTGGCGAGGCGGAGGCAGCGGTCACGCGGGCGGTGGCCTACTCCACCGAGATGAAGACCGAAGCCCGGATCCGCGATCACCAGCGCGAGCTTGAACTGATGACCAGCAGCGTCGGTTGGAGGCTGACGGCGCCGCTGCGGAGGCTGCGGGCACTGCGCCGACGACGACGGCGCTGATCCCGCCAGCGGTTTCAGCCGGCGCGGCGGCGGCGTCGGGCCAATCTCGCCGCCCCGCGGAGCGGCTTGGTGAGCCTCCAGCTGAGAGACTGCTCGTAGATCTGGCGCTGCCGAGCCAAGCGCTCAGCCAATTGCTCCTCACCGGCCAGGCGAGCGGCCTCGAGTTCCTGGCGACCGCGCTCCTGGACGGCTTCAACTTCTCGCTGGGTTTGGCGAAGGTTGTGCCGCAGGGCCTCGTACTCGCGAGGGTCCTCTCCGGGACGTTCGAGGTCCCGCACCGTCGGCTGAGCTTCGCGCTTACGCAGCAGCGCCCAGCTCTGGTTGTGGACGTTGGGCTCGATCGCGAGGACCTCGAACGCTCTCCCCCAGTGCTCGCGCAACCACCAGTCGGAGATCATCGTCAGAGGGGCGCCGTCGGCGGCGGGGTGGTTGTGGCGCAGAACGTTCATGCCCACGCGGTCCTCATCCCATGGTTCGCCGGCCAGCAGCTCCGACGTCCACCTGCCCATGTAGGTCGCGATCAGCAGGCCTCCCGGTTTGAGGAGGCGGTGCAGCTCAAGGAGCCAGGGAAGCGAGTTGTCCGTCAGGTGGGTGAAGACCGAGATCGACCAAATCAGGTGAAACGATTCGCCGTCGAGGTTCAGGGGCGGCATGTACTCCGAGCGCATCACATGGAGCGGCGGGCAGACCGTGTCCTGCAGCAGCTGGACGCTGGTGGCATCGATGTCGACGCCCCAGAACTCCGCGCGCTCGGCCTCGGGCAGGAAATGCTTCAGTGTGCGGCCGGCACCACAGCCAAAATCGAGTATGCGCTTGCCCTCAAACGACCAATCCGGGCCCAGCAACGACACGAGCGCGGTCTTGGTCTCCGGCCCTAGCTTCTCCCACAGCTCGGCAAAGCGACCGATCCAACCCGGCTCGAGATACGTGGACAATGGGCTGTGGGCGGGGGATTCGGCGCTCGGCTGGATAACGTTGGCGACGTGAGAGACGACTGCCGCGACACTGTAATGCCCTCGCCGCCGCAGGACCCGGAGAGCTGATGCCGGGTAGCTCGACACGCCGCGGACAACTGGAGCACGCGCCGCCGATGATCCAGGTACAAGGCGTCAAGAAGACCTTTCGGATGCCTGATCGCAAGGTCGACACGCTCAAGGAACGGGTGGCGCATCCGTTGCGGAAGGTGCAGTATCGGAAGTTGGAGGCGCTGAAGGGCGTGTCGTTTGAGGTGCACCGCGGCGAGTTCTTTGGGATCGTGGGACGTAACGGCTCGGGCAAGAGCACGCTGTTGAAGGTCCTCGCGAGTATCTATAAGGCCGATAGTGGTCGAATCCGGATAGCGGGGCGGCTGGCGCCGTTCATCGAGCTCGGCGTCGGGTTCAATCCCGAGCTCACGGCCCGTGAGAACGTCGAGCTCAACGGGGTGATGATGGGCCTCGGGCGCCGGGAGGCCAGGCGTCGGCTCGACGCCGTGCTCGACTTCGCTGAGCTGCGTTCGTTCGTGGACCTCAAGCTCAAGAACTACTCCTCGGGAATGATGGTCCGGCTCGCGTTCGCGGTGATGGTCGGGGCCGACGCCGACGTGATGCTCGTCGACGAGGTCCTGGCTGTCGGCGACGCCGCGTTCGCGCAGAAATGCACCGATGTGTTCCGCGAAAAACGCGCCGCCGGAAAAACCTTGGTGCTCGTGACCCACGACATGGCCGCCGTCCAAGCGTTCTGTGACCGCGCGATGCTGATCCACGACGGTGAACAGCGCTACCTCGGTGAACCAGAAGAAGCCGCCCTGCGCTACTACCGCCTCAACTTCGCCGGGCACAGCGACACGCAGGCGGCAGCGGACGTTCCCGATGTCAACGTGCGGATGATCGACGTATGGCTTGAGGACGATCAGGGCACGCGGGTGGACAACGTAGAGCAGGAGCGCACGTTCACCCTCAATCTGCTCGTCGAGGCCCGGCACGACCTCGCCGAGGCGGTGTTCAACTTCCATTGCCTGAACATGGACGGTCACTGGGTCTTCGCGTTTAGCAAGACGATCGAGGACGCCTCCGGACGCCCGCAGACGGTGACAGCGGGCGAGCGGATCCGGCTGGTGGCGGAGATCGAGAACCCGCTCGTTCCCGGACGCTATGCCCTGCAGTGCTGGATGTCGCGCAGCCGTGATCAGGGCAACATGGCCATTCACATCATGCGGTTGCTTGATTTCTTCGTGTTCGGGACGCACCCCGGGGCGGGGAACGTGAGCATGCGGGCAGAAGTCAAGACGGCCGTCAGCCCGGCTTGACCCTCGTCGCCGCACTGGAGCGGCCGCTGCCGCCGACACTGCCCGTTGGTAAGGCGACGGCCCTGTTCTGCGTCGGGCTCTGCTTTGACTCCGAGCAGCCGATCGTCGAGCTGTCGATCGTCGTCGACGGCCAGCCCCACGCGCCGTCGGCGTTCGCGATGCCCCGGCCGGATCTGGTCGCGTCAGAGGGCGAGGAGACGACGACGGCAGAACTTCGACGCCGCAGCGGCTTCTGGGCGACGGTGCCCGTTGCCGCGCGCCAGCGGCCTGGAACGCTCGCGCTGGAGGCCTGCGCTCGGTTGGCCGATGGCTCACGCTCCCGCGCCACGCTCGGACGCCTGGAGTTCATCGAGGAGCGCCGGCCGACGTTGCCGGAACCGGTACCCGCACGCGACGGCGACGGATTGATCGCGGTGTGCATGGCGACGTTCGAGCCCGACCTGGCGCTGTTCGAGGTCCAACTGGAATCGCTGCGCGCGCAGAGCGACCAACAATGGGTGTGTGTGATCAGCGACGATTGCTCGCGGCCCGAGCACTTCGAGCGGATCATGGCGGCGATCGGGAGCGACAAGCGTTTCGCGGTGTCGCGCGGGGAGGAGCGGCTGGGGTTCTATCGCAACTTCGAGCGCGCGCTCACACTTGCGCCCGCGCAGGCAGAGCTGCTGGCGCTGTGTGATCAGGACGACCGCTGGCATCCGGACAAGCTCCAGACACTGCGCTCCGCGCTGGGAGACGCGACTCTGGTGTACTCCGACCAACGGATCGTCGACGCCGGCGGCCAGGTGTTGCGTGACACTTTGTGGCGACGGCGACGCAACAACCACGATGACCTCGCTGCGATGCTCGTGGCCAACACGATCACCGGCGCCGCGACGCTGTTCACGCGAGCGCTGATGGAGCTCGCGCTGCCGTTTCCCGACACGCCCGGGTTTCAGTTCCACGACCACTGGCTGGCGGTGACCGCGCTGGCGGCCGGGGAGGTTGCCTACGTCGATCGGTCGCTCTACGACTACGTGCAGCATCCCGGCGCGGTGTTCGGCGACGTGACGCACGGAACACCTTCCGGACCCTCTCAGCGCTGGCCACGCGGCCTGCGGGGCCGGATGCGGAGCCGCCTGCGCCTGCGCCCGCGCACCAACTGGCGAGCGGCCTACTTCTACGGTTATCTGGCTCGCGAGGCACAGGCGCAAGTCCTGCTCGCCCGGCTCGACGGGCGCCTGAGCCCCCGCAAGCGCACCGCCTTGAATCGGTTTGTCGCCTGCGACTCGAGCCCGGCCGCGCTGGCCTGGCTGGCCGCGCGGGCGCTTCGACCGCTGATCGGACGCACCGAGACTCTGGGCAGCGAGCTGGAGCTGGCGGAGGGAGTGTTGTGGAAGATGTTGGCGGTAGCCCGCGCGCGCCGGGGCGCCGGGGTCCAGGGTCCGTTCACCAACGCGAGCATCCCGCCCCCGCACGAGTTCAGCCAGCGGCGCCTGCGGCGCTGGCGTTCACGGGTCTGAGCGAGGGCAGGAGCACCGTTGGAGCACTAGCATCGAGGCCTGCTGATGCTCGATCTGCAGCATTCACTCCAGCGAGCCGCGTTCGGACTCGAAGACGATGGCCTCGTCCGCCAGCGCTCGGCCGACCGCGAGCGCATCCTCCGCGGGCCGCCCGTGATCGAGGTCAGGGGCCTGCACAAGGCGTTCCGCGTCCCGCACAACCGGCCGACGACGGTGGGTGGGCGAATGGCGCATCCGTTGCGGAAGGTGCAGTATCGGAAGTTGGAGGCGCTGAAGGGCGTGTCGTTTGAGGTGCACCGCGGCGAGTTCTTTGGGATCGTGGGACGTAACGGCTCGGGCAAGAGCACGCTGTTGAAGGTCCTCGCGAGTATCTATAAGGCCGATAGTGGTCGAATCCGGATAGCGGGGCGGCTGGCGCCGTTCATCGAGCTCGGCGTCGGGTTCAATCCCGAGCTCACGGCCCGTGAGAACGTCGAGCTCAACGGGGTGATGATGGGCCTCGGGCGCCGGGAGGCCAGGCGTCGGCTCGACGCCGTGCTCGACTTCGCTGAGCTGCGTTCGTTCGTGGACCTCAAGCTCAAGAACTACTCCTCGGGAATGATGGTCCGGCTCGCGTTCGCGGTGATGGTCGGGGCCGACGCCGACGTGATGCTCGTCGACGAGGTCCTGGCTGTCGGCGACGCCGCGTTCGCGCAGAAATGCACCGATGTGTTCCGCGAAAAACGCGCCGCCGGAAAAACCTTGGTGCTCGTGACCCACGACATGGCCGCCGTCCAAGCGTTCTGTGACCGCGCGATGCTGATCCACGACGGTGAACAGCGCTACCTCGGTGAACCAGAAGAAGCCGCCCTGCGCTACTACCGCCTCAACTTCGCCGGGCACAGCGACGACGGGACCGGCGGTGAGGTCGGCGTCCGGCTGCTCGATGTATGGCTTGAGGATCTGCGCGGCCAGCGACTGACCGACGTGCAGCACGGACAAGCGTTTCGCCTCCGGATGATGGCGGTGGCTACGCGCACGCTGCCCGAGCCGGCGATCGCCTTCGAGCTGCTGAATGTGGACAACGTCCCGGTGCTCGGGTTCGGCAAGGCGCTGGAGGACGATGACGGAGTCGCGCAGCCGCTGGCCGCCGGTGAGCAACTGAGTGTTGCGGTTGACGTCAATAGCCCGCTCGTTCCCGGACGCTATGCCTTCATCTGCTCGTTCGCGCGCAGCCGTGCGCGGTCCGACGACGCGTTGCGCGACGTCCGCGTGATCGACTTCCTGGTCAAGGGCACCGATCCGATGCCGGGCATGATCTCCGTCCGGGCCCGGGTCGATGCCCGCCTGGAGCGGGTCTAGTCCGATGGTCACCGAGTCGGTCGAACCTCGGCTTCGCGCGCCAGATGCACCGGAGCTGCGCGACGTCGCCGGACCGTCAGCCCTGAGCGGCGGACGGCGACGGTTCTGGGAGCTGACCCTGCTGCTGGCCGTGACCGAGTTCAAGCGGACGTACTTCGGGACCGCGCTTGGCTACGTCTGGACCGTGGCGCGACCGCTGCTGCTGTTCGCGGTGCTGGTGGAAGTCTTCACTCACGTAATCAGGCTGGGCAACCAGGTCCACTTCTATCCGGTCTTCCTGCTCTTCAACATGGTGCTGTTCGGCTTCTTCTCTGAGGCCACGTCGATGGCGGTGACCTCGATCGTCAGCCAGGAGGGGATCGTCCGCAAGACCCAGTTTCCGCGCCTGGCGATTCCAATGGCCGTAGTCGTAACGTCCCTGTTCAACCTCGTGCTGAACCTCGCCGTGGTCTTCGTATTCATCCTCGCCTACGGCGTCACCCCGACCTGGACCTGGCTGCTGTTGCCCGTCCTGGTCGTGATGATGTCCGTGATCACTCTGGCCGTCTCGATGATCGTCTCCTCCCTATACCCGCGGTTTCGGGACCTGGGGATCATCTGGTCGGTGTTCGTGACGGCCCTGTTCTACGCCACGCCGATTCTGTATCCGGTGGATCTGGCAGTCTCCCGCTCGCACACGTTGGGGACCCTCGTCTCGCTGAACCCGTTCACGCCGATCCTGGAGCTGGGGCGCCGGTGGATCATCGATCCCAGCGCACCGTATCCGGGCACCGCCACCGGCGGCGGCACTCTCCACCTGCTGATCTCGATCGCGATCATCGTGGTGGTGTGCACGGTGGCCGTCTGGGTGTTCAGACGCGAGGCGCCGCGGATTGCCGAGGAGCTGTAAAGCGATCTCCGCGTTCTTCGGCCAGCGCGACCAGCGAACCGGCCAAGAGCACGGCGAACAGCGTCACCGCCGGCATCTCCCAGTCCCAGTCAAGCGGCGTGTGCGCCAGGTAGGCGACCGCCGCGGCAATCGGTCCCGCCGCCAGCGCTGGCGAGGCCCTGTGCGCGGCGCGTGCCACCACCGCTAACCCGCCGATGAACGTCAGCAGTAGCGCGGCGCCAACTAGGCCGAGCTCCGCGAGCGTCTGCAAAGGGAGCGAGTGGGCGTCCCGCGCGAACTCGCTAAACGGCCGGTAGCGCAGCCAGTAGACCGACCACCCGCCGGCACCCACGCCGTGGATCGGCTGGTCCTCGAATGCCCGCATGGCCACCCTCCAGTAGGCGTAGCGGTTGCTCTGCAAAGTCACGAACCGCGTGGCTCCCGCGCTGAGTGGGCGTGAGGACTGCTCCTTTGACCCGGCCACGATCGCCACGGCGAGCCCGGCGCAGATGAGCGCCAGGGCGATCGCCGGTGCCCGTCGCGGCAGCTTGACGGGCCGGTGGGCCTCGGTCTTGACCATCCTTCGCTGCGCCAGAGCACCGGCCAGCACCACCACGGCCATCAGGGCCAGTGCGATCAGGCCTTGGCGCTCACGTGAGGCGGTGCTGCCGATCAGCGAAGTGACCGACGAGAACGGCGAGAGTGCGACGGCAGCCAGCACCGCGACGGCCAGGGCCAGCGCTCCGCTGCGCACCTGCTCTCGCCATGGGGCGACCGCGATCAGCGTGACGATGCCGGCCGCGCAGGCGAACAGCGCTCCCCGGGAGAACGACAAGTACAGCCCTGCCCCGAGGGGCGCCGCAGCAGCGGTCGCCCCCAAGCGAAGCGCACGCGCTCGGGTGCCGTCGCCGACCAGCCGCAGGCAGACCACGAGTCCGATGGCCGCGAGCTCCCCCATGGCGTTCCAGTAGGTCAGCGGTTGCTCAAGGCGGCCCTGGGCGCTGATCGAGTGCTGGAAGTGCAGCAGCCCCGGGAGCAGCCGCTCTGAGATGCCGTAGCCGACGACGAGCAACGTCCCGGCGGCGACGGCGGGCTCAACCGCCCTGATCGCCGCGCGGCCGCGCAGCAACATCGTTGCGGCGAGCAGCCCGCCCGCGTAGAGGGACGCCAGCTGCCCCCGGTGGTATGCGTCACCGGCGATCGGGGCCCAACTCCCGGACAACAGCGTCCAGATCGCGAGCAGGATCAGGCCGCCGACGGCAACCTGACCCGCACGGTGGCGCGGCAGCGGGCGTGGCGTCGCCACGACGGCGACCACGACGAGCAACCAGACGATCACACCGGCCCAGTTGCGAGCCTCGTCGAAGTAGCCGCCGCTGAAGAAGGCAAGCACCGCGGCACCCGCGAGGAGGACGGCGCGAGCGCCGCCTAACCCGGCGCTGCGCACCGCTCAGCGGCGCGAGCCCTGTAGCGAGCGCGTCACCAACCGGGTCGAGGGCAACGGCTCGCGTGCCCCCGACGCGGGACGCGATCCGGCTCCCGCCGCGGTGACTTCCTCCAGGATTCCGCGGCGGAAGTTCGGAGGGTCAAAGCGAGCTGCGTTGTCCATACAAACTTGGGGATCGATCGAACCGTCGTCGAACCCGAGCACTGCGCTGGCCAAATCCTGCGGGCCCCCGGACCAGAGGCAGCCGGTAGCCCCGTCGATAATCGTCTCCAGGGCACCCCCCCCTCGCCGAGCTATGACCGGCCGGCCGGCAGCCTGACTCTCAACCGCTGAGATCCCGAATTCCTCCACCGAGGTCATCACCAGCGCCCGCGCCCCGCTGACGATCTCCGCCACGGTGCTGTCCGGAACACGACCGGTGAAAGTGATCGTCGGCCCGGCCTGGCGGCGCAACGTGCGTGCGCCGGGGCCGTCACCGACCACTATCAACGGGCGCCGCAGCTGGTTGAACGCCGCGATCGCGACATCGATCTGCTTGTGGGGCATCAGCTCCCCCAGCACCACGTAGTGCTCACCGACCTGTCCGGGCGAGAAGCGCTCGACGTCAACCGGCGGATACACGACCTGGGACTCGCGGCCGAAGTAGCTGCGGACGCGCTCCTGGGTGACGTGCGAGTTGGCGATGTAGCGATCGGTGCGCGCGGCCGCGCGGCGATCCCATTGCCGCCAGCGTCGGAAGGCCCCGGCGAGGAATGCCCGGGTGACCGGATTGCGCCGGCTGGCCAGCGTGGCCTCGCAATCGTTCCAGGCGTAGCGAAACGGGTTGTGGCAGTAGCTCACGTGAAGCGTGCGCTCATCGCAGAGCACGGCGTGGGCCCACGCCGACGAACTCGAGACGACCAGGTCGTAGCCGGAGAAGTCAAACGACTCGATCGCCGCCGGGTAGAGCGGGAACAGAACCCGGAAGGTCCGCGCGGATGGCCGCAACCGCTGCAGAAATGAGGTGTGGATATTGCGCCCGGCAAACCGACCGTCGGTTCCGTCCTCGTCATACACGGCGGTGTACACGTCGGCCTCGGGCCACATCCGGCAGAGCTCGAGGAACACCCGCTCGCCCCCGCGCAGGTCGAGCAGGAAGTCGTGGACGAGAGCGACACGGGGCCGCGTATCGGGCATGTGCGAACTGGTCCGCAAGCCCGACAGTCTAGAGCGGGGTACGCTGGCGGCGCCGATGCCCATGGTCCTGATGATCAGCTACTCCGGGGCTCTGGGCGGCGCGGAGCGGATCCTGGTGGACTTCGCGGACGCTCTGCAGGGCGAGCGGAACCTCGTCTGCCCCGAAGGGGCCCTGGCCCGCGCCGCCCGGGCAAAGGGGATCCGCGTGCTACCGATTCCTCGGCGCAGCCTCACCATGCGCGGCTCCCCGCTAGCGCGTGTGAACGCTCTCAGCCACCTGGCCGCGCACCGCCGCGAGGCCCGTCGCCTGATCAACGACCTGGATCCCGATGTGGTGCTCGCCTGGGGCATGCGCTCGGCACTCGCGTGCCTGCTCGGTTCCCGGCTCCGTTCTCCAGTCGTCTTCCAGCACAACGACCTGCTGCCCGGGCCGCTGATTGCTCGTGCTGTGCGTGCCGCTGCCTTTCGGGCTCAGCTCGTCCTGGCGCTTTCGAGGGCCATCGCCGCCGAACTTGACCCGCGCGGGACGCTCTCCGGGCACTTGTCAGTGATCCACCCCGGGGTCGACTTGGCGCGCTTCGGCGCCACCAGCCCACCGGCACAACCGCCGCAGGTGTTGGTCCTGGGGGCACTCGTGCCATGGAAGCGGCCTGAGCTCGCGCTCGAAGCCGTTGCCCTGGCCCGCCAGGAACGCCCCGATCTCCGGCTGCGGCTGGTCGGTGGCGCATTTGACGAGGACGGTGATGCGCTGGCGGCAAGGCTTCGGAGCCGTGCCGCCGCGCCTGACCTGGCCGGGGCGGTGGACCTCGTGGGGCCGGTGGAGGATGCTCGCGGCGAACTCACGCGAGCCACCTGTCTGCTGCACTGCGCACCGCAGGAGCCGTTCGGCATGGCGGTGCTGGAGTCGCTGGCGGCGGGTCGTCCAGCCGTCGTCCCCGCTGCCGCCGGGCCGGCGGAGATCGTCGATGAGTCTTGTGGACGGCTGTATCCCCCGGAGGACGTCAGCGCCGCGGCGGACGCCCTGATCGAGATCGTCGGCGACCCCCCGCTGGCCGCGCGCATGGGAGTCAACGGCCGCCACCGCGCCCAGCAGTGCTTCGAGCTCTCGGCCAGTCAGGCGCACTTTGCCGCGGCGGTTGAAGGAGTTAGCCGCCGACCCAAGGTGGCGACTCGTCCCGCCCAGTCGCTGGCGATCCTCACCGTCACGCACAACTCCGCCTCGGAATTGCGACGGCTGTTGGACTCGGTGGCCCGCCATCTGCCGGGCGCTCGCACGGTGGTGGTGGACTCAGGCTCGCAGGACGAATCACTCAATGTGGCGCGGGCATCCGGGGCGACAACGGTGATCGAGCTTGGGGCGAACCTCGGGTTTGGACGCGCGTGCAACGTCGGCCTTACCGCAGTGCAGGAGCCGATCACCGTGCTGCTGAATCCCGACGTGGAGCTGATCGATGACTCGCTGCGCGGTCTCGCTGATCTGGCGCTGGCGCGCGATCAACCGGATCGGTTGCTGGCACCGCTGGTGTTGCTGGCGGATGGTCGCCGCCAGGACAGCGTGCATCCGGTGCCTACGTCAGCGGCCGACCTCACGCGAGCGCTGGTGCCGCCGGGGGTGCTGCCGCGGCGACTCGCGCTGGCGCTGGCCCCGTGGCGCGCGCTCGGACCCCGCCGCGTCGGCTGGGCGGTCGGCTGCGCGGTGGCGGCCAAGACCGAAACCCTCCGCACCCTCGGTCCCTTCGACGAGCGCTACTTTCTCTACGGCGAGGACCTCGACCTAGGCCTGCACGCGTCGGCGTGCGGCATTGAGACCTGGTTTCACCCCGAGGCACGAGTGATGCACGAACGCGCTCACGCATCGGCGCAGGCGTTCGGAGGAGAGCCCTTCGACGCGCTTGCCCGCACGCGGCAGCAGGCGGTCGCTCGACGACTGGGCGCTCGCCGTGCCCGGCTCGATTTCTACGCGCAGGCGCTCACCTTTAGCTCCCGCGCCGCACTCAAGCGCGCGGGCGGGCGACCGGCGGCGCGTGAGCGGGCGCAGCTGAAGGCGCTGCTGAAGCTGCGCCGGACCGACAGGCAATGACCGGAGGACGCGGACTCGGGCTGGGTCTCGGGGTGCTGCTTTTGGTCGTCCTCGCGCTCGTCCTGCTCAGCGGAGGAACCGCGCATCACCATGCGCGCCCGGCTGCCCCGCGACCAGACTCGGGACCGCCGGCGCTGTCGGCGCCCGCCGCAACGCTGCTCGGCGCCGGAGTGAACCGGCTGCTGCTGGACAACACCTACTCCCACGCGCAGATCGATGCTCAACTGAGCGCCCTCGCGGCAACCGGAGCCACGGACGCGCGTACGGACGCGCTGTGGGAAGCCACCGAGCCAACGCCCCCCGTGGGCGGCGTTCACCACTACGACTGGGCTTTCGACGATCGGATCGCCGGGGCGCTGGGCCGCCATGGGCTTCGCTGGCTGCCGATCATCGACTACACAGCCAGCTGGGCACAGACGATCCCCGGTCAGGATCACTCGCCGCCGCGGAGCGCGTCGTCGTATGCCGCTTACGCCGAAGCGTTCGCCAAGCGGTACGGGCCGGATGGATCGTTCTGGGCCGAGCATCCGACCATCCCGCCACGCCCGGTCACCACCTACGAGATCTGGAACGAGCCCGATGGCGGTCATTTCTGGCTCCCCGGCCCTGATCCGCGTGGCTACGCGAATCTCTACGCGCTCGCCCGCGCCGCGATCAAGCGGTCGGACCCGGCGGGGCGCGTGCTGATCGGCGGATTGACCAACCCGCCGGTGTTCCTCCCGGCGCTCCTCGCCGCCCGTCCGGACCTCCGCGGGCACGTCGACGGCGTCGCGATCCATCCGTATGCGCCCTCGCCGCCAGCCATTCTCGCCATGGTGAAGGCCGATCGTGCGCTTCTGGGCGCGCTCGGCTTGGCCGGCGTTCCGCTGTACGTGACGGAATTCGGCTGGGTCTCAAGCCCGCCGGGCGCGCGGGACTGGATCCCGCCGTCGCTGCGCCCGGGGTTCATCAAGATGTCCTTTCAAGGGCTGGCCCACTCGGACTGCGGCATCGGCGGAGTGATTCTCTACACCTGGGTCACGCCGGAACGTGACTCCGCCAACGAATACGACTGGTTCGGTATCCACCCTCCGCGCGGCGGGGAAAACTCCACCACCACCACCACCAGGGCCTTCGCGGCGGGGATCGCCGACGCCGCCCGGCCGCAGCCGCCGCGACGTGACTGCGGGTGAAGCGGCGAGCTGATGCGGGCGCGCGCTCTAGCGCTTGAGGCAGCCCGTAGCCAGCGGTCCCTTGATCCGGCACCCCTCGATCGCCAGCGCTGCCGTGCGGAAGGCGGCGAAGGCGGGCTTGGCCACCAGCCGGCTCCCCGTGAGGCGCAGCAGGCCCGCGAAAGAGAACGACTTGTCGTTGTGGTGCTCGCGCCCGACCCAGTTGTAATGGTAGAAGGCGAGCAGGTGCAGGCGACTGCGGGCGCTGGCCAGCAACGGAATCAGCGTTCGCAGGTTCCGGGCCTGGCCGGCTTCGGTCGTCTCGAAGCCGAAGAGCAAACTCCGTTTGGTCTTGCCGAGCGCAGAGGGGTAGCTGACCTCGCTGGCGATCATCGGCTTACTGTTGTCGCCGGCGTGGTTCATCACGGCACGCACGCGCTGGAGGATGGTGATCACGCCCGCAGGCTGCTGCGTGAACGGGTGCACAGCCACCGCGTCGAAGTAGCGTCCCGAGCCCGGCACGCGGTAGATCGAGGTAAGCGCGTTCCAGGAATCATTCGGCATCCCAGCCAGGACGACCTTCGCCCCCGGATCGACCTGGTGAATCGCGTCGTGAGCCGCGTGGACGAGGTCGACGTAGGCCCCGGGGAACTGCGCCTGCGGCCAGTACAGCGAGAGGTTCGGTTCATTCCAGATCTGCCACACGCGGATCGGTACGGCGCGAGCGCCAGGGTGCGTGTGCCAGTAGACGCCACCAGGCCCGTAGCGCGACGCCAGCGCGGACACGAACGCCGCATAGGTGCCATCAGACGCTGGGACGGAATAGCCGCCAGGGTTGGTGGGACCCGCGGCCCAGGGGGGCGCGAACAGGACCACGGGCATGACTGTCAGACCGCGCTGCGCGGCCGCACCAACAATCAAGTCAGTGGCCGAGAAGTCGATCGGCCTGCCGCCCGCGTGCGTGAACCGCTGCCGCTGGCTGGCCGGAACGTCTGACCAGCTCGAGTACGGCTCGGCGGCGGCCCAGTTGAACACGGTGCGCAGGCTCTCGACACCGGTGGTCACCATCGAGTCGAGCTGGTGGCCGAGATTCACATGCCGGGAGAACAGCTCGCCGTCGGCCATCATCCCCACGAAACCCTGGGGAACGCGGGCGCCTGCCGACGCCGGCAGGGCGCCAAGGGCCGCGGATATCAGCAGGACGGAGAGCAGCAGACGGGGAGGCCGCATCGGGGGCGAGTGTAGAGACGGACGACCGACGCTCGAGCCAGACCTACGCCTAGGCGTTCTCCAGCAGCTCCGTGATCAGATCGTCGGTGAGCTTGGCCGTCCGCGACCAGGGATGAGCCGCGGCGCGCCTGAGGCCGGCGCCGATGCGCTCGGCCCGGAGCGGGTGCTCGCCAGTCGCCTCCTCCAACGCCGCCGCGATCGCTTCCGGTTGCCCGGCCGGGACGAGCCAAGCCGCATCGCCACACGTCTCCGGCAACGCCCCGGCATTCGCGGCGACCACCGGTACGCCGCAGGCCATCGCTTCCAAACACGGAAGTCCGAAGCCCTCATACAGGGACGGCATCACGAAGGCACGAGCCCCCGCATACAGGGCCGGCAGATCCGCATCGGGAACGTATCCGAGCCGCCGGGCGGTGGTGGGTGGCGCGCGAAGATAGGCCCGGTCTGAACCCGCTAGCACCAGCTCGATGCCCTCTGCGGCCAGGGCGGCGATGACCGGGTCCAGGACGGCCAGGTTCTTGCGGGCCGAGGCGGTGCCGAGCGCGAGCACGTAGGGGCGCGTGAGGCCGTAGCGGGCGCGGAGGGCGACTGGGTCGACGTCAGGGCGGAAGCGCTCGTCGACGCCCTCGGGGATGACCCTCACGAGTTCGGGGGGCATTCCGAGAACTTCGATGATCTCGCCGCGGGAGAATTGTGAAACGGTCAGGACCAGCTTGGCGCGGCGGGCAATGGTCGGGAGCATCCGGCGCTGGTAGCTCGCGTACAGGGCGGAGTAGGCCTCGGGATGCCGGAGCGCCGCGAGATCGTGGATCACCACCACATTGCGGCGGCCCATCAGCGGGGCGAGGTTCGCCGGCGAGTAGAGCAGCGCGGAGTTCCGGCTCTGGACAGGCAGGGCGACCTGCTCCCAGACGTGGCCGGCCCGGTAGGCCAGCGCCTCGGGTGGCTTGATGACGCGGTAGCGCTCGGCGCGCAGCGCCGGGAGCCGCGCCGCCATCTCACGGGCGAAGCGCTCGACCCCGCCAATGTGGCCGCGGACCGTAGCGCGGCCGTTGATCGCGACGGTCCCCGGCTGAGCCGCCGCGGCGGACGCCACTACCGAAGCGAGCGATGCACCTGCCGGCGGACGGCAAACCCGGCGCCGAGCAGAACGAAACCGAACGCGGCAGCCGTCCAGGCGTTGAAGCCGGTGCGGGGCAGCGTGCTACCGGTCGTCTGTGCTGTGGTGGCCGTCGGCGTCCCTGAAGCCGTGGTCGCAGACGTCGACGAGGACGCCGTGGTCGCGCTTGACGATGAGGCCGGCGTGGATGAGCCGGAGCCGCTTGACCCCGAGCTGGAGCCGCTTGACCCGGAGCTGTGAGAGCCAGAACCGCTCGACGAGCCGTTGTTCGATGTGCCGTTCGAGCCACCCAGCGGGTCGGTGTACTGCTGGTCGCCCGCCGAAGGGCCGGCCGCCAAAGCCGCCGGGGCGAGCAGCATCAACGCCGCCAGCATGATCAGAAGGTAACGAAGTGGACGCATCGGGCGAGTATCGCATCATTGCCTCAGAGCGGGCGCACGCGCGCCTCCGCGCCTAGGAGAGCAATCCGTCAAATCCCGCTTTTGCAGGATTCTTTGCAAGACCAGGAGCGCAGGTCGGTGGCGCGACGGGTCGTGTTAGGGTGCTCTCGCCTGCCCTCCGGAGCGGGTCATACCGCCGCCGAGGGTCCGTTTGTGTGTGGGCTCCGGGGTGACGCTTCTGCACGTGTCCGGCCGTCGCCGGGAGCGCCCGATGAACCACGTCTTCGCCAAACCACCGATTCCGCGGGTCGCCGCCGTCACGGCCGCCTTGGCGCTCGCGCTGCTGGGGAGCAATCTCACCGAGACCAGCGCCGGCGACCTCCAGGGCCAGATCGATCAGCGCCGCGCCGCCGCCGCGTCCGTCCGCTCATCGATCGCGGCCGAGACGGCCCAGATCAATCAGACCGCCGGCGGCGTCGCCGCCGCCCAGGCGCGGCTGTCCGCGGTCCAGGGTCAGCTCAGCGCCCGCGAGCAGCAACTAAGGGATGTGCAGGCGCGGCTGCTTGCCGCCCGTGACCAGCTGGTCAAGCTCGAGAACCGGCTCAGGGTGGCGAGCGCGGCCCTGTCCGCGAACCTCGTCGCCGGATACGAGAACAGCCGGCCGGATCTGGTGAGCGTGATCCTTGACTCTCGTGGCTTCCGGGATCTGCTTGAGCAGGTGAGTTTCCTGCAACGGGTCGGCCACCAAGATGCCCAGATCGTGTCCTTCACGCGCTCGGCGCGAGCCGCCGTGGCCCAGCAGACAGCGCAGCTGGCCACGCTCGAGCAGCGTGACCGCGTCCTCACCGAACAGGTCCTCACGCAGCGCAACCAGGTCGCCGCCCTGCACGCCGCCCTGCTCAATCGCCAGATCGCGCAGATGGGAACGCGTTCGCACGACACGGCCAAGCTGCAGCGCTTGACTGCCGACCTCCATGGCCTTGAGGCTCGCGCTGCGGCTGCGGCTCGCCGCGCCGCCGCGGCCGCCGCCGCCAACGCGTCGCCGAGCGCCAGGGTCGGCGGGATCGCCGTCAACAGCGGCGGGATGGTGCAACCGCCCGCCGGGGCACCCGCGGCAGTCGGCCAGGTGATGGCCGCCGGCAACGCAATTGCGACGCTGCCCTACGTCTGGGGGGGCGGCCACGGCTCCTTCCAGGCCAGCGGATACGACTGCTCAGGCTCGGTCAGCTACGCACTGGCGGCGGCAGGACTGCTCAGCTCACCGCTGGACTCAACGGGCTTCGAGAGCTGGGGACTTCCCGGCCCGGGGCAGTGGATCACCGTCTACGCCAACGCCGGGCACGCGTTCATGGTTGTAGCCGGGTGGCGCTTCGATACGGTCGCGCTGGCGCAGGGGGGGACGCGGTGGTCACAGTCGATGACCGATACCTCGGGCTTCGTCGCGCGCCATCCGCCCGGCCTCTAGTGCTGGGATTCATGGCGCCGGGCCAGAACCGAGTCGCCAGCAGCACCAGCGCGGGCACCGCGACGATCGCGACCATGGCGAGAAACCAGGTCTGTCCTGCGTCGGTTCCCTCCCCCACGGAGTGGACCAGTCCCGCGAGCCAGGCCAGCGCTGTGAAGCGGTGAAGCTTGCGCCAGCGCGTAGCACCGATGCGACGGCGCGCGTAGTAGGAGAGACCGAGCAGCAGCAGCGCCCAGCCACTGAGGATGCCGACGGTCGTGAATCCCGACTTGTAGCTGCTGAGAAATGGAACCGTGATGTCGACCAGGCTCGGATGCAGGAATCGGTCCCCAAGCAACGCCACGGCGTGCACCACGATCGCCACCAGGGTCGCCAGCGAGAGCACTTCATGGGCCACGCGGAGATCGGGCATCCTGCCCTTCAGCAGCCGGGTGCTCATCAGCAGGCCCAGCGACACGCCGAGACTGGCGAGCACAAGCGCGGCAACGCCCGCGGCGCGACTGGTGATCCAGAACAGATGTGGGGTCGGGTCGACATGCATGGATGCAGCCTGACCGGCTCGTGCAAGACGCACGTAGGCGCCGGGTAAGAGGTGTGTCATGGCTTGGTTCAATCTGTGTTGTGCAGCAGGGTGCAGAGGCAGCTGTGGTCGCCGCAGCGCAGGCGCGTATGCAGCGGGAGCGTCCTGAGCCTCGACCGCATCCGCGGCGGTGCGAGCACGTCCCGGCTGCTGGGACTGAGCTCTTGATCGACTCATGAGCGCGCTCCAGGCGCTGGCGATCTTCGCCGCCGGCATCGTCGCCGGGACGATCAACACTGTGGTCGGCAGCGGCACCCTGTTCACGTTCCCCGTGCTGCTCGGCTTCGGTTATGCGCCCGTCGTCGCCAACGTCTCGAACACGATCGGGCTGGTGCCGGGCTCGGCCTCCGGGGCGTTCGGCTACCGCCGCGAGCTGGCCGGCCAACGCCGGCGGCTGATGCCACTCGCGGTGGCGTCCGTCCTCGGTGGCATCGCCGGCGCGGCGCTGCTGCTCAGCCTTCCTCCGTCGGCCTTCAAGGCGATCGTCCCTGCCTTCATCGCCGTTGCGCTGGTGCTGATCATCGCTCAGCCACGGCTCAACTTGGCGCTGGGGGCTCATCGCCACGCCGCCAGCGAGCGCGCCGGTCCGCTCGCCATGCTCGGCGTGTTCGCCAGCGGGATCTACGGCGGCTACTTCGGCGCCGCGCAGGGGATCCTGCTCCTCGCGATTCTCGGCTTGGCCGTCGACGACGACCTCCAGCGGATCAACGCCGTGAAGGTCGTGCTCGCCGGGCTGGTCAACCTCGTGGCCGGAATCGTGTTCGTCTTCGCCGCCCACGTCGCCTGGCTTCCGGTACTGCTGATCGCGGTCGGATCCGTGCTCGGCGGAACCCTCGGGGCCAGCCAGGGCCGGCGCCTCCCGGCCAGCGCGCTCCGAGGTCTGATCGTCATCGTCGGCGTCGTCGCGATCGTGCGTCTGGTCACCTAGCGCTCGGCGAGCCGGACGGGGATCCGTTGCCATTTGCCTAGCAGGCCCGGCGGACCGGCGGCTGCTTGGGCTAGCGCGTTGGATGAACCAGGCGGCGGGCCGTGAGCGCCGGAGCGTGTGAGGTAAGCGCCCGTGCGGCCTGGGCTGGTGCGCTTGAGTAAGTGAGCGTGAACCCGGTGCCGCGGGGATTCAGGGCCGAGGCTGTGGCGGTCCCCTGCGTTCCGTTGAGTCCGATGAATCGCTGTCCGGTGGGTCTGAGCAGGATCCTCGTGGCATCCCAGCTGCGATCGGAGATCGTGCCCAGATGCCGGTTGACCGACTGGGCGCGCGTGCCGGCAAACACCGCTGAGCCGAAATCGGCGAGGGGCAGCGTTTCGCAGAGGTTGGCGGCCGCGCAGTCGGACGGCGCCTCAAGGATCCACTCCGCGGAGGAGACGTCGAAGATCGAGGGGTGAAGCACCTTCCGGAACGACTTGTGGCTCGTCGCGTCGACGAGCGACAGGACGACACGATTTCCGTTGACGCTGACGCTGGCGGACATCGAATCGCCCGGCTTCACCTTCATGTGGATCGCCTGCGATCCGGCCGGGACCAGCTCATACCAGGCGCCGGAGGACACCCTGCCGGTTCCGGTGCAATCGACCTCGGTTCCGATCTGCTCCAGCGCTTTCGAGCTCTGGGCATACCCACCGAGCCCGACCCACATGGCTGAATACGTCGCGCTGCCTGAGGTGCAGAGGGCATTCGGCTGAGTCCAAGTCCCGAGGACTTTGGTGAAGCGGACTCCAGGCCGGTTCACGGCGTACCCGGACCAGTTTGAGCTGGACGCGGTGTTGGCGGCCGCTGCAGGCGACGCTGAGCACAGGGCCACGAGGGCAGCGGTGATCAACGCCTTGGACAGGGAAGCTACAGCGCGGGGCAATTTCGTGATCGGAGTGGCAAACCTGAGCATCGTGCGTCAACCCGCGGCGCGTGTGGAAGCGCCCTGAATCGCAGCGGCACGTCCAAGACAATCGTAGATCGTGGCCGCCGTTGCGCTGCCGGCCGAGATCTTCACCGGCCGACACGCCGCCTTGACCGCGCTGATCGCGGACTGGCTGCCGGTACGCGTGTCGCCGGGCAGGGCCCGTCCGCCGCCGGCGTCAGCAAGGACCCACCGCAGGTTTCCTGCCCGCACCTCGGCGGCGAGCCATGACGCGCTGACCGAGCTCTCGCGGCCGGAGAAGCCGCCGATGCCGGAGACGTTCGCACCGCTCGCGACGATCACTGACGCCGCCGAGCTCTGGCTGGACACGGCGATGGTGCCGCCGCCGTGGGCGTTCACATACCGGACCGCTGCCGTCAGGCTCGCGTTGCTGGCGCCGAAGCCACCGGCCGGCCCAGGGCCCGCGCCGAGCGAGGGGGGCCCACCGGCTGACGCACCGGGAGGCCCGGGGAATCCGCCCGCGCCCGCGGTGGGCGGAGCGCCCGTCCCGCCGGCGCCAAACGCACCGGGTCCGGGCGCACCGGGCCCGGGCATACCAGAGGGAGGCGCGCCGATTGGCGGCGCGCCAAACGTCCCACGCGCTCCGAACCGGTGTCCGGAGCCCCCGGGGCCGCCATCGCCCGCGGCGCTGGCTGATCCACCCGCCGGGAAGGTCCCGTTGGCGGCATGGCCGAGCGTCTGCGCCGCCCAGGTCGCTGGTGCCGCCAGCAGCCCGGCCAAAGCCAGCCCGAGCACGGCCGCCCGCAGCCGCGGATCCAGCTTCAGTGCGAGCGCCAGGCAACACCCAATCGCCGGCGCCAGTATCAACGGCGGGGCCCAGGCGAGCTGACCGTTCAGGTTGCCCAGGACGACCAACTCGGTCGCGGCCCCGCCGGCTACGGCCAATGGTGCGATCAGCCGCAGGGCCCCCGAAGAGCCGGCACGTCCGAACGGCGCCGGCAGCATCTCTCCCACGCCCGCGCCGATCATCGCCGCGGCGAACGGTGCAAGCAGCGAGACGTAGTAGGGGTGGAAGATCCCGCTGGCGAAGCTGAACACCACTGCCGTGACGAGGAAGGCGCCACCTACCGCGATCACCCATGAGGTACGCGGATCACGCCGGCGTAGGCGGGTCAGAACGAGCAGGGCGAGCCCCGAGACCACGACGAATCCCAACAACCATCCCGCCTGGTCGCCGAGTCCTGACTGCAGCAGCCGGAACGGACCGGTCGACCCCCCGAACAGCGAGCCGCCACCCGCGCGAGTGCCGCCTGGTCCTCCCCCACCGCCAGGACCGCCGGTCTGGCCCGCCACGCGTCCAAGCCCGTTGTATCCGAAGATCAGCGACCAGATGCTGTTGTCCGACGTGCCGGAAATCCATGGCCGATCGGACGCGGGAGTAAGTGTCACGAGCAACGGCCAGGCGCCACCGACGAACAGCATCGCGAGACCACCCGCCATCAGCTGGCCGGTCGCCGCGAGTTTCCCACGCATTGCCCGCCGCGTGAGGACTCGCGTCCAGATCCAAGCGAGCGCGATTCCAGGCACGACCATCAGCGCCACGCCCATCTTGGTCTCGAACCCGAGGCCGACGGCCACACCGCTGAGCACGAGCCAGCGCGTGCGGCCGTTCTCCAGCGCCCGCAGCGCGCACCACAACGCGGCGACCGAGCACAGAACCAGCAGTTCGTCCGGGTTGTTGTGCCGGGACACCGCCACCACGACCGGCGTAGTGGCCAGGACCAGACCGGCCAAGAAGCCGGCGGCGCGGCCGAACCGCCGGCGCGTCAAGTCGTAGAGCAGGGCCACGGCGGCCACGCCCATCAATGCCTGCGGCACGAGCAGGCTCAGGGGATGCATCCCAAACACGCGCGCTGAAAGTGCCTGCACCCAGAGGCTCAGCGGAGGCTTGTCAACCGTCATCAGCCCGCTCCTGTCCAGGGAGACGAACAGAAAGTCATGCCAGCTCGTGCTCATCGAGCGCACGGCGGCGCTGTAGTAGGTGTTGGCCCACCCGTTGATGCTGAGACTCCAAAGATTCAGGACGCCAGCAACGCCGAGCAGGCCGAGCAGCTCCGGCCGTGCCAGGAGATTACGAAGCCCACCCCGACCCAATGAGCGAGCGTGCAGCCGCGTCGATGCAGGCGCGTCATATGAGAGCGAGTCTGTGCTCATGGGGCAAGCATCGGCCGGCGGCGGAAGATCAAGCTAGGACTCGGCCGACCAGAGCGCATCGCCAGACGCGCCACCCCGCGGAGGTCCGCCAGCGCGGTGGAGACTATGTCCACACGAGAATCGGGGTCCTCGACCCAGTCGACGGGTACCTCGTGAATGCGCAGGTCATGGCGCTGGGCGAGCACGAGCAACTCGGTATCGAAGAACCACTCCTGGTCCTCGACCAGCGGCAGCAGCATCATTAACGCATCACTGCGGATCGCCTTGAAGCCGCACTGAGCATCGCTGAAGCGCGCACGCAACGCGACTCGCAGCAAGCGGTTGTAAGTGCGTGAGATCAGCTCACGGCGGCGGCTACGAATCACGTTTGCCCCCCAGGCCAGACGAGACCCGATGGCCAGGTCACTGTGACCGGAGAGCAGCGGCGCGACCAGCGGGAGCAGTGCGTCCAAATCGGTCGAGAGATCGACGTCCATATAGGCCCGGACCGGAGCATCGCTCCGGGACCAAACCGCCCGCAGCGCCCGGCCCCGACCCTTCTCGGACAGGTGGACGACGCCGACGCCGTCCAGCTCGTAGCTCAGCCGCCGAGCGATCCTCAGCGTGCCATCGGTGCTCGCGTTGTCAGCGATCACCACCTGCCACGAAAACGGGAATCCTGACCGCAGATACCCATGCAGGCGGCGGATCGAGCTTTCAAGCGTCTTGTCCTCGTTGAAGACCGGGACAACGACTTCCACATCAACGTCGTGAAGGCGAGGCGAGCGGCCGCTGGCCGGCGCAGTCAGTGTCAGCGCGCTGCTCATGGCTAGGGCTGATCAGGTGCGCGATGAGACTCGGCGTAAAGAGCAGCCGCGAACAGCGCGCCCCCGGCCGCGATGGCCAGCCGGGCGGTCGTACGAGCCAGAAATGTCATGGTGGACCTCCTTGGGCGGATCACTGGTCCGAGCAGCATCCAGCCCCGCCCGAAGGCGCTCCGAAGACATGGCTAAGACCCGCGTAGGAGACGAGATCGCCAGGCCGCGCCTAGAGTTAGGGCTAACCTCAGCTCAGGAGAACCCTTTGACCGCGAACAGCTTCGACGCCAAGGCCCGCCTCACCGTCGGTGAGAGATCGTTCGAGATCTTTCGCCTCGACACTTTGCAAGCCAAGTACGACGTCGCGCGGCTGCCATTCTCGCTGAAGATCCTGCTCGAGAACCTGCTCCGCAACGAGGACGGAGAGTCGATCCGGGCCGAGGACATCGAGGCGCTGGCCAGATGGAATCCGAAGGACGAGCCGAGTCAGGAAATCGCCTTCACGCCTGCGCGCGTGGTCATGCAGGACTTCACCGGTGTCCCGGCGATCGTCGACCTCGCGGCGATGCGTGACGCGATCGCGCAGATGGGCGGCGACGCGGCCAAGATCAATCCGCTGGTTCCGGCGGAGCTGGTCATCGACCACTCCGTCCAGGTCGATGAATACGGCACGCGGCGCGCCTTTCAACACAATGCCGAGCGCGAGTTCGAGCGCAACCAGGAGCGCTACGCCTTTCTACGCTGGGGCCAGGGGGCGCTGCGCAACTTCAGCGTGGTACCCCCGGACACCGGCATCGTGCACCAGGTCAACCTCGAATATCTCGCGCGCGTTGTGTTCGTCGACGACCAGCGTGGGCTCGCTTATCCGGACACCCTGGTCGGCACCGACTCGCACACGACGATGATCAATGGCCTCGGCGTGCTCGGATGGGGGGTTGGCGGGATCGAGGCTGAAGCGGCGATGCTGGGGCAGCCGATGTCGATGCTGATCCCACAGGTGCTCGGCTTCGAGCTGATCGGCACGCTGCCCGAGGGTGCGACGGCCACGGATCTGGTGCTGACGGTCACGGAAATGCTCCGCGGGCACGGGGTGGTCGGCAAATTCGTCGAGTTCTACGGCCCGGGACTGGCCAATCTCCCGCTGGCCGACCGCGCGACGATCGGCAACATGTCGCCGGAGTTCGGATCCACCTGCGCGATCTTCCCGATCGACCAGGAGACGCTGAACTACCTCGAGTTCTCAGGGCGGCCGCCTGAGCTGATCCAGTTGGTCGATGCCTACGCCAAGGAGCAGGGGCTGTGGCACGACGAGCATTCCGATGAGCCGATCTTCAGCGACAAGCTCCAGCTCGATCTGGGCGAGGTGGTTCCAAGCATTGCCGGGCCGAAGCGTCCCCAGGACCGGGTCTCGTTGACGGAGTCCAAGGCCGCATTCCGGATGTCGCTCGAGGGGTTCCTCCCCGACAACAGCGAAGAGGACGAGGCCGTCAACGAGAGCTTTCCGGCCAGCGACCCGGTCTCAACCCATCACGCCAATGGTGTCGGCCACGAACCCGAAGGGGGCACGGGAGGCGCGCAGGTGGCGGACCGCGTGGAGACGCGGGTACCGGTGACGCTGGCCGACGGCACCGAGACCGAGCTTGACCACGGCCATGTGGTGATCGCGGCAATCACCTCCTGCACGAACACCTCCAACCCCTCGGTGATGCTCGGGGCGGGCATTCTCGCCCGCAACGCCGCCGAGAAGGGGCTCAAAGTCAAGCCATGGGTCAAGACCTCGCTTGCCCCCGGGTCCAAGGTCGTCACCGAGTACCTCGATCGGGCCGGGCTGACGGAGCCGCTGGAGACGCTTGGCTATCACCTGGTGGGGTACGGCTGCACGACGTGCATCGGCAATAGCGGGCCGCTGCCTGAGGAGATCTCCAATGTGGTTGGCGCCGAGGACCTGGCCGTCGTCTCGGTCCTGTCCGGCAACCGCAACTTCGAGGGTCGGATCAATCCCGACGTGAAGATGAACTACCTGGCGTCCCCCCCGTTGTGTGTCGCCTACGCACTTGCGGGGACGATGGACATCGACCTCTACGACGAGCCTCTGGGCGAAGATCAAGACGGTCAGCCCGTATATCTGAAGGACATCTGGCCGACGGCGGCCGAGGTCGCGGAGACCGTGCAGAACGCGGTCCAGTCCGACATGTTCCGCAAGAGCTACGGCGAGGTCTTCGACGGCGACGAGCGCTGGAACTCGCTGGAGGTGCCGACGGGCGACAGCTTCGCCTGGGATTCCGAGTCGACCTATGTCCGTCGGCCCCCGTTCTTCGAAGATCTGCCCGCCGAGCCCGAGCCGCTCACCGACATCGAGGCGGCACGCGTGCTCGCGATCCTGGGCGACAGCGTCACCACGGACCACATCTCTCCGGCAGGCGCGATCAAACGCGACGGCCCGGCGGGGAAGTACCTGACCGAGCACGGCGTGGAGCCCAAGGACTTCAATTCCTACGGCTCGCGGCGCGGAAACCACGAGGTGATGATGCGCGGCACCTTCGCCAACATCCGACTGCGCAATCAGCTGGCGCCGGGGACCGAGGGCGGCGTCACGCTGCACCTTCCCGACGAGGAGGAGATGTCGATCTACGACGCTGCGATGCGCTACGCGGAGGAGGGCACCCCCTTGGTCGTCCTGGCCGGCAAGGAATACGGCTCAGGGTCCTCTCGCGACTGGGCCGCCAAGGGCACCCGGCTGCTCGGAGTGCGAGCGGTGATCGCCGAGAGCTTTGAGCGGATCCATCGCTCGAATTTGGTCGGGATGGGCGTGCTCCCGCTCCAGTTCAAGGACGGCGAGTCGGTGCAATCGCTCGGCCTAACCGGCCACGAGACGTTCTCCATCGGCGGGTTGACCGACGGCGAGGAGATCCCGCGTGAGGTCACCGTGCATGCCGACGACCGGGAGTTCACGGCCATCGTCCGGATCGACACGCCGAAAGAACGGCGCTATTTCCGTCACGGCGGGATCCTTCAGTACGTGCTGAGGAACCTGTTGGCGGCTTAGCTCGCATCCCGGCCATGGGGTGTTTATTGGTGCGCTGGCGGGTAGGCAAGGCCTGTGCCGACCCTTCAACACCTCGCGCGGTGGTTTGCCTGGCAGCTGCGCGCGCCCGCTCTTCCCCTCACGCAACCCGCGGCGCGGATCACGGTATTCACCAGCCCGAGCCCCGGGAAGAGCAGATCTCCCCGCGCCTGACACGGACTCGCCAGCCGCGCAACGCCAGCCCGGCTTTCGGGCCCGGCCGATGGGTGAGCGACTGCAATAGCCTGTGACTGTGCCGCTACCTGACCTGCTCAACCGGCTCCTGAGCGCCGCCGGACCGTCCGGACATGAGGCGGAGGCGGCGCGGGCATGGCGAGATTGGTGCCGCGGGTTCACCGACCAGGTCGGCAGCGACACTCTCGGGTCCTCGTACGCGCGGGTCCCCGGGACCGCGGGCGGTCCTACCCTCGCCGTGGTCGGGCACATCGACGAGATCGGGGTGCACATCACTCACATCGAGGACGGCGGCTTCCTCCGCTTCGGCGAGGTCGGGGGGTGGGACCCGCTGGTGCTTGTCGGCCAGCGGGTGGCCATCACCACGCGCGGCGGCGTGGTGACCGGCGTGATCGGTCGCAAGCCGGTCCACCTGATGAAGGAGGACGACCGCAAGCAGGCTCCCAAGATCAAGGACCTGCACATCGACATCGGTGCCAGCGATGGCGACGAGGCGCGAGGCCTTGTGAGAATCGGAGACGTTGCCGTGATCGATGTTGCGCCCCTGGAACTGCGCAACGGGCGGGTGATCTCCAGGGCGCTCGACAATCGCGTCGGCTGCTACGTCGCCGCGGAAGCAGCGCGGCTCGTGGCCGAAAGCGGTGGCGCTCCCGGGGATGTAGTCGGGCTGGCCGTCGTACAGGAGGAAACGACCTTCGCAGGGTCGCGGACCAGCGCCTTCGCCCACGAGCCCGACGTGGCGATCGTCGTCGACGTGACCTTCGAGACTGATCAGCCGGGGGTCGAGCTCGGCGAGATGACGAAGCACACGTTTGGTTCAGGCGCGGTGATCGCCCGTGGTACGACCCTGCACCCAAAGGTCTCCGAACTCCTGCACGACGCTGCCGAGGACGAGGGCATCCCGTTCACCGTCGAGTCCCTTGGCCGCGGTACGGGCACGGACGCCGACGCGATTCATCTCAGCCGCTCAGGCGTGCCCACGGGCCTCGTCTCGGTGCCCTCCCGGTACATGCATTCGCCGGTGGAGATGGTTGCGCTCGCCGACATCGATGCGGCAGCGCGGCTGATTGCGGCCTTTGCGGCACGCTTGACGGCCGAGACGTCGTTTCAACGCTGAGGGGCCCGGCGGTGCTGCTGCTGTTCGACATCGACGGCACGCTCGTCCACCGGGCCACGGAGGCGCATTCGAAGGCACTACACGCCGCGCTGCGTACCGTCCACGGGATCGACCCAGAGTCGCTGCGAAGCCCGATCTCACCGGCGGGCCGCACAGACGGCGAGATCGCACGGATTCTCCTGCTCGACGCGGGCGTCTCGGCAAAGCGCATTGAGGAGCGAGCCGCGGCCGTCCGTGAGGAGTGCTGCCGGATCTACCCCCGGCTGGTCGCTGCGGATCTCTCGCGTACGGTGCTGCCCGGCGTCCGGGAAACTCTGGATGTGCTGTCCCCGCGCGAAGATGTGCTGCTCGGGCTGCTCAGCGGCAACTATGAGCCGGTGGCGAGAGTCAAGCTGGACCGCGCTGGCATCGGACACTATTTCTCCAGCGGACCGGGGGCCTTCGGCTCAGACTCCGAAGATCGTGCGGACCTTCCGCCGATCGCGCGCCGGCGGGCGGGGCAGCGCGGGCGTCCATGGCCGCGCGAGCAGACGATCGTGATCGGCGACACACCGCGTGACGTCGCCTGCGCGCAGGCGGACGGCGTACGTTGCATCGCCGTCGCCACCGGCCCCTACCCCGAGCTGGAGCTTCACGGCGCCGACGTCGTGGTGTCGGATGCCACGGCGCTCGCACCCGCCGTCGCCCAACTGCTCAGCGACTGATCGCCGAGGTCCCTATGGCTTCGGCGTGGGGAACTGCGCGCGCATCATCAGGTCCCATACGCGGTCCGGAGTGAACCGCCGCTGGTTCATCATCAACCGTGCGCTCAGCGTGACCGGATAGCGCGCTCGCGGATGCTTTGAATCCAGGGCCCCCGAGATCGTCTTGGCCACGGCCTCGGGACCGGCACCCAGCTTGCTCATCGGGCCCTTGTAGGCCTCAGTGGTCAGCTTTGCCACGGCCTGGTTGAAGCGGGCATAGGCCCCGCTCGCATCCGGGACCACGGTTGCGGTCGCCGCGTCGGCGAATTTGGTCACGATCAGTCCCGGCTCGACGAGGATCACCTCAACGCCAAAGCCACGGACTTCGAAGCGCAGGGCGTCGCTGAGCGCCTCGACTGCGTATTTGGTGCCGTGGTAGATGCCCCCGCCGGGGAACGTGACCTTGCCGCCCATCGAGCCGATGTTCACGATTCGCCCCCAGCGCTGCTCGCGCATCCCCGGCAGTACGAGCTGACACATCCGGATGAGCCCGAACAGGTTGGTCTCGAACTGCCGGCGCACCTGATCCATGGGCACCGTCTCCACGGCGCCGGACTGGCTGTAGCCGGCGTTGTTGACCAGCACGCCGATCGCGCCCTCGGCTCCAATCACCTGATCCACCGCCGCCTGCATCGACGTCTCGTCGGTGACGTCGAGCGCCAGTGTCTTGCAGCCCTTCTGCTCCAGGTCGGCAAGCGCCTCCGGTCGCCGAGCGGTTGCATACACATTCCAGCCGCGCGCGGCGAGCATCTCGGCCGTACTGTGACCGATGCCAGACGAGCAGCCCGTGATGAGGACCGCCTTGGAGGGATCTCCGGCCATGCTCTGCGGAGCCTATCCGCGGACGAGCTTCTTGTAGGTGATCCGCTTCGGCCGGTCGGCCTCCGCGCCGAGCAACTCGTGGCGGTAGCTCTCGTAGGCCTCGAAGTTGCCCTCGAACCATCGGACCTGCGAATCGCCTTCGAAGGCCAGCACATGAGTGGCGATCCGGTCCAGGAACCAGCGATCGTGGGAGACGACCACGGCACAGCCGGCGAACGACAGCAGCGCCTCTTCCAGGGCCCGCAGCGTGTCGGTGTCAAGGTCGTTGGTCGGCTCGTCGAGCAGGAGCAGATTGCCGCCGGCGCGCAGGAGCTTGGCCAGATGCAGCCGGTTGCGCTCGCCGCCGGAGAGCTTGGCCACCTTGGTTTGCTGATCGGTGCCCTTGAAGTTGAAGCCGGCGACGTAGGCGCGGCTGTTGATCATCCGGTCGCCGAGGGCGATCTGGTCAGCCCCGCCCGAGACCTCCTCCCACACAGACTTGTTCGGATCCAGCGCATCTCGCGACTGGTCGACGTAGGCCAGCTCCACCGTCTCGCCGAGCTTGAGCGTTCCGGCGTCGGGCTGCTCCTGGCCGGTGATCATGCGCATCAGCGTGGTCTTGCCGGCGCCGTTGGGTCCAATCACGCCGACGATCCCTCCGCGGGGGAGCTTGAATGAGAGATTCTCGATCAGCACCCGGTCGCCGTAGGCTTTGCGCAGGCCGTCCGCCTCGACGACGACGTCGCCCAACCGCGGCCCGGCGGGAATGTGAATCTGAACCTGGTCAAGCTTGACGTTGCGATCCTCGGCCAGCAGCGCCTCGTAGGCGTTCAGCCGCGCCTTGGGCTTGCTTCGCCGAGCGCTGGCGTTGAGACGCACCCACTCGAGTTCCTGCTCGATCATCCGCTTGCGGGTGTTGTCCTGGCGAGCTTCCTGGGCCAGGCGCTCGCGTTTCTGCTCCAGCCAGCCTGAGTAGTTTCCCTGGTAGGGAATTCCGCGGCCACGATCCAGCTCCAGGATCCAGCCCGCGACGTTGTCGAGGAAGTAGCGATCGTGGGTGATCGCCACAACCGTTCCGGCGTAGTCGTGGAGATGGCGCTCCAGCCAGGCCACGGATTCGGCGTCGAGATGGTTGGTCGGCTCGTCGAGCAACAGCAGATCGGGCTGACGCAGCAGCAATCGGCACAGCGCGACGCGGCGACGCTCACCTCCGGAGAGCGTGCTCACGTCGGCGTCGGGCGGAGGGCAACGCAGTGCGTCCATCGCCACATCGAGCGTGGTGTCCAGGTTCCACCCGTCAACGTGGTCGATCTGTTCCTGGACGCGGCTGAACTCGTCCGCAGTCTCCTCGGAGTAGTTCATCGACAGCTCGTTGAAGCGGTCGAGCAAGGCTCGGATCTCCGCCGCGCCCTCCTCGACGTTGCCGCGGACGTCCTTGGCGGGGTCAAGATGGGGCTCCTGCTCAAGCAGACCCACCGTCGCCTTCGGCGCCAGCTGGGCGTCACCGGCGAACTCGGTGTCAAGCCCGGCCATGATTCGCAGCAGCGTCGACTTGCCCGCGCCGTTGTAGCCGAGCACGCCGATCTTGGCCCCGGGCATGAACGACAGCGAAACGTCGGTCAGGACCTCTTTGTCGGGCGGGAACCGCCGGGTCAGCTTGTACGTGGTGAAGATGTACTGCGAGGACATCTGTTCGAGGGTAGAACACGTGTCGTGTTACGTGCGCTCGCGGCCGTCCTTGCCCTCGTCGCGGTGGCCTGCATGGTCTTGGCGATCGTCGGCCTGGTCACGGGTCGGCCCGGCGACCGAGCCGGTCTATGGCTCCGGCTGTTAGCGGTGGCGTGCTTCGCCGGCGCGGTCGCGCTCAACGTCGCGTCGCGGTAAGGCGTGCGCCACGATGAGGCTTGCGCAGGCCCAGAAACGAACCCAACAGCGCAAAGCAGACGATCACTGCGACACCCTCGATCACCGCAATTACCGTGAACGCCGCCATCGCTCCGGGGAGCTGCGCCAGCGAGCCGGGATGCTCAAGCAGCGCATGAGCACCGCCCGCGCCGGCGCCCGCCGCGAGTGCGACAACGAGGGCCACGCGCCACGGATGCACGCGTAGGTTCAGCCACCGTGTCAGCGCTCTCGGGACGCGGACGCCCCGTAGGGCATGCTCGAGCACGCCGGCGGGTTCGGCGAGCGACGGGTGCCACCGAGCCCACGTCCGGGCTTGCTCGGCGAGCGCAATGAGATCCCCGACCAACTCATCCGGCTGTTCGGGGACGTCCTGGAACCGATCGAGCCTGCGCAGGCGGACATGGCCCGCGAAGACACGGCCCAGCGCCAGTACCGCCAGCGCGGCCACGCCGATGCTGAGAGCGACCGTGGATGTGTGCCACGCCCGCGCCGCGTGTCCAACGGCGGTCCCGACCGCCTCCACCGCGACGCTCAGGAGGATCACCCCCAGGGCGACTTCGTTGCCGCGCATGATCCAGCGCAGCTTGGCGAGCGAGACTGAGCGATCGTCGCGATGACGAACGCAGCGGACGAAGCTGAGCGCGGAGCACACGAACGCGAGTTGGACGGCGAACGGAGCCCATGCCGCTGCGGCCGACCGCGCCGGGCCCGCGAGGCCGAACAGGATGCAGAACGCGATCGTGGTCGCAGACACGACTCGGGTAACGCGATAGGCGTCGTCGGTGGCCAGCTCCTGGGCAAAGCAGCGGGCGACGACCCTGGGTGAGCCAAACCGGGCCGTCGCGTCGCGCTGGGCGGCCTGCGATGCCCCGTCGCCCGCGGGATCGAGCCGCTCGGCCGCCAGTTGAAGATGGTCGGCGGTCTCTGTGAGCACGCGCTCACGAAATCCAGCGGGCCCGGTCAGCTCCTGGCGGAGTTCGCGCAGATACTCCTCGATCGGTCCTCGCCCGCTCATGGCGCCCCTTTCCACACAGCGTCGGCCGCGCCGGCGAACGCCGACCAGGCCTCTCGTTCACGTCCCAGCGCACGACGCCCGCGGGCGGTCAGGTCGTAGACCCGCCGTCTGCGTGCCGCGGCCTGCGACCAGCGGCTGGTCAGTAGCCCCTCACGCTCGAGTCGGTGCAGAGCGGGATATACGGTGCCCTCGGGCAGGGTGAAACCGCCACCGCTGCGGCGGCCCAGCTCCTCGATGATCGCGTAGCCGTGCAGGGGTCCAGTCGACGAAACCACAGCGAGCAACAGACCGTCGAGGTGGCCCTTGATCATTTCTGCCTTCATACCTCGTCATTCTAGGCTTTGGATAGCTAGGTGTCAACCGGCTCGGGGCCGGCGGATTAGGCTAGGTGCTTGCCCAGACCAACCTTGAAGACGCGGAGGCAGCATGGCCAGGACGATCTACACAGCAGAGGCGAACGTGACCGGAGGTCGCGCCGGCGGACATGGACGCACGACCGATGGGGCGCTCGAGGTCCAGCTCAGGCTTCCGGAGGCGATGGGCGGCCACGGCGGGGGGACCAACCCCGAGCAGCTGTTCGCGGTCGGCTACGCGGCCTGCTTCGAAAGTGCCCTGGGTGCCGTGGCGCGGCGCCAGAAGGCCGAGGTCGGCGACGTTTCGATCGATAGTCAGGTCAGCCTCCTGCCGACTGAGGAGCGTGGCTTCAAACTCGCCGTCGAGCTGGATGTCACGCTGCCGCAGCTTGATGATGCCCTGGCGGCAAAGCTTGTCGAGGCCGCGCACCACGTCTGCCCGTACTCGAACGCCACGCGCGGGAACATCGAGGTCAAGCTGACTGCCAACGGTCAGTCCGTAGGCTGAGCGCGGTCAGCTTTCGGGCTGCCAGCCGCTCACCACCCACTGCCCTTGCGAGAGCTCGGACACCGAGGCGACGGCGACGTGCCACGCCGGGCGCAGGCCCTGGTACGCCGCGCTCAGCGTCGCCGTCGTCCACTCCCGGGTGACCACCACGTAGCGCGCGCCGGCGCCGCGCAACGGCGCGACGGCCTCCACGGTGCCGTGGTTGGCGATCCCTCCGCGCTGCAGCTCATAGTCTCCGGCGGTCTGCGCGGCGGCCAGCTGCATCGCGGAGCGGGCTTGCCCGATGCTCCGGTTCGCCAGTCGCCGCATCTGCGCCACAACGGTGTCGGCATTCCAGTTGACGTAGCCGAGGGCGAAGACGCGCACGGCTTGGGCGGCGGAAGCACTGGCGGCGACCGCCGTCTGAGGGTGCGGCGGCGGCGAGGGGTACTCGTGCGTGACCTGCGCGCGCGCCAGCTTGGACACGCTCGACGTGGACGTCGGCTTGGTTGCCGTCGCGGTGGCATGTGTTCCTCCCAGCGCGCTGCAGCCGCCGAGCGCGACGCTGGCGAGAGCGATCGTTGCCGTGCCTCGCCGCCGGTCCATCTACAGCCCCACCGGGTGCCGCGCGACGAATCCGGCCGAGCTGCGCACGAGCGGATGCCACCCGATGCCGGAGCTCCCGTCGCCCGCGCCCGCCGCGTTGTGGGTGTCCCAGCGCAGGCCGGCGACGTACATGAACACGTGGTCTGCGCTGGCGTAGAGCGTGACCCAGCGACCCGGGCCCGGCTGCCCGAAGCTCTCAAGCTGGCTTGACGCCGCGCCGTAGGTCACTGGGAGCAGCCTCGCTCCGTACAGGAGATGCTCGACGCTGCTCGAACAGTCGTAGCCGCCCGCAACCTGTGAGAGCGGCGTGCCGTGCGCGCCGCCGTACACATACGGCTTGCCGACGATCTGGTTGCCCGCCGCGATCATCTCCTTGATCGCCGCTGGAGCCTGCTGTGGCGCCGCGGCGAAACCGCTAGGCAGCAGCCGCGCTCGCTGCCCGGGAGTGAGCGCGACGGCTGTGGCCCCCGCCGGCGCACAGGCGGCCGGATCCGACACCGCGCCGGCGGGTGCGAGCAGCGGGCCTGACCACGCCACGGACTGGCCGAGCAGGTTTCCAGCCCCGGCCGCGGGCGGGCGACCGATCCGCACCGGCCCGGACCACAGGCCGCGTTCATAGGGGATCCCGAGCCTTCCGGCGAGCTGCCACCACAGGTCGATGACCCTCGGAAGGCCTCCGACCGGACCTCCCCCCAGTCCGAAATCTCGCTTGTAGGCGATCGCCGAGTGCCCGCCCCAGGTGATGCTCAGGGGCGTCATGTACCCCAGCCCACCCATCGACGTGGCGGTCTGCCACGTCAGTCCGCCGAGCTCGGCGTAGGTATCCGGATGGGAAAGCAGGTTGTCGCCGCGCGCGCCCGTGACCCCCGAGCTGGGGTCGCCCGGCCCGCCGTACTCGGTGGCGCCAACCAGCTGCCCGCTCCCGGGCGGACCCAGCACGATCGAGCCTGCCGCGCCCGCCCCGTCCCCCGCCGGGCAGAGGCCCGAGCTCTGCATGACGCTGATCAGCAGCGCGAGCAGCGCCGTTCCCAGACCCGCCGCGCAGATTCCACCCACCATCGCCAGTGCCAGCGCCATAGACCGCCGCCTCGTGGACCTCGACTGTGCGTCCATGGGCCGGATCGTAATTCAACTCCGTCTAATTGAGACTATTTGAGACTAACTTGTTGCACCTTCGGGCACGGGTGCCGGCTCGCGTCAGCCCGCTACCCTCGATGGCTATGCCTCGGATTCTCGACGTTGAACAAGCGATGCTCCTGCTGGAACTCGAGGCTCCATTCGATCCACGCGCCGTTCAGCTGGCACGGCGCAAAATGGCCAAGCGTTGGCACCCGGACATCGCGCCGCCCGGGCGCCAACACGAACATCAGCGGCACCTTCAGGCCATCAACGAGGCTGCCGACCAGCTCCAGGAACTGGCCGAGAGCTCACGGGGCGGCCGGGTCAGCCGCAACGCGGTCAAGGTCTCCGCGGCCGCCACGCGGCGCGCGCGCGAGGAAGCGGGCCGGCGGGCCTACGAGGAGGAGCAGCGCCAGCGAGCTGCGGCGCACGAACGCGCCACCCACGACCCGTTCGGTTCACGGGTGCCCGACCACTCGGTGGTGCATCGGTATGCCCGCTGTCTGTCCTACCCCGAGTGGGGGGTCGGAACGGTGAGTGGCATCTATTTCTCCGGCGACGGGGACGACGTGCAGCAGTGGGCGCGGTTGTCGTTCTCAGTGGGCATCCGCACCGTGCCGGCGGGATCACTGCAGTTCGTCGACTTCTCCAAGCCCGATCCGGGAGCGGACCGAGTTCAGCGCTTCATGACGGCGGCCCAGCACGCGCTCGCCGAGGGGAACGCGGCGCTAGCCGCGCAGCGGCTGATCTATGCGCGTGACGCGGAGCCGGCCAATCCGGCCGTGCTGAGGCTCCTCACCGTTGCCTTCTGGCAGGCCGGCGACCTACCCGCCGCTGCGCGAGCGGTCCGCGACTGGGCGCGAGTTGAGAGCGATCGTCCGACCCCGGAGCGCTTCGCCTCCCGCATCTATGAGGACATGGGGGCGTTCGATCTGGCTGCCGACGCCGCCGAACGTGCCGCCGAACGCGGTCCGGCCGATGCATCGGCCTGGGAGCGACTGGGTCGATTGCGCCTGCAGCTGATGGACCGCGCCGCCGCTATCACGGCGCTCGAGCGGGCCAGGCTGATGGGTCCCTCCCTCGAGGGTCTGCTTGACCTGGCGCTGGCCTATCACCTGGCCGGCGACATCGGCGCGGAGGTATCGGCGGCTCACGCCGCGACAATGATCGAGCCGGAGTCTCCGACCGCCTGGTCCGCATACGCGCATGCGCTGGCGCGTACGGATCGGCTGCAGGAGTGCATCGCAACCTGTGACCGGGCCCTCGCGCTCGGCGCGGATCCCGAGGTCTCAGAGTTGCTGGCCCGCGTTGAAGCACGCCAGCCGCGCGAGCTCCCCACACGCAGCGCGGCCGCTTAGACGGTCAGGAGCTCAGGCCCCGGGTCCGCCCCTCAGGAGGGCGTTACGGAGCCCTCACGCCCGCACACCGGGCACGCTTCTCCGCTTTGAAGGCCACGGCCGCCGCACAGGGGACAGTCCTCGGCACGGTCCAGGATCCCCAGCAGTTCACCGACCCGACAGACGAGCAGGCGTTCCTCGTCGACCTCCACCCACGCTCCGGCCGCGGCCGGAAAGACGACGTGGTCGCCCGGCTTGACCGGCATCCGCACACCCACGTGATCCCACCAGTCAAGGCCCGGGCCGACGGCGAGCACGATCCCATGCTGCGGTGGCGGCTCGTCGCTGCCCGGCGGGACGAGCAGTCCCGAACGGCGGATCCGGTCAGGGTCCAGTTCCTTGATCACGACACGGTCGAATAGGGGTCGAAGCTGGTTGCGCATGATTTGTCCGCGACTGATTCTAGGGTGGGCCGATGCGTCTCATCGTTGCCCGCTGCGAGGCCCGCTACTCCGGCCGCCTCACCGCCTTGCTGCCGCAGGCGCTGCGCTTGATCATCGTCAAGGCGGACGGTTCGGTGCTGGTGCACGCCGATGCGGGGGGCTACAAGCCGCTGAACTGGATGACGCCGCCTACGATGATCGAGGAGACCGCCGACCGGATGATCGTGCGCAAGCGCGCCGGGTCCAGCGAGGATCGGCTCGAGATCGACATCGCCGAGGTGCTGTCTGACGTCTGTCACGACATGGGCTCTCCGGATGAGGACGCCGCCCTGGCCAAGGATGGGGTCGAGGGGCATCTGCAGGAGTTGCTGGCCGAGCAGCCGGAATGGTGTGGCGAGGGCCTGCGCCTCGTTCGACGTGAGTGGGCGACCGACATCGGCCCGGTCGACCTCATGTGCCGCGACGACGAGGACGGCTGGGTGGCGGTCGAGATCAAGCGGGTGGCGGGGATCGACGCCGTCGAGCAGCTGACGCGCTACCTCGAGCGGATCCGTTGCGATCCAGCCTTTGCGTCCTGCCGGGGGGTGCTCGCGGCGCAGGCGATCAAGCCACAGGCGCGGGTACTTGCGCAGTCGCGGGGGATCCAATGCGTCGAAGTGGATCTGGCCGTGCTGCGGGGCGAGCGCGAGCCGGAGCTGAAGTTGTTCGCGGCATGAGCGAGGAGCCGGCGGTCCTCACCGAGCGCCGGGACCGCGTCCTGGTCATCAAGCTCAACCGGCCCGAGCAGCGCAACGCGGTCAACGCCGCGGTAGCCGCCGGGATCGCCACGGCGCTCGATCAGCTCGATGAGGACTCGGACCTCTCGCTCGGCGTACTCACCGGTGAAGGCAAGGGCTTCTGCGCGGGCATGGATCTGAAGGCGTTCGTGGCCGGCGAGTCACCGTATGCCGGCGATCGGGGTTTCGCTGGAATCACGCGCCGGGCATCGGCGAAGCCATTGATCGCCGCCGTCGAGGGATTCGCAGTCGCGGGCGGACTGGAGGTGGCACTGGCCTGTGATCTGATCGTCGCCGCCCGAGGCGCCAAGCTGGGGATTCCCGAGGTCAAGCGATCGCTGGTCGCCGCCGGTGGTGCCTTGTTGCGACTCCCGCGGGCGATCCCGCGAGGGATCGCGATGGAGCTCGCGCTGACGGGCGACCCGATTCTGGCTGAGCGCGCACACGAGCTCGGCCTCGTCAACCGGCTCGCCGAGCCGGGGCAGGCGCTCGCCACCGCGCTCGCATTGTCGGACGAGATCTCCGTCAACGGACCGCTCGCGCTCGCCGCCACCAAACGGATCATGGTCGAGTCAGTCGATTGGCCCGAGAGCGAGTTCTTCGAGCGGCAAGGAGAGATTGCGGGGCCGGTGATGGCCTCCGAGGACGCGCGCGAGGGATCGCAGGCGTTCGCGGAAAAGCGCGCGCCGCAATGGCGCGGACGCTGAGTCGCTACTGCGCTTCTCCGGTCAGGGTGGCCACGATCGTGCGCGCCCCGCCGCGATCACGGTGTTCGCACAGGTATACCCCCTGCCAGGTGCCGAGGGCGAGGCGCCCGCGGGAGACGGGCAGGGTCAGCGACGGGCCGAGCAGCGAGGCTTTGATATGGGCGGGCATGTCGTCGGCCCCTTCGAGCGTGTGGGTCCAGTAGCCGGCTTGTTCCGGGACCGCCTGGTTGAACCACGTCTCAAAGTCACGGCGCACGTCGGGGGACGCGTTCTCGTTCAGCGCCAGTGATGCTGACGTGTGGCGGATCAACAGGTGCAGCAGCCCGACCGAGACCTCCCCCAGCTCCGGCAGTGCCGCGAGGACCTCGCGGGTGACCAGATGGAACCCGCGCGGGCGGGGATCCAGCGTGATCTCATGCTGCGCCCACATGATCAGTGAACCTCGCCGGCGGGACGCACTAGATCGGAGCCTCCGGTAGCCGCGCGGCGCGCATGTCGACCCGTTGTCCGCGGAACGGCACACCCTCACCCTCCAGCAGCTGCCGCTGGCGCTCGCCCCGAGCCAGCGTTCCGTCGGCACGGACGATGCGGTACCAGGGCACGGTCTGATCTCGACTTTGGCGTAGCACCGTGCCGGCCAACCTCGGCGCGCCCGGCGAGACATCACCGTAAGTGCGCACGTAGCCGGCGGGCGTCGAGCGCACTCGCTCAAGGATCTGATCCAGGCGCGACGGTTCCACGCCGGGCAGCATAGGCCGCGCCGACCTGCGCCGTCCTGATAGGGTCACCGATGCCGAATTCCCTGCTCGTAGCGGGGAAGCGGGGAACCCACGTTCCTCGGGGCGAGTCGCGGTCTGGTGACCGCGTAGCGCTTTTCTCACCCGAGCGCGAGCCCGACAGCTAACCCCGCAGGCGATATCGCATGAGTCTCCGCCGCCGATCTTTCACGCTCAGGTCCGTCACGCTCGCTGTGGCCGGCTTCGCGATCCTGGCCACGCTCGTCGCCGTCCATCCCGCGGCGGGGGCTGACCTCAACCAGCTGAGCTCGCAGCTGAACACTGAACGCGCGCATCAACAGAACCTCTCCGGGAGCGTCGGACGACTTTCCGCGCTGATCGCCTCCCTCGACGCTCAGATTTCGCTGGTGCAATCGCGTGAAGCGGCGGTGCGCAACGAACTCGCTCATGATCGCTCGGTCCTTGCCGCGACGCAGGCGGCGCTACGCCGGGAACGAGTACAGCTGGCGCTGTTGCGTGCGCGGCTGTCACGCGCGCGGATGCTGCTCTCCCGTCAGCTGGTCAGCAGCTACGAGGGTGACCGGCCTGACCTCGTCGCGGTCGTGCTCGAAGCCCATGGCTTCACCGACCTGCTCGAGAAGCTGGACTTCCTGCATCGGGCCCAGCAGCAACAGCAGGCGGTCATCTCGGTGACCAAGCAGATGAAGGCACAGGCGGACAGCGCGGCTGCACGCCTGGCGCGGCTCGAGGCCTCAGATCGTCAACTCGCCCAGGCGTCTGCGCTGCGCGCCCGCGCGCTCGCGGGGATGAACGGCTTGCTGCTCTCCAAGCAAGGTGCGCTGGCCCAAGCGCGCGCGGCCCAAGCCGGTGCGCTGACCGCCAGCCGCGCGCGGGGAGCGCAGCTGCAGTCTCAGATCTCGCAGATCCGAGCACAGCAGGCCGCGGCGGCGCGTGCGGCTGCGGCCGCGGCTGCGCGCGCGGCGACGACGGCGCCCAGCTCGTCGTCCTCCTCGGTGCCGACGTCCTCGGGACCCGCGCTCGGCCCGTCCGGGGGCTGGGCGATTCCGTACGCAATCGTTCTGTGTGAATCCGGAGGCCAGAACCTCCCGCCTAACAGCGCCGGCGCGTCGGGCTACTACCAGATCCTCGCCAGCACCTGGAAGCTGTACGGCGGAAGCGGCCCAGCCGCTTATCTCGCCAGCAAGTCCGAGCAGGACGCCGTCGCCTCACGCATCTGGAATGGTGGGTCCGGCGCCTCGCAGTGGGTCTGCGCGGGGATCGTCGGCATCCATTAGATCTTGCCGGCTCGTCCCGGGCTCGTCCCGGGCTCGTCCCGGGCTCGTCTCGAGCTCGTCCGGGTTCCTCCCGGGTTCGTCTCGGGCCCGGGCCGGTAGTCCCCGCCGACTAGGCGGTGCGCCAATCTGGAGTGGTGGCAAAGCGCCGATGACGAGCAGCAGAGATGGTCAGCTGGTCGAAGTGGTCAAGCGCCTGACCTGATCCAAAGGCCACGCAGGTCAACGGCGATTCCGCGCGGAAGACCGGCATCCCGGTTTCAGCGGCGACGAGATCCGGCAGGCCACGAATCAGGGTTCCTCCGCCGGCGAGCAGGATCCCATCCCGGGCGATATCGCTGGCCAGCTCCGGAGGCGTTTCCTCAAGCGTGTCTCGGATCCCCTGCAGGATCTCCTGAATCGGCAGGCGGATGGCGCTGCGCACCTCTTCGCTGCGCAGCTGCACGGCGGTGGGCAGTCCGGTGATCAGGTGCCGCCCGCGCACCTCGATCGTTTCCTCCGGCGCCAGCGGTACGGCCGACCCGATGGCGATCTTGATCGACTCTGCGGTACGAGAGCCGATCGCCAGCTGGTAGGCCGTGCGCAGATAGTGCGAGATCGCCTCGTCCATCTCGTAGCCGCCCACGCGCACCGAGCGCGAGATCACGATGCTGCCGAGCGAGATCACCGCCATCTCGCTGGTGCCCCCGCCGACGTCGACGACCATCCGTCCGATCGGTTCCTCGATCGCGATACCGGCGCCGATCGCCGCCGCGATCGGCTCCTCGATCAAATGCACCCGCCGGGCTCCGGCGGCCAGCGAAGCTTCCTCCACCGCGCGCTTCTCCACTTCGGTCACGCCCGAGGGGGCGCACACGATCAGACGCGGATGAGCTCCCCGGCGGTTGAGCACCTTGCGGATGAAGTACC
The DNA here is from genome assembly GCA_963757165.1 of uncultured Solirubrobacterales bacterium. Lineage (GTDB taxonomy): Bacteria > Actinomycetota > Thermoleophilia > Solirubrobacterales > Solirubrobacteraceae > Palsa-465. The sequence goes on from CAVWQO010000006.1 coordinate 1,144,969, forward strand.
GGAGCATCTCCTCGGTGACCTCGAAGTCGGCGATGACGCCGTGGCGCAGCGGCCGCATGGCCGAGATCGTGGCCGGTGTGCGACCGATCATCCGCTCGGCCTCGGATCCGACGGCATGCACCTCGCCCGTATCGACGTCTGAGGCGACGACCGAGGGCTCCGAAACGACGATCCCGCGTCCCGCCACGTAAACCAAAGTGTTCGCCGTGCCGAGGTCGATCGCCATGTCATTGACGCCCATGCTCGGCGTGAAATGCAGCCGGGAGGTGTCACGGCGAGAGCCGTCGCGGCGGAAACCCATCCGAGAAGGGTGGCAGACGCGAGCGTTTCGCGGCGTGAGCGGCGATTTTGCCGCGCCGAAGACCTCGACGCGCACCCGAGCGGCCGTAGGCCCGACCCGCGCGCCCGCCCCAAAGCGGACACGCAGTCAGGTGAAATCCGACTATCCGAGCGCCAGCAACACCTGGTTGGCCATGTTCTGCTCGCCCATCTGATTGGGATGCAGCGGATACGCGAGCGAGGTCGGGACGATCCCGTTGACCCAGGCCACGCCCGGCGCCTTGCAGGCGTCGTGACCGATGCTTGAGTTCCACGTGTCCACGAACGTCGCGTTGTTGGACGATGCCGCTGAGGCGATCACCGAGTTCAACCGCTGCTCGAGCGAGTTGAAGTAGCTCACGTCCCCATTGGACAGCGGCACCAGCGGCCAGCACCCGTGGCCGTTGACCGGCAGTCCGTCCGGATAGCCGACGATCACCACCCGGGCGTGCGGGGCGCGCGCATGGATGCCCTGGAGCACGGCCGCAACCTTTGGGCCCGTCGCGTCGATGCGGGCGGCGTTGGTGTCCGATCCGGACGCGTTGTAGTGGTTCTTGCACGCGGTCCCGAACGGCTGGTAGGAGTCGAGCGTCGCGCACTCCTCGGCCACGCCGACGAGACCCGCGTCGTTTCCGCCGATTCCCACGGTCACCAGCGTGTCGGCGGCCGACAGTGCGTTGAACTGCGGCGGGTTGGTGCCACCGAACGGAACCGACTGCGGCTGGGTCATGTTGTCGGTGGTGGCGCTGCCGCAGCTCACGTCGGTGAACGAGCTCGGATGAATCACCCGCGTGATGTCGGACGGGTAGTTGTTGGTCGAGCGCCCGCACCCGATCGGGTTACCGGCGGGGATCGGCACCAGCGGCGCCGACGTGTAGGAGTCCCCCAGCGAGACATATGGCCCGGTGGGAGCCGCGGCCCGCGCGGCTCCGGCGACCGAGACCAGCAGCAGCAGCGACGCGGACAGCGCAGCAACGACAACGCCGAGCCGCGAACGACCCAGGCAGAAGACGGACGGCATCGATTCCTCCAGTCGACGCAGGTTTGAACTCTCACTCCGGCCGCCGCGACGGCGCGCCAGAAGCCTACCGAGACCCCGCGCGTGTGGGCTAGCGCTCGCCGGGCAGCTTGCGCGGATACATCGAGACCGGCTCGGAGACGTTCAGCGCCGTGCGGACGATCCGGTTCTGCTCCAGCGAGTGGGCGATCGGATAGCCCTCGCCCGAGGCGGCTCGCTCCTGGCGCCCGATGTAGCCGAAGTCGAGGTGCTCGGGCAGGATCTGCAACAGCCGTGGAGACATGAACGCCCGCGCGCCCATGTTGCGCGGCTCCTCCTGCACCCACACGACCTCACGCAACTTCGGGAAGCGCTCGACCAGCTTCAGCACCTCGCCCTGCGGGAACGGGTAGAGCAGCTCCATGCGGGCGATGGCGATGTTGGCGGCCGCCGCGCGGTCGGCGTGTCCGACGAGGTCGTAATAGACCTTGCCGCTGCACAGAATCAGGCGCTCTACGCCGGCCGGCTCGATGCCGGGCTCCGGCAGGACCGGCTGGAAGCGACCCTCGGCCAGTTCGCTGATGTGACTGGTGGCCTGGGGCAGCCGCAGCAGCGACTTGGGCGTCATCACGACCAGCGGCCGCTGTTTGGCGATCCGAGCCTGGCGGCGGAGCAGATGGAAGTACTGCGCGGGCGTGGTGGGGTTGGCGACGCGGATGTTGCCCTCGGCGGAGAGCTGCAGGAAGCGCTCCAGCCGAGCCGAGGAGTGCTCGGGACCGGAGCCCTCGTAGCCGTGCGGGAGCAGCAGCGTCAGGCGGGAGGTCTGGCCCCACTTGGCCATGCCGGAGACGATGAACTGATCGATGATCACCTGGGCGCCGTTGACGAAGTCACCGAACTGCGCCTCCCACAGGACCAGCGTCTCCGGGCCCTCCTGCGAGTAGCCGTACTCGAAGCCGACGCAGGCCATCTCTGACAGCGGGCTGTTGTGCAGTTCCATCGGGGCCAGCGAGCCGGGCAGATGTTGCATCGAGCAATGCTGCTGGCCGGTCTTGGGATCGTGTAGGACGAGGTGGCGCTGGGAGAAGGTCCCGCGCTGGGCGTCCTGGCCGGTAAGCCGGATCGGGATGCCCTCGGTCAGCAACGAGGCGAAGGCCAGCGACTCGGCGTGCGCCCACACGATGCCACCCTCGTCCCCCAGCGCGGCCCGTCGCTGCTCAAGCTGCTTGACCAGCTTCGGATGCACGGTGAAGCCATCGGGGACCGACAGCAGCTCCTCGCCGAGCACCTGCAGGCGATCGGCCGAGACGGCCGTCTTGACCTCCGGTGAGGCGGTGCGGTCTAGCTGGTACTCGCCCGTGGCGTGCTCCACGTCGCGCGCGGCAGCGATGCGCTCCTTGAGCGTTTGATGGCGCTCGGTCAGCAGTGACCAGACCTCGTCGGTCATCTCGGTCGACTCCGGCTCGGTCACCACGCCCTGTTCGATCAGCTGCTTGGCGAACAGCTCACGCACCGGCGGGTGCTTTTTGATCACCTGATACATCTCCGGCTGCGTGTATGCGGGCTCGTCGGCCTCGTTGTGGCCGAAGCGCCGGTAGCCGATCAGGTCGATCAGCACGTCGTGACCGAACTCCTGGCGGAAGGCGAAGGCCAGCCGCACGGCGGATACGCACGCGGCCACATCATCGGCGTTGACGTGGATGATCGGCACGTCGAAGCCCTTGGCGAGATCCGACGCCCAGGTGGTGGAGCGCGCGTCGTCTGGATCGGTGGTGAAGCCCACCTGGTTGTTCTGGATCAGGTGAACCGTCCCGCCAACCGTGTAGCCGTCGAGGGCCTGGAGGTTCAGGGTCTCGGCCACCACGCCTTGGCCGGGGAAGGCGGCGTCGCCGTGAAGGATCACCGGCATCGCGGCATTGGTGTCACGGTGAGCATGCGGACCCTGGCGCGTCGTCTGGGCGGCGCGTGTGGCGCCGGCGGCGACCGGAGCCACGAACTCCAGGTGCGAGGGGTTTGACTCCAGGCGGACGATGATCGACTCGCCATCGCCTAGCTGGTAGGAACCCTGCGCGCCATGGTGGTACTTGACGTCGCCGGTGCCCCCCTGCGGGATCGTGGTGATCGGCTCGAGCGTCGAGGCGCCCTCGAACTCGGCGAAGATCGAGTCGTAGCGCCGGCCCAGGTTGTGCGCGAGCACGTTCAGACGACCGCGGTGGGCCATCCCGATCACGATCTCACGCGCCCCGCGGGTCGCCGAAAGCTGAATCAGCTCGTCAAGCATCGGAACGGTCATGTCGAGCCCCTCGACCGAGAACTGCTTCTGTCCCAGGTAGGCCTTGTGCAGGAAGCGCTCGAGCGCGTCAACCTCGGTCAGGCGCTTGAGCAGCGTCTTGTTCTCGTCGTTGGTGAGCGGCTTGCGGAACTGACCGGACTCGATCGCCTCCCGCAGCCACAGCCGCTGGCGATGCGATGAGATGTGCTCGATCTCGTAGGCAATCGGCCCGCAGTAGGTCTCACGAAGGTGCGGCAGCGCATCGGCCAGCGTCGCTCCGGGAACGTACATGCGCAGAATCCGCGCGGGGATCTTGGCCATCAGCTCCGGCGTGAGCCCGAGTGGCTCGGGATCAAGCGCGGGATCGCCCTCCGGCTCGCGGCCCAGTGGATCAAGCCGTGCGGCCAGGTGGCCGTGGGTGCGGTGGGCCTTGAGCAAAGACGACGCGGCCTGAACAGCCTGGAGCAGTTCCTCATCGGGCTCGGTAACGCTCGCCGACGCAGCGGCGGGCTGTGCGGACGCAGCGGCGGGCTGTGCGGACGCCGCGGCAGCCGCGGCGGCTGCGGCCGGGGCGGGCGGCGGCGGAAGCTCCGGCAGCTCGACCCCAAGGGCGGCGAAGAGGTCCTCGTAGAACCCGTCAGCACCTTGCAGGTAGGCCTCGATGCGCTGTAGGAAGCGGCCGGATTCGGCGCCCTGGATGATCCGGTGGTCGTAGGTCGAAGTCATGGTCATGACCTTCTCGGCCCCGATCATCGGACCGACGTTCCCGATCCCGACCGGGTAGGCGATCGAACCAGTGGCGACGATCGTTCCCTGTCCGTTCATCAGCCGTGGCACCGAGGCGATCGTTCCGATCCCGCCGGGGTTGGTCAGCGAGACATTGCCGCCGGTCAAGTCGTCCGCGGTCAGCGTGTTGGTGCGCGCCTTGTCGACCAGCGCGTTGTAGGCGTCGAGGAACTGGGCGAAGGACATCCGGCCGGCGTCACGGATGACCGGCACCATCAGCGTGCGGGAACCGTCCTTCTTCTCGACGTCGACAGCCAGGCCAAGGTTGACCGCGCCGTCGTCCACCCGGTTCGGCTTCCCGTCGATCTCGGCGAAGTGATGGGCCATCACCGGCATCTCGTCGGTGGCCACGCGCGCGATCGCGTAGGCGATCAGGTGGGTGAAGGAGACCTTGCGTCCAGCGTTCTTGAGCTGCTTGCGTCGCTCGTCCAGCACGGTCACGGTGAGCGTGCGGAACGAGGTCGCGGTGGGGATCGAGAGGCTCTGATCCATGTAGCGCGCCAGGGCCGCGGCGCCGCCCTTGAGCACCTGGGCGCCCGCAGCGGCCGGTGCCGTTTGGGGTGGGGCGGCCTTGATGGAGCCGGCCGAGGCTGCCGTGGAGCCGTTGCCGCCGTTTCCAGCCGCGAGCACATCGGCCTTGGTGATCCGCCCGCCGCGGGCGCTGCCCTGGACGCCGGAGAGGTCGATCCCCTCCGCGGCGGCGATGCGCTGGGCGACCGGCGAGGCGTTGGCGCCGCCGTTGCCGGTGGTCGCTGTGCTGGCCGGGGCCGTTGCTGAGGGGGTGCTGGCGGACGCCGGGTCAGACGGGGGAGTGGCCGTCGACGTGCCAGCAGCGGGGCTCGGGCTCATCCGCGCGATCACCTGCCCCACCGTCACCGTCGCGCCCTCCTCAGCCAGGAGCTCGGTGATCGTGCCGTCGGCCGGCGCCGGAAGCTCCATGTCGACCTTGTCGGTCGAGATCTCGACCACGGTGTCGCCGTCCTTAACCGAGTCGCCGACCTTGACCGACCACTCGAGGATCGTTCCCTCGGTCACCGACTCGCCGCCGGTGGGCGTAACGATGTCGATTATCTCGCCAGCGGTGGCGTCGGCTGCCGCGAGGCCCTCGGCCTCGGTCGCCGCTCCGGCGAGCGCCTCCTCAGGAGTGGCCGGAGGCGACTCACCGGAGACGGGGGTGGACTCGGTCGCGACGGCGGGCGCGGGGACGTCCGCAGCGGCGCCGCTGCCGTTTCCATCCGTTGTCGCGATCTCGGCCAGCAACGCGCCCACGGCCACGGTGTCACCTTCGGCGGCATGGATCCGGACGATCCTCCCAGCGACCGGCGACGGCACCTCGGCATCGACTTTGTCGGTGGAGATCTCGACGAGGGTCTCGTCGATGGCGACGGAGTCACCCTCGTGCTTGTGCCACTCGAGCACCGTGCCCTCGGCCACGGAGTCGCCCATGGCCGGCATCACAACCTGGATTGTGCTCGCGTCGACCGCCATTTCGTTCAACTGTAACGCGTGCGAATCGGCACAGATGCGTCCGGCTGGTCGTCATGGCGGCGACCAGCCACGACGAAGGCGACGGAGCCGGCGAACGGTCCCAGGCCACCGAGCACAGCGACCGTGACCGCGACCCAGAACGGAATGATTCGCATCCTCGCCGCCGCGATGCAGATCAGCGACATCCCGATCCAGATCAGTCCGTGCGAGAGCCCGAGGATGAACGTCTCCGGCTGCGGATTTCCGGCCACGAAGGCGCACACCAGCAGGGCCAGGTAGACCGCTGAGTGTGTGAACGACGCGACCTCCAGGCGGCGAAACGTGATCACGCGCTTGGCGCTCATCCCGCCGCCAGCAACGAGCCCATCCGCCGCAGCGGCTCGTCTGCCTCAGGCGGCCACTCGTCGATATCGGCCGGCCACCAGGCGAACTCGTCATGCTCATGGTCCGCCGTGACCGTCGCCCCCTCGGGCAGCCAGGCTTGGCCGACCAGGAGCACGACCTCGCTGGGGAGTCGCACGAGCGCCTCGATCTGCAGCCGTTGCGCCTGCACGGACCATTCCTCCTGCAACTCTCGGCTCATCGTCTCGGTGGGGTTCTCGTCGACCTCAACCGCGCCGCCCGCCCCCAGCGCCCAGCGGCCAGCCCACGACGCGAGCCATGCCGCCCGGCGGCCGGCCAGCCAACGACCGTCCGCCGCGCGGACGATGCAGAGCACGGAAATGCTCTGCGCCGCGTCCTCCGAGAGCAGCCGCACGGCCCAGCGCACTCGCTGCAACTCAAGTTTCAGCCTGCCGTCCTGCTCGCCGTAGCTCGCCAAGCGGGCGGCAAGTCCGTCGTGGCTGGGCGATCCCCGCTCGCGGAGGGCATCGAGGGCGGCGTCCGCAGCCTCGATCGAGCTCGCGGGCGGCGCATAGGTATCCGAACGCCAGGAGACATCGACCTGATCCGGTTCCCAGGGTCCTCGAGCGAGCAGAGCCGACGTAGTTGCCACGCCGGAGAACGGTAGCGGGGTAGGCTGGCGCTCCGTGGCACGAGCGTTGAAGCACTGGGGCTGGGGATACGAGGATGAGCAGCCCTCGCCCGACGAGCAGCGTAGGACAGCGGAGTTCCTCGTCGCGCACCTGGGCTTCGGCCGCACCGAGCTCGAGCTGCCCGCCCCGCTACCCAGCTTTACGCCGCCCGCGCTGGCGCCCCCGTCGTCCCTGGCGAGCATCTGCTTCTCGGATGACCGCGAGCGCGCGCTGCACGCCCTCGGTCGCTCCTACAGCGACGTCGTCCGTGGGTTCCGCGGGCAGTTCGAGCATCTGCCGGACGTCGTCGCGCGCCCGCGGGATGAGACCGAGGTCCAAGGCGTTCTCGACTGGGCGCTCGGCGCGGGCGCCGCCGTGGTCCCATTCGGCGGCGGCACCAGCGTGGTCGCCGGTGTCGAGCCGCGGATCGATGGAAGCCATGCCGGAGTGGTGAGCATCGACATGAAGGCCCTCGATCGAGTGCTGGAGATCGATGCGGTCTCACGCGCGGCCCGGATCCAAGCCGGGGCCACGGGTCCGGCGCTGGAGCGCCAGCTCGCCGAGCATGGCCTGACCCTTCGTCACTACCCCCAGTCCTTCGAGTTCTCCACGCTGGGCGGCTGGATCGCCACCCGGGCCGGCGGCCACTTCGCCACGCTGATGACCCACATCGACGATCTGGTCGAGTCGGTGCGAGCCCTCACCCCGGCCGGGGTGTGGGAGTCACGCCGCCTCCCGGGTTCCGGCGCCGGCGTCTCGCCCGACCGCATGCTGATCGGCTCTGAGGGCATCCTCGGGGTAATCACGGAGGCGTGGGTCCGCGTGCGCCCGCGGCCGACCCACCGTGCCTCGGCCGGTGTCAAGTTCGGAGATTTCGCCGCGGGCGCCGAGGCGGTGCGGGCGCTTTCGCAGTCCGGCCTATATCCATCCAACTGCCGCCTGATCGATCCGCTGGAAGCGCGCATCACAGCCGCGGGAGACGGCTCGGCCGCGCTGCTCGTGCTGGGCTTCGAATCGTCCGAGCACGATGTTGAGCCGTGGATGACCCTGGCGCTGAAACTGTGCAGCGATCACGGGGGGTCCTGGGAGCGGCGCGGCCAGGGATCGGGATCGGGCGGGGACGCGGCGGTGGGCAGCTGGCGCGACGCATTCCTGCGCGCGCCGTATCTCCGGGACACCTTCGTGGCCATGGGAGTGATCTCCGAGACGTTCGAGACGGCAGTCACTTGGGATCGCTTTCCCGCCTTCCACGCCAGCGTGACCGAGGCCGTCTCCGAGGCGCTGCGCGCGGTCTGCGGCGCCGGCACCGTCAGCTGCCGCTTCACGCACGTGTATCCGGACGGTCCGGCGCCGTACTACACAGTGCTTGCACCCGCGCGCCCCGGCGAGGAGCTGGAGCAGTGGGCCGAGATCAAGCGCGCCGCCTCGGACGCTCTGATCGCGGGCGGCGGCACGATCACCCACCATCACGCGGTGGGGCGCGATCACCGGCCCTGGTATGACCGTCAGCGTCCCGACCCGTTCGCTCTCGCCCTTCGCGGCGCCAAGGCCGCGCTTGATCCGAGCGGCCAGCTGAATCCCGGGGTGCTGATCGATCCGCTTGTGCATCCTGATCCCCCAGGGTGACCCGCCGAGCTCGATCTGCATGTCCGTGACCGGTGGACTGGCAACTCAGGCTTGGTCGCGCAACCTTGCCAGTACCGCAGGCGCGGAGGGCGCGAACGCCTCCGGGATCCTTGGGAGCAGCTCAAGCCATCCGGGCTGGATGGCGATCGCCGCCCGCACATCGTCCAGGGCGGTGTCGAAGTCTCCCGCCTGCGCGGCCCCAAGCCCGGCCCAGAAGCGGAGCTCGTGATTGTCTGGCGCGAGGTCGCTGGCGCTGCGATACATCGCGGCCGCCTCCGCGAAGCGTTCCTCGGCGACGAGCGCATCGGCTTCGTTGGCCAGGGCGTAGGCGTCGTGGAGGACGAGCAGCCGCCGCAACTCGCGCAACGGTTCAGGATGGTCCTCCACGCGTAGGGACACAGTCGTCTCCCAGGCCTCGCCGTTCGATGGCACGACAAGGATCGCCGCCGATTGGCGGCCGCGGATGTCACCGCCCTCATCGCCAGCAGCATCGAGCGCGGCCAGTAACCGCACGGCCAGCGAGCCCTCGGTGGCCAGGTAGGTCTCCAACATGGCCGGCCACACCCGGTCTGAGGCCATGATGTTGGCCTGACAGGAGACGCCATCGGCGAGGACGTGACCGGCGTAGGCGATGCATTGCTCACCGGTGTGCGCCGCGACCGCGCCGGTGGCGTCGACCACGGCAACCTGGCGGCTGGCCGCCGCCTCGTCCGCGGCCACCAGGTGCGAGAGGGCCTGCTCGGCGCCAGCGCCGCCCCCAATCAGATCCAGCGCACGCGGACCATAGGCCGGCTCGACGTTGGACTGGGTCGCCACCGCGCCAACCCCAGGGCGGGCCCAGGGAACGATCGGGCCGACGGAGAACCAATGAGACTGCACGGCCACCCCCAGTTCGCCGGTGGCCGGATCGCGCGCGACGATCGAGTAAGTGCCCTGGCGAGCGCGTTGACAGTGCTGGGACAGCGTCGGGATCGCGCGAGCATAGTCAATAGCCTGCGAGCTATGACCAGCATCGCAATCCTTGGGCCCGGGGGTGTCGGCGGCTTCCTCGCCGGGGCGCTGGCGCGGACCGGCGGGGACGTCACGGTGGTGGCCCGGGAACGGAGCGCCGAGCTCATCGACCGCGACGGGCTGCATGTGCAGAGCGTGCTTCTCGGCGACTTCGACGCCCGCCCGGCGGCGACGGCGACCCTCGACCAGCCAGTCGACGTGCTCATCGTCGCGACCAAGGCCGTCGGCTTGGACGCGGCGCTCGAACGCGTGCGTGCGACGCCGGGCCTGGTCGTCCCGCTGCTCAACGGACTCGATCACATCGAACGGTTGCGAGGCCATTTTCCACCCGAGCGCGTGGTCGCCGGGACAATCCGGATCGAGGCCTACCGCGCCGAACCAGGGCGGATCGTCCACACGAGCCCGTTTCTCCGGATCGATCTCGCCTCCGATCACATGGGCGCACTCCCCCGGCTGCAGCAGCTGGCGGAGCGGCTGGCCAGCGCGGACATTCCCGCCCGTGTCGGTTCCAGCGAAGCTCAGATCCTGTGGTCCAAGCTCGTGCGCTTGAACGCGCTCGCGCTTACCACCAGCGCCAGCGGCGAGCGAATCGGGTTCATTCGCTCAGATCCGGTCTGGCGGGAGACGCTGTTGGACTGCCTCCGTGAGGGCGCGACGGTGGCCGTGGCCGACGGAGCCATTCTTGACTCTGCGACGCCGCTGGGCGAGCTCGAAGCCGCACATCCCGAACTCGGTTCCTCCATGCAGCGTGATATCGCCGACGGGCACGAGCCGGAGCTCGACGCGATCGCGGGGTCGGTGCTGCGGGCGGCCCGGCGTCACGGGATCACGTGTCCGACGATTGAGCGGCTGTCGGCCGAGGTCGCTCGCCAAGCGGGGATAGAGCCGCCGCGGGTCTAGCGTCGCCGCGGGTCTAGCGTCGCCGCGTCGCCGCGGGTCTAGCGTCGGCCACGGGCGGCGTGCGCACTTTCGTCCGCATAGCGGACGGAAGTGTGCGTCAGCTAGAACGGTGGCTTGATCTGGGGCGCCTCAGGCGCCTCGGCCGGCCGCGCCGGCGCATACACCGGCTCGATGGTCTCCTCCGAGGCGACGGCGTCAAGGATCTCCTCCTGCTCCTCCTCGACCTCCTCGTCGTGATCCCCGTCGCAGAGCACCCGGAAGGCACCAGTAACACCGCCATCGGCCTGGAGCACGATGCCGGGCAGAATCTGCTCACCCTCCTCGAGCCCCAGGCGCTCGATGTCGAAGTTCGCCATGCCGACACCCCAGGTGTGGTGCTCGGGGTTCTCGCGGTCGTGCGCCGCTACCCCTTGGGCGAGGCGCTCGAGCAGATAGGCGATCTTGCTGGTCTGAGCCATCGACCTGCTCATCCCCGCTCGATCAGCTCGATGCGATAGCCGTCCGGGTCGCGCACGAAGCACAGCCGCGGGCCGCCCTCACTGACCGTGTACGGCGCGCGCTCGGGCTCGATGCCCTGTCCGGCGAGCTGGGTCAGCGCGGTGTCCAGGTCGGCTGTGGTGATGGCGATGTGACCGTAGCCGGTGCCGAGGTCGTAGGGCTGAGTCTGGCCGAAGTTGAAGGTCAGCTCCAGCCGCGGGCTGTCGCCGTCGTCGGGCTGGTTCATGAAGACGTTGATCGCCTCATCGCGAATCGGCAGACGACCGACCTCGCGGAAGCCCAGGGCTTCGTAGAACGCCACCGACCGGTCGATGTCGGTGATCCGGTAGCAGGTGTGGATCAGACTCATCTCCGCGGAGAGGATACGCTGCAAGGCGATGATCATCGAGCGCTCGATGAACGACGACTGGCTCTCAAACACCTATCTGGTGGCCGACGAGCAGGGTTCGCAGGCTGTGCTGATCGATGCCGGCGGCCCTGTCGCCCCGCTGCTGGCGGTGATCGACCGGATGCGCTTTGAGCTCACGCACGTCCTGCTCACCCACCACCACCATGATCATGTGGCCGAGCTGGGGCAGATTTTGGAGCGCCACCCCGGAACGCCGGTGTTGATCCACGAGCTCGAGCGAGAGCACGTCCCCGAGGCCACCGGCACGCTGGCCCCGGATCAACCCATCTTCTGCGGGGCGTTGGAGATCATGCCGCTCCATACTCCCGGACACACGGCGGGGATGCTGTCGCTGCTGATCAACGGCACCGATGTCTTCACTGGCGACACGCTGTTCAAGGGCTCAGTTGGAGGCGTCCGCGCCCCTGGACACACCACTTACGCGGACCTGAAGAGCTCGATCATGGACAAGCTCCTGAAGCTCCCGCCCGAGACGCGGATCCATCCTGGCCACACCGATCCGACCACCGTGGCCGACGAGTCCGAGCACAACAAGTTCGTCCGGATCTGGCGGGGCGCCGATCCCGAAGGCGAGCAGCCGACCGTGGCGATGGGCGAGCCGGCGACGCTGATCCTGCTCGGGGACGACTACGACGGTGGGCACAAAGCCTGGGTGCGCTGGCCTGACGGCTCCGACGACATCGTCCCGGGATCCCAGATTCAGCAGCCCGCGTCGTAGAATCGGCTGAACTAGTGGCGAAGGAAAAGATCCCCACCTCCCGCGTGGGGCGTACCGCCAAGATCGGGGGGCTCGCGGCAGGACAGGCAATCCGGCAGGCGGGCACCCGTGCGGCGAACGTGACACGGACAAGAGAAGGGCGACAGGTCGCCCTTGAGCGTCGGCACATCGAAGCCGCCGAGCAGATCGTGGCGGCCCTGGGGACGATGAAGGGCGCTGCGATGAAGGTCGGCCAGGTGATGTCGTTCCTGGACGTCGGAGTGGTGCCGGAGGAATATCGGGAGGAGTTCCAGCGCAAGCTCGCCGCGCTGCGGGACGCGGCGCCGACGGTCACCTTCAAGCAGATGGGTCGCGTGATCGAAGAGGAGCTGGGCGAGCCGCTGAAGGAAGTCTTCGCCGAGTTCGACGAGGAGCCGATCGCGGCAGCCTCGATCGGGCAGGTCTACCGCGCGCAATTGCATGATGGGCGCCAGGTGGCGGTCAAGGTCCAGTACCCGGGCGTGGCGGCGGCCGTCCGCGCCGACATGCAGAACCTGGGGCTGATCCTGCGGTTGGCCAAGCGGATCGCCCCCGGGATGGATCCCAAGGCCATCGGCCAGGAGATCCGCGACCGGATCGAGGAGGAGCTGGATTACGAGCTCGAGGCCCAGAATCAGCGGGCGCTGGCGCGGATCTTCCGCGATCACCCGTTCATCGTCGTGCCGGAGGTCGTCGGCTCGCTGTCACGCGAACGCGTGATGGTCAGCGAGTTCGTGCACGGGACCGGCTTCGAGGAGCTGAAGACCCGCCCCCAGGAGGAGCGTGACCGAATCGGCGAGATCCTCTTTCGCTTCTACTTCAGCTGCCTATACCGCCACCACCAGTTCTCCGGCGACCCTCACCCGGGCAACTCGATGCTGCTCGACGACGGGCGCATGGCGTTCTTCGACTTCGGCCTGTTCAAGCGCATGCCGGGCGCAGCGGTCGAGCTGGAGATGGCGGTCGCCCGCGCCGTGATGGAGGGGGACAAGGAAACGATCATGCGCCTCGGCACCGACACCGGATTCTTTCCCGAACCCGAGAAGTTCGATCCGGACAAGGTCCTCGAGCATTTCCGCGCCGCCACCTCTTGGTACACGATGGACGAATACATCGAGCTCACGCCCGAGTACGCGACTCAGGTTCTGATCGACATGAGCGATCCGCGCTCGGAGTACTTCGGCCAATTGCGTCACGAGTCCGCCCCGCCGGACCACATCTTCGGACGGCGGATGGAAGTGCTGACGCTCGCGGTGATCTCCCAGCTGCGCGCGCGCGGGAACTTCCATCGCATCGCCCGTGAGTGGTTCTACGGGGACGAGCCCGAGACCGAGCTCGGTGTGCAGGAAGCTTCGTTCTACGCACGCGCCGCGGCGTAGTCCGGGCGGCTAAACGCGCTGAACCTGGACGAGGCTCGTCGTACCGGGGCGTCCGCTGGGGAGTCCGGCGGTGATGCCCACGCGCGCGCCGGGGCGGAGCCAGCCGAGCTCGACGACGCGGTGGGCGGCGTCGGCGATCAGGGCCTCAGTGATCTCGTGGCGACGCATTGATGCCGCCTGCACGCCCCACATCAGCGCGCAGCGGCGGACGGTCTCACGACCTGGCGAGAGGGCAAGGATCGGCACCGGCGGCCTATGGGCCGAGAGCAACCGAGCCGATCGCCCCGACAGCGTCGGGACGACGAGCGCGTCGAGGTGGAGGTCACGCGCAGCTGCGCAGGCCATGTAGGCAATCGTGTAGGCGGGGTCACGCGCGTCTCGGCGCACGCGGTCCTCGTTCCAGGCGTCGTAGGGCAGCGAACGCTCGGTTCGCTCGGCCACCGCGGCCATCATCTCGACTGCCTGTACGGGATAGGAACCGACGGCCGTCTCCTGCGAGAGCATCACCGCGTCGGTGCCATCCAGGATCGCGTTGGCCACGTCGGCGACCTCGGCGCGCGTCGGACGGGACGAGGACACCATCGAGTCGAGCATCTGGGTCGCCGTGATCGACGGCCTGGCCAGCCTGCCCGCGGCGCGCAGCAGCTGCTTCTGGACCATCGGGACTTCCTCGATCGGCAGTTCGATCCCCAGATCCCCGCGGGCCACCATCACGCAATCCGCGGCGCGGATGATCTCGTCGGCTGCGTCCACGGCCTGCGGCTTCTCGATCTTGGCGATCAGCGGCAGCCGCGTGTGCTTGCGCACGCTGATCACGTCCTCGGCCGTGCGTACGAACGACAGCGCGATCATGTCGACCCCGATCGACTCGCCGAAGCGAAGCATCTCAAGGTCCTCCTCGGGCACCGCCGGAAGCCCGCGCGTCGACCCGGGGATGTTGAGCCCTTGGCGCGAGGCGACGGTGCCTCCGATCTCGACCGCCGTCTCGATCTCGCCCTCGGCCTCCCGTACCACTTGCACCCGCAGCCGGATGGCGCCGTCGGCGAGGTAGATCACGTCGTCGGGATCCACGGCCGCGGCGAGACCCCCCCAGCTGACAGACATGCACTCCTCGTTGCCCTCAGAGTCCGAGCCGCACTGGAGGACGAGCGTCTCGCCCGGTTTGAGCTCCGCGAGCCCGTCCCGCAGCGCGCCGATGCGGATCTTCGGCCCGGGCAGGTCCTGGAGGATTGCCACCTGGCGTCCGGCGCTGCTGGCCGCCGCTCGCACCCGCTCGGCGTTCTCGGCGTGCATCTCCCGGGTGCCGTGGGAGAAGTTCAACCGCGCGACATCCACCCCTGCCTCAACGAGTCTCCTCAGGGTCTCGGGATCTCGCGAGGCGGGACCGATGGTGGCGACGATCTTCGTGCGGCGCATGAGGCCGGAAGCTACTCCACGAACTTCCCGGACTCGTTAACGATCTGTCCATCAGCGCTGAGGCGACCGCCCGGACGGAGATCGCAGATCAGATCCCAGTGCAGGGCCGACTGGTTAGTGCCGCCCGTCTGCGGATACGAGCGCCCGAGCGCGAGGTGAACCGTGCCGGCCATCTTCTCGTCGAGCAGGATCGATCCGGTCGGGCGGACAATGCCCGAATTGGTGCCGATTCCGATCTCCCCGAGAAACCTCGCGCCCTCGTCGGTGTCCAGCGCGGACTCCAGATAGTCCTGACCGTGTTCGGCCGTGGCCTTCACAACCTTGCCGGCCTCGAAGGTGAGTTGCACGCCGGTCACGTCGACCCCCCGCGGACTCGAGGGAATCGTGAAGCGAACGGTGCCGGTCGCCGAGTCCTCCTGTGGTCCGGTGAACACCTCTCCGCTGGGCATGTTGTGGCGGCCGTCGGAGTTGATCCATGTGCGGCCGCCGGCCTTGAGACGCAGATCCGTGCCCTCGGCCTCGATCCGAATCTCATCTGCGCGTGAGAGGCGCTCCACCAGCCGAGCCTGCCGAGCGCTCAGGTCCCGCCACGCCCCAATTGGATCGCTGTGGTCAAGGAACAGCGCCCCACGGACGAACGCTGCGTAATCGTCCTCGCTCATCCCCGCCTGCTGCGCGAGCGCGGGCGTCGGCCAAATCGTGCCACACCAGCGCGAGGCGAGCCTCGCCTCCTGAATCGCGCCCCGCGCCCGAGCCGCGCGGGTCAGCCGGGCCGGGTCGATCCCGGCTAGGGCGCGAGTGTTTGACGGGGCCATGATGCCGATCTGGGCGTCGGCGTATTCCGCCTCGGTCAGCTCGAGCGAGGCGTAGCCATCGAGGTGGACCTCGCGCGCATGCGTGTAAAAGTCCGCGCTCAGCCAGGCCGGTGCCACCCGGAGCAGCGGCCAAGCTTCCCGCTCCAGCACGGCGCGGTGGAGCGCGCGCACCAGCGGTAACGCCAGCGTGGTGCTGCCGATGACCACTTGGTCTCCGGGCCTCGCCTCCACACACCAGTCGCAGATCAGGGCTGCGAAAGCATCTGGCTTGATCATGGAGCGCCCAGTTCCGGGAAGTTCTCCTGCACCTGCCTGCGGATGCTGTCCCGGATGAACTGCCGTTCGCTACTCGAGGCGATCCGGTAGCGAGCCAGCAGCTCCTTCTGGCGGGTAGTGGGCAGACCGGCGATCGTCCACGACACGGCCAGACGCTCGAACAGGAATTCCAGCGCCCGTTGCCAGGCGTCCTCCCGGTGCAAGCCGGCCTGGGTGACGGTCAGGTACTCGCGGCGAGTGGCCGCGCTGAGCGAGCCGCGCAGGACCAACACGTTGCCGTCGCCGTCGCGGAACTCGGTCTCCGGTGCCGCAAGCCGTTCACGCTGGCGGTTTCGGCGACCCACGGCGCCGGGCTTCAGGTGGCGGGGGCCAGCGCCGCAGCTTCCAGCTGGCTGGCCACGTCGCCGGTCACGGGGTTCGCGTGCCCGGCCCAGGCCGACACAGGATTCAGCTCGGCCAGCTTGCGGATCGAAGCTCGGGCCTGTTCGGTGTCCTGGTTGAACGCCGCGTGCGGCACGTGGGCAGCGTTCTTCATGCCCGTCTCGGGATTGACCGTGTAGAAGCAGTCGGAGACGAGCGCCAACCGGTCGGACTCCCGGAACAGGCCGATCAACCCGGGCGCATGACCGGGAAGGTTGACGACCCGGAAGCCGGCGAGCTCGTCGCCCTCATCCACGGTGCCCTCGATCGCCACCGCGCCACCGTCCCACGTACTCAGCAGCTTCGGATAGATCGGGCGGGCGTAGGCAGCGAGCTGCGAGAAGTCCCAGTAGGGACGGAAGGCGTCGTTTGACTGCGCAGCGGAGCGCTCGGCGGGATGGCAGTACACGGGAGCGTCGAGCCCTGGGGCGGAGCCACGATGATCGCAGTCGGCGTGCCCGAGCACGATTCGTTTCAGCCCGCCCAGGCGCGCAGTGATGCTCCGCAGCGCGCCGGTCATGTCTGAGATGCCGGCGTCGAACATGGTCAGCCCGCCCTCGTCCTGGATCAGGTAGACGTTCATCGTGCGCGGGCGCCCGCCGCGGACGATCCACACGCCGTCGGCGATCGGCTCCGGCTCGGCCCCGTGCACCCAGTTGTGGATTTTCGTCCGGACGTTGGCCAGCTTGGCCATCTGGGTCTCGGCCTTGGACCCGACCGGCGGGAGGAAGCCGAGCTGACGGGCGATGTCTGCGGTGTCGATGAAGGCCTCGTTGCCGGTGATCAGATCGTCGGCCACCGTCAACACGTCGCACCCCTCGATGGCGATTTTCGCGCCATTGGGAAGGAAGCCCTGGAACATGCCAGGGCCCGCGAATGTCGCCTTGACCTTCCAGCGCACGGCGCAGCGGTTGCGCGCGGTGGTCAGGTCGCGGATCTCGAACTTGAAATCCGGGAAGGCCGCAAACACCATGCTGAAGTACTCCCGGACCCCGCCCGGGGCCACGAGCTCCTCGCCGCCGACGAAGCGGTCGATCGAGCCCGGCAGCCAGCATGCCACGGCAGCGTCGAGGTCGTGCGCCGAGAGGGCATCGAAGTAGCGCCGGGTGACTTCGGACGAGGAGGCCATCGCGGCGCGCAGTCTACGCCCCGCCAATATCGTCCGTCATCGTGACCAAGCAACGTGAACTGGGACGGGGCGAACGCGTGCTGCCCGGCCTGTGGCGACTGCGCCTGCCCCTGCCCTGGCCCGGGGTCCCCCACTGCAACGCCTGGGCGATCGCGTCGGGGTCGGGGGTCGTGCTGGTCGACACGGGCATGCACCTACCCGGCTCGCTGGCCCAGCTCGAGCGGGCGATGGACCAGGTCAACCTGCGCCTCGAGCATGTGCGCCTGCTGGTGGCCACCCACGCCCACTCCGATCACTGGGGGCAGGCCGCTCCGATCCTGGAGCGTGCGGGCTGTGAGCTGTGGATGCACCCCAATCACGCTCATTCGGTGCGGTCCTTCAAGGATCCCGAGGCCGCGCTGGAACGGCGCATCGAGGTCGGGCGCCAGAGTGGCGTCCCGGAGGCGGCGCTATCGCGTTACGCCGACCGCGCGCGCGGGATGCCCTCGGGCGTGGCCGCGCTGGTCTCGCCTGACCGCGCTCTGGTGCCAAGCGTGGTGATCGAGAGCGACCTCGGCGACTGGGAGGTGTTCGAGACCCCGGGCCACGCGCCGTCTCATGTCTGCCTGTTCCAGCGCGAGCGGCGGCTGCTGATCTCCGGCGACCACCTGCTCGGGCGCATCTCGCTGTTCTACGACTACGGCTGGACGCCGGATCCGGCGGGCGAGTTCCTGTCGTCGCTGGATGTGGTCGGCCGACTGGACGCACGCCTGTGTCTGTCCGGGCATGGACGTCCGTTCACCGATGTCGGCGGGCACGTCGAGGGCAACCGTTCCCTGGTCGCCGGGCGACTCGATGGAGTGCGCGCGGCATTGGGCTCGGGTCCGTTGCGGGTGGTCGAGGTGGTCCCTCGGGTATACGGCCAGGACATGACCGAGTTCACCGCTTCGTGGTGGCTCTCAGAGACGCTCGCCTACCTGCGGCACCTCGAGGTGCTCGGCGAGGTGGTCCGGGAGCCGGATGGATCGGCCGAGGTGTGGCGGCTGGACTGAGCTTCGGTCAGCCGGGTGGCGGTGTCGAGAACTTCTCAGCGAGCACGACAGTTCGCGGTTGGCCGGGACGGCTCCGAACGACCAAAGTGCGACAACCGCAGCCGAGGGTTGGGGCGTTACGCGCGGTTTGGGCGTATGGCGACCAAAGTGCGATACCCCTCAGGGGACACGACGACGGTTGTTGCACTTTGGTCGTCACGGACGCTTGCCGTCACGCACGCCCCGAACCGCCGTAGCGTCAGCTCGGCACCGGCCGGCCACAACGATCGATCACAATCCCTCGCGCCGAACGGAGGCACGGCCGCTGGAGCGTCGTGGGGCGGGGGCTACTGGCCGATCACAGAGCGCGGAGACCAACCTTGACACGACCGTGTCAAGGTTGATATGGTCCTCCCCGTGAGGATCGATGAGATCATCGCGGAGAGCAAGGGGCCGGTGTTCTCGTTTGAGTTCTTCCCGCCGAAGACCGACGAGGGGGACCGCAATTTGCGCGCGACGCTCGAGGATCTGCGGGCGTTCGATCCCGACTTCGTTTCGGTCACCTACGGCGCCGGGGGCACCACGCGCGGCCGTACCGTCGAGCTGACGCATTGGATCAAGCGCGACCTGGGGATCGAGGCGATGGCCCATCTGAGCTGCGTAGGTTCGACTCGCGAGGATCTCCAGGAGATCCTCGACGGGATGCAGCGCGCCGGGATCGAGAACGTGCTGGCGCTGCGCGGCGACGCTCCGCGCGGAGAGACCGAGTGGCGCCCACACCCCGGCGGACTGCATTACTCCACCGAACTCGCCTCGCTGATCGTCGAAAACTACCCGTTCAGCGTCGGCGCGGCCTGCTTCCCGGAGGTTCACCCCGAGGCGCCGGATCTGATCCACGATCTGCGCTTTCTCAAGGCGAAGGTGGACGCCGGGGCGTCGTTTTTGATCACGCAGCTGTTCATGGACAACGAGCTGTACTTCCGGTTCGTCGACGAGGCGCGTGCGGTGGGCATCGATGTGCCGATCTTGCCGGGGATCATGCCGATCACCGACGTCAAACAGATCAAGACAATCACCGGAATGTGCGGCGCGACGATTCCTCCTGCTCTGCTCGAGGCGCTGGAGTGGCGAGCTGAGGACCGCGACGCTGTGCTCCAGCTCGGGGTGGCCTACGCCACGCTGCAGTGCGCCGAACTGCTGGCGCGTGGCGCGCCGGGGATCCACTTCTACACCTTGAACCGCTCGCCCGCTACGCGGGCCATTCTGTCGGCGCTGAGGCTGCTGCGACCCTGGGTCCGGCGCGAAGTCGTCCGAACCTGATCAGTCCGGAGGGGTTATCTCAAGCGCATGCGCCAGCATCGGGCGTCCATCGAGCTCGTAGCGCACGTCGACCTCGTCGTTGCGCTTGTAGGTCCCGATCCCCCAGGCGCCCATGAACCAGGCCCAGGCGCCTAGCTTCTGTCGCACGAGCTCGCGTTCGAAGGTGAGCTCTCCATCGGAGATTCGAAAGTCCACGCCAAGTTCCTGGCGGACCCCGTTGACGTAGACCTCAAACGGCGGCTTGACCCCCGCTGGAAGCTTGACGCGCCAGCGCCGGCTCACGGCTCCAGGTCCTGCGGGAGCAGCGACAGACTCGCCAGGTCGACCCGCCCGCGAGGTCCGCGCTCGTAGGCTCGCAGCACCCCCTCGAAGACGAACCCAGCCGACCGTGCGGCGGCGATCATCGCCTCGTTGTCCGGTTGGGTGAGCACTTGCAGCCGCTCCAAGCCGCACGCCGAGAACAGCCAGTCCGCGCCCAGGCGCAGCACGCGCGTGGCGTAGCCGCGGCCGCGCACCTGCGGGGCGAGCCAAAGGCCCAGCTCGGCGCGGCGATGAGTCCAGTCGAGCGCCTGCGCGGTCAGGTCCCCACGGCAGCGGTCGGATCCCGGCTCCAGCACGGTAAACGCCGCGCGCACTCCGGCGTCACGGTCGACCGCAGCACGTTCTGAGCGGCTACCGAGCTGGGCTCCGGTTGGCGGCCGGTCGTAACCCAGGCGAACGTGCAGCTGGGGGTCGTCCTGGTAGGCGATCAGGACTTCCGGGATGTCACGCTCGGCAGCAAACCGGAGGGACACGGTTCCGTCGCTGAGGGGCTCTGGCAGCTCAGGGATCGCGGGCATGTCGTACCGGCACCGTACCCTGTCCGGCCGTGGAGCAGATCGCCTACAACGTGCGCCGTTCAGAGCGTGCGCGCCGGGTCCGGGTGACGGTTGATGCCTCCCGGGGAGTCGAGGTTGTACTCCCCAGGCGGGCTCCCGAGCGTGAGGCGGCGGCGGCGATCGTCGAGCTGAGGCCCTGGATCGAACGCCGCATGCTGGAGCTGGAGCGAGCGCGTGCCGCGGTCGCCGCCCGTGGGGCCAGCGTGCCGTATGTCGGCGAGATGCTCACGCTGATCGAGGAGCGAGGACGCAGCCGCGTGCATCGCCGCGGCGACGCGCTGCTCGTCCCGGCGGGCGCGGCCCGCACCGACGCCCTGGAGCGCTGGTACCGGCGGGCCGCGCGGGGCGAGATCACACCTCGCCTGGACCGAGCCTGTACCGCCGCCGGGCTGCGCTACGAGAAGCTGACGATCCGAGGCCAGCGAACGCGATGGGCCAGCTGTTCGCGCACGGGAGCGATGAGCTTCAACTGGCGCCTGCTATTGGCGCCCGAGCCGGTGCTCGACTACGTCGTCTGGCACGAGGTCTGCCACCTGGAGGTGATGGATCACTCCCCGCGCTTCTGGTCGCTGCTGGGGAGGCACTGTCCGGGCTATCGGGACCACTCGCGTTGGCTGCGCCGCCACGGGGCGACGCTCGTTCTGCCCTAGGGGCTGATGCGTTGCGGGCGCTGGCCATCGTTCATCAACCCGACGCGGGCCCGGGCGTGTTCGGGGAGACCGCGCGTCGCTGCGGCTGGGAGCTACTGGAGTGGCCGATCGCCGGGGGCGCCCCGGCTCCGGATGCGATCGGGAACTGCGACGCGGTGATGGTTTTCGGTGGCGCCGTCAACGCGGATCAGGAGGCTGTCCATCCGTGGCTGAGCAACGAGAAGCAGATGCTGGCCGCGCTGCTGGAGCGCGGGATGCCGCTGCTCGGCGTGTGTCTGGGCGCTCAGCTGCTGGCCGAGGCGGCAGGCGCTCCGGCGCGGCGTGCTCCGGTACCCGAGATCGGCTGGACCGAAGTGCACGTCGTTGACGCCGGGACAACCGATCCCCTGATCGGCCCGCTCTCACCTCAGGTGCGGGCATTCGAATGGCACAGCTACGAGTTTCCCCTCCCCGGGGGGGCGGTTGCGCTGGCACAGTCGGCCAACTGCCTGCAGGCGTTTCGCATCGGCGGGGCGGCCTGGGGGATCCAGTTCCATGCCGAGGTCACCGGGGCCGACGCGCGGCATTGGATCGACGAGTACCGAAACGACCCCGACGCGGTGCGGATCGGGCTCGACGCGCCCGCGCTGCGGAAGGAGACCGACCGCGCCATCGACGGCTGGAACGCGATCGGCAGCGGAATCTGCGAGCGCTTCCTGAACGTGGCGGCGAGCGCTCAGCGCTGAGGCTTCGGAGCGAGCGCGCGCCGGAGGGCCTTGTAGGGAGTCTCGCCCTTGCGCTGCTTGACCACCTCACGACGGACCCGGCCGATATAGGCCTCAGTGGAACCGTCGCCGCGGACATCGAGGCCGCCGCGGATCGAGGGAATCAGTCGTTCGGGGCCGGCCAGCTCGATCCTGGCCGCCACCTGCTCGATCGGCTCGAAGCGTTTGTAGCGAAGGTCGACCGGCGTGGCGGGCGCCGTATCGGCAATCGATCGCGCCCGGCCCTCGGCGGCGTCGAGCGCCTCCTCGACGGTCTCGAAGCGAAGCCGCTCGACCTTCGGACCCGCCCGCACTGTCAGCCGCCACGGCACCGCGGCGATGATCGCAGAGCCGAGGGGAAGCGGGCCGCGATCGCAGCCGCGCTATGACGCGAGATCGACCTCGATCTCGTCCACCGGCCCTGTATGGCGCTCGGCTGCGATCCGGCCGGGCAGGCCTCGGAGGAGGCGGTGGGCCGGCGCGTTCTCGGCCGATATGGTCGCCCGGAATCGGGAGATCCCGCGCTCGGCGGCGCTCTGCGACAGGTGCTCCATCAGCCTCGTGCCGATCCCCTCCTGCTGGTAGGCATCGCCAACGACGATCGCGAACTCCGCCGTCCGCGGATCCTCGGGGAGCCGCACGAACCGGGCCACGGCAAGGATGCGGTCCGGATCGTCGACCGGCGTGGCCACCATGGCAACGTGGTCCTGTCCGTCGACCTGGACCAGGTAACGCGCGTCGGCCTCGCTCAGATGCGGCTTCGCCGCCAGAAACCGCCGGTACTTGGACTCCGGCGAGAGGCGGTCGTGGGCAGCTCGCAGCGCCGGACCGTCACCGGCGCGGATGTGCCGGATCGTGATCGTCCGGCCGTTGTCGAGACGTAATTCGTCCATGCCATCAGGCTAGGGCGAACAGACGTTCCCTTCTGTGGCAAGCCGCACACGAGACCGCACCACTTCGATGACGCGCGGATCCGTGGTGGTCAGGCGCCGGGCACTTTGTTCCCTGGCCGCGGGCTCCCCCGCAGGCTAGGAGCGCTCGTGCATGGGCGCATAGTCCTGACCGCGCGGTCCGGTGTAGATCTGGCGCGGACGCGCGATCTTCTGCTCCGAGTCGTCGATCATCTCTAGCCACTGGGCGATCCAGCCGCTGGTGCGCCCAATCGCGAACAGCACCGGGAACATCTCGACGGGCATGCCCAGCGCCTCATAGATCAGACCGGAGTAGAAGTCGACGTTGGGATAGAGCTTGCGGGAAATGAAGTAGTCGTCCTCGAGGGCGATCTTCTCGAGCTCGGTGGCGATATCGAGCAGCGGGTTCTTTCCCGTCACCTCGAACACCTCGTCAACGGCTTTCTTGATGATCTTGGCTCGGGGGTCGAAGTTCTTGTACACCCGGTGACCGAACCCCATCAGGCGCTCATTTCCGTCCTTGACGCCCTTGATGAAGTCCTGGACGTTCTCGGGGCGCTCGATCCGCCGGAGCATGCGTAGCACCGCCTCGTTGGCGCCTCCGTGGAGCGGGCCGTAGAGCGCGGCCACGCCGGCGGCGACCGACGAATACGGATCGACCTGGGAAGAACCGACGCCGCGGACCGCACTGGTCGAGCAGTTCTGCTCGTGGTCGGCGTGGAGAATGAACAGGACGTCGAGCGCATGCTCGAGCCGCGGATCAGGCTCATAGCGGAGCTCGGTCATCTTGTAGATCATCGAGAGGAAGTTCCCGGCGTAGGACAGCTCGTTGTCCGGATAGACGTAGGGCATGCCGCGGTTGTGCCGGTAGGAGAAGGCGGCCAGCGTGGGCATCTTGGCCAGCAGCCGCACGACCTGCATGTAGCGGCACTCCTCGTCCTTGATCTTGCTGGCCTCTGGATAGAAGGTGGAGAGCGCGCCGACGGAGGCGAGCAGCATCCCCATCGGGTGGGCGTCGTACCGAAAGCCCTGCATGAATTCCTTGATGTTCTCGTGTACGAAGGTGTGGATCGTGATCTCGTGCGTCCACTCGTCGAGCTGCTGCTGGGTGGGCAGCGAGCCGTGGATTAGGAGATAGGCGACCTCGAGGTAGCTCGACTTCTCGGCCAGCTGCTCGATCGGATACCCGCGGTACTCGAGAATGCCCTTGTCACCGTCGATGAACGTGATCGCCGAGCGACATGCCGCGGTGTTCATGAACGCCGGGTCGTAGGTCATCAACCCGAAGTCCTCGTCGTCGACCTTGATGTTGCGAAGCTCGAGAGCCCGGATAGTTCCGTCCTCGATCGGGACCTCATACTGCTTTCCGGTCCGGTTGTCCGTGATGCTGAGGGTGTCGTTCGACGTCTCTACGTCGTCGCCATCCTTCTGCTGGGTCTCCGTCGTCATGGCACTCCTCTCGCGATGGCGGGGTGGTCTGCACGGCCCGTCGAACGAGCGCGGCAACCGGTCCAGACTCTAATACCCAATCGCTGCTGGGGAGAAGCTGCCGGCGCGCGCGCCGGCCGGCGAAACGACCGTTAAGGGTCCGTCCCTATGGCCATGGCGATGGCCACCACGACGATGATGAAGCTGAGTCCCATCACGGCGCGGGCGCCCCCACCCGTGCCGGGGAAGTTGGGGCGCGTCAAGCCGACAGCCGCAAGTGCCACGGCGTAGACCGCCAGGAACCCACCGGCGATGTAGAACGGTGTCTTCGACGGCTCCGCAGCGGCAAGGATCAGCGACAGCACGGCGCGAGCCTATCCAATCCGGCTCGTGTCCGGCGCGGCGGCGCGGCCGCCTTCATAGCGACTCTCGGTCGCCGCCCGCTGGCCCTGATAGTGGCTGCCGAGGTCGGGGCTGCCGTACGGCCGCTGGGCCGGCCGGTCCAGCGACATAAACGACAGCTGGGCGATCTGCAGGCCCGGGTAGAGCTTGATGGGAATCCGGGTCAGGTTGTTCAGCTCCAAGGTCAGCGTTCCCTTCCAGCCTGGGTCGCAGAACCCTGCGGTGGCGTGCACGATCAGCCCGAGCCGGCCGATCGAGCTCTTGCCCTCGATCCGCGCCACGATGTCGTCAGGCAGTTCGACCCACTCGAGCGTGCGCCCGAGACAGAATTCCCCGGGGTGGATCACGAACGACTCGTCAGCTCCGATCACCACCTCCTCGGTGAGGCCCGACGGTGGTTCGCGCAGGTCGATGGCCGAGGCGCGGTGGTTGTGGAACACGCGGAACGAGTCCCCGAGGCGTAGGTCAACGCTGGCCGGTTGAACCAGCTTCGGGTCCCAGGGATCGATCCGGATCCGGCCGGTCTGGACCAGCTGCAGGATGGTTCCGTCGGACAGAACCGAGGCGGGTGCGTCACTCATGGCGCGCAAGTCTGCCAGCGAGCGCGGACTTAGTGATCCGCGCCACGCTTAGTGGTCCGCGCCACGCTTAGTGGTCCGGCGCCGCTCGGGGATCAATGGCCGAGCGTGCGAGCCCGAGCCCGGACGGTGCGCACACGTGCGGGCGGAAGCGGCGCGGGGTCGCCGTGGGGTCCGCGGCGCGGGCGGCGCGGGAACGGCTTGGGCGCGTGCGGGCGCGGGCGCTTGATCCCGCCGTCGTCGTCGCGCGCCTTCGCCTCCTCCGGCTCCTGCTTGATCGCCCACCAGACGAGATAGATGAGCGCCGCAAGCGGCAGCTTCAGCGCGAGCATCAACCAGATGAATCCCCAGGTCACGGTCGCGCGATCCTACTCGGATCGAGTCCCGATGTCACGCCGCTGCAGCGTCGATTTGTCAGTCGCGCAGCGCAACGGGCTTCTCAGTGAAGCTCGTGATTCGCTGGAGGTCTCGGACCCGTTCGGAGATCTCATCGCTCGTCAACCGGGCCACCCGTTCGGTGCCGAACTCCTCAACGTTGAATGAGGCCAGCGCGGTGCCGTAGGCCATCGCCCGTGCGAGCAGCTCATGATCGGGCCCCGCCTGGGGGTGAGCCGCCACGTACCCGACGAATCCACCGGCGAAGCTGTCGCCGGCGCCGGTCGGGTCGACCACCGTCTCCAGCGGAAACGCCGGCAGGCCGAAGAACCCCTCCTCGGTGATCATCGCCGCGCCATATTCGCCCTGCTTCGCCACGACGACTTTCGGCCCCCACTCACGGATCTTGCGGGCGGCGCGAACCAGGTTTGGTTCCTGTGTCAGTTGGCGCAGCTCGGCGTCGTTGAGCAGCAGGCAGTCGACCCCGGAGATGGTCTCGATCAGCGAGTCACGGGCGACCTCGATCCATAGGTTCATCGAGTCAAGCGCGACGAACCGCGCGCTGTCGCACTGGGCCCGGACGTCTCGCTGGAGATCCGGCTGGATGTTGGCCAGGAAGAGGACATCGGACGCGCGCGACTGATCCGACAACTTGGGCTGGAAGTCAGCGAATACGTTCAGCTGGGTGTCCAGGGTCTCCCGGCTGTTGAGATCCCACCCGTATACACCCCGCCAAAAGAAGGTCTCGCCGCCGGCCACGTGCTCGATGTCATCGGTGTTGACGCCGCGGCCTTCGAGCACGGCGATCTCATCGGGACCGAAGTCGTCACCGACCGGCCCGACGACCCTGACCTCGTCGAAGAACGAGGCAGCAAGGGCAAAGTGCACTGCGGAACCGCCCAGCATCCGCTCGCGCGTGCCGAACGGGGTGGTGACCGCGTCAAAGGCGATGGAGCCGACAACCGTGACCGACATGGCCGCGGAGCGTAGCGGCGGGCGGCGTCTCGGGGCGTCAGCCGCGCACTCGCTCGCCCTTCGGGTCATACAGCGGCTCGGTCGTGACTTCGCCCGGAACCCAGCTTCCAAAGATGTCGATCTCGACCGCCGCGCCGACGGAAACGGACGCGGGCAGATAGGCGTAGGCGATCGAGCGGGCGACCGTGTACCCGTAACCGCCGCTGGTGACCCGGCCTCGGATGTCGCCGTCGATGCGGACCGGCTCATTCCCGAGCGCCACCGACAGCGGGTCCTCCAGAACGATGCAGCGCAGCCGCCGGGTGGGCTCACGCAGTGCGTCCGAACCGACGTAGGTCTTGTCCGTGCGCACGCAGAAGTCCAGACCGGCCTCGAGCGGGGTTTCCTCCGGCGTGATGTCGGCCGCCCAGACGCGGTAGCCCTTCTCCAGCCGCAGTGAGTCGATCGCCCGGTAACCACAGGGGCGCAGGCCAAACGGCTGGCCGGCCTCCCACAGGGTCTGCCAGAGTCCCGCCCCGTACTCGGTCGGGCAGTACAGCTCCCAGCCGAGCTCGCCGACGAAGGTCACGCGCAGCGCGCGCACGGGCACGTCTCCCACCGCGATGTCTCGCATCTGCATGAATCCAAAGTCGAGCGGATCTGGCGTCAGCGGGGCCAGGATCGCCTTCGCCTGCGGCCCCCACAGCCCGAAGCAGGCCCATCGGGCGGTGACGTCGCTCAGCGCCACCGAGCCGTCGTCGGGCAGGTGCCGGCGAATCCAGCTGGCGTCGTGGTTGCCGAACGCCGTCCCGGTGACGATCGTGAACGCATCCTCGGCCACCCGGGTGACGGTGAAGTCGCACTCGATACCGCCGCGGCGGTTGAGCATCTGCGTGTAGGTGATAGCGCCGACGTCGCGGGCGACGCGGTTGTCGCACAGGTGCTCGAGCAACGCAGCGGCGCCCGGCCCGCTCAGCTCGAGCTTGGCGAACGAGGACTCGTCGAACAGGCCCGCCGCCTCGCGCGTGGCATGGTGCTCGGCGCCGATTGCGGGCGACCAGTGCATCCCGGCCCAACCGCGCGGGCGTAGCTTTTCGTCCCCGGCCCTGGCATTGCCCTCGTACCAGTTGACCCGCTCCCAGCCGGACTTCTCACCGAACGTGGCGCCGTGCGCGGAATGCCAGCTGTAGGCACTGGAGATCCGCAACGGGCGCCCGGCCTTGCGCTCGTGACCCGGATAGCGGATGTCGTAGTAGGTCTCGTAGACCTCCTTGGCCCGCTTGAGCGTGTAGGCGGGCGATCGGTAATGAGGACCGAAGCGGCGGATATCCATCTCCCATACGTCGTGGGCGGGCTCGCCGTCCACGATCCACTCGGCCATCACCTTGCCGATCCCACCCGCGCCGGCCAGCCCGTGGGCACAGAACCCGGCGGCGACGAAGAAGCCGGCGACCTCACTCTCGCCCAAGCAGAACTCGTTGTCGGGGGTGAAGGCCTCGGGCCCGTTGATCAGGCGGGTGACCTTGACCTCCTCCGCCATCACCGGCACGCGCCGGGCCGAGTTCTCCGCGATTTCCTCAAAGCGCGGCCAGTCCTCCTCAAGCAGGCGGCCGTTGAAGTCCGGCGGGATTCGGTCGACCAGATGCTCGTCGAGCGACCAGGGGGCGCTGTCGCGCTCATAGCCGCCCATCACCAGGCCGGCGCCCTCCTCCCGAAAGTAGATCAGTAGGTCAGGATCGCGCAGGGTGGGCAGATGCTCGCCCGGGTTGCGCTCCCGGAAGGGTTGGGTGACCAGGTATTCGTGGGCGAAGGGCACGATCGGCACGCGCACCCCAGCCATCCGCCCGATCTCGGCCGCGAACATCCCCCCAGCATTGACGACAACCTCGGCCTCGATGTCCCCCCACTGGGTGTGGACCCGCCGTACGCGGCCATCGGCGACGTCGATGCCGGTGACACGGGTGTGCGTGAAGACCTGACATCCCCCGGCACGGGCGCCCTCAGCGAGGGCATAGGTCAGCTGGGAAGGGTCGAGGTATCCATCGGTGGCCAGGTAGGACGCGCAGCGGACGCCGTCGACGACCATCAGCGGGAACAGGTCGCGAGCCTCCTCGGCCGACAGAAGCTCCAGCGGCAGGCCGAACGTCTTGGCCCACGCGACCTGTCGCAGCACCTCCTGCTCGCGCTCCGGAGTGCAGGCCAGCCGGATGCCGCCGCACTCGACCCAGCCGCAGTCGAGCTCGCGGTAGAGAGCCACCGAGTCCATCATCAATCGGGTCAGCGGCACGCTCGAGCGCAGCTGCCCGACCAGCCCGGCGGAGTGAAAGGTCGAGCCACTGGTCAGCTCGTTGCGATCAAGCAGGACGACATCGCGCTCGCCCAGCTGGGCCAGGTGGTAGGCGATCGAGGCGCCCCCGACCCCGCCGCCGATGATCACGATCCGCGCCCGCTCCGGCAGCTCACGTGGCCGAGGCACTAGCGCCTCGGTCGGGTGGGTGACGGGCTGCCGGGCATCGGCGCCAACGGTATTCGTTCTCCCGGGCGGGCCTGGTCGCGAAACGGGACTGTGGGTTGCGTTTCTCGACCACGCCCGACCCCGGGCCAGATCTCAGCGCCCACGACTGCGCGCCCACAGGGCCCAGGCGGCGATCGAGGTCGCATCCGACAGGTCAGCCGGCAACTCCGAGATCAGGCGTGAGCCGATGGCGATCTCCTCGTCCTCGTCGGTCTGACCTTCGGCGAAGAACAGCTCACGGGCCTCGAACACGTGAACCCGTTCGGTCGAGTAGGCCGGGGCGGCCCAGAAGTGGCCGAGCGCCCGCCATGAGCCAGCAGCCAGCGAGCATTCCTCACGGAGCTCTCGGGCGGCGGCGCTCGAAGGACTCTCACCCGGCTCCAGGCACCCGGCGGGAAGCTCGACGGTCGGCTCCGCCGAGCCCGCCCGGCGCTGCACGACGACGACGAGCGAATCGTCTCTGAGCGCGACGACCGATACCGATTCCGGATGGCGGATCAGGCGCGGGCTCACGGGCGTGCCGCCGCCAGCCAGTCTTCGAGCTGCGAGCTCTCGGCTTTGGCCAGCAGCCGCTCGAAGTGTTTGGACGCATAGGCATCAAAGTCAAAGTCGAGCTCTGAGATCACCGACTGGATGACCCCCCACGCGGCCTCGCGTGCGTCGGACATGATGCGCATCAGTGCCAGCGCGGCGCGGCGCTGGTCGTTGGGCGCCTCGCCGTAGTAGGCCGCCAGCAAGCGGTCCTCAGCTGGCGCGTCGAACTCGTTGTTGACCGCCAGGTTGCCCAGGTCGAACAGGGGATGCCCCATGCCGGCGTACTCCCAGTCGACGAGCACGATCGCCCCGCCGGGGACGATGGTCAGCAGGTTGGCCGGCAGCAGGTCGTCGTGACAGGGAGCCGGCCGCCGCAGCGGTAGGACCTCAGCGATCCGTGACGCAAGCTCCCGGGTGGGCGCGTAGGCGTCCGGCAAAGAGCCACCCCGCTCGCTCACGATCGCCGCGTACTGCTCAAGTAGCTCAGGCACCCAAAAGCGTGCGGGGAGCACCACGCCGGAATCATGGAACGCGCGCAGGGCACGGGCCACGCCCTCGGGTGCCGCGCGCAGTGCATCGGGATCGATCGGCTCACAGACGAGGAACTCGGTGACCAGGCAGTCGTCATCCCCGGCGGCCACGGTGGGAGCGAAGCCGAGCCCAGCGGCGGTCTGATTGGCCAACCGCTCCGCCGTTCGGCTGATCCCAAGCAAACCCGTGTCGCGGCCGGGCAGCCGCACCACGTAGTCACGCTCACCGAAGTGCACGCGATAGTTGCGATTGGTGATACCCCCGTCCAGCGGCTGAGGCGAGCCGGCGACGTTCCCGAGGCGCCCCTGAAGGCGATCAACGATCACGGCCAGCTCCACCATGGGTGAAACCTAGTGGTTCCGTGCTACTGGCGATTAAGGCCCGGTTCCTATACCTTCAGCCGCGCCATGACGCTGGAGGAGCTGAGGGCGCGGATACAGCGAGGGGAGATCGACACCGTTCTGCTCGCGCTGACCGACATGCAGGGCCGCCTTCAGGGCAAGCGGCTGACCGCGCGCCATTTTCTCGACGAGGTGGCCGAGCACGGGGCGGAAGGATGCAACTACCTGTTGGCGGTCGACGTCGAGATGGCGACCGTGGAGGGCTACGAGATGTCCTCCTGGGAACGCGGCTACGGCGACTTCGGGATGCGGCCGGATCTGGGCACGCTACGACCTGTCCCGTGGCAGGAAGGCACCGCGATGTGTCTGGCGGACCTGGTGTGGGCCGACGGTTCGGATGTCGTAGCGTCGCCGCGCCAAATCCTGCGGGCCCAGATCGCCCGCCTGGCCGAGCGCGGCTGGACCACCAACGCGAGCACTGAGCTCGAGTTTCTGGTGTTTCGCGACACCTACGAGGAGGCTTGGCACAAGGGCTACCGAGATCTGGAGCCAGCCAATCTCTACAACATCGATTACTCGCTACTCGGCACGGCCAAGATCGAGCCGTTGATCCGCCGGATCCGCAACGCGATGGAGGCCACCGGGATGGTGGTCGAGAACTCCAAGGGCGAGTGCAACCTGGGACAGCACGAGATCAACTTTCGCTACGCGGACGCGCTGCGCACCGCGGACGATCATACGATCTACAAGAACGCGGCCAAGGAGATCGCCGCCCAGGACGAGATGTCGATCAGCTTCATGGCCAAGTTCAACGAGCGCGAGGGCAGCTCGTGCCACATCCACTTCTCGCTCTCAGACGCCGAGGGTTCCGTGTTCGCTCGCGACCGCGCGATCTTCGACCAGTTCCTGGCAGGCCAGCTGGCCTGCCTGCGGGAGCTGACGTTGCTGCTGGCGCCGAACATCAACTCCTACAAGCGCTTCGCCGAGGGCTCGTTCGCCCCCACCGCGGTGGCTTGGGCCGAGGACAACCGGACCTGCTCGCTGCGAGTCGTTGGTCACGGACCGGGGCTCCGATTTGAGAATCGCGCCGGCGGTTCGGACCTCAACCCGTACCTGGCGTTGAGCGCGATCATCGCCGCCGGGCTGCACGGAGTCGAGAACGAACTCGCGCTCGAGGAGCCGTATATCGGCAACGCCTACAAGGCCACCGACAAGCCGCGGTTGCCCACTAACCTCAGGGACGCGCGCGATCTGTTTACCGAGAGCGCCGTAGCCCGGGCCGCATTCGGCGAGGAGGTCGTGGCCCACTACGTCCACGCCGCGGACGTCGAACTAGATGCGTTCAACGCCGCGGTGACCGACTGGGAGCGCGTTCGCGGATTCGAGCGGTTGTGACGCCGCTCGCCTCGCTGGAGTCGGTGGCCTCGCTGGAGACGGTGTTTGCGCCCGTCCATTCGCAGACCGCGTTTGAGGAGACGGTGGAGCGCCTGGGCACGGCGATCCGCCTGGGGCTGCTTCCGCCGGGAACCTGCTTACCCGCCGAACGCGATCTCTGTGAGAAGCTCGGTATCGCGCGCTCGACGCTGCGCCAGGCGCTTCTCGCGCTGGGCCAGAGTGGGCACCTCCGCGCCACCCGGGGCCGCGGCGGGGGCACATTTGTCGCCGATCCGCAACCGCCCGCCAGCCCACCCTCAAGGGAGCTGCTGGCGTCGTGGCGGTCGGTGTGCGACGAGCGGATGGCCGTGGAGGTCGGCGTCGCGGTGCTCGCCGCCGAACGCGCGGACGCGGCCAGCCTGAGCGCGCTGGACGAGTTGGTGGTGGCCCTCGAAACAACGCTCGAGGACTTTCCCGCCTATCGTCACCTCGACGTTCGCTGGCACGTCGCCCTGGCCGAGGCAACCCGCAGTTCCCGGCTGGTCATTGCGATGACCGAGGTCCAGGGCGCGATGACCGAGCTGATCTCTTACATCGCCCACCCACCCGAGGTGCTGGATTCGGCCAACGCGCAGCATCGCCGCGTTCTGGGCGCGCTCCGGCGGCGGGACGAGTCGGCCGCCGCTCGTGAGATGGCCGAGCACCTGCGCGGAACGGAGCACGTCCTCGCCGGCTTGCTCCCGGATGGCTGAAACGACCTTGACTTCCTCGGCGCTGCCGACATATGGTTCGGGCCGCTAAGGACGGAACATCAGACCTTTTACCGAGGAGGGGCCGAATGGCGACTAGCCCGGGAACGATGTCAGCCGACGAGCAGAAGCTCGCCGACCTTGGATACAAGCAGGAGCTCAACCGAGGGTGGAGCGGTTTCTCCAACTTCGCGATCTCCTTCTCGATCATCTCCGTCCTCGCCGGGTGCTTCACAACCTACGGGCAGGCGCTCAACAACGGCGGCCCGATTGCGATCTCGATCGCGTGGCCGGTGATCAGCCTGCTCATCCTCTGCGTGGCCTTCTCGATGTCCGAGCTGGCGTCCGCCTATCCCACCGCGGGCGGGATCTACTACTGGGCCTCGAGGCTTGGTGGGCCCGGCTGGGGCTGGTTCACCGGCTGGTTCAACCTGATCGGGCTGGTGGCCGTGGTTGCGTCCGTGGTTTACGTCTCGGCGACGTTCCTGATGAACCTGCTCGGGCTTTACAACGTCCACTTCATCTTCAACTTCGCCAAGGCCGCAGCCGGCACCGACGTCCACTACAGCGCCCACGTCAATTTCGCCCTGTTCGTGGCCATCCTGATCATGCACGGGATGATCAACGTTTTCTCAAGTCATCTGGTTTCGCTATTCAACAACGTCTCCGTCTGGTGGCACGTGATCGGGGTGGCGATCATCGTGGTGCTGCTGATCGCGGTACCCAGCCATCACGCGAGCTTCTCCTACGTGTTCGGCCACCGGATCAATAACTCCGGCTTCGGCAGCCACATGTACTGGTACTACATCCTGCCGGTCGGCTTTCTGCTCACCATGTACACGATCACCGGGTACGACGCCTCCGCCCACGTCTCCGAGGAGACCAATGACGCTGCGGAGCAAGCGCCGAAGGGAGTGTGGCGCTCGGTGTTCTACTCCGCGGTGATCGGCTGGATCGTGCTGCTGGCCATCACGTTCGCGATCCAGAAGAGCCAGGAGGCGACCATCCTCAAGGCGAGCTTCCCGGCGCTCTCCATCTTCAACTTGGCCCTCAGCTCAGCCGCCGCCAAGGCGGTGGTGCTGATCTCCACCGTCGGACAGCTTTTCTGCGGGATGGCCTGCGTGACGAGCGCTTCACGGATGACCTTTGCCTTCTCCCGGGACGGGGCCGTTCCCGGCCACAACCTGTGGCGCCGTCTGGGCAAGAACCGGACTCCCACATGGTCAGTGTTCTTCGTCGTGCTGTTCGCCGCCGTGATCACGTTCCCGGCCTATTTCCCGAACTCCAAGGGGACGCCCGTGGCCTTCCTCGCGGTGACCTCGATCTCGGTCATCGGTCTATACATCGCCTATACGATCCCGGTGTTCCTGCGCTGGCGCATGGGCGATCAGTTTGAGGCGGGGCCGTGGACGCTCGGAGCCAAGTACCGGTGGATCAACCCGATCGCGTTCGTCTGGGTGACCATCTGCGTGGTCATCTTCTGCCTCCCCTTCACCCCGGCCGGCGTCTACTTCAGCAAGGAGTTCAGCTGGTCCTCGGTCAACTACGCGCCGCTCATCACGATCGGGGTGATGATCGCCGTCACCGTCTGGTACCTGGTGTCCGCGCGCAAATCGTTCAAGGGTCCGGTGCGCACGATCGAGCTCGAGGACGACGGAGTGACGATCGCGGAGCCAGGGGTTGCCTAGCGGCACGCTGCCGGTCCTGGAGCCCGCCACCGAGGCGGTGCTCCAGCAGGTTCCTCGCGCAAGCGCGGATGACGTCGACGCAGCGGTCGCGCGGGCCAAGGAGGCGTTCGGGCCTTGGCGTGCGCTGGCACCAGGCGCGCGTGCCAATCATCTGCATGCGCTCGCCGATGCGGTCACCGCACACCGAGACGAGCTGGCCTTACTGGAGGCACGCAACGCGGGCAAGCCGATCGGCGCCGCCAGCGGCGAGATGGAGATGGTGGCGGGCACCTTTCGCTACTACGCCGGGGCGCCGGAGCGCCTGCTGGGAGACACGATCCCGGTGGTCGGCGGCCAGGCCTGGACAGTGCGGGAGCCTCTGGGCGTCGTCGGACTGATCGTGCCGTGGAACTTCCCGCTGACGATCGCGGCGTGGAAGCTGGGACCGGCGCTGGCGGCGGGCAACACGGTGGTGCTGAAGCCGGCCGAGCTGACCCCGCTCAGCGCGCTGCGCTTTGCCGAGCTCGCGACCGAAGCTGGTCTGCCTGACGGCGTCCTCAACGTCGTCGTGGGACCGGGCCGGACCTGCGGACAACGGCTGGTCGAGCACCCGGACGTGGCCAAGATCGCCTTCACGGGCTCGACCGAGGTCGGCCGCTCGATCGCCGCCGGCGCGGCGGCCACGATCAAGCGGGTCACCCTCGAGCTGGGCGGGAAGTCACCGAACGTCGTGTTCGCGGACGCTGATCTGGAAGCGGCGGCCGCCGCCGCGCCAGGCGCGGTGTTCGGCAACGCCGGCCAGGATTGCTGCGCGCGCTCGCGGATCGTGGTCGAAGCTTCGGCGCTTGACCGCTTCATGGAGCTGCTGGAACCGGCGGTCAAAGCAATCCGGGTCGGTGATCCGCTCGCATCGGACACCGAGATGGGGCCCCTGATCTCGGCCGGGCAACGAGACACGGTGTCCTCGTTCGTGACGGACGAGGACGCGCCTGT
The DNA here is from genome assembly GCA_963757165.1 of uncultured Solirubrobacterales bacterium. Taxonomy (GTDB): domain Bacteria; phylum Actinomycetota; class Thermoleophilia; order Solirubrobacterales; family Solirubrobacteraceae; genus Palsa-465. The sequence continues at coordinate 1,180,411 of CAVWQO010000006.1, forward strand.
GGCCTTCCGCGGCAGCGCCCCGGACGGGCCCGGATACTGGTTCCCGCCCACCGTCCTATCTCCGGTGGACCCCGGCGCGCGGGCCGCTACAGAGGAGATCTTCGGACCGGTGGTGACGGTGATCCCATTCCATGACGAGGAGGAAGCGGTGCGGCTTGCCAACGACACGATCTACGGTCTGTCGGGTTCGATCTGGACTCAGAACGGAGCCCGGGCGCTGCGTGTGGCACGAGCGATCGACGCCGGCGTGCTGTCGATCAACTCCAACACGTCGGTACGGGTGAGCACGCCGTTCGGCGGCTTCAAGCAGTCCGGCTACGGCCGCGAACTCGGTCCCCACGCGCTTGACGCGTACACCGAGGTCAAATCGATCTTCTACTCGACGGCATGAGTCGGCTCCAGGACAAGGTCTGCGTGATCACAGGAGCGGCCGGCGGTATCGGCGCCGCCACCGCGGAGACCTTCGAGCAGGAGGGGGCAAAGGTCGTCGGCGTGGACGTGCGCGAGCACGACGTGGGAGTCCTCGCACTGCAGGCCGACCTGACCGACGAGGCCAGCGTCGAGGACCTGTACGCGCGCGCACGGGAGGAACTCGGACGCATCGACGTGCTCTTCAACAACGCGGGGATCTCGCCCACTGACGACGCCTCCGTGCTTGAGACCTCGCTCGAGGCCTGGGAGCGGGTGCAAGCCGCGAACCTGCGCAGCGTATTCCTGTGCTGTAAGCACGGGATCCCGCATCTGCTGGACGCAGGCGGCGGGTCGGTGATCAACACAGCTTCGTTTGTCGCCGTGATGGGCTCGGCAACCTCCCAGATCTCGTACACCGCATCGAAGGGCGGGGTGATTGCCATGTCCCGTGAGCTCGGCGTGCAGTTCGCCCGCCGCGGCGTCAGGGTCAACGCGCTCTGTCCCGGGCCGGTCGACACGCCCCTGCTGCGCGAGTTGTTCGCCACGGATCCCGAGCAGGCCGCGCGGCGGTTGGTGCATGTACCGATGGGCCGATTCGCCCGCGCACGGGAGATCGCCAACGCCGCGCTGTTCCTGGCCAGCGACGAATCGAGCTACGTCAATGCCGCTTCCTTCCTTGTCGACGGCGGCATCAGCGGCGCGTACACGACCCCGCTGTAGCGCGCGCGGCGAGCTCTGCGGCATCGACGTCCGCGGTGCCTCGCCTGGGTCTCCTCACGCGCGCCCCTGAGTTCAGCGCTCAGGCAGAAGCGCTCGCAGCTCGCCCAGCGGACGAACTCACCTGACCTTTGACGGCCGCATAATTTCCCTCACAAACTATTTCTGGCTGCCACCGTCACCGCTACACTCTTCTCCGGAATGACGCTTTCTCCTCAGAACCTTCCCGCACCGCCCGGACTCCACAGCTCGCTGCTGCGTCATACGGGCTTTCTCATCAGTCGGATGGGGATGGTGGCGCAAAAGCGCTTCGCCGAGCGATTGGAATCCCTCGGGCTGACGACGAGGATGTGGGGCGCTCTGAACGTCCTCGCCGCCGAGGGGGAGTTGACGCAGCACGCCCTGGGCAAGTGCGTCGGCATCGACCCGAGCTCGATGGTGTCGACGATCGACGAGCTCGAGGCTAAGGGCCTGGTCGAGCGCCGGCGTCACCCGAACGATCGCCGCGCGCACGCGCTGCATCTGACGACGATGGGCAAGCAGACGTTGACGCGCGGCCGTGAGCTGGCCCGCGGCGCCCAGGAGGAACTGCTCTCCCCATTGAACGACGAAGAGCGAGCGCAGTTGCACGACATGCTGCTGCGACTGGCCGAGGCGACGGGCCACGCCGGCAAGCCCACCACCGACGACTCGGGACCAACCGCCAAGAGCTGAGCAGCGCATCGTGTGAGCACTTCCGCTGTTTGCGGCGGGAACGCGACATAGTGTGCGCCGATGCCCGAGTCATTGACCATCTTGGGCGGGGGCGGGTGGTTCCCCGCGCACGGCCGGCAAACCGCCTGTGCCCTCCTGCGTGACGGCGACAGCGCGATCATGATCGACGCCGGCACCGGCGTCGGGCGCCTAGTCGAGCAGCCGGAGTTGCTGGCGGGAATCAACCGGCTGGACATCGTGCTCACCCACTTTCACCTGGATCATGTCGTCGGCCTGGCCTATCTGCCTGCCATCGGGGCGTGCGATCAAACCATCATCTGGGGCCCGGGGCGGCTCCTCTATGACACACCCACGCACGAGATCATCGCGGGCCTGTCCCGTCAGCCCTTTCATCCCGTCACGCTGGAGGCTCAGGACATCGAGGTGCGCGACCTGTCCCGTGCCGAGGTCGAGCTCCCGGGCCTGCGCATGACCGTGCGCCGCCAGGACCGGCACTCCGCCCCGACGCTGGGGCTTCGCTTCGGCGACGCGCTGGCCTGGATCACCGACACGGCCTACGACGAGAGTTCGGCGCCCTTCGCCAAGGGCTGCACGGTGCTGGCTCACGAGGCGTGGTTCACCAGCGCGCAGCCTCGCGACCCGCAAATCCACTCCTCGGCGAGCCAGGCCGCAGACGTGGCGCGGCGAGCGGAGGTGGAACGTCTGCTGCTCGTCCATCTGCCTCCGTTTGGGTCCTCGCTGCACGAGTTGGTGCTCGACGCCCAGAGCTCGGGTGCGGCCGAGACCGTGGCCGCCGTTGACGGGGCCGACGTCTCCGCCATGCTCGCCTGACCGTCACGCCGGGACAATGTGTGCGCGGTCGGTCGTCGGCGGCGGCGTGGGCTCCCGTGTCCGTGGCGCACGGGCCAGCGCGAGGCCGACGGCCAAAAGGGCCCAGGTGACCGGGTCCTCCAGGAAGTCTGCGTAGAGCAACGTGTGAAAGATCAGGGCGAGGAATGCTGCCCCCACCCCAACGCGGGCGGGATCACTCCGCGCACCGCGCAGCAGCGCCACAGCCGACACGATCACGAGGGCGACGTAGGGCAGCTCGCCGATCAATCCCTGCTCGGCGCCAATGGTGACCGGGATCGTGTGGGAGGCCGAGAGCGTCTGCGAGCTCCCCGGGTGCTGCACGCGGTACTCGTGCACGAATGAACCGGACCCGTAGCCCCACAGCAGCCGGTTCCCGAACATATGGATGCCGCCGCTGACGAGGTTTGCCCGCCCGCTCGAGGCGCCGTTCAGGCCCTGGTTGAGGCCAAACGTCTTCGGGGAGATCGCCACCGCCGCAACGCCGACCGCAACCACGGCGGCGGCCAGCGCCAGGACACGACCGACGCGCCAGCGCAGCGCCGCGATCGCTCCCAGTCCCACGAGCAGGGCCGCCAGGCTCGAACGCGAGAGCGTCAGCACGAGGCCGACCCACAGAACGGCGAGGACGAGGATGGCCATGAGCTGCTCGCGGCGCTCGCGCTGATAGAGCAGGAGGACGGCCAGAGCGATCATCACTAACGCGAGAAAGCGGCCGAAGATGTCCGGGTCGAAGAACACCGAGTTGACCGTGAAGTAGGCGTGGACGTCGTTGGCGGCGACCAGCTTGGGGTTGAGGAAGATCGTCTTGGTCGCGTACTCCACGAAGCCGACGCCGGCGAACAGCAGGGCGAGCACGACGACTGTCTTCAAACAGGTGCGGACCAGTCCGGGTGTCCAGCGCAGGCGGCGCAGCAGACAGAACAGCAACGAGAACGGCACGTAGAAGAAGACCATCTGCTGCAGTGCCTTCTCGAAGTCCGGGGAGTACAGCGCCTGCACCGCGTATACGAGGACGTACAGCGCCAACAGCCGCTCCGGCCATCCACGCGGATTGCGCTCCCCGGGGGTGCGGGAGCGCAGCGCCGGGACTAGAAATGACAAAGCACCGGCCGCGACCACGAGATACAGGGGCACGAGCAGGTTCGCGCTGCTGCCGCCGGCCGAAATCGGAATCCGAAACGGCAACGCGACCACTGCCAGCGGCCCCAATAGCGCCGGGCGCCGGCGGATCACGACGGCGACCGCGGCGACCACGCCGAGCGCGAGCACTGCCCCGGCCGCAGCCGCCAGTGGATGACGATGCACGACGCTCAGTTGCGGTGAGTGCCAGATATCGGCCAGCAACAACACCGGCGCGAGCACCAGCGCCCCCAGCATCGAGGCCGCAACAGCGCGATCGCTGACCGAGAGCATGGCCGCCGACGCGAGGGCCGCGACGAGGATCACGCCCAGTTTCGGCATCGTCCCGCTCAGGACCGCGAACGTGATCACGCGCGGGAGGGTAGAGAACGCCACCGCGGCGATCCTCTACGCTGCGCGGCATGTCTTCTGTGAAGCTCGCGGTGGGCTTCGTAGCGGCTGCGCTCACGCTGTCCGCGTGCGGATCCGCGGTCAAGCCGGTGGCCGGAGCGACCAACGTCTCGGTGCACACGGCGGGAGCTCGCGGCGTGGTCGACGACCCGCGCGCGAGGCACCTCAAGTGCCTCCAGAGCCTTGGCGTGCCGGTGGTCAAGCGCGGCAAAACGGATCTCATCATCGGCACCGGGCCCGATCAGGTCGCGGCGACGTTCGAGCCCACGCCGGGCGCGGCCCAGAACGAGCAGTTCACCGGTCACGTCCAGGCCGCCGAGGTCATCGGTAGCGCGCTCCTGTATCCGGGCACCGCGTCTGACTCGAGGTTGAAGCCGATCGAGGATTGTCTGGCTCAGGGAGTGACTGGCTAGTCCTGTGCTGGATCGCGCGCTGATCGCCGCGCTGACCCTCGTCGCAGGCGCGCTTACGTCTGCGACGCCGGCTCCGGCGCCTCGCTTGGCCTCGCTCCGTGCCGTCCAAAGCGCCGCGGTCGGCAGGGCCCCGGCCAGCCCGCTTGCAGCCCGGAGCGTTTCCGCGACCAAGCTGCTCGGCCAGCGAATCATGGTCGGGATGCAGGGCACGCAGCCGGACGCCGTCCTGCTGCGAAGCGTGCGCGAGGGCCGCGTGGGCTCGGTGATCCTGTTCAGCGCCAACATTTCGAGCCGGACGCAGCTTCGCTCGCTCACGAGCTCGCTGCAGAGCGCGGCGCGCGCGGGAGGCAATCCGCCGTTGCTGATTGCCACCGACCAGGAGGGCGGCCAGGTCAAGCGCTTGGCCAACGGCCCTCCCGATCGCTCACCGCCACAGATCGTCGCGAGCGGTAGCACTTCACTCGCGTTCAGCGAAGGGCGAGCGACCGGCCGATATCTGAAGGGACTGGGGATCAACTGGGACCTCGCTCCGGTGACCGACGTGCCCACGTTTCCCGGCGCGTTCATCTGGCGCCAAGGAAGGGCATTCTCGTTCAACGCGGACACCGTGGCCAGATACGCGACCGCGTTCGCCCTCGGGCTCCAGAATGCCCACACCGCGGCGACGGCTAAGCACTTTCCGGGCGTCGGCTCCGCCGCCATCGACACAGACAACAAGCTCAACGAGCTACGACCGTCTCGGCTGCAGCGAGACGCGGCGCTCAAGCCGTACCGGGCCCTCATCCCCCGCGGCCTGGACGCGGTGATGCTCTCGACGGCGGGATTTCCCGCCTATGACGCCACCGGCACACCAACGGCGCTCTCGCGCACGATCGTTCAAGGGCTGTTGCGGCGAAAGCTGGGATTCTCGGGCGTGACGATCACCGACGCGCTGGGCACACCGACCGGTCACGACGAGGTCACCGCCGGCGTGCTGGCGGCTCGGGCGGGCGCGGACGTCCTGCTCTACACCGACTCCGCTCCGGGGGAGCTGGCCGCGTTGCAGCGGGCCCTGGCCACCGGTCGACTCAGCGCTGCCGAGGCCCGAGCTTCCTATCAGCGGATCGTCGCCCTGAAGCGGCGCGTGGCGAGCGGCTGACGCGAGGCACCGGAGGCGCGTGAGCGCGATCGTCGGCGGGCCGACTAGAATGCCCGGCGCTGCTCGCGCAACGTGCGCGGGCTCTTCCCTCTTGCCGCGCATCGTCTTAGCTCGTTGAGCGCGGCGCCCGCCTGAGATCCGTTTGTGTCCGTTCCCACTGCCGACGAGCTGACCGCGCCGGCCGCGGCCCAGCGTAGAACCCACCCCGCGGCCATCACCGCGCGCCTGACCGGCGCGAGGCTCTACGTCGCCCTCGCCGGGCTGGCCTTGGTCGTGGGGGCACTCTCGCTACTGCTGCCTTCGACCCCCAGTTACGACCCCTGGGCGTGGCTCGTGTGGGGACGGGAGATCGTCCATCTGAACCTGCATACCACCGGCGGTCCCTCGTGGAAGCCGTTGCCGGTGATCTTCACCACGCTGTTCGCGCCCTTCGGTCAGGCGGCGCCGGACCTGTGGCTTGTCGTGGCCCGCGCGGGCGCGGTGATGTCGGTGGCGATGGTATTCAAGGTGTGCGTGCGATTGACCCGTCAGCTGGCCGCCCGGGTCAGTGGCGACGAGGACACCAGCCTGCGCGTCGAGGGACTGACAGCCCTCGGGCCCGCGCTCCTGGCCGGGCTGATCGCCGCGGTCGGGCTGACCTTCTCGGGCGGGTTCATCAGCGACAACGGGCTCGGCTATTCCGAGGGGCTGATGACGGCGCTGGTCCTGATCGCGGTCGACCGCCACCTGGACGGAAAGCGCCGTCAAGCGTTCGCCATCGCTTTCCTAGCCGCGCTCGACCGGCCGGAGATCTGGCTGTTCTGGGGCCCTTACGGGCTGTGGCTGTGGTGGAAGGATCCAGAGGCCCGCAAGCTCGTCGCGGCGTTGTTCCTGCTGATCCCGGTGTTCTGGTTCCTGCCCGAGTACTGGGGCTCGGGTCACTTCTTCCGGGGAGTCAACCGCGCCCAGCACCCACGCTCGAACAGCCCCGCGTTCGCCAAGTTCCCGTTCTGGACCGAGCTTGCCGACCACGCCTGGCCACAGGTGCTCTTGCGGATCAAGGTCTTCACCGCCTTGGCCGTGGGCGCGGCCGGCGTGCTGCTGTGGCGCGGTCACCGCGCGCGCGGCAGCCGGCAGCTGGCGACGGTTCGTGAGCACGCCCTGGCCGGAATCATCCTCGCCGGCGTGCTCGGCGCCGGATGGTGGGTCGTGATCGGAATCATGACCCAGGCCGGGTTTTCCGGCAACAACCGGTATCTCGTCCTCGGAGCCGCACTGATCGAGATCGCCGGTGCCGTCGGCTGGGGCTGGCTCGCGCTCGAGCTTGGACGGGCTATGCCCCGGTACGTGCCCGCGCTTCGCTCGGCCGGCCAGAGAACCCTGACCGCGGTCCGCTGGGGAGCCCTCGCCGTCGTTCTAGCGCTGTTCCTGCTGCTTCCGAACTTCGTCGGCAACAACCTGATCGATATCCAGCGCACTCACCGGTCGCTGACCTACCAGGCGCATCTGCGCGAGGGCGTCACCGCTGCCGTCAGCCGACTCGGGGGGCGAGGGGGTGTGCTGCGGTGCGGCACGGTGATGACGGAGGGCTTCCAGGTGCCGATGCTGGCCTGGACGCTCGGTGTCCACACGACGCAGGTCCAGGCGTCACCTGTGTCAACCTCCGCGCCGCCGCCGCCTGCTCCGAACGTCATCTTCCAAACCCGGGCGCAGCGCAATGCACACCTGCTCCCACTCCTGAGCACGTGGCCGAACACCGCTTACAAACTTGTGACGCGGAACCGGACCTTCCGGGTGTTTGAGCACTGCTCCACTAACCTGACCCGCTGATGGCCACCGTCGCCGCACCTCGCCGCCGCGCCGTACCCGGCTTCGACCTGCCTGCGCCGTCCTGGATCGAGCGCTACCCCCGATGGCTGACGGTCGGAGGCGCTCTTTTCGTGCTCACGCTGCTCTCGACGTTCCTGCGCAGCCGTTACATGACGGGTCAGTTCTGGATGGACGAGGCCCTGTCGGTGGGGATCTCCTCGCACTCGCTGACGGCGATTCCCGGCGTCCTGCGCCACGACGGCTCTCCGCCGCTCTACTACATGCTGCTCCACATCTGGATGAGTGTCTTCGGTTCCAGCGAAAGCGCGACCCATGCGCTGTCATTGGTCTTCGGCATTCTCACCATTCCGGTCGGCGCATGGGTGACGTGGAGGCTGTTCGGAGTGCGCGCGGCGTTGATCGCGGGAGTTCTGTTCGCCTTCAATCCGTTCATCACCGCCTACAGCCAAGAGACGCGGATGTACACGCTGATGGCGCTGCTGGGACTCCTGGCCACGGCCGGATTTGTCCACGGCTTCATCTACCGAAGACGGCGCTACCTGATGCTGTTCACAGTCTGTCAGGCGCTGATGCTCTATACGCACGCCTGGGGCATCTTCTTCGGGGTCGGCGCTGCCCTGGCACTGGTTCCGGTCTGGCGGGCCAGCGAGCACCGGCGCGCACTCCTGCGCGATGCGGTGTTCGCGTTCGGCGCGGCTGCGGTCTTATATCTCCCCTGGGTCCCGACGCTCCTCTACCAGGCCGGTCACACCGGATCGCCGTGGGACTCGGCCCCGAACTTCGGCGCCCCGGTGCAGATCTCACGCAACCTGATGGGCGGTGACCGGGCCACGACCGCGCTCGTCCTCGGCGCGGCGATCGGGTTGGCAGGGCTGTGGACGCGCGGACGCCGCACGTCCCGGGAAGGGCTGACCATGTGGTCGCTAATGCTCTTCCCGATCGGGACGCTCGCCTTCGGCTGGCTCGTCTCCCGGTTCTCGCCCGCTTGGCAGTACCGCTACTTCGCCCCGATCCTGGCCGCACTGCTGCTCCTCGCCGCGTGGGGCCTGGCCCGCGCCCGCGGGGTCGGGCTGATTGCCCTCGCCCTGACGGTGATCTTTTGGGCCAATCCTTCGTCGTTCACCCCCCAGTACAAGAGCGACATGCGTGACGTGAGCGGCGAGATGGCGCCCTACCTACACCAGGGCGACCTCGTTGTCGTCGGCCAGCCCGAGCAGGTTCCACTGGCCTGGTACTACCTCCCGGCAGGGCTGCGTTTCGCTGACGTGACCGGCCCGGCCAGCGACCCGCAATCGATGAACTGGGTCCACGCGCTGCCGCGCCTGGAGCACGCCAACCCTCAAGCCACGCTGGGTCCGTTGATTGCTAGGCTCAAACCCGGCCAGCAGATCCTGTTCGTTCGCCCGATGACGGAAGGGGCGAACAGCTGGGAGGCGCCGTGGACACAGCTTGTGCGACGGCGCTCTGCTCAGTGGGGAGCGATCCTCCAAGCCGATCGGAACCTCAACCCAGTGTGGGTGGCTCCGCATAACTACCGCGGTGCCTGCTGCGTGGGCGACAGCGCCGTCCTCTACAAAAAGGTCGCGTGAAGCAGGACATGAGCGAAACTTCTCCCCCTGAGAACCCCGGGACCGACGCGCCGGTGAGCGCCGCCGGGGCCACTGGGACGGGCGGCGACATCACTCCCGAGCATCCGGTTGTCGTCCTCGGCGGTGGTCCGGCCGGACTGACCGCCGGCTACCTGCTGGCCAAGCAGGGCAAGCCGGTAATCGTGCTCGAGTCCACCGATCAAGTCGGCGGCATTGCACGGACGGAGATCCGCGACGGGTACCGCTTCGATCTCGGCGGCCACCGCTTCTTCACCAAGGTCAAGGAGGTCGATGACCTCTGGCACGAGATCATGAAGGAGGAGTTCCTCAAGCGCCCGCGCCAGTCCCGGATCTATTGGCGCAGCAAGTTCCTCGACTACCCGCTGCAGGGGATGGACGTGATCCGGAAGCTCGGCCCGTGGGAGCTGATGCTCTGCGGTCTGTCCTATCTGTGGGCCGCGGTCAAGCCCAAGGGCCGTGAGGACACCTTTGAGCAATGGGTCACCAACCGCTTCGGTCGGCGCCTGTTCAACCACTTCTTCAAGTCTTACACCGAGAAGGTCTGGGGCGTATCGACCAACGAGATCCGGGCCGAATGGGCCGCGCAGCGGATCAAGGGCCTGTCCTTCTTCAGCGCCGCCAAGTCGGCCTTCTTCGGTAACCGTGGGAACAAGATCAAGTCGCTGATCTCGGAGTTCAACTATCCGCGCTACGGGCCCGGCCAGATGTGGGAGCAGATGCGCGACGACATCCACGCCCACGGCGGCGAGGTGCGCATGAACGCTCCGGTCACCCGGCTGCGCGTCGACCCAGGCACCGGGCGCCTGACCGAGGTCGTGGCGGGCGGCGAGACGCTGACTCCGTCTCACGTGATCTCGTCGCTTCCGCTGCGCACGACGGTGGGGATCACCGAGCCTGACGCGCCCGGCGAGGTCCGGGATGCGGCCCGCGGTCTGCGCTACCGGGACTTTCTCACCGTCCTGCTGGTAATCGACGGCGAAGAGCTCTTCCCGGACAACTGGATCTACATCCACGAACCCAACGTCACGGTCGGCCGGATCCAGAACTTCCGCTCGTGGAGTCCGTGGATGGTGCCCAACGAGACCGACGGCTCGATCGGGATGGAGTACTTCTGCTTCGAGGGCGACGAGCTGTGGAACATGGATGACAACGATCTGGTCGCGCTGGCCACGCGGGAGATCAAGCAGCTCGGGTTGGTCACGACCCAGAAGATCAAGTTTGGCTTCACCGTCCGTGTGCACAAGGCGTATCCGATCTACGACTCCGAGTACGCCGAGCGGATTGCCGTGATCCGAAGCTGGCTCGAGGGCGTGCCCAACCTGATCCAGGTCGGCCGCAACGGGTTGCACCGTTACAACAACTCCGACCACTCGATGCTCACCGCGATGCGCGCAGTCGACAACATCCTCCTCGGGACCAACCACGACATCTGGGCCGTCAACGCCGAGAGCGTTTACCACGAGGAGCACCAGGAGCCCGAGCAGCCGTACATCAAGCCGCCCGACACCAAGGCGATGGAGCAGCCGCTCGCCTCAGAGCGCTAGCGCTGAGTGATGCGGCGGTCGGGCGTGGGCATGGCGGCGCGGTCGGGCTTGGGCATGGCGTTGCGGTCGGGCTTGGGGATGGCGGTGCGGTCGGTCCTCGTGCCGGCACTGTCGGCGCTGCTCGCGCTGTGGGTGCCGCTGGGAGCAATTGACGTCGCGGCGGCCGCCGGTGGCGCTGCCGCCAGCGGCGGTGCTACTCAGCAGGGCAGCGGGAGAGGCAAGGCCTCCAGCGCGGCGTTGGCGGCGGCTGCGGCCGCTGCGGCCGCGCGTTCACGGGCGGCCCAGTCCGTACCCGTGCCCGGCGGCGGAACGACCGGCAGCCCGTTCTCCCCGGGGGTGCCGCAGTCCACCGGAGCGGCGCCCACGACTCCTACGGCGCCGGTGATCGCTCCCACCGTCGGCACGACCTCGACGGGCGGCGGCCTCAGCGGCAGCAACGCGGTGATCATCGGCATCGGTGCGATCATCGTGCTGGTCGGCATCTCGCTGTTCATCTGGCGTGACGCACGTCGCCGAGCCCCGGTGCGCCACCGGGCGACCGCCGAGGCCACGGCCGCGAGTCGTGCGGCGGCGAAGGCGCGGGCCAAGCCGCGCAAGCTGAGTCCGGCTGAGCGCCGCCGACGTAAACGCGGCCGCGCCCGCCGGTAGGCATTCGGGGCAGCGCCGGCCGGTAGGCATTCGGGACCAGCGCAGCGCGTGGTAGGCCGGCGGGGGGCTCCTAGCCCGTATCTGGCGACGCAATCCCGGCTGACGCCAGGGCTGGCGCCTCGTCGCGGCGAGCCACGGCCTCTAAGCGCACCGGGATTCCGTTGAGGAAGGCCATTCCCGCGAGGCGCTCCAGCTGCGCGGGATCGGAGGACGCGAGCAGGTTGACGTTGGCGCCTCCGGCTGCGGTCGCCTGGCTCCAGCCACCGCGATGTCCCCAGCCGTGCGGCACCGCAACCGTGCCCGCCATCACCTCGTCGGTCACCTTGACGCGGAGCTCGATCGTGCCCGAGGGCGAGCAGATCCGGCAGAGCGCCCCGTCGCCGATCCCGGACGCGGCGGCATCGTCGGGATGCACCCGTGCGGCGTGCACGCGCCCGCCTTGCATCAGCTTCGGCACGTTGTGCATCCACGAATTGTGCGAGCGCAGCTCACGCAATCCGATCAGGCGCAGCGGGAAGCCGGGATCATGGCCGTTCTCATGTTCGAGCGCGGACACTTCGGCCACGATCTCTGAGGCACCGAGGTGGACCCGTTTGTCGCGGTGAAAGACCTTCTTGGGCAGCACTCCCACAGGATGGCGATCGGCGAGTCGCAGGCCATGCGGATGCCGGCGCAGACGCCCGATACTCAAGCCGCCCCGTCTGAACCCGAAGAGGTCGCCGCGCGGGCCGAGCCGCAATCCGAGGTCGATCAGCCGGCGCGGGGAGATTCGCAGTCCGACGCGGCCCATCGCTCGCACCGGCCAGGCGCTCGCCGGGGTCGTTCCGATTCGACGTGCGATGTCCTCGATGATCTGCCATTCCTGACGCGCCTCGCCCCGTGGGGCCAGGACCGGCTCGGTCCACTGCACGAACGGGGTGGTGTGGAAGGTGAGAAACGCCGAGGGGAAATCCTCCCGTTCCAGGAACGTCGTCGCCGGCAGGATGTAGTCGGCATGCCGGCTGGTGTCCGTGACGTACAGATCGATGGCCACCGTCAGCTCGAGTTGCTCCATTGCCCGCTCCAGCTCATCACCGTTTGGCACCGACAGCACCGGATTGCCCGACGAAACGAACAGGGCCCGGATCCGGCCTCTCCCCGGCGTGGTCATCTCCTTGGCCATGAGCGAGGCCGGGAACTGGCCGAGCACGTCCGGGAAGCCACCGACGCGTGAGTGGACCTTCCCGTAGCTGTCCGCGCCGATCCGGTGAAGGAGATCCTCCAGCTGGATCGGGCCGGTGCCGAAGATCGCGCCGCCTTCGCGGTCAAGGTTGCCAGTGACGAGATTGAGCGCGTCGAGCAGGAACGAGACCAGCGTTCCGTGGCGGCCGAGGCACGACCCGGTGCGTCCGTAGACGGCCGCCGTGCGCGCACCCGCCAGCGCCGTCGCCAGCCGGCGCGCGTGTGCCGCAGGGATGCCGGTGCGGCCTTCTGTCGCCTCGGGCGGATGAGCCTTGACGAGTGCTCGGAGGGTGTCGAGGCCCGTCGCCTGGCCGGCGAGTGCCACCGCGTCCTCCAGGCCTTCGGCGAAGATCACGTTCAGCAGGGAGAGCAACAGCCAGGCGTCCCCGTCTGGCTTGATCGCGACGTGTTCAAACTCCCGCGCGGTTTCTGACCGTCGCGGATCGACGACCACTACCCGTCCGCCGCGGTCCACGATCGCGTGCAGGGCGTCCTTGATCCGAGGAGCAGTGAGCACGCTGCCGTGTGAAACGAGCGGGTTGGCGCCGACGATGAGCAGGAACTCGGTGCGATCAAGGTCCGGAATCGGAACGACGAGCGGAGACCCGTAGAGCAGCTGGCTCGCGACGAAGCGGTTGTTGACGTCCTGCGATCCCGCGCTGAACAGGTTCGGAGAGCCGATGGCATCCATGAAGCCTTTGACCCAGATCGGGTGCGAGTAGGAAAACGCCGACGGGTTGCCGAGATACCAACCGACCGTGCTGCCGCCGTGCTCGCCGATCAGCGGTCGCAGCCGCGCGCCGATGTCGTCCAGCGCCTCCTGCCAACTGACTCGCTCGAAGCTGCCGTCGGGCTGACGGCGTTGGGGATAGATCACCCGGTCAGGGTCGTTCTGGACCCCGGCCATCGCGATCCCCTTCGGGCAGGCAAAGCCTTTCGACAGCGGATGGTCAGGGTCAGGGCGGAGCTTCACCAGCTCGCCATCCTGCACCGTGGCGCGCAGCCCACAGAGCGGCTCGCAGATCCGGCAGTAGGTGACGTGCTCTTCAATAGCCATCGGGGCGCGGGCGCCCTGCCCGCGCCGATCCTACTCCGTCCGCACTCGCACTCGCCACGTGATTTCTGAGATTAGGTCGCCGCGAGCAACCGCACCGACCGCTTGGCCCGCAGCAGCTGCCGTTCGACGGTGCGCAAGCTATAGCCCGTCTGGAGCGCGATCTCCGCATAGCTGAGACCCAAGGCGTGTAACCACAGGACCCTCCGCTGGCGCTCCGGCAACGTATCGACCAGCTCGAGACGCCGGTGTTGCTCAAACAGTTCCTCGGGCTCGGCCCCAACGGTTGCCCGGCCCAGCGAAGCCCCAAGCTCAAGCGCCGCATCCAATGAGATGTCTCGACCGTCACGGCGGACGAGCTTGACCGCCTCACGTCTGGCGGTCTGGGCCAGCCAGGCGAGTGCGCATTCACGCCGCACCCGGTGCGCATGATGGACCAGACGGCTCCAGGCGAACTGACACGCGTCCTCGATCACGGTGTCCGGTGCGCGGACCTCGGCGCGGACGATCTGCTCCAAGCGCTGCGCAACAGACCGATAGAGGGCGTCGACATCGACGGGGTCATGGCCCGGATCTCGGTTGGGCTCTGTCAACGATTTCACGGTCGTGGATGTCATTGAGTCTAAAAGAAGCAAAGTTGATACGACTCACCCTAGCGAGTCTAGTTTAGCAGTGCTAGCGTCAGTTATAACAGATAGCCCTCAATTAGACTCGGAGGTAATAGATGGATCCACGATTTGCGAGCTGGGTGGCGCCCGGCGTGACGGCCCCGGCAGCCGTCACAGCGCATCCAAATCTCACGGGCCTGCCTGGCAGCAACGTGCTCCAGCAGTTGGTCAACGGTGCCGCGGCATGGGCTCTGGCCATCGCCCTGCTTGGGGCGTTCATCGGCGCCGGCCTTTGGGCCGTTGCCTCACACAGCCATAACCACCACTACGCCGCCCGCGGGCGAATGGCGGCGCTGATCTCCGCCGCCGCCGCGCTGATCGTCGGCGCTGCCCCTGGCCTGGTCAACTTCTTCCAGCATCTGGGGACGACGGCAAAGTGATGGCCCCCCGCAATCCATCACCACGGTGGTTGGCGGTGCTCGCACTCTCGCTCGCCTTCGCCACCGGGCTGACAGCAGCCCGACCGCCAATCGCGGCGGCTTTCAATCCTCTCAAGCCGGTCTGCGGCGTCGCCGGCTGGGTCAGCGGCATCGCCGGCAAGGCCTGCGGCGTAGTTCAGCACGGCGACCGGCTCCTCAACGCCGGCAAGAAGCTGATCACGGGACACATCGGCGGCGCCGCGAATGCCCTTGCCGGCGGCGGTGGAAGTGCCGGCAGCGCTCTGGGGACTCGCGCGGCCGCCCTGGTCGGCCTCGCTGCCGCCGGCGCCTGGGTGCTCGGCGGGGCCAAAAGCGCGCTGCACGACACCGCAAGGATCCTCGACAAGACGACCAGACCGCAGCTGACGACCACGTGGTTCTCAGCGACGTACTGGCGGATGGCCGGCATCGCCGCGTTGCTGACCCTGCCGTTTCTGTTCGCTGCAGCCGTTCAAGCGCTGATGCGCTCGGACCTCGCCCTGCTGGCACGGGCCTCCTTCGGATATCTGCCGCTTTCGCTGCTCGCGGTCGGCGTGGCGGCGCCCTTGACCATGCTTCTGCTGGCGGCCTCTGACGAGATCTCGGCCGCCGTCTCCTCGGCGGCCGGCGGTGCGGGAACTCGCTTCCTGGCCCAGCTCGGCCTGGTCTCAGGAACGCTCAGCGTCCTCTCACGCTCTCCGTTCGTCGCCTTCTTCGTTGGACTGCTGACTGTCTCCGCGGCGGTGCTGCTGTGGGTCGAGATGCTCATGCGGGAGGCCGCGGTCTATGTCGTGGTGCTGATGCTGCCGCTCGCCTTTGCCGCCTTCGTGTGGCCCGCCCGACGGGTGTGGGCCATCAGGGTGGTGGAGGTGCTCGTGGCGTTGATCCTCTCCAAGTTCGCGATCGTCGCGGTCCTCGCGCTCGGTGGCGCGGCGCTGGGTCAGCGAGGCTCAAGCGGAGCCGGTGGCATGCTGGCCGGACTCGTGCTCGTGACCCTCGCGGCGGCAGCGCCGTGGGCTTTGGTCCGGCTGCTGCCGATGACCGAGCTCGCGACCGCGGCGGCGGGACAGCTACGAGGCGACGGGCGACGGATGCGCGTACTTCACGAGGCTGTCGAGACGGCGGCCGGAGGCGCTGCGGAATGGGCGGGCTCCGTGACGGCAGGGATGCGCCGGCAAGCGGCCGACAGCTCCGACCCCGGTCCGGCCCAGCCCGCCGTGCCCCGAGCCGAGATTGAGAAGCTCCGGTCTGCGGCGCGGAGCGCCGGACCGGGCACCGGAAACAGTCAGGACGACCAGCACGACTCGGAACTGCTGGGAGCCGTCGTCGGCACGAGCGCTTCGACCGTGTCTGGGACGGAGCCGGCCGCCGCCCAAAACGGGAGCGGGACGGGTGCCGGGTCAACGGATCGGGCCGGCGGCCCGATGTTCAGCGGTGAAGGTCCCTCCACGCCGGCCACCGATCAGCGCCTGCCCGGGTTGCCGGACATGTACCAGCAGGAAAACGGGACCTGGGACCCGATCGAGCTCGGGCCGGAACCGTTCCCGCGCGAGCCGCTCTGGGACAAGCCGTGGCCAGCCGCTGACAGCAGCTCGGACCCGCCAACGAAACCGGGCGCCGACGGAGAGCATGAGCCGTGAGCGCTCCCCGGCTGACTTATCGCTTCGGCCCGCTCGAGCGACGCGGCATCCTCGGCCCGGTCCGAGGCGGCCAAGCGGCCTCGATCGCCACCGGCGCGCTGTTGGGCGTTGCGGTCCTCAACCGCGCCCCGACGGCAACCGGCGCCCTGCTCGCCACGTTCGTGTTCGCCGTCGCCTGCGGCGTGACGGTCACGCCGATCGGCCGTCGAACTGCGGAGGAGTGGGCTCCGATCCTGGCGTCGTACTTGAGCCGCTCGGCCACCGGCGGTCGCCACTTTCGGTCGCGGCTTCCGGGGAAGGGCTTTCGCCTGAGCATCCGCGGACGTGGGGTCGCGAGCCACGCCCAGCCCGTCGCACCAACGCCGCCGCCGCCGCTGCCGGGTGTGCGGATCAGGGCTGCGACCTATCGCGAGGGGTCGATCGGGATCCTCGCCGAGCGATCAGGGCGACGGCTGACCGCCGTGCTGGCCTGCCACGTGGGCTCATTTTCGCTGCTGGATCCCGAGTCCCAGGAGCGGCGCCTGGCCCGGTGGGGGCTGGTGCTCTCGAATGCGTCCAGCACCGCGATTCGCAGGATCGGATGGATCGAGCGAACGGCTCCGGCCCAGGGGGATGAACTAGCCCGCTGGCTTCACGCCGAGCACGACCCGGCGGTCCCGCTACGAGGCGCACCGATGATCGAGTCCTACCTGGAACTGATCGGGACGACGGCCAAGGTCACGCAGGAACACGAGATCCTCGTCGCCGTCCAGGTGGACGCGCGGCGGGTTCGCGACCGCGGCGAGGATGCCGTGACCCGCGCGCTGGTGGAGGCGGCCGAGGGAGTTGCCCAGGGTCTGGAGGCGGCCGAGATAACCGTTCTCGGCGCCCTCACTCCGGGCCAGCTCGCGCGTGCGGTGCGCACCGCGTTCGATCCGTACGCCCGCGCGGAACTGACCGCGCTTGAGGCAGCGGATCCCGGCCGAGACGGGCTTGCGGAGGTGAACGCGTGGCCGCTGGGGGCGCTCGAATCGTGGGATCAGTACCGCAGCGACGGGGCGCTCCACGCCACGTACTGGATCGGCGGCTGGCCGCGAGTCGACGTCTCGCCGATGTTCATGGACGCCTTGCTCGGGCGCTCAAACGTTGTCCGAACCGTCGCTGTCACCTTTGAGCCGATTCCGCCAGAGCGCTCGATCCGTGACGTCGAAGCGGCGATTACGCGCGACCGGGCAGACCGCGATCTGCGCCGCCGCTTCGGACAGGCCGAGACAGCGCGTCAGCGCCAGGCCGAGGACGCGACCGTCCGGCGCGAGTCCGAGCTGGCCGCGGGCCATTGCGAGGTCCGCCTGGCGGGGTTCGTGACCGTCTCCGGCCGAGACACTGAGGACCTACGGCGGGCTAGCGCCGAGGTACTCGAACACGCGGCACGGGCTCGGCTGGAGCTGCACAGGATGTACGGCCAGCAGGCGGAGGCGTTCACCTTCACGCTGCCGATGTGCCGGGGACTGAAGTGAGCCTACGCGCGGCCGAACGGCCCGGGCACCGCGTGAGCACCCGCCACGCTCAGGCGATCTACCCGTTCATGGCCCCGGGCGGTCTGGGCGGCCGGGGGGTGTTCATCGGCCGTGACTCGGCCGGTGGCGCGTTCTGTTTTGACCCCTGGGTGCTTTACGGGGAGGGCACTCTTGACGACCCGAACGTGATTGTCCTGGGCAAGCTCGGACAGGGCAAGAGCGCCCTGGTCAAGACACTGTTGTGGCGGATGCTGCTGTTCGGGCGCCGCGCCTTTGTGCTCGATGTCAAGCGTGAGTACGGGCCGTTGTGCGCAGCGGTCGGGGTGAAACCGATTTCTCTCGTGCCGGGTGCCGGCGTGAGGCTGAACCCTCTGGCCTCACGCCCGGAGGAGCACGCCCAGCTCGATCTCCTGCGCGCAGTCACCGTTACCGCGGTCGGCGGGCCGCTGAGCCAGATCGAAGCCGCCGCGCTGCGCGAGGCTCTGCGAACGGTACGGGCGCAGGGCGGCGAGGAACCGACCCTTCCCGACATCGCCGCGCTGCTTTTTTCGCCGGTCGCGGCGATGGCGGAGAGCCTGCGGACGAGCGTCGCGCGGTTGGCGGCCGACTCACGCCGCGCCGCCTTGGCGCTCCAGGATCTCTGCGAAGGCCCGCTGCGAGGCATGTTCGACGGCCCTACGACGCCCGGGCTGGATCTCGACGCGCGGCTGCTCGTTCTGGATCTGCACGCCGTTCGCGACTCACCGGCGGTTGGGATTCTGATGGCCTGCGCCACCGCCTGGATGAGCGCGCTTCTGGCCCAGATGGCTGAGCGTCCGGGTCGGGAGCGGTTGATCAACGTTGCCGACGAGTCGTGGAAGATCGTCCAGCACACAGGGCTCGGCGAGTGGTTTCAGTCGAACTTCAAGCTGGCCCGCCAGTTCGGCGTGATGAACCTGGTCGTGCTCCACAAGCTGGCCGACCTACAGGCGGCCGGCGACGCCGGCTCACGCGCGGCGCGGATCGCCGAGGGACTGACCGCGGACGCATCCACCCGGATCGTCTACCACCAGGACGAGAGCCAGGTACCGCTCACACGCCAACTGCTCGGGCTCTCAGAGACCGAAGCCCGGTTGATCTCGCTGTTGTCGGCCGGCCAGGCCCTATGGCGCGTCGGCTCACGCTCGTTCGTGGTCCAGCACTACCGCTCGCGTCTGGAGACCGGGCTGACGAACACCGACACCGGTATGCGGATCAGCGAGACCGGCGCGGACCGAAGATGAACCGGACGCGTTCTGAGGGCATCTCCGATGCTGCCGTGCTCGCGCTTATCGGCGTGGCGGCGGGCGTCCTCGCGCTCGTGTGGTTGTGGGGTGGAATCGCCGGGACGGTGTTTGGCGATGGCTGGCCGCGGATCGGGGCGGCGGCGACGCTGACCGTGCTGATCCGGCTCCCGACCCGGCTCAGTGATCCCGCGGCCGCCTGGCCGGCGACCGACCGCGCGCACCTTCCGGGTCCGCCAGGCTTCTACGCCGCGCTGGGGCTGCTGATCTGTGCCGGAGCCACGGCCTGGGTGCTGCTGTCACGGGCCGGCGTCACCAGCTGGGGAGCTGGCAGGGTGGCAGGCGCGCGCTGGGCCACGATGCGGGAGTTGCGCCGGTTGCGCTCGCGGATACGCCGATGCGGACACGGGCGGGGCGGGGTGGCATCGGCTGGGCAAACGGGCGCGCGGCTTGCCCTCGGCCGCCACAACGGGCGCCTCCTCTACGCCGAGCGCCGCCATGCCCTGGTGGCGTTCGGGCCACCCCAATCGGGAAAGTCGGCTGGATTGGCGATCCCGGCCCTGCTCGAGTGGAACGGTCCGGCGGTCGCATCATCGATCAAAACTGATCTGCTCTGCGCCACCATTCGCCGCCGGCAGCAGCTCGGGAGTGTTTTTGTGTTCGACCCGTTCGCGCTGGCCGGTGTCCCGTCACACACGTGGTCCCCGCTGCGTCAAGGGCAGACGTGGGACGGCGCGCTGGAGGTCGCGTGGCGGCTCGCCGCAGCGGGGGAACTCGACCGGCGGAGCGTCGAGGGGGGCGACTTTTGGGCGCTGGCAGCCGAGCAGCGACTGGCGCCTCTGCTGTACGTCGCCTCGGTGACCGGAGCGAAGATCGACGCGGTCCTCAGATGGGTCTACGGACAGGGCACACGTGAGCTCGATGAAGCGCTGGCCCGGGCCGCCGGACAGGCGCGGGATGAACGCGAGCTGGCCGACGCCCATGCCGCCTACGACAGCGTGCGGGCATTCGAGCTGCAAGCGGACCGCACCCGCTCATCGATCGAGGCCACTGCGCAGGCGCTCCTGCGCGCCTACCGCTTCACCCGTGTGGCTCGCTCGGCGGCGTCGTCCGAGATTACCGCCGACCGGCTGCTCGACGAGGCCGCCACGCTCTTCCTGATCGGCGACGCCAAGGCTTCCAAGCTCTTGCGGCCGATCTTTCTTGCGCTGCTCTCCGAGGTTGTCGACCGCGCCTACGAGCGCGCGACGCTGGCCGGCGGGGCACTGACGCGCCCGTTGCTGCTGTGCCTCGATGAGGCGGGCAACGTGGCCCCGCTCCCCAACCTGGCCGAGATCGCTTCCACAGCCCCCAGCCACAACATCCAGCTCGTATCGATTTTCCACGACCTCGCGCAGGCGAGGGCGCGCTATGGGCAGCAGGCGGAGACCGTGGTGAACAGTCACCGGGCGCGGATGCTCCTGCCGGGAGTCGCCGACCTAGAGACGTTGCGCTATTTCGGCAGCCTCGTGGGTGAGGAGGAGGCACCGGACCTCACGCGTACCACCGGCGCCGGCGGCACCACGCGCTCGTCGGCGCGCCGTCGCCGTCCGCTGATCGCGCCGGAGGCCCTGCGACAGGTTCCCGACGGTCAGGCCCTTCTGCTCTACGGCCGGATCGCTCCGGCGATGATCCGCTTGCGGCTGTGGTTCGCCGACCGGCGGCTGCAGAGTCTTGCCGGGCGCGATTCACAACGGGACGGTACGTCGTGAGCTGGCACGAACCCGGGGACGAAGGCTTTGACCCTGATCAGGACTGGACGCAAGCCGAGGGTCGGCGTTGGCCGCTCAGCTCGCATGGTCTGTTGCCGCGGGAGCGCTGGCTCTGGTTTGAGCAGCTGTGGACCGATGTTTGCAGGTTGCGCACGCGCTACCGGTTGCCGGTCAGAGCAGGATGGTGGGACGACCAGGTCCAGGTTGAGGTCCTGGCCGCGGTGGCAGCCTGGACCGAGCGCTATGACTCGGGGGAGTGGGATGACCCACCAGGAAAGCTCGCGCTGCTCTGCGACCTGGAACGAGTGAGCGCGCTCCTGCGAGACGGGAACGACCCGTTCCATCCCGATCGTGACCGGACGGCCTTCGTTCGTCATCTCGTGGACATTGGCTGCCAGCCCCCTCCGGTGGGGTGACATCCTCGGTGCGTGACTGCACCGAATCGTGTGCCGCCCCCGGGTCATGTGCCTCCCCCAGGTCTCCTGTCCACGGCCGATCAGTTCCCGCTGGGCGCGGGGGTGACCGTGAAGGAGCTCGACGTCAATCCGCATCCTCTGTTGGCGGGCCTGCGCGAGCACGAGCCGGTGTCCTGGATTCCCGCGCTCGACGGCTGGCTGGTGACCCGCTACGACCTCGCACTCGAGGCAATGCGGGACGCCGAGACCTTCACCGTCGAGGACCCGCGGTTCTCGACCGCGCGGGTTATCGGTCCGAGCATGCTGAGCCTCGATGGCGAGGGGCACGCGCGCCATCGGTCTCCGTTCGTGGCCCCGTTTCGGCCCGTCGCCGTGCGCGAGCGGTTTGCCGATGCCGCGGCGCAGGAGGCCGCCCGCGGGGTCACCGAGCTGCGCCAAGCGGGTGCGGACGGCGAACTGCGGCGCGGCTTTGCCGGACCGCTGGCGGCGGCAATCGTCACACGCGCACTGGGCCTCGACACGACTGAGGTTCCAGCGGTGCTGCGCTGGTACGAGGCGATCGTCTCGACGGTGACCGAGATCACGGCCGGGGCCGGAATCGATGCCGCCGGTGAACAGGCATTTGCCGCCCTGAGCGAGCGGCTGGCGGCCGTGATCAAGGAGCCCGGCCGTGACTCGCTGCTGAGCGCGGCCGCCCACACGTCCGAGCTGTCAACCGCGCAGATCGTTTCGAACGCTGCCGTGCTCCTGTTCGGCGGGATCGAGACGACCGAGGGGATGATCACCGGGGCGCTGCTGCATCTGCTGGAGCGTCCGGACCTGCTGGAGCGAGTACGGACGCGCCCGGAACTGCTCGACGGGGCGATCGAGGAGTCGCTGCGGATGGAGCCGGCAGCGACGGTGATCGACCGCTACGCGACCCGTGACACCGCGCTCGGCGGTGCCCAAATCGCCCGCGGTGACTTGGTGCGGCTCTCGATCGCTGCCGCGAACCGGGATCCAGACGTGTTCAGCGATCCCGACTGCTTCGATCTGGAGCGAGCCAACGCTCGCCGGCACCTGGCGTTCGCCCATGGACCGCACGTGTGCGTCGGGGTGCACCTGGCGCGGCTGGAGACCCGAACCGCAATCGCCGTGCTGCTCGACTTGCTGCCGGAACTGCGCCTGGATCCGCAACGGCCATCGGAGTTCCGCGGGCTCGTTTTCCGCAAGCCGCCGTCGCTGCACGTCCAATGGGGCTAGCGCTGCCCTGGCGAAGCGTCCGCTGCGCCTGGTGAATCCGGTGAATCCAGTCGTTTCTCGTAGATGACCAGCTCGAAGCGGCCCATCCGGCCGGTGCCGATCTTGGTGAAGCCGCTGTCCTCGTAAAGGGCCTGCGCGGACGTCTGGCCCGTCGTCGTGTCCAGCCGCAGGCGCCGGTACCCGAGCTCACGCGCGCGCGCCTCGAGCCCGGCGAGGATGCGGCGGCCGAACCCCTGCCGCTGGTAGTTGAGATCGACACGCATGCGCTTGATCTCACCGCTCGTCGGTCCCGTGCGCAGCAACGCTCCCATGGCGACGAGTCTCCCATCCGCCTCGCCGACCAGGAACTCGCCTCCGGCTTGGAGGTACACCTCAACGACGTTGTGGAGGTCCTCGTCCCAGGGCCCGTTGCCGCCGTGTGCGTCGACCAGGTTCAGGCTGTTGTTGTGCAGGTCCCATACCGCTGCCGCGTCGGCTTCGGTGTAGCGCCGCAGGCGCAGAGACCCACCGTCATCAGATTCGGGCACGATCGGGCGCTGTATGTCGGAACTCAGGGAGTCCTGGGCATTCTGAGGGGTTTGCTGCAAACTGCCTTCACCTTTCGCCCCTCTCGCTGTACGTGCCCGCGGCACCTGCCGCTGTGCTGACGGTACCACCTGCGCGATGATGCGGACGTACCCCTGTCAAACCAAGGAGAATCCATGGCGCTCAGCCAGCACGGAGGCCATCACCACCGCCAGCACTCGATTGACCAGCCGGTCCACCGCCCAAATCGGATGCCGGAGATGCCGACCACCCAGCTGGCGGATGCGGGCCTTGGCCTCGAGACTGCCTACGAGATGATCTCAAGCGAGCTGCTGCTCGACGGCCAGGCTCGCCTGAACCTGGCGACGTTCGTGACGACGTGGATGCCGTCCACCGCGGCCAAGCTGATGTCCGAGACGGCCGACAAGAACATGATCGACAAGGACGAGTACCCGCAGACCGCGGCGCTCGAGGCACGGTGCGTCAACATCATCGCCAACCTCTGGAACGCCCCCGACCAGGAGCAGGCCACCGGCTGTTCGACCACCGGTTCCAGCGAAGCGGCGATGCTGGCCGGGATGGCGCTGAAGTGGCGCTGGCGTGAGCGGATGCGCAAGGCCGGCAAAGCGACCGACCGCCCGAACCTGGTGATGGGCGCCAACGTTCAGGTCTGCTGGGAGAAGTTTTGCCGCTACTGGGAGGTGGAGCCGCGGATGGTCCCGATGGAAGGCGAGCGGTTTCACCTCGGCGCGGAGGAGGCGGTGGCCAAGTGCGACGAGAACACGATCGGCGTGGTGGCGATACTCGGGTCCACCTTCGACGGAAGCTACGAGCCCGTCAAGGAGATCGCCGCGGCGCTGGACACGCTCGAGGAAGACAAAGATCTGTATGTGCCGCTGCATGTCGACGCCGCCTCAGGTGGCTTCGTCGCTCCGTTCCTGCAGCCTGAGCTCGAGTGGGACTTCCGTCTCGAGCGGGTGCAGTCGATCAACGCCTCGGGTCACAAGTACGGGCTCGTGTACCCCGGGGTCGGCTGGGCGCTGTGGCGTAGCCAGGAGGCGCTGCCCAAGGACCTGATCTTCGACGTCAACTACCTCGGCGGGCACATGCCGACGTTCGCCCTGAACTTCTCCCGCCCCGGGAGTGAGGTGATTGCGCAGTACTTCATGTTCACCAGCCTGGGGCGTGAGGGCTACCGCCGCGCGATACAGACCGCGCAGGATGTGGCCCTCCAACTCTCAGCCGGCGTTGCCGGGATGGGGCCGTATCAGCTGATCAGCGATGGGAGCGAGCTGCCGGTGTTCGCATTCAGGCTCAATCCGGACATTCGCAACTACACGGTCTACGACGTGTCCGATCGCCTCCGTGAGCGAGGCTGGCTCGTTCCCGCTTACACCTTCCCGGAGAACCGGCAGGACCTGAGCGTGCTGCGGATCGTCGTGCGGGCGGGGATGAATCACGAGATGGCGAATCTGCTACTTGACCACCTGTGTGATCAGACCGACTTTCTGCAGTCGCTGCAGGCGCCGCTGGCGGCACCGAACCCCGAGCTGCGCAAAGCGTTCAAGCACTGACAGAAAGCCCCGGGCCCGCTCGAGCGTGTTGAGTGACGTTCGGACCCGACCCGGGAGTGTTCGGGGCTAAGTTCCGCATATGGACACTAAGGCCCAAAGGCGGCAACGTGACGCGTAGGCAACCCCCGAGCCGGGTTCAGCCCGACGGTGATCGCCCGTGAGCCGGTAGCGTCATCGCAGCGCCTGGCCCCCTGACGCGATAGCGTCCGCAGGCCCGGTGGCCGCGCACGGTCGCCGGATTGGAGAGGCGCCGCGCACATGAGTACAAGCGAGTGGCTGAAGCTGATCTCGATCCCGTTCTTTACGGGTGCGGTCGGCTGGCTGATCAACTGGACCGGATTGATCATGTTGTTCAACCCGGTCCGCTTTCACGGAATCAGGATTCCGGGGTTGCAGGACCTGGCGACGCTGCTGCCGCGCAGGTTTCAGGAGATTCCGGGCATCATGCAGGGCGGGATCGGCTGGCAGGGCATCGTCCCGGCCCGCGCGGCGAAGATGGGAAGCATCTCGGTCGACAAGGCGATCGCCAAGCTGGGCACCCCGGCCGAGTTCTACCAGCAGCTAGATCCGGACGAGATCGCTGATCACATCGTCTCGATGTTCCGCCCTGAAGTCCCGTCGATGGTCGACCGCAATATGCGCCGCGAGCACCCCGGGTTGTGGCAGAACGTCCCGCCACGGGTCAAGCAGGCCGTGTACGAGCGGGTTCAGGAACAGCTGCCGCAGATCGTCGGGCAGATCACCGACGAGATCGGCGAGTACATCGACCAGTTGCTCGACCCGAAGCTGATGGTGATCGACCACTTCGAGCGCAATCCCGCGCTGGTCAACCGCGTGTTCAAGGACGTAGGGCAGAAGGAGCTCCGGCTGATGGTCAACTTCGGCTTCCTGTTCGGCTTCCTGTTCGGGATACCGGTGGCGATCATCGACCACTTCGCCCACCAGTGGTGGCTGCTCCCAATCCTCGGAGTGTTCGTCGGGTGGATGACGAACCTACTCGGGATGTATGTGATCTTCGAGCCGGTCGACGTCCGGCGCATCGGGCCCTTCAAGCTTCACGGCCTGTTCTTGCGCCGTCAGAACGAGGTGGCGGACGTGTACGCCGGGATCATCGCTGACGAGGTGGTGACGCTCGAGAACATCGGTAACTTCCTCCTCGACGGGCCCCGCGGCGACCGGACGCGACAGATGCTCGAGGAGGCGATGGGCCCGGCGATCGATCGCGCGGCCGGTCCGGCGCGGGGGGCGGTGCGCGTCGCCGTCGGCGCGCGGGAGTACGACAGCATCCGAGACTCGGTGGCGCAGGAGGCCGCCGGCTACACGATGAAGCCGTTTCGCGATCCCGACTTCAGTCGGCATCAGGGCGAGAAGATCCGGGAGATGTTCGCCGCCCGCACACGAGAGCTCCCCTCGAAGGACTTTGTCGAGATGCTGCGCTCGGCGATCAAGGAGGATGAATGGATGCTGTACCTGCACGGAGCGGTGATGGGCTTCGGCGGTGGGATCATTCACCTCCTCCTGTTCGGAACATGAGCGACGACTTCCAGCCGCGCCCAACGGGCGAAGAGTACGAAGGCCCGGAGGGCTTGGATGCCATCCCGGGGATGGCGAGAATCGCGCTCAGCGCTTGGTGGCGCGCCACGGGATGGGCCATTCGCAATTCGGCCGGCGTTCCCTTCCGGGTACTGGAGCTAGCCCGGGATCCGGAGAAGGCGCTCGACTTCGCGCGGGCGGTAAGCCGCTCGGTTCCGGGGATGCCTGAGCCCACAGCGGCGGACATGGACGCCGCCGGTAGCTTTGCAGACGGGAACGGCCGAGCGGAGAACCAGGCCGAGCGGGTGGCTCGGTCGCTGCGTGAAGAAGGTGAGCTGCTACTGCACAAGTCACGCGATGTGCGCCATGCGGACGAGGCCCATCCGGCCTACGAGCGAATCCTGTCCGAGTTGGCGCCCGACGAGGGGCGCATCCTTCGCCTGTTGCTGCTCGAAGGTCCTCAGCCATCGGTCGACATCCGCACCGGCGGACCGATCGGGATGGTCCGCTCGCGCCTGCTTGCTCCGGGACTGTCGATGATCGGCGCCCGTGCCGGCTGCCGGTATGTCGAGCGGGTTCCGTCCTACCTCAACAACCTGTTCAGGCTCGGGATGGTGTGGTTCTCCCGCGAGACGCTGCGTGACCCGCTCAAGTACCAGGTCCTGGAGGCGCAGCCCGACGTGATCGAGGCGATTCACTCCGTACGTCAGGCGAAGGTCGTTCGCCGGAGCATCCACCTGACGCCGTTCGGCGACGATTTCTGTCGGGTGTGCTTAACGCCCGAGGACCGAGAGCTCGAAGAGCTCCCGGTCCACTCGACACCTCCGGCGGCATCGAAGTCACCAGCACCGCCGTCGGATCTCAACTGAGCGATAGCGGTCAAGCCGGTGCTATGCCACCGGCCTGACCACAGCCGGCACTACAGTGCCGGGCGCCTGATGGCGACAACCTTCACTGGCGCAGGTGCACCGGTTCCGTCGCCGGGCATCCGAAACAACAGCCACATGTTCATGCCGCCTCCTCTGCGTAGTCAGCTTCAGGTAGGTCCGCGGGGGCCGGTTCGGCTACGGCCAAGGGCTGGGACCTCAGCAGGACAGCCGCTAGGCCGACCGCCGTCAGGATCAACACGGCTCCGACGGTGAAGGCGAGGTGGTAGCCGCTCAGCAGCGAGTAATTGACCGAGTCACCGGCCGCCTGCAGCGAGTTGCTGCGCGTGGTCGACAACGTCGCCAGCACTGCGAGACCGAGCGCGCCGCCCACCTGTTGCGTGGTGTTGACCAATCCCGAGGCCAGCCCGGAATCCTCGGGTGTGGCGGCGGACATGGCCAGCGTCATCAGCGACGGGAAAGCCAGGCCGGCGCCCACCCCGAGCAGGACCATTGATGGCAACAGATCGGCCACGTAGCTCGCATTGACCGGGACTCGGCGGAACAGCATCAGGGCCACAGCCGCAAAGGCCAAGCCGGGCAGCAGCGCGGTCTTGGCCCCAAACCGGGTGATCACTCGGGCCGATACACCAAGGGACATCACGGCGATGCCGAGCGCCACGGGCAGGAAGGCCAGGCCAACCTGGATCGCGTCGTAGTGGAGGATCCGCTGCATGTACAGCGCGCCGAGGAAGAACATCCCGAACAGGCCCGCCACCATCAGCACCTGGATCAGGTTGGCCCCGGTGACCGTCCGCGAGCGGAAGATCCGCAACGGCACGAGCGGGTCGCTCGCCCGGGTTTGTCGCGCAACGAAGCCGGCCAACAGGCCGAGCGCGGCGGCGCCGAACCCGAGCGTGTGGGCCGAACCCCAGCCGTAGTTGCTGGCCTCGACAATCGTGTACACCCCAAGCATCAGCGAGCTCACGAGCAGCAGCGCACCGGAAACATCCGCGCCGTGGCGCAGCCCGAGACCCTTTTCGCTGGCCAGGAGGCGCGTGGCGAAGAAGCCGGCCGCCAGCCCGATGGGGATGTTGACGAAGAAGATCCAGTGCCAGTTGATCCCCTGGGTGATGACGCCCCCCAGAAGCAGTCCGAGCGCGCCGCCAGCCGAGGCAACGAAGCTGTAGACGCCGATCGCCTTGGCCCGGTCAACGGGCTTCGGGAACATCGTGACGATCATGCCTAGGATCACGGCAGAGGTCATCGCGCCTCCGACACCCTGCACGAAGCGCGCGCCGATCAGCATTGCCTGGCTCTGAGCCAGGCCGCAAACGAGCGAGGCGAGCGTGAAGACGGTCAATCCGACCAAGAAGATCTGCTTACGGCCGATCAGATCGCCGAGGCGGCCCACCAGCAGCAGGAGACCGCCGAAGGCGATCAGGTAGGCGTTGACGACCCAAGCCAGATTCGACTGCGAGAAGTGCAGGTCGGTCTGAATCGACGGAAGGGCAACGTTCACGATCGTCTGGTCGAGGATGATCATCAGGAACCCTGCGCACAGGACGACTAGCGCAACCCAGCGCTGCCGCTCGTCCCGATTCTGCAGTTGCGTCACGTTTGTCTCTGGGCTCTGCATGGCATATCTCCAAGTCGAAGTCAGGAAGGTACCGTAGCAGATTGTCTAGAACAGATCTATCTTGAATGAACCGATCCGTAACGAGAAGCTCTGCTCGCGGCAGAAACCAGCATGAGCTACGCGGCACGAGGGCACATCGGGAGATCGCAGCGGAGCGTGCTCGCTTTGGCCTTACGCGCGGCCCGGGAAATGCTTAGGGGGCGAAGAGCGGGCTTAGCCCCAGAACGTGGTCAGGCGCGGGGGCGCCGCTCAGAACAGGCGGAGGCGCCGCTCCGGACAGGCGGGGGCGCCGCTCAGGACAAGCGGAGGCGCCACTCAGGCGAGGGAGGCGGGGGTGCCCCGCTCACGCGAGGCCGGGGTGCCGCTCAGGCGCGGCGACGCACGGTGTGTGCGCAGTGGACCGGGGCGGACAGCCGCCCGCCGGCCAGTTTGCCCAAACAGCGCAGGAAGATCTCACGCTCGTCCTCGGGAAGGCCCTCGAGTACATCCTCACGCACTCTGTCGAGGATCTCGTCGGCCTCGGCCACCTTGCGTTCGCCGGTCGGCGTGACCTTGATCACGCGGGCGCGACGGTCGGTCGGCGAGGGCACGCGCTCGGCCAGGCCTTCCGCCTCAAGCTCGTCGACGGTCACAACCATCGTCGTCTTGTCGAGGCCGATCTTCCGCGCCAGCTCGGTTTGCGTGTGCTCGCCGCTCATCGCCGAGATGAGAACCGCATGCTCCCGTGGTGAGAGTTCGAAGTCCTCAAGCGCAGCCGTGAACTCGGTCATCAGCGCGTGGCTGGCTCGCGAGAGCAGCCAACAAAGGTCGCGTGAGAGGGCGTCGCTGCTCTGCTCGGGGACCTGGACGGCAGTACTCATGTTCAGAATGTTACCAGCGATAGTTCGCCGGCCAGAAAGTCTGCCTACAGACGATCGAGCGCGGGCAGACCGTCGATGCTGTGAGCGTTCTTTTCCCGCTGGTACTCGACCAGGGCGTCCTCCCCGCCTACCCGGATCCGCTTGGCGGCCCACAGCTCTTGGTGGGGCCGCGCGCCTTCGTAGCGCATCAGCGGGACGCCGTACCCGCACGAGTCCGCGATCCGCTGAACGCTCACGCTGATGATCGCCCGTCGTGCTTGCGGCACGCCCGCCGCGGGAAACGAACAGCGCGCCGCCAGCTCCGCAAAGCCGACCTCGCCCGCCCTCACGACTTCCCCGCGGCCGTGTAGACGCACGATCCGTGGTGGCCCGTCGAAGGCGCACAGCATGATCACGATGCGCCTGTTCTCACGCAGGTGGGCGATCGTCTCCGCGCCGCTGCCCACCATGTCGAGGTAGGCCACGGTATGGGGATCGAGGACCGCGAGTGTGTCGATCGGTCCCTTCGGCGAGACGTTCACATGACCATCGCCGTCGAGCGGGGCCGTGCCGACGAAGAACAGCGATTGCGCGGCGATCCAGGTCTGGAGCTGATCGTCGATCGCGGTGAAGACCTTGCCCATGCTCACCCATACAGTAGCTGCGCGAGCTGTCGTCCGGCCTGCTCCAGCTCGGGCTCGGTCCCCGCCTCGAGAATCGCCTCCAGGTCAAGGATCCGCTGCCCGAACCGGTCAAGCGTGGAGGTTCCGACCACGGCGTAGCAGGGCACGCCGGACTGCCGAGCGCGGGTCGCGACCTCCGAGACCGCCTTGCCGGCCAGGCTCTGCCGGTCTAGGCGCCCCTCGCCGGCGATGACTGCTCGCGCGGCGCGCATGCGCCCGTCGAAGCCGACGGCGTCGAGCACAAAGGCGGCGCCGGGCACCAGCTCTGCAGCGAACGCGGCCCATAGCCCTCCGGACAGGCCGCCGGCAGCTCCGGTCATCGGCACCCCGCGCGGGTCACGCTCCAACCTCCGCGCGAGCGCCCCAAGACGGCGTGTCAAAGTGCGCACCGCTTCGGGGTCCGCGCCCTTCTGCGGTCCGAACACCGCCGCGGCCTGCTCAAACGGCGTCCGCACGTCGCACAGGACCACAAGTCGCGCATCGCCGAGCCCCCCGGCACGCCGGATCGCGCGGATCGCGCCCGCGCCGCCGTCGCTCGTGGCGCTGCCGCCCACGCCGACATATACGACTTCCGCTCCGGCGCGCACAGCGGCCAGGATGAGCTCACCGGTGCCGAACGTGCTGGCCGCGATCGGATCGCGCTCGGACTCGGCGATCAGCCCAAGGCCACTCGCGGCCGCCACCTCGACTACTGCCGACGCCGCACGGGAACCGCGTCGCGGGACGAGCCCGAACTGAGCCTCCATCTGGCGCCCCAGCGGGTCGTGGACGACCGCGGGCCGCAGCTGCGCGCCCAGGGGCCCGAGCAGCGCGGCCAGCGTCCCCTCGCCTCCGTCAGCGACCGGGCACAGATCGATCTTGACCCCCGAAGCCCGCAAACCCGTTCCAATCGCGGCGGCCACCTGGTCGGCGCGCAGCGTCCCCTTGAAGGAGTCGGGGGCGACCAACACGGTGTCCGGGATGGCCTGGTGCGACGACACGAGCGGCAGTATCGCGGGCCGGCACGGAGGGGGTGGCCCACACCACCCCTAGGACCTCTGGGCGTGGGTCCAGCGCCTACGTAGGTTGCTCGTACACGCCAACCACGTTTTACAGCGGAGGATCAAATGACACGCAGCATCACCCGCAAGTCCCGCTTTCTCCCCGCCCTCGTGGCGAGCCTCAGCGCCGTTGCGCTGATCCCCGCCGGGGCATCCGCGGCCACGAGTTACTTCGGCTCAAGCCTCAACCATGACCCGGCTAACGCCGGCGCCAGCTGTAATCCCGACTTCTCCGCTCCCTCCCCCAACTGCACACACATCGGCTCGTATTACCCCGGCTTCTCAGGTCACGCCAAGGCCGCCAGCAACGGCACGATCACCAAGATCAAGGTCCTGGCCCAGGGCCCGATGACGATGAAGTTCAAGCTCGTCGAGGTCCGCAACGTGTCCTCGGACCATCGCACCGGGCAGGCCAAGGTGGTCTACGCAGGACCGACGCTGAATGTCACCGGACCAACCAGTGACCAGGCCAGCAACGGCATCTATCCTGTGCAGTCCTTCCCGGTCCAGATCCACGTGAAGAAGGGCCAGGAACTGGCGATCGACACCAGCAACAACCAGGCCGAGTACTGCTCGGACGGCACGCCGGGCCAGCTGACCTTCTCGGATCCGATCCTGAGGCTCGGTCAGGGATTCCGTAGCTCCACGGGCGTCGATGACTGCCTGCTGCTGGTGCAGGCGGTGGTCAGCCACTAGCGGTCAGGAGCAGACCGCATAATGGGCGGCCCCCCGGTGGGGCCGCCTTTTTATTTGGCTACTCGCGCTTTCAGGGCGAGGTGTGGATCACCGCGTCACCCTGCGCGTCGAGGGCCACACAGAACGAGGGCGAGGAGCACGAAACGACCACCATGCGGCGGCGGAAATCGATCGCCGCGGGTGGGCTCCAGCCGTGTCCGTCGTAGGTTACGGCTTGGCCGTGGACGTCGACCGCGACGCAAAACTTGCTCGAGGTGCACGACACGGACATGGTCGTCCCGGCGGTGTCGATCCGCGCCGGAGCGCTCCAGGAGCGGCCGTTGAAGATCGTCGCCCGGCTCGTCTCATCGACGGCGACACAGAACCGCTCGGAAACACACGAGACCGACTCGATGTTGTGAAACATAATGCGGCGCTCACGGCTCCATGAGCGGCCGTTGTAGACCCTGATGATGCCGAAGCCTCTGGTGTTCGCGCCGATGCAGAACCGGTCTGAGCCGCACGCGAGGGTGGTCGGCCAGGGACGCGAGGACAGCCGGCTCCAGGAGCGGCCGCGGAACGTCGAGAAGCCCTGGTCTGACCCGAACAGGCAGAACGTGCGCGATCGGCAAGACACCGTGTTGTAGTTGGGAATGAAATGCGTAGCGACGACCACGGGACGGCTCCAGGCGAGCCCATCGAAGCGGACGAGCCGACCGCTGCCCGCCGCGGCGCAGAACGAGACCGACGAACACGAGATTGAGCTCAGATGCGCGCGACGATCAAGCTTGACCGGCGCGCTCCAAGCGCTGCCGCGCAGCCTCACGGCATCGCCGGCGTCGTCAACCAGCGCACACCTTCCCTGCGCGGGGCACGACAGACCCTGCGGTCCGTACCCGGCGATCGCCTGCATCGTCCAGGTGCTGCCGTCATAGTGCAGGCCGTTACCAGCATGGTCGATGGCGACGCATATCGACGCTGAGGCGCAGGAGACGGCGGCCGTTGCGTCAGAGGTTCGGTCGATACCACGCGTCAGCGTCCAGGCCACGCCGTTGTAGCGTGCCGCGTCACCCACGTCTGACAGCGCGATACAGGCGTAGGCCGAGGCACATGAGACCGAGACGAGCTTCGCAAGCTCGCGCTTGATCACGACGGTCCGCGGAGTCCAGCGGGCGCCGGCCCAAGCGACCACTCCGGCGCCGTAATCCACGGCGGTGCAGAACGTCGAAGACGGGCAGGAGATCCCGGTCAGCCTGATGGGGTCGACAGCCAGCGGGGCCGACCACGTGGTGCCGTTCCACCTCACCACAGAGCCTGTGCCGTCGCCCGCCACGCAGAAATTGGAGGCGGGGCACGAAACCGTGGTCAGCGGAGCCGTGTCGATGCTCACGGGAGCCGACCACATGGTCCCGTTCCAGGTGACCGCTCGGCCCGTGGCGTCGACCGCCACGCAGAAGCTCGCGCTCGCGCAGGACACGGCCATGGCCGCGTCCTGCAACACACCCGTCGCCGCGGCGCTGTCGATCGTAGTGGGCCCGCTCCAGTTGTGGCCGTCGTAGGTGATCGCCTTCCCGCGACCCGAGACGCCGACGCAGAAGTTGGCCGTGCCGCAGGAGACGCTCTGGTAGCCGGCGGCGATGCCCAGGTTGCGCACGGTTGGATCTCCGCCGGAGACCTTTGTCCAAGACGTACCGTCGAAGGTGGCGGTTTGACCATCTATGGCCAGCGAGGCGCAGAACGTGCTCGCCGGACAAGACACCGAGGTCAGCGAGGCGCCTTCGTCGGCGGGCGCCGGCGCAGACCAGGCGAGGGGCGCCGCGTAGGCGCCTCCGGGCACGGCGATCCCCAGGACGATCAGCCCGGGCAGCAGGCGGATACAGCGCGAGGCAATGAGACAGGCAGAGGCGATGTCCATGGTAACGCGGGAGGAGTGCTGCGGTTTCGGTATCGCCGCCTCAGGCGACGGCCTGAGCCGCCGCCCGTCCGGCCACGCGGCCCGAGAACAGGCAGCCGCCGAGGAACGTGCCCTCGAGGGAGCGGTAACCATGCATGCCGCCGCCGCCAAACCCCGCGATCTCGCCCGCGGCATAGAGGCCGGGAAGTACCACGCCGCCCGGTCGCAGTGCCCGCGCACTGAGGTCCGTCTCGATGCCGCCGAGCGTCTTGCGCGTGAGGATCGAGAGCCGGACGGCAATCAGCGGGCCGGCGCCCGAGTCCAGGATCCGATGCGGCGCGGCAACGCGCGTCAGGCGGTCTCCCCAATACCGCCGCGCACCGTGGATCGCGGTGATCTGGCTGTCCTTGCTGAACGGATTGCGTAGCTCACGGTCGCGGGCCATGACCTCGCGCTCCAGGTCGCCGGGGTCGAGCAATGACTCGCCGCTCAGCACATTCATCCGCCGCACGAGGGCACGCAGATCGGTCTCAACGATGAAATCGGCGCCGTGGCGCTTGAACGCCTCGACCGGAGCCGGCGCGCCGCGCAGCACCCGCGAGGCCAACAGCTTGCGGACGCTGCGTCCGGTCAGGTCCGGGTTCTGCTCCGAGCCCGACAGCGCAAACTCCCGCTCGATCATCTTCTGGGTGAGCACGAACCAGGTGTAGTCGTGACCGGTCTGCATGATGTGGGCGAGCGTGCCCAGCGTGTCGAAACCGGGGAACAGCGGCACGGGCAGGCGACGGCCGACGGCATCCAGCCACAGTGGCGAGGGACCGGGCAGGATCCTGATTCCATGCCGGCTCCAGATCGGGCTCCAGTTCTCGATTCCCTCGGTGTAGTGCCACATCCGGTCCGGATTGATCAGACTGGCACCGGCGCTACGGGTGATCTCGACCATCCGGCCGTCCACATGGTCGGGCACTCCGGAGAGCATCCGGGCCGGGGGGCGTCCAAGGCGTGCCGGCCAGTTGGCTCGCACAAGCTCGTGGTTGCCACCAATCCCACCGGCGGCGACGATCACCGCCTGGGCGTGCAACTCGAAGTCGCCGACCGGCGTCCGGGCGCTCGGTGCGCCACGGGCGGCGGCGCTGGGCTCGAGCACCGTGCCGGCCACCCCCACAACGGCATCGCCGGCGAGGAGCAGGCGATCCACTCGGTGGCGGTGACGCACGGTGACTCGGCCCCGAGCGACCGCCTCGCGGACCCGGCGAACGAACGGCTCCAACAGCCCGGGGCCCGTCCCCCACGTCAGGTGAAAGCGCGGCACGGAGTTGCCGTGGCCGGAGGCCAGATAACCACCCCGCTCCGCCCATCCGGGGTAGGGGAGCAGCCGGACACCCTGCTGATGCAACCACGAGCGCTTCTCGCCCGCCGCGAACTCGACGTAAGCCTGTGCCCAGCGGCGGGGCCAGTGATCCTCGGAGCGATCGAACTCTGCCGCGCCCAGCCAGTCCTGCCAGGCCAACTCCGCGGAGTCGTGGATGCGAAAGCGGCGCTGCTCCGGTGTGTCGATTAGGAAGAGACCGCCGAAGGACCAGAATGCCTGACCGCCCAGCGCGGCCTCGGGCTCCTGGTCGAGCAGGATCACCCGCCGGCCGGCGTCCGCGAGCTCGGCGGTCGCCACCAGGCCAGCGAGCCCAGCTCCAACGACGAGAACGTCTGCGTCCAAACCGGTCCGGCTAACCGTTCATCTGCTCAAGTCGGCAGTCACGCGGAGCTTTGTCCTCACGCCACTGCAGGATCTTGGTCCCATGCCGGATCCGGCCGCCGCTGGCATGGTCGAAGGTCACCTCTACGACCAGCTCCGGGCGCAGCGAGATCCACTCCAGGTCCTTTTCGCTCTTCCACCGGCTCGGGTCGCCGTGGCCGCGTTCTCCGGTCTCATAGGGAGCCAGCCGCTGCACCAGCGCGCGCTTCTCGCCCGCCCGCAGTCCCGACGAGTGACCCACCACGTGAAGCACGCCGGCGTCGTCATAGAGCCCGAGGATCAGCGATCCTACGGTGCCCTCCTCCTTGCCCGGACGGTAGCCGGCGACGACCGCATCGATCGTCCGCACGCGCTTGACCTTGACCATCCCCGTCCGTTGGCCAGGCCGGTACGGGGCTCGCCGATCCTTGGCCACAACACCTTCGCCGCGCAGCAACCACGGTGCTGCCTGCGCGGGATCGCTGGTCAGCGGCGTCACCTGGACGGGCACCGTGACCAGCGCCTCCAGCGCGGCCCGTCGTTGCCAGAGCGGGAGTTCCAGCAACGACTCGTCGTCGCGTGCGAGCAGGTCAAAGGCCACGTAGCGAGCCGGCGTCTGCTCGGCCAGCATGTCGATGCGTGACTGCGCCGGATGGATCCGTTGCTGCAGGGCGCCGAAATCCTGGATCTCGTCGTCGTCGCTGTCGATCACGATCTCGCCGTCGAGGACGTAGCGTCCGTGCGGGAACCTCAGCTCGGGGAAATACCGGGACAGTGGCTTGCCCGAGCGTGATTGAACCACGCATTCGTCCCCGTCGACGAAGGCGATCGCGCGGAAGCCGTCGTATTTCGGCTCGTACACCCAGTCCTCGCCCACCGGCAGCTCCGGTTTGGAACGCGCAAGCTGGGGTTCGATCGGTGGTTTCAACGGCAGGCTCATGGTCAGACGATCCTAGTCTCCGGTCGGTCGACTCGCGTCCTCGCGCCGGAAGGCGCCCGGTAGGATCAGACCATGGCCTCCGAGCAAGCCACTCCCGCCGAAGAGGAGTACCTGCAGTCGCTGTATTGGCTATTCGAGGCGGGCCTGCCGATGACTGGCGCGAATTTGTCCCGGGCGATGCAGCTCTCGGCGCCGACTGTGCACGAGATGCTCGGCCGCCTCGAACGTGACAGCTACATCGTCCGCGATTCCGAGCGGATGATCAGCTTCACCTCCTCCGGCCGCGAGCACGCGGAGCTGGTGGTCAGCCGCCACCGGATGATCGAGCGCTTCCTCACCGACGTGGTTGGGGTTCCATGGGACGACGTCCACGAAGAGGCTGAGCACCTCGAACACGCGATGACCCCTCGCTTCGAGGCCTACGTTCGCTCCGCGGTCGGAGACGCGCAGACCTGTCCCCACGGCCATCCGATAAAGCTCGGCGAGCGGATCGACGGTGTTCCCCTGGCTGACTGTGAGCCGGGCGCGCACGTCACGATCCTGAGGCTCGAAAACGAGGCCGAGGATCTGCTGCATTACCTCAAGCAGGCCGGGATCGAGCCCGGGCTGACCGGTGAGGTCAACTCCTCTGATGAGGACACGGTATCGGTGCGGACCGATACCGGGATCTCCACGCTGACGAGCAGCGTGGCTGAGACCGTCTCGGTGATCGCTGATCCTTCGCCCCCGCCGCGCATCGCCTTGCCCGAGCAGCTGGTGCTCGGCCGCGAGCGCTACGGGCGCTGAACAACGGGCGCTCAGCCTGCTCGCCGAGCGCGGCGATCTCGCTCAGGCCGCATCGGCGCTACGCGCCGCGGAGACCTCCTGGTAGGCCTGCGCCAGGCGGCGAACGCCCTCCTCGATCTCCTCGGGAGTGACGCCCGAGTAGGCCAGCCGAAAGCTCGACCCGGGGCCGTCGAGAAGGAAATCTGAGCCTTTGACGAACTGCACGTCGCGCTCCGCCGCCGCGGTGAACAGAGCACTCACATCGGTTCCCTCCGGCAGCGTGACCCACATGAAGTAACCACCTTGGGGGGCAACGAAGTCGGCATCGGGCAGCTCACGTTCGAGCGCCTCGGCGAGAGTCTGTACCCGCTCGCGCAACGCTGACTTGACGGTCTCGATCGAACGCTCGAGCGCGCCCGAGCGACAGAACTGGTTGACGATTCCCTGGGAGACCATGTTCGGCGAGATGTACGTGTTGGTGGCCAGCTTCGCGACCCTGGCGATCAGCTCCCCCGGCCCGACGAGGTAACCGACTCGGATGCCCGGACATACCGTCTTGGAGAAGGAGGACGCGTACACGACGTGGTCCCCGCCGGTCGAAAGCATCGTGGCCAGTGGGGCGCCGTCGAAGCGGAGCTCGATGTACGGGTCGTCCTCGAAGATCATGAAGTCGTGAGCCGCGGCGAGCGCGATCAGTCGGGCTCGTTTCTCGGCTGAGAGGGTGTAGCCGGCTGGGTTCTGGAAGTTGGGAATGATGTGCGCGAGCTTGGGTTTGATGCCTTCGACCAGCGCTCGCTCCAGCGCAGCCACGTTGAGCCCGTCCTGTTCGAGCTCGATCATCTGTACGTCGGCACCGCGCGCGCGCAGCGACAGCAGTGTGCGGTCGTAGGTCGGCCGCTCGACCACCACGGTGTCCCCTGGCGCCACGAGCGTCTCGAACAGGAACGCGTCCGCCTGCATCGAGCCGTTGGTGACCAGCACCTGCTCGGGAGCGACCTGGTGGCGCTCGGCGATCCAATCGCGCAGCGGTTTGTACCCGACTGAGGTCCCGTAGGCGGTGACGCCGCCCGGATCGGCGGCGAAGGCCTCCGCCGCTGCTGCCTTCAGGCCATCCACATCGATGATGTCAAGCGAAGGAGCGCCACGGGCAAAGGAGATCGGTTTGGCCATGTGAGAAGACTACGCGTTCGGCTCGGACAGCCGCACGTCGAACATCGCACGATCTTCGCCCTCATAACCGCGGAGGAACACTTCCTGCACGCCCGGGATCCGCAGTAGCTCGCTCTCGAACGCGCGCACGGCGGTGGTGTCAACGAAGGGGCCGACCGAGAGGGCGACCGCCTGAGACTCCCCGGGCCTCTGGAAATCTACGGCTACCGGCAACTGCTGCAGAGTCCATCCGTAGGCGTCGAGGAGATCTCGCATCGCCGAGACCAGCTTGGCGTGCATTTCCGGTGGGACCGAACCGCCGTCCGGGCGGCTCGGCGGGGGGCTGGGGTCGTTGGCCGGGTGAGCCGGGCCGCCTTCGCTGGACATGGACGCGCCGCCCTCGATCGGCGGGCGAGCTTCCGGGGGCGGCGGCGAGCGACGTGCTGATCGCTGCAGCAGCGCAGCCAGCGGGCCTGCGCGTCCGCGGGGACGCTGCGGGCGGGGGGGAGGCTTCGTCTGACCGGGCTCCGTGTGACCGGGCTCCTCCTGACCGGGGTCCGCGTGACCGGGCTTCGTCTCACCGGGCTCCTCGTGACCGGGCTCCGCGGGACCAGGCCCCGCATGGACGGGCTCCGCGTCGACCGGGGGAGCGGGCGGTTCCTGCGCCGCCGAGGACTCTCGACTCGGTGCGGGCTCGCGTCCGGGATCCAGGTCAACCTGGATGGCACGCAGCTTGCGGTCGATCTCCGCCAAGCGCGTGTCCAGCTCAGACGCCCCTCGGCTCAGCTCCGGCATTAGGTTTTGTGAGGTTAGCGCGCCGCGCGGTCGCCTCAGCTAGGAATTCGAACCACCTAAGCCGCCGCGCCGAGCAGCGAAACGGCAGCTTCGGCCACCTGGGTGGGCGTGCGCCCGACGTTGACGCCCTTGCTCTCCAATGCGTCGGCCTTGGCGGCGGCCGTGCCGTGGGAGCCGGAGACGATTGCGCCGGCGTGCCCCATGGTCTTGCCCGGGGGGGCGGTGAATCCCGCGATGTAGGCGATCACCGGCTTGGAGACGTTCGCGGCGATGTACTCCGCGGCCCGCTCCTCGGCGTCGCCGCCGATCTCACCGCACATCACGATCAGCTCTGTCTCCGGGTCCGACTCGAACATCTCGATCACTTCGATGAAGTCGGTCCCCGGCACCGGGTCGCCGCCGATACCGACGATCGTCGAGTTGCCGAAGCCGCGCTGGGCCAGGACGTTGCCGATCTGGTAGGTCAGGGTGCCCGAGCGGGAGACCAAACCGACGTTGCCCTCCTTGAAGAACGACGCGGGGATGATGCCGACGCTGGCCTTGCCCGGCGACAGGATCCCCGGACAGTTCGGCCCGACGAGTCGCGAGCGGCCGTTCTTCTTGATCGTGTTGTAAACCCGGAGCTCGTCGTGGGCCGGGATCCCCTCGGTAATGGCGATGATCAACTCGATGCCGGCATCCTCGGCCTCGAGGATCGAATCGGCGGCAAAGCGCGGCGGGACGAAGATCATCGCCGTGTTGGCCCCGGTCTTGCCTACCGCGTCATGGAAGGTGTCGAAGACGGGGATGCCCTCGACGTCCTGGCCGCCCTTGCCCGGGGTGACGCCGCCGACCACCTGCGTCCCGTAATCCCGGTTGCGCAGCGAGTGAAAGGTGCCCTCGCGTCCGGTGATCCCGGACACGCACAACTTCGTCTCACGACCGACGAGGATGCTCATGCGGGGCTGGGTTGGGAGGCCAATTCGACGACCTTTTGGGCCGCTCCGTCCATGGTGGACTCGGTGTGGACGTTCGAGAGATTTGCCTCAGCCAGCAGCTGCCGGCCCTCCTTGTCGTTCGTCCCGTCCAGGCGCACGACAAACGGCACCGTGGGCTTGACCTGGGCGAAGGCCTCGATCAACCCCTTGGCAACCTCGTCGCCGCGGGTGATGCCGCCGAAGATGTTGAACAGGACGGCCTTGACCCGGTCGTTGGACAAGATCACCTCCACCGCGCTGGTGATGGCCTCCGCCTTCGAACCGCCGCCCGCGTCGAGGAAATTCGCCGGGCGCCCACCCGCCTGGTCGACGACATCGAGTGTCGACATCACCAGTCCGGCGCCATTGCCGAGGATGCCAATGTCGCCGTCGAGGCTGACATAGGTGAGCCCGCGTTCCTTGGCCATCCGCTCCTGCGGATCCTCAGCCGAGATGTCGCGCAGGGCCGCGTTCTCGGGATGCCGGAACAGCGCGTTGTCGTCGAGGGTGACCTTGGCGTCCAGTGCCTTGACCTCACGTGATGGCGTGATGATCAGCGGATTGACCTCGACCAGCGTCGCCTCTTCGCCGATGAACACGTCGTAGAGCTTGGAGAGCATCGCGCCTACCGGACGAACGACGTCGGCGTCGACGCCTGCCTCAAAGGCCAAGCGCCGGCCATGGAAGTCCTGGAAGCCGAGCAAGGGATCGACGTGCAGCCGGGCGATCGCATCCGGATCCTCCTCGGCCACGGCCTCGATGTCCATACCTCCCTTGGTCGAGAGCATCACCAGTGGGGCCTTGGCCGAGCGATCGAAGATCACCGAGGCGTAGTACTCCGAGGCGATTTCTGAGGCTTCTTCGATCCACAACTCGTGAACGGTCAGGCCGCGGATGTCCATGCCGAGGATCGCTTCGGCGTGCTCGCGGGCCTCATGTCCGTCCTGCGCCACCTTGATGCCACCCGCCTTGCCGCGGCCGCCGATTTGGACCTGGGCCTTGACCACACAGGGGTAGCCGATCTCATCTGCGGCGGCCACAGCTTCGTCCACGGTGGCGGCCGGACGGCCGCTGGGAACGGGCACGCCATGGCGCGCGAACAACTGCTTGCCCTGGTATTCGAGGAGGTCCATAGGGGGGGATCGGCACTCTACTTAATGTCTCGCCGTGGCATCATGCCCGAACTCATGGCGATCCCAAAGACAATTTCGTTCATCACCTTCGACGTGTACGGCACGCTGATCGACTGGGAGACCGGGGTCTACGAAGCGTTCCGCAAGGAGGCCGAGCGAGACGGTTTCACGATCGAGCGCGACGAGCTGATTCCGCTCTTTCACGAGGTTCAGCAGCGAATCCAGGCCGGTTCCTATGAGCTCTACGCCGAGGTCCTGCGCCGCACGGCGGTCGAGATCGCCAAGACGCTGGGCTGGCCGCTGGAACCTTCCCGCTCTGGGTTCCTCCCGGACTCGGTGCAGCGCTGGCTGCCGTTCAAGGAGACGAACCCGGTCCTGACCAAGATCGCCAAGAAGCACAAGATCGGTTTGATCTCCAACATCGACGACAAGCTGCTGGGGCACACGCGGCGACACATCCCGCTCGACTTCGATCTCGTCGTCACCGCCCAGCAGGTCCGCTCCTATAAGCCCGATCCGGCTCACTTCACCGAGTGCGAGCGGCGCGTCGGCGGCAAGAAGGGTTGGGTCCACGTGGCGGCCAGCTACTACTACGACGTCGAGCCCTGCCTGAAGAAGAAGATTCCCGTGATCTGGGTCAACCGGAACAAGCAGCAGCTCGAGTCCGGGCAGAAGAAGCCGGACGCTGAGGTCACCTCGCTACGTGAAGCGGCGAAGCTGATCGGCGTTGGTTAATCGGGCTGCGCAGGATGCGCAGCCGTGGAAGCTGCCGCGTCAGTTATGCGGGTAATCGCGCTCCACCCGGATCTCATCGTCTTCATCAGCCGGGTCTGGCAGACCACATGCACCGCGGTGCGCGCCGACGGCGAGGGATTCGTCCTCGACTCGCCGGTTTATCCCGACGAGCTGGACGCACTCCCCGGGGTGCTGGAGCAAGCTGGCTTCCCAGTCAACGGGCTGCTGGCCACTCATGCGGACTGGGATCACCTACTCGGGCGGCTGGCCTTTCCCGACCTGTCGCTGGGCTGTGCGGAGACCTCAGCAAAGCGATTGGCAGCCGAGCCCGGGGCAGCGCAGCGGGCGCTACGCGACTTCGACCAGGAGCACTACGTCCCGGCGCGGCGTCCGCTCCCGCTCGCGGCCGTGCAGTCGCTGCCCGTTCCCGGACGGCTGGGCCTCGGTTCGGCGGGGCTTGAGCTGGAGCTGCATCCCGCCGATGGCCACACCGGGGACGGCGCGGCCTACGTGGTCCCGTGGCTTGAGGTACTCCTGTGCGGCGACTACCTGTCGCCGGTGGAGATACCGATGATCTCCGAGGGCGGATCGGTCGACGCCTACCTGGCCACGCTGGCTCGGCTGCGCTTGCTCGTTCAGGCCAGCAGCACCGTGATTCCGGGACACGGCGAGCCAATGCCGCGTGATCAGGCGCTCGGAGTGTTGGACGAGGACGCGGAGTATCTGGCGGCTCTATCGGCCGATGGCCTCGGCGCGCCCCTTCCTGCGGGACGCCGGAGCGCTGCGCAGAAGCGGATCCATGAACAGAACGCCGGGCGCTCGACGTGAATGTCAGTGGCGATCAGGGGACCGCTCACCGGGGTTCTCGCCCGCCCCGTTCGTGGCGATGATGAGACGCTTGCGCGGACTACTCGCCCGCCCCGTTTGAGGTGATCACGGCCAGCGTGTCGCCCGAGGCCACCGAGGCTCCGACGGCGATCGGCAGCTCTGCCACCTTGCCGGCCTTGTGCGCTGTGATCTCGTTCTCCATCTTCATTGCCTCGATCACACACACCAGCGCGCCCGCCTCGACGGCTGCGCCCTGCTCCACCGACACCTTGAGCACGGTTCCCTGCAGAGGCGAGGCGAGCGTATCGCCGCCGCCTGCGCCACCGGCACCCACGGCGCGTTCACGGCGCGGCGGCTTACGAGCGGCACCGGTGGGCGCGGCGGATCCGTTCAGCGCGCCGGCGCCGGCGCCGAAAGCGGGACCGATCACCCTCACGTCGAAGCGCTTGCCTGAAACCTCGACGGTGTAGGACTGCTCGAGCTTCTCCTCCTCGTCGTCGTGCTCAGGCGCAGGGGCGGGCTGCTCGAAGCTGAGCTGCTTGAGCCACTTGCGGTCCTCGATCAGGTCACGACACGTCTCGGCGTTGGCCCACTGCTCGGTCTGCAGGATCGCTTCGTGAAACGGCAGCAGGGTCTTCAGTTCGCCGATCTCGTACTCCCGCAGAGCTCTGACCATCCGCTGGGTCGCCGCCTTGCGGTCGGAATCCCAGACGATCAGCTTGGCCACCATCGGGTCGTACATCGGGGATATCTCAGACCCTGGGCCCACGCCTGAGTCCACGCGTACACCAGGTCCGGCCGGCTCCCGATAGGCGCCGAT
Source organism: uncultured Solirubrobacterales bacterium (assembly GCA_963757165.1). Classification (GTDB taxonomy): domain Bacteria; phylum Actinomycetota; class Thermoleophilia; order Solirubrobacterales; family Solirubrobacteraceae; genus Palsa-465. Next base: position 1,224,066 of record CAVWQO010000006.1, read on the forward strand.
CTTCCCGGGAGCCGGAGCGAAGTTCTTGGACGCGTCCTCGGCGTTTATCCGGCACTCGATGGCATGGCCGCGGAGGACTACGTCGTCCTGGGAGATCGACAACGGCTCGCCCGCCGCCACGTGGATGCCCTCCTTGACGATGTCGATACCGGTAACCAACTCGGTGACGCAATGCTCGACCTGGACGCGCGTGTTCATCTCCAGGAAGAAGTACTCCCCATCCTGGAGCAGCCCCTCGATCGTCCCGGCGCCGGTGTAGTTGACTGCGGCGGCGGCCTCGGTGGCGATCGTGCCGATGCGCGCGCGCAGTTCCTCGTCGACCGCCGGGGCCGGCGCCTCTTCGATCAGCTTCTGATGCCGGCGCTGTAGCGAGCAGTCGCGTTCCCCGAGGTGAATCACGTTGCCCTGGGTGTCCGCTAGGACTTGGACCTCGACGTGGCGCGGGTCTGGCAGATAGCGCTCCAAATAGACCGTGGGGTCGCCGAAGAACTTCTCGCCCTCGCGCGCGGCGCCCTCGAAGGCATCCTGGAGCTTGTCCTCGGTGATCGCCACCCGGAAGCCCTTGCCTCCACCACCACCCGCTGCCTTCACCGCCACCGGGTACCCGATCGTTTTGTCGATCACCTTGCGGGCGTCCTCAATCGTCTCGACGGGCTCGGTGGTCCCAGGAACGATCGGCACGCCGGCCTTGGCCATCAGCTCACGGGCCTTGGTCTTAGAGCCCATCGCGTCGATCGCCGAGGCGGGCGGTCCGATGAAGGTGATCCCCTTGTCCTCGAGCGCTTTGGCAAAGGCGGCGTTCTCAGCCAGGAATCCGTACCCGGGATGGACTGCCTCGGCGCCGGAGCGCTCCACAGCATCGAGTAGCTTCTCGATCGAGAGATAGCTCTCGCTCGCCGGGCCGGGACCCAACAGGTAGGCCTCATCGGCGCGCTGCACGTGGATCGCGTCTCGGTCGAGCTCGGAGTAGACCGCCACCGTGGCCACCCCCAGCTCCTCGCAGGCGCGGATGATGCGGACCGCGATCTCGCCTCGGTTGGCAATCAGGATCTTCGAGAACATGGCGCCGCAGGACTTTACCTGCGTGTCGGACTCCAAGGCGCTGCGGGCGCGCGCCGCGACGGCCCTCAGGCGCGTCGAGCTTCCGCAGCTCTCGCGAGCGCGCCCGCAACGCCTCCGGAGTCCGGGCTGAGCGCCGGCGCTGAACTGGGGGCACGCCATTTACTCCAGCGCCGCATCAGCGCCCTGGCCGCAAACACCGCAACGAGCGTGTAGGCCCAGCCGAGGATGATGTCGGAGAGGTAGTGCTCGCCGGCGAAGATCAGCGAGAAGGCCATCAGCAGGGGGTAGGCCGCCACGAGCGGCCGCACCCACTTGCGATTGCGCGGCCAGAGCGTGATCGCGATCAGCAGCGAGAAGGCGGCGTGCAGCGACGGAACCGCGGCCACGTTGTTGGCGTAGTGGTAACCACCCTCGAACAGCGACCCTGCCGACTGAGTCCCGAGACTCAGCAGTACTTGGGGAAAGATCCGCGTGATCGGTGCAATCAGATGCACGTCGCTGGCCATCCATGGTGGGGCGGCCGGATACAGCGCATAGGTGATCAGCCCGGCAAACGAGAGCGTGGCGACAAACACCGCGAAGACCCGGAACCGCTGACGGTCGATCTTCCACAGCACCGCCGCCAGCAGCGGCGTGGCCAGGAAGTGAGTCAGGTACACCCCCCAGAGGATCACGTCGTACCAGACCACGTGTCCGTGCCAGAGCCAATGCTGGAGCGTGACCGTCGGCGTCGTGCCGCCGAATAGCCAAGCATCCACCTGCAGCTGTGGGAGGTAGTGCACGCCGAACAAGTGCCCGGCGCTGCCGCGCAGCGAGTCGTAGGCGATCAGAATGGCGAAGAACGGAATCCACTCAAGCAGCACCCCGCGGGCGTAGCCGCGCAGGTCCGAGAGCGAGAAGCACAGCAGACCCAGCAGCACCCAGACGGCAACCAGATCACGCTGGTAAGGCACGCCGAACACCGCCACCAAGGCAACCGTGGCGAAGAGGTAGGCGCCGAGCGCGAGCAGCAGAGCGCGGCGTGGATGCGAACGAGTCACAGCAGACACCAACGGGCAAATATAAAGGTGCCGCGGCCAGCCGCCGCGGAGGCTAAACCGAGTCCTAACGCGCGCCGAGGACCATGCCGGCGGCCACGGTGTCGTTTGTAGCCTCATCGATCAGGATGAAACTGCCCGTGGTGCGATTACGAGCGTAGGGATCGACGACCAGCTCGGCGCTACAGCGCAGCCGCACCCGGGCGATCTCATTCAGGCCCAGCTCCGCTGCGGGTTCATGGGCGAGCGAATTGACCTCGACCTTGTACTCGATTTCGTCCAGCACCGCGCGGGCGCTGCGGGTCGTGTGCTTGATCGTGTAGCGGCCCCGCGGGCGCAGCGGCTGCTCGCTCATCCAACACACCATCGCGTCAAGCTCACGGGCGGCGATCGGAGCATCTTCAGCGTTGACGATCATGTCCCCACGGGAGATATCGACATCGTCCTCGAGCCTCAGGGTGACGGACATGGTCGGAAACGCCGACTCGACGCCGCCGTCGTAGGTGTCGATCCCGGCCACCTTGGTGCGGCGGCCGCTGGGGAGTACGAGGATGTCGTCGCCGGGGCGCAGGACACCGCCGGCAACTTGGCCGGCGTAGCCACGGTAGTCATGGTGCTCGTCAGTCATCGGCCGAACGACCCACTGCACGGGGAAGCGGACGTCGGAGAGGTTGCGATCGGAAGCGATCACGACGTGCTCGAGGTGGTAGAGCAGCGGTGCGCCGCCGTACCAGGGCATCGCCCATGAGCGATCGACGACGTTGTCACCCTGCAGCGCGGAGATCGGAATGAAGGTGATGTCGGGGATCTGCAGTCGCGCCGCCCAGTCGGTCATCTCGTCCATGATCCGGTAGAAGACCGCTTCGTCGTAGCCGACGAGGTCCATCTTGTTCACGCACACGACCAGATGCGGGATGCGCAGCAGCGACGCGATATAGGCGTGGCGGCGGGTCTGCTCGCTGACGCCCTTGCGCGCGTCGATCAGGACGATCGAAAGGTCGGCCGTCGATGAGCCCGTGACCATGTTCCGCGTGTACTGCTCATGCCCCGGGGTATCGGCGATGATGAACTTGCGCCGCGGTGTCTGGAAATACCGGTAGGCGACATCGATGGTGATGCCCTGCTCGCGCTCAGCGCGCAGGCCATCGGTCAACAGGGCAAGATTCACGTAGCCGTCGCCGCGTCGTTCCGAGGTTTCGACGACGTGCTCGAGCTGATCCTCGAGGATCGACTTCGAGTCGTGCAGCAGCCGCCCGATCAGTGTCGACTTACCGTCGTCGACCGATCCCGACGTGGCGATGCGCAGCAGTTCGCTGGTCCGGGTACGAAGCGCGTGCCCGTTGCTTGCTGCGTTGGGAGTCATGAGGCTAGAAATATCCCTCACGCTTTCGGTCCTCCATGGCTGCCTCGGTCACCCGGTCATCGGCGCGGGTCTCGCCGCGCTCGGTGATGCGGGTGGCGGCGATTTCGGAGACGACCTCCTCCAGCGTGTTGGCACGGGAGCGAACGGCTCCTGTGCAGGTCATGTCGCCAACCGTGCGGTAGCGCACCGACTCCTCGAAGATCTCCTCACCGTCAATCAGCTCGACGTGCTGATTGGCGGCATAGAGCATGCCGTCTCGCTTGAACACCTCACGCGTGTGGGCGAAATAGATCGGCGGGACCTCGAGCCCCTCTTCGGCGATGTACTGCCACACGTCGAGCTCGGTCCAGTTGGAGATTGGAAACACGCGGACGTGCTCGCCCTTGCGGATCTTCCCGTTGAACAGCGACCACAGCTCCGGACGCTGGCGCTTGGGATCCCACTGGCCGAAGTCGTCACGGAACGAGAACACGCGCTCCTTGGCCCGAGCCCGCTCTTCGTCTCGGCGCGCGCCGCCGAAGGCGGCATCGAAGCCGTGCTCCTCGATCGCGTCAAGCAGGGTGGTCGTCTGCAGCCGGTTGCGCGACGCGCGCGGTCCGGTCTCCTCAGCGACCCGGCCCGTGTCGATCGAGTCCTGAACGCTGGCCACAATCAGCCGCTCGTCCAGCTGGCTGACCAGGCGGTCCCGAAACTCAATCACTTCAGGAAAGTTGTGCCCCGTGTCGACGTGCATGATCGGGAACGGAAAGCGCCCGGGCCGGAAGGCCTTCTCGGCCAGGCGCATCAGGACGATCGAGTCTTTGCCGCCGCTGAACAGCAGCACGGGTCGCTCGAACTCCGCCGCGACCTCACGGAAGATGTGAATCGACTCGGCTTCGAGGGTCTCCAGATGCGAGAGCTCGTAGGTCAGGGCGTTCACGTCGTGCCCTCGCTGAGCTCGATGTGGATCCCGCATTCGGTCTTGTCCTGGCCGGCCCAGCGACCCTCGCGGCCCTCGCCGGGCTGGGTGCACGGCGCACAGCCGATCGACGAATACCCCTGATCGTGCAGCGGGTTGTACGGCAGGTTGTGCTCGAAGATGTAGCGCCAGAGATCCTTCTCGGTCCAATCCGCGAGCGGGTTGAACTTCCAGATCTCACGTCGCTCGTCGCGCTCGAGCTTCGGCGCGGCAGCGCGCGTCACCGCCTGCTCGCGCCGGATTCCCGTGATCCACGCGTCGACGTCCGACAACGCCCGCTCCAGCGCGTCGACCTTGGCGGTTCCGCAGCAGTTCGTGACCGTCCACGGCTCATCCGGGCTGCGCGCATCGAGCACCTCGATGCTCAGCTCGAACCGATCCTCAAAGCGCTTCCAGGTCTGGAGCGTTTCCGGGAAGAGGACGCCGGTGTCGATGGTGAAGACCCGAGCCTGTGGCTCGATCTCGCTCATCATGTGGATAAGCACCGACTCCTCCTTCTGAAACGAGCAGGCCATCGTCAAGCGCGGATGGAAATGCTCCACCGCGTAGGCCAGCACGTCCTGGGCGGAGGCCTGGTCGAGATCTGCGGCGGCGACGCTCATAACCTTGTAGAGGCTAGACCGCGCACTCGCCCTCACCGCGGACGACTTCGAACGGGGCGTTCTTGGTCCAGTCGATGAAGTAGCTCATGTTCTCCAGGTTGAATTCGACGGGCATCGCCAAATCCTTGACGCGGGCCTCGAACTCCGCGGTGCCGACCCGGTCCACGAAGGCGTTGAAGGTCTCCTCGCCATCGCGCTCTGACTCGTAGAAGCGTACCCACCGCTCGATGGCGTCAGGCACGCGCTTGGCCGGCAGTCGGGCCTTGAGCCGCTGCCCGTACTGGACATCGCCTCCTCCATAGGAACCGCCGAGGTGGGGAATGTAGGCGGGGATGGTGTGTTCGCCGACCTTGATCGACGCGCCGTAGAAGCCGATGTTGGCGATGTGATGCTGGCCACACCCGTTCGGACAGCCGCTCATCTTGATATGGATCTTTCGGGTCAGCTCGTCGTCGAGCTGCATCTGCGCCAGCCGGTCCTGGATGGCCTGGTTGAGCCCCATGGAGCTGGTGATGCCGAGCTTGCACGAGTCCGTGCCAGGGCAACTGACCACATCGGTGATTTCGTCGGCTCCGGCGTCTCCGAGCTCCAGCTCGGACAAGCGCTTCCAGACCTCATACGCGGCCTCGTCACGAACCCAGCGCAGAACGAGGTTCTGGTGGACGGTCGTGCGTGCTGCCCCCCCGGTGTACTCACGCATGATCTGGCCGAGGCCCCGCAGCTGCTCCGGCGAGAGGTCGCCGCGGCGGACCTTGACCTCGACGGTCGAGAAGCCGAGCTGGCGCTGGGCCTGGACGTTGGTCTGGACGAACCGCTCGTAGTCGCGCAGGTCGCCGTTCGGGCTGGCATAGCGCCGGGCCGGCGCGGAGGCGTTGGCCTCTTCGTCGACCTCGTACATGATCTCGTCGAGTGAGAAGTCGCGCTCGGCCACCCAATCACCCTGCAGCTCCTGTTCGACCTGCTCACGGAAGGCGTCGATGCCGATCTTGTCGACCAGCACCTTGATCCGGGCCCGGGCACGGTTTACGCGCAGGAAGTCCTGTCGGTCGAAGATCCGCATGCAGGCCTCGGTGACCTTCAGGTAGTCACCGTTCTCGAGTTCGACAAACTCGTAGAGCGTCGGGGCGATCCGGGGCATGATTGAGGTGCCGCCGCCGACCTTGACCTCGACGCCGCGCACCCCGTCGCGCTCGCGCGGGATGAAGGCCATGTCGTGAATGCCGGTGATCGCGTTGTCATCGTCGTTCGCCGTGAACGCCGTCTTGACCTTGCGCGGCATCGCCTGGGTCGTGGGGTGGCGAACGAAGTAGCGCACATAGGCGCCGGCGTAGGGCGTGATGTCGAACAACTCGCCCGGGAGCGTGCCCGCGCGCGGATCCCCGGTGACGTTGCGCATCGTATTGCCGCAACCCTCTCGGCTTGACAGCCCAGCGTCGCCGAGCTCACGGATCAGGTTCGCCGCATCGGGCAGGGGCACGTGATGCATCTGGATGTTCTGGCGCGTGGTGATGTGCCCCTTTTGCAACGGCACGTAGCGCTCGATCACGTCGGCGAAGGCGTCGAGCTGATCAGGCGTGACCCCGCCCATCGGCAGCTTCACGCGGACCATCTGGACGTCGGGCTGACGCTGTCCGTAGACGCCCTGCTTGAGACGGAATTTGATGAACGTATCCTCTTCGACCTGACCCTTCAGGTATCGGGTCGACTCGGTGTCGAAGTCATCGAATTCGCGCTCGAGGATCGGGATCACGTGCCCGGGCACGTTCTCGAGCACCTCGGGGTTCTCCAGGGAACCGCTGCGAGGGGTCTTCGTTTTCGTGCTGTCTAGCGATGCAGGCTCCATCCGTTTCCTCTAGGTAGCCGACGGCGGATCAAACAGGGAATGTACCAAAACCCTATCTGGATACGGCAGTTTTAGCCCCGTGCAGGGAATTTGGCCCGCTGCGGTCCGACCCCCAGGGGGCCTGGCGTGATCGCACTCACTCGGCGTCGAGCGACGATCGCGGTTGCCGTCACCGGATCTGCAGACTCACCAGCATGGTCGTGCTCAGCTGGTTGGAGTCGGTCACGGTTATACGGATCGTCCGGTTGGAGAGGCGGCCAGACGCGGCCTGGCGCGTGAGCCCGGGCGAAGCCTGAAGCCCGGGCGGGGTGAGCGTCAGCCGCAGGAAGCGGGCTGGACGCCTCAGCGCGAGGACGAGAGACCCGCGGCTCAGCCGCTCACTGAAGCTCACGCGGCGCCCTCCGGAATCGCTCAGCGCCACTCCCCGGACCTGCCCGCGCGCCCCGTGGTAGCTCAGCCCCGAGGGCAATGACACGGAGATCGCCGCGACCGAACCCGCACTCGAGCCCGCGGCTAGCGCAGAGGTGAGCCTGAGCTTGCCACTCGCCAGGCCGCTCAAGGAGGTCGTCTGTACGCTGGGCGGGCCGCCGATCCGCCACGTGAAGCGGGTGGTGGCCGACGCTCCCGAGGTGTCGCTGGCCGTCGCGATGACCTCATAGCGGCCGACCCGGGCAGGGGTCCCAGATATTAGACCGGTCCGGCGGTTGAGCGAGAGGCCTGGCGGCAATCCCCGCGCACCGTAGCTCAGCGCCCGACCATTGTTGATCGTCGCCCCGAGGGTCAGCGAGGTGCGGTTGCCGATCGTCCCGAACCGAGTCTTGAACTTGGGAAAGCTCACCGACGGAGCCGCCACGGCCCAGTTGAAGGAGACGACACCCACCGCTCCATCAGCGGCCCGAACGACGACTGTGACCTTGAACAGACCGGTCTTGGTTGGCACGCCGGAGATCAGGCCGGTCGCCGGGTTCAGCGACACGCCGGGTGGCAAGCCGGTGGCGGAGAACGTCGGGCTTGACCCGGCCGTGCTGATCGCTGATATCCGCAAGCTGGTGAGCGCGCCCGCAACCGACGTCTGGGTCCCGGGACTGGACACCATCACCCGGTCGCAGATCGCCGCGGACAAGGTGGGGGCGTTCGGGGTACCCAACCCTGTGGCCATGTCGTAGCCCGGGGCCGCCGAGAAGCCCTGAGGGCTGGCGTAGGCATTGTTGCCGGACACAACGTCGTTGAACGTGGTGGCGTACACACTTCCGGCCGCGCGGTAGAGCACGCTATTGGCGAAACCCACCGGGATTCCCGCACACGCGGGCGATGCGTTGGAGAGCGCAAGCAGCGCCGCCCACGTGGGCGCCGCGGCGCTGGTACCGCCGATCGACAACCAGCGACCGGCGAAGTAGATCGCATAACCCGTGTAGGGGTCCGAGTTGGCGGAAACGTCAGGGACCTCACGGCAGAAGCCCGTGGCGGCACTGCAAGGGGCGCCCGAGGAGGCAGCGTTGATCACGTTCAATGCCGGGGGCGCGCCGGACTGATACGCGGGCATCGGCCAGAGCGACGAGACGCCGCCTCCGCCGGCGCCTGCCGGTCCACCCGGTTTCGTCGCGTCGTTCCAAACCGTCTCGCTCGGCGGCGGACCGATGGCAGACAGCGTGGTCCCCCCGACGCCGGTGACGAACGGCTGGCTCGCCGGATCGTCCACGGCCAGCCCCCCGAGCGGCCTGCCATTTTGATCGGTGCAGTCCTGTGCGCCGCTATCGCCGCTGGCCGCGACGATCGACTGCCCCTGCGCCGCCGCCTCCTGGAACAGCGTGTTCTCCGCGGCGGCGTCGGTCGCCCCCTCTTGTGGCTCACAAAGCCCCCAGGAGGTGGAGATGACCTTGGCGCGATTTTCACTGATGATCGCCGCGTAAGTGTCGTAGGGTCCGGAGCCAGGCGTGTCAACGGCCGCGTTGGGACCGGAGTAGACGAGGATGGTGGCTCGAGGGGCCAATCCGATCAGATTCTCGATATCGAGTGCCGCCTCTCCGCCCCCGCCTGCCGAGCCGGTGGGGCCGCCGTCGACCGGGATCTGAGATACCGGAGTAGCGGTGCCGTAGCAAGCTTGATAAGTCGCAATATCGCTGGCGGAGAACGACTCCAACTCGTAGAGCGCGATCGTCTGTCCTGCGCCCAGGTTGCCGGCCGCGTAGAGGCTGGAGAACCGGTAGGCGGCGGCGATCTGGTCAGCCGTGTAGGTGGTCGGCCGGCTGCTGTTCACTGCGCTTGCCTGCGCGCACGGTTGTGGCCCTCCCGTCACAACCCGGGGCGCGAGCGGCCTGGCGCGAGCCGCGGCGAGACGAGACGAGCTGAGCGGCCTCGGGGCAGCGAGCGTGTTCAAACCAATCAGGCTCTGCACCAAGCCGGCGACACTCGAATCGAGTGCGGGAGCGGTTGTGTTGGCATAAGCGACCCGGCCGCCCCGCAGCACATAACGAGCCAGTCCGACCGAGAAGGCCCCCTCGGCGTGCGCAGCGGTCGTACTGATCGACATGGCCAGGCCGTTGGCGGTTACCGGCCCTGGGGTCAGCCCCCGAGAACTCAAGACGGTCCGGACGGCCGCGATCTGAGCCTCCGTCGGGGCGAATCGCCGCCGAAACTCGGCCACGCTGAGGTACTGGCGGAAGACGGCTGATCCCGGGGTCGACACGTCCCGGGCGAAGGCCGCCAACGCCGAGGGATCGCGCGGCACGAGCGTGACGGTCAGGTGCAGGGGTGTGTTGCCCGCGAGCGTTCCCACCAGGCGCGCGCCGGCGGGCACCAGCGGAGTGCTGCCGAGCCTGACGGGAGCCGCGGACGCGGCATCAGCCCCCACCGCCGGGCCGATCAGCACCAGCGAAAGCGCGCCGAGGATGACCGCCGTGGAGATTTGACGGCGCGTTCTCGTCTGGCCGCGGCGGGGTTGCGCGTGGATCAACGCCAAGGCAGTGGCAGCTCTGGTTGCCGGGTGACCCCTTCTTGCAGGGCGGTCTGCTGCCAGCGATTTGCTGGCGGGGCTGGCGGCACCGGAGTCGGCGCGGTGGCCCTCATGAACTGCTCAAGCGCGGCTACGACCGCAGCCGCTTCCTCCGGGGAGGCCTCGGGGGCGATGATCGAGAGCTGCGGGCGCCGGTTCATCTCAGTTGGCCAGGGTATCGTCCGCGAGCCGTGCCTGAGCTGCCTGTCCTCGATCACGATGCCGTCTTGGCCGCCGTCTCCCCAGAGCTGGCGATCGAGCGCGTGAGCGACGCGCTGCTGAATCTGCACCATGGCAAGTGGTCGATGCCGGCCAAGGTCTATCTGGACAGTCCGCCCTTTGGCGACTTCCGCGCAATGCCGGCACTGGGAGAAGGACTGGCGTTGCTCAAATGGGTCACCTCATTCCCGGGCAACCCGGCCCACGGCTTACCGACGGTGACCGGGATCGTCTGCCTGTCCGACGCGCAGACGGGCGTCCCGTTGATGCTGCTCGACGCTCGCTCGGTGACGGCGCTGCGCACGGGCGCCATCGCCGCCGTAGCCGCGCGAGCGTTAGCGGCTGCGCAGGCCACAACCGTGGGCATCGTCGGCTGCGGGCTGCACGGCGCCTGGACCGCGCGCTGCCTGGCCGCGGCTGGCTTTGGCCCCGGCACGTGCTTCGACCCGCGCGAGCCGGCTGCCACAACGCTGGCCGGCGAGCTCGGCTGGAGGGTCGGCGCGTTGAGCGATGCACTGAACTGCGAGATCGTCAATTGCGTTACCCCGGGCGCCGAGGTCGTGGTTGACGCCTCCGACCTTCGGCCGGGACTACACCTCAATATGCTCGGCGCTGACGGCCCCGGCAAGGCCGAAGCCAGCGTCGGTGCCGTCGCTGCGTGCTCCTTGTTCTGCGACGATTGGGAGCAGGCCTTGCACGGCGGCGAGCTGACGGGCGCGGCGGCGGCAGGTCTGGTGGCCCGTGAGCAGGTGACCGAGCTCGGCGCGGTGCTGGCCGGCGAGGCGGCCGGCCGCCTGAGTGTCGACGCGGTCACGCTATTCGACTCGACCGGGCTGGCCATTCAGGATCTCGCGGTGGCCGCCGCGGCGCTTGACGCCTGGCGCGAGGGCCGGGTGCAGGCGCAGACCCTGCATTTGTAGCGGCGCTGAGATGTCGGGCCGCCCGCGCCGGCCGCCCGTTACAGCGGAATGTTGCCGTGCTTACGCCGCGGGCCGGGCTCGCGCTTGGTCTGAAGGGTCTCCAGGGTGGTGATGACCTTCGGCCGTGTCTCGTGGGGGATGATCACGTCGTCGATGTACCCGCGTTCCGCTGCAGCGTAGGGATTGGCGAAGTGGGCTTTGTAATCGGTGATCAGCTTCTGGCGACGCGTGTCGGGAGTGGGCGAGGACTGGATATCCCGGCGATAGATGATGTTGACCGCGCCCTCGGGTCCCATTACGGCCACCTCAGCCGTCGGCCAGGCGAAGTTCATATCTGCCGCGAGGTGCTTTGAGCCCATGACGTCATACGCGCCGCCGTAGGCCTTGCGAGTGATGATGGTGATCTTCGGGACCGTCGCCTCCGCGTAGGCGTAGAGCAGCTTCGCCCCGCGGCGGATGATCCCTCCCCACTCCTGGGTCGTGCCGGGCAAGAACCCGGGAACGTCGCAGAAGGTGACGATCGGAATGTTGAACGCGTCACACGTGCGAATGAAGCGGGCAGCTTTCTCGGAAGACTCGATGTCCAGGACACCGGCCAGCTGAGCGGGTTGGTTGCCGACTACTCCGACGGCAAAGCCGTTCAGGCGCGAGTAGCCGCAGACGATGTTCTTGGCGTAGTGCTCATGCACTTCGAAGAACTCGCCGTCGTCGACAACATGACGGATGACGTTGCGCATGTCGTACGGCTTGTTTGGGCTGTCGGGGATGATGGTGTCCAGCTCCTCATCCATCCGCAGAGGATCGTCGGTCGGCTGCACGCGCGGGGCCTGCTCAAGGTTGTTCTGCGGCAGGAAGGAGAGCAGGTAGCGGCAGTCCTCCAGGCAGCTGTCCTCGTCATCGGAGGCGAAGTGCGCCACCCCCGACTTGGTGTTGTGGCTCATCGCGCCGCCGAGCTCCTCAAACTCCACCTCCTCGCCCGTCACCGTCTTGATCACCTCGGGTCCGGTGATGAACATGTGGGAGGTCTCCTTGACCATGAAGATGAAGTCCGTGATCGCCGGTGAGTAGACCGCGCCGCCGGCGCACGGCCCCATGATCAGGCTGATCTGGGGGATCACACCACTCGAGCGGACGTTGCGCAAGAACACGTCGCCGTAGGCTCCGAGCGAGACCACGCCCTCCTGGATCCGCGCCCCGCCCGAGTCGTTGATACCGATCACCGGGCAGCCGATCTTCGCCGCCAGATCCATGATCTTGCACATCTTCTCGGCCATCACCTCGCCGAGCGAACCGCCGAAAACTGTGAAGTCCTGACTGAACACGCACACGCGCCGAGAATCGATCGTGCCGTGGCCGGTCACCACCGCATCGCCCCAGGGACGGTTCTTCTGCATCTCGAACTCGTAGGTCCGGTGGCGCACGAACGAGTCGAGCTCCTGAAACGAGCCAGGATCAAGCAGCTTCTCAATCCGCTCGCGGGCCGTGTACTTGCCCTTGGCGTGCTGTTTCTCCACGGCCGCCTCGGAGCCGGCGTGGATCGCCTCCTGCTTTAGCTCTTGGAGCTGAGCGAGCTTCTCTTCGTAGGTCTCGGGAGCCTTGTCGCGCATCGGGTGCGCGAGTGTACTTAGAGACGCGCTCCCGGAGCGAGGGCGGGCCTCAGCCGCGTGAGAACGGACGGTGATGAGCCTGCCCGAGGCTGTCCAGCGCCGCGGAGAGCGCCTCGTCGGCAGCTTGCTCTGTCTCGTCGCCGGCCTGCCCAACCGCGTCGGCAGGCGGGACAGCCTCGTCGGCGGGCGGCACGCTCTTCTCGGCAGTCGCCATGGTGTCCTCGGTGCGTGCCCTGAGCCCCTCCACCGGATCAGGTGAAGCCATCGTCACGGCCACGCGTGCTGACTCGGTCACGGGGGGCGGCAGCAGCTCAGTCTCGTCCTCGTCGGCTGGCGCAGCCGGCGGGGCGGGGAGCGGCTCGAGCACGAGCTGCTTGGAAGCAGGCGCGAAGCCGAAGAACTCGCGCAACCACGCGATGGCCCCTTGTTTGGAGCTTCGCTGAACTCCCAACGGAGCCTCGACCGGCTCTCGCTCAACACGCGTGTCATCCGCGGCCGGTGCGGGCTGGGGCGTGGGCGCCGCCTGCGAGGGCAGCGACTTAGGTAGGCCAGCCTCAGGCTCCGTCTCCGTCTCCGGCTCTGGCTCCGTCTCCGGCTCCAGGTCCTCCGCCGCCACCGGCTCCGGCGACGGCCCGTCGGCGTCCTGTCGTCGTGCAGTCAGGATCACTTTGGTTCCCCATCCCGTCGGCTCGAGCCGCACCGTGCCGCTGATCTGCTCGCCCTCCCAGGCGACGGCGGTCTCCGGCTCGAGCCTCGTGATGCGAATCTCTCCGAACTGCCCAAGGTGGCGGGCCAGCGACGCTGCGTCGCTGCATTCGGCCCACAACTCGGGCGGTGACTTCACCAGGGTTCGGCTTGCCTCGTGCTGTGTCATGCCCTGGGGTTCGCCACCCCCGCGGGGGACTCCTTCCGAGCCTTCTTGGTGCACGATCGGACCCGCCGGAGGTAAAGCGCGCTACTCCTCGGCAACCACGACGATGCTGCTCTCCGCCGCCAACAAGGGCATGGTTCGTCGCGCCGCTTCGTCGATCTGGATCCGGGGCGGGGGCGGGATCTTGTCCTCGGAGTAGGTGCCGGGGCCATAGAACGCGCCGTAGCGGACCACCACCCCACCGGCCTCGAGCACCAGCCGCTCGTGCTCGGCCACGATGTCGCCAGCCCCCGCCGGGGTCCAGGCGATGCTCTGGGCGAGGAAACGCCGAACTCCTGCCGCGGCCACCGCAGCCAGCAGGTTCAGCGTTCCCTCGCTGCGAATGCGGTCGTTGCGGTCCCTGAACTCCGTGAGCTTGTGCGCCTCGTCCGGCAGATCGGTGAGCTGATGCATCACGAGATCGGGCTTGAACTCGGCCACCGCAGCGTTCAGCCCCTGGCGATCGAACACATCACACACCACGGGCTCGGCGCCGAGCCCCTGAAGAAGCTTTGTCTTTCCCGGTGAGCGGGTCATCCCGGCCACGGCGTGACCCGCCTCCACGAGCAGCGGGACGAGCCGAACCCCGATCACCCCGGACGCGCCGGCCAGGAATATGCGCATTCAGGCGCCGAGGTGAAGCGCCATGAAGAAAACCGTCAACACGATGATCAGCAGCATGATTGACCCGACGGTCAGCACCTGCCGGTTCAGCGCTTCGTACTCAGCGCTCCACTTGACCTCCCCCCCTGGAGCTGTGGCGGCGACGTCGCGGGCCGAGAGCTCGGCCAGCTTGCCCTCACGCGGGCCAAGAAAACCACCGCCGATGCCGCCGATGACGACGACCGCGGCGAGGCCCCACTGAACGTAGAACTTGCTCCACTGGTGCTCGTGGGAGGCCAGGTAGATCCCAGCGATCAAAATCACCACCAGCCCAGGGCTGATCAGGTAGCGGCCGAACAACTGCTGCATATTGTGAAACCACGGCATCGCGCGCCGATCCATCCGGGCCCCGACGAGGAAGAAGAGCGGATAGGAGAAGATCACTCCGAAACCGATCACCACGGCGAGGATGTGGATTGCCAGGATGGCGTCGGAGAAGCTGGCCGCGGTGAGCATCAGAAGGTTGGTTTGTACTCGCCAAAGACGTCGCGCATGGCGCCGCAGACCTCGCCCATCGAGCAGCGGTCCTTGAGCGCCTGGCGAAGCACAGGGAGCAGGTTATCGCTGCCACGGGCGCCGTCGCGGACCGCCTCGAGCCGGCGAGCGATCAGCCCCGCATCACGGTTCTCCTTGAACTTTCTCAGCCGGTCCAGCTGCTGATGCTCTGACTCGGGATCGACACGGAGGATGTCCGGTACCTCGGGCGTGTCCTCGACGAATTTGTTGACGCCGACAACGATGTCCTGCCCGAGCCGGTAGCGCTCGTGGTAGCCGAAGGCGGATTCCTCAATCTCGTTCTTGACGAAGTCGATCGCCTGGACCGCGCCACCGAGCTCGTCGACCTTGGCGATCAGCTCACGCGCGCTGGACTCGATCTCGTCGGTCAGGGCCTCGACGAAGTACGAGCCGGCGAATGGGTCGACAGTATCTGCCGCGCCCGACTCGTGACCGATGATTTGCTGGGTGCGCAACGCGATTTTCGCCGCCCGTTCGGTCGGCAGCGCCAGCGCCTCATCGAAGCCGTTGGTGTGCAGCGACTGCGTACCGCCGCAGACCGCGGCAAACCCCTGCAGGGCGACGCGGACGATGTTGTTCTCGGGCTGCTGGGCGGTCAGAGTGACGCCACCGGTTTGTGTGTGGAAACGTAGTCGCCAAGAGCGCTCGTCCTGGGCCCCGAACCGCTCCCGCATGATCTCGGCCCACATCCTGCGGGCCGCGCGGAACTTGGCGACCTCCTGGAAGACGTTGTTGTGACCGTTGAAGAAGAAGGCCAGCCGCGGGGCAAACTTGTCGATCTCAAGGCCGGCATCGAGCGCTGCCTGCACATAGGCGATTCCATTGGCCAACGTGAACGCGACCTCCTGAACCGCCGAGCACCCCTTCTCACGGAAGTGGTAGCCGCTGATCGAGATCGTGTTCCACTTCGGCACCCGCTCGTTGCAATAGGCGAACAGGTCGGTGGTCAGGCGAATCGCACCCTCGGGCGGGTAGATGAAGTTGCCCCGGGCGGCGTACTCCTTGAGGATGTCGTTCTGCGTGGTGCCGCGCAGCTGCTCCGCCGCTACCCCTTGCTCTTCGCCAACGAGCTCATAGAGCAGCAGCAGCACGCTGGCTGGTGCGTTGATCGTCATCGAGGTCGAGACCTTGTCGAGCGGGATGTCGTCGAAGGCGGTCCGCATGTCGTCGATCGTGTCGATCGCCACGCCGGTGCGTCCGACCTCACCCAGACAGCGCGGATCGTCAGAATCGAGGCCGAGCTGGGTCGGCAGGTCGAATGCCATCGATAGGCCTGTCGAGCCGTGCTCGAGCAGGTATCGGTAGCGCTCGTTGGACTCCTTGGCGCTGGCGTAGCCGGCGTACTGGCGCATCGTCCACAGCTGCTTGCGGTACATGTCCGGGTGGATCCCGCGCGTGAACGGGTATTCGCCGGGCTCACCGAGGCGCTGCGGAAGCTCCCGCGGAAGGTCCTCCTCGGTGTAGAGCGGCTTGACCTCGATGCCGGAATCGGTAAACCGGCGCGGATCGTCGGGGCCGACTATCGGGGCGATCGTTCGGTGATCATCTGTCGTGGCCATCGCCGGTGGAGGTTACCCCTGCGAGCCTCTCCGAGCGCACCAGAGAGAGACCGATCCGACACTGACAACGATCGGCTCCGCGCCTAGGTTGGCCCCACCAAACCAAATTGGGGGTGCTGCATGATCGTGGTCGTTCGCAATCCGATGTACCGGCTGATCGCGCTCGGCGTGTCCGTGGGGATCATCGTGATCCTCTACTTCGCGGTGATCAAGCCCAACAACGACACCGCCAACACCGCCGTCAGGCAGGGGGAGCAGCAGCTGCAGCAGGCCGTCAGCAACGCCAACAAGTCAACTGGTGGAGCGGTTCCCACCAGCGTCACGAACCTGACCTCGTGCATTGCCGCGGCCGGGACCGATACCGGCAAGATCCAGGCCTGCAGCGCGAAGTACAAGCCGTAGGACCGAGCTTGGGCGAGGCCTCCACCGGGGGAGCCTCGCCCTGCCGCAGCGCGAGGGTCCGACCGGGGCCCTCGCCTTCGGCGCTGGCCGTGGGGCGAGGGTTCGACCGGGGCCCTCGCCTTCGGCGCTGGCCGTGGGGCGAGGGTTCGACCGGGGCCCTCGCCTTCGGCGCTGCTATCTAGAGGACCTTGTGCAGGAAGGTGCGAGTGCGTTCATGCCGGGGGTTGTCAAGCACCTCCGCCGGCTTGCCGGCCTCGACCACGACCCCGGCATCCATGAACACCACCTCGTCGGCGACCTCACGGGCGAAGCCCATCTCGTGCGTGACCACGATCATCGTCATCCCGTCGTGCGCCAGCTGCCGCATCGTGTCCAGCACGTCTCCCACCAGCTCGGGATCGAGTGCTGAGGTGGGCTCGTCGAAGAGCATCAGCTTCGGCTGCATCGCCAACGCCCGCGCGATGGCCACCCGCTGCTGCTGGCCGCCGGAAAGAGCGACCGGGTAGGTGTCGAGCTTGTCGCCGAGACCTACCTTGTCCAGCAGCTCACGCGCCCGACTGCGGGCTTCCTCGCGGGAAACTCCCGTCACGTGGACCGGCGCGAGCGTCACGTTGTCTATGGCGGTCATGTGGGGAAACAGGTTGAACTGCTGAAAGACCATGCCGATCTGGGCCCGCTTGCGGCCAACATCGCGCTCGTGCAACTCATGGAGCTTGCCGCCGGCCTCGCGGTATCCGACCAGCTCGCCGTCGACACTCAGCCGCCCGGAGTTGATCTTCTCAAGATGATTGATGCATCGGAGAAAGGTTGACTTCCCGGAGCCAGAGGGACCCAGCAAGCACATCACCTCGCCCCGCTGCACCTCGAGGTTGATCCCCTTGAGCACCTCGAGGCGTCCGAAGCGCTTGTGGATGCCCTCGGCTTTCACCATCGGCCCCGTCATTTTCGACCTGATCCGAAGCTCAGAGACACGAGCTTGTTGCGGCGCTGCTCGCTGCGGGAGAACCCGCGTCCAAAGCGGCGCTCAATGAAGTACTGGCCGACGTAGGCGACGCTCGTCATGGCGAGATACCAGAGGCTGGCGACGATTAACAGCGGGATCGTCTGATAAGTGGCCGCGTAGATCTGCTGGGCCTCGAACAGTAGGTCGAACACGCCTCCGAGGACGATCACCAGCGAAGTGTTCTTAAGCATCGAGATGGTTTCGTTGCCGGTCGGCGGGATGATCACGCGCATTGCCTGGGGCAGCACGATCCGGCGCATGATCTGAATCCGACCCAGCCCTAGCGACTGCGCGGCCTGGTTCTGGCCCTCATCGACCGCGAGGATTCCAGCCCGCACGACCTCCGCCATGTATGCAGCCTCGTTGAGGGCGAATCCGAGTACTGCGGCGACGAAGATCGGAATCAGCGAGTTGGAATCGGCGTGGATGAACGAGGGTCCGAACGGGACCCCTAGGTCGATCTTCTTGTACAGCGCTCCGATATTGCCCCAGAACAGCAGCTGGACGAGCAATGGCGTCCCACGGAAGAACCAGATGTAGAGCCAGCTCGCGCCGGAGACCAGCGGATTCGGTGAGCGACGCATGACCGCCAGGACGATTCCGAGCGCCGTACCCAACGCCATCGAGATGATGGTCAATTCCAGCGTGACTACGACGCCATGCAGGATCCGGCCGTCGAACAGGTACTGGCCCACGACGTGCCATTGGAAATTCGGGTTGGTGACCACCGACCGCACCAGAGACGCGGCCAAAACCAGCACGACAAAGGCCGCAATCCAGCGGCCGGGGCGGCGGACCGGGACGGCCTCGATGTCGTCAGGCCGTCCCGCCCGCTCCTCGGATGGCTCGGAGGTGCTCACCTCTGAGCCGTAGTCTGGCGGTTAGCTCGTCGCTCCGTTGATCACCGGCTTGGAGATCGCGCCCGCCTGCACACCCCAGTGGTTGAGGATCGACGCATACGTGCCGTTCTTGATCAGCTTCTCCAGCGCGGCGAGAACCGGCTTGGTCAGCCCGTTCTTCTTGGGAATTGCCAGTCCGTAAGGCGCGGTGGCAAAGGCCTGACCGACGAGCTTGAATTGTCCGTTCGTCTTCTTCACCGCATAGGCGGCGACCGGAGAGTCGGCAAACCCGACCTGCGCGCGGCCGCTGTTGAGCGCCAGGTTGGCGCCGTTCTGATCGGGAAAGACGAGCACTGTCACGCCGGGCTTGCCGGCCTTCTTGCATTTGGCGCTCTGAGCTTGGGCGTCTGTTTCCTCGGTCGTCGCCTTCTCGACGGCGACTGTATGCCCGCACAAATCGGCCAGCGCGCTTACCGAAGTGCCGCCGGAAGCCTTGGTGTAGAAGGACTCGCCGGCGGAGAAGTAGTCGACGAAATCGACAGTCTTTTCGCGCAGCTTGGTGTCGGTGAAGGACGAAGCCCCCAAGTCGTACTTGCCTGAGGCCAGCCCGGGGATGATGCTGTCGAACGTGGCGTTGACCACATTCGCCTTCAGCCCCATCACGCCGGCCAGGGCTTTGACCAGATCAGCGTCCATCCCGATTACGGTCTTGCCGTCGCTGGCGAAGAACTCGTTCGGCGCATAGCTGGCGTCAGCTGCCACGGTAAGCGTGCCCTTGGACTTGATCGCGGCCGGGACCAGTTTCGCGACGGCCGGGTCGGCCGCTGAGGTCGTCGGAGCCGACGACGAGCCGGCGGATGACGAGCTGCCACCGGACGACGAGCTGCCACCGGACGACGAGCTGCCACCGGACGACGAGCTGCTACTGCTGCCGCATCCAACTACCACCCCGATGCACAGCACCGACAGCAGCAGCGCGAGGACGCTCTTCCGTGTACGCATTGATTCCTCCTGTTGAAAAACCCCGAAGACGCAGGATATGAACATTTGCGACCTCCGCGGAGGACTGTTAACGGCCCGCCAATACTCCACCTTGGCGGGATAGCCTTAGCTCATGCATGTTCGCGTTCGCCTGTTCGCCATCTTGCGCGAGCGCGCGGCTGCGGATGAGATCGAGCTGGAGCTACCGGACGGGGCGCGAGTCAGTGATGCGCTTGGCCGGCTCGGTGACCTGATCAGCGGCCTCTCCGTGGTCATGGCGCTCAACCAGGAGTACGCCGAGCCGCAGGCCGAATTGCACACCGGTGACGAGCTTGCGCTGATCCCGCCGGTATCCGGCGGATCGGCCGAGTTGGTGCACGCTCGCGTCACGACCGAACCGTTGCGCCTCGATACGTTGCTGGAGCGTGTGCGGGACGGCCGCGCCGGCGCCGTGGTCACGTTCTCCGGGGTGACGCGGAATGTCGCCGAGCTGAACTACGAGGCGTACATTCCGATGGCCGAGCGGGAGATCGGCGGCATCGTCGCAGCGGCGGTGAAGCGGCATGGCCTCTGCGCCGCGGCGGCCGAGCATCGCATCGGCAGCGTGCCGTTGTCCGAGGCCTCGGTGACCGTCGCCGCGTCCGCGCCCCATCGTGCCGAGGCCTTTGCGGGGGCCAGCGAGATCATCGACGAGATCAAGGCGCGGGCCCCGATCTGGAAGAAGGAGGAGGGCGTTTGGGTCGCCGGCACGACACCCGGCCCGACCAGCTGACCGCGCTCCCGGCGGTCCACGAACTGGCCGCCGAGCTTGAGACTCACGGTGCCTCGCGCGGGCTCGCGGTGGCGGCGGCGCGACAGGCCATCACCGAGCGGCGCGTGGCATTGCTGAGCGGCGACGCGTCGGATCGGGATCTCATCCTCCGAGCGGCCGAGCTGCTGGAGCGCAACCGGCGACCGTCGCTTCGACGGGTGATCAACGCCACCGGCGTGATCCTCCACACAAATCTCGGCCGCGCGCCGCTGGCCTCCGCCGCCCGGGACGCACTCGCGGTCGCCGCGGGCTACTGCAACCTCGAGCTCGACCTCGAAACCGGTGCTCGCGGAAGCCGTCAAGAGCACGTCGAAGACCTGCTCTGTCAGCTGTGCGACGCGGAGGCGGCGCTGGTGGTCAACAACGGCGCAGCCGCCGTGCTGCTCGCCGTAGCGGCGGCGCAAGTGGGCGCGATCATCGTTTCCCGGGGTCAGCTCGTGGAGATCGGCGGCGGGTTCAGAATCCCCGAAGTGATCGCCCAGTCGGGCGCAAGGTTGATCGAAGTGGGAACCACGAACCGGACGCGGCTGCGCGACTACGAGGCCGGCGTGGGGGCTGCGGATGGCCAGCCCGTGGCAATCCTGCGCGTCCATCCGTCGAACTTCCGCACGGTCGGTTTCGTCGAGGAGGTTTCGGTCGAGGAGCTATGCGGACTCGGGGTGCCGGTCATCGACGACGCTGGCTCCGGAGTGCTCACGCACGCCAGCGGAGTCCCGGCTCTCGCCGATGAACCGGCTGTCCGGCGCTCGATCAAGGCCGGGGTTGACGTGGTCTGCTGCTCCGCCGACAAGCTGCTCGGCGGTCCCCAGGCAGGGCTTCTGATCGGCCGCCGAGGAGCCCTGGCGCCGGCGCGGGACCACCCGCTGGCCCGAGCGTTGCGGATAGACAAACTCTCGTTGGCCGCACTCGAGGCGACGTTGATGCTGTACCGCGATCCGGCTCTGGCACGCCGGGACGTGCCGGTGCTGGCGATGCTGGATGTGAGCGAAGCGACACTTCGGGGGCGAGCCGAGCGACTCGTCGAGGAGCTGGGTCCGCTCGCCGAGGTCGTCCGTGCGACCGGTCGGGCCGGTGGCGGAGCACTCCCGCTGCTCGAGCTGGAGGGACCTGCGGTGGCACTGCGCATTGACCGAGATCCCGCCACGTTGGTGCGCGCACTGCGCGAGGGTGACCCCCCCGTGATCGGACGGATCAGCGATGGCCGGGTCCTGCTGGATCCGAGAACGCTGACCGACGATGATCTTGCTCCGCTCAGTGCTGCCGTTCGAGCTGCGTTGGGTCCGTGAACGCTCGCAGACCGCTCACTCTGGGGACCGCGGGCCACATAGACCACGGGAAGACAACGCTGATCAGGGCGCTTACGGGAGTTGACACCGACCGCTTAGAGCAGGAGCACGAGCGGGGCATTTCGATCGAGCTCGGTTACGCGCATCTGGAGCTCCCATCGGGCCACAGTCTGTCGGTGATCGACGTGCCGGGTCACGAGCGCTTCGTGCGCACGATGGTGGCCGGCGCCACGGGAATCGACCTCTACCTGATGGCGATCGCCGCGGACGACGGCGTGATGCCGCAGACGCGGGAGCACGCGGCGATCCTGAGGGCGCTGAACGTCCAGCGCGGTGTGGTGGTGGTGACCAAGTCGGATCTGGGAAGGCCGGAACCGGCACTCGGCGAGGCTCAGGCGCTGATGCCGGGTGCGGAGCTCGTCGCCGTCTCGGCACGTACGGGAGCGGGCATCGGCGAACTGCTCGCGGCGCTCGAGCACGTCGCCGCCGGGGTGCCAGGTCGCCCGGCCGAGAGCACGTCGGCGCGGCTGCACGTGGACCGCGTGTTCACTATCAGGGGGGCGGGGTCGGTCGTCACCGGAACGCTCTGGTCTGGCTCACTCTCGCCGGGGGCACAGGTCGAGATTCTGCCCGCGGGTAGCCAAGCCCGCGTGCGCGCCATCCAGGTTCACGGTCTGCCCGTCGATTTGGCGCAGGCGGGGGAGCGTGTCGCGCTCAACCTGAGCGGCAGGGCGACGCGTGATCTCCGCCGGGGTGACGTGGTGACAACGCGCGGCTCGGACCTGGCCGGCACCTATCGCCTCGACTGTGAGCTCGAGTTCGCCGAGCACGAGCCCGCGCATGGCGAGCGAGTCCAGATCCACCACGGAACCCGCGAGTCGCCAGGCCGCATGACCTGGCTCGGCGGGCGCTTCTGGCAGATCCGGCTTGAGCAGCCGCTCGTTGCCGCGGTCGGCGATCGGCTCGTGGTGAGGCGGATCGCTCCCCCGGACACACTGGGCGGCGGGGTCATCCTTGATCGCGCTCCCCGCAAGCACGGCCCCAGCCGGGAGCTGCTGACTCAGTTGGCGGCCCTATCACGCGGCGAGTCGACGCCGGAGCCGGGATCGTCGCCGGCCGAACAGGCCGGGTCGGCCGACGCGGCGCCGCGCGCGCCGGCACAGCCACCCAGATTGACCGAATCCGCGCGCGCTTTGGAGCGGCGCCTGCAGCTGGCCCGGGTCGAGCCGCCATTGGACTCGGACCTCGACGCCGGGGATCTGTCCGCTCTCCGCGCCGCCGGGCGTGCGGTCCGCGTATCGAAGACGCTCCACTACCACCCGGAGACGCTGGCCCAGGTCCGATCCCGCGCGATCGAGCTCGCCGCGCGCAGCGGCGGCGTGATCACGCTGGGCCAGCTCCGAGATGAGCTTGGAACATCACGCAAGTTCGCCCAGGCCCTGCTCGAACACCTCGACGCCGAGCGCGTGACGATCCGGCGCGGAGCGCACCGTTACCTGCGCCGGAGCTCTGCGCGGGCGGCAGGAGACTGACTCCAAGGCTGCCAGCGCGGTAGATTCAGCGCATGTCTACATGCCTCGTCACCGGCGGCGCCGGCTTCCTCGGGTCGCACCTGTGCGACGAACTGCTGCGCCGCGGCAACCGCGTGATCTGCGTCGACAACCTTGAGACCGGCTCGCTGGCCAACATCGAGCACATCCGTGGTGAGGCCTTCGTCCATTTGAACCTGGACATCATCCACCCCTACTACGTCGAGGAGGCGGTCGACTTCGTCTACCACCTTGCCTCGCCGGCCTCGCCAATCGACTATCTGCGGCTTCCGTTGCACACGCTCAAAGTCGGCTCGTACGGGACGCATCACACGCTTGGTCTGGCCAAGAAGCACCGCGCCCGTTTCCTCACCGCTTCGACGAGCGAAGTCTACGGCGACCCGAAGATCCACCCGCAGCCCGAGAGCTACTGGGGCCACGTCAACCCGATCGGGCCCCGGGGGGTCTACGACGAGGCCAAGCGCTACGCCGAGGCCCTGACGATGGCCTATCACCGCCAGCAGGGCGTGGACACCGCAATCGTCCGGATCTTCAACACCTACGGCCCGCGGATGCGCCCGCATGACGGCCGCGCGATTCCGACGTTCCTGCGCCAGGCGCTCCAGGACCGGCCGATCACCGTGTTCGGCGACGGTTCCCAGACGCGCTCCTTCTGTTACGTCGATGACCTGGTCCGGGGGATCATCGGGCTTTCGGAGTCGGGGTACCACGATCCGGTCAACATCGGCAATCCGAACGAATTCACGCTGCTCGAGCTGGCGAAGGCCGTGCTCGAGATCACCGGTTCACGCTCTGAGATCGTCTACGAGGCGCTTCCGACCGACGACCCGCAGGTCCGTCAGCCGGACATCACCCTGGCTCAGGAGATCCTGGGTTGGGGACCTGAGATCGATCTTCGCGAGGGTCTTCGCCGGACCATTGAGCAGTCCGGTGTAGAGGCGCTGGTCGGCGCTGCGCGCTAGCTGTCCGCGCGGTGGAGGAGGCTCTCCCCGCCGGACAAAGGCCTACCTCGTAACTTCAATGTCAAGATACCGTTACTGGGTAGGGGAAGAGTCAAAACGCCCTATGACATCGTGACAACGGAGCAGAGAGAGGCGACGCGGCGGCATGCAAACGGGACCCATGGAGGTCCCGTTCCATTGGCGCAACCCCCCCGCGACGTACGCCGCAAGCGCCCACCCGCCCTATCGTTTTTGCTTCGGCTGGAGACCCTGCGCCGGGTGGCGCGAGTCGTCTCGCTTCTGGCACTCGACTACGTCGGCGTGGCGGGAGCCCTGGTCACCTCGCTCGGTCTCAAGTTGGTCTTCCGAGGCCAGTTCGATCTGGGCACCGCCTGGCACGAGGCAAAGCCGTGGATGGCCTTCGCCTACCTGGTCACCGTGCTCATGTTCGCCCGCGCGGATCTCTACGCCGATCGGCCGCGACGCCCTGGACTGGGCCGGATCTTCGGTGCGCTGTTCCAGACCATGGTCATCGCGCTGGTGTTCGCCCTGGCCAACGGCAGCCATTTCTCCAGCTACTTCATTTTCTACGGCTCGCTGATCTTCGGCACGATCTATATCGGCGTCCTGCGGGAGCTGCATCTGCGGATCACCGGCTGGCTGCTGGAGCAGGCCGGCTACCAGCGCCGGGCTGTGCTGGTCGGATCCGGCAAGCACATCGAGGCCGTCGCCCACGCCCTCGCGGATCGGGCGAAAACACGCGTCGATCTCGTCGGCTACGTCTCCCTGACCCCCCGGCCCCAGAATGGCCTGCGCTCCCTCGGCCGGCTCGAGGACCTCTCGGAGATCCTGGCCGCCGAACGCGTGCAGGAGGTGATCATCGCCGACCCGGACTTCCCCCAGGAGTCCGCCGTGGAGCTGGTCGACGTCTGTCACCGCCGCGGCGTGACCGTGCATGTGGCTCCGTCCACGATGGAAATCCTGATCGACCGGGCAGAGTTTGTGCCCGGGCAGACGGTCCCGCTGTTCACGCTGCGTCCGCCGGTCTTCGAGGGCATCGACTACGCGCTCAAGCGGACATTCGACCTGGTGCTCTCGACGCTTGGGTTGATCGTGTTCTCGCCGATCCTGCTGGCCATCGCCCTGTCGGTGAAGTTGAGCTCACGCGGGCCCGTCATCTACCGTTCGGTGCGCCCGGGCATGGCGGGAAGGCCCTTCTCCTGCTTCAAGTTCCGCACCATGCGGGAGCACGCGGACCAGATCCAGGCTGACCTCGAGCCGCTCAACGAGAAGTCCGGCGCGCTGTTCAAGATCCGTCACGATCCGCGCCTGACCAAGATCGGGCGGGTCCTGCGCCGCTTCTCACTCGACGAGTTGCCGCAGCTCGTCAACGTCGTCCGTGGAGAGATGTCCCTGGTCGGGCCTCGACCGCTGCCGATGAGGGACTTCGAGAAACTCGAGGAATGGCACAAGAAGCGGTATCTCGTGCTGCCCGGGATCACCGGCTTGTGGCAGGTGTCCGGGCGCTCGGAGCTGGACTTCGACGACCTCGTGCGGCTTGACTTCCTCTACCTCGAGCGCTGGTCGATGTTCCTGGATCTCTCGATCCTGTTCAAGACGATTCCGGCGGTGTTCACCCGGCGCGGGGCGTTCTAGGTGCCGCAGGGCTAGCGCTCGGAGTCGCTAGGCTCCCACGCCGATGCCGCCGACCGATCGCTTCGTCATCAGCTTCGCCGCCGAGCCTCCACAGGAGGGCCTCCCCTACGGGCGCTGGGCCGACACGCTGCGAGAGCACTTCCTGAGCGCGTGCCGTGAGATCGACACCGACGGTGAGGAGATCGGCGACGTCGGCGAGGTGGCGTGGTTTCCCGATCGATCCTATTGCGGGCGGACCTACATCCCTAGCGTGGCACGGACCAGCGAAAACTTCGAGCTGTTCGGGTTCGTGTCGTTCACCGAGGGCTCCGGTGGCCCCAGCAACTTCGACGCCCGGGCTGAGTTCACGTCGGAGCTGGCCGAGCAGAACCCAGACTGGAAGCTCGATCTCAACGATGACGTGATCGGCGCGTGGCGTGGCGAGGAGGGAAAGATGGCGGACATGACCCTCGTGTGGGGCGTCCCGCTGATCGCCGGCGGTGCGATCGTGACCGCCGAGCTCGCCAACCTAGCCGTCGATCAGTGCAATCTCGTCGACGAGCGCTTCACCCTGATCGCTCCCGACAACTACCGCGGCGACTACCTCGAAGTGAAGCTGTGGGGCAAGCGTGGCGACGAGCTCGCGGTCGAGTCGCTGTATGTCGACGACGAGGACGAGGACGAGGACGGCGCCGCGGCCGCGGCCGGTTAGTGGCCGCAGGCGGAGCGACTAGTTGACCGGGCGGCCGGCTCCGGTCAGCGCCGCAGGCAAACGCGTACTGACCTCCTCACGGGTCAGCGGGAAGTGACAGGCGGCGCGGGTTCCGTTTCCCTTGTCCTCCAGCGGCGGGTCCTCGACCGAACAGATCTCCTGCGCCTTTGGGCAGCGGGTGTGGAAGCGGCACGCGCTGGGCGGGTTGGCGGGACTGGGGACGTCCCCGGAGAGCAGTGCGCGCTCACGGCGTCCTCCAGAGGGATCCGGCACCGGCACCGCCGATAGCAGTGCGCCCGTGTACGGGTGGCGGGGATAGGTGTAAAGCGCATCGCTCGGCGCGAGCTCAACCAGCGACCCGAGATACATCACAGCGACCCGATCGCACATGTGTCGCACCACCGAGAGATCGTGGGCGATGAAGATCAGCGTCAGACCCATCTCTCGTTGCAGGCCGCGGAGTAGGTTCAGGACCTGGGCCTGGATCGAGACATCCAGCGCCGACACGGGCTCGTCGGCGACCAGCAGCTTGGGCTCCAGAGCGATGGCGCGCGCGACGCCGATCCGCTGTCGCTGGCCGCCTGAAAACTCGTGCGGATAGCGGTTGTAATGCTCTGGATTCAGGCCGACGCGGTCCATCAGCTCCTGGACGCGCTTCTTGCGCTCGCCCTCGCCGCTCAGCAGGCCGTGGATGGCAAACGGGTCGGCGATGATGGAGCCGACTGTCTTGCGCGGATTGAGCGAGGAGAACGGATCCTGAAAGATCATCTGAATTTCCCGGTGCAGCGCCTTCAGTCGTTCTCCCTTGTGATTTGCGATGTCCTCTCCCTCGAAGCGGATCTCCCCGGACGTCGGGTCCAGCAGCCGCACCAACAGCTTCGCCGTGGTGCTCTTGCCGCAGCCGGTCTCGCCGACGATCCCGAGCGTCTCGCCTGAGAGCACGTCGAACGAGATCCCGTCCACAGCCTTGACGGCACCGATCTGGCGCTGGAAGAGGATCCCGCGGGTGATGGGGAAGTGTTTGACGAGCTCGCGGACTTCGAGAAGGGGGGTCCCGCTCACCGTCATTCGCCCGCCTCGTTCGCCAATGGGCGCGCCGCGGTTGCCCGACTTGCCGACCCGGGTTCCGTGAGTTGGCGAAGAGAGGCCGGTGAATGACCGCCTTGCAGTCCCTGCCAGATCTTGTCCCGGATGCTGTCCTCGAGCAGGCATGCGACTTGGTGGTTCCGCTGCCCCGCGACGGGCGTCAATGGCGGATCAATCCGCTTGTGCGCCTCCCGTGCGTAGGTACAGCGAGGATGGAAATGGCAGCCGGAGGGCCGGTTGATCAGGCTCGGTGGCCGGCCGGCGATCGGCACCAGCTCCTCGTCCCGCGGACTGTCCAGCCGCGGAATCGATTTCAGCAGCCCCCACGTGTACGGATGCTGGGGAGAGGCAAAGATGCGCTCGGTGGAGCCGCGCTCGACGATCCGCCCGGCGTACATCACGCAGATCTCGTCAGCGATCTCGGCCACCACCCCGAGATCGTGCGTGATGATGATGATGGCCATTCCCAGCCGCCGCTGCAGATCCTCGAGCAGGGCCAGGATCTGCGCCTGTACGGTGACGTCCAGTGCGGTCGTGGGCTCGTCGGCGATCAGCAACTTGGGCTCGTTGGCCAGCGCCATGGCGATCATCACGCGCTGACGCATCCCGCCGGAGAACTCATGCGGGTATTGGTCGACCCGGCGAGGTGGATCTGGAATCCCGACCAGCTCCAGCAACTCGATCGCCCGCTCGCGAGCGGCGTTGCGCGTGAGATTCCGATGGGTCAGAACCGCCTCCATCAGCTGGCCGCCCACCTTGTAGAACGGGTGCAGGGAGGACAGCGGGTCCTGGAAGATCATCGCGATGTCGTTGCCACGGATCTGTCGCAGCTCATCATCGGACATCGCCACCAAGTCCTCGCCGGCGAACAGCATCCGCCCCTCGATCTGTGCGCCCTGACTGCGGGTCAGACCGAGCGTGGTCAGTGACGAGACGCTCTTGCCGGAGCCGGACTCGCCGACGATCCCGAGCGTCTTGCCCTTGTCGATCGAGTACGAGACGCCGTCGACCGCGTGGACAACGCCGTCCTCGGTGGGGAACTGGACGTACAGGTCCTCGACCTGCAGGAGCGGCCCGGTGGCGCTCACCCGTAGCGCACTCTTGGGTCGAGATAGGCGTAGGCGATGTCTACGATGATGTTCGCCACGATGACGAAAATCGCTGCGAGCACAACCGTGCCCTGAATGATTGGGAAGTCGCCGTGGTTGATGGCGTCGAAGTTGAGGCGGCCGATCCCCGGGATGTTGAACACCGCCTCGACCAGCAAGGCCCCTCCGAGCAGGATCGCGACGTCGAGGCCGAGCACCGTCACCAGCGGCGTGATCGCGGAGCGCATGCCGTGTTTCATCACCACGCGCCGCTCACGCAACCCCTTAGCCCGCGCGGTCCGGATGTAGTCCTCGCCCATCACGTCGATCAGGCTGCCTCGGAGCAGCCGCGCGTAGATGGCCGCGGAGCTCGCGGCCAGGACGAACCACGGCATCAGCAGCGATTCGAACCAATGCCAGGGGTTGACCGTCAACCCGACGTAGCTGCCGGCGCCATGCAGGAATGACACCGGAAAACGACCGATGTCGGCGGCGAACAGGAACAGGATCACCAGCCCGAGCCAATAGACGGGGGCTGAGACGAACACGAGCGCCGTGCCCATCGCCGTGCGGTCCAGGGCGCTCCGGCGTTTGATGGCCGAGATGATCCCCACCGGAATGCCGGCCAGCAGCCAGATCAGCACCCCCCCAACCGCCAGCGAGATGGTGGCCGGCAGCCGGTCCAGGATCAGGGCCTTCACGTCCGCGCCGCTGTAAAAACTGAAACCCAGGTCGAAGTGAAAGACGAGGCGGTCGATGTAATGCCAGAACTGCGTGTAAACGGGCTTGTCGGTCCCCAGCGTGTGGGCGATCTCCGCAATCACCTTGGGTGAGGAGTTCCGTCCCGCGCGCAGCTGCGCGGGATTCACGTTGGGCAGCAGATAGAACAGCACGAAGGTGATCGCGATCACCGCGATGACCAGCACCACTCCCCACAGAAGGCGTCGGATTACGTAGCGGAGCATGGTTATCCCTTAGGGGCAGTGCCAACGCGCTGGGACCCCACCGCGGCGGGGTCCCAGCCGGCGCGTTGCGTCCTACTTCAGCGACGTGTAGTTGTAGTCGAACTCACCGATGTCCCACAGGTCGTTCACGGGGCGGACATCCTTGGAGAAGATGTTGCCCTGCTTGTCGAACACCCACGGGACGGCGACTGCCTGATTGACGAGCTGGTTATCGATCGTGCCCCACGCGGTCGCCCGTGCCGACTCGCCAACCGTCTTCTCGGCCGACTTCATCGCCTTGTCCAGCGGGGTCTTGATCACCCCGGACTTGTCCCGGTAGGGAGCGTCCTGCCAGCTGACCTGGCCCCAGTTGGAATTGTTGGTGGTGACGATGTTGTAGCCGGCAAAGATCGGATCCAACAGCGTCTGCGGATCAGACCAGTCACGGATCCAGCCCACGTTGGGGCAGGCGTCGATCTCCTGCTTGGGATCGCCGCAGTACTTCTGGTACATGACCGACTGGTCGACGAGCGTGAAGTTGGTCTTGAACCCGAGGCTCTGGATCGCGTTGTTGGCGATCGCTGCTGTCTTCGGGGCGGGATCCCCAGTCGAGCCCACGACCTTGACGACGTAGTTGCCGGTGTACTTCCCACTCGGGTATCCAGCCGCCTTCATGTACTTGGCCGCCACAGCGGCATTGCCGGACGGGTAGTTGTTGAAGTCGACGTTCGGACCGTGATCTCCACCGGACTGGGCGTAGCCCAGCGAGGTCGGATAGATGAAGTGCGTTCCGACCTGAGCCACGACCTCGCCGCCGTCGGCCTTGATCATCGCCGTCCGGTCAAGCGCCGCATACACGGCTCGGCGAACGTTCACGTTGGAGAACGGACCCTGATGATTGTTCAGCGCCATGTAGTGGTTGCCGGCACCGGGCACCGCGATCAGCTGGTTGTAGTACTTCTGGTAGGCCAGCTTGATGATCGGTCCGGCCGGAGTGTCGTTCTGCAGCGTGTGTGAGCCGGTCAGTACCTGGCGGCCGATCACGTTGGTGTCTCCACCGATATTGATGTTGACGCCGTCCAGGTATGCCGGCCGGGGGTCGGTGCTGGCCTTCCAGTTCGGATTGCGGACCAGTGTCGCTGACTTGCCCGGCTGGTAGCCGATGCCGAGGAAATTGCCCTTGGCGTCAGCCTTCAGCATGTATGGACCGGTTGCCACCTCGAACTTATCGCCGTACTGAGTCGGCTTCTTCGCGTCAAGCGGCGCCGCGAACTCCTTCGGCACCGGCGCCGACAGCGGCAGCGAGAGGGCACCGACGAAGAACGTCCCGTACGAGCCCACCAGGTGGAACACGATCGTGTATTTGTCTGGCGTCGAGATGCCCGCGATTGGCCCCCCGTTGGCCTTGCTCCCCCCGACCAGGTAGTTGAAGTACGCGGGGAAG
The DNA here is from genome assembly GCA_963757165.1 of uncultured Solirubrobacterales bacterium. GTDB lineage: Bacteria > Actinomycetota > Thermoleophilia > Solirubrobacterales > Solirubrobacteraceae > Palsa-465. The sequence goes on from CAVWQO010000006.1 coordinate 1,255,039, forward strand.
TATGGATTGGCGACGTTCGGGTTGGCGCCGCGCTCGATCGCATAAGCGACGTCAGCGGAAGTGACCTCGCGGTTGACCGGTGGGCTGTAGTGCACGCCCGGGCGAATATGGACGGTCACCGTCTTGCCGCCGTTGGTCACGCTCGCAGGTCCGGAGGCCAGGTCCGGCATCACGTCAGTAGTGCTGTTCGGCTTGAACTGATACAGCGGCCGCTGGGTTGCGTATATGACCTCATAGTCGAGCGAGAAGTACGCCTGGCCCGGATCGAGATGCTGAAAGTCTTCGTGGTCATAGACGGTCAGGACTCCGCCCCGCTTGCCGTCGGTCAGGTTCTGTCCAAACCCGGTGATTGCGGGTTTGAGCGTCCCACCGCTGGAGCTGCCGCCCCCTCCTGAGCTCGAACCACCCGAGCCGCAGGCCGCGAGCGCCAGTGCCAGCGCGCAGGTGGCTCCCGCAAGGGACAACCCCTTGGTGAGTACCTTCATGTTTCCTCCTCGTTGCTTTGGGTGGCCGCTCATCGGTCGGCCTTCGGATTGAGCGCGTCTTGAAGTGAGTCACCGACGAGGTTGAACGCCAACACCGTCAGCAGGAGGGCGATTCCGGGGAACAGCATGTACCACCAGACCGCCTGGAAGTTGCCGCTGGCGTCCGCGATCATCTGACCCCAGCTCGCCGTCGGCGGCTTGACGCCAACCCCCAGGAACGACAGCGCGGCCTCGAACAGGATGTTCGTCGGGATCAGCAGGCTCGCGTAGACGATGATCGGGGCGACCAGGTTGGGCAGGATCTCCCGGAACATGATCCGCATGTTCGAGGCCCCCAGCGAGCGCGACGCATCGACGAACTCCTTCTCGCGCAGCGACAGAACCTGGCCGCGGGTGATCCTGAAGATGTAGGTCCAACCCGCGATCACGATGATCGCGATGATGACTGTCACCCCAGGCTGGATCAGGCCGCCCAGGCAACCGTCCACGGCACATGCCGCCGCGATCCCGATCCCCAGCAAAAGGATCGGAAACGACAGGACAATGTCGGCGATCCGTGACAGCACCGTGTCGATCCAGCCACGGTAGAAGCCGGCGAACAGGCCGAGCACGACCCCGACGAAGGTCGCCAGCGCAGTGCCGATGATCCCCACCTCCAGGGACACCCGGGTGCCGTAGATCACCCGCGACATCACATCCTCACCCAGAGGATCGACGCCAAACGGGTGGGCCCCGGTGGGGCCGATCGGCGTGCCGAACGCGTCGGTCAGGTTCGTGTTCTGAACCGACGGACCCGGCAACCCGAATAGCTTGACGATCAACGGGGCGGAGATTGCCATCAGGATCAACAGCACGATGAAGCCGGTGGAGACAATCGCCACCCGGTCAGAACGGAAGCGACGCCAGAACAGTGCCGTGGGAGAGCGCGCGCTGATATCACCGCTGACCAACTCCACTGTCTCCACGGTGGTCTCGTTCCCGGGGAGCAGCTCTGACGCGCCGACGCTCATTGGCTGGTCAATCTATTTCCGCGGCGACCGAAGGGTCCCTCCTGCACGCTTCGGAAAATAAATGACTCGTAAACGCTTGTCACGCGGGGTTAACCGGCGGACAACGAAGGTGGACCGCCTGGATAACCTCTGCCGGCCCCACCTGCCAAGCGGTCGGACCGGGTACTGCGGTAAGCCCTCGTAGCTCAATGGATAGAGCACGCGCCTCCTAAGCGCGGGATGCAGGTTCGATTCCTGCCGGGGGCGCTGCCCACGTGCAGCTTCCCTTTAAACGCCCCTGATACTTTCTCTCGTTCTCGTGTCTGAGAGCACGCTGGAAGCAGCGGCGGTTCCAGAGCCCAAGGTTCCCGAACTCCCGCCTCAACGACGTGCGCGGATCCCCGCGCCGATTCGCCGCCATCCGTGGTGGATCGGTTCCGCCTGCCTGGTGGTGCTTTCGTTCCTGCTCATCCGCTGGGCCGGCACGCGCCCCGGTTACGACCCGTACGGCTGGATGATCTGGGGTTACCAGACGCTGCATCTGAACCTGGACCTCGGGGGGGCGCCGTCCTGGAAGCCGCTGACGTGGCTGTTCGACGTACCGTTCGCGCTGTTCGGTCGGGGCGCTCTGTGGCTGTGGATGACCACCAGCGTGTCGATCGCGCTGGCCGGGACGATCTTCGCCGGCCGCGTCTCCTACCGCCTCTCCCGGATGGCCGGCGTCCAGCACCACTACGCGCTCGTGGGCGGCGTGTTCGCCGGACTGTGCCTGCTGGGAATCGAGGACTACTTCCACTATCTCCTGAGCGTTCAGTCGGACCCGATGATCGTGACCTTCTGTTTGGCCGCGATCGATTGTTGCCTCGCCGGCCGCTACCGGTGGGCCTTGGCCCTGGGTGTGCTCGCCTCGCTCGGACGCCCGGAGGCATGGCCCTGGGTCGGCCTCTACGGGGTCTGGCTGTGGCGCAAGTTCCCGTCGATGCGGTGGCTGATCGCCGGCGAGCTGGCACTCATCCCGGCGCTGTGGTTCGGGGTTCCAACGATCACCAACGGCCGTCCCTTCGTCGCCGGGCAGCTGGCCCTGCTCTCCCCGCGGGAGTTACATCAGAACAAGATCATCGGCACCTTGCACCGCTTCACCGCACTGCACTACCTGCCGGTGCAGCTGCTGTCGCTGGTGACGATCGGTATTGCTGCGATGCGCCGGAGCTGGCCGATGCTGATCCTGGCCGGCGGCGCGGTCGGGTGGCTGGTCGTCGAGCTCGCCTTCGTCCTGCACGGATGGCCAGGCGTGCCCCGGTATCTGTTCGAGCCCGCCGGGGTGATGATCGTGTTGGCCGGAGTCGCTATCGGCTTGATCCTCCAGGAGGCGCCCAAGCTTCGGCGCTACCGGGTTCCGAGCTGGGCCGGGATGCTCGTCGTCGGCCTGATCGTCGCCAGCCTCGTACCCGGCGCGATCGCGCGGGCGCGCAAGGAGCACAAGGACCTGGCCCACGAGCGGGTCCGCACCACGGTGATCGGCCGGCTCAGCGACACGATCAACGCCGTCGGGGGCTGGCAGCGCATCCGTGACTGCGGGCACCCCGTGACCACGGTGCAGTACGTGAGCATCCTCGCCTGGTACACCAACCTCAACGATGGAGTGGTCGGTCACCGGCCGAAGTTCGAGCTCAAACAGAGGACCCCCAGTGTGTTCTTCGAGCCGCTGCACAGCGGCTGGACCGTGCTCCCATGGCACATCGTGCCCAGCAAGAGCGCCACGTGTGCTTCGCTGAAGCGAAGCTTCATCTACTCGCGCCATCACCCCCATGGGGTGCTGGCGCATTACATCCCGGCGCCGTTCAACTGATCCGGCGCTGAGTCGCGCAGGGCGCTCCGCCACGTCGCGCCTTCCGGCCGAGGGAGTCTGGATCCGCGGATCGGCTTCAGCCAAGCGGGTCCTTACACGGGAGTCTCGGTGGCCGCGGCCGCGGGTACTTCCATCTCCAGCTTCGGCAGCATCCTTTCGAGCCACCGCGGGATCCACCAGTTGCGTTTGCCGAGCAACTCCATCACCGCTGGGACGAGAATCATGCGGACGATCGTGGCGTCGACGAAGATCGCCGTGGCCATCCCGATACCGATCAGCTTCAGGAACACCTGGTTGTCGGTGAGGAACGCGAGGAAGACGACGACCATGATCGCCGCGGCAGCGGTGATGACGCGGGCGGTCTTGGCCAGTCCGTTGGCGATCGCGCGGCGGGTGTCGCCGTGCCTGAGGAATTCCTCACGAATGCGTGAGACCAAGAACACCTCATAGTCCATCGACAGGCCGAAGAGGATCGCGAACATGATCACCGGCAGGAACGGCGCGATCGGCACCTCGTGGTCGACCCCGATCACCTTGCCAATCGTCCCGCCTTTGGCGAACAGGGTCATCACTCCGTAGGCCGCCCCGATCGACAGCAGGTTCATGATCGCCGCCTTCAGGGAGACCAGCGGCGAGTGGAAGGCGAAGAGCAAAAGGAGGAACGAGAGCCCGATGATCCCGAGGAAGAACACGGGCAGGCGCGCCGCGATATAGCTGCTCTGGTCATCGAAGGTCGCCGTCTCGCCGCCGAGGAAGGTCAGGATCCCCGACCCGTGCAGGGTCTGCGGAATCGTCGCCTCGCGGAGCCTGGTGACCAGCTGGTCCGTCGCCGCCGACTGCGGGCCGGTCTTCGGCACCACGGTGATGATCGCGGCGTCACCGGCCGGGTTGACGCGCGGCGCGGTGACCGCAACAACGCCACGATCCTGCCGAGCGGCGTTGACCAACCGGTCGAGCTTGCTCGCGCTCGCACGGTTGGGCAGCCTGGCCACGATCAGCAATGGACCGTTGAACCCAGCGCCGAAGCCCTGCGTGTTCAGATCGTAGGCCTGGCGGGTCATCTTGCCCGGTGGGTCGTTCCCGGCATCAGCAAAGCCGAGGCGCATGCCGAGCGCCGGCGCGGCGAGAGCGAGCAGCACGGCCGCGCCAGCCAGCGCGAACCCCCAGGGGTGCCGTTGCACCATGTGGCTCCAGCGCAGCGCCGGCGAGTCCCCGGTCGTGCTCGGAGCCCGGCGGCGGCCGAGAACCGGAATACGCAGGCTGTCCACTTTGTGGCCGGCGAAGCCCAGCAGGGCGGGGAGCAGTGTGATCGCGGCCAGCATCACGGTGAGCACGGAGAGGCTCGCCGCGAGCGCCACACCGTGCATGTAGGTGAGACCGACGAAAAACAGGCCAAGCAAGGAGATGATCACCGTCGAGCCGGCAATCAGGACACTCCGGCCCGCGGTGCTGACGGCCTCGATCAGCGCGTCGTGAGTGGTCTTGCCGTCGTCCAGCGCACTGCGGAACCGGGTCAACACGAGCAGGGCGTAATCGACGCCCACCCCAATCAACATCAGGCTGGAGATCGCGGTCGCCCAATCGGGCACATCGACGATCGCGGCCAGGAGCCCGACCAGAGCAGAGGAAATCCCTAGCCCGAACAGGGCGACGGCGAGCGGCAGGCCCACGGCGACGACCGAGCCGAAAGCGATCAGCAACACGATGGTCGCGCCGAGGAAGCCGGCGCCTTGAGGACCGTTGCTGCCCTGCGCGTCCTGGATCGGACCACCACCGAGCCTGACCAGGAGTCCGTTGCCGCTGGCCTTGTCGGCCAGGGAGATCAGATCCTTGCCGGTCTGCTTAGGGATATCCCACGGCTGGCGCGTCAGCTCGAGGCTCGTGGCGGCGATCTGGCCACTGGGCGAGACGCGGATCGGACCGGGCGGCCCGACACCCGGAAGCTGCGCGGCTTGGGTCAGGAAGCTGGTCACCCGCCGCTTGGCAGCCGGGCTGCTGGCGCCGGCGTCCGCGCGCCAGACGACATCAACCGTGCTGCCCGAGAACCCGCCGAACCGCTGCTCGATCAACGTACTCGCGGTCTTGGACTCGGAACCGGGCGTGGCGTAGTCGGCGTGGAACTTGCCCTTCAGCGCGCCACCGACGGGGATGATCACGATCAACGCAGCGAGCCACCCCAGAACGACCAGCCTGCGGCGCCTGTAGACCACGTCGGCTAGGCGAGCGAGACGTGCGCTCATGATCGATGCCCTCCAGTGCCTTGTACGCAGTCGATGGCGATCACGGTAACGACGGGGAGCTCATGTGGCAACACGTCTCTCATCGGCATCTCCGAAGCTCGGTTTGGCCTTTGCGCCGCGGTGCACCGCGCGCCGCGAATTGCCCGGCTGCGCCTGCTGATACCGTCCGCCTTCGCCGGTGGCTCCCCGCACGATCGAACAGACTCCGACCGCATCGTCCACCCCGCCGGAGGGCGGTCCGGTGCCACGACGGGCGCTGCCCGCAGGGGTGCGCGTACACGCGCTGGTGTGGGCTCTGGCCGGCGTGCTCGTGATCTCGGTGATCCTGGTCGTCTGGGCTCGGACGCGCCCAGGCTTCGATCCCTACGGCTGGCTGGTGTGGGGCCATCAGACGATTACCGGCTCGCTGGACACGAACGCGGCACCGTCGTGGAAGCCGCTTCCGTACCTGTTCACGGTCCCGTTCGCACTAGCCGGCCACTATCAGGTGTGGCTGTGGATGTTCACCTCGGTGGCCGTGTCGCTGAGCGGCGCCGTGTTCGCGGCCAGGATCGCCCACCGGCTGACGGCTGCTCCAGCTGACCGGCGCTACGCCGGCCTGATCGCCGGCGCGTTCGCCGGACTTGCGCTACTGGGGATCCAGGACTACTCGCACTACGTCCTCAGCGCCCAGTCCGATCCGATGATCGTCACCTTCTGCCTGGCCGCGATCGACTGTCATCTGTCTCGCCGGCCGCATTGGGCATTCGTGCTGGGAGCGCTCGCGTCGCTCGGCCGGCCAGAGGTGTGGCCGTTCCTCGCCCTGTACTCGGTCTGGGCCTGGCGCGCGATCCCGTCGATGCGCAAGCTGATCGTCGGTGGTGTCGTGGTCCTGCTGCTGCTGTGGTTCGGGATCCCGGCGCTGACCTCCCGTAGTGCATTCGTCGCCGGCACCAACGCGCTCAAATCTGGGCGCGCGCTGCACAGCAACAAGGTATTCGGGACCGCCGGGCGCTTCCTTGACTTGCACACCCTGGTCCTCGAACTCGTCGCGCTGGCCTCGCTGGGCTGGGCGCTGTGGAGGCGTGATCGGACGACGATCGCGCTCGCGGGTGGTGTGGTGGCGTGGGTAGTGGTCGAGATCGCTTTCGCCCTGCACGGCTGGCCGGGACTTCCGCGCTACATGTTCGAAGCCGCCGCCGTGATGGTCGTGATCGCCGCCGTGCTCATCGGTCGACTGCTCGTGGAGGGGCTTCCGATCCCGAGGGCGCCGTCGTGGGCAGGAATTCCGGTCGTGGTCCTGATCGTTGCCGCGCTGGTGCCCAGCGCCATGTCACGGGCCCGGACAGAGCACAAAGATCTGAAGATCCAGCGGGCCCGGACCCACCAGGTCAACCGGTTGACGGCGACAATCAACCACTACGGGGGACCGGGCCGCTTCAGCGCATGCGGAGAACCCCTGACCCGCCTCGAGTGGCAAACGATTCTGGCCTGGAACCTCAAGATCAACGTCGTCAAGATCGGCTTCAAGTACGGCCAGGCGATTCAGCGCGGCCTCCCGATCGTGCTGTTTACGCCGACCTCGAAGGGCGGTTGGCGAGTGCAGGCGCTGCACCAGCGCGTGGCCAGCTGCCGGTCGCTGCCGCACTAGGACCCCAGGGCTGCGACCGTCCTGAGTCCTCAGCCTCGGTCTGGACGTTCGGGATAAACCTCGTCGATCGTGGTCAGGCTGACGTACGGCACGCCGGCGGCGCGCTCGATCTCCTGCCCTCCGCCGGCCAGGCGGTCGCAGATTGCCAGCACGCCGCAGATCTGATGGCCCTCGCCACGGACGGCTTCCAATGCTCGGACGGTCGAGCCGCCAGTGGTGACCACGTCCTCGACGAGCATGCAGCGGTCATGGCGGTCCAGGATCGGGCCTTCGATGCGCCGTGCGAGCCCGTGCTGCTTGGTCTCCTTGCGCACGAAGAACGCTTTCACATCGGCTCCGCCGGCCAGAGCGGCGCAGGCGATCGGATCCGCGCCCATCGTCATCCCGCCGACGGCAGTGGCGCCCCACTCACGTGCGTACCCCGCGACGAGTTGCGCCAGGGCGAGAAAGCCGGGAGGCCGCAGGATCGCGCGCTTGGCATCGATCAGGTACTGAGCGGTCCGACCACTGGTGAGGATGACCTCGCCGATCACCAGCGCGTGGGCGCGCAGCTCCTGGAGGAGGGTCTCCCGCGCGGTCGTCTGGGCGTCGAGCTGCATCGCGGCGGCTCATGCTAGCCGCGTCTGCGGCCGATTAGGGCAGCGTGATCCATCGATTTCTGGTGCTGGCCGCGGTTGGCTGTTCTGTGCTGGTGGTCGCCTCATTCGCCCTCTTCGCCCGTGATCAGCTGGCCGGCGCATCTGCCCATCAGCAGCGCGAGCTTGCCTCCGGAACGACGATCTCGCCCGGCGGGCTTGCGCCCCCGCATCAAGTGGCTCAGCCGCGGCGCTTCATCGACAGCGCCGCCAAGACGCTTGATTCCCCGTTCGCCTCGATCGTGCAATCAGACAGCCCCTGGGTCATCCACGGCGTGCCGACGGTCTTCGCGCTGCTGGTCTACGGGGTCGGGCTTGGGTATCTCGCGCGCTACTCGAGCGGCCTCAGCTAGACAACCCGCGTTGCCCAGGTCGTTGACCTAGCAGACGAGCCCTTAGTAGTAGACGTCGACCCAGTTGCCGAACGTAAGCCAGTTGTAGGCCGTGATCGCATCGGCGATCGGGAGCCGCATGCACCCGTGGCTGGCCGGATAGTCCGGGGCCGGGTTGAAGCCATGAATCGCGTAGCCTCCGATGAAGAAGCTCGAGAAGTACATCCCGTCAGGGAGATATCCGGGGTCCCGGCGGTAGATTCTGAAGTCGCCGAGGACAGTCGGCGTGGACGGCTTCCCGGAGCTGATCGGGAAGATGTACTGGACCTTGGAGCCGACCGCGAGCGCCAGCAGCTGTTTGCCCAGGTTGCCTTCGGCGTGGCGGCCATGCCCGGGGAAGCGGATCGTGAACGTTCCAGACCCGTTGAGGATCCGGCTGACCGTGGCGGGACCGAGCGTCTGCGAGGTGCCCCAGCCGAGCAGCCGGTGGTAGGCATCAATCGCCAGCCCGGTGCCGTTGTCGTACACGCCGGTCTGAGGGATGTAGAAATGCAGCGCAGCCAGCCGCTGCTGGATCAGCTGGACGAAACGCCCGGTGGAACCAAAGCCGATGTTCTTGTCCAGGGCAGCAAACGTGCGGTGGTCTGTGAAGCCGACCTGGGTGGCGGTGCGAGCGTGTTCCGCATTCACCGTCACGGTCCCGACCCCCGGGCTCACGATCCGCTCCGAAAACCGACCTAGCAAGTGCCTCCTGGACGGCCGGATGCGCAGGTGATCGGTCTTGATCAGCCGGCGACCCAGATACGCGCGAAGCGTGACCCACTGTCCCGGAACGTAGGGGCGAACGACTCCGTCCACGTGCACGGTTCGCCCGGGCGTGCTGACTGGCTTGTGGCTGACGAAGAACGCATCGGGCAAAAACAGCGTCAGCGACCCGCGAGCCGGCCTGGGAGCTACCGGGGTGGTAGTGGTGTCGTCGTGGTCGTGGTCGTGGTCGTGGTGGTGATGGGCGTCGTGGCGGCCGTGGCCGCGCCGGCGCTGGCCGCGGAGGCCAGGGCGGCCGCGACCGAGAGAGCGAGAGCGCGCGTGGAGGTCCGAAACATGAACGCAGAATAAACGAGGCCGCAGCGACCAGGCGTGCCCCGCACGAAATCTGCCGGAATCCGGCTCAGTGCTCTCTCGCTATGCGACGGCCGGTTCGGCCGTCCGCGCCAGCGGAGCCGTGACCGCGGCTATCACCAACAGCGAGCCCACAATCAGCCCGATGATCGCGCCCGCTGACCAATGCAGCTGGTTGACGCCGAGCGCCAACGCGTTGTTGAAGGAGTGCAGCGCCATACAGGGATACAGCGAGCCGGTGCGCCACCGGATCACGCAGAGGACAAAACCGAGAAAGCCCAGCGGAATCAGGTATTCCGGTGAAGCTGAACCGAGGTGGGCGGCCCCGAACAGAATTCCGACCACGGCGGCAGCCAGGACCGTGCCCAGGTCGCGGCCGAACAGCACGATCCGCCACCGGCGCAGCACACCGAACAGGAAGCCGCGGAAGAAGAACTCCTCCGCCATCGGGGCGATCACACAGACGAACACAGCAGCACCGACCAGCGCGGCGGTGCTGTGGTTGACCCCCAGCTCGCTCGGCAGCTTGTCCTTGTTATGGAGGCTGAAGACCGCAGCGTACGCGAGGGTCAGCAGGTAGTAGCTAGCTCCCCCGGTCAGAACCCAGCCGACCGCGCGCGATGGCCGCGTGCGAAGGAAACCGAAGTCCTGCGGCCGGGGACGGCGCAGGAGCGAGGCCAGGTAGATGGCCGCGGCCGCGAACGCCAGGTCGGCCACGACATCGCCGATGATGCTGACCGCGGGCGAGGGATGGGCGAAGGTGGAGCCTCCCGCGGCCTGCCCGATGGCGTTCACGATGATCACCGCGACCTGGCCCAAAACCAGGCCCAACAAGACCGCAGCAGGCGCCATCCATAGGCGCCACGGCGGGGCGACCCCCTCGTCGCCCGGCCCCGAGCCATTGGCAGCCGACGCTGGCGCGAGCTCTGGGGGCGGGATGCTCGGCATCGGCGTGGAGGTTAGGGCCCCGGGTCCAGCTCCCGAAGGCTGGTGATCACACGCACTCCGGAGGGGACGTGCCGCGGTCCCCGGACAAGCAGGATCGGCTCGATGCCGGCGCCGCGGGCACCAACGACGTCCTCCTCCAGGCTGTCGCCCACGTGCAGAGCATTCGCGGGGGCCACGCCGACGAGTTCCAGCGCGCGCGTGAACACCTCCGGCGACGGTTTCAATGCGCCGACCTCGGCCGAGGTCACGATGCCGTCCACGAGCGAGTCGATGCCAAGCCGCGCCAGCACTTCGTGCAGCGAGACATCCCAGTTGCTGACCACCACCAGAGCCAGCCCACGGGCGCGAGCGGCCGCCAGCGCTGGGCGAGCGTCGGCGAACAGGCTGAACTCAAGGGAGGCCAGGAGGACCGAGACCATCTGCTCGCAGCTGATTTCGGCCAAGGTCGGGAGCGCCGGTAGCGACTCATGCAGCACGCCCGCGCACTGGCGGCGCAGCTGCGCCAGGCTCTCCTCGTCCTTGGCAACCTGCAGATGCGCACGGTAATAGGCGATCTCAGCTGTGATCGCGCGCTGCGCCTGGTGCATCGTCACCCGTACACCCAGTTGCCCCTCCAGCTCCGCACGCAGCCGGATGGCCGGGGGCTCAAGCGCGACCAACGTGCCGAGCGCGTCCAGGAACAGCGCGCTGGCCTCAGTGTGGCTCTGGCCAGGAGGTACGTGCACGCCGTCATGCAAGCAGCTTGGGAGGACCCGTAACCGGCGGCGCGAACCAACGGTGTGGCTACACTCAAACCCCGTGGCGCCGAGGCCGGGCGCGCGCGTACGCCAGGGTCCCTTCAGTCATGAGTCGACGCGACAGACAGCGCCGCCGCAAGCGCAACAGCGGCTCTCCAGTCCGGCGAGTGATCGTCCTCACGGCGGTGCTCACGCTCGCCGGGGTGGCGCTCGGCGTCGCCGGGGTCGCAGGATGGGTGGTCAGCGTGGCGGATTCCGCGCCTGACATCGCCCAGCTCAAACCTCGCGACCAGGGCCAGGTGTCGGAGGTGATCGCCAGCGACGGCAGCCTCCTCGGCTACATCTCGTCGGACATCCTGCGCGTCTACGCCTCGGGCAAGCAGATTCCCAAGGTGCTCAAGAACGCCACCATCGCCATCGAGGACCGGCGCTTTTACCACCACGGCGGGATCGACTACCAGGGGATTCTGCGGGCCGGCGTCCGGGACGTGTTCGGGGGCGGCGGAGCGATCCAGGGTGGCTCGACCCTGACCATGCAGCTCGTTCGCAACATCTATCTGCCGTATCAGCTTGCCGACACCAGGTCGCTGAAGCGCAAGATCATCGAGGCCAAGCTCGCCGAGGAGCTGGAGCAGAAGCACTCCAAGAACTGGATCCTCACCCAGTATCTCAATGACGTCGACTACGGCACGCTCGGGGGCAAGACGGCAGTCGGGGTCGGGGCGGCCTCGCAGCTGTACTTCGATAAGCCGGCAGCCAAGCTCGACCTCGCCCAGGCCGCCCTGCTCGCGGGGCTTCCGCAGGCGCCGTCTCAGTACAACCCATTCCTGGCCCCGAACCTGGCGCGCGCGCGCCGGCACGAGGTGCTCCGCGCGATGCTCCAGTCGCACTACATCACCGCCGGCCAGGCGGCGCGGGCCGACGCAGCCTCGCTTCAGACCAAGCGCAACAACGCGTACACGCTGAAGCGCGAGCCGTATGTGTTCGACTACGTCAAGGAGTCGCTGATCAAGCGGTACGGACTGAAGACCGTCGAGCGGGGCGGGCTCAAGGTCTATACGACGATCGACCTCAAGCGCCAGCAGGAAGCGCGCCAGGCGCTTCTGGCCAACGAGGGCCAGCCCGGCGACCCGGCGGCGGCGCTGGTCTCGATCGACCCGCAGACCGGTCACATCCTGGCCATGGCGACGACCTCAAGCTATGACCAGACGAACTTCGACTACGCCACCCAGGCGCGCCGCCAGACCGGCTCGGCCTTCAAGGTGTTCTCACTGATGGCCCTGATCCATGACTTCCACGGCGACCCGAGCCAGACCTTCTACACATCCAAGGAACTGGTGCCGGGCTGGCTACCAGGCTACCCGTCCTACCACGTGCAGACCTCAGAGAAGAGCTACCAGGGCACGATCAGTGTGGCCAAGGCGACGACGATCTCCGACAACACCGTGTTCGCGCAGCTCGCCCAGGACGTGACGTTGGCCAAGGTCAGCGCGACCGCCCACGCGATGGGCATCACGTCGCCGCTGACGGGATTCCCGTCCGAAGCGCTGGGCGCGGTCTCAGTCTCACCGCTGGAGATGGCCGACGCCTACGCGACGCTGGCCAGCGGCGGGGTCCATCACGACGCAACCGCGATCAGCAAGGTCGTGTTCGCCGACGGCAGCTCCAGCGACATCGGGGCCACGTCGAGCCGGCGCGTATTCACCGACGGGGAGGCCTATGCCGCCACCCAAGTGCTGAAGACCGTGATCCAGAGCGGAACGGGGACCGCCGCGGGCTACGGCTGTCCGGCGGCCGGTAAGACCGGCACGACCAGCAGCTTCACCGATGCGTACTTCGACGGGTACACGCCTCAGCTCGCAACCGCGGTGTGGGTCGGCTATCCGAAGTCGACGATCTCCATGACCGACGTCAACGGGCTCGGGCCGGGCTTCGGCGGGACCTTGGCGGCGCCGATCTGGCACGACTACATGGCTCAAGCGAGCAACGGCTACTGCAGCGACTTCCCGCAACCCACGACGCCGTTCAACGGGACGGCGTTCAGCGGCGCCTTCTCCGCCGCCGGCGGGGCCAACTCAGCCAACTCGTCGGGCGCCGGCTCCGGAACGGGAACCAACAGCTCCGGTTCGTCGACAACATCGTCGCCGTACAACAACCCGAGTCTGTACGCACATCCCCCACAGTCACCGCCGAACGGGAACGGGAACGGGAACGGTGGGAACGGCGGTAGTTCTCCGCCATCGGGATTCGGCAACGGGCACCAGCCCAGCTCTGGCGGCGCGGGCGTCAAGCACCACTAGTCGTGCCCCGCCGGGCCGGCGCGACCCATTAGCCCCCTGCTAGCGTAGGCGCGCAATGCCAAAGGAAGAAAAAGTCGAGCTCGAGGGTGAGGTCGTTGAGGCCCTGCCCAACGCGATGTTCCGCGTCAAGCTTGACAACATGGACCGGGTCGTCCTCGGTCACGTCGCCGGCAAGATGCGCCGGTTTCGCATCCGCATCCTTCCCGGGGACCGCGTACGGGTAGAGCTCTCTCCGTACGACCTGGACCGCGCGCGCATCGTCTACCGCCACCGCTGAGATTCCCACCGTGCGCGAGCTCGAGCTGATCGGGGCGCTCGAGCAGGTGCTGGGCGGCTACGCAGCCCGGACCGTGCGCGGGCGCGGCGACGACGCCGCGGTTGTCCGGTCACGGCCGTACTCGGTTACCTCAGTCGACGCCATGATCGACGGGGTCCATTTTCTCAGCGCTGAGCTCCCGCCGGAGGAAATCGGCCACCGCGCCCTGGCCGGCGCCCTGTCCGATCTTGCCGCGATGGGTGCCCAAGCAGGGGAGGCGTATCTGGCGCTGGGACTCACGCCCGACAGCAACCGTGACTACGCCGTCTCGCTGCTGAGCGGAGCGCAGGCACTTGCGGAGCGCCACGAGGTGACGATCGCCGGGGGAGACGTGACCAGCTCACCGGTCCTGCTGCTGTCCTTCACGGTGGTCGGCTGGGCGGACGATCCAGGCCTGCTCGTGGGACGCGATGGCGCTCGCCAGGGGGACCTGGTTGGAGTCACGGGGACGCTGGGCGGCGCCGGCGCGGGCCTGGCCCTGCTGCAGGGAAGGGCCCACCTCGATTCCGACGATCAGCGTTCTGCCCTGCGCGAGCGGTACGCGCGTCCGCAGCCGCGGCTGAGCGAGGGACGGCTGCTCGCCCGCGCCGGTGCCCGAGCGATGATTGACCTCTCAGACGGTCTCGCCACGGATGCGAATCATGTCGCCCAGCGAAGTGGAGTCCGAATCGAGCTGTCTTTGGACGCGCTGCCCCTGTCTGAATCCGTTGCTGAGGTGGCGACGCAGCTCGGAACGGACCCGCGGTCGTTTGCTGCTACCGCGGGAGAGGACTACGAGCTGCTGGTCTGCGCGCCTGCGCAAGCTCGGACAACGATCGAGCGGCTGACTGCGCAATCCGCGGGTCCGTGGGTGTCGTGGATCGGTGAGGTCGCCAGCGGGTCGCCGGGGGTTGTGTTCACGGACGCAGACGAATCGCTGTCCGGATACGAGCATCAGCTCTGACTCCCCCGTTCGGCGGCGCATCACGAATGGTTCCGAACCGCTGAGCACGAGCGTTTGCGAGCTCACGGAGGCGCCGCAGCAGGGCGTCCGCCACCGCGGTCGGATCTACCTCGTATTCGCCGTGCTGCACCCTCGCCTTGATGTTGGCCACCTTCTCGCGATCCTCATCCATGTGTTTCCTCCTGCATCGGCAGCGATCCGGTGGCCCTGGATCGGGTCTGGACCCTACTCAACGGTTACCCGCGCGGACGGCAACGAAAAATCAAGCCCCGCCAAGGTGCCGAGAGCGCCCAGGGGTGGTGGCCAAGCGCGTCCCCGAGGGCAGTGTGACGGGCTGGACCTCCTCTAGCCGCGCGAACACGATGATTCTCTGCGCCGCGCTATAGAGCGGATTGCACGCCGACAGGACGAGGCGGTCGTAGCCGACGTTCTTGATCACCCACAGGGCAGTGGGCAGGACGATCTTGCGCAACTGAACGACGTAGGTGAAGCGGGCATAGGGCATCTTGACGACGATCTGGTCGCCGCTGGAGAGGGAGTCGATGTGGCGAAACGGCGCCAGATAGGTGGTGCGGTGTCCGGCGACCGCCACCGTCTGTCCGAGTCCGGGCAACGAGGTCGACGGGTAGTGGCCGGGGCCCTTCTCCAGACTGGAGGTGTCGGTGCCCTGAACGATGTCGAAGTTGGCGCCGATCTTCGCGATCGTGATCTTCCCGATCGCGTCCCCAGTCACCACGAGCCGCTGTTCTCGCCGTGCGAGGTATCGGATGCGGGCCTGCATCGATCGAAGTGACCCGAGCGCATGCTCGTCCAGACGTGACAGCGGCGCGCTCTTGAAGCTGAGAAAGCGCTTGTCGACCTGGCTGCGCTTGATCAGCGCGATCACCGCCGTGACCGGCTCCTGCCAGACCAGCGTCACACCGGCATCGACCACAAGCAGCAAGCCCGAGATGATCAGGACCGACGATAGGTCACGGACCAGGCGCCTCATCGACGAAGCGCGGACTCGGTCCCGCCAAGCGAGCCTGGCCCGGCGTAGGAAATCGGACCCCGCACCGTAACTGGCGCGTCCTCGGGACGGGGTTGGCGCTGAGTCTGGACACCGATCACCACCACCGAGACGACGCACCCGAAGATCACGCTCCACTGCATCGCGGCGAGCAGGCTGATCTGGCCGCCGGCGAGCAACAGCAGACCGTGCCAAAGCGCGTCGATCGGACCCAGCCCCTGTGAGGCCATGCTGTAGAGGATGACCAGCACCAGAGGCGCCAGTCCGAGGAGCAGGAGTAACGCGCTCAGCATGGGATGTGGACGGGCCTCCGGGTCAACCACCCACATCCACAGATGCAGTGCCGGGATGATCAGCAGCGCTGCATACGGGTTCAGCGCCCATAGCGCCAGCGTCGCGATCAGCAGCACTGTCAGTACGCCGATCGATCGACCTTGATCGACCGCCTGGGATCCCGATGTTCTGCGGCGCGTCCCCGCAAGTGCGTCAACTACCCGCGGCATGACCCACGAGAAGCTCAGCAGCACGAGCGCGACGACTGCCATCACCCCGATCCCGGCGCCGCGCAATGGGACCTGTCCGAGAGCGACCGGCCCCGGCGGAGTGGCCGCCAGGGCGCCGGTCAGGCGAGCCCCGACGATGACCAGGACGGCCAGGGCAAACGGCACACCGGCGGCCAGCACTCTGATCACGCCGAGGCTGACCGAGTGCCCCCGTCTGCGGACCCGGGCAAAACCGTCGACGGTCGCCAACAGCACCGGCGCCATCAGCACCAGCACCAGCAATCTGATCGCCCAATCAGGCACGACCTTGCCGGAGAACAACAGGTACGACGACGGAGCCGGAACTCCGGGCCCCCCATCCAGCGCATTGATTGTCTGTAGGACCGCGCGGCCGAGTGTGTTGATCCGGTCGGGACTCGTCACCTCGTTGGCCGCGACCGGATGGTCCCCAGACAGCGACAGGGAAACGGCGGGGATCCCGCGCGCGTCAAACGACGCCTGCTCACCCAGGGTGAGTGGAAACGCGAGGTGCGCCAACTGACCGCCAAGGCTGGTCCCGCCCGCCCTCAGCCCCGCCTGGGCTCCGAGAGCTGAGGCGAGCGTGTTGCGCAAGACGGTCGGGGCGAGTTCGGCGCCGTTCGACCACGGCACGAGCACCGGCTGATGGACGCGCAGGCCGGCAAGATCGCCCAGCGAGATCACCGCGTCCACGGGTCCACTGATCGACCGCGCCAGCTCGGTCGCGCCGGCCAGCCCAGCCGAGCCACTGGTGGAGGCGAGGACGATGGTGCGGTGCTGCGTCTCTCCCGCCAGCACCCGGGCAAGCTCCAGCAGTACTGCCGTTCCGGACAGCTCCGCAGCGGCAGGAGCGTGGAGAGAGTCACGGTGCGAGAGGACGACAATGCTTCCGGTGGAAAGCCCCGTGCGCACCCCCGTGACCGTCTCCAGCGTTCGCTTGCCGTCCACCGTGCGAGCGGTAAACAAGTGCCGATCGACCTGGTAGCCGTAGGACGCCAGTTTCGTGCTGAGGTAGGAGGCGACATCCTCGTCTCCGGTCGACCCGGGTCGGCGGTCAGGGTTGCTCTGGGCCAGCGATCCCATCGTCGCGTATGCGTTCTGGCCGTTGAAAGCGTCGGGAGCCAGCGAAGCCGAGAGCGGCCCCTGCTGGTCAAGCAGGGAAAAGGCGACAACGACCACAGCCAGCGCGACCGCGACGAAGCCCGTCCGGTAGATGCGCGGATCCAGCATCGGCACCTAGAGGTTATCCGGGGAAGCGGGCGAGCCTGATCGTTGGGGACTACTCTTGGCGAGAGGAAGGATCCAATGACCGATCGATCAGCTCGCATCCTGCTCGTGGACGATGAGCAGTCGATCCAGGCGCTCCTGTCGTATCCGCTCCGCAAAGAGGGCTACGACGTCGTCCAGGCAACTGACGGGCGGCAGGCCCTGGACCGCTTCGATGAGCAGCCGTTCGACCTCGTCGTACTCGATCTGATGCTTCCGAAGATCGACGGACTGGAGGTCTGTCGGAGATTGCGCAGCCGCAGCTCGGTCCCAATCATCATGCTGACGGCCAAGTCCGAGGAGATCGACAAAGTGCTGGGGCTCGAGCTGGGGGCCGACGACTACATCACCAAGCCGTTCTCGCTGCGAGAGTTTTCCAGCCGCATCAAGGCCGCCCTGCGGCGGGCCGAGATGAGCCGCCCGGTCGAAACCAGCGCCGACGAGGCGCCGCTGGTCGTTCGTGAACTCCGGATCGATTTCCCAAAGCGGATCGCGCGGGTGCGAGGCGACGATTCGCAGCTGACCTTCGTGGAATTCGAGATCCTGGCCGCGCTTGCCCGGGCGCCGGGCCGGGTGTTCACACGCGACATGCTGCTGGCACGAATCTGGGGAGACTCGGCCTACCGAGATCCGCGCACCATCGACGTCCACATTCGCCACCTGCGCGAGAAGATCGAGCGCGACCCAAAGGATCCCGAGTACCTGTTCACCGTGCGCGGGGTCGGCTACCGGTTCAGAGACACAGAGCTGTAGATCCGCGGTCGATGACGATCTCACTCAGCAACCGGCTGGCGCTGGTGTTCTCCGCGATCACGTTCCTAGCCATCGGAGCGCTGTACCTCTACGTTGCCCCAGGGCTGCAGACACGGCTCATCAACGAGAAGCTGAGCGGACTCGCGGCCGCCACCCACAGCGACTCCGGCGCAATCATCCGCACGGTCGGAGCCTCCGACACGCGCACAGCGATCCAGGCCAAGGTCAGTAGTGCTGCCCTCGCCTCGGGGTCACGGGTCACATTGATGTCGGTCTCGTTTGCGGTGACTCCTGGCGGGGGCCAGCTTTCGCTGCTCGCCGACTCAAGCAATCCGAGCGCCGCGGCGCGACTCGGGTTTCCCGTGGCTCAGCATGCCGTGGCTACGGGGAGGCTTGAGACAGGAACCGAGCACGCTGCCGGCGGCACCGTCGCTGAGGCCGCCCTACCGGTTACCTACCAAGGGCGCGTCGCCCGCGTAATCGTGTATTCCGATCCGGTGTCGGACATCGTGCGCAACGTCGGGACGGTTCGGCACGAGATCCTCGTAGCCGGAGGAATCGCCTTGCTGCTCGCCCTGATCGGGGGTTATGTCGTGGCACGCGCCCTGGCGCAGCGGGTCAAGCGGCTCGAGCGAGCCGCCGAGCGGGTCGCCGCCGGCGAGTTCGAGCATCCGATCCCCGTCAGCTCGCGTGACGAGTTGGGTCAGCTGGCGAAGGCGTTCAACGACATGCAGCGCCAGCTCGCGCAGCTGGATTTGGCACGCAAGAAATTCATCGCCACGGCCTCGCACGAGCTCCGCACTCCGCTCTTTTCACTCGGCGGGTTCCTTGAGCTGCTTGAGGACGAGGACCTCGACGCCGAGACGCGGCGGCGGTTCCTCGATCAGGTCAGAGACCAAGTCGAGCGGCTGCGAAAGCTCTCCGTGGATCTCCTGGACCTCTCGAAGCTCGAATCCGGATCGCTTGAGCTGCGTCCGGAACAGGTGGACCTGGGTGAGCTGACCCGCTCGGTGTCCGGCGAGTTTGAGCCGACGCTGGTTCAGCACGATTCACATCTGGAGCTGCGGCTCGCCCGCCGCATCGAGGCGACCTGCGATCCGGTCCGGGTGGCACAGATCATGCGGATCCTGCTTGACAACGCGCTCACTCACACGCCTCCCGGGACGCAGATCGTCGTCACCGCGGCGCGTGAGGATGGCCGCGTCAAATTGGCGGTGCGCGACGATGGCCAGGGCATCGATGCTCCGTCCGTGCCGCGAATCTTCGAGCCGTTCTACACCGCTGACGACGCCCAGGGCTCCGGTCTCGGACTGGCCATCGCGTCTGAGCTGGCGGAGCGCATGGATGGACGCCTGACCGTCCGTTCGTCCCGTGGCGAGACGGTCTTCACGCTTGACCTGCCCGGCTGAGCGCTCGCGCCCTCAGCGCTCTCCGTCGAAACCTCAGCGCTCTCCGTCGTAATAGTCAACGTTTCCGTCGCTGCGACGCAGCATCGCCCGGTCGGCGTCGTTGCCCGACCACACGCCGATCTTGTCGCTGTCGGGATAGACGGCCACCGCGGGCTCCTGCGCGCTTGCGAACATCAACGCGCGCACCGTGTCCGCCGAGCGGTTGGTGAGTTTGTGGGCCCCGCTGGGTCCGGGCGCAAAGCACACGAGCTCGCCCGGCTTCAGCTCACGCTCCCCGGCCGGCACGCGCAGGGTCGGGCAGCCGCTCAGCACCACCAGCCATTCCTCCTCGTACTCGTAGTGATATGGGCAGACGCTCTGCCCGGGGGGGACCTCGTAGAGCTTTACCTTCAGCGCCTGGCCGCCGGCGGCATCACCCACCGCGGCGGCGCCCGCGCGGTAGCCGTCAGGATCGGTTTGGTCGTAGCTGAACGCGGTTGTGTAGATGTTGGCCTGGTTCATCGCACGATCCTCTCAGGTTGGGCGATCATGTTCGGGTGCACCGCGATGCGGCGAGTCCGAGTCCGGACCTTGTGCTTGAGCTGGCCCAGCGGCTGCGGGAGCGGGTGCTGCCGGAGCTCGGATCGCACGCTGGACGCGCTCACCACGGAGACGGCGCCGGTGGCGATGTCACGTTCGCGGTGGACGAGCTGGCGGAGGCCGCGCTGGTCGATTTCATGGCCGAGCGGGCCCCCCGGCTGGCCTTTTACTCGGAGGACCGTGGGCTGGTGGCGGCAGCGGACGCGAGCCACGTGCTGGTCGTGGATCCGATCGACGGCACCCGCCCCGCGATGGCGGGGCTCGAGTCGGCCTGTGTCGCGGTTGCGCTGGCGCCGCTCGGGGACGGCGAGCCGACGATGGCCGACGTGGAAATCGGTTGCGTGGTGGAGATCAAGTCCGGCGACTGGTTTCTCGCCCGCCGCGGGGAGGGGCTTCGCTGCACCCGTGAGGTTCGCCTCAGCGCGAACACCGACATCCGCCGCATGTTCTGGGGCTACGGGTTCCGCGGACGACCCGTGCGACCGAGCGTGGAGGTTCTGGCCGAGCTGATCGACGCCTCCTCGGTGGGCGGCGGCACGTTCGAGCTCGGCTCCCAGGCGTTTGCGATGACGCGGATCGTGACGGGGCAGTTCGATGCCGTGATCGAGGTCGGCTCGCGGCTGATCGACGCCGTGCCAGGGATGCGGGAGGAGTTTGAGCGAGTCGGCGGCGGGCAGGTTCTCAACAATTCGCCTTACGACCTGGCGGCGCCGTGGCTGTGCGTACAGGCGGCCGGAGGAGTGGTCACCGATGGCTGGGGCGAGCCCCTTGACCATCACCGCCTGCTCGGCGCCGGCCACGAGTTCCAGATGTCATCGATCTCCGCGGCCCATCGGGAACTGCACGCCGCGTTGGTACGGGAAATCGATGCGGGCATCCAACGCTTGAAGGCGTCCTGGGCCTGACTGGTTGCGGACGTGTATCTTGGCGCTTGGCGCCGCCGCCGCAGCACACCTCGCCATGCTCCAGCCCGTCGCCGTCGCCCACAAACATCTCTCCGATTACGCCAGCATCGTCGGGCGGCAGCTGGTTGAGGAAATCCGCGAGCGCGCCGCGCGCCTTGAGGGCAAGCGGATCGTCCACCTCTCGGCTACCGCCTTCGGCGGCGGCGTCTCGGAGATCCTCTACACACTGGTGCCGTTGATGATCGACGTCGGACTAGACGTCGAGTGGCAGGTCATCTACGGCCGCGAAGAGTTTTTCAACGCGACCAAGGTGATGCACAACGCGCTGCAGGGTAATCCACAAGATCTGACCGACGAGCAATGGGACATCTGGCGCCGCTACAACGAAATCAACGCCGGCGAACTCTCCGACGGTTGGGACGTCTGCATCGTTCACGACCCCCAACCCGCGGCGATGTGCTCACTGGTCGGAGAGAAGGCACGAAACTGGATCTGGCGCTGCCACATCGATCTTTCCGCGCCCAATGTGGCAACGCTCGAGCAGCTGCTGCCCTCGCTCAACTGCTATCCGGCCGCGGTCTTTCACATGCCGGCTTACGTGCCGGCGGGACTGGAGGCCGAGGCGAACATCGTGCCGCCGGCGATCGATCCCTTGAATCCGAAGAACATGGCTTTCGCACCCGATGACGCGAGCTATATCTGCGAGCAATTCGGGATCGATGTCGATCGCCCGCTGCTCTGCCAGGTCTCGCGGTTTGACCCGTGGAAGGATCCATTGGGCGTGATCGATGCCTACCGGATCGTCAAGGAGCAGCAGCCCGACGTGCAGCTGGCGCTCGTGGGCTCGATGGCCACAGACGATCCGGAGGGCTGGGACTTCTTCAACGCGACCGTCGCCCACGCCGATGGAGACCCCGACATCCACATCCTCAACAACCTCAACAACGTCGGGGCGATTGAGGTGAACGCGTTCCAGTCGCACTGTGATGTGGCGATCCAGAAGTCGACGCGCGAGGGGTTCGGACTGACGGTGTCCGAGGCGATCTGGAAGGGACGGCCGTTCATCGGAGGCAACGTCGGCGGCATCCCGCTGCAGGTCTCCGACGGCGAGACCGGGTTCCTCGTCTCCACGGTGGAGGAATGCGCGCAGCGCTCGATCGAGATCCTTGCCGATCCTGAGCTCGGTAAGCGCCTGGGCAAGGCCGGCAAGGAGAGCGTTCGCCGGCGCTTTCTCACGCCGCGCCTGCTCCGCGATTGGCTCGAGATGTTCGAAGCGCTCGGCATCTGAGCAGAGCGAGTGTGACGATGCCCGATTCCCCCCTCGTCCTTGTCTCCAATCGTGGCCCGGTGACCTTCCAGCCCGGCGGCGAGATCAAGCGGGGTACGGGGGGGCTGGTCACGGCGCTAACCGGCTTGGCCTCTCATCGTGAGGTCACGTGGATCGCCTCGGCGATGACCGATGAGGACGTCGATGTGTCCGAACGTCACAACGGGCGACCGTTTCCGGTACGGGCGCCGGATGGCGACGAATACAGCGTCAAGCTCGTCGCCTCGGATGGCGAAGCTTATGACCGGTTCTACAACATCATCGCCAACCCGCTGCTCTGGTTCATTCAGCACTACCTGTGGGACCTCTCCAACGCTCCGGACATTCGCCGCAACGAGACCGAGGCATTCGAGTTCGGCTACAACGCGGTCAACGAGGATCTGGCTCGAGCGGTGCTCGAAGAGATCGAGGACGTCGAGAAGCCAGTGGTGATGGTCCACGACTACCACCTCTACACGCTTCCGGGGCTGATCCGGCGCGCGCGGCCAGATGCCTTCCTCCACCACTTTGTGCACATCCCCTGGAGCCAGTCGGACTCCTGGCGCGTGCTCCCCTCGATGATCCGCGCGGAGATCTATGACGGCATCCTGGCCAACGACATCATCGGCTTCCATACGCGCTCCTACCGGCGCAACTTCCTCCAGTGCTGCGAGGACCTGTTCGGCTACGAGGTCGACCACCAGGGCGGAGTGGTCCGCTGCGGTGACCGCGAGGTGTGGGTCCGGGCCTATCCCCTCCCGATCGACTCAGGCGCCGTCCAGGCCGTAGCCCGACGGGACCGCACCCGGCGTTTCGAAGACGAACTCCTGCGCCGCCGACGAGATCACCTGATCCTGCGCGTCGACCGGGCGGACCTGTCCAAGAACGTGCTGCGCGGCTTTGGCGCGTTCGACGTGTTCCTGGATCAGCATCCGGAGTTCCGGGAGAAGGTCACGTTCATCGCCCAGCTGATGCCCTCACGTACCGATGTGCCCGAGTACGCTGAGTACCTAGAGCGGATCGAGGCCGTTGTGGCGGTGGTCAACCACCGCCACGGCACGACCGACTGGATGCCGATCCAGCTCAAGCTGCGTGACGACCTCGAGGAGGCCGTGGCGGCCTACAAGCACTACGACGTCCTGATGGTCAACGCGATGTTCGACGGAATGAATCTCGTGGCCAAGGAGGGACCGATGGTCAACGAGCGCGCCGGGGTATCGATTCTCTCTGAGAACACCGGGGCCCACGAAGAGCTTGGGGAATACGCGCTGTCGGTCAACCCGTTTGACCTCCAGGAGCTCGCCGACTCGATCCACGCTGCTCTGACGATGCCGGTCCATGAACGCGAGCGGCGCCACAAGGGTCTGATGTCGATCGTCACAGCTCGCGACCCCGGGGACTGGATCGACGATCAGCTGGCGGACATCCGCCGCAAGGCAGACGCCGTCTCCTAGTCGGGGATTGTCCCCCCGTGCCCGCGCCACCCGGAGGGCAGCGCAACGGGGTTGGTCAGCTCCGGCGATTCACAGGGCCGTTGCTATAGTCGGCCGCCGCCCGCAACGGGCCCTGCGCCATGGCGAAAGAACCGACCATCTACGACCTCGTGCTCTTGCTCTCAGAGAGCAGCACGGACGAGGAGCGCGCCAAGATCCTCTCCGAGGTCGAGTCGGCGATCGCCACCAGCGGCGGGTCGATCGAGCGCAATCAGGACTGGGGTCGTCGCCCGCTGACCTACCAGATCAACCATCAGGGCGAGGCGGAGTATCACCTCCTGCAGTTCCAGGGTCCGACCGCGCTGCTGGATTCGCTGTCCCACAGCCTCCGCATCGCAGATGAAGTGCTGCGCTTTCGCATCATCAAGGTCACGCCGGGCACTCCGCCGGCACCGGACTCAGCGCCGCCCCTGGTGGCACCGGCCGGCGCGGCACCCGCGCCTACCGTGACCGTCAGCGCCGCCGTTCCTGCGCCCGCCGCCGCGGACGCACCCGAGGACGACGCACCCGAGGACGACCCCGAAGCCTGAGGTTCGCCGGCGCCGGCGCCGGCGCCGGCCGGTGCTGGTGCTGAGCCGCCTCACGCGACTGCGGATCGTGAAGTCAGGATGTCGAGCGCCGGACGGCTCGCTGCATGCGGCCGTGGCCCTGACCCCCGACCGCGCCTGCGGCTTGGCCACGCTGGGGATGTTCGAGGGCCGCGGAGATCCGCTGGCCCCACTGCTCGGGCGGATGTCGATGCCGGTCGGTCCGGGGCTCGGCGACGGGCTCGTCGACTGGTACCGCGACGAGTGAGCCGGCAAACCGAGGGTTTGGGCCTAAGTGTCGCTATGCGCAACTAAAGCCCAAAGGCGCTCAGCCGGCCAGGGCCGCCGCGATCCGCTCCGGCGGCTCGAGGTGCACGGCATGGCCGACGCCCGGCACGATCTCAACCCGAGCGCTCGGGAGCGCGGCCGCCATCCGCTCGGCGACCGCGGTGAACTTCTCGTCGCGCTCGCCCACCACAAGGGTCACCGGCACTGTGATCTCCCCCAGCCGATCCCACAACGACGGCAGCGCGCCCGTCCCGATCCCACGCAGCGCGCGGCCAGGCCGGCTGGCTCGTTGCGCAGCCGGTCGGCGTGCTCCTCGGCGGCGACGTCGTCGGGGAGCCCGGCCAGCACCGGCGTTCGGGCCCAATGGCGGGCCAGGGCCTCAATCCGTGACCGCTTTGCGCCACGGCGTCACAGGAGCGTGCGTGCTCTGCAACGTTTCCGTCCATTTTCCGCGGAGAACGGGGTTTGCCGTCTGGCGCGCGCCTAGACTCGGCCGCAGGCTTTCATCACGTTCCTCGAAAGGAGCCTTGGCATGGCTGGAAACATCAACCGGGTGATCATCACCGGCAATCTGACTCGGGATCCCGAGCTGAGCACGCTGCCCGCGAGCGGAACTGCCGTCTGCAGCCTGCGCGTCGCCTGCAATGGCCGTCGTAAGAACAACGACACCAACCAGTGGGAGGATCAGCCCAACTATTTCGACGTCACCGTGTGGGGCGCGCAGGGCGAGAATTGCGCCCGATTCCTCAGCAAGGGACGCCCGGTGGCGGTCGACGGACGGCTGCGCTGGCGGGAATGGACGACCACCGAAGGACAAAAGCGCCAAGCGGTCGATATCATCGCTGAATCCGTGCAGTTCCTTGGCGGGCGCGATGACGCCGGTAACGGGAACGGGTTCTCCAGTGGCGCACGTCCGACGGAGAGCGATGTTCCAATTGACACCGGCGATTTCCAGACCGCCCCCGTACCTGCCGGAGCTGCCGACGACGACATTCCGTTCTGAGGCAGCGACCGAGCAAGAAGCGACAGTTAGGTGATTCCCAGTGGCAAAGCAACGTAGACGACCGGTTCGCCGGCGCGACAGGAAAGGTGGCCCGACTTCCACCCGCAGGAAGCCGTGTCCGTACTGCCGTGACAAGGTCGAGCAGGTCGACTACAAGGACATCTCTTCGCTGCGCCGGTTCATTTCCGAGCGGGGCAAGATCCGCTCTCGGAGGATCACTGGGGCTTGCCGGCGCCACCAGAGTCAGGTCGCGCGCGCGGTCAAGCGTGCGCGTGAGCTCGCTCTGTTGCCGTATGTCGCCGAGGGCGGCAGTGATCACCGTGAGCGCGGTGGTCGCGGTGATCGTGACCGAGACCGGTAGCGGACGGAGCGATTGAACGTGCCGCAGGCGATTCTGCTCGACGATGTGGACACGCTGGGCGAGCGCGGCGCAGTGGTGGACGTGTCCGCCGGGTATCTGCGTAACTACCTGCTTCCGCGCAAGCTGGCCGAGCCGGCCACCAAGGGCTCGATAGAGGCCGCCACGCGTCGGCGGGAGAGTGCCGAGCGCGCCCAGCGCGAGGCTCAGGAGCGCGCGCAGGAGAACGCGGCAACCCTGAGCCGGACGGTGCTCACGATTCCGCAGAAGGCCGGCGACGATGGACGGCTGTTCGGTTCCGTGACCACGCAGGACATTGCCGACGCCATCCGGGACGCGCGGGGGATCAAGGTCGACCGCCGCAAAATCCATCTGGATGAGCCGATCAAGAACGTCGGCACGTACATGGTCGTGATCGAGGTCCAGGACGACGTGACCGCGACGGTCAAGACGATGGTCGTCGCCGCTTAGCGGCACCGGGCCACCGCCCCGTCCCGGACCGCACTACTGCCGCACTCCTTGGCCCCTCTGCGCCCGCCCACCGCTGCCGGCGTCCGCCGTCGACTCGCGTAGCGCTTTCGCGGCGGCGCACGCCACCGGCTCGCGTCATCAGCTTCGTCGGATGACTCGAAGGCGAACTTTCTTGCTGTGTGCGGGAAGCCTCGATCCGAGCCGCCTGTCGCCGACCTAGACTCGCTGTCGAGATGAGCGCCGTCCAGAACATCGCGGTACCGCCTCACAACCTGGAGGCGGAGAAGTCGGTGCTCGGGGCAGTGCTGCTGGACGAGCGGCATCTATTCGCACTGCTCGTCGAGGAGCACCTGCGGCCGGAGCACTTCTACCGCGAGCAGCACGGCGCAGTCTTCGCGGCCATGAAGGAGCTGCACGACACCGATCGGAAGATCGACCATCTCACCGTGGCGGAGGCGCTGCGCCAGCACGGCAAGCTCGATGACATCGGCGGCCCGGATGCGATCGAGGAGCTGGCCGGGTGGGTGCCGGCGGCAGGTCATGCCCGGGATTACGGTCGGATCGTCCGCGAGCAGGCGCAGATGCGCGCGCTGCTGACCGCGTCATATGAGATTCAGGCCAGGGTCATGTCCCGCGACGCCCCGGCGCGGGAGCTGGTCGAGCAGGCCGAACGGGCGATGCTCGAGGTGGCCAATGACGACCGCCAGAAGAAGATCCGCTCGATCGCGGACATCCTCCACGACGAGGCCGACAAGCTGCACCGGCTGTCGGTCCTGAAGACGGCGCTGACCGGCACGCCGTCCGGATTCAAGGACCTGGATGAGAAGACGGGCGGCTTTCAGCCCGGGAACCTGATCATCATCGCCGCACGCCCCTCAATGGGGAAGTCCGCGCTGGTGGCGAACGTCGCCGAGAACGCCGTGCTGGGCGGACACGCCGTTGCGCTGTTCTCGCTCGAGATGTCAGAGTCCGAGCTGGCTCAGCGCTTCGTCGCGTCCCAGGCCCGGATCAAGGGCGAGGACCTACGGCGGGGAAAGGTGGCCGAACAACGCTGGCCGAAGATCCTCGAGGCCTGCCAGCGCCTGGCCCAGGCACCCCTGTTTGTCGATGACTCCAGCGACACCGGCGTGCTCGAGGTGCGCGCCAAGGCGCGCCGCCTACACCATCAGATCGAAGGGGGCCTGGGACTGGTGATCGTCGACTACCTCCAGCTGATGCGCCACGAAGGCCGGGTCGAGAGTCGCGTTGAGCAGGTCAGCCAGATCTCCCGCGGGCTGAAGGGGCTTGCCCGAGAGTTGAACGTCCCCGTGATCGCGCTCTCCCAGCTGAGCCGTGGTGTGGAGCAGCGCGGGGGCGACAAGCGGCCGGTGCTGTCTGACCTCCGTGATTCAGGCGCGATCGAGCAGGACGCCGACCTCGTCATGTTCATCTATCGCGACGAGTACTACGACAAGGAGTCCGAGCGGCCCGGCGAGGCGGACATCATCATCGCCAAGCACCGCAACGGTCCCGTGGGGGAAGTCGTGCTGACCTTCCAGAAGGAGTACCCCAAGTTCATGAACTATGCCGGCGAGCGCTTTGCGGCATAAGCGACAGCCCTGCGAGCGCTGCGCGCTATGAGCGATCGTCCCGGCGGGCGGACCGCAGCATGAGCGACTGCGCCTTCGGGCTGTGCGACGGCTCCGGGTTCCTCTACGACGACGCCTCCAACACGGCCTACGATTGCCGCTGCCGACCCCAGCGTGTGGCGCAGGCAAAGGCGCGGAGCCTGTCGGCCGTGATTCCCCGGCGCTACCGGGACGGCTCGTTTGACCGCGCTCCCGTCGTCGACATCGAACCGCGGGCTGTGGTCAAGGAGACCCACAAGTTCGTGGATCGGATCGACGAGAACCTCGACGCCGGCCGCGGACTGTGGTTCGTCGGTCCCACCGGGACCGGCAAGACCACGCTGGCGATGCTGGTCTCTCAGGCGGCGCTCAAGCGGGGGCGTTCGGTCGCGATCTACTCGCTGCCGCGCCTGCTCAATGAGATCCGTGACACTCATCGTGCAGAGCGCTCGCACGTCGACCTTCTGGACCGGCTGACCGCCATCGATCTGCTCCACGTGGACGACCTCGGCGCCGAGCGAACCACCGACTGGGTTCTGGAGGAGCTCTACTCGATCGTCAACGCACGGTACGAGGATCAACGCTCAATGGTGATCACCACGAACCTCGACCACGACCAGCTCAGTACCCAGATCTCCGATCGCACGGTTTCCAGATTGACCGAGATGTGCATGCAGCTGCCGTTGCATGGCCACGACCGGCGGGTGGAGCTCCGGCTCGCCTAGCACCGGCTCGCCTGGCACCGGCTGGGCCTGGCACTCAGCCCGCCTGGCACCTGCTCGCCTAGTCGGGAAGCCGGTGCTCGGAAGTCTCCTGCTCCTCGAGCTTCTGGCGCAGGTAGCTTGCCTTGTCGGCGCGCCGTTCATGCTGAGCAGCCTCGTCAGGCTCCTCCGCGCTCTGAGCGAGTCGCTCCTCCTGCATGGCTCGCGCCTGCTGCTCCAGCTTGCGCCTCTGGGCGTTTGACTCTTCGTCCATGACGAAACCGTAGCGCGGTTCAAGCCACTCTCCCTCGTACACTGGAACCTATGCCGGGAATCGTCATCGTCGGCGCCCAATGGGGCGACGAGGGCAAGGGGAAGCTGACCGACCTGCTCGCCGAGCGGGCGGATGCCGTGGTGCGCTTTCAGGGCGGCAATAACGCCGGCCACACGATCGTGCGCGGAGGCGAAACCTGGAAGCTTCACCTGATGCCCTCGGGAATCCTTCATCCGGGCAAGCTCTGCGTGATCGGAAACGGCGTGGTGATCGACCCCAAGGTCCTGACCGACGAGCTCGACGAGCTGCGTCGCCGCGGCGTCGACACAACCTCACTGAAGATCTCCGCCAACGCCCACCTGATCATGCCCTACCACATGATGCTCGACCACGCCGGCGAGGCGAAGCTGGGCAAGCTGCAGATCGGCACCACGCGCCGCGGCATCGGTCCCTGCTATGCCGACAAGGCCGCGCGACTCGGGATCCGCGTGCAGGACCTGCTCGACGAGAAGATCCTCAAGAAGAAGATCCTGGCTGCGCTGGAACCTAAGCGGCTGTCGCTGCGTCCGTACGCCAAAGATCCGCGCCTCGATCTCCAGGCCATCACCGACGAGTACCTGACCTATGGGCATCGGCTGGAGCGCTACATCGCGGATACCAGCCGTATGGTCCTGGAGTGCCTGGATCGCAAGCAGCTGGTCGTGTTCGAAGGGGCACAGGGCGCACTCTTGGACATCGACCACGGGACGTATCCGTTCGTCACCTCGTCCAACCCGCTGGCCGGAGCAGCGTGCGTCGGCGCCGGCGTAGGCCCGAAGGACATCGACGAGGTGTGGGGAGTGACCAAGGCCTACAGCACCCGGGTCGGCGCCGGCCCGTTCCCGACCGAGATGGAGGGCCCTGCGGCGGATGACCTGCGCGAGCGGGGCGGTGAGTACGGGACCACCACCGGCCGACCTCGACGGGTCGGCTGGATCGACCTGGTCGCGCTGCGCTACGCGGCCCGGCTCAATTCCCTGACCGCACTGGCGATCACCAAGCTCGATGTGCTCACCGGGATCGATCCGCTGCGTGTGTGCACTCGCTACCGTGGAGCTGAGGGAGCAGAGTTCGACTACTTCCCCTATCACCAGACGGTGCTTCACCACTCGTCGGGCGAGTACGACGAAATGCCGGGCTGGTCAGAGGATCTCACGGAGTGTCGTACCGAGGATGATCTCCCGGCCGCGGCTCGCGACTACCTGCGGTGCATCTCCGAATTCGTCAGGGTCCCCGTCGCGCTGATCGGCGTGGGCCCGGGTCGAGACGAGGTGATCTGGACCCAGGCCGGCGCCGAAATGGAAGGCGCCGGCGGCCGCACACCGGCCCCGGCCAGCGCCTGAGCGACCCCCGCAGGCTCAGGGCCAGCGCTCAAGCAGATCTTCGTCCTTGACCTCGCGAACCGGGCGAGCCGGTACGCCCATCACCACCTGGCGGGGCAGAACATCGCGGGTGACCAGCGCGCCGGCGGCGACGAACGCCTCCTCGCCGACCTCCACTCCTGGCACGAGGACGGCTGCGCCGCCGACCCGGCAGGCCCGGCGAAACACCGGTCCCTTGAGCGCCTCTCCCGGACTGTGGCGCCCCATCGCGTCGTCGTTGGTGGTCTGAACGCCTGGCCCGAGAAAGACATCATCCTCGACCACGCTCCCGCCGGTCACGTACACCCCGCTCTGGATTGACACGCGCTCGCCCACGGTCGCATCGAAGTCAACGGAAGAGCCGCGGCCGACGACACTGCGAGAGCCGATAGCCACGCGTTCACGCACCTGTGCCTGATCGCCGATGATGACCTCCCGGGCGATCATCGTGCCGGCGTAGACCACGGCGCCGCAGCAGACCACGACCTGGTCGCCCAGCTGCAACGGGGCCAGCTCCCCGCTGCGGGCGGCACTCGAGCCTGGTCGCAGGCGCGGTCTCTTGCCCAGCGTCGCGCCGGCCTCGATGACACAGTCAGCTCCGATCACCGTCCCTGCGTGGACGACGGCACAGGCTCCGATTTCCGTACCCGCACCGACTGTCACCCCCGCGTAGAGCACTGCCCCCGCGGCGACCGACACACCGGGGCCGAGCTGCACCTCACTGGCGACGTGGGCGCCGGGCGCGATCTCAGTCACGCCCTGGCCCAGTGGCCGCTCCCGTCGGAGCACGACGTGAGGCTTCCAGCGAGTGCTGTAGCTGCTCGAGCACTCGGACGACCCGAAGACCGCTGGCCCCGTCGGAGCGCGGAGCCTCCCCAGTGCGGATCGAGTGGACAAACTGCTCACACTCCACGCGCAGCGGTTCGACGTTGGGGATCCGCGGCGAAAAGATGTCCCCACTGCGCGTGATGTACTCGCCGTAGCCCCTCGCGTCCTCGTCGAACCCCTTGTCGTAGACGGTCAGCTTTCCCTCCAGCGCCATGTCATCAAAGGTGGCCATGCGCCGTGATCCGACCACGGTGAAGCGGCGCTCCTTGTGCGGATCCAGCCAGGAAAGATGGAGATGCGCCGAGAGCCCGGAGGGAAAGCGCAGAAAGCAGAACACCACGTCCTCGATGCCCTCACGGACATAGGACTCGCCGTGGGCAACGACTTCCCATGGCTCCTCACCCGCCAGGTGCAGGACGACGGAGACGTCGTGCGCCCCCAGGCTCCAGAGAGCGTTTTCGTCGGCCCGCAGCTTGCCCAGGTTCAGGCGGTTCCCATAGATGTAGTAGATCTCCCCGAGCTCGCCGGACTCGCTCAGTTCCTTGAGCTTCTGCACTCCCGGGTGATACTCGAGCAGGTGCCCCACCATCAGCACACGATCGGCCATCTGCGCAGCTGCCACCGCGCGCTCGGCGTCAGCGACCGACTGCGCCAGCGGCTTCTCGACGAAACAGTGCTTGCCGGCCGAAAGCACCTTGACGGCGAGCTCGGCGTGCGTGGGAACCGGCGTCGCGATGACGATCGCGTCGAGGTCGGGATCGGCCAGCAGCTCATCGAGCTCAGAAGCGGGGCGCGTCCCGGGGAAGCGATCAGTGATCCGCGCACGGGCCTGCGCGTCGGCGTCGCAGCACCAGGCGAGCTCGCAGCCGGGCAGTGCGGCGAAGTTGCGGGCCAGGTTTGGGCCCCAGTAACCCAGACCGACGACGCCGACGCGCACCGTGGGACCCGAGATGTCCTGCTCGCCGCTCATCGGAGGTGAAGTGTAAGCGCGTCTGCGACCCGTGCCCCGGCCCGCCCGTCGCCGTACAGAGTCGGGTGATCTCCAGGCGGGGGCGCCTGGAGAGCCCGCGCTGCCGCCCGTGCGTCAAGGTCCACGAGCACGTTCCAGCCGTGCTGCACCGTCTCCACCCACTCGGTGCTGGGCCGCAGCGTGACGCACTTGGTCCCGGCCAGATAGGCCTCTTTCTGCAGTCCGCCTGAATCCGTCAACACGGCGCGTGCGTTGCACAGCAACGCTGTCAGCTCCAGGTAACCGAGCGGCGCGGTGATCACAATCCCATCGCCATCGGCGAGTCGCTCGAGTAGCCCGGCTTCACGCAGCCTCGCTTCGGTGCGTGGATGCAGCGGCAGGACCACCGGCCCCGGCACGGTGAGCAGCAGCTCCACGAGTCGCTGCAACCGATCAGGCCGATCGACGTTGCCGGCGCGATGCGCGGTGGCGAGCACGTACTCGCCCGGAGCAACGCCGCGGGCATGAACGAGATCGACACGCTCGCGGGCCCGGGGCTGCACTTCGAGCGCGACGTCGACCATCACGTCACCGACCAGCTCGATCGCGCCGGCGACCCGCTCCTGGTGGAGGTTGTCGGCGGCAACCTGTGATGAACAGAGCAACAGAGCACTAGCGTGGTCGGTCAACACCCGGTTGAGTTCCTCGGGCATCGTGCGGTCGAATGACCGCATTCCCGCCTCCACGTGGGCGACTGGCACCCCCGCCTGGGCGCCCGCGAGGGCCCCCGCAAGCGTCGAGTTAGTGTCGCCGTAGACGAGCAGAGCGTTTGGCTGCACCTCACCGATCAACGGCTCGAGCGCGGCTAGCATCCGCGAGGTCTGCGACGTGTTGGAGCCAAGCGAGATCCCGAGCTCCCGATCCGGCGTGGGGATGCCCAACTCTCGAAAGAACACGGCTGAGAGCTCGTCGTCGAAATGCTGTCCGGTGTGGACCAGGATCTCCTCATGGACTTCCCGTAGACGGGGCGAGACGGCCGCCGCCTTGATGAACTGCGGGCGGTTGCCGATCACCGAGAGGATCTTCACCCGGCGCCGAGCTCCGAACGGATCCGGCGCCGCAATCCTGCCGCAGCCCGCGCGGTCAGCGGTCCCTCCGCGCCGAAGGCGATGTCGTCGATCGCGGCGATCGGCTGCACCTCTCGGATCGTCGAGGCGAGGAACGCCTCCTGCGCGCTCGCCAGCGCCTCAAGTGTGCACGGCCGCTCGGTCGCGCCGCACTCGTCGACCACTGCCGCACGAGTTATCGACGCGAGAATGTGCTCGTCGAGGGGTGGCGTCAGGACCTGATCGTCCTGCACCCAGAAGATCGAGCTCGTCGGCGCTTCCAGGACGCGTCCGTGGGGCGTGACCAGCAACGCCTCGTCAAACCCCTGCTCGCGGGCCAGGCGGCTGGCGAGCATGTTGGCGGCGTAGGACAGCGACTTGACCCCGTCCAGCACGCGGGTGGGCGAATACGTGACGGTTCCCAGCCTCACGCGCGACGGCATCTCATGCAGCGGTTCGGTCAGCAGCAATCTGCGCCCTCCCCGCGTCAGCACGATCCGGAGCGCCTCATGACCTGGCCCGGGTCCGGCGTGGGCAAGCAGTCGATTCGCATCGGCGCGCACCGCCTCCACGTCGACCGGCAGACGCAGGTTGGCTCCCGAGCGCTGCAACCGAGCAAGGTGATCATCGAAGGCGAACGGCAGGCCGTTGTAGATGCGAATGACCTCGAAGATCCCATCGCCACGCAGCAGCCCCTCGTCGGTGGCGGGAATCATCGCCTCGCCGGCCGGCATGATCTCGCCGTCGAGGCAGGCCAGCGATGCGGAGACGCTCACGCCTGCAAGCCTACTCAGACGGCCTGCGCGGTGACGCTCTGAGAATCGCCTCGTGCCCACACTCCAGCGAGACGCACGACGACCGCCGCAGCGGCAGCCATGTCCTGGAGCGAGGCCCACTCGCGCACGGAGTGATACTCGTGGCCGCCGGTGAAGATGTTGGGCGTGGGCAGGCCCATCTCGCTGAGACGCGATCCGTCCGTACCGCCCCGAATCGGCGTCCGGATCGGCTCGATGCCCTCCGCCCGGATCGCCTCCTCCGCGGCCGCGGTCACCCGCGGGACCGCGTCGAGATATCGGCGCATGTTCCGATACTGGGTCCTGACCTCAAACCCAAGGCGAGCCCTGGGCTCCGAGGCGACGATGTCCTCAGCGGTCCGCCGCAGCAGCCCGACATGCTCGGCCAGCTTGTCCTCGTCGAAATCACGGATGATCGCGCGGATCTGAGCACGTCCCGCGGTTCCCGTCAGTTCGTAGGGGTGGATGAAGCCCTGCCTTCCCGCCGTTGCCTCCGGGGTCAGCTCGGGGGGAAGCGCCGCGATGATCTTGGCCGCCAGCCGCAGCGCGCTGACGAGCTTGCCGGTCGCCTGTCCGGGGTGAACATCGACGCCATCGATGGTGAGAATCGCCTCCTGCGCACTGAATGTCTCGTCCTGGATCTCGCCGACTTCGGACCCATCGATCGTGTACGCGCACTCGGCGCCGAAGCCCGCGATGTCAAATAGCGTGGCACCTTCGCCGATCTCCTCGTCCGGGGTGAAGCAGATGCGCAGGTCGGTCCGGGGTAGAGCGGGGTCGGCGGCCAGCTTGGCCACGGCGGACATGATGATCGCCACGCCGGCCTTGTCATCGGCGCCGAGCAGCGTGTCGCCGCTGGCGGTGACGATGTCGTGGCCGACCTTTCCGTTCATCTCGGGCATGGCCCGCGGATCCAGACGCGTGCCGGCCCGCGGCAGCTCGATCACCTCGCCCGCCCAGCCGCGGTGGACCAGCGGCTCTACGCCCTGACCCGGAGCGTCCGGGCTGGTGTCAAGGTGCGCGACCAGGCCGACCGGCGGACCGCTCCCGGCGAGGGATGCCGTGACGTAGCCGTTGGGGTCCTGCGTGGCGTCCGCGAGCCCGGCCGCGCGGAGCTCCTCGACCAGCAGTTTTCCGAGCGCGAGCTGCCCTGGCGTGCTCGGCGAGCGTTCGCGGTCACGACGCGCCTGAGTGTCGACCTGCACGTAGCGGACGAAGCGGGTCAACAAATCCTCCGCGAGTTCCTTCGCCAGGGTGGACGTATACCGGGCATCGACCATATGCGGCCTCAGTATGCCCGGGCCACGGGCCGAGCGTCGTCACGCAAGTGACGATGCGCACACGAACGCACGTTTGTATTTCGCCTGGCCGGGTAGCCATCTAGTGGGGACGGATAGGGGTACGTCGGACCTGAAAACGAACTTGAAGGGGAGGGCAACAAATGGCGACACAAACCACGACGCAGCGACAGGCGGCGGCCAAGAAGGCCGCAGCGACCAGAAAGCGCAACGCTTCCAAGCGGAGCGCGTCGGCGGCCAAGAGCTCCGCTCGCGCTACGCAGCGATCGGCGAGCGAGACGACGAGGGCTGCCGAGCGCACGACCCGGCAGGCCACGCGGGCGACGGGCCGGCGGCTTGAGGCCGCTGCCTCCCGCCTCGACGCCGTTAGCCGGCAGGCCGAGCGCGCACTGCTGATTCAGGTCGGCGTCGCCGCGGAGCTCCGCGACCGGATCGCTACGGCCGCGCAGACCTACACGAACCCCAACCGGATGACTCGAGAGCTGAATCGGCTCGAACGCCGCGGGGCAACCGTGCTGAACCGCGGACAGCGCGCCGCCAAGCGCGGCCGCCGTGACCTTGAGCACGAAGTCCGAGGTGTCAGGCGTGAGGTCTCGCGCCAGACCAAGCGCGTCGCGTAGGTCAGCGATCACACTTTTCGCCAAGTGGGTCCGCCCTGAGAGGGGCGGGCCTTCTTTCTGTCCCCGGCAGCCCGGGTGCGCGGATAAGTGCTGCACACCGGGTAGCTCTCGCTCATGGCGGTGACCACGGCGAGAAGGCGACTGCGGCGCTCGGACTGCTCGGGCCCGGGGTTGCATCGTCTCCGGCGCGGACGTGGGTTCAGCTATGTCGACGCCGACGGACAGCGGGTCCAGGACCCGGCGGTGATCGACCGGGTGCGCGGACTGGCCATCCCGCCGGCGTGGAAGGAAGTCTGGATCTGCGCTGACGAGCATGGCCATCTGCAGGCGACTGGGATCGACGCCGCCGGGCGTAAGCAGTACCTGTACCACCCGCGGTGGCGTGAACGGCGCGATCGCGAGAAGTTCGCGCGGATGGAACGCTTCGGTCGCTCGCTGCCGCGCTTGCGCGAACAGCTGGAAGCCGACCTCGACGGCGAGGAACCGCAGCGAGAGCGAGTGCTGGCGGGGGCCGTGCGGCTGCTCGACGTCGGTTTGTTCAGGGTCGGGTCCGAGACCTATGCGGAAGACGACCACGGCGTCGGGCTGGCCACGGTGCGCAAGGACCATGTCACGTTGCGGGGCCAGGCGATCGTCTTCGACTATCCGGCCAAGGGTGGAATCAGACGCGTTCAGGTGATTGAGGATCCGCTGAGCGGCGATCTCGTGCGTCAGCTCAGACGGCGTCGCGGCGGCCCGCCTGAGCTTCTGGCTTACCGTGCCGGGCACCGGTGGGTCGGGTTGCGCTCCAGCGACATCAACGACTACCTGAAAGAACATCTCGGCGAGGAGTTCAGTGCCAAGGACTTTCGTACCTGGAACGCGACAGTTCTCGCCGCGGTCTCGGTCGGAGCCGACGCGCCGAGCGCGACGACGAAGACAGCGCGCAAGCGCGCGATCGACAGGGCCGTCCGCGGCGTCAGTGAGATGCTCGGGAACACGCCCGCCGTCGCCCGGCGCTCGTATATCGATCCGCGAGTTTTCGATCGGTACCTGTCTGGGTGGACGATCGCCGGTGCACTTGTGCGACTGGACGAGATCGACGTGACCGACGCGGAGGATCGCGCCGAGCTAGAAGCCGCCGTTCTCGACCTGCTCGAAGATGACGAAAGCTCGCCAGCCCTCCAGCGCGCGCCGCGAAGCACAGCAGGCCACGCGGCATCTGACCAACGTTCGGCGTAGACCCGCGTTAAAACGTGTCCAGGCCTTTCACCGAGGGCCCGACGTGTGGTAAAACAGAGCTGTCTGCATCCGACTGAGGAGGTCAGCGATGTCGCTGGCGTCGATCTCAAGCGCACCCGTGGCAACCGCCGCCGCCGCTGAGTTGTTCCATCGGTGGCGGACCTATGAGGACCGCGAGGCCCGGGACCGGCTGATCGAGCGGTTCCTGCCCTTGGCACGCAAGCTCGCGCGCCGCTACGCCTCATCCAGCGAGCCCTACGAGGACCTGGTTCAGGTGGCTAGTCTCGGCTTGGTCAAAGCCGTCGAGCGCTTCGACCCTGAGCGCGGTTACGCCTTCAGCTCGTTTGCCGTGCCGACGATCGTAGGCGAGTTGAAGCGTTATTTCCGAGATTCGGGATGGGCGCTGCATGTCGATCGGGGCGCGCAGGAACATGCGCGTCGCGTTCAGGTGGCGCAACAGGAGATCAGCTCTCAGACGGGCCGGCCGGCCACGATCGCCGAGCTCTCCCAGTATCTCGAGTGCAGCGAAGAGGATGTGATCGAGGGGCTTCAGACCGCGGAGGCCTACGATGCCGTCTCGCTCGATGCTCCGCTGCCAGGAAATCCGGACGACGCTGCGACGCGCCTTGAGGCGCTCGGGACCGAGGACGATCGGCTGCAGCTCGTGGATGTCCAGACGACGATCTTCGCCGCGGCCAAACACCTGCCGCACCGTGAGCGGGAGATCCTGTTCCTGCGCTTTGGCGCAGATCTCACGCAGAGCGAGATCGCCGCTCGCGTGGGCGTCTCCCAGATGCAGGTCTCGCGCCTGTTGCGCCGGTCGCTTCAGCATCTGCGAGAGCTGACGAGCGACCGCCGCCGGGTCTGACCCGGCGGCGGAGTCTCACCGCAGCGACGCCGCTACCAGCGGCCGTACCAACGACGTCGGCCCACGCCGGATTCAATGCCGCCGAGAAAGAACCCGAGCACCCACAGTGCGAGCGCGACGATCAGGACGATCCATAGGAAGTGGGCGGCGAAACCGAGTCCGCCGAACAACGCGAGGATCAGGAGCAGGACTATCAGCGCGACCATGTTGCCTCCTTGTCGGATGCGTTCGGGCCTCCCAGCACCGTAAGCACCGGATACCCGCCTGCGACCACGTTCAAGCGCACGCGCGCGTTCTTACCGCGTCCGATGAGGTCCGCGTAGCGGACCTCAGGAGACTAGGCTTCGTCGTCCTCGAGTTCGCTCGACCGCTCGTAGTCGGCCTCGCCGCCGCCGGCGGCTCTGGGATCGTCGCCTCCGTCCGGCGCGTCTTCGATCGCGCGGCGAGCCGCATGCATGTCGCCGTGACTGGCATTCTCGATCAATTCCTGCTCAGCCAGCTCGAACCCCTCCGACTCCCCTTCTCCGGCCTCCTCGAGCGGCCGCTCGGCCTCGTCGACGCTCTCGATCGGATTTGGCTCGGAGCTGACGTTGCCCCCGATCGCCGCCGCCTCGGCGGCCGCGGCATCAATCTCTCGTTGTTCGCTGCTTCGATCGGCCATAGCCCCGAGAGTACCCCACGGATGTTCGGGCAAACGCGCGATCGGCAAGCAGCGAGGCAAGATCGTGTGCAGACCAGTAGGCTCGCCCCAGCGTGCAGAGCCACTTCCGCGTAGATGTCCGTAACGAAGGTCGGGCGAGCGTGATCGCGGTCAGCGGCGAGCTTGATCTGGCCTCAAGCGCCGCCCTGGAGGAGGAACTGACCCGGGTGATCCAGTCCTCGGTCGAGCTGGTCATCGTTGACCTGAGCGCGCTGGAGTTCATGGACTCGACCGGCCTCAGCACGCTGGTCAAAGCGCATCAGCGCTCCGAGGAGACCGGGAAACGTCTCGCGCTGATCAGAGGTCCCCAGCAGGTGCAGCGACTCCTGAGCCTGACCGGGGTAGCTGAACGCCTTGAGCTGGCGGACTCGCCCGAGGAGTTGCTGGCCGAATCCTGAAGTCAGGTCGCCGAGTCCGCCAGCCAGCGGCGGTGATCGATCATGACGACGCGAAGCAGCTCGCGTCCGTCGGCCATGGGCTGCACCTCGAGCTCGTCGCTGAGCAGTTCCAGTGGCGAGCGCCTGCCCTCGGCGCCAGCCTCCTGGAGAATCCGCTCGCCACTGCCGGGGCGCAGCGGACCGACAACCAGCTCAAGCCGGCGAGTCCCGGCCCTCAGCGCAAACGACAGCCGTTGATCGGAGGCGGATGCCTCCGCGTGGGCGGCGACGGCATCGGTGACCAGGTAGACATCGGAGAAGCGGTCCAAGGAGAACCTCGCTGTGGCAGCTAGGGCGCGGGCGAGTCGTCCCAGCACAGAGCCGAGCAGAGCCACCGGGGACACCGACGCGACTGCGTCGCCACTCAGCTGCGCTGACCAGCCGTCGTCGGGAACGGCTCCCGAGGGCGGATCGAACAGCCGCTTCCCGTCCCGCATGCCGGCAAAGCGCATCGAGACCTGGGTCCCCCCGCCGGCTGGGGTGTGGAAGTCGGATATCTCGGTCAGCGCG
This sequence comes from uncultured Solirubrobacterales bacterium, assembly GCA_963757165.1. Lineage (GTDB taxonomy): Bacteria > Actinomycetota > Thermoleophilia > Solirubrobacterales > Solirubrobacteraceae > Palsa-465. The sequence continues at coordinate 1,294,763 of CAVWQO010000006.1, forward strand.
CGGATCACGGGGATCCCGACGCCGGGCGAGTGGCCACCGGCGAGCACATCCGCTGAAATCCCCCGACCTTCGTCACAGACGATCACCGCCAGCGAGGCTTCCAGCGCGTACAGGTCAACGGACAGCAGGCCCGCGGCGCCCTCAGCGTATGCGTGCAGCACAACGTTATTGCAGGCCTCGCTGACCGCGGTCTTGAGGTCGTCGAGCAACTCTGGGTCGACTGAGAGCAGCTCCCCGACTCCACCCAGCATGCCGCGCACCAGGGTTAGCGTCTCCGGTCGACTGTCCAACACGAGGCGGACGGATGGAGCTTCCTGGATCCCGACCGGCGTAACCGTTGCGGTCATCACGGGGCCGGGGCACCGACGTACGAGCCGTCGTTTCCGGATAGCCGCGTTACAGGAGTGTGCATGCGCGCGTGCGAGCCATATACGGGATCGAAGCCGAGGATAAGAGTGAGCCACCCACGCTGGACTTGCGCGTCGAGGACCACGTCCGCTGCGGAGTCAGCAGCCGGTCCGCCGTTTCGTGCCGGCGAGGCCGTCAGGCAACCCAACCGCTGGGGCTTGAAAATGGTTGCAGACTTGGCAGATCGCTGGGGCGTGACCCGCGTAGGGGCCACGGGACCGCCCGTCCGCTAGGACCTAAGCCTGGAGCTGCGTTTGCGCCTGGGTGAGATCGCGCAGCTGTTCGAGCGCACGACGCAGGATGCGTGAGACCTGCATCTGCGATACCCCGATCATCTCAGCGATCTGGCTCTGGGTGAGGTCCTCGACGAAGCGCAGCAGCAACACCCGGCGCTCTCGCGCGCCGAGATGTTTCGCGGCAGCGGCGATCGTCACTTTTGCATCGACGAGTTCAAAGCGCTCATCGATCTGTCCGAATGCGTCGGCCAACGTCCCCGAGTCCTCTTCGCCATCCTCGCGCGGAGAATCCAGCGACGCTGTGTGATGGGCACCGGCCGTCTCAAGTGCCTCGAGCACCTGCTCGATGCTCAGCTCGAGGTACTCCGCGATCTCCGGCACGCTCGGCGGTCGACCGGTGCGGCTCATCAGCTGCTGGCGACCATCTTCGACCTTCAGGGCTAGTTCCTGGGCGCCTCGAGGGACGTGGACCGACCAGCCGAGGTCTCGGAAATAGCGCTTCAGCTCGCCCAGGATCGTGGGAACGGCAAAGGAGGAAAACGCAGTTCCGCGGCTGGTATCGAAGCGATCGATCGCCTTGACCAGGCCCAAGCTCGCGACTTGGAGCAGGTCATCGAATGGCTCATGTGCCCCGCTGTAGCGCCGAGCGAGCTTGCGCGCAAGGGGAAGAAAGCGCTGGACGAGCTCCTCGCGAGCGCGTGGATCACGTCCCTGCTGCCAGCGCACAAACAGCTCATTGGAGTGCAACCGGTCAGCCACGACCATCGAGTTCATGGAACGTTCGCGCTGCATTGTTGATGCCACCTTTGTGTCCTCCTATGGCTAGCCCCTGAGGGTGCACTTCAAAGTTCTTCCTACCCACGAGTCAATTCGCTAAACACGGATTCTCAGGGCGTTGCGCGTTTTTAGACCGATCACGGATGCTTGGAAGAATCGCCCGCGGGGAAGCCGAGAAGAGTGGGCGCCAAGGATGCCGTGCTGATAACACCCTACCGTGATGGGCCGTTGCTCGTTCGTGGCCCCTTCACGCTGGTGAGCTCCGACGGAGAGACGATCGACAGCAAACGCAGCACGGTCGCCCTGTGTCGTTGCGGAAAGTCCCGGATGCGCCCCTTCTGTGACGGAACACACAAGCTGATCGGCTTCACTGCGCCGGCGGGCGCCACCGCGTCAGCTAACGCTGACTAGGCGCCGAGGGCCGCGCTCGGCGTCATCGGCGCGCGGGACCCGCAGCGAGGTGCGGTCCTCTCGCCAGCATCCCAGGAGGTGCGCTGCCCACCGCGCCTCGAGTTCAGCCAGTGCCTCGGCGCCCCACAGCAACGAAGCGCACAGCGAGGGATCCTGGCGGATGAGCCCACCGGCCAGATCGACCGCCGCGAGGTGCTCGTGGACGGCATCCGCCTCAACATGCTCATCGAAGAACAGCGTGGCGTCGGCACCGAGGCCGAGGCGTCTGAGTCCGTCCGCATAGCGGCGGTTCGGGATCGAGGAGGTCATCTCGAAAAGAGCGAGGTGTCCGATGATCGCTCCACGGAGGCGGCGGTGCAGGCCGAGCAGCGACATCAGGTTGACGGTGGCCAGCGTCACCGCGGGAATTTGGTCCAGATAGGCGCCGTAGGTCCGGTCGAGCCCGGCCGCGGCCATGGCGCGCGCAAACAGCTCGGCATGAACCCAGTCCGGGCGGCCGCCACCGTATTCGTCGCTCTGGATCTCGATCAGTGCCGCCTTCGGTGCTCCCCAGAGACGCGGGATGGCCCACGAGTGCGGGTCGGCCTCCTTGAGCTGATAGGCCGAGCGGTGCACGAGGAACTCTCGTACCTGCTCGAGGGTGGCACTCAAGCGGATGTAGTTGGAAAGCGGGGGCGAATCTCGCTCGGCGATCTCTCGCAGAGCCAGATCGACTTCCCCGGCGGGGACCTCCCGCGGCGTTGACGGAACAGCCTCCCGCAGCGCCGCCTCGAACCGCGTTTCCAATCCCTGGCGTAAGGCCAGCAACGAGGGCTCCCACTCCCAGCGGTCGTCGACCCCGGGCAGTCCTCGATAGTGAAGTTCGTAACAAAGGTAGAGCGCGAGCTGCAGATCCTCGTCTTCGAGCGGGTCAGCGTCGTCCACGAGCAGCCACCGGTCGAGGACATGGACCTCCTGCTTCAACGCGGCGAGCAGGTGCTCGGTGATCTCCCCGCGGGGGCGCAGCGTGTCTGTCATGAAAAGCGTCCTACCCGCCCGCGCCGTGCAGGAAGCGCTCGGCCAGCCAGGCGGCCACCGCTCGAGGTCCGGAGGCGATGAAGATCCGCCGCTGCGCGACGGCGCCGCTTTCGTCAATCAACTCGCGGGCGTGCTGGACGGCCGCGGTAGCACCTAGACGCGCGGCGTAGGGCTCGAGGCGTTCAATCAGTCCGTGCAGCAGCTCGGAGGTCGAGCTCGGGGCGCCGGTGCGCAGATCCGCCATCGTCCCCGCCGCGCCGTGGCGGCATGCGGACCAGCGGTTCTCCTCGATACGCCATGACGGGGCCGGCTCTAACCGCTCGCCCGCGTCGTGGCATTCGGCCAGTGATACGACCAGCGCCTGGGCAACGGCAGCAATGGCCATCGCGTCGTCAACTGTGCTCTGCCCGTCCGGGACACGGAACTCCAGGGTCCCGTACCGCGGATGAGGGCGCAACTCCCACCACCACGTGCGTGGCTCCGGGAAAGTTCCCGCGGCGGCTCCCCAGCGAAACGCGTCAGCCAGGCTCTCCCAGCTGGCGATGGCCGGCGGAACCCCCTGGCGCGGAAGCAGGCCCGACAGCTTCGGGCGCACCGACGCGAGTCCTGTGTCGCAGCCCTCGTACAGCGGCGCGTTCGCGGCCAGCGCGGCCAGCAACGGGAGATAGCTCCGGGCCGCGTTGTAAACGGCCAGCGCTCGCTCGGCGCCGCCCACCGCCACATGCACCTGGAGCGCACAGACAAGCTGGCGGGCGGCGACGGTGCCGTACTCCTCCAAGGTCTGTCGATAGCGATCGAGTCGGTTGAGCTCCCCCACGCCCGAGCTGAACGGATGAACGCCCGCTGAGGCGAGCACCGCCAGACCGTCCGCGGCGGCAACCGCCGCTTGCCGCGCGTCGAGGAGCCCCGCGCCGACCACGGACACATCGGTGCTGACCGGGGCCAGAATCTCCAGTTGGGAGGCCGGGAGCTCCAGCTTGAAGCGCTCGTCGTCGCCGATCCGCCGCAGCAGCTCCGGCGCCACGGGCGCAAGCTCGAGGGTCTCAGGATCCAGGAGCATCACCTCGTCCTCAATCCCGACGGTGTAGGGGCGCGCCCGCTCGAATGCCTCCCGCAGCCCGGCGGCGTCAAGGGGCTCGGGGTTTGCGGGCTCAGGCGCAGGGATAGCACCTCGGATCTGTGCGGCTTCTTCCATTACCGGGAGTGTTTCAGCCTCCGAGCGACAGCTGGATGCTCATCCGTGAGCTGAAGCGCGAGGCGCTGCGCCCCGGAGCCGTTGGACTCGATCTGTGCACTGGCAGTGGCGTGTTGGCGATTGCGGCGGCCCGGCACGGCTGCCGTCACGTGACCGCAGTCGATGTCTCCAGGCGGGCGGTGATTGCGGCACGATGCAACGCCCGGCTCAACGGTGTCAGCGTCGACTCGGTCCGCGGCGATCTGTTCGAGCCCGTTCGCGGACGGCGCTTTGACCTGATCGTCTCGAATCCGCCATACGTTCCGACCCCAAGTGGGGAGATTCCGCAGCACGGCCTGGCCCGCGCGTGGGAAGCCGGAAGCGACGGCCGGGTGTTCATCGATCGCATCTGCGCACAGGCCGGCTCCCATCTGCGTCTGGGCGGCGTGATGCTTCTCGTGCACTCTTCGATCTGCGGCGAAGCGGCCACGACGTCGGCGCTGCGCGATCAAGGCTTGTCGGTCCGCGTTGTCCTTCGTCACCGCGGCGGCCTGGGCCCGATCCTCCGAGCTCGTGCCGATTGGCTGCGCCGACGGCAGCTGCTGCTCGAGGACGATCAGGAGGAGATGCTGGTCATCAGGGCAGAGGCTCCGGTCGCGATCCGGGAGCCGACTCCTGGGCCCGGAGTCGCGGTCGCCGATCTGGCGTAGGCGTCCAGGCGCACCGACGCGCCGCCGAAGAACTGCTCGGTGAACCAGAACGGGTCGCGGTCCGGTCCCGGGCCCTGGTCCTACCACCGGTTTTCCCGTTGACTGGTCATTTGAGCTCCTCCCGGGCGCGGGATAGTTGTCTCTTCCCGCTTCCCGGCCAGGGCGAGCGGGTAGCAGTTGAGCCATGCGAGTGGTTGTCATCGGCGCGACCGGGAACGTCGGCACGAGCGTTCTGGAGGCGCTGAGCGGCGATCCCCAGTGTGACGACGTGGTGGCCATCGCACGGCGGCAGCCAAGGCTCAGCTTTCCGCGGACGACGTTTGTCGCCGCCGACATCCTCTCCAGCGATCTGACCAAGCTGATGCGCGGTGCCGACGCCGTGATCAGCCTCGCGTGGCTGATCCAGCCCGGTCGCGATGAGTCAGTCACGCGTCGTGTCAACGTGGAGGGAAGCGAGCGCGTGTTTCGCGCGGTCGCGCGGGCGGGCGTGCCGGCGCTGCTCTATGCCTCTTCGGTGGGGACGTACTCGCCAGGGCCGAAGGACCGTTTCGTGGATGAATCCTGGCCCACCGACGGGATCCCAACCTCGTTCTACTCCCGCCACAAGGCGATCGTCGAGCGCATGCTTGACCAGCTGGAGCGTGAAGAGCCCGGCCTGCGGGTCGTCCGCATGCGCCCCGGCCTGATCTTCAAGCGTCAAGCCGCGACCGAGATCCGGCGACTGTTCGCCGGGCCCTTCCTGCCCGGCAGCCTGCTGAGGCCGGGACTGATCCCGGTCGTCCCCGACCTGCCGCGGCTGCGCTTTCAGGCTGTCCATTCGCTCGACGTCGGCGAGGCGTTCAGGCTCGCGCTACTGAGCGATGCGCACGGCGCGTTCAATCTGGCGGCCGATCCGCCGATCGGTGCTGCCGAGCTCGGCCGCATCTTCAATGCTCGGCCGGTCAAGCTCCCGGTCGCACCGGTGCGCACGCTCGCCGCGCTCACGTATGCCCTGCGACTACAGCCGAGCGAGCCCGGGTGGCTGGACATGGCGTTGGCTGTTCCCCTGATGGATTGCCGCCGCGCGCGCATGGAGTTGGACTGGAGCCCGCGTCATTCGGCGCTCGACGCGCTCGGTGAGCTGCTCGCGGGAATGCGGAACGGCGCAGACCTGGACACGCCCCCGCTTTCCCGGGCGACCAGCGGACCCGCACGGCTGCGTGAGCTGCTGACCGGGGTCGGCGGGCGGACCTAGGGCACCTGTGGTCGTGGGGTGGTGGCCGCTGGACTGCGGGTAGGCCAAAGCAGCTGACGCCTGTGGACTGCGCCTAGCCGCGCGCCAGCTTCTGCCGGGCCACCAGATCGAAGAACAACATCGCCGTGGCCAGCGCGGTGAACGACCGCGCGATCGTCACCAGTGCGATGCCGAGCACGACAGCCCCGACACGGTGTCCGGTTCCAGCGATCGCTTGGCCGCCGAGGGCCAAGGCATAGTCGGCGGCCGACGCGACCACGAGGACTCCGAATACGTGGACGTAATGATTCGTGGTCAGCTGATGGCTCCGGCGCAGCGCGCCCTGCCAATCGGTCCGCTCGGTGGCCGCCACCTGCGCCACCACCGCCCAGCGCAGGGCGAGAATGATGCCCGGGAGCACCAGCGCGATCAGGCCGAGGCCGATCCCTAGTCCGGCAATGATCTGTGCGGCGGCCACGACGGGTAGTGCCCGCAGCCCCTGCTGGGCCACGCTCACCAGCTTCGGCTGTTGCCCGGAGCCGATCAGGGCGACCGCGTTCACATGCAGCGCCGAGACGAGCGGGGCAACGAGCGCGAAATCCAGCAGGAACAAGGTGAAGGCGGTCGAGGCGCGCGTGTGCTGCTGTCCCAGCGGCGCCGCATGGGTCACCGCCAGGACGATCAACTCGTAGGGCGCGATCACCGCGAGGGCCAACGCGGCGAACAGAAGCGGATACCGGGCATACAGCGCCAGCGCGCTGCCCGCGACCTCGAGCACCGAGCGCGGCCGGGTCAGATCGACAGACGGAGACTGCTCTTCGATCAAAGCTCGCAGCCCCTCACGCGTGCAGTGTGGCAGCCGCCGGACGCAGAGCACCTCGGCGGTGAGGCACGGGCCAGTCGCGCGCTGCGCAGCGCTGTCGGCGTCGACGAGCTACGGCTGCAGCAGGATCTTCACCGCGCCGTCCTGCTTCTTCTGAAAGATCTCGTAGGCGTGGGGCGCGTCGTCGAGCGGGACATGGTGGGTGGCCAGACCCTCGACGTCGAGCGGGTCGCTGTCTCCCTCCAGCAGCGGCATGATCTCCGGGATCCAGCGCTTTACATTGGCCTGCCCCATCCGCAACTGGATCTGCTTGTCGAACAGGTCCATCATCGGCATCGGGTCGGCCATCCCGCCGTAGACCCCGCTGAGCGAGACGGTGCCGCCGCGCCGCACCGTGTCGATTGCGGCGTGCAGAACGCTCAAGCGGTCGATTCCCGCCTTCTCCATCATCTGCTGGGTAATCGAATCCGGCAGCAGGCCGGCCAGCTGGTGCGCGAGCTTGCCCAGCGGCGACCCATGAGCTTCCATGCCCACCGCGTCAATGACTGCGTCCGGGCCGCGGCCGCCTGTGAGTTCACGCAATGTGTCCGCAACGTTGGCGTCATCGGTGACGTCGACCGGATGGACGCCGTGACGGCTCGCCACCTCCAGACGCTCGGGCACAAGGTCGATCCCGTAAACCGTGCCCGCGCCCTGATGCAACGCGATACGGCAGCACATCTGACCGATTGGCCCAAGGCCGAACACAGCGAGGGTCCCACCGTCCGGGACATCTGCGTATGCGACCGCCTGCCAGGCTGTGGGCAGGACGTCTGAGAGGTAGACGAAGCGATCATCCACCGGACCCTCCGGGACCTTGATCGGGCCGAAGTGCGCCTGGGGCACACGGAGGAACTCAGCCTGGCCGCCCGGTACCTGCCCGTAAAGCTTTGTGTAGCCGAACAGGGCGGCCCCCTTGCCCTGCTCAGTCACCTGCGTGGTCTCACACTGCGAGAACAAGTTCTGGTCACACATGTAGCAATGCCCGCATGAGATGTTGAACGGAACCACGACTCGGTCGCCCGGCTTGATCTGGGTCACGCCCGAGCCGACTTCCTCGACGATGCCCATCGGCTCATGTCCAAGTATGTCTCCCTCATCCATGAACGCGCCCATCACCTCGTAGAGGTGCAGGTCCGAGCCACAGATACCGCTCGACGTTACGCGGATGATGGCGTCGGTCGGTTCCTCGATCTTCGGATCCGGCACTTGGTCCACGCGAACGTCCCGCTTGCCGTGGAAGGTGACCGCTTTCATGCTGATTCCTTTCGCTTTCTGACTTCCCGCGCCGAGGCGAGGTGCGTGCGCAGTGGCTCGAGTGCTCAACGTACGTCGGTTCGTACTCCTCCCTGAGGGTCTCCCGTGGCGCTCCGGTTGAAACCATCCCCGACGCGGGTAACGCCAAGGAAACATGCCGCGTTCAATCTGGAACGGGACGATCACCTTCGGCCTCATCGCCGTGCCGATCAAGGTCCACTCAGCGGTCGAGGACCACACCGTGCATTTCCATCAGGTGCACGCCAAGGACGGCGTGCGGATCAAGCAGCGGCGGGTCTGCGCCAAGGAAGGCAGGGAGGTGCCGTACGCGCAGGTGGCGATGGGCTACGAGACCGGGAAGGGTGAATTCGTCCTACTGACCAAAGACGAGATCGCGGCGGCCGCCGGCGAGCGGTCGCACATGATCGCGCTGGAGGAGTTCGTGAGCGTGCCGGAGATCGACCCCGTTCACTATGACCGCACGTACTATCTCGGCACCGGCAAGAACGGGGAGCCCGCGTATCGGCTGCTTCACGACGCGTTGGAGAAGGCGTCGCGGGCCGGGATCGGCCGCTGGGTATTTCACAACCGTGAGTACCTCGTGACAATCCGGCCGCTCGATGGTGCGCTGGCGCTGCACACGATGCGCTTCGCCGACGAGCTGGTCGACCCGGGAACGCTCGACATCGCCGAGCCGAACCGTCCTCCGACCCGACGCGAGGTGGACATGGCCAGTCGGCTCGTCGACTCTCTGCACGCCGAGTTCAACCCGGACGCGTTCCATGACACATATCGCGAGCGGGTGCTCAAGCTGATCGCGGCCAAGGCTCGCGGCGAGGAGCCCGATGTGGCGTCGGAACCCGCACGCGAAGCCGCGCCCGATCTGGCCGCTGCGCTGGAGGCGAGCCTCTCAAACGGGAAGGACGGCCAGGCACGCCAAGGCGGGCGCTCGGCCGGTACATCCAAGCGGAGTAAATCCTCCCGCCGCAAGACAGGGAGCAAACGCTGATGGCGCGCTCTCTGTGGACTGGCTCCCTCAGCTTCGGCTTGGTCAACGTTCCGGTCATGCTGGTGAGCGCCGCCAAAGACCTGGATCTGCACTTCCGCCAGCTGCATGAGAAGGACGGAGCGCCGATCGAGACGCAGCGCTGGTGCCCCAGGGACGACGGCGAGGTGCCGTTTGAGGAGATCGCCCGCAGCTACGAGTGTGATGACGGAACGCAGGTGACGATCTCAGACCTGGAGCTCGAGGCGATCGAGCCGCGCAGGACTCGCACGATCGACATCGAGCAGTTCGTCGATTTGGCCGACGTCGACCCGATCTATTTCGATCACCCGTATTTCTTGCTGCCGTCCTCCGACGACGACGGGGCGAGGCGCGCGTACCGTCTACTGGCCGAAGTGATGGGTCAGACCGACCGAGCCGCACTTGGTCGGTTTGTGATGCGAGCCAAGGAATATCTGGCCATCGTGCAGGCACGTGCGGGCGCACTGGCCCTGACCACGATGCGATTCGCGGACGAGGTCCGCTCGCCAGACGACGTGGATGCGGCGACCCAAAAGGCGCACAAACCGACAGCCAAGCAGTTGAACGCCGCCGTGGCGGTGATCGAGGAGCTCTCCGACGAGTGGGATCCCAGCAAATACAAGGATCGGTACCGAGGGCGTCTGCGGTCAGTGGTGCAGCGCAAGCGCAAGGGCCAGACGGTCAAGGCTCCGGACACGATCAAGCAGCCCGAGCCGGCGCCCGATCTGATGGCCGCCCTCGAACAAACGTTGGCCGAGATGAGCTCCGAATCCGAGAGCAATGGCAGGAGCAAGCGACAGCGACAGGAGGCGAAATGAGCTATAGCGACAACGACGAACGCCCGGAAAAGGAGACTCAGGAAGCGAACGCTTCTGAGGAGAATCCGCAAGCCGATTCAAACGCCGGCGATGAGCACGAGGAGCAAGACCCGGCGGTGGCAGAAATCGAGGAGGATCCCTCGCGCAACCCGCCGAATGAGGTGCTGCGAGATATCAAGGGCGGCTAGCTCTCGGCCGCGCGCTCACTCCCCCCGGCGCTAAGCCGCTTTATCAACCGCGACCCAGGCCTGCTGGAGATAATCCGCGCCCGTCACGACCGCGAACAGCGAGGCGGCGGTACGGACGAGCCGTGGCTGCCAGAGATACCCCGCCAGCAGCGCTGTCGCCACCCATTGTGAGATGCAATACGGGCAGGCCAAGAGCTCGCCGACGGCGCGGTGCAACCCGGTTCCGCGCGCCTTTTCGGACACCTCGGCGGGGCCGGCGTCGCCCTGGTAGCGCGTGAACGGCGCCCGTACTGCCGCCGTCACCTTGTCCTTTGTGATCAGACGGCTGAGCTTGAACGTCCCCACGCTGAGCAACGCGATGTCCCGAGCCGGAATCTGCTCCGGCAGCCGTCGGCGTGACCTCAGAAACGCCGCGGCGATTCCCGCCACCAAGACGTTGAAGAGCACCAGCAGGATGGCGTAGCCACCCAGCGGCTTGGGATCGTCGGGGGAATATTGTCTGACGCTGGACATCTCGATTTGGTGTACCCGCTTTGACGGCTTCCACGCTTGCCGCGGCTCAGAGCAGCGCTCACGCTCTGACGAGTTGCCCACAATGCGTGAAGATGCGGACCGTCCCGACCTGCGCCGCGAGCCGGTAGCGCGGTTTGCGAGGAACCACCGGCAGCAGGGGGGCGCTCGGCGCGTTGCGGGACTGGATGATCACGTCGCCCCGTGTGCCGGCGATCGAGGCCAATTCCAGCCCCATCGTCCAAGCGGTCAGGGGCGCCTCGGAGGGATTGGTCTGAATCGATCCACAGGAGATCAGCGCGGCCGGGCCCCCGGCCAAGGCCACCGCCCGGGGCAGGTTCCGGCGCAGATCCGCCTGATAGCGCAGCGAGCTCTCGGTGGGTCGGACGCTGAGGAGCGCGAGCCGCGGTCGGGAGATCAGTAGCACCCCCGGCGCAAAGAGCGCCGCCGCCGCGAGCACTCCAGCGGTGCGCCCGCCGACTCTGAGCAGGTGACCGCCCAGCCAACTCAGCGCACCTGCCCACGCGACGGCCCCGAGCACGACGGTCACGGCGGCCGCCGCGACCAGGTACCGATCGTTGCCGGAGAACCCGGCCTGGGTGAGAATCGCCTCCTCCAGAAACCAGCTCAGTCCGAGCACCCCGATGACCAGGACGATCCGCTCCCAACGATTGGTCTGCGACCGCAGGGCCGCGAGCCCGCTACCGCGCGCGGGCCAGACGTCTCGCACCACGCGGACCAGGGCGAATCCGAGAAGCGCCAACGCGCCCAGCTTGAACGGGGTCGCGACGAGCTGCCAGGCGTGTTCGGTCAGCTCCGTGCAGAACGGACATCGCGTGAAGGTGGCGCTCTCGGGACGGGGATGCTGGGCGGTCTGGACTCCGCGGATCAAGGATCCTGACCCCAGCAGCTCCGGAATGAACCACAGCGGAAGGATGGCGGCGCTCAGACCAGCGGTCAGCTTTCGCGCTCGAGGATCCTGCCGCCAGAGATAGATCGCGTACAGGGCGAAGAACGGCCACGTCTCCGGGCGATCGAGTGCAGCCACAAACCACCAGAACAGAGCCTGCCTCCGAGCGCCATCAAGGTGACGCAGGATCGCCAGCAACGTCGCCGCCGCCAGCAGCCCCTCGGAGTCGCCCAGGGCGACGTAGTCGATGTACTGCGAGAGGATCAAGAGGCCCACGGCGGCGGCGCACCCGGCGATTACCGCAGCGAGCCGCCCGTCCCTCGAACAAGCATCTGAGCGGGCATCCCCCTCCGCGCCCCCGGGAGAGCGAGGCAGCGCGTGAGACAGCCGGAAGGCGAGCGTGAACGCGAGCGCCAGCGCCGTGATCCCCCCGGTCCGAGCGACGACCAGCCAGAGCTGCGGCGCATCTTCGCCAAACGGAGCGAACAGCGTTGTGAACAGCACCGGCAGCGGCTTCCAGGTGGGACCTCCAGTGGTCACCAACTGCAGATGAACGATCTCCCGTCCCCAGATGATCCACGACCACGGGTCGTAGGTCGGGGTCGACGGGAACCGCAGCGATACCACCGCCAGGGCCAGGGCCAGGACAGCCCACAGCGCGTAATGAATGCCTCCGGACGCCGCCCGGAAACGATGCAACGCCCCCAGGGGTCGGTTTAGTTTGATCCGGTTGTTGGCTGCGAGCACCCGGAAACGTATACCGGGCCGGCTCCGTTCGGGGCTGAGCGGGTCGTCGCTGCGACCGCGAGTGGGCGCCCGCGCCCCCAGCCGGTTGGGGTACATCCTGAAGTTTTCTGAGCTGACCTGCGGGACCGGCGCGAGAATGCCGCGATGCTGACCAATCCAGGACCCTTGATTTACGGCACGATCACGATCGGCGCCCTGCTGGCGGCGGAGAGCGCTCAGCGAGAGACCTACGCGAGCACGTTTGGCGCAGTGCTCGTTGCCCTAACGCTGTATTGGCTCGCTCACTCATACGCGGAGTTCACGCAACGGCGGGCGAGGGCCGAGACGCCGCAGAAGCTGCGGGGCCTACTGGAGACGATGACGCACGAGCTCTCGATCCTTCTCGGCGCGTCGTTTCCGTTGTTGGCGCTGGTGATCTGTGGACTTGCCGCAGTCAAGCTCGAGTCCGCCGTGACGGTGGCGACCTGGACCTCGGCGGTTATGGTCGTGATGATCGAATTGGCGGTCGGAATCCGGGAGCAGTTGGCGCCACGAGACTTCGTCGCCCAGACCGGCTTGGGCGTCGTGCTGGGGCTGCTGGTGATCGTGCTGCGAACGCTGCTGCACTGAGCCGAGGGTCAGCAGCGTGGCCAGCTGCGCGCCGGCTGCGATTAAGGCCGCCACCCCGAATGCCACCGGGATCCCGGCCGAGGTGACGGTCAGGACCAGAACCTCACAGAAGGCGACGAAGCCGACCATCCCCGTCAGCATCCCGCGCATCAGCGTAAGCACGGCGCCCGGGCCCTGCTGGCGGTGAGTGGCCACGGCAAGCACCGACGCAAGCACGGGCAACGCGGCGAGAATTCCACCGGCCACCGCGCCGAACGCGCGCGCTGACGCGGCCAGTGCGGTCACCAACAGCGCGGCAGCCAGCATCCGAGACGGTAGGGATCCCGGCTCGGCGAACGCTGGTGGCCCGGCCGCCGCCGGTTCGCCGGATCCCAGGAGCCAGTACGCCGCGAACAGCGAGAGACTGGCCATCAGGAGCCCTGTGGGCGCACCGGCCCTTCCTGCCACGACGCCTACTGCGGCGGCCGAGATCGCGGCCCCTGCCCAGGCGGCGAGCAGGCTCACACGCCAGCTCACGTGAGCCGCTACGCGCGCATAGATGAGCGCGAACGCGCTCAGGGCGACGAGGCCGAGCAATGTCCCGTCCGCGGCTCGCGCCGCGAACTGAGCCCCGTGATCCAGCGCGGCGATCAGGAGCACTGGGCCGATAACCGCAGGGAAGGCGCTGACCAAGCCCCCGGTGTGCGTGCCCCAGCGACGGCTCGCAATCCCCGACGCACCGACCAGCAGCGGCGCCAGGACAAGCTCGATGATCGTCTGAATCACGTCTTGAGGCTAGCTGTCCGCTCACTGACCCGGGCAACCGCGAGCCCTCTGTTCCAGGTGAGCCCGGGACCGTGTCGGCCGGAAACGTCGGGCTAAGTCGCGATCTGAAGTCGACGGCCGTAGGGCACGATCGGCGCCGCCGCCCGGATCTCGGCCAGGAGACGCTCTGTGAATTCGCTCGGGCTTTCGCCGTCCTGTAGGCCTCCCCCGGCGGGCGCAAAGAAGCGAGCACGCAATGCCGGACGCTTAGGAAAACGAACCACGTCGACGGTTCCCTCAACCGCGCAGCACACGATCTGCGCTTCCGGCACCGCCTGAGCAATCCTCCCGAAGCCGCTACGCGCTCGCAGTGTCCGGCCCTTCGAGCGCGTTCCCTCGAGGAAGATGCCGATGCACGCGCCGTCGCGCAGAGCCGAGATCGCACGCTGAAGCGCGTCCGCGTCGCCCTTGCCCCGCTCAATTGGGATCTGACCCATGCCGTCGAGGACTTTCGCCACCACCGGGTTCTTCCACAGCGACGCCTTGGCCAGGGCCTGGATTTGCCGGCGCTCGAGCGCAGCGGATCCGATGACAATCGGATCCCACCATGAGTCGTGGTTGCCGGCGAGCAGTGTCGGCCCTGAGCTCGGCATGTGCTCGATGCCGCTGACCTCCAGATGACCCCAACCCCGGACAACCGGAGCAGAGGCCGCCATCACGGCACGGAATGCCGGAGAAACGTCGGGAGCTACTCGCATCGGGTCATCCTTTCAAGAGTCTGGGCCGGTTGCGTCCGCATTCTGGCGTTGCAGTCGCATCCAGGCGGCAGCATGCTCCCGAGGCATCTCCACACGGGTCCCACGCGCCGATGAGGAACTGCCCGGTGGGACGGCCGTGGCGAGGACCGAACCTCGCGATGTCCAGCGGGTTCGTGCTAGAGGGAGATCCAGCTTTCGCCGGCCATGACGCGAGCGATCGGACCTGTAGATGGGGGTGCGAGCAGGGTGGCTGAGGCGAAGGCGGCAGCAAGACCGTCGAACAGGCTGTGGCGTCTCAGCATCGCGTGCTTGCCTGCGTCGATGCTGATGTAAGCGACCCGGGCGTGGCGGCTCATCTGCTCGGCGATGGCGGCCGAGCGCGCCGGGCTGGCGATCCGGTCCTTGGTTCCATGGATTATCAGGATCCGCTGACCGGACAACCCGCTGGGAACGTCGCCCGGATATACGTAGGGCGCGAGGGCCACCGCACTCACCACCTCAGGCCGAGCGGCTGTCAGCAGCGCCGCCCGGCCGCCCAGTGAGTGACCGATCAAGCATGTCGGAAGGCGCTGGCCGTATCGCTCCGCGATCCGCTGCAGCGCCCAGCGGGCATCGTCGACGGGGGTGTGATGCGTGTCCCAACCCCGCGCCGAGTTGAGCAGCCGGAACACGGCCAGCCGCCCCTTGGCGACGCGATCGATCCGGCGTGCGATCGGGACCATGCGTAGAACTGACAACTGAGCCGGGCTGACCATCATGTTGGCGCGACGACTCGCGCCGCCGTGCAGGACCAGCACGGCCCCAGCGGGCCTCTCGGGCGCGGCGACGTCGATGAGTTTGGCGCTCCAGTCCACGCGTCGCCTCACCTTACGTTGGCCTGTGCGCTCTTGTCTCCAATAGCTCGGCCGATCGGATAGGTCCGCCGGACCGGAGCCGGCCCGCTCGGTCCCGTAGAGCGTCGCGGTAACCGACCCTGGCCGCCCCCAGATGCGGCAGGTCATAGGCACAACCGCGGGAGCGCCCGGCTCGAGGGCCCAGGCGCTCCCGTGGCGTGGTTGCGGTGCCCTCAGCTCGTGGTGGTGCCCGACGCGCCCTGTGTGCTGCTCGGACCGCCGGTCCCGCCGCAATCGCCGTGGCCTGTGGCGGACGACGTACTGAGCACGGCGAAGTTCGCGTCCTCGATGACGACGACATGAGAGCCGTCCGCCTTCGTCACGTGCACCTCGTAGGCGGCGCCGGTGGTGGTGCCGTCTGCCTCTGTGGTCGCACGGTCCACGGTGCCACCACGCACGGCAGCGATGGCCGCCGCCGAGGCGGAGGACAGCGTCGAGCCCGTGAGCGCCGTCTCGCTCGTACCTGTGGACGTCGACGAGGTCGTGGACGAGCTGGACGAGGTGCTCGACGAGTTCGTGACCTTGTGGGTCGCGCGATGGCGATGGTGGCGCTTCGCTGCGGCTGCGGGGCTGGCCCCCGCGAGCGACATTGCCACGATGGCAGCGGAGCTGGCGAGGGACCTGCCTAGTGTGATCTTCATGTGAATCCCCTTCTTGCGGGTTTGGAGCGGACACATGGGAAGACCCGTCGCCCGACCCGGAACTCACGTAAGGGGAACGTAGGAGAGGTGACTGGTTACATGCGGGAGGACCGGCCCCAGGGCTCGGTTGAGTAGCTGACGAACGGCGCCATCGCTTGAGCCCAGGCGAGCGCCGATCTCCTCATAGCTGCGCCCCTCGAATTCACGGAGGACCATGGCCTCACGCTGGCGCGTAGGCAGGGAGGCGACAGCGCTCAGGAGCTCGTGAAACTTCTGCCGATGTTCGGCGGCACCATCGGTCAGCTGCGAGCAGGCCGCATCATCCTCGGGCACCGTGGGACGGCTGCTCCGACCCCGCAGCATGTTCAGCCCGGTGTTGCGGGCAATCGCGCGCAGCCACGGAGCGACCGTTCGCACAGACTGATCCCCGCGAACGATGGCCGCATGCGCCTTGAGCAGGTCTCCTGCACCGCTTCCTCGGCGTCGGCTTCCCCGAGGATATGCGCGCACAGTCGAACCAGAGACCGCCGATGGCGCGCCACGATCACCTCGAAGGCCGCCTCCGAACCGTCGCGCACCAGTTCGGCCAGGCGCTCATCGGCCAACGCGTGCAGCACCACGGGCGAATCAGCCACGCGTCGGGATCGAGGCTCTCTCATACCGCGGCGGAAGCTAAGGCGGCCCCGCAAGGCCTTCGTAGGAGTCGGTAGGCTCGCCATCCGATGGCCGCGGATCAGGCGTTGCGTGCGCTCACCCGTCCGGTTGTGGTGCTGGGCGCCGGCGGCACGATCGCCATGCGGGGAGCACGCGCTCGCCCGGCGCTCGATGCTGACGAGTTGATCGAGTCAGTGCCCGCGCTGGCCGCGGTTCCGCAGCTCTCGGCAGAGACGGCACTTGCGCTACCGAGCGCGCATCTCTCGTTGGCCGACGCCCTGGCGCTGAGCAGGCGGGCCGCGAAGCTCGCTGCCGCCGGCAGTGGAGTCGTCCTGACGAGCGGCACCGACACGCTTGAGGAGTTGGCCGTCCTCTGCGCGCTGACCTACAAGGGCGAGGCGCCGATCGTCTTGACCGGAGCCAACCGGCCGGCATCAGCGCCAGGCGCCGATGGTCCGGCAAACCTACTCGACGCCGTCGCCGTGGCCGGCTCAGGCCGCGTGGCCGGCTTGGGCGCGTGCGTCTGCTTCGGCGGCGAGCTGCACGCGGCGATGACCGTTCGCAAGGTTGACAGCACCGGACCGGCAGCGTTCGGATCCCCGACCACAGGGCCCATCGGGCGCATCGTCGAAGGACGACTCTGGCTGCACGCGCAACCGCTCAGCCCACCTACGATCGTGCCCACGGAACTGGCCCACCGGGTCGACATTGTGACGGCAGCGCTCGGCGACGACGCCGCGGTGCTCACGCATGCGGCGCATCATGCCGACGGCGTCGTGCTCGTCTGCTTCGGTGCGGGTCATCTGGCGCCGGCCCTGCTGCGCGAGCTGCGAGCCGCGCCGGGCCCAGTGCTCATCACCAACCGTCCTGAGCGGTCGTCGATGCTGTTCGAAACCTATGGGTTCGAGGGGGCCGAGCCCGACCTGCGCAGCTCCGGGGCAATTTGCGTCCCGTTCCTCTCGGCGCCGGCGGCGAGAATCGCGCTCCTGTGCTGTTTGGGCGCCGGGTTTGACAACCGCTCAATTGCCGAGGCCCTCCGGCCGTACGACGCAGCGTAGAGCCGTGAGCCAAGCCAGGGTCTAAGGGTTGGTCGGGGCCAGACGGGCGTGGCTGCGACCATTGCGCAATGAGCATCGAAACCCGTGCCCCGCGGTGGATCGCGCTCGATGGCGCCGTCAACGCCCGTGTCGTCGTTCCGGGAAGGCTGCTCCGATCGGACAATCTGCAGGAGCTGAGCACGCGAGATGTGCGCCTGCTCGTGGAGCAGGAGGGCCTTGAACTGGTGCTGGACCTGCGAACCGATGTCGAGGTCGAGCTCGAGGGGCCCAGCCCGATGACGGCTGAGCCAGAGGTGCGGATCGAGCACCGCTCGCTCTATCCGGACTCGGGCGGTTACACGGATCTCGACGCCAACACGGTCAAGCCTTGGGGCCGGGTCGACGCGGACGAGTCGCCTGACGAGCGGCCCGTGGTCCGCGCCTACATGAGCTACCTTCGTCGACGCCCGGACTCGGTCGTCGGCTCAGTGAGGGCGATCGCCCGTGCACGCGGCGCCGTGCTCGTGCACTGCGCGGCCGGCAAGGATCGCACGGGCGTCGTGGTGGCCATGGCGCTCGACGCGGCCGGGGTGGATCGGAACACGATCGTTGCGGACTACCTCGCCACCCGTGAGCGGATCGAAGCCGTGATGCAGCGCTTGGTCGGCTCCTCGACCTACCGCGCCGAGCTCGAGGGCCATGACGCCCAGAAGCACGCCCCCGTGCCGGGCACCTTGGAACGCGTCCTGCAGCTGATCGACGAGCACGCCGGCGGGTCCGCCCGCTGGCTCTCCGCCCACGGACTGGACGAGGCCGACATTGAACTACTCCGTCGCCGCCTCGCCGCCTCGCACTAGGTTCGCTCAGGACCGGACAAGACGTTGAGCGTGCTCCGCTTCGCTCGCCAGCACCGTGCTGGCTCCGACGCGGCGAACCTGCCAGCGGGTGACGCGGTCGTCCGGTCCGACGAGGACTCCGCCAGCCAGCGCGGCCTCAATGCGCTGGCGGATCCCCGCCTCGCGCCGCGGTTCCACGGCGAACAAGGTCCGCAAGTGAACGTCTGCCCCAACGCGAGCTGCACTTGTGTGATGGGGCGCGAGCGGGCAAGGCGGCTCATGGTCCCAGTGTCCGCACAAAGCGACGGTAATCGCGGCACCGAGCGCCCTACTGTCCGCGTCGGGGGACATGCTCAAGATCGCCTCGTGGGCGAAGGCAACGCGCAGGACCAAGTTTGGCGGACCTCGTCCGATGACCTGGAGTAGGGTGGCGGTCGATGGCCGCGCCCGAACTCGTCCTGCATGTTCTGCCTCCGTCGCATCCCTGTATGGCGGTCGAGGCAGGGCTGCGCCTCAAGAACCTGACTTACGAGCGGGTGCCTCTGACTCCCGGTCCGCACGTCGAGGAGATGCAGCGCATCTACGGCGAGGGCCGGTCTACCGTGCCCGGCCTGCTCGTCGATGGTGAGCCGGTGCACGGCTCGCGCGCCATCCTGGCTCGCCTGGAGCAGCTGGTCGACGAGCCCACCCTCTTCCCCGAGCCCTACGCCGATGAGATCGGCCAGGCGGAGCGGTGGGGCGACGAGGAACTCCAGGACCTTGGGCGGCGGCTACCGTGGGGCGCGCTTCACTTCCGTCCCGAGGCGATGGGCACTTTCGCTGGGGGCGAGCCGTTGGATGGACCCGGCACCGACTTCGCCATCAAGTATGTGCACAGCAGCTGGCGCTATCACAAGATAACCGCCGCGCGTCTGCACGACGACCTTGCTGGCCTGCCGGAAAAGCTCGCACACGTGGACGCCCTCGCGGAGCGCGGGGTGATCGGCGGCGACACGCCGACGGCGGCGGATCTGCAGATCGGTGCCACGCTGCGTGTCCTGCTGACGCTGGGCGACCTGCGGCCTCTGCTGAGCGAGCGACCGGCTGAGCGGATCGCTCGCCGCTGGTTTCCCGACTACTCAGGCGACGTGCCGGTGGGTGCCTTCCCGGCCGGCTGGGTCACAGCCGCAAGCTGACCCTGGAGGTAGACCCGATGCCCGACGACGCTCCGACCGACAACCTGCGCGAGCGTCGGATCGCAATCGTCCGCGAGCATATGGAATCGGAGAACACTCACGACTTCGACGTAACCATGGCCACGTTCGACCACCCGCGCTACGAGATCATTCCCACCGGGGAGATCTACGACGGACCCGAAGAAGTCGCCACCTACTTCAAAACCACCCGGATGGCGTTTCCCGACCAGCGCAACGAGAACACGACCCTTCACGTCGCCGACGACGCGATCATCGCCGAGTTCGATCTGCTCGGTACGCACCGGGGCGAGTTGCGCGGCATTTCGCCGACTGGCCGCAGCTTCCGCTGCCGCGTATGCGCGATTTTTGAGTTCGCGCCCGACAGCGATCACATCGTTTGTGAGCGCGTCTACTTCGACACGGCGACCATCGTCCAGCAGCTCGTCGGCGAGCGGACTGAGACCGGGCGTAGCTCGGCGTGAGAGTGCCTGTACCGACCCGGCGCGAGCGCCCGACGCCCGAGCACCTAGCCAGAGTCCTGGGCACTCCCTGAGGGCACATCCTTCGCGCCCTGGCCGTCGTCCATGGCCCATGAGCTGTCGCCGCTGAGCCTCCGTATCTCGATCGGTGCGAACTCAGCCTCGCCAAAGCACGCGGCGATCTGCGTGGCGCGTTCCAGACTCACGCACTCGACCAGGTAATAGCCGCTGAGCATCTCCCTGCCTTCACTGAACGGACCGTCGGTTACGTTGGCAGCGCCGGCGACCGTGCGCACGACCCGCGCAGCATCGATCACCAACTCCTTGTGGTCGATCAGCTCACCGGAGGCCAGGAGCTCGTCCTGCAGGGACTCGTGCGCGCGCCCGATCCTGTCCACGGCGTCCGCCGTCAATCCCCCCCACGCATCCTCGCTGCCATAGATCATCAACATGTACCTCATGGTTGGCCGGCTTCTCGCATATCGTGGACATAGACCCTGGCGACGCTCCTAACTCATCGCCCTCCCCCATCAGTCCGCTCGCTAGGAGCGGCAGCGCAGGTCGTGTGCGCTCGGTGTGGACCGCACCGAAGGCGCCCACGCGATGGACGCGCACGCCACCCCGGCCCGCGATTGACCCTCTCGGGAGCCTCTAGTCGGCTCGGCTAGCGGTTCGGAACCGGTGGCGGCGTGAGCTCTGCCGCGCTTTCGCCGGCGAGGCTAGGACCAGAACTCGTCCCACGCGTAGAGGTCCTCGAAATGCTCCCGGCCGTCAGTCACCTTGCCGTCCTTGAGCTCGAAGACGATGCAGCAGGCAACGTCGAGATGCTTGCCGTTTCGGTCCGCGGTGCTGCGCTGGATGCCGACCACGCGGTCATCACCATCTGCAGCCATGTGCTGCAACTCGGCCCGGAAGGTCCCTCCAGTCTCCTGCGCCAGCTGGCCGAAGTACGCCAAGGTCGCGCCGCGGCCCTGGTAGTCGCCGGCCATCGAGCTCCGGCCCGGCAGGTGCCACGCCGTGTCATCCATGAGCTCGGTGAGCGTATTCATGTCCCCGGTGTTGAATGCCCCGTAGGCGCGCTCCATGATGGCTACGTTTCAATCTGATCCCATGCTCTCTCCTCGTTGGCTGTCACCAGTACGGGTACTGCGGTCGCTCAGCCGTGGGCGTAGCGTGGACGATCGCTGGGCGGCGTTCGGCAGCCGCGTGCTGATCGTCATGCGCCGGCGTCGCTCGAACGACGGGTCGTTTGCCACGCTCAGGCGTGTTTCTGGGAGAACTGCGAGCCGGGACGGGTGCTGGGCGTCGTATTGCCCGCCGAGCGCCGCCGCTTGGGGCCGACCTTCGTTGCGAGAATCTTCTCGCCTCCTTATGGAAGTGTCACAGCGAGCACCGACGCGCTCCTTCGCTCTAGCCAGCCCGCAGGGCGCCAACCCCGGGCGTTGCATCGCCACCTCGGGTCAGAATTGCTGAGTTGGGGACACGGTTCGGGACATGGTTCCGATACGGCCGAGCTCCCCGGCGGTGACCGTCTCGGGCGAGAGTGTCGGATTTAGCCCGAAGCGACAGTCTCGCTCTTGGCGAATTGCAGGTCGCTCGGACGCTCGGCCGAGAGACGTGCTCCGGTGTCAATTGCGGTAATCAGGTCGACTGCTGTTCTGCTGGGCGCATCCCGTCATATCGCCGCTCTGTCTGGTCTGCGCTGCTTCGGCCCGGAGCCTCGCGGGGTTGGTACTGCGACGGTGTCTCGGCCGCTACTTGGGGAGTGATTCGACCCCCACGCCGATCTCGGTGCCGTCGGGCTGGAAGCTTCGTATGTCGCCGACCGACATGCCGATGAGCTCACATCCTTCGGGGCCGGCCGCGAGGGGCGTGTGGACGGTGTCCGGTGGGATGATCAGCGTGTCGCCCTCGCGCAGGGTGACCTCCTCGTCCGCGACGCGGAGCGTGAATGAGCCCCGCAGCATCACGATCACGTCTTCGTGGTCGTGTTTGTGGACGTAGGGCTCGCACGGCCCCGGGTCTTTGATCGTGCGGCCCATGAGGATCTCGGCCGAGCCGAGCTTCCGGGAGCAATGCCGCACGTGCTGGCCCTGGACGTTCTCGATCCGGGGCGCGTCGTCGAAGCGGATTACAGGCATCGTGACGTTCTCCTAATTCTGGCGGTTAGTCAACATGTGTACTGATATGGTACACATGTTGTCTAACGTGTCAAGCGACCGACCCCCGCCGATGCTCGGCATCCTTTTGCGCACGCCGTGGCAGGCGATCCGCGCGCGCATCCACGCCGAGCTGGTTGCCGCCGGCTTCGACGACGTGCGCCCGCGCGACCTCGCGATCCTGCAGTGGCCCGGACCCGACGGGATGCGCGCGATCGACATCGCCGCCAGCGCATCGATGAGCAAGCAGGCGGTCAAACCGCTGATCGACCACCTCGAGCAGCGCGGCTACCTCGAGCGCGTCCCCGACCCCGACGACCATCGCGCCCAACGGATCCACACCACCCCCCGCGGAAAGCAACTGATGTCAGCCGCGAGCGCGATCATCACCGCGATCGACCAAAGCATCGAGGAGCAGCTCGGATCCCGCACACACGCCCAGCTGCGCGCGATCCTCGAAGACCTTGCGACGATCACCACCCGAAGCGCACCCAGATCCCCTGACGGATCGCCCCGGCAGCAACCACGGCGCCGAAGCAGCTAACCACCGGCACGCCCGTGCCGGTTGCTCGCCCGACAGCGGGGACAGGTCGGCGCGACCCTCCTGCACCCGCGCCAGACGAGCCGCCACCGACCCGACCTGTCACGTTCAAGTCGCAAACAAGAGCCGCGACAACCCGTGCCGGCTCTCGCAACTAAGGACCACCAGCACTCTGCCCATGGACCAGCGATGCTCCTGCATTCATGACGGGAGGAGCATCCCTCCGCCACTGGCGACGGACGCGCTCTGCGCGGAAAGCAGGTCTGCGGTCGGCAACGTGAGCGTGTCACTTTGATCGAGCAGCGGCGGCTGCGGTTAGCCCGATGCGGAAGGTGGGCCGGTGTCGAAACGTCGTGGCGCGTCGGCGGCGCACGGCGCGGCGCGGCGCTCGACTTCAGGAGCGACGGGTCGCAACGCGGAGCCGACAGCCGTCTGGGTCAACGAGGCCGCACTCCCGTCCGGCCAGTCCGTCTTCATCAACGGAAACCGCGAACTCTGGCAACGTCATCGACGTTGTTGACATAGAGGTGGATCAAGGTGTCCGGCCGAGCGTCGCTTTTATGTTCCGACAGATACAGCCGGACGCCACCGCGCGCCACCGACACGAACCACGGGACCCGGGCTCGAACTGGTGCTCCCACTCTTTGACGAAGCCGAGTCGCCCGTACCACTCAACGGCCCTGGCGGCGTCCTCGACATAGAGAACCGGCACGACCTGCTCGTCCATCGTATGCAGTCATGCTTGGCGATCGCGGCTCCGCCTTGCTCTCGGAAGTACCTAAGACGTTTCGAACGTCGTATCGCCCGGGCGCATTGGGCGCACCAGACCGCGTGCGAGGGCCGCACGATACGGGGCGACGGCGATCTCGCAGAAACTGCCTGCCGTTCGCCGCATCCGCCCACCGCAGCGAGCAGCCCGAGAAGGAGACAGCCGCGCTTCACCTTCACCGATGGAAGTGTCTCACCCCGGTCCACTAACGGCGAGCTTTGCCAAAGTGCCGCTTTGATAGAAATCCAGCAGCGGCGCTCTGGCGATTGCCTTGTCGCCATAGGCATCGCGCCGGCCATCACCAGCCGGTGATCCCTTTCGCGGCAAAGTGATCGCAGGCCTCGGGCGTGACGGCCTCGCTCCGTCCCCGCCAATGCGCTCGTGCGCCCCGACATCGCCGCCGACGAATGCAATTGTGACGGTCTCCAGAGTCGGCCGAAGCCGCTGACAGCCGGCCGGACCATTGCATCCACGCGAAAGGGCTCGCACGCAGCGGACGGCGGGAGCCGTCACGCTGCCGGGCATTGCATAGGCACCGGTGCGTTGATCGCGTCCACCGTTCGGTCCTGCGATCCGCGCATTCCGGGTGTCTTGACGACGCAGCCGGCATCCGAGGAGCGAAGGCAGGTCTGCGTCACTCATCGCGAGCCGGACCGAGCGTGGCTCCTCCACGGCTCAGCGGTCACGTCTAGCGCCACTGCTGCTTCGGTTTGCGGCGAGCAACGCGCGCCCGTCTGTCGAGGCGCTTAGTTCGCCGCGGCTATTGCTGGATGAGGGTCAGCACGTTCCCCGCGGGGTCTCGTACCTGGGCTTTGATAACCCAGCCGTTGTCTGTCGGTGGCATGACCACGTCGCCGCCGAGGCGTTCCGCCTCCGCTAAGGCGGCGGCGAGATCAGTGACGGAGACCCCCAAGGTGACTTGCGGGGTCTCCGCCTCGACGAGCGATCCGCGAAGCCCTGCGGGTGTCTCGACGAGGGCGTAGCCTGGACCCTGCGGGCTGACCTTCCAGCCCAAGAGGTCCTGGTAGAAGCCGCGGACGGCGTCTTCATTCGGCCCGCTGATGTCGAAGTGGACGATTGCGTTGTCAGTCATGTTTCCTCCATCGGAAAGACGGCCTCGAAGAGTCCGCGAAGCCGCAGGACCGTCTGTCGCCGGGTCTGGTAGATGCGGAAAGTGCCATTGACGGTCAGGTCAACGAGCCCGTGCTTGCGAAGCACCTTCAGGTGCTCTGACGCGCTCGCTGGTGCCAGGTCGAGGAGGTCAGCAATTTCTCCGGCGCTGCGGGCCGCCGACCAGCACTCCTGGACGATGAGGCGTCGGTGTGGGCTCCCCAGCGCTCGCAGAAGGCCATCGAACTCCTGGTCTGCTTCGGACACAGACGAAATATATTTCGCTTTGACCCGAAACGCAAGGGCTTCGTTGCGGCGCGGCTTGGCCGAACCGGCCGCCGCCTGGTGCTGAATCTCGCCACCTGAGGCCTTCGTCTTTGGGACCACCACCTGCCTGAGCGGTGCCACGCCGTGGGCGGCCGAATCGTCGCCTGCGGCGCGAAGCGGTCTCGACCTCGGCGCGGTCAGGCACGCTTCCGGCTACCCCTGTCGGACACAAGCAGCCACGAAGATGTTCCGGCTCCGCGCGAGCACCGATGCGAGTCTCGTGCGCCTCGCTGCCGTGCACCTCGACGTGTCCGAGTTCGGGAAGGTTCGTCCGTACGAGGCGTCCTTCATACATACGAGATACCCACCAGCCACGACTGGAGGACGGCTATCCATGCCGACATCCGATCGCACCACCAGCATCGATGAACTGCCGCGCCGGGAGAGCAGCCAACAGCCGACCACCGCTAGCAGCGCCGCGGCCACACAGCCAAGGAGAGGTTCCCCGTGATCGGCAAGCGCCAAGTAGTCGGCCACGACGAGTGGCTCGAGGCTCGTAAGCGGCTGCTCGTACGCGAGAAGGCGTTCTCGCGCCAACGCGACGAGATGAGCCGTCTGCAGCGAGAACTGCCGTGGGAGCGCGTTGAAAAGGAATATGTCTTCATCGGATCAGACGGCCCGCAGGCACTCAAAGGCCTGTTCGGTCGTTCTAGCCAGCTGATCGTCTATCACTTCATGTTCGCCCCCGACTGGGATGAAGGCTGCACGCACTGTTCGTTCTGGGCTGACAGTTTCAACCCCAACGTCGTGCACCTTAAGGCGCGCGACGTGAGCCTGGTTGCCATTTCGCGTGCCGCCTATCCGAAACTCGCGGCGTACCAAAAGAGGATGGGCTGGAGCTTCGACTGGCTCTCGTCCGCCGACACAGACTTCAACTTCGACTACGGCGCCTCCTTCACCCCGGAGGAACAGGCCAGCGAAGGCTTCTACAACTACCAGACGCACCACCACCCAGACTCCGACGTGGTCGGCGTCAGCGTTTTCTACCGAGACGACAGCGAAAACCTGTTCCACACGTACTCAACGTACGCACGCGGAGTCGACCTGTTCAACACGACATACAACTATCTCGACATCGCGCCCGGCGGTCGTGACGAGGAAGGGCGCCCGCCTCAGTACTGGGTGCGACGCCATGACGAGTATCCGACCTGAGCCGAATCGTAACCACGGCGAGCGCGCTGTATCTGGGCATCAAGCGAGGACCCCCAGCTCGTCGAGCAAGCTCGCGGCCCGTCCTGGTTCGACGGGGCAGCCGTCACTGGCGCTCGTGGCGGAACGGCGCATGCCCGGGCTGACGCAAGGCAGGCGCGTGGGTCGATCCAAAGGGGGACCCCGTATTCGGTCAAACTCGGGGCGTTGATGCGCAAGCTGCAATCGATCTGATAAGGAAAGCCCGCCGGGACCTCCCGCCCGGCTCTCGCAGAGAACGACGCGCGGGCCTCGATGTGCGAGTTTGTCGCGCTTCTCCTTTCCGCCGGATCCAGAAGCCGCTGAAGCCAGTCGCCAAATGCCGGCGGGGAGACGAGAGCAGGGCGCGAATCCATCGCCTGCGCGTTCCCTCCAAATCGCCTCAGTGAGAGCCTGACGGTCCGGCGGTCGGTGTCGTCCGGCTCGTCGGTTTGGCTCTCGGACGGCGGCGGGCTGACTCTTTTCGCCTGTCGACCTTTCTGGGTCTGACCGGCTTTTGCCGTGTCGCCCGCCGCCGCCGAGGATCGCCGGCGTGACTTGATAGGAGGCTGGCATCGCCCCGACTGAGGTGTGTCCCCCGGAGATCCGCTCCGTCGGCCACACCCAACGAAGGGACGGTGCAGATGATCGTGATTGGGGTGGACACACACAAGCGCTCGCATACGCTTGTCGCGCTCGATGCGACGACGGGGGCGACCCGCAGGCAGCTGACGATCCCGGCCTCACACGACGGGACGCTCGACGCGCTTGGTTCGCCGCGGAGCTTCACGAAGCTCGAGTGTGGGCGCTGGAGGACTGCCGGCACGTGTCCGGCCGCCTCGAGCGAGGGCTCGTTGCCAGCGGCGATCGCGTGGTCCGGGTAGCGCCCGGACTGACTGAGTCCTCCAGGCGGGCGGCCCGGCAGCCGGGGAAGTCCGACTCGATCGACGCGACCGCGATCGCCCGGGCCGCGCTCAGAGAGGGCATCGACACGCTGCCGGTCGCGTTCCTCCATGGCCAGGCACACGAGATCCGGGTGCTGAGCGACTACCGCCGCCAGCTCGTCGCCGAGCGCGTGCGGCTAATCAACCGGCTGCGGTGGCACGTGGTGCAGATCGCCCCCGAGATCGAGGCTCAGATCCGGCCCGCCGGCCTGATCGGTCCGCGGATCCGCGCAAGGGTCGCTCGCCAGCTCGCGAGATTGCCGCACAGCCCGCAGCTGCGGGTCGCCCGAGCGATCCTCAAACGCGTCTGCGAGAACTACCGCGAGGAGAACGAGCTGCTCCCGAGCTCACAGCACTGATCCAAGCGCACTGCCCGCAGCTGCTCGAAGAGCACGGCTGCGGGACCGTCACTCCGCTGCCTCAAACGCCACCCTGCCCGCCGCGTCTGGCGCCTGCTCTACAGCACCGTCCAAACCGCCCCACCCCCGGACAGATCCCTCGCTGGAAAATCGGAATTACCGAACTTCACTTGACATAGGAGGGGCAGAAGCAGGTCAGGCAGCCACGTGCTTCATGAGGGCGATGCGTATGCAGCTTCGCTCACGCCAACCCAGCTTCGTGGTCGCTATGCGCGAGGAGCGCTAGGGAGGCCCACGGCCGTGCCGGTCGGCGGGACGATCGGTAGTCAACCATCTGCGGCCCGGAACGTGATCCCGCCCACCGACCCGTATTGGTCACCCGCTCCCGGAGGCGCACACGACGCTCCCGTCTGGGTAGACGTCAGCCCGGCCCTCGGCATTGCCGGAGTCGGCCGCGAAAATCTCGGCCGTCGCGGGCCGATAACCCGGTTGGGACGCGAAACGCGTGTCGCTTCTGCGTGACTCGAAATCTCACGGCCGGTCGCCCCCTTCCCCTCCAAGCGCGGGCTGAGGGGCGCACACTCATTCCAGGTCTTCCGCTGGATGAAATTCAGCCAATGCTGAATCGAGGTCCGGCGGCTGTGCTTCGGGGTCGCGCTGCCACAGCCCGAACTGGTTGCCATGAGGGTCGCGGCAGAGCGCGAACCAGCCCGCTCCCGGTACGGCCATCTTCTCGTAGACCTGACCCCGGAGTTCCGCGATGCGGATGATGCTGGCGTCGATGTCCTCCACCGCGAAGTACGGGCGAATGCCCCGCTTGTTGGTCTCGAGGTTCGAAATCGCAGCGCCCTGATCTTTGCTGATGCTAGCCAGTAGGTACTGGGCTGACGGGACGGGAATCTCGTCGAACTGCCAGCCAAAGAGAGCGCTCCAGAAAGCGCGAGCTCGGCTTGTGTCCGCGCCACCAGGAATCTCGATGTGCACTACCTCTCCACTCACTCCTGCTCCTTTCGATCACACCTAGGACCAGCGTCGGCGATAAAACTCATCGGCAGCGCGCGTCCGTCCAACCGCGAACACCGCTATCGGCGCCCTCGCGTTGGCGACGAGGGGTCTCGCCGACAACGATCGCTTCCGACGGAAGGGTCCGCGCTCGGCAATCATGCCGTTGCCGCTCGAGGTGCGGAGCAGCCTTATTGCGGCCATGATCCGTACAGGCGTGAAGGGCCCGCGAAATCCGCTGAGGACGCCTGGCGACAACCGCAGACTCGCTTTCCTGATCCCTCGCTGTTGTGCGCGACCTCGAGGTGCTTGCCCTCAGGCACCTTGCTCTGGCGCTGCGCGGCATAAGCGCGCTGACGCCAGTTGACCCCGCCACTCGCGGTCTGGTCCGGGCGCGCAAGCTTGCCTGCCGCAGCCCGCGCGTCCGCCAACAGCTGCTCGGTGACTGACCCGGCGGAGGCGCAGCCGGGGCTGCTGGCGCAGCTTTGCGAGGGTGGCTCTTCTCGCGTTGCACCGCGCGACACCGGTTCAAGAGTCCTTCAGCCAGGCACGCACTTCCTGCATCGGTGACCTCTGCGCGCCAGCGTACTCCGGCGCAAGCGAACGCGATCTCCCCAGTCCGCCCCCGGTCCGACCCGATCGGCGCGCTCCCCGTCACGACGCCGGGAGCGTGGGAGAGGGGTTCGCCGTTGCGAGGCTGGTAAGGCCGGCGCGCGGAATCGAGCGATTACGTAGGTACGCCGCTGCGGCATCAGTCGCGAGATTTTGCGAGATGCGGGTTCGCGGTAGGTCGATCCGTCAGTCCGCCGTGGTCTGCCGCGGATGCGTTCCTCGCGCTATCGGCGGCGGCCAAAGTTCAGTCGGTGGCCGCTCAATGAACAAATGGATGTCCGGGTTCGCCGGAGGTCTGAATCCGTGGCGGGCATAGAGGCCGTGCGCGTCGGCGGTCGCGAGTGCCCAGCGGCGGAGTCCCTGGAGCTCAGGATCGGCGAGGACACAGGAGACGAGGAACGTGCCCAGTCCGCGACCGCGATGGGCTGCCTCGACGTAGACGTCGCCGAGGTAGGCGTACGTCGCGCGGTCGGTCACCACCCGCGCAAACCCCGCCTGTTGACCGGAGGGTCCATAGAGCCCAAACGGCAGTGAGTTGATGATCGAGCGCTGAACTACCTCGCGCGGAATACCTTTTGCCCAGTATGCGGTCGAGAGGAAGCGGTGGATGCGCTCGACGTCGAGGCGAACCGGATCGGTGGACACGACATATCCGTCCGGCGCGGGCCATTCGCGGGGACTATCCATTCCCGGATTCTCTCAGAGTGCGGTCCATATCCCGGTGGGCATCCAAACCCGCCGTACTCGGCAACTGGGCATCTCGCGGACGAGCGCTTTCACGAATCCGGGAGCGTCAGATCTGACGAGCGCTTCGGCGACGTGACGCTCACGAGCAACGGTGAGCCGGACGAGCGCATCTCGCGCATAGCGAGCGCCACGAGAATCGATGTTCGGTTGACGGTCGGCGCCACTCTGCATAGGAACCGCGCGCCATCGGCCGGAAACGGGACCCCCTGGATTGACGAATCCGGGGAAGCCTTCGCCGCCTCGTGCAGCCCTGCATTCGTCTGTCTGGAGGTGTGGTGACGCAGCTCGCATCCGACGCTGCGGCAAGTGTCGGATGGCGATCTAAGCGGCAGTGGATTTCGGGCCAGCCCGCGTCGTCCAGGTCCTGCGCCGCTCTTCTGGCAGGAGAAACTCGCTCAATCCGCTTTTGACCTGTGCAGGAACGGCAGGTGATTGCATGGAGTCCTGGTCCGCCTATCGTCACCAAACTCGTGGCGCCCGCGTGGCCACCGACTCACGCGCTCCCGCGCACCGCGCGGAACACGACGAGCGTGCCCTCGAACGTCAGTTCCGTCTCAATAAAGCCGCTGTCTGCAAGCCAACGGCGGAGGTCCTGTTCGGTTCCGCCCGGACCCATGAGGCCGTTCCTGCGCGCAGCCTCACGCTCGATGAAGCGATCGGCGCGACGACCGCGTCCACGCAGGATCGTTGTGCCGATCAACTTTCCTCCAGGTTTCAAGCAGCGGCCAATGTCCGTGATGGCGGCAAGCGGATCGGGCACGGCGTGCACCGCGTTGTAAAGAAGCGCCACGTCCACCGAGCCATCTGGAAGCGGGATTGCTTCCACGTTGGCCCACTGCAGCCGGGCGCCTGTTATGCCACGCCGCTGCACGGCTACTTGTGCTCGGTTGAGCATCGATTGGGAGCTGTCGATCCCGATGTAGCGGGCGATGGACGGATCAAGCCAGCGGACGCACAAGCCGGCGCCGCAACAGGCATCAAGAACGGTTGTCCCTGCTGGCAAATCCCGCAGGAGTTCGAGGCTGCGATACATCGCGCCAAAGCTCGTCCCCCACGTCAGCATTCCGACCAGCCGGGCGACGAGCGGACGCTCAATGTAGAAGGCATAGAACCGGCCAAGCGGCTTCGAGTACGGGTCGACCGCGCTCATCGACACATCCTCGCTCATGACCATGACCGTATGTTCAACACGGCGCCAAAGACGAGACTGAGCGCAAGCGCCAGGCCACCCCCTTGAAGGCAGACGCCGCCCGCTGCTCACCGCATCCGCAGGTTACCCGACGCAACGTTCGCCTGGCCGCCGACCACGGCCACTAAAGAGCGAGGCCTGGCTCGCTGGGCCGGGAGCTCAGTACGCAAATCCCGCTGACCGAGATTCCGCCGCCTTCGCTTCTCGTTCGGGCTACTTGCGGCCGCGACCCGAGTAGCCGCGTCGGTTCGCATTGTCATGCGCCTTCAGACGCCCGAGCTGCACGCCCTGCTTTGGGCGAGACGCAGGGTCGACGCGGCACACTCGCGCGGCCGCCCATGCTTAGCCCCGGACGACCGAATCGGCACCACGCCGAGCGGAAGCCGCGGCATAGCTAACGCATGGACGCGATGGCCGGCCACGCGTAGCGGCGACTTCCGGCTAGGTGCGCGGCCGCGCGATCGCTTTCATCGTTCGCCGGCCCGCCGGCCGGACGAGCGCTTCGGCGACCAAGCGCTACTCCACGTTCGGGCTACCGACGGGTCCTGCTAATCGGCCCCGGCCGGTTCAAGCAGCGCCGAGTTCCCTGCTCGTGGCGAAAAGCGGAGTTGCTGTCCGTGCGCGGTGAGTGCTGCGTATCTGCACCGCGAGCGTTGGGTCTCGGCTCGGACCGGCTCTCGTGGGAGCTGCCCGTACGAGAGTCGGTGGTCGTCTCTAGACGTGGCGGTTGAGGAAGTCGATCTGGTCGGCGATGACGGTGTCGAAGTGGGGCTCGAGGTATGGGTCGAAGTGGCCGCAGTCGTAGGTGCGGATTTCACCGTTCGGGATTCGTTTCGCGGCTTTCATCGCGATGTTGTATGGGGTGACGATGTCGTGCTTGGCGAGCTGGATGAGGGTGGGGGTGGTGATCCGCTTGGTGGTGCGCCCTGGGGAGTAGAAGGGGACCCGGAGTGCGATTCGGGCGGCGACGTTGTTCTCGGGGAGCAGTTCCTCGTATCGGTCGCCAGCGAGGCGTTTGGCCATCGGGGCTGCGTCTGGGGAGGTCAGCATCGCGAAGCTGCCGGGCTCGCCGGCGGCGTCGACGCGGTAGGGCTCTCGGCCGAGAAGCGCGCCGAGCTGGTCGTAGGCTCCGGCGAGGATGAGCCGCGCGACGAGCTGTGGTGGGCGAGCGAACGCTGATGCAGGGCCGTTGATGTGCGGGACTTGGGCGATCACTGCGGCGAAAGATTGGCCGCGTGCGGCGAGGTGGAGGGCGTGACCGGCGCCGAATGAGGAGCCCGACGCGATCACGCGACTGCTGTCAACGCCGTCGATCGTGCGGGCATGCGCGATCGCGGCGCGCCAGTCGGCGTGTTGGGCTTTGATGTCGAGCACGCGGCGTGGCTGTCCGGCGCTGTCGCCCCATCCGCGGTAGTCGAACACCAGAGCGGCGTAGCCGGCCTGCGCGAACCGGGTGGCATAGGCGTCGAGGCGTAGCGCACGGATCGCGGCGAATCCGTGCGCCATCACGATGATCGGTGGACGGTCGACGCCGTCGGGCCGGTAGAGCCATGCGGCACAGCACGTGCCGTGGGAATTGAACGAGGTGTCCTGGCGGGTGTAGCTGAGCATCGAGGTCGGCCCTCCGTAATCAGTTCTTGAATGCCGCTCAAGAGGCGGCGGGCCGGGACCATAACATCATCTTGATCAGCGTTCAAGAGCCGGTAAGATCGGTGGCATGCCAGCCACGAAGCGTCTGCAGGACCACGACGAGAAACGCGCCGAGATCGTCAACGCTGCACGGCGCCTCTTTATCGACCACGGCTACGAGCACACCCCGATGAACAAGCTCGCGCAGGCCGCCGGCGTGGCTGGGAACACGATCTACTGGTACTTCACCGACAAGGACGATGTCTTGATCGCCGTCCTCAACGACGTGATGAACGACGCGATCGGCGACTACCAGGACGTCGCCGCGCGCCCGCTCGAAGACCAACTGCTGTGGGCCGTCGGGCAGCTGCAGGAAATGCGCCGGCTCGTCAGCACCGTCCACGCGCGCATCCGGGCATCACCAGCAATCAACGATTGGCACGACGCCTTCCACGTGATAACCGAAGGTCTCCTGCGCGTACTGCTAGAGCAAGCGGGA
Source organism: uncultured Solirubrobacterales bacterium (assembly GCA_963757165.1). Lineage (GTDB taxonomy): Bacteria > Actinomycetota > Thermoleophilia > Solirubrobacterales > Solirubrobacteraceae > Palsa-465. The sequence continues at coordinate 1,327,908 of CAVWQO010000006.1, forward strand.
GCGAAAGACGCGAGCGTTGACGCGGAGGTCAAGATCGCCGTGTTCACGATCGAGGGGATACTCACGCACGAACTCGACACGGCCCAACAGCGAGCGATCTGCCACCGCATCGCCCAGCCGCCGAACGTGCCTCAGCAAACACCACGTGACGGCTAGGGCAAGCGCTGCTCTGCTCCCGACACGAGCCGCGCGAGTGCAACGCAGCCTTCCGCCTTGCGCGTGAGGCAGGGTCGGCGCGGCGACTCCCACAGGTCGTCCATGCCTAAGCGCCGGCGACCGGACCGGCACCCAGCCGAACGGAAACCGCGCGATCGCCATCGCGTGAAGGCGATCGCCAGCCACGCCGCGCGGAGACCTTCCGACTAGGTGCGCGGCCGCGCGATCGCTTTCATCGTTCGCCGGCCCGCCGACTGACCGAGCGCTTCTGCAACGACGTGATCACGGAGCGCGCCGTCGACGGACGATCGCATTGCCGCGAAAGCGCTAGCTTCGCCTCGTTCGACCGGGCCATTCCTATGGCGACAACGCCGTCATGAAAGCCGACACCGGCGCGGACGAACGCTTGCTAACCGCCCAGGGGCCGTATCAGTTCCGCGCCCCACCCCGGCACATCGCCACCGAGCGCCGGCGAAGCGCTCGTCGTCACCGCAATCGTCGAGACGTCCCAACCCCAACCGAAACACACTCCACGCACTGATGTGCTGAAGACGTCCAAAGACGTCCCTTGGACCCCGCAAACCCCCGCCGTTACTAGGGATCAGCGCCCTCAGGACCACTTCCGCTGCCGCCCTCGACATCGAGCCGGCGGACATCTTGGGACCTCGTGGGACGTCTTCGGACAAGTGCCTGCAATCAGCATAATCGGCGCCGGCATCATCGATCAGCTACTGCGCCGTCACGAACCGGTCAGAAAGCTTGAACGCCTTGTTGACCAGTTCTGCATCCTCCGGACGCGGCGCGTTATGCAGGTACCGCATCGTCGTCTGGATGTCGGCGTGGCCCATCCACTCCTGGACGCGGCGGACATCGGCCTTGGCGATCATCCGCGTCCCGAAGGTGTGACGCAAATCGTGGAAGCGGAGCGGCCGCAGTCCGGCCCGCCCCAACGCCTCCTTGTAGCGCCGACGTAGGGCGGAGCCATCGAGGTAACCGCCGGCGGCCCCGACAAACACCAGGTCGTCCTCGCCAACCCAGTCGTGCCGCTGACCGAGCTTGGCGAGCGCAGCGACCACATCGCTCGCCAGCGGCACGGACCGAACCTTCCCTGACTTCGGCGTCGTCAGCTGCCCCAAGTAGTAGTGCAAACACAGAAAAAGCCCCGCTTTACGGGGCTTCTCAGATGGGCCGTGGAGGAATCGAACCTCCAACCTTGGGATTAAGAGTCCCCTGCTCTGCCAATTGAGCTAACGGCCCTTGAAGGTCGGTCGATGTTACCCACCGGCCAGTCACGTTGGCCCGCGAACGGACGGGCTGCGGTCCGAGGTCGCTCAGCAGCTCTGAGCGATCTGGGGGTTGGTCTTCGCCTGTTGGAGGGCTTGGTTGAGCGTCAGGCGGGTGGCCTTCGGCGCCAGGCTGACGGCCTTGGCAGCGGCGAGGTCGCCCTTGCGAGTTTGCTTGGCCGCGTAGGCGTTTGCGGCAAGGCACTGATATCCGTGCGACGTGGTCGGATCTGCCAGCGTCTCGTACTCCCAGGCGCTGGCGGCGCCGGCGTAGTTGCCGAGGATCGAGTAGGCGCGCGCAGCCAGGATCGCGGTGGTCGAGTCCGGCTTCCGGGTGAGCTTTAGGTAGCGCTGCCACGCATCGGTCTCGGCGGCGAATTCCTTCTTCCCCGCCGCGGTGACAGTCCCCGTGGTTGAGTCAAAGTTTTGCTTGGCTGCGGAGTCACGAGCCTGAATCAGGGCGATCCAGGCCTGCGGGTCGCTGGGCCGCAGCTGGGTGTCGCGCAGCGCCGTCTTCTCGGCCTGGCTGACCACCGGCTTGCTGCTGCTCGAACTGTTGCCGGTGAATGAGTTCAGCAGGCCGCCAAAACCGTTGCCGGCGCCCACCCCGAACAGCACCAGGCCGCCACCCAGGATGATGGCGAGGCCGAGGTAGACGGCTTGGACAGTGCGGCGACGGCCGCGGCTACGAAGGTCGAAGAGCATGGTGCTAGGTGAGGTCGAGTCCGTCGCCGGTCTGTGCGAGCTCCGCTGCAGCCCGCGCAGCAGCGCGGCGATCGGCGATCTTGAGCATCACGATACTGGCCAGGTAGAGCACTACGAGTGGAGCCATCTCAAGCCCCGTGGTTACCGGATCCGCCCCGGGCATGGCCGCGGCGATCACGGCCATGATGACCGTAGCGTAGCGCCAGTTACGCGTAAGCGTGGTGGCGCTGATGGCTCCAGCTCGCTGCAGGCCGAGGAGGCCGATCGGCACCTGGAAGGCCACGCCGATCCCCAGCATGGTGAGGATCTCAAACGTGTAGTAGGTCTTGGCCTGAACCAGGATGTCGAAGTTCTGGCTGTTGTAGCCCTGGAGGAATCGAACGGCCGGCGGCAGCACGATCTCGTAGGCAAACGCGACCCCGGCGATGAACAAGATCGGTGCGGCGATCATCAGCGGGATCGCGATTCTTCGCTCGTTCGGGTTGAGTGCCGGGATGACGAACGCGTAGCCCTGATAGATGAGCACCGGCAGGGCGAACAGGAGCGCAAAGTAGAAGGCGACCGTGAGCGTGGTCGTAAACGGTTCGCCGATCCCGATGGTGATCGGCAGGCGCTTAGGGGTCGACTGGGGAAGCGACCGGGCGGCCTGCCCGACGTCCCGCGAGAGTTGGCCGAACAACGCGCGGTCCGACGCAGACTGGTGCGGGGACTTGGCCAGTGCCGCCGCGGCGGCCGCCGCCTTGGCGAACTCCTGCGCCGCCCGGACCGAATCTGCGGTGAGGCCTGACAGATGGTTGGCGGCCGCCTTCGGCGTCGAGGCCGGCAGCGCCCGGTTGAGCACGTTCAGCAGTGCGTGGTTCTGCCAGAAGGCCCCAGCGAAGGCGACCGCCAGGGCGACCGCGCAGATGATCAGCCTCGTGCGTAGCTCGTCCAGATGGTCGACAACGCTCAGCCGATCCTCATGCCCGATGGGCCGTATGACCTTCGGCATCGTCGCCGCCCTTACCGTCCGGGCGCGCTAGGAGCGACGCTCTGACGAGCTCTCGGGCGAGCCGGCAACGGGAACAGTCGAAGACCCCGGCGGCGTGGCGTCGGCGCTGGCCGCGCCGGTGGAGCCGGGCTGCGTCGATGCGGCATCGCCCGCGGGGAGCCCGGAACGCTCCAACTCCTCATCGGCCTTCGAATCACCGGTGATTGAGTCTTTGAACTCACGCAGGCCGCCGCCGAGCGAGCGGCCGAGGCCGGGTAGGCGCTTGGGGCCGAAGATCAGCAAGACGATCACCAGGACGACGATCAGATCGGTGGTTGGGTTGCGGAACATTTCCTGGCCTCCGGACGGGTGCTGAGAAGCGTAGCGGGCGCGTCCGTATCGGGTGAGACTTCGCCCTCAAGCTCTGGGCCCGCGGCGCCGATAGATGCCTTATCCAGGAGGGCGTCATATGAACCAGAACCCAGAGCAACACTCGCAACAGCATTCAGTACGCCGGATCGTTCTTCCCAGTGGCCGCTGCATCGAGGTCGTTCGCTTCCACGAGGACGAGGGTGGGCCGCGTGACCTTCACATTTGCGAAGCCTGCAACTCGCAGCTTGTGCAGCCGATCGATTGGGCCGAGGCCGGCGGGGGTCGCTGGGAGCTGACGCTGGAGTGCCCGAACTGCGGTTGGGCGCAAGCAGGAGCGTTTGACCGAGACGAGATTGAGCGACTCGAGGAGCATCTTGACGACGGCCTGGCCGAGATGCTCGACGACCTTCAGCGTCTGACGCAAGCCAACATGACGGACGAGCTCGACCGTTTTGCGACTGCGCTGCAGATCGATCTGATTCTTCCCGAGGACTTCTGAAAGCGGGAGGGACTCACGGGACCGCGCGGCCCCGTCTCCGAGCCGCGCCGGCCCTCACGCGTAGCGCTCGACGACACCGTCGGCGACGAGGTCGAGCGCGGCACGCTGTCCTTCCGCCATCGCCGGTAGCAGTGACTTGGCGCCCGCGACCAGCTCCAGCGCCTGACCCCGTGCCACGTCCAGCGCGCCGGTGGCGGAGATTCGCTGGCACACCGCCTGCGCCAGCGCCGCGTTCGTCACCGTGCGCAGGTCAACCGCCGCCAGCTCGGCGTCGCGCTCGCGTGCCACGATCAACGGCAGCGTGACGGTCCCGTCGAGCAAGTCGGCGCCCTGGGGCTTGCCGGTGCGCTCCGGTGGACCGGACACATCCAAGATGTCGTCGAGGATCTGGAAGGCCAACCCGATGCGCTCCCCAAAGTCCGCCAGGCCGGACACATCATGGCCGCCGACGAGCGCACCGAGCTCGCACGCAGCGCGGAACAGCACCGCCGTCTTTAGGCGACAGCGCTCCAGGTACCGCTCGGTGGTGACCTCAGTGTTCCAGCTGTCAGCTCGCTGCATCAACTCCCCGGCGGCCAGCTCTGAGCTCGCGCGGGAAAGGACCCGTACCGCCTCCGGGGCACCGGCGCGGGCGAGTTCGGCGAACGCCCGAGAGAACAGCAGATCCCCCGTGGCGGTGGCGATCCGGCGCCCGGCAGCAGCCACAACGGTCGGCCGGCCTCGGCGCAGCGGCGAGTTGTCAAGCACGTCATCGTGGACCAGGGTCGCGGCATGAACGAGTTCGACGGCGACGGCCGCGCGAACCAGCGCCTCGGTTTCCGGGGGCGGAACGCCGGCGGCCAGGCAGACCAGCAGCGGCCGCAGGCGTTTACCTCCGGCGGCGATGGTCTCACCGGCGTAGCGTCCCAGCAGCGGGCCGTGGCCCCGGGCCAGCTCATCCATGCGCAGCTCGACCCGCTCCATCAGCCGGGGGACCTCGGCGCCGCCGGCCTGGATGACCGCCTGGACGACCGCCTGCACCGAGCCGGTGCTCACCGCTTCACCCCGACGTGCAGCGCGATGATGCCGCCGGCCGTGATCACATATCGCACGTCGGTCAGGCCGCAGCGGGACAGGGTCGCCGCAAGTTCCTCCGGACCGGGAAAGCGCCGAACCGAATTCGGCAGATAGCTGTAAGCGTCGGGATCGCCGGCGAAGCGACCCAGCGAAGGCACGATGCGCTCAAACCACAGGCGAAAGAAGACCGACAACGGGGGTCTCCGGGGCGTGGTGATCTCCAGCACGACGACTCGTCCTCCTGGCCTCACTACGCGGCACATCTCTGCCAGGCCAGCCTCCAGGTCAGCGAAGTTCCTCGCGCCGAAGCCAACCGTGGCGGCGGCGAATTCGCCATCGCGGTACGGGAGGGCGAGCGCGTTGGCGGTCTCGAAGCGAAGCTCAGGCCCCTGAGCGACGAGCGGTCGCACCGTCGCCTTCTCCCTGGCGATGCTCAGCATCCGCTCGGAGAAGTCGCTGCCCACGACCGTTCCACCGGGCGCAACCCGCCCCTGGAGCTCAAAGGCCAGGTCACCGGTGCCAGTGGCCACGTCCAGTGCGCTGTCACCCGGCGAGAGAGCGGCCAGGTCGGCCGCTCGTGCCCGCCAGTGGTGGTGCAGGCCGGCCGTCATCACCGAGTTCATGCGGTCGTACAGACCGGCGATGCGGTCGAACATCGCTTGCACCTGGTTCTCCTCCAGAGTGCCGGGAGCCCCCGGCGGAGCGGATCCTGCGCTCGCCGTCACGGCAAGGACACGCGGAGCTACTGCAGCTCGGAGAGGAAGCTGACCAGGTTCTGGAACTTCTGCGGGGACTGCTGGGCCAGCCCCTTGAACGATGGCATCGGTGCCGTCGGGTTGCGCAGCGTCGAGGCGATCGCGCCCGGCCGGAGCTTTGACCCGACGTGCGTCAATGGCGGTCCCGGACCGCTGTTGCCGTTCTCACCGATCTGATGACAGGCCAGGCAGCCGGACTGGGCGGCAACCAGCTTTCCGGCCTGGAAGGAGGGGATCTGTGAGGCCGTGAGACTGGCCGGGGGAAGCATGTCGATCGAGTTGGGCGAGCCGGCCGCCGCGCCCATGTAGGTCAGGTATGCGATTGCGAAAATCGTCGCCAGGCCCGCGGCCAGGGCGATCGGCCGCCGCTCGATCCGGCGCTCCGGGCTGCGGTCGTAAAACGGCAGCATGAACAGCAGGATCATGCACAAGGTCGGCGCGCCGATCGTGGCGAATGGGGTGAACTGCGGCGGCTTGATCACCCGCAGGACCTCGAAGAGGAAGAAGAAGTACCACTCGGGCCGCGGTACGTAGGTGGTCGTCGTCGGGTCGGCCTTGGGCCCGATCTCCGCTCCGAACATCAGCGTCAGCAGGATGATCACCATCATCACGATCACCGCCATCGCGGCATCCTTGGCGACGATGTAGGGGAAGAACGGCTTGCCTGAGTTCTTCAGGATCGAGTATTCGCGGAGGTATGCCTCCTTCTCGGCCTGGTTCATCTCAGTGGTCTCCGCCGGACGTCCGGATCGAATTCGTGGTGGGCACTCAGACCTCGGCTTGCTCGGGCTGCAGCTCGGACTGCGGATCGGGGTCGGGCTCCACCTGCAGCCACGGAGGCGCGGAGATTCCGAGCTTCGTCACGAGGTACAGGTGCACGCCGATCAGCGCCGCAATGGCGCCGGGAATCAGGAGCATGTGGATCGCGTAGAAGCGTGACAGCGTCGTCGCCCCGAACTCCGGACCGGCCCGCAGGAAGTCCGACAGGTACGGCCCGACGAACGGGCCGGTGCCGTTGATGTTGACGCCGACAATAGTCGCCCAGTAGGCACGCTGATCGAAGGGCAGCAGATACCCGGTGAATCCCATCGTGATGGTCAGGATGAGCAGCACAACGCCGATGATCCAGGTGAGCTCACGTGGATACTTGTAGGCGCCGAAGAAGAACACGCGCGCCATGTGCAGGAACACGAGAATCACCATCACCGAGGCGCCCCACTTGTGCATGCCGCGGACGAACTGGCCGAGGAAGGCCTGGTCGGTGATGTAGCGGATCGACTCGTAGGCGCCCCCCGTGGCATCCGGGCGGTAATACATGGCCAGGAACACCCCGGTCACGGCCTGGGAGAGAAAGGCGAACATCGTCGCCGAGCCCAGCGTGTAGAACCAGTTGACGCCGCGCGGAACCTTGCGGAACAACATCCAACGGGTCCCGCCAGACAGCGAAGTGCGCTCGTCGATCCAGTCGACGACGGTGAGCCCGGCCTCGACGGCGGCGTCGGCCGGGGCGAGCTTGCCGTTGCCCGACCCGGGGCGGGCGGGCTTCGGCTGGAGGATCTTGGGAAGCGGAGGAGCAGGAAGACGAGGCATGCTGGCGGTCAGTTCTTCGGCAAAACCGAGGTCGAAAATCGCTTGGGATAGAGGTACTGACCGATCCCGTCAAGCGGCTCGCCGGGATCGCGGGGGGAGAAGCGTTGAAGCTCGGAGTTGACCGAGTAACGGGGGCCGATCTCGACCACGCCGTTGCGGACGCGCGTGTAGAAGCGATCGAGTGGACGGACCGGAGGGCCACCCGTCGGCATCCCGCGGAAGTCGTAAACGCCGCCGTGGCACGGGCAGATGAAGCGCCCGGCAGCCGAGGTGAAGCGAACCGGGCAGCCGAGGTGCATGCAGCGTGAGGAGAGCGCGACGAACTGGTTGTACTGATCCTCGTGCTCGGCGTCGATCGACGGGTTACGCGCTCGAACGTAGGCGACCGACTTGCCTACCTCCCCCACGCCGGGAACGATTGTCAGCACTTTCGTCACGTAGTTGGTGTTGGAGAAGTCCGACGGCACACCGATCGGCTGCCAGTGGAACGGGACTCGGCTGAACAGCGGCCCAAGGGCAAAACCTAGGGCCGGAAGCGTGAAAGCCGCGGCCGCGACTCCGCCCATCGTGTGGACCGAGGCCGTCATGAAGCGCCGGCGCGTGACCGTCTCGCCCTCGAAGGATCCGGGCATGTCCCGGCCTTCGGTGTACTTCGACTTTGCGTTTTTATGTCTATCTGCCACGTCTGCCTCTACTTCGGGGCTGCTCCATTGAACGGGTTGTGAAGGGTATCGTCAACATCGAGACGAGCGTCACGAGCCTGCCCTTTCCTCAAGGGCGGCACCCGCGGCGCAGCGCAGGGCTTCGACGGCCCGGGGATCGTCCGCCCGAGCCATCGCCTTCGCCCTTTGCAGCTGCTCGCTGCCCCCCCACCAGATCGCCGCAGACCCGGCGCTCCATACGGCCTCCGCCAACTGGGGGTGCCCCGCGGCTTGGGCCTGGGCGAGAAGGGAAATCGTGTCCCCGAGCTCGCCGACGGCCTCCAGATCCCCAAGCGCGGCGAGCTGGGTGAGTCCTAGCGCGTAGAGCTGGTCACCGAGCAGCAGCGCCAAATCCGGATCGCTGGGCCGAACCACGCGCGGATCGCCGTAGTGCAGCAACGAACCCTCGTGGATCATCTCCAGCAGCAGCTCATATTGCGCCTCGTGCCCGCCGGCCCGGGGTCCGACCGACGCGAGCCGCTCCCGCGCCGGGTCAGAACCGTCGTCGGGCAGCTCGGCTTCGCCCACCAGCGCCTGCGCCAGCGACCCGCCGTGCTCGGACAGGGCCTGCCGGAGCGCGACCACCGACGATCTCGGCGCGCCGAGGCTCACGCGATCTCCTTGAATGCCTCGGCGGCAGCGTGAAGTGTCTGCTCGATCTCCTTCTCCCCATGGGCCAGCGACGGGAACCAGGCCTCGAACTGCGACGCTGGCGGGTAGACCCCCCGGGCCAGCAATGCGCGGCACCAGGCCCCATAGGCCGCCGTGTCGCACGCGGCAGCGGCTGCGTAGTCGCTGACGGGCGAGGGTGAGAAGAACGGCGTCAGCAGCCCGGGCACGCTCTGCACCTGGATCTGGATCCCCGCCTGCCCCGCGGCGTCAGCGAGTCCATCGGCCAGCTGACGGGTCGACTTTGCCAAGTGCTTGTAGGCGTGGTCGTCGAGCAACTCCAGCGTCGCGAGTCCCGCGGCGACGGCGAGCGGATTGCCGGACAGCGTGCCGGCCTGGTAGACGTCGCCGGCTGGAGCGATGCGCTCCAACAGCACTGGCGGCCCGGCGTAGGCCGCAGCGGGCAGTCCGCCACCGAGGACCTTGCCCAAGATCGTCAGGTCAGGCATCACCCGGTAGAGCTCCTGCGCGCCGCCGCGGGCGGCCCGGAAGCCGGTGATCACCTCATCGAAGATGAGTAGCGCTCCGGTCTCGTCGGCCCGTTTGCGCAGCAACTCCAGGAAGCCGTCCGCCGGAGGTACGACGCCCATGTTCGCGGGCACCGGCTCGGCGATGATCGCTGCGAGTAAATGCTGCTCTGTGGCTGCGATCACGGCCTCGGCGTCATTCCAGGGCACAATCACCGTCGCCTGTGCCGCTGCGGCCGAAACTCCCGGGCTCGCAGGGATTCCCTGCGTTGCCAGACCGGATCCGGCCTGCGCGAGCAGTCCGTCGACGTGACCGTGGTAGGCACCGGCGAACTTCAGCACGAGTTCACGGCCCGTGACCGCCCGTGCCAACCGCAGCACGCTCATCGTGGCTTCGGTGCCGGACGAGGTCATACGCAGCATCTGCGCCGACGGGATCCGCCGCATCACCTCGGCCGCTAGGTCGACCTCGCCTTCGGTCGGCGCTCCAAACGTGGTGCCGTTCGTGGCCGTGCTCGCAACGGCGTCGATGATCGCCGGGTGAGCGTGGCCGGCGATCAGCGGGCCCCAGGAACCAACCCAGTCGATGTACTCGTTGCCGTCGACGTCGACGATCGTCGGGCCCTCTCCACGGGCGATGAAGATCGGGTCTCGACCGATCGCCCGCATCGCGCGGACGGGCGAGTTGACGCCGCCCGGCAGCAGCTCGAGTGCGCGCCGGTAGAGCTCGGCGGAGCGCGTGGTGAGCAGTGTGGAGCTCACACTCCGGCGTGCTCGCGCTCCCAGGCGCGAAATTCCCCGGTGAAGTACAGCAGTCGGATCTTCTTGAACTCGGTCGAGGAGTAGAGCGTCGCGCGATCGGAGATTCCGGTCTCGACCGCGATCGTGTCCAGGATCGCGTCGCACTCCTCCTTGGAGCGCCCGTGGGCCATGGTGAAAACCGAGTAGGGCCAGTCCTGGTAGGTCGGACGCTGATAGCAGTGTGAGATCCCGCGGTAGGAGGCCATCTGCGCGCCGAGCTCAAGGATCCGCTCGTCGGGCACCTTCCAGACTCCCATGCCGTTGGCACTGAAGCCGGCGCGACGGTGGAAGAGGATCGCCGCCACCCGCCGTAGCAGCCGGCGCTCCTGCATGCCCTGGAGGTGCGCCAGGAGCTGCTCCTGCGGCATGCCCAAGGCCTCCGCAGCAGGGGCGTAGGGCTCGGGCAGGACCGGCAGATCACCCTGCAGCGCCCGGATCACGCTGACGTCTAGCTCGTCGTAAGGCTGGCGCTCGGTTTCGGCCGGCTCGGCCGCCTCCACCGATTTGGACAGCGCATCCGTGCCACCCTCCATCTCGAGGTCCATCCTGATCTTGAACAGCTTCAGGGTAGGCAGCTGCCGGACCGATTCCGCGCCGGCGAGCTCGGCCAGCACGTCCAGCGTGCCCTGCAGGCCGAGCGGCGAGTCCGGCTCGGTGGCGATCGTGAACCAGATGTTGAACTCGTGGTTGCGCAGATAGTTGTGCGAGACCCCGGGGTGCTCGTTGATGATGCTCGCAGCGCGCCAGGGATTGTCGGGGTCGACCTTGGCCGCAACGAGCATCGAGGAGTAACCAAGCGCGCGCGTATCGAAGATCGGCGTCACCTGACGGATGATCCGCTCACGCAACAGGTGCGCGACGCGCGCGAGGACTTCCTCCTCACTCACCTGCGCCCGCTTGGCCACGTGCAGGTACGGCCGCGGAGCGATCGGGAACGAGCCCTGCATAAGGTTGAGCAGACGCTTGTCCAGGTCGTCAAGGGCGATGGCCGCCCCATGCTTGCGCGTACGGAGCTTGGGACCATGTTGAGCCCCGGCAGTCCCGACGGGTTGATTGGTCCCGGCGGCCGGGCTCGGGCCTAGTGCAGCCATCGCGCGGCCTCCTTTGCGTAATAGGTGATGATGATGTCAGCCCCGGCACGGCGGATGCTGGTCAGGGTTTCGAGAACAGCGGCCTGCTCATCCAGATACCCGGCCGCGACCGCAGCCTTCAACATCGAATACTCGCCGCTGACGTGGTAGGCCGCGAGCGGCATTCTGGTTTCGGATTTGATCCGGTGCAGCAGGTCGAGGTAAGGAAGCGCGGGCTTGACCATCAGGATGTCGGCACCCTCGTCGACGTCAAGGAGTGCCTCGCGTACCGCCTCGTCTCCGTTGGCCGGGTCCATCTGGTAACCGCGGCGATCGCCAAACGCGGGCGTGGAGTCGACGGCTTCTCGGAAGGGCCCATAGAGGGCCGAGGCGAACTTGGCCGCGTAGGCGAGGATCGGTGTGTCGGTGAAGCCCTCGTCGTCGAGGACGGTGCGGATCGTTCCCACCCGGCCGTCCATCATGTCGCTCGGCGCGACGATATCCGCCCCGGCTCGGGCCTGAGAGACAGCCGCGCGGGAGAGCAGCTCAAGGGTCGAGTCGTTGTCGACCTTCCCGTCGGGGCTGACGACACCGCAATGCCCATGAGTCGTGTACTCGCACAGGCAAAGGTCGGTGATCACGATCAGATCTGGCAGCGCCTCCTTGATCGCCCGGGTCGCGAGCTGGACCACGCCCTCGTCGTCCCAGGCGCCCGAGCCTTCGTCATCTTTGGCCGCCGGCACACCGAACAGCAGCACGGCCGGGATGCCGGCTTCCGCGACCTCAGCCGCCTCGGCGACGGCGTGGGCGATCGAAAGACGGTCGACGCCCGGCATCGCCGGAATCGGTTCGCGCCGGTCGATCCCGTGGGCCACGAACATCGGCAGCACAAAGTCGGCGGGCTTCAGCCGGGTCTCGCGCACCAGGCCGCGCAGCGCGCTCGTTGCGCGCAGTCGCCGGAGGCGAGTCTGGGGAAATGCCATAGTTCAGTCGAGAATACCGCCGGGAAGTCGCCGGTCCGGCGCCCCGGCGCGGCGGTGGACCAAAGTGTCCTCCGAGCCGGGTGCTCCAGCCCGGGACTAGACGACGTTCCAGCGCTCGATCCGCCGGGTGCTAACCAGCCCCGCTTGGACGTACGGATCCGCGGCGGCGAAGGCCTTGATCTCGTCCGGACTCACGCCGCGAAAGACGATCACGGCCCCGTGCGGCGGATCGCCGATGGCGCCCGCCATGACCACTCGGCCGGCCTCGCGCTCGGCCGCGATCCGCGCGAGGTGCCCCTGGCGGTAGGGGTCGCGGCGCTCCAGTACGTCTTCGACGTAGTCGTAGAACAAGATGTGGTGGGCACCGGGCTCGCTCATCTCGGACACCCTAGTACGCTCCAGCCCGTGGCCGATATCCAAAAGCGTGGCAGCTACACACCTCGTCGTGCCCGCGAGCAGCGCGCCTATCGCCTGGTCGTGGCAGGCGGCGTGGCTGGCACAGTCGGCGTGATCGGACTGGTGCTGGCGGTGGTCGGCGTGACCAGCGCCGGCTGGCCGGTCATCGCGCTGGTCGTCGCGGCCATCTGCCTGCTGATGTTCCGGCGCACCGTCGGCCGCTGATCACCTCGGGCGCTCAGCCCGCCAGCAGGTCCTGCGTGACACCCTCGATGGTCTGGATTCCGTAGGCCATCGACGGATCCTCGGAGGTCATGACGGCGCGCCCCAGTCGCCGGTGGCCGCGTTCCAACCGAGCGCTACGCGAAGCGTCCCAACGCAAACCGAGCCAGGAGCCAGAAGACTCCGGTCAGCACGGCCAGATGCACCAGGGGCCAGCCGATCCCAGGAGACGCCCCACTGAACGCGTTGCTCACCGCTTGCAGTGCGGGGCGGAAGGGAAATACGAAAGCGATAGCGTCGAGCACGGCCTTCAGCGCGCCTGACACTGCGCTGGCTGGGACAAGAGCCACGAACGCGATCGGCAATGAGAGCAGGAAGGCCAGCAGCGAGGACGCGCTGACCTCCCGTGCCAGGGCACCGATCGCGACCCCGAGGGCGCCGAACGCGGCCCCCCCAAGCACGAGCGCCACCACCCAAAGCGGGAATCGCGCCCAGTCGAGATGCACGAACAGGGCGACGAACGCCGACATAATCAAGGTCACCACCGCCGCACAGCCGCCGGCCAAGGCGATTTTCTCCCACAACAGGCGCCCGGGCGTGACCAAGCCGCGGATCAGGCGGGCGTATGCGTGCTCGGATCGCTCGATGGCCAGCATTCCGGCGGCCAGGAGGACCGTCACGAACATGAGGGAGATGATCACGGCGATTGCCGCCGCATACAGGTCGGTGGGCGTCGTACGGCCCGCCAGCTCGGTCTGATCGACGGTCAGCGGCGTTCCGATCGAGCCGAGCACGGGGCTCGCGAAACCGAGACCCTCGATGGCCAGGCTGGCGAAGCCGATCACCTGGCGGACGGCGGCTCGCAGCGGAGAATTTTTCGGCAGCGCGGTCAGCGTCCCCTGCAGGATGGTCCGTGAGTTGCGCAGACCGAGCAGCGGGAAGTTCTGGCCGAGGAATTGGATGCTGCCGCCGTTGAGTACCTGCTGGAGGTCGGTCGTGGCCACGCGCAGGACCTGCTTGGACACCGCCTGCTCAACGTCGTTGAGCCGCGACTTGATTGCCTGGTCGACGAACTGGCGCTCGATCGGATCACGCGAGTTGAGATAGAGCTCGACCGTCGGCGTTCCCACCCCGGTGGTGACCAGGTTCTGAATCTGCGACGGGATGTCAGAGGGGACGATCAGCGCCGCCAGGGCTTCACCGTCACGGACCTTGGCAATCGCTTCATCGCGCGATTTCACCTTGATCGGCTGGATCGCCTGAAACAACTGGCTGGCGTACTGAGAGACGTTGATCTTCTGATTGCCGAAGGAGATCGTTCCTTTGCCGGTCGGCACCTCGCTGTAGAACGCCACCTTGGGCTTTCCCGGCGGACTCGACAGAGCAAAGCCGATCATCAGGGCGATGGCGATCGGATAGACGATCAGCAGCCCCACCAGCAACGGTGAGCGCCTGAGGATCTGGAGGTCCTTGACCAGCAGCCAACGCACCAGCGCACCGGCTCCGTGTCAGTGCCCGCGCTCGTGCAGGAATCGGACGAACGCACCCTCGAAGTCACGGGAGCCTCCACCCACGGCCTGCTCGAGCTCCGCCGGAGTGCCCGTGAACAACAGCTCGCCGTCGACCAGAACGAGCACGCGGTCGGCGTAACGCTCCACCTCAGCCACGTTGTGCGTGGTGAAAACCACCGTCTTCCCTCGCCCTGTCAGCGCGCCGATGAACTCCCATAGCCGCTCACGCTGACGCGGGTCCAGCGAGGCCGAGGGCTCGTCGAGCAGCAACACCGGCGGTTCGCGTAGGAGGCCGATGGCAATGTTGACCCGCTGCTGGTTTCCGCCTGACAGACGCCCAACCTCCTCCTCCGCGCGTTCCTGGAGTCCGGTCTGGACGAGCATCCGGCCGACCGCGGCCTCGGGGTCGGCTAGCTGCTCCAGCCGGGCGAATAAGCGCAGGTTCTCGGCCACGGACAGCTTCGAGTAGAGGGCAGGCTGTTGGGGGACCCAGCCGATCTCCCGCGGCGAGCGCGTACTCTCACCCTCGGTAGGCTCAAGGATTCCGGCCAGGATCGACAACAGCGTTGTCTTTCCGGCGCCGTTGGGGCCGATGATCGCTACCAGCTCGCCCGCGCGCAGCTCGAAGCTGACCGTGCGCAACGCCGTCCTCGCGCCGAAGCGGCGGGTCAGCGAGCGAGCTTCGATCGTCGTGCTATTCGGGCCTGCGGGGGCGGAGGTCGACACGGATCGGAGAGGCTAGTGGGTCGCTTCCGCGAGGGACCCACCGGTACAGGAGCACCCAGCGAGGGCTGGCTGCTCAGCCAGCGCTATCCGGGGGCTCGCGGGGCGCCCCCAGCACGTCGGGGCTGGTCCTCACCGGCCAGGACTCGAAAACGAGGTGCCGGCGCAGATAGATGACGGTCTGGCGGATGACGGCGGCCACGGGGAGGGCGACGAGCGACCCGGCGATGCCGTACAGCTGATAGCCGATCAGAAGGCCCAGGATGATCAGGATCGGATTGATGCGCAGCGAGATGCGGAAGACCTGCGGCGCCACGATGTGTCCCTCGAGCTGCTGCAAGGCGACGAATAGCAAGACCACCCACAGGGCCGAGATCGGATTGTTGAACAATGCCACCAGGACCGCTGGGAGCGGCCCGATGATCGGCCCGATGTACGGGATGAACTCCATCAGGCCGTAGAAGCCCCCGAAGAACAGCGCGTAGTGCTGGCCATCCGGGAAGATGCCCAGCACGCCGAAGAGCCACAGCGAGAACGAGGCGCTGGCCCCCATGATGAAGCTGAACAGCAGTTGGCCGCGAACGTAGCCGAAGACGGCGTGCTGGACGAGAAGCTGAAAGTCATCCTCGGGCGTCCCGTCTCCGGGCGGCATGATCCGCCGGACCAGGTCCCCGATTTCTCGGCCATATACGAGCAGGTAGATCGAGAGCACCAGCACGAGGACCAGATCGAACGAGATGGTCACGATTTGAGTGAGCAGGTCCCGGGAGAAGGAGACGATTGCGCTCGAGCGTTTGAGAATCGTCTTCTGCAGCGACTCGAGCGCGGTCTGGCCCTGATGCTGGATGTGGACCTTGATCCCGTGGCTGTTCAGCCAGTTCTGCAGGTTGACGAGATCTTTGTTGGCCTGGTTGACCAGCTGCGGCACGTCCCTCTGAAGGTGGCTGACCTGGGTGCTGACCGTGTTGGAGAGGAGCACGCCGATGCCGCCGAGAATCGCGAAGCCCGATAGGTAGATGATCAGGATCGAAAGTCCGCGCGGAACTCTCCGGCGCTCGATCATCTTGACCAGCGGGTTTAGGATCAGCGCCACGGTGCTCGCCGCGATCAGGATCAGCAGGACCGTTCCCGCCGCCCGCGCGAGCGCCCACAGGCCAAGGAGGCCGATCGGCAGCAGAACGAGCTGTATCCACCGGGGGACCACCACCGGGGCTACCGAAGCCTCCGGGGAAGCCGGTTGGCTGCCGCCGGACGCCCCCAGGTCCGCGTCCCCAGCGGGGGTGCCCGCGGCGCGGGAGTCCCCGGCGACGGAGTCACGGGCCGCTGAGTTCTCAGCGGCCGAGTCCTCAGCCGCCATCTCCTGCGCGGCCGCGTCGGGCGGTTCCTCGGGACCTTCGCCGTTGCGGGCCGGAGCTGGGGCGGAGTCCGGTCGCTTGCGCCAATGAAGCCTCTCAAGCATCCCCTGGAAGTATGCGGGTCGGGCAGACATGAGCACTGACGCTACGAGCATCCTGTTCGTCGGCGACATCGTCGGCGGAATCGGGCGCCGGACGCTGTCGTCCCTGCTCCCGGGACTAAGAGAGCGTCTCTCGCCGACATTTGTGGTCGTGAACGCCGAGAACGCCGCGGGTGGCCTCGGCATCACGCCCAAGATCGCCGACGCCCTGTTCGCCGAAGGCGTGGACGTGATCACGCTCGGCAACCACACCTATCGGCACCGCGAGATCTACCCCTACCTCGACGAGCACGACCGGATCCTGCGGCCCGTCAATTACCTGCGCGGCCAGCCGGGGCACGGAACCTGCATCGTCACCCGGGAATCCGCCCGACTCGGGGTGATCTCAGTCTCTGGGGATCTCTACATGAACCCCGGACGACCGGCCTTTCCAGAGGTCGATGCCGCTCTGCACACGCTCAAGGGCCGCGTCGACCACGTGCTCGTGGACATGCACGCCGAGGCCACCAGCGAGAAGGTGGGGATGGGCTGGCACCTTGACGGACGCGTGACCGCTGTGCTCGGCACCCACACTCATGTGCCGACTGCGGATGCCCGCGTGCTGCCAGGGGGAACGGCCTACATCACCGACGTCGGCATGACCGGCCCGCGTGGTGGCGTGATCGGCGTCAAGCGTGAGCAGGCGCTGGAGGCGATGATCACCCGGATGCCGGTCAAGTTCGAGACCTCGGGCGAGGACCCATGGCTCAACGCAGTTCTCGTCCGCACCGACGGCGAGCTCCGTGCCGAGTCGATCGAGCAGGTGCTGGAGCCGGCTCCTGGGATCAGCTAGCGCGGGCCCGACCAGCCGACGCGGGCCGATCAGCCGGCGCTGGCATCAGCTGGCGCGCGTGGATCAGCCGGCGCCGGCCAACACCCGCGGGCGATCACTCTCAGGGTTCGAGCCTTGGCGATCTCCCGTTTCAGCGCTGCGCGGGTGGGCGAGGACGAGCGCGAGCATCACGAGCGGGAAAAACCACGGGATGTAGAGATAGAACCAGTGCGAGATTCCCAGCTGCACCGCGATCAGCACGGCGGCACCCAACGCCGCGACCTCGGTCAGCCCGCGCCGCCGGGGCACGAACGCGACCGCCAGCGCCAGCGCGGCCGCAGCGCCCTGCAGCAGATGCTGCGCGAGACCAAGGCCACCCCATAATCCCCAGATCGAGAACGGCGAACCACGACCGGACTGGTAGGAGATCGTGTCTTCCCAAAATGCCCGAAGGTCGTGGTGCACCAGCACCGGGAGCATCGCCAGGACGGCGGCCGCCGCGTAGGCAATGACGTAGGCGGCCAACCAACGCCTGCGGGGCCAGTCTCCACTCCCGCGCAGAAACAGGGGCCCCAACGCCAGTGGCGCGAACTTGGTCAGGCCCGTCCACGCTGCCGCGGCTCCGCGGGCCGGCGCCGACCGGACTACCAACAAGGCGACCACGATCAGTAGCGCCACGAGCGTGTCGTTGCTGTCGGAGGCGAGCGCGTAGAGCGTAAACGGATAGGCCGCCCAGGCGTAGGCAAGAACGATGCCGGTGGTCGGTCCTCGGACCCGTCGACCGAGTAGGAACAGTCCCAGGAGCGTCAGCAGGTCAAAGAAGATCGAGGCGCCGTGAGCGGCCGGCAAGTCATCCCAGCGCCCGCTCCAGCCGAACACCTCACGGAACGGGATGTAGGCGAAATAGGTAACCGGCCCGTACGTGTCGCCGTTGGCGTTGTCATGGGGCCAGCCGCCGTAGAGAGTCTCGTCGTGCACGATCTTGTCGGCTCCGATCACGCCGGCGTAACCAACATCGATGACGTTGGAATCGGTCACGTTGAGACCGATTCGGAAGCAGACCAGAAACACGACGGCGACCGCGAGCCAGGAAACGGGCACGATCAGCGACAGCGGCGCGCGCGGGCGGCCCCGACCGAACCCCAAGAGCAGCATGCGAACCAACAGATAGAGCAGGAACGGATAGGCGAGCGGGACCGAAATTCCGATCTCGCCGCGGTTGAAGAAGGCCAGCGAAACCGAGAAGGCCAGCAGGACAGCCAGATCCAGGTGCAACAAGGTCGGACGACGGCGCCAGGGCAGGAACGGCAAGGCGAACAACAGGCACATTGGAATCCACACGTACCAGGCGTTGACCCGGCGGCCGAAGGCGCCCACATATCCGCGCGCCATGGTCCACGCCACCTGGAAGCCAGTCCACGCTTCGCTGACCTTGCCGCTGGCGTCCTCGACATAGACCTGCGCTAGTTCCTTCGGACTGCGTCCGGCCGAAAACCAGCTCACCTGCCACCGCCCGGGACCCTTGGTGTATTCGTATGGGATCGCCCGAGGGTGGCGGCGGAGCTCGGCGGCGATCTTCGGTGCCGCGGCCGCGATGGTCCTCACGCGTGCCGCAGTCAGCCGATAGCCCCGTGGCGGGACGTTCTGAGAGGGGACGAGAACTGGCGTGTTCGGGTCAGTCTGGGCTGTGCCGATCCTCTGGCCGGCGACGGCCGCGCCGGGCGTGAGGAGGATTGCGCAGAACAGCGCTGCCAGCAGCGCCGCGCGCTTCGCGACCCGCGCGCTTACGCGCGGAAACTCCAAAGCTTCTGTCCGATGAAGGACAGCGGCGTTCCGGCCACGATGGCAATCGCCTGCGCGAGGACCTTGCTCACGCCCGCGGTGTCGACGAGCACGATCAGCACAACGTAGGTGAATGCGAAGGCAACCAGCGAGACGGTGAAGAAGCGCGCGGCCTGGAAGATCGGGTGCTCGTGCTTGGCATCGAAGGTCCAGTGGCGGTTCAACCAGAAGTTGTTGATCACCGAGACGACGAACGCGATCACCGCCGAGACGCGGTAGTCGATGCTCAGCAGGTGCACGCACCCTGTGAACACACTGAGGTTGACCACGTACCCGCTCGCCCCGACCGTGGCGAAGCGGATCAACTGCAGCCAGTTCTGCGTCTGCCGCACGCCATGGCGTACGCGGACGCGGAACGGGAGCTCTACGGCGCTCGTCAGCTCTTCCGACATGTCGTGAATGTATCGGGGGTATGTCGTAGCACCCTAAGGTGGCCCGAGAGCTAACCGGGCCCTAATAGCGCGCCTCGCCCCTCACGCGCCGAAGTGCTCGCGAACCATCGGGGCGATGTCACGCAAGGACCACTGCTCGCGGACTGCCCTGGAGTCCGGGCCGGTGCCACACCAGAGCAGAGCACCGAGCGAGTCCGAGCGGTGCAGAGAACCGTGGCTACCGCCGCCGACGTGATCGGATCCGCCCCAGTCCACGAACTCATAGCCCGGTGCGGCGGATAGGAGCACGTCTCCGGCGGTGGGACACGTGAGCGCCGACCAGATGCGCTCGAGCGCGTCCGGGTAGTCGCGGCTGACAAACCGGCCGTCCTCGACCGTCGCCGACAGCGCAGACAGCTCGCCCTCGAGGTTCCAGCGGCGACCCCGCATGTCCTCGACATCGCCGTCCGGAGAGAAACGGAGCACGCCGTTGGCGTTGCGCACGCAGGCCTCACCGCTGCCGGCCTCGACTCGCCACATGGCCAGATCGACGCCCTCAAGGTCGCTGACCGCGTCCAGCGCACGGCTGATCGTGTCCGCGCGCTGATCTTCGTCGAGCGCATAGATCATCGCGGAGCGCTGGGCGGGACTGAGCGCGATCTCGCCGGTGGCGGGGCGCGACCCGCCGGGCGTGGCGACCGCGAAGTCGGCGAATGCGCGGTCGAGGTGTATTCGCTCCTCGACAGCAGCCTGCGAATGGTCAGAACACACGATCACCGCGTGGTCCTCCAGGAACGGTTCCGGACCACCCGCGACGTGCATCAGTCGCTCGATCTGCCGATCGGCCGCAGCGATCGAGGTGACCTGGGCGTGCGGTCCGTTCTTGTGCGAGAACGCGTCGTTATCAGGCAGCGAGAAGAGCATGAAATCGAACAGGTCGTGCTCGACCAGGTACGCGCCGACGCAGCCCGTGTGCTGGTCACGGATGCCCGGCATTCCGAGCTGACCGCGGCAGCCGGTCTTGCGACTGGCGTACAGGTCCGCGTAGAACAATTCAAGGGGCCCGTCGATGGTGCGCCGGAACAGGGTCGAGGTGACGATCCGGGCAAGCGCGCTCTCCTGGGCGACCTCGTGCTGGTGGCGGCCGCGATAGATCAGGTAGGTCGTCCCGGCCGTCCTGACCTCGATGTCGTCGAGCGATTCGAAGACGGTCTCGACATCTTGGGAGAGATGCTCGGCGTTCATCCGGTACACGGTGTCGGTGAGCGATCGGAGCACACCGAACTGCCGGCTGGCGGAGAAGCTCGAGCCGTATTCGATGTAGCGCTGCTCCTCCCGGTGGTACCAATTCATGCTCGGGATGTGATGCTCGTCGGGCCCTACGCCAGTCGTGATACTGGCCGCGCAGACCGGAGTCACGGAAGGGAATGCGGCGACGCAGTCGTCAACGTAGACCCCATGCTCGCGGATGCGGGCCAGGGCGGGCGCGCGTCCGGAGGCGATCGCGCGCTCAAGCATCTCGGGCTTCATCGCATCAATCACCACCATGACGAGCTTCTTGGTCGTGGCGGCGCTCACCGCAGGATCCGCAGGCCAGCGTACTTCTGACCGTCGCGCCGACGGCCGGCGAGCAGCAGCCAGAGCAGCAGCCCCAGGCCGATCGCACCCACTGGGGGCGCTACCACCGACAGGCCCGCGAGAAGAATCCCCAGGGCCTCTGCGTAGAGCGGAACCGCCGCCGCCGCGCTTTCGTCAAGTCGTGCGCGGACGCGCGCGAACAGCGGCCGGGTGGCCAGGATGCCGATCACGGCGCAGACCACGCCCCCGATGAACCCGGGCCAGACGGCATAGTGCCCGCGGCACAGCGAACCGGCGAAGAACAACGCTCCGAGGACGACCGCGGCAGCACCCAGTAGGAGCGCACCGGGGCCGGTCTCGACCCGGCGGACAGCTAGACGTCGCTCGGCCAGCGCCAGCACGACGGCCAGTGCGGCAATGGCGAGCAGGAAAGGTCCGCTCTGCAGGAAAGAATAATCCGTGTGGCTGAAGTGGATCTCGACGTTTCCGGCCGCGAGGCCGCCGGCTACGAGAGCGGGGAGGAACGGGCGGATTCCCACCGCTGCGGCAATGCCGATCCCCTGGAAGATGTCGAAGGCGAGGTGCATCGTGCTGTACCGTGAGGGAGCGTGACGATAGTGCAGAGACGCCGATGAGCCCTGGCTCCGGTGTTGACGGCTCCAGGCCCGGGAGCCGGCGGCCGAGATCCACGGCGCGTGACATCGAACGATACGCAGCCCTGTTCGCTGAGCGGACGAAGGTGATGAAGTCCTCGGCGATGCGGGACCTGATGGCGCTGACCGAGCGCGGAGACGTGATCTCGCTCGCCGGGGGCCTGCCTGACACGTCCACCTTCCCTCCGGACTCGTACGCGTCGTTGATGCGTACCGTCGCGGCGGAATCGTGTGCGCGCGCGCTGCAGTACGGGCCGACTGAGGGTCTCTCGCTGGTCAAGCGCTGCGTCGCTCAGGTGATGGCGGCAGAGGGCATGGAGGTCGAGGCCGACGAAGTGCTGATCACCACGGGCGGCCAGCAGGTGATCGATCTGGTCTGCAAGACGTTGCTCGACCCCGGCGACGTTGTGGTCACCGAGGCGCCGACATACCCCGGAGCGGTGCCGACCTTCTGTGCCTACCAGGCCGACGTGGTCCAGGTGACGATGGACGGCGATGGGATGCGCATCGACGAGCTGGAGGCGACGCTGGCCGAACTCGAGCGCAGCGGTCGGCGCCCAAAGTTCATCTATACCGTCCCCAACTTCCACAACCCGGCCGGCGTCACGATGTCACTCGAGCGCCGGCGAGACCTCGTGCGCATCGCCGGCGAGCGTGAGCTGCTCGTGCTGGAGGACAACCCATACGGCCTGCTGCGCTACGAAGGCGACCCGCTACCCACGCTGTACTCCCTCGACCAGGAGTTCGTGATCTACGCGAGCACGTTTTCGAAAATCCTCTCCCCGGGCGTGCGCCTTGGCTGGACGGTCGCGCCGGCGCCTGTGCTGGGCAAGATGAACATCGGCAAGCAGGCCTCCGATCTGTGCTCGTCCTCGATCTCGCAGTACTTCGTCAGTGCCTACTTCGACTCCGGCCCCTGGCAGGACTACGTTCGCTCGCTGATCGAGATCTATCGCCGCCGGCGGGACGTGATGCTGGACGCGCTGGCCGAGCACTTCCCGCGGGAGGCGCGCTGGACGCATCCGCAGGGCGGGCTGTTCATCTGGGCCACGTTGCCCGAGTACATCGACACCACCGACCTGCTGGCGCGCGCGCTGCAAGAAAATGTGGCGTTCGTGCCCGGACGCGCGGCTTATGTCGACGGCCGCGGCGGCGCGGCCATGCGCCTGAACTTTTCCGGTGTGAACGAGGACGAGATCCGCGAAGGGGTCCGCCGGATCGGCGAGGTCGTGCGCGAGCAGGTCGGCCTCTACGGCACGCTGACCGGGGCGGCGCCGAGGGAGGCGGCTCGGAGAGCCGATCTGCCGACGAGCTCAGCGCCCGAAAGCGTTCCGGCGGTGCCAGGGCCCGACGCCGAGCTGGCCAAGGTGCTGCGGCTTCCGCGCAAGCGCGCCGGATGAGCCTCGTCGCAGTGCTCAAGGGCGGTAGGTCCCTCGAGCGCCAGGTGTCGCTGAAGTCCGGGGCCAGGGTGCAGGATGCGCTCGAGCGCCTGGGGCACCAAGTCGTCCCGATCGACGTTGACGGGGATCTCGTCCAGCGCCTGACCGACTCGAATCCGGAGATCGTCTTTGTCGCTCTGCACGGACGCGACGGCGAGGATGGAACCGTGCAGGAGCTGCTGGAGGCGATGGGCATCCCGTACACCGGCTCTGGGGTCTCCGCGTGCATCCGGGCCGCTGACAAGGTGCTGGCCAAGCATGCGATGCGTGATAGCGAGATCCTCACGCCGGACTTCTTCGCCTTCAACGAGACGGCGTTCAAGGAGCTCGGCGCCGCCCAGGCGCTGCCCGCGATCGAGGAGCGTCTGCAGTTCCCGATTGTGGTTAAGCCCGCCAGCCAGGGATCAGCCCTGGGGATCAAGTTCGCGCGCACAACCGCTGACGTCCCCGCCGCCCTCGTGGCCGCGTTCTCCTACGACCGCAAGGTCCTGCTCGAGCGCTACATCTCCGGGCGGGAGCTGGCGGTGTCGGTGATCGAAGAGGATGGTGTTCCGCGGGCGCTCCCGATCGTTGAAGCGCTCCCGCAGGAGGAGAATTTTTACGACTTTGAGAGTCGGTATGAGATCGGCCGCACTCGCTTCGTCTGCCCGGCTTTGCTCGACGATGCGCTGGCGCAACGTGCAGGTGAGGTGGCGCTTTCGGTGTATCAACTGCTGGGCTGTTCCGGGTTTGCCCGGATTGACCTGATGCTGGAGCACCAGACCAACCACCTGTACGTGCTCGAAGCCAATCCGATCCCCGGGCTGACCGACACGAGCTTGTTGCCGCAGGCCGCAGACGCAGCCGGGATAGGCTTTGACGAGCTGATCGAACGCATCCTCGGAGCGGGACGGAGACGATGAACCAAGAGACACAGCGGGAGCTGCTGCGGCAGTTCTTCGCCTTGCGTTCAGCCCACACGACGACGATGGCGCCTGCGGTTTTCCGCCAACGCGCTGCCGTGTACACCGACCCCGAGCGGCTGGCGGCCGAGACCGCAGGGCTGTTCCGCAACCGGCCGTTGGTCGTCGGCCTGAGCGCCGACCTGCCGGCGACTGGCGACTGCCTGGCCCGGGAGATCTCCGGAGTACCGATTCTGTTGATCCGCGGCGAGGACGCCGAGGTGCGGGCGTTCCTGAATATCTGCCGCCATCGCGGCGGTCGCGTCTTCAGCGGCCGGGGCCGCCCCGGGCGGGCCCTGAAGTGCCCGTACCACTCCTGGGCCTATGACCTCAACGGCGATCTGCTCGGCCAGCCGCTGGCCCGCGATGCCTTCGAGGAGCTCGACCGGTCGGAGTTCGGCCTCGTCCCGCTGCCGGTGGCCGAGCGC
Source organism: uncultured Solirubrobacterales bacterium (assembly GCA_963757165.1). Classification (GTDB taxonomy): domain Bacteria; phylum Actinomycetota; class Thermoleophilia; order Solirubrobacterales; family Solirubrobacteraceae; genus Palsa-465. The sequence continues at coordinate 1,352,356 of CAVWQO010000006.1, forward strand.
TTCGGGCTGATCTTCGCGTCGGTGGGCGCGGCTGCCGAGGAGACGATCGACATCGAGTCGGTCCTGGCCGGACTCGGTCCGGAGGTGTCCGAGTACGACTTCGGCTCGTGGCACTTCCTGTCGGAGCGGACGGGCCTGTTCGACGCCAACTGGAAGCTGATTCACGACACGTTTCTCGAGAGCTACCACGTCTTCTCGCTGCACCGGAACACGCTCGCGCCCGACATGCTCTCAACGCCGTTCGTGGGCGAGAACTTCGGTCCGCACACGCGGGGGGTGGTGATGCGCAAAGAGGTGATGAAGCTGCTCGAGCTCCCGGAGAGCGAGTGGGATCTACGTGCCAACGCATCGATCGTCTACATCCTCTTTCCGAGCGTCGCGATCAACCTGCCGATGAGCGGCCACGCTGAGCTATGGGACATGTATCCGGAGCCCGAGGACCCTCATCGCACCCGCGTGACGGTGCGCTTCTACGCGCCTCGCGTGCCCGCCTCGGACGAGGAGCAGGCGTTCTGGGATGCCAACGTTCGGTTCACGACCAAGGTGGTATTCGAGGAGGACTTCGGCCAGCAGCAGGACATCCACCGCTCGCTGCGCACCGGCCTGATGCCTGAAGTCGTCTACGGGCGTAATGAGCCCGCGTTGATCCACCATCATCAGCAGCTGGAGCTGGCGCTGGCGGCCGCGGTCAACGGCGGGCGAAGCGGTACGTCCACGCACCTCGCCCGAACCTAGCCACTTGCTCCGGGGTCGCCGGAGGTGCCGTAGTTCAGCTCGTGTTCAGGCGCTCGGCGTCGCCGACGACCGTATGCAGCCGCCACACATCAGGAATCCCCTTGAGCCGGTGGTCGCCCCGGTCGGTAAAGCGAAGACCGGAGCCCGCCACCAGTTCCTTCACCGTGCTCGATACGACTACTTCACCTGCCTCGGCGGAGGCTTGCACCCGGGCCGCAATGTGAACTCCGATCCCTCCGAGGTCAGTCCCGATCGCTTCGCACTCGCCTGTATGGAGTCCGACTCGTAGCTCAATGCCCAGCTCCGAGGGCGCGGCGTCCCGGAGCGCCATGCCGGCCCGGACGGCGCGCGCAGGACCATCAAAGGTGGCCAGCACGCCGTCGCCAGTCGTCTTGACCACCCGGCCGCGATGACGGCTGACCTCCCGCTCGACGAGCCGGCCATGGCGCTCCAGAAGGCCTCGCCACCGCTGGTCCCCGAGCGCGGCGGCTCGCTCGGTCGACCCGACCATGTCGGTGAACAGAACGCTGGCGAGGACGCGGTCGACCGGTTCCGTCGAGAGGCTCCCAGTGAGGAACTGCTCGACTTCATCAAGCAGCGCCTGTTGGTTTCCCGCACAGAAGAGGTGGTCGACGCCGTCGAGCTCAACCGCGCGAGCATTCGGAATGTTGCGGGCGACGGTCCGCGACCATTCAGGCTGTACCACGCGGTCGCCGCTGCGGTAAACGACGAGGGTGGGTGCCCTGATCGTGGGAAGTAGCGATCGAACGTCACAGTGCTCGTACATCTCGCCGATCGCTCGTGCTCCGCTAGGACTGAGACCGGAGCGCAGCATTCGAGCCCACCAATCGCGCACCTCGGGGTCATCGGCGACGGTGGGAGCCCACACTTGGATACTGCCGGGGTCTCCCCAGGTTTCGCGGATCCGCTGCCAGAATGTGCGCAGCGTCGCGGCTGGTATCCCCTCGGGATAATCCGGCGCCTGCGAGAGGCGCGCGTAGGTCGCGAACTGAACCATCGCCGTGACTCGCTCCGGGTGCGCCGCGGCGAGCATCGTGGCTGCAGAACCTCCCTCGGATATGCCGAACACCGCGGCGCTCTCCACGCCGACAGCGTCGAGCACCGCCAACGCGTCATCCGCGATGTTCTCCAGCGTGTAAGCGCCCGCGTCGCGGTCTGAGAGTCCCATGCCGCGTTTGTCGAACGCGATCAGGCGCGAAAACCGGCCCATTCGTTCCCAGAATCGAGCGGCCATGGGCAGCGTGGGCGCAATCTCCAGATGCCCAACGAATCCGCCGACGATCAGTACGTCCAGATCGCCCTCGCCGGCTGTCGCGTACGCGATGGCCACCTCACCATTGTTCGCGTAGCGGATCGGACTCCAGATCACCGATAAAGCTCCCAGCTCAACTGGCGGCCAGTGGGCAGCCAACCCTTCCTACTCCCCCGCGAAGTCCTCCGGGGTCACGCGGTCCAGAAAGTCCTTGAACTTCTCGACCACCTCTTCGGTGTCCTCCACCTCGTGCTCGAACTCGATCGCCGACTCGGCGATCACGTCATCGGCGGCGAAGATCGGGGCGCCTGAGCGGACGGCCAGCGCCAGGGCGTCGCTGGGGCGGGAGTCGATCTCCAGGTCTCGCCCGCCGGTGCGGAGCGTGATCGAGGCATAGAACGTGTTCTCACGCAGTTCGGTAACGGCCACGCGCGTGCACTCAACCTCCAGCTCGCCGAGCACGTCGGACAGGAGGTCGTGGGTCATCGGCCGGGGCGTCGAAGCGCCTTGGAGCTTCATCAGGATTGCCGCTGCCTCCGGATGGCCGATCCAGATGGGCAGGAACTTGTTGCTCTCAACGGTTTTCAGTAACACGATCGGCTGTTTACCAACCATGTCGAAGCTCACACCGTAGATCACCATTTCCTGCAAGTCGCGCTCCTAATCGGTGGGTTTGGCAAGTATAGGCTGCCCACTGGGCACTCTCGCGAAGCCTGCGCCGGATCCGCGGCACCTCAACTTGTGCCCGTGAACGACCGATCTTTTCCCGGTGGACGCCTCTGCCTACGCGCTCGTGCAGGGGATCCGATCAACGCGAGCGGCGCTTTCGCTCTGGAATCGCCGCCCCTGGCCGGTACTGCGAGGATGGCTGACCGCCAGCACGCTGGCGGCGCTCACGCTGCTGGGGGCGGTCTGGGTGATCGCCACCATGACCTCGGGTCCGGGCCCGGTCGGCCTACATCGCCCACCGCTCCTCGTCGGGGACGGCGCGGACGTCACGCGCATATTCGTTCGCAACCTGCTGGTACTGGCGCTCCACGCGATGGCGTGCGTCGCGGGATTCATCGCCGGTAGTTCGCTGCCACTGCAAGCTCGGGGGCGAACCGGGTGGATGCGCACCATCCACGAGCGCGGCGGACGCCTGGCCATGATCTTCGTGTTCTCAGCCACCACCTTCTCACTCAGTGCGCAGGCCTACGTCCTCGGTATCAGCGTGGAGCGCGTCGCGCACGCCCTGCATACCTCGCCCGGGCTGTTGCTTGCCGGGCTGCTTCCTCACGCGCTGGTGGAGCTGACCGCATTGTTCCTGCCCCTCGCCGCGTGGATCCTGGCCAGCCGCCGGGGCGACTGGGACCAGCTTCTCGCCGCGACGCTGGTCACGGTGGCCATCGCGCTGCCGGTGCTGGTGCTCACGGCGCTGTGGGAGGTCTACGTGGCGCCGCACGTGCTCCAAGGACTCATCGGTTACTGAAAAGCCGCCCGGGCGGCGTTAGCCCTGCCGGGGCTGGATCTACCGAGAAGAGCTCACGGTGGCCGCCGATCCCCCGCCGCGCCGAGCTGGTTCGGCCGCCGCCAGGATCCGGCCGCGCCCGAGCAGCTCCAGTGCACTGCCCACACCAATCGTCGGGGCGACCTTGATCGTGGGATCGAGCGGCGAGGTGTCGCTTACGGAGAACGCCTGACCCAGCTGCTGCAGACCGGCCGTCGTGGGCTGAGCGATGAACGCGGGTTCGGCTTGCGTGGTGATGGCGTTGCGCTGGGAGGCGCGGGGCGCGGCCAGTGCACTCGGCAGGCTCATGTGCAGGTCGAGCCGCTCGATCAGGATCTGCAGGACCGTCGTGATGATGGTCGCGCCGCCGGCCGCACCGACCGCCAGGAACGGGCGACCCCGATGGAGGACGATCGTCGGCGACATGCTGGACCGAGGTCGCTTGCCGGCGGCGGGCAGATTGGGATCGGGAGCTGACGCCGAGACGGGTGCGAAGTCGAAGTCAGTCAGCTCGTTGTTGAGGAGGAAGCCCCGATGCGGGACGACGATGCCGCTGCCACCGAGCTGCTCGATCGTATTGGTGTAAGAGACGACGTTGCCGAAGCGGTCGGCGACGACGAAGTGGTTGGTGTTCGTTCCCTCTTGCGGCTGGGCGGTGCTGGTCGGCTGGAGTGGCCTGCACCCTCCAGAGCCGGCAAAGGGATCGCCGGGAGCGACGGGACTGGTCAGTGCGTGCGCGGGGTTGATCAAGCACGCACGCCGCGTCCCGAAACCGGTTGACAGCAGCCGCTGCAGTGGGACGTGGACATAACTGGGATCTCCGACATAGCGGTTGCGGTCCGCAAACGCCAACCGCGTTGACTCCAGGAGGTGATGCAGCTGCTGGACTCGGGATTCATGGCTCAGATCGAAGTTCGAGAGGATGTTGAGCGCTTCGCCCACCGTCGCACCTCCGCTCGAGGACGGAGCCATGCTGTAGACGTCGTAGCCGCGGTAGGCGACGTGCGTGGGCGCTCGATCGATGGTCCGGTAGCGAGCAAGATCCCCGAGCTCCATCAGGCCGGGGCGTGGAGTGAGAGTCGCGCCCGGAGCAAGCGGGAGGCGGTGAACGGTACTGACCAGATCACGCCCCACGGCCCCGCCGTACAGCGCGCCAACACCGCGGCGGGCGATCAGCCGGTAGGTCTGGGCCAGATCGGGGTTGCGCAATGTCGAGCCGACCGCCGGTAGTTGACCGCGCGGAAGGAACAGCGCACGAGTGGAGCTGAACTGGGCGAAGCGCGCCTGGTTCTCCCGCGTTTGCTCACGGAAGTTGGCGTCGACGGTGAAGCCGGTGCTGGCCACACGCTCCGCGGGGGCGAGATCTTGCCCAAGGTTCAAGGCCCCCCATCGCGCCAGCGCTCGCTGCCAGGTCATCAGAGTGCCGGGAACCCCAACCGAAAGGCCACTGGTCACCGCCGTCGCGAAGGGCAGTGGATGACCCGTACTGGGATCGATGAACAGGTTCACGCTCGCCCTGGCCGGCGCTGTCTCCCGGCCGTCGATCGTGGATACGCGATGATTCCGAGCGTCGTAGAAGACGAAATAGCCCCCGCCGCCGATCCCCGCTACGTAGGGATCGCTCACGCCCAGCGTGGCGGCCACGGAGACCGCCGCATCAGCCGCGGTCCCCCCCGCCCGCAACACTGACAGGCCAGCCCGCGTAGCCGCGAGGTTCTCGGAGGCGACGGCCCCGCCCGCGCCCACAGCAACGGGGTGTTTGGCAACGCGCGCCGCGGAGCTGGCGCCCGGAAACGCGCAGGCCGCTGCGACGATGGCCAACGCAAGGCGGGTCGAGCGTCCCAGGGTCATTGATCCAGCATGCCCACCGGGACGCATGAATATGCAGGCGCGTGCGTCTCGGGACTCTTCGGGAAGGGTAGCCCGACCTTGGGCTCGGATTTATCGGCCGTAGTTAGAACATCTCCGGTGGGCGAATGGCGTCGTTTTCATGACGTTGCCTATTTGCAGGGATTTCGGTGCCTTATCGCCGTGAAGATCTCAGCCATCCATTGTTCGATTTTCGTCGAACAAGTGTTATAATTCGATACCTATCGAACACCCGGACTATCGGAGACAGAACTGAGTAGCTTTGAAACCCACGATCGTGACGCCGCTCCGCGTGCGCGAGGCGATCGTCATGAGTCAAACCAACCTACGCGCACGCAGAGCGCTTCCGGGCGCGCCGCAGGGCGCGGCGGGAATCGACGCCAGACCCGGCGTCAGTCAGCCCACACCGCCACGCGTTCAGAGCATTCCGTCGACGCGAAGCTAGCCGGCGCCGCCGAGCAGACCGTCGGCGCGGATTCGCTGGACCTGTTCCTCCGGCGAGCTCGCGCCTACCCGTTGCTGAGCGCTGCGGAAGAGGTCGAGCTGACCAAGCGGATCGAGCGCGGCGATCTGGCGGCCAAGGACCGCATGATCAATTCCAACCTGCGCCTGGTCGTATCGCAGGCCCGCCGTTACCAAGGCCACGGACTGCCGATGGAGGACCTCGTTCAGGAGGGAATGCTGGGCCTGATTCGCGCGGTCGAAAAGTTCGACTGGCGACGCGGATTCAAGTTCTCCACCTATGGGACGCTGTGGATCCGTCAGGCGATCCAACGTGGCCTGCAGAACCACGGCCGGACTATCAGGGTTCCGGTCCATGTCGCTCAGCGCCAGGTCAAGGTACGCAAGATCGAGAGCGAGCTGAACGCCAAGCTGTCTCGCGAGCCGACGGACGAGGAAATCGCGGAGGTCGCCCAACTCTCAGTCGACGAGGTGATCGAGCTGCGAGAGATCAGCCGCGGGCTGGCAAGTCTTGACCAACCGGTCGGCGAGGAGGGTGAGACATCCCTCGGAGATCTGCTGGCCAGTGACCGGCCCGAGCCGATTGAGGAAGTAGCCGTCGCTCAGCGCGGCGAGCAGGTGCACGCAGTAGTCGCACAGCTCCCCGAGGCCGAGCGCAACGTGATTGCCCTGCGCTTCGGACTAGCGGGCGATGAGCCCAGAACGCTCAGGCAGACGGGCACGGAGCTCGGGATCCCGCTCGAGCAGGCACGCGCGCTTGAGGAGCAGGGCCTGCGCCGGCTCGCCGGCAGCTCGGAGCTCGAGGAGCTTCGCGAGGCCGCGTAAAGCGGGCGAGATGATCGCAACCGGTCGCCCCGCGCAGCTGGCGGGACGACCGGTTATGCGGGGGGCTCGGTGACGACGGGTCCGACGGCAGCGGGAGGCTTAGACGTCGCGTGCACCGCCGCGTGGTGCTCTTGCAGGATCTGCTCGGGGCTCGGGGAGCTATGCGGGTGATGTTTGCGGCAAACGATGTAGTCCGTACCGCTCACGGGGTGACGTCCGATCCGCCAGCATCCCTTGGCGTGGCAGTTGTGTCGGCGGTAGATCGCATACCCCCCGCCGAGCAAGGTCAGATCAGCGAGCGGACCGCTGATGATGGCGTAGCCGTCGGGGTCGTGCCAGGTCCATCGGAGCGCGTCCCAGATCCCACTAAAGATGCTGGCGAGAACGATCCGCCGAAGCTATCCCCGGACCCGGACGGAGGGCGGAGCGCTCGTCGATTACCGGCCAGGCGACGGGCCGGCGGTCACAAACGCTCGTCGAGCTCGAAGGCCACGTCATCGACGTAGCAATAGGACCAGTCCTCCCCCGGCTCCGCGGAGGTGACGATCGGATGTTCCGAGCTCCTCGCGTGCGCCGAGGCGTGGCGGTTCGGCGAAGAGTCGCAACACCCCACGTGACCGCAGCTGCGGCAGACGCGCAGATGCACCCAGCGGCCGCCAATGGCCAGACAGTCCTCGCAGCCGGCCACCGTCTCCGGCCTCGGCACGACCACCTGGTCGAGATGACTACAGCTCACCATTGCTCCTCCCGGTCTGGGTTGGCTCTAGCCCAACCATGGCGGCGCTGTCAAGCCGACCGCAGTGTTCAGGTGACAGTCACCGTTCCATGCATGAAGGCATGGAACTGGCAGATGTACGCGTAGCTACCGGGCTTGGTCAGAGTCACCGTCGCGCTCCGCCCCTGCTTCAGCGTTCCCGAGTCAAAGCCGGGCGAGCTCGTGGTGGCGGTGTGCGGCGCGGAATCGTGGTTGACGAAGGTGACCCGCGCGCCCCGCGGGACGGTGACGCTCACGGGGTGAAAGGCAAAGCCGCTGATGGCAACGGTGAGGGCACGCGGACTCCCGCCCGCTGCCGTACCTCCCCCAGCGCTGGACGAGGTCGTCGTGGTCGCCGGAGCTGCGCTCGACGACGAGGACGAGCCGCAGCCGGACAGGGCAACGAACAGCGAGAGCGACACGGCGGCGGCGAGGAGATGAACGCGTGGCTTGGTCATCACCCGAGTATGACGAACGTGTTGTCCTGCAAAGCGCGGTGATCCGGCGGGCGAGTTGCTCCGTAGACCAAGGCGAAACCCGGGCGCACGCACTCGGGCTACATCAAGGAGACCCGATGACTGACTCCACCAGCACGGCGGCCGAGCGGCCGACCGAAGGTGTGGTGAAGGAGCTTGCGCGCGACGACGTCGAGCGCAAGAAGTTCCTCAGAATGGCCGGAAAGACGATGGGCTCCGGCGCCGCCGCGACCGCACTGGGTGCGTTTATCGCCGCCTGCGGCAGCAGCTCCAGCAGCTCAAGCACCGGCTCATCTTCGGCAACCGCGGCCAGCAGCTCATCCGCGGCGGCCAGCTCGTCCACCAGCGGCGGCTCGGGTGACCTCGACATCGTCAACTACGCGCTGACGCTCGAGTACCTCGAGTCGGAGTTCTACGACAAGGTGGTGGCCAGCGGTTTGTTCAGCGGAGCCAACCTGTCGGTTATCAAGATGTTCCGCACCGAGGAGCACGACCACGTCACCGCCCTCCACAAGGTGGCAATGAGCCTCGGCACGCCGGCGGCCAAGCCCAAGGGCAAGTTCCCGCTCAAGAACGCGGCATCGGTCACCAAGCTGGCCGCCGCCGTCGAGAACCTTGGCGCTGCGGCATACCTGGGCCAAGCCGGAAACATCAAGAGCAAAGAAATCCTTGCTGCGGCATTGGCAATTCACAGCGTCGAAGCACGTCATGCAGCCACGCTCAACCTCGTGCTGAAGCTGTCCCCGACGCCGGACGGCGCCTTCGCGAAGCCGATGAGCATGGCTGAGGTCCTGAAGGTCGTCAAGCCCTTCATCGCCTAGCACGAGACCGACCTTCCAGAGAGGAAACAGACCCAAATGACACGCAATGAAATCGCCAGCCCCGAGCTGGCCGCCGTGGAAGTTCATGGCGTGACCCGCGCGAGCTTCATCCTGCGCGGCGCAATGACTGCCGGTGCCGTTTACGGCGCGGCTGCCGTTAGCCCGTATGTCGGCAACGCGCTCGGCGCCGGCGGGAGTGGGGACGTTGACATCCTCAACTTCGCGTTGACCCTCGAGTACCTGGAGACCGACTTCTACAAGGTCAAGGGAAAGGCCGTGGGCCTGAGCGGCGAGGCGAAGAGCCTGGCGACGATGTTCGGCGACGAAGAGAGTCAGCACGTCGACGCGCTGACCAAGGCGATCAAGGCCGCCGGCGGGACGCCGGCGAAGAAGCCAAAGTTCGTCTTCCCCGTGACCGACATGGCCAGCTTCCTGAAGCTCGCCTATGTCCTGGAGAACACCGGCGTGGGCGCCTACAACGGCGCTGGCCCGTCGCTCTCCAATCCTGCCTACCTGGCCGCGGCCGGTTCGATCGTGCAAGTCGAAGCGCGGCACGCCGCTGCCATCGGCCTGCTGACCAACCAGTCCGTGACACCCGACGGTGGCTTCGACAAGCCGCTGACGAAGGCTCAGGTGCTCGCCAAGGCCGGCCCGCTGATCAAGGCCTAGCGCCGGCGACAAACCGTGACGGCGCGGCCCGCCTCAGAACCCTCCTCCTCGGCGGGTCGCGCCCTCACATCCTTGCGAGAGCAACCTTGCTCGCCCCGGCCCCGGTGATCCGATCACGGGCGTGGTGCGCAGGAACGATTACGAACTTCAATCGAACGGAGCAACCCTGATGGGACTTGACAACCCGATTCACCTCGCTTTTCTGCTGGTCATCCTGCTGCTCGTGTTCGGCGCCAAACGCCTGCCGGAAATGGGCCGCTCGCTCGGCCACGGCCTGCGTGGCTTCAAGGAGTCGATCAACGGCGAGTCCACGCCCGGCAGCGAACACCTGTCCGCGGCGACCGCTGTTTCCGAGCCCGGCGTCGAGGTCACGACTGAGCACACCCCGGTTCACACGGCCACGCCGATCCATCCAGCCGCTTAGTCCCCTGGCCGGCCCGGACCACCGGAACACACCATGCGGATGCCAAATGCGATGCGCCAGCGGATACCCGCTGCGCTGCGGCCCGTCGGCCATGAGGACACCCTCAGTGTCGTAGGCCACCTGGACGAACTGCGAACACGTCTGATCGTGTCGGGGCTCGCCCTCGTCGTCGCATTTGGCGTCTGCTTCTGGCAGAACCATCAGCTGCTGAAGCTGATCGACAGCCCGTTGGCCCACCAGACCCAGCAACAAGTGCGTGACGGGCATGGACCCCTCGGCGCCACGTACCTGGTGCAACGGAGTGCTCGTAACGTGGCCGTCCAGCTGAACACGGTGGCTGGAGCGCTGCGCTCCGCGCGTCCGCACAGCGGATTGGACGCGACGTTGGGCCAGGTGCAAGCCCAGCTCAAGCAGGACGTGGCCAGCCTCTCGGCCGCGCCCCATGGCGACCGGCCGGTGACCCTCGGCATCGGGGAGCCGTTCACCACAACGCTGACTGTGTCGTTCATTTTCGCGCTGATACTCGCGCTCCCGATACTGCTACACCAGGCGTATGCGTTCCTGATGCCGGCGGTCAACCCGAGGCACCGGCGCCAGATGCTGCCACTGACCCTTGCCGTCCCGTTCTTGTTCATCGCCGGCGTGGCGTTCGGCTACCTGGTTGTGTTACCAGCGGCGGTCAACTTCTTCCAGAATTTCAACAGCGGGCAATTCAACGTGCTCGTGCAGGCGAGTCAGTACTACAAGTTCGCTGCTACGACCATGCTGGCCATGGGACTGTTGTTCGAAGTCCCTGTCGCGATCATCGCGGTCACGTCAGCCGGTGTCATCACACCAGGCCAGTTGCGAAAGAACCGCCGCTACGCGGTCGGAGCCTGTGCGCTCGTGGCTGCTGTCCTCCCGGGGGACGCGATCACCATGCTGCTCGAGACGGTCCCGCTCTATCTCCTGTTCGAGATCGGTGTGTTGTTCGCCTCGCTCGCCGAGCGTCGGCAACGCGCACGTGATCGTCGTGAGGCCCTGGCGGCCGGTGCGGCATCAGGCCTCTGACCTGACCTCGGTGTTTCTCCACAGTGATCTGCACTGCACTGTGACGCGTATTTCAGTCGAAGCGGCCGAAACCAAGTAATCCACTAACGGAGGTAACACGTGTCGGATCAAATCAACGAGGTATATGCATCGATCGACGGCAGCTTTAGCGGGGAATCAGCATCCACCCGCCGTAAGTTCGTCGCTGGTGCCGCCGGAACCCTCGGCAGCCTCGGCCTGCTCTCGCTTCCAGCGAGCGCCATGGCCGCGAATGACGCAGCAACCATCCTCAACATCGCCGCGACGGCCGAGGTGCTGGCCACCATCGTCAATACCGTGGGCGCGCAGAAGGTCAGGTTCTCCACAGCTGTGACCCAGCGAAATGTGCTGAACGCCGCCTACCAGGAACTCGACCACTATAACGTGCTCACCCAGGCTCTCGGCGCCAAGCCGGCGACCAAGAAGATCTGGGTCCCGGACTCGCTGTTCGCCAACGAGCACAACCTGCTCACGGCACTGGTGTTCGGCGACGGCGTGTTTGTCAACGCCTATCAAATCGGGGTTACCGCATTCGGTAACGCCGGCAAGGGTGATTTCGCTCGCTACGCGGCCGAGATCATGGGCATCGAGTCCGTCCATCGTGCACTCGCCCTGCAATCGCTCGGCAAGGCCGGCAATGACCAGGCGTTCGCGTCAGGGTCGACGCCGTACTTCACCAAGATCGAGAAAGCCGTATCCCTCCTCCAGGGCGCGGGCTTCGGATTCGGTGCCAAGGGCAAGGGCCCGGGTAAGTTCTACGAGTTCGACAAGATCAAGAAGCAGACGCTGAAGCGTCCGGCGGTCCACCAGCTCAAACCTCACTGAGCTGAGCCCTTCGCGGCAACCACTCCCGGCGCGGCAAATGCTCGCGCCGGGAGTCGGTGGCGGCGGCGATCAGGTCACTTTGAGGGTGCCCTGCATTCCGGCCTGCTTATGGCCCGGAACCGGGCAGTAGAACGTGTACGTCCCAGGCTTCAGCTTGGCCGTCACGGTCGACGTACCGCCCTGCTGAACCACCTTGCCGTCCTTGTCGACCCCGTTCCCGGAGACGGAGATCCCGTGCGGGAAGGTCGACGGATTCGCCATCACCAGCGTGACTACCCCCGCCTTGGCCTTCAGCGCCTTGGTGTTGAAGGCGAGCTTGCCCGGGACGGCGGCGAGATGCGCGGTGCTCCCCCCGGTGCTCGGGGCAGCCGGAGCCGCCGCGGAGGACGAACTGCTGGTCGATGCCGAGGCAGTGCTCGAGCTGGCCGGTGCACTGCTCACGGTGCTACTGCTGCTACTGGATCCACCGCATCCAGCCACTACGAGCACCACGCCTGTCATCAACAGGCCCATTGCTCTTGCCATGGTCGATCTCCTCGTCGGGTTGTTTGATCCTCGCCGATAAGGACGCGCGGACGCGTCGAGATCTTCCCGTGCCGCCGCGATCCGGTCGACGGCGCGAGGCTTTGGCCTCGGAGGCCGAGAGCCAGAGCGCGTCGCGGGTCAGGCGGCCCGGGCGCCCCGGGCGGCCGGGACCAGCCGGAGACGGTCCGGAAGCAATGGAATCACCGCGCGCTTGATGTATTCAGCGCCGCCGGCCACCAGCGCGCGGCGCACCAGCGCCGGTGGGATGGCCGAGAAGTTGTACTGGGCGCGGATCTGGTCCGGCAGCAGCGCGATGGTCACGAAGTTGACGGTCTCAAGCAGCGGCCGAGCGATGAGCGGGACCGGAGGCTCAAGGACGATCTTCCGCGCTCGGTTGCGCGCCCAGTCGGTTACGACCAGTTCGCCGCCTTCGAGCATCCGCCGGCGGTACGCATCCAAGTCATCGAGCGTGCGTGGAAGATCGGTGTCCTTGAGGCCGAACAATCGCCCAACGACCTTGTAGTCCTCCCAGTAGGCGGCCTCTTCGCCACGCGTAAGCGAACCGACGTACTTGCGGTAGATGACCAGGGCCGAGTCGACCAGGGTGAACAGCACCCACATCAGCAGTTCCGGATCGTCGGCACGGTAGGGCGTTCCCGGCGGGTGGTGGCCGACCTGCTCCTTCGTGCGTCCCTTGACGCGACCGTGCATGCCGCGCACGCGCTGGGTTATGGCATCCGCATCCCGGCGGGAACCAAATCCGATCGTGCTCAGGGTCGCAGCCGTCCGCGCTAGACGGTCATATGGCTCATCGAGGGCGGTCGTATGGGCCAGCAGGCCTGAGACGGCAAGCGGGTGGGCCGCCTGCATCAACAAAGCCCGGGGGCCGGAAAGCGCAAGCGCTCTCTCTCGATGGATGCGCCGCAACATCGAGGCGTCATCGAAGTAGCCCGCCGAGACGGTGGGCGGGACCAGCGGACCGACAGCGTGGGGGCGGTGCCGATCGACGGTGTCTTTGGCCATGTGCTCAGGATACCCATACTGCCCGTTGCGAACTCCTCAACGAGCCGTTGAGCTTTGGCTCGTCGCGCGTGCCGGGCGGGCGGGGCGGCACGGGCGCCGTCACGCCGACGTGATCGCCGGCAGCGTGCGCGCGCGCCGACTGATGCCCGTCCACGCGTCGCCGTCGGACCTGACCCGTGCAGCGGCACTGCTCACCGTCCAGGCGTCCGGCTTCAGCCGCGCGTCATCGAGCTCAGGCCAGTAAATCGGCATCGCCACTGGGGCGCGGGGTCTCGCCCGCACTCCGTACGGAGCCACCGCGTGCTGCGCGTAGTTGATGCGATTGACGTCGAGATAGATCCGCTGGCCGCGCTCCGCCCTGTGCCATTCCAGGGTGAGCCGCTTCGGGTCCTCAGCCACCATTGCCTCGGCGAGCGCGCGGGCAAAGCTGTGCACGATGCCGAACGACGCTCCGCGGCGCAACGGGCAGACCACGTGGATACCTCGCGAGCCCGTAACCATCGCGTGCGGCACAAGTCCAGCGTCGGACAGGCGCGCGCCTGCTTGCCTCGCCGCTGCGCGGACCGCAGCAAAGCCGACACCGGGCGCGGGATCGAGATCGATGATCAGACGATCGGGCTCGCGCAACTTATCGCTCCTGGAGAGCCAGATGTGCGGTGTGACGACGTTCTGGCCGGCGAGATAAACCAGGGTGGCGGCATTCTCAGCCAGCACTTGGGTCAGCGAGCCGCCCTTCTTCGGCACCTCCACCGTTTTGATCCAGTCCGGGAAGTGGGTCGGAGCCGACTTCATGAAGAAGCCGCGATGGTCGGTGCCCTGCGGAAATGACTCGAGGGCCAGTGGCCGGCCGCGAAGATGGGGAAGCATCACGGACGCGACGTGCTCGTAGTGCTTGGCCAGGTCGAGCTTGGTGACCTTCGGCGCGGTGAACAATGCTTTCTCTGGGTGCGTGATCTCGATCTTGTGCCCGCCGACGCTGATCGTCTCGCTCATCGTTCGCGCACCACCTCAGTGGCCGACTTGTCCTCGCGCAGCCCCAGAAACCGCGGGTGGCGCAAACGGCCGTGGCTCGTCCATTCGCTGAATCCCACCTGCGCCACGAGCGAAGGCCGGACCCAGGTCACGTCGCGCTCGCGGATCTCAGCGGCGTCGACGAAAGACGAGGCGTCGTCGCGGCGTTCACGCAGCGCCCGTCCGAGCTCAGCGAGGGTGGCGCGGTCAAAGCCCGTTCCCACCTTGCCCGCGTACCTCAGGCCGTCGTCGTAGTACCCGAGCAGTAGCGCCCCGAATTCCGTCCGGCTGCCACGCGGGACGGTGTACCCGCCGATCACGAACTCCTGCCCCTGCTCGCACTTCAGCTTCAGCCAGTCACGAGACCGGCGCGGGCCGTAGGAACTGTCGGCCCGCTTGGCGATCAGGCCCTCCCAGCCTTTTCGGCACGCCTCCTTGAACAGCGCTTCTCCGTGTTCATTGCGGTGCTGAGTCAGGCGCAGCGGATCGGCGAAGCTCAAGACGTTGCGGAGCAGCCGCTTGCGCGCGCGCCAGGCAAGCGGGCGGATGTCCAGGCCCTCGAGCCAGAGGAGATCGAAGACGTAGTAGAACACCGGAACATAGTGCTGGCGGCGCTGGGCGAGTGCCGCGAAGCTCGTGGCCGAGCCGTCGAAGGCGACGATCTCCCCATCGACGGCGAAGCTCTGGCAGCGCTGATCGTCCAGCGCGTCGGCGACCTCCGGATAGCGAGCGTTCATCGGAAGGTCGTTGCGTGATAGCAGACTCACGGTGGCGCCGGAGCGGACCGCGACGCAACGGATTCCGTCCAGTTTTCGCTCGAAGACCCAGTCCGGGTCACTGAACCGCGCGTGGGTCAGTGTGGCCTTCATCGCGCTCGAGCCGCGCGGCGGCGTACCCGGGCGCAGCAGCTCGCGCTCGCGCTCGGTGAGGGACTCCAGCGCCGTACTCACGCTGATCCGCTGCGACGCTGCGAGGACATCTGCTCGATGGTTCGCCCGCTCTTCACCGACTCGGGCCGCGTGCTCTGAGGATTGCGGCGTGCGTCGGCATGCTCATCTCGCCGCTTGATCGCCAGCCATTGGGGCCTTTTCCCTCCGCGCGTCCTCTGCAAGGTCCATCCCCCGGCCAGTTTTTCGCCCTCGAGCCAGATCTTGACGTGGCCGGCCGAGATCGCCTGCGCCATAGACCGTTGCTCGTCGAGGTTTCTGTAGGTGCCAGCGTCCCAGACGATCACGGCGCCCGCACCGTACGCGCCTGTGCCGATCGTGCCCTCAAAGTCGGCGTACTGCAGCGAATGATCTTCGACCTCGACCGCGAGGCGCTTGACTCGCGGATCGGTGGAGAGGCCTTTGGGGATCGCCCAGGAGCGAAGCGTCCCGTCGACCTCTAAGCGAAAGTCGTAATGCAGGGTCGAGGCGGCGTGCTTCTGGATTACGAAACGGGGCGCGGAAGGACGCGGCACCGGCCGGAGCGTACCGGGGGCCGAAGATGCGGCCGAATGAATTCGTCACCGGTTCGCGTCGCGGTTGCGCCGCGGTTCGAGGCGAGCTCCCGACAGCCGCGCACCGTCCGGAGAGCGCAGGCACGGCAACCGCCACCCGCACCACGTAGCACACAGGGCTACCGAGAGGCGGACTGTACGTGCGGTTCCGCAATCCACGCCGACGGCGAGCACCATTGCCGCCGCAGTGACGCGGGTGTAGTAGCGACGTGCTGCTTTCGCGTGGAAGGACTCGCAGGTGCGCGAGTCCGCCGTCGCTCTGATCTACACGCAGCATTAGCTTCGGAACGAACGTCGATCTCCGCGACCTTCGAACACGTCCGCTGCCTCCCGGGAGAGTCAGCCGTCCCGTAAGCACCCAGGACGTACTCGGGCCGCCTTTGATCCCCGGCGCCATTCCGTGTCGCGGGTGTCGAATCGGCCCGGTCAGAGCCCTCTAGGAAGCCCGCGCTTACGGCGAATTCGGCGCCGGATCCGATCGGTGGCGGGATTCGAACCCGCGACCAATGTTGTGAGCCCAAAATGACCTGCTTGGGACCGGCCTCCTGCGCCACGGCGTAGCGGATACGCTACGCGGGGTGAGCTCGAGGGCCCGTAGGTCGCGCGCTGTGAGTTCGCGCACTCGATGCCGGAACTGACCCGAGACGGGGTCAGGTTGGCCTTCGACGATGAAGGTAGCGGGAGCCCTCCACTCGTCTTCGTCCACGGCATCGGCTCCAATGCGCGCTTTTGGTCGCCCCAGGTGAAGCACTTTCGGCGGCGGCACCGCGTGCTCGCCGTCGACCTCCGTGGACACGCGCGCAGCGACTCCCCCGAGCAGCCGTACACAATCCGCGGGTTCGCTGATGACTTGGCGTGGGTGTGCGCCGAGCTGGCCCTCGAGCGCCCGGTCGTGATCGGCCACAGCCTCGGCGGTCTGGTCGCGCTGGAGCTTGCCGCCACGCGGAGCGCTGCCGTTGCCGCAGCGGCGCTTATCGATTCGGTCCTGCTGCCGGGTGCTGACCGTGCAGAGGTCGTCGAGGAGCTGATCGCCGCGCTGCGCGGCGAGGCACCTGCGGCGGCACTGCGCGCCTATTTCGAGCACTTCTTCACGCAGGACGATGACTCGGCGAGCACCGCGTGGGTCCTCGACGAAGCCGCCAAGACCCCGCCCCACGTGACGAGCTCAATCTGGGAGGAGTCCCTGCGCACATGGGACGACGCCGCGGCACTTCGTCGTTGCGGCGTTCCGCTGCTCTATCTCGACGCCGGCACGCCGAATTGCGACCTGGGGCGCGCCGTCCAGCTGAACGCTAACCTGATCATCGGGCGAACGATCGGTTCGGGGCATTTCAGCCCCCTCGCGGTCCCGGACCAGGTCAACTCGATGTTGGAGCGGTTCATCGAGCTGTATGGTCAGGGCGCGCGGTGAGGCGCGCCGGGCTGTCTGGGCCAGGGCACGGTGGACGCGGTTATGAACAACCACCCTAGTGCCGCGCTCGAGCTGGCGCAGGGCGCCCGTCCCCCCGGTGTCAAGATGTTCGAGCTGCGTGACCCCCCCGGGCTTGACCGGTGCCACTTCTCAGCATGATCCGAGCCATCTACGGATCCTCGCTCCGACGGGAATGCGGTGGAGGACCGACCGTCCTGCGCTACGCGTGCGTCTTGCTCGTCCGCCCTTCTCCCGGATCCTTGCCCGGTGGGCGCTCGTCAGCGCCGTGGGAGTCGTTCGGCTTACTCCCCACCCGTTCGGCGTCGGAGTGTTTGAGCGGCTCGGGGTCTTTGTCGGCCTCTCGGCCGGCGTCCTCGGTCATTGGGCTCCTTGCGGCTGTTGGCGACCTGCTTTGGGATGGGTTACCTGCATCGACCAGACAATCCCTCGCCCCCCGGGAAGATCCGGTCCGCAGACTTCCAGGCGGTTATGATCTGGACGTGACGCAGCTCGTGCTCGAGATCCTGGAGGGTAGGGACGCCGGCATCCAGGTACAGCTGAGCGGTCCGATCGTCGCAGGTCGGGACGCGGGGCTCAGCCTCAGGCTCGACGACACCGCGGTGTCCGAGCAGCATGCACGGTTTTCGATCGAGCGGGGTGCGGCGTGGGTCGAAGACTTACGGTCGGCCGATGGGACGTATGTCAACGAACTTCAGGTGATCGGTCGGAGCATGATCCGACCTGGCGACCGAATCCGTCTGGGAATGAGCGTCCTCGTGCTTCTCACCGAACACCAGGCGAATGGCGATCGTCGGCGACCAAGACAACCGCGAGTTCCAGAGCTCGCCGTGACTGTGCTCGAACACGTGTCTGACGACGAGCTCGCCTCCAGATATGAGCCGAACGCTGTGCCGCCTCTGCGCGTCGAGGAGACGGCGCCCGCGTTCCTTGAAGCTGCCGTTCCACGCAGATCTGGTCCGGAGGGCCGCTTCGGTGCGCTTGATGCCTGGACGGATTCCCGGGTCAAGCACCAGACCAAACTGGCGGCATTTGGGCTGCTCACGGTGGCCGCCCTGGCTGTCCTACTCCTGTTCTTTCACTAGCTGCAGCTAGGGCAAGCGTGGGATCGCCGCGCAGTCTGCGTGGGCTCGGGTCATGGATTGTTTGCGAGGAAGAACGTTACGGCGATCGCGTCCGCGACGAGAATGACGTACGCCAGCATCGTCGCGTAACCCTGCGTTGCCTGCGAGCGGCGGTTGCGGCGACGGCGACGACTCTGGATGGGGACAGCGAACTCGCCAGACGGCCCACCCGCTGCCTCGACCAAGGTTTGAACGGTCTTCGGCACGGTGTCCGGCGCCGCAACGTCGCCGCGCGCAAGCTCGCGTCCGGGCCGCATAGGCGCCGCACGCGCGGACTCGACCCGCAGCCGGGCGCGGCCGACGCTGATCCGGTCGCCCTCAGCAAGTACCCACACGCCCGTGACGGGCTGGTCGTTGACGACCACTGCGGCATCTGATTGCACTCGACGGATGCCAAAGCCCGAGGAGAAGTGGTCGATCACCGCGTGGCGTCGCTCCACTTCGGGATGGTCGATTGAGATGTCACACCCCGCGCGGCCGATGGTGAGCTGCTTGCGCAGCGCGTACTCGCGACGCGGCTCCACGCCCTCCTCGACCAAGATCAGCCGCTTCCGGGCGGCGTTCCGGCTCGAGGACGGAGCCTCGCTTGAGACGGCGTCGACGACGGCGCCTCGGCCACCCGCTGTGGCGGACGGCAGAACAGGCATCCTCTCCAGCTCCGGCGGGATCGACCACTGCTCGCGTCGAAACTCGCCGGCGGATTCCAGATAGGTAAGCGATACGAGGGGGAGCAGGGCGATCTTCGTGGCTACGGCCAGCAACCACGAGACGCAGAAGTACGCGATCGCCTCGAGCGGCGTCAGGCCGACGTCGAGCACCCGCGCGATCACGTACAGCAAGCCGAGCTCGGAAAGCCCGAGTACGAAGGTCATCCACGGGGGCTGATACCTGACGGCCCACGAATACACGAGCACATCGAGCGCGACCCCGAGCAGTCCGTAGAGGCCCAGGAGCACGAGCCAATCGAGTCGGCCCGTCACTGGCCAAAGGATCAAGCCGAGCAGCGCAGGAAGAAAGCTGAGTGTCGCCACGCGCGTATGCACGCGACCTAGGGTGGTGGGGCACATGTCAGGCCAGCTGCTCAGCCTTCTGAACGTCTCGAAGCGACCTCGCCACGTGCCTGGCGAGTCGCAGCTGCATCGCCAGCCTCGAGGCCAGGTGGCGGCGGTGAAGATGCTCGGCGCGAGCTGCGTCACCGACAAAGCGGCGTGCCATGTACTTCAACCCCGCTATCGTGTCGCCATTCGGGACCACCGTGTTGGCATTCAGCCCGAACATGCACAGGCGCGAGTCCGCCCGATCCAGTGGAGGGATGCCGCAGTTGGTCTTGAGCCTCACGCGTCCCCCCTCAAGCGGCACGTCGTAGAGCTGCACCAGCCGGCGCAGCAGCGGCTGTGCGAGGGCATTCTTGACGAAGCCCGTCGCGAGGACAATGCCCGTAACGTCGAGCCTGATGGCACTCTCACCCGAGTACGGTGCCAGTGTCACGGTGAGCCCCGCCGGCCCCGGTTCGATGGCAGTCACCTCCCCGACCTGCTCTTCATGGCGGCCCCGCGCTCGGCCTTCCTTCAGGCGCTCCTCCCATCGGCGACGAGTCGGCGCCGTGCCCTTCAGGACCACAGCAAGGAAGTCGAGCCGCTCCTCGAACGGCAGCGCCTGGAACGCGTCGATCCCACTGCCATCGAACAAACAGCGCGGGACGTTGAGATCCTGCTCGTCCGGATGCGGATTCCGTCGCAGCGCGATGCAGCTCGCGCCCGCGTCAAGCACGTTGACCTCCTCGTTGACGGCGGCGATCCCGGACCCGACGACGACGTATACACCGCCGGGCCGATAGCGCTTTGCCTCGTAGGCCTGGACCACATAGCCGGCAGTCGTCGGATCGTTGCGCGCCGCGCCAAAGACGCCAGGGAAAGCCAGCGGTCCGTGGCCGATCGCGATCGCGGCGTGTTTCGCGCGGCCGATGAGGCGCCCGTCCTCGTTGTGAAAGGAGAAGTGTGGCGTTGGATCGGGCTCTCGCACGACCCATCCAACCTTCTCGCCACCCAGCACGCGTTGTTCGTAACCCAGCTCTCGCGCCACGACTGCCATCTCTGCCAAGATCGCGGGCACCCCTGGATTCAGCTTGCGAACGGCCGATCGGAAGAGCGGCGACGGGTCGTGGCGGGCGATTGCGGTGAGTTGGCCGAAGGTCGGCCAGTCGGCGGGCAGAAAATGCGATTCGGACTCGGAGCGCAGGATCGTCTGGCCCAGATTCCATGCGAACTGCTGGTAGGTCTGGGCTGGATTCAGACTCTCCCCAAAGATCCCGATCTCTTCGGGAGCGAAGCCCAGATAGATAGCTGTAGCGTAAATCTGGAGCGCGCTGAACCCGTCGCCGACGACTCCGATCACAACGTCGTTGCTCGCAGGTGATCGCAGCACAGCCTCCCGGCGAGCGATCATACTCCACTCTCCCCCCGGGTCACCCTCATCCCTTGGCTGATGGCCTTCGGTCGAGGCGAAGCTCGGCGGCAGCCGTTGCGGGGCGCCCGGAACCCGGCTTCAGCACGAATATGACGGCCGCGCCCTCCGGTGGATCAGAAGCGACGAGCATCTCCGCTGACGTGACCGCCGCGATGGAGACTTGCCCTGGCCGTAGACGGCTCTTGGATGGCAGCTCCGCGACTTGGTGGCGGACGAAATTCTTGCCGCCGATCCTCAACGCGAGTTCTTCCGCAAGGCGGCTCGCCAACCCGTCGTGGTGGACCTCGGGGGACTCGGTCTCGATCAGCTCCACCCCTGCAATCGTCTTCGCCTCTCCAACCACGATCGCGACCGGGGAGGCGACCGCTGCAGCAACTGCCTCCCCAGCACCTCCGAGTGCCAGGGCCGACGAGGCGCTCCGCTGCCCGATCAGCACCAGCGATGGCTGGTAGGCGGCAACCGTGTTAATCACGCCTTCCACCAGCGATCCATGCACCAGCAGCGAAGGGTCGGTGTCGAGCCCCACGGCGAAACCCGCAGCACGGAGCTGTGTCAGCTCGCGCTCGCGCTCCAGTGCCTCGACCGGAGAGGAGCGCAGCATTCCACGGACCACGCCACTGTCGGGTGCCGCCACACGCGCTCCGATCGTGAAGCCGAGCGGTGCCTGAGCTGGGTCTTCCAGGGCGACGAGCACTCGCCTCCCCAGCCGCTTGTCGCCCATGCTCGGAGCCGGCACGAGCACCTTCGTCCGGTCCACGATCAGCGTGCCAGCAATGATCGACGCGAGGATCAGAACGAGGATCGCGTTCACGACGGACTGACCGAAGAGGCCGATGTTGAAGCCGATCACCGTGGCCGCCAGCGTCGCCGCGGCCTGGGGAATGGTCAGCCCCAGCATCAGTCCGGCTTCGGGCGTGGAGTAGCCCAACGTCAACCTGGCAATTCCCGCGGCAATCGCCTTCCCGCCGATGGCCGCAACGATGAACAGGCCAGCGAGCTTTAGCGTCTCGCCCTGGATCATCACGTGAGGGACCAGCAGCATCCCAACCGAGACAAGGAAAATCGGCACGAACACAGCGGCGCCGAAGAAGTCAATCCGGTCCATCAACGCACCTTCGTTGGGGACCAGGCGGTTAAGGCCCAACCCGGCGAAGAACGCCCCGACGATTCCTTCGATCCCGAGGCTGTTGGCCAGAGTCGCCGCGCCGAGGAAGGCCGCTATCGCTAGCAGGTACCGTACGACGCGGTCGGTTCCGATCAAGCGGAACGCGAATCTCGCAATGCGCGGCAGCACGATTAGCGAGAAGATCAGCAGCGCGGCCAGCCCGAACCCGACTTGTAACGCGATCGAGACAGGCGAGCCGCCGACCAGCTGCGATCCCGAGACTCCCGCCAACACCACCAGCGCGAGGGTGTCGGTGATCACTGTGGCCCCTACCGCTGTCGCGACAGCGGGGTGCATGGTGAGCCCGGCCTGCCGAACCGTCGGATACAGCAGCAACGTGTGCGAGGCGAAGACGGCCCCGAGCAATAGTGCCGCCGGCGCACTCCAGTTCATCGAGAAACCCACCACCGAGCCGAGCAGCATCGGACAGGCGAACGTGATCAGCGCGAACGCGATCACCGCTCGACGATGGACCCGGATGAGTGCAAGATCGAGCTCCACGCCCGCGACGAACATGAGGTAGAGCAGCCCGATCTGCCCGAGCTCGGGAACGGTGGTGTTTCCGGCACCGATCAGGTTGAGGCCGTGAGGGCCGATCACGAACCCGCCCAGCAGCAGCCCGATGATTCCCGGGACTCGCGCCCGCTGCAGCAGCGGCGGTCCGACGATCACGACGATGAACAGCACGAGAAACTCCCACGGCGGCCCCGACGGAGATTTGATCGAGATCGCCCCGAGTGAGAGTGGAGATCCGCTCACGAGGCTCACCGCGTGGTATGCAGAAGTGGGATCGAAGACTCGGCGTCGGCCGCGGCGGAGCCGATCCAGATCTGGATAAGGCGATGCAGCGTTCCGTCGGCGAGGAACGCACGAATCGCCGAATCGACAGCCTCGACGTTGCTCGACCCCTTCGGCAGCGCGGCCGCGATCATCTCTCTCGTCGGCAACTGCGCGGCGGGCGCCAATCGGCCGCGTGAGCGCTGAGCGGTCACCACCGCCAGCGGCATGTCGAGCAACACCGCGTCGACCTTGTGACTCTGGAGCGCAGCAACCAACTCGTCGGTGTTGTCGTAGATCTTGACCGGGTCATTCGGCGCGACGGAATCGCCGATGATGCTGACGAACGTCGTTGCCCGCACCGCCCCCCACCTCAGCCCTTGGGCGCTCGCCAGGTCAGGAACAGCGGTGCCGCTTCGAACCAGGATCGTCGGTGCGGCGTCGAGGTAGGGAGTCGAAAAGTCCAAGACCAGGTTCCGCTGAGGGGTCGGCGTGACCAGGTCGAGCGCCAGATCAGCGTCACCGAGCTGCCCCGCGACGATGCGATGAAAATGCACGAGCCGGACCTTTACCGACCTCATCCCGAATCGATGGGCCAAATCCTTGGCCAATTCGTACTCGAGCCCGCCTGCAGGATGCGCCGCCGTGCCGGCCCAGAACCCCGGGCTCGGAACCGCCGAGGTCGCAACTGTGAGCACGCCCGGCGTGTGGGGATGGAAGGTGCCCGCCGACGGCGATGAGACATTAGTCCCGCAGGCAGCGAGCGCGACGGCCGCCAGCAGCGCGCACAGGAAAGACGAAACGGCCATCCGCAAACGTACGCCTTGGGAAAGCTGAGATGCCATCGTGTCGGTCGGAAAGGTTGCGCACCTCAGACGCCTTCCTCCATGATGCCAGGCGCCGTCTGACTTGCGCTGGCGGGCTCGGACGGTGGCACGAACGCCGGTCCGGGCGCGTCGATTACACGTGAGGCCTCGATCCGGCGCCGGCCGGTGCAGGGGTAGTGGGCGCTGGCTTGAGGTGGCATATGTAGGAGATGATTTGCACGGCGGTTTGCGCGATCGACGGGCCGCTGCCATATGCCGCCGACTCGATCCGCATACCCGGCGAGTGCACGACTGATCCCGCGAGCTGCCGGCGCGTCGGATGCCGCAGGACCTGCACGGCCATCATCATGCCGCGGTCCTCGTGATTCGTGACGTGGCAATGGAACACGAAACGCCCGGTGAAATCGATCGGGTGCAATCGGATAACCACCACGCTCGGCCTCGCGCATTCGGGGTTTGCCGGATCGGCGGGATGAGGTCTGATGTGACACGGCGGCATTCCGACGTTGTCCATGTAATCCCCCGCTCCTGCCCTGCGACCGTCCACGCTCATAACCTGGAACGGGTTCACATGGATGTGGAACGTGTGCCACTCAACGCTGGTGTTCACCAGTCGCCACTGCTCGACGGACCCCAGCTTCAGCGTAATCGGCGTGACCTCGTGGTTGAAAACCTGGCCATTGATCTTGAAGAAGGTGCCTCCCGCCGGGTTCGGCGCCTCGGAGAACACGATGTTGCGGTAGCGGTCGACGTGAGCCTTTCGGAGGTCGCCCCGATGGGACAGCGCTCCGCGCGGGAGTCTGCCGTTGGCAACGGCCCCTGAGGAGCGAACCGTTAGCACTGTCTGGTCTGGCGTCGGCCCACCGCCCCTGGATTTCAGGTCGGCCTTGTTGCCGCCGGGGAACTGGGCGAACGGGAGGGCCGTGAGCCGGTACGCCCCCCGGCGCGCGCCGCGTACCAGAATTTCTTGACGCGATCCCGGAGGGATCAGCAGGGTTCTCACACGTTGCATGCGAGGGAGCGTGTTGCCGTCCTGCGCGAGGACCCACATCGGCTGGTTCGCCAGATTGAGCCGGACGATGCGATTGTTGTTTGCGTTGAAGATGCGCCAGCGCTGGAGCTGTCCGGGCCGGATCTTCACCGTGGGGTTGAGGGTGCCGTTGATGAACAGCGGCGTGTAGCGCTCGTTCGTGTTCGCATCCAGGATCGCGTGCCCCGGGACGCTGCATGGCTCGGTTCCGCTCGTCCGCTGGCGCGATGACAGGGCAAACGGCAACGAGCGCCCGTTCCGGCCACACAGCTCGGTGCTCTGGATCATCATCAACCGCTGCGGAATCCCGGCCAGGCGGTTATCGAGGCCGCCTTGCACGACGATTGCCCCCGACAGCCCGGCGAAGATCTGCGGTGCCACGAAACCGTGGAGATGGGGGTGGTACCAGAAGGCGCCCGGGTCGTGGTCCAGGGGAATGGAGTACTGGTAGGTGCGGGTCTTGCCGTGCGGAATCACGAGGAAGATGTTGTCGTGATTGGCCGTCGGCGATACGTGCAGCCCGTGCACGTGAAGGTTCGTCGGCTCTCCAGTAGCCATGTCGTTGACAACGCGCACCGTCACGCGGTCGCCAGGACACATAACCAGCGTCGGACCCGGGAAGGTCCCATCGTAGGTCTCGGTGATGTACCGCCCGCCGGCGATGTTTGCCGGGCCCGTCGCCATACGCAGCGTCGTTCGCAGCGTGCCGCGCGAGCTGAACCGCATGGCAGGCTCAGGGAAGCCGTCACGGATGACGTTCGGGAATCGCTTAGCGCAGTGAGCGTGCGAGCCGCCCGCTCGGGCGGCGCGTGCCTGCGCGCCCGCGGCGAACGGCAGCCCAAAGGTGGCGGCCCAGGCGAGCGCCAGTACACCACCGCCAGCGCTCAGTACTGTGAACCGGACACGACGGGTGCCGTGAACTCGGGCCCTGCGGCATGCCGAAAACAGCGTCTCCCTGCGCTTCACTCCCCCCCCTCCCGCTTGCGTTTCTGAACAGGACGCGCCCTCGGCGATGTCACCGTATCACCAATTGGAAGACAATCTCAACCCCCAGCGTGCAGAGCTGACTTTGCGCCCAGCTAGGACGCGATCGGTACCGCTCCTCCCTTTGTGTGAAAGCAGGGCTCGAGCAGGCGATGCCGTAACCGGCGCTGGTAGTCAAGGGACAGGTCCGCGGTAAGTGTCACGCTGCCAAGCGTGTGGACCAGCTCCTGATGAACCTCTGATGAACCTCTTCGGGTCCTCGCCCAAGTCGGCGAGGTGCGCTCGCCATTCCAAGCTGAGCATGATGTGCTCGAGCTGTAGGTTGGCTTGGTCAAAAATTGACGACCTCCGCGCGCCCGAAGCTCCGTTCGAGCTGTTCCAGAATCTGCTTGCGCTGATGCCAGCACCCGATGTGAAAAATGGCTGCGACGAGGTGCCGGGCCAGCGATGGATTACCGGGGCGCCGATCCTCGACAAACGAAGGATTTCCGCCGAAGATAGGCATGCCTGGCGTCAAACCTGTAGTCCACGCCACCGGGCAACCTTGCCGTCGGCGGTACAGTTGCCCCGGTGGCCACCAGGGTGCGCGCGTCCTTTGTGGGAGCAAACGTTGAGCTGCCAACAGGCCTCACGCTGCCTGCGGACGCCCGGCTACCGAAATCGCTGGCCGTCCGCGAGGCTCGGGTCGACGAGGATCAAGACTGGCAGCGGCAGTTCGCCAACCAGCATCTCGATTTGCGTGACGATCGCGACGTGGTCGCGTGGTTTCACTTCTGCACCGGCCACCACGTCGAGTTTCTGTACTGGGAGGCGACAGCCGGGGCGTGTCAGCACGCAATCGAGGCGATCGAAGCCGGCGACGCTGGATTGGCAGCCGCCTGGGTCAGGCGGATCGCCACCCTCGTGGCGGGGAGCGGCGCGTTGCTGCACTACTGCGCCGCGTTCGATCCGAGCCGCTATGACCCGTGTCTGAGGCTCTCGATGAAAGCCGAGCGAGACGACTTCGCGGGCGACATGTCCCGTGACTTCCTGGCCATGGTCTCCGTTCGCGGACGCCTGGCTGAGCTACTGGACGCGCAGGGCGCCGAATACGACGAGATCCGAGGTGTACTCAGACAGGCTGACCGGTTCTGGATGCGCCACCACGGTCAGGTAATTCGGGAACTTCACCCGGGCAGCTCGCTGCTGCGCGACAAGTTGCAGCGACTCCAGAGCGAAAGCGCCGAGTTTGACCCGGAGCATTACATCGCCTCAGTCGTGCACAGCGACTCAGCAATGAACGACTACGACAGCTATTTCGGTGTGCGGCGGGTCGGCGACATGATGATCGGTGACTACTGGACGCAAGCCGTCGCGAAGCTCGCCGCGGTTCACCGGGCGTTCGCCATGGACGCCGAGACACGAACGGCGCTCATGCGTGGCGACGGGACGATGCTAGCGATCATCTCCGACAATCTGGCGCGCGAGGAGTCGAACGACGGCTGATCGAGAGCGCGCTTCAGGCGGCGAGTGTCGCTTCGGTCGAACTGGGACAGCGGCCTGCTTCCGCGTCGAAAAACCCGGCAGCGCGTCTCAGTCATCGACAAGTTCGCAGTTGGTCAACTGGACGCTTGCGGAATCGATCCGCTCGATCTCCCCCTCCACTGTGATCGGGTCTCCCTTCCCCAACGCCGGGAGTCGGCTCACCTCGACCTCTGGATCTCGAAACATCATGTAAACCGGGCAGAGCATGTTGAGGGTCGTCTTGCCGGCCCCCTTGGATCTGTGAAGCACCTAGCCACTGCCAGGCCGATGTTCACCCCCGCGTTCACCCAGGGCGGCTCGAGGGCGAGTTGGGGGAGTTGCCCCGTATCGAACAAGGGTCGTGTTTTACAGGCGAAACGTTGAGTGGGCGATCCAGGACTCGAACCTGGGACCTCTTCCTTATCAGAGAAGCGCTCTAACCGACTGAGCTAATCGCCCGATGTCGCCGATTAGCAGGACAAAGCCTGGCGAATCGGACCTATGGGTGCCTCTGCCGCGCTGAACCTAGTACACGCTTAGTACACAGCGGCACGGACCAAAGGCCTCCAGATGCTAGCGAGCAGCGCTCCAGTTTCCCTCGGAGATCGCAGGAGAGTCCGGTGCCGCCGACGCCCTCAGCAGCGCGAGCAGGGGCTCGGGGCTGGGGTCAAAGACATATCCAGCAACCTGGGCTAAGAGACAGACCGGCGCAGACGGCGAGCGGACCGCCCGGTCAACCGTCAAGGAACTTCTGCACGCGCCGCTCGACGAGTTCACTCATCGCCTGCTCGAAGCTCGCGCGGATCGCCTCGATGGCAAGCGGGCGGAGGCGATCGAGCGCTTCGCCGAAGCGGCTCCAGTCCTCCGCCGGCCGGTCGGAAATCTTCTTGTCCCCGAGCACGTCCGAGAGGAAAAGGCGCACGTACGCCTCCGCGATCGCCTGCGTATGACGATCGATCTTCTCGGCCACCGCCAGCGCGTGTGAAAGCGGGATGCCGAGCGCGGTCAGCTGCTCCCCGGCGGCCATCAGGGTTGGATTGCGGATCTCCCAGCGCTCGTCTCCAAGGTTGCGGAGGATCCCCAGCTTGTCCGCTTTGCGCATCAACTTGGGGTCAAGCGGGCCGCCGAGGCGCTCCTCGAGTTCGGCCGAGGTCGCGAACTCAGGCGTGCCGTCGCCGAACGACGTCAGCAGCGTCCGGCCGAAGTTGAAGATCTGCTCTCCTGCGCCGCCGGGCTGCTCGAGCAGGCGCTGAATCGAGTCCAAGCGGAATCCCTCCGCCTGCATGGCCTGGATCACCCTCAGCCGCTGTTGATGCTCCGGGCCGTAATAGCCGGTGCGGGCCCGGATCGTCGGCGGGGGGAGGAGCCCGCGCGACTGGTGCGCGCGGATGTTGCGCACGGTGGTGCCCGCGGCCTGCGCCAGCTCGTCGATCGTGAGCTCTTCAGGAGAGGACTTCGCCATCGGCGCATGGTAGGCGGCACGCATATGACCTGTTTGATGTTACATTGTTGGTGGTACATAGACTGTGACATGAGGGGAGCCCGAACATGAGCAGCCTGAACCAACTCGCCTTCGCGGCGTCCTCCGCGGGCGATCCAGCCAAAGGCGCGCCGCTGGACGAAGTCGTGATTGGCACAGCCGTGGCCGCGGCTTTGACCGCAGGCGTGATCTGGATCGCGATGGCTCACCGGGAAGGTCGCGTGAAGTGGTTGGCCCGGCTGGCTGCGTTCAGCGAGCGCGTGTCTGGGCTTCCATCGTGGGCGGCGCTGCCGGCGTCGGTGGCGGGTGGCTCGCTGGTGATCGCGGTATTCGGCTTCTACTGGGACGTCGCCAAACACATCGATACCGGCCGCGATCCGGGGCCGTTCGGGACCGCCGCCCACTATCCGATTCTGGTTGGCCTGTTCGGGCTCGCGGTCAGCGGATTCCTGGCGATTGTGCTCGGCGCGCCCAAGGAGGTGCCGACGTCGGTGCGCCTGACTGACGGCTGGCGCGCACCGCTGGGCGGCTTGCTGATCTTTCTGTGCGGCGGCTTCGCGCTGCTCGGCTTCCCACTCGACGATGTCTGGCACACCCTGTTCGGCCAGGACGTGACCTTGTGGGGACCAACTCACGTGCTGATGATCGGCGGCGCCTCGTTGGCCACGCTCGGGATCTGGGTGCTGCTCGTCGAGGGAGGCCGCGCCCGCGTGCAGGTAGGTGACCGGACGCGCAAACAAGGCCAGGCCGCGTGGCTGCGTCTGCTGGAGGGTCCGGCGATTGCGGGCGGCTTCCTGCTCGGTCTCTCCACCCTGCAGGGCGAGTTCGACTATGGCGTTCCACAGTTCCAGCTTGTCTACCAGCCGATCCTGCTGATGATTGGCGCGGGGGTCGGTCTGGTGGCGGCGCGGATCGCTCTCGGCCGCTTCGGAGCGTTGCAAGCGGTCGTGTTCTTCCTGCTCATGCGCGGTGTGCTGACGCTGGTTATCGGGCCTGGGTTTGGCTTGAGCACACTGCACTTCCCGCTCTACGTGGTCGAGGCGCTGCTGGTGGAGGCGGTTGGCGCTCGGGTGACCAGCACGCGTCCGCTGACACTCGGCGCCGTTTCCGGGCTCCTGATCGGCACCCTCGGCCTGGTCGCCGAGTGGGGCTGGTCGCACATCTGGATGCCGCTTCCCTGGACCTCCTCGATGCTGCTGCCTGCGACGGTCCTTGGTCTTGGCGCCGCGCTGTCGGCCGGCGTGCTCGGCGGCTTCGTCGGTCGCGCGCTGACCCCCGACGCGCACGCGCGTCAGACCGGGCCGAGATGGCTGTTGCCGCTCGCCGCCGCGGGCATCGTGGCCTGCATCGCGTTCCCGCTACCAATGAACTCGGGCCCCCCGAGCAGCGCTCGTCTGGCCCTGAGGAACCTGAGGGCCGGGCCGGCGCGCACGGTTGCCGCCACGGTGAGGCTCACCCCGCGCAACGCCGCCGACCACGCGCAGTGGCTGACCGTGACCGCGTGGCAGGGCGGCGGACTGGTGGTCGATCGTCTCCACCGTGTCGGGGAAGGCATCTACGAGTCAACCCAACCGATCCCGGTGTACGGGCGTTGGAAGGCGATGCTACGAATGGAGAATGGCCGCAGCCTGGTCGCCACCCCGATCTACATGCCGGCCGACCCCGCCATCCCAGCCGCTGGCATTCCCGCTTCAGCGAAGATCGTGCGTCAGTTCGTGACCGACAAGAAAATCCTCCAGCGGGAGGCCGTCGGCGGTTCGATCTGGCTCGCGGTGCCGGCATATCTGCTGCTGCTGGCGATCGTAACCGCATGGCTGATCTCGCTCGCACGAGGTCTGCGCCGCCTTGAGGACACCGATCCCCGAACGCGGCGGCGAACGGCGAGCGTCGCCGCCGCCGTGGGTCCAACCCCGGTGACGCGATGATCAGCTTCGCTCACATCGGCCACCTGCTGGTTGACTTGCCGGTGTTTATGGGCCCGGTGATCATCCTCGTTGGCTGGTTGGTGTTAACGACCCGCCGCGGGCGCCGAGGCGAACGGGCTGACGGATGAGCACAGCTGGCAACGCGCCTGACCACGAGGTCGCAATCATCGGCGCGGGGCTCGGCGGGATCGGAATGGCGATCGCGTTGATCCGCGCCGGGATCGACGACTTCGTTGTGCTCGAGCGGGCCTGTGACATCGGGGGGACGTGGCGCGACAACACCTACCCAGGGATCGCGGTCGACATCCCGGCGCAGGCATATCAGTTCTCCTATGAGCTCAATCCGGACTGGTCGCGCGTGTTCGCCCGCGGCGACGAGGTCAAGCGGTACATCGACCAGTGCGCGGATCGCTACACGGTGCGCCGGTTCGTCCGCCTCAACAGCGAAGTACTCTCCCGCAGCTGGGACGACCAGGCGCACTTCTGGCGCCTCTCGGTCCCAGACGGTGAGCTGACCGCACGGTTCGTGGTCAGCGCGGTGGGTGCGTTCGTCAACCCCAAACCCGCGCACATCGCGGGCCTGGACCAGTTCCGAGGCGACGTCGTGCAATCGGCGGCATGGGATCACTCGGTGAAGCTCGCCGACAAGCGAGTGGCGGTGATCGGAACCGGTGCCAGTGCCGTCCAGATCGTTCCCGAGATCGCGCCGGCGGCGGCTCGCCTGGACGTGTACCAGCGGACGCCGATCTGGGTCGGCCCAAAATTTGATCCACCCACGCCGCGCGGGATCCTGTGGCTATATCGCCGGTTCCCGCGAGTGCAGCAATCGGTGCGGGCCGGCTTGACGCGCGCGGTCGAGGCAGGTCTCGTCGGTCTCGTGGTCCGCCACGATCGACTCGGGTGGATCACCCGTCTCGGCGGCTGGCTGGCGCGGACGATCTGGTACCGGTTGCAGGTCCGCGACCGCGAGATCCGCCAGCGACTGACCCCGGACTACGAGATCGGGTGCAAGCGGCCATCGGTCTCCAACTCCTATCTGCGGACGTTCAACCGCGCGAACGTCGAGCTGATCACCGAGCCGATCGAGCGCATGACGGCAGCTGGCGTCCGGACCGCTGACGGCCGCGAGCGTGAGATCGACGTGCTGATTCTGGCTACTGGATTCCGCCTTGCCACCGACCCTGAGAACTACCGTCGCAACCCGGTACGCGGGCGCGACGGGTTCGACCTGGCCACTTTCTATGAGGAGAACCGCGTGCGCTCGTACGAAAGCGTGAGCCTCCCCGGCCTGCCCAACCACTTCATGATCTTCGGCCCCTACGGCTGGACCGGTGGGACCTGGCACGTGCTCGTAGAGACCGCGGCGCATCACATCGTGCGTGTCCTGCGCGAGACGCGGGAGCGCGGTGCGACAACGGTCGAGGTCCGCGAGGAGGCCGCTGATCGATGGACCCGCTTCGCGGTCGATCGACTGTCCCGGTCCCTGTGGCACACCGGGTCCTGCGCCACCGCCAACAGTTACTACTTCGACCAGCACGGCGACACCCCGTTCCTGCGACCAACGAGTTCCAAGCAGGCGTGGCGCGCAGCCCGAACGTTCCCGCTCGATGACTACATTTTCAATGGAGCCGATCGGTCAGGTGCGCCCGTCGAGCGAAGCTCCGCCATTCGCGGCCGCTGATGCGTTCCCTGCAGGTGACCCTCCGCCCGCTGCGGTCACTTGCCGGCGTCTTGCGAACAACGCATCGGGTGGCCACGGCCGTACCCAATCTGGTGGATGCGATCCTCCAGCTGCCGACCATCACCCGGCAACTGGAGGTTGTCGCATTCCAGACCGCCACCCTCGCCGAGATGTATGAGGAACTAGCCCAGATACGTTCCGACGCGGCCGCCCTACCGCGTCTCGAGGTTCAGCTCACGCGGGTAAACGACGTGCTCTGCCGCGTCGATCTGAACACGCAAGCGGTTCAGCAGCTCACCGAGGTCGCGCTGCCGCTGCACGGCGCGGCGTTGCGGCTCGGGCGCTTCGCCGATCGATTCCCCACCACACCCCGCATCCGACCTGCCGCTCGGGACCGGGGATCGGGGTAGGGTGAGACGATGCGGCGCCATGCTGACCAGCGGCACGCCGTCGCTGAGACGGGTGCGCGGACGGAGTTCGGACGGGATGCTCAGGCGGCGGCGCGGATGCGCAGGCGGCGCGCCAGCTCCAGCGCGTCCTCCAGCGAATCGAACTGCAGGCGGGCGTTGTAGCCCCCACGACCCTGGGTGCTGACGTCGATCTCGCGTCCGAGAGCCTGCGCCAGCGCATCGGTGATCTGCTCGATCGCGGCCGCCTGGTCGGGATGCAGAGTCATATCCCGCCGTGCGCGACGCGCACGCGTCGCGCCCCGGCCGTTGGAGCGGGCGCGTGCCTCAAGCTCACGTACCGACCAGGAACCGTTCACTGCCTCACGCGCGAGGTGCCGCCGGTCGGCGTGGTCCTCGGCCATAAGCAACGCTCGTCCGTGACCTTCGGTCAGATCACCGCGCTCGAGCAGCTCCAGGACCTCGTCGGGGAGATCAAGCAGGCGGATCAGATTGGAGACAGCCACTCGGCTGCGACCGACTCGCAGGCCGACGTCCTCCCGCGTCAAGCCGAGCTCCTCCACCAGGGCGGCGCAGGCCCGCGCCTCGTCGACGGGATTCAGGTCCTCGCGGGCCATGTTCTCGATCAAAGCCACCTGGAGCGAGTCCGCGTCGTCGTGGGGCCGCACGATAGCCGGAATCGTCTCGAGATCAGCGAGCTTCGCCGCTCTCCACCGGCGTTCGCCTGCCACCAGTTCGTAGCGGCCGCCGACCACAGGGCGCACGAGCACGGGCTGCAGCACCCCGCGCGCGCGGATCGAATCGGCCAGCCCGAGCAGCGTGCCCTCGTCAAACGACTTCCGCGGCTGATGGGGATTTGGTGCGATCAGCTCGACCGGGAGCTGCCGAAGGTCCTCCTGCTCCTCCTTCGGCGCGACCGAGAGAATCGCCGCGAGGCCTCGACCCATCCCCTTCTGGCGCTCAGCCACGTGCAGCCACCTCCTTGGCCAACTCGAAATAGGCATCCGCGCCGGCACAGTGCGGATCGTGATGTATCACTGGTTTACCAAAACTTGGTGCTTCGCCGATCCGGACGTTGCGCGGGATCACCGTATCGAACACCAGCTCGGGGAAATGCTCGCGCACTTCCCTTTCCACGTCCTGGGCTAGCCGGGTCCTGCTGTCGTGCATCGTCAGCAGCATTCCGGCGACGGTAAGGCGGGGATTCAGCTCACGCTGAATCAGCGAGAGCGTGTCAAGCAACCCCGCAAGACCTTCCAGGGCGAAATACTCCGCCTGAACCGGCACGATCACCCGGTCGGCGGCGACGAGGGCGTTGACTGTCAACGGGCCCAAGGAGGGCGGGCAGTCCAGCAGGGTGAAGGCGAACCGATCGCGCATCGGTCCGAGTGCGGTCCGGAGACTGCTCTCCGAGCCGGCGACGCGCGGCAATTCGACCGTGGCCCCGGCCAGGTCGGGACCCGCCGGGGCGACCGAAAGGTGCTCAATCGACGTGGGCTGAATGACCTCCTCGAGCGAGGCCTCGCCAATCAGGACGTCATATACCGTCAAGACGCAGTCCTTCGCCAGTCCAAGTCCGAGCGTCGCGTTGCACTGCGGGTCGATGTCGATGAGCAGGGCCTCGTAGCCGGCCTCGGCCACGCACGCGGCGAGGTTGACGGCGGTGGTCGTCTTGCCCACCCCGCCCTTCTGATTGGCGATCGCGTAGACGGTGCCCATTGTCCCCAAGCTAGCGCTGGGGGCGGTCAGATGGGACTCTTGGCGCCCAGCGGACGCTTGCGCGCGATCCCCGGCCGGCGCGGGAAGCGAGCCGGTGTCTCACCGACCTTGACCATCAAATGCAGGTGTCGGTGCTGCGCGCCCGGATAGGGGACAACCGGGATGATCCCGGTCGGTTCCAGGCCGAGAACCGTCGCCGCCCGGTTGGCTGCGAGCTCAGCCTCTGGGTCTCGGCGGCCTCGCCACGTCACGAGTGTTCCACCGAGGCGCAAGAGCGGGGCGGCGTACTCTGCGACGACGTCGGGGGCCGCCAGTGCCCGGGCGGTGACGAGGTCGAATTCATCCACCCCCCCGGGCCACGCCTCCACGCGCGCGTGGATCGCCCGGGCGTTGGTGAGCTCACAGACGTGAATCGCCCGGTCGATGAAGGCCATCTTCCTGGCGTTGCCTTCGATCATCACGACTTTGGACTGAGGAACGGCAAGGGCCAGCGGAAGGCCTGGGAATCCGGCCCCCGAACCAAGGTCAGCGATCGCCTGCGCCGCGCGAACGATGTCCAGCTCCAGCGCGACAAGCGAGTCGGCGAGATGGTCGTTGATCGCCTGCTCGGGATGGCGGATCGTGGTCGGAGCCGAGGGATCGCGCTCGATCAGGTCCAGCAGGGCGGAGAGGCGAGCGATAGCTTGATCCGACAGCGAATAGCGAAGCGCCAGCGACCGGAGTCCGGTTGATTGGCGGTCCTCGCCCCCCGTCACCTTGCCGCCCGTCCGCGCTCTCGGGCGATAAATGCGGCGTAGCGTTCGGTCATTGCGGTCAGCCGTGCGCGTGCATGACCGTCGAGTTGAGCGTGAAGCTCGGCCTCGAGCACAGGTAGAACGTCGTTGACCAGCGGACGCCCGCGCGCCATCCACTGAAAGTACGACCGGCCACCATGGTGATAGGGCCCGTACAGGCGAGTGTTGGGAAACCGGTCCATAAGCCACGCGAACAGAGGCTCGTGGCGGGTGTGCATGCGGAGCGTGACCTGCGGCTGCTTGCCATCGCCGCCGAACGATCCCTGGCCGATCAACAGGCCGACCACCACTCCACGCTCAAATTCGGTCAACTCACCCACCGGGAAGTTGTAGCGCGTCGCCCGGCTGTTTCACCGGGGAAAGGAACGTGAAACCGAGACCGGCGGCCTAGTCCACCAGTGGGGCCACGACGAGGCGGCGATCAGGCTCTTGGCCTTCGCTGTAGGTCTCGACGTCGTGGCGTGTCTTCAGGTGCTCGTGGACGACCTTGCGCTCGAGCGGGCTCATTGACTCCAGTTCGACTGGCCGGCGGTCGTGGACAGCCGTCTCAGCAGCCTGGTCGGCTGCGGCCCGCAACGCGACCGCTCGCCGGTCGCGGTACCCGGCTGCGTCCACCTCGACGCGCTTACGGTCCACCGAGCCCTTATAGGCGATCCGGTAGGCCACGTGCTGAATCGCGTCGAGCGTCTGGCCGCGATGACCGATCAGCAGACCGAGATCGTCGCCAACGAACTGGCCGGAAACACCCTCTTCGTCCTCGTGCACCTCGACGGTCGCTTGTACGCCGATGGCCGATACGAGTCGCTCCATCAGATCCTGCACGCGGGCCGCGCCCTCGCTGACCGCCGCCACAGTCATCACCTCCTGCGCCCAGAGCGCTTCTTCTTCTTTCGCGGCGGGGGTGGCGGTGCGCTCGCAGGGCCCGGGCCGCGGGATCCAGTGCTCGTACCGCGGGAGCTGGCAGCAACCGATACGGGCTCATCAGACTTGGTCCGGCCCCTCAGCAGGCCGGCCAAGCCTCCGCCGGCCCCATTCTCCGCCGGTTTGGCCGCCCCGCCGGACCCCCCGCCCGCTCCGGCCGCGGCGTCGGCCGTGACCGGTGGCCCCATCGGACCGATGCGCTTCTTGACGATGTACTGCTGCAGGATGGTCCATGAGTTCGTGGTGATCCAGTAGACGATCACGCCAGCGGGGAAGCTGATGATGAAGACCACGAAGAACAGTGGCAGCAGCAGCATGATGCGTCTCTGTGTTTGGTCCATCGTCGGGCTTGACATCAACAGACTCGAGCCCAGCTGCGTCCCGACGTAGAGGACGATGAGCACGATGAGCACGGCGCCCGTGGCCTTGTTGGTCAGGTCGGGGACAAACAGGAAACCGGCGCCGCCATGGGGCCCGCATGGTTTTAGGTGGGCCTTGTCGACGACGTAGTGGCCCGCGCTGAACACATGGGGCTGGAGCTTGGGGCAGATGTCGATCCGCAGGCTCGAGCGCAGCATGTAGAACAGCGAAATGAACACCGGGAGCTGGGCGACCAACGGCAGGCAGGACCCCAGCGGGTTGACCTGGTTCTCCCGGTAGAACTTCATCAGTTCCTGCTGTTGGCGCTGCTTGTCGTCCTTGTACTTCGCCTGAAGGGCCTTGAGCTCAGGCTGCAGGCGCTGGAGCTTCTGCATTGAGGAGAACTGCTTCAGCGTCAGCGGAACCAGCAGGGCGCGGATAACCACGGTCAAGAGGACGATCGACCAGCCCCACGGTACGCCGATGGAGTTGTGGAAGAACTTGAGCACCGCCTCGAACACGTCGATCAGCGGCTGGAAGATGTTCGCGGTGAAGAGCATGATCAGGCGCCTGCTGCCGGCGTTCGCGACCTGAACAGTCGCTGATCCTCAACGGGATCAAACCCTCCGTGACTGAACGGATTGCATCTCAACAATCGCCAGCCGGCCAGAACAAGCCCGCGGAGTATGCCGAATCTGGAGATCGACTGCGCGGCGTACTCCGAGCATGACGGGTAGTACTTGCATCGCGATCCGACCGCGGGCGAGAGGACCCGCTGGTAAAGCCGGATCGGTAGCACCGCGACCGCTCTGAACGCGTTCATTTGGCGTGCTCCTGTGCTTCTGGCCGGGCAGCGTCCTCCGACCCGGCGCCGCCGACGGCCCGGGCGACGAGATCTCCCAGCGCGCGCCTGATTCCGGCCAAACCCTCACGCTCGGCAAGAGCCTTTGCATCGTGTCGAGCGACCACGACCGCGTCGGTGCCGGCCGGCAAACGCTCACCTTCGAGCGCGAACGCCTCCCGCAACAGCCGTTTGATGCGGTTGCGCTCGACCGCGCCGCCTACTTTGCGGGAGACCGAAAGCCCCAGCCTCGGCCTGTCATCCTCGCCGCGTGGGAACACGTAGAGCACGAGCTCTCGGCCCGCATGCGAGCGCCCGCTGCGGAAGACGCGGTCGAAGTCCGCGCTGCGCGACAATCTGCCCCTTCCGGGACGCGGCCGAGAACCGGCCGAAGGGCGCATCAGACGGTTAGGCGCTTGCGACCCTTGTCGCGCCGCCGCTTCAAAGTGAGACGGCCGGCACGAGTGCTCATACGGGCGCGGAACCCGTGCGTGCGTGCGCGCTTGCGCTTTTTCGGCTGGTAGGTGCGTTTCATCTTTCACGTCCCCGCAAGCGGGTCGCGAGCCAGTATACGCACGGCGTCGGGGAGGTTTCGGTTGTTGATCTTGGACGCCCACTGAGCCGGCCTGTGCCTTTTTCCCGCGCTTTGCGCCAACCCCCCCGACGATCCGACTCCGGCTCAGATTCGCGCTGGTATATTCGCCGCCCCGGGCACCTTGTCCGGTCCTCACGAATTGGTCCCCGTCGACGCTCCCGGGAGGAGCCGCTTGGAGCTGCCCGCGCACCTCGAGCTCGCGTCTGCCTGGCGCGAGATAACCACCGAACTGCGGCGTGCGGTCGGCGAGTCGATCTATGAGATCTGGCTCGCGCCGCTGGAAGTCAAGGCGTGGGACGGTGCGGTGCTGCTGCTCCAAGCGCCTCCGTCCACCCAGGCGTGGGTGGCCAAACGGTTCGGCGGTGTCCTGGAGAACTGCACCCGGGCCGTGGTCGGGGCGGCGGCCAAGGTCTCCTTCACCGACGGCGGCGGCGGCGGCGGACGCAGCGCGGGAGCTTCCTCGCCAAGCGGGAGGAACCGCCCGGGTGAGGAAGAGGACGCAAACCCGGCGATCGGGTCGGGGCTCAATCCACGCTACAGCTTCGACCAGTTCATCATCGGTGATGGAAACCGGCTTGCCCACGCGGGGGCGCTGGCTGTAGCCGAGCTCCCTGGGCAGGCCTACAACCCGCTGTTCCTGCATGCCCCGCCTGGTCTGGGGAAGACCCACCTGCTGCACGCCATTGGGAACTACGTGCTGGCCTTCGGCGGTGGGGCCTCGGTTCGTTACACGACCGTCGAGGCGTTCACCAACCATTTCATCACTGCCCTCGGAACTCGCTCCCTGGACCGCTTCAAACGGGCGTACCGCGACGCAGACGTGCTGCTGATTGACGATGTCCAGTTCCTGGCCAGCAAGGCAAAGACCGAGGAGGAGTTCTTCCACACCTTCAACGCGCTGTACGAAAACGGGCGCCAGCTCGTATTGACCTGCGACCGCCTGCCGCGCCAGCTGGTCGGCGTAGAGGAGCGTTTGCGTGAGCGCTTTGAATCCGGCTTGGTGGCCGATATCGCCCCGCCGGACTTCGCCACTCGTCTGACGATTCTCCGCAAGCGGGCTGCCCTTGACGCGATTGGGATCTCCGACCTATCGGTCCTGGAGCTCATCGCCGACCGGGTAACCGACAACGTGAGAGCCCTCGAAGGCGCGCTGATCCGGATCGTCGCCCACCACTCCCTGACCAATCAACCAATCAGCGTCGGTTTGGCCACCAGAGTCCTCGACGGGATGTATCCGCAGACCGGTACAAACGGCGTCTCGATCGAGAGGATCCAGTCCGCCGTCGCCGGCTATTACAACGTGAGCATCCCGGAACTCCTGTCGCCGAGCCGGGCGGCGCGAATCGCGGGCCCGCGCCAAATCGCCCTCCACCTGGCCCGCGAGCTCACGACCGAATCCCTGCAAGCCATCGGAGCCGCCTTTGGCGGACGCAATCACGCCACGGTTCTCCACGCCTGCAAGCGCGTCTCTCAGCGCATGATGGAGACTCCAGAGACGACCAACGACATCCGCGAGCTCACGACGAGCCTCGCCCACGACCAAGCCGACCGCGGCTGCTGACACACTGGCCTGTCCTCGTGGAGCGACAACTTCCTCGCTCATTGCGGATGAACGCGTACTTATCCACAGCTTCTATTCGCTCTATGACTTCTACTTTCCTTCTGAGGTATTCATCGTGAAGATCTCCCTCGAGCGAGATGTCCTGCTCGGACAACTCCAGACCGTCAGCCGGGTCGCTTCGACACGCAGCGCGATCCAGGCCCTGTCCGGAGTTCAGCTCGCAGCATCCTCGGGCACATGCGAGCTCCGGGCCACCGACATGGACGTCGGCCTGCGCGTCCCGCTGGAGGCCGAGGTCACGCGGGAGGGCGTCGTCGTTTTACCGGCACGCTTGCTCGTCGACGTCGTCCGATCGCTTCCCTCGACCATCGTCTCTTTAGAGCTACGGGGCGCCGAGCAGGACGTCGAGCTCGTCTCCGGGAAGGCCACCTTTCACATCAGGACCCTTCGCACCGAGGACTTCCCGCCGTTTCCTGAGCCGGACCCCGACTCGGCGATCTCACTGCCGGCGGGTGCGTTCGTCTCGACCGCGCTGAAGGTCGCCGGATCGGCATCGCGGGACGAGACTCGCCCGGTCCTGACCGGCATCCTCGTTTCCGCCTCGGACCGGGAGCTGCGGATGGTGGCCACCGACTCCTATCGCCTCAGCGTCAAGGAGACGACGCTTGACTCACCGCTCTCCTCTGGCTTCGAGGTCAATGTTCCCGCGCGCGCGCTGCAGGAGCTGGCCCGCGTGGCCGGCCAGGGCGAGGAGGAGCAACTGAGCATCAGCGTGCGCCAGAACCAGGTGCTGTTCGTGATCGGCCGCGTGATCCTGTCCTCGCGGCTGATCGACGGTCAGTTCCCCAACTACCGGCAGCTGTTGCCCGAGAGCTTCGAACACGAGTTGAGGATCGCTGGCGGTGAGCTCACGGACGTCGTTCGCCGGATCAGCCTTCTAGCTCAGAAGAATGCGCCGCTGCGACTCGCCTTCGAGGCAGGAGAGCTGACGGTTTCCGCCCAGACGCCCGACGTGGGGGAGGCGCGCGAGTCGCTGCCGGTGGCCTTCCAGGGTGAGCCGTTGGAGATCGGTTTCAATCCAGAGTTCCTGAGAGCGGGCCTGGAGGCGATCGAGGAGGGAGATGTGCTGCTCAAGCTCATCAGTCCACTCAGGCCCGGCCTGATCGAAGCCGCGGATGAGAGCCGTTTTCAGTACCTGATCATGCCAATCAGGCTGAACGTGTAGCAAGCGCCCGATGCGCGTGGTTGCCGTCAGCATGCGCGACTTCCGCGGGTACGACAAGGCGCAGGCAGAGCTTGGCCCGGGGCTGACCGTCGTCTCGGGCCCGAACGGCGCCGGCAAGACGAATCTGCTCGAGGCGCTGTACTTCGGATGCACAGGCCGCTCGTGCCGGACCAACAACGAGCGCGAGGTCGTGCGCTTTGGCGCCGACGCGACCCGGGTGGTGGTGAACACCCTGGCCGACGACGGGCCGCACGAGCTCACCGTTGGGTTTGCCCCGGGTCAGCCGAAGCGGATGAACGTGGACGGCGCTCCGGTGGAGCGACTGGTGGAGATTGAGGTCCGACCACTGGTAAGCGTGTTCTTGCCCGACCGATTGGAGTTGATCAAGGGCCCACCTTCCCTGCGCCGGGCTCACCTTGATCAGTTCGTGGCCGCGATGTGGCCCGCCCGGTCGGCGACGCGGCGCGCCTATGCCCAGGGCCTGGCTCAGCGGAACGCGCTGATCAGCCGGATCCGCAGCGGCCTGGGGTCACGTGACTCACTGCTGAGTTGGGATCTTCAGCTGGCCAGGTACGGAATCGAGCTGATGGCCGATCGTCGCCAGGGAGTTGAGGCGATCCAGTCATCGTTCGGGCGCTTGGCGGCCGAGCTGGGGCTCGACGGCGAGGCTCAGGTCGTTTATCGACCTCGCTCGCGCGCGCAGAGCGCCGCAGAGCTCGCCGGCGAACTGGGAGAGCGGACGGAGAGCGACCTCGAGCGGGGGTTCACTGGACATGGCCCACATCGCGACGACCTGTCGACGCTCAGGGAAGGGCGGGAGTTGCGCACCTACGGGTCCCAGGGCCAGCAGCGATTGGGTCTTCTCGCCCTGCTGCTCGCCGAGCGCGAGGCATTGGCGGCGACGCGCGCTGCCGCTCCGCTGATGCTGCTCGACGATGTGATGAGCGAGCTCGATGGCGTGCGCCGAAGCGCCCTGGTCGACGTGCTTCGCTCCGGCGGCGGCCAGTCGGTCATCACCACCACCGACGTCGATCACGTCCCGGGGGCGCGTGAGCCAGGCACCGCGCGGCTCGAGGTTGCGTGTGGGACCCTGCTCCAGGAGCAGCCCGTGGGCGCCGCATGAGCCCTTCTCGCCGAAGCCCGCGGCCGATCGGCCTCGCGCTCAACCATGTCCAGGGGGAGTGGGCGCCGGCGACCGTGCTGGCGGAGGTGCAGCGGGTCTGGCAACAGGTCGTCGGGGCGGCGATTGCCGCCGAAGCGAGCCCGATGCGCGAGCGTGCGGGCGTAGTGACCGTGTCCTGCTCGGCGTCGGTGTGGGCCCAGGAGCTGGATCTGATGGGACCCACGATCGTCGAGCGATTAAATGGGGTCCTCGGCGGCGAACGGATTGAGCGCCTGCGATGCGTCGCGGTGACCGACCGGCGGCACTGAGCTCAGGGGGTGGCCGCTGCCGGACCTTGTCCCCTGATTCTGTGCGGCCCCGCTCACGCTCACGCCACTTCGTGCACGAACAGGGTACCCAGCCGTCGGCCGCTCAAGCCGAGCGCGGCTACGGCACAGCGAACGCCCGGAAAGTGGGGATGTTCGTAGTCATCGAAGACGATCAGTGCCCCGGGGCGCAGTGCCGGCCTCCAGGCTTCGACCTCCGCGACCGTGGCATCTCGTGCATGCGAACTGTCGATGTAGAGGAGGTCGATCACGACGCCCACTGGCGGCCCTGCGGAACCCGCGGCCGTAACCAGCTCGACGCGGCGACGCACCTCGGGGTCGACCAGCTGCAGGTATCGGCTGACCTCGGCCCGCGCCGCCGGATCGTAGCTCCAGACTCGCCGGTCGCGGCTGTCCAGCGCGAGCGACACCGCGGTCCAGCCGGTGGCGGTGCCGAGCTCGGCCACACGCTCTCGGTCGCGTGCAAGGGAGAGCAGGATCGCGAGGTCACGCGGCCGCGTCGCCGACGCCAGACTGAACTCGTCCCCGCTACGTTTCGCAGCACGCCTGGCGCGCCAGTGAAACCCCGCCACAGGTGCTGGCAGGGCACGCAGTGAGAGCGCAAAACGGGCCTCGACGGCGCCCCGGCGCAGCGCCGACCGGGCACGATCCCAGGTGAGCTTCACACGCGTTCTATGGCTGTGGAGAGAAACCCGGGCGCAAGCCTGTCACAAACGCGTTGCACGCGGCTTCGTTTTAGGCACATTTGCAGGTAAATCTCCGGTTTCTGCGAGGGTCTTTCCGGGGGTCGCTGTGCTATTCTTATGTACAACAACTTTCGACGCCCCGGCGCGCCGGACCAGGCGCGATCCCGGGGCGTCTCGATGTCATCGGAGGATCGTTGGCTAACGACGACGGCGCTCGGCGCCCAGAGCAGCAAACCAGCTATGACGCCCAGGACATTACGGTCCTCGAGGGTCTTGAGGCCGTCCGTAAACGTCCGGGCATGTACATCGGATCCACGGGTCCCCGCGGTCTTCATCATCTCGTCTACGAGGTTGTTGATAACTCTGTTGATGAAGCGCTGGCCGGCCGCTGTGACGACGTCTCCGTGGTCATCCACCCGGACGACCGGGTAACGGTCCGCGATAAC
Source organism: uncultured Solirubrobacterales bacterium (assembly GCA_963757165.1). Lineage (GTDB taxonomy): Bacteria > Actinomycetota > Thermoleophilia > Solirubrobacterales > Solirubrobacteraceae > Palsa-465. The sequence goes on from CAVWQO010000006.1 coordinate 1,395,501, forward strand.
GGCGCCGGCATTCCGGTGTCGATCATGGCCAAGGAGAAGCTTCCCGCAGTCCAGGTCGTATTGACCGTCCTGCACGCCGGCGGAAAGTTCGGCGACGGTGGCGGCTACAAGGTCTCGGGGGGGCTGCACGGCGTCGGGGTGTCGGTGGTCAACGCGTTGTCGGAAGAGCTGACAGTAGAAGTGCGCCGCGACGGCTTTCTGTGGACACAGACCTACGAGCGCGGCAAGCCGGTGACCGACCTGATCAAGGGCGAGCCGACCGACGAGACCGGCACGACGATCACGTTCTTGGCCGACGCGGACATCTTCGAGAACCTCGAGTACGACTTCACCACGATCGAGCAGCGCATGCGGGAGACGGCGTTCTTGACCGCCGGCCTGCGCATCACGATCGACGATCTGCGCGGCGAGGGCCACCACGCCGAGTTCCGCTACGAGGGCGGCATCGTCGACTTCGTCCATTACCTCAACAAGAACAAGGAACCGATCCACAAGAACGTGATTGCACTCTCGGGCGAGGGCCAGGAGGGCGCCGTCGAGGTGGCGATGCAGTGGAACGCCTCCTACCAGGAGTCGGTGTTCTCGTTCGCCAACAACATCAACACGATCGAGGGCGGCTCGCACCTGTCTGGCTTCCGCTCGGCGCTCACCGGCGTGCTCAACAAGTACGCGCGCGACAAGGGCTTCCTCAAGGAAAAGGACGACAACCTGTCTGGCGAGGACGTCCGTGAAGGGTTGACTGCGGTGATCTCCGCAAAGCTCACCGATCCCCAGTTCGAGGGCCAGACCAAGACCAAGCTGGGTAACCCCGGCATGGCCGGGTTCGTTCAGTCGATCGTCAATGCGCGGCTGTCGGAGTTTCTTGAGGAGAACCCTCGCGACGCCAAGGATGTGATCACCAAGGCCGTGCAGGCCGCGCAGGCGCGGCTGGCGGCACGCAAGGCACGTGATCTCACCCGGCGCAAGTCGGCGCTGGAGAACTCCACGCTTCCAGGCAAGCTGGCCGACTGCTCGGTCAAGGATCCGGCGCTGGCCGAGTTGTTCGTGGTCGAGGGCGACTCCGCCGGCGGTTCGGCGGTCAGCGCTCGGGACCGCAACACGCAGGCCATCCTCCCGCTGCGCGGGAAGATCCTCAATGTCGAGAAGAGCCGGATCGACAAGGTTCTGGCCAACACAGAGATCCAGGCGCTGATCACAGCGATCGGCACCGGCGTACGCGACGAATTCGACATCGAGAAGGCGCGCTATCACAAGGTCGTGTTGCTGACCGATGCGGACGTCGACGGCGCGCACATCCGCACGCTCGCGCTGACGCTCCTGTTCCGCGAGATGCAGCCGTTGATCGAGGCGGGCTACGTGTACATCGCCAAGCCGCCGCTGTACGCGCTGCGGCAGGGTCGCAAGCACCGCTACATCGAGCGCGAGTCTGAGCTCGAGGACATCCTGCTCGGGGACAAGTTCGAGAAGATCGAGGTGTTCGATCGCTTCAACAAGCAGTTCAAGCTCACCGAAGCGCGCTGGAAGCGCTTCTCACGCCTGCTCAAGCAGTACGAGGGCTGGGCTTCGGCGCTGCAGGCCGCCCACGGCCACGGGATCGTCGCGTTCCTCCAGGAGGGCCGGCTGCTGGAGGAGCAGATCACTGACGTCGACGGACTCCTGCGCCACGTCCGCAAGGACTCCCAGAACGGCGCCCCGTACAAGACCGAGTTGATCTCGGAGGATCCGATTGAGATCGTCGTGCGGACGGTCGAGGCCAAGACCGGGCTGGCCAGTACACACCGCGTGCGCCGCGCCGCGCTCGAGGCCAACGAGTATCAGCACCTCGCCGAGGTCCATGCCGAACTTGAGGCGTTGGTGGGAGCGGCGCCGTTCAGTGTCCGGCTAGGCGACCAGCGCAGCGAGGCGCCAAACTTCGAAGAGCTGCGCGCGACGATCCTCGCCGTGGCCCAGAAGGGCGTCGATTACGTGCGCTTCAAGGGCCTGGGGGAGATGGATGCCGACGAGCTCCGTGACACCACGATGGACCCGGCCTCACGCACCCTGGTCCAGGTGACGATGGAGGACGCTGCCACAGCCGATCAGGTTTTCTCGATGCTGATGGGAGATCAGGTCGAACCCCGCCGCGCCTTCATCGAAGAGAACGCCCGCCTCGTTACCAACCTGGACGTCTAACCCATGTCCGCAATTGACACCATCGGCGGCGGCAACATCGAGCCACGCGGGCTCGAGGAGGAGATGCGCTCCGCGTATCTGGACTACGCGATGTCCGTCATCGTCGGGCGCGCTTTGCCCGACGTCCGCGACGGCCTGAAGCCGGTACACCGCCGCGTCCTCTACGTGATGAACGAGCTCGGCCTGCAACCGGGCCGCAAGCACGTCAAGTGCGCGCAGATCGTCGGCGAGGTGATGGGCAAGTATCACCCGCACGGGGACGCCTCGATCTACGACACGCTCGTGCGTCTCGCCCAGGACTTCTCGATGCGCTACCCGCTCGTCGACGGCCACGGGAACTTCGGCAATATCGACGGCTACGGCGCTGCGGCGATGCGTTATACCGAGGCCCGGCTTGACCGCTTGGCCACGGAGATGCTGCGTGACCTCGACGCCGACACCGTCGACTTCGTGCCCACCTACGACGGCACGCGCCAGGAGCCGGTCGTGCTCCCGTCGCGTTTCCCGAACCTGCTCGTCAACGGCTCGTCGGGAATCGCGGTCGGAATGGCCACCAACATTCCGCCGCACAATCTGCGCGAGGTGATCGGCGCGACGATTGCCTACATCGACGACCCGGAGATTGACGTCGACGGGCTGATGCGCCACATCAAGGGCCCGGACTTCCCGACCGCCGGAACGATTCTCGGGCGCGAGGGCATCCGTGATGCCTACGCAACCGGCCGCGGCCGGGTCCGGGTCCAGGCCAAGGCGCACATCGAGCCGATCGGCCAGGGCAAGGAGGCGATCATCGTCACCGAACTGCCCTACCAGGTTCGCAAGGGCGGCGACGGAGGCCTGATTCTGAAGGTCCGCGACCTCGTGATCGAAAAGAAGATCCCGGAGATCTCCGACCTGCGTGACGAATCGGATCGCCACGGAATGCGGATCGTGATCGAGCTCAAGCGCGATGCGATTCCCAAGGTCGTCCTGAACAAGCTGTTCAAGCACACTCCGATGCAGACGACCTTCGGGGTCAATATGGTCGCCCTCGTCGACAACGTGCCACGCACGCTGTCCCTGCGCGAAGTGATCGGCCACTACGTCGATCACCAGCGCGAGGTCATCATCCGCCGCACTCAGTTCGAGCTGCGCCGCGACGAGGCTCGCGCGCACGTGCTCGAGGGCCTGCTGATCGCGCTCGAGAATCTTGACGAGGTGATCGCCCTGATCCGCAGCTCACGTGACCCGGAGACCGCCCGTATCGGACTGGTCGATCGGTTCGAGTTGACCGTCGTCCAGGCCCAGGCGATCCTGCAGCTGACGCTCAGCCGGTTGACCGCGCTCGAGGCGGGCAAGATCCAGCAGGAGCACGCCGACCTGATGGAGCGGATCAAGGAGCTGCGGGAGATCCTCGGTGACGAGACCCGGGTCAACGCACTGATCAAGGACGAGCTGGCGGAGATCGCGAACGCCTACGGCGACGAGCGCCGCACCGAGATCACACATGCCGAGGGCGAGATCGACATCGAGGATCTGATCGCCGATCAGCAGATGGTCATCTCGATCACCCACTCCGGTTACATCAAGTCACTGCCGCTCTCCACCTACCGCCAGCAGCGCCGCGGCGGCATTGGCGTGACCGGGATGGACATGAAGGACGACGACTACATCGAGCACCTGTTCGTCTCCTCCACCCACGACTACCTGCTGTTCTTCACCAACCGCGGGAAGGTCTACCGGTTGAAGGTGTACGAGCTGCCGGAGGCCTCACGCACGGCCAAGGGGCGGGCGCTGGTCAACCTGCTGCCCTTGCGTGAGGGCGAGCGTGTGCAGTCGGTCGTGGCCACGCGAGACTTCACCGAGGGCAAGTACTTGGTGTTCGCCACCCGCAACGGGCTGGTGAAGAAGACCGAGTTCCTGGCCTACAACACGCCGATCAAGGCGGACGGCATCATCGCCATCAATATCCGTGACGACGACGAGCTGATCGCGGTTCGCCGCACCAGCGGTCACGACGACATCATCATGGTGTCTCGCTCGGGCCAGGCATCGCGGTTCACCGAGACAGTGGTGCGATCGATGGGACGGGACACCAGCGGCGTGCGGGGAATGAACGTGTCGCAGAAGAACAACTCGGTGCTGGCCATGGACGTCGCTCGTGACGATCAGGAGTTGCTCGTCGTGACCGAGAACGGCTACGGCAAGCGGACACCGATCGCCGACTACCCTGTCAAGGGTCGCGGCACGATGGGCGTCAAAACGATCACGCTGACCGAGAACAAGGGCCAGCTGGCCGGGGCGCTGGTCGTGCGCGAGCATCAGGAGCTCGTTTTCATCTCTCAGAACGGAATGGTTCAGCGCACCTCGGTCCGCGGCATCAACCGCTACGGCCGCGCCTCGCAGGGTGTCCGGGTGATGAATCTCCGGGATGACGACCAGGTCAGCGCCGTTGCCTTGATCGTCGAGTCCGACGCAGCCACCGCCGCCCCGGTGCTTGACGGGGACGACCCAGCGCTCATAGTTGGTGAGGGCGATCTCGGCGTGGAGGACGCTCCGGCCGACGTGGATGCCGGCTCCGAAGCCGGTACCGAAGCCGGTACCGAGCCCCAGCCCGACGCCGAGCCCGAGGACGAGGCTTAGCGACACAGGCGACCGGCCGAACCTGTTTCGTTTCGCCGCCGCTTTCGCTAATCTGAAGATCACCAGAGAAAGGAGGTGGTCCGAGCTTGTCTGACATGTTTTGCGGGACCCTGGAGGTGTTCGGCCGCTAGGTCGGAGGCTGACCCCGCCTAGCGGAGTCCAAGCCGTGACACCGTCGTGTTGGGAGCCGGGATTAGTCCCTCCGGCGTCGAGATCCCATCCCGACTTTCGTCAGCAAACGCTGTTCGCGAAGGGCGCCGTGTCGACGGCGCCCTTCGTCGTTCCGGAGCCGAGCGGGTCCGCCTGAGCGCCCTGGCCTTGCGCGTCCGTCTAGGCTTGAAGGATGTGTCGAAACATCCGAACTCTCCACAACTTTGATCCGCCGGCCACCGACGCTGAGGTGACGGCTTCAGCGCTTCAGTACGTACGGAAGATCAGCGGTTTCAGCAAGCCCTCGCAGGCCAACACCGAGGCCTTTGAGCACGCGGTCGCAGCTGTGGCCGAGATCTCCCGGGAGCTGTTGGCCAACCTGCAGACCAACGCGCCCCCCAAGAATCGGGAAGCCGAGGCCGCCAAGGCGCGGGCTCGTTCCGCGCAACGGTACGCCGCGGCGTAGGAGCAGGGCTAGCGGGGATAGGCGCGGATCCGGCAGGCCCGCGGATCCGGCAGGCCCGCGGACCCGAGGGGTGCCTGGTCGAGAAACGACACTATGAGTTGCGTTTCTCGACCACCCCACTAGATCGGAGCGCGCCAGCCCGGCCAGGTCGGGGTTAGGCTGCCACCAGGTACTGCGCCCAGGCCGCTGGGATCGTTGGGCTCGCGACCTGAATGAACACGTGCGGGCTGGGTGTGCGCGGCTGTCTGAGCAGCTGCATCCCGGCCTGGTTCGGCGAGGCGTTGCCCTTGCGCCGGTTACAGGGCGCGCAGGAGGCGACGATGTTCTCCCACGTCGACGTTCCGCCCTTGGACCGCGGCACGATGTGATCGACCGTGAGATTGGAGCGGGAGCCGCAGTACTGGCACATCCAGTCGTCCCGGGCGAAGACCGCACGGCGCGTGATCTTGCGGCGATGCGTGTCGCGAGGAATGCGGACGTAACTGACGAGCCGGATGACCACGGGTCGTGCCATCGCGAGGGTGGCCGAGTGGAGCTCCCAGTCGGCGTGCTCGAGGATCTCTGCCTTTTCCTTGATCAGCAGCACCACCGCGCGGCGGACTGTGCAGACGTTGATCGGCTCAAACGTGGCGTTCAATACCAGCACCCGGCCAACCTCCCGCCCGCGTCGCTGGTGCTGTGGAAGCGACGCGGACCATGCTGGCGCTGGTACTGAGCTGGCCATGGCGTGGGCCGCAGTTTAGCGAGGGGCCGGGGCGGATTCACCGCCTCGAATCCCCGCCACGACTGTGTTCAGACGGTGACCGCTGACCTCGGCGAGGGACCCTGTGTCAGGCGGCTGGAAACGATCCGAGCACCCGGAGGGCTTCGACGTGCCCGCGCAGAGCCTCGAGCGCGTCGGCTACGTGGGGCTCGCCGTCGCGGCCCTCGAGGTCGGCGAAGAACATGTAGCGCCCGAGTCCCTGCTTGCGTGGGCGCGATTCGATCCGGGTCAGGTTGACCTGCCGCACCGCGAACTCGGACAGGCAGCGAACCAGCCAACCGGGTGCCTCCGAGCCCATTCCCCAGAAGACCACCGCGGTCTTCCAGGGACCTCGCGGCGGCCCGGGGGCGCCGGGCGTGCCGGCCTGCGCGCCCGCGGGCCCAAGCCACACGAACCGCGTCTCGTTGTCCGCCACGTCCTCCACGCCCGCCCGCAGCACGACGCAGCCATAGAGCTCGGCGGCCAGGCGGTTGCCGAGCGCTGCCCAGCGCCCGTCGTGCTCGGCCACCGTCCGTACCGCCTCGGCCGTGGATGTGCCGATCTGCACCCGGGCGCCCGGAAGCCGCGTGCGGATGAAACGAGCGCACTGTGCGTTGGCCTGGGGGTGGGAGAGGACGACCTCGACGTCGGAGAGTTCGAGCTCGGTGCGCGCGATCAGGCAATGCCGGATGGGGAGGATGACTTCGCCCAGGATGGCCACATCCTCCGTCTCCATGGCCAATGAATCGAGGGTCGCGTTGACCGAGCCCTCGAGTGAGTTCTCGATTGGGACCAACGCACGCTCGACCGTACCCTCGTGCACCGCCATGACGGTGTCGTAGATCGTCGACATGGGGACGAGCTCAAGCCCCGCACCGCCGCCCGAAGACTGGATCAGGGCCTCGTGGGTGAACGTTCCCTCGGGCCCGAGGTAGCCGACGCGCATCGCGGCTACTCGGAATTCGGCCGCGCCGCGCCCTGTGTCAGCGCCAGCTGAATCGCCTCGGTCTCCTCGGGCGAGAGCTCGAGTTCGCCTTCGCCCTGGTGAACCTGCTTGCTGTACAGCCGCGCCTGATCACGGTGATGGATCGAGGAAAGAACGATTCCTGAGCGAGTGGCGTCAAGCAGCGCGATCGACGTGGACTGGCGCCCGGACATCTCGCCATAGGCGTCATAACGAACCAGGGCTCGGTAGGCGATCGCTCCATCAAGACGGTGTTCGGCCAACTGCATGCGCGCGTCCAGGCGGTCGGCGGCGTCCTGGACGTAGTCGGACAGGGCGTGGAACTGGGTCTGAAGCTGAGCCGCGTGCTCTACCAGGTCCCGTTGGCCGGTGCCCAGCACGGCGCGCTGATCGGCCCGGACTCGCCGCAACCGCACGGCCAGGACGATCATCGACGCCAGTGAGACCACGGCCACTGCTGCGGCCGCGATGGCCACGACTCCCGTGGTGCTGGTCAGCTCGTGCACCCGGGTAAGAATAGGCACGTCGCGGTCGTTCCCGGTGCCGCCCGCGGACCGGCGGACCGTCGATCGCTCCGGTGCCGCTCAGCTATTGGAAGGTCACGGGGAAGCTGAGCGTGTTGTTGGCGGCGTTCTTTTCGCCTAGAACCGGCTGTACCGTCGCCGTCACGGTGTAAGTGCCGGGCGCCGGGGCCGAACTCAGCGGTACGTCGCACGTCGTCGACTGGCCGGCGGTCGTCTGCGGGACCGTGGTCTGGCCGCTGGCGCTGGTTCCGCTGACCGACACCTTGCAGATGACGTTGTGCTCGGTGTTCTGACCGGTGTTGGTGAAGCTGAGGGTGAACTTCGGCGGAGGGTTGGCGGTGAGGGTGTTGGTCGATCCGGTCTGGAGCGTGGTTCCGGCCACGCTCACCGAGTCAAGCGAATGACCGTGCAGCCCCGGGGTTGCCTTGCCCCCATTGGTGGCAGCAGCAGCTTGGGCCCCGAGTTTGGTGGCCACGAACGAGGGGAGCAGCCACTGGACGTCGGGCACGAACTGGCCGCCCTCGATCTGCACTCCGTTGGTCCCCCCGACGCCGATTCCGGCACTGTTGAGGGCGGCGGCGATGAGCGGCGTGGTGTAGCCCTTGTAGACCACGTCGGAGGCGTAGAAGCGCGCCATGTTGCTAGCGATCGCATTGACCGCGTCCTTGCTGGTGGATGTGCCGAGCGCGGGCTGGATCTCCTGGGCGATATTGGCGATCCCGTCGCGGCGCATCTGCAGTGTCAGCAGCAGATTCTGGTGAGCCGAGCGCATCTCGTCAGGGACGCTGAGCCCCTTCGCACGGCTGAGGTCGTTGTCGGCCCTCAGGCGCGTCTGGTTGATCTGGGTCTGCAGTGCGGTCCCGTTCCCGCCGGCACCGCCGGCGCTGAGCTGCCGGAACAGTTGCGCACCGGTCTGGTTTGACTGCGCCACGTTCGAGGAGACGCTGTTGGCATAGTCCTTGAGCGCGCTGTTGCGGGCGCTCACCTGGCAGCTGTGGACGCCTAGGACGATTAGCACCAGGACGATGAGGATCGCCACCGCGGCGATAATGCGGCGGGTCTGGATCGACTGCTGGTCGCCCGGGGGTCGGCGACCGCTCCCAGAAGGGCGTCGGCTACGCGGGGTAGTTCGCGGCGCTGCGGGAGGCTCGTCCGCCTCGTCGAAGAACGACAACCGTTCTCGCTCCTTGCGGGGATCGGAAAAGCGAAGTATGACCGGCGCCACGGCCGGAAAGGCAAGTTCGCCAGCCGGCTTGCAAACGCGCAGCCTCGACGTACCGGTCCGCGGTGCGGTCTCCGCATGCGCCGAAGCGCCAGCTTTGCTGGCGCAGGGACCTGGCCTTCGGCGTGGAAAAGCGCTCCATGAGCGCGAGCCAGCTGCCGACCGCGCACCCCTCGGCGACCGCCGAGACGCGCCGCGGTCTCTCCGCGGCTGAGCGCGCTGAGCGCGCTGAGCGCGCTGGACTCGGGACCCCGCTGGTCCTGGGTCGTTACCGCCTGCTGCGCCGGGTCGGGGCCGGGGCGTTCGGCACGGTATGGATGGGACACGACGAACGCCTTGATCGCGAGGTAGCGGTCAAGGTCGTGCCGCGCGAGCGCATCGTCGGCGGCCGGTTCGAACGGGAGGCCCGCGCCGCCGCGCGGCTGGCGCACCCCGGCATCGTCACGCTGTACGAGGCGGCGGTCGACGATGAAGGGGCCTATCTGGTTTCCGAGCTCGTCCGCGGAGCCACGTTGCACTCGCTACTCGATGAAGGCCGGCTGTCCGATCGGGACATCGTCGCTATCACCATCTCGCTCTGTGACGCACTCATGCACGCGCACGCTCAGGGGATCGTCCACCGCGACGTGAAGCCCTCGAACATTCTCGTGCCCGAGCGTCCGAGCAGCCTCACGCACCCGGCCAAGCTCACCGACTTCGGCGTCGCCAGGGTGATCGGAGGGGACTCGCTCACGCGCGCCGGGGACGTGATCGGCACGGCTGCGTACATGGCGCCCGAACAGGCAGAGGGGCGTGAGGCCGGCCCGCCGGCCGACCTCTATGCCCTGGCCCTCGTCGCGTACGAGGCCCTCACCGGAGTCAATCCTGTGCAGACCGGTACTGCGGCTGTCCGAGCCCGCCGCCTCGGCGCTCATCTGCCGCCGCTGCGGCGCCAGCGAAGGGACCTCCCGCGAGAGTTGGGACGGGCCATCGACCTGGCCCTGCGTCCGCGGGCGCGGGAGCGCGGCACGCTGCTGGAGCTGCGCCAGGCGCTGCTGGTCTCGCTGGAGCAGGTCGAGGACACTCCGGGCATCGTCAGCGGCCCGTGGCCAAGCGCTCCAGGCTCGCAAACGGCTCCGGCCGACGTCGACCCCGCATTTCTGATTCCTGATGGTCCTCGTGAACCTCCACCTCTGCGCTTCGCCGCAGCCGCCGAGCCTGAGGGCCCACCGTCTGCCGCGCCCGCCCGCGACTGGCGCTCGCGCGGCGTCGCGGCCATGGCGACCGCGCTGAGCGCCGGCTGGCTGACCGGGCATCTGCTGGCTCCATCCGCGTTGCCACCGAGCGCGGCGGCCCTAGTGGCGGCCGCCCTCGTGCTGGCGCTCCCTCGCGTCGGCTGGTTCACGGTGAGCACCGCGCTGGCCATCGCCGCGCTCGCTCAGGGGAGGCCGGGAGCGGCACTGATGGTGATCATCATTGCGGCGGTCCCGGTCGTCCTGCTTGCGCGTAGTGGCACGGCTTGGGCCCTTGCCGCGGGCGCCCCCGCGCTGGGCCTAATGGGGTTGGCGGGAGCCTGGCCGGCCGTGGCCGCGCGGGCCGGAGCGACGGCTTGGCGCCGCGCCGCCCTCGGCCTCACCGGCTGGGTCTGGCTGGTACTCCTCACGCCGCTGACCACGGGCGCGCTGTACGCGCCCCGCCCGCCCGCCCTGCCCTCTGCAGACGTGTGGACGAGCTCACTTGCTGTCACCGTCCATGACGTCCTCGGTCCGATCCTCGGCTCTGGCACCCTGGCGGGGGGTCTGGCGTGGGCGGGCGGTGCCGTGGTCCTGCCCTGGCTGGTCAGGGGTCGCTCGCTGGCCGCTGACGCGGTGCTCGTCTGTGTCTGGTCGGCGGCTATGCTGAGTGCCAGCGAGGTCCTGATCGCCGGCGTGCAAGGAACCGGGCGGCTTCAGGCCCCCGGCACGGCGATTCTGGGAGCCGTTGCCGCCGCGGTCGTGGCACTCTCTCCGGGCCTGCTTGCCGCAGTGCGCGCCGGGCGTGCCCCGGCGGGTCCTCGCCCAGAACTTCCGTAGCATGAGACCGCCTTTCAGGCCCACCCATGAGTGTCCTCAGAAGCATCGAGAGCAAGATCGCCGGCCTCGTCGAAGGCACGTTCAGTCGTGCCTTCCGCTCGGAGGTGCGCCCGGTCGAGATCGCCCGCAAACTTGCGCGGGAGATGGAGGAGCACAAATCGTTCTCGGTCTCACGGACCTACGTCCCCAACGAATACCGGGTGTTCCTCTCGCCGCGTGACCGGGAGCGCTTTGCCTCCTACGAGGAGGCCCTGACATCCGAACTCGCGGGATACCTGCTGGAGCATGCCCGCCGCGAGCGCCTGGCGTTGCTCTCGCGGCCCGTGATCGAGTTCGAGACCGACGACCGCCTGGGCCTTGGGGAGTTCGGGATCCAGACACGGGTCGTGCAGCCTGAACAGGAGCCGCAACCCGGGCCGTCCGCCGAGGCACCGGAAGAGGAGTCCGGGCGAACGATGATCTACAGCACGGCCGGGCGGGTTGCCGAACCGCTCGAGGAGCGCGCCCGGGCCCGCGAGCACAACGCATTGCTGCTGCTCGACGGCAAGCGCCTGATAATCGGGCCCACCGGGGTCTCGATCGGCCGCAGCCGCCAATGCGAGGTGGTCCTTGACGATCCCAACGTGTCCCGTCAGCACGCCGAGATTCGTCCCCGCGGTGGGTCGTGGGTGCTGACGGATCTTGGGTCGACCAATGGCTCCAGCATCAATGGCAGGCGGATCAACGGACCCGAGGTGGTCAAGCCGGGTGACGAGATCGAAATCGGGACGTCGCTGATGCGGTTCGAGTTGGAGTAGACGCGATGCTGCTCGAGCCCGTCTCCGTCGGCCTGAAGTTCGGTTTCCTCGCTGTCCTCTACCTGTTCCTGCTCTGGGTGGCCCGCAGCGTGCTCAAGGACCTCCGCCGTGGCGGCGGCGAACCCGATCGTCCCGAGCGAATTACCAGCAGCGACGCCACCGGCATGTACGCCGCGGCCGATGGCATGCCGTCGATCGACGACGAGGACTTCGAGCCTCGGTTGCTCGTCGAACGCGCCTCCGGTCACGAATCGGGAATTGCCTATGACCTCTCAGGTGGCGCTACTCTCGGCCGCGGAGACGTCGAAATCAGGCTCGACGATCCGTTCGCATCGTCGCGTCACGCGCGCATAACCCGGGAAGGTCATGTCGTGGTGATTGAGGACCTCGGATCGACGAACGGCACCTATCTGAACGAAGAGCCGCTCAACGGACCGCAGCCACTGCACCCAGGGGACCGGATCCGGATCGGCGACTGCGAGTTCTCCTACTTGCAATGAAGATGCTGCGCGCGGCGGAAACAGTCAGGCGTACCGATACTGGGCGCCAGCGGAAGGGGAACGAGGACTCCTCGTTCGCGCGGGCGCCTGTCTTTGTTGTGGCGGACGGGATGGGGGGCGCGCAGGCTGGGGAGGTCGCCTCACAGATCGCCGTTGAGGCTTTCGAACAGGGACTGCCGAGCACCGGCACGCCGGAACAGCGCCTGACAGACATCGTCCAGGAGGCCAACCGCCGGATCCACGAGGTTTCCCGGTCCGAACACGAGCGCGCCGGCATGGGCACGACCCTGACAGCGGCGTACCTGGACGACCGTCACGTCGCGATTGCCCACGTCGGCGACAGCCGCGCCTACCTGTTCCGCAACGGGGCGTTGAAGCGTCTGACCCGCGACCACTCACTGGTCGGAGAGCTGGTCCGTCAGGGCAAACTCACCGAGGAACAGGCCGAGGAACATCCTCAACGGTCGATCATCACTCGGGCGCTGGGGCCCGAGCCGGACGTCGAGGTCGACACGTGGAGCTATCCGGCAAGCGCCGGCGATGTACTCCTGCTCTGCAGCGACGGCTTGACCTCGATGATCCCCGAGGAGCGGATCACGGAGATTCTGGCCACCGCACCGTCGCTCGCCGCCGCCGGCGACCAGCTGATCGCCGCGGCCAACGCGGCCGGCGGCCGCGACAACATCACCGTCGTTCTGTTTCGCCTCGAGGAGGTGGGAGCCGACGACGCGGTCGATCAGCCGACAACGATCACGCCGAAGAGCGCGGATACGTCTGTGACACGCGCCGGCGCCGCACCCGTTGCCCCCCCGCCACCGTCCGCCCGCCCCGCGCCAAAGCAAGCACCGGCCACCGTCCCTCCCCCCGGGACCGGTGCCCGACCGCCCCAGCCGCCGCGCGCTCCGGCCAGTCCAAAGCGTGGCCGGCGCTACATCAAGCCGCTCGCCGCGCTCGTGGCCGTGGTGATCGTGCTGTTCCTCGTTCTCGGCGGGGGCTACCTGGCCAGCCGCCAGCTGTACTTTTTGGGCACGAACGGCCAGGGCATCGTTGCGGTCTACCGGGGCCTGCCCTATGACCTGGGCGGCATCCACCTCTACGAGACGTTCTACGTGTCCGGCGTTCCCGCCGCGCAGGTGCCTGCCGATCGACGCCGGACCCTGCTCAACCATCACCTTCGCTCCCAGAGCGATGCCTCCAGCCTGATGCGGAGCGTTGAGCTCGGCCAACTGAGCCAATGAGCGCTCGCAACCGAGAATTGTTCGGGCTGATCCCAGCCTCCCTGCTGGTGACCGCGGGATTCGCCGGCGTCTTCATTCAGCGCTCGAACGCGCTCTCGAATGTGTCGCTCACCTACGGGGTGATCTTCCTGGCGCTGTGCGTCGCGGGCCACATCGTGATTCGGATGACCCTCCCGCACGCCGACCCGTACATGTTCCCGCTCGTGGCGCTGCTGGCCAGCTTCGGAATCGTGATGATCTACAGGATCGACCCCACCCTGGCGCGGCAGCAAGCGCAGTGGTTCGTGCTCGGACTGATCCTGTTCGCGGCCACGATCATCGGGTTCCGGGACTACCGCAAGCTCGAGCGCTACCGCTACGTGATCGTGTTCGCCTCGCTGGCGCTGCTGCTGCTCCCCCGGCTGCCCGGGATTGGCTACCAGGCCAACGGCGCCTATCTCGGTGTCCATATCCCTGGGCTGTTCGTATTCCAGCCGGCCGAGTTCGCCAAGATCGGCCTGGTCATCTTCCTGGCCAGCTACCTGCGCGACACCCGCCAGGTGATGGTGCTCGGGGCCCGGAGAATCCTCGGAGTGACGATTCCGCCGGTCAAGTACTTCGGCCCGGTTGTGGTGATCTGGGGGATCGCGATGCTGATCATGATCCTGCTCCACGACATCGGCTCATCGCTGATGTTCTACGGCGGCCTGCTCGCGGTGCTCTACGTGGCAACCGGCCGCCTGTCATTCGTGACCGTGGGGGTGATCGCCTTCGCGATCGGGGCGTGGTACATCGGCACGCACGTCCCTCACGTCCACGACCGCGTCCAGGCGTGGCTGCATCCGCTCTCGCCAAAGCTCTACAACCAGGTGGGAGGCTCCTACCAGGTCGCCAACTCGTTGTTCGCCCAGGCGGCCGGAGGGTTCTTTGGCCAGGGGTTCGGTCAGGCCACGCTGACCATCCCCGGGTTCACCACGCCCCATTACCTTCTACCAGCGCCGCAGACGGACATGATCTACGCGGTCATCACCGACGAGCTGGGCTTGTTCGGAGGCGCGGCGGTGCTCGTCACCTACCTCTTGTTCGTGGCTCGCGGCTTCAAGACGGCGTTGATGGCCCGTGACTCGTTTTCGACCCTGCTGGCCGTGGGCCTGTCCTCGGTGTTCGCGCTGCAGGTGTTCGTGATCGTCGGCGGAGTCACGCGGGTGATTCCCCTGACGGGTGTCACCTTGCCGTTCATCTCCTACGGCGGCTCGTCGATCATCTCCAACTTCGTGTTGCTGGCCCTGCTGCTGCTGATCTCCGATCGCGCCCGGAGGCCGGCGCGATGAGGAGCCCGATCATCCGCCTGTTCGGGCTGATCATCCTGCTGTTCGCGCTGCTGGTCGGCTGGACCTCACGCTGGACGGTGCTCGAGGCGAGCTCGCTCAACAACAACGTGCTCAACAAGCGCACGTTGATCGACGAGCTGCGGATCAAGCGCGGCCGGATCCTGGCTGCCGATGGAACGGTGCTGGCCAAGTCCGTTGCGCAGCCCGGCGGCATCTGGAGTCGGACGTACCCGACGGGCACGCTGTTCGCCCAGCCGGTTGGTTTCTCGATCGCCGCGCAAGGGCGCGCGGCGGGACTCGAACGCTCACGCGGCGACGCCCTGCGCGGCCTGCAGACCGGCCTGAGCTCGATCTTCGGCCAGACGAGTTCGCATCGTGTGGGCGATGACGTCTACACCACGCTCGACCCGAAGGCCCAACGCGTCGCCCTACAGCAGCTCGGCGGCCACCCCGGATCGGTGGTCGCGCTCGATCCGCGAACCGGGGCGATCAAGGTGATGGTCTCGATCCCCGGCTACGACGACAACCACCCGGATGCCAACGGCCCCAACGTCTCAACCTTCAACCGCGCCACCCAATCAAGCTACCCGCCCGGGTCTACGTTCAAGGTCGTCACGGCAACGGCCGCCATCGACAGCGGGAAGTACACGCCGAGTTCGGTGGTCGACGGCAAGTCCCCGGTCACCATCTCCGGCGTTCCGCTCAACAATGACAACAACCAGAACTTCGGGCCCGTCGACCTGACGACCGCGCTCACGTTCTCCATCAACACCGTGTGGGCGCAGGTGGCCGAGCATCTGGGGCGGGGAACGATGACCGAATACATGAAACGCTTCGGCTTCTATTCCAAGCCGCCCGTCGATCTGCCGCCGAGTGAGCTGAACCCGAGCCGTCCGTACTCGTTCCGAGGCCGTGCGCTGCCGCCCGGCAGCCCCAACGAGGACATCGGCCGGATCGCCATCGGCCAGGGCGGCCTGCTCGTCACGCCGCTCCAGATGGCCATGGTCGCTGCGGCGGTGGCCAACGGCGGCAGACTGATGACGCCGCATTTCACCGATCGGATCGTCGATCAGGATGGTCGCACGGTGCAGACGATCCACCCGAGCGTGATGAGCCAGGTGATGAAGCCATCGACCGCGCAGGCCATCGCGCAGATGATGAAGAAGGTGGTCGACGAGGGTACCGGCACCCCGGCGCAGCTCGGTGGCGGAATCGAATTCGCGGGCAAGACCGGAACTGCCTCCAAGGGGGTCACAGGCTCCAACATCACGCAGCCGTGGTTCATCGGGTTCGCGCCGTTGCAGAGCCCCCGCGTCGCGATCGCCGTCACGATCGAAACCTCCCAGGGCGGTTTCGGCGGCACGGTCGCCGCGCCGATCGCCAAAACCGTTGTCCAGCAGCTGCTCTCCGACGGCGGGTGATCGATGCCTGACCTGATGCAGGGCGCCCTGATCGACGGCCGCTACAAAGTTCTCTCACGCCTCGGCGCGGGGGGTATGGCCGACGTGTTCCTGGCCGAGGATCAGCAGCTCGGACGAAAGGTCGCGCTGAAGCTCCTGCACCGCCGGTTCGCCGAGGATCCCGACTTCGTCGAGCGCTTCAGGCGAGAGGCCCAGGCCGCAGCCGGCCTGCAACATCCCAACGTGGTCAGCGTCTACGACCGCGGCTCCTACGACGATACGTACTACATCGCGATGGAGTATCTCCCGGGGCGGACGCTCAAGCAACTGATTCGCCAGGAGGCGCCGCTGGATCCGGTCCGGGCAATCGACATCACGATCCAGATCCTCAAGGCCGCGCGCTTCGCACATCGGCGCGGCGTGATCCATCGTGACCTGAAGCCGCACAACGTGATCGTCGACGATGCCGACCAAGCGAAGGTCACTGATTTCGGGATCGCCCGCGCGGGCGCCTCGGACATGACCGAAACGGGCTCGATCATGGGCACCGCACAGTACCTTTCCCCCGAGCAGGCCCAGGGCCACGCCGTCAGCCCCGGATCCGACCTGTATGCCGTCGGCGTCGTGCTCTACGAGCTCCTGACCGGCCGGGTGCCGTTCGATGCCGATGCAGCCGTGACGATTGCCATCAAGCACGTGTCCGAAGCGCCTGGCCCGCCGACCGCGATCAACCCTGCGGTGCCGCCGGAGTTGGAGCAGGTGGTGTTGTGGGCGCTGAACAAGAACCCGGCCGACCGCCCCCAGGACGCCGACGCTCTGATCAACGCGCTGGAGGCGGTCAAAGAGGGGATCCTGGCCGGCGCCCGCGGCGAGCGGACGGCCAGTTTCGCCGCGCTGGCGGCGGCGATTCCGGTGGTGGCCGTAGCGCCCGCCGATCCAACCCCCCCCGGCCTAACGCCTCCGCCGGGGGAGGTCCCGGTGGTGGCGGCTGGAGTGCCGCCGGATGAGCCGCCGCCACCGCTGCGCGGGAACCGCTACTGGTGGGCATGGCTGCTGGCGCTGCTGATCCTGGCCGGGGCCGGCGCCGGCGCCTACCTGCTGACGCGATCGGACACCAAGGTCGTCCCGACGGTCGTCAACGAACAGGTCAGTGTGGCCCAGACACAAGTTCAGAACGCCGGGTTCACGCCGAACCTGATCTACCGCCCCGATGGCCACAGGGCGGGCACGGTGATCGCGCAGAACCCACTGGGTCAGACCAAGGCCGCGGCCGGCTCAACCGTCTCTCTGACCGTGTCCCAGGGCCTCGGCAACACGAGCGTGCCCTCGGTGGCGGGTCTGCCTGAGGCGCAGGCGATACGTGAGCTCAAGCGCCAGCATCTGAGAGTGGCGAGGCTTGAGCACGAAGGCTCGCTTGACGTGCCCGCCGGTCAGGCGACCCGCAGCGATCCATCCGCCGGAGTGTCGGTGCCAGTGGGGTCGGGCGTGACGCTTTACATCTCCTCTGGCAAGCCGCAGGTCAACGTCAAGGACGTCACCGGGCAATCGCAGGCGAGCGCCGAGGCGACGCTGCGCGGCCAGGGATTCAACGTGTCCACCAGCACGCAGACCTCCACAATGGTGACCCCGGGCAACGTGATCAGCCAGAGTCCGGCTGGCGGTACGCCTGCTGCCCCGGGTACGACGGTCAACCTCGTGGTGGCCAAGGCGCCGACCTCGGCCAACGTGCCGCCCGTCAAGGGCGACACCCTTGCGGGAGCCACGACTGCCTTGACCAGCGCCGGGTTCAAGGTCAAGACCCAGCTCCAGAATGTCACCAAGCAGAACCTTGACGGCATCGTGATCTCGCAGAGCCCCGCTGCGAACAGCCCGGCCAAGAAGGGGTCAACAGTCACCATCGTGGTCGGCCGCTTCACCCAGACGACCACGACCACCAGTTCGAGCCCGACGACCAGCACCACGTCGTCCAGCAGTTCCACGACGTGAAATGAGCCGCCTGCGCGTGACCGTGCTGGGGGGCGGCCGTTCGTCCGAGCACGACGTCTCGATCGCCTCCTCGGCCTCCGTCGCCCAGGGCTTGCGTGAGGCGGGCCACGAGGTCAGGATGATCGAGATCGGCCGGGACGGCGCGTGGCGTGAGGGGCCGTCGTCCGTCGCGCTCGAGCCCGGTCGTGGCCTGCCGGGGTCTGACGTGGTGTTCCCGGTTCTGCATGGTCCATTCGGCGAAGACGGGACGGTTCAGGGCCTGCTGGAGTGTTTGGACATTCCCTACGTCGGAGCGGGCGTGCTGGCCTCCGCGGTGTGTATGGACAAGGTCGTGTTTAAGGACCTGATGGCCAGAGCAGGGATCCCACAAGTCGCGTACCGCGGCGTGCGCCTGCGGGACTTTCACGCCGACCGCGAGGGCGTGTTGAGCGGCCTGGCGTCGCTCGGACTGCCCGTGTTCGTCAAGCCGGCGCGGCTTGGCTCCTCGGTGGGGATCGTGCGTGTCGCGGATGTGGAGGAGCTACCGGCTGCGTTGGAGACTGCGTTTGAGCACGATCCGCTGGCGATCGTGGAAGCTGCCTCGCCCGGGCTGGAGGTGGAATGCTCGGTACTGGGCAACGCGGATCCGATCGCCTCACAACCGGGGGAGATCCTTCTGGGCAAAGGTGAGAGCGGGTGGTATGACTACGAGGCGAAGTACACGGCGGGCGGCATGGAGCTTGTGGTCCCGGCCCGGATTCCCGAGCCGACGCGCGAGCGGGTGCGTGAGCTCGCCGTCCGGACCTTCTTGAACGTCGGCTGCAGCGGGATGGCGCGCGTCGACTTCTTCGTCGAGGGCGAGCAGGTGCTGGTCAACGAGCTCAACACGATCCCGGGCTTCACCCAGACCAGCGTGTTCGGCTCGCTGTTCGAGGCCAGTGGCATTCCGTATCCGGAGCTGCTGGACCGGCTGGTGGCGCTGGCGCTCGAGCGCTACGAGGACCAGCGCCGCCATCGGTTCTGAACACTGCGTTGGGCGTACTGCCGGTAGTGCGAAGGGGGCGGTTGTAGCGCTCCGGCCAGGTCCACACGGCCCGCCCAGCGGCTACTTGTACAGCGTGATCTCGTTCAGCGCGACCTGATCGTGGCCGGCCAGGTTGGTGATCCAGACGAGGAAGAATCTGAACCGCTTGCCCGCTGTGCTCAGCGGGATCGACTGCGTGGACTTCACGCTCGGCGCACTCCCAATCTGCTGCCAGCCTGAGTCAGGCCAGGTCATGGCCGGCTGGCTCGTGCGCCCGTAGATGGTTGCGCTCCAACCTGGGGTCTTGGTTCGGACCTGCAGCACACGGGCCGCGGTGCCGGGGCGCGCGTCAACGTAGAGACCGACGCCCGCCTTGCCGAGATTTCCGCCGTAGTAGTGCTGGGTCAGCCAGGCCGTATTCGGATCGTTATCGATAGCCAAGCCCGGATCGGGATGCTCTGACTTGGGGTCGCCGAGCGGATTGAAGCCCTGGGCACAGGACTGGCACAGCGGTACTTGGGTGGGCGCTGTGGAGGGAGCCGGCGCCGCCAACTTCCCGGTTCCGTGGTGCGCGCGCGTGCCGAGCCAGATCGCGACTCCACCAGCCAGCGCGAGGACCAGCAGCCCGGCCACGAGCATCCGCATCCGATGGCGGATTCCGAATGGAACCCGACGTTGAGTGCCCGAGGGAAGCGTCCGCAGAACCGTCGTCACCTCACCGGTCGCGCTCCCCGCGCGGGCGGTCTCGATCGCCAGCACATCCTCCAGATCCGCAATCAGTTCAGCATCGTTGGCATAGCGGTCTTCCTGGCGCTTGGCTGTGGCGTTGTCGACCACGGCGGCCAGTGCGGCGGAGACCTCCGGGCGCTTGGCCTGTACGTCGGGAAGCATCTCTCGGACGTGCTTCATCGCCACCGCAACTTGGCTCTCGCCCTTGAACGGGACCTCCCCGGTGAGCATCTCGTAGAGGACGACGCCCAGGGCGTACAGGTCGGATTGGCCGGTCACGTGCTGGCCGAGCGCCTGCTCGGGAGAGACGTAGTCCGTTGTCCCGAGCACACGCCCGTCAGCGGTCAACCCCTCCTCGTCCAGCGTCCTGGCGATCCCGAAATCGGTGATCTTGGCCGATCCCTCCTCGTCGATCATCACGTTCTGGGGCTTGACGTCACGGTGGACGATGTGCCGTGCGTGGGCCACGCCGAGCGCCCGGGCGATCTCGATCGCGTAGGCCACCGCCTCATTGATGGGCAACCGGCCCAGGCGCCTGATGCGCTCCTTAAGCGTTTCGCCCTCGACGTACTCGAACACGATGTAGGGACGGCCGGCGTCCTCGCCGGCATCGATCACCCCAACGATGTGGGGGTGGGAGAGCTGCGCGACGGCCCGGGCTTCGCGCCGGAAGCGCTCCAGCTGGTCGGAATCGGTCGCCACCTCGCGATTCATCAGCTTGATCGCGACCTGACGTTGGAGCGTCTCATCCAGAGCCCGATAGACCGTCGACATGCCGCCCGCGCCGATCCGCGCTTCCAACCGATAGCGCCCGCTGAGCGTCGTGCCGAGGATCGTGCTCATGTTTCGCCCTCTATTTTGCGGTACGTGCCCGTCATCCAGGTCCTCTACTACACCGATCCGGCCTGCCCTTGGTCATGGGCACTCGAGCCCTCGCTGCGCAAGCTCCAATGCGTCTTCGGTGAGAGCCTACGGTTCACCTACGTCGTGTGCGGCATGGCGCGTGAATTCTCCGATTCTCAGGCCCAGATCGGCCAGTCGCTGGAGGCCGGCGCGCGCAGCGGTATGCCCGTCGACCCGCGTCTCTGGCTGGATGGCCCGCCGGCGAGCTCGTTTCCCGCCTGCATCGCCGTCAAGGCAGCCGCCGAACAGGGGGACCCCGCGGCCTATCTGCGGCGAGTGCGGGAAGCATTGCTGTGTCGTCGACGCAAGCTCGACGGCGCGCAAGCACTGATCGAGGAGGCGCGCGGCTGCGGACTGAACGTGGAGCGCTTCCGAATCGACCTCGGCTCCCACGCGATCCTGGAGGCCTTCGGCGCCGACCTGGAGCGAGCCGCTTCCGTGCCCGCCGAGCACCGCGCCCCGGGCGGCGACCGGGTCCGACTGCCGTCGCTGGAGTTCCGGGTCGCTGACGGCCCGATCCACGGTGTCTATGGCTTCGCCGCCTACGAGGAGTTGCACCGGGTGGTGCTGGCCGCCGGAGGGCAACCGTCACCCGCCCAGCCGCCGAGCATCGAGGCCGCGGTGGCGAGGTTCGGCTCGATGGCGACTCCCGAGGTGGCCGCAGTCTGCGAGCTCCCGGGCCCCCGTGCTCCCGCGGAGCTGTGGCGCCTGGCCACCGAATGGCGGCTGCGGGTCGAGCGCCTGGGCAGCGGGGAACTGTGGTCAGCGCCCTGAGCGAGGCCGAGTCGGTGGCGGCGCGGCGGGCCCCCAGGGTGTCCTTCCGTGCGGGGCTGCTGCTCCTCGCCGCCGCGGCCTTGGCCGTTCGCCTGATTTACATCCTGCTGATCGCCCCGGCGCCGGTGGGCGTTGGCGGCGATGCGGGCTTCTACCACAGTGCGGCCAACCTGATTGCCCACGGCCATCTTCTGTACCGAGGGATCTTTGGACACGCCTACGTGACCCAAGAGCACCCGCCGTTGTTTCCCCTGCTCCTCTCCGTGTCTTCGCTGTTCGGAGGCGATTCGCTGCTGGCCCATCGCGTCGTGGGCTGCGCCCTCGGGTCCCTGTCCGTAGTGCTGATCGCGATGCTGGGCGAGCGCGCGGGCGGCCGCCGCGCCGGTTATCTGGCCGGAGCGATCGCCGCGGTCTATCCACCGCTGGTCACGGCCGACGGCCTCGTGATGAGCGAGCCGCTATTCGTCGTCATGACGGCCGCCGCGCTGCTGGCGGCGCTGCGCGCGCAGAAGTCCGGGCGCATCCGGGATGCCACGCTGCTCGGCGCCCTGATTGGCCTGGCCACGCTGACTCGGGGCGAGGGCATCTTGCTGCTCCCGCTGCTGGCCTGGCCCGCGGTGTGGCTCGGGCAGCGAGCGGGCCGCGCGCAACGGATCGCTGCCAGCACCGCCGCGGCGCTGATCCTGCTCGCCCCCTGGGTGGTGCGCAACGCGGTCGTGTTCGGACATCCGTCGCTGGCCGCTGACGCCAACACGCTGATCGCCGGCGCAAACTGCCCAGACACCTATTACGGACGTGACCTCGGCTGGTGGAGTCTGGACTGCATGGTCCGCAGCCGCACGCGCTCGCAGGTGCTCCACGGCGACGCCTCTACCGGTAGGGCCTTCAGCTATGCCGGCCGGCACCTGGCCCGGTTGCCGTTGATTGCTGCCGTGCGGGTACTGCGGACCTTCGACCTGTTCCAGCCGCTTCGTCAGGGCAACCGTGAGCCAAGGCGCCGATGGGTCGACGTGGTTGGTCTGGTGTTCTATTACCCGCTGCTGGTGCTGGCCGCATTTGGCCTGAGAGCGGTCCGCCTGCCGCGCTGGATCCTCCTCGCGCCGGTGGGCATGGTGGTACTCGTCAGCGCGCTCGGCTGGGGCATCGGCCGGTTCCGGGTTGCCGCCGACGTGTCCGTGCTCGTCCTGGCTGCCTGCGCCCTGGCCCGGGGTGCCGGCGGCGAGGCGGCTAGGAGTTCTGCTTCAGACCCGCGGACCCGCCGGCCAGCTCCGCGGGCGGCACGCTGACCTCTCCAACCCGGTCCGTCACCCGGCCGATCACGGCGGCGCCGGGATGGTGCGCCGCCAGCGACGAGACAGCGCGGTCGGCGCACTCCTCGGGAACCATCACGCAGAACCCGCAGCCCATGTTGAAGACCTCCCACATCTCCGCTCGGGAAACTGCCCCTTGCTCCTGGATCAGAGAGAAGATGGGGGGAACCGGCAACGGCGCGTTTATCTCATAGCCGACTCCCGTGCCGATCCGGAGGAGATTGAGGACCCCGCCGCCGGTGATGTGAGCCAGCCCGTGGACGGGCAGATCGGCGGCGAGCAGCTCAAGTACCGCGCGGACGTAGATCACCGTCGGCTCCAGCAGAGCCTCACCGACGCTGACGCCGCCGAGCGCCGCGGGGCGTTCGGCGATCCGCAGGCCTCCGCGGTCCAGGAGCGCCCGCCGGGCCAGGGTCAACCCGTTGGAGTGGACACCGGAGGCGGGAAGACCGATCAGCACGTCCCCGGGCGCGCACGCAGAACCGTCGATGATGCGCTCAAGTGAAACCGTGCCGAACGCCGAGCCCACCAGGTCGAAGCCGTGCGGAGACGGATGTCCACGGATCACCTCGGGTAGCTGACACACCTCGCCGCCGGGGATCTCGATGCCGGCGAGCTCTGCGCCGGTCCGCAGGCCGATGGCCAGCTCCCGCAACTGTCCCGGATCGGCACGCTCGACGGCCACGTAATCCAGGAGTGCCAGCGGCTCGGCGCCGACACAGATCAGGTCGTTGACGTTCATCGCGATGCAGTCGATCCCAATCGTGTCGAAACGCTGAAGCGCTTCGGCGATGATCACCTTCGAGCCCACGCTGTCGGTGGCCAGCGCGATGCCAAGTCCCGGTGCGATCCGCATGACGCTCGCGTAGTGGCCGGGAAGCGGGATGGCGAGGCGAGAGCGCCCGGGATCAATCGTCTTCAGAACGTCGACCAGCGCCTGCACGCCGAGGTCGGCCTGGCCGGTGTCGACCCCGGCTGATGCGTACGCGCCCACTAGCCGGTCACCACCCACGGTTTCGAGACGCTCCGGGAACGCAGCACCAATCCATTCTCGCTTATCGGCCGGACCGCCGCAGGCGCCTCAGCACCGCTCCGGCGAGGGCCAACCGGTACGCCGCATAGGGGAGCAGCGAGCGGTCACGCTCGACCTGGCGGATCAGCCATGTGCAGGCGAGGGTGGAGGCAAATGACGCTGCCGCCCCGGCCACGAACGGCAGCGCCGTGCCGGGGGGAAGGCCCCGCCGGCGAATCCGCGCGGTCTTGAGCAACGTGGCTCCGGCGATGATCGGCAATGCGGCGTGGCGAGAGAGCACGTTCGCATCCTCGCGCGTGAAGCCGCGAAAGCGCGCGGCGGCAAGCGTGGCGCCATTGCGGGAGACACCCGGCATCAATGCGCAGGCCTGGGCCAGGCCAAGCACGAGAGCATCGAGGAAATCCGCGTCCTCGTGACTGCGGGTTTGTGGCGTGCGGTCCGCCCACGCCATGACCAGCGAGCCGGCGATCAAACCGGCGGCGATCGTACCCGGCTTCCCGAGTCGTGATTCGATCGGCCGCTCCAGCTTGTACCCGACGAGCGCCGGCGGTGCGAACGAAATCGCGATCAGGGACAGCCGGCGCGGCCGCATGCCGCTCACCACGTCCCACACCTCCTCGCGCAGCGTGATCATCAGCGCCGCGGCGGTGCCCGCGTGCAACGCGACCTCGAACGACTTGCGCAGCTCGTCGTCAAGCTCGAGGTATCGCCACTCAAGCAGCCATGGAACCAGCGCTACGTGGCCAGAAGAGGAGATCGGAAGCAGTTCTGCCGGTCCATGCAGCGCACCCAGCGCAAAAGCCTCATGCAGAGGCGGCGAGCTCTCAGAGCGGCGCATCGGCCGCGGGCTCGCCCTCGCCTCCGCGTCCGCGTCGCCAGCGGATGATCAGCCACACGATCCCGATCACGACAGCCGCGAGGACCGCGTAGTCGAGGTATTGAAGGTTGTGCTTCCAAGTCTTCCAGTTGGATTTCGCCACGTCTCCGATCAGGCCCAGTGCGAACACCCACGGGATGCAGCCGATCACCGTCAGCGCGGTGAAACGCCAGAACGGCATCCGCGCGACGCCGGCGGGAAGCGAGATGAAGGTGCGGACCAGTGGCAATACGCGCGTACCGAGCACGGTGATCGCGCCATAGCGCTGAAACCATCGGTCAGCTCGCTCGAGCTGCTTAGGCGATATGTGGAGCCAGCGGCCGTGCTTCTCCAGCACCTCAAGGCGTCCGTAGTACCCGACGGCGTAGGCAATCCATGAGCCAGCCAGATTCCCGAGCACCCCGGCTACGGTGATGGCAAACAGGCTGTAGTGCCCGTTGGCGACGTTAAAACCGGCAAAGAGCATCGTCGCTTCGGAGGGAATCGGGATGCAGGCACTTTCCAGCAGCATCAGCAGGAAGATCCCGGCCAGGCCGAGGTCGTGAACGACATTGGTGGCGCTGTTTGCCAGCTGCTCGGAAACGGAGGCGATGATCAAATTCACGCGCGCCAAGCGTAGCGATCCGAGTCCTGACGGCACGGTTCGCAGCGAGCAGGCTGGATAGGGTTGTGCACCGATGCCGATCCCGCTGTTCGATACCGAAACGCCGCTCGCCCCTCTGCGGGGAACGATTACACAACGTGTGAGCGAGGTGATGGAGGCGGGCAGATTCATCCTCGGCCCGCAAGTGGCGGCGTTCGAGCGCGAGCTGGCCACCTACCTGGGAGTAGCTCACGTGATCGGCGTGGCCAATGGAACCGACGCCATCACGATCGCTTTGCGCGCCCTCGGGGTCGGTCCTGGAGATGAAGTCGTTGTTCCTTCACTCACCTTCTACGCCAGCGCCGAGGCCGTCGTCAACGCCGGCGCTCGGCCCGTGTTCTGCGATGTCGACCCGGCGACCGGGAATGTCACGCCTGACACGGTCAAGGCCGCTCTGACCCCGGGCGCCAGCGCGATCATCACCGTCGACCTGTTCGGGTCACCCGCCCCCACGCCGGAGATTCGCGCCCTGGGCCTGCCCGTCCTGGAGGACGCGGCGCAGGCCGCCGGTGCGAAGCTGAACGGACAGCGCGCCGGAGCGCTCGGCGACGCGGCGACGTTCTCGTTCTATCCCTCGAAGAACCTCGGCTGCTTTGGCGACGGCGGCGCGGTCGCCACCGACGACGACGAGGTCGCCGCATATGCCCGCGCCCTGCGTTTTCATGGTTCACGAGATAAGGTCACGTTCGATTACGTCGGCTACAACTCACGGCTTGACGAGCTGCAGGCCGCGATCCTGCGCGTGCTGCTGCCGCACCTCGACGAGTGGTCGGACGGCCGCCGTGCGGCGGCACGCATGTACGAGGCGGCGGACCTGGCGGATTTTGTTGAGTTGCCCACGGTGCCCGTTGGAGCCGAGCCGGCCTGGCATCTGTTCGTGGTCAGGCATCCGCGTGCCGATGCGCTGCTCACGGCACTGAACGAAGCCGGCGTGCAGGCGCGTGCCTATTACCGAATGCCGCTGCATCGGCAACCAGCGATGGCCCCATACGTATCTCCTGGCCTAGCGCTTCCGGGCACCGAGGAGCTCGCGCGGACGAACGTCGCACTGCCCATGAGCCCGACGCTCGACCATGGGCAGGTTCGTGAGGTGGCCGCTGCAGTGGCGGCATTCGCCGCCTCGTGAACGTCTGGATAGACCTCACCAACTCGCCACACGTGCTGGTGATGCGTCCGTTGATCGCGGAGCTCGAGGCCCGTGGTCACACGGTCAAGGTCACCGCCCGAGACTTCGCCCAGACGCTCGGGCTGTGTGAGCGGCTTGGAATCAACCACACGACGATCGGACGCCATCGCGGCGGGAGCCTGTCGGCCAAGGCGTTCGGATTGGCAGCACGCTCGCTGGAGCTGGCGCGGTGGGCCCGCGGCTGGCGCTTTGACCTTGCCCTCGGTCATGGTTCCAACGACATCACCGTGGCGGCGGCGCTGTTGCGGATTCCTTGCGCCACCACGTTCGACTACGAGTGGGCGACCATCCAGCACAACGTCAACTGCCGGCTGGCGGCCGCGGTGGTGGTTCCAGAGGCCATCCCACCCCAGCGTCTGTACCGCTACGGGGCCCGTGGCAAGCTCCACGCCTACGCGGGGCTCAAAGAGGAGTACTACCTCGCGGATTTCGAGCCCAGCCCGCTGGTGTTGGACGAACTGGGGCTCGATCCTGGGGATCCGATCGCGATCGTCCGGACGCCTCCCGCCGTATCCCTTTATCACCGCTTCGAAAACGACCTGTTCGGCGCTGTCCTCGAGCAGCTCCGTGGATCGCAAACGGTCGTTCTCCCGCGCACGGACGAGCAGCGCCGGGAGCTCTCGGCGGCCGGCGGCTTCATCATTCCCGAACGCGCCATCGACGCCCAATCGCTGATCGCCTACTCCGATCTCGTCGTCTCGGCCGGCGGGACGATGAACCGTGAGGCTGTCGCGTTGGGGACCCCGGTCTGCACCGTGTTCGAAGGACGGATCGGGGCCGTCGACGCGCGGCTGATTGCCGAAGGTCGGCTGGCGCGGCTGCAGTCGCCCGCCGACGTACGTCTGGTCAAGCGCCAGCGCTTGGACGCCGAGGCCCCGGACCGAATCCGCCGCGATCCCGGGCTGATGTTGGATCTGCTCCTCAAGGCGCGTCCGGAAAGCCGCTAACGCGGCCTTAGCCGGAATCTCCGCCGCCCCGATTAGAATTTCGTCCGCATGCGCCGGCGGATCAGATCCGCGGCCTTCCCGATCCACCGCCATTCGCTGCCCCAGCTTCTGGTGGACGGCGTTCTGGTCGCGCTCGCTTACTTCCTCGCCTTTCGGCTGAGGTTCGATGACGCGGTCCCAAACAAGTACGAGCATCTGTTCGAAACAACGGTCCCGTGGGTCGTAGTCGTCTCGCTGCTGGTGCTGGCGGCCTTCGGCCTTTATCAGCGGCTCTGGACCTATGTCGGCCAGCGGGACTACGAAGCGGTTGTCAAGGGCGTCGTGCTGGCCACGCTGCTGATCGTTGGGGGCATCGCCCTGGTACATCCGGTCAAAACGACGTTCCACCTCCAAGCCAGCGGGGTCGCGTTGCCGGCCAGCGTAATCGTGCTGTTTCTGCTGTTGACGCTCGCGCTGCTGGTCGGCGCAAGATTTCTTGTCCACCTGGTTGTCGAAGGCCGGGTGACCAGCTTCCGGGCGGCCAAGGGCTCGCGTGATGTCCTGGTCGTCGGCGGAGGGGACGGCGGCCGCCTGGTCGTGCGCGAGCTGATCCGCAACCCGGGGCTGCGGCTGAACCCGGTCGGCTTCGTCGACGATGATCCCCGCAAGCAGGGGAGCAAGGACGAGCATGGGCTGAAGGTGCTCGGCACCACCTCTGCGGAGGACCTGACGCGGATTCTCGACGAGGTGGAGCCGGACGAGGTGCTGATCGCGATTCCCTCGGCCCCGGGAACGCTCCGCGGGCGGGTCGTAACGGCGTGCCGCGAACGGGGCATTCCGGTGCGGACCACGCCCACCGTTTTCGAGCTGCTCCAGGACGGCTCGGGCCGCCTCCGAGTGACTCGGCAGCTGCGCGAGGTGCGCGTCGAGGACATCCTCGGACGTGAACCGGTTCGTATGGAGCTCGAGCGGGTCGGTTCCTACCTGGCTGGCCAGGTCGTGATGGTCACTGGGGCGGGCGGCTCGATCGGCGGGGAGCTCTGCCGGCAGATCGCTCGCGTTGGCCCCCGCCGGCTGGTCCTCGTGGACCACGCGGAGGACAACCTGTTCGAAATCGTGCGCGAGCTGGAGGAGGACCGGCATGTGCGGACGGCGATCCCGGTCCTAGCCGACTGCAAGGAGGAGGAGCGGATGCGGGAGGTGATGAGCGAGCATCGACCCGCCGTTGTGTTCCACGCCGCTGCCTATAAGCATGTGATGATGATGGAGCTGAATCCCGTCGAAGCGGTGCGCAACAACGCGCTGGCCACCCGGCTGGTGGCGCGCATCGCCGGAGAGACGGGGGTCGGGACGTTCGTGCTCGTCTCGACCGACAAAGCGGTCAAGCCGGCCACGGTCATGGGCGCTTCCAAGGCGTTGGCTGAATGGGCGGTCGAAGCGGCGGCCAACCGCCATCCGGGGACGCGGTTCGCGACGGTTCGATTCGGCAACGTGTTGGCCTCCTCAGGCTCGGTCGTCCCGATCTTCCGTCGGCAGATCGCCGCCGGCGGTCCGGTGACCGTGACCGATCCACGGATGAGCCGGTACTTCATGACCATCCCTGAGGCCGTGCAACTGATCATCCGGGCGGGTTCGCTGAGCGAGGGGAGCGGTGAGGTGTTCGTATTGGAGATGGGCGACCCGGTCAAGATCGTCGATCTGGCCCGGACGATGATCAGCCTGTCCGGCTTTGAGCCCGATAAGGACATCGCGATCGAGATCGTCGGCGCTCGTCCCGGCGAGAAGTTTCACGAGGATCTGTTCAACCCCTACGAACGGCCGCAACCCACTCCCGCGCAGAAGATCCTGCGCGCGGATCGCGAGGCGTTGGACCCTGCATGGGTCGAGGAGACGTTCTCGCAGATCAATCTCCTGGCCTTGGAGGGCGACGCAGCCGGGCTCGCTGAACGCGTGGCCAGGCTCGCCGGGATGCGAGCGATGCCAACCGACGGGTCAGGCGCCCGGATCGCCACGTAGACTGCCCGCACGCCATGGGGCCCCTTCCCTTCGCCTTCTCAGTCCACCACTTCATCAACTCGGTGGGCGCAGACGCCGGCTTCGCCTCGATCATCGGGTTGGCCGTACTTGTGTTGCTGTACTTCGCGCAGGCCAGAGAGACCTCGTCCTTGCGTGAGCAGACCTACGAAGCCGCCCAACGGGTCCAGCAGCTGGAGGGAAGGCTCAGTCAGCTCGATCGCCAGCTGGGGGCCGCGCAGCCTGCGGCTAGCGCCGCGCCGGCGTCCGCACAACCGGCAACGGGGGCGGTATCCAACCGGGTCCCAGTGGCAGCCGCGGCTCCACTGGCCGCTCCGATACCCGCGATGGCGGCCCCGGCGGCCCCGGCCGGCGTTGGTGCGCCCGCATTGACGGCGGCAACGAGGCTGATCCCGGAGACTGGCGCTGCATCCTCACCCGCCTCGGCGGTCTCAGCTCCGGTGATGCCGGATGAATCCTCTCGCCTCCCCGTAGGTCCACCACCGGCCACCGTCGCAGGTGCAGGTGCAGGTGCAGCCGCGGGCGCGGGTGCGGGTGCGGGTGCGGGTGCGGGCACGGCCGGGGCCGCGGGCCTCGGGAATGGAACGGCCCACATCCCGCCTGTCCCGGCGGCTGGAACACCGGATCGCCCACCTCCGCGCGTTCAGGTGCGTCCGGCCGGTTCGTCCCCGGCCGGTCGACGGCCGGTGGCAGCGACGAGAGGGCCGGCGAGAAGCGGTTCCTCACGCGGACGCAGGGTACTCGCGGCTGCGCTGGTCGTGCTCTGCGTCGCGGCTGTGGTCGTGGCCCTGGTTGTGCTGACCTCCAACGGTGGAGGCACCAGCGCGTCGAGCACCAGCTCCGCAGCGTCGAGCAACGCACCCACGACGACGACCCGACACAAGCGCAAGTCCGTCGCGTTCAGCCCCTCGAGCGTGACCGTCTCTGTGCTCAACGGGACAGCGACCTCCGGACTGGCGCACCGCGTGGCCGTAAAGCTCGCGGGCACCGGCTACAAGCAGGGCACCGTGGCCACCGCCACAGACCAGACACGCACCGCCACCGTGGTCGCCTACATGCCGGGTCATCGACGCGACGCGATGGCGGTCGCTTCGTCGCTGAAGCTAGGGTCCGCGTCGGTTCAACCCCTTGATCCGAACACGCAGGCCGTCGCCTGTCCGCCCCCCGGCGCATGCACGTCGGGCGTGGTGGTCACGGTCGGCTCGGACCTGGCCAACATCCAGTAGCACTGGCGGATCTGTGGTGGACCTGCTCGACCTTCCGGATCGAAGCCCTAAGCCCCGGCAGCAGGGCATCACGCACGTGCTCGACCGCGGGCTGTCGCTGGCGGAGGTCGACGGGCTGATCGAGGTCGCGGGTGACTTCGTGGATTTCGTCAAGCTCGGGTGGGGCACCGCGCTGGTGAGCGGGAATGTCCAGGGCAAGCTGATGCGCTACCGCGAGCATGGGATTCCGGTGGTCCTCGGGGGCACGCTGACCGAGCTGGCGATTGCCCAGGACCGGCTTGAGGCGTTGGTGGCCTGGCTCCACGAGCTTGGCCTGGAGCACATCGAGATCTCTGACGGGACGATCACCCTGGCCCACGAGCGCAAGCTTGAGCTGATCGAGCGCTTCGCCCGGGAGTTCACCGTCCTATCCGAGGTCGGCTCCAAGGACGACACGCGGATCATGGCGCCGTACAAGTGGGTCGAGCTGATTCAGAAGGAGCTCGAGGCCGGAGCTTGGAAGGTAATCGCCGAAGCGCGGGAGAGCGGTAACGTCGGCATCTTCCGCCACGACGGCGAGGTTCGGATGGGGCTGATCGACGAGATCGTCCACGCGGTCGATCCCGAGCTGATTCTTTTCGAAGCGCCGCGCAAAGATCAGCAGGTCTGGTTCGTGCGCCGCTTCGGACCCAACGTGAACCTGGGCAACATCCCCCCCGAGGACGTTCTCTCACTGGAGACGATCCGGCTCGGCCTGCGCTCGGACACCGCCGGCGCGGGCGCCACCCGGATCACGGATGAGTGACGGCGGGTCCGGGCCGGATGGCCGCGGGACCGTCAACAGCACCTCCGGTGTCCTGCTTGCCCGGCACGGCGAAACCGACGACAACCGTGAGCCGATTCGGGTGCAGGGCTTCCGGGACACGCCACTGAACGACACGGGCCGCCGGCAGGCGGCGGCACTGGCCGAGCGCATGGCCAGCGAGAAGATCGTCTCGCTGTGGGCTTCTGACCTCAGCCGGGCAAGGGAGACGGCGGAGATCGTGGGCCGGCGGCTCGGCCTGAGTCCGCGCTTGGATGAGCGTCTGCGGGAAGCCAACCGTGGCCGCTGGGAGGGGCGGCTGTTTGTCGACATCAAGCGCGAGGAACCCGACTTGTATCGGGCTTGGCGTCAGGCCGGGGCGTCGTTTCGCTTTCCGGGCGGTGAGTCTCTGCAGGACCAGCTCAACCGCGTGAGCGCGGCGGTCAGCGACATTCACGCCACCGAACAACTGCCGGCCTTGGTCGTCTGTCACGGCGGTTGCATCAGGGTCATGCTCGCCCGCCGGGATCCCCGCGGGCTCGCCGCGTTCCATGAGTTCTCCGTCCCCAACGTGGCGGTGGTGCCGCTGTGAACAGGCTGCCGCTGGCGGCCTTCGCCGCTCTGGCGGTGGCGACCGTCGGCGCGTTCTTCGTAACTCAGCACCTGAAGGTCTCAACGCCGTTGATTGCGGGCTTTCCCAAGCCGACGCCCGCGGTGATCTCGCCGGGCGGGAACGGCTGTGGCGGCGGCCACCGCGTGGCCAAATTCTCCTTCTACCTGCTGCACCGCGCCGACGACGTGGCTGTCTACGTGGTCGATGCCAGCGGCACGATCGTTCGCACGTTGGCCTCGGGCCGGCACATGCGCCGCGGGGTGCGGATCCCCGACGGCCTGTTCCGGTGGGACGGGCGGGAGGACAGCGGAGGCGTGGCACCCGACGGGAAGTACTACTTCAGGGTCGCGCTGCTACATCAGAACCGGACGGTTGAGTACACGCGGGTGCCGGTCACGGTCAAATCCGCGGGGCCGCATCCAGTTGTGACGAGCGTCTCGCCCGCCTTGATTCCCAACGGCGGCCTGCCGGTCCAGATCCGTTACCGGGGCAACGAGCAGCGAGGGGTCACGGTGCGGATCTACCGAACCGACCTGCCGGGTGTTCCTCGCGTGGTCAAGCGCTTCCGGGCCGGATGGCGCGGCGCCAGTTGGGATGGCCGGATCCGTCAGCGGCCGGCGCCACCGGGCACGTACCTGGTCGGCCTCAAGGTTCAGGACGCAGCCTGTAACACCGGCCAGTTCCCGCCCTCGATCCCGCCCCCACCGGGTTCGACCTCGCACGCTGGGGTCACCGTGCGCTACCTGGCCGCGCAGCCACCGCTTGATCCCGTTCCGGCGGGCGGGAGCGCAACGGTTTACGTGGACGCCCGTCAGCAGCCTTACACGTGGACCCTTCAGCGGTGGGGCGCACGACGGGTGTTGAGCCACGGGGCCGGACACTCGTTCGCGCTCACGGTCCGCGTCCCACCCCGGAGCCCGGGGATTTACGTACTCTCATTTCGCTCGGGCGCTCACGGCACCTCGGTGCCGCTCGTGGTCAGTGCCCCCGCCTCAGCCGCTCCCGCTCCACGTCGGCTTCTGATCGTTCTCCCCGCCCTTACGTGGCAGGGCCTGAATCCGGTCGATGACGATGGCGACGGAATACCGAACACGTTGGCCTCCGGCGGGCCAGTGAACTTACATCGCCCGTTCAGCACCGGGTTGCCGGCCGGCCTCGCGGATGAGGCCGCGCTGCTCGCACATCTCGACCGGTCGCATCTCAACTACCAGCTGACCACCGATCTCGGCCTCGCCGATGCAACCGGCCCGACGTTGTCGGCGGTCCACGCAGTCGTGCTCGCCGGCGCGGAGCGATGGCTGTCGCCGGCGCTTGGCCGTGACTTGGGCGCCTACGTTCAGAGTGGCGGGCGCGTGTTGTCGATCGGGATCGACTCGCTGCGACGCGGGGTGACCCTGCGCTCTGGGCAGGCGGTGCAACCGAGCGCTCCCGCCCCGGCCGACATCTTCGGGGCACGGCAAGGGCCGGTGCTCACGAACGCGCACGATCTGATCACCGTGAGCCGAGACGGTTTGGGCATCTTCTCCAGGACCTCCGGCGCCCTTCCGGGCTATCGCAGCTACGAACAGCTGTCGCCGGGAACAGCGCCGTTCGTGTCGTCGGCCGGCATCGGCGGGCAGGCGGCGAGCGTGGCTGGGTTCCGGGTTGGCCGCGGGGTCGTGGTCGAGATCGGGCTGGACGGCTTCGGCACGAGTCTGGCCCGCAATGTCGACGCCCAAGAGCTGATCGCGCGTTTGTGGCAGGTGCTGGGGCACTAGCTAGCGCCCATGGCGGTTGCCCGCTCGCGACGCCGCCGTACCGGGTGCCGCGGGCTCGATCCGTACCGTGTCCGGCGTGATCGGCTATCTGAAGCGACTCGCCAGCTCGCTGGCGGCCTACCAGGTCGCGGACGTCGTCTCGAAGTTCATCGCCGTGCTGCTGCTGCCGGTGTACACGCGGTACCTCACGACATCTCAGTACGGGATCGTCGAACTGCTGGCCACCGGCGTCATCTTCGTCAGCATCGTGATCCGCCTCGGGATCATCGAAGCGTTTCTGCGCTTCTACTTCGCCGACGAGGATCAGGAGCGGCGGGATGCGCTGGTTCGTCGCGTGATGGTGTTCCTGCTCGCGACGACGACGGCTGCCGCCATCGTGCTCGCCGCCGCCGCGGCTCCGCTGTCCCGGTTGGTGCTCGGCCACCGTGACGTGACGACCTTCCTGATCGCCGTGCTGGGACTGTGGACGTTCACCAACCTCGAGCTCGCCTACGGGCTGCTCCGTGTGGACGAGCGGATTCGCACCTACGCAATTGCCTCCCTGATCAATGTCGGTCTGACCATCACCGCGTCACTTGTGCTCGTGGTGGGGTTCGGCGACGGCGCGCGCGGACTGCTGATCGGCAACTACGGCGCCTCGACGGTGGTACTGCTGGCGCTGTGGTTCTCGATGCGCCACCGCCTTCGGCGTCCTCAGCGCAATCACGCGCCAGCCGGTGAGCGCCTCTCACGGCTGCTGCATTTCGGCCTGCCCACGATGCCCGCAGAGATTTCCGTCTATGCCCTCAACCTCTTCGATCGCTACTACATCCTTCACGCCAAGGGCACCTCCCTGGTGGGCCTCTATTCGGTCGCGATCAAGCTGGCCGGGTCGGTGGCCTTCATCGTTCGTGCCTTTCAGTACGCGTGGCCGCCGCTCGCCTACTCGGTCCGTGACGATGCCGAGGCCTCACGCTTGTACGGCCTCGTCACTACCTACTACGTGCTCGTCAGCGGGTGGGTGGTGGCCGGGCTGGCCCTGCTGGGCCGCTGGGTGCTGCGGCTCCTAGCCGCACACAGCTACTACGGCGCGTATCGCGCCCTGCCGTGGGTAGCCCTCGGCTGGGCGATGTATGGGCTGTGGGTTGTCTTCCTCGTCGTCGCCGGGCGGGCGCAGGTCACACGGCGCAATTTCCCTGCGTCGATTGCCGGATTGATCGCCAACGTGGTGCTGATCGTCGTGCTGGTGCCGCCGCTCGGACTCGCGGGAGCGGGGATCGCCCTGTGCGGCGCCTATGTGGTCATGCTCACGGTCATGCATCTGCTCACGCGTGGGGTCTTCCGCGTCGACTTCGAGTGGCGAAGGCTGCTGGAGCTGGTCATCGTGATGGGAGGGGCAGCCGCGGCAGGGGATCTGCTTCTGCCCACGCACGGCGCGGTGGGGTTCCTGACTCGGCTGGCCGTGTTCGCGGTGATCCCGCTCGTGTTGTTCCTGGTCGGCTTCGCCCATCCGCAGGAGCTGGCGCAGGTCGGCCGTCTGGCGGCTCGCGTGCGCCTTCCGCGGAGCGGCACGTGAGCAGGCCGTCGATCAGCGTCGTGATGCCCTTCGCGGGCGATGCGTCGGCGGCACGCGCCGCGGCAGTCGCTCTGCTGGCGCTGGAGATTTCTCCAAGGGATGAGCTGATTCTCGCCGACAACAGCGGCATCGCTCCCGACGTCAAGGGCGTAAAGGTTGTGCAGGCCGCCGCGGAGCGCTCCCCCGCGCACGCGCGCAACAGCGGCGCGTCGCTCGCCCGCGGCGAATGGATCCTCTTCCTCGACGCCGATTGCGTCGCACTGCCTGGGCTGTTGGATGAATACTTTGCCACGCCAGTGGAAGCGGACGTCGGAGCTCTGGCCGGCGAGGTGGTCCCGGCGCCGGCGGGGGCGACGCTGGCCGCGCGCTATGCCACCGAGCGCAGCTTCCTCGGCCAGCAGGCGCACCTGTCCCATCCGTATCTACCGCGGGCGGTGGCGGCGAATCTGATGGTCCGTCGTGCCGCGTTCGAGCAGGTCGGGGGGTTTCTGGAGGGAGTCCGCGCGGCCGAGGACACCGACTTCAGCTGGCGTCTTCAGCGCGCCGGCTGGCGTCTGGAGCTGCGCCCACAGGCGGCAGTTGAGCACAGCTACCGGGTCACCCTGGGCGAGCTGCGCCGGCAATGGCGAGGGTACGCCGCGGGCCGCGCTTGGCTGGCCCGCCGATACGGCGCGTTCACGCCGGAGCCGGCAGTGCGCAGAGCCTTTAGCCGCGGCTTGCGCCGACTGGGCCGCCGCCCAGGCGGCCCCCGCCCCGGCGGCCCACCAGGACAGGACTCAGCCCCCGCGGCTGCGCCGCATCGCCTGACCCGTCTCGAGCGCGGTCGTTACCTGGCCGTCGACGCGCTGCTCGCGGCCGAGGAGCTCGGCGGTTTTGCGCTGTCCAACCGCCCCGCCGGCGCGGCGCGGGCGTTCAGGCCGGCCAAGGTCGTGCTCGTGGCTGATCGCTTTCCGGCGCGCGGCGATCCCCTGGCGGACTTCGCAGGCACGCTCGACGGCGCCCGGATTGAGGCGGCGTCGCGGCCTGAGAGCGTGGAGCTCGAGTTGACGCGCTCGCTGAACATCGCCTACCGCGAGGACGACGGGGCGGGGGCTCGCGCTCGGGCGCTGGCGATACTCGTGGCCCGCCATCCCGTACGCGCGCTGCGCGACCTGATGGGCGCGCGGGGCGCCCAGCTGGGGCCGCGCCCGCGAGTGCACTTGGCCGCGCTGGCTCCCGTCGCGCTGCGCATCCAACGAGATCGCCATGCGCGGTTGCACGCACTGGGTGGCGAGCCGGCGCGGCAGATCGCGGCTCGTCTCGCCGCCCTGACCGGCCGGCCGTTCGACGGAGGACCGCGATGACCCGGGTCCAACTCGTCGATCCGTCCGCGTTCACGCCGCCTTACGACCACGCCCTGGCGAGCGCCCTGGCCCGGGCCGGCGCAGACGTCACGCTGGTCACGAGCCGCTTCGCCTACGGCTCGATCCCGGTTCCGGACGGCTATCGACGCTGGGAATTCTTCTACCGACGCGCTCCGGGGCGCGCCGGTTCCTGGCCGCGGCGGGCGGCCAAGCTCGTAGAGCACGGTCCCGACATGCTCCGCTACCGCCGCTTGGCCATGGACGCGGACGTGACCCACTTTCAGTGGTTCGACGTGCCCTGGCTCGATCGCCATCTATTGCCCGATGGTCCAGTCGTGCTGACCGCTCACGACCTCCTGCCCCGTGAGCCCCGGCCGGGCCAGGCGCGGGCCCAACGGCGGCTCTTGCAGCGCGTCGACGCGGTGATCGTCCACTCTGAGTACGGCCGCCGGACCCTGGTTGAAGGCCTCGCGCTCGAGCCCGACAAAGTCCACGTGGTCCCCCACGGAGCGTTCACGCACCTGACCGAGCAGGAGCACGAGGAACGTCTGCCGGACGAATTGACGTCAGGCGACGGACCCGTTGCCCTGTTCTTCGGTTTGCTGCGGCCTTACAAAGGCGTCGAGACCCTACTCGAGGCATGGCGCGGGATCGTCGGGGCGGAACTGTGGGTGGTCGGTCGCGCACTGATGCCCCTGGAAGCGCTCCAGGCCGGCGCGCCGCCCGGAGTGCATTTCATGCCCCGGTTCGTCTCCGACGCCGAGCTGCCGGCCCTGTTTCGTCGCGCCGACGTCATCGTGTTGCCGTACGCGCGTACCGAGCGCTTTGACCAGTCCGGGGTCCTGGCCACGGCGCTGGCGTTCGGCAAAGCCGTGGTTCTCGCCGACATCGGCGGCTTCGGTGAGGTCGCCGCCCACGGGGCGGCCGAACTCGTCCCGCCGAGCGATCCGGCCGCCTTGCGTTCCGTGCTGATGCGGCTGCTCGCTGACCGCAGCGCCCGCGAGCGACTTGAACGTGCGGCCACGGCGGCGGCCGCCGGTCCCTACTCCTGGGATGAGGCAGCCCGCAGAACGCTGGAGGTATATCGAGCGGCGGGAGCCTAGAAGGCTGGGGGGCGGGGAGCACAGACGCGCAGCGCACGGGTACTTCACAATCCGCCGCCGTGGATGCTCTCGAGATCGTGTTCTGGCTGGGTGTGGCGCTGCTGCTGTACACCCACGCCGGCTACCCGCTGCTGCTCGCGGCGCTGGCGCGGGCGCGCCGCAGACGCACGCTGACGGTGGGGGACGCAGATTGGTTGCCGTCGGTTTCGGTGATCGTGGCCGCTTACGCCGAGCAGGATGTGATCACCGCCCGGGTGAGGAACCTGCGCACGCTTGACTACCCGGGCGACCGGCTCCAAGTGATCGTGGCCTGCGACGGCTCTCCCGATGACACCGCAGCCCGCGCTCGCGCGGCCGGCGCCGACGTCGTGCTCGAGCTCGAGCGAGGTGGAAAGATTCGCGCCCAGGACGCGGCGGTGTTGCACTCCGACGGAGAGATCGTGGCGTTCTCCGACGCAAACGTGCTGTGGGAACCCGAGGCCTTGAGAGAGCTCGTGGCCGCCTTTGCTGATCCGCGGGTCGGCTACGTGTGTGGGGACGTGCGCTTTCTCAACGACCGGGGGACCAACCAGGAGGGTCTGTACTGGCGCTATGAGATGGCGCTGCGACGGCTCGAGTCCCGCGTTCGCTCCGTGACCGGCGGCAACGGGGCAATCTATGCAACCCGCCGCGACTCCTACATCGTGGTCGACCCGATCATGGGCCACGATCTTTCCTTCCCGTTCAACATGGTCAAGCGCGGCTGGCTCGCCCTCTACGCGTCGGACGCCCACGCCAGCGAGAAGATGGTTCCGACGATCGAGGGCGAGTTCGCACGCAAGCGGCGAATGATGAGCCACGGCTGGCCGATCGTGTTGCGGGGCGGGATGCTGTCGCCCCGAGGCTATGGCCCGCTGTACGCGCTGATGATCTTTTCGCACCGGGTGCTCCGCTACGCGTCGCCGTTCCTGCACGTGATCCTGTTCGGCACGAACCTCGCGCTGCTAGGGCGCGGTTGGGTCTATCTCGCGGCCGCGCTTGCCCAGCTCGCGGTGCTGCTCGCAGCGCTGGTGGCGCCCGTGCTACCGGCCAGGCCGCTGCTCGTCGCGCGTTACTACGTACTCACCACGGCCTCGCTGGCCGTCGGGCTCTGGGACTGGCTGAGGCGAGGCACGGCGGCGGGCTGGGAGCCTGCGGAGGGCACACGGTGATCAAGCGAGCAATGGACATCACTATCGCTGCACTCGCGGCGCTCATTTCTGCCCCCGTGATCGCGCTGCTGGCCCTGGCTATCCGCGTCGAGTCCAAGGGCCACCCGATCTACCGCCAGACGCGGACCGGGAAGGACGGCGTGGCGTTTTCGATCTACAAGCTGCGAACAATGGTGAGCGGCGCCGAATTCACTGGCGCCGGGCTGGCGATCGCCGCCGGCGATGATCGGATCACGCGGATGGGTGCGTTCTTGCGCCGCTACTCGCTGGATGAGCTACCGAATCTGTGGAACGTGCTGCGAGGAGACATGTCGATCGTCGGGCCGCGTCCCACTGTGCCGGTCCAGGTAGAGCAGTACACCGCTCGGCAACGGAGGCGGCTGGCCGTCAAACCCGGAATCACCGGATGGGCTCAGATCAACGGGCGAGCCTCGTTGCCCTGGTCGGATCGGATCGAGCTCGACCTCTGGTACGTCGAGCACCGATCCCTCGCACTGGATCTGAAGATCCTCATCAAGACCGTGGGCCTGGTGCTCAGCGGGCATGGTCTCTACAAAGGAGATACAGGCGGATGGCATCCACCCAGCGCGACGTAGGCGTTCTGCTCACCGGTGTGGGCAAGCGCTACGACATCGTGTCAGCGTTCGCCCAGCACGCGACCGTGGTCGCCGCTGACCCCAATCCGCTCGCTCCTGCGCAGTACGCCGCTCACCACCGTTGGGCCGTGCCCCGGATCGACGATCCGAGTTACGTCCCCGCGCTGCGCAAGTTGTGTGAGCGGCACAACATTGGAGCGGTCGTCCCGCTGACCGACCTCGACATCGAGGTGCTGGCTCATGCCCGCGTGGGCGGCCTCCTGCCGGCCTTCGTTCCTGATCCCGAGGTCGCGCGTGCGACGTTTGACAAGTACGAGGCGCATCTGCTGCTCGCGAGCCTTGGCCTGCCGTCGCCCCCAACCGTGCTGCCGGGGGAGCCCGTACCGCACTACCCGGTGATGGTCAAGCCGCGCCAGGGATCCGGCGCGCGCTCGATTCACCGTGCCGATGACGCCCGAGCGGCTGAGTTCTTCGTCGGCTACGTGGACGAGCCCACGATGGTTCAGCGACTGATGGATGGCCCCGAGTTCTCCATCGATTGCCTGTCGGACCTGAGCGGACGCTGTCTGAACGCGATTCCGCGCACGATGATCGAGTCCCGCGGAGGCGAGTCGATCAAGGGGCAGGTGATCGCCGATTCCGAGCTGATCGATTTGGGTCGGCAGGTGGTGGAGGCCCTCGGCGTCCGCGGGCCGTGCACCGTGCAGGTTTTCCGCGATCGAGAGATCGGGTTGGGCATCACCGATGTGAACACGCGGTTTGGCGGGGCCTTTCCTGCCCCCGTGTACGCAGCGCTTCCCGGCCGCAGTTACCCCGAGCTGATCGTGAGAATGGCGCGGGGGGAAGAGATTGAACCGCATGTGGGCGAGTTCAGGTCAGGAATGACCTTCACCCGCTACTTCTGGCAGCTCGAGTTGGACGAGTCGCACACGCCAACGGGTCGGGACATTGTGCAGCCCCCCGGACCGCCCGCGCCTCGGAAAGGTCGCAATAGGTAGGTTTCAGGAGGCTTTGTGAGCTTTAAGGGGCCGACTGGTCAACCAGCCAACCGGATTGGCTAACCGGGAAGAGAAACATTTTACGATCTGGTTGCAAAATAAATCACGCCAGCCTCGCATTTCCGCTCCAAAGCCCACATAATTCTTGAATGGAAGCGAGCGCGGTGCCGCGGGTGGCACCGGCAGGGGCGACGTGGCAGCAGTCTCCGCATCTGATGCGGCTGGCTTCGGACGCCCGTTTGGTGGCCTTGATCCGAGAGGGCCGGCGTGTGGCCTTCGAGGTCGCCTACGACCGGCACCATCTCGCGATCCTGTCCTTCTGCCGGCACATGCTGGGTGATCCCCAAGAGGCCGAAGATGCCGTCCAGCACACGTTCCTCGCCGCTTACAACGATCTCATCTCTTCGGATAAGCCGATCCAGCTGAAGGCCTGGCTGTTCGCGATCGCCCGCAATCGCTGTTATTCGGTCCTTCGCGCGCGGCGTGAGCATCCCGCCACCGATCTCGCCGACACGGCGACGGAGGGCCTGGCGGTTCAGGTCCAGCGCCGGCAGGACCTCCGCGACCTCGTCGTCGACATGCGTCGTCTCCCCGACGAGCAGCGAGCAGCCCTGGTCCTGGCCGAATTGGATGCCTTGTCCCATGAGCAGATCGGGGTTGCGCTGGGAGTCCCCAGGGAGAAGGTCAAAGCCTTGGTGTTCCAGGCCCGCGAGTCCTTGGTGGCCAGCCGGACCGCGCGGGAAACCGATTGCACGGAGATCCGCACGCAGCTCGCCAATCTGCGTGGCGGTGCGCTGCGCCGCGGAAATCTCCGTCGCCACCTGCGCGAATGTCCGGGCTGCCGGGACTTCCGCCATCAGGTGGAGCGCCAACGCCGTCAGTTGGCCCTGCTGCTCCCCGTGGCCCCGGCCTTCGCCCTCAAGGAGGGTGTGGTCACCGCCGCTCTGACCGGCGGAGCGGGCGCCGCCGCCGGTTTGACGGGAGGAGCCGGCCTGCTGGCCGGTACGGCGATGAACGGCGGTCTGATGAAGGGAGCGATAGGGATCGCCGTGGCCGCGGTCGGCGCGGGGACACTCGCAGCGGCCGGAGACCTCGGCCTCTCCTGGTCCTCTTCTGGACTGCCGCCCAAGCAGCGGCAGCCAACCCTCGACCCCGGGTCAGCCCGGACCGGATCGGCGGCGGTGGGGCAGCCGACCGCCTTGACCGCAGCTCAAGGGTTCGGCGGGGCGGCGGGCTGGGGCTGGAGGATTTCGCTGACCGGGACACATCAGCTTTCGCTCGCCGCCGGCGCAAACGCCGGTCCTGGCCACCTCAGCCCTCACTGGCCGTCGCCGCGGGGCGCTGGCGCCGGGCGGCGGCAGATCCGGGTCGCTCCAATGGCTGGACGGCCTGCCCAGCGCGGGTCGAGCGAGGGGACCGCAGGGTCGTCTGGTGCCAGCGCACCCTCGCTGACGCTGGCCGGTAGACCCGCTGGGCCGTCGGTGGCGCTCGTACCGGGGTCGGGTAACGCGGGCTCTTCTTCGAGCGGCTCAGGGTTGCGGATCGGCAGTGGTCCAAGTTCTAGCTCCGGCAGCGGGGCCGGTTCCAGCACCGGGAGCGGAGGTAGCCACACATCCTCAGGGACGAGCGGCACGACGCACACCCAGGGGGGATCCGGGTCGTCGACGAGCGGCAGTGGCTCCTCGGGTGGGTCGACCGGACTCGGCGGGGGCTCCGGGACGAGCAGCCCAGGCATCTCGGCACCGAGTGGCGCGGGCTCGACGTCGGCGGGATCAGGCACGGGCAAGTCCGGTAGCGGCGCCGGCGGGTCGGGCGCCACCAGCGGGTCCAGCGGCGGTGGGTCGGGCGGCAGCAGCGGGTCCAGCGGCGGTGGGTCGGGCGGCAGCGGCGGCGGGTCGGGCCGCGGGGGCGGGTCCGGCGGCGGCCACGGCGGGTAGGCCGGACCTCACGACCGAGCTACCCGCCCGGGCACCCGGCACGCCCGCTTTGGCGCCGAGTGACCTGGCACGCGCACCTCGCTTTGGCGCGGAGTGACCTGGCACGGTACCGTCTGTGCGCTACAGCACATGGGTCCATCGGAAGTATCAATCAGGAGGACAGATTTTCATGGCGAAAGCCCCACGATCGCTGGCCGGTAAGGTCGTCGCAATCACTGGCGGCGCCCGCGGGATCGGCCGCGCCACTGCGTCCGCGCTGATCGCGCAGGGCGCGCGGATAGCGATCGGCGACATCGATTCCGCGCTCGCCGAGCGCACGGCTCAGGAGCTCGGCGCCGGGACCATCGGTCTGCCGCTCGACGTGACCGACCGCTCAAGCTTCGAGACCTTCATGCTCCAGGCGGAAAGCGCGCTCGGGCCTCTCGATGTGCTGATCAACAACGCCGGGATCATGCCCATCGGCCCGTTCGCCGAGGAGACCGACGCGACGGCGAAGCGGATGATCGACATCAACCTGCACGGGGTCATCTACGGCTCCAAGCTGGCCCTCGACCGGTTCCTGCCGCGCGGTCGTGGACACCTCGTGCAGATCGCCTCGGCGGCCGGCAAGGCCGGGTTCCCGGGCGGTGCCACCTACTGCGCGACCAAGCATGCCGTGGTCGGCCTCAGCGAGGCCCTCCGCGCGGAGCTTCGTGAAACCGACATCGACATCAGCATCGTGATGCCGGTCGTCGTCAACACCGAGCTCGGCTCAGGACTTCCAGAGACGCGCGGTTTCAAGGCCGTTCAACCCGAGGACGTGGCCGACGCGATCGTCGAGGCGCTCCAGACAGGGCGCTTCGAGGTGTTCGTACCGAAGACGATGAGCGGCATGGTCCGGTTGAATGCGCTCATGCCCCGTCGCGCTATGGAGGCGATGGGCCGGATGCTGAAGGGCGACCAGGTCTTGATGGCGCCCGATCACGGCGCTCGCGCGGCCTACGAGGCCCGGATGGTCGAGACGATCGCGCCGGCCGAGGCTGAGGTCGCGGCTGACAGCGGCCGCGAAGTGCCGCCTTCGGCAGCCCGTGAGACGGAAACCGTCTCGTAGATAACTCTTTCTGGCGGGCCCGGGCCTTAGGTGCCTGGGCCCAGCCAGTCCGCAATCAGGCGGCCGATCTTCTCGCCGGCATCCTCCTGAAGGAAATGCGCGGCATCGGCGATCACGTGGTGTACCTCGGTGCCGAGCGCCTGGGCAAAGCGATGACCGACCTCCAGGGGGATCACGGGATCGGAATCGGCCCAGAGCACGAGCTTGGGTCGCTTGTCGCCTTGGAGACTGGCCAAGACGCGCTGGCCGGCTTGCGCGCCCGGTTCATCCGGCGAGGTGGGGAGCATCAGCGGAAAGGCGCGCGCTCCGGCCTTTGACTCAGCGTTGGGAAACGGCGTGTCGTAGGCG
Organism: uncultured Solirubrobacterales bacterium; assembly: GCA_963757165.1. GTDB lineage: Bacteria > Actinomycetota > Thermoleophilia > Solirubrobacterales > Solirubrobacteraceae > Palsa-465. Next base: position 1,439,600 of record CAVWQO010000006.1, read on the forward strand.
GCGATTACTTCCTCAGGTGGCTCGCGCTTACAACCACCCTTGACCAGGAAGCCGACCGGCAGATCATCGGTGCGCTCCACGAAGTCACGGAACGCCCGCCACGCGTCAGTCATTTTCTGGTGGCCGGTGAACAGCCCGGTGTCGAGGATGACCATCCTGGCGATTCGATCGGGATGCTCGGCGGCCAACCGCAAGCCCACTGGTCCGCCCCAGTCGTGCACGACGACGGTGGCGTCGCGCACATCGAGCTGCTCCAGCAGCGCCGCCAGCGCCGCGGTGTGGCGGTCGTAGCTGTACCAGTCGAGCTCGACCGGCTTGTCCGAGCGGCCGAACCCGGGCAGGTCCGGAGCAATGCAGCGGTAGCCGGCGCCCAGCACGGGCGGGATCACTTTGCGCCACAGGAACGACCAGGTCGGCTCGCCGTGAAAGAAGATCACCGGGTTGCCCACCCCTTCGTCGATGTGGGCGAGCCTCAATCCCTCGAAGTCACGGAAGTGCGGTTGGTAGGGGAACTCCGGCAGGTTCTCCAGGAGTTCGTCGGGGGTGCGGATGGCGTCGGGCATTGGCGCTGAACCTACAGGTAATCCTGGGTGGGCGGCGCAGGGTCATGGGGACGAACCACGCATCGCAAGGCGAGTCGCCTGCCGCGGACGGCCCAACCGGGATTCGGACATTCCCGGACGCGGGGGACCGCCCATACCGGTACACCCAATGCCGCCGGCCCGGGCCGGTGTAGCACTTCGGTCGATATACGACCAGTCCGCGCGTCTCGCCAACGGCGGCGATCGCGGGTGTAGCACTTTGGCCGGTTGCCAGCGACCGGAGGCGCCCGACCCCACTCGATGCACCTATATCCGTCCCGTGCGCCGCAGACTCCGCAGCCCGCCGCCTCAGACCCCGCCGGCCTCAGACCCCGCCGCCGATCACCCGGGACGCGTCGCCGGCCGCGGTCACCTCGATCGTGTCCGGGTGGCGTACCCAGGCGATCAGGTTGAGCGCCTGGAGGCGGTCGAGCATCGCCTGGAGCGCCTGCGCCTGGGCCGGGCTGCCGTAGTGGCGAGAGATCTCGAACGTGTACCCAGTGGCTGCGGGCTCGTCTGAGATGCCGACCAGATTCTCGTAGCGGCGATCGAGCACGGTGCTGTGAAGGGTCAACGGCCCGTGAAAGCCCGACACGGCGCGAACGCGGCCCGCGAGCTCGACGAGCAGGTCCAGGGCGACAGGAGCCAGACCGCGGTACAGGGCAATCGGGGCCCCGAGACGACGGGCCTGGGCACCCATCGAAGGCGCGTAGGCGAGGCCGAGCTGGGCCGCGTTAGCTGGCAACGGCACCAGCGCCCGCCCGGCGTAAGCCGCCGACAGTGCGTTGGGGTCAGCGAAACTGCGCACCCGGTCGGGCGGGTGCAGAACGAGCGCACTTGAGTCGTATCCGGTCTCGAGCCCGTTCAAGCGCTGCAACGCGCCCCGGTCAGAGCGGTAGAGCCGCATGATCTGCGCAGCCCCCAGTACCCGCCAGAAGTACAGCGAGGATTGGTCGCCGAAGCCGGCCAGGAGCCGGAACGCGCCGGCGTGGTGATCGGGCGCGGTGTCGAAGTACAGCTCGGCGTAGGGCACCGGCTGTCCGCCGTCGTAGTTGCTCAGCACCTGTTGAAGGTTGCCGATGCCCATGTGGTAGGACACGAGGGCGAGGTCTTGGCGTCCGAACTTCTGCTCGGCGATCTTCAGATAGCGGACCGTCGCCGTAAGTGCCTTGCGTGGGTCGAAGCGATCGTCGGCTATCGCCAGCCGAGCGAGCAGACGGTGCACCTGCCCGGGGGAGGACGCGTTGCCGATCGCCGCGAGCAGGCGCCGGCTGCGGGCCAGATCGACGTGCATCCCGAGCAACGAGCGTCCTGTGTCGGCCAGGATCTGCGTCAGTCCGGCCGCGGCCGAGGGATCGGCGCCGGCCACGACGTCTGGACGGCCCGCGCTCTCGACGAACACGAGCCCCTCGACCAGCGCCGGATCGATGCCGGTCCCGCGCGTAGCGGCGTCGATCATCCCCCTGAAGGGCGCCACTCGGGCCGCGGTGGCCAGAGCGCCGCCGGGGCTCTTGGTGAACAGCACCTGGCCGCTCCCCGCGGTGGCCCGCGCGACGAATGCCGCCTCACGCGAGGGCGAGTAGGCGAACGGATCACCAGAGCGGGGTACCTGGCCGGTGCCCGGCAGAGGTGGTGGCGGCGGCGAACCGGAGCGGTTGGCGGCCACGATCACGGCGATGAGCAGGACCAGCGCTGATCCGGCGAGCGCTAGGCGCAAGCGCTGGCGCCCACGGGTCCCAGGGCTGCCGACCCCGCGCCGTCGCGGACGCGCCGGCCTAGGCCGTTGCCGACCGGAAGCCATCGCGCCAGCTGGGAGTCCGAGGTTTCCAGCCGAGCTCCCGTTTGGCCTTGGCGTTCGAGGCTGCGCGCTGGGTGGTCATCCCGGACACCGCCGCTGGACCTCCGCCCAGCCTTCCCATCCACACCGGCACCTTGAACGGGCGCTTGCCCCCAACCGCCTCGGCGTAGACGGGCAGCCAGTTGCGAGCCGGGGCCGGATCGTCGTCGACGATGTTGTAGATGCCGGGTGTGCCTCGCTCGAGTGCGGCGAGCGTGGCCGTCGCCGCGTCATCGACGTGGATGAAGGACCAGTGCCCTTCGCCGGAGCCGACAACCGGGAAGCGACGCTTGCGGGCCAGATCGGCGTAGAAGCCGTCCGGCGCGAACTGCGTCCCGGGCCCGTAGAAGAAGCCGTAGCGGAGTACCAGCCCGCCCGCCCCGAGGACCTGCCGCTCGAGCTCGGCGGCCGCTTGGATGGCGTCAGACATTGGGGGCGGGGCGTCGGGCGCGAGCGGCGCGTCCTCGTCCTTGACCCAATCCCCTTCCGGGGCGTAGGCGAACGCGATGCTCTGGGCCACGAAACGCTCCGCCCCCGCCTCCCTGGCGGCAGCAAGGAGGTTGCGCGTGCCTTCTCGCCGGAGCCGGTTGGTCCCGGCCAGCTGCGCCCTGTACTTGCGAGGGTCTAGCCGCGCCGGGATGTCGGTGAGTTCGTGGATCACGGCCTGCGGCTTCGCCGCGAGGACGGCGGCACGGACGGCCTCGCCATCGAGGGCGTCGCACACGACGGCGTCGGCGCCCTGCGCGCGGATCTGCCCGGCTCGCTCAGGCGAGCGCGTCATCCCAGTCGGCTGATGGCCGGCCTGCAACAGGAGCGGGGTCAGGGCGCGGCCCAGGACCCCCGACGCGCCCGCGACGAAGATCCTCATCCTCGGAACCTCAGCGACAGGCGGAGCCCGTGGCAGCGGCGCAGCGCGGCGCCATGGATGTGACTGGGGAACACTTTCCAGCCGTCGCTGAGCGGATAGATGTTCACCAGCGGGCTGGGGTGCTGACGCTCGTGCTTTTGGCTCACGTACAGATCGCCGATCTTCAAGGCGGTGTACCAGGCGAAGATGCTCTGATAGCCGATCGGGATGTTCGGCCGGCCGCAGGCGAGGATCCGGTGGATCCCGCCCACGCGGCCGATCACCGTGTGCAGGCGGTTGATCTCCTTGGTGCGAGCACGTTCGTGAGACAGATCGGCCCGCTCGATCCTCGTCCGCGAGCGTGCGGCCGGGACCAGCGAGGCCACCACGACGAGCACCAGGCCGGTGGCCAGAGCCGAGCCGAGGCGGGGCCATAGGCGGGGACCGAACCGCGCCGACAGCGCCGGGACGTCGAGCAGCACGCGTCCCACGAACAGGCCGGCGAGCACACACACGAGCGCCACCGGCTCAAAGAGGTAGCGCGGGACTCCGGGGTAGCCGCGCAGCACGAACGCGACCTCGACGACTACCCACGCGACGGCGCCGGCGGCCAGGAGCAGGATGAAGCGCTGGCGTCGCACGGCCGCAATCGACACGGCCAGGATGCCGGTCAGCCAGACGGGGAGCTCCTGTAGATCGAGGAAACGGTCGAGCGTGCCCCACAGTTTGTTGCTGTGGAGCTCCCGCGGCGAGTGCAGGGCATTATCGCCGGCGATGAATGCGCTCTTCGCCGTGAGCGCGGGAATTCCGAACCAGAACAGCGGGATCAGCACCAGCCCGGCGACGAGCATCCGTCGCAGCGAGGGGAACGCGCGCCATGCCCAAAGCGAATACACGGCCAGGAAGGGCCAGACCTCCGGTCGCCCCAGTGAGCCGAGTATCCACAGCCAGAAGGCCAACTTGTGCCGGCCGGCCAGCTGGCAGTCGATCGCCGCCAGACAGAGCGAGACGATCATCGTGTCCGACTGGGCACTGAAGATGAAATGCGTGTAGTCGCGGATGCCCAGCAGCGCCAGGGCAGCGAAGGCACCGGCGGCGTAGCCTGCCCACCGCCGGGCCGGGGGCGCAGCGGTCAGATGCACGGCGATCCGCCACGCGAAGACCAGCCCGCTCAGCGACACCGCGACGGACAGGATCATCCACAGCCATAGGGCGTAATGGCCGACCACGGCAAACGGGACGGTGAATAGGAACGGCAGCGGTTTCCACGACGGGGCGCCATTGGTATCCAGGTTCCAGTGCACCGTCAGCTTGCCCCACACGAGCCATCCGTACGGGTCATAGCCGGGTCGCGTGTCAGCCCACAGAACCAGCGCCGTGGAAATCACCAGCAGCGCCGCCGCGGCTAGCACCCATCGGGAGCGGGAGTTCAGTGCAGCGGCGACCGCCCCGCGGCGGGCTGCCTGCGGCGGCGTAGGGGAGACCCGGATCGGCTGTGCTTCGGCGGCTTCTTGAGACACGAGACCTCGTACCGAGAGCAGACGGGCACGGCCTTCACGGCCGGCTCGGAGCAGGCGCGGACGGTATCAGCCGACACCCTGGTGCCGCCGCCGGGCGGGTTTCCCGTAACCTTTGGGCCTGTCCGGCCTACTTCCGTTTGTCCGGTCGGCTATTCTCGTGCGCTCGCAAGCTGGCGATTCTTCAGCCCTTGCCGATTTCCAGGCCGTCTGGCAGATCGAGCGCGCTGAAGATCCACATCGAGTTTGAAGGGTATTGGAGCGTCCGTATGCAAATCTTGGTTCTTGGTGGTGACGGGTACCTCGGGTGGCCTACGGCCCTCCACTTGTCGGCCCTGGGTCACGAAGTCGCTGTAAACGACAACTTCGCGCGCCGCGGGTACGACGAGGAGATGGGGGTCGACAGCCTGGTTCCGATCGCCACGCTGGACGAACGGATCGGCGCCTGGTCCGAGATCAGCGGCAAGACGATCAAGAGCTACGTCGGCGATCTGTGCGATGCCGCGTTCACGCATCAGATGATCGGCGACTTCCGCCCCGAGGCGGTCGTCCACTTCGCCGAGCAGCGCGCCGCGCCGTATTCGATGATCTCGCAAGCCCACGCGGTCTATACGCAGACCAACAACGTCGTCGGCAACCTCAACGTGATGTACGCGATCGCCGACACCGACATCGACATCCACCTGGTCAAGCTGGGGACGATGGGCGAATACGGGCAGCCCAACATCGACATCGAAGAGGGCTGGATCGAGATCGAGCACAAGGGCCGCAAGGACCGGATGATCTACCCGAAGAAGCCCGGCTCCTTCTACCACTGCTCGAAGGTCCACGACAGCCACAACATCGAGTTCGGCTGCCGGATCTGGGGCATGCGCGCGACCGACCTCAACCAGGGTGTGGTTTACGGCGTCGACACCGAGCAGACCAAGCTCGACCCGCGACTGGCCACCCGCTTCGACTACGACGGCGTGTTCGGCACCGTGCTCAATCGGATGGTGATCCAGGCGGTGCTCGGCCACCCGCTCACCGTGTACGGCAACGGATCGCAGACGCGCGGACTGATCAACTTGGTCGACACGGTCGAGTGCATCCGCCTGGCCTGTGAGAACCCGGCCGACCGCGGCGAGTTCCGCGTCTTCAACCAGATGACCGAGACGATGTCGATCAACCAGATCGCCGAGACGATCGCCAAGGAATTCCCTGGCGGTGTTCAGATCGATCACGTCGACAATCCCCGGGTGGAGATCTACGACCACTACTACAACGTGGTCCACACCGCACTCGAGGGGCTCGGCCTGAAGCCGACGTTGCTCTCGAACGCGCTGATCGACCACATGTTCGACGTCGTCGAGCAGCACAAGGAGCGCGTCGATCTGGCGGCGATCACCGCGACGGTGCGCTGGGACCGGACCACGAGCGAGCTGCCACAGACCGCGAGCGCGCTGGCACAGACGTGACCGGCGCCGCGGCGGGGGCCCTCAGTGGGCGGCGCGTACTCGTAACCGGAGGATCCGGCTTCATCGGCCGGCACATGGTCGCGGAGCTGGCTGCCGACGGTGCGCACGTCCGTGTGATCGATCTGAAGCCGCATCCGGATCCCGAGGTCGAGATCGTCCAGGGCGACCTGGTCGACCCGGAGGTGGTCGCGGCCGCGCTGGAGGGCGGCTTTGACGCCGTAGTCCACCTGGCCGCCGTAACTTCGGTGCTCCGCTCGATCGAGCAGCCCGAGCTGACATTCAGCACCAACGTCGCTGCCACGCATGGCTTGCTTGAGGGCGCGCGCAAGGCCGGTGTCAAGGCCCTGGCGTTTGCGTCGACGAACGCTGTCACAGGTCCGATGGACGCCCCCGCGATCACTGAACAGGCCACGCTCAAGCCGATGACGCCCTATGGCTCCACCAAGGCGGCCGGCGAGATGCTGATGTCCGCGTACACCTTCTCCTACGGGATGCGCTGCGTCGCGTTGCGACTTACCAACGTGTACGGGTTGGGTATGCAGGCCAAGGACAGCATCGTCGCGCGGCTGATGCGAGTGATCCGGATGGGGGGCACGTTCGAGGTCTACGGCGACGGCACCCAGGTACGGGACTACGTCAACGCGGCGGACGTCGTCGCGGCCTTTCGCCTGGCTCTGTCCAGCGAGCGCTGGCAGGGGCCGGTGGTGATTGGCTCCGGGCACTCGCAGTCGGTCCTAGAGGTGCTCGACGCGGTCCGCAGGACGACGGGCGCGGAGTTCGAGGTTCAGCACGGCCCGGCCAAGGCCGGCGAGATGCCTGCGGTCATCGTCGACCCGGCCAAGGCTCACGAGGCCGGCTGGTCGCCCCGCTTCACCTTTGAGGAGGGACTCGCCGCAGTCTGGGAGGAATGGTCACGCGCTGAGCTGCAGACGATCGCCGACGGGGCTCCGCCCGCGCCGGTGGTGGCGAGCGGCCAGGGATGAGCCTTCTGACCCGGCAGCCCTTCGAGGCCGAGCAGGAGCTCGCGCGGCTGGCGCCGTCCGAGCGTGATGCCGCCGCCGCCTTCCTCGCCGCCCATGCTGCGGGCGCGGGCGCGCCGCTGGCGGTCGTGATCCCGGCCTACAACGAGGAACCGACGGTCGCCGAGGTGGTCTCAGAGATTCCCGCAGAGGCGGCCGGGCTCCAGACCGAGGTGATCGTGGTCGTCGACGGCGCCAAGGACGCCACGGCTGTGCAAGCAGCCTCCGCGGGCGCGCTGGTGTGCGACGTGCCGGTAAACCGCGGGCAGGGTGCCGCGCTGGCTCTCGGGTACTGGCTCGCGCGGGCGCGCGGGGCCCAGGTGATCGCCACCATTGATGCCGACGGGCAATACGAGCCGGAGGAGCTGGGCCGCGTCGTCCAGCCGATCCTCGACGGTCGCGCCGAGTTCGTCTCCGGCTCACGGCGCCTCGGCGCTGAGCTCACCACGGATAAGGTTCGCCATCTGGGCGTGCTGGTGTTCGGCGCGCTGATCAGCGCGCTCGTCCGTCACCGCATCACCGACCCCGCCTGTGGGATCCGCGCGATGCGCTCAGACGTGACCGCGGCAGTGGTGCTCGAGCAGCCGCAGTATCAGGCCTCCGAGCTGATGATCAGCGCCGCGCTGCACGGCTATCGACTCGCTGAGGTGCCGACGACCATGCGTGACCGCGGCCAGCACGCAACCGGTACGAAGAAGGGCGGGAACTTCGGCTATGGCGTCCGGTTCGCGCGGGCGGCCATCCACACCTGGCGGCGTGACCGCAGAGCGGCGCGTACGCGGCTCTCGCCCGAGAAGATCCAGAATTCGTAGAGGAAGTACCGCAGGCCGTAGAGCACGGCCAGCACTCCGAAGTACGAGGCGGTGACCAGCAGCACGCGGACACCGTGGCCAGCCGGAATCCCTTGCACCTGATGATGGGTCCAGCCGGTGACGAGGGACAGAGCCAGCAATGTGCTGGCCGATACGGCGATGTAAGCCAGGATCTCGCGTCCGAAGGCCACCCGTCCCTCGACCTTCCAGGTCCAGCGCCGGTTCAGCGTCCAGTTCGGGATCGCGCCCGCCGCGAACGCGGTCACCGAGCACGCCGTCGTCGACGCCCCGAGCACGTAGAGGATTGGGAACACGACCGCGCTCGTGGTGGCCGCGACCGCGGAGGAGATGGCGAAGCGGGCCAACCGCCGTTTCAGCACGCGGTGGCGCAGCCGCTGAATGCGATCAAGCAGCACGAACCGTCAATCCTAGCGGCTCAGGGGGCAGCCGAGGGCCACGGTACGGTCTTGCCGTGCGGATCCAATCGGCAGGCGACCCGTTGATCTTCGATGACGATCTTCTCGTCTGGGGAGACAACGACGAGGTACTGATGAACCTACCGGACGGGAAGTTCGATCTCGTATACCTGGACCCTCCGTTCAACACCGGCCGGATCCAGACTCGCCGGACGCTGGCCACGCTTGCGGACGAAAACGGGGACCGGCGCGGCTTCGGCGGGCGGACCTACAGCTCGCAGTTGCTGCGCAAGCTGAGCTACGAGGACTCATTCGCAGACTACCTAGGGTTCCTGCACGACAGGCTGGTCCGGGCGCGTGAGCTGCTCGCGCCTCACGGCACCCTGTACTTCCACATCGACTACCGCGAGGCTCACTACTGCAAGCTGCTTCTGGACGAGCTGTTCGGCCGTGAGGCCTTCCTCAACGAGCTGATCTGGACCTACGACTACGGGGCCAAGCCGCGGCGGCGCTGGCCCGCCAAGCACGACACGATCCTCGTGTATGTGCGCACGCCCGGTGCCCACCACTTCGACGCCGACGCGGTCGAGCGCGAGCCGTACATGGCCCCGGGGCTGGTGAGCGCGGAAAAGGCCGCCCGCGGCAAGCGTCCCACCGATGTCTGGTTTCACACCATCGTCCCGACCAACGGACGGGAGAAGACCGGGTATCCCACCCAGAAGCCCGAAGGCGTGCTGCGCCGAATCGTTGCCGCGTCTTCGCGCCCGGATGGATGGTGCCTGGACCCCTTCGCAGGTTCGGGCACGCTGGGCGCCGTGTGCCGGCAGCTCGGCCGGCGGTTCGTGCTAATCGACAACAGCTCCACTGCCGTCGACGTTATGCGGACGCGACTGCAGGCAGGGAAGCCAACGTCGGTTACGCGTCCGAGCCACGCACGAGCGGGACGAACCTGACCGGTTCGAGCTTGATCGTGGTGATGCCCGTCGCACCGCGCCGGGCGAGGATCAGATGCTGCTCGGCGCCGCCCACGGGTGCGATCAGTCGCCCTCCCGGCGCGAGCTGATCGGTGAGCGCCGAGGGGATACCCTGAGCTACGGCCGCGGCCACGTTGATGGCGTCGTAGGGAGCGTGCTCGGGGAGCCCCTCCCACCCGTCGCCTACGCACAGTTCCACGTTCGTGACCCCGAGCGCAGCCAGGGTCAGCTGCGCTTGGTCCGCGAGCTCGGCGTACCGCTCGATGCCCCAAACGTGGCGAGCCAACCGGGCCAGCAGCGCGGCGTGATAACCCGAGCCTGTGCCGACGTCGAGAACGGAGTCCTCCGGGGTGAGCTCGAGCACCTCCAGCATGCGGGCGACGACCAGCGGCTGGGAGATGGTCTGCTCACAGGCGATCGGCAGGGCGGTGTTCTCGTAGGCCCGTGGCAGCTGGGATCCGGGCACGAACCGCTCCCTTGGTACCTCAGCGATCGCCGCGAGGACGCGCTCGTCGGTAATCGAGGACCGTAATTGACCCGCGAGGTCTGAGCCTTCGCTCACATCGCCCATTCTCGGGCCTCTGGCAAGATCGAGCGCGATGACGACGACGCTGGAGGAGCCCGCGAGTTACCCAATCGCCGACGAGGCCGCCCCGCGGGGAAGCGGGGCGGCCGCGGTGGTGGCGCGAATTGCCCGCGCGGTCCCATGGCCGATCTGCGTAATCACGGTGATCGCCGCCGTGCTGCGGCTGATTACCCTCGGCGAAGTCAGCGAGAATCAGTTCTACGACGCCGCCGTGCGCAGCATGGCCAGCTCCGCTCACAACTTCTTCTACGGCGCCTTTGATCCGTCCGCGATCCTGTCGATCGACAAACCGCCGCTTGATCTTTGGCTGCAGGTCATCAGCGTGAAGCTGCTGGGCTGGGGCGGTTTCGCGCTGAAGCTGCCCGAGGCGCTGGGAGGCACGCTGGCCGTGCCGCTGCTCTACGACGCGGTGCGGCGTGCGGTCGGTCGGCCAGCCGGACTCGCTGCCGCGGCGGCGTTGGCCGTGCTGCCGGAATCTGTGCTCACCTCACGCAGCGACACGATGGATTCGGTGATGATGCTGATGGTCATCGCCGCGTTGTGGCTGGTCGTCCGCGCCTCCCGCACCGGAGAGCGCCGGATGGTCGTGCTCGCGGGTGTGGCGCTGGGGTTGGCCTTCAACGTGAAGTTGCTGGAAGCGCTGATCGCTGCGCCCGCGCTGGCCCTGTTGTACATGCTCGCCGGACCGAGATTGCCCGCGCGGAAGCTCGGAGATTTGGCCTTGGGCGGCGCCGCGTTGGTTGGCGTCGGCCTGGCCTGGGCAATCCCCGCCTCGTTGCTGCCTGGGAAGCACCCGTGGCCGGTCGGATCGACGGATGGAAGCGTCTGGAACGCGATGTTCGTGTTCAACGGCTTCGGCAAGGTCTCAAGCGGGGCCACCACGAAGCCGGGCGGCCCGGGCCCGTTCCGCCTGATCGTCTCTACCGGGTGGCACTACGACATGCTGTTCGGCTGCGTGCTCGTCGCCGCGGTGGTGATCGGCCTGGCGGCAGTGCTCAGCTCGTGGCAGCATCGCCGCAGATCCGATACCGCTGCCCCGCGGGATCTGGCTTGGGCCTTGGCAATCTCGATCGCGGTCTGGATCGGCTTTGCCGTCCTCGTGTTCGACCTGATGCAAACCGTCCACGCGCGCTATCTGGAGGCGCTGGCGCCGGCGGTGGCCATCGCCATCGGCGTCGGCATCTCGAGACTGGCCGGCCTGGGATCCCGCCGCGGGCCGTCGATCCTGGCCACCTCCGCGGCGCTGGTCTTGATCTGCGCCTACACATTCCACTTTAAGCCCCCGGCCTTGGGCTGGAGCGTCGCCGCCCTGATGCTGGCGGCCGCGGGCGCGATCCTGATCACGCATTCGGGCGGCGCGATGACGCAGCCCGGGCGATGGCTGCTGGCCGGCCTGGTCCTCGCGGCGGCGCTGGTCTACCCCGCGCACGAGACCCTGTCGCTGGTGCGGACCAACGCCAACGACTCGCTGGGCCTCGCCGCGATGCCGGACTCGAGCGCCACGGCGCTCTCGAGCTATCTCACCCCAAGGACGAACCGGGTTCGCTACGAGGTGGCCGTCGACGAGCCACTGGCCCTGGCCCCGGTCCTGATCCATGATCGCCGGCCGATCCTGCCGCTGACGAGCTTCGGCGGCCGGCCGCTGACCAGCCTCAACACGCTGCTCGCCGCCGTCCGGATCGGCGAGGTGCGCTACGGGCTGGTGGCGCGCTATCGCTGCGGGCCCGGCAACCGTCGCTGGGCCGCGTGCACGCCGGCGGCCCAGTGGATCCGGCAGACCGGGAAGGACGTGACCCCGGCCGGACTACGCGGACCCTCGCGTCTCTATCTCCTCTCAGCTGCTCGTGCTGGCTGAGCGCAAGCTGCGCACCAGCGTTCTCGCCGCCCTGCTCTCGGCCGCGACTGCGCTGGCGGCTGGAACCGTGACCCCGGACGCCGTGGCGGCGGCCGGCTGTACGCGGAACCCGGTTGCGGGTAGGCAAGCAGTTACTTTGACGATCGATGGCGTCCCCCGCACCGCGCTCGTCCATGTCCCGGCGGAGCGTGACGGGGCCTCACGCATGCCGCTGGTTCTTGCCCTGCACGGCGTCGGCGGCAGCGGCTCCAAGATGGAGACCTACAGTGGGTTCTCGACCGTGGCCGACCGCCACGGATTCATCGTCGCCTACCCGGACTCGCGCGGCTCGTTCTGGAACAGCACCGGTTCGCCGCGGCTCTCCGACGACGTGAGGTTCATCGGCCGACTGATTGCTTTTATGCGGCAAACCATGTGCGTCGATCCTGGCCGGACCTATGTGGCGGGGGTGTCGAACGGAGGTGGAATGGCGGCCCTGGCCGGTTGTGCGCTCAGTGCCCAGATCAGTGGCTTTGCCTCCGTGGCGGGAGGCTACGGCGGTCAGCCACCGTGCCGACCGAGCCGACCGGAGTCCGTTCTGGAGATCCACGGGACCGCCGACCAGGTGGTGCCCTACTTCGGCACCGCGCGGCGGCGAACCAGGAACGCCCTGCCGCCGTTCGTCAACGACTGGGTGCGGCGGGACCGATGCAGAGGCAGCGCGATGGTGCGACATCCGGCGGTTCGCACAACCGTGTTCAGTTGGAACCGCTGCGCGGATGCGGTGCACGTCGAGCACATCCGGATCGCTGGCGGTCGCCATGCGTGGCCTGGGGCCACGCCGCCGGACCCCGGCCCCGCTTCAACCATCTGTGGCGCCTGCGCGATCTGGGACTTTTTTGCCAGCCTGCCGCCAAGCGGCCGCAGATGAGAGTCAAGGCCGTCCTGCTCAGCGCCGCGCTTGCGCTGGCGGCGGCGCCCCTTGGCGCGTGTGGTGATTCCAGGAAATCCCCGGCCAGGCACACGCGCACGTCAGCGATCGTTCCGGTCGGTAGCCGCCAGGCGCCGAGCTTGTCGGCCGGGACAAGCGGGGCTGAGCCCTACCGAGTCCCTCCCCTGCTGGATCTTCACAACGTCTACGCCGCCGACGGCAGAGGGTCTCTGTCCCCGGTCGCGCGCCACTTCCGAAATCTCATCTACGTGCCCAACAGCGCGAGCAACACCGTCGATGAGATCAACCCGACGACCGACCGGATCGTGCGTACGTTTGCGGTTGGCGCGGTTCCGCAGCACGTTGTGCCCTCCTATGACCTACGGACGCTGTGGGTGACCAACGACATCGGCAACAGCCTCACTCCGATCAATCCGATCAGCGGCCGCCCGGGCCGCCCGGTTCCGGTAGCCGACCCGTACAACATGTATTTCGCCCCCGACGGTCGATACGCGATGGTGATGGCTGAGCAGCTGCGCCGGATCGACTTCCGGGACGCCAACACGATGCGGCTTCATCACTCGCTGTCCGTGCCCGGGTGCGACGGCGTCAACCACGCCGACTTCACAGCAAACGGCCGCTACATGTTCGTGAGCTGCGAATTCGCGGCCCGCATGGCAGTGGTCGATGTGGCCCGTGAGCGGCTCGTGCGCACCGTGATGATGCGTCGTCGCGCATCACCCCAGGACGTGAAGCTCTCCCCGACCGGGCACATCTTCTACGTCGCCGACCTCACCTACGGCGGCGTGTGGAAATTCGATGCCCGGACGTTCCGCCGGCTGGGCTTCGTCAAGACCGGCGCCGGAGCCCACGGGCTCTATCCCAGTCGCGACGCCCGCAATCTCTACATCTCCAACCGCAACGCCGGCACCGTCTCAGTGCTCCGGTTCAGCACCGGCCGCGTGGTTCACACCTGGACGATCCCCGGCGGCAGCCCGGATATGGGGGGCGTGTCGGCCTCCGGGCGGGTTCTATGGCTGGCCGGGCGCTACGACGCCGCCGTCTACGCCATCAACACCCGTACGGGCAAGCTGATGCGGCGGGTTCCGGTCGGGCTTGGCCCGCACGGGCTGTGCGTCTATCCGCAACCCGGGCGCTACTCGCTCGGGCACACCGGGGTGATGCGGTGAGCCGGACGCGCAGCCGAGGCGTGCGAAAATCGCCGTGATGATGACGAGTTCGACCCTGCAGCGGGCGTTGCTAGTCGTGCTCGCGTCGCTCCTCGCGGCGATCGCGGTTGTGCTCATCACGGACCGTCCAGGATCGAGCGCGTCGCCGCCGCCTCACAGGTCTGCCTTCGACGGAGCGACACTGCCGCCGGGGTTGCGCGCCGCCGACTTCTCGCTCACCGACCCGTCCGGGCGCCGCGTGACGCTGTCTCAGTATCGAGGCCACGTGGTGATCCTCACCTTCATCCACTCGCTGTGCCACGACACCTGTCCGTTCATGGTCGAGCAGATCAAAGGCGCGCTGAACACCCTGCCCGCCCCGGCTGTGCCGGCGATCGGGATCAGCGTGGCCCCGCGCGAGGACAGCGCCGTGAACCGGCGCAGGTTCCTCCGTAAGCACGAGATGGCGGGACGCCTGGCCTTTCTCAACGGTTCCCCGCCAACGCTGCGCCAGGTATGGCATGCCTACGCCATGCAGCCGGTCCAGGGCCCGATCGACCACTCCACCTTCGTGCTGCTGATCGACAAGCGCGGGGTCGAACGGATCGGATTCCCCGCCGCTCAGCTGACCCCCGAGGGGCTGGCCCACGACATCCGCGTGCTCCAGCGCGAGCCGGCCTAGCTCGGGCGCTCAGCTCGCTGCGTGCCGCTGCAGCAGCGGCTGCAACTGCGTCTCGAGCTCCTCGGACGAGGCCTCGGGAATCTCAAAGGTCGCGTCTCCGTGACGGGTCCGGATAACCAGATGGGCACCACTGCGCCGGCGACGACGTAGTCCGCGTGGCTGGGATACGTCCAGCGAGCGGATCTCCGGCCAGCGTAGGCGTCCCAGCAGTTCGTCCGGCCCCCGAGCGATGTCCAGACCGTCCTCGCTGAGCAGCAGCGCGATGCCCTGCTCAGCAGGCTCGAGGTTGGCGATACCCCCGATGTGCACGGCGGCCAGCCGGAGCGTGTGTGCTTCGTCGTCGTCGTCGTCGTCGTCGGCGTCCGCGGCGCTCACGGGCACTTCCGCGCTACGGAGACTCTGGGCGGCCGGTGAAGGCTGCGCATCCTCCGCCTCAAGATCCTCTGCTTCGGCGTCCCCTCGGGCCTCAGCGTCCGCTTGCTGCGCCCCAGCCCCGGCGCCAGGCGGCTCCTCGGCGACGTCCCTCTCCTCAGGGTGCGCGGGCACCTCCTCAGCCTCGTCCGTCTCCTCAGCGTCCTCGCGTGCCTCCTCGGCCTCGGCGGACGCCTGCCGGCTGGGTGCCTCATCCCGCTCCACCCTCGCCTCGGGCTTCTCCCCGGACGCCCGTGCGGGTGCGGGCTTGACCGAACCGCCCGGCGCGGGCCCGAGCGCCGCGAGGCTGTCCTCGTACGACGGCGCGCCCACGATCGCCTGGGCCCGCGCCACCGCCGGGTGACTGAGCGCCTCGCCAAGGCTGATGCCCAGCTCCTCCGTGGCGACGTCGGCCAGCGCGCGGCGCCACTGCAGCCCGTCGGCGCGGTCGGCCGCGCGTTGAACCATCTGCTCGAGCTGATCTCCGTCGAGGCTGAGGACGTCGGAGTGAGCGCGGGCCGCCTCTGTAAAGGCCGGTCGCAGCCGCGCCAGCAGCGCTTCGCGACCGCGTTCGGCGATGCGCCGAGCGGTGTGCTCGAGCGTCTCGGTCACAGCGTCGCCTCCTCGAGTAGCGTCTTGATGCGGTTCAAGAACCCGGCCGCCTGCCAGCCATAAAGGATTCTGTGATCGCAGCACAGAGTAATCGTCATCGCACGTCCTGGGACGACGCTTGCATTTCGGAGCGCCGGAACCTCGCGGACCGCACCGACCGAAACGGCGGCAGCCTGCGGCGGAACGACCAGCGGCGTCGCCCGGGAGATCGCGAGCGGACCCAGGTCCCAAAGCGTGAACGTCGCGCCCGAAAGCTCTGGTGATGACAGCTCCCCGGCCCGGGCGCGCTCGGCTACCCGCTCAAGCTCGGCGGCGAGGTCCTGGAGCTCCTGGCGATCTGCGTCGAAGATGGTCGGGATCGTGTAAGCGTCAGCCTCGGCGCTGAGCACTCCGATGTTAATCCTCGAGTACAGCTCGAAGTTGCCATCCCGGTAGGCGGAGTTCACGCGCGGGTGCTCGCGCAGCGCCAGCGCGCACGCCCGCACCAGGATCGCCGTTAGTTCGCAACCGTGTTCGCCGGCCAGCGCGAGGCTGGGCTCGGCATCGACCTCCGTGGCCAGTTCGAGGTCAGGGACGGTGGCTCTGGCCTCGGCGCTCCGGCGAGCGACGGCCTGCTCCCACCGCTGCGGCGCGAACACGCGGACCTCCCCCTTTACGCCCGCGGCGGGCGTGGGGGCCTCGGAATCGACCATGGCGCCCAAAATACCGCCCGACCCCCTACGAGGGATCCTCCGCGGCGTCGGTGTCTTCCCAGGTGCGCAGGAATTCTTCGGCGTCCATCCCCGCGAGATCGGTCCGGAGCGTCTTCAGCAGCCGTGAAGCGTCCTTAGCCGGGAGGTCCCAGAACAGGACCATCTCACCATCGTCGACCGACACTACCTCGATCCGATCGAGCCGTTCGGGATCGGCCAAGAAGGCCGGTTGCAGCCGGTCACGGGAGACGATCAGGCGAAAGCGCCGGTTGGCCCTCATCTGCGGTCCCCCAGCGCCCCGGCAGCGCGCTCCAGCGCGCGGGCGCCATCGAAGACGCAATCGCCAACCTGGATCGCGGGCAAAGATCGAATCCCGGCTGCACGGGCCCGCTCGTTCGCCTCCCGGAGTGCCCGGGCGGTTGAGCGTAGGCTCATTCCCTTGACCAGCGCGGTCGGGTGCATCTCGCACGCGGCGCCGGCGATCAGCACCGTGCTCTGATCGCCGATGTCCCGGCCGGCCGCAAATTCCTGTCGGAAGGCGGCCAGCGAGAACACGACTGCCCGGCCGACCCGCTTGGCGTAGGCGGCGGCCAGCGTCGCCTCGTGCGTGTCAGGCGGCCAGGTCTGAGGCCACCGCCAAGGTTGCAACCCGAGCTCGGCCGCTCGTCGCTCGAAGCGCGCGCGGTCAAGTTCAGTCTCGGCGTCGGTAACCGACCCGGCGTGAACCGGTTCCCACTCCGGCACCACGGGCAGCGTCGTCATGATCGTCTCGGCAGCTAGGTAGCACGCGGGACTGCCGAGGTCGTAGTAGAACGTAGGCTGGTCTGAGTTCGCCGCTGGCACGACGCGGGCGCGGTCAGCCGTGGATCAACCAGCCGTCGGCGGCCCGCGCGGCCTCCATCACGCCCTCGGAGAGCGTCGGATGGCCGTGGACGATCCGCGCGATCTCTGGATAGCCCCCCTCGAGCTGGCGCGCGTTGACCAGCTCCTGAATCAGCTCGGTGGCCTTGGCGCCGACGATGTGACCGCCGAGCAGTTCGCCGTACTTCTTGTCGCCCACGATCTTGATCACGCCGGTGCGGTCTCCGTACACCGTGCCTGCGCCGACGGCGCCGTACTGAACCTTCCCGACCACGACGTCATAGCCCTCATCCCGGGCCTGTGCCTCGGTCAGGCCAAAGCTGGCCACGTTCGGCGTGCAGAACGTGGCGCGCGGGATGTCGATGTACTCGATCGGATGCGTGGACATGCCGGCGGCATCCTCGACGGCGATCACACCTTCGTCAGACGCCTTGTGGGCCAGCGCGGGGCCGTGAACGATGTCCCCGATCGCGTAGACACCGGAGGCGGTGGTCCGCATCGCCCCATCCACCTCGACCAGCCCGTTCTCGGCCACTTGCACTCCAGCCGCCTGCAGCCCGAGCGCGCCGACGTCCGGAGCGCGCCCGGCGGCAATGACCAGCCAGTCGGCCTCGCCCGAGTTCTCGCCGTACTTGAAGGTGACGCTCGCTTCACCCGGCTGCACATCCTCAACCAGAGTCGCGGTGTGGATCGTCATGCCCTGCTTCTTCAGGCCCCGCTCGGCGGCCTTGGAGATGTCGGCGTCCTCGGTCGGCAGGACGCGATCCAGAGCCTCGAAGAGCAGCACCTCGACGCCGAGCCGCGCGTAGGCGGACGCGATCTCTGCTCCCGATGCGCCCGCGCCGACGACAGCCATCGTCTTCGGCAGTTCCGGCAGCGACCAGGCCTCCTCGGTTCCGATGACCCGTCCGCCGAACTCGGTGCCGGGGATCGGCTTCTTCACGGACCCGGTGGCCAGCACGATCGTCTTGGCGGTGATCCGGTCTTCGCCGACAGCCACCACGCCCTGACCCGCCAGTGAACCCTCACCGTCGATGAAATCGATTCCGTTCTTCTTGAACAGCCCTGAGACGCCACCGGTCAGTGTCGTCACGACCTTCTCACGGCGTGCGGCGACGGCAACGAAATCGACCTCCGCCTCGCCGACCTTGATCCCGAAGCTGCCCGCCTCACGCACCTCAGAGAGGATGTCGGCAACGCGGAGCACGGCCTTGGCCGGGATGCAGGCGTAGTTCAGGCAGCGTCCGCCGACGCGGTCCTTCTCGATGACGGCGGTCTTCATGCCGAGCTGGGCGGCCCGGATGGCAGCGACATAGCCACCGGGCCCCGACCCGATCACCACGCAGTCATAGGCGGATTCAGCCATGAATCTGAGCCTAGCTGAAGCGATCGGACCGGC
Organism: uncultured Solirubrobacterales bacterium; assembly: GCA_963757165.1. GTDB lineage: Bacteria > Actinomycetota > Thermoleophilia > Solirubrobacterales > Solirubrobacteraceae > Palsa-465. The sequence goes on from CAVWQO010000006.1 coordinate 1,458,237, forward strand.
GCTCGCAAGCCGCGCCGGCCGCGTTGGTCGCGCTTGCCCGCGTCTGGCGCGTGTACCGCTATCGCCCGGGGTACTTGGGCATCTGAATCCGACTGAGGACCCGCACCAGCTTGAAGAACAGATAGCCCCCGGTCACGATCACGACCACGCAGACCAGCCCCCATACGACACTCGAGACGCGGACCAGGGCCAAGCAGAATCCAAGCAGTCCGATGGCCAGCAGCGTCTGGAATCCCAGCACGGCCCAGTAGCGCATCCACCACATGCCGGCCGCGCACATCAGCATCAGCCCGGAGAACACAAGGATCTCTCCCAGCTGCGGCTGCTGGCCTCCGACGTGGGGCTTAGCGCCTCCGATGAACAGCCCCAGATTGACCAAGGCAAGGATCGTGGCCACAGCGGCGCTGACCACGATCGGCCATGGCCGCTCTCCCTGGGCGAGCGGCGTCAGCGACGCGCGGACCGCGGCGTTGCGCGCTTCAGATCGGCCGGGCGATTTGGCCTGACTGGGTGTCTTGACAGCGCCGGACGTCTTGGCTGCGCCGGGCGTCTCGACAGCGCCGGACGTCTCAACAGCGCCGGGCGTCTTAGCTGCGCCGGGCGCTTGGAAGCGGCTGCGCGGCTGGCCCGTACCCGTCCGAGAAGACGCGGGGCGCTCACGGCGTCCCCGCTTGCGGCTACGTTGCCCCAACGCCCACCCCACTGTGGTGCGGTTCGGGATCGATCAGCGAGCGCAGCAGCCGATCTGTCGCCGACGTCGGGTCCTCGGCCTGCGTGAGCGCCCGGACGACGGCCACGCGCCGGGCGCCCGCGGTGCGTACCTGCGCGACGTTGTCCGGCGAGATCCCGCCGATGGCGAAGAATGGGACCGCGGCATGCGCTGCCGCGTAGCGCACCAGCTCCAACCCCACGGCCGGGCGTCCGGGTTTGGTCGGAGTCTCGTGTACCGGGCCGACGCCGATGTAGTCGACGTCCAGGCTCCCGGCGGCGTCGACCTGGGCCGGCGTGTGCGTTGACATCCCCACAATGCGATTCTCCCCGACCAGCGAACGAGCCAGCGTCACCGGGACGTCGTCCTGTCCGACGTGAACTCCGTCGGCCCCGGCAGAGCCGACCAGGTCCGGACGGTCGTTAAGGATGAACAGCGCCCGCTGGGCTCGGCAGGCGCGTGCGACACGGCGGGCGACCTCGACGATGTATTCGTCCGGGGCGTCCTTGATCCGCAGTTGCACGATCTGCACTCCCGCGGTAAGCACGGCGTCGAGGAAAGCGTCGGAGGGGTCATCGCAGACGAGATACAGCCGAGCCTCCTGCAGGCGCTGTGAGCGAGCATCCACCCACCCAGTGTGGCAGGGAAGCCGCGCTAGCATTGGATCAGAACGGGAGCCTCACTCATGGGCTGAGAGGGCGGATGTCGATCCGCCGACCGTATGAACCTGACCCGGGTAATGCCGGCGCAGGGAGGAGCTTCTTGCACCAGGAACATCGAGCATCAGGTGACGTCGTGGTTGTCGGCGGCGGCGTTATCGGTCTTGCCATCGCCTGGCGGGCGGCGGCGAGCGGGGCCCGGGTCACTCTGGTCGACCGCGGGACGGTAGGGGGCGGAACCTCGCGCCTAGCTGCGGGGATGCTCGCGCCGATCAGCGAGGCCGATCCTTCCGAGCAGACACTGCTCGCGCTCGGGATCGCGGCGGCCCGCGGTTACCCCTCGTTTGTCGCCGAGCTCGCCGAGGCGACCCCAGTGGATCCCGGCTATCTCCGGTGCGGAACGCTGATCGCCGCGCGGGACGCTGATGAGGCGCAGAGCCTGGATCGGGCACTCAAGCTGCGCGTCCAGCTCGGACTCGCGGCTCGGCGCCTACTGGCCAGCGAGGCGCGACGACTGGAGCCGGCGCTGACGCCGACGCTACGGCTGGCGCTCGAGTTTCCCGACGACCATGTGATCGACCCGCGCGCTCTGACCCTGGCGCTGGCCGACGCCGCGGGCCGCGCCGGCGCGGAGATCCGGGAGCGGGCTCTGGTCAGCGAGTTGGTGTGCGACGGGGATGGGGTCCGGGGTGTTCGCCTCGTAGATGGTGAGCTTGTTGCGGCCGAGCACGTCGTGGTGGCGGCGGGCGTCTGGTCCGGCACGCTCGGCGGCCTCCCCGACGAGCTGCGGATGCCCCTGCGGCCGGTCAAGGGACAGATCCTGCGCTTGCACGACCCGGGCGGTCCGGGCCTGCTCAACCACGTTCTGCGCATGGACGGCGGATATGTTGTTCCACGCGGCGACGGGCGATATGTCATCGGAGCCACGATGGAAGAACGCGGCTTTGACGAGACGGTCACCGCGGGGGCCGTGCTCGAGCTGCTGCAGAATGCCTCGCAGCTCCTGCCCGGGGTCAGTGAGCTTGTGATCGACGAGCTCTCCTCCGGGTTCCGTCCCGGCACCCCCGACAACGCGCCGATCATCGGCGGCGGGGGCGTGGCTGGTCTGCACTGGGCGACCGGGCACTACCGCAATGGGATCCTCCTGGCCCCGATCACCGCCGAGCTCGTGCTGCGCGGTCTGCTCGGTCGGGATATGCAGACCGCGCACGGGCTTGAGCCGTCGTCGTTCGCGCCGACTCGGTTCGCCTCGACACTCGAGGCCTCGCAGTGATCATCGTCTTGAACGGAAGCGAGCACGAGGTCCCGGCAGATGCCACAGTGGCCGGTGTGGTCGCCGCCCTAGCCCAACACGCCGACGGCCGTGGCGTGGCCGTCGCAGTCGGCGGCGAGGTCGTGCCGCGCGCGGCGTGGGCGCAGACCCGACTGGCCGAGGGCGCCAAGGTCGAGGTCCTCTCGGCGGTGCAGGGCGGTTAGCCGGATGGCGACGGACTCGCTCCAGATCGCCGGCCGGTCGCTGGGCTCACGTCTCATTCTGGGGACGGGCGGGTTCACCAACCACGAGGTGCTGGCGGAGTCGCTGGCCGCCTCGGAGACGGAGCTGTGCACGGTTGCCCTGCGCCGGCTCGATCCGCAAGCACGCGGTTCGATCCTCCAGGTGCTCCTAAGCGCCGGGGTTCAGGTACTCCCCAACACCGCAGGCTGTTTCACCGCTCGGGACGCGGTCCTCACCGCGCAGCTGGCCCGTGACGCGTTCGAGACCGATTGGATCAAGCTCGAAGTGATCGGAGACGATCGGACGCTGCTGCCGGACGCCGTCGAGCTCCTCGCCGCCGCCGAGGCACTCGTCGACGACGGATTCGTCGTCCTTCCCTACACCACCGACGACCCAGTCCTCGCGCGACGCTTGGAGGACATAGGCTGCGCGGCCGTGATGCCACTTGGGTCGCCGATCGGGAGTGGGATGGGGATCTGCAATCCGTACAACATCTCGATCATTGTCGAGCGGGCCCAGGTTCCGGTCGTGCTCGACGCCGGAGTCGGAACCGCGTCCGACGCCGCGCTGGCGATGGAGCTCGGGTGCGATGCCGTCCTCTGTGCGAGCGCAATCTCCCGCGCGCATGACCCGCCGGCCATGGCTCGGGCGATCCGACTGGCCGTCCAGGCGGGGGCCCTCGCCCGGGACGCCGGCCGCATCCCGCGCCGCCGTTACGCCCAGGCCTCGACACCTGAGGCGGGGTTGCCCACGTTCGACCTGCCGGCCGGGCCGGCTTGAGCATCGATGAGCTGTTCGACGGCTGGGAGGCCGCCTGGTCCGGGCGGGACGCGGCCGCGTTCGCTGAGGTGTGTCGCGAGGAGGTGCACTACGAGGACCCGCTGACCGACGAACCCCTCGAGGGTCTTGACGAGCTCGGTGCGCAGGCGGAGCGGCTGTGGGCGGGCTTTCCGGACGCGCGCCTGGAGCGGACCGGGTCGCGGCTGAGCGAGGGGCGGTTCGCCGCGGCCCCGGCCAAGCTGCTGGCCACGCACAAGGCTCCGCTCGAGGGACTGCCCGCGACCAACCGCTTCGTCGTGGTCCACTGCGTCTTCTACTGCGAAGTCGACCGTGAGCGCCTGCTGCGCGTACGCGCGTTCTTCGACCTCTACGACGCTGCTACCCAGCTCGGCGTGCTCCCTGCCCGGGGCACGATGGGCGAGAAGGCGCTTCTCGTGCTGCGCGGGTTTGGGCTGCGCGCGCGGGGGAGTAGCTGAACCGAGTAGGTCCGGGGCGCCGGCTGGAGAGCCGGGCGCCCGCCATGGGCGGGGACGCGGCGCGGACACGGCATGGCCGAAATTGTCCGGTCATTGTCATTGCGGCCAGCGCACGGCGCCGCCATGATGGCCTCATGACCATTTCACGACGCGTCGTCGTCGTCGCCTTCCCGGATGTGCAGTCGCTGGACGTCACCGGGCCCACAGAGGTGTTCTCGATGGCCGAGCGGGAGCACCCCGGCGCCTACAGGATCGAGCTCGTTACTGCCTCCGGTGGATCGTTTCGCACCTCCAGCGGACTGCAGCTCACGCCGGACGCCGCCGCGCAGGCGTGCCGGGGGCCGATTGACACGCTCCTGGTGGCCGGTGGTCGCGGTGTGCGGAACGCGTCGGCCGACGAGAGCCTGATCTCGTGGCTGCGGCTAGCTGCCCGTCGTGCCCGTCGCGTCGGATCGGTCTGCACCGGAGCGTTTCTGCTGGCCCGCGCGGGGCTGCTCGATGGGCGCCGCGTGACGACGCACTGGGGAGCCTGCGGCGCGCTGGCCCGAAGCTACCCGGCGGTCGGGGTGGAGTCCGATCCGATCTTCGTCCGCGACGGCAATGTCTACACCTCGGCGGGGGTGAGCGCGGGGATCGACCTGGCCCTCGCCCTGGTTGAGGAGGACCTCGGTTCCGCTGCGACGCTGGCGGTCGCTCGCGAACTCGTGCTGTTCATCCGCCGGCCGGGCGGTCAGGCTCAGTTCAGCGCCGGGCTGGCTGGCCAGTCGGCGCAGCGGCCTTCGCTGCGGACCCTCCAGGGCTGGATCGCCGATCATCTCGACGCCGATCTCACGGTCGCCGCGCTGGCGGAGCGCTCATTCATGAGCCCGCGCAACTTCGCCCGGGTGTTCACCGGCGAGGTCGGAATGACGCCGGCCGCATACGTGGAATCGCTGCGTCTGGAGCGCGCGCGCACGCTGCTTGAGACCACCGATGCGCAGCTGGAGGAGGTGGCCGCCCGCTGCGGCTTCGGCACGGTCGAGACCCTGAGACGAACCTTCGGCCGCCGTCTCAATGTCAGCCCCGGCGACTACCGCAGCCGCTTTGCCGCCCATCCAGTCCCTGAGAACGTGATCCCGATCAGGAGCCAAGCCCAATGAACATCGCCATTCCCATCTTCGATGCGCTGACCGCGCTCGACGCCGTAGGGCCCTACGAGGTGCTCTCACGCATACCCGGCGCCAGCGTCCACTTCATCGCCGCCGAGCCTGGACCGAAGCGGACCGAGAACTCGATGCTCGCGCTCGTCGCCGATCTCGCGCTGGGGGAAATGCCCAATCCGGAGATCGTGGTCGTCCCCGGCGGTCGCGGCCGTAGAGCACTGATGCAGGACGAGGCGATGCTCTCCTGGCTGCGCGGAGCGCACGAGACCTCGCACTGGACGACCTCGGTCTGCACTGGCTCGCTGCTGCTCGCCGCCGCCGGAATCCTCAACGGGCTGGAGGCCACGACCCATTGGCTCGCCATGGACGAGCTCGAGGACTACGACGTGACCCCCGTCAACCGCCGCGTCGTCGAACAGGGCAAGGTAATCACCGCGGCCGGCGTCTCCTCCGGTATCGACATGGCGCTCACTCTCGCTGAGCACATCGGCGGCGCCCAGCTGGCGCAGGCGATCCAGCTCGGAATCGAGTACGACCCGCAGCCGCCATTTCACAGCGGCTCCTCGGACACGGCGCCAGCGGAGGTGGTCGCGCTCGTACGCGAGCACGCGACTCAGCTGGCGTGATTTCAGCCTGGGCTGCGGGCGGGGCCGAGCGCGCGGCCGGTGGTTAAGTCAGTGTCACCGCCACCGGCGCGTGGTCCGAGAGGCGACCGCGCTCTAGGACCTCGGCGGGAGCCGCGGCGATCAGTCCCCGGGCGAACACGAGGTCGACGTCGTGACCGCCGGCCAAGGTGAACCCCGTGTCCGACAGCGACAACGACCGGACGTTGAAGTCGCCGCCGAGCACGGCGGGGGAAGTGTCCGCCCACCGGGCCACCATGGCCGCGCCCCGCCGCGCCTCGGCCACCGCGGCGGCTTCGTCGCGCACGGTGGCGTGGAGGTTGCCCACCCACACGCCGGACTCCAGCCGCGCGGCCTGCAGCCAGCGGCGCTCAGGCCACGTCCGCAGCCGCAGTGTGCGGTGCTCCTCGATCCGCTCTCCGCGGACCAGCATCGCGTTGGCGCCGCCGCCGCTGGACTTGATCAGGTCAGGCCAACGGACCGCGATGGCGCGCCGGAGCGGGAGCAGGGAATTGCGGGAGGTCAACACCATCCTCGCGTCGGCCCGCAGCCGCTGACCGAGCAGCTCCGGCCACCAGGGTGGCACTTCCTGCAGCAGCGCCACATCCCATGCCCAGCCCTCAAGCGCATGGGCGAACTCGTCGAGCAGGTCACGGCCGGCCGAGGGGACCGCGCGGCCGTGGAGGAGGTTCCAGGTCATGACCCGCAGGGACATGAAACCCAACGTACACTCCCCGCCCCACCATGACTCGCCACTTCCTCACCGGCGAAGAGCTGAGCCCAGACGAGCTGCGCTTGCTGATCGCGCGAGCGCTCGAACTGAAGGGCCAGCCGCACGGCTCTGACGTGCTGGCTCGGCGGACCGTGGCGCTGATCTTCCAGAAGCCCTCCACCCGCACGCGGGTGTCGTTCGAGTCCGGAATCGTCGAGCTGGGGGGACACCCGATGGTGCTGCGCGTCGATGACACGCAGCTGACCCGCGGTGAGTCGGTCCGCGACACGGCCTACGTGCTGTCCCGCCACGTCGCAGCGATCGGTATCCGCACTGGTCAGGACGAGCTGGCTGCGGAGCTGGCCGAACACGCGAGCGTCCCGGTGATCAACATGCTGACCGCTAACCACCACCCGGTCCAGGTGCTGGCCGATCTGCTGACGCTGTTGGAGACTTTCGGCCGGCTCGACGGACTGACGCTCGCCTACGTGGGCGACGGCAACAATGTCGCCCGGTCGCTGGCCATCATCGCTGGAATGGCTGGGGTCAAGGTGAGGATCGCCTCGCCGCCGGCCTACGAACTTGAGCCGGTGGCCGGGGCTGAGCTGCTGAGCGACCCGCGAGAGGCAGTGGAGGGGGCCGATGCGATCTACACCGACGTCTGGGTCAGCATGAGCGACGATCCGGACTCCGCGCGTCAACGGCGAAACGCTTTGGCCGGGTACCGGATCGACGACGAGCTGCTGGACCTGGCCGGCCCGCAGGCGATCGCGCTGCACTGCCTGCCCGCGCATCCGGGGGAGGAGATCACCGCGGAGGTTCTCTACGGCCCGCGCCAGCGAATCTGGGACCAGGCGGAAAACCGTCGCCACGCCCAGAAGGCCCTGCTCGAGCTGCTGACGGCGCCGCAGCCGGATCCCGAGGCGACCCCACGATAGTCGGGTACGCTCGAGGTCAGGTTTTTATCCCGAGGAGGTAGTGCTTTGCCGGCTCCCAAGAGTTCTTCGAGCGGTTCCCGACGGCCGGCCCGTTCCGCCAAGCCCCGTTCCGTCAAACCCCGCGCCGCGAACGCCCGCACCCCCAAGCCGGCCACGAGGTCGGCCTCCGCCAAGCGTCAGGGATCAGCGGGCGTGGCCAAGAGTGCCGCCGACGGACTGGCCAGCGCCGCTGAGCACCTGACCGAACGGGTGATCAAGCAGCTGGACCTGGTCATGCTCACGCGCGAGCGCATCCAAGAGACGCTTGATGACGCGGCTGAGCGCGGTCGGGTCACGCGGACCGACGCCAACGCCCTGGTCGCCGAGCTGGTCAACCGCGGGCGTCAGCAGACCGATGACCTGGTCCGGGACATCGAGCAGCTGCTGGGGCGCGGCCTGGACCAGATCGGCACCGCCACGCGCAAGGCTCGGCGGGTCGAGCCGGTCGACCGGCTGGTGCGCGGTGCCGACCGCGCGCGGCGAACTGTCGGCGCGGGCCCGGCGTTTCCGATCCTCGGCTACGACGATCTGACCGCAGGGCAGGTCGTCAACAGGATTGAGGAACTCTCACCGCCGCAGCTGCGCACGGTCCGCGACTACGAACGCCGCCACGGCAACCGCAAGACGGTTCTGGCCGCGCTGGAACGCGCGCTGGCCTAGCTGGTCCGGTAACCGTGCCGACTGAGAATTCCACCCGGGTCAGGCCGGCTCGCGGCGACGAGCTCGAGCTACGGATCGAGTCGCTCGCGTTCGGCGGCGCCGGCGTGGCGCGGCTCGACGGATACGTGGTGTTTGTCCAGGACGCGTTCCCCGGCGACCTGGTCCGGGCAGTGGTCGGGAAGTCCAAGCGGGCATACGCGGAGGCTCGGGCGATCGAGCTGATCCAGCCCAGCTCCGACCGCATACCCCCGGTCGCCGACCATCCCGGCGCGCCATGGCAGGTGTTGCCCTACGAGCGCCAACTGGAGGTCAAGTTTGAGCAGGTCCGCGATGCGCTGCATCGGATTGGGAAGCTCCAGGACTTCGAGCTCGAGCCAATCGTGCCGGCGAAGGCGCAGTGGCGGTACCGCAACAAGCTCGAGTACTCGTTCGGCGCCGACGCGGCCGGGGCGCTGATCTGCGGATTTCACGCCCCTGGGCGATGGCACGAGATCGTCGACGTCATTGATTGCCGGCTCGCCTCCGAGGCGGGAAACCGGGCTCGCCAGGCGGTGGTCAACTGGTGCCGGGAGCAGGCCCTCACGCCCTACGACCGCCGCTCAGGGGAGGGCCTGCTGCGCAACCTCGTGGTCCGCGAGGGTCGACGTAGCGGCCAGATCCAGGTGCGCCTGGTCACGGGGCGCGGAAGTATCGATCGCGACGGGCTGGCACAGGCGGGCGCCGATTGCGCCGGCGTGCTGTGGACCAAGGTCGACAGCGTCGCCGAAACGACCCAGGGCGGGGAGACGGAGCTGATCGGCGGCGTCGACCGCCTCGACGAGGAGCTCGGTGGGCTGCGGGTGCAAATCTCGCCGCAGGCGTTCTTTCAGACCAACACAGAAATGGCCGAGGAGCTCTACGAGCTCGCGATCGACTACGCGCAGCTGCGCGGCTTCGAACGCGTCTATGACCTCTACTGCGGGATTGGCACGATCGGACTGCTGATGGCCCCGCGGGCCGCCGAGGTGTGGGGCCTGGAGCTGAGCGAGGAGGCGACCCAGAACGCAATCTCCAACGCGCGCCTGAACGAGATCGACAACGCCCGCTTCTTCGCCGGCGACGTACGTCTGGTCATGCGGGAGCTGGTTGAGAAAGCCGGTCGCCCCGACGTGCTCGTCCTGGACCCGCCCCGTGCCGGTCTTTCACAGAAGGTCATGCGGCGGGTCATCGAAGCCTCGCCGAAGCGGGTGGTCTACGTCTCCTGCAATCCGACCACGCTTGCGCCCAACGCGGCGCAATTGGTCGAGGCCGGGTACACCCTCACCAAGGTCCGCCCGGTGGACATGTTTCCCCAGACGCCGCACATCGAGTGCGTGGCGCTGCTGGAAAGAATGACTCGTAACTAGCTCTGACGCCGCGAGGCTCTCACGCCGCGCGGCAAGGACGGCGAGCCGCAGCCGGCGGCCTTCTAAAGGCGAACGTGATCGTGCAGCTCGTATATGTCCACTACGTCCGGTGGACCTCCATCCGCGCCAGATTGCATTCTTTCCTGCACCGCGGGCATCAGCCTCTCCTCTTGGAAGCGCTGGACCTGCTCCCGCGACTCCCAGATGCTGAAGGTGCGGAAGACGCCGTTTGAGTCCCTGCCCGCGGTGTGCGCGATCAGGCCGTCCGGCGGGTTGTTCTTGACGTCCAGCTTCGCGCTGATGGCGTCATAGTTGTCCGTGCCGGGGTCGGAGTCCTTCCACTCTTGAATGAAGGCAATAGCCATGTGGCTGTCCTCTCCTCGCGGGTTGGTGGGGAGAGCCTAACTCAAACCTCCGGGGGGAAATGTGACCTTTGCCCCACGGTCAAGCGCTTGGATTTGGCGCGAGACCACTAGGGTTCCCACCACATGCGTGCCGTCACTATTCGCGAGAACCAGCTGAGCGTGGAGGAGCACCCTGACCCGACGCCGGGTGCCGGAGAGGTGCTCGTGCGGGTCAAGGCCGCCGGCCTCAACGGCGCGGACATGATGCAGCGCCGGGGCTTCTACCCGGCGCCGCCGGGCGCCCCCCAGGACATCCCCGGCCTGGAGCTGGCGGGTGAGGTGGCCGCGGTGGGAGATGGCGTGATGCGATTCTCGCCCGGCGACCGCGTTATGAGCATCGTGGCCGGCGGAGGCCAGGCGGAGCTGGCGGTCGTCCACGAGCGGATCCTGATGCCGGTTCCCGAGGGGCTGAGCTGGCCCGAGGCCGGCGGTCTGCCGGAGGTGTTCACCACGGCCCATGACGCGCTGTTCACGCAAGCAGGCCTACGGGCCGGCGAGCACCTGCTCGTCCATGGCGGCGCGGGTGGGGTCGGCTCGGCGGCCATCCAGCTCGCGCGGGCTTCCGGGGCGCTGCCCACCGCCACCGTCCGCAATCCGGACCTCCGGCCTGCGGTGGCCGAGTTCGGGGCCGAGCCGATCGACCCCGAGGGCTTCGAGAGTTGTGGCCCGTTCGACGTGATCCTCGAGCTCGTCGGAGCGCCGAACCTGCCGGCCAACGTTCAGGCGCTGAATACCAATGGCCGGATCGTGGTGATCGGAATCGGCGCCGGCGCCAAGGGTGAGTTGAACCTCCGCGAGCTGATGATGAAGCGCGGCACCGTCCGCTCCTCGACGCTGCGTCCCCGGCCGCTGGAGGAGAAGGCCCTGACGGCGCGCGCCGTCGAGCGCTCGGTGCTGCCGCTGGTCGCTGCCGGAGAGGTCAAGGTGCCGATTGCGGCCACGTTCCCGCTCGAGCAGGCCGTCGAGGCCTACGACAGCTTTGCCGCCGGCGGCAAGCTGGGCAAGATCGTCTTGACGATGTAGCGCCGCCGCGCCGCCGCGCCGGGCGCCGGCGCTACTCGTCGCCGCTGAGAGCGGCGTCCTCGGCGGCCAGCCCAGGTTCGTCTTCGGCGGCATGGATCGAGCACAGCGCCGGACCGCCGGACTCCATCGCCGCCTGAAGCTCCTGCGAGGTCAGCTTCGCTCCACATTCCTCGCAGCGATCACCAAGTTGATCAAGCGTCCGCTCCTCGAGGTCCATGCCGCGAGTCTAACTCGCTCGCCCCGAGCTGGCGGCCAAGACAGGCCTAGTACGGCGGAAGATCTGCCCACCACCGGCCGAGGACCCGGAAGGCCGCCCAGAACTCGCGCTTGGCCTCTTCCTCGTCCAGCGCCTCGTCGATGTTGGGCACGTAGAGGGCCTCGATCGCGGGAGTGAAGTGCTGGAGCTCACCGGAGGTAGGCTCGACCTCCCGTCGCAGCGGCACCTCGAGCTCGTTAACCACGCCCAAAGCGTCAGCGCCCATCACGACCACGATCTTGGGCTGCACGATGGCCAGCTCCTCGGCCAGCCGAGCGATGCAAGCGGGGTCGGCCATCACCGGGTCGGCCACCGGGCACTTCACGCACAACGTGCCGTAGACGGCTAGGGGATCGATCGAGAGGCGCTTCAGCGACTTCATCAGCGCATTGCCGGTGCGCCCGTAGAACGCGACGCCCTCCTCGACCTCTGAGGGCCGGGCGGAGTACTTGATCAAGAAGATGTCAGCCTGGGGATGCCCGGAGCCGAGCACGGGCATCAGCTGCCCGCGCGGGCAATGGGGGCAGGACTGAAGCTCGCGGGCAAACGTGTTCAGTTCGCGGATCGCTCGCTCCAGGTATTTCTCCCGGATCTCATCGTCGGTGGCCGGCACTTCTGCCCGATTGGACGGCGAGCGTGCTCTTCCTTGCCGGTGCATCAGTACTTGCGCGTGACGCGGCGCACCCGGCGGTCACGCGCGGCCCGCCTGGCGGCCTCCGGAAGCGCCTTCGTTTGCAGGAACTTCAGCGCTTGGACATAGAGCAAACTGGCCGGATTCCGCACGATATCGGCATCCCGGAGCGACTCCAAGAACTCCTCGGGCCCGTCGAAGTCCCGCATCCTGATCCGGACCGAGCCGAGGCCCTGCGGGACATGCGCGTCAGATCCGGCGCCGGCCGGGATGCGGTACTTGGCCGCGAACCGGACCGCCTCCTCGTTGAACTCGCTGATGGCGATGCGGGGGTTGAACACCTCGATCGCATCGACCTCGTCGAGCACGGTGAGCAGGTGCTCGTAGTCAGGCACCGAGTGCAAGCGATCGAACGGATGTGGTACGTAGACCAGGCCGCCCTGGCGCTTGATCTCGGCGATGGTCTCCTGCAGGGTCATCCCGCGGGGGATCTTCTCCTCGATGAACAGCCCGATGACCTCGCCCTGATCAGCGGTCTTGACCTCTTCGGCGACGATCACCTTCAGCCCGGCGGGGGCCTTGGTCCGCGCATCCAGCGCCCCGGACACCTCGTTGTGGTCGGTGATTGCGATCGCCCCGAGACCCCGCGTCTGAGCCTCGGCAAGCAACACCTCGACTGGCGTTGCGCAGTCGTAGGAATGGTCTGTGTGCATGTGTAGGTCAACGTCGATCAGTCCTCTAGAAGAGAGCCGCCGCGCAACCGCTTTCACCCCCCGGCCATCGTGGCGTCGGGCAACCAGCCCGGCGTAGACCTCCTCCACCTCGTCGGCCACGCGCGGCCAGCGGAGCTTCGCTCGCAGCTCATCAGCGCCCGAGCGCAGCCGATCACGCAGACCGGCGTCGGAGACCAGCTGCGTGAGGTGTGCGGCGAGCGTGTCGACGTCGCCGGGTTCGAACTGCAGGCCATAGCTACCCTCCGCCAGCAGCTCGTCGTAGGCGGGCAGGCGGGAGGCGACGGGGACCAGACCGGCGGCCAGGGCGCGTACCAGCGTTCCCGGCGTCACGCGGATCCCCTCGGAGGCCAGCACGATGACCGCCGCCTCGCCGGCGGCCTCCGCCTCCGTGCAGTCCCGCGCGTCAACGAAGCGGACTCGCTCCCGCAGCTCGCGGCTGAGCGTTGCCGGAGCGGCCAGCGGCCGCGGCGACCATACGGTCGCGCGCCAGGGCAGCTCGCGGGGAAGCGCCCGCAGCCCGCGCAGGAACGTCCGCAGCGCCGCGCGCTCCTCCCGCGCGATCAGCACGAGCTCCACCTCCGGCCCCTGGCTCGGGTGGCGCTCCGCGTGCGCCGCCGGCAGGATCACCCGGTAGTCCGCCGGGAAGAAGGTCTGCATCAGCTCACGCGTAGCCCGGTAGCTCGCAATGCGGGCGTCGAGCCGGCTGAACAGCAACCGGGTCAGCGGCCGCGTCAGCTGAGTTGACAGGATGCGTTCGGTGGGGAGGTGAAAACTGCCGACGTTCAGGGCGTGTGACTGGCGCAGCGCGACACTGGACGCGCTGGGCGCGAACGGTTCGTGCACGTGGACGATGTCGAGCGGCAGCACGCCCAGGGCCTCCTCGATCGTGCGGGCCACGTCGACCGGAAGCGACGCCGCGCGCCGCTGGGTGGGCGAGAACGGCAACACCTCTCCGACGCCAAGTACTACGGGCGCTCCGTCGGCCCGCTCCAGCAAAGCCTCCGCAGGTCCGCGCAGCGCCCGCCTGCTGTCCCGGACCAGCGAGCGCGACTCGGACGGGGCGATCGTCAGCACGCGGTGTCCGCGTGCCGCCAGCTCGCTCCCAAGCTTGGCGACGTAGACGTTGACCTCGTTGGCCGCCTCCCATGCGAAAGGCGTCACCTGCGCGATCGCGAGGCGCGTGGACGGCACGGTCTGAGTGTATTTACAGGGGGCCGCAGGTGCGGCCCCCCGATTTACTTGGCGGTTGGCTTGGCGGTCGCCGTCGGCTTGGCGGCCGTGGTGGCCGCGGCCTTGCGTGAGTACTTGGCGATGAACTTGTCCGTCAGCTCGCGGGCCTCGTCATCGGGCCGCTGGTGCATCGGCGACTTCATCAGGTACGAGCTCGGTCCGTCGAGCTGGCCGGAGACGCCGTGGTTGAGCGCCAGCTTGCAGCAGCGCACCGCGTCGATAACGATGCCGGCTGAATTCGGGGAGTCCCACACCTCGAGTTTCAGCTCGGCGGTCAGCGGCACGTCGCCGAACGCCTCGCCTTCGAGGCGGATGTGCGCCCACTTGCGATCGGTCAGCCATGGCACGTAGTCGGATGGACCGACGTGAACGTCACCCGCGGGAAGGGTGTGCCCCATGATCGAGGTGACGGCATTGGTCTTGGAGATCTTCTTGGACTCCAGCCGCTCGCGCTCAAGCATGTTGTAAAAGTCCATGTTCCCGCCGACGTTGAGCTGCGAGGTCCGAACGAGCTTGACCCCGCGATCGTGGAAGAGCCGCGCCAGTGCGCGGTGCACGATCGTCGCTCCGACTTGCGACTTGATGTCGTCGCCAACGATCGGCAACCCCGCCTTCTTGAAGCGGCCGTTCCAGTAGTCCTCGCGGGCGATGAACACCGGAATGCAGTTGACGAAGCCGCAGCCGGCCTCGAGCACCTGCTCGACGTACCACTTCGTCGCTTGCTCGGAGCCGACCGGCAGGTAGGACACGACGACGTCGGTGCGGGTTTGCTTGAGGATCTCGACGATGTCGGCGGTTGGCCCAGGAGCTTTGGTGATCTTCTCTTTGAGGTACTTGCCGAGGCCGTCGTGGGTCATGCCCCGATGCACCTCGACGCCGAGGTTGGGCACGTTCTCTTGGAAGCGCAGCGTGTTGTTCTGGCCGGAGAAGATGGCCTCTGAGAGATCCTTGCCGACCTTGTCGGCATCGATGTCGAACGCCGCGCTGAACTCGATGTCGCGAATGTGGTACCCGCCGAGGTCAACGTGCATCAGGCCCGGAACCGAAGCGTTCTGATCGGCGTCCCGGTAGAACTGGACACCCTGCACGAACGAGCTCGCGCAGTTGCCGACGCCGATGATCGCCACGCGGACCTTGTCCTGCCCGTGCGGGCCGGCGCCGTTGGTGGATCCGTTGGTTTTGCTCACTGAAAGAATGTCCCTTCTCGAAGATAGGCCTGCGCGGGAAATACGGCGCAGGCGTCCGCTTTAGTTATTCCTTACGGGGCGTTTTGTTACACCCGGCACTCGCCTCGGCTAGCTGCCGCGGGGCCGTGTGGTTGCCTCGATGAGCCGTTCAGGTGGCCGCGATCAGCTGACTGCGCACGTGAACGATCCGCTGGATCGTTGTCAACACGGCGAGTCCGGCCAACACGTAGACCGCCGGCGCGAGCAGCTCGAAGTGGCCGATCGAGGCGCCTTTGGCGAACACCAGTCCGATCGACAGGATCACCACGCGCACCGGACGCGTGGCCAGTCCCACCTTGCATTCCACGCCCAGGGCCTCGGCCCGGGCGCGCGTGTAGGACACCATCAGCGAGAACAGCACGGCCGCCACGACCGCTGCCACCGCCACCTCGTTGTGACGCGAGGCGAAGTAGGCGCCGACCGCGGTCAGCACGATCCCCTCCTCGAGCCGGTCCAGCGTCGAGTCCAGGAAGGCGCCGAACGGAGTTCCCTTACCGGACATCCGGGAGTAGCGGCCGTCGAGCGTGTCCATGATCGACCCGATGATGAACGCGATCCCGGCGAGGAAGAACAGGCGACCGACCACCAATCCGGCGGCGGCGAGGTTGAGCAGAAAGCCCGTCAAGGAGATCGCGTTCGGGGTCAGGCGCGACTCGATCAGCCGGTTGCGCACCAGATCCTGTGTCGTGGGACCGTTGCGGCCGGGCCGGGAGCGGCGCGCCTCCCGCGTGGGCATGGGCGACGGGTCGGGCATGGCTAGGCCGTGGCCCGCCCGAACGCCCACGCGTCGGGTCTGGCGCGGGCGAGCAGGCGGTCGGCCAGCACCCACGCGGCCGCTGCAGTCACACCACCCAGGAAGACATCGGTCAGATAGTGGTTGCCGGTGGCGATGACGACAAAGGTAATGAGCAGCGGATACAGCAGCCAGGCGAACCTCAGCGCGCGCCGGCGGACCAGCCTGAACATCGAGCCGCCGACCAGCATCGCGAAGCAGACGTGCATCGACGGGACCGCGGCGTAGAGATTCAGGAGCGCGCTCGACGGGCCACCCTTCTCCACGGTAATGCCGGTGACCTGCTGGATCGTGTCGGTGAAACCCCATTCCTGGAACAGCCGCGGCGGTGCGGTGGGATAGACGGCGTAGGCGACGAGCGCGATCCCCATCGCGATCATGAACACGTTGCGCACGAAGTAGAACCGCTCGTTGTGGCGCAGGTAGATGTACACGAGTACACCGAGCGTGACGAAGTCGTGGGCATTGAGATAGATCCACGCTGCGATGTCAGTCAGCCAGTGCTTGTTGACGACCCACGCCTGCACGCTCGGCTCGATGAACACGTGCAGCGCGCGCTCGAGATTGATGATCTTCATCGCATCGCCAAACGGCTTGTACCCGGGGTTGAAGGCGTCTCCGTACGCGAGCGCGCGGACCACTTCATAGAGGGCGTAGGCCGCGATCACCAGCAGCAGCTGGCTGACCGCATCACGCCAGCCACGCGGCAGGACCCGCGCTCCGATGCTTCGAAATCTAGGCCCCATGGCAGCCCAACATCCTACCGAGAGGACCGCGGCTGCCCTGCGCTGCAACGCGGCGACCGCGCCCCGACGCGTCCGAGTGAGAACGAGATCACGAGCTGCACCGTTCCTGGCCGCAGCAGTGTCAACGCGGTGAAGTCGCCGGCTGGCGCGACGCAGCCCGAACCGCGTGCGAGGGCCCAATACGGGGTGAAGTGGACGCGCACGAAGGCGTGCCCCGGGCGGATGGCCTGGAGCGTGAGCGAGTTGGGCCCGATTGCCTTAAGGGTGGCGGACCCCGTCACGACCGGGGTGGCATTCCGGACCGCGTAGACCCTGAAATGGGGCAGGCGCGCGACCAGGCGCAGATACGGCAGACCGCGATCGATCAGAGCGCGCTCCCGGCGACCGGCGTAGTCGAGGTGGACATCGGCGACGGCGACGAAACGGACCGCCACCTGATGCAGCCACTGCTCGTAGCGCCCGGGCGTGAGCACACCGTCGTAGAACACAGGGTTGTCCTTGATGTCGAGTTGGCGCTCCCAGCCGCGTGGGCTCGGAAACCGAGGCGCGAGGTGGTAGGCCTCGAAGTGGAATTGGGTGAACGGCACCTCAACGCGGAACGGAGGACCGCCCTGCCGACCGAGGAACGACAGCAGCGGCTTCCAGTAGGCGACCCTGTCCGAGGGATCGTTGGCGGACGTGCGCACGTCGCGCACCGGAGCCTGCCACTGGATGTACAGCAGCGGCAGCGCGACGAGCATCAGCCATGCCCTTCGCCGCCGCCACCACAGCAGCGCAGCGATCGGCCCCGCCAGCAGCGGGCCCAACCGCGAGACATTGCTGCCCACCGGCGAGGCCACGGCGTAGGAGCCCAGACAACCCAATACGTAGAGGACGATCCCCACGCGCAGCACCCACTCCTCCTTGGGCAACGCGACCAGCGCCACAATCGCGATCAGCAGGATCGGCCACAGCACCGGGAACGTGAACGGCTCCGTCCCGCCCTCGGGAAAGCCGACGGCGAGGAACAACACCGGGACCAGGGCGGCGAGGGCGACCCCGCCACCCCTGAGCACCGCGCTGCGGTCATGGTCACCGATCATCCGGCCGGCCGCGTAGGCGCCGCCGGCCAGGGCGGCGAACAACGCGGCCACCGGGCTGGCCAGTGCCGTCAGCAGCGCACATGCCGCGGCGAGCACTCCTCGCCCCCTCTGCAGAGCCCAGGCGGTGGCCACGGCCGGCAGCAGTCCGAAGGCAAAGGCCAGCCGTCCCGTGTACAGGTCAATGGCGGTCGCCGCACCGAACCACAGCGCGCCGAGCCAAGCCCGTTCTCCAAAGTGTCGCCAGGCCAGCGACTCAAACACCGCGGCCGTGGCCACTGCGGCGAGCGCCCCGGCGAGTTGTGGCGTCAGCAGCCAGGCCACTGGTGGGAACAGGACGCTGTACCCCGGCACGTGGTGTCCGGAGTACCACCAGTTGTTCCACAGGCCGAACCCCTCCGCGCCGAACAGTTTGGCCCGCAGCAGGTGCGCCGCCAGATCCAGGCTCGGCGGGGAGACGATCACGTAGGCCAGCGCGAGCACGCCGGCCGCGGCGGTCGGCGCGGCCCGCTTGAGGTTGACCGTCATCGAGCCGCGTCCACGAACGCGGCGATGCGTCCGACGATTTCGGGTCGATCGAGCCAGGGCCAATGACCGGCATCCGGGATGGACTCAAGTTCGGCGCTTGCAAGCGCGTCGGTGTACGCCTGTGCGAAGGAACTCGGAAACCACGGGTCAAGCTCCCCCCACAAGACCAGCACGGGCATCGTCAACGCTCTCAGCCTGGCCCCCGCGGCTGACAGGGTCTGCTCGTCGGCGTCCCGGTGCAGCCGCAGGATCGCCCGCTGGGTGCCCTGATCGAACTGCTCCCACACGGCCTGTACGCGGCTGTCGGGCCAGGCCTGATCGCTTGCGCTGCCGCGCCGTAGCCAGCGCGCCATCAGGCGGCGGTTAACGCTGCCCATGGCCAGCTCGCCGAGGACCGGCCGCCGCCAAACGCGGGGAAGACCCTGCCAGCGGAATCCCCCCGTCACGGGGAGCGCGTTGCACAGAACGATCCGCTCCACCCGCTCCGGTTGGCGCTGGGCGAACAGGAGCCCTCCCGCCGCGCCCCAGTCGTGCATCACCAGCTGCACGCGTTCGACCTTGAGCGCGGTCAGCAGGGCGTCGATGAAGTCCGCGTGCCCATCGAGTGAGAGGTCAAGTTGGCCCCCCTTGCCGGTACGCCCGAAGCCGGGCAGATCCGGCGCCAGGCCTCCAGTGCGCTCCAGCGACATGATCCAGTCGTCCGAACTGGTGGGGACGCCGTGGAGGTAGAGGGGGACCACGTCGGTCGCCGGAGCGCTTCGGTAGAAGACGGGCGATCCGGCGAGTTCAATCGTGTGCTCCTCGACGCGCACCCGTCGGCGAGGATAACGTCCTCGTCATGATCAGCACCCGTGCAGACCCGCGAGCCGGTCCGACGCGCGTGCTGTGCCTGGGCGAGGCGCTGGTCGATCTGATCTGCGAGCAACCGATCGACGATCTCGCCCAGGCGGCCGCGTTCGTGCCCCATTTCGGTGGCGCGGTGGCCAACGCGGCCGTCGTCGCGGCACGGGCCGGTGCCCATGTCGCGCTGGCGGGCGGAGCCGGCGCGGATGCTTGGGGGCGCTGGCTGCGGGACCGCCTGGACAACGAGGGCGTCGATCTCTCACTGTTCGAGCTGATCCAGGGCAGCCAAACGCCCTTGGCCGCGGTCGCCGTCAACGCCGCGGGGGAGGCCAGCTACCAGATCTACGGCGAGACGATCGCCTCTACCCTGCACGCACTCGAGCACCGGCTGGAGGCTGCGATCGAGGACTCCGCGGCGCTGTTCTTCAGCTCCAACACATTGGTCGGCGATGAGGAACGGGCCCTGACGATGCGCGCCCATGAACTCGCACTCGAGCTCGGCCGCCCGGTCGTCTTCGATCCCAATCTCCGGTTGCACCGCTGGAGGTCCCATTCCGACGCGGCCGCGCATGCCAACGCGTGCGTTCGCGGCGCCCTGCTGGTGCGCTGCAACCAGACGGAAGCCGAGCTGATGACGGGTGAGGCGGACCCCGAACGCGCGGCAACAGCGCTGCTGAAGGCAGGTACGAGGCTGGTAGTGATCACGCTCGGATCCGCTGGCGCCATGCTCCGCGGGGAGTTGCGCGCCGATGCGCCGGGCAGCCCAGCGGAACTCGTGAGCACGGTCGGCGCCGGCGATGTGCTGATGGGCTTCCTGCTCGGGCGGCTGGCCGTGACCGGCTTCTACCCGGCCGCCGTCGCGGCCGGGCTGCGTGAGGCGGTGCTCCGGGCGGCCCGCGCGTGTGAGCGCTGGGGCGCGCTTGACTGAGGAGACGGTGTGGCAGGACACGGCGTGGCGGCGTCCCCCGCCGCGCCGGGTACGAGCGATCCGTGACCGGCTGCGCCTGGTCTACGGGGTCCCGCGCGCGCAGGCCCATGGGCACCCGATCGCGGAACTCGTGCTCACGGTGCTCTCACAGTCGACCAACGATCGCAACCGCGACGTTGCGTACCTGGCGCTGCGTGAGCGGCTCGATGATTGGGTTGCGGTGCGCGATGCGCCGGTCGATGCAATCGAGGAGGCGATCCGTCCGGGAGGGATCTCCAAGGTCAAGTCCGCGCGGATCAAGCAGATCCTGGTGGCGATCGGCGGGTCCGAGCACCCCCGCGATCCCGCACTGCCTCCGGAGGAAGCCGCCCTTTCGCTCGATTGGCTGGCTAGCCAGCCAGTTACTGAGGCCCAAGCGTACTTGACCTCCCTCCCGGGGGTGGGACGCAAGACGGCGGCGTGTGTGCTCCTGTTCGCCTTCGGCATGCGCGACGTGCCGGTCGACACCCACGTGTCCCGCGTCGGCACCCGCCTCGCCATGTTTCGCCCCGGCGCCCCGTTCGAGGAGCTCCACGACACGATGCTGAAGCTGACTCCCCCCGGGGAGGAGCTCGAGCTGCACATCAATCTCCTGCGCCACGGCCGCCGGACCTGCCACGCCCGCCGCCCCGCCTGCCCCGACTGCGCCCTGCGCCGCATGTGCCCTAGCGCCGTCGCGTTCGGCTGATCGGGTCCCGGCACGCACGGCTCCGGCTGGGCGCCGGGCACGGCTCCGGTGCGGGCCTGGTCGAGAAACGCAACTCAGGGTCGCGTTTTTCTACCACGGCCCATTTCGGCCCCCGCGCAAACGCGGTCCGGTCAGGCCAGCTCGCGCTTCCGGGGCCGTTCACATCTGCTACGCTTGCGCTTAGATTTTTGCGAACGTAGAGGAGCAGAACAGATATGGGAAAAACGATCGGAATCGACCTCGGCACGACCAACAGCTGTATGGCCGTCCTCGAGGGTGGCGAGCCGACCGTGGTCGAGAATGCCGAGGGTGGGCGCACGACGCCCTCCGTCGTCGCGTTCACGAGCTCGGGTGAGCGGCTCGTCGGAACAGTGGCCCGCCGTCAGGCGGTGACGAACCCGCAGAACACGGTCTTCTCGATCAAGCGCTTCATGGGCCGCAAAGAGGCCGAGGTGAAGGAAGAGGAGTCGATCGTGCCGTACAAGGTGGTCTCCGGGCCCGGCGGCGACGCTCGCGTCGAGGCCGGCGGTAAGCAGTACTCCCCGCCTGAGATCAGCGCGATGATCCTGCAGAAGCTGAAGACTGACGCCGAGGCGTATCTAGGTGAGACCGTCGACAGTGCGGTGATCACGGTTCCCGCTTACTTCAATGACGACCAGCGCCAGGCGACCAAGGACGCCGGCAAGGTCGCCGGACTGGACGTCAAGCGAATCATCAACGAGCCTACGGCCGCCTCGCTGGCCTACGGCTTGGACAAGGAGTCAGATCAGACGATTCTCGTCTTCGACCTCGGCGGCGGCACGTTCGACGTGTCCGTCCTGGAGATCGGCGACGGCGTCTTCGAGGTCAAGGCGACCGCAGGTGACAACCACCTCGGCGGCGACAACTTCGACAAGGCGATCGTCGACTGGCTCGTGTCGGAGTTCAAGAAGTCCCAAGGGATCGACCTGGCGGCTGACCCGATGGCGCTTCAGCGCCTCTACGAGGCAGCCGAGAAGGCCAAGATCGAGCTCTCCACCACGCAGGAGACGCAGATCAACCTGCCGTTCATCACCGCTGACACCAGCGGCCCGAAGCACCTCGATACCCGTCTCACGCGGGCCAAGCTCAACGAGCTGACCTCAGACCTGCTCGATCGCACGGTCGCGCCGGTCCGTCAGGCCCTCGACGACGCCAAGGAGAAGGGCGCGGCGAACATCGATCACGTCGTTCTCGTCGGCGGCATGACTCGCATGCCCGCCGTCCAGGAGAAGGTCAAGGAGCTGACCGGCAAGGAGCCGCACCGGGGCGTCAACCCCGATGAGGTCGTCGCCGTCGGCGCGGCGATTCAGGCCGGCGTGCTGGCCGGCGACGTCAAGGACGTGCTGCTGCTCGACGTCACCCCGCTGACTCTCGGCATCGAGACCAAGGGCGGCGTGATGACCAAGCTGATCGAGCGCAACACGACGATCCCGACCCGCAAGGGGGAGGTCTTCTCGACCGCGGAGGACAACCAGCCGTCCGTCGAGATCCACGTCCTCCAGGGCGAGCGTGAGATGGCCACCTACAACAAGTCGCTGGGCAAGTTCCAGCTGACCGGTATCCCCCCGGCGCCGCGGGGCATCCCGCAGATCGAGGTCGCATTCGACATCGACGCCAACGGGATTCTCAACGTCTCCGCCAAGGACCTCGGCACCGGCAAGGAGCAGAAGATCGAGATCCGCGCCGGCTCCGGTCTGTCCGACGAGGAGATCAAGCGCATGGTCACCGATGCCGAATCGCACGCCGACGAGGACAAGCGGCTGCGTGAGCTCGCGGAGGCCCGGAACAACGGCGAGAACGCCGCCTACCAGGCCGAGCGCCAGCTCAAGGACCTCGGTGAGACGGTCGACGCCTCCTCCAAGGAGGAGATCGAGGCTGCAATCAAGGAGGTCCGTGACGCCCTGAGTTCCGAGGACGCGGCTGACATCAACGCCAAGACGGAAGCGCTACAGGCGTCCTTCCACAAGGTCTCCGAGGCGATGTACCAGCGGGCTCAGGAGCAGCAGGCCACAGAGTCCACCGATGGCGCGGCCGCGAGCAGTGCCTCGAGCAATGGTGCCGCCGAGGAGGACGTCGTTGACGCCGAGGTTGTTGACGAGGGCAAGCACTAAATGGGGTCTGAACACGAGCCCCGGCTTGCTTCTGGCGGCGGTCCTGGTAGCACCGGGGCCGCCGCAGCCGACGAGGCCGCTTCGCGAGTGGCCTCGTCGGCAGCAGCGACCCCGCAGCCATCCGAAAACGATCAAGGACAATCCGGGTCCGCGCCTCAGGACGGGGACGAACCGGGCGAGCGCGAGGCGCAGGATCAGCCGGTTGAGCCGAGCGTTCCCGCGGGGGAGCCGGAGGCTCCCGTTGGGCCTGGCGCCACGCCGCCGCATGGTGATCCCCTAGGTGAGCCGGGTCGCGAGGAGGCGCCGGCCACTCCGGAGGATGAACTGAGTGCGAAGGCGGCCAAGGCCGACGAGTATCTGGAGCTGGCCAAGCGGACCAAGGCCGACTTCGAGAACTACCGCAAGCGGGCCTCGCGGGAGATCGCGGCGGCGCAGGAGCGGGGCATCGCCAAGCTCGCCAAGGAGCTGCTGCCCGGAGTCGATGATCTCGACCGCGCGCTCGAGGCGGCTGAGCGTTCAGCGGCCGCGCAGGGAACCAACGGAGCGGGCGACGACATCGAATCGCAGCTGGTGTCCGGCATCAAGCTGGTGCACGCAGATGTGATCGCCGGGCTGGCCCGCGTCGGGATCGAGCGCTTCTCGCCCCACGGCGAGCGCTTTGACCCGCAGCACCATGAGGCCGTGGCCCAGCAGCCGGTGGAGGGCGCCGAGTCGGGAACGATCGTCGAGGTCTACCAGCGTGGCTACCGGCTCGGTGAAACCGTGCTCCGGCCTGCCCGGGTAGTCGTCGCGCAGTAGGACGTGGGCAGAGATGGCTGACCGACCCGATTACTACAAGACCCTCGGGGTGGGCAAGGGCGCTTCTGAGGAGGAGATCAAGAAGGCCTACCGCAAGCTCGCCCGGAAGTACCACCCCGACCGCAACCAGGGCGACAAGCAGGCGGAAGAGCGCTTCAAGGAGATCTCGCAGGCTCACGACGTTCTCTCCGACGCGGAGAAGCGCAAGGCCTACGACCGTGGCACGGGACCGTTCGGCTCGTTCAACATGCCGGGCGGCTTCGATCCGGGGGCCTTCGGCGGCGGCTTCAGCGACATCCTCTCCAACCTGTTCGGTGGTGGCGGCGCTGGAGATCCTGGGCGCGCCGGCGGAGTCCGCGGCGGCCGGGCGCGCGAAGCGCGCGGACGAGACCTCGAGACCGAGGTCTCGCTCACCTTCGACCAGGCGGTCAACGGCACACAAGTGCCTCTCGCCGTGCCAACCTCGCAGCCCTGCGAGACCTGCCACGGCAGTGGCGCCAAGCCCGGGACCAGCCCGAAGGTGTGTCCGGTCTGCAACGGCCGCGGGGTCGAATCCGAGAGCCAAGGCATCTTCTCGATCTCGCAACCCTGCTCGAACTGCCACGGCGCCGGGACCGTGATCGAAGACCCGTGCCCCACCTGCGGGGGGTCCGGCGCGCAGCGCAGCGTCCGCCGGCTGCGGGTCAACATCCCCGCCGGCGTGCGTGACGGCAGTCGCATCCGGCTGGCCGGAAAGGGCGAGCCGGGCTTGCGCGGCGCGCCTCCCGGGGACCTGTTCGTGATCACTCGGGTGAGCGACTCGCCCGTGTTCAAGCGTTCCGGCGACAACCTTGAGGTCGAGGTCCCGCTGACCATCCCCGAGGCGATCCGCGGCGCGGTGATCGAGGTCCCGACTTTGAACGGATCAAAGCGGCTACGCGTCCCGCGTGGAACCAAGCACGGCACCCTGCAGCGCTTGCGCGGCGAAGGTCCGGCGCGGCTCGGGGGCAAGGGCCGGGGCGATATCCGCTACCGGTTCGTGATCGATGTGCCCGCGTCGCTCTCGCCCGAGCAGACCGAGGCGGTTGACAAGCTTTCCGAGGTCATGAACGGTGATCCCCGCGCCGGGCTGTTCTCGGCCGCCAAGGCCGGCGACGCGCCGCCGGGTTCGGCGGGCGGCGAGGGATGATGTCCGAGCGTCGGATCAGAGCCACTGTCCGGCGCATCACGACCGCCCGGGTCGAGGTGTCCTCGGACCGAGGTGTGTTCATGATCTCCGTCGCCGCCGAGCTGGCCGACATGCATCCCCAGACGTTGCGCATGTACGAGGCACGCGGGCTGATAGAACCCAAGCGCTCACCCAAGGGAACCCGGCTCTACTCCCACAAGGACGTCGATCGCCTGCGGCGGATCCAGGAGATGACGGCCGAGCTCGGCATGAATCTGGCCGGGGTGGAGCGCGTGTTCGAGCTCGAAGAAGAGCTCGAGTCCATGTCTCGCAAGGTGTCCGCGCTGGAGAAGCGCGCCCGTGAGCTCAAGGGCGAGGTCGAGCGCCTGGAGGCGGTGCGCCGGGACCTGCGGGCGGAGATCGTGCCCTATGTCGGTGGGGGCGAGCTCGTGCGCAGCGCCGATATCCAGCGCTTTCGGATTCCCGTGGAGCGCCCGCCGCGCTAGTAGGCGGAATTGGTGGGATGGGTGTGAGAGCATCCGCCGATGGGCTTGACGGGGAGCGCAGGGAAGACCGCGGTCTGCCTCACGCTGTCCGCCGCGACCCTCCTCACGGCACTAGCCCTTGCCCCGCTCGCGCGCGCCGCCGCGAGTAGGGTCAGAGCCGCACCGGCGGCGGGCCAGGATCTCGCTCTGGTGCTGCCGCTGCGAGCCGATCTGGACGGCCTGCGTCGATTTGCGCTGGCGGTCTCGGACCCCACCTCGGCCGGGTATGGGGATTACCGATCGATCGCAGAGCTGAGCCGCCTTTTCGGTGCCTCACGCCGCAGTCGCATCCAGGTCACGCACTATCTGCGCCGAATCGGAGCCCGAGATGTCCGAGTGGACGTGACCGGCCTGTTTGCGCGCGCGACGCTGACGACCGCGCTGGCCCAACGCGTGTTCCATGTCCGCTTGCAGCGGCTTCGCAGCGCCAACGGGGCGTCGGTCGTCCGTCCGCTGCACGTCGCGGGCGCGGCGGGCTCATCCGGCGCGACGATATCCGGCGCGACGGTATCCGGCGCGGGCACATCCGCGGGCGCCGCGCATGTGCCCGCACCCCTGCGCGCCGCGATCACGGGGGTGATCGGTCTTGACACGACACCGCTTCCGCTCGGCGCGTCCACGCGGCACCGATCGCGCGGCGCGCTTGTGTCGGCCCGGGCAGCCTCGCAGCCCAGTTCGGCCCACACACGCAGTGGCCGCCCGTCCGGCTGCGCGGCCGGGTTAGCCTCAGGGGGCTTCACACCCAATCAGTACCGGACCGCGTACCGCTACGACCCGCTTCGTGCCCAGCAGCTCCTCGGGCAGGGCCAGCGCGTGGCGCTGATCGAGGTCGACGGCTTCAAGTACTCAGACATTCGGCAGTTCGCGAACTGCTTTGGCCTTCCGATCCCGGCCCTGAACGGATTCGGCGTGGGCGTGCGCCAACCCGGACTCGCTCCAGGCGGAGAATCGACCCTCGACCTGGAGATCCTGGATGCGGCGGCTCCGGGGCTGAAGTCGATCGATGTGTACGAGACGCGGTCGCGCGCAGCCGACACGCTGCAGGCCCTCACCGCTCCGCTTCGCTCACGCCAGAGGCCCCAGATCATCTCGGCCTCGCTCGGACTCTGTGAGCCGGCGCTCTACGCAGCGGTCGGAGCCGCCGGGATCGGCGTCGCCGACGGCGCCATGCAGATGGCGGCGGCCAGCGGAATCACCTTTCTGGCGGCTAGCGGCGACCAGGGCGCGGCTGACTGCACGCGTCCTGACGGGGTGCCGTTTCGCCTGCTGTCGGTCAACTACCCGGCTTCCTCCTGGTGGGCGACGGGGGTCGGGGGAACCAACCTCGTGCTCAACGGCGCCAACGGAATCGACTCCCAGGTGGTGTGGGACGATGCCGCAGTTGCGCCCGGGGCCGCGGGCGGGGGCGGGGCCAGCCGTCTGTTCCGGCGCCCGAGCTATCAGGCCGGGTTCGTGCGCGGTTTCGGCCGCGCGGTCCCGGACGTCTCGATGCTGGCCGACATCCTCCCGGGCTACGCGATCTACTGCTCCGCTCGCGGCGATTGCATCAACCGCGCCAGCTCCAACCCGTGGCAGGCGGTCGGCGGGACCAGTGCCGCCACCCCGCTGCTGGCCGGCGGGCTGGCGCTGATCGATCAGGCCCTGCGGGCCCGCCATCAGCGCCAGCTCGGGCTGGTCAATCCGCTGCTCTATCGCAGCTCAGCGTTGGGTGCGTTGTCCGATGTGACGGCGATCGGCAACGATGTCGGGACTGAGCTGGCGCCGAGCCGGAAGCCGCTGGGCTGCTGTACGGCTCGCGCAGGCTACGACGAGGCGTCCGGCCTCGGCAGCGTCAACTTGGCCGCCCTGGCCGGCACGGCGCTCGCTGCTCAACCGGCCGAGGTCCACCTGACACTGTCACTCCCGTCCGGACAGCACCCCCTGCGTTCAGGCCGGATCCTCGCCACCGTGAGCTGCACGAGCGCCTGCCTCGCCGGCGCCCGCACCACGGTCTCGGTCGGCCGGAGGCGGCCCGTGGAGGTGGACTCGCCGGTCGCTCGCCTGACGGCGGCTGGCGGACGGACGGTCACACTCCGCTTCTCACCAGCTCAGCTACGCCGTCTGCGGACGCTGCGTCGCGGCCAGGCGGTGGCCGAGGTGCGTGGGTTGCTGTTCGATCCCGCCGTGTTCGGGGTGCTGGCGCGGCCCGGCGAGGCGATCCAGAAGCAGACCGCCGCGCGCCGGATCCCGCTCGCAGGTTAGGCGTTCCGGGCCGCCTCACGCTGTGCCAAGATCGCCCGACATGCGCCCCAGGCTCCTCGCTCTTGCCGCGCTGGCCGGGGCCATGCTGATCGATTCGAGCCCGAGCGCCCTGGCGCAGATCACTCCGGCCCAGAGGCCACGGACGACGCTCGCAGCGGGCGCCCGCGCACCCGGCAGTGCCGTGCTCGGACTCGTGGTTCCGCTGGTCGCCGATGACCGGGGGCTTCAGCGCTTCGCGCACCAGGTTTCGACTCCGGGTTCGGCGTCCTATGGCGCTTACGAGCCGGTCTCCGTCCTCGCTCAGCGCTTCGGGGCCCGGCCCGGCGTCCGCGCTGCGGCCCTGCGCTATCTGCGCGGAGTCGGAGCGCGGCAAGTGAAGATCAACCCGAGCGGCATGTTCGCCGAGGCGACGATGTCCGTCAAAGCGGCGGAGCGAGCGTTCAGCACCCCGTTGCGTCGTTTCCGAGCTGCCGATGGGGGCACGTTCATCGCGCCGGAGCTCCGCGGAAGCGCTAGCGCGGTGGGGGTCCAGGTCCCCGCCGGTCTGCGCGGGGTGGCCACCGGAATCGTCGGCCTCGACACGCGTCGGCTGAGCGGAGGACCGCCGCTGGGTGGCGCGGCGCCGATACGCCGACGCTACCGCGCACACCGACGTGCTCACGCCGCCGGGGGACAGCCGGGCTCGGGATACCTGCCGGTCACCGGTACACCCGCAGGCTGCGCCGGTGGGTTGAGCAGCGGAGGGTTCACGCCCAACCAGTACCTGAGCGCCTACAACTACGCGCCGCTGCGCCAAGCCGGGCTCGCCGGTCAGGGGGAGCGCGTGGCCCTGATCGAGGTCGACGGGTTCAAGTACTCCGACATCACCGCGTTCGCGCGGTGCTTCGGTCTGGACATCCCGCGCCTGAGCACTTTCTACGTGGGGTCCAGCCACGCCCTACCGCCGGGCGGTGAAACCACGCTTGATCTGGAGGTGCTCGACGCAGTCGCGCCGCGCCTGGATTCGATCGAGATCTACGAGAACTCCGGCAACGCCTCCGACGTGACCAGGTCTCTGGTCCTGCCGCTGATCGCCCCGGGGGCCAAGCCGCAGATCGTCTCGGCCTCCCTGGGGCTGTGCGAGCCGTTCATGCGCGCCGCGTTTGGCCTCGCCGGCATCAAGGCGGTCGAGCGCGACGTTGAGCTTGCGGCTGCGACCGGGATCACGCTCGTGGCCTCCAGCGGAGATGAGGGCTCGGCCGCCTGCGTGGATGGCAACGGCCAGGTGGTCGACCAGGCGGCCGTCAATTACCCCGCCTCGTCCCCCTGGATCACGGCGGTGGGTGGGACCAACGTGGTGCTCTCGCCCAGTAACGCGATCCTTCAGGAGCGGGTCTGGAACGACACCAGCGTCCAGCTGGCGGCCGGCGGTGGGGGCTTCAGCCAGGTGTTCGCCCGCCCGTCGTATCAGAGCCACGCCGTCGGCGGGCACGCTCGGGCGGTGCCCGATGTCTCGATGCTCGCCGACGTGGCTCCGGGCTACGCCGTGTACTGCACGGCGACCGCGGACCCGACCTGTGCCAGCTCACCCTGGCACACCGTCGGCGGCACCAGCGCCGCCGCGCCCCTGCTGGCCGGGGGAGTGGCGCTCGTCAACCAGGACCTCCACCGCCACGAGCGCGAGTTCCTGGGCTTCATGAACCCTCTGCTCTACGCGATCGGGGGCTCTCCCCAGAGCGCGAGCGTGTTCTCCGACGTGACCGCGATCGGCAACGACGTCGGCCCATACATCCCGGGCGGCAACGGCCAGCCGCTCGGCTGTTGCACCGCGACGACCGGTTTCGATGCGGCGTCAGGATGGGGAAGCGTCAACCTGGCCAGCCTTGACAGCGTGGCTCGGCAGGTGCTGCCCCAATACGGCGACGTGTCGGTGGCGATTCCCAGGCCGCAGCAGCCGATCCAGGACCACGCTCTGAGGGTGAGACTTCATTGCTCCGACGCGTGCGCCGTCTACAGCTTCGCCGTGGTCACCCTTGGAGGCGCCCGCCGCAGCGACTTCACGATCCATTCCCGTCGGTACCGATTCCCCGGCCGGGCCAGCAAGACGGTCCCGCTGCCGATCAGCGCCCAGCAGGCCGGGCGGATGCGGGCGGCGCTGGCCAAGCGCCACCGGCTCGAGGCCGAGGTCTTCGCCGTGGCGCTGGATGCCAGAGGCCAGGTCGCCAAGGTCACGGCCGGCCGCACGATCGTGATTCGCGGCTAGCCCGCGGCCAGTCCAGCACCCGTCCGGTCAGCTCGAAGGTTCGCCCGCGCCCGCGCCCGCGCCCGCGGCCGCGACCAGCCGCTCGCCTACACGCCAGCCCGGGCCCCTTGTAAGGCATTCTGCGACCTGTCATAATCTTAGTCACCAAGACTTAGATTTATCGACGCACCCTTCTCATTACCAAAGGCAAAGATGCAACCGGACAGATTTACGATCAAATCCCAAGAGGCGCTCCAAGCCGCAGGCCGGCTGGCCGAGCAGCGCCGCAATCCCCAGACCACTCCCGAGCACCTCCTGGCCGTGCTGCTCGAGCAGGACGCCGGCGTCGTAGCGCCGATTCTGCGCAAGCTGGGCGTGGAGCTCGGCGCGGTTCGCCAGGCCCTGGGTCCGGTGCTCGAGGCGCTACCGACGATCAGCGGCGCAGCCACCGATGAGCCCGCCGGCGGTTCGACCGAGCTCTCGCAGGTCCTGCGCACGGCCGAGAACGAGATGCGCGAGCTGGGCGATGAATACCTTTCCACTGAGCACCTGATGCTCGCGATCGCCGCCCATCCAGGGCGCGCGGGCGACGCGCTGCGGGGCCACGGTGCCGCGCGCGAGCAGCTGCTGAGCGCGCTACAGGAGGTGCGCGGCAGCCACCGGGTCACCGACCAAAACCCCGAGGACAAGTTCCAGGCCCTGGAGCGCTTCGCGCGCGACCTCACCGAGGCGGCGGCGCAGGGCAAGCTGGATCCGGTGATCGGCCGCGACGACGAGATCCGGCGGGCCATCCAGGTGCTGAGCCGCCGGACCAAGAACAACCCGGTGCTGATCGGTGAGCCCGGCGTCGGCAAGACGGCGATCGTCGAGGGTCTGGCTCAGCGGATCGTGGACGGCGATGTTCCTGAGGGCCTCAAGGACCGCCGGCTGATGTCGTTGGACATTGGCGCGATGGTCGCCGGGTCGAAGTACCGCGGCGAGTTCGAGGATCGCCTCAAGGCCGTCCTCAAGGAGATCACCGATGCCCGCGGTCAGATCATCGTGTTCATCGACGAGCTTCACACGATCGTCGGCGCAGGTGCAGCCGAGGGCTCGATGGACGCCGGCAACATGCTCAAGCCGATGTTGGCCCGCGGTGAGCTCCGATGCATCGGGGCAACGACCCTCGACGAGTATCGCAAGCACATCGAGAAGGATCCGGCGCTCGAGCGCCGCTTCCAGCCCGTGTTGGTGGGAGAGCCCACCCTGGAGGACACGATCGCCATCCTGCGAGGGCTCAAGGAGCGTTACGAGCTCCACCACGACGTGCGGATTCAGGATTCAGCGCTCGTCGCGGCGGCGACGCTGAGCGACCGTTACATCGCCGACCGCTTCCTGCCCGACAAGGCGATTGACCTGGTCGATGAGGCCGGGTCGCGGATCCGAGTGGAGATCGACTCCAAGCCAACCGAGATCGACGAGGTCGACCGCCACATCATGCAGCTGGAGATCGAGCTGCAGTCGCTGGGCGATGACGATGACCCGGGCACCGTGGCACGGCGTGAGCAGCTTGAGCGAGCCGTGGCGGAGGAGAAGGAGCGCTCGGCCGGCATGCACGCTGAGTGGCAGCGTGAGAAGGAGACCATCGGGGCCGCCTCAGACCTACGGGAGAAGCTTGACCAGGCCAAGATCGAACTCGAGCGCGCCCAGCGGGAGACCGATCTCGGACGTGCCGCTGAGCTTCAGTACGGGACGATCCCCGAGCTGGAGAAGCAGCTGGCCGCGGCCGAATCGGCGGAGTCCTCGGAGACCTCAAACGAGGCGCACTTCCTCAAGGATCGGGTCGACGCCGAGGACGTGGCCGAGGTCGTGGCAAAGTGGACCGGCATCCCGGTCTCACGCCTGCTCGAGGGCGAGATCGAGAAGCTCGTGCACATGGAGGAGCGCCTGCACCAGCGGGTGATCGGCCAGGACGAGGCCGTCGAGGCCGTCTCGGCCGCGCTGCGGCGCTCGCGCGCCGGTCTCCAGGACCCCGACCGGCCGATCGGCACGTTCCTGTTCCTCGGCCCGACGGGCGTCGGCAAGACCGAGCTGGCCCGGGCTCTGGCCGAGTTCATGTTCGACAGCCAGGACGCGATGATCCGGATCGACATGTCCGAGTACATGGAGAAGCACTCGGTTTCACGTTTGGTCGGCGCGCCTCCGGGCTACGTCGGCTACGACGAGGGCGGCCAGCTGACCGAAGCTGTCCGTCGCCGGCCGTACTCGGTGGTGCTGCTCGACGAGATCGAAAAGGCGCATCCCGACGTATTCAATACGCTGCTCCAGGTGATGGACGACGGACGCCTGACCGACGGTCAGGGCCGCACAGTGTCGTTCAAGAACACGGTGCTGATCATGACCTCCAACATCCCGGGCGGTCGCGCGGGCGTGGAGGCACAGTTCAAGCCGGAGTTCGTCAACCGCCTCGACGACATCGTCGAGTTCGACGTCCTCACGCGCGCGCAGCTGGGCGAGATCGTCGACCTCCAGGTCGCGCGGCTGATCACGCGGGTGCGTGAGCGGGGAATCGAGGTCAGCCTGACCGACGCGGCCCGGACTTTGCTCGGGAATCTCGGCTACGACGCCACGTACGGCGCGCGGCCGCTCAAGCGCGTGATCCAGAAGCGGCTGGTCGATCCGCTCGCCCTGGCGATCCTCGAGGGCCGGTTCGTGTCCGGTGACTCGGTCGCCGTCGAGGCGGATGGAGGCGAGCTCGTGCTGGAGCGGGCCGAGACGGCCGCCGCGGTCTAACTGCGTTGGTCGGTCCGGGTACGACGATCATGTCGCGCTCGGACCGACCTCAGTCGGAAAGCACGACGCCCAGGGTCTCAGACAGCCGCGCGAGCTCGATCGCGCGCGCAACCGGTCCCGGCCGGCAGCGGATGCGCAGGCGGCGCCCACGCCGGATCAGCCGCCGCTGCGCGTTGAGCAGGATGTGCAGACCCGCGGAATCGATGAACCGCAGCTCACGGAGATCGACCTCCAGATCGACAGGCTCACGGCGGACAAGCTCGTCGATCTGCGCGCTGAACCGGATGGCGGTGAGGATGTCCAGCTCGCCGAAGAGCACCAGGCGCAACTGCTCGTCGCCGTGCTGCTCGGTGATCCGCAGCTCGACGGGGCCGCGCGGTCGGAGCTCATCGCTGAGCGCGTGGTCATCCGTGACGTGCTTGTCCGGACGCATCTGGATTCCTTCCTGAGTGGACGGGAGTGTGGCGGTCCCCTCTCCGACAGGTACCCCGGCGCGCTCGGTGGGTAACGACCTCAGGCGCTCAGATCCGCCACCCATGGCGACCGAATCTCAGTGGATCTGCACGCGAATCCTGCCGACAGGGCCGCCCGGCACCCTGGCGTAAGCCTGACGCGTATCGACCTGGATCGTCCAATTTCCCAGCGACGGCACGAACGGGAACAGGCGTCGGTTGCCGGTGCGCAGATAGCCGCATTGGCCGGTGGTCTGACCCAGGGCGACGGTCCTGCGCCCGGACCCTGACGGCGAAACGTAATGCAGGTAGACGGCCCGGGAGGTCCCGCGGGGCGAGAAGTCCCAGATCTCGAACGGTGCCCGGAGCGTGTGCGGATTACCGCTCGTGGCCAAGAACCGCGCGCCGGCCGGGGCGGTGACGGTGAAGGTCGACTGGGCGGACAGCGTCCCATCCGTTGCCTCGAGATGATCGACGTGCTGAGCCACGCCGGCCGGGAGGCCACCGGGAATCAGCCGCGCCGAAAACGCCCCGGCGGCGTCAGTCATGCTCTGGCCGAAGTCGACGCCGTCGATCGCCACATCGAAGCGACGGCTCGGGGCGAACCCCGTCCCGATCACGCTCACTCTCTGCCTGACCAGATAGCAACCCTGGCTGGTCCGCACGGTCGGCGCGGAGCTCGCGGCGAAGACGGGCGTTGCGGTAGCCCCGGCCGCCAGAGTGCTGATCGCCAGCCCCTGAGCGAGGTGCCTTGCGAAGGGGCGCGGGACGGACAAGGCCCGCCATGGTACAAGTGCGCAGATCACCACGTGGAGAAGGAGGCTGTGTTGCCGACGTACATCATGCTCACCACGCTGACCCCGGACGGCGTGCAGACGATCAAGAACAATCCCGGGCGAATCCGTGAGGTAAACCGTGAGATCGAGCAGCTCGGCGCCACGGTCAAGGCGCAGTGGGCCACATTGGGCCAGTTCGACTTCGTCAACGTCGTCGAAGCACCCGACGAGAAGACGATCGCGCGGGTCTCATTGGAGCTCGGCTCCCGGGGCACCGGCAAATACGAGACGCTGAGCGCGATCCCGATCGACGACTTCATTGGCTCCATCTGAGCGGGAGGGGCCTCCACCGCGGGTGCTGGTGCTCGGCGCCGGCGCCCGGGAGCACGCGATCGTCCATGCCCTGAACCGCTCCCCGCAGCGGCCGGTGGTCCTCTGCGCGCCGGGAAATCCGGGGATCGCGGCTGACGCCAGGCTGCTCGCCGTCAGCCTGCGGGACGTCGGCGCGATCGTCGCCGCCGTGCGTGAAGCGGGGGCCGACCTCGTTGTCGTCGGGCCCGAGGCTCCCCTGGTGGCCGGCGTCGCAGACGCGCTGGCTGAAGCCGGGGTCCGCTGCTTCGGACCGTGCGCGGCGGCGGCTGCGCTCGAGGGCTCGAAGGCCTTCTGCAAAGAGGTGATGATCGCCGCCGGGGTTCGGACCGCGGGCTACCAGGTCGTGAGCACGGTAAAGGAGGGCCTGGCCGCGATCGCCGGCTATCCGACGGTGATCAAGGCCGACGGCCTGGCGGCGGGCAAGGGCGTGATCATCGCCGAGAACGCCGAAGAGGCCAGCGAGGCGCTCGAGCAGCTGCTGGTGGCGCGCCGGTTCGGTACTGAACGGGTGGTGGTCGAGGAGTACCTCGAGGGCGAGGAGGTCTCGCTGCTGGCCGTGTGCGACGGGCAGACCGCGGTTCCGTTGGCTTCGGCGCAGGACTACAAACGAGTCTTCGATGGCGACCAAGGTCCGAACACCGGGGGGATGGGCTCGTATTCGCCGGTACCGGCGATCGACCCCGACCGGGCGAGCGAGCTCTGCGCTTGCGTCCACCAGCCCGTGCTGGAGGAGCTGGCGAGCCGCGGCACTCCTTTCCACGGTGTGCTCTACGCGGGCCTGATGATGACCCGTGACGGAGCGAAGGTGCTGGAGTTCAACGTTCGCTTCGGCGATCCGGAGACGCAGGCGATCCTGCCTCGCCTGCGAACCGACCTGCTGGAACTGTTCATGGGCGCCACCGAACCCGGAGGCCTCGACCAGACCGAACTCAGCTGGGACCGCAGGTTCGCCGTCACCGTCGTTCTGGCCAGTCGAGGCTACCCGGAGGGTGCCTCCAGCGGTGACGTGATCACGGGGCTGGACCGAATTCCTCCGGAGGTCCAGGTCACCCATGCCGGCACCGCTCGCCGGTCCGACGGAGCCCTCGTCACCGCGGGTGGCCGGGTGTTGAGCGTTACGGCCCTGGGCGAGGATTGCGCTGCCGCCCGGGCGAGGGCTTATGCTGCCGCGGACATGATCGAGTTTGATGGCAAGCAACTGCGCCGGGACATCGCCATGCGGGCGGTGCCACGATGACCGAGGAGATCGGCGTGAGCGCTGGTTCACCGGAGACACCGGCAACCGTGACCGCGGCCGAAGAAGAATTCGCGGAGCTCGACGTCGACTCCCCGCAAGTCGGCATCGTGATGGGCTCCAAGAGTGACATGGCGGCTATGGAGGCGGCGGAAAGAGAGCTGAACGAACGCGGTATCCGCTCCGAGACAAGGGTCATGTCGGCCCACCGCGAGCCGGACGTCGTGGCTGAGTACGCCCGCAACGCCAAGTTGCGCGGTCTCCGGGTGATCATCGCCGGCGCAGGCCTCTCGGCCGCGCTGCCGGGAGTCGTGGCGGCTCATAGCGAACTCCCGGTGATCGGTGTCCCGCTGACCAGCCGCACCTCGGTGGCCGGCGGCCTGGATGCTCTGCTGTCGATCGCCCAGATGCCGCCCGGGGTCCCCGTGGCCTGCGTCGGTGTCGACAACGCCCGCAACGCGGCCGTCCTCGCAGCGCGGATCCTCGCCGCCTAGCTCGAGATCGCT
Organism: uncultured Solirubrobacterales bacterium; assembly: GCA_963757165.1. Taxonomy (GTDB): domain Bacteria; phylum Actinomycetota; class Thermoleophilia; order Solirubrobacterales; family Solirubrobacteraceae; genus Palsa-465. The sequence goes on from CAVWQO010000006.1 coordinate 1,494,199, forward strand.
CGCCGGACCAGCTGCCATGGCGCTGGAGGCCTGGTCGACGGCGCCAGCGTTACTCTCTGCGGCGGTGGGACGCAGCCGGCTTTTGGTGATTCTCGTGGGGGCGATGCTCGCTGGGCTATGTCTGCCCACGGCTGCGCTGGCCGGTTCCTTCAGATGGGCTCTCCCGGCGAACTTCACCGCGAGCTCGCCCGGGGCGAACCCCGACCTCGACTCCTACGGGGCGGCGCCGTGGCGCTACCTGGAGGGACCTGCGTCGCTCCCCCTGGTGGCCCATAGCCACAACCCCTCCAGGTTTAGCCCGCTGCCCCAGTTCGCCACCGGGATTCGTGGCGGCCTCGCCGGATGGACCGATTCCGCCGCCCCGGATGCGCTCGTCGCCACTAATCCCTCGAACGCGTCACTGACCGACGGCATCGACACCTTCCCGGCCGGCCAGTTGGTGATCACTCCTCCGAGCAGCCGGCCTGTGGCAATCAGGTGGACCTCACCGTTGTCGCACTCGGCCACCGTCAACATAACCGGCGCGATTACCCCCGCGGACCCGAACGGCTGCGCCAGCAGATTCACGTGGAGCCTGGTGGACCAGGCCGGAAATTCGATCCAGTCAGGCACCTCGGCCGACACAGCGGTCTCGGCCGCTCCGACGGTGCCGGCCGGCGGTGCCGTTTACCTCATCGTCGACACCAACGGGCTCATGATCGGCTACGACGCCCATTGCGCCACCGCGACCGCGACGCTCCAGATCACAGCGGCCGAGAGCGCCGGACCACAGGTCACCCTCGACAGCCCCGCTCACGGGGCGCTGATCAGCGGTGGGCAGCCCAGCTTCTCAGGCTCTGCCAGCACCGCCGTTGGTAGCTCGCCGACGGTCACGGTGCGCATCTACCGAGGGTCTACCGCGACCGGCAGCCCGCTTCAGACCCTCAGCGCAACTCGATCGGAGAGCGGTGGATACACGGTCGGTCCCAACGCCGATCTGACCGACGGCCAGTACACCGCTCAGGCCGAGCAGGACGACCTTGCCGCCCCGGTGGACGTAGGACTCAGCGCGCCCTCGACCTTCACCGTGCACAACGCCCCACCCGTGATCACTTTGAAGTCCCTGGGAACCAAGCCATTGAGGGACGCCACTCCCAGCCTCGCCGGCGTCGCTGGGAGGGCCTCGGGTGACTCGCGCACAGTCGTCCTCGCGGTGTATCCCGGCAGCACTACCAACGCCACGCCGGTTCGGTATCTGAGTGGCTCGGTTGACTCGCGCGGGCACTTCTCAATCACGGTCACCACTGCGCTCCCGGATGGCCGGTACACCGCGGTCGCGGCCCAGAGTGGCGCCCTGTCGGTAGGGCTCAGCCGGCCGATGACGTTCCGGATCAAGGTCCACGCACCCGTGGTGACCGTCACGAGGCCGGTCCGAGGTTCGAGTGCGAGCCGGACCGCCCTGTCGTTCTCGGGGTCGGCGGGTACCGCGCTGGGCGACTCGAGTCTGGTCACGCTCCTCGTCTACGCCGGCAGCAAGCCTCACGGACAGGTGCTCGGCACGGTGCGGACACGGGTCCGCGGCGGTGCCTGGACGGCGCGGTTGACCTTCGAGCCGAAGTTGGGGCTCTACACCGCTGTGGCCAAGCAGAGCGACGATGCCGGGCACACCGGGGTGAGCCCAGGCGACACCTTCCTGGTTGTCTCCGGGCCGACCGTGGTCGGCGCCACGGTCAAGCTCTCGCCGTCCGGGATGGTGTCGGTTCCGATCACCTGCCTCGCCCCCGCCGGGCAGGTGTGCTCGGGCACCGTGCTGATCCTCACCGAGCAAAGCCTGCAACCGCTCCCGGGCGGTCCCGCCGGGCCGGTGCGCCTGCTGTTTGCCTACGTCAGCATCTCCGGCGGAAAGACCGAGCTGGTCGGTCGCCCGATGCGCGCAGACGTCGCGCGGGTGGTGCGCCGGCGCGGGGCGGTGCGGGTCCGGGTCACCGCGAACCTGACCGGCGGGCCGCAGGCGAGCGCCATCCGATCGCTGCGGCTCGCTCGTTAGAAGTCCCTCTAGCGCACCGGAACACCTGCCGCCAGGCGCTGGCGCATAATCGAGCGGTGATCGCACGCTACACGCGAGCCGAGTTGGCCGAGATCTGGTCCGATCACGCGCGCTTTGAGGCGATGCGTGAGGTCGAGGTTGCGGCGTGCGAGGAGATGGAAGGCCCCACTGCGCAAGAACTCGCCGCTATCCGCGCCGCCACCTTCACCGTGGCCGAGATCGAGGAGCGCGAAAAGGTCACCGATCACGACACGGCCGCGTTCGTCGACGTGCTGGCCGAATCGGCCGGCCCCGCGGGGCGCTGGATCCACCACGGCCTGACCTCCAGCGATGTGCTGGACACCGGCCTGGCGCTGCAGCTGCGTCGAGTCGGGGAGGTGGTGCTCCCCGATTCACGTCGCCTCGTGCAGGCCTTTACGGCCAAGGCTCGCGAGCACACTCACACGTTGTGCGTGGGGCGCACCCACGGCATCCACGCCGAGCCGACAACCTTCGGAATCAAACTCGCGGGCTACGCCTTCGAGGCCGACCGCAACGCCCGGCGCTTGGAGAGGGCTTTCACCCAAGTAGCTGTCGGCGCGCTTTCGGGGGCGGTGGGCACCTACTCCGCCACCTCGCCGGACTTCGAGCGCCGAGTGCTTGAACGGCTGAACCTCGAACCCGAGCCGGCCTCCACCCAGGTCGTGCCGCGCGACCGCCACGCCGAGCTGCTGCAGGCCATCGCCCTGGCCGGCGCGGGGCTGGAGCGGTTTGCCACTGAGCTGCGCCACCTGGCCCGGACCGAGGTCTCCGAGGCCAGGGAGCCGTTCGGTGCCGGCCAGAAGGGCTCGAGCGCGATGCCGCACAAGCGCAACCCGATCAAGTCCGAGCAGGTCACCGGTCTGGCCCGGATCCTCCGCGCCAACGCGCAGGCTGCGATCGAGGACGTCGCCCTGTGGCATGAGCGTGACATCTCCCACTCCTCGGTGGAGCGGGTGATCCTGCCGGATTCAACGATCCTGCTCGATCACATCCAGCTCCGCGTGCTGAATCTCGTTCAGGGCATTGTTGTCGACCCCCGGCGGATGCGGGAGAACATTGACCTGACCTATGGTGCGCTGTTCTCCCAGCGGGTCCTACTCGCCCTGGTCGCACAGGGCATGACTCGCGATGAGGCCTACCGGATCGTTCAGCGCCTGGCCCAGCAGGCGCTGGATCAGCGGACGCCTCTCAAAGCGCTCCTGGCCGCCGATCCGGTGGGCGCGCGGCTTGAGCTGGACGCGATTTTTGACCTGGCCCCGTTCGTGCGCTACGCCGACGAAATCGTGGGCCGCCTGGACACGCTCGAATGAGGGCCCGCGGCGCCGGTAACCGCCGTGGGCATTGCTAGAGTCGGACCGGTGAGCGCCCTCGCAGACCTGACCCTGATTGCGTCGGGAAAGGTCCGTGAAATCTATGAACTCGGCGACGAGCTGCTGCTCGTCGCCTCCGACCGGATCTCGACCTACGACGTCGTGCACCCGACTCCGATTCCGGACAAGGGAAGCGTCCTCACCGGACTCTCGACGTTCTGGTTCGAGCGCACGTCGGAGATCATCCCCAACCACCTGAGCTCGGTGGCAGACGGCGTTCCCGCCGAAGCCCGCGGCCGGGGCATGGTGGTCAAGCGACTGAACATGCTGCCGGTCGAGTGTGTAGTCCGCGGCTACATCACCGGCTCGGGTTGGAAGGATTATCAGGCCACCGGCGCCGTGTCAGGCATCGAATTGCCGCCGGGTCTGCGTGAGTCCGACCGGCTGCCGGAGCCGATCTTCACCCCCAGTACCAAGGCCGAGGTAGGCCACGACGAGGCCATCGACTTCGAGGGCGCGGTGGAGCTGATCGGAGATCGTGAGCTGGCGGAGCGCCTGCGGGACACCTCGATCGCGGTCTACGAGCACGCGGCCGAGCACGCGCGCGAGCGCGGGATCATCCTCGCCGACACCAAGTTCGAGTTCGGACTGGACACGGACGGGAACCTGACGCTGGGCGATGAGGTGTGCACGCCGGACTCCTCGCGGTTCTGGCCGGTCGACCAGTACGAGCCGGGCCGCGGGCAGCCGAGCTTCGACAAGCAGTTCGTCCGCGACTGGGCTTCCTCCACCGGCTGGGATCGCAACCCGCCTGCGCCGGCCATTCCCGACGACGTCGCCGCGCGCACGCGCGCGAAGTACGTCGAGGCCTATGAGCTGATCACCGGCGAGTCCTTCGAAGAGTGGCGGCGCCGCACCGGAGCCAAGTAACAAGTGCGCGCCCGCGTGCTGGTCAAGCCTAAACACGGAATTCTGGATCCCCAGGGTCAAGCCGTCGAGCGCGCGCTGCCTGCCCTCGGCTTCACCGGTGTCAGCAACGTCCACGTCGGCCGGCTGATTGAGCTCGACGTTGAAGATCCGGCCCGGCTTCCGGAGATGTGCGAGCAGCTGCTGTCCAATCCCTTGGTCGAGGACTACGAGATCGTGGAGACCGGCTGATGAAGTTCGGCGTGGTCCGCTTCCCGGGCTCCTGCGACGACATCGACGCGCAGTTCGCAGCCCAGCAGGTAGGCGAGGCGGTGCTGCTCTGGCACGCCGATCGTGACCTGCAGGGCGTCGATGCGGTGATCGTTCCCGGCGGCTTCTCCTACGGCGACTATCTGCGCGCGGGCGCGATCGCCCGGTTCGCCCCGGTGATGGAGGAGGTTGCCGATTTCGCCCGCGACGGCGGCCTCGTGCTTGGCATCTGCAACGGCTTCCAGGTCCTGTGCGAGGCCGGCCTGTTGCCGGGGGCGCTGCTGCGCAATACCTCGCTGCGATTCGTCTTCCGCCAGGTCGAGCTCGAGGTGGCGCGCACCGACAGCCCGTTCACCCGTGACTGCGAGCCCGGCCGACGGCTGTCGATCCCGGTCAAGCACACGACCGGCCGCTTCTACGCGCCCGAGGAGGATCTAAATCGGCTGGAGGCCTCCGGCCAGGTGCTGATGCGCTACGCGCCCGGCCACAATCCCAACGGCTCGCTGCGGGATATCGCCGGCGTCTGCAATGAGGCCGGCAACGTGTTCGGTCTGATGCCCCACCCCGAGCACGCCGTCGACGCGCTGAGCGGATCCACCGACGGGGCGAAGATCTTCGAGTCGATGCGAGCGCAGGTTGCCGACCGCGTCCCCGTCTAGACCCCCGTCCAGACACCGGCAGCTCGGTCTCACCGACCATGAGTACGAGCTGATCCTCGAGAAGCTCCGGCGCGAGCCCAACGAAGTCGAGCTGGCGATGCTCTCGCTGATGTGGTCTGAGCACTGCGGCTACAAGCATTCGAAGAAGCTGTTGCGCCGCCTGCCCAAGGACGGCCCGCATGTGATGCTCGGCCCGGGCGAGAACGCCGGCGTGGTCGATGTCGGCAACGGCCTGGCCGTCGCGTTCAAGGTCGAGTCGCACAACCATCCCAGCGCGGTCGAGCCGTTCCAGGGTGCCGCGACCGGGGTCGGCGGGATCCTGCGTGACGTGTTCGCGGTCGGCGCGAGGCCGATCGCCATCCTTGACTCCTTGCGCTTTGGCGAGCCCGCTCAGTCCGAGCGTTCGCGCTATCTGCTCGAGCACGCGGTGGCCGGCATCGGCCATTACGGCAACTCGATCGGCGTCCCCACCGTCGGCGGCGAGATCTACTTCGAGCAGAGCTACGAGCAGAACTGCCTGGTCAATGCGATGTGCCTCGGGCTGATGCCCCACGAGCGGCTGATCCGCAGCGCCGCCGCCGGACCCGGCAACGTGCTGATTCTGCTCGGGGCGCTGACCGGGCGAGACGGGATCGGCGGGGCGTCGGTGCTGGCCAGCGCCGAGCTCGGCGAGGGCGATGAGGCCAAGCGGCCGTCAGTCCAGATCGGGGATCCGTTCACCGAGAAGAAGCTGCTCGAGTGTTGTCTCGAGCTGCTCGACCGTGACCTCCTCGCCTCGCTGCAGGATCTTGGCGCCGCCGGGCTGACCTCCTCGGCCTCGGAGATGGCCAGCAAGGGGAACGTCGGGCTCGACATCAACCTGTCCCAGGTCCCCCTGCGTGAGGCCGATATGGAGCCCTTCGAGATCATGGTCTCCGAGTCTCAGGAGCGGATGCTGTGCGTGGTCGAGCCCGAGCGGGTAGGCGGCGTGCTCGACGTCTGTGAGCGCTGGGAGGTGCTGGCCACCCCGATCGGCTCGGTGACGGCCGGGGACTCGATGCGGATCCTCCATCGCGGCAACCTCGTGGGCGAGCTGCCGGTGGACGTGCTGGTCGATGACTGCCCGCTCTACGACCTCGTCCCGTCCCCGCCCGAGGGCGAGCTGTATCCGGCCCCGGCGGCAGTTCTCTCCGGTCAGGAGTCGACCGCTGAGACGCTGCTCGCATTGCTGGGCTCGCCGAACATCGCCTCCCGCAAGCCGGTGTTCGAGCAGTACGACCCGGTCGTCCAGTCGCGCACGGTCCGCCGGCCTGAGCAGGCGGACGCCGCGGTCCTGGCGCTTCCGGGCGGCTCGGCGATCGCGGTCTCGATCGATGGCAACGGACGGCGGGTCGCATGCGACCCGCGCGCGGGCGCGATCGAAGCGGTTTATGAGTGCGTGGCGAACCTTGCCTGCGTCGGTGCGACCCCGCTGGGGCTCACCAATTGCCTGAACTTTGGAAACCCCGAGAAGCCGCATGTGGCCTGGCAGCTCTCGGAGGCGGTCGAGGGCATCGCGCAGGCCTGCGAGGCGCTGGATCTCCCGGTGGTCGGCGGCAACGTCTCGCTCTACAACGAGGCGCCGGGCGGCCCGATCCTGCCGACGCCGGTGGTGGGGGTGGTCGGGCAGCTTCCCGACGCGGCTCGTGCCGGACAGCTTGGCTTCGCGGCGGAGGGCGACGCGGTTGCCCTGGTCGGTCCGTTCGCACCGTCGCTGAACGGCTCTGAGCTGGCCAAGCTCCGGGGCCAGGCGCTCGCCGGTCCCCTCCCGATGATGGACAAGCATGCTGTCCGTGATGCGCATGAAACGGTCCGGGACCGGGTGCGCTCGGGGGCGCTCCATAGTGCCCATGACATCGCCGAGGGCGGATTTGGGGTGGCGCTGGCCGAGTGCTGCATCGCGGGTGCGATCGGGGCGAGCATTGAGCTTCCCGATGGGCTCGAACTGTTCGGCGAGGCGCCGGGGCGGGCGTTCATCGTCTCGGGCGCCGAAGCTGATCTGGAGGGGTTTCAGATCATCGGGCGCGTGGGCGGCGGGCGCCTTGAGATCGCCGGTGTGCTGAATGTCTCCGTGGCCGAGCTGGCGCAGGCCCGTGATCACGGCCTCAAGCCGTTTTTGTAGTTCTGACCAAATAGCGGAGTCGCGGCGCGGCTTCGCCGGACCCTGGAGGGCCGTTGCTACGCTGCATGGAGGAGTCCAGCCGAGGGCTGATCCATGCTTGGCAAATGCCATGCCTCTTGTAAACGATCACCGCGATGGACCACGCGACGAGTGCGGCGTCTTCGGGATCTACGCACCCGAGCATGATGTCGCGCGCTTAGCCTACTTCGCGCTGTTCGCGCTCCAGCACCGCGGCCAGGAGTCGGCCGGCATCGCCACCGCCCCGCGCGGCGGCAGCATCATGGCGATCCGCGACCAGGGCTTGGTGGCCCAGGTGTTCGACGAGCACACGCTGCGCTCGCTGGTCGGGGACATGGCGATCGGCCACGTCCGCTACTCGACCACCGGCTCCTCGGAATGGGAGAACGCTCAGCCGATCGTGCGCGATGACCGCCGCACACTCGCGCTGGCCCACAACGGCAACCTGATCAACGCGGTCGAGCTCCACGCCGAGCTGCGCGGACGCGATGTCCCATTCCGCTCGACCTCGGATTCGGAGATCATCGCCGCGCTCCTGGCCACCCACCCGGCGGAGCGGATCGAGGACGCGGTGGTCGACGTGCTGCCGCGCCTGCGCGGCGCGTTCTCGACTGTGGTGATGACCGAGGACGCCGTCGTCGCCTTTCGTGACCCACACGGGCTGCGGCCGCTGTGCCTGGGCATGATCGAGGATGAGAACGGGGGCATGCCCGTGTACTGCGTGGCCTCCGAGTCGTGCGCCCTGGATCTGATCGGCGCGCGCTACCTGCGGGATGTCCTGCCCGGGGAGGTGGTGACCCTGACCGAGCGGGGGATCAAGACGGAAATGGCCGTCGAAGGCGAGCGCAAGGCCTTCTGCGTGTTCGAGTACATCTACTTCGCGCGGCCTGACTCGCGGATGAACGGCACCGTGCTTCAAGTCGCCCGCTCGCGGATGGGCGAGATCCTCTGGCGCGAGGCCCCGGTGGAAGCCGACGTGGTAATCCCGGTCCCAGACTCCGGCAACCCCGCCGCCCGCGGCTTGGCCCGGGCCGCTGGTCTCCCCCAGGATGACGGCTTCATCAAGAATCGCTACGTCGCCCGGACATTCATCCAGCCGGGCCAGGAACTGCGCCGCCACGGTCTGCGGCTGAAGTTCAATCCGCTGCCGGAGGTGGTGGCCGGCAAGCGGCTGGTCGTCGTCGATGACTCGATCGTCCGCGGCAACACGACTCGCCAGATCGTCCAGATGCTGCGTGACGCCGGCGCCGCCGAGGTCCACCTGCGCATTTCCGCGCCCCCGATCAAGCACCCCTGTCACTACGGCATCGACATGTCGACCCGTGAGGAGATGATCGCCCACGGGCGCACGGTGCCGGAGATCGCCGCTGAGCTTGGCGCCGATTCACTGCACTACCTGTCGCTGGCCGGTGTCTACGAGGCAGTCGGCGGTTCGCGTGCACAGCACTGCGACGCCTGCTTCAGCGGCGAATACCCCCTCAGCGGCACCGAGGAGGCGAACGGCAAGTTCGCGCTTGAGAGATCGCTGCCCCTCGTGCGGGCCTAGCGCTGCCGCTCGTGCGGGCCTAGCGCCTAGCGCGTGCCCCTCGCGTAGTGGATCGAGGCGCGCTCGTCGTGGGACAGCGAGCTCTTGCGCGAGGCGCCGGGAGCGGCCCCGGCTGGGTTGCGGTACGGCCGCTGGTTGATTGCGCTGCCCCGGCGCGTGTACATCGAGTACACCGTGACCACGAAGTACACCAGTAGAAATCCTCCAAAAACGATTGCCCCGCCGGCGAGATGCATTGCGCCTCCGATAGTTGATCCCGAACGCCATCAGGTCCCATCAACGTCCAAGCCAACTATCGACCCTCGCTGCGCCCTCCGTTGTGATGTTTCGCACACACTTCTGTCGCAACTTCGTCCAGACCAGGCGACGCCGGTGTCAGGGCCCGGGCAATCGCCGCGGGCGCCGGTATCGTCGCTGCCATGGACGCGCGTCAGGCCCTGCAGCAGATCTTCGCGTTCGAGCAGTTTCGGCCCGGTCAGGAGGAGGCGGTGGGCGCGGCCCTGAGCGACCGGGACGCGCTTGTCGTGATGCCGACCGGATCGGGTAAGTCGCTCTGCTATCAGCTCCCGGCGTTGATGCGGGAGGACCTGACCATCGTCGTCTCGCCGCTAATCTCGCTGATGCACGACCAGGCTGGGGCCCTGTCAAAACTCGCGCCGGGGGCCGTCGGGTTGGTCAACGCCCAGCGGGCCGGGGCTCAGAACGCCGAGACGGTCGCGGCGGCGAGCCGCGGTGAGGTCAAGATCCTCTACGTCGCCCCCGAGCGGTTCGCGGCCCCGCGGTTCGTCGAGGCGATCTCCCGCGCCCGCGTCGGACTGTTCGTCGTCGATGAGGCGCATTGCGTCTCCCAGTGGGGCCACGACTTTCGCCCCGACTACTTCGCGCTGGCCGACGCTGCTCGCACGGTCGGCGCGCGCACGATGATCGCGCTCACCGCCACAGCTACGCCTCAGGTGGCGGCCGACATCGTCCGGCGCTTGGAGTTGCGCAACCCGGTGCAGGTGACCACCGGGTTCGACCGGCCGAATCTGACCTTCTCGGTCATACCGTGCGCCACGGCGGTGGACAAGCATCGCCGGATCGCCGCCGCCCTGTCCGAGCCCGATGCTCTGCCCGCCATCGTCTACGCGGGCACGCGCCGCGCGACCGATGACCTGGCTGGGGAACTGCAGAGCGCCCTCGGCGAAGAGGTGATCGCCTACCACGCGGGTCTCGGCCGTGAGGTCCGGACGGTCGCCCAGGAGCAGTTCATGACCGGCCGGGCGCGCGTGATCGTGGCCACCAACGCGTTCGGCATGGGCATCGACAAGGCCAACGTGCGGACCGTCGTTCACGCCACGGTTCCCGGCTCGCTCGAGGCCTACTACCAGGAGGCAGGTCGTGCCGGGCGAGACGGCGAAGCCGCTCGCTGCCTGCTGTTTGCCGAGCAGAAGGATAAGGGGCTGCACGTGTTCTTCATCGAGCGTGCACGCGTCGATGACGCCGCCTTTGAACGGGTGGCCGAACGACTGCGGTGGGCCGGCCTGGACGGGCGCTACAACCTGCCTCTGGCAGACCTCGCGCCATTGATCGGGGCTCGCCACGAGGACGAGACGGTGCGCGCAATCATCGGTCACCTCGCCCGCGCGCGCATGCTCACGCCTGAGCCGTCGGCTCCAGACCGAGTAGCGGGGCGGATCGCTCACCAATGGGATGCTCGTGCGCTGGCCGCGTGTCGTGCCTCGGCCCGGGATGCCGAGCGGGCACGGTGGACGCAGTACCGAGCGGTGTGGGAATACGTCGAGGGCTCGCGCTGCCGCCGGCGCTCGCTGCTCTCGCATTTCGGCGATCACAGCGACCCCGAGCCTGCGGGCGCCTGCTGCGATGTCTGTGACGGCCAGAGCCATGTCTGGGAGGAGCGCGGCTTCGGTGCCCCGGTCCGCAAGACGTCGGCCCGGGCGGTGCGCCGCGGGTTGAGCCCGGTGGCCGCGGCCGGCGCCGGTGGCGAACTCGATCAGGCGATTCTCGAGGTGGTGCTCGGCGCTCAGCCGCCGGTTGGCCGTACCCGCGCGGTGGAGATCCTGCGCGGAGGCCGTTCGAAGGTCATCGCCGAGTACTCCTATGACGAGCTGGAGGCCTACGGGTCCTTCGGCCACCTTCGCTCCGGCGAGGTTCTGGAACGGGTCGACGAACTCCTCGCCGCCGGCACGCTCAACTCGACGGGCGGGCGATTCCCAAAGCTGCGCGCCGCCCCGCGGGAGAGTCCACGGGCGGCATGAACGTCGGCGTGCTCGCCTCCGGCGCCGGCACGAACCTGCAGGCGCTGCTTGACCGAGTCCATGGGCGCGACGGCGTGAGGATCGTCGCGCTGGCCTCCGACAAGCGTGACGCCGGCGCTTTGGCGCGTGCGGAGCAGGCGGGGGTGCCAAGCTCCGTGTTCCCCGGCGAGGACTACCCCGGCCGCGGCGCGCGGGATCTCGCGATGGGCGGCTGGCTGGTCCAGCGAGAGGTGGAGCTGGTCGTGCTGGCGGGGTACATGCAGCTGCTCAGCCCGGAGTTCCTGGCTCGGTTTCCTGGGCGCGTGATCAATGTGCATCCGGCGCTGCTCCCCGCCTTCCCGGGACTGGGTGCCGTGGCCCAAGCGCTCGCCTACGGCGTCAAGGTGTTCGGCGTCACCGTCCACTTCGTCGACGAAGGCATCGACACCGGCCCCGTCATCCTCCAGCGAGCCATCGAGCTGCCCGACGCCGAGGATCCACAAGCCGTCCTGGCCGGCTTACGCCCACTTGAGCACGAGCTGCTGCCCGAGGCGGTGCGCCTGATCGCGCTCGGCGCGGTGGCGCTCGACCCGGCCAACCCTCGGCGCGTACTCATCGAACGGTAGAGTCGAGCCGGCATGAGAGAGGGGAGCGATGTCCAGGTTGCCCGCGCGCTGCTGTCCGTCTCGGACAAGACGGGGATCGTGGAGTTCGCCCGCGGGCTCGCAGAACTCGGCATCGAGATCATCTCCACCGGCGGCACGGCTCGCGAGCTGGCGCAGGCCGGGATCACCGTCCGCTCGGTCACCGATCTGACCGGCTTTCCGGAGATCATGGACGGACGGGTGAAGACGCTTCACCCCAAGCTGTATGCCGGTCTGCTGGCCGTCCGCGACAACCCTGAGCACATGCAGGCCGCCCGCGAGCACGACGTCGAGATCGTTGATCTCGTCTGCGTCAACCTGTACCCGTTCGAGCGAACGGCTGGCGCGCGCGGCGTCGAAGACGAGGAGGTGATCGAGAACATCGACATCGGCGGTCCCACGATGATCCGAGCTGCGGCCAAGAACCACGCCTACGCAGCGCCGGTCGTCAGCCCGGAGAGCTACGACGCCGTGCTGGACGAGCTCCGGGGGTCAGAGCGGCGCCTTTCGCCCGCCACGCGGGAGAGTCTGGCCGCGGAGGCGTTCTCCTACACCGCTCGCTACGACACGGCGATCGCGAGGTGGTTCCAGGAGAAGGGCGAGGACTTCCCCCCGCTGATGGTACGGGCGTTTGAGAAGACGCTCGAGCTGCCCTATGGAGAGAATCCCCATCAGCGCGCCGCGTACTACACCCAGGTCGGCGCGCGGGTGCACGTCCTCTCGATGGTCTCGCAACTCGGCGGCAAGCAGCTGTCCTTCAACAACCTGCTCGATCTTGATTCGGCGCGGCAGCTGGTCGGTGAGTTCCAGGTCCCGGCGTGCGTCATCGTCAAGCACAACAACCCGTGCGGTGTAGCCGTGGGCGCGACGCCGCTCGAGGCCTATCAGCGCGCCTTCGCCTGCGATCCGATGTCAGCCTACGGCGGGGTGATCTGCCTGAACCGCAGCGTCGACCGTCAGCTGGCCGAGGTGCTGACCGAGCAGTTCGTCGAGGTCCTGTTCGCCCGCGGGTACGACGAGGACGCGCTCGAGGTGCTGTTCACCAAGCCAAACCTTCGGGTGCTCGACGATCGTGAGCGTCGCAGCGCGGACGTAATCGAGCCGCAGCTGCGGCAGGTGATCGGTGGCATGCTGGTTCAGGACCGTGACGCGGACGTGGAGGACCGTTCGGAGATGCAGGTGGTCTCGGCGCGGCGCCCGACCGAGGCCGAGTGGAACGAGATGCTGTTCGCCTGGAGGGTGTGCAAGCACGTCCGCTCCAACGCGATCGTCCTCTCACGTGACTTGGCCACCGTGGGCATCGGGGCGGGGCAGATGAGTCGGGTCGATTCCGTTCGCCTGGCGCTGGAGAAGGCCCGCACGGACCTGGCCGGCGCCGCGATGGCCTCCGACGCCTATTTTCCCTTCGCCGATGGCCCGCAGCTGGGAATCGACGCCGGCGTCACCGCGATTATCGAGCCGGGCGGATCGATCCGGGATCCTGATGTTGTCGCCGCCGCCGACAAGGCCGACGTCGCCCTCGTGTTCGCCGGCCGACGGCATTTCCGCCACTGATGGGCTCCTCGGATGTGCAGCGTCTGGGTGGAGAGCCGCCCTCTCCTTGGGAGGAGCCCTTCGGCTTCAGCCGCATCGTGCGCGTGGGCGACTCGGTGCTCGTGGGGGGCACCACGTCCGTCGACCCCTCCGGCGCGGTGCTGGGCGAGACGCCCTACGAGCAGACCGCCGAGATCCTGCGCAAAATCGATCACGAGCTCAGGCGGGTCGGCGCGGCCCTTGCCGACGTCGTCCAGGTCCGTGCCTACGTCACCGACATCTCACGCTCCGACGAGGTGGGACGCGCCCACGGAGAGGCGTTCGCCGAGATTCGCCCCGTGATGACGATGGTCGAGGTCAGCGGCCTGATCGATCCCCGGATGCTGGTCGAGCTGGAAGCGGTCGCTGTCCTACGCTAGGGCTCACCGCGCGCTCACCGCGGCCGTGCGCGATCATGACGAGACGCCGCCGTAGCTCAGTTGGCAGAGCAGCGGACTTTTAATCCGACGGTCGCAGGTTCGAACCCTGCCGGCGGCATCAGAATTGGGCTGGTTCAAGATGTTCGGGACTTTGACAGCGCATTCGCTGACCGCGGAACGCTCGTCGGACGATGAGTTTTGTTCGCACCAGAGGTCTCCATGTCCATCACGGCAGCTGTGACAAACCCTGAGCAGGCGGACAGCTCCCGGAGAGCGGTCGTGTGGCTCGTCCTCGCCGTGCTGTCTGTGGCCGGCTGCGCCGGAAGCCGCAGCGCGACTAAGCCGGTCACCGCTTGCAGATCAGTAGTTGACGATCGGGTGTTGCCGCGGTGGGCGCGGGGCGGGTTTAGTGAAGCGAGCCCCCGCCCGCCGCATGTGTTCAGCGCGTCGGGTCAGATGGTCGCGATTCTCTTCGGGTATCCGCTGACCTCACCGCCGCCGCGGCGCCACAGCAACAAGATCCTTTGGGTATCGCAGGCGGCAACCGATCTTGGCTCCGACCTGCGAATCTCCGCCCAGCGGATCAACGGGACCAAGCTAGCGGGACCGGCGGTTGCGCGCATGGTGACCGGTGGTCCCGGGCCGTCAACCATCGACGTGCCAACACCTGGCTGCTGGCGGCTGACTCTGCGGTGGTCAGGCCGGACCGACACCGTCGACCTCCGGTACGCGCTGCGGGGCGACGCGGCAAGGTAGTAGGTGCTGTCGAGATCCTGCGGCGCGGTGTCACCCCATCCCGACCCTGGATGCGGGTAGTAAGGTGCACCGGCATGTGGCGGATCGTCGCGATCGTGGCGGCCACGTGCTTGCTGGCGGCTTGTGGATCGACGCGATCTGGCACTCGTTCGGTCACGGGTTCGGGCTCGGTGGTTCCAGGTGGATGTGGTGCAACCAAGCTCTACAGCGGCCGACCCCCGCGCTGGACGGCGCCTGCCTTTGCCGACAGCAGCCCCGGACCAACGCCCTGGCCGCACGCGCTCAGCAAGCGCGGCGATGTCACGGCGATCGTGTTCGGGAATCCACTCCGTGCGGGCAATCCGACCGGTCACACCAACAAGATCCTGTGGATCATGCGTCTGCCGCGACGAGGTTCAACGCTCACAATCGAGGCCACGCCCTTGCATGCCACCGCACCGCTGGTCAGGCACGCGTGGCCACCGAACTCCAGCCCTGGAGAGATCTACCCCTCATATTTCAACGTGCCGAAGGCAGGTTGTTGGGAGCTCACCCTGCGGTGGGCCGGACACACCGATCGGATCGACCTCCACTACAAGGCCTAGTCGATCAACGCGGGTGGCACGAGAGCCGTCGCTCTCGGGGCGCGAGTTCCGCGCGCCGCGCGAGCCGAGATCGTAGTCTCTGCGCCGCTGTGCTTCCCTGGCTTCCTGAAATCCTTAAGGACAACCGCTGGCAGATGTCGCCGGGCGAGCGAGCGGCGGTCAACGGCATCCTCACTGAGCTTGACCCAGAAATCGCGATCGAAATCGGGACGGGCGAGGGCGGCAGCCTCCGCGCAATCGCAGCGCGCGCACGCCGTGTACACGCTTTCGACGTCGTGAGGCCCGCCGCGGAGCTTGCGGCGTTGCCGAACGTCACATTCCATACCGGAGACTCACACGAGCTGCTTCCGCGGGTGCTTGAGCAGCTCGCCGAGCAGAACGTGAACGTGGACTTCGTGCTCGTCGACGGTGATCATTCCGCCGCCGGGGTGAGGCGAGACGTCGAAGACTTGTTGTCCTCGCCGGCGATCTCTCGCAGCCTCATCTTCTTGCACGACACGGCCAACCCCGACGTGCGCGTCGGACTGGACGCGATCGACTTTGCCGCTTGGCCGAAGCTGACCTGGGTTGACTTGGACTGGGTTCCCGGTTTTGTGTTTCGTGAGGGGCCGTCGCAGGGTGAGGCGTGGGCGGGGCTCGGGATCATGATCGCCGATGCCGAGAACGGGACCGAAGCAGGGCCCGCCGAGGTCGCCGGCTACGCCTATCCCGTCACCGCCTGCGCTGCGGCGCGACCGATGGAGGATCGCCAAGCAGACTCGGCCCCCGAGCGGGGCGAGGCGCTGCGCCAACGGGTCGCGGAGCTGGAGCGAGCACACGCGGAGCTGGTCAGTTCACTGAGCTGGCGTATCACCCGGCCGCTGCGCGCCCTAAAAGGCTCGCGGCGACGGTAGTTGCGGGGCGGGTGAGGACTCTCGGCCGGCGGGGCGCCAGCCGGAATTACAGGCGCGCGCTCAGGCGTGGTTTCACCCAGCGGCGTGTCGCAGGAGTCCGACGCACGGCGCTGCTGGCGCTTCGGCCTTCACGGAGAGGGGTTAAAGGTGGGCTGACCGCTCTGGCTAGCTTGATCGCTAGGGAGTGGAGTATCACCTGTCAGCAGGTTATGCATTGCCGAAGCGATCACCGCCACCAATACCACCGTCGCAGCCAGCTATGAAGATCTCGCCGTCGGCCAAGATTCGCGCGGCAACGGTCTCGATTGCCTCGAACTCGTGCCTGATTGGCGTCAAGCTTGCGGCCGGGCTGCTCACCGGCTCGGTGGGGATCCTCAGCGACGCTGTCCACTCGCTGATGGACCTGATCGCCTCCGTGATTGCGTTCGCCTCAGTGCGCAAAGCGGACCAGCCCGCCGACGCATCCCATCGTTTCGGCCACGAGAAGCTTGAAGATCTCGCCGCCGGCGCGCAGGCACTACTGCTATTGCTCGGCGCGGGATTCATCGCCTTCGAGGCCGTGCGTCGCCTGATTGACGGCGGCAAGGTCGACTCCATCGGCGTAGGCATCGGTGTCGTGGCGGCCGCGGCTGGGATAAACGTCGTTGTCTCCGCGTATCTGGCGCGTGCGGGCACCGCGACCGGTTCGCCCGCGTTGCGCGCCAACGCAGCCGACCTGCGGACCGACGCCATCGTGTCGTTCGGGGTTCTGGTGTCGTTGATCCTGATCCGGATCACCGGCGCGGCCTGGCTCGACCCGGTCGTGGCTCTAATCGTGACGGCAGTGATCAGCACTACCGGTGTTCGCATCCTGCTTGATGCGAGCCGCCGCCTGGCCGACGAGGCGCTACCTCCCGACGAACTCGCGGCTCTTATGGACGTCGTGAACTCGTTCCTCGGGGACCGGGTCGTCGGCTTTCATGACCTGCGCGCACGCCACGTCGGCAGCCACCACCAGGTTGACCTGCACCTACAGTTCGCCGCCGGCACCAGTCTCGAGGAGGCGCATTTCATCGCCCATCAGCTCGAACATTCGATCGTCGAGCGGCTCCCCGGGACGACGGTCCTCGCTCATCTAGAGCCCGAAGACCGCGTCCGCCCGGATCGCTTCGGTGACGTCGAGCCGGTCGCGTAACGCTCGCCTCGCCTGGTCTGGAGATCAGCGGCCCTCGTAGGATCCGTCTGGATGGCTGTCCGCCTGGCCGATGTCCACGATCATCCCGCGCTGACGACAGTTCTTGCGCGAGCCTTCGATGACGATCCGATCCTACGCTGGGTGTTTCCACGAGCTCGCGTCAGGGTCCGTTATGGAGGTGCGTTCTTCCGCTGGTCGCTATGGCGCTGCTCAGATCAGCACGTCACCTGGACGACCGATGATCGGGCAGGCGCTGCGCTCTGGACACTTCCGTGCCGCTGGCGGGTGACGCCCCGGGAAGTCGCCCGGCTCGCCCAGTGGGCCGGCCGAGGTGTCGGATGGCGCACCCCGCTGGTCATGTGGGGGCTGAGCGCGCTCGAGCGCCGTCACACCGATGACGGGCATCTGTATCTAGCTGTGCTGGGAGTCGATCCGATCCGCCAGGGCGCCGGGGTCGGCTCGGCGCTCCTGGGCCCAGGCCTCGAGCTATGCGATCGGGAGGGTCTGCCGGCGTACCTCGAGACAGGCAGGGAACGTAACCTGGCGTTCTACGCTCGGCACGGCTTTCGGGTGACCGGGCGCCTAACGCTGCCTGCCGGACCGCCCGTCTGGCTCATGCGTCGCGACCCACGCTGACGGCGCGTCCGGGCGCTGTGCCGAGTCCAGCGCGTGGCGTGGGGGATGACAACAAAGGCTTTAGGCGTTCAGCGGCTGCTTCTCCAGGACAACCTCGTAGCGGTCGGTGAGGGGCGGGCGGTTGCGGTCCACTCCCGCCTTCGTGACGGCTGCGGCGCGGACCTCGTTGGCGACCGGATCGCTGGCGTGCAGGGCCTCAAGCGAGTCCCAGTAGGTGACGGCGATCGCGCGCCCACCTGTGAAGTCGACCCCGGCCCAGACACCGCGGTATCCAGGCTCTCGCTCGAGCCTCGGGAGAAGGTGCTCGGTGAACTCATCGAGCGTGGCCTTGATCCGCTCCGGCGCGAGGCCGGGAAACGTGGTGACCCTGGCGTACATGGGTACCTCCTTGTGGCGTTGATCACACTGTACCGCCGCTCCCGTGGGGCGATCAACGGCTTCGACAGCGATCTGCACTGAGCGGTCATTAGCGGGCGTTGCCAATATGGTCCCTCAAAGCGCGGCATGTAATGTCGAGTCAGAATGGATTCCAGCCGCGTGCCAGCTCGTCGCCCAGCGCAGCCACCTGAGGGTCAGGCGCCCCCGAGTCGCACGCGGTTCACGGCGCTCGGATCGCTGATCGCTGTCACCGCGGTTCTGGCGGCGATCGTGCTCACGTCAACGAGTGGATCCGGCTCGACCGCGCCAAAGTCTTCGTCTTCGCGCACGCACCGGTCGGCGAGCGGTGTTGCGCCGGCCTCCAGCGCTTCTGGCAAGCTGGGCGCGGCCGCGGTGCCGATTCTCGCCTATCAAGTGATCAACGCCGCCCCGTCCAGCCTCACGGGGCCCGCGACCCTGTACGTGCCCACGAATGAATTCTCCGCGCAAATGGACGCGCTCAAGGCCAACGGCTGGCACGCGGTGACGCTCAATCAGCTCCAGGCCTACTGGAGCCACGGGGTGCCGCTCGGCTCCGGGAAGCCGATCGTCATCACCTTCGAAAAAGGCTACGCGTCGCACTACACAAACGCTCTGCCGGTCCTCAAGCGCCTCGGCTGGGTGGGCGTCGAGAACCTCAGGGTGAATGGCCTGCCACCCTCGGACGGGGGCATTACCGACTCGCAGGTCCACGGCTTGATCACCGCAGGGTGGGAGCTCGACACCGACGGCCTCAGCCAGCCTGATCTGACCGGTCTGAGTTCCAGCGAGCTCAGTAACGAGCTGGCAACCGCGCGGCGGACTCTCCAAAGTCGCTACGGGGTGAACGTAAACTGGTTTAGCTATCCATCCGGCAACTACGACCCGACGGTCACGGCTGCCGTCCGTGCGGCAGGTTTTGTCGGCGCGACGACACTCGTTCCGGGCTGGGCCGCTCCGCAGGAAGATCGCTACCGGTTGCCACGTATACAGGTGGTCGGGGGTACGAGTCCCGCCACGCTGTTGTCGAAGCTTGCCGCCGCGCAGCAGGCGCCGTCGCCCTCAGATACCGCCAGCAATCCAGTCACCGCGTGATCCCCGCTCCCGGAGATAAGCCTGTGCACTCGTTTCGCTCCGCGATCGAAGCCCGCGACGTCGATGCCGCGGTGGCTCTGCTTGCGGACGACGTCGTCTTCCGGAGTCCGATCGTGTTCGAGTCCTATCGGGGCCGCGCCGCCGTTGCGGTGATCCTGGCTGCGGTGTCCCAAGTGTTTGAGGACTTCCGCTACGTGCGTGAGATCGCCGCACCAGACGCGCACGACCAGGTACTGGTCTTCGAGGCTCGCATTGGCACCAGGCTGATCGAGGGAAGTGACTTCTTGCGCTTTGACGAGAACGGCGCCATCGATGAGTTGGTAGTCATGGTGCGCCCCCTGTCTGGCGCGCTCGCGCTCGCGGAGGCAATGCAGGCGCAGCTCGCCGCGGGCGGGTGAGCGGGCTCGCCTTGGAGTTCGCGGAGGGCGGTCGGGGGACGCTAGGGCGACGAGTCTGAGGCCAGACTGCCGGCGAGCTCTCTCGGTCTCGACTCCTCGAAGCGGTAGTCGGCCAGCGGGAAGTGGCGACTGCGCCACATGGTTTCGATAGTCGGCGCCGGACGCAGCGGCACGTCGCCGTGCGGATCGAAGTAGTAGCTGTTCGCCAGGGCGCAACTCGGCTGCCAGAACACCTGGCGCGTCCGCTTTCGCAGCATCTCGGAGAAATATCGCTCATTCGCCTCGGGCCTGACCTCGACGGTGGTGGCACCGGTGATGCGGGCTCGCTTGAGGCAACGAACTATGTGCCGAGCCTGCGTCTCGATCAGGTTGAAGTACGACGAGCCGTTGTAAGCGTAGGGCCCGAACATCGTGAAATAGTTCGGGAAGCCCGGCACGCTGACCCCCTCGTAGGCCTGGTAGCGATTCTGGTTCCACCACCCCTCGAGATCAAGCCCGCCCCGCCCGGTGACCGGGTACTTGGGGAAGTTCCCTGGGTCAAAGACCTTGAAGCCCGTGGCGAAGACGAGCACGTCCACGGCATGTTCGGTGCCGTCCTCCGTGAGGATCCCATCAGGAGTGATCCGATCGATGGGATCGGTCACCAGGCTGACGTTCTCACGGTTGAACGTCGACAGGTACTCGTTGTGAAAGCTCGGCCGCTTGCAACCCATGGCGTATGACGGCGTCAGCTTCGACTGAAGCGCAGGGTCGTGGACCTGCTTGCGAACGTAGGCGCGCGCTCGCGCCTCGAACACTGTGGCCAGCGGAAACGTCCCGTGGTAGTGGGCAGCGATCGGAAAGGTCAGCTCGACGAGCGCTTGGCTGGCTAGGCGGACCGCTGCCATGCCTCCGGGCACACGCCCGAGGAGCCAGCGGACCTTCCGCGGCACCGGTGCATCAAGTTTGGGCAGGCACCAGATCGGCGTCCGCTGAAACACGGTGAGCTGGGCGACCTCCGAGGCGACGGAGGGGATCAGCTGCACAGCAGAGGCGCCGGTGCCGATCACTGCTACGCGCCTGGCCTTGAGGCTATGGCCCGCGTCCCAGCGGGCCGTGTGGATCGTGGTCCCGGCAAAGTTCTCCACGCCGGCGATGTCCGGGACCTTGGGCTGGGTTAGCACGCCGGTGGCGTCGATGACGTGGCGCGTGAGGAGCTCGTCACCGCCGTCCAGTCGTAGCGTCCACATGTGCCGATGTTCGTCAAAGCTTGCCGCCGTGACCCGCGTGCGGAACCGAACTCGGTCAAGCAGCCCGAATCGGCGGGCGCAGTAGTCCGCGTAGCCGCGCAGCTCCTCGCCGGGCGCGTACACGCGTGACCAGTTGGGACGCTTGGCGAACGAGAACTGATAACTGAAGGACGGGATGTCAACCGCGACGCCGGGGTAGCGATTCCAGTACCAAGTCCCGCCGAATCCACTGGCCTCGTCGACGATCACATAGTCCGAGAGCCCCGCCCGATCGAGGCTGGTGGCGACGCCGATCCCGGAGAACCCGGCACCGATGATCACGACCTCGTGGTCAACCTCGCCGATCGTGCCCGAGCTCATAGCCGCAATGCTATGCGAGGTGCCGCATAGACTCGCGACAATGAGCAGGCTGGCCGCCGTAGTCGCGGTGGTCGTGTCGATCGGGGCTTGCGGAGCGTCTCAGCACGTCTCCCGCCCCGGCGCCGTGCCGATCACCGGCGCGGCTCGGCCAAGCCGGACAGTGTTGATGCTCACCCAAACCCTGGGCTACCACCACGCCTCGATCCCGTGGGCCGTCGACGCGCTCCGTCGCATAGCGGCTCGCGACGGGCGCTACCGCATTGCGTTGCTTCCGAGCGCGGCGAGGCTCACCCCGACTGCGCTGAAGCGCGCGGCGGCGGTCGTGTTCCTGCTGACGACCGGCGAGCTGCCGCTCAGCCGCTCAGAGAAGCGCGCGCTCGTGGCCTACGTGCATCACGGGGGCGCACTCGTCGGCTTTCACTCGGCCAGCGACACGTTTCATCACTGGCCCGGATACCGGATGATGCTCGGCGCTGAGTTCAGCCATCACCCGGCGCCGATCACGCAGAACTTGCTGGTCGAGGACCGCAGGAGCCCATTGACCCGTGGCCTCCCGGCGACGTTCGCGATCCACGAGGAGTTCTACGTGTTCAAGCGCGATCCGCGTCAGCATGTCCATGTTCTCGTGCGGCTCGACACGTCGCGCGCTGGCCCGGACCGTCCGCTCGTGTGGTGCCGCCGCAGCGGACACGGGCGGGTGTTCTACGACGCTCTGGGCCACTTCCCTCAAACCTGGAGCGACGCTCGGCAGCTCGGGCTCGTCGCGCGTGGAATCGCTTGGGCGGCCGGTCTGGTCCGGGCGCCGACCTGTTAGGCGGACTGACGCCGGTACTCGTCCAGCCCTGTCCGTGCCTCACGTCGGACCTTCCTCTGCACGATCGGGGTCCAGCCGAGCGCCAGGCCGACCGGGCCGAGCGCCTGACGCGCCCAGGTGTAGAACGAGAACGAGTCCTCGTGCTCGGCGATCAGTCCGCCGTCAAAGCGAAACCGCGCCCGCACGTCGTTGTGAACCTTGCGGCCGGTGGAGAACGTGTAGTCCGCGAGCCAGTGAGCGCTTCCGCGCTGATCGTCTGCTTCGTGCTCAGCGAGCTCGACCCTCAGGTCCTTGGCTCTGCCGGTGAGCATCTTCCACATCGCTCCGGGCTCGTCACGACTGAGATCGCTGAACACGGGATCGGAAAACCGCGCAGCGGGGGCGTAGCAGGCTGCCATCGAGTCGCCATCGAGGCGGGCGAAGGCGTCGTAGAAGCGCTGGAGCAGCTCGTCGTTTGGATGGCCCATCGGCGCACGCTATCCGGCCGGCGTGGCACTGGCAAGCGCCGTCGAGTAGGGAGGTCGGGCGGCGGACTGATCTATGTGCGACGATCCGCGGCGTGCCCGGCCGCATGGTTGGCCTCCGTCGGTTCTTTGAGCTCGGACTGCGGCTGGCCATCGGAGGCGCGGCCCTCGCCCTCGCGGGATGCAGCGGCGGATCGGCCAGCTCGGCCAGTGCGACCCCGGGCCTGGGCGCCGCTCACGTTGCCTCCGGCGAGTGCTCAGCGAGTGCGAGTTCGAGCGCCAGTGCTCCGTCAGGCCAGAGCTCGATCACCACGACCAGCAGAGCCTCGCAGAGCTCGGCGCCGACCACAGAGTCCTGCACCTTCCTGGCTAGCGACGGTCAGCGATTCAAGTGTTCGTCCTCGTTTGGGCAGTCGACGCCAAGCGTGAGCCACTTGGCGGCCTCCCGGGCGTGCCGCCGACTGGCACCGATCAATATTCCCGCGGCGCAGCTTCAGGTCCTGGCGCGCGTCGAGGAGACACGCACCTGCCTCAGCGGGCGCGGCCTGCACCCGCACGGGGGAGCCCAGTTCCTCAACCGATCAGGCAGCCCGATCGGACCCCGCGGCGAACTGATCGTCGCGAACGCCTTCCTCGCGTTCTACGAAAACCCGGCGCAGGCCAAGCTCGGAGCGCTCGGCATCGAGGCCAACGCCACGAGTATCGGCGGGACGGTCGAGCAGCACGGCACTGTTGCCCTGATCTGGATCCATCGGCCCTCGCCTGCCGAGCGCACCGCGGTCACCACATGTGTGCCGAGCTGACTCGCGCGCTGAAACTGATGGCGTTGCGCGCGTACTATGGAACACCCCGATGACCCGCCCGCCTGTCCCTCCCTTCGACGAGCGCGCCGCTCGGCAGAAAGTGCAGGCTGCCGAGGATGCCTGGAACAGTCGGGATCCCGAGCGCGTCGCCGGTGCGTATACGCCAGAAACGGTCTGGCGCAACCGGTCGGAGTTCCTGATCGGCCGGGCCCAGGTGATCGAGTTCCTCGCTCGGAAGTGGCAGCACGAACTCGAGTATGCGCTGCGAAAGAGCCTGTGGGCCTTCACCAATGATCGGATCGCGGTTCGCTTTCAGTACGAGTGCCACGATCAGGCGGGGCAGTGGTGGCGCAGTTACGGAAACGAGAACTGGGAATTCGATCCGCAGGGCTACATGTGCCGCCGCGAGGCCAGCATCAACGATGTGCCGATCAAGTCCGCGCAGCGCCGGATCTTCGGACCGCGGTCTGCGGAAGAGCAAGGCGCCGAACTACTGCTTCAGTAGCGGCGAGGATGATTCAATCGCGCCATGGCCAGTTTTGACTTAAGCGGCAAGGTTGCCGTCGTCACGGGCGGAGCCCGTGGCATCGGCTTGGGAACTGCTCATGCCTTGGCCAAACGAGGCGCGGTGGTCGTGATCGTCGATCTCGATCCGGCGGCGGCTGAGAGCGCCGCTGCCCAGCTGCCTGGGAACGCACTCGGCTTGGGGGCTGACGTGACCGATCGTGGCGCGATGCAGCGGGTCGTCGCTGCGGTTGCCGAGCAGCGCGGCGGAGTCGACGTGGTGGTCGCCAACGCCGGGATCGCCTCCCGTGGCGCCACGGTCCGTGCCATGAACGGCGAGGCCTTCGACCGGGTCCTCGCGGTGAACCTCGGTGGCGTCTACAACACCGTCATCACAGCCCTACCGCAGATCGCGGAGCGCCGCGGGCACATCGTCGTCACATCATCGGTGTACGCATTCATGAACGGATTGGGGGCTGCCCCGTACGCAATGGCCAAGGCCGGGGTCGAGCAACTCGGACGTGCGCTACGCGTCGAGCTCGTCCCGCACGGCGCCGGAGCCAGCGTGGCGTACTTCGGCTTCATCGACACCGAGATGGTCCACCTGGCGATCGACGCCGACCCGCTCGCCGACAAGCTCAAGGAGACATTGCCCAAGGTCTTGCGCAAGCGGCTTTCGCCCGCCCAGGCCGGAGAGGCAGTCGCCCGCGGTATCGAGAGGCGGGCGCCCCGGATCATCGCGCCCCGGCGGTGGGCCGCGTTCAGCGCCCTCCGCGGGATCGTCAACCCGCTGCTTGACAATTACATGATCAAGGACGCCGAGACCCAGGAGATCGTCAGCGAACTAGATCGACGCGGCGACCAAGAGCAACCGCTGACCGCCTAGGGCGCCTCGCGATCGGCGTCGGCCCGACGCGCGGCCTCGCGCATCTCGAAGACTTCGGTAGCCCACTCGCCGAGCTCACGTGTGACCTCCCGGCCCGCTCCGGCGACGATCGCGGCGATCTGGCCAACGTGGCTGAACGCGCTCTCCACTGCGACTTGAATGGTGTCCTTCCGGATCTCCAGCTTCTCAAGCACAGTCCGATTGTCTCAAGCGCGATCAAAAGAAGCGTGGCGGGGCGCACCTCGGGCTCGACGGCGCGCGCCGACTCAAGTGAGGTCGGCGTCTCGAGTACTCGCGGCGTGAAGTCCCCCGACCTACAATCACACGCGCACGCCCCCATGGTCTAGCGGTTAGGACGCCTGCCTTTCACGCAGGAGATCACCGGTTCGAATCCGGTTGGGGGTACTTCGACTTACTCGCTGCTGCTGCTGCTGACTCATCAGCCCTGGTGCGGCATCGGCTTCTGCGATGAGCACTCGTGGATCAGCAACCTCGACAGCGGCCACGGCTACATCGTCCAGTCATCGCTGCGAAGCTGGGCGCGATTCGCTGCAGCAACGGGGTTGCCGTGGTTGAATGCCGTTGATGCGTCGCCGTCAGGTGGCTGTTTGGTTGTTGTCGCTCCCGCTGATGGTGGTGGGTTCCCAGGTGGCGCATGCGCTCTCATACTCGTTGGTCTTTCCGAATGTCCACGTTCGGCTCAGCGAGCTGCTATCCACCGGCCACGGCTACATGGGCTATCCCGCCTATCTGCCAATGTTGATGGGGCTGGTCGGCGCGGCGGAGCTGTTGGGCGTGGGATGGGTGCTCGCGGGCAGCGTGCGGCGGAGCTTGCAGCGCCCCGTGCCGCCGTGGGCATTCGCGCTGCTGCCAGTCATTGGGTTCTCGTTGCAGGAATGCATCGAGCGTTGGCTGTCGGGGTCGCCGTTTCCGTGGGAGTTCGCGCTTCAGCCCACGTTCCGTGTGGGTCTGGTGCTTCAGCTTCCATTCGCCTTGGCCGCCTACCTAGTCGCAAAGCTCCTGTTGCGGACCGCGCACAAAGCTGGTCGGGCACTGCGGGGCGTCCTCTCGCGTCCTCTCGTCGTCGGTGGATCGCTTAGCTGGGTCGTGCTCCCCGAGGGTGCGCCCCGTCGCGCCGTTCGAGCAGGCGGACATTCGGGTCGAGGGCCTCCGCGCCTCGCATCGGCCCGCATCGCAATGGCTCGTTAGGGCACTTCCCTGCGCCGCATCGTTCGCGGTCTATGTCGTCACGCTGGATAGATAGGCGTGACCAACCGCTGACGAGTCTCCGTCGCGTCGTGCCTCGCACGGGTCCGTGGTGGCTGGCCGCTATCTGGCTTTGCCGTGCCACTTACACCCGAGAAGAGGAGTCGTTGAACGAGATGAGTACTCATTCGTCGCGGGCTCGCGTTCCGCAGTCCATCCTAATCGTGGTGATAGCCGCGTTGGGATCGCTGGCGCTTGCTGCTGAGGCGTCCGCCCATGCGGAGTTGAGCCCAAAGGTGTCGTTGTCTGGCAAGTTGCAGCTTTACAGCCTCGCGGTCCCGACCGAGAAGGCGAATGTCACGACAAGCAAGATCGTGCTGACCGTGCCCGACGGGTTCGGGATCGACTCAATCGTGCCACCACCCTCCGGCTGGACACAAAGCCTTCAGCAGTCCGGCTCGGGCAACAATACGGTGATCACCAAGGTGACCTGGACGGGAGGAAGGACGCCAACCGGAGAAGACTCGCTGTTTCAGTTCCTCGCCCAGCCCGCATCGAGCAAGGCGTATACGTTTGCGGTGCAACAGACCTACTCAGACGGATCAATCGTGAACTGGGCGGGACCGGAGTCCTCCGATGCACCTGCGCCGACGATCCAGGCGGTGGCCTCGCTCGGTGCGGGCAGCGGCTTGTCGGCGTGGACGATCATCGCGTTGGTCATCGGGCTGCTCGGCCTCGGTGCCGGCGTGTTGGCGCTGGTCTCCGGGAGTGGGGGGAAGTCGCGGTCGCTCACTTGAGCTGCCGGAAGCGGGTCGTACTGGCGCTTGGCGTGATCGCGGTCAGCGCAGCGATCACGCTCAGCGCCTGCGGCAGTACCAGCCACCAAATCGTGAACACCGGAGCCGCGGCGGGAAGCGGTCCTTTCCTCACCGCCGCCACCATGCCCCAGAACCTCGCGGGGCGCGCAGTTCAACCGTTCAGCCTGACTTACGCACGAGGCAACAGCACGCGGCTGGCTGGGCGTCCCTATGTGCTCACGTTCCTCTACGTCCATTGTGTTGACGTGTGCCCGCTGATCGGCAGCGAGATCCGCGACGCGCTCGCCAAGCTGGGTGTGAGCGCGCCCCGCATCAACGTCGTGGCCGTCTCGGTCGATCCTCGCGGCGATACCCGCTCAGCGGTCAACCGATGGCTCACAGCACATCACGAGCCTATGAATTTCCATCACCTGATCGGCTTGCGCCAGCTTGCACCCGTTTGGAAAGCTTTCTACGTCTCACCGCAAACCCCTAACAACCCTCACAGCACGCACACCGCCGTGATCTGGTTGATCAACCGCCACGGACACCCCGTCGCGCTTGTTCCCGCAGCACTACCCATCGACACCGGCAACCTCGCCAACGACTTGCTCACTCTGATCAACCTGACATAGCCAGACCCTGATCGCGTCGCTCTCGCCGGTTCAGCGACGGGCCCGGGGGATCCGGAACAGCGAAACCAGCTTGGCCGCCACCATGATGTCTCCGGTGATCGCCAGGCGACCACTGAAATACGCCCGCATCGGATCAGAACTGCCGGCAGCGATCCTCAGAAACTCAGCTCCGTCGAGCGCTATGGACACCGGCGGCTCGTTTGTCCCTCCGCCACGGATGACGCGGCAGCGACCATCTTCGAACACGAGGTCGTAGACGTCGGTGCCTCGGTCCGCGCGACCGGTGATCGTCCAGCGCACCGAGGCGTTCAACTTCCTCGACTGTCGCCGGTCCACGAACTGCGGCATCTGCCAGAAGATCGCGTCCAGCACGAGCCGCCTGACCGGCGTATGCATGACCTGATCGAGGCGTTCCGGCGGAGCGGACTGCACCGTCTTGGCCAGGGTTTCGGCGATCTGAGCCGGCGCCGTGGCAATCGTGCGCTTGATCCTTGCCACTGCGGTCTGGGCATCCTGGAGCGGGTCTCCCATCTAGACGCTCCTAGAGGCTCCGCCATCAACGAGAAGTGTCGTTCCCGTGATGTAGCCGGCGGGCCCCGAGCAGAGAAAGGCCGCGGCGGCGGCGAACTCCTCGACAGTTCCGAGCCGGCCGGCCGGAATCTGGCTAACACGTTCCGGGCTGTCGGCACCGAGCTCCTTGGCACGGTCAGTGGCGATCACGCCCGGCAATAATGCGTTGAGCGTTACGCCGTCGCCGGCTACCTGCCGAGAGATCGTCTTCAGAGCCGCCAGCAGGCCAGCCCGGTGTGAGGAGGAGAGGACGAGGACCGGACTCGGCTCACGCACCACGCTCGAGGCCACGGAGACCACCCGGCCCCAGCCGCGCTCCCGCATTCCCGGTAGAACCGCTTCGATCAGCGAGATCGCGCCCAACATCAGGAGCTCGTAGGCGCTTCGCCACTGCTCAGGCGTGAAGCTCAAAGCGTCCGGTGACGCAGGCGGGCCACCGCTGTTGGCGATCAGGATGTCGATCGGGCCGAGTTCCTGAACCACACGGCTCACGAACTTCGGCGTCCCGTCGACATCGGAGGCGTCGTGCACGAACCCCCGCACCCCGAGCTCGTTTGCGGCTCGCTCTACGCGCTCCGAGGAGCTGGAGCTGACCGCAACGGTCGCGCCCTCGTCACGCAGGGCACGTGCGATCCCGAACCCCAAGCCCTTAGAGGCCCCGGTGATAAGAGCAACCCTGCCGTTGAGCCCAAGCTCCACCGGCTGATCCTACCCCGCCTCCACAAGTGCATCCCGGGCTCGGCACAACCGGCCGCCGTTACCATTCCCAGCTTCGCGGGCGGTTAGCTCAGCTGGAAGAGCGCCTGCCTTACAAGCAGGAGGTCACTGGTTCGAGCCCAGTACCGCCCACTCGCGGATCCCTGCAATCTGCTGCTTTCGTCGTACGTCCTGTCGCTCCGCTCGGGCCGACGGGCTCTGACCGGCCGAGGGAACCCGAACATCTGAGGTCATGAAGATGTCCGCGATTCCACCTGATTCGGCTAACCCGCCAAAACCTTGACACGCCAGCAGCGACCACCTACGGTCGCGTGAATCTGACTTGGGGGGACGGGGTGTCACGGAATAGGTTTTGGACAGAACGCGGTGGCTCGGGTGGCTCGGCTCGGTTGGGCGTGTTCGTCGCGCTGGCCCTGATGGCCGGGGCCTCGACAGCCGTCGTGTCGAGCACGGCCTTCGCCTCGAGCCAGTCAAGCTCGGGCCGCCAAGCGAACCTCGCCAGCGCCTACGCCGGTTGCAATTGGCTGGGTCAGGTGATCCTCGTCGGTTTCAACTTTGCACCGGTCGGCACGATGCCCGCTCGCGGGCAGTTGCTGTCGATCGCTAACCACAACCGGCTCTACTCCCTGTTGGGCAACAGCTTCGGGGGCAATGAGACCAGCACGTTCGGCGTGCCAGACCTGCGCGGCAAGGCCCCAATCGCCGGGCTCCACTACGTGATCTGCACAACAGGTCCGTACCCATCGGGCGGATCCGGCAACTCGTGCAACTATCAGGGTCAGATCGTGCTGGTCGCCTTCAATTTCAGCCTGGGCCGTACGCTCGCGGCGCGCGGGGAGCTCGTGTCGAGCACGCAATACCCGACTCTCTTCATGCGATTGCAGTACTCGTTTGGCGGCAGCCCGAGCAGTCAGACGTTCGGGGTCCCGGATCTACGCGGGCTCGCACCCGCGGGGCTTCATTACCGCATCTGTACCTCGGGCTGGTACCCCGGTAGCCAGAACCCGTCAAGCAGTCATTGGTGTAACTGGCTCGGTCAGGTCCTTCTCAACAGTTTTGATGTCTCCCTGAAAGGGACGCTCCCGGCCCGGGGCCAGCTGATCTCCCTGGGGTCCAACACCGCCCTGTTCTCGCTGTTCGGCAATACCTTTGGCGGTAACCAGAACATGAACACCTTCGGCATGCCGAATCTGCGCGGCAAGGCGGCCGCTGGCCTTCACTACCGGATCTGCAGCGTCGGCCCGTACCCCAGCCGGCAGTAGGCAGCGCCGCCCCCGGGGCGACTCAGCCCCCCAGGATCACTCGCGTGTTCAGATCGCCGACCGCGATGGCGCGCGCGCCCGACGGGACCAAGGCCCGGAGACTGTGACGAGCGGACACCTTGAGCACTTGCCAGCTCAGACCGTCGGAGGAGACAATCGTGACGCCTTCGCCGACGGCCAGGAAGTACTTGCCGGTCCAGGACACGGCATTGAGGTTCTGGCTAACCCGGCTGGGCGTCGGCGTCCACGACTGCCCGTGGTCAGTTGAGACGAGCGATTCGCCGTTGTGGCCGACAACGACAAAGCGACCATCGCCGGAGGCGACGCTGGTCTGGAAGCGACCGAATCCGACCGACTCGAGCTGCCAGCGGCTCCCGTGGGACTCGCGGCGCGCAATTGTGCCGGCTCCCACCGCGACCACCGTACTTCCGTCGGTGGCGAATGACCTGACTGAGTGAAAGCCAGGGAAGCGAACGCGCGCCCAGCGAGCGCCATCCACAGAGCTCACCAGTTCACCGCGGTCCCCTCCCGCTAGATATTGAGACCCGGTCCAGGCGACGGCATGGAGGTTGAGCCGCGCCGGAGCAGCACGAACGGTCCAGCGAACGCCAGTGCCCGACGTCAGCACGGTCGCGTGAGCGCCCACGGCGACGAACCCCCGCGGGCCGTGAGCGATCGCGTAGAGGTCCTGACGCGCCGCTTGGCCGACCGGCTGCCACTGCCGCCCGTCCCGCGAGACCTCAACGCGCCCGCTCCCTCCGACCGCGACAAAGCGCCCAGCTCCGCGGGACACGCCCAGGAGCGCGCAGGGCATCGCCGACTCCTCGATGCGCCAATGCCGCCCGTCGGCCGATGAGATCACCGTGCTCTGGTCGCCCACGGCAACGAAGTGTCGGCCCGTCCAGGCCACCCCCCTTAGATCGACGGTGGTCGGCGAGCGCACACTCGACCAATGCCGTCCGTCACGGGAGAGGAGCGTCGTGCCACCCGAGCCGACCGCCACCCAGCGACCGCGGGCTACGGTCACACCCCGGAGAATCTCGTCGGTTGGGCTGCGGATGCCGTGCAGGCCGCTGGCCAGCGTGCCGTCCAAGATCGCCCCGAAGTCGCCGACGGCGACGATCTCCCGGCCGGACGCGGCCAGCTGCCACAGCAGCGGACGCGGCGCGATTGGGTTTCCGGTCGGCTCCGGCGACGTGCTCACGGGACTCCACGTGAGGCCGTCTTGACTGCGGAGAATGATCGAGTTCTGGCCGCTGAACAGCAGCGACGAGCCGGCCCTGACACCGCCCCACAGCAGCCGGGTCGTCCCGCTGTTGGCGCTCCTCCAGTTCAGCCCACCGTCGGTGGAGGTGAGGAGCACCCCATCGCTGCCCGCCGCGGCGACGAGGCCCGGCCGGGCGGTGATGCCGCGCAGACCACTGTTCGGCAAGTTCGGCACCGCGATCCAGCGTCCAGCTCGTTGATACAGGATCGACCCCACGTCGCCCACAGCCACCCAGCGGCGACCGGTCCAGACAATCCCACGGAGGTTGTGGACGATCGGCGTGCGTTCAACGTGCCAGCTGGTCAGGGCGCGCGCACTGGCGGCCAACCCGTCGGAGCCGACGACCCGCACCACGCCATTGGACGCTGCCACATTGGCCAGCGTCAGGCCGCCGCCCGGCGCGCTCGCGCAGCGGGCCGCCGAAGCCACCCCCGGGACCAGGAGCAACGTCAGCCACGCGCACAGCACCGGGGCCACACGCGACGATCCAGAGAGCCGACTCAGACGATCTTCCGAAATCCGAGCAGGTGACAGACGTAACGAAAAGCGACCAGTGCCGCCGGCGGCACGACCTCAGACTCGTAGGCCGAGGAGCCGATGGCAAATCCCCCGCTGGTCACCACCGAGGCCCGAAGCTGGGCCGGGCTGGGCTTTCGCAGTACCTGTACTGCGGCCATCATTCCGTGGTCCTCATGGAACACGACATGACAGTGAAAGACAAACTTGCCCGTAAAATCGATCGGCTTCATGCGGATGACGATCGTTGACTTGGGGGGCATGGCCACGTTGTCCTGGTAGTCCACATAGTTGAGCCGTCGGCCGTTGATCGAGATGATCTGGAACGGGTTGACATGGATGTGGAACGTGTGCCACTCGGTATTGGTGTTCTGGAGCGTCCACTCCTCGACCGAATTCAGCTTCATGGTGACATCGACACGGTCGGGAGCGAACACCTTGCCGTTGAGCAGGAAGTTGGTCATGTTCATCGCAGCCGGCATCTCCGCGAAGACGATCGTCCGGTGCCGATCGACGTGCCGGCGACGCAGATCGACGGGGTTGCTCAGCGGCCCTCGGGGCAGCCGGTCGTTGGTCCGCCGGCCGGAAGACACCAGGGTGAGCACGGTCTGGTTCGGCGTTGGGCCGGCGGGCTTAAGCTGGCAGCGCACAGGCGTTCCGGCGCACACCGGGAGGTAGGGGTGGTCGCCGTGAGGGAATTGGGCGAAGGGGAGGGCCTTCAGCGGATAGCGGCCGGGCGTCCCGCCGCGGACTAGGACCTCGGCCCGTGAGCCGGGGCCCAACATCAGGTTGCGGGTCGGGCGTACCCAGCGCAGAGTGTTGCCGTCTTCGGCGAGGACCTGCAGGTTCTGGCGGCGCAGGTTCAGGACCACGATGCGGTTGTCGTTGGCGTTGAAGATCCGCCAGCGTTGGATCTGCCCGGGTCGGATCTTGACCGTCGGATTGATCACGCCGTTGACGAACACGGGGGTCAGGGGCTGGATGCTCTTGGCGACGGGAGCGGTGCGCCCGTCCGTGCCCAACTCTGTGCTTGTGATGACCATGAGCCGTTGGGGAACACCGGCCAGGAGGTTGTCAAGGCCGCCCTGGATGACGATCGCGCCTGCCAATCCGGCAAAGATCTGTGGCGTCACGAACATATGGCGGTGCGGGTGGTACCAGAACGCCCCTGCGGGTTGGTCCAGGGGAAGCCGATACGTGTACTCGAAGTGCTGCCCTGGGCGGATGTTCAGAAATACGTTGTCACTGCTTCCGCGGGGGGAGACGTGGAATCCGTGGAGGTGAAGGTTGGTGTCCAGCGGCAGGTCGTTCTGAAGATGCACGACGAATCGGTCCCCCGGGCACAGGACAAAGGTCGGACCCGGGTAGCTGCCCTCGTAGTTCATGGTGGTGTAACGATGGTGATTGATCGTCACCGGGCTGACCGATGCACGCAGGCGAGTGGCTAGCAGCCCAGCGTGGCTGAAGCGGATCGGCGGTTCAGGGAATCCGTCACGGATGATGTGCGGAAACGCAGCCGCGCAGTGCGGGCGGGTCGCGACCGATGATGCAGGGCCGGCGGGCGAGGTTGCGCTCACGGCAACTCCGGCCCCCCCGAGGATAAGGCCGCCCAGGCAGAGTCCGCACGCCAGGCGAACGCGCCGAAGCACGCGCCAGCGGCCACTCGCTCCTATGTGAGGTTGAGGGTACGTCGTTGCGTCGAGGTCGCCCGACCGATCCGTGGTCACCGTGGCGGGGAGCCTAACCGATTCGCAGCATGTAGCCGGGGATTGTCCAATCGGGCCCGATGACCTCGGCTCAGCTCAACGAACTTCGCGTGCCTCCGCGACCCGCAAGACGAAACGGTTGCGGCCCGACCTCAATCCGTCCCCGGCCCCGACGATGGTCCGCGCCCCGTGGGCATCTACGAAACCGAAGGCGCGCGTGATCCGGTGACCGTTCAGGTATGCCTGCCGCCGGTGGTGGGCAGGTGAAGTACCGCGAAGGCGGACCGTCCGCTCAATGCTGAGGACTGAGGGATGATCAGCCGCGCGCAGTTAGTCCTCTCGACACCCGATGAACGCTCGTCATGCCGAGGCATCGGCGCGAAGCCTCCGCGACTTGCTTCAGCTAACGCGCGCAGCGCTGGCTGGGCCGCCGCGGTCGCCCGGGCTGCTGGCGTGGGAACGGGATGTCCCGCGGCACCGGATACGGCTTCTGCCCGCCGAGCGGGCACGGCGGGAGCGTCACCTGGGGCGCTTTTGCGCTGGTCGGCGGCAGCTTAGGGGTGGAGAAGTTCGGTGAAGCGGCGAAGTTGAAGGCAGTAGTCATGTCGCCGGTCACCGAACGCCGCCACTTCGTGAGGTTGGGGACCTCAGCACCGAAGCGCGTCTCGATCAGCCGAAGCACGGAGGTGTGGTCGAACACGTCCGAGCACACGAACCCTCCACGGGACCAGGGCGACACGATGATGGCGGGGACCCGGAAGCCGAGCCCGATCGGTCCTCGCACGTTGCCCCCCTGCGACGGCATCGTGCGCGTGCTCAGGTACTCGCCCTTGGTGCCGGGCGGGGCCGTCGGCGGCGGCACATGGTCGAAGAAGCCGCCGTTCTCGTCGTGGTTGATGATGACGGCGGTCTTGCGCCAGATGTGGGGATGGCGCCAGATGGCTCGCAGCACCTGATCGACGGCGTACTCACCAAGGCCGGGTGACGCGCCAGGATGCTCGGACTGAAAGAACGACACCTGGATCCACGAGACCGACGGCAGCTCGTCGCGTGCCAGATCGTTCAGGAAGTCCTGCGGATAGGTGGGCTGGATGCCGAGGCGGTTCAGTGCCGGGTTCTGGCGGAACTGCGCGAACGCCGGGAACGGGCTATCGACCTGACCGAGCGCGGAACCCCCGGCCGTGTAGCTCTTCCAGGAGATGCCACGCGCCTGCAGCTGCTCGGGCATCGTCGTCCAGCGGAAGTCGCCGATCAGCCCGTCGCTCGGCGTGAACGTCGTCTCAACGCACGGGCCGCCGCGCCTACCCTCCGGGTCGAGGGTTGCCGAGATCGAGTACAGGCGGTTCGGCTCGGTGGGACCGATCACCGATGAGAAGTACATGTCGCAGACCGTGTACGCCCGCGCGAGCGCCCAGTAGTAAGGGATGTCCTGCTGCTTGAAGTACGCCATCACGTTCGGCGCCAGCGTCTTGTCGTTGCTTGCCAGGCTGTGCACCCCGTAGAACCGGTCGTTCCGCCCCCCGTTCCAGCTCTGATGCTGCGGCACCCAGTTGTGCGTCGGGGCGTCGAGGTTGCCGAGACACTGCGCGGCCGCGGTTCGCCCGTCGACGTGGAACGGCACCAAGTGGCCGTTGCGGGCGCCTGGGCCGTGATATCCCGGCTGGAAGAAGGCCTGCCGGTTGCGACGGTCGCCGAAGCCCCGCACGCCAGGGAACGTGCCGAAGTACTGGTCGAAGGAGCGGTTTTCCTGCATGAGGATGACGATGTGCTCGATGTCCTTGAGGCTGCCCGCACACCGTCGCGCGCGCGCTGGCCCGGCTGCAGCCCCCAAGGCGTCCGGGACCGCGCCGCCCAGCAGTCCGGCCACGCCCAGCGCCGCACCCCTCCTCAGCACCTCGCGCCGGCTCAGTTCATCTGCCCCCACAGGAGTCCCCCGATCCATCGACGTTGTCGGCGGAAATATATCGGTCGGCGCCGCACCGCCAGGATGGTCGCCACGCTCCGCCGATGCGCCGTAGCCTCCTGCCCTGCGCGAATCGTACGTTTGACCGTCCGATCTCAATCGCCTCGCTATCGCTGTTCGACGCTCTTCCTCGAACCGACTTGCATCGGACGAGCTCGTCGGCGACATAGCGGTCGTTCTAATCACCACCTCGGGACCTGACCACATGTACGTCGGTCGGGATTGCGGCAGTCGGTCTCGCGTCGCGCCGTCAGGGACGGACATCGTCCATTGGGCACCACCCCGATTTTGGGTGCCCATATCCGAGCAGATCCACGCATATCCGAGCGCATCGGATGCACGCCGATTGTGATCCCGTGCGCCACGTCGACTGGAGAGCGCAGCAATTCCGGGCTAGACCGTAGTTCCTGGTTCCGGCCTTACAAGCAGGAGGTCACTGGTTCGAGCCCAGTACCGCCCATCGTCGAAGCACGTTCTATAAAACGCTCTCTGCCTTGGCACTTTTCGGGGGTTGGTGCCCGCGGGTGGCTTGGGCGGGTGCGAAACGGGTCGGCCGCCTGGTCAGCCGCTCACCGCGCCGACCCGCACGACTCGCCCCGACCCGGGGCACGCCCGCGGCGGTGCGTTTTGCGCGTTGATTGCGGAGAGGTCGCTCGGACACAGTGCGTCGTCGGTCACATAGAGCTTGCCGTCGGGCCCCCAACCCATCCCTGTCGGATAGTTGAGCCCTCTAACGACGTATGTGGTCCGTAGATCGGGGGCAATCTTGACGATCGAGCCGGTAAAGGGCTGCCCGATGAAGCCAATGATCCTGGCATCCATATTGCCGAGGTAGACGTTGCCGTGGCTATCAGCAACACACGACACCACCTGCCCCACCTTCCCGCCAAGTAGAAGCCGGGTCAGGTTCCGATTCTTGTAGTGCCATACAGACCCAGACTCCGTAGCGATGATGATCGAGCCGTCCGAAGTCTTCGCCGCGCATGTCGGTGCCGCGTCGTAGATCGGCTTGTGGCCTGGAGGGTCGGGGATGAAGGCGAGCACCGACACCTGGCCTCCCCCGGTGACGCGACCGAGCGTGTTCGAGGCCCCGTCAACGACGTAAAAGCCACCAGTGGGTCCCGCGATCAGCCCGAATGGGTCCGCGTCGCCCGGAGCGTAATCCGAGTTGCCGGGATCGGGATGCGCGGCCGCATAGTTGAAGTCGAACCGGCCGACTTGGGCGACGACGCGCCATCCGCGATTGGCGCTCAGCGAGTTCAGTCGGTCGAGCGTCCCGGCGTTGTGTACGACGGCCGTCAGCGTGGCGATGCACGCATTGAGGTTGGGATTGCCGTGGCAATCGGTGGCAGGGGACCCGAAGGCTTGCGGGTTGACGCCGACGATCGCGTAGAGCTTGCCCCGCTGCATCGTGAGTCCCCCCAAGCCAAACGGAGCGAAAGCACTCCCGAGCGAGGGAAATCCGCTCGCCAGCGTCGTCTGCCGGCCGTTCTTGACATCGACCGCTACCACCTTCCCGGTCAGTCCGGCGCACTGCTGGGCCGCCATGCAGAACGCGCCTGCGTGCCCGGCCTCCGCCACACCGAGCCTGCCATCCGGCAGGAGGGCTAGCCCACGCGGATTGTCGAGGCCGCCGACGACCGTACGTAGCGCGGCGCCCTTCGCGCCGGCGGCGATGCCCAGCCCAGCAAGGATCGACGCGCCAGCCACGACGAGCGTTCTTGCCCCCGACGAGCCGCGCCGACGCGGCTGCGGCAGTGATGATCGCCGAAGGACCCGAGCGTTGAACTCGAACATGGTTGGCTCCCTTCCGGATTTCCGGGTGACGGAGGTCGAGCCGGAACCACGTACGCCCGCTTCGAACCCTCGCGCGCCACGGCCCCGGCCGTGCGGCCATCCTACGCCCGGGCCGTCCGCGAAGGGAGATTTCTCGCGTTCGCCAGGAGGTGGGAGAGCCGGACAGGTGCATGGTCGCTTGGCACCGGCAAGCCGGCAGCCGTCATGCGGCCGGCATGCAGGACCGAGCGCTACGTGGCCGGCATGCGAGAACCAGCGCTACTTGTGGGTGGGAATCGGATGGCCGGGCCCGTGAAGGAACTCCTCCAGGCAGCGGTTGAACGGCTCTCAAGTGTCCGGGACCAGGTGGGCGGCACCCGGAATGATGGCCCTCTCGGCGTTTGTCTGTTCGGCGATCACATCCCCGACGCGCTCATAAGCGTCGTGATGGCCACCGGTAACGACAAGGCAGCGGACCTCCGCGTCGGTGATCGCGTTCAGCGGCAAATCGGCTTCGGTCGGGGAACGAGCGCCGACGAGCGCACGTGCGCCCCGCGCCAAAGCCTCGGGCAAGGGGTCCGGCACCGGGAGCGGCACGCCTGCCAGCGCAAAGAAGCGACCAAGCAGCGCCCGCAGGTCCCCTTCCGGTCTCGGCGAACAGCGCAAGCAGCTCGTGAGCCCATGCGTCCACCACCGGATCGCCGGCGGCTACACGAGTGGCGGGCGGCTCGATCACGGTCAGGGACCTGACCGCCTCGACACGCCTGGCCGCCGCGAGCACCGCGACGATCGCACCATATGAATGCCCCACCAGATGGACTGGCTCGTCCAGCAGCTGGCCGGCGACAAGTTGCGCCTCCGCCTCAAAGTCCTGGCGGGCATCTGGCGAGCGGCCATGACCGGGCCGGTCAGGGGCGACCAGGTTCCAACGCTCCGTCAGCGGGCGCTGCGCTCGCCACGACTCCCGACCGCCCAAGACGACGCCATGGACTAGGACGACCCTCGGCCCGCTGCCCCAGCTATGCACCCACAGACGCTTAGCGGCAAGCTAGTCGCGCGATCGCTTTCCCGCCCCGCCGCCTAGCGGCGCGCCATCGCAATGGCGACCGAACGAGCGCCGGCTGTGCGGAGCCTGGGCGACCGCTCACTGCGACGAGCCGTCGCTAGCCCTCCCGAGGTCCCTCGCGGCCTGTTAGCTTGAGACTTCACCGGCCGAACAGAGGAGAGAGCCATGAGTGAGCAGAGCATCGAGTTCGTCAAGGGTGTCTACGGGGCGTTCGCGCGAGGCGATGTGCCCGCCGTGCTTGGCGCATTCGCTGACGACATCGAATGGTACGAGGCTGAGGGTATGCCGTACGGGGGCCTGCACCGCGGCGGCGAGGCCGTCGCGCAGAAGGTCTTTGGCCCGATCACTGAGGACGTCGAGGGCTTCGCCGTCGTACCCGAGGAGCTCATTGGATCCGGCGACACCGTCGCCGCGGTCGTCCGCTATCAAGGAACCGGCAAGGCGACTGGGAAGTCGCTGGACCTGCCGGTCGTCCACGTCTGGGATATCCGTGACGGCAAGCTTGCGCGTTTCCGGCAGTTCATTGACACGGTGAAGTTCGCTGAGGTCGTCCCGGTTCCGGCGGCCGTCTGACGGCCGTGTAACTCCCTGCCGCGCTCAGGCTGCCCGCGTCGATTACCTCACACAGGCGAACGTGGCTTCGATCGCGCCAGTGCAACGTTCCTGCCTCCGCATGAGGGCCGACTAACGGTCAGCTGCGCTGAACGCGTCGCGCTGTGAGGAGGCAGGCGACGGTGCTGGAGCGGATCGGCCGACCGAGCCGGTGGTGGAGGGCGCGATTCTCGGAGCACAGCGCCTCGCGCTGGTTGGGCGAGAGCCGGGTCCAGAACGACATCGTGCCGAGCAGAGCATTTAGCGCGTCGGCCGTGTGCTCCAGGAGTCTCGGCACCGCGGCGATCTGCGTGTCCTCAAACAGGTCTGCTGCGTACCGTCGCGCAAGGTCATAGCCTCCCAGCCACCCCCAAACCCGCGAGACGTTGCCACGGCGCTCATCGACGCCCCCGAGCGTACCCTTC
This sequence comes from uncultured Solirubrobacterales bacterium, assembly GCA_963757165.1. GTDB lineage: Bacteria > Actinomycetota > Thermoleophilia > Solirubrobacterales > Solirubrobacteraceae > Palsa-465. The sequence continues at coordinate 1,533,417 of CAVWQO010000006.1, forward strand.
AAGTCGCGGTAGGTCGGCCACTCGGCAGCCAGCCCCGGCGCCACCCTCGCCATCGCGGCGCGGAGGGCCTGCTGATCGTCGGCGCTATGCGGGTCCTTCAACCCGAAGTAGGAAACCAACGCGAGGGTTCCGCCGTCAACGAGCGCGTCGGCGCTCTTGCGCCAACTGATCTCCGGATCGACCCAGTGGATCGCCGACGCTGAAAACACGGCCGAGTAGCCGGCGTGCGGGAGGGACACCTCCTCGAGGCGCCGATTGACGAACTTCACCTCCTCGGCGTTGCCGAGTTGTTCGCGTGCCCGCGCGATCAGCCGTTCGCCGGGTTCGATCGCCGTCACCCGCAGGCCGCGGGCAAGCAGGCTGCGGGTCAGCTGTCCCGTGCCACAGCCGATCTCAAGCACCCTTGCACCGGGACCGAGGCCCGCCCCCTCGCAAGCCCGGTCGATCAAAGCGTCCGGGTAAGTCGGCCGGTGACGGTCATACGCTTCGGCGACCGCGTTGAAGGCTTCGCCGTAGCGTCTCCCCTCGGCTGCGCGTGACATGCCCGGACGGTAGATGACGACCAGGACACCCCATCTCCGGTCCGCGGCCTCTCAACCACCAGACCGGTTTGCTCGTGCTCGGGACTACGACACTGTGTTCGAGGTCTTGGTGAGCCACGTGCTGAGGCAGATGCAGCGAGCGCGCCGTCGGCGTGGCATACAGTCATCGAGCTAGCGTTTTGGGGCGCGGAGTTCAGCCGCGAATTGCGCAGCGACGTCCTGGCGGGGGACATCACGCTCTCCGTCCGGCTGTGGCAGCGGCCGCGGGTCAGGCAGGGCGGCCGCTACCGGGTCGGTCTGGGCGAGATCGAGGTCGATGCTGTGCAGCATGTTCCGTTCTCGGCAATTACCGCGGAGGACGTGCGACGAGCCGGCGAGCCCGACCGCGAGACGCTGCGCCAACGCGCCGCGCACGCCGGGCCGATCAATGAGGCCACGCTCGTGTACCGCGTTGAGTTCCGCGCGGTGAGCTAGCCCGACGTGTACGGCGGGCTCTTGACGTCCGTAACCTTCGTCTGCGCGGCGGCAACGTTTGAGGACGGCCCCCGGGCTCGGCTGGCTTCACGGAGGGGCAGCTGTGCGGCCGCGTAGGCATCGAGCTCGTCGAGCGTTTCGGCCTCCAGCAGTGCCGCGCCCAGGCTGTTGAGCTGCTCGCGGTGCGCTGTGAGCAGCTCGAGAACCTCTCGGTGGGCGGATTCGATCAGCCTACGCACCTCCTCGTCGACGACTTGCTGGGTGGCCTCCGAGGTTTCGCTCGCCCCGGGCAGGAAGGGCCCGTAGCCTTCGCTGGGCAGCACCGCAACAAGTCCGACCGCGTCGCTCATGCCCCAGCGGCCGACCATCTGCCGGGTGATCGCCGTGGCCTGCTGGATGTCCGATTCGGCGCCGGTGGTAATCGTTCCGAACACGATCTCCTCGGCTGCCCGACCGGCCACCGCGACCTTGATCTTGGCCAGGAGGTCCTCCAGGCTGTAGGAGACTTGATCGTCGTCCGGTGATGAGAGCGTGACACCGAGCGCCAGTCCGCGGGGAATGATCGAGACCTTGCGCACCGGATCAGCACCTGGGGTGAGCATCCCCACAAGTGCGTGCCCGGCCTCGTGAAAGGCGGTACGTTCGCGGTCAGCCGGTGAGAGCACGATGCCGCGCGGCGCACCGAGCAGGATCTTCTCCAGGGCGTCGGTGAAATCGGTCCGCTGCGCCGTCTGATGGTTGCGCCGGGCGCCGAGCAGGGCGGCCTCGTTGGCGAGGTTGGCCAGGTCGGCTCCGACCATCCCGGGCGTGCTGGCAGCGAGATCATCGAGGTCGACGTCATCGGCCAGCGGAATCGAGCGGGTATGCACCTCAAGGATCTGTCGCCGTCCGACGCGGTCGGGCGGCTGTACCGACACCCGTCGGTCAAAGCGGCCAGGGCGCAGCAGCGCCTGATCTAGGACTTCGGGCCGGTTCGTCGCGCCGAGGACGACAACCGCTTCGATCGACGCGAAGCCATCCATCTCGGTCAGAATCTGGTCGAGCGTCTGCTCGCGTTCATCGTTGGCGCCGGTGACCGCGGCCGACCCGCCTCGGGAGCGGCCGATCGCGTCGAGCTCATCGATGAACACGATGGCCGGAGCGGCTTCCTTGGCCTTCGCGAACAGGTCACGGACGCGCGAGGCGCCGACGCCGACGATGGCCTCGATGAACTCAGACGCCGAGATCGAGAAGAAGGCAGCGTGCGCCTCGCCGGCGACGGCGCGCGCGAGCAGCGTTTTCCCCGTGCCGGGCGCACCTGAGAGCAGCACCCCGTGGGGCATCCGTCCGCCGAGCCGGCCGTAGCGCTCCGGGTTGCGCAGGAAATCGACGATCTCGGTCAGCTCAGACTTGGCCTCATCGATTCCGGCCACGTCCGCGAACGTCACCGTGATCGTCGAGGGATCGATCCGCCGAGCCTGCGAGCGTCCGAAGTTGCCCAGCGCGCCCATTCCGCCCCCGGCCTTGGCCGCCCGCCGGGCGAACAGGACGAACAACCCGATAATCAGCAGGGTCGGACCGAAGCCGAGCAGCAGGGAGCCCAGCAGCGAGGTCTTGGTGGTCGTCGAGGTGGCGTTGATCTGGACGCCGTGGGATTGCAGCAGAGCGGTCAGCTGCGTGTTGTTCCAGAACGTCGGAACCTCAGTGGAGAACAGCTTCGTCGGCGTGGCCTTGGCGTCGGTCGCCGGATAGCGCAGTGGCGACTTGAACGTGCCCTGGATCGTGTTGCCCTTGGATGAGATCGAGGCCACGTGTCCGGACTCCAACTGGGTGAGAAAGTACGGCGAGAACGGCACCTTCACGCGCTGCTGGCTCCCGGGCGAGAACAACAGCAGCGACCCCCAGTTCAACGCCACGAGCACGACCACGAAGATCGCGAAACCGCGCGTCCGGTGTGGCGGTCGTGCTGATGTCGACTCTGGCATTCCCCGTCCGTCCGGAGCGGGAGCGACACGCCAGCCACGCTTATCCCTTGGCATCGGCTTGCCGGAGTCCGCCTGATGAGCTGACATCGCGGTAAGCACCATCCTGACTCTACTCATCGGCTGAAACCGGTCCCGAGCCTATTCTGAGCACGACGAACGGCAAGAACTCATTTGGCTGGGCGCGTGAGAAATCAGGTCGTCCCGCTCACCAGAGGTTTCCGGGCCACGAACTCTCGGCGCGCCGAGGGTTATGCGCTTGCAGGAAGTGCGGGTCTGTGCAGCCGCCGCGTCTGGGTGCGCGCGGCGAGCTGTGTCTGGGCGAGGACGACCTGGTTGCGGCCTCGGCGCTTGGCCAGGTAGAGGGCGTCGTCGGCCGCGGTGTAGAGCGGAACAAACTCGATCGTGTCCCCCGAGGCCGTGCTGACCCCCAACGACGCGGTGATGTCAACCCCGGCCGGCCTTGAGCGTTCGACCGCGACGCGGAGACTCTCGGCGATCTCCTGGCCTCGGCCGAGACTGACTCCGGGCAGCAGCAGGAGAAACTCTTCGCCACCGAGCCGGTAGAGCAGCTCAAAATTGCGTAGGGATCCGCGCATCGCGGTACCGAGCGCGCGTAGAACGGCGTCACCCCGTTGATGGCCGTAGTCATCGTTTATCTGCTTGAAGTTGTCGAGGTCGCACATCACCAGGCAGACCGGCTGATCCAGGAGCCGGGCCTGCTCGCCGATTTCCGCGAAACGGGCCTCGAGCCCGTTGCGGTTCAGCAGGCCGGTCAGGGGATCAAGCACCGACTCGTTGCGAAACTGCCATTCCGCGTCCATCAGCGCCGTGGTCACGGCAGTAACGCCGATCAGTGCCGCCACGACGGCCACCATTGGGACGGGATGGTGAAGGGCCTGGCTCGGCCCGTGGATGACCGAGACGGTGACAGTGGTGAGTGCCGCGAACCCGGAAGTGGCCCATACGACCCGTGGGCGGAACCTCGCGGCTGACGTGGCGACAGGGATCACGAGGAGGGGCAGCACTCCAACCCCACTAGCCGTGACTGTGGCCGAAATCCCGATGGAGGCGATGAACAGCAGCACACTGGTCGCCACCACTCGCTCTGGGCGACGAGATCGTTCGATGCGCCAATCGAGCGTGAGTAGATTCAGGATCGCGACCATCAACACGGGGATCGTCGTCCATGGGTAATCCCCGATGGTCAAGAGCATCCCTACACCGACGGCTCCCATCGCCGTCTGGCGCGCCCGGCGCACGCGCGGTCCCATATCCAGCAGACGCGCACGGTCTCGCTCGGTGGGACATAGCCAGCCGAGCTTGATGGGGGCACCGTCCTGGCGGCGTGGTCCATGGTCCGACAAAGGTCGCTCCGGATCGGCTGCAGGGTCTACGAGGCTGTAGCGGACGCTACTGACCTTTTCGGCACGAGCGGCCGCAAGGTTGACCCCTTGTTGACCGCCCCACTGCGAACTAAAGGGTGGGTCACGAGTCTCGGCTCGTGACCCACCCGGGAGACCCTGATCCCTAGTGCAGCTGGTGCGGTTTGATCATCCGGACCCGCTCGCACCCGTGGCTGCCGGCGTAGGCCATGGCGAAGACATTCGCGTAGGCCAGATCGTGACCGGAGCCGCAGTTCAGGGCGTCGGACTGACCAGGCCCGTAGAGGCGGTCGTTGCCGCTCCCGCCGAAGACGTGGTCCTTGCCGTTTCCGACGTACATCACGTCGTTGCCTGAATCTCCATAGACCCAGTCGTTGCCGTCGCCTGTGCTGATCGCGTCGTTGCCCGACCCACCGTAGACGTGGTCCCTACCACGCCCGACGGAGATCCGGTCGTTCCCGGTGCCGCCGTAGACGGTGTCGTTGCCATTGCCCAGGAAGATGCGGTCGTTACCGCTTCCGCCGTCGACGCGGGCGTTTCCGTTCTGCACCGAGATCCGGTCGTTGCCGGTGCCTCCGTAGACACGAGCGTTGCCGTTGCCGGCCCAGATGCGGTCGCTACCGCTGCCGCCGTCGATGCAGTCGGCGCCGCCCTGGCCGGCGATCCGGTCATTGCCGCCGAGGCCGAGGATCCGTTCGGCCCGCCGGGTACCCGTGATCCGGTCGGCACCGTTCGTGCCCACCACGGCATAGTTGGGACCGGGGCCATATAGGCAGGCACTCCTGAACTGCTTGCGGGCGACGCCGATCGCCAGCACCGTACCTCCGGTCGGCCCTGTGAAGGGGCGCCCGATGATGATCACTGTGCCTCCTGGAAGCACGATCACGCAGAAGCCCGACGTGGCGTCCAGGGTCGAGCCCTTGGGGCACGGATTCACGGGCGGCGGCGGAGCGGTGCTGCCGGCGCACGGGTCCGTACCGGACTGGGTCACCTTCGCCTCGCCCACGACGATATCCGCCAATCCCTGGAGGTGGACGTCTAGGACGCGTTCGGTGATCGAGCTCGCTGTCTGGATCTTCTCGTTGACCGAGATGTACGAACCCCCGCCAAGCTGGATCGTCTCGTTCTGGTTGGGCGTGAGCGTGACCTTCGTCCCGTTGATGTACAGGACGTCCAAGCTCGATTCGGCCGCGCCCACGACACTTCCGTTGACGCACTTGTACGAGGCGCTCGCCTGCACCGGGCCAACGACAACGATCGAGCCCTGCGAGGTCGGGATCGTGACCCCGTCAACCGTGGCCAGCGCCGCGGCGCCCGGGGCCACGGGGCCCGTTGTGGCCGGGACGGTGCCGGCATCAAAGGTGTACGCAGCCGCTGGGCCAGCGAGCGCAAGAACGCTGTTCACGGACGGGATCTTGGCTGCGTTGAGACCATCGGTCGCCGTGGCACACGGATTCGTGGCCTTGTTCGCGACGATCGGCTCCAGAAGCGTCGATCCGCCCAGGGCCACTCGGGCGACGGCCGCTCGGCAACCGAAGGGCGTCGTCGCCGCAACCGCTGAGCCTGTAGAGACCAAGGCGCAGACTACGACAGCGAATGCGATCACGCTTCGGCGAGCTTTTACCAAATCCATTTTGTTCGTCTCCCTAGATCGGGCCCCTCCGTCCCCACCGGTCCGGACGGAGCCTGGGCTGCCCTCTTAATTCACCTTGTCTTGCAAGCTCTGGTTGCCAGCCCTTGACAATGCACTGCATTTCGCTGCTACACGGACGAAATCGCGCAAAGGCTGCTCTGCCACCCTTTCGTGGGTGAAACCGCCCAAATTTCCCGTGAAATCCGGTGCGGACGCTGGAGTGCGGGCCGGCGATACCGCGGTGATTGCCCACCGGGGAGCGTGGGGCGAGGCGCCCGAGAATTCGTTAGCCGCCTTTGAGCACGCGGTTGCCCTGTCGGTCGACATGATCGAATTCGACGTGCGCCGGACCGGGGACGGCAAGCTCGTCGTGCACCACGATGCAAACCTCGATGGGGTGGCGATCGCGTCCCTGACGGGAGCGGAATTGGCGCGAGCGGGCACGCGGGCGCCGCCCTTCCTGGAGGCGGTTCTGGAGCTGGCCAAGGGCCGGATCAACGTCGACCTCGAGATCAAGGGGCCCGGTTATGTTGACGTCGTGGTTGATCACCTGATGCGTTTTGGCTCAGAGCACTGCCTGGTGACGTCGTTTCTCGATGATGTCGTGCTCTCCGTCAAGACGCTCGCGCCAGAGCTGGCCACTGGACTGTTGATCGGCTTCAGTCCTCCGCGGGTGGCGATGCGGCGCCTGGCGGCATCGCGCGCCGACTACCTGGTGCCGCACTTCCGGTTCGCCGACGCCGGGCTGCTGCGACAGGCGGAGGCGGCGGGGCGCAGCTGCCTGCTGTGGACGGTCAATGATCCTCGGGCGCTGGCACGATATCTGCTTGATCCGAGGGTCGCCGGGATCATTTCGGACCGTCCCGCGGTGGCCCTCGGCCTGCGGTCCGAGCTGGCCGCGCGCCCGGCGGCCTGACTCACCTCAGACGCCGCAGACGGGGCGTCCCGAGCGCCACGAGCTGTCATCGGGGTGACGCGTTCGCCATAGTGGCCGAATGACCCCGATGGTTCTCGTGACGGGCGCGACAGGCTTCATCGGCAGCCGTCTGGCGGTGGCGCTTGCGCGGTCGGGGTGGCAGGTCCGCTGCCTGGTCCGCAACGCATCCTCACCTGCGGCAACTGCACTGCGGGAGCGCGGCGTCGAACTCCGCGAGGGTGACGTGCTGCGGCCGGACACGCTGCGGGGCCTCGGGGATGGGGTCGAGGTCGCGTACTACTTGATCCACTCAATGGGCCGCGGCGGTCCGAAGGACTTTGCAGCCACCGAGCGGACGGCCGCGAGGGGCTTTGCGCAGATGGCCCGCGCGGAGGGAGTGCAGCGCACCGTCTATCTCGGCGGCCTCGGCGACCGCCCCGATTCTGCGCACCTGCGCAGTCGCCATGAAACCGCGACGGTGCTGCGTGACCACGGGCCATCGCTGACCTACTTCCGCGCCGGGATGGTCGTCGGTCCTGAGAGCGAGTCCTACCGCACCCTGCGGTACTTGGTCCAACGGCTCCCGGCGATGATCGCGCCCGCGTGGCTGAAGAACGCCACGCAGCCGATCGCCATCGACGACACGCTGCGCTACCTGGCCGCCTGTCTGTCTGTGCCCGGATCCGTCGGCCAGGAGATCCAGATCGGTGGGCCGGACGTGCTCGCCTATGGCGAGATGCTCGACCGGATGGCGCGCGTGCTGGGCCTGCGTCCGCGGCCCCGCATCCCGGTACCTCTGATCACGCCTTGGCTGTCATCGCTGTGGATCGGATTGGTCACCCCTGTCGACGCCGGCGTGGCCCGGCCGCTGGTCGAAGGGCTGGCTACTCCCACGATCGTCACCGACCCTCGCGGGATGGCCATGTTCGACATCGAGCCAATCGACTTCGACGAAGCGCTGCGGCGGGCGGTGGCCGAGGACACCGAACTGGTCGACGGCTGAGGCGGGACGGCTGACGGTGCCGCCCTCGCGGGCCGACTAGCGCTCGACGAAGTAGCTACCGCTGCCCTGCCCGCTTGAGTAGTAGCGGGTCGTAATCGTCTTCTTGCGCGTGAAGAACTCGACCGCGTCGGGCCCGTGGGCGTGGACGTCGCCGAGGAAGCTGTCCTTCCACCCGGAGAATGGGAAGAACGCGACCGGTGCCGCGACCCCGATGTTGACTCCGATCATCCCGGCCTGCACCTCGTGACGGTAGCGGCGCACCGAGGCTCCCGACTCGGTGAAGATCGACGTGCCGTTGCCGAAACGGCTACCGTTGACGACATCGATCGCCTCGTCCAGGCTGTTTACGTGGATGATCGCCAGCACCGGGCCAAACACCTCCTCACGGGCGATCGCCATGGCCGGGGTCACGGCGTCGAGGATCGTAGGGCCGAGGAAGGCGCCCGCGGGATCGCCGCCTGGCTCGCGTCCGTCGAGGATCAGTTCCGCCCCATCGGCCAGCCCGCGGTCGATCCATCGACGGATGCGATCGCGCGCGGCGCAGGAGATCACGGGGCCGACGTCCGTGCTGGCGTGCAGTCCATCGCCGACGTGCAATGCCGCGCTGGCTTCGACCAGCCGGGGAACCAGCTGCTGGTGCGCATCGCCCACCGTGACCACGACCGAGCCCGCCATGCAGCGCTGGCCCGCGGCGCCAAACGCCGATCCGACGATGCCCTCGACCGTCTTGTCAAAGACCGCGTCGGGCATCACCACCATGTGGTTCTTGGCGCCGCCGAGCGCCTGCACGCGCTTACCGGCCTTTGCCGCGCGCTCGTAGACGGTCCTGGCCACGGACGCGGAGCCGACGAATGAGACCGCGTCGATTCCGGGATGGTCGAGGATGCCTTCGACGATCTCCCGCCCGCCGTTGACGAGGTTGACCACGCCCGGCGGCAGACCGAGCGCCTCGAGTTCCTCAAAGGCGATGTGCTGCGTCAGCGGCACCTGCTCGGAGGGCTTGAGCACGAACGTGTTGCCGCACGCGATGGCGAAGGGCAGAAACCAGAACGGCACCATGGCCGGGAAGTTGAACGGGACGATGGCTGCGCACACACCGACCGGCTGGCGGATCGTCTCGGCGTCGATGTTGCGTGAGACGTCCTCCAGGATGCGACCTTGCATCGTGGTCGGCACGGCGCACGCCGCTTCGACCATCTCGATCATCCGCGCCACCTCCGCGCGCGCGTCGACGAGCGTCTTGCCCATTTCGATTGTCACTGACCGGGCCAGATCCTCGCGGCGGGCCAACAGGCGCTCGCGCAGTTCAAACATCTTGTGTGATCGTGCGATGGTCGATACGGCGCGCCATTCCGGCAGTGCTTGACGGGCGGCGCTGACGGCCGCGTCGAGGTCGGCCGCACCAGACATCGGAACGCGAGCCAGCACCTCGCCGGAGGCGGGATTAATCACGTCTAGGACCTCAGTCGCCGCGTGGGCTGGCGTCCAACGCCCGCCGAGGTAATTTTCGAGCAACGAGGTTGCTGTCGTCGCCATCGTGATCAGCTTATGTCACGAGGAGACCTCCAGCCATCAGTCCGGCAGCATTGGCATCGACACCCCGGGATCTCGACCCACCAGCGCGCCGCGAGTGAGTGAGCCTGCCCCGTAGCGCTCGCGCACCAGGTCGACTGCCGCGTCCAGCCTCCTTCCCCGGTCGAGGGGGAACGCGAGCTGGATGTCACGCTCGTCGGACAGATTCGCCAGGGCGACGCCGATCAAGGTGATCCCGCGTCGCTCGATCGTGGGCAGCGAGTCCCTGAGAAGCCGTGTGGCGGCGATCACAATCGTGTTCGTCTGGGTCGTCGGCTCGCTCAGCGTGCGCGACCGCGTAGCTCGAGCGAAGTCGGCATATCGAAGCCGCAGGACGACCGTACGGCAGGCCCGCTGCGCCGCCCGTAACCGTCGGGTGACCCGGTCGACGAGCCCCATCAGCGCAGTTGCCAGTTCGGCGGGTGGACGGGGTCTACGCCCCAACGCCCGCTGAGCGCCGATCGAGCGTCGCCGCCGTCGCGTCTGCACGGGGCGTGGGTCTCGATTGTGAGCCAGCGCGTGGAGCTGGCGGCCAGAGGCGCGCCCCAGCATTGCCACCAGCGTCGCCTCGTCCAGGGCGGCAATCTCACCAACCGTCTTCAGGCCGCGTGAGCGGAGCTTGGCCGCCGTGATCTTGCCCACTCCCCACAGCCGCTCGACATCCAATGGGTGCAGGAACGCCAGCTCCTCGCCTGGCGCTACGACGAGCAGGCCGTCGGGCTTGGCCACACCGCTGGCCACCTTGGCCAGGAACTTGGTCCGCGCCACCCCGACGGTGATCGGGAGGCCCACCTGTTCCCGCACGTCGCGGCGAAGCTGGCGGGCAATCTCCTCCGGCGTTCCCAGGATGTGCTCGAGGCCCCGCACATCGAGAAACGCTTCATCGATCGACAATCCCTCGACCACCGGCGCCGCTCGCTCAAACACCTTGAACACGGCCCGGCTCGCCTCGGTGTACGCGGACATCCGCGGTGGCACCACCGCCGCATAGGGGCATAGGCGCTTCGCGCGCGTCACGCCCATCGCCGTCCGCACGCCCTGCCGCTTGGCTTCGTAGCTCGCGGCCAGCACGACGCCGGCGCCGACGATCACCGGTCGGCGGTTCAGGCGAGGATCATCGCGTTGCTCCACCGAGGCATAGAACGCATCGAGGTCCGCGTGGAGGATGGTTGCCTGAGCTGACACGAACGTATGTTCGCACGACGGCAGGACGGAAGTGGTCTGATTACGCTTGAGCCCAGCTGCGCCTGGCTCACAGCGAACGCAGGGCCGGCAACAGTTCACGCTCGGCCCAATTCATGAACTCGGTCTGGTGGTCGGCCCCGATCTGCACGAGGGCGACCTCGGTGAAGCCGGCGTCGATGAACGGCTTGATCTTCTCCAAGTGGACGTCGAGGTCGGGGCCGCAGGCCAGGCTGTCCGCAACCTGTTCCGGGGTCACGAACTGAGTCGCCGCCTCAAAGCTCTCCGGGTTAGGCAGGTCCGCGTTGACCTTCCACCCGAGGCCGAACCAGCGGAATTGCTCGTGTGCACGCTGGATCGCCGCGTCGCGATCGGTGTCGTAGGCGAGAGCGATCTGGCCGACCCTCGGCTTCCCGGACCCACCGGCCTGCTCGAACATCTCACCGAGTTCAGGCTTCGGCTCGGTCGCGATCATCAGATCGGCCTTGCTGCCGGCCAGCCGGCACGACTGCGGTCCGGACACGGCGACGCCGATCGGAACCCGCTGATCTGGGAGATCCCACAGCTTGGCCTGTTCGATGTCGAAGTGCCTACCGCGCAGGTTAGAGCTGTCCTCGCCGTCGAACAGGGTTGAGATGATCTCGATCGCCTCGCTCAGCATCTCGTGCCGGACGCCGACCGCGGGCCAGCGCTTGCCGACGACGTGCTCGTTGAGGTTCTCACCGGCGCCGAGGCCCAGACGGAAACGGTTGCCGGAGAGGATCTGTACCGTCGCCGCCTTCTGGGCCACGATCGCTGGGTGGTAGCGCAGGATCGGGCACGTGACGTAGGTCATCAGCGGGATCCGCTCGGTGGCCTGCGCGGCGGCGCCGAGGATCGACCATGCATAGCCCGAATGGCCCTGCGCGTCCAGCCAAGGCTGGTAGTGGTCGCTGATGACCGAGAAATCAAACCCCGCCTCCTCGGCCAGCCGAACATCACGCACCAGCTGATCCGGCCTGGCCTGCTCGGTCATCATCGTGTAGCCGAACTGCGTCACGAACCGTCTTTACCCGCGGTCCCTGGGATCTAACGATTGCGTCCGGCCGCTTCGTCACCATGCCCGGCCCGTGCCATCGATCCATGCCGCCAGATCATCCTCCCTCCGCACCTGGCAGCAGGGCGCGCTGGCGAAGATGGAGACGTGGGACGCGGGCCCGTTTCTGATCTCTGCCGCGCCCGGAACGGGTAAGACCCGACCGGCGCTGGAGCATGCCCGCCGCCAACTAGTGACAGGAGCAGCAGATGCCGTGGTGATCGCCTGTCCGACCGCGCCGCTAACCCGCCAATGGGCGCTCGCGGCGAGCGCGCTGGGGATCGAGCTCGCCCCGGACGCGGCGTCGCCCCGTCCGCCGAAGGGCTTTCACGGAGTGGCCGTCACCTACGCGCGGATCGCCAAGGCTCCGACACGATGGGAGCGCGCCGCGCCGGCGAAGACCCTCGTGGTCGCGGACGAAGCACACCATCTGGGCGAGGACCTGGCGTGGGGAGAAGGATTCACCCAAGCCTTCTCAAACAATCGCCGCTGGCTCCTGCTGTCCGGCACGCCCTTCCGCTCCGACGCGCTGGCGATCCCCGGCGTGAGCTATGACGGCGGTGGTGTGGCCAAGCCCGACGTCAGCTACACCTACGCCGAGGCGGTCGTTGACCGGATCTGTCGACCAGTGTGCTTCGTCGCCTACGACGGCACGCTCTCCTGGCGTAGCGGGGACGACGTGATCGAGACGAGCTTCGAGACTGTGCTGACGCCCAGGGAGGCCAGCCGGCGCTACCGAACGGCTATTTCCACCGAATTGCCAGACGGTCTGCCCCGCATCCTCAGAGAGGCTGACGTCAAGCTGCGGGCCCTGCGAGCCAATGGCCACCCTGACGCGGGCGGTCTCGTGATCGCCGCCGATTCCAGTCACGCCCGCCGGATTGCGACACTGCTGCGGGAGGCAACGGGTCGCGCGCCACTCGTCGTGCTCCACACCGAGCCCCGGGCGGCGGCCAAACTGGCGGAATTCACGCGCTCGCGGGACCCTTGGATTGTGGCCGTGAACATGGTCTCCGAGGGAGTCGACATTCCCCGGCTGCGTGTCGGCGTCTACGCGACGGCGGCCAAGACGCCGCTGGTCTTCCGCCAGATCGTCGGCAGGTTTGTGCGTACTCTCCCGGGTCGTCCGGCCGAGGCGAGCTGGTTGTACATTCCCGCCGACGGGGTCCTTAGAGATCATGCTGCGGCGGTTGAGCAGGAGCTCCGACACGCTCTGCGTCCCGCCCAGGAGACAGGCGAGGGGTTCGAGTTCGAGCGGCCCGAGCGCCGCGACGCGGAGCTGAGCGCGCCGACGGCGTTCGTGCCGCTCAGCGCGGACGTGGCGCCGCAGATGACGCTGTTCGGTGGACCAGCCCCCACCGCGGCGGCACCGATGCCCGCAGCCTGGGCACCGGAGCCGGCGACCATCGGCGTTCACGACGAGCTGGGCTCGACGGCCAATGCCACCCCGGCCTTTGAGCGCCGAGCGATGTTGCGAGACGAGCGCCACCGCCTGGTCTCCGAGGTGAGACGGCGCGATGGCTCTAGTCACCGAGCGATCAACGCGTGGCTGAATCGCAGACTTGGGATCGCGAGCGTCGATGACGCGAGCCTCAAAGACCTAGAGCGATCGGTTGAGCTGCTCGTGAGCAAGCTGACCAAGCCACGCTAGAAACGGTCCGGGGGCGCCCACGCGGGCACCCCCGGACGAGGCTAGCTGCGAGAGCCGCTGCGACTGCGGGTGGTGCCGCTACGGGCGCTCCCGCTACGAGTGCTCCCGCCACGAGCGCTCCCGCTACTTGAGCCTCCGTTGCTGGAGCGGGAACCCGAGGCTGTGCTCCGCGACGAAGTGCTGCGCGACGAGGTGCTGCGCGACGAAGTGCTGCGCGGCGAGCTGGAAGCGCGTGCCCCGCCGCTGCTGCGCGAGGCACGGGTGCTCCTGCCCGAGCTGCGCGACCGGGTTGAGCGCCGGGCGCTGGTGCGCTGGTCGCGCGGTACTTCCGCCCGAACCACGTCCTTGACGAGTCGCTTGAGCTCGGCGTCCAGGAATTTCGCCATCCGCTCCTCATCGCGGCGGATGCTCTTGGCCAGCTGTGCGGTCTCCTTATCGCCGACTTCAGTGGCAAATGTCTCCAGACGCGTGTAGATGGCGATCTCCACATGCTCCTCGCGGAGCTCCTCCTGCGCGTTGCGCATGTGCGTCTCGGCCTGCTCGGTTACCGCGGCGCGCACCATGCCTACCTGACCCTTGACAGCGGCCACAGCCTTACCCGCGACCTCGCCGACCGCGCCGGGAACTCCGGGGATCGAGGCTGGAGAAGGCTTACCTGCGCCGAGTGCCTTGATCCGGGACGCGACCTGCTTTTTGTGGGCCCGCGTTTCCGTGAGGTGCGCACGCAGACGCTTCTTGTAGGACATCTTCTGGGTCAGCGCGATGTGGGCTGTGAGATCGACTTCGAGCTCTGCTTCCTTCGCGTATGCCTCATTCAGCCACTGCACGAGCTTGGCGTCTCGTTGGTTGAGACTCTTGTCATCCGCCATTGGTGTGTTCCTTTCGGGTTTGGTCGGCCGTCGCCGCTCCTCGACCGCTCTTGGCCCGGAGCTCGCGCTCGACCACGGTCATGACTGTCTCGCGACTTCGGTTGGCAGCTTCGTAGAGCTGCACGGCCGCGAGTTCGGCCGCATCAGCGTGGGACGCGCGCGCGATGATGTCCTGTGCATTCATGTGGGCGTAACCGTCCCACGGCTCGGCAACGCTTACCTGCGCTCCGGCGCCGTCCTCGGCGCCGGCTTCGGCGAATTCCTCCACCAGCGTTGGTTCTTCGGAAACGTGCGCCGGGGTCGGTTGCAGTGTGGGTTCTGCCTGATCCGGCGGGCCCGGTGCGGTGTCTGACTGATCCGGCGGGGCCGGTGCGGTGTCTGACTGATCCGGCGGGGCCGGTGCCGTGTCTGAAGCCGTCTCTCGTGGGGCCGGCACAGACTGCTTGGCCGGCGCCGCGTAGTTGACGCCGTCACCCGACTCGTCGCGCGAGCGGTTGGATGAGCCGTTGGATGTCGCCCGCTTGAGCACGAACGAGGCAAGCGAGATCGCCCCGTCGGAGGCCTGCAGAGCGCCCCGCGCTGCGACGCGCGCCGCGCGCAGTCCAAGGCGGATCGGGAACGTGAGCAGCTCGCCGGTCATTCTTCTGGTGTTACCCCGGTTCAGCGACAGGTGAAACGGATTCGGGGCCCAGCGACGCCTGGCGCCCGTTTGAACGTCACACTTCCCGGGCAAAAAAATTCCGCGTGCGAACTCCGCTAATGAGCCCCGCCACCAGGAGCCGCCGTGAGCCCGGACCGAGCAGCGGGAAATCGGGACCCGGGAGAACGAAACCGAGGAGAATCCAATCGTAGATCTCGATCCCAAGGCGATCCTGGGCGGCGCGACGAAGCTAGTCGAGCGCTTCGGAGACGAGGCGTACTTCGCGGCGTTGTCGATCCGCAGCGGTCTCGCCGGACCAGAGCTGCCACACCGGGTCGCGCAATTGCTTCTGGCCTTCGAGCGGTTTGGCATGCTCGGCGGCGCGGTGGCCGCCGGTGCGATCAGACACGGCGACCGCGTGGCGATGATCGACGAGCGCGGCGAGGTGTCCTACCGCGAGCTCGATCGACGCTCCAACGCGTTGGCCAACGCCTGGCGTGAGCAGGGCCTCGAGCCCGGCGAGGGAGTCGCGATTCTGGCGCGTAACCACCGCGGGTTTCTCGACGCGGTGTTCGCCGCCGCGAAATGCGGTGCCCGGATTGTCCTGCTCAATACCTCTTTCGCCGCCCCCCAGATCCGCGAGGTCGCCGACCGCGAGGGAACTGACCTGCTGGTCTACGACGACGAATACGCGAAGATGCTCAAAGGCGTCGAACCACCGCGTGGGCGCTGGCGCGCATGGACCGAGGACGAGGACAACGGTGAGGACACCCTCGAGGGGCTGATCGCCTCGGCCCCGGACAGCGCACCACCCAAGGCCGGCGTGACCCCACGCATCACGATTCTCACCAGCGGCACCACCGGGACGCCGAAGGGGGCCCCGCGTCCGGAACCACGTTCGCTCGCGCTGATCGGAGGGCTGTTGAGCAAGGTGCCGTTTCGCGCGCGCGAGACGACGGAGTTGTGCGTGCCGATGTTCCACGCCCTTGGTTTCATGCAGGCGATCGTGGGAATTGCACTCGGGTCGACGCTGGTCGTCCGGCGGCGCTTCGATCCCGAGGCGACGGTGGACAGCCTGGCCGAGCACGGGGCCACGGCGATGGTGGTCGTCCCCGTGATGCTGCGGCGGATCGTCGACCTCGGTGAGGACGAGATCAAACAGCGCGACCTCTCTTCTCTCAAGATCATCTTCGTCAGCGGCTCGGCGCTCGGCGCCGATTTGACCAAACGCGCAATGGAGGTGTTCGGTTCGGTCATCTACAACCTCTATGGCTCGACCGAGGTCGCTTACGCCACCATCGCCACGCCGGAGGACCTAGAGGCCGATGCCTCGACGGTCGGCAAAGTCGTGCGCGGCTCGGTGGTGAAGATCCTCGACGAAAACGACAACGAAGTCCCGCGCGGGGAAAGCGGGCGCATCTTCGTCGGCAACTTCTCGCAGTTCGAGGGCTACACGGGAGGCGGGAACAAGGAGGCCGTCAAGGGCCTGATGTCCTCGGGCGATGTCGGACACTTCGATGATCAAGACCGATTGTTCATCGACGGGCGAGACGACGAGATGATCGTCTCCGGCGGCGAGAACGTGTTTCCGGCGGAGGTCGAGGAGCTGCTGGGCGCTCACGAAGCGATCGAAGAGGCGGCCGCGATCGGGGTGGACGACGAGAAGTTCGGTCAGCGGCTGAAAGCCTTCGTCGTGCTGCGTAACGGCAGCAAGCTGAGCGAGGAGGAAGTCAAGGGGTACGTGAAGGAGAACCTCGCCAACTACAAGGTGCCCGGCCAGGTTGTCTTCGTCGACGAGCTGCCCCGCAACCCAACCGGCAAGGTGATCAAGCGAGAGCTCGAGGAAGACGGCAGCGACAAGGGCAAAGATGATCAGGAGACAAAGGCCCGGGAAGGCGATGAGTAGGTAATCCAGGTTGGTTCGATGTTCAAGCCGCGGGAGGTTTTGAGATGACGGTTTCACCAGCGCTCAGGTGCCTGCGCAGGGCAGGTGCTCTGGCCGCGCTCATAACTGCGCTTGGCGCGATCAATGTCACCGGGGCGCTGGCGCTTCCGACACTCGGAGCCGTGCTCCGGGGACCGGTGTCCGGTTTGCATGTTGATCTCCCTTGCGCCAACCCGGCCAACCACGGTCTTTCGGGCCGGATCCTGGCCGCCGCGGCGCCGCGAGCGGGAGGGCCGCTCCGCTGCTTCGCACAGGCCATCGGGCATGGTCAAGGTCCCGGACCTCAGATCATGGCCGGTCCTACCGGCCTCAGTCCGACCCAGATCCAGTCGGCGTACAAGCTTGCCGGGCTGCGCTCCGGCGGCCGAACCGTGGCCATCGTCGACGCATTCGACGACCCCCGGGCCGCATCTGATCTCGCGGCATTTCGCCGGGCCTACGGTCTGGCCCCCTGCACCAGCGCCAGCGGGTGTTTCAGGAAGGTCAACCAGGCCGGGGGCGCAGCCCCGCTACCGGCTGGAGACTACGGCTGGGCGGCGGAGATCAGTCTTGATCTGGATGCTGTCTCCTCAGCCTGTCCGGACTGCCACATCCTCCTCGTGGAGGCCAAGTCAGCAAACACCCCGGACCTGGTCGCGGCGGAGGACACGGCGGCTCGTCTGGGGGCCGTCGCCATTTCGAATAGCTATGGGGGTGCCGAGGACTCCACGATCCTGCCGGCGGACTCGCATTTCAACCATCCGGGGGTGGCGATCACGGCAAGCTCGGGCGACTCGGGCTACGGGGTCAGCTGGCCCGCCTCGTCGCGGTACGTGACCGGTGTGGGTGGGACGACGCTCGCCAGCGCGGGCAACCCACGCGGCTGGACCGAGACCGCGTGGTCGGGTGCCGGCAGCGGCTGCTCGGCCTATGAGCCGAAACCTGCGTGGCAGCAGGACCCTGGCTGCGCAAAGCGAACGGTGGCCGACGTGTCCGCCGTCGCCGACCCCAACACCGGACTCGGCGTCTATGACACCTACAACAGTTGTGGGTCCAGCAACCTGTGCGACGTCCTGATCGGCCTCGGCCTGGCGCAGGGTCTGGACGGATGGGCGCAGGTCGGCGGGACGAGCCTCAGCTCGCCCCTGATCGCTTCCGTGTACGCGTTGGCCGGGAACACCGGGGCGATCACCTACGGCAGCTATCCGTATAGCCATGCGTCCTCGCTGTTCGACGTGACCAGCGGCTCCAATGGGCTGTGCTTGCCGCTTTACCTGTGCACCGCCGGACCTGGCTACGATGGTCCAACCGGGTTGGGGACGCCGAACGGCACGTCCGGCTTCTAGCGCTCGGATCTGGCCGTTGGCGGGGCTCGCTCATCTTCGCGCGGGCCCCGCGCTGGCGGCCGCAGGTTCGTAGACTGCTTGCGTGCTGATCTTGCCTCCCGGCCACGCGCAGAGCCTCTCAGCGCGCCGTCGCTTCACGATTCGCGAGCGATGGATGGTGGGCTCGGTCCTGGCCTCCGTCGCCGCGCTCGCGGTCGTACTCGCTATCGCCCTGGCGAGCACCGGGCATTCCACCAGCAAGGGCTGTTTGAGCGTGAACCTTCCGTACTCGACGGGCGGCCAGGAGTTCTACGAGTGTGGCACCAGGGCTCGGGCGATGTGCGCGCAGGTGCGAGCACCAGGCGGCTTCGCCGGAGCGGCCGCCCAGGCCGTAGCAGTTCAGTGTCGCAAGGCCGGGTTCCCCGTCGGTTGAGCGGTTGGCTCCCCGCGCGTCGCTAGGCTCCGGCCGATGAGTGATCCAGTCGCCTTCCGCAGCCATTTTCCGGTGCTCGAGCGCCTGTCGTATTTGAACGCCGGTACGGAAGGTCCGCTCCCTCGGCAGGCCGTGGACGCGGTCCGCCAGCGCATCGAGTTGGAGGCGTACGAGGGCCGCGCCGGCCGGCCGTATTTCGACTCGCTGATGGGCTTGGCCGCCGAGCTCCGCGGCGGATACGCGCGCGCGCTTGGCGCTGGGAGCACCGAGATCGCCCTGACCGGCTCCACCACCGATGGCGTCAACACGGTGATCGGTGGCCTCGACCTGAGGGCCGGAGACGAGATCCTGACCTCCGACGAGGAGCATCCGGGGCTGTTGGCGCCGCTGGGTCGGGCCAGGGCTCGGCACGGCGTGCAGATCAACGTGGTGCCGTTTGAGGAGCTTCCGGGGGCAATCACGCCCTCGACCCGCCTGATCGCGTGCTCACATGTGTCGTGGGTGAGCGGGCGGGTCATGGACGTACCCGCGCTGGTGGGCTCGGGAGTACCGCTGTTGCTCGACGGCGCACAGGCGCTTGGCGCGATCGAGATCGACGTACACGAACTCGGATGTGACTTCTACGCTGCTTCCGGCCAGAAATGGCTTTGCGGGCCCGAGGGCAGCGGGTGTCTGTACGTCCACGCCGATCGGGTTGACGATCTGCTCGTTCCGTGGCCGGGATACGCCTCGCTCGCCGACCCACATCAGGCGCTCGAGTTCAAGCCGGCGGAGTCTGCCTCCCGTTTCGACCATGGGTTCCCCGAAGGCATGCGGAGCGCTTGGGCTCTGGCCTCGCTCGGTGTGTTCGAAGCCGTGGGATGGCCATGGGTTCACGAGCGCGCTGCCTCGCTGGCGGCTTGGCTTGCCGATCGACTTGCCGAGCGCGGCTTGACGGTGGGCCCGCGCGGACGCTCGACCCTCGTTTCGTGGACGGCGGTCGATCCGGAGGAGGAGGTGGCGCGTTTGGCCGCGGCGGGGATCGTCGTGCGCAGCATCCCGGCGTTCGGGCTGGTGCGAGCTTCGGTAGGCGCGTGGTCCTCAGAGGCCGAGCTCGAGGAGCTCGTCGCACAAGTCGCCCCTTAGGGGCAGCCCGCCCTCGTCCCGCCGGAGGCGCGGCTCACTCGATGATGCGGTGCGCGTGCGTGTAGACGTTGACACGCGAGCCGCGTGCAAACCCACAGAGGGTCAGGCCGCGGTCCTCGGCCACCGAGATCGCCAACGAGCTCGGAGCACCGACGCCAACCAGAATCGGGGCTCCGGCCACCGCCGCCTTCTGCACGAGCTCGAATGACAGGCGGCCGCTGACACAGAGGATCTGGCCTGCGAGCGGGACCAAACCGTCGAGTAGCGCGCGACCGATCACTTTGTCCATTGCGTTGTGACGACCCACATCCTCGCGGGTGATCTGCAGTTCGCCGCCGGCGGTGAACAGCCCTGTGGCATGCAGGCCTCCAGTGTGCTCGAAGGTTGGCTGTTCGAGCCGATCGGGGAGGTTGGCCACGAGCCGGCGCGCCACCTGTGGACCCGGGGCGAGCGGAGCGCTGAGGACGGCGACCTCCTCCAAGGCCCCCTTTCCGCACACGCCGCACGAGGACGTGGTGTAGAAGCGCCGCTGACTGATGTCACGCAGTACTGGTCCCGCGACCTCGATTGTGTTCGCGGCCAGATCGTCGGTCAGCCCGGCCGCACGCGGGCCATCGATCAATCCTTCGGTGAGCAGGAATCCAAGCGCAAGTTCCTCGTCGTGCCCCGGGGTGCGCATCGTCACTGCCAGCGGCTCACCGTCGACTCGGATCTCAAGCGGCTCCTCAACCGCGACGACATCCTCGTGTCCGTCGTGTACGACCTTGGCGAAGGCCGTAGGCATCAGTGCAGAGAGGTCTGAGAGCGCTCGATCGCGCTATCCATGGCTTCGGCCGGCGCGCGCACAGCTGGGCCATGTCCGGCCACGAGCGTTGTGGGGTTGAGTGCGCGCAGACGCTGGGCGGACTCCAGGTCCTTGGCTTTGTCCCACGTCGCCGGGTAAGCGAACGGGAACCGCCAGTAGAGCTCATTGGTCACGGTCACGCGCCCGTAGGTAGTAAAAACGTCGCCGACGATCACCGTGCCGTCACGGGCATCCCGGAAGGCGACATGACCGGGCGTATGTCCCGGGGTGAAGATGACCTCGAGGCTCCCTACCCGGTCGGCATCGTTCAGCCGCACGTCCGGGACCGTCTTGAGCTTCGGCCAGGAGCCTGGAGGCTTGCCTTCCACCACCTTCTCCCCAGCGTGAATGCGGGCGTCGAGTTCCGGCATCAGGACCGGCACGGAGTCTCCGAGACGGGCTCGCAATGCGTCCAGCGACCCGACGTGATCCCCATGGCCATGGGTGAGGGCGATTCTCCGAATCTGGCCTCCGGCAGCGGTCGCCGCGGCGATCAGCGCGTCCGCCCCGCGGCTCACGGTCGTGTCGATGAGGGTGAAACCGTCATCCTCGCGCACGAGGTACGCATTGACGAACCGCATGCGCGTGAGCTGGATCAGATTGTCGGTGAGCGAGACGGACTTCAACAGAGCGACAACGATACGCCCGCTGCAGGCTCAGTGCTGCCGGGCCAGCGGAGGTCGGGAGCGCAGCCCTGCTGCGCTCCCGACGCGGGGCTACGCTTTCGGGCAGGAGGCCAGCGCCTGCGCCTGCGCAGCCGCCGGGACCGTGTCCTTGACCAGCTCCTGGCAGACCTTTGCCTCGGCCTTCCTCAGGCTGGCCGGATCACCCTTCGCGGCTTCGTCGCAGATCGTCACCAATTTGGCCTTCGCGCTCGCCGACAGCGTCGGCGCGGCCTGGATGCTGGACTTGCACTTCGCGACGGCCGCCTTCACGGTCGGATTGTTCGCGACGCTGGCGCCGCCAGCGGCGCCGCTGGCGCTGCTGGCCGTACCGGTGCTCGTCGCCGCTGCGCTGCTCGTGCTGCTAGATGCCGCCGGCGTCGGGCTCGCGGTCGGCGTGCTGCTGCTGCTGCTACTCCCGCACCCGGCCAGCAGCGCACTGCCGACGGCAGCGACAGCGAGCAGGGAGCTCAGTCTCTTGTTCATCGATCCTCCTCGGGGTTGAAGCATCCGTGCGTGCGATAAGTGCCCCGCCGCTGCCCTCAGCGGCGCTCGAGTGCACACTAAACGGATGATCGGCCGACACCGGTCTCGGATCAGACTCGCTTTGGTCCCAGTTCAGCTCGGGCGTTGGGCTAGCTCTCGGCCGACTGGGCCGAATCCGGGCTGAGCTCGTACCAGACACAGAATCGCCCATCGAGGGCCGAGCTCGGACGGACGCCCGAACGACTGCCCAGACGATCCACGACCATCAGACCTCGGCCGCCGCTCTCCGGCCTGCGCTCGCGCTCGGCGAGCGAGCCGGGATCGAACCCGGGCCCAGAGTCGATGACCTCGACCCGGACACGATCTGGGTAGGAGCTGATTCGCAGCTCGATCG
Source organism: uncultured Solirubrobacterales bacterium (assembly GCA_963757165.1). Classification (GTDB taxonomy): domain Bacteria; phylum Actinomycetota; class Thermoleophilia; order Solirubrobacterales; family Solirubrobacteraceae; genus Palsa-465. Next base: position 1,555,513 of record CAVWQO010000006.1, read on the forward strand.
GCTGATCGTCGGCCGGCGCCGGATGAAGCACCGCGTTGGTGACGAGTGCAGAAGTCAAAAGGACGGCGGCGGCGATCTCCATATCTCCCAGCCGGTTCTCAATCGCTTGCCGGAGCTCGGCCCGCGCCAGGCCCGGTGCGCCCGGATCGCGCGCCAGCTCCAAGTCCACGCGCTCGAGGTACCCCGCCTCACTCGCGGGTGCGCCACCCTCCGATGCCAGGTCGAGGCGCTCAGTCAACCCGGTTATCTCGAGTAGCTCCAGCAGGGGGGCGGGCGGGGGAATGACCACCAGAGCGACGTCTTGCTCGGCGGCACGTTGCTGGATGAGGATGATCGCGCGCAGACCGGCCGAGTCGATGAAGTCGATCCCAGCCAGGTCCAATGTGATGGCCCTTCGTCCAGCGTCCAGAGCCTGAGCGAACTCGGCGACGACGGCGTCTGCAGGGGCGCCTCAAGCTCGCCGGTGAGCTTGAGGGTCGTCGCTGCTTCCGTGTCCTCTACATCGATCTAAAAATCGGGCACGTTCACGCGCTGCCGGTGCTCTTGCTCGCCTGAAGGGTACGCCCTGCACTCCCGGCGGACGAGCTCTGAGAACGTGAAGGCTGCCTTGTGTGAGAGGGCCTCAGCGCGACTGCCGCCGTATCGTCGGACTGAGCTTCACGCTGGAAGTTGTCCAGCGCGACCTCGACCTCGACCAGCAGCGCGTCGGGGGAGAGGCTGGCCTGTTCACTCAGAAGGCGTTTCAGCCGGTGAGCGCCGAAGCGATCGGATTCTCCCCGAGTGTCGACCACCCCGTCGGTGAACAGAAACAGTGTCTCATCGGCTCCGATCGGAACCGAACGCTCCGCCGACGCCCCTCCGCTCCACGCTCCAAGGATCGGACCCGTGACGCCGATCTCCCGAATCCTCCCGTCCGCCCGAACGATGAACGGCGCCGGGTGCCCGGCTGAGCTGATCACGACACGATCGTCGTGCAATCTCACGCATAGGGCACTGCACAACCACATCCCGGGCTGCTCGCGCAGCTCCTCGTTGAGGCGGGCGAGGATCTTGCCTGGACTCTGCTCGTGCCGGGCCAGGAAACGGGCTCCGTGACGGACTAGGGAAGTCATTGAAGCGGCCTCGACCCCCTTCCCGGTCACATCGCCGAGCAGCACCACCCAACCGTCCGGAGTCTGAATGAAGTCATAGAAGTCGCCGCCTACCTCGACTTCCTCTGCACCGCTGGCTGCTCGGTACATTGTGGCGACGTCCCAGCCGGCGATCGGCGGCACGACCTCCGGCAGCAAACTCCGCTGCAGCGTTGTCGCAATCTCACGGCGGGCGGTCGCGAGCCGCGCGTTGTCGACCGCGACGGCGGCGCGGCCGGCCAGCGCTTGGGCGAACTCAAGATCAGCTTCGGTGAACTTCCGCGGAGATTCCGCGTTGACCAGCGTCATCACGCCGAGAGTGCGGCCGCGGGCGCGGAGCGGCACGAGCAGCACCGAGCGCAAGCCCACGGCTCGCAGCAGTCGAAGATGCTCCTCGTCGACCGCGGCTCGCACCAGCATCTCATCCTCGATGTTTGAGTACAGCTCTGCGACGCCGCTGCTGATCACGCGCCCGGCCCCCTGGTCGGGGTTGGGCACCTCGGGCTCGTAGCCACGCAGGCGCTCGGCGAGCTCGAGCTTCTCCGCGTCCCGGTGGGCGACGACAACTCGCTGGCGCATTCCCCGCTCATCCACGAGGTCGACCGAGCACCAATCGGCGATCTCTGGGACGACCAGCCAGGCCACATGTCCGAGGGTCTCCTCGTAGTCCAGTGAGGACATCAGCGTCTCGGTGGCGGAGGCGAGGAAGCGATCCTGGAGTTCCGCGGTCTTCTCGCGCGTGACGTCTTCGATGATCGTCACCGCGGCCACGAGCTTGCCATCAGCATCGTGGAGGCCGGACGCCTTTAACAGATTCCAGTGGACAATTCCGGTACTGCGGTTGATGGTGCGGATCAGCAGCGGCTCGGCTGGTTGCCCAGCCATCAGACGCACCGACGGGATGTCGTCCATCGTGACCTCCGCGCCGTGTTCATCGGTAACGACGTAGTCGCCGATGATCGACAGTGGCGGCCGGCGTTGCAGCTCCTCCAGCGAGGCGAATCCCATGTGTTCCAGCGCGGCGCGGTTGGCGTAGATGATGTGATCGTGGGGATCTCGGATCGTCACGGCTTCGGCCAGCGCGTCCAGGATCTCCGCGAATCCGGGGCGGCCACCTCGGAGTTGTGCTTCGAGTTCGCTGAGCAGCTCCGCCCGCTCGGAAACGTCCTGGATCCACGCGTGAAACCGCCAGCCGTCGCCTTCGTGGACCGCGCCGACGGATAGCTCGACCGGCAGCTCGCTGCCATCGCGCCGCGCGGCTTCGAGATGCATCCGCGCGGAGTCGTTGCTCTCACCGAGCTCGAGGATTCGTCTCAGCCCGGCGCGATGGCGGGACCGGTAGCGCTCCGGGATGATCAGCTCGGCTACGTCCTGGCCAATCGCCTCCTCCGGCGGATATCCGAACAGCTCTTGCGCACGCAGGTTCCACTCGACAACGCGCCCGTCAGCGTCCAGGGTCACGAACGCGTTATGGGCGATCTGGAGGATCGCACTGAGCGGCTCGGGCTCCATGTGTGGTGGTCCACCCCTAGAGCGGGAGCTGAGCGGGATCCTCGCGGGTGGTTTCCAGCTCGGCCCACACGTGCGTCGTGCCTTCGAACGCTCCCCACGCGCTGGAGAGGCTCTGAACGATCTGCAATCCGTGCCCGCCTCCTTGAACACCCTGCTCACGGACCTGGATCGCCGCCCCCTGACCCTCGTCGATCACCTCGACCCGCAGGCGGCCGTCGACCAGCTCGATCCGCACGTCGATCCCGCCCGTGCCGTGGACGTACGCGTTGTTGACGAGTTCCGAGAGAACCGTCTGCGCGTCTCCGAGGACGGTTGGCCCGAGCCGGTCACCCAGCCGCTGCGCCAGCAGGCTCCGGGCGAGCGAGCCGCAATTCGGCTCGCGGGGAAGGGTGGCGCGTATCGTCTCGGTCATCGGGTCGTCCGGTCGGCTGCACACAGCCTAGCCCCGGACGCCAGCCCCGGGCCATCTCCAGGCCCGAGCGCGCACGCTCAGCAGACTCGGGCGTGCAGATCGGCCCTCCGGAACTCGCTATTGGCACTTCGCCAAGAACTGCTATTTTGAGCGCACGCCGCCGTAAACAGGCGCAATGCCGGGCAGGCGCTGCGCAGCAAGCTGAAAAAGGAGCTGATCGGACCATGGCCGCTACCGATGCGTTGGTCTTCGACGCGATCCGCACGCCCCGAGGCAAGGGCAAAGTCAACGGATCGCTGCATACCGTCAAGCCTGTCGACCTAGTGGTCGGCCTGATGCACGAGATGCTCGTCCGCAACGACCAGCTCGACCCCAAGCGGGTCGACGACGTCGTTCTCGGATGCGTCTCGCCGGTCGGCGACCAGGGTGCCGACATCGCCAAGACAGCAGCGATCAAGGCGGGACTGCCGGACACGGTAGCCGGCGTCCAGCTCAACCGGTTCTGCGCCTCCGGTCTGGAGGCCGTGAACATCGCCGCGCAGAAGGTCGCCTCCGGGTGGGAGGACCTCGTGCTGGCCGGTGGCGTCGAATCGATGTCCCGCGTGCCGATGGGCTCGGACGGCGGTGCCTGGGCGATGGATCCGGAGACGAACTACGACACCTCGTTCGTCCCGCAGGGGATCAGCGCCGATCTGATCGCGACGGTTGAGAGCTTCAGCCGCGACGACGTCGACGCTTACGCCGCGCAGTCGCAGGAGCGCGCGGCCGCGGCGCGGGACGCGGGCAAGTTCGATGGTTCGGTGATCCCGGTGCGTGACATCAACGACAGGGTCGTCCTCGAGCGCGATGAGTTCATCCGGCCCGGCACGACGGTGGAGACGCTGTCGGGGCTCAAGCCGTCCTTCCAGGTGATGGGGGAGATGGGCGGCTTTGACGCCGTGGCGCTGCAGAAGTACCACTGGATCGAGAAGATCGACCACGTCCACACCCCGGGCAACTCCTCCGGCATCGTCGACGGTGCGTCGCTGATGATGATCGGCAATGAGCAGACAGCCCGCGAGCAGGGGCTAGAACCCAAGGCCCGGATCCTCGCCACGGCCGTCTCGGGCGCCGACCCGACGATCATGCTGACCGGGCCCGCGCCCGCCAGCCGCAAGGCCCTGGACAAGGCGGGACTAAGCGTCGAGGACCTCGACCTGGTCGAGATCAACGAGGCATTTGCCGCGGTCGTTCTGCGCTTCGTCAAGGACCTGGGACTGGACATGAGCAAGGTCAACGTCAACGGCGGCGCGATCGCCATGGGTCACCCGCTTGGTGCCACCGGGGCGATGATCCTCGGCACGCTGATCGATGAGCTGCACCGGACGGGCGGACGCTACGGCCTGGCGACGCTGTGCGTCGGCGGCGGTATGGGAATCGCGACGGTCGTGGAGGCCATCTAGATGAGTTCTGAGAGCAGCACCATTCGATGGGATCGCGACGAGGACGACATCGTCGTCCTGACGCTTGACGATCCCAACCAGTCGGCCAACACCATGAACGCGGCCTACAAGGCCTCGATGTCTGCCACCGTCGACCGGCTCGAAGCGGAGAAGGACGAGATCACCGGCGTGGTTATCACCTCGGCCAAGAAGACCTTCTTCGCCGGGGGCGACCTCAACGACCTCAAGCTGGCCACCAAGGAACAGGCCGCGGAGATTGGGGATGGCGTCCGGGAGATCAAGCACGACTTGCGAAGGCTGGAGGCCCTCGGCAAGCCGGTGGTCGCGGCGATCAACGGCGCCGCCCTCGGCGGCGGCTTGGAGATCTGCCTGGCCTGTCACCACCGGATCGCGGTGGACGACTCAAAGGTCCAGCTCGGATTCCCGGAGGTACAGCTGGGACTGCTCCCAGGCGCCGGTGGCGTGGTTCGCTCGGTGCGGATGCTCGGCATCGTGGACGCGCTGATGCAGCTCTTGCTACAGGGTCAGCGTCACCGTCCCGCCAAGGCCCTAGAGCTGGGGATCCTCGACGAGGTCGTCAGCTCTCCCGACGAGCTCGTGCCGGCCGCGAAGAACTGGATCAAGGAGAACCCGGAGGCGGTTCAGCCCTGGGACGTGAAGGGCTACAAGCTCCCGGGTGGGGCCCCGAGCAACCCCAAGCTGGCGCAAAACCTGCCTGCGTTCCCCGCCAACCTGCGCAAGCAGCTGAAGGGCGCGAATTATCCAGCCCCGCACCACATCATGGCCGCCGCGGTCGAAGGGGCACAGGTCGATTTCGACAATGCGATCGAGATCGAGGGTCGCTACTTCGTCGACCTCGTCACCGGGCAGGTGGCGAAGAACATGATCCAGGCGTTCTTCTTCGATCTGCAGCGCGTCAACGGGTCCCGGGATCGGCCTGAGGGTCTGGAGACGTTCACGCCGGCAAAGATGGTCGTTCTTGGCGCCGGCATGATGGGGGCCGCGATCGCCTACGTGTCCGCTCGCGCGGGCATTGAGGTCGTCTTGAAGGACGTCTCGCTGGACGCGGCCGAGCGCGGGAAGGGCTACTCGGTCAAGTTGGTCGAGAAGGCCGTCTCCCGCGGACGCTCCACCCAGGAGCAGGGCGATGAGCTGCTGGCCCGGATCAAGCCGAGCGCGGATCCCGCCGACGCGGCGGGGGCGGAGCTGGTGATCGAGGCGGTTTTCGAGGATCCCAAGGTCAAGGCCCAGGTGTTCGCCGAGATCGAGCCCCATCTCGCCGAAGGCGCGCTGCTTGGATCGAATACCTCGACCCTGCCGATCACCGGCTTGGCCGAGGGTGTTTCCCGGCCCGAGGACTTCATCGGCCTACATTTCTTCAGCCCGGTGGACAAGATGCCGCTGCTGGAGATCATCAAGGGTGAGAAGACCTCAGAGGAGACTCTCTACCGCTCGCTCGACGTGGCCAAGCTGATCAAGAAGACGCCGATCGTGGTCAACGACAGCCGTGGGTTCTTCACCAGCCGGGTCATCGGAACGTTCATCAATGAGGGCATTGCCATGTTGTTGGAAGGTGTGCCCGCTCCGACCATCGAGCAGGCGTCCTCTCAGGCCGGGTATCCCGCGCCGGTGCTGCAGCTCTCCGATGAGCTCAATCTCAAGCTGATGCGCAAGATCCGCGTGGCGGCCAAGGAGGCGGCGGATGCCGCCTCCAGTGGCTGGGACGCACATCCCTCAGAGCAGGTCATCGACCGGATGCTCGATGAGTTCGATCGCCCGGGACGGCTTGAGGGCCGCGGGTTCTACGAGTACGCGGAGGGCAAGCGGGTCGGCCTGTGGGCCGGTCTGCGTGACGCCTTCCCTGCGGTTGAGGACCCCGCCTCGATCTCGCTGCGTGACTTGGAGGAGCGGATGCTATTCGCGGAGGCGATCGAGTCGGTCAAGTGCGTCGACGAGGGTGTGATCGAGTCCGTGGCCGATGCCAACATCGGCTCGATCCTGGGCATCGGCTTCCCGGGTTGGACGGGTGGCGTGGTGCAATACATCAACGGCTACGGGTCGGAGCCAGACGCTGACGCTGCTGCCCGCGGACCGGCGGCCTTCGTGGCCCGGGCCCGGGAGCTTGCCGAACGCTACGGTGAGCGCTTCACTCCGCCGGCCTCGCTGGTCGAGAAGGCCGAACGCGGCGAGGCCTACGCGGACGAGGTCGCTGTCGCTGCCTGATCCTCGCCGGGGCTCGCCGCGGTTGCCGCCGATCCTCGCCGACGAAGTAGCCCTCGGCTGCATACTGGACGCGGTGCCGCTTCGAGTCATGCCCCAGGTCGGACGCCCCGTGGTCGTGGTTTACCTCGACTCACGGGTCGGTGGCGTGATCAGCGAGGTGTTCGATGACGGCCGTCGGATCATCGTGAGCACCGTCGAGGGCGAGCGGATCGACTTCGTACTGAACCGAGCCACTGCCGCGTTCACGGCGGAGCACGTGCGCAGCGGTCCTCGCCTGATTTTCGACGAGCAGGAGTCAGGTTCCGTGTAGGCGCTCATGGCTGCGGTGCGCTGCGCAGCACTGCGTGGCTGCGCAGCGCACGCCCGGCGACGCCGGAAAGTGACTTGACCGCGGTCTCCTTATTCGGCAACACTGCGAGTCCATGGACTCGTCCTACGCGCACGGCCTGGGCAGCAAGCCATTGCTGGGACAGACGATCGGCGCCAACCTGGAGCGGACCGCGACGGAACATCCCGAGCGTGAGGCATTCGTCAGCGTTCATCAGGGCGTGCGCCTGACCTACGCGGAGTTCGACGCCCAGGTTGACCGGCTAGCTCGCGGGCTGATGGCGGCAGGCCTGCCGATCGGTGACCGGGTGGGGATCTGGAGCCCTAACCGGATCGAGTGGGCCCTGGTGCAGTACGCGACCGCCAAGGCCGGCCTGATCCTCGTCAATCTCAACCCGGCCTACCGGGTGCATGAGCTTCGCTACGCGCTGGGCCAATCAGGCTGCAAGATGCTGATTGCCGCGGCGCAGACACGGACGAGCGACTACCGGACGATGGCCGGAGAGGTCCGCGGCGATCTGCCTGACCTCCGGCGGTGCGTGTTCTTCGACACGGACTCCTGGGCTGAGCTGATCGCCTCCGGGGAGAGCGTCGACGTGGACACCCTGCGGGAGCGTTCGGCCCAGCTCGACCCCAGCGACCCGATCAACATCCAGTACACGAGTGGGACGACGGGATTCCCCAAGGGCGCGACGCTCAGTCACCACAACATTCTCAACAACGGCTACTTCGTCGGCGAAGGATGCGCGATCACCGAGCGCGACCGAATCTGCGTGCCGGTGCCGTACTACCACTGCTTCGGGATGGTGATGGGCAACCTCGCCGCGACGTCGCACGGCGCATGCGTGGTTCTGCCGTCCGAGCTGTTCGAGCCACAGGCGGTCCTCGAGGCGGTTGAGGCCGAACGCTGCACCGCGCTGTACGGCGTGCCGACGATGTTCATCGCCGAGCTCGGCCTCCCGGATTTCTCGAGCTATGACCTGAGCTCGCTGCGGACGGGGATCATGGCCGGAGCCCCGTGTCCGATCGAGGTGATGCGCAAGGTCATCGAGAGCATGCACATGAGCGAAGTCACGATCTGTTACGGCATGACCGAGACCTCGCCGGTTTCTACCCAGACCGGGGCGGGTGACGACCTCGAGCATCGGACGGCGACCGTCGGCAGCGTGATGCCACACGTCGAGATCCGGGTCGCCGACCCCGAGACCGGGCGGACTCTGGCGCGCGGGCGCTCGGGCGAGTTTCAGACGCGAGGCTACAGCGTGATGCTCGGCTACTGGGACGATGCCCAGCGGACGGCCGAGGCGATCGACGCGGCTCGCTGGATGCACACCGGCGACCTCGCCGTGATGGGCGAGGACGGCTACGTGAAGATCGTGGGCCGCATCAAAGACATGATCATCCGCGGGGGCGAGAACGTCTACCCGCGGGAGATTGAAGAGTTCGTCTACACACATCCGGACGTCGCCGACGTGCAGGTCATCGGGGTTCCCGACGAGCGCTACGGCGAGGAGATCATGGCCTTCGTCATCGCTCGCGAAGGCGCCGAGCTCGACCCCGAGGCCGTGCGTGAATTCTGCCGCGGAAAGGTCGCGCACTTCAAGGTCCCGCGGTACATCTCGCTGTGCACGGAATTTCCGATGACGGTCACGGGGAAGATCCAGAAGTACAAGCTGCGTGAGCAGGCGATCGACGAACTCGGGCTGCAGCTCGCTGCGCGGGTCAACACTGCTTAGTGCGGGTGCGCAGTAGCCCCAGTTCCACGAGGCGCGCTCGGAGCTGGGCCGGGCCTCCGAATTCGATCGGGATCATGCCAAGGCTGGCCGCGGTCGCCAGGTTCTTGACCGAGTCGTCGATCATCACGGTCCCGTGTGGGTTGAGCTCGAACCGCGCGAGCAGTCGGTGGAAGATTGCTGGGTCCGGTTTGACCACTCCCTCCGAGGACGAGACGACGGTGCCATCGAACCAGCTCATGAACGGATACCGGCGCAGTCGCTTGGGGTATGTCTCGGCCTCCATATTGGTCAGGGCGTAGCAGGGCACGCCGGCTCGCCTCAGCTCCTTGAGGATCTCGACCGTCCCGTCGATTGGTCCGACGATCATCTCCTCACTACGCCGAGCCCAGGCGAAGATCAGCTCCGACTGGTCCGGATGGGCCGCCGCGAGGCGGGCGCACGACTCCTCGGCCGGAACGCCGCGGTCGTGAGCGGCATGCCAATCCAGCGTGCACACCTCGCGCAGGAATCGTTCCATCTCCGCTTCGTCGTCGAACAGCGTGCGGTACAGATTCCGCGGGTCCCATTCGAGCAGGACGCCGCCGATATCGAAGACGACCGCCGTAATCTGCGGGTCAGGATCGGTCAACGCCCGGCTAGGAGACGATCTTCGATGCCAGGTCGTACGGATACACGTACATCGTGATCCGACCCACGTGGTACACGGCCGTGACCGTTCCGAGATCTGGTGTCGGACCTCTCACAAGCGGCTGGGCCGAGTCGGCCAAGAGGAAACTTCGGATACCGCGGCGTGCGGTGTACCAGGAGCTGATCGTGTGCAGATCGAATCGGCAAAGCTGCGCGTTCTGGTTGCACACCGAAACAGGAAACACGCGGAGGCGCAGCTTGGTCGCCCACGTAATCGCCGATGCATCCCAGTAGCTGGCGTAGCCGTAGTTCAGGTGGTGGGCCGCGGCGACTGCGGCGACCTGGTTGGCCAAAGCGGTCGGGGGGAAGCGCCCCGTGTTGCGTGTGTAGGCCCCTTGGACCATCGACGTGATCGCTCCGAGCGCGAACACACACGTCCCCAGCACCACGGCAGCCTCCGCTTTGGGGCGACCCGCGGCCAGCACGGGGATCACCGATGCCGCCGCAAAGATCAGTCCGACGAGGTACCGATCGGCGTGGATGTCGACGGGGATAGCACTGAATAGAAACGCCGCCGACAGCAGAATCGCCGAGGCGCACCAGTAGATGGTGAAGGCCAGCCGACTTGGCGCCGCGGGCCAATCAGTGGCGCGCGCGCGGTGGCGCAGCTCGCGCCAGGCCACGCGCGGGAGCAGGACGACCGCGGTGATGCTGATCGCCGCGCAGACGACCGCCAGTCCCGAGCTGAAGGAGGCGCTGCGGTTTAGGAAGTCGCCGTTGCCGAGGGCGGCAATTGACTGCCACCACAACCTGAAGTTGCGGCCGATCTGATCGATGGGGGCGAGCTTTGTGGTGTTGACGCCTGGCTGTGGAGAGACGCTCAAGCCCGACATCACCACGTCCGTGATCGCCCAGGACACGCCGACCGCTACGAGCATCACCAGCGCGACCTTCAAGCTGCGGACACTGTTCTCGCTGCGCGCCAACCCGAAGCTAGCCGCGACCGCGATCACGAACGGTCCGAGTCCGGCGACCGATACCAGCAAATCCGAGGCTGCGTTGATCCCAACGATCGTCCCCACGACCAGGCTCAGTAATGCGAGGACGGGGGGGCGCAGCTTCACCGCGCTGTGCTCGAGGAGCGCCAGGAACGCGGCGAGTAGAGCGCAGCAGAACCAATCCGGCCCGTGCTGGGTCATCGACAGGAGGAGGTGCAGCGTTGGCGGCGCGGCGCAGATGAGAGCCACGGCCGTGATCCCGGCGGCCCAGCGGCCGGCGACCTGCCATACCGACCAGGCGGCCAGGCCGACCCCGGTCATCGCCATCAGGTAGGGGCCGACCTCCCAGACCACACGGTGCAGCGGAAGGAACTTGGTGGCGAGCTCGAACAGGAGCGTCGAATACCACCCGAACGTGCCGAGAACGACATTCGCATGAGGACCCGCCCATCCGAAGAGCTCTCCGATCACCGGTCCCGACGCCGCGTCGGCGTCCAGGTTGGTCGCCGCAACAACGCCGCGAAAGCGCGCGACCAAAAGAGCGAGATAAACCACACCCAGGGGAACGGCTGCCCATCGCCAGCGGGTCAGCAAGGGGCGGAATACGTCCAGGCGAGGCGCTCGAGCCACGGGTAAGCGAGAGGCTTGGCTCATCGAGACAGATTCTCGCGTAGATGCGTCCGCCCCCGGGATGACACGGTCAATTGCGGGAACCGGTGGCTTTCTTGCATAATGGCGCGGGGACGGAGGGGCGTTGCGATTCAGCTAGAACTCGGACACGTCCGCGACCGAGTCACAGCGCACAGTGAAACGCACGCGGACAAACGATGAGCGCCACCCCGCGGCCGGGCCGTGGCAGCTCCTAGGCCTGTCGTTCGCCACCAAAAATTCCGCATCGAATGAGCTCTCTAAGAACCATTGACCGGCGCCTCGGTCTAATCGCCGTCGGGATGGCCACGGTCGGATTCCTCATTTCCTGGTGGGCGATCCACCACGGTTGGTTCAGCCACGACCACCAATGGGACACGCGAGAGTACGCGCGCTACGCCCGCGACATTCTCGTTAAGGGCCGATTTCCGTACAGCGGCTTTCCGCTCGAATACCCGCCGCTCGCTCTCCCGATATTCGTGATCCCATCATGGATCGCGGGACAACACTTCTCGGGTTACATGGAGATCTTTGGAATCGGAATGGCTGCCTGTGGGGTGCTCGCCGCCAGCTTCTCGGTGCTCATCATGCTCGTCCAACGGGTCAGCAAGCGCCGCCTGCTGATGGGAATCACCCTCGTCGGACTCTCGCCACTGCTGCTGGGCCCGGTGCTGCTCTCACGCTACGACTTGTTCCCAACGGCACTATCGATCGCTGCTCTGGCGGCGCTCTACTTCGACTGGGACCGAAGTGGGTTCGTCCTGCTCGCCCTCGGAACTGCGGCGAAGGCGTACCCCGTCGTGATCGTTCCGGTGGCCGCCATATATGTGTGGCGCACTGGCGGCGCGCGCAGGGCGCTCTGGTGCCTGGCTATCTTCGCCGGTGTCCTGCTCGCCTGCGTGCTGCCGTTCTTCGTCCTCGCCCCGCACGGATTCTGGAATGCGATCCATGGTCAGGCCTCGCGACCGCCCCAGATCGAGAGCCTCGCGGCGTCGGTGTTCCTTGCCGCTCACCAGCTGATCGGCACGCACGTCCATCTCTACTTCACGCACAACTCGGACAACATCAACGGTCACCCGGCTCAGCAGCTCGCCTCCGTCATGAGCGTCTTGCAGATTGTCGCCCTGTTGCTCAGCTGGCTGTTTTACGCCCGTGGGCCGGCCACCAAGGAGCGGATGCTCACCGCGGCGGCGGCGGCGGTGTGCGCATTCATCGCGTTTGATCGGGTGCTGTCCCCGCAGTACCTGATCTGGCTCGCGCCGCTCGTAGCGGTGATTCCGGGTCGGCGGGGCGTGGCGGCAATTGTCATGGTGGCTTGCGCAATGGCGATGACCCAGATCTGGTACCCGCAGCACTTCGTCCAACTCAAGCACCTGCATCCGCTGGAGTCGTGGGCCGTGGTCGGGCGGGATCTGCTCCTGTTGGCGCTGTTCGGAACATTGGCCTGGCCCCACGGATCGGTTTCACGATCGCTGCGCTCGGTCGGTCACTGGCGCTACCCCGGTCGGATGCGGGGGGCCCTCACGGTCAAGGATCCGGTCTGAGCTCCGGCCGCGGCAGCCCCGAGACGGGTTGCCGCGCGCGGACCTGTGTGCAAATGTCACCTCTTGGCGCCGCGGACCGCTCATAGCATTCAGCGCGCGCAGGCGCGAGCCGTGCGGGACCCAACCTTGGGCGTAACCTATTCGACGGGAGGAGCCTTGGTGCTGAAGCACTCGTTCGGTTTGCACGGCCGGCTGGCCGGAAACTGGTGGGCCACGCGGGTCGCCACCGCAATCGGAAGCGTATGTCTCGTCGTGGCCTTGCTGGCGGCACTTCCCGCCAGCTCGTCGGCGACATTTGGCGGCCGAAACGGTCGGATCGCGTGGTCCTACTACGTCACCGCTGCCGGCGCGAGCAACTTTTCCATCGTCACCGTGCCCGGTGGCGGCGGGCTCGATCACACGGTCGTGTCGTGCAATGACCTGCACGGCGCGGCCTACTGCCCGGCCTGGCAGGACGTGACGTTCGCGCCCAGCGGCAAGCGGTTGCTGTGGGTGATTCTCACCCAGAAGAAACACAAGGTGATCGTGAAGACCAACCCCGACGGGAGCGGCAGAAGACCGACGATCCACCATGCCAACGAGAACGACTTTCAGCCGTCATATTCGCCAACCGGCAACCGCATTGCCTACGTCCGGCAACTCGACGGTCAGGCCAAAGGCAGCATCGCCACCAGCGACCTTGCCGGGAACAACGTCCGCGTGTTGACGCCCAGGATGTTCGGCCTCAATCCGCAGTGGTCTCCGGATGCCAAGCAAATCGTCTTCACTCACAACAAGACGGTGTGGTCGGTCACGCCCGACGGTCGAAACCTCAGGCCGATCATTCCCAACGGTGCGTACCCGAGCTTCTCGCCGAATGGACGTCAGATCCTGTACACGGGGTTCGAAAGCACGAACGTGTTCACGTCGCGACCTGACGGCACGCATCGCCAGCAGGTCCCGATCGACTGCGTGCGATGCGCCAACGGGGGCGCCACGTTCGCGGTCTTCTCGCCGGACGGTAAGCGGATCGCCTTTGCCACCCCGAACTCAGACGGACGCCTGGCGCTGTACACGGTGTCGACGGCGGGCGGGGAGCCCAGGCAGATCGATTCCTCGGTGGTGAGTGGCGGTGCGGCAGGCACTTCCGGGCTGGCCTGGCAGCCTTTGCACTGAGTGAGTGCGCGCAGTGGCCCGACGGCCTGGGTCCGTCGTTGGTCAGACGTGTCAGCGCGGTGGGCGGCCCCGACTTTTCGGGGCCGTCTTCGTGTGCGACGGGTTCCGCTAGGGAACCTTGAGATTTGATGTCCAGGCGGCGCCGATGTTCTTGTTGAACTGCCCGGCGTCTCCCATGTATCGACCGTTCAAATGAAGCGTCGATCCAGTGGGAGCCGACTGCACGACATCGCACACGCTTTGTACCGAGGTCACCGGCGCGCCATTGATCTTGCTCAGGTAATCACCGGGGGTGATGTTGCCTTTGGCTGCCGGAGATCCCGGATCGACGCCATTGACGATCATGCCTTGGGTGTCACCAACCTGGTTCAGGTAGTTGACCACCCGCTGACCGAGCGAACTACCGAACTGCTTAGCGATGTACGTCTGATCGATCGGCGTCAGGTTCCAGCCCATGTTGGCGATGCTCTGCCCCGCTTCGAGCTGGGGAAGCACGGCCTTCGCGCGATTGATCGCGATCGAGTAGTACTGGCCCTGGATCTGGCCTGAACCCGCCCCCGCTGCCGTCAGCGTATTGATGCCGACCAGCTTGCCTTGGTCATCCACCAGTGGGCCACCCGAGTTACCGTGGTTGATCGCGGCTTGATGGACGATGAGCGAGGGGTACTTGATGTATTTCGCGTCGATCGAGGCAGAGGTGTTCGGCTGAGACACATTCCCACTCGTGGAAATCAGTTTCTGCGGGCCGCCGCTCGTATCGAGTGTCTCCGGGAACCCGAGGACGGTCACGTTGTCGCCGGCCTTGAGCGTTGAGCTGTCGCCGAAAGACATCGCTTTCAAGCCCGCAGGCGGCGTCACCAAACGCACGACGGCCAGGTCGTCGCAGGGCGCCTGCGAGACGATCTGTGCCGGGATCTCGCTCTGATCAAACAGGCGGGCCTTCAAAGAGGCGACGCCGCTGACCACGTGCGCGTTGGTCAGGACCAGAGACTTGGCGGCGTTGATGATCACGCCGGTGCCCGAGATCGTGTTCTGGCCCTGGGTTCCAATCAGTTGGACGACGCTGGGCGAGGCCTGGGCGATGATCTGCGCCTCCGTTAGCTTCGTCGTGGTGGGCGTGGTTGAGGATTTGGAGCTGCTGCCGCCGCATGCGCCCAACGCGAGCACGGCTCCGGTGACGCCCAATGCGGTGGCCCTCTTTGGCCATGTTGTGCCCCAATCCACCCGTTCCCCCTCGTCTAGTCGCGCTTGCTGCGGCGTCGACTATATAGGAGGAAACGGACCAAAGGAAACAGGAGGATCCGCTCACACCTCCGTGAATCAGAGCGTTCCGCCTAGAAGAGGATCGATGGGAGGTACGCGCCCGCTGGTTCGTTGTAGAGGCCGATCGTCATCAGCGTGCTCTGCTGGACGATCCGCATCCCGTGCTCAAGGCACCAGCGCAAGAGCTCGGCGTTTCGTGATGGGACCAGAACTCCAAGACCTATGTAGTTTTCGGCTGAGGCGAGCAGGGCGATCAGATCCTCGTTGGTCTCGGCGACTGCGTGCCAGCCGTAGCCGAACCCGGCCGCGTAGCCGCTGACACGTCCGGGGCGCTCTACGACGCGTGCTGTGCCAGCGGCGATCGCGTCGCGAAGCTCACCGTTTCGGTCGTGGCCGTGGACGCGGGCGCACAGCTCTCCGCACGAAGCGAGATCGCGATCGTGGGCGGAGCGGACCCCCAGGCCGGGGAGGCTCAGCGCCGGCGGCGTCCCTTGGAGGACCGACAGCGGCTCGCGGACCGCGAAGCCGAGCTTCGCGTACAGCGCGAGCGAGCGGTAATGGTAAGCGGTCTGAACCAGCCTGATGCCGACGGCGCCGCGACCGCGCTCGCGTTGCAGCACGGCCTCCATCAGCGCCCGGCCGACCCCATCATCCTGCGCCCCTGGGTCAACGGTAACCGGGCCGACCCCGGCAACCGGGCCTCGCCGATCGACGAACGCGCTGCCGAGGAGCTCGCCAGCGCGCTCGGCGATCAGTCCCGCGAAGCCGTCCGTCGCCAGCATCTCGCCGACCTTGAAACGCGTGAACTCCCGCGACGGCGGTTCTACGGGAAGGTTGTGGTGGGCTGCGATCGACTCGAACGCGTCGTAGAAGATCCGTCCGCATTGCTCGGCGTCCTCGGCGGTCAGCTGGCGAACTATCACCCCAGTCGCGAGTGGTTCGATCGTATTCACGTGTGATTGCATCCGACTCCC
Source organism: uncultured Solirubrobacterales bacterium (assembly GCA_963757165.1). Taxonomy (GTDB): domain Bacteria; phylum Actinomycetota; class Thermoleophilia; order Solirubrobacterales; family Solirubrobacteraceae; genus Palsa-465. The sequence goes on from CAVWQO010000006.1 coordinate 1,571,504, forward strand.
CCTCTGATGGGTTTAGAGCAGCCATGGTCGTGGGCCGCGGGCGCCCGCGCCATCCCGGATTTGTGGGGTACGCTTGGCAACGCTGTCGATCGCCGCGGGGATCAATAATGAGTGCTAGCCGAGGGGGATGGGCGCCGGAGCATCTGCTCGCGGACCTCGAGCGCCTTGCCCTCCGCGCTCTCACCCGGGCAGAGTTCTTCGACGAGGCGGCTGCCCGGCTGAAGCGAGCAGTGCCGTTCGACGGCGCGTGCTGGCACACACTCGACCCGGGATCGAACCTGATCACCCAGCACCGGCTTCAGGACCTTCCGGACCGGTTCCCCGTTCTGGCGGACAACGAATACGCCGTGGAGGACGTCAACAAGTTCGACCGGCTCGCGCGCAGCGAACGCAAGGCGGCGACGATCAGCGAGGCGACCGGCGGCCATCCCGAGCGAAGCGCACGCTTCCGGGATCTGCTAACGCCCGCCGGGTTAGGTCCAGAGCTGCGCAGCGCGTTCGTCGCCGACGGCTGCACCTGGGGTGCGCTGATCCTCGTTCGCCGTGCCGGAGAGCCTGAGTTCGACGCTCGGGCGGTCAAGGTTCTTGCCGACGCGTCCTCCCTGTTCGCTCGTGCTGTCCGCCGCGGGCTGATCGCTGAGGCATGCGAGCCAGCCGCTGACCTTCCGGACGCCCCCGGTGTGATTGAGCTCGACGCCGCCGGCGGAGTAATCCGCGCATCCTCAACAGCCGAGCCGCTGCTCGCGGAGCTCTCCGGAAGCACCGTGGAGGCAGGCGTGCGCTCAGCGTCGATCCACGCCGTGGCGAGCGCGACGAGAACCGCCGTCGCGGCCGTTGGCGCGACCGGCGCGCCAACCCTCCCGAGCTCCGCAATCAAGACCCCGGCAGGCACATGGCTCGTGCTCCACGGGGGCCTCCTCGGCGCTCCAGGTTCGGGAGAGATCGCCGTGTTCATCCAACGCGCCCACCCCACACTCGTCGCCCCCCTTCTACTCAAGGCCTACGGCCTCACGCCCCGCGAGCAAGAGGTCACCCAACTGATGCTCAGGGGGGCGACAACAATTCAGGCCGCTGAGCGGCTCTCCATCTCGCCACACACAATCACAGATCACGTCAAGTCCATCTTCGAGAAGACCGGCGTCAGCACCCGCGGTGAGCTCTCCGCGACGCTGTTCTTCGGCGAGCACCTCCCCCGCATCCAACACCGGATGCCAATCGGCGACGACGCATCCTTCATCGACGCCCCCCGCCCACGCGGACAGGGCGCGACCGCGCCGCCCACGTAACCAGGACGGCCTCTGCACGGCACCGGTCTCAGAGCGGCTCTGTGCGGGCACGCGCGAACGAGTTGCCCGCTGCCCTTGTTACAGGATTCGAGAAGCGGGAGCGACGGGACTCGAACCCGCGACCTCCGGCGTGACAGGCCGGCGCTCTAACCAACTGAGCTACGCCCCCAGGGGGGACAGCCAGTATGGCAAGAGAAATTTCTCGATGCCGGCGCAACTTTCTCGGCCAACACGAGTTTAGGCGGACGAACTGATCTCCCGGAGGACACACCCAACCCGGCCGTGGGTGTGTTTGGGATCAGCGACGGGGACCCTGGAAGCGGGTCCCCGTCGTGGTTAACCGCGGGCCTGCGGCGCAAGCACAGCGGGAAGCGCCGCAGGCCCCGGATGCCTCAGGCCTTCCAGGGAGGAACCCACCCTCCGAATGCGCGCTCGAGCTCGAGCGCGACGGCGATCGCCACATGATCGTTGCCGCGACCGGCAGCGACCTGGACTCCGAGGGGGAGCCCGCCGGTAGCGAGACCGAGCGGGACCTCGGTCACGGGAACCCCAACCAGGTTGAACATCGCCGCCGGGGTGAGCAGCCACAGGCGCCCAATCGTCGTGCCGTGACGCGGCGCCACCCGTGGATGCGCCGGATGCAGGAGGATGCCGTCCCCGATCGCCTCCGTCAGCTCGGCAGCCATCGTCCGGGCGGCGGCCAGCTGACGCTCGAGCGCGGCTCCGCGCGCTTGGGGAAGCAGCTCCCCGGCCAGCGCGAGGCGGGTGGCGGCCGTATGCGGGCCGCCGCGATGTAGCACCGTCCGCCAGGTCGGGCGGGGCACTCCGGCTGCCTCCAGGAGGTCGGCCGTGCTCTGCGGAGCGCCGTCGCGCAGCGTGGCCAGAAAAGGCAAGGCTGCGCGCCGCCAGCTGCGCAGCTCCACCCGCCGGATGACCGCGCCGGCGGCCGCGAGCGCGCCGACCGCGCGCTCGCGTGCGTCTCGCAGCTCACGGCTCATCGGCAGCAGCGACGTGTTCTCGACCGTTGTCACCGGAAGGTCTTCCAGAGACACCGTGGCAGGATCGCCGAGCTGCGAGGCAGGGGTGGCCATCGCGCGCAGCAGCGGCATCAGGTCCTCTGCGCGGCGAGCCAACGGCCCTGTCTGCAGCATCTTCGCCGACTCCCCGTTAGGCGCCGGCGGGTACAGGCCTTCGTTGGATACGACGCCGGCGGACGGCTTATGCCCGAACACTCCGCAGAAGAACGCGGGGATCCTGATCGATCCGGCGATGTCCGAGGCGACCCCGAACACCGACCCGCCCGCCCCCACGGCGGCGCCTTCCCCCCCGGAGGAGCCACCGGCGGTCCGGCTCGCATCGTATGGGTTGCTGGTGCGACCGTAGAGGCGATTGCCGGACTCGATCCACAGCGTGAGCTCCGAAGTGTTGGTGACGCCGAGTGCAATCGCGCCGGCCGCGAGCAGCCCTCGTACCGCGGGCGCGCTCTCTGCGGCGCGGGACGCTCCTCGCGCCACCAGCCCTGCCGAGTGGGGCATCCCCCGTAGCGCGATCGACTCCTTGACGGTGAATGGGACGCCCAGCAGCGGTGGGAGGTCTTCACGGTTGGGCGTACTCGCGGTCAGATCGTCGGCCGCCGCGGCTTCGCGCGTCGCGTCCTCGTAGCGGTCGGCGGCGATTGCCTTCAGAGACGGCGCTGCCTGCCGGTGACGCTCGATGTGGGCTGCCACGGCCTCCGTAGCGGTCAGCTCACCCTCTCGGATCGCCCTCGCGAGTTCTAACGCCGAGCGCTCAAGAAGTGGTCTCATCACGCGGCCAGAGCAGCCGCATCACGGCATCGACGAAGCGCTCGTAGCGCTCCGGTGGGTAGCGCTCGGGATCGGTCAGGAGCATCCGTCCCGCCTCCTCGGCCAGGTCACGGATGGCGCGCGAGGCGAGCTCCACGTCCAGATCGTCCGGTAGCTCGGGGCGCTGCAGTGCCCATCTCACGACGCGTTCGATTCGTTCCAGCGTGCGTTCGCGGTTCTTCTCGACGTGCTGGCGCACGATCGCGGGGGTGCCGGCCGGAGGCAGCAGGATCAACCGCCAGGTCGCGGGACGGCTGGCGATCGCGTCGAGCAGGCGTCCGACGCCGGTGCGAAGGAGTTCAGCCGGCAAGACATCCGCAAGCTCAGCTGGAACGATGTTCTCGAGTTGCTCAAGCGCGTAACGCTCCTCGCGTTCGATCAGCGCGTAGAGGAGCCGCGCGAGGTCGGGGAAGTGGTCATAGACGACTGGCCGGGTCACCCCGGCGGCCCGCGCGATGGCCTCGATCGACACGCCGCTGTACCCCTGCTCGAGGATGACGCTCAGCGCGGCGTCCAGCAGCTGCTCGCGGCGGCGCTCCGGTGGCATGCGCGGCGCATAGCGCCGGCGCGTGCCTGTGGTGGCGTCCGAAGGGTGTGGGGCCGGGCTCGGCATCGCGCGGGCAGGCTAGCGAACCACGCCTGATCTCAGCCGGTTAGGATGCCGCCGGTGGCGACCTTCACCCTGAACGCGTCGATCAGCGCTCCGATCGAGACGGTGTTCGATGTGCTGACGGACCATCGATCGTATGCACGACTGACACCGCTGCGATCCTCGACGCTGGAGCGTGAAGGAGCGCCGGATCCGAACGGTATCGGCGCGATTCGTGTGCTGAAACTCGCCGGGCCGCCGATCCGCGAGGAGGTGACGAGCTTCGACCGCCCCACCTTGTTCGCCTACCGCGCGCTCTCGGGTGTGCCGGCCAAGCATCACGCCGCCACCGTCGAGCTCAGCACCGGCGGTGGGGATACCAAGTTGAGCTGGACGGTCGACTCGACGCCGCGGATCCCCGTGCCCGACGCCGTCTGGGTGGCGGCTCTGAAGCCGGTGATCAACCAGTTGCTCAAGGGCGTGGTCAAAGAGTCAGAACGCAGGGCTCGCGTCGGCGGGCGTTAGCGGCGCCGTCTGGTCTTGCCGGCGTTGATGATTCTCTCGAGGACATCGTCGCTCCAGCTGTGGGTACGCAGGAGTCGGTAGCGCTCCTCGGCCACCCGGAGATACGCCTCGGCCTCGGTGCTGCGACGGATCAGGTCGGCCTCGCGCAGCATTGCGACAACCGGTCGGTATTCGGTTTCCAGCCAGAGTTGCGCGGTCTCGCGCCGCGCGAGGTGTTCCTCACGGTGTTGGCTGGCACGGAAACCCCAGGCCTCCACGGCTTCGGCGAGCACCGCGTAATCCCAGGGCTCGGTGAACTTGATCTCTGCGCGCGCGTCGTCATCGAGCGGGACGCGCTCGAAGAACTCGCGCTCATGGCTCTTCGTCGGCAGGTTGGCCAGCGTCACCGCCTGGTCGGCGCCGACGCGGGTGACGACCTCGGTCACGTAGGCGTCGATGTCCTCCCGGCCGAGCGCCCGGGAGACGGATACCCGGTGGTGTCCGTCGCGCACGAAGTAGATCTCACCAACTCGTAGGAGGTCGACCGGGGGCATCGACTCGCCCCGGCGCATCGCCGCCGCGATGTGCTCCCACCGGCTGCGCACTCGGCTCGAGGTCGGGCGAAAGCGGCGATCGAAGTCGCGCTCGCGGTCCACCGTCCCGACGATCAGGTCGAGCGGAACAACCTTGAAACCTTCGGAGCGCTCGCTGACGAAGCCCAGCGCCTCGATCACCTCTTCGAAGGGGAGGATTACGCCGACGTCATCGGGTTCGCCCCGCAGCCGCGCAGCCACGCGGGCCGCGGTGGCGCGACGACGCGCGCGCAGAAAGTCGTGTTGCGCGTCGACGCCCGGCATCCCGGTGGAGCGCGGCGTCGGCATTTGTCGACCTGAGCTTACCCGGCGGCGGCGGGCGGCTCGGCGCCGCCGGGCGCCGGCGCGCCGGCGCGCTGGCTAGCGCCCTCCCCGTCTCCGGCGAACAGACTGCGCCCGGTCTCCGGGTCGAACAGATGCAGGTGCCAGGAGTTGAACCACATCTCGATCTCCTCGCCCTTGCGCACCTTGCTCGCCGCATCGAGCCTGGCCACGACCTGGCTGCCCTCGTGCGAGTGCGGCAGGTCGGCCGCGCCGGCGTCCTGGGCCAGTTCCTCCAGCTCGCTCGATGAGACCCGCTCAGACTCGACCACGAAGTAGGCGTAGTACTCGGCCCCCATCGATTCGAGCACGTCGATCTTCGTCCGGAAGGTCGTGCCACCGGACGTATCCCCGACCAAGCTGGCGTCCTCGAAGTCCTCCGGCCGCAGGCCCGCAATTACGCCTCGCCGGCCGCCGCCCGGTCCGGCGCTCAGCTTCTGCTGAAGCTCTTGGGGCAGCGCCACGTCGCCGATTGGTAGCCGCACCTTGTCGCCCTCGAGTTCGCCCGGCAGGAAGTTCATCGACGGAGAGCCGATGAACCCGGCGACAAACAGGCTGTTGGGGTGAGCGTAGAGCTCGCTGGGCGGCCCGACCTGCTGGAGGATGCCGGCCCGCATCACGGCGATCCGATCACCGAGGGTCATCGCCTCCGTCTGATCGTGAGTGACGTAGATCATCGTCGTGTTGAGCCGCTGCTGGATACGGGAGATTTCGGTACGCATCTGGACGCGCAGCTTTGCGTCGAGGTTCGACAGCGGCTCGTCCATCAGGAACACGCTGGGGTCACGGACGATCGCCCGTCCCATCGCCACCCGCTGACGCTGGCCGCCTGAGAGGTTGGCCGGCTTGCGGTCGAGGTGCTGCTCCAGGTCGAGGGTCTTGGCCGCGTCGGTCACCTTGCGGTTGATTTCCTCGTCGGGCACCTTGGCCAACTTGAGCGCGAAGCCCATGTTCTCCCGCACGGTCATGTGCGGATACAGCGCGTAGTTCTGGAACACCATGGCGATGTCGCGATCCTTGGGGGCCTTGTCGTTGACGACCTGGCCGCCGATCTTGAGTTCGCCCTCGGAGATGTCCTCGAGCCCCGCCACCATCCGCAGCGCGGTCGACTTGCCACACCCGGACGGGCCGACCAGGATCATCAGCTCGCCGTCGGGCACGTCGAGGTTCAGATGCTTGACGGCCTCGTAGCCGTCCGGATAGCGCTTGGTGATGTCGTTGAGTTCGATTTCGGCCATTTGTGGCAGGGCTCCTTGTCGGTCTTATCCCTTCACTGCGCCTGCGGTCAGGCCGGCGACGATCCGGCGCTGGAACAGCAGGACCAGCAACATCACGGGTACGGTCACGACGACCGCGGCCGCCGCGATGTCACCGATCGGCTGGGTGAACTGCGAGACGCCGGGGAAGAGGGCGATCGCCGCCGGGACCGTTTCGGCTTTCGTCGTCGAGGTCAGCGAGATCGCGAAGATGAAGTCGTTCCAGCAGATGATGAACACGATGATGAAGGTGGTGGCGATACCCGGCATTGCGAGCGGCGCGATTACCTTGCGGAACGCCTGGGCCGGGGTCGCGCCGTCCACCTGAGCCGCTTGCTCAAGCTCCCAGGGAATCTCGCGGAAGAACGCCGACAGCGTGTAGATCGAAAGCGGCAGCGCGAAGGTCATATACGGGATGATCAACCCGGGCCACGTGTCGTACAGGCCGATGTTTCGCCACAGGCTGTAGAGCGGACCGACGAGTGAGACCTGCGGGAACATCGCCACGGCCAGCGAGACCGCAAGCACGATGCGCTTGCCGGGGAAGTCCAGGCGCGCGATGGCGTACGCCGCGGCGCAGGCGAGCAGCACGGCCAATGTCGTGGCGATCAGCGCGATTCCGATCGAGTTACGCAGCGCGCTGGTGAACACACCGGCCTTGAAGATGTCCGAGTAGTTGGACAGCGTCCACTGATGGGGGATGAAGCTGCCGTCGGTCACCGTAGCCGGCGTCTTCAGGGACAGCATGACGATCCACAGCACCGGCACCAGCGAGGCCACGACGATGACCAAGATGGCCAGAGACCAGCCGCTGCGCTGCTTCAGCCGCTCGCTCATGCGGCCTCGCCTCCCGGCGCTGCGCCGGCGCCAAAGCCTTTGATGAAGACGAAGGCGATCAGCGCAACGAGCAGGAACAGCAGCACCGAGACAGCCGAACCGAGACCCAGGTTGAGCCGATTCAGCAACGTGCTGTAGTTGAGCATCGAGATCGACTCGGTTCCCTGGGCGCCCTGATTGAAGATGTAGATCGTGTCGAAGATCCGGAACGCGTCAAGCGTGCGGAACAGCAGGGCGACCAGGATGGCCGGCTTCATCAGCGGGAGCGTGATCCGCACAAAGCGCTGCCACGTGGTCGCGCCGTCGACCCTCGCGGCCTCGTGCAGCTCATCGGGCACCAGAGCCAGCCCGGCCAGGAGCAGGAGCGCCATGAACGGGGTGTTCTTCCAGATCTCGGTGATGATGATCGCGATGTAGGTCTGGAATTGGTGGCTCAGCGGGTCACTGCTCAGCCCCAAGAGCTTCGGGATCCAGCCGCTGTTCAGCGACCACGCGTACTCCCAGGAGTACGCGGCAACGACGGCGACGATGCCGTACGGGATCAGGGCGATCGCTCTGACCGCGCCGCGGGCAAAGATCGCCCGGTGCATGGCCAGGGCCAGCAGCATCCCGAGTACGAACTGCACGCTCACGCTCGCCACAGTGATGATCGCCGTGTGAAGTACGTCCTGCCACCAGACCGTCGACGTGAGCACGTGGCCGTAGTTGGACAGGCCGATGAACTTGGTCGCGTTCGGGAAACGCAGGTCTGAGCGCTGCAGGGAGAGGATTACCGCGTCGAGGATCGGATAGGCGGTCACGGCGATCATCACGATCGCCGCGGGTCCGACGAGCATGGCGGCCAGCCGGCGCTCGCCCTTGGCGCGCTCGGACAGGTGCTTGCGCTTCCCGCTGGGCGCCGCCGTAGCCCCGCGGGGGGTGTCGATGGCGTCAGCGCTCACAGCAGGGCTCCCGAGGACAGCGCCTTCTTGATCTCATCCTTGAGCGTGCTAACCACGTTGGAGGGATTGATGCTGGAGGTGGGGGAGAGTGACTTCTGGATGGCCAGCGAGACGTCGGCGTAGGCCGGCGTCTTGGGCCGGATTCCGTAGCGCTCGATCTGCGCCTTGAGGATGGCGTGGAACGGGTATTGCTTGGCGATCGACGGCTGGTCGTAGATGGCGCCGGCCACGGGGGCCAGGCCACCCTTGATGGCGTCGCGGACCTGGTTGGCCGGCTGGGTCAGGCATTTGATCGCCGCAAACGCCTGCTGGGGGTACTTGGAGTACGCGGAGACGCCGAGGTTGTAACCGCCGATCGACACCCGCGGTGCGGTCCCGGGGGTCACCGTGGGGAACGGGGCATAGCCCATCTTCTTCTGGATCCCCGCCGCCTGGGCTGCCGGCCACACGAATGGATAGTTGATCTCGAAAGCCGCGGTGCCCTTTTCAAATCCCACGCGAGCGTCATCCTCCTTGTCGGTGTTCAGCGACGGATCGGCGGCCGGCGAGTTGGCCAGCCGCTGCATGATCGAGGCTGCCCGCGCGGTTGTCTGATTGATGACCACCTGGTTGTTCGGGGTGATGATCTGGCCGCCCGCGGAGTTGACCAGCGAGTTGAACCACACGACGAGACCCTCGTACTGTGCCCCCTGCTCCTCTATGTAGTGGGGCTTGCCCTGTTTGGCGAGCGCGATTGCGTCGCCCAGCATCTCGTCCCACGTCTTGGGCGGTTTCGGTACCAGGTCCTTCCGGTACCACAGGAGCTGAGTGTTGGAGTTGAGCGGTCCGGCGAACAGCTTGCCCTGCCAGGTGGCGGTATCGATCGGTCCTGGGAGATCGCCTTTGGTCTCCTGCTGGGCGAGGGTGGCCGGCCACGGCCGGATCCACTTGGCCGTGGCGAACTCGGCCGTCCAGTCGACGTCCATGGCCAGGATGTCAATCGAAGAGTCCTTGGCGGCCAGCCGACGGACGAGGGACACGCGCTGCTGGTCCGAGGCAGTGGACAGCAGGTTGATGTTGATCTTGTACGCGCCCCCGGAGGCTGCCGTGCATTCCTTGGCGGCGGCCGCGAACGATCCGGACGGTTCAGGGAACACGTACCAGTTGAGGGTCGGCGGCCCCTTCGAGGACGAGCCGCACCCGGCAATCAGCAGCCCTACCAGGAGGGTCAATGTCACCGCGGCGCGTCTGCGTCGCTGCGAACTCCACGAGCCACGGACCTCTCTCCTCACCGACCTCTCCCTCCGGTGACCAGCACGGCGTTTCGGAAACTACCCTCCTGCTCGTGCCTGTAACCGCAGACTATTCGCACAAGGGGCAGCGAGTCCAGTCGAAAGGCCGCGTGAGGCGGCGCAGCCGCTCGTCGTTCTCGTGCCACTCACGGTTGAGGTGCCGCCCGATCACCACTGCCGCCACCGCACCGGCACCCACCGTCTTCAGTGCCGCCGCGGCGCTTTGCGCGCTCGCCCCTGTGGTCCACGTGTCGTCGATCAGCAGCACCGCCTCGCCGTTCAACGCTCGCCTTGCCCGGAACTTGTTCCGGGCGAACGTGCGTGGCGGTACGTCGGCGTCGGAGCGCTCAAGCAGTCGCTCGTAACGATCACGGGTCGGCGCAACCAGCCCGCCGACGATGTGCCTCAAGGGGTGGTCCTCGTCGCGCTCGGGGGCGCTTGACGGGACGGTGCCCACAAGTTGGAACCGACCCGCGTTCGCCGCTCGGGCCACGCAGCCCTCGTGCGCGGAGAGGTAGCGCCACAGGATCGCTGCCAACTCGGCCGACAGTCGCCGTGCGGGCTCGCCGTGCAGCCGCTTGTAGCTGGCCAGCACATGATGAAGCTGCTCCCGCGCGATGCTGTATGAGATCGGCGCCACAGCATCAAGCCAAGTCTCGCCGTGGGAGCAGGCGTAACAGCGCGCGTAGCCGTGGGTGAGGTTGAAGCAGATTTCACACACGTCCGGACCTGGCCGTGGGCTCATCATGAAATTCCCGTAGACGGCAGTGAGCTCGCGAACCGTCGGCACGGATGCGGCTATGGCCTGAGCGCGCCTGCCGAGGTCAGGCGCTGGACAACGCGGGTGATCTCGGCCGGCTCAGAGATGACATGTGTCCCGGGTCGCTGCGCGAACTCGCGCGCCCACTCCTCGCGCAGCAGCTGGCGCAGAAGAAACACCGGACGACCGTGCGCCAGCGCGAGCCGCGCCTGTAGCCGTGCCCCGCTGGTCCGGGAAGCCTCCACTAGGACACTGCCGAGGGTGAGCCCTGACATCACTGCGTTGCGCAGCGGGAAGGTCTGCCGAGATGGTGGATGTTCGGGCCAGAATTGGGAAATCACCGCGCCCTCACGAGTGATCCTTTGCTGCAATTCGGCGTTCTCGGGCGGGTAGACGTGGCGCAGCCCCGTGCCGATCACCGCGACGGTCCGGCCGCCCGCGTCGAGCGCCGCCACATGCGCTGCTGAGTCGATCCCCGCGGCGAGGCCGGAGAACACGGTGAAGCCGGCCCGCGCCAGATGGACCGCGACCTCCCGGGCGGCCGAAACTCCTTCGGCACTCGCCTTGCGCGCTCCGATCACGGCAAGCGAGCACGCGTCCTGGGGAATTAGCCGTCCGGCCACGAAGATCACCGGCGGCCGATCGTGAACAGCGCGGAGATTCTCCGGGTAGTCGGCGTCGAGCACCGTGAGCAGCCGGATGCTCTCGGCGTGCCAACGCTCGATCTGGGCGGCGGCCGCCGCGAGTAGCTGCTCCAGCGGCTCGGTCTCCTCGCCTCCAAACAGGCGGGCCTGGTCGCCAACGCGCACGCTCCGTTCCTGCTCGAGCACTACGGTGGCGCTGCCCGCCTGTTCCACCAGCTCCGCGTAGTGCTGCCAGGGCTGGGAACCCGTCTGCAGCAGAACCAAGAGCGCTGCACTCTCGCTCGGTTTCATGGCGGGAGGCTACCGAGTCGAACAGACGTTCGCCCTCGAACGGACGAACTACTTGATCGGCGCAGCCGCGCCCGCGATGGCAAGCATCTGGCGGTTGGTGAGGATGTTCTGCAACGTGTTGGTAACCCAGTAGACCCCAGGCCCGTCGTGCCAGGCCACGACCCGGAGCCTTTGCCCCTCGAAGTAGAGCTGCAGGCGCCGCCCTCCCGACGTGATCGTCTGGTTGGGGTTGTTGAGGATCGGTGGCGTCTTCCAGGTTGTGCCCTCGAGGTCGTAGTACTGCCCAAGACCTCCCTCGTCGATCACGACCACATATGCGTCGTGCCCATGCAACTGGTACGGCCGGACCATGTCCGGCTGAGCGAAGGCGCTCGTCACTCGACTGACCGGGTAGTACAGCTTGAAGGGGAACCGGGCGGCAAAGGGACGAGCCTGAGCCAGTTCCGTCGCCGTGGCCGGGGTCAGCGGAGTGTTCGCCTGCGCCTTGGCTTGGCCCTTGCCCTTGCCTTTTCGATCCGGGGACACGGTGATGTGGCCCGGTGCGAGCCCGCCGTTGAGGAACGCGCGCACGGTGTTGCCGATCTGGGCTGCGTTCGCCGTCACATACGAGGGTCCGAGCGTGGCCTGGAAGGTCACCTGGCGCACCGGGTGACTGGCCGATTGGACGAGCAACTCGAGCAGCTTGAGCACGTCGTCGCTGGAGCGAATGTCGGTGCTGGCGTACTTGCCGAAGATCTTCTCGATCCCGTAGCGCTTCGAGACCAGGCCCCCCGCGCCCACCTGGTTCTTGATCTGCCGCAGGAAATCCTGCTGGCGGGCGCTGCGTACCAGGTCTGTGTCGGTGTGGCGGTAGCGGACGTAGTGCAGCGCGGCCTCGCCGCAGAGCTTCTGGTAGCCGGGCTGGATATTGATCTCGTCGTAGGTCTGACCGACCCCGAGGCCAAGGTTTGAGTGGTAGTAACGCCGGTCGACCTGAACGTAGATGCAGCCCAGGTAGTCGACCAGCGCCTTGAAGCCCCGGAAGTTGATGTCGATGACGTGGTTGATCTTTACGCCTAATACCTGCTTGATCGTTTTGACGGCAAGTTTCGCCCCCCCGATCGTGTACGAGGCGTTGATCTTCTGGGTGCTCGCCGGCCCATGGTCAGGATGGATCTTCACCTTCAGGTCCCGCGGGACCGAGAGCAGCGTCGTGTTGGGCTGGTTCGGATCCAGGCGGACCAAGATCATCGTGTCCGAGTGCGGTGGCGTGCTGGCATCGATCGCGCTCTTGGCCCGTTTGTCCGAGCCGATCAGCAACAGCGTCTGCGGGCCGCCGGCATCGGCGCTGGCCAGGAGACCGCCCAGCTGCAACTGCGGGCTCTGTTTGAGCGCGTCGGTAAACGCCTTGACCTCCAGCAGGGTGCCTGTCGCCACGGTGGCGGCCACGGCGCCGACCACGATCGTGCAACCAAGAAGCATTCGCACCCAGAGGCGCAAGCGTGGACGGCGGCGATTGGCCGTTGCGAGCTGTGGTTCAAACGCAGACATCAACGACGCCGATAGAACGGCGACACCGGGAGCGGAGGAAGCGGCCGCTCAGCCGGTGTGTTCGACCGGTGTGCTCACCGGCGGTGTGCTCTCGGCCGGCCCGGGACTCGGAACGGGGGTCACCTGACTCGGGACGGCCTCGACGCGGTCGACATGGTCGTCCTCGCCGCCGATGGCCACTTTGAAGTCACGAATCCCCTTGCCGAGTGAACGCCCAACCTCAGGGAGCCGCTTGGGCCCGAGCACGAGGAGTGCGACCACGAGAACGAAGAGCAGGTGTGTTGGCTGAAGGATGTCGCCGATCACTTGACAGAGCTTAGCTGGATCGAGGGCCCGTAGTGAGAATCCGCCCGCGTGCCGGGTTGATCAGCGCCGCGGTGTCCGCGGGCGGCCGCCGACGACCACATACGAGCGACGGCTGAGCGCCGGAGCGTAGGGATAGTTGCCCTGTGGCAGGGAACCGATCTGGAACCAGTAGGTCAGCTGCACGTTCGGGTCGCCGGCGCCGAAGGTGTAGGTGGTGGAGAACCGGCCATTGCCCGTGACGTGGGTCTGCACCCCGTAGGTCGAGAAGCCGCCGCCCTGTCCGAGCCGCAGTCGCACGAGCGCCCCACCTGGCGGCAGGTAGCCGCCCTCAAGTTGGCCGACGATCCGGATCGTGCCGCCCCACGGCACATGCCGTGGGGAGATGCTGAGCAACTTAATGTTGGCCCGGACGATCAGGTGGACCTGCGCGGAGGAAGCGCTCTCGGTACTCGCGTCACCGTCGTAGACGGCCTCGACGATGCGCGAGGGGCCTCGTGGTAGCTCAGCGCTCCACGTCCCGTTGGCGGCCGTGATCACGGCCGCGGCCTGGGTGAACTTGTTGCCGGAGTCATCGGGGGCAGTGAGTATGTGGACGGTATGGCCAGAGAGGGCGGTCCCGGTGGTCGTGCCGAGCCAGCCACTGACGGTGCTCCGGCGGCCAAAGGGCACCCGTCGCGGCGCGCGTGGGCTGACCGTCCGTGGGCGGCAGCGCACGACGTGGAGGGTCTTGACGCGTCCGCGGGTCCTGACCCTGACGGGCTTGCCGTGTCGGCGAACGGTGATCCAGCGGCCCGGGATCCTCACACGCTTGCGAATTCGATGGCAGTGCAGGCCAACCTGGTCGAAGGCGATGCCGAGGGTCGTGGGCTGGCCGATCTTGAGCGACCAAATGCCGGCCGCTGAGCGGCCACGGGCGCCGGAGGAGTCGACGGCGTTGTTCTCGGCCTGACAGCTGACGGCATGCCGGCCGACGCCATCGACCGGGACCCTCGCGCTGTCCCCGGCATAGATGCGCGCCGGGCCGCCGTCAACTGTGCAGACGATGTCGGCAATACCTGAAGGACTGCCGCCCGCGTTGGCGCTTACGTATTGCGTGCCCGCGGTCGAGGACGCGTCGGTGGGCCCAGAGAGCGAAATCGTCGGCGTGGTGTTGTCCACATACACGGTCTTCGCCGGGCTCGATGTGACACCGGCTGTGTTGGTCGCCGTGAGTCGCAGCATCATTGCCCCCTCGCCGCGCCCGGTACTGCCGTCCGATGCGGTCGTGTCCACCGCAGCCGGAACGTTCTGATCAGGACACTGCTTCCACGTATGCCGGTTCGGTGCTGTGTCCGGGGTGGGCGTTGTGACCGCGGGTAGGGTGCCGAACACCACGGCGGCGCCGCATACTCCCGAGGGGTCGGTCGCCGTGAATGACGCGGGCCACCGGCCCCGGACCCACCCGCCCTGGTACCAGAGATTGTCCGTACCGCTGGCGACGATGTTGGGACCCAGATCTTCCTGGGCGACGAGGTCGAGCTCGGTCATTCCACGTTGGATTCCGGCGTTGCCGGTGGAGCAAGTGGGCTGGTTGCACGCGATGAACCAGCCGATCGTGCGGCTCTGCAAATTCGTCTGCGAGCAGCAACCGCCTGCAGTTGAACTGCCCATCGCTGAGTGGTCCGCTGCTTCCCGCTGGGCCCGGACCCCCGTTCCAGTAGAACTCGCCCCACCAGCCCGTTCCTGCCGATCCCCTGCGAACTTGCGTTGACGACATGGATGCTGTAGATCAGCGAGGCCGGCGGGGCGGTGACCTTGAGCGCGGCGGTGGCGTTTTGACCCGCGGTCTTGATTGCTGATCCGCATACAAGCTGAGCCCGAGCCCAGCAGCAGGACACTGAGCTGTGGCGACAAGCGGCGATGTGCAGACCAGCTCACGCCGTCGGCCTGGGTCACGCGCGCTCGACCGCAGATGTCCACCGGAAAGGTTCCCGCCGTCGCCATGACCGCAGCAGGCGAGCAGCGAGCCGCGTCGCCGCGCTGAGAGCGAGAGAGAAGCCGCCTGATCACGCCACTCATCGGCAGCCCTCGATGCCTACGGGACAGACGATCATGACGTAGGCCGACTGCGGGTCGCCCAAGCTTGTCGGGGCCGAAGCCGTGGATCGATGCAGGGTTCCGCCGGACCGGGGCTAAACTGGACGGTCACCGCACCGAAGCGGGCCGAGCGACAGCGTCAGCTGCGGTGTGACCGAGGCCATGCAGTTCCGTCCGAACCGACGGTGCAGCCAGGTGATCGACTCGCCAGTCGCCGATCGCTGAAACGCGGACCCGGCTGCTGGCCGCACGACGCCCTGGCACTGCTCGCTGCCCGCCTGAACGATCGCCCAGGCTTTGATCGACGCCGCAATCGACCCCGGGTTCAGCTTTACCGCATCAATCGACCGATTGCGTATCTGCGATCCGTTGATGGTCAGCGCCGCGTACGAGGTCCCCCCGAGCGCGACGAACAGGGCGAGATACGCGACGAGGTTCTGACGGGCGTGGGCGAGGAGTCTGTTCACGGGTCGCTCTCGTTTCGGTGGTGGTCAACCATTTGGGCTATGTCCTGGGCCCACGGTCCCCCCGAGTCCGTAGGGGTGGGTACCCCCAGAGCTGCTTCCCTGATCGGACGCAGCACTTGAGCTGGCCGGTGGAGTGGACGCAGGTGGCGCCGCGGTGGCACGCGACTGAGTCTGGTCCGCGCCGCCGCCACTCGCATTGCCGGAGCCGACAGCGGAGCTGGGCGCCGCGGTCTGGACGTTGTTGCGCGCAACTGCGGCGACGTTGACCCTAGACGTCCCGCGCGCGTGACGCCCACCGTGCACACGGCGTCCCCCGGCGCGTGTGCGACGCTGCCCCGCGCCGGGACGACGCGCCGTCACCCGGTGCCGAGCCAGCTGTGACCGCTGGCGCGCAGCGTCCGCGGCCAGCGACGCCGCTGCAGACGACGCTCGACCGGTGCTCGCAGTGGGCTGCGGCGTCCGACGCGACGAGCCGCCCGTCGGCAAGATGATCGCTGCCACCGCCGCGACCAACGCGGCCAGCGCGATCGGAGCGACCGGTCGACGGTCTCCCATCAGCCGCCGCTGCTGCCACCAAAGCCGCAACGCCAACGATGGCGCGCCGAAGGCCTGGTCGAGAAACGTCCCATATGGTTGCGTTTCTCGACCAGGCTCCCTCGAGGTCGCCTGCGGGCCCCTTACGGAAGCGCTCTGCGGCGGCGGCGGGCTCGTCGGTCCGGCCGCGCCGGCGCCGGCGCCGCTCGGGTCCGGTCCCTGCAGCGCGTGTTGGAGATCCGCTGACTGCTCGCCCCAGAAGTCATTCGCGCTCGGCGGCACGGACGTCGATCCGGCCGCAGGCGACGATCCGGCAAGCTCGACCGCGGCAGCATCCGCCCGAGGTCCGAACGGGACCAACTCCTCACGCGGGCCGAGCCAGTCCCGGGGAAGCCGCACGACGTTTGTCTCGGGAGGCTTTTCCCTGCGTTCGGCCTCGGTTTGCGGCCCTTCGCTGTTCAACGCTTGCAGACCTTCCCTCGTCGCCAGCTCGACGATAACGTCCTCCGGGCGCGGTAGTATACCCACTGAATTGGGTCCAGTTTGTCTCAATTGGAGAACTTCAGCTAATGGAACGCAGCCAACTTGAAGAGTCCTATCTGACGGTTGCCGAGGTGGCGGAGCTGCTGAAGCTCAATCAGCAGACGGTTCGCAACTGGATCGACCAGGGGTCGCTTCCCGCGTTACGAGTCGGTCGTAGGGTGCGGATCAAGCGATCCGACCTGGAGCGAGTTCTGTCCGACGGCTACAGCGCCGGCGCAGCTGCGGAGTCGCGCCAGGCCACGCCGAGCGCCGAGGACTTCTGGGGCGGCGAACCAGTCGGGATCGCAGAGCCCGCGGCGTCGGTCGACGGAGGCGCGCCGGCCCAGATTGGACCAGCGGCAGCGGCAGCAGCCGCTCCAGCGGCAGAACCCGACCGCGACGGACGTGCCACGTGAGCGTGACTGACGGACGCCACGTGAGCTTCGGCGAGGAACGCGGGACGTGAGCTTCAGCGACGAACTTGACCGCCAGCGCGCGCATGTGATGCGCGCCGTGCGCCAGGCGGGGAACGGCTGGGCCGACGCGATGCGCGCCCACAAGCTCGCCCCGCCGGACGCCGGCTTCGCCGGGCGCCTGCGGTCCCTGGCCGACGCGGCCGAGCGTGAGCAGGTGGCGTGGGAGCACGCACATGCCGCGGGTCTGCTGTGGCGACCCGTTCCGGGCGCCGAGAGCGCTGAGCCGCCGTATGAGCTGAGACCCGGGACCGGTCGGCGCGGACCAACCAACTTGTGGGAGCGGTTTGACGCTGCCGTAGCCAACTTGAATCGCGCGATCACGGGCTCGGATGCCGCCGAGGTGGCGGATGCGTTTGGCGAGATCGCGCAGGCTGCTGGCGAGTTGGCTGACGCCGTCTCCCAGGACGACGCGAGCCGCGGACAGCAGTCGCCCGCCCCCGCCCGCGGCGCCGCGTAGGCCCGGTCTCGACATGCCTCCCGTTCCCCGCCGCTCCATTCACCTGCCCGCGCCCGGCACCAAACGGGCGGTGGTCATCGGCGCCGGCTCGTTCGGGACGGCTGTGGCGGTGCTGCTGGCCCGCGGCGGACTCCGCACGACCTTGCAGACTCGGACCGAGGAGCAGGCGGCGCTGCTCAGCGAGGAGCGTGAGAACCGGGTCTACCTGAGCGGCGTGGAGTTCCCGAGGGAGCTGCGCATCGAGCACACCGGTAGCGGGTTGGCCCGAGCGGATTACGTATTTCTCGGCGTTCCCTCGAGCGGGCTGGACGCGGTCATCGCGAGTCTGGAGGATCACGGCCTGCCGGCGAAGGCAGCCGTCGTCTCGCTGGCCAAGGGACTGGTTCCACCGCACGGCATTCCTCCGACCGTGCTGCTGCAGCGACGGTTCGGCGCGAGTCGCACCGGGTGCATGGGCGGTCCGGCCCACGCTCGGGAGATGGTCAGCGCGGGCGCCGGTCTGGTCTCCGCCTCGACTGAGGAATCGCTCGCCACTGCGCTGGCGGGCGTGTTCATCCGCGCGGGCGTCGTCTGCGAGGAGTCAAATGACCCGACCGGAGTCGAGCTGGCGGGGGTGGCCAAGAACGCGGCGGCGCTCGCCTCGGGTGCCACTGAAGCACAGGGCTTGAATGCGGCAGGCGCGGCGGCCGGCCACATCTTCGCCGAGGTCTGGCGCTGGGCCGAGGCGCAGGGAGCCAGGCCGGAATCAATGATCGGCTTGGCCGGCACCGGCGATTTGGTGGCGACTGCGCTGGCGCCCGAGAGCCGCAACCGGCGCGCCGGTGAGCTTCTGGCTCAGGGCGTCCCAACGGCTGAGATCGCCCCACGCGTGGGTCAGGCGGTGGAGGCGCTGGAGACCGTTCCGCTGCTGGCCACCGCGCTGAGCGACGCGGGAATCGAGGCGCCCGTCACCAGCGCTTTGGCCGAGCTGATCTCTGGCGAGCTGCCGCTCGGAAGCTGGGTGGACGTCGTGAGAACCACCGTCCCGCCCCCGGCAAGATGGCGACCGGCGGTCCCGGCCGGCTTCTGGCGGCGCTTGGGCGAACGGATCCGAAACTGGTTCCGGCGATCAGGTGCAAACAGTCACGAGATGTTTACTCAGGATGAAGGGGACCGTGCCACGGTGGGTGACGAACCCGATCCGAAGGAGGGAGACAATGCCGCAGATCATCGTGATGGCGGACAAGGAAACTGACCGGGCGGATGCACCCGTAATGATGCGTGAGCGCGTGAACGTGAGCGATTTCGAGAGCGATCACTTCGCAGCTGCGCTCGTTGAGCGAGTTGGCTGGGCGGTCAGCGACGCCCACGAAGTGGAGCAGGAGAAGAGCGACCGCTAAACGCGGCCGGCCCGGAGGCTAGCCCCCGGCCAAGGTCGTGACTACGGCCTCGTAGACCCCGGCGCCGTATCCCTCATCGGCGATGCGGACGCCGGGTCGACCGAGCAGTTCCGCCTCCAAGGTGGGGTCTCGCTCCAGCGCATTCGCGACGAGCCAGAACGTTTCCACCACGCTCGCCGCGTCCATGTCCTCACGCGAGTCGCCCGCGGCGATGCAGTCCGATCCTGCATACGCGCGCGCCTGCATGTGCCGGGCGACCGCTCGCGCCTTCGAGGCGCCTGCGGGAATGAGGTGGTAAGCGTGAACCGTCGGCAGTCCCGGCATCTGCTCAGCGTGGGCCCGCACGACGCCGTTGTCGACCAGCCGCAGCGACTCGGCTCCCGCGGAGACCAGCACCTGCCGAGCCTCATCGAGATCAACCGCCCCGCGGAACAGGTGCGAGACCTCGCGGCCGACCGACCACGGCGTGTGGTATTCCAGACGTCCACGGAAATGGGACAGCAGTGCCTCGGGCGCGCCGGTGGCCGAGATCTGGTCGAAGATCGAGCCGTGCTCGGACGAGGGCACGACCCCGTCGGTCAGCCACTCCAGCTCCCCGTCCAAGACCAGGCCGCAGCCGAGCTCGAAGATGTAGGAGTCCGCGCCGATCAGCCGCGAGACCTCGAACACACTGGACTGCTTGCGCCCGGAGAAGAGCACCACCTCCACGTCGGCCCGCCAACAGGCCTCGAGGGCGCGGACGCCCATCGCCGAGAAGCGGCCGTCGCCGCCTCGCAGCAGCGAGGCGTTCGGACCGAGCAGGGTTCCGTCCAGATCCACGTATAGGCAGCGCATGGCGGGCGCGACCGTAGCAGCTGCCGCCATACTGAACCGTGTGTCGATAGCCCGTGAAACCGAGCCCTGGAGCGAGCTGCTGGAGACCGGCCGGGCCGACGAGCGGCTGGTCTACGAGGATGTCTATGAGGCGCACTCCGCGCGCCCGGTTTCGGTTCCGGAGGAGCTCAGTCCGGTAGTCAGGGCCGCCCTGACACAGGCCGGTATCACGGAGCTCTACCGACATCAGGCGCAGGCGCTGTTCTCCGCGTTCGAGGGGCCGACGATGGTCACCACCGGGACGGCCTCCGGTAAGTCGCTGTGCTTCCAGCTCCCAACCCTCGAGGTGCTGAGCTCAGATCGTGCCGCGCGCGCTCTCTACCTCTATCCGACAAAGGCGCTCGCTCAGGACCAGGCGAGATCGCTGCACAAGTTCGGGCTGCACCGCACCATCAAGCCCGCAATTTATGACGGGGACACGCCCCGAGCGGAACGAACCGCGATCCGCAAGAAGAGCAACCTGATCCTCACCAATCCCGACATGCTGCACGTCGGGATTCTGCCTCATCACACGGCCTGGGCAGATCTGTTCATGAACCTGGCCTTCGTGGTCATCGACGAAGCCCACGTCTACCGGGGCGTGTTCGGCTCACATGTAGCCAACGTCCTGCGTCGTCTGCGGCGGATCGCGGCAATCCACGGCACCCAGCCCCGCTTCCTGCTCACCAGCGCCACGATCGCCAACCCCGCCGAACTTGCCGAAGGGCTCACCGGCCTGGCCGACTTCAACCTGATCACCGAGGACTCTGCCCCGAAGGCCAGCCGCAGAGTCGCGATGTGGAACCCGCCGCTGCTCGATGAAGAGCTCGGCACCCGCGGGTCGGCGCTCTATGAGGCAGCGGAGGTGTTCTCCGAGCTGGTCAGCGCCGGGGCCCGGACGATCTGTTTCATGAAGTCGCGCAAGGGTGTCGAGCTGATCCTGCGTCACGCCGTGGACCGGCTTGATGCGGAGCTCGCGGAGCGGATCGCGCCCTACCGAGCCGGCTACACACCGGCTCAACGTCACGAGATCGAGCGCCGGCTGACCGAGGGCGAACTCCTGGGCGTGGTGGCCACCGATGCGCTCGAGCTGGGGATCGATATCGGCGAGCTCGATGCCGCGATCTGCGTCACCTTCCCCGGGACCGTCGCGAGCCTCAAGCAAATGTGGGGCCGGGCCGGTCGGCGCGGGCGCGGTCTGGCGGTCTACGTCGCCGGTGAGGATGCGCTCGATCAGTTCTTCTGCCGTCACCCGGATGAGTTCCTCCAGCGCCCCGTGGAGGCCGCGATCCTCGACCCGGCCAGCCCCCAGATCCACGCCGAGCACCTGCTTTGCGCCGCGCACGAGGCCCCGCTGAGCGATGCGGACGCCGAGATCCTAGGCGCCGACTGGCGCTCCTATGCAGAGCAGCTGACCGAGGCCAGGCTATTGCGAGAGCGGCCGGCCGGCTTTGTTCCCTTCCGCGCGGATGACTATCCGGCTGCCCGGGTGGCGTTGCGCTCGGCATCGGCCGACAGCTTCATCCTCATGGACACGGCATCCGGCGAGGTGCTCGGGACCGTCGAGGCCGCCCGAGCCTACGCGACCATCCACGAGGGCGCGGTCTACCTCCACATGGGTCGCTCATACCTGGTGCTGCAGCTTGACCTTGCGGCCCGGCGCGCGCTGCTCGAGCCGTTCTCCGGCGACTACTTCACTCAGGCTAAGCGGGAGAGCATGACCTACATCGAACGTCTGCACGAGCAGCGGGAGACGCGCGGGGTCAAGCTCTCGTTTGGGTCAGTGGTGTACTCGGAGACCGTCCTCGGTTACCAGCGCAAGAGCCTGCAGGACCATCAGGTGATCGACTTCCAGGGCCTGGATCTGCCGACGGTGGAATTCGAGACCCGTGCGCTCTGGTACGAGCTCGGCGAGCTGATCGCCGCTGAGGCCTTCCCGCCGGAGCTGCTCCTGGGCGCGCTGCACGCGCTCGAGCATGGTCAGATCGCGGTGCTACCGCTGATCGCGATGTGTGACCGCTGGGATATCGGCGGCCTCTCCACCAACGCTCACCCGCAGACAGGCGGTCCGACGATCTTTATCTACGACGGCCATCCGGGCGGCGTCGGCATCACGCATCGCGGCTACACCCAGTTCGAGCGGTTGGTGGCCGACGCCCAGCGTCTGATCGGCGAATGCCCCTGCAAGGCTGGATGTCCGTCGTGCGTGCAGTCACCCAAGTGCGGCAACCTCAACGAGCCGCTCTCTAAGCGCGGCGCGCTGGAGCTGCTGGCTCGGATGAGCGCTCGTCCGTCTACTTGACCGCGATCGAGGCGCTGCCGTTGATCCCGCTGGTGCTCGCGGAACTCCAGCCCGTGAGATCTCCCAGGGAGGCCAGGATCGTCTGAAAGATCTTGGGCGGAGCGTGCTTGAGGGCGAGGTGGAGCACCTGGTTCAGCCCAACCCGGAAGGCCACCGCTCCCTGAGCGCCCATGGCCGGCGTCGCGGGGGCGACCGCGAAGGCGCGCAGCTGCGCGGGCCCGGTGTTGCCGACGACGAATTGATTGCCGATGACGCCGAGGTCGATCGGTCGTTTGCCCTGCTTGACCGAATACACGCCGCCGCCGAGCTTCTTTACCGAGCTGGCGTTGGGGAACAGCTGATTGGGAGCCGAGGCGAGCTTTGACAGAGCCTGCGTGGCGGCGGCGGAATCGCTCACGGCCACGCGCCCGATCGTGGTATGGGTGTCGCTGGCCAGCACGAGATCTCCGGTGAGCAGCTGCAAGAACCCGTCCAGGTCAGTCCCGGTCTTCGCTTTTAGCGCGGCCTGCCGCGCGAGGAACTTCGCGTACCTCGCCGGGTTGGTGGCCTGCTCGGCCGCCTTGGCGAAGGCGAAGATCTGCGCCGGGTTATGGATGGCGACGCTGATCGGCGCGGATCCGATCAGGCTCGGGGCGCCCGAGCCGGGCGCGATCGGAAGCTGCGAGGCGCTCAGCGAAGCGCCGGTCGTGTCCAGGTGGTACCGGAAGGTGAGGCCCGACGCATTGGCGCTGATCGCGGCACCGTAGCCACGGAGCGCAGCCACCCACGGGACGGCTCGAGCTTTGGCGGCGCTGGCCGAGGACAGCACGCTTGAGAGGTTGCCGAACATCTCGAACAGGGTGTCCTGGGGCAGGCCCGCGGTCTCGCGCGAGATTTCGGCCGAGCTCAGGCCGCCACCGTGCGCATGCCGGTCCAGCGCGGCGTTGACGATCGCGGGATCCGATGCGAACACCAGCGTGGCGCCGCTCAAAGCCACGGTCGCGGCACCGCCGGTGTTGTAGAGGGTGGCGCCGGCGTGCGAGCCCGCGGCGTGAATACCGGGGAGCTTCTTTACGAGCGCTGTCAGCTTGGTGGCGTCCTTGGTGACCCAGGCGACGAGGAACTGACTGCTCGCCGACCCCGACAGCGTGGTCGTGGTTGCGCCAATGGTCACCGGATTTCCAAACAGCGGGCGAATATCGGCCTGGTAGTTGATGCCGAGCTGGTTGAGCTTGGCCGTCAGCGCGGACTGCCCAAACGCGGCGATCGGGAAGTGTCCCTCGAGCGCGTGGGCGCCCCTGATCGACGCGGAGTTGGGATCGGTGGCAACGCTCATCACGAACGCGGAGCCTGCCGGGAAATACGAATACTCCGTGGTGCGGGCATCGCTGGCCGTCGGAGCGGAGGAGCTGCCGCAGCCGGCCAAGACCAGAGCGAGGACCGGCAACAGGAGTAGCGAGCGTAGGCGCATGGCGCGAAGGGTAACCGTGTCAGCGGCGAGTCGCTAGCATCGCGCGCCGGCGGCGAGATAGCTCAGCTGGTAGAGCACACGACTGAAAATCGTGGTGTCCCCGGTTCGAGTCCGGGTCTCGCCATAGCGGGCAGCCCGGTCTCTGAAGGACGCTGCGAGCCTCCGGGCGCCCTGTCCGAGCCTCCCGCAGCTAACCCGGTGCAATCACGGTTCGACGAACGGCAGTCCGTCGGTCATGCCGGTGAGCCTGAACGACCGTTGGGCTTGCGCCGATCCCTCCCGATGCGTCGGCTGGTCCTCATAGCCCGCCCTCCGACCGGTTCGACCAGGCCGGGGACTGAGCCTGCGGACGCTCCGATGCCCTCGGCTGCTGGATCTTCAACTGGCCTCGCGCCACCAGCTTGTCGATCCGTTCCAACCGCTGACGGCGTTTGCGAGCCCTTCGGGTCTCACTCGGCGCGGGGGTCCGCTCCTCAGGCCACATGGCTGCTTCCGATCTAGCGACGCGTGAGGTTGCGTCCCCAAGAGGCCGATCTCCACGAGCCGCCGGCTTGGAAACCATCCGCTGAGACCGGGTCCGAGAGATCGTCGCCTGGCGCGCCCAGACCCGTTGACGGAAGCCATTCGTCGGCAAGCATGAAGCACGGCGGGCCGTTGATCAGTGACCGTCCTAGACCCACCGTACTCGCCTTACGGTCGAATACACAACCGCCGCGGGACAACCGCGCCTGTAAACGGGCGTCCTGCAACCCGGCGTCTGTTGTCACGAGCGCTTCGCCAGGGGCATCTTGTAGCCCCGGACCGTGGATCGGCTCACGCTCGGCTGTGGGCGAGCCGTGTGCCGAGGCGAGCGATCGGACCGGGCATGCGGACGCGAAGCGGAGCTGCCTGCACCTGGGTGGCGGCCCGCGAGCGGGCTGCGGCGCGGCGGTGTTCGGCGGTGCGCTGCTGTGCGGCGATGTAATTGAGCTGGGCGTTCATCGGACCCCTCCGGAAAGCTGTTTGGTCGATGTCGACAAGTTAGGCGTAAGACGGCCCGCTGCCATCAGGCATTTGTCACATCTTTGGTCTTAGTTCGCGCGTGGTTTGGCTTAGTTCGGGACGAGCGGAAGCGCGACGTGCGGTGAACGAGCGTCCCTAAGGGCACCTCGGCTCGGCGTTCTCCGGCGGCCCGGAGATGCGAGCATATGAACCCGCGTTCAGGACGCTGGGGACGCCGCCGACGGCTTCTGGGCCGGCGGCTCCGACGCGGGCGCGATCAACAAAGAAACCGTGGGCCGCGGCCCGGGATCGGTGATCTGCAGGCGCGCCCCTTCGGCGTGAGCAAGCGAGCGAGCGAGCGCCAGTCCGATTCCGTGTCCCTCGCCGCTCCCGCGGTCAAAAGCGTGCTCGGCGTACGCGCCGAAACCCCGTCCCTGGTCTTTGACCTCAACGGCGAAGGCGTCTCCGACTCGGCGCACCACCACGTCCACGGCGCCGGCGCCGTGCACGAGGGCGTTCTGGACCAGCACGTCGATGACCTCCGTCAGAACGGCGGGCGCAATCGCGGCTAGGGCCGGGCTGGCATCGACCCTGACCCTAAGCGGACGACCTTCCTGGGCCAGCGGGCCGTGCCACCGCGCCTCCAGTTCAGTCAGCGCGCGTCCCAGGTCCGTCGTCTGCTCGCCCGTGGCGGTGCCACGCGAGAGGGCCAGCAGTGTCTCGATCGTGCTCTGCAGACGGTCGACCTGGGCCATCGCGGCAGTCAATTCCTCCTCCCGTCCCGGCGAGCTCAGGGCGGCACTCTCCAGCTCCAGACGCAAGGCTGCCAAGGGGGTGCGCAATTGGTGTGACGCGTCCGCGCTGAAGCTGCGCTCGCGGCTGACCAGCTCGTCGACCCTTCGGGAGCTGCTGTTCAGCGCGGTGCTGACATCGTCGATCTCCTTGATCTTCGTTGGCTCTGCGCGGACGGCAAAGTCACCCTCCCCGACGCGGCGCGCCGCGGCGGCCAGGCGCTCCAGCGGCCTCGCCAGGCGCCGTCCGAGGGCAAGTGCAGCGACCACGGCCAGCGCCACGACTCCGGCGCCAAGCCCGGCCAGGGCAAGCCAAGCGCGATGAGCTCGGCGAGCCACCTGGGCCTGGCTTCGCTGGGCGCGCACCGCTCCAGTGACGAGCTCCCCATTGACCAACGGCTCGGCCACCACGAGTCGCCCGTCGGACGCCGTCCCGATCGGCTCCCGGGCCCCGAGCGCGCTGCGGGTGGGCGCGTCCGCGACCGCTGGCCCGGCGCCGGCGATGCGGGTTCCCGCGCGCGAGTAGATCCCGATCACGCCGTGAAAGCGCGGCAGCTCGATCCGGTCGGGGCGACGGCTGAGGTCGATACCCCGAGTCGCCGAGTCAGTGTCGCGCTGAAGGCGCAGCAGCTCCTCGTCGCGATAACTGCGCTGCAGCACCACGGCCAGCGGGAGAGCGAAGAGCAGCACGGCTCCACCGGCCACCGCGGCAATGGCGAGCACGAGCCGGCGCTTCATCGCAGATCGAAGCGGTAGCCGACGCCGCGGAGCGTGGTGATTGCATCTGCCCCAAGCTTGTTGCGCAGTGCCAGCACGTGCGTGTCCAGGGTCTTCGTCGAGCCGAGCCAGCTGGTCTCCCACACCGACTCCATGATCCGCTCCCGGGTCAGGGCGACGCCGGGATTGCCCGCGAACAGAGCGAGTAGCTCGAACTCCTTGGGACGCATGGTCAGCTCCTCCTCGCCGAGCCAGACGCGCCGAGCCGAACGGTCGATGCGCAGTCGCCCGAGGACCAGGGGTTGCGATTCACGCCCATCTGGCGGAGTGGCCCGCCGCAGGTGAGAGCGAATCCGGGCCAGCAGCTCGGAAAGCCGGAACGGCTTGACCAGGTAGTCGTCAGCGCCCGCGTCGAGGCCGGCGACGATGTCCAACTCATGATCGCGCGCGGTCAGGATCAGGATCGCGATCTCCGGCCGAGCGGCCCGGATCCTGCGGCAGACATCGAGGCCGTCGACATCAGGCAATCCGAGATCCAGGATCACCAGCCCCACCGGGGGCTCAGCTTCCCGCACGGCTCCTGACCCGCGCGCGATCCGGCGCACGGCGTAGCCCCGGCCCTCAAGCACGCGAACCAGGCCTGCGGCGATCGCGTCGTCGTCCTCGACGACCAGGATCGTCTGCTCATCCATGTGCGGACCGTACCGCGAGAGCAGGGTTTTGACCTGGCGCTGACCTGCCCGTACTCGCGCATTACCGGGGGCTGCGTAGCTTCGTCACCCGAATGAGTTACCGACTCAACGGAGGCCCCATGCCCAAGGTCACGGCGTTGGTCACGACAGCGCTCGCTGTTGCGATCGCCGGATGTGGATCGTCGTCATCTTCCTCTAGCTCGACGGGGTCAAGCGCGACGACGGGTGCTGCCGCGACTGGGGTCAACCCCAACCAGCGCGAGACGCTGCCGCCCGGAGACATCCCGGACACCATCGCCTACGTTCCATATGCCGCGCCCGGGCTCGGGCTGACGGTGAGCACCCCGGAAGGCTGGTCTCGCGCCAACGCGCCGGGATCGGTCAAGTTCACCGACAAGCTCAACGAGGTCCAGGTGTTCACCGTTCCGGCGAGCGGACCGACCACTGTGGCCTCGGCGAAGAGCAACGAGGTGCCGAAGCTTGCCTCCACGGTCAAGGGATTCAAGCTCCAAGCGATCAGCACCGTCTCGCGACCGGCCGGCTCAGCCGTGCGGGTCGCCTATCTCGGCGACTCGAAGCCTGACCCTGTCACCGGCAAGGTCGGCACGCTGGCCTTCGAGCGCTACGACTTCTTTCACAAGGGCAAAGAGGTCGTGCTGCTGCTGTCCTCGCCTAATGGATCGGACAACGTCGATCCGTGGAAAAAGGTCACCAGCTCGCTGAGGTTCTCCAAATGAGTGCCGTGCTCGAGGCCCACAGCCTCTACCGCTTCTTTCACGCCGGTGACGATGAGACGCTCGCTCTGCAAGGCGTGTCGCTGCAGGTGCGATCCGGTGAGCTGATCGCGGTCACCGGCCCATCGGGCTCAGGCAAGTCAACGCTGCTCGCCTGTCTGGCCGGGCTCGACGAGCCCGACGGGGGCAGTGTGAGCATCGACGGCACACGCATCTCGCGGCGTCCCGAGGAGGAGCGGGCACGGATTCGCGGCGCGCGCATCGGGATGCTGTTCCAGCAGGCGAACCTGGTCGGACATCTGTCTGTGGCCGACAACATCGCCCTGGCTCAACGGATGAGCGACGGGTCCTCGGGACCCGACTGGCGCAGCCAGGTGATGGAACGTTGCGGCATCGACCACCGGGCGTCCTCCCGCCCATCGCAACTCTCCGGCGGTGAGCTTGCGCGCGCAGGGCTGGCGGTGGCGCTGGCTAACGATCCGCCGGTAATCCTCGCTGACGAGCCCACCGGCGAGCTTGACTCCGTCACTGCGAAGCGTGTGCTCGATCTCCTGCGTGAGCGGGCGGGCGCGGGCGCCGGAGTGCTGATCGTCACCCACAGCCCCGAAGTGGCCGGCACAACAGACCGTGAGATACGCCTACTCGACGGAAGGGTTGAGTCATGACCGAACGACTGCCACTGGTTCGCTGCGAGGGTGCCGCCCGCACCTACGGCGAGGGCCCCACCGCGACGGTGGCGCTCCAGTCCACAGACTGTGAGGTCTTCGCGGGACAGCAGATCGCGTTGGTCGGGCCGTCCGGGTCGGGAAAGTCCACGCTGTTGCATCTCATGGCCGGGCTCGACGATCCGACGGTCGGGACCGTCAGCTGGCCTGCGATCGGGACCCGGGACGAGCTTCGCCCCGGGCGGGTCGCGGTCGTCTTTCAGGGTCCAAGCCTGCTGCCCCCGCTCACCGTCCTGGAAAACGTGTCGCTGCCCCTGGTCATCGGCGGCAAGACCGATTCCGAGGGCCGGGAGATTGCGCGCAGCGCGCTGCGCACCCTCGGTCTGGAGGAGCTCGCCGACAAGCTTCCGGAGGAGATCTCCGGCGGCCAGGCACAACGCGTTGCGGTAGCTCGCGCCCTGGCCGGTGAGCCGAGCCTGATCCTCGCCGACGAGCCCACCGGCCAGCTTGACCGGACCAACGGGGCTGCGGTAGTCGATGTCCTGCTCGCCGCCAGTGAGCACGCGGGCTCCGCGCTCGTCATCTCGACTCACGACCTCACCGTCGCCGAGCGGCTGCCTGAG
Source organism: uncultured Solirubrobacterales bacterium (assembly GCA_963757165.1). Taxonomy (GTDB): domain Bacteria; phylum Actinomycetota; class Thermoleophilia; order Solirubrobacterales; family Solirubrobacteraceae; genus Palsa-465. Next base: position 1,600,195 of record CAVWQO010000006.1, read on the forward strand.
CGCTGGGAGATGCACAGCGGCGAGATCCAGACCAACGCGAGGGAGACGGCATGGTCGCACTGAACTGGCTGCGCGGTCTGCTCGCGCACCGGCCGACTCGGATCATCGCCACCGCACTCGGCGTTGCCGTCGGCGTCGCTCTGATCGCCTCGATCGGGACCTTCCTGTCATCGACGAACTCCAAGATGACCCACCGCGCGATCGCGCGCGTGGCGGTGGACTGGCAGATCGAGGCGCAGCCCGGTGCCAACCCTGCGAGCCTGTTGGCCACGGTGCGCTCCTATCCCGGGGTTCGGCAGGCGCTGCCCGTCCAATACACCAGCTCCCCGACCCTGACCGCGACCACGCGCGGCTCGACCCAGACCACCGGCGCGGCCCGCGTGCTCGGGTTGCCACGCGGCTACGTGGGCGCCTTCCCGGGCGAGCTCCGGTTGCTCTCAGGCAGCCTGGGCGGCGTACTGGTCGCCCAGCAGACTGCCTCGAATCTGCACGTCGCCCCGGGGGACACGGTCACGGTCGCCCTACCCAGCGGCAAATCCGCGCACGTAACCGTCGGCGGGGTCGTCGATCTGCCCTTCATCGACTCGCTCTTCCAGAAGGTTGGCGCCCCTCCGGGAGCGCAGCTGTCGGCACCGCCGGACAACGTGATCCTGCTGCCGCAATCCGAATTTGCCCGCGTGGAGGCCCCAGTTCTCGCCTCGCGCCCTGAACTGGTCAAGACGCAGGTCCACACGACCCTGTCGCATGCTCTTCCCAGCAGTCCGAGCGCCGCGTTCGACAACGTCGCCGCACGCGCACACAACCTCGAGAGCCGCCTGACCGGCGGCGGTCTCGTGGGTGACAACCTCGGCACCGCGCTGGACACCGCGCGCAAGGACGCGCTCTATGCCCAGATCCTGTTCCTGTTCCTCGGGGTGCCGGGAGCAATCCTGGCCGGCTTGGTCACCGCGCTGATCGCCTCGGCCGGGGCTGACCGTCGCCGGCGTGACGCCGCGCTGCTGCGGACGCGCGGTGCGTCGACCCGCACGCTGGTCCGGATCGCCATGGCGGAAACGCTGTTTGCCGGCATTTTCGGTGTCGCCGTCGGGCTTGGGGCGGCGCTGCTGATCGGTAAGAGCAGCTTCGGCACCGCATCGTTCGGTGCCGGCACCGTCTCGGCGGTCCTTTGGGCGGTGGGCGCAGCCCTGGTCGGCCTCGTGATCGCGGCCATCTCCATCGCCCTGCCTGCGCTGCGTGACGCCCGGTCACTGACCGTGGCCGGCCAGCGGCGGCAGGTCGGCCGCACCGAACGGGGGCCACTGTGGGCCCGCTACGGACTCGATTTCATCTGCCTGGCCATCGCCGGATTCGTCTACTGGCAGGCCTCCCAGGGGGGCTACCAGCTCGTGCTGGCGCCCGAAGGGGTGGCCCAGGTGTCGGTCAACTGGTACGCGCTGCTCGCGCCGGTCCTGGGCTGGATCGGTCTGGGGCTGCTCGGTTACCGGATCGCTGATTGGTTTCTCACCCGGGGACGCAAGCCGCTGACCGGGGCGCTGCGGCCCCTGGCCGGTGAGTTGGCGCCGACCGTGTCCGCGACGATGAGCCGTCAGCGCCGCCTGCTCGCCCGGGCGGTGGCGCTGGTGGCGCTGACCGCCGCCTTCGCCGGTTCGACCTCGGTGTTCAACTCGACCTACCAGGCCCAGGCCGAAGTCGATGCCCGGCTCTCCAACGGGGCCGACGTGACGGTTACCGAGTCGCCGGGCGTCAGCGTCGGTGCACAGCAGGGAATCGCCCAGCTGAAGAAGGTGCCGGGAGTCGCGTCGGTTGAGCCGCTGCAGCATCGCTTCGCGTACATCGGCGCGGACCTGCAGGACCTGTTCGGAGTCAGGCCACAGAGCATCACCAATCAGGGCAAGCTTCAAAACGGCTGGTTCGCCGGCGATACGGCCGCGAACCTGATGCAGAAGCTGGCGCAGGAGCCGTCCGCGATCCTGGTCAGCCAGGAGACCGTCAAGGACTACCAGCTTCACCCCGGGGACCGGATCAACCTGCGCCTGCAGAACGGCCGGACCAAGCAACTGACCACGGTTCCGTTCCACTACGTGGGCGTGGCCAAGGAGTTCCCGACGGCGCCGAAGGACTCATTCTTCGTCGCCAACCAGGGCTACGTGGCTGCTCGCACCGGGTCCGACGCCGTGGGCAGCTTCTTGGTGCAGACCGACGGGACGAGCCCCGGCGTGGTGTCCAAGCGAATCTCGGGGGTCGTCGGTTCAAGCGCGCTGGTCAGCGATATCCAGAATCAGCGCCATGTGATTGGCTCGAATCTGACCGCGGTCGAGTTGTCCGGTCTGACCCGGATCGAACTCGGCTTTGCACTGGTGCTCGCGGCCGCCGCGACGGGGCTGGCGCTCGGCCTCGGATTTCAGGAGCGCCGGCGGACGTTCGCCATCGCCAGCGCCTTGGGTGCCCGGCGCCGACAGCTGGGCGGCTTCGTCTGGGGCGAGTCGATCTTCGTCACCGGCGGCGGCCTGATCCTCGGCGCCGCGATCGCCGCGCTGCTCTCGAAGACGCTGGTCGACGTGCTCACCGGAGTCTTCGACCCACCGCCGGACTTCCTCACCATTCCCTGGCTGTACCTGGCCGGCGTCGGTGTGGCGGTGCTGGCCACGGTGCTAGCCGCCGGGCTGCTCACGCTGCGCGCGCTGCGCCGGCCGGCGATCGAGGAGCTGCGAGACCTGTAGAGCTGGTCGCGGGGGTCGCAGCGACCAAATTGCGAGAACCGTGGGCGACGTCCACGGCGACACGCCCGGTTTGGTCGGATATCGACCAGAGTGCGCAATCGGTGCGCGGGAGGGCGGCGGTTGTAGTACTTCGGTCGTGGTCGGAGGCCTGGGGGAAGGTCAGGCGCTCGATCAACGTGAAGACGCTGTGCTCCAGCGCTCAGGCGGCCGGGGCGCTTCGGCCTGACTCACGCAGCCGCTGACGCTGGGGCTCGACCGTGTACTTCGGATCGCGCGCAGATTCGATGCCGGCGGCGAACAGGCCAAACCGGGTCAACGCCGATCCCGCGAGCAACGCTGCTCCGCTGAGAGCCGCGCCGATCCGGCTGCGGCGCGCGATCGTTGCCGCCCCGAGGGTGCCGCCGGCAGAGAGCAGCTTGGCCGCCCGCATCCGTTTGCCGGGCGTGCCGGTGTGCAACGTCTCCGCCACCATCCCCAACCGCCGCTCCATCAGCTGGCCGGCCACCATCTCCGAGCACGCGCCCAGGGCCCCCATCCGACGCGCCGGCGCGTTCTCCGACAGAGGCGCGGCGATCAGGCCGAAGCCGGCGGCGGCGCTGGCCGCCGAGCCCGCGAACAGGAACGGGAGCTCCTGATGGGCGCCGTGCCAGGTTGGAACGGCCGTATTGGCGATCAGCGCGGCCGTGTAAGTCGCAACCGCCGCGCCGAGCATTCCAGCGCCCGCCCCAGCGGCCCGTCCGGTGCGGGGGGCGATTCCTAACACGTCGCTGCCCGTGGCGGCAAAGTTCAGCGGCGCGTAGGCGCTGAGAATCCAGGTGCCGACGCTCATCGGCGAGGTCGGCTTGAACACCCGCAGCATGTTGATGAACCGGCCCGGTCGGCCCAGGTCGTGGATCAGCGCAAGCAGAGACACGGTGATCGCGGCGCTCGCGCAACCCTTGGAGCGGCTGGCCAGACGCGGGCGCCCAGTGAACTGCGCGCCGGCGGCGAGGATCGAGGACGCTCCGGCCAGACCACCGGTGAACAGGTATCCCGCGATGTCAAGCTCTTCCCACACGGGTGGATTGATCACGGACAGCCCGTAGTAGGAGGACCCGGGATGCTCCCGCGGGCCACGATCACGCCGCGCCTCGCCGTCGTGTGACCACGTGCGCGCCTCGCGGCCGGGCCTGGCTCCCTGCAGCCCGTCACGGGTGACCTCAGCGCTGCTCATCGGCCGGCCCTCACGAACGAAGCAGCTCCGCCGACGAGCATCGCGGCCCCCGCGAGCGCGACTTGCTTCCACATCGAGGGCAGATCACGCGTTGTGACGATCGGATCGGGCGGCAACCCGTAGACCTCGGGCTCGTCGAGGAGCAGGAAGAACGCGCCGTCGCCGCCGACGCCGTCATGGGGATCGTGGCCGTAGAGGCGGGCCTCCACGACGCCCGCCTCCTGGAGCGCGGTGACGCGGCCATCCGCCCGTTCGCGCAGTTCCTCGAGCTCGCCAAACTGGATCGAATCGGTGGGGCAGGCCTTTGCGCAGGCGGGCTCCTGGCCCACGCCCAGGCGGTCATAGCACAGCGTGCACTTGTGGATCCGCCCGTCGTCCTCGCGCTTGTCAAGGACCCCGTAGGGGCAGGCCGGCACGCAGTAGCCGCAGCCGTTGCAGATGTCCTCCTGCACGACCACGGTTCCGAATTCGGTCCGGAAGATCGCCCCGGTTGGGCAGACGTCGAGGCAGGCGGCATGGGTGCAGTGCTTGCAGACGTCGGAGGCCATCAGCCAGCGGAAACCCTCGGCCTCGCGCTGGAAGTTCGGCTCGTGGGCACCGACCGGGACGCGCTGCTCGATGAACGCGACGTGGCGCCAGGTGTCCGCGCCCAGCCCCTGGGTGTTGTCGTGCGAGAAGCCGGTCCAGTTGAGGCCGTCTTCGGGCACCTGGTTCCATTCCTTGCAGGCCACTTCGCACGCCTTGCAGCCGATGCAGATCGAGGTGTCGGTGAAAAAGCCCATCCGCGGAGGCGGGCTCTCGTAGCCGGCGTTGGTGGCCGGATCGCCACCGGCCAGCAGAACGTTGAGCGGGCCCGTGCCGCTCACGGCGCCGCCCCCGTCTCGGCGGTAATCCCTGCGCGCTGGCGATATTCCTCCACGAGTGCGGGTCGCGCCGCGCCGCGCGGGCGCCGTCCCGGGCGGATGTCAACGGTCAACGCCTTGACCTCCTGAATGTGAGAGCTGGGGTCAAGCGACATCGACGAGATCTCGTTCAGGGAGTCGCCGCGCGCGTAGCCATTGGGACCCCAGTGGTAGGGGACCCCGATCTGATGGACGACGTCACCGTCGAGGTGCAATGGTGTCATCCGGTCGGTGACCATCACGCGCGCCTCGATGACGCCACGCGCGCTGATCATGGTCGCCCAACCAGCGTGCTCAAGGCCGCGTTCGGCAGCGAGCTCAGGTGAGACCTCGACGAAGAACTCGGGCTGAAGCTCGGCCAGGTACGGCGTCCAACGGCTCATTCCGCCGGCGGTGAAGTGCTCGGTAAGGCGGTACGTCGTCACGACGTACGGGAACACGTCGGCGCCCGGGCCCTCAGGATCGGGGTGGTAGCGGTTGTTCTCGTGCTCGTAGACCTGACGGGCCGGGTTGCGCTGCTGGCGGTACATCGGATTGCGCAGCGTCGAGTCCTGTGGCTCGTAGTGAGTCGGCAGCGGGCCGTCAGCCACCCCGGCGGGCGCGTACAGCCAGCCCCGCCCATCGGCTTGCATGATGAACGGATCATCTCCGGCCAGTGCGTCCGGTCCGTGGGCATCGTCGGGAGGGCGATAGTCGGGCGGCTTGTCGGCCTGGAAGTCGGGGACGTCGTGGCCGGTCCATTGCTTCTGCTCGGCGTCCCACCAGACGAGCGCTTTGCGCTCGCTCCATGGTCGCCCCTGTGGGTCGGCCGACGCACGGTTGTAGAGAATGCGGCGGTTGGCCGGCCACGCCCATGCCCACTCGGGGCCGGTCCAATTCTGCTCTTTGGCGGGCTTTCGCCGAGCGGTCTGGTTCACGCCGTCCGCATAGCAGCCAGAGTAGATCCAGCACCCGCACGAGGTCGAGCCGTCGTCCTTGAGTTCGGTGTAGCCGGAGAGCATCTCGCCGTCGGCGTTCCAGCCGCTGATCTCGGCCAGCACCGCCTCGGCATTGGGCTCGGAGAGCTTGCCCTCGGTGGGGTAATCCCAGGTCAGATCGAGCACCGGCCGGTCGGCGTCGTCGGTTGAATCCTTCAGTCGCTCACGGATCCGGTGTCCGAGGTGGTACATGAACCACAGGTCGCTGCGCTGCTCCTCCTGTGGCTCCTGGGCCTTGTGATGCCACTGCACCATCCGCTGGGTGTTGGTGAAGGTCCCGTCCTTTTCGGTGTGGGCGGCGGCGGGGAAGAAGAACACCTCGGTGCCGATGTCCTCGGTGCGCATCTCGCCGGATTCGATCTCCGGGCCGTCCCTCCACCAGGTCGCGCTCTCGATCAGCGAGAAGTCGCGCACGACAAGCCAGTCGAGCTTCGACATACCCAGGCGCTGCATCCGCGTGTTGGCCGAACCGACAGCTGGGTTCTGGCCGAACAGAAAGTAACCCTTGACCCGGCCGGCGATCTGCTCCATGACCGTGTCGTAGGTGCTGTGGCTCCCCGTCAGCCGGGGGAGGTAGTCGAAGCTGTAGTCGTTCTCCGCGCTTGCGTTCTCACCCCACCAGGCCTTCATCAGGCTCACCATGTAGGAGCGCATTTCGCCCCAGAAACCCTTGTCCGGGGCGTCGGCGGCGATGAACGAATCGAGGTCCTTGTGCACGTGCGCGTGGGGCATCGGGATGTAGCCCGGCAGCGTGTCGAACAGCGTTGGGATATCGCTCGAGCCCTGGATCGACGCATGCCCGCGCATCGCCATCACTCCGCCTCCGGGCCGGCCCATGTTGCCCAGCAGCAGCTGCAGGATCGACGCCGCACGGATGTACTGGGAGCCGATCGTGTGCTGGGTCCAGCCCACACCGTGAACGAACGCCGTCGTGCGCTCCCTCCCAGAGTTGGCGACGAACAGCGCGCATATCTTGGCGAACAGATCCTGAGGGATGCCGCACACCCGCTCGACCATCTCGGGGGTGTAGCCGGCGTAGTGGCGTTTGAGGATCTGCCAGACGCAACGCGGATGCTCCAGCGTCGGGTCGAGGTTCGGGCGCCCGCGGGGGTCCTCCCGCTGACCGCCCCCCTCCGCCCCCTGAGCCTGGAGGTTGCCCTCCTGGTCGCGCTGGCCGGCGGCCGCGGCGACGTAGGCGCCCTCGTACTGCCAGCTGGCTGGGTCATAGCCGCGGATCTCCGGGTCCCAGCCTGAGAACAGTCCGTCGGCGCCGGCGTCCTCGAAGTCCTCGTTGATGATTGTCGGGGCGTTCGTGTACGCCAGGACGTACTCCCGGAAATCCGAGTCGGTGCTCAGGACGTGGTTGATTACCCCGCCCAGGAAGGCGATGTCGCTGCCGGCGCGGATCGGCACGAACAAGTCGGCGAGAGCACTGGTTCGGCTGTAGTGCGGGTCGACATGGATGACCGTCGCTCCGCGTGCCTTCGCCTCCACGACCCATTGGAACGCAACGGGGTGGGCCTCGGCCATGTTCGAGCCCTCGAGCACGATCAGATCCGAGTTCTGCAGATCGCCCGGCAGCGTGCTCGACGCGCCGCGGCCAAAGGAGGTGCCAAGACCAACCACCGTGGAGCTGTGGCAGACCCGGGCCTGGTTCTCGATCTGAATCACCCCGAGTGCGGTGAGGAACTTCTTGATCAGGTAATTCTCCTCGTTGTCCAGAGTGGCTCCGCCCAGCGCGGCGATGCTCATGCACCGGCGGGTGCGCTTGCCGTCTCGCTCCCACTCCCAGCCCTCTCGGCGGGTCGCGACCACGCGGTCGGCGACCATGTCCATCGCGGTCTCCAGGTCCAGGCGCTCCCACTCGGTGGCGTGGGGACGGCGGTAAAGCACATAGCGCTCACGGGATGCGCCGGTGGTCAGCTGGAGGGTGGCCGAGCCTTTCGGGCACAAGCGACCCCGGCTGTGGGGCGCGTCCGGATCGCCCTCGATCTGGACGACCTTGTCGTCCTTGACGAACACATTCTGAGCGCAGCCCACAGCGCAGTAGGGACACACGGACTTGACCACGCGGTCGGCGTCAGCGGTCCGGGCTCTCAACGTCGCCGATTGGCGCGACTTGACCGCCGCACCACGTCCGAGACGGTCGCTGCCTCGCAGCTGGCGCAGCAGCGGCCAGTCGGATGGAGACGGGAGGCCCAGTCCGCTCATCTGCCCTGCTTGAGCTCGCCCGCGGCCCGCGCCTGCACCCACTCGATGACTTCTTCGTTGCGCGTCGGGTTGAACACGGGCGGATTGACCAGATGCTGCGAGCTTCCCGGGAGCAGACGCCTGTTCTTGAGCTCCTCGGGGGTAGGAGTATCGCTGCCGTCGGCCGGCAACCCGGTTGCGATCATGAACACCTGGCCGGCCGGAAGCCCCAGCTCCCTCGCGGCGGTCTCATAGGAGTGACCGTGGTCGAGCAGTTCCAGCACCTGATCGCGTGTGGGCACGTGGGCCAGGATCTACCCCGGGGTGGCGCCGTCAAACCCGCCGCTTGGCCGTGCGGGCGAGCCGCACGGACGATCAGGGACGCTGGACTGCGCGGGCGATGAGGGACGGCGACGCGCGGGCGATCCGATATGAGCGCCGCGCGGGCGATCAGGGACGCGGGACGCCGAGCAGCCGTGGCAGCTGGAAGCGGGGTGGCGTCGCGGGCAGTCCGCGCCACGCGGGCGGGGGCGCGGGCGGTCCTGAATCGGCGATCCGAGCTCCCCGGTTGCGCGTCTTGGCGCTGCCGGATCCGATCGGAGTCAAGTGCACGCGCTGGCGGTTGAAGCCATAGGACGCGTTGCAGCTGAGTCCCGCCGCGCAGCCATCGAAGTTTGCCGCCCAGATCATCCACAGATCCTGGCCGTTCGGGCTGATCCATTTGACCGGGAAGGCTGGGTCGTAGCCGTTGGACGGCCCGAAGTAGCTGTTGCGGGTCACGAAGGAGAACGGGCCCCACGGATGGGGGGCTTCGAGGATCACCAGTTCTGAGCCGTTGCGCCAGATGCCTGGCGGCGTGGCTGCGTAGGAGTAGGTAAACGACAGCAGGTAGCGGTGCAGCCCCGGGTCATAGGCCATGCGCGGATAGGTCAGGTGGTTGGGCCAGGTGAGAATCGGCGTGGCCCGGGAGACTGAGCTGGACCAGTTGGGAAAGGGCTGCGGCACTGCCTTCCAGCCCGAGGCCCACTGCCATTTCGCCGGGTTGGTCATGTCGGCGATGTCCGCCCGGCTGCGGCCCAAGATCAACTTGCTGGCGTTGAACTCCCGCTCGGTGGCGATGGCGTAGACGTAGCCGTCCGGCGCTAGCTGCGCCCGTCCCCATTGGACCCAGTTCAGGTTGCCGGTGGGGCCCGCGAACCCCTTGCCGGGAAAATGCCAATGTGTGCCGTGATCGGTCGAGTATGCGATGCCGGCCAGGCCCCTGAACGACCCGTTGGAGCCCCACGGCCAGTCACGCACCTGCGTGGCGTAGAACACGTGGTTCACCACGGCGAACCCGGTTGAGTAATACGGTCCCAACGGACCCGTCCAGCGCTTAGGGTTGCGGTGAATCTGGCTCCACGTGGCGGCCGGCGGCGTCACGCCGATTCGGGTAAAGCTGAGGTTCAGCGGCCCCCCGGTGATCTGCGCAAACGAGTTGCGCCACAGGCCGCCGGCCAGCGGCACGTTCGTACCGCCGTCATCCATCAAGGTGTAGAGGTTGTCGTCATCCCCCCACGGCGTGGGCAGGATGTCGCCGAACTGATTGCTGGGCGCGCCATGGCGGGCGCTCTCCCAGTTGCCGCCCGCGATGACGGTGCTGTCAGGGAACGGCGTGTTGTTGGTGTTGGTCAGCCCCTGCGCGCAGGCGGGGACCAGCGCCCCCAGGACGGAGGCAAATCCGAGCAAAACCGCACGCAATGACCACCTATTCACGTGACTGATGGTGCCACGTACCGTACGTTTCCATCCCGACATAAGGTCTTATAACCCCCTAGGGAGGCCGGAGTCGCGGGCGCCGGACTCATGGAATCATCTTCGCCATGACCTTCCGAAGCCCTCGGAGCCCGCGCGTAGCGCTCGCTACGTGTGCGCAATTTCCTCAGCTGCCGGACGACGAGCCGCTGCTGCTTGATGCGCTGTGCGCGCGCGGAATCGCCGCTGAGCCGGCCGTCTGGGATGACCCCTCGCAGGACTGGCAGCGCTTCAGCCTGGTGGTCGTGCGCTCCACCTGGGACTACGTTGCGCGCCGGGATCAGTTCGTCGCCTGGGCCAGCTCGGTGCCTTGGCTGCTCAACAGCGCAGAGGTGATCGCTTGGAACACCGACAAGCGATATCTGCGTGAGCTTCCCGGAGCGGTGGCGACCCAGTTCGTCGCTCCAGGCGAGCATTGGGACCCACCGCCGGGTGAGTACGTGGTCAAGCCGACGGTGTCAGCCGGTGCCCGGGACACCGCTCGCTACAGCCGCGGGCAGGAGGAACAGGCGCGGGCGCACCTCGCGGGACTGCTCGCCGCTGGGCGAACGGCGATGGTCCAGCCCTACCTGAGCGCCGTGGATGACATCGGCGAGACGGCGCTCGTGTACTTCGACGGCGAGTTCTCGCATGCGATCCGCAAGGGACCGCTGCTCGCGCCGCGCACCGGTCCCAGCAACGCCCTGTTCGTCAAGGAGGACATCACGGCGCGCCGGCCGCGCGCCGAGGAGCTGGCATACGCGCGGACGGTGCTCGAAAGCCTGCCCTGGCCGCGTGAGGAGCTCCTGTATGCGAGGGTGGACTTGATCCCGGCCGCCGACGGCACGCCACAGCTCGTTGAATTGGAGCTGACTGAGCCATCGCTGTTCCTCTCCCATGGCGGCGCCGCTGCGGGTCGCCTGGCCGACCGTGTGCTCCACCGCTTGAGCACCGCCGACCCTCAGCGTCGGGTAACCGGAGGCTGAGCTACCGCGCCGAGGCGCTCGCTCAGACCGGCCGCCGCGGCGAGCTGGAGCACCGGCTCGCGCAGGCCGTCATTGGCGGCACCGGCCAGCCGAGCCATCTCCTCGTCGCTTAGGTCAAGGGCGCCGACGATGCCACCGAGGCGGGCGACCGTCGTCTCGGGCAGGAAGGGCACGAGCGGTAGCACCCCGGGCCAGAGCTGACGCTCCCGGGCCACGGCGACAATCGCCTCAAGCACGCCATCCGCCTGGATCGCGTTCAATTCGGCAAACCGCTTCTGGCCCCCGGGCCCGAGATTTCCGACCAGCTCCAGGGCATCGGGCCAGAGATCCTCCTCGCCGACCACGCGGACGATCCCTTCCAAACGCGCCAGCGGCAGGAGCTCGACCAGCTCCTGCAGGCCGTCCCGGGATTCGAGCAGAAAAGCCACTTGCATCAACGCCGAATCGTCCATCACGGCAACGGCGGAGGTGATCGCGGCGGGCCCGAGGTAGCCGACGAACCGGCCCATGGTCACGTGCTCTCCGCGCGCGATCAGCTCCTGCGTAATGGCGGCGATCTGGGTCGGGGGAATCCCCGCGATCACCTCGCTGGCGCGTCGGGGATCAAGCTCGACCGCGACGTCAGCGAGAAACGCGGTCGGGAGCCGGGCCGCCATCTCCACCGCGCGCTGCGGCTCCAAGAGACCGGCCACGCGGGCCGACAGAACGGGGCCGAAGGCGCGCTCACCGATCGTGGCGACGACACCGATCGGAAGCAGCTTGCTTGCTGCAGCCAGCCGTCCCAGCACCTGGCTGTGGGCGTCGAACAGCACCTCGGTGAGCTGGTCCCGCAGTGCAGCGACGTCATCCGCGGGAATGTCCCGCAAATACTCGAGCTCGGAGGGGTCGCGCCTCAGCAGACGGGCCAGCATCAGGACCTCGGCGCGCGAGCGCAGCTCCTCGCTCATCTCAGTACCCGGCGCACCGGGGCGCGGAGCAGCCTCGGGACGTGTCCGAGCGCTTTTTCGCCTGCCGCCCCCAGCTCGGCCGCTTGCCGCCTGCGGGCGTCATGGACCGCCGACGCCAGGTCCCTCAGCTGGTCGTCGCTCAGCAGTTTGATCGCCTGCGGGGCAGGACCCCGCAGCTCGGCCTCGAGGGCCTGCAAACCCTTACCAGTCACGCATCATCTCCTCATTGCCCGCCATCGGGGCTAAACCATCGAGGTAAACCTACCGGTGCGCCCGGGTGTGCGGCGGCCGGCGAGGATAGTGTGCGACCGCTAACTCGTTCGCCGACTCCACCCAACATCGAGGGACTCTCTCACCGGGCTGATCGCATCACACCGGGAGTCAGGGCATTGCGCGGGGCGTGTTGGCGGTTGATTAGACCGCCCAGGCAGGGCGCATAGGGTCCCATCTGTGAACTAGATTCCCGCTTCAACAGCTAACTCTCTTAGGAGGAGGAAAAGCTTTGAGGAGATATTCCAGGTCCGGCTTGACTGGGTTTCTCGCACTCGCGTCAATCGTTGCGCTGAGTGCGTGCGGAAGCTCATCGAGTTCTTCATCATCGGCCGGCGGCTCCAGCTCCACATCGAGCTCCGGCTCATCGGGTGCGATCACCCTCGTTTCGGGGACGGCCCCTGATTCGCTCGATCCGCAGTTCGGTTACACGACGCAGGCCGCCGAGGCGGACTGGCTCGCCTACACCGGGCTGACGACCTACGCCCACAGCAGCGGCACCGCCGGCGGTAACCTGATCCCCGGCCTGGCGACCGCGCTGCCGCAGGTTTCCAAGGACGGCAAGACTTACACGGCAACGTTGCGAAAGGGCCTCGTCTTCTCCAACGGGAAGCCGGTTAAGGCCAGCGACTTCACATACACGATCGAGCGGGCGTTGAAGCTCCCGTGGGGTGGGTCCGGACAGTTCCTGTCCGGCACTATCGTCGGCGCCAAGGATTTCGCCAACGGCAAGGCGAAGTCGATCTCCGGGATCACGGCGGACGATGCGACAGGCAAGATCACCATCCACCTGCTCGCTCCTTACGGGGCATTTGGCAACGTGCTCGCCTTCCCGTCGCAGGGCATCGTCCCGTCCGGCACGCCGATGAAGAACGAGCCCAACAACCCGCCCCCGGGCGTCGGGCCGTACATGATCACCAACGTCGTGCCCAATGCGTCGTTCTCCGAGGTCAAGAACCCGATGTGGGCGAAGATGAACATCCCCGGCATTCCGGCCGGCAAGGTCAACGTCAACGTCAAGATTTCCTCCAACGTCGACGCCAACGCTTTGTCGGTCCTGCAGAACTCGGCCGACGTGTTCGACTGGGCCGACACGGTGCCCGGCAGCCTGCTCCCGCAGATCCAGTCCCAGGCGAAGGACCGGTATTCGAAGAAGGTCATGAACTCGACCTACTACTTCTTCATGAACACCAAGACCAAGCCGTTCTCGAGCCAACTGGCGCGTGAGGCAGTGGTCACCGGCATGGACCAGAATGCGCTCAACCGGCTCGGCTCAGGCACGCTGATTCCGGCGTGCTACTTCATTCCGCCGGGCATGGTCGGACACCCGACGGCACCGTGTCCGTACGGCGATCCGGCCAGCGGCGGCAATCTCGCCAAGGCCAAGGCACTGGTCCAGCAGTCCGGGATGGCCGGCACGCCGGTCACGGTATGGAGTGAGACTCGCTCGCCGCGTCAGCAATGGGCGGCCTACTACACCGATTTCCTCAACAAGATCGGTTTCAAGGCCACCCAGAAGGTGATCGCGGACGCGACGTACTTCACCACGATCGGAAACCTGAAGCTCAACCCGCAGACCGGCTTCGCCGACTGGAACCAGGACTTCCCGAACCCGATCGACTTCTACCTGCTGCTGCAGAGCACGGCGATCCAGCCGACCAACAACCAGAACTTCGGTCAGGTAAAGGATCCGCAGGTGGACAGCCAGTCGACCCAGCTCGGTCAGGTTCCGACGAGCAAGCTGTCCACGATCGCCGCTAAGTGGCAGGCGCTCGACGAGTACGTGGCCAAGAAGGCCTACGTGGGCGTCTACGGATACCAGACGTTCCCCGCGTTCACGTCGAACCGGATTGATCTCAGTTCGGCCGTGTTCCATCCCCTGTACGGGTGGGATTGGAGTTCGTTCGCGGTCAAGTAGCGACAGGGTGGGCCGGGACGGTTAGGCTGTCCCGGCCCATCATTTATGGCGACGACTTCCGCTTCCGGCACAGAGTTCTCAGGCGACCTCCCGATCACTGACGGTGACGGGGGTGCGGAGCTGCCGCCCGGAATCGGTCCCTGGAAGCTGGCCTGGCGTCGGCTGCGGCGCAACCGGCTCGCGCTGTTCTTCGGCGGTGTGTTCCTGGTCATCGTGGTCGTGTGCCTGCTTGCGCCGGTATACGCCCATGACGTCGCCCACACCGGGCTGGCTGACGAGCACATCTCCGAGAAGGTGAACATCGGGGGGAAGCTCCAGTACGTCGTCAGCACGACCAGCATCCCGATCGGCCCGACCTGGCACAGCAAGTTTTTCCTGGGCGCCGACGCAAACGGGCGCGACACCGCGGTGCGCCTGCTCTACGGCGGGCGCAACTCGTTGGAGATCGGTGTCATCGCCACCGTGATCACGATGATCCTGGCCCTCGTACTGGGGGTCGTGGCCGGTTACTTCCGTGGCCTCACAGACGGGATCATCACGCGCCTGCTGGACGTGATCTGGGCTTACCCGGCCGTTCTCCTCGGCGTCGCCCTGGGCGTCAGCCTAGCCGTGGGCGGGATCGACTTTGGTCTGTTCACGCTCAGCGGCAGCACGCTGCTGGTGCCGGCCTTCGTGATCGGTTTCGTCTACATCCCCTACGTGGCCAAGCCGGTGAGGGCCCAGGTCCTGACGTTGCGCGAGCGGGAATTCGTCGATGCGGCACGGCAGCAGGGCCTCAGCCACGGGCGGATCATGGTTTCCGAGATCCTGCCCAACCTGGCCAGCACGATCATCGTGTTCATCCCGCTGATCCTGGCTAACGCGATCTTGCTCGAGGCCGGGCTGTCCTACCTGGGCGCCGGCGTGCAGCCCCCCAACCCGTCCTGGGGGACGATGATCTCCGACGGGATCGCCACGATTCCGGCCGCGTTCCACAACGTGCTCGTCCCGGGAATCATGCTCGTGCTCGCGGTGCTGTCGATCAACATCTTCGGCGACGGGCTGCGTGACGCGCTCGATCCCCGCGCCAAGGTTCGGATCTCGCACTGATGGCCCGCTTCCTGGTCCGCCGCGTGATGGCGATGGTTGTGGTCCTGATCCTGATCTCGATCCTGACCTTCCTGCTGTTCGAGGCGATACCGAATGGGGATCCGGCGCTGCGACTTGCCGGGCGTCAGGCCACCGCGGACGAGATCCAGCAGATCCGTCACAAGTTCGGCTTCGACAAGCCGGTCTACGTGCAATACGTCAAGACGATGGACAACATCTTCACCGGGCAGGCCTACTCGTACACGCAGGGTTTCAATGTGCTCGACGAGGTCAAGGCCGGGCTGCCGGCCACGATTTCGCTGGCTCTCGGCGCCGGGATCTTCTGGTTACTGACCTCGATCGTGGTCGGCACGCTCGCGGCGATCAAGGCGGGCCGGTACACCGACAAGTTACTGACCGTGCTGGCGATGACTGGGGTCTCGTTCCCACCGTTCTTCCTCGGCGCCGTGTTGATCTACTTCCTCGGCTACAAGGCGAATATCTTCCCCCTGGGCGGCTACGTGAAGTTGACCGATGACCCTGTGCAGTGGTTCGTCCACCTGGTACTGCCGTGGCTGACTCTGTCGGTGCTGTTCATCGGTTTCTACTCGCGCGTGCTCCGCTCGACGATCCTCGACGCGGTCAACGAGGACTACGTCAGGACGGCGCGGGCCAAAGGACTCTCCGAGCGCCAGGTGCTGGTCCGTCACATCCTGCGCAACAGCCTGATCCCGATCATCTCGCTGTGGGGCCTTGATCTCGCCCAGGTAATCGGCGGCGGCGCGATCTTGACGGAGTCCGTCTACAACCTCCACGGCGTCGGCCAGCTCGCCGCCGACTCGATTCGCAAGCTCGACATCGTCCCGATCCTGGTCATCGTGATGCTCACTGCGTTCGCGGTTGTGATCCTGGGCGCCCTGATTGACGTTCTCTACGCCATCCTCGATCCGCGGATCCGGCTCTCGGAATGAGCAGCACCGAGCCCGCTGCCCCACTGCTCGAGGTCGACGACCTCCGCGTTTCCTTCGCCACCGAGGACGGCATCGTCCAAGCCGTCGATGGAGTGTCCTTCACCGTTGGCAGAGGGGAGATCGTGGCCATCGTGGGGGAGTCCGGCTCGGGCAAATCGGTGACCGCGATGACACTGATGGGCCTGACCCGAGGACCGAATGCCCGCTTCGAGGGCAGCGCCCGTTTTGACGGAACCGAGCTCGTGAGCGCAACCGATGCCGAGCTGCGCAAGATCCGCGGAGCCCGGATCGCAATGGTCTTCCAGGATCCGATGAGCTCGCTGGACCCGGTCTATCGGATCGGGCCCCAGATCGTCGAGCAGATTCGCGTGCACGACAAGGACGTTTCCAAGGCCCAGGCGCTCGATCGTGCCGCCGAGCTGATGGAACGGGTCGGCATCCCACGCGCGCGGGACCGGCTGCGCTCCTATCCGCATGAGTTCTCCGGCGGGATGCGCCAGCGGGTGATGATCGCGATGTCGCTTTCGTGCTCGCCCAGTCTGCTGATCGCCGACGAGCCGACCACGGCGCTTGACGTCACGATCCAGGCGCAGATCCTTGACGAGCTGCGCCAGCTGCGCAACGAATCGGGCGCCGGAATCATCATCGTCACGCACGACCTCGGGGTCGTCGCCGACATCGCCGACCGCGTCGTGGTGATGTACTCGGGCCGGGTGGTCGAGCAGGGCACACTGGATCAGCTCTTCTACGACCCTCAGCACCCATACACCTGGGGCCTGCTCGGCTCGATCACACGGATCGACAGTGACCGCAGCGTCCGGCTGCCGGCCATTGCCGGGCTTCCGCCGTCGCTGCACTCCCCGCCGCGGGGCTGCCACTTCCGTCCCCGCTGTCCGCACGCGTTCGACCGATGCACCGAGGTGCCTGAGCTGACCGAGCGCCTGCCTGACGCGCCGGGACATCTGGATCGTTGCTGGCTGGAGCCCGAGCGCAAGCGTCAGCTGCGCATGGTCGGCGATCAGTTCGGTCTGGCCAGCCCGGAGCCGGTGAGTTCGTGATCGGCGAGTCTGCTCCACAGGCCAGCGAACCGGATGCACAGCCCGGCGAGCCGCTGCTCGATGTCGAGCATCTCCAGGTCCTGTTCCCAATCAAGTCCGGGCTGATCGTCGACCGTAAGATCGGCCAGGTCCACGCGGTCGACGACGTCTCGTTCGCACTGCGCGAGGGCGAGACGCTCGGCGTCGTCGGTGAGTCCGGCTGCGGTAAGACGACGCTGATCCGCACGCTCGTGCGCCTGATTGACGCGACCTCCGGCTCGATCCGCTTCCGCGGCCAGGACATCACGGCCGCCGGCCGACGTGAACTCGAGCCGATCCGGCGCGAGATGCAGATGGTCTTCCAGGATCCGCAGGCCTCGCTCAACCCGCGCAAACGCGTGGCGCAGATCCTGGCCACGCCGCTAAGGATCCGCGGTGTGTCCAAGGATCGCGTGGAGGCCGAGAGCCGAGCCCTGGTTGACCGCGTCGGGCTGCATCCGGAGCATCTCAACCGGTTTCCCCACGAATTCTCCGGAGGCCAGCGACAGCGGATTGGGATCGCCCGCGCGCTGGCCGTGGACCCGAAGCTGATCATGCTCGACGAGCCCGTGTCAGCGCTCGACGTCTCAATCCAGGCGCAGGTGATCAATCTGCTCGACGAGCTTCAGGACGAACTGCACCTCTCCTACGTGTTCGTCGCTCATGACCTCAGCGTCGTGCGCCACGTGTCGGATCGGATCGCCGTCATGTACCTGGGCAAGCTGATGGAGGTCTCCCCCGCCGAGGAGCTCTATTCCAAGCCGATCCACCCATACACCTCGGCTCTGCTGAGCGCGATTCCCCTACCCGACCCTGAGCAGAACCGCGCTCGGTCCCGGCCGCTGGTCGCTGGCGAACCACCGAGTCCGATCGCCCCTCCGTCCGGGTGCCGGTTTCACACCCGCTGTCCGCGAGCCACCGAAATCTGCAGCACCGTGGAGCCGCAGCTGACCGAATACGCGGGCAGCCACCTGGCCGCCTGCCACCACCCGCAGCACGTCAGCGCGGCGGAGGTGTCCTCGGCGACCCGCTCGCCGACGAGCCCTCTGAGCGCCGGCGCCGAAGCTCCAACCGCCGACTGACCCTTTCAGGCCGTCGGGCCACGAGCTTCTTCCCTTCGGCGGTAAGGGGTCACGCGCCGTAACTAAGGCCTGCGGCCCTGACATGCGCTGCGATCTGCCGATGTGCGAGGCGACTCCGCAGCTCATTCTAGGTGCAGTGGATTCGACCTACAGGAGCCAAAAATGCACCCCAGCCTCAGCCTCGCCATCGCCTCCGCCCGCGAGCAGGACATCCGCCGACACGCGCGCGAGCAGCGCCGCCTGGGCCGAGTCCGCGGGTACCGCAGACCGACCTCCTCGGCCCGCAGCTTCTCGCGATACTTCCATCATGCGGGCACGCCTGACCAGCAGTCACTTCGTCGGCCGGGTCGGCGAGCTCGCAGAGCTGGAGCTGGCCTGGCGGGAGGCGGCGGAGCGACGTCCGGTCGTGGTCCTGGTCGGCGGTGACTCGGGCGTTGGCAAGACCCGCCTGGTTGGCGAGCTCGAGCATCGGCTCGCGGCCGAGAACGCGATCGCGTTACGGGGCGAGAGCGTCGAGCAGGGGGAGACCGAACTTCCCTACGCACCGCTGCTCAGTGCGCTACGTCCGCTCGTGCGCGAGCAGCATCCCGCGCTGGAGCAACTGAGTCGCGGCGGCCGCAACCAGCTCACCGCTCTCTTGCCCGGCTTGGACGACGGGCACGAGCGCACCAGCGCGCAGGACGGCTCCGGACAGCTGCGGCTGTTCGAAGCCCTGCTTGAGCTGATCCACGTTCTCAGCGATATCCAGCCGTTGCTGATGACCCTGGAGGACATGCACTGGGCCGATCGGTCGACCCGGACCTTCGTCGCCTTTCTCGCCCGCAGCCTGCGTCAGGAGCGAGTCATGCTGCTGCTCACCTACCGAGCCGACGAGCTTCACCGCCGCCACCCACTGCGTCCGTTGGTCTCCGAGCTCGAACGCCTCGAGCGCGCGCGGCGGGTTGACCTATCTCCGTTTGACCGCCACGAGCTGACCGAAGCCCTCACGGACATCCTCGGCGACGAACCGCGTCGTGAGCTCGTGCAGCGGCTGTTCGTTCGCAGCGAAGGCAACCCGTTGTATACCGAGGAGCTCCTGGCCGCCGGACTCGACGGTCGCGGTGCCGCGCCGCAGAGCCTGCGCGATGCCTTCATGCTGAGAATCGAGCGCCTCTCCCCGGCGGCGCAGCTAGCCGCGAGGGCGATCGCCGCGGGTCGCCGCGTGGAGCAGGACACTCTCGCTGAGGTGACGGATCTGCCCCCGGCCGAAGTGCAGATGGCCCTCCGGGAGGCGGTGG
Organism: uncultured Solirubrobacterales bacterium; assembly: GCA_963757165.1. Classification (GTDB taxonomy): domain Bacteria; phylum Actinomycetota; class Thermoleophilia; order Solirubrobacterales; family Solirubrobacteraceae; genus Palsa-465. Next base: position 1,619,565 of record CAVWQO010000006.1, read on the forward strand.
CCGAGCAGGTGCTGGTCGCGGGTGGCGATGGGCGGCTGTTCTTCCGTCACGCCCTGCTGCGTGAGGTGGTCTACGACGACCTGCTCCCCGGGGAGCGGGCTCAGTTGCACCTCACGCTCGCGCAGGTACTGGAGCGTCGTCCGATCGCGGCGGAAGACCGGGAGATCGAGCGAGCAGCCACCGTCGCCAGTCACTACGCAGCGGCGGGCGATCAGCCGGCTGCTCTGCGCGCGAGCGTGCGCGCCGCCCACGCCGCGATCGACGTGCACGCCTACGGTGAGGCGGCAGATCTGGCCGAGCGGGCACTCGAGTTGTGGCCGCGCGTGTCCGACCCGGAGTCGGTGGCTTCGCTGGATCACGTCGAGCTCCTGATGCTGGCCGCCCGCGCCCACGGGATCGGGGGCGCGCGGCCGCGGGCCGAGGTCCTGTTGCAGGGAGCATTGCGTGAGCTCGACGTCGGGGTGGAAGCGGTGCGCTACGTCTGCGTGCTCGAGCGGCTGGCTCGCACGCAGTGGTCGCTGAACCGCGGGCTCGAGGGCGTGCAGACAGCACAGCAGGCACTGGCCATGCTCCCCGCGGGGGAGGCTCCGGACCAGCGCGCCTCCCTGCTGGCCTGGCTGGCTCGGACGCGCTTTCTGCGGGGGAAGTTCCGCGACGCAGTCCTGGATGGCCGCGAGGCTCTGGCGGCGGCTGTCGACGCTGGCGATCCGCTGGCTGAGACGGAGGTCCTGGTCACCCTCGGGATGGCGCAGATCGCGCTCGGCCAGGTGGACGAAGGCGTGGGCCATCTCCGGCGCGCGATCGAGTTGGCGCGTGCGCAGGATGACGTCGACGGGCTCACCTACGCCTACGCCAATCTGGCCGATCTCCTCAATCTCCGGGGGTTCACGCGGGACGCGTTGGAGATGGCCAAAGAGGGTCTGGCCAACACACCGCGTCGACTGGGCCGTGCTCACGACTGGATGATGCTGACGGTCTCCGAGTTGTCGTTCGAGCTCGGCGACTGGGCCGAGGCGAAAGCCCACCTGAGCGGCTCGCATGCCCAGCAGGTGGGGGTGATGCTGATATTCCGGCTGGCCCGGGACGCCGACATTGCGCTAGGGGAGGGCGACGAGGAGCGTGCGGCCGAGTGTCTGGAGGAACTCGTGCCTCTGGTGGCGTCGTCCTCGGAGCCCCAGTGGATCGGGTTGCAGGGCGCGATGCTGGCCGAGCTGCGGCGCCGGCGCCGTGACCTCGCCGGTGCGCGCGAGGCCGTCGCTGAAGCGCTGGACCGCCTCGAGCTGTGCACCGACGACGTGATGCGGATCGCGCGGGTCACCGGGATCGGCCTTCGTGTCGAGGCGGACTTCGCCCAGCGCGCGCGGGATCTGCGGGAGAAGAAGGACGAGCGTGAGGCCCTGGCTCGAGCCCGCATCCACATGCAGCGGTTGCGCGCGGCAGCGCAGGAAGGCGGTCCGGTGGAGCAGGCGTGGATGACCACGGGGTCAGCTGAGCTGACGCGCGCGCGCGGCCGCAGTAACCCCAAGCTGTGGCACCAGGCGGCGACCGAGTGGGAGGCCATCGACCGTCCTTATCCGGCAGCGATCGCTCGCTGGCGCGCGGCCGAGGCGATGGTGGAGGCGGGGGACCGCTCCGGTGCCGCGGACGCGGCACGGGCTGCGCTGGAGAGCGCGCGCCACATGGGCTCACGATGGCTCTCCGAAGAGCTCGAGGTGCTGGCCGAGCGGGGGCGGCTGGAACTAAACGACGGCGTGCCCGCGTCCGCCGGATCCCGGTTGGAGCTCGACGCGGATCCGTTCGGACTGACCCCCCGGGAGCGCCAGGTGCTGGCGTTGATCGCCGAGGGCGCCACGAACCGTCAGATCGGGGCATCGTTGTACATGGCCGAAAAGACGGCGAGCGTTCATGTCTCCCGGATCCTCGGCAAGCTCGGGGTCCGCAGCCGCACGCAGGCGGCGGCAGTCGCGCACAGGCTTCATCTGGCGTAGCCTGCGCTCGTGCGCTGGCCCGCCGAGTGGGAGCCCCACGAGCGAACGTTGATGGGCTGGCCGTGCCGTCGCGAGCTGTGGGGAGAATCGATCCCGCAGGCCCGCGCCGATTACGCGGCCGTGGCCAACGCGATCGCCGCGTTCGAGCCGGTGACGATGATCGCCAATGCCGGCGCCGACGCGGCCGCTGCACGCGCAGCGTGCAGCGGCGAGATCGAGGTGACCGAGTTGCCGCTCGATGATTCCTGGTTGCGTGACTGCGGGCCGATCTATGTGCGAGCCGACGACGGGGGACGCCAGGCCGTGCACTTCGGTTTCAACGCGTGGGGGAAGAGATTCCCTCCCTGGGATCGTGATGCGGCCGTCGGTGCGCTGATCGCCGAGCGACTCGGAGACCAGGTGGTGAGCGCGCCGATGGTCCTGGAGGGCGGGTCGATCGCCGGCGACGGTGCCGGCACGCTGTTGACCACCGAGCAGTGCCTGCTGAACCCCAACCGCAACCCTGAGTTGACGCGCGACGAGATCGTGGCGCTGCTGCAGCGTTATCTGGGTGTGGAGCGGGTGATCTGGCTCGGTCACGGCCTGGTCGAGGACCGCGACACCGACGGCCACGTCGATCTGATCGCGGCGTTCGTGGGTCCTCAGCGTGTGCTGCTCCAGACGGTTGCGCCCGAGAACCCGAATTTCGCAGCCTGTGAAGACAATCGCGCGCGGCTCGCGCATGCGGGCATCGAGGTGATGGAACTGCCATTCCTTCCCTACGCCGAGGTGCAAGGGGAGCCCGTCGCGGCGAGCTATCTCAATTTCTACCTCTGCAACGGTGGGGCGATCGTCCCCGTTACCGGCGCTGACGCTGACGGGGACGCGCTGGCGATCATCGGTGCGGCCTATCCTGACCGCGAGGTTGTGGCCGTTCCCGGAGCGGTGATCGCGTTCGGTGGCGGCGGCCCTCACTGCATCACTCAGCAGGTACCGTCGCGATGACTGAGCGCCAGTCGCTTCTGAAGGCGATTCCGCCCCCCGGGTCGCCGGCGAGAACCCGGCCGAGCACGCGCGCACCGCTGCGGGTTGGAATCGTCCAGGAGCGCTGGCACGAGGATCCCGAGGAGCATCAGGGGGCTCTCGCGGACGGAATTCGCACGGCTGCTCGGGAGGGAGCCGCCGTAGTGTTTCTCCAGGAGCTCACCCTGTCCCGCTACTTCGCCATCACGCCCGAGGGCCCGGAGGCGGTGGGAGCACAGCCTGAGCCGCTCGAGTCTGGAGCGACGGTGCAGTTCGCGGCGCGGGTGGCCGCGGAGAACGGGATCTATGTCCACGCGTCGCTGTTCGAGCGCAGCGACGGGGAAGATGGTCTCGGCTACAACACCGCTGTAGTGCTTGCGCCGGACGGGCGGATCGTGTCCCGGACGCGAAAGCTGCACATTCCCGTGACCGCGGGCTACTACGAGGACCGCTACTTCCGCCCGGGCCCAGCGGTCGGGAACCCGTTTCCGCTCACGCCCCTTCCCACCGAGGACGGCGAGGCGCTGCTGGGCTGCCCGACCTGCTGGGACCAGTGGTTCCCTGAGCTCGCCCGCGCCTATTCGCTGCAAGGGGCCGAGGTGCTGATCTACCCAACGGCGATCGGGTCAGAGCCCGATCACCCCGGGTTCGATACCGAGCCGCTGTGGCAGCAGGTGATAGTCGCCAATGGCATCGCTAACGGCACCTTCATGGTGGCAATCAATCGCGTCGGGGTCGAGGGCCCGCTCACCTTCTACGGTTCGAGCTTCATCTCGGATCCCTACGGCCGGATCCTCGTCCAGGCCCCGCGCAACGAGCCGGCGGTGCTGGTCGCAGACCTTGATTTGGATCAGCGCCGAGACTGGCTCGAGCTGTTTCCATTCCTGCGCACGCGGCGGCCGGATGCCTACGGCAGCCTGACCGCGCGTGCTCAGGATGACCTGGAGCCCTAGGGCAGCACGCCCTCGACCAGAGTGGTGAACTCGGCCTGGCCCGAGATGTTCGGGTGGTAGGACTCGCTGGTGGGATTGGACTGACCATTCAGCCACTCCGAGGAGGAACAGACCTCGTGGGGTCCGAACGCGCTGCGCGGATCGACATAAGTGAAGTGATGCGCCGCGGCGCGTCCGGAGATCACGCCGTCGAGCAGGTCCGCGGTGCTGTTGAGCTTTTTCTCGTTGCCTGAAGTCAGGGCATTGAAGTTGCATGTCTGCCCGTCGCTGGTGAACAGATGCGGATATCCCAGCACCACCACATGAGCGGTTGTGGCCCGTGAGCGGATGTTGCTATAGGTCGTATCCAGCAGCCCCGGCAGCTGGTTCTGGATGAACGCGTTAGCCGTGTTGATCGAGCTGCCGCAGGTGAAGTAGTAGACCGCGCAGTTGAGGATCACGTTGCTGAAGCCGGCGTCGTTACCGCCGATGGTGATCGTCACCAGCTTGGTCACGCTGTTCAGCGGCCCCAGCTGGTTGGCGTTGACATCGGAGGTCTTTGCCCCGCTGCACGCCTCGAACGTCAAGGCGTAGCCGCGGGCGGCGCTGATCTTCGGGCCGTAGGCGTCAGGGCTGCGTTGGCAGCTCGTGCCGTCGTTGTAGTAGACACGAGTCCCAACTCCCGAGGAGTAGGAGTCGCCGAGCGCCACGTAAGCCGGCGCCGCAGCGGCGACGGCGGGCATCGCCCAGGACGCGAGCGCGCAGCCGATTAGCGCGACGCAAGTGAGCGCAAAGCGCCGAGACCTCATAAGGATCCTCTCTCTCACCTACTCTTCGCTCGCGCCGGATCCGTGTCCCGGCCGACCGTGCCTTGGCCCGCGAGCCTGGATGAGGGATTCCTATCCGAAGCGCACTCGACGCGTCAAGCGCCGCTGGCGAACGGGAGCGCGTAGAACGCGGCGAGCGCGCCGGAGATGATCAGGGTGGCGTAGGGCGAGACGGGCGCCAGGGCCGTGGCGAGCACGTAGGGCAGGATCCCCGCGCCGCTGCGCCGCCAGATCTGGCGGCGGCGTTCGAGCGACATCTCCGTAGCCAACAGGTCGGGCTTGCCGAACAGGGTGCGCCAGAGCAGCCCTGAGAAGGTAATCGACATCGCCAGCAGCGCTCCGCCATAGACCAGCCCAGCCAGGTGCTGGCCTCGCGGTTGCTGCAGATACGTCGCCATCAGCGAGGTCGCGAATGGGAGCAGCGCGACCGACATGAGCAGCAGCAGGTTGAGAACCAGGATCACGTGGTCGGCGCTGCGCAGCCGGCTGATCATCACGTGATGGTTGATCCAGATGATGCCGATGGTGATGAACGAGATCGCGTAGGCGGCGTAGTTCGGCCACGCCCTCCCGAGGTTGTGCGCGAGAGACCCCGCCGAATCCACCGGCGGCACGTGGATGTCGAGCACCAGCAGCGTGATGGCAACGGCGAGCACGCCGTCGGAGAAGGCCTCGAGTCGGTTCGTACTCACCGCTCAAGGTTCGGCGGTCGGCCATCCGGAACCTGCTTGGCATGGCCGTTTCAGTGCACCACCAGCTCCATCAGCAGCGCGTCCTCCCAGTCGTCGTCCTCGTTGATCCGCTCGTAGGAGCGCATCACCCCGACGGCGACGAAGCCCGCCTTTTCGTAGGCGCGGATCGCCGCGGAGTTGGCGGTGGCTGGATCGATCGTCACGCGGTGGTGGCCGCGCTCGTGCACGAGCAACTGCACCACCTTCGCGACCGCGGTCGTGCCCCAACCCTGCCCATGGAGTGCGGGGTCAAGGAACAGGTCGATACCGGCGTGGCGGAATTGAGCCTGGTTCTCCTCCCAGTACTGGATCAGGCCGGCGATCTGACCGCGCACGAGGATGGTGAAGCGGGTCGACTCCGGCTCGTCCCACGGAAACCCGGGGGCGGGTGCACCCCACCAGCGCGACACCTCTGCGGTCCGGTGGATGCGCTTCAGTTCCGGCTCGTCGCCGCGCTCCAGCGGCCGCAGACGCAGGCCTCGAGGCGCGCGCGGCGGCCGCGACACCGGGGCGGACGGGCTGGAGTGCGACGGGATGCCCAGCAGCACGGCCTCGATGTGGCGCAGCCGCTGGTGCTCGCCGCGAATCCCGATCGCCGCGTCGTTATGGAGGAACGCCTCAGACAGCCTGACGATCGCGTAAGCCAGCGTCTCTGTGTCAGTGGGGGGCCGGTAGCGACCCGTCTGCACCTCGGCGTCGATCAATCGTCGCACCGCCGCGACGGCGCGTGGCTGGACGATGCCGGCGCCTGAGGTGAGCAGGCGCAGCGCGGCGGCCCGTTCGGACTCGAGCAGCCGTTGCACGGCCCGGGAGCTGGCCAGGCTCTGGTTGACCCGGTCGAACACCTCGAGCAGTCCGGCCGCCCCGGGTAGGCGCACCTCGGCGCGCCTGCGCTCGAGCAACTCCTCCAGCGCATCGGCGACAACTTCGCCCAGGAGCTGATCACGGGTGCCGAACCAGCGGTGGATCGTGGCGCGGCCGAGGCCGAGGCGGCCCGCGAGCAGCGTCAGCTCGACCCGGTCCCCGGCCAGATACCGCTCGCGGGCGAGTGACTTCACCGCCTCGGGCGTAGCCGCCGCCGGACGTCCTCTCCGTGCCGCGGTAAGACCTGGACTCCGGTTCACGAAAGCCTGCAGCATTTGAGACGAGTGAGGGGAAGTGTATCGAATTGCTGCCGTCCGCTGCCCGGGCCCGAGCGTCTTCAGGTGCCCCGGCCCGTGGCTGGGTTCAGCGCCAGCACACCGCAGCCGGCGCCGCGCAGGGCGGCGAGCACGCGCGTGCGATGCTCCTCGTCTCGACACACGGCGACGATCGCCCCGCCGGATCCGGTGTAATTGACCCCCGCGTCGAGAGCCCGTGCCGCCCGCACCATCTCCAGGTGGCGGGGATCAAGGGTCATGATCGCCCCTCGGGCCTCGAGGCTGCCGTCGACGCAGCGCACGAACTTCTCATGCTCACCGGCCAAGAGCGCCCGCCGCGCCTCGAGGGCCATCCCGCGCAGGTTCACCATCGCTTCCACGACTGCCGGCTCACCTCGATCATGGCGCCCCCTGAGATCGCCGTGGACGATGCCTGAATCCTCGGCGGTACTCGCCCGCCATGCGATCACCAGCGGCGGCAGCAACGAGGCGTCGAGCGGCTCGTAGCGGGGCGGCGAACCAAAGTCCATGAACGTCAAGCCGCCATACGCCTGCGCCACCCGGTCCTGCAGGCCGGCGGTGATCCCGAGTTCCTCGACCTCGACGGCCAGCGCGCAGTACGCGAGCTCATCCTCGCGCAGCGGGCGATCACGGTACAGCTTGGATAGGGCGCGCAGGACGGCGATCACGATCGCGCTCGAGCCGCCCAGACCCACGCCGCGCGGAATCGTCGTGCTCCAGCTCACGCGGCACCGGGACGCGGCCGTCCCGTAGTCACGCGCGAAGCGTCCCACCGTTGCCGCCACGAGCGCGGACGGCGGATCGATCGCCGGATCCACTCCGGCCTCGATGCGCGCCCGAGCCTCGAGCTCGGCCATGGCCACGGCGAGCACAGCGCCGCCATATCCGTCGGAGGGGTTGCCGGCCAGCGCCGCGCGGGCCGGGGCCGAAGTCTCAGCCTGCCTCATCGAGAAGCTCCGCGGCCCGCCGGCGCAACGCGTCCCCGAAGCGGGGATGGCGCAGTGCGTGCTCGAGGAACGCCGCGGCGTAGCTCTCGGGCGACCCGATGTCGTGACGGCGCTCCCCGGGGGTGAGGCTCACCGCAACGATCCGGCCCCCGGCGGCGCGCACCCGCTCCAGGGCGTCAGTGAGCTGGACCTCGCCCCCGCGACCGGGCCCGGTCTCGTTCAGCGCCGCGAACACGGCGGGTCCGAGCACGTAGCGGGCCATCACCGCATTTCGGCTGGGCGTGCCGGCGGGATCCGGCTTCTCGACCAACTCGAGCACCTCGCGGGCGCCGCCTGGCAGTTCCTCGCCCAGACGGGTGATCCCGTAGCGGGAGACGTGCTCAGAGGGGACCTCGGCCACAGCCAGGGCCGCGTCGGCCCGGCCGGCCGTGAACGCGCGCGCCAAGCGCTCGACGATCTCCTCCTGAGCATCCGCCGGCGCGTCGATCACGGCGTCGCCGAGCGCGACCACGACGGGCCGCTGCGGCGCGAAACCATCGGCGTAGCGCAGCGCGTCGCCCAGCCCCGAGGGCTTGCCCTGACGGGTGTAGAGCAGCTGCGGTCCGGCCTCCGGTTCGAACAGCGGCCCGAGCCCGAGCTCCGGGGCGGCGTCGAAGTGATCCTCGATCGCCCGCTTGCGGCGCCCGGTGACCAGCAGCACGCGCTCGATCCCGGCCCGCGCCAACTCCTCCACGACGAACTGGACGACCGGCTTCTCGACCAGCGGCAGCATCTCCTTAGGCTGGGAGCGCGTCGCGGGCAGCAGCCGGGAACCCAGGCCGGCCACCGGGACGACCGCATCGGTGATGTTCATCCTCCCGATGCTATGGGGCGACGCGGGGGGAGGGCTCAGGCCACGCTGCGCACGCGCCGACGCGAACCGGTGGCCAACGTGCGGCGATAGCCCGTGGCGAGTGCTCGTAGCGAAGCTTCCCAGGTGCGATCGGCCACCGAGGCAAGGCCACCGCGACGCAGCCGCTGAGCGAACAGCGGAGCCTGGGTCACCGCCAGCACCGCGCTCGCCAGCTCTGCAGCGTCCGCGGCGCTCAGCAGGCCGCTCTCGCCGTGTTCGATCAGCGAGACCGGCCCACCCTCGCCGACGGCGACGACGGGGAGTCCGCTGGCCTGGGCCTCCAGCACCACTTGGCCGAAGGTGTCGGTCCGGCTGGCGAATAGGAATAGGTCGGCGCTGGCGTAGGTCCGGGCCAGATCCTCGCCCTCGAGCCAGCCGAGGAAGGTGGCCGCTTCTCCGAGTCGCTCCCGCGCTGCTTCCTCTTCGGGGCCGCCACCGGCCAGCACGAGGTGCAGGCGCGGGTCGCCGTCGCGGGCGGCGAGGAAGGCGTCGATGAGCAGGTCAACCCCCTTCTCTTTGGTCAGGCGGCCGCTGTAGAGCACGTTGACCTCCCCTGGCAGGAGTCCGGGAGTGCGCAGGCCGGGGTGCAGGCGCGAGATGTCGACGCCGCGATCCCAGCGCCCGATCCGGCTCGCGTCGATCCCCAGCGTCTGCAGGCGCTGGTCGCTGGCTTCGCTCGGCGAGAGCACGACCTCGCAACTGCGGTAGAAGGCACTCAGACCCAGCCCGGCCAGACCCTCGAGCTGGGCGTGGCCGCTGCGCAGGCCGGCGTAGGCTGCCAGCTCGGTGTGGTAGCTGCCCAGGACCGGGAGTTCGAGTACGTGCGCCAGCAGGCAGCCCCCGATCCCGGCCGGTCCGGGCGAGCACAGATGCACCAGGTCGTAGCGGCCCTCGGCCAGCGTGTCGACGATCGCCGGGAGGCTGGGTACCCCGATCGTCAGGCCCGGATAGAAGGGCACCTCGAGCTCGGCCACCGCGCTCAACCGCCGGTCGACGTCGGCGTCGGTCCCGATCACCTCGACGTCGAAGCCCGGCACTCCGCGCTCACGCAGCTGCTCGATCGTACGGGTGACGCCGTGCACCGAGCCGAGTCCGTCGGCCACCAGGGCCACGCGGGGCCGGTCGCCGTCGTTGCGTGTGAGCTTGAGCTTCTCCCGGCCCAGGAACGCGCTCGCCGCGGCGTAGGGAATCGTCGGAACGCAGGCATCGAAGATCCGAACCGCCGCCCCCTGGAGGTTGAGGTCCTCCTCGGCGGTGATCATGGCGGCGGCGCCCCGGACCGCATCGGCTAGCTTGCGCTCGTGGATCCGCCGGGCGCGGCGCAGCAGGTCCGGATGGCTGAGCTCGCCGTCCTGCAGCCTTCTCAGCAGCGTGCGCTCGTCGATGTCCAGCGCCATCCCTTCGAGCCAGGCGCGCAGCAGGGCGAGGGCGTCCTCGGGACCCAACTCGCCGCCGACACCGCCGCGGCGAACGTCCCCCTCGCGCATCACGCGTTCGACGATCTCCAGCACCGCCGCCGGCTTGGGCCGGGCGGCTCCGTCCCCGCGCCCGAGCGATCGGATCGCCAGCGCCATCGCCGCGTGGGTCCACTTGGCCGCGCTGCCCTGCGCCCCGTGGGCCGCCGCGCGTCCGGCCCGGATGTGAGCCAGGAACTCCTCCGGCGTGGCGGCCGGTGGCGTTTCGGTGAACGTGCGACCGATATCGATTCCGGCGTGATCGTCCGAGCCCCCGATGGCGGTGCCCCCGTGGGTCTCGATGTAGACGAACGCCGGCAGATTCAACTCTTTGGCCCGCGAGCCGTTCCGGGTCTCCCAGATCGGGAACAGCTGCGCGAGCCGGCGCCGATGGCGGGCGCTGAGCGGCGCCTCGACGGCGTAAAAGGGGTGGGCCAGTGCGGTGGTGATGGCATTGGCGTGCAGATACTCGGCGCACGCCTCGACGTCATCGTTGTGGGCCTGCAGCCAGTCGTGGTCCTGCTGGGTGATCCCGTAACAGAGAACGTGCACCGCCTGCGGCTCACCTTTGAACCAGACCGTCAGCTCCTCCGATATGAAGGTGTCGGGGAGGTGAGCGAGCGCCAGCGCGCCATCGATTGTGTCGTGGTCGGTGATCGTCACGAAGTCCATGCCGCGGCGCTTAGCCAGCTCATAGACTTCCTCCGGCGGCGTGGCGCATTCGGGGAGATGCAGCGATCGCTGGATCCCAAGCTTCGACAGCTCCGACGCCGTCGAGTGGACGTGCATGTCAGCGCGGTTGGCTTTGTTCATGAGTTCAGGATTGCCCTGCAAGCGTCCGAATTCGTGAAGAAGGCGCTCTCCTCTTGTGAGTTTCTGGTGAACCGGGGAATGTGCCCGGCGCGGATTGGAGAAAGTGGGGGAGGTGCGCAGCCGGCCGATGTCGTTCACCTCCAGCGCTGACTGCGCGGTGTTGGAGAGTGGATCCTTACGGGTCGAGATCGAACTGCGCCCGTTCTGCATCACACTGCGCCGCGCCGGCCGCAGGCTGCTCCGGTCCGCGGGCGCGTGGGTGGCCGACGGCGTGGTCAGGGACCACTTCGTCGCGCTCACCGAAGGGGTGATCGCCTCCGAGGAGCTCACCCCGAGCGAACGCGCCGTACGCGCCGAGGCGCTGGAGCCGGACGAGACCGGGGTGTGGCTCGGCTTGTGGCTTCGGGGCGGTCGCGCCGCGCGCCTGCGCATCGAGCTCGGCCAGCGGGCCGAGGAGGTCAGTTTCGAATTCGCCGCCGATGGAGATCCGTTGCGACTGGGCCTCGACTGGGAACGTCGCTCGGAGGAGCATTTCGTCGGGCTGGGCGCGCGTCACTGCCCGCAGTTCGACCAGGCCGGCCGCACGGTTCAGCTCGGCGCCGACCGCCGCTACACGGGGCCCGACTGCCCGCCGGAGATGCTGGCCGCAGGCGGTATCCCCCAGGGCGACTGCGCGCCGATGCCGTGGCTGCTCTCCAGCCGCGGCTACGGCGTCTGGGTTCAGACGGACGCCAACGGCACTCGGGTCGAGATGGGTGGCGAGCGGGTCTCGGTCTCGACCCGCGCCGCGGCAGGGCCGCTCCGGGTCAAGCTGCTCTGCCAATCGACTCCGGCTGCGCGGCTTCGCGGCTTCTGCCGGTTGACCGGCTTTCCCGCACTCCTGCCCGAGTGGGGCTACGGCTTCTGGAAGAGTCGTGACGTGCACGAGCACCAGGACGATGTGCTCGATGACTTTCACGGGTTCCAGCGCCACGCCATTGCGCTCGACGCGATCGTCATCGACTCGCCGTGGGCCACGCAGTACAACACCTGGGAGTTCAACCCCCATCAGTTTCCGGATGCGCTGGGGATGGTTTCGATGATGCGCCAGAGCGGCGTGCGGACAGTGCTGTGGGTGACGCCGTGGGTCAACCTCGACTCGCGTGACGGTCAGATCCCGCCTCAGCCCGAGTCAGAGCGCCTGCATCGCGAGCCCGCGCCCAACTACGCGCCCGGGGCCGCAGCGGGCCACTTCGTCCGCGAGCCATTGGGCGAGCCGTTCGTCGCCCAGTGGTGGATGGGCACCGGCTCGCCGCTTGATCTGAGCAGCCCGGGGGCCGAGGAGTGGTGGCGTGAGCAGACCAAGCGCGTGCTCGCGCTCGGCGTCGAGGGGATCAAGGCCGACGACGGTGACGGCTACTACATCCCCGATCACGTGCAGCTCGCCGACGGCCGTAGCGGCGCTGAGGCGGCGTGGGCGCTGGGCGGATTGCACCGGCGCTCGTTGCAACGAGCGCTCGATGAGGTGCATCCCGGCCGGGGCGTCCTGTTCGGGCGCAGCGGCTGGACCTCCCAGCATGCCACCGGCTTGACCTGGGCCGGCGATCAAGCCTCGGACTTCTGGTCGCTGCGCGTGCTGGTGGTGGCCACCCTGTCCGCCGCCTGCAGCGGCTTCTCCAACTGGTCCCACGACATCGGCGGCTACCTGGGACACCGTCTCGTCGAACGCTGTCCGCCCGAGCTGCTCGTGCGCTGGCTGCAGTTCGGTTGTTTCACCCCGCTCATGCAGGCCCACGCGCGGATGCCGCAGGAGCCATGGCACTACGGCGAGCGGGTCCTCGAGCTCTACCGCGGCTGCGTGCTGCTGCACGAGCAGCTCGTGCCCTACGTCCGCGCGGCCGCGGCCACGGCGGCGCGGACGGGCTTGCCGATCATCCGCCCGCTCTGTCTCGTCGATCCATCCGACCCGCGCGGGTGGACGATCACCGACGCCTACGCCTACGGTTCGGCCCTGTGGGTTGCGCCGGTCCTCGATGACGGCGCGCGGGAGCGTGAGGTGGCGCTCCCGCGCGGGGAGTGGATCGAGACCTGGTCTGGCCGCACCGTGCCGGGTGGGGGTGAAGTCGTGGTCGACGCGCCGCTTGAGCGGATCCCGGTATGGGTGCGGTCGGGATCGATCGTGGTCAGCCATCCCGCCGAGCACGTGGCCAGCGGGCTCGGTGACGTGCCGGAGTCAGAGCGCCCGCTCCTGGCCACGCTCTGGGGCGAGCCGCGGCTTGGCCGCGCTGCCGTCCGCTTGGCCGATGGGACCCGCATCGCGTGGACACGCGGCGAGTGGTCAGTGAGCCCCGAACGGGACGTTCGCTTCGCCGTGCACGGGGGCTGAGACCGGCGCGCTCTCGCTGAACCCGATGCGCTCGTGCAAGCGCCGCAACGGGCCGGGGGCCCACCAGTTCCAGCGCCCGAGCAGCTCCATCAGCGCGGGAACGAGCAGCGCGCGGATGATCGAGGCGTCGATCAGCACGGCCAGCGCGGTGCCGAGGCCGAGCTCCTTGATGAATACGAGTTTGGAGGTGGCGAACGCTCCGATGGCCACTGCGAACAGCAGCGCGGCGGCGGTGACGATCCGCCCGGTCCGCTCGAGCCCCACCGCCACGGCCTCGGAATCCGAGACACCGTTGTCCCGAGCCTCCTTGATCCGGGAGAGCAGGAATACGCCGTAGTCCGTGGCCAGCCCGAAGGCAACGGCCATCAGGAAGATCGGCTGGGTGGCGTCAAGCGCCCCCTGGCTGTGGAAGGCGAGCAGGCCCTGCAGGTTTCCGTCCTGGAAGATGAGCACGAGGAGGCCGAGCACGGCGCTCAGACTGAGTGCATTCATGACGATCGCCTTGAGCGGCAGGATCACCGAGCCGGTCATCAGGAACAGAACGAGGAGCGTGGCCGCGATCACCACCCCGAGTACGGCAGGTAGGTGGGCGCCGAGGCTGTACTCGAGGTCGATGAAGGCCGCGCTCTGGCCGGCCACGCCGACGTAGAACGGGGCCTTCAGCGCCCGCACGTCGCGGACCAGCTGCTGGCTCGCGCCGCTCAGCGGGGGTGCGAGGGGAGCTACCGCGATCAGGGCACCATTCCGTCCGGCCGGCTGCGCCGCGGCGACGGCGGACACGCCCCGCAGCCTGCCGATGCGGGCTGCCAGGTCCTTGGCGCCGGGGGAGCCGGGGGGTGTGCCGATCACGACCTGCAGCGGCGAGGTGCGGTTGGGTGGGAACTGCGTGCGCAGCTGATCGTCGACCTGCCGGGCGCTGGCCGTGCCGGGCAGCACCGAGGCGCTCACCGAGATGAACCTGATGCCGGTGAACGGGATGCCGAGAGCGATCAGCACGGTGGCGCTGACCACGGCGATGCGGCCGGGTCGGCGCATGACGAAGCGCGACAGGCGATACCACCCGCCGCTCTGCGCCGGGCGCGCGTCGCGCTCGGCCGCCCGTGCGAGGCGCCGCGGGGCGAGCGCATTGACACGCGGGCCGAGAACCGCGAGCAGGGCCGGAAGGACGGTGAGGGCGAGGCCGGCCGCGATCAGGGCGACCAATGCGCCCGCGATACCCATCGAGTAGAGGAAGCGCTGGGGGAAGATGGCCAGCGCGGCGATGGCCACCGCCACGGTCACCGAGCTGAACAGAATCGTCCGTCCCGCGGTCTGCATCGTGCGCTTCAGCGCCTCAAGGCCGAATCCTCCCGCGGCGGTCTCCTCGCGGTAGCGCGAGACCATGAACAGGCTGTAGTCGATGGCCAGCCCCAGACCCAGACCGGTGACCAGGTTGAGCGCGAACACCGAGATGTCGGCGAAGCCCGACACGATCCGCAGGGCGAGAAAGGTCACGACGATGGCCAGGCCGCCGAGCAGCGGTGGCAGCAGCGCTGCGAGGAGGGAGCGGAAGAACAGCAGTGAGAGCAGGAAGATGAACGGGAAGGCCAGCAGCTCGGCCATCGCCAGGTCGTGGCTGACCTGGGCGTTGGCTTGCGCGTTGGCAAACGCCGGGCCCCCGAGCTTGACGTCCGGCTGATGGGCAAACGCGTTCTTGATCGCCGTCGTGTCGTCGGCGATCTGCTTGTCCGAGCGCGCCTTGAAGTAGGCCAGCACGTAACTTGAACGACCGTCTCTCGCCACCATGGCAGGATTCCGGGTCTCGTAGAAGCTGAACACCCCGGCCACATCGGGCTGGGCGCGCAACGCGGTCGCGACCATTCCCACGCGCCGATGCGCGGCGGCCGTGCGAACGCCTCCGCTCGCCACCAGCGCGACCACGCCGGGGTCGATCTGGCGCCCGGTGGCGGCCTGGAAGCGGTTCATCGCCTGAACGCTCTGCGTGCCCGGATCGTTCGCCCCGTAGGGGCTCAGGTGCTTGGCCACGCCAGCACCGAAAACGCCCGAAATGGCCGCGCCGAGGACCGCGAGGTAGAGCACGCGGCGTCCGTGGACGTGGAGGAATGTGGCAAGTCGGGCCATCGTTTCTCACTCCTTTTCGGGGTCTTGGGCAAGAAGCCGCTCGGTCTCTTTCCACGCTTCGATCATCGCCTCGGTGGTGCGAATGCCCAGCTTCAGCGTCAGCTGTGGACCCGAGAAGCCGTGGCGGGCCAGGGGTTCGATCTGCCGCAGCTGATCCAGCTTGCGCTGATGGCGCTCCTGCATCGCTCGTGCCAGCGCGCGCCGTTGGGCGGGGGCAACCATGTCGGAGAAGAACAGGCGCAGCATGCCCTCGTCGCGCAACTCGTAGAGCGGCTCCTCGGGGGCGAGGAGCCAGCGGTCGAGCGCCGCGCGTCCGGCATCGGTCACCCGGTAGACGGTTCGCGCCCGGCCGCCGGAGGGCTCGGAGTGGCTGGTGAGGAGGCCCTGGGTCTCGAGGCGGCGCAGCTCGGGATAGATCTGGCCGTAGCTGGCGGCCCAGAAATGCCGCGTCGACTTGTCGACGAACTGCTTGATGTCGTAGCCGGTCTCGTGGCCCAGGCCGAGCATGCCGAGGATGACGCGGCCGGTGGGGGTGAGGGGCTCATTCGCGGGGCGCGGCTCATCGGCGGTGAGAGGGTCATCCGCGGGGAGAGGGCCATCGGTTTGGTCCGCCATATAGCGCAACGATATATCGTCCCGATACAAACGTCAAGCCGTTCGATCCGCGGGGCCTGGGAGGGCTCCGTCAGCGGCGCGGGCCTGGGAGAGCTCCGTCAGCGGCGCGGGCCTGGCGAGGGCTCTGTCAGCAGCGCGGGCCTGGGAGGGCTCCGCTAGCGGCCCTTAGCCTTGCGCTCCCAGGCGTCCTCGAGCAGCTCCGCGAGCCGTTCGTCGCTGGCCGCGCTCAGGGTGACGCGAACCGCGGCGAGTCGCTTACCCCACCACACCTCCGCGCACACATCGGGTTGGGCCTGGACCGCGGTGTGGATCCCCGCCTCGTCGACCATCACGTTCATGTGATCGTCATCCCACTGGGTGGCAAAAATGCGGCCATTGACGCGGAATGACGGCCGGCCGTGATGATCCTGTTCGATCGCGCCGGGCAGAGCCAGGGCGAGCTGCCGCGCTTGGTCAACGGAGACCACGCTCGTCCTCCCCGGCTATTCTCGCGGCGATGCACGTCGCGGAGCTCACCGCGCCCGAACAGCGAGTGCTGGGCTGCTTGATCGAGAAGCGCTGGACCACGCCGGACCAGTATCCACTCTCGGTCAACGCCCTCCGCCTGGCCTGCAACCAGTCGACCAACCGGGATCCCGTGACCGCCTATGACGAGACCACGGTCCGGGACGCGGCCCAGCGTCTGTGCCGCTACGGGCTGGCCCGGTTGGCCAGCGGTCACACCAGCCGCTCGATCAAGTATCGCCACCTCGCGGAGGAAGCACTCGGCCTCGACCGCCAGGCTCTCGCCCTGCTCGGCGTGCTGCTCCTGCGCGGACCGCAGACGCCCGGGGAACTGAAGGGACGCAGTGACCGGATGGCGCCATTCGATTCGCTCACGCACGTCGAGAGCACGCTGTCGGCGCTGGCCGAGCGGGGCTACGTTGCGAACCTGGGCCGGCGACCGGGCCAAAAGGAAGACCGCTCCATCCACCTCCTGGGTGCCCAGGAGCGCGGCGCGTCCTATCAGCAAACCTCGGCCGCTCCGGTGGCGGGCGCCCCTGCTGCGCTACCTGCCGTCGCCCCGGGCGTCGACGGCCCTGCCGTCCCGGGCACCGACGGGCCGCCCGGCCCGGAAATCAGTCGGCCGCCCGGCCCGGACATCAGCGCGCCGCCCGCCAGCACCGAACTGGAAGCCCGAGTCGCCGCGCTGGAAGCGGAGATCGGTTCGCTGCGTGAGGAGCTAACGGCCCTGCGTGAGGGTCTCGACGCGCTGCGCGTGCAGCCGGTGGCTCGTTCGAGCAGTAACTAGTGGGCCTCTCCGAGATCCACTAGGCGGGCAGGGCCAGGCCGACCAGGTAAGTCGCCCCGCCGACGATCACGCCGGCCAGGGTCATCTCCAGCCCCGCCGCCCACCAGCTGCGCAGCGTTACCAGCGACTTGGCCGCGCCGACCATGAAGTGCGCGATCAACGAGACGATCGCGGCCGCAACGATCGCGGTCGTCCCGGTCGTGAAGAAGAACGGAATCACGGGAACGATTGCGCCCAAACCCGTTGAGACTCCGGCGGCGAGCGCCGCCTGGCCAGGATTGCCGCCGCTCTGGCCGCCCGCTCCAAATTCCTCAGCCGCCAGCGCCTGGAGCATCGCGTCGGGATGCTGGGCCATCCGCTCGGCGAGTTCGTCGGCGGTCTTCTCGTCGATCCCCTTCAGCTGGTAGAAGAGCGAAAGCTCCTCCTTCTCCTCCTCGGGATGCTCGGCGATCTCCTGTCGCTCCCGCTCGACGTTCGCGGCGTGCACCTCCGCCTCGGAGCGCTCGGCCAAGAACGCGCCCGTCGCCATTGAGAGCGCGGAGGCGATCGCGCCGGCCAGGCCGGCCGTGAGCACGGAGGTCGAGCCGCCTGTCGCACCCGAGACGCCGGCGACGATGCCGAACACGGCAGCCAGACCATCGTTGGCCCCGTAGATGGCGCCGGAGATCCACCCGCCGCCGGTCATGTGCCATTTCTCGCGTCCGAGAATCCGGTCGAGGCGGGTCCGAGCGCCGGGCACGTCCGATGGCGCCGCGTCAACTGCTGCTCCCGGCCGGGGGTTCACAGGATCCGGCGGGGAACCGCCATCGCTCGCGCTGCCGCCAGAGCGGATGTCCTGGACGGCGAGTGAATGGGAGCGCTCCTCTTTACGGATCTCACGCAGGAGCCCGTCGGTCACCGGATCCCCGGTCGAG
Organism: uncultured Solirubrobacterales bacterium; assembly: GCA_963757165.1. Taxonomy (GTDB): domain Bacteria; phylum Actinomycetota; class Thermoleophilia; order Solirubrobacterales; family Solirubrobacteraceae; genus Palsa-465. Next base: position 1,637,617 of record CAVWQO010000006.1, read on the forward strand.
CGCTTGTAAAGGTCGTCGACCTCGTCGTCCTCGGCCGCCTCACGCGCGGCGAGTAGGCGGTCGATCGGGGCGATCCGCGCCTGCAGCCTCAACCACGGAGGAACCCGGACGCTGGAAGGATCCGGCACGGGAATCGCCAGCTCCCGCATCCTCGCCTCCAGCCGGCTGCGGTGGACGCTCTCGGCCTGCCCCATGCGCCGCAGAATGTCCGCCTCACGCTCCGGCATCCGCTCAGCGATCAGGTAGTAGACGGCTCCGGCGACGATCTCGCCACGCCAGGCCTTGAGCAGGCGCTCCCGCACCTCGATGGAGGCTTCGCTCATGCCCCGCAGACTAGCCAAAGCGGTCGCTAGCCTTCCGTCGGACGTGAGCCGAGTCAGCCTCCGCCGCCCGATGCTCATCCTGCTCGCCGCTGCTGCTGCCGTGGCGCTGGTGGGATGCGGGAGCCACGGCCCCAGCTCCGGCTCGGGATCGGGTTCCGGGCGGAACGCTGGCGCCTCGGGTGGCGACGGCAGCCCGGTCAAGCTCACTCCCGGAGGTGGCCGCGGCGCCACCCATCCCCCGGTCGCCAGCCGGACGGTGCCCGCGCTGATCGCGCCGAGCAACAGTCCTGCGCAAAGCGTGAGGGTCCCGGTTCTCACCTATCACCGTGTCGCGCCGCTCAGCGCCGTCGGCCTCACGGACCTGAAGGTTGAGCCGTCCAACTTCGTCGCCGAGTTGGCCGCACTGCAGACTGGGGGCTACCACACGATCAGCCAGATCCAGCTGTTCGATGCTCTCTACAAGGGCGCCAAGCTGCCGCCCAAGCCGGTGATCATCTCGGTCGACGACGGCTACGTCGACGACATCACGCGGATCCTCCCCGCCCTTCAGCGTTTTCACATGGTCGCGACGTTCTTCGTGATCACGGGACGAACGACCGAGCCCGGCTTCCTCACCACAGGCCAGATCCGCCAGCTTGATCAGGCCGGGATGGATGTCGGTGACCACACGGCGCACCACGTCGACCTGCGCCTGCTTACTGCGACGCAGCTGCGCACGGAGACCGCCGGCTCAAAGCGGGTGCTGGAGCAGGTTCTCGGCCACCCGGTGTACTACTTCGCCTATCCGTTCGGGGCCTACAACGACGCTGTCGTCAAGGCCGTCCGCGCGGCCGGTTTTACGCTCGCCTATTCGACTGCGGGCGGGACGACTGAGAGCACTGCGGCGCCGCTGACCATGCCGCGAGTGCACGTGGGCCGCGCGGAGACGCCGGGTGGGCTCGTGTCGCTGCTCGCCGGAGCCTGACCCAGTCCCAGTAGCCTTTGGGCCATGTGCGCGGGTTGTGTCATGGCGGCAATGGCGGGTGCCAGTGGCACCCGGTCATGGTTGCAGGCGCGCCACCAAACGTGGCTGACGCCTAAGCGGATGCGCGCGGGGACCGCCACGCTGTTCATCGCCGCATTCGGCATCTCCTCGGTTGGCCTGAGCGGTTCGACCCCGGCCGCGTCCAGCGTTGCCAATCGAGTCGCCCCGGTGGGCCGGGGCCAATCTGCGCTGGTTGCTCCTGCACCTGCCCGTCCCGGTTTGCGTTGACCGCGCGTCCCAGCCTGAGCGTCAGCTTCGAGGACGGACGCGTGGATGCCGGTGCGGGCGCCCGGTTGGCGCAGGCGATGCGTGACGAGATTGCGGCCATGTACGACGGCCTCGAACTCGATGGGGATGACATGCCGCGCGCAGGTCCGGCCGAGCTGGGTCCCCCAGATGGCGCGTTTCTGATCGGCCTCCTGGATGGGCAGGCGATCTGCTGCGGCGGGGTCAAGCGGCTTGACGAGCAGACCTGCGAGATCAAGAAGATGTACCTAGTGCCTGAAATCCGCGGCCGCGGCGTTGCCCGTCTGCTGTTGCACGCGCTCGAACAGCGGGCGCGGGAGCTCGGTTACACCGTTGCAAGGCTGGATACTGGGCCGCGCCAGGCCAACGCGCGCGGGCTCTATGAGTCCGAGGGCTACCGCGAGATCGAGAACTTCAACGGCAATCCGATCGCGGAGTTCTTCGGCGAAAAGGCCTTGCTGTAGGGGGAGTTCTCCAGGAAATAACAAGGATGTCGGCTCGCAGGGGTGTAATTGAACCTCTCCATGGGTGTTCTTGGGGTGGCGAACCCGCCAACCGGCATGAGTCACAGCGCTCTCCCTTTGCGCCGCGTACGCGCGGCAGACATGCTTGCCCGGCGGCGCTCGAGGCTCGAGTCGCTGCGCGTCAATCTCCCCGGACCGGTTCGCACCACGCTCCACGTGGCGAGCTATGACCTGAACATGTTTCGGCCCCGGGTCGTCCTCCTCGGGCAGCCCGCGCCGCTGGTTCGCTGGTGCAAGCAGGAGGGCATCCGCGATGCGATCGTCGGCGGCTTCTTCATCCGCTCCCGCTACGAGCCGCTGGGCCAGCTGCAGATCGACGGGAAGAGGCAGGATTCGATTCCGTTCGCAGCTCCTTGGGGTGACGTGCGCGCCTGCCTTCACATCGACCAGCGCGATGTCCGGATCGCCCGGCGAGACGAGCTGGCTCCGCATCCCGCCGGAGACCTTCTGCAGGCTGGGCCGCTGCTGGTGTCCGGCGGCCGGCGCGTGATCCGCAGTGACGACGACGACACGGAGGGTTTCTCCGCGGCCGCGCACCAGTTCGACTCGGACATCACGCTCGGGCGCTATCCACGGGCGGCGGTGGCCGTGGCAGGTGACCGGCTCCTCGCGGTGGCCTGCGACGGGCGTACGCGCCGCGATGCAGGAATGACGTTGCCCGAGCTGGCTGACGCCTTGATCGCGCTGGGCGCCTCCGAGGCGCTGAACCTCGACGGCGGCGGTTCGACGTCGCTGGTCTACGCCGGCCGCTTGCGCAACCGGCCGCGGGAGGAGCACGGAGTCGACCTGCTTGACGGCCGGCCGATCCTCAGCGCAATCGTGCTCGCACCCCAATAGGAGCGCACGCGGCCGACGTCGGCGCGCCGATCCTGGGGCGGTGGCCATAATCGCTGTGTGGCCCTAAATGTTCTCTCAGCAATCCTGTTCTCACCTCGCGGGGGCTCGGCGCCCGTCGCCCGCGCGCTGGCCCGGGGGCTGCGCGCCCAGGGGTGCGGGGTCACCTTCATCGCCGGGTCGCGCGGGGATCTGGGAGCGCACGGCGATGCCGGCGAGTTCTATGGCGAGGTCGAGCCCGTGTCGTTCGACGGAGCGCTGGCCAGCGCCGCGCCGCTGAAGTTCGAGGGCCCGCCGGGTACGGCTCCCATCCACCCCTCCTTCGAGGAGCGAGCGGGTGCCCCAGACCGTGTGTTCGCGATGCTCGATGACCTGGACTACGAACGTCAGGTCAGCGCCTGGTCACGTGAGCTGGCCCGGGGCGGCGCTGCCCAGGCAGACGTCCTGCACCTGCACCACCTGACTCCGCTCAACGAGGCCGCGGCCCGCGTGGCCCCCCACGTCCCGATCGTGGGGCAGCTGCACGGAACGGAATTGCTGATGCTCGAGCAGATCGCCGACGGACCGCCGCCAGGGTGGGACTATGCCGAGCGCTGGGCCGAGCGCCTGCGGGGCTGGGCGCACCGCTGCGCTGCGCTGATCGTCGCTCCGGCCGGCGCGGACCGGGCCAGCCGGCTGCTCGGAATTCCGCGTGAGCTGCTGATCGGGATGCCGAACGGTGTTGATGTGGACCTGTTCAAGCCGGAGAGAATCGATCGTTTCCAGTTCTGGCGGCGCACTTTGGTGCAGGAGCCCAGAGGCTGGGCCCCCGGGCAGCCGGCGGGCAGCGTCCGCTACGACGAGAACGACGTGGCTCTCCTGGAGCAGGCGACCGTCTTCGTATATGTCGGGCGGTTCACTGCGGTCAAGCGGCTGGACCGGATGATCGCCGCTTTCGCCCGGGTCCACCATCATGAACCGAGGTCCGCCGCGCTCGTGCTGGTCGGCGGCCATCCCGGGGAATGGGAGGGCGAGCACCCGGCCGAGGTGGTGGCGAGACTCGAGGCGCCATCGGTCTTCCTCGCAGGCTGGCGCTCGCACGAGGAGCTACCACCATTCTTCACGGCAGCCGATGCCGTGATCTCGGCCGCTGACCGGGAGCAGTTCGGTCAGCTGCTGATCGAAGGGATGGCCTGCGGGCTGCCCGCCATCGGCATGCGCGCGCTGGGCCCCGAGTCGATCATCGAGGATGGCCGCAGTGGCTGGCTGGTCCCCGCGTCCGACCAGACGGCTCTGGCCGCAACCATCGCGGAAGTGGCCGAGAACCGAGATGAGCGTGAACGTCGCGGGCGTGCGGCCCGCGAATCGGTCTGCGCGCGGTTCTCGTGGACCCAGATCTCAGCCCAGCTGGCGGAAATCCTCTCCGACGCGGCCGCCGAGGCCCGTCACGCCCGCGCAGTCGGGGCCTGAACCGGCGCGGGCGCTTAACCGGCCGGAACCGGCGCTGAGGCCGAACCGGCCTGCGCCGCAGCCCGCTCGCTACCGCGCGTTTTCGGCCCGGGCCTCGTCGGTCTCGGTGAAGGTGCTCCGCGCGAGCTCGAGGAACTCTGCCGCCGCGGGCGTGTGACGCCGGCCCTCCCTCCAGGCGAGCGTTATGTCACGGGACAGGGCCGGCTCGCGCACGCCCACGACCACCAGATCGGAACCCGGCGGTTCGGCGTCAGACCGGGGCAGGATGGCCACGCCCATGCCACGCGCGACGAGGCGGCGGATCCGCATGCTCTCATTTGACTCGAGCTTGACCTGCGGCTCGAAGCCTGCCTGTCGGCCCGCGGAGATCAGCAGCTCACGCAGTCGCGAGCCCTCTCGGTAGCTGATGAACTGCTCCTCGGCCAGCTCCGCCATGCGCAGCGTTTTCCGGGCGCTCAAGTGGTGGTCGTGAGGAAGGATCACCACCAGCTCCTCGGAGACCAGCTGATGCAGGCCCAGCCCATGACTCTCGATGCGCTCGGTCACCGACAGAAAGGCCAGGTCGAGCTCGTCGACTCTGAGCATCTCGGCCATCTCCTCGCTGGACATCTCGCGCACGGTCAGCTCCACCCCGGGATGCCGGCTGTGGAAGATGGCCAAAGCCAGCGAAACATCCACCGGCCCCATCGTGTGCATCGCGCCGACGGTGACGTGGCCGGTCTGAACTCCTCTCAGACCCTGCAGTTCGGTCTGTGCTGCATCCACCTCGGAGAGAATTCGGCGCGCCCTGGCCACGAGCATTTCGCCGGCGGCGGTGATGGTGACGTGACGGGTAGTCCGTTCCACGAGCGCCAGCCCGACCTCCTCTTCCAACCGACGAATCTGTTGGGAGAGGGCCGGTTGGGCGATGTGCTCGCGGGCGGCCGCCCTGGTGAAGTGGCGCTCCTCGGCAAGGGCGACGAGGTAGCGCAGCTGCCGCAGATCCATAAGCAGTAATTATAGATCTACTCACGAACTCGTCTTGGACATCTGAAGCCCTACCGGGCATGATGGTCCGGCAACACCTCTCTCCTCCCGAGCGCGCCCCTTAGATCCGGCCTCATATCCCGCCGGTTCCGGGGCGCTCTCAATTTAAGGCCCGTTGCGCAGAAACGTCCGCTATGCGGACGGAATCGCGCAGACGATGGCGCGGCGCTAGAGAATCCCGATTTCGGAGTTGTCCCCGACCATGAAGCGATAGGCCCGCGGCTGACGCTGGTCGCGGCCGATCTTGACGTTGCGCCCCAGCAGCGAGGACTCCATCCGCCCCGCCAGGTCGCTTACCGATGAGCCGGCGAGCAAGATCGAGTGCTCCACCTCGGCATTGTGAATCGCGCAGCGCTCTCCGATCGCCGTGTAGGGGCCTACGTAGCAGTCCGTGAGCCGTGCCCCTGCGCCAATGATCGCCGGACCGCGAACCGTGGTGCGCTGCAGCCGGGCTCCGGCCTCAATCACGACGCGCCCGTCGATTTGCGAGTCCACCAGCTCGCCCTCGACGCGTCTGACCATTGTGTCCAGGACGAGCCGGTTGGCGGCGAGCATGTCCTCGAGTCGCCCCGTGTCCTTCCACCAGCCGCGGACAATGTGGGGTTCCACCCGGCTGCCCTGGTCGACCAGATGCTGGATCGCGTCAGTGATCTCGAGCTCTCCGCGGCCCGACGGATTGATCGCCCGCGCGGCGTCGTGGATCCCGGCATTGAACATGTACACGCCTACCAGGGCGAGGTCCGTCTTGGGCTCCGGCGGCTTCTCGACCAGCCGCAGGACGGCACCATCGTCCAGCTCTGCCACGCCGTAGTTCTGGGGATCGAGAACGGGGGTGAGGAGGATCAGCGCATCCGGCTCGTTGGCCCGGAAGGCCTCGACGAGATCGGAGATCCCACCCTGCAGCAGGTTGTCCCCCAGGTACATCACGAACGGCGAGCTCGCCAGGAACGACTCGGCTGTCAGCACCGCATGGGCGAGACCGAGCGGCTCGTCCTGCACGATGTAGGTCAGGCTCAGGCCAAAGCGCGAGCCGTCTCCGGCCTCGGCGCGGATCTCGTCGCCGGTTTCCGGGGCGATGATGATTCCCACCTCCGCGATCCCGGCGGCGGCCATCGCCTCGATCCCGTAGTACAGCACGGGTTTGTTGGCCACCGGGACGAGCTGCTTCGCGCTCGTGTGGGTGATCGGCCGCAATCGCGTCCCCTTGCCTCCGGAGAGGATCAGGCCCTTCAGTGGTTCCATGGCGGGCAGGCTACTGCCCGGGGGCCGGTCAGTAGGCGCCGCCGAGCTTCCCGGCGGCCGGTCAGTAGGCGCCGCCGAGCTTCCCGGCGGCCGGTCAGTAAGCGCCGCCGAGCTTCCCGTGGTCCCAGCTGGCCGTGCGCTGAGAGACGAACTGCAGGGCCACCCGTTTGGCGGCTTGAGCGCGGATCACGTCGAGGAACCCGGGAGATCCGCCGGCCGCTCCTTCGCTTTCGCCGCCGCGGTCACTGTCCGCGCCGCCGCCACCGCCGGAACCGCCGCTGTAGCGCTTGAACAACTCCGCGCCGAACTCGCTCACCAGCTGGAGGTCTCGGTGCAGGATCGTCTCGGCCTCGATCATCACTCCCCGGAGCTCGTGGTACTGCTCGCCGGTCTCAAGCTGGAGCGTCGCCCGCGGATCCCGCTCCAGGTTTCGCACCTTCTGCGACTTGGCGTAGGTCCAGGCCCAGAGCTCACGCTCGCGCACGACGTACCAAAGTGGCATCAGGTGCGGCCAGCCTCGCGTGCCGTTGGTGGCGCAGATCATTACGCGCTGCTGATCCACAAACGACGCCAGCTCCTCAGGCGACATCGCGATCTGGTCGCGGCGGCTCACGTGGCAATCGCGCCGGCGGCGGCCCAGATGGCCTCCGCGGCGTTCCGCACCGCCGTGCGGGCGTCCTCAGGCTCGAGCACGACTGCATCGCCGGCCTCCTTGAGCACCTCACGCACCAGCCAGTCGACGCCGGCGAAGCCGAGCTCAACGATCACCGAGCCGTCGGCGAGCTCGGCAACCACGGTGCGCTCCTCGCGGGCCCAGCGGGCGCGCTCGGGCGAAATCCAGACCTGGGCCCGGCGCGAAGCGGGAACCTCGCCCGTGCGAGGCCAACCGTCGACGTCCGCGGCTGGATCGACGTCCGCCCGCGGCTCGAACGCCTCGTCGGTCACCGAAGCCGACTTGATCCGGTCAAGGCGGAAGTGGCGGACACTCTCACGCGCCGGGTCGAAGCTGGCCACGTACCAACCCTCGCGGCCGTTGATCAGCGCGTACGGCTCCACCAGCCGGGTGGTGAATTCGTCCTCGTTCTCCTTGTAGTACTCGAACGACAGCATGTGTCGGGAGGCGATCGCTTGCGAGACGACGCCCGCGATCTCCGCATCGTCGCCACCGGGGGAGGCGACCTGAAGCCCCTCATGGACGGGATCTTCGCCGAGCGCAGCCACCACCTTCTCACGCACGGAGGTGAGCGAACCCTCAGGAATGTGCTCGCCGATCAGGTCGATTGCCGCGATCAAGGCCTTGGCCTCGACGGGAAGCAGCCGGGCCGGGCGCGCGAACGAATCACCGTAGGGCTCGGGATCAACCTCGATCATGCCGTCGCTGCCGATTTCGGCGTACAACACGTAGGTGCCGGCACCGAAGTTGACCACGTTCAGGACCGAGATGTCCTCGCGCAGCTCCTGATCTGAGATCTTGAGGTCCCGGCAGATCTGGGCCGCATCGATGCGCCGCGGCGCTCGCCCGGCCTCGATCAACATGCTCGCGAGCGTGACCAGCCGCGCGAAGCGCTCGGGGCGGATCGCCACATCGGGCTGATGGCCGTTGCTCTCGGCCTCGGCGGCCTCCGCGCGCGCCACCTCGGCGCCATCGCTACCGGGCGCCGCCGGCGTCGCGCGTGGTGCCACCTCAGCGTCTCCGCGGTGGCGCTCGATCAGGACTTGCACGCGGTCCCGCAGCTCCTCGAGCAGCTCCGGGGGGCCCGCGATCCGAGCATGCTCTCCCAGCCCGAGTACCCAAGCGATCAGCTGCCGGGCGTTGGCATACTGGGTCAGGAACACGCGGTCCTCCCCATCGTCGGCCGGGCGCATCTCTCCGTAGCGGCCGAAGTGGCGTTCGATCTGCCAGGCGATCCGGCCGCTGATCCAGACCTCGGCGGTGCCAATCGGCTCGCCGAATTGCCAGTCGATCCGATTGCCGTAAGCCCGCGGGTCGAAATCAGGCGGGCGCTGGAAGTCATGCTCAGCCTTGGTCGCGTAGCCGACCTTGCCGCGGATCCGGGAGAGCCGGAACACGCGGATCGCACGTCGCTCGTGCGAGGTGCCGACCACGTAGAACTGGCCACCCTGGTAGAGCAGCTGGTACGGATCCACCTTGCGAGCCCCGACCTCGTCGCGTTCCATCGTGTAGTAGTCGAAGACAATCGTCTTGCGACGGAAGATCGCCGTTTCGATCTTGGCCAGCCGCTGGGACACGTCGTGTCCGCCGGCTGAGCCGGTGATCCCGAGGGCGACGGTGTTCTGCTCAGGCGAGGTGAGGGGGCTCGGCCGTCCCCATGAGATCTGCTGGAGGGCCAGGCGCAGTGGCTCGGCGTAGGCGAACTCGCCATCGAGCAGCTGCAGGGCGGTCCGCAATCCGGCAAGCTCGCCGTCGCTGAACTCGATCGGCGGAAGGTGGAAGTTCTCCGGGGGCAGCGAGTAGTTCTCTTGCTCGACCAGTCCCTCAGCGGGCTTCTCCACCGCCAGGGCGATGCCCAGCGCCTCTAGCTCCGAGCGGTCGGCGTAGAAACGCCGAGCGAACGCGTCCTCGTTCATCACGCTGTAGCCCTCGACGTCCCGGCGGATCTCCGGGGCGGTCACCGGCCGGCGCTCGGCCATCAGGTATGAGATCAGCGACAGCTGCCGAATCAGCTTTTCCGTGTCTTTTGCCATGGACCGGCAACTCTAGTTGGGCCGACCGGGACCCAGAAGTTCCCCCCCGTGAACGACGCGCTATTTGCGCAGATTTGGAGCGATGCCGTGACCAGGCGCCGCAGAGTCGGCACGAGCGGTCCCTGACCTCCCGACCGGCCGCCCAACCGCAGTTCAGGCGGCCTGGCGCTCCTGCTCTTCACGCGAGGCGAAGTACGCCCCGCCGCCGATGCCCTTGTCGTAGGCCGACCATTGCTCGCCCGCCGGCAACTCCTTCTCCAGCCGGTCGAAGCTGCCCAGCCGTCCCCCGAGGTTGTCGATCATGTGCACCAGCGTGGCCTCTCGTGTGCACGGAACGACTGGGCTTCCGTGCTCCAATGAGCCGTGATGGCTGAGGATGATGTGAAGCAGCGCTTGCTCGAGGTCGGACGGAAATCCCTTCAGACGCTCGATCGCCCGCCGCACGCGGTAATACCCCAACGGGATCTCCCCGTACAAGCGGCCGAAATCCGACATCGAGATCGCATCGCCCTTCAGCTCATAGGCCTCAAGCTTGCCGATGTCGTGCAATAGCGCCCCGGTCACCGCGACGTCCCGATCGATCCCGGGGAAGGTGGCCGAGATCGCTCCGACCGCTTGAGCGACAGTGAGACAGTGCTCCAGCAAGCCATGCCGGTAGGCCTGGTGGTAGCGCTTGGCCGCCGGCGCGTCGCGGTAGTGCGCCCAGGTCGGCGAGTCCGCGCCGAACACCAGCCTCAGGAGGCTCTGCAGATGCGGGTTCTGGACGGTTGCGATCAACTCGCGCAGGTCGGCCTCCATCTGGTCGGCGCTCCGCGTGGGCCCGTCGAGCAGGTCTTCCCGGCTGAACTCGTCCTCGGCGGCGGGCCGTACCGCCTGGACCGCGAGCTGGGGCCCAAAGCGGGGGTGCACGGAGAAGCGACCGCTGACGTGCACCACTTCGCCACATCGGCACAGGTGGCCGATCTCGGCCACGTGCTCACGGACCACCGCCGCCACGCTGCCGGTGCGGTCGCCGAGCTGGAGCTTCAGATACTCGCTCCCGTCACGCCGGTTGCGCACCTCCGCATCACGAACGAGCAGTGCCTGCGCGACATCGATTCCGTCTGCAAATTCCCGGACTTTCATCGCACGGCAAAGGTAGAGTGGAGGGCGGACGGCAGCTGATGGCCCGCACCGCAATCGTGACTGGAGGAACTGGCGGACTCGGGTCCGCGGTGGTTGCGCGCCTGCTCGCGGACGGCTGGCGGGTCGTGGTGCCGTGGGTAGCCGAACGGGAGCTAGAGCGTCTGCATGCCCACGATCGGCTGGAGCTGATCCAGGCCGACCTGTTCGACCCTCAGGCCGTCGACGCGGTCGCCGCTGCGGGAGCAGCGGATCCCGAGGCTCCGCTGCAGGGATTGGCCAACCTTGTCGGCGGCTTTGCCGCCGGCGGCCGCGTTCACGAGACGCCGATCGAAGAGTTCGAGACACAGTTTCGGCTCAACCTCCGCCCGACCTACCTGATGACGCAGGCCGTGCTCGGAACCATGCTCGAGCAGGGAGAGGGCGCGATTGTGTGCGTGGGGACGCGGGCGGCGCTGCAGCCGTTCCCGGGCGCCGCGGGATACATCGCTTCCAAAGCTGCGGTGATCGCCTTTGCCCAAGCGGTGGCGGTGGAGTACAAGCAGGATGGAATCCGCTGCAACGTGATCCTGCCCAGCGTGATCGACACTCCGGCCAACCGGGCCTCGATGCCCGATGCCAAGCACGAGCGCTGGGTCAAGCCGGAGGAGATCGCCGGGGTGGTTGCCCACCTGCTTTCGCCGGAGTCGAGGCCAACCAGCGGGGCGGCGGTGCCGGTGTACGGACGCGCCTAGGGGACCGGCGCCGCTGCGGTGCTGCCCGACGACCCCCGGGGATCCCGCCCGCTGCCGGCAACCGACCGAGCTTGGGCTAGGATTCCGCGCTTATGGAACGTAAGTGGTGGACGTTGCTCGTCGTCTGCGTGGGCACCTTCATGCTCCTGCTGGACATCACGATCGTCAACGTCGCGCTCCCCAAGATCGCCGTCGAGCTGAAGGCCAGCTTCTCGGACATTCAGTGGGTGATCGACGCCTACGCACTGACCTTGGCCTCGGTGCTGCTGACCACCGGCGCCCTGGCCGACCTGTTCGGCCGCCGCCTGGTGTTCGCCATCGGACTCGGGCTGTTCGCGTTCACCTCACTGCTGTGCGCGTTGTCGCCGAGCGCGCTGTTCTTGATCCTGGCCCGGGCCGGGCAGGGGATCGGCGGCGCGATCATGTTCTCGACCTCCCTGGCGCTGCTCGTGCAGGAGTTCCACGGCAAGGAGCGCGGGATGGCGCTCGGCGTGTGGGGGGCGACGATTGGCGGTGCGGCCGCCGTCGGCCCGTTGCTCGGCGGCGCTCTCACCGAAGGGTTCGGCTGGGCCTCGATCTTCTACATCAACGTTCCAATCGGGATCGCCGCGGCCGTGCTGACCATGACCAAGATCGCGGAGTCGAGCAATCCGCGGGCCACCCGCGTGGACTGGATCGGCACGGTCACCTTCACCGCAGCCCTGTTCCTGCTGGTACTGGCGATCATCCGCGGCAACTCCGAGGGCTGGGGCAGCACCTTCATCATCGCCCTGTTCGCGGGCTCGATCGTCCTGCTGATCGCCTTCCTGGTCGCCCAGTTCACTCAGGACAACGCGATGCTTGACGTGACGCTGTTTCGCAAGCCGACCTTCGGGGGCGCCTCGATCGTCGCCTTCGCGCTGTCCGCGTCGATGTTCGCCATGTTCCTGTATCTGACGCTGTACCTGCAGACGATCCTCGGGCTCTCGCCGCTGCAGACCGGGCTGCGTTTTCTACCCATCACGCTCCTGTCGTTCGTCGTCGCCGCGGTCTCGGGCAACCTGTCCTCACGCGTACCAGTGAAATTTCTGCTCAGCCTGGGGTTGCTGTTGGTCGGAAGCGGGCTTCTGTTGATGCGAGGACTCACCGGCTCCTCCGGTTGGACGGCGCTGCTGGCCGGGTTCGTCGTCGCCGGTGCGGGAATCGGGCTGGTCAACCCGGCTTTGGCCTCGACTGCCGTGGGGGTCGTCCCGCCGCAGCGCAGCGGGATGGCGAGCGGCATCAATTCCACCTTCCGGCAGGTGGGGATCGCCACCGGCATTGCCATCCTCGGCGCCATCTTCGAGAGCTCGATCAGCTCCAAGCTCGCGCCGCAGCTGGCCGGGACTCCGGTCGCCGGACATACCTCGCAGCTCGCTCACGCCATCGCCGCTGGCGGCACGCCCGGCGTGCTGCACGCGATCCCTGCCGCGCAGCGGGCGCATGCGGCGACCGCGATCCACAGCGCGTTCGCGGGGGCGATGAACGACATCCTGCTCGTTGGGGCTGTGGTCGCCCTCGCCGGCGCTGTGCTCGGCCTACTGCTTGTGCGTGGCAGCGATTTCGTCACCTACGGCGCGCCAGAAGCGGGGCCAGAGGCGTCCCCCGCGGCCGCCTAGCTGCCGATGATCCAGCCGCTGTTCGAGCATCGGCGCAGCTTCGGCGGTTATGCGACCAGGGTGCTCGAACTCGAAGGCGACGGTACGCCGATCGTGCTGTTTCACGGCTACGCCGACAGCGCAGACACTTGGCGCCAGATACTCGCGCTGCTCGCGCGCCAGGGCCGCCGCGCGATCGCGGTTGACCTGCCGGGGTTCGGGGCTGCCGACCGGCTGCGGCCGGATCCGATTCTGCCTCAGCTCGACGAGTTCGCCGCCGCCGTGGTCGCCTACGCCGGCGGGCGTCCGCGCCAGCCGGTGCTGGCGGTGGGAAACTCGCTCGGCGGCTGCCTGTCGCTGCGCTTGGCCGAGCGCAAGGGTCCGCGCCTGGCCGGCGTCGTGGGGATCGCTCCGGCCGGGCTAGAGATGTCACGATTGCTCTACCTCGTACAGGCCGACCCGGTGCTGCGCGCCCTCCTGGCTCTGCCGTCACCGGTCCCCGCCGTGGTCCTCCGAGCCGCGGTCGCGCGGCTGTACCTCCAGCTGGCCTTCGGAAGGCCGCGTTCGATCGATCGACGCGTGGTGTCGGCATTCACCTACCACCATCGCGATCGGGCCACCGTCGCGGGCTATCTGGACACGGCACGGCGGCTCATCCCGGAGCTGCGCCAGCCGTTCGCCCTTGAGCGGATCACGATTCCTGTGCTGCTCGTGTGGGGGGACCGGGACCGGCTCGTCTTCCACAGCGGTGCCGAACGGGTACTGAACACCGTGGCGGGGGCGCGCCTGCAGCTGCTCCGCGGGATCGGCCATTGCCCACAGGTCGAGGCGCCCGAGCGGGTGGCCGAGCTTGTGCTGGACTTCTGCCGTACCGCGGTGTCGGCCGCGGCCTGACGCGTCCCTCTCCGGCTACAACCCCGGCGGGTGCCGGACCGCGAACCTGCCCAAGTTCGGCTCGGTAGCTCCCTGGTTCGACCAACGGCTCCCGGTCTGGGCCAGCGCGACCGTGTCAAACCGCAGCCCGGCGACGTACGCGAACGTGTGACCATTGTCGGCGAAGACGGTGATCCACTTCCCCGGCCCCGGCTTGCCCCAGCTCATCAATTGCCCCGAGGTCATCGTGGTGTTGAGGATGCCCGCGGCCGCGAACACGAAGCTGAGCGACCCCGAGCAGTCGTAGGCGTTGTCGATGAACGTGCCGTGCCCACCACCGAACCGGTAGGGAAGATGGGCGATCTGGTTGCCGGCCAGGATCACCTGCTGGATGATCGCCGGAGCGTCGACGGGGACGAGTGCCAGGCCCTGCGGGGTCAGCGTTGCCTGACCCGGGTGGGCGGCGATGCCGCTGGCCGCCAGCTCACGGCGGATCTGGGCGTCGGACACCGGTTGCGGCAGCGAACCGGTTGGCCCCGCACTGACGCCTGCGTCGTTATTCGGCAAAGATCCAGTCGGCGACGCGGCGCCGGCCACGGGCTCCACTGCCTGTGGGTGACCGTGCAGTACGGGTCCGGTCGGCAGCGACGGCAGCGAGCTCCGTTTGTTGGGAGGCGCCGGATTGCTCTCACGGGCTCCGCACCCGGCGCAGAGCACGGCCACGGTGGCGAGCGCAACAACGAGGCGTATCCGCACGGGCTCAATTATGCCGCGCAGGCAGGGTGTGAACGCCGGGTGCCGGCGAAACCCGTCAGTCCTCGAAGCGGCCGGCGTACAGCGCGAATACCGCGCCCTGCGGATCCGTCGCCGCGGCCAGCGTCATCCCCTCGCCGATCTCCATCGGGCCCATCAGCGGGGTGCCGCTGAGTTCGTCGATCTTGGCCAGCGCGGCCTGGGCGTCGTCGGTGCCGAAATAGACCAGCCAGTAGCTCGGTTCGGTCTCGCTGGCGGCACGGATGCCGCCGTTGCTGTGTCCCTCGCGGTTCGCGATCGTCATGTAGGGCATCCCGAAGCCCTCGACGGGGTTCACGGTCCACTCGAACAGCTCCGAGTAGAACGAGGCCGATGCCTCCATGTCGGTGGTGACCAGCTCGTTCCAGGCCAGTGCGCCTGGAGCATTGACCAGCGCGGCCCCGGGTTGGGTGTTCGGCTCCCAGACGAGAACGTAGGCGCCCTGGGGGTCCTGGATCACGCCCATTCGCCCGGAGTCCATGACATCGAAAGCGGGCGCGTGCACCGTCGCCCCCAGATGCGTGGCCCGCTCCAGCGCCGCGTCGGCGCTCTCCACGGTCACGTACGAGTTCCACGTCGGTGGTACGTCAGCGGCGCGCTGGGGTTCTGGCTGCGGGGAGATCGCGGCCACGGGATCCCCATCCAGCAGCATCATCGAATAGACGATCCCGTCGCCGACGGGCCGGTCGTCTGCGGTCCAACCGAACAGCGCGCCGTAGAACGACTTCGCGGAGTCCTGGTCGGTAGTCGTGAGATCGGTCCAGCTGAACGTCCCGGGGGTGTACCTCGTTCGTTTGCCCATTGGCTCACCGTACCACCGGTGCCCTTCGCGGGAGTGACGGTTTTGGGAAGCGGCGGCGGGCGCCCGCGAGCATGATCGTGTCGGCGTGAGGTGGCGAGCGAGGCGGGGCGTTCTGGAGCACGGCCGGCGGCCCTGGGGTCGGCGGTAGCACCGCTCGGGGCCTCGTCAATACTCCCTAAACTCCGATCCATGCCGGATTACACAGTCAAGAACTTGATGGAGATCGACGACTCGGCCGCCAGCCGTGGCGTCGACGTCGAGGCCCGTTTCGCCCGTAGGCACCTTGACTCCGAGCATCTCGGCGTCAGCATGTTCCGCTACGGCCCGGAGTACCGGGCGCCCATCGGGCACCGGCACCGTGAGCAGGAGGAGGCGTACATCGTCGTCAGCGGATCCGGACGGATGAAGCTGGACGACGAGATCATCGACCTGCGTCAATGGGATGTAGTTCGCGTCGCGCCGAAGGTTCTGCGCGGATTCGAGGGTGGACCGGACGGACTGCAGTTGATCGCCATCGGCAGCGACCGTCCCGAAGGTGGCGACGGCGAGATGGTTCAGGATTTCTGGCCGACTGACTGAGCCGTCTGACCGAGCCGTCTGGCTGGGCCGTCTGCGCCCTTACGACCTCGCCGTCGAGGTGGGATCGAGGCGGTCCAAGCGCATCATCGTCACCTGGGCATCGAGCTTTGCGTTGGCCACTCCCCGATAGACACCCTTGATCGGAGGCACGTCGGCGTAGTGGCGCCCGGTGGCCGATCCTGACGTGGTTCTCCCCGACCCGCGGTTGGTCGGATCTGCTCCCCCCACGGGCCCTGCGTCAGATGTACATGTCTATCCGCTGCGACGGCGGGTGCCAATGGACAGCTGGCCAATTGTCGGACTCGATCAGCACTACCCTTGGCGCCCATGCGAGTGCTCGTCACCGGCGCAGCGGGAATGCTCGGACAGGATCTGGCGGCGGCTGCGCCCGACCTCGGCCATGAGGTGATCGCCATGGCGCGCGCCGAACTGGACATCACCGACCTGGAAGGGCTTTCGGCATCCGTCAGCCGCGCGGGTGTCGATGCGGTGATCAATTGCGCGGCGTATACGAACGTGGATCTCGCGGAGCACTCGATCGAGGCGGCGTGCGCAGTCAACGGTGACGGGGCGGGAAACGTCGCTCGGGCGGCAGCTGCAGCCGGTGCGTGGACGGTCCACGTCTCAAGCGACTACGTGTTCGACGGCACCAAGCGTGAGCCCTACGTCGAATCCGATCCGGTCGCCCCGGCGTCGGCCTATGGTCGCTCGAAGCTGGCCGGGGAACGAGCGGTGGCGGGTGCGGCCCCGGACTCGCACACGATCGTCCGTTCGTCATGGCTGTACGGGACGGGCGGGCCTTGCTTTCCCGCCACGATTCGCCGCTTGGCGACCGAGCGCGAGGAGCTGAGCGTCGTCGATGACCAGCGCGGCTGTCCCACCTTCACCGGCCACCTGGCGGTGGCGCTCCTGGACCTGGCGCTACGGCGTCCGCTCGGCCTCGTGCACGTTGCCGGGACAGGAGACTGCACATGGTTCGAGTTTGCCCAGGAGATCGTCATTTCCTCGGGGCAGACATGTGCGGTCAAGCCGACCACCACGGCCGCGATGGCTCGCCCGGCACCCCGCCCGGCCTACAGCGTGCTCGGAACCGAGCGAGCCTTCGATGTCCCGTCGCTGCCACACTGGCGGCAGGGATTGGCCGAGTACATGAGCGCGACTGAGGGGACGACATGAAACTGCTGATCTGCGGGGGCGCCGGCTTCATCGGTTCGACCTTCGTGCGCTTGCGCGTGCGTGATCACGGCGACGAGGTCACGGTGCTGGACAAACTGACCTATGCCGGACGCCGAGAGAACCTCAACGAGGTCAAGGACAGGATCCGTTTCGTGGAGGGTGCGATCGAGGATCCTGAGGCCGTGAGCGAGGCGGTCCGCGATTGCGAAGCGATCGTCAACTTCGCCGCCGAGACCCACGTGGACCGCTCGATCGCCGGCCCGGAGGCATTCACCATCACCAACATGCTGGGGACGCACGTGCTGCTGGAGGCGGCGCGTGCGCGCGGCCTGCGCTACGTCCAGGTCTCGACCGACGAGGTCTACGGGTCGATCGACGAGGGGTCGTTCACGGAGTCCTCGCCCCTAGCGCCGTCGAGTCCCTACAGCGCCACGAAGACCGGCGCCGACCTGCTCGTGGCCAGCTACTTCCACACTTACGGGCTGGAAACGGTGATCTGCCGCGGGTCTAACAACTACGGTCCGTACCAGTACCCGGAGAAACTGATTCCGCTGATGATCCTCAATGCGCTGGCCGGAGATCACCTTCCCGTTTACGGCGACGGCCGCAACGTGCGCAACTGGCTGTTCGTCGAGGACTTCGGCCGCGGGATCGGACACGCCTTGGCTCACGGCGCGCCGGGTGAGGCCTATAACTGCGGTGGGCCGGACGAGTGCGAGAACATCGCCGTGGTGCAAAGGGTGCTCGAGCTGTGCGGGGCTGACGAGTCGTTGATCGAGTACGTCACCGACCGCCTTGGTCACGACCGCCGCTATTCGCTCTCATCCGACAAGCTGCGCGCGCTCGGATGGCAGCCGCAGGTGCGCTTCAGCGAGGGACTCGAGCGCACCGTCGACTGGTACCGCGACAACGCCTGGTGGTGGGAGTCGATCCGCTCGGGCGCCTACCGCGAGTACTACGAGCAGCACTACGGGCGCGCGCTCAAGGCCTGAGATGGAGGGCGCCCCCGCCGCGCGGGGCCGCCATGCCCCCCCACCCGAGGTCCGCCTCCCGCGCCAGCGTGAGCGCCTGCTGCAAGCTGCGGCGGCCGAATTCGCGCAACTCGGCTACAACGGTGCCAGCTCGGAGTCGATCAGCCGCCGCGCGGCGATGTCCAAGGCCACCTTCTACGAGCACTTTGCCAACAAGGAGGAATGCATCATGGCGTTGTTCGACGTCGCCGCCGCGGGCGTGGCGCGAGCGATGGCCGGCGCCGCCCGAGGGGTGGGCGAGGCGGACCCGGCTCAGCGGATGAAGGCGGCCACCCGTGCCTTCTTGACCGCGCTGGCCAATCATCCTGAGTACGCCCAGACGTTGCTCGTCGAGATCATCGGCGCGGGCCCGAACGCCGCCCAGCGACGCGATCAGATCATGCAGCGCTTTGCCGATCAGCTCGACGCCGACAACGCCGCCGCCGCCCGGCGCGGCCTCATCGCCCGCTTCGCCTCGCCCTACGACGCGTTCGCCATCGTCGGGGCGATCACCGAGCTGGTGTCCCGTCAGGTCCGCCTGGGGGAGCCGGCCGACGTGTTGGAGCTGGGCGCGGTGATCGACCGGGTGATCGAGGGTGTGCTGGGGCCGAGCGCGGCGTGAGCGAGCTGGGGGCGCAGGGAGCGCCGGACGCGCAGGGAGCGCTGGAGGCGCGGGGAGCGCTGGAGGCGCTGGAGGCCGGGGTCACCTCCTGCCGGCGGTGCCCGCGGTTGGTGGCGTGGCGTGAGGAGGTGGCGCGGGTCAAGCGGGCCGCCTTTGCCGGTGAGGAGTACTGGGGGCGCCCTTTGCCCGGGTTCGGAGATCCGGGCGCGCGCGTCGTCGTGCTGGGGCTCGCGCCGGCCGCCCATGGCGGCAACCGGACCGGTCGAATCTTCACCGGCGACCGGTCGGGCGATTGGCTGTTCGCCGCGTTGTGGCGGGCCGGGTTCGCCAATCAGCCGGAGTCTGTCTCTCGGGACGACGGGCTGACGCTCAGCGACGCCTGGGTCAGCGCGGCGGTTCGCTGCGCGCCGCCGGCCAACCGTCCGCTTCCGTCCGAGCGCGACAACTGCCTGCCCTGGTTCGCCCGCGAGCTGTCCCTGCTGCGCGACGCCCGCGTGCTCGTGTGCCTGGGCGGATTCGCCTGGGACGCTGCGATGCGGGTGTTGGAGGCACCTCGTCCCCGGTCCAAGTTCGGCCATGGCGTCGAGGCCGCCGTGGGCCGCTTCACCGTGCTCGGGTGCTACCACCCGAGTCAGCAGAACACGTTCACCGGTCGGCTGACCGAGCCGATGATCGATGCTGTGTTCACCCGCGCGCGAGGGCTGGCGACGTTGTAGGCGGCCCGGACGGCCCGGACGGCCCGGACGGCCCGGACGGGCCGGACGGCCCGGTGGCCCGGCGGCCCGGCCGGCGCAGGCCACGACCCCGGCCGGCCGGCCACGACCAAAGTGCGACAACGGGTCACGGGTGCTACCGCGCGATGAGCGCTTTCGTCGCCATGCGACCAAAGTGCGACATCCGCTCGGGCGGGCGGCCACGCTTGTCGCACTATTGTCGATTCGCGCGCTATGACTACCGTGATCCGCCCTCAGCTGACCCAGCTGCACATCGCCGACCCGGCGGAGCGGTGGGAGGCGCTCGGATTCGAGGTCGATGATGGCCATGCTGACCTGAACGGCGTCCGCCTAACGCTGAATGCGCCGGGCGAGGGCATCACGCGCTGGTCCATCCAAGGCATCCCGCCCAGCGAGGCCATCGACGGCCTGCCCACGGACACGGTGCCGGACCATTTGCGGCCGAGACACGCTCCGCACCCCAACGGCGCCACAGCGCTCGACCACGTCGTCATCACAACGCCTGACTTCGATCGCACGGCGCAGGCGCTGGAGCGCGTGAACATCCCGCTCAGGCGCATCCGTGATGCGGGCAACTTCCGCCAGGGCTTCCGCCGCCTCGGCCCCGCGATCCTCGAGCTGGTCGAGAACAAGTCCGCGCCGCCCCAGAACCCCGCCTGCTTCTGGGGCCTCGTGATCATCGTCGCCGACCTCGACTCGCTCGCCAGTCGGCTGGGCGAGAACCTGAGCGCGCCGAAACCGGCCGTCCAGCCGGGACGCCGAATCGCCACGTTAAAGCGGACCGCCGGCCTTTCGCCCGCGGTCGCGTTCATGACCCCGGAGCCGGCGGTCGAGCAAGTCCGATAGTGCCGAGCGCGTCCGCGGCTACGCCGTGCGCTTCCGGCTACGCCGAGCGCGTCCGGGAGCTACGCCGAGCGTGCTCGTTTCTACGACGGCGCAGGTGCGAGCGGCGGCACGCCGGCGCACGAAACGGGCTGGGCATGCGCGGGGTCCAGCGCGTTGAAGACCAGCTGCGCGACCACCGGGTCAAACGCCTCCGCGACGTGCTCGGACAAATCGTTGGGGCATACGTCCTGGAGTACGTGGTTGGTCGCGTTCGGGGCGTTCAGGATCCCGCTGGTGTAGGGCACGACCAGCTCGTCGTTACGCGTGGGGATCGTCGTGTAATCGATCCCCGGCACCGCGGCTCCGCCCGGGCCGGCGTTGATCGCCTTGACCATCGGCGAGCCGGCGAGAAACTCACTGCACGAACCGCAGAACCCACCGACCAGGTTGATCAGGATCTGGGAGGCCCCGAGGGCCGCGCCTGCGTCACGGAGCGCCGCAAAGCCGCCAAGCTGAGTGCCCTGATAGAGCGGCGTCATCGCGACGTAACGATCGACGTACCGCGCGCCGCCCTGGTACTTCAGCCAGTACTCGGGCATGAACGTGCCCTCGGAATGGCCAACCAGATCGACCTTGCTTGCGCCGGTCGCGCTCAGCACCTGAGCGACGAAGGCGCCCAGTTCCGGCGCGCTCTGTTCAATCGGGATCACCCCGCCGAAGTAGGGAGCGCGGGGGTCGAGCCCGTAAGTCAATGCGAACACGCAGTAGCCGCGCTTGGCCAGCAGCGGTGCCATGTAGGACCAGTTCTCGCTCATCGTCGCGCCCAACCCGTGGACCAGGACAACCGGGTTCGGGTGAGCCGCGCTCGGCCGGCAGGAGAAGTCGTTGGTCAGGGGCGGCGGGTTGGCCAGGCTCATCTGAGCGGGGGCTGCAGGAGCGGCGCAGAGCAACCCAGACCAGACCAACACCGCGGCCAGTAGCGCTCTCCTCACACCCGGACTTATACCCCAGAGCACGCCCAGCCGAACGCTACGCTGGAGAGCTCAAATGCCGCTCGAAAACTTCAGCCCCGCCACGCGCGAATGGTTCGCCAAGGCCTTCGCCCATCCCACTGCGGCACAGGCCCAGGCCTGGCCCGCGATCGCCTCAGGTGAGCACGTCCTGATCTCCGCGCCCACGGGCTCGGGCAAGACGCTGGCTGCCTTCATGTGGGCGATCGACCAGCTCGCTCGTGAGCCCCTGGTGAGCCGCGAGGGCATCAGCCTGGTCTACATCTCGCCGCTGAAGGCCCTCTCCTACGACATCGACCGCAACCTGCGCGCCCCCCTGCGCGGCATCGGTGCCGACCTCGAAGTTGCCGTGCGCACCGGTGACACGCCGCAAAAAGAGCGCCAGGCGATGCTGCGCAACCCACCGGACATCCTCATCACCACGCCGGAGTCGCTGTACCTGATGCTGACCGGCCGCGCTCAGGACCTGTTCGCCGGGACTCGCTGGTGCATCATCGACGAGATCCATGCCGTCGCGGCGACCAAGCGAGGCTCGCATCTGGCGCTGACCCTGGAGCGGCTGTCCCGCGCAGCGGAGAACGACGTTCAGCGCATCGGCCTGTCGGCTACCCAGAATCCCCTCGAGGAGGTCGGCCGCTACATGGTCGGGCCGAAGCGAAAGTGTCGAATCGTCGACACAGGAGTGCGCAAAGAGCTCGACCTACTAATCCACGTTCCCGTTGAATCGATGGTCGAACCCGACGCCACGCCTTCGCCGAACCTCGACCCGCTGGCCGGCGGCGAGGCCACAAGACGGTCGATCTGGCCCGCCATCTACCCAGAGCTGCTGGAACTGATCAGGCAGCACCGCTCAACGATCCTGTTCGTCAACAACCGTCGGGGCGCGGAACGACTCGCGCTGAGGTTGAACGACCTGGCCGAGTCGGAGATCGCCCGCGCCCACCACGGCTCGCTGGCCCGCGAGGAGCGGCTGGTGGTCGAGGAGATGCTGAAGGCCGGCGAGCTTCCGTGCCTGGTCGCCACCTCGAGTCTCGAGCTGGGGATCGACATGGGCGCGGTCGATCTGGTCATCCAGGTGGAGTCACCGAAATCGGTGGCGCGCGGCCTGCAGCGGATCGGCCGCGCCGGCCACAACGTCGGCGACGTAAGCCGCGGCCGGATCTTTCCGAAGTTCCGCGCCGATCTGCTCGAATGTGCGGTCGTCGCCCGGCGGATGCGCGAGGGTCAGATTGAAACGACGGTGGTGCCACGGAATCCACTCGACGTGCTCGCTCAGCAGATCGTGGCCATCGCCGCGGCGGCCGGCGACGAGCATCCGGTCGAGGTGCAGGACCTGTACGAGCTAGTCACTCGCACCCACACCTACGCCGAGCTCAGTCGTGCTCAGCTCGAGAACGTGCTCGACATGCTGGACGGCCGCTACCCCTCGAGCGAGTTCTCCGAGCTGCGCCCGCGGATCATCTGGGACCGCGTCGCCGGCACGATCCGGCCGCGCCCTGGGGCGCGCCAGCTGGCCGTCACCAACGCCGGCACGATTCCCGACCGCGGCCTCTATGCGGTCACCCTGCCCGACGGGCGCCGGGTCGGCGAGCTCGACGAGGAGATGGTCTACGAGGCCCGTCCGGGTCAGACGTTTCTACTCGGGGCCACGACCTGGCGGATCGAGGAGATCGGGCGCGACCGGGTGATCGTCACTCCGGCGCCCGGACTGCCCGGCGCCGTGCCGTTCTGGAAGGGCGACAGCGTCGGCCGGCCCAAGGAGTTGGGCCAGGCAATCGGCGCCTTCGCCCGGTGGGCGGTCGACCAGACGCCGCAGACGCTGATCGAGCGTGGCTACGACCTCGACGAGCGGGCGGCCAAAAACCTGCTGCAGTTCCTGCGCGAGCAGCAGGACGCCACGCGCGTGATTCCGTCCGACCAGGCGATCGTGGTCGAGCGCTTCCGGGATGAGATCGGGGACTGGCGGCTGTGCATCCTCAGCCCGTTTGGAGGGCGCGTGCACGCGGCGTGGGGGCTCGCGCTCAGCGCCCGGATACGCGACGAGCTCGGGCTCGAATCCGACGCGATCTGGTCTGACGACGGGATCATCGTCCACCTCCCCGACGCGGAGGAGCCGCCAGGTGCAGAGCTGGCGCTGCTCGATCCCGAGGAGGTCGAAGACCAGATCGTGGCCGAGCTGTCAGCCAGCGCTCTGTTCGGCGCCCGCTTCCGGGAGAACGCGGGGCGCGCGCTGCTGATCCCCCGCGCGCGTCCGGGCAAGCGCACGCCCCTGTGGCAGCAGCGCCTCAAGTCGCAGTCGCTGCTCGAGGTGGCCAAGAAGTACGGAGAATTTCCGATCATCCTCGAGACCTATCGTGAGTGCCTGCGTGACGTCCTAGACCTGCCCGGACTGGTCGAGCTGCTGCGCGGACTGCATCGCCGAGAGCTGACCATGGTCGAAGTCGAGACGCCGACTGCGTCGCCCTATGCGTCGAGCCTGCTGTTCGACTACGTCGCCGCCTACATGTACGAGGGCGACACGCCCAACGCCGAGCGCCGCGCCGCGGCGTTGTCACTTGACCGTGACCTGCTCCGAGAGCTGCTCGGCCAGGAGGAGTTGCGGGACCTGATCGACCCCGGGGCGCTAGAGCAGGTGGAGGACGACCTGCAGTTCCGTTCCGAGCACCGGCGCGCCACCTCGCGTGACACGCTTCACGATGTGCTCCGCACGGTCGGAGACCTGACGCTAACGGAGGCCCAGGCGCGGGTCCTGGAGGGACTAGATGCGGGGTCGATGCTGACCGAGCTGGTGGCCGAACGCCGCGCCATCAAGGTTCGCCTCGCCACCCAAGAACGCTTCATCGACGCCGCCGATGCCGGGCTCTACCGGGATGCGCTCGGCGCGATGCCGCCGGGGGGGCTCGCCACCGCGTTTCTTGAGGACGTGCCCGATGCGCTCATCCGGATCGCCCGCCGGTATGCCGCGACGCACGGTCCGTTCACCACGGCTGAGGTGCGCGCGCGCTACGGCGTGGACCTGAGCGCCCCGCTCACCGCGCTCGAGCGTAATGGGGAGCTCGTGCGTGGAGAACTCCGTCCTGGCGGCAGCGAGCGCGAGTGGTGCCACTCAGAGGTCCTGCGCCGGCTGCGCCGGGCCTCGCTGGCCGTGCTGCGCAAGGAGATAGAGCCAACGGACCAGCGGGCGCTGGCACGCTTCCTGCCACGCTGGCAGGGCGTCGATCGCCATCCGGCCTCCGGCGCCGGGATCGACCGCCTGCGGGAGACGCTGGTGGCGCTTCAGGGACTCACGCTGCCAAGCGACGTATGGGAGCGTGACGTGTTGCCGCGCCGGGTCGGTGCCTATTCGCCGGCCTGGATGGACCAGCTGTGCGCCAGCGGCGAGGTCGTGTGGATCGGAGCGGGCGCGCTGGGCCGGAATTCGGGCCGGGTCGCGCTCTACTTCCGTGAGGACTTGGCCGTCCTTGGTCCGCCTCCGCTGCGGGGAGCGGTACCTGATTCAGAGGCTCACGCGGCAGTGCGTGAGCGGCTCGCCGCGGGGGCGTGTTTTTTCACCGACCTGCTGGTTGACGTCGACCTCGTGCCCGAGGCGTTGCAAGAGGCAATGTGGGACCTGGTCTGGGCCGGCGAGGTGACCAACGACGCCTTCGCCCCGCTGCGCGCGCCGCGGCTGACCCTGGCCCGGGCCCAGCGTGAGCGGACGCGAGCAGCAGGCCGTGCGGGGCGCTTTGCCGGGCGCCGGCGCGGGGCCGCCGTAGCTCAGGTCCAGGGGCGCTGGTCGCTGACCGCGTCCCTGTTCCGTGAGCAGGTCGATCCGGCTGCTCGCCGCCGCGCGCTCGGCGAACTGCTGCTCGAACGCTACGGCGTCCTCACCCGTGAGCAGGTTCTGGCCGAGGGCGTGGCAGGCGGCTTTTCGGCCATCTACTCAGAGCTCACGCAGTTGGAAACGCTCGGGATCGCGCGGCGCGGCTACTTCGTCGAGGGTCTCGGCGGCGCTCAGTTCGCGCTGCCTGGCGCCGTCGAGCGGCTGCGCTCACAGCCCGAGCGCGACGAACGTCCGGTCGTCCTCTCCGCCGTCGACCCGGCCCAGCCCTACGGGGCCGTGCTCCCGTGGCCCGACGTCGCGCAGCGGCGGCTGGCCCGGGTCGCCGGCGCCTACGTGGTGCTGAGCGGTGGCGAGGCGATCCTGTACCTCGACCGGGGCGGCCGCGCGCTGCAGACGCTCGTCGAGGCAGGCGATCCCCGGCTTGCGCAAGGGCTCACCGCTCTGGTCGAGCAGGTGCAGCGCGGCGTGATCAAGCGACTGGCGCTCGAGAAGGTCGACGGCGAGCCGGCGCTCGGGTCGCCGCTGGAGGCGGCGCTGGTCGCGCACGGATTCCAAGAGGGACCGCGCCGGCTGACTTTGAGCGCGTGAGGTAGAGCCAGTGCCCGAGGGCGACACCCTCCGTTGGCACGCGAACCGGATCCGGCCGGTGCTGGAGGGGCGCGTGCCAGAGGCGATTCAAGCGCACCCGCGCTTCACCCACGATCGCTGGCCCGAACGTCTGGGTGGGCGCCGCGTGAACAGCGTCGATGCACGTGGCAAGCACCTGTTCGTGCGCTTCGATGGCGGGCTCACATTGCACTCGCACCTCGGGATGGTCGGGACGTGGGCCGTCTACCGGCCCGACCGCCGGTGGGGTCGTTCCCGCCGGCGAGCGTGGCTGGTGATGCAGGTCGGCGCTGCTGAGGTGGTGCAGTTCGACGGGCCGACGCTGGAGCTGGTTACCGAAGCCCGGACGCGGTTCGATCAGCGGCTGGCGGCGCTCGGGCCCGACGTGCTGCAGGAGGACTTCGACGCCGCCGAATTTCTGCGCCGACTGCGCCTGGATGACCCGACGCGTCCGATCGGCGATGCCCTACTCGACCAGCGCACGGTCGCCGGAATCGGAAACCTCTGGAAAGCCGAGGGCTGCTGGGAGGCCGGGGTGGACCCCTGGAGAGCTGCGCGGTCGGTGAGTGACGAGGAGGTCATACGGATCATCGAGCGCGTCCGGCCGCGGATGATGGAGTCCGGGATCCACGGGCCGCGCGTGATCGAGAAGCGCGTGTACGGACGGGTTGGGCAGCCGTGTCCGCGCTGTGGCACGAGGATCGCCTCGCGCGGGCAGTGGGACGACAATCGCACCACGTTCTGGTGCCCGGGATGTCAACGCTGATGCGACGTGTCGGCCACAAGGGCGCGGATCTGATCGCGCCCGGGAACACCTACGCCAGCTTTGATGCGGCGCTTGCGGCCGGCGTGGACATGATCGAGTTCGACGTTCTGCCCGAGCGTGACGGCGAGGCATTGCTGCTGGCCCATGACTACATCGACGCGTCGCAGCGAACACCGCACACGCTCGAGGAGGGGCTCGCACATCTGGCCGGCGAAGCGTTTTCCGGCGTCGAGATCGACGTTGATCTGAAGCTCCCCGGCTACGAACTGCGCGTGCTTGACGCATTGCGCGCACGCGGGTTGCTGGAGCGGACGCTGATCTCGAGCCAGTACCGCTCCAGCCTGGCGCTGATCCGACGCGTGCAACCGCGGGTGCGCCTCGGCTGGTCGGTGCCCAAGCTCCGTCGCGACCCGTTCCGCTCGCTTGCACTGGCCCTGCCTGCGATGGGCGCATTGGTCGCGTTCCGGGAGGTTCTGCCGTATCTGGCCGCGCGGGCGATCCACAGCGGTGAGGTCGACGCAATCATGGCCCACTACCGGCTGGTCACCCCCCGGCTGGTGGGGCAGGTATCACGGGCCGGCGGTGAGCTGTACGTATGGACGGTCGACGACGTGCCTCGTCTGCTGGCCATGGAGGCGCTGGGCGTCAACGGCGTGATCAGCAACGACCCGCGGCTGTTCGCCCACCTGGTCGCCTCAGGGGATCACGCACTTCCCTGAGCTGAAACCCTTTGGGTCGCCGTAGTCGGCGGCGCGGTGATGCAGGCGCGTGAGGCGCTTGGCGCGACCGATCAGCCTGCGCCCGTAGCGCCATTCGAAGCTGACCGACCCTCGCAACGAGCCCGCGTGCGGGCGGAAGCTGAACATCACGCCGCCCTGCTGCAGGCCGGTGGCGGCTGGGTTTAGCGCAATTGACTTCTCCAGGCCGCGGATCGGCGTGAACGACTTACCCGTCCAGTACTCGACCCCGAAGCGCATCCGCAGCTGTGCCGTGAACCCGAGGGCGGGCATCTGACCGCGGATGCCGATCGTGTTCGGGTAACGCTTGGTGTTGCAGACGTTGACGGTGGCCCACAGGTCGCTTGAGCGCTCGGCGCGCCGCACCGCTGCCTGCATCTGGCCGGGAGTGGGAGTCGGGGCCGGCTTGGGCTTGGCCTTGGCCTGGGCTGCCCCGGCACAAGTCATCAACAGCAGCGCCACAAACGCCGATAGCCTGAGCAGGCGAATCTCCATGCCGGCGAGGACGATACGCGACCGTGACGGATCCCACGCAGGTTCGTAGTGAGGGTGTGAGTCAGAGTTCGGGGCAGCCGCTGGAGCAAGCGTGGGAGCGCTTTGAGGCGCTGTACCGCAGCACGCGCGACGACGTGTTCGCGTACGTGATGACCTTGCTGCGCGAGCGCAGCGCGGCGGAGGATGTGACCGCGCTCGTGTTTGAGCGGGCGTACCGCAAGCGCCGAACGTTTGATCGCCGCCGCGGGGAGGCGCGTGCGTGGCTGTTCGGGATCGCCCGGAACGCCGCGCTTGACGAGCTGCGGCGGCGCCGACGGCTGGCCAGCCTCCTGGCCGAGCCCGAGGATGTTGATCGCAGCGGTGCGCTCGACGACGGTGCTGAGGTCGCCCTGCGCCGGACCGTCGTCCGGGACGCGCTGTCCGGGCTGGCGGGACGAGAGCGCGAGCTGATCGCCCTGAAGTTCCACGCCGGGCTGAGCAACGCCGAACTCGCTCGCGTGCTTGGGATCAGCGAATCGAACGCCGGGACGCTGCTGCATAGGACCATGGAGAAGCTGAGAAAGGCCTGCTATGAGACGGTCTGAGGACGAAATGATCGACCCCGAGGTCGCCTCGCAGCTGGACGCGATCGACGCCACCCTGGCGGGCGAGGCGGTCGATCCGCGCCACGCCGACCTGGCTGAGCTGGCGCTGCTGCTGGCGGCGACTCGGCCTGAGCTCGACGAGGCTTTTGCGTCTGAGTTGGATCGGCGCGTGGCGGGCCGGTTCGGGACCTCGTCGCCGCCGCCCAATAGTCGAACCAGGTTCTCCTGGCCGTCGCTGCCCGTCCTGGGCAGCGCTTTGGCGGCTGGTACAGCCGCGATTGTCGCGGTTGTGGCGCTGAGCTCCGCCGGGTCGGGCGGAACCCAGGCGTTCACTAGCGCCACGGCCACTAAACGGGCGACGACGAGTTCCACGACGTCCATCGCTTCGGTCCCCGCCTCCGGCCCATCCGTGAGTTCGGCCGTGCGGCAAGCGCCGAACCGCGCGCTCCCGTCGGCCGTGTCGAACGGGACGACCGTCACCCGCCAAGCGTCGTCGGGATCCTCGTTCAACCCCGCCGCGCTGATCCCGTCTTCCAACGGCCGCAAGATCGTCCAGAGCGCCGAACTGGCGCTTACCACCGGGCCATCCCACGTGGATGACCTAGCGCAGGAGATCTTCGACGTGGTCGGCAGCGCGCACGGGATTGTCAACCGCTCCAACGTGACCGCGACGGGTGGCCCAGACGGATATGCGCACTTCGACCTCAGCCTTCCCAGCGCCACCCTGCCCGACACGATGTCACGGCTCTCACGGCTGCGCTACGCCTCGGTTGCGTCTCGGACCGACAGCACTCAGGATGTCAACGGGAGCTTCGTGTCCGCAGGGCGGAGACTCGCTGACGCGCAGGCGCTGCGGACGGCACTGCTCAACCAGCTGGCCGGCGCGACCACGCCGACCCAGATCGCCAGCCTCCGGGCCCAGATCCGAGATGCTGAGAATGCGATCGCCCAGGCGCAGTCCGAGTTGCGGTCGCTGAATCACCGGGTGAACTTCAGCTCCGTCTCGGTCACCATCGCCGCCAGTCCGCCCGTGCCGGTGACCCACAGCCACGGCAGCAGCGGGTTCACCTTGCATCAGGCGCTGCACGACGCCGGCCGCGTGCTGACCGTGGCCGCGGGGGTGGCGCTGATCACGCTCGCGGTCCTGGTGCCCGTGGCGCTGGTGGGCCTGCTCGGCTGGTGGATCGCGGTCACGCTGCGCCGACGGCGCCGGGAGCAGGCACTCGACCTCGCCTGAGACTCTGGCGCCGGGTGGGGCCCCGGACTGTGCTATCCCTCCGCCGTGGGCTCCACGGGGGAGACGATCTCGCTACTGCAACGCGTTCCGGCGTTTGAAGCGCTGGCGGACGAGGATCTGGCCCGCGTCGCCGACGTGGCCGTCCCGCGCCGTCTCGCCGGCGGCGAGGTTGTCTTCCGCGAGGGCGATGAGAGCGACACTTGTTACGTAGTACGGGCCGGCCATGCGAGGGCGATACGAGAGCACCCGGACGGCCGCACGATCACGTTGGCCAACTTCGGGCCCGGAGACATCTTCGGTGAGCTGGCGATGTTCGACAACGAGCGGCGCTCGGCCACGATCGAGACGCTGGAGATCACGGAGGTCATCGCGATTCTCGGCGCTGACATGCGGCGACTGCTCCGCCAGCACCCGGACATCGCCGTGAAGCTGATCGGCGCGCTCGGCCGGCGCCTGCGTGAGACCAATGAGCGGCTGGCCCGGCAGTCCTTTCAGACCGTCCAGAGCCGCGTGGCCTCGGTGCTGTTGCAGCTCGTCGCCGATGCACGATCTGAAGGGGCCGGGGACGCCGATGTGCTGATCACCGCTACGCAGGCGGACCTGGCGCAGCTGGCCGGTTCCTCGCGGGAGTCCGCGAGCCGCTTTCTGGCTGTGCTGGAGCGGGCGGGGATCATCACTCAGGGGCGCGGCAAGCTCGTCGTGCACGACCCGTCGGCGCTGGAGCGTTACGTCTACTAGTGGGTATACCGGGAACGTGACTCCGAGCGACGAGTTCTCCGCGGGCGGCGTTGTCGTCCGCAACCGTGAGGTGATCGTGGTCGTGCCGGTGCGCCGCGATGCTCAAGGGCGGAAGGTGCTGGCCCTTCCCAAAGGTCATCCCGACGGAGACGAGACGCCGGAAGCCGCCGCGACCCGCGAGGTCCGCGAGGAGACCGGCGTCACCGCTGAGCTGCGCGAAAAGCTCGGCGATGTCCACTACCACTATGAGCGCCGCGGTCGCCGGATCGCCAAGCGTGTGGCCTTTTACCTGTTCGACTTCGGCTCTGGCGATCTGGCCGATCATGACCACGAGATCGAGGAGGCTCGGTGGATGCCCTTGGAGGAAGCCGCTGAGGCGCTCAGCTACGAGGGTGAGCGGTCAATCGTGGCGCGCGCGTTGCGGAGAATCGCGTCGGATCGGTAGGCTGGCGGCGGTGCGCGTCCTCAATTTCTACTCGTCGGTGTTCGCCGATCAGCTGCGTCGCGGCCGCAAGACGGCGACCATCCGCCTCGGCGACAAGTCTCACAAGTACCGCAAGAACGACTGTGTGCTGGTGACGATCGGCTATCAGCATTCGCCACGGGAAAAGATCTTCTACGCCGTGATCGACCAGGTCGAGGTCAAACGGGTCAAGGAGCTCTCGCCTCGCGACATCGAGCACGACAACCCCGAGTTCCGCCGCGTCGACGAGATGGTCCACTTCCTGGAGCAGATCTACGGTCGCGAGGTCGGGCTCGAGGACACTGTGACGGTGGTCCGGTTCTCGCAGATCATCGAGAACCCGCCGGAGATCCGTGATCGCATGCACGGTCTCGGCCCCGCGCAGAATTAGCCAACGGTCGGCGCTGCGGGCCGGCCGCACAGGACTCGCCGCCGCCGGCGCTGCGGGCTGGCGCGCAGGACTAGCCAACGGCCGGCGCTGCGGGCTGGCGCGCAGGACTAGCTCACGGCCGGCGCTGCGGGCCGCCCCCGAGTCCAGGGCCGACAAACGTGACATGCGCACCCCAAATCGGGTCTTGGTTGCTTTTGGCGGCCTTGAGGCCGAGTTAGGGGACGAGATCCGCCTCGCCAGTGCAGATCGTTACGTTTGTCGGGCGGCCGGCAGCTGCCGAGCCGCGCAGCGGTCGATCGAGCCGTCGGCTTGCCCTTCAGCTGCTCGTGGCCGCCGATGTGCCGGTCGCCACCGCGCCCGGGAGGGACCAGCGTCGGTGTACAGCCCGCCGTCAGCTAGCAGTCGGAGGATTCGCCGCCCCACCGGATCTTCGCCGAGAAGAAAACTTGGCACTCTTCACACGAGAGTGCCAAATTGGCCTTGATTAGCCATTCGCGCGAGCTATAGTCTCAGGTACGTTGGCACTCTGAGGGTACGAGTGCCAAGCGATATGCATCCCTTTCCACCCGGAGGTTTCATCAATATGAAGCTCAAGCCCCTTGGCGATCGTTTGATCGTGCGGGCAATCGAGGAGGAGGAAACCACGAGCAGTGGGATCGTCCTGCCCGATACGGCCAAGGAAAAGCCCCAAAAGGGCAAGGTCCTCGCGGTCGGCGACGGCAAGCTCAGCGAGGAGACCGGCAAGCGGGTACCGCTCGACGTCTCAGAAGGCGACGAGGTGCTCTACAGCAAGTACGGCGGCACCGAGATCAAGGTGGATGGCGAGGAACTTCTCGTCCTCCGCGAGTCCGA
Organism: uncultured Solirubrobacterales bacterium; assembly: GCA_963757165.1. Lineage (GTDB taxonomy): Bacteria > Actinomycetota > Thermoleophilia > Solirubrobacterales > Solirubrobacteraceae > Palsa-465. The sequence goes on from CAVWQO010000006.1 coordinate 1,669,578, forward strand.
CGTGCTGGCCAAGGTCCAGTAAGACCCTCCCAGGAGAATCCAGAGAGATATGGCTCATAAAGAACTGAAGTACGAGGCGGAAGCTCGCAAGGCGCTCGAGCAGGGCGTCGATGCGGTGGCCAACGCCGTCAAGGTAACACTCGGCCCCAAGGGCCGTTATGTCGTCCTCGACAAGAAGTTTGGCGCTCCGACGATCACCAACGATGGTGTGACGATCGCGCGTGAGATCGAGGTCGAGGATGTATTCCAGAACCAGGGCGCACAGCTCGTCAGGGAAGTGGCAACGGCCACTAATGACGTTGCAGGCGATGGCACGACGACGGCCACGGTGCTCGCGCAGGCGATCGTCCGCCAGGGTCTGAAGAACGTCGCCGCGGGCGCGAACCCGCTGGCGCTCAAGCGCGGCATCGAGCGCGCGGTTGACCAGGTGGTCAAGAACATCGAGCAGCAGTCGACTGAGATCTCCGGCAAGGAGCAGATCGCGCGTGTCGCGACCATCTCCGCCGGCGACGAGGAGATCGGCGACGTGATCGCCGACGCCATCGACAAGGTCGGCAAGGACGGCGTGGTCAACGTCGAGGAAGGCCAGACGTTCGGCATGGACCTCGAGTTCACCGAGGGCATGCAGTTCGACAAGGGCTACATCTCGCCCTACATGGTCACCGACCAGGAGCGGATGGAAGCGGTTCTCGAAGACCCGTACATCCTGATCGCCAATCAGAAGATCGGCTCGGTCCGTGACCTGCTGCCGGTCCTCGAGGCGGTCATCCAATCCGGGCGGACGCTGCTGATCATCGCCGAGGACGTCGAGGGCGAGGCTCTCGCGACCCTGGTCGTGAACAAGCTCCGCGGGACGTTCACCGGCGTGGCCGTCAAGGCGCCGGGCTTCGGCGATCGCCGTAAGCGCATGCTGGAGGACATCGCAGTCCTCACCGGCGGTGAGGTGATCACCGAGGAGATGGGGCTCAAGCTTGAGAACACCCAGCTCTCGCAGCTCGGCCGGGCTCGCCGCGTAGTCGTCGCTAAGGACACGACAACGATCGTGGACGGCGCCGGTGACGCCGAGGCCATCAAGGGCCGCATCAATCAGATCAAGGCCGAGATCGAGAACACCGACTCGGACTTCGACCGCGAGAAGCTCCAGGAGCGTTTGGCCAAGCTCTCTGGCGGCGTTGCGGTGGTCAAGGTCGGCGCAGCCACCGAGACCGAGATGAAGGAAAAGAAGCATCGCGTCGAGGACGCGCTGCAGGCCACCCGGGCCGCCCTCGAGGAGGGCATCGTGCCGGGCGGCGGTGTGGCGCTGCTGGTGGCGCAGAAGGCACTCCAGATCGATGCGATCGAGGAGGCTGACGAGCGGACGGGCGCGAGGATCGTTCATCGCGCGCTGGAAGAGCCGCTGCGTCAGATCTCCGAGAACGCCGGTCTCGAGGGCTCGGTTGTGGTCAACGAGGTCCGCAAGGCCAAGAAGGGACACGGTCTCAATGCCGCCAACGGCGAGATCGTCGACCTGATCGCCGAGGGCATCATCGACCCGGCCATGGTCACCCGTTCGGCGCTGCAGAACGCAGCCTCGATCGCCAAGAACATCCTCACCACCGAGGCGATCGTCGCCGAAGTGCCCGAGAAGGATGGCAACGGCGGTGGCGGCGGCGGTATGCCAGACATGTCGGGAATGATGTAAGCCACTCCCACGGCTCAGTTCTTATGGCGAGGGCCCGGCAGATGCCGGGCCCTCGTTATTTGTGGGGCGCGGAGGTCGGGGGGTGTGCGTGGGCGCGGGAGGCCGTGCCGACATTCGGGCCCGATCGGCTGAATCAATCACCACTCTGAGAGCTGGATACGCTCCGGCTGTGGCAGACGATCCGTACATCACGCTGGGCGTCAGCCCAACCGTGAGCGACGCCGAGTTGCGCGCGGCCTACCGGCGGCTGGTGCAACTGCACCACCCGGACCACAACAACGGTTCGCTTGAGGCAGCTCATCGCTTTGAGGCGGTCCAGGAGGCTTACGCGCGCATCCGCGAGCTGCGCGCTTCCGGCGCTCGCACGCCGCCGCCACGAAGCACTCCGCGGCCGGCATCGGACCCCGGGCTCGACTCACGCCTCGCCGATTTGGAGCGCGAGCTGCGTGAGGCCCAAGCAGCGCGCGCGCGCGCCGAGCAGGCGGCCCGGGCGGCAGCGCGCGAGGCGACGCGGGCGACGGATGAGCAACCCCGGCGCCCCGGGCAGGCGAGCGACGAGGAGCTCGGCTACGTCCACACCGACGACAGCTTCTCGAAGATCCTCTCCGACGCTCGAAAGGAGGTCGCCGACCGCTTCTCGGAGGTCCGAGGCAGTCCGGAAGCCAGGCGGGCGGCGGACCTCATCGATGAGCTCGGAGCTCTCCTACGAGGAGAGCGCGGCGGCCGGTCAGACAAGTCTGACTGACCGCGTGTGCAGCCGGTCGTAGACCTCCTGGGTCCGCCGCGCCACCTCCACCCAGTCGAAGCGCAGCACATGCTCACGGGCCTCGGCGACGAGCTGAGCGCGCGCCTCGTCGTCGGTCAGCACCTGCGCGAGAACCTCCTCCAGGGCGGCGGAGTCCCGTGAGGGAAAGCGCAGGCCGACCGTGCCATCTGCTGGTACGACTTCCCGCAGCCCGCCGGTGTCGGCAACTACGCACAGGCAACCGGAGGCCATCGCCTCAAGTGCGACGAGTCCGAAAGGCTCGTAGATGGAGGGGACGATGCACAGGTCGGCTACGCGGTAGAGCGCGTGAAGCATGTCGTCACCGACCCAGCCGAGGAACGTCCCGTGACGGGTCAGCCCCAGCCGGCGGGCCTGGCGCTTGAGTTCTGCCTCCGCCGTGCCGGTTCCCGCGACCACGAAGCGCACATCGCCCAATCGGCTGATCAGCGGAGCGAGCGCGTCGAGCGCGAGGTGGAAGCCCTTCTCGTGGACCAGGCGCCCGACGAGCAGCACGAGCCGGTCCGACGGTGCGGCATAGCGCGCCCGCAGGCCAGCCAGATCGCTGACCACGGGCTCGAGGTCCCGCGGATCGAGCCCGTTCGGGATCACCGTGATCGATCGCAGTGGCGCCCCGAACACACGAGCGACGTGGCTGCGCATGTAGCGCGAGCACGTGATGACCTCGTCGGCCTGTCGCACCATCGTCCGCTCCGCGGCGTGAATGTGAGACTGGGGGTGCTTCTGCACCCAGCCCTGGTGGCGGCCGTACTCGGTGGCGTGGACCGTCACCAGCCACGGCCGCGAGATCTGCCGCGCGATCGACTCCGCCGCCCCGGCGACGAGCCAGTCGTGCGAGTGGACGAGATCGAATTCATGCCGCTCGCATAACTCGAGGCCGAGCTCGAGCATGTCCGCATTCATCGCCTCCACCCATCGAACGAACGCGTCGATGTCCTGGGGGAACTGTGGCTCACGAACCCGGTGGACCACGACTCCGTGACGGTCCTCCTGGGCGGGCAGCCGACCCCCGCCGCGCGTCAGCACATGCACCTCGACACCGTCACGCACAAGGTGCTCGGACAGCTTGCGAACGTGTCGACCCAGGCCGCCCTCGATCACGGGCGGGTATTCCCAGGAGATCAGTAGAACGCGCATCGGGCGCCGGGGACGCTACCGAACGCCGGTTCCGGGACGCCGTGCGGCGGTCCCGCGGTCAGCCTCGGGGCGGTCCCAAGGTCAGCCACGGGGCGGTCCCAAGGTCAGCCACGGGGCGGTCCCGCGGTCAGCCTCGGGGCGGTCCCGCGGTCAGCCAAAGGGGTCCGTAGGATCGCTAGCCCAGTGGGGCGAACTGCGGCGGCCGGCGCTCCAGGAAGCTCGCCACTCCCTCGGCGAGGTCGGTCGCGGCGAAGGACTCGGCCATCAGGGCGTTGGCCCGCGCCAGCGCATCATCAAGTTCCCGCGTGAGGTCCCCGTACACCTGACGCTTGATCGTGGCCATGCTGGCCGGGGAGGAGTTTTCAGCCAACGTCCGGGCGTAGTCCCGCGCTTGGGACACGACCTGGTCCTCGGCGACTGCGCGGTTGACGAGGCCCATCTCCGCGGCCTCGCTGCCGAGGACCACGCGCGCCGACAGGAGTAGGTCCAGCGCCCGGGCCGGACCGACGAGGCGCGGGAGAATCCAGGAGATGCCGTGCTCGGCCACCAGACCGCGGCGCGCGAACGCCGTGGTGAACTTGGCGCCGGCGGCGGCGAAGCGCACGTCGCACATGAGCGCGTGGACCAGCCCGAGACCCGCGCAAGCCCCGTTGACCGCAGCGACGATCGGCTTGGGGATGCTCAGCGGGTAGGTCACCGGTCGTTCGTCGGCCGCGGCAGAGCGCACGGGAGTATCGTCGGCGCTCCCCTCCTCGCTGTGGCCGTTGGCGCCGGCCGCGCCGTGGTCTGCGATGGCCTGAAGGTTGGCCATGTCGGCGCCAGCGCAGAAACCACGGCCTGCCCCAGTGACCACGATCGCGCGCACGTCGGCCCGCTCGGCGCACTCGGTCAACAGGTCGAAGTAGCGCACCTGCATCTCCGCCGTCCAGGCGTTCAACCGGTCAGGGCGATTCAGCGTCAGCATCGCCACGTCGTCCTCGACCTCGATCAGCACAACATCGCTCACGGAACGCTCCCTTCGTTTGACTCGGGCACGAACCGTACGCCCGCGTGCGCCTGTGGTGCAAGGAGACCGGTGATTCTGACCTCCACGACACCCGGCTCCGCGTCGTCGGCGATGAATGTGATCCCCGGGAGGCCGCCGAGGATCGAACGCCACCGTTCGGCCGTGTGCTCCGGATCCCGCACCGCGACAGTTACGCCGGCCACGGTCAGCGGTGCCCGACGTTCCTCCCAGCGGGGGCCACCCCAGCGCCAGGAGCTGACCGGCACCGGGGAGCTCAGCGAGACGATTGCACCTCGCATATCGCCCGGATGCAGATGGACCTCGGCCATGTCCGGGAGCTCGACCTCGAACACTTCGCGCACGCCGGCGGCGCAGGCCCGACTGCGGGCCGCCCCCAGGTCCTCCACCTGCACCATGACCATGTAGCCGCAGTCGCCTCCCCGGCGGTTCAGCAGACGGCCTGCCGCGGTCCCCGGCCGCTGTGGTGAGACGACCTCCAAGAAGGTATCTCCGAGTGCAAACACCGCGTTACGCAGCCCGAAGTACCCGACGCCGGGGTCGGCAAACGGCTCGCGAAGGCCGAGGGAGGAACGCAGAGACGACCGCACCGGATCTAGTTCACGCGCCGCCATGACGACCTGCCGGACCCGGGGGAGCGTCACCGTGGAGGCCACTGCGGGCGCTTCGGGCTAGAGCCGCTCGTAGACGCCGAACCCGCGCGGACCGAGCACGCGGCTCAGGGGCTCGCGCCCGCTGAACGTGTGTTCCTCACCGCGGAGAACGTTGCGCCAGCGCCCGGTTGGCGCATGTAACCATGAGTCCTCCTCGGCGTTCGGCCGAACCGCCACCGCCACCAACACATCGTCGCCGCGCAGGAAGGCGCAGGCGCGATCACCGGCGTCCAGCGGCTGGTAGGCGCCTTGCGAGAAGACCTTCGGACGGCGGCCGCGCAGTCCGAGCAGCCGCAGGGTCAAGAACAGCTTGCGGGTGCCGGCGTCCGGCGGGGATCCGCCCATCAGCCGCCGAAGCATCGCCTGGTGCCAGGACCAGTCGACCGGCCGCCGGTTGTCCGGGTCGACGAGAGCCCGGAATGGCAGCTCGTCGCCCTGGTAGATGTCGGGGACACCGGGGCAGGTCAGCTTTAGGACCACCTGGCCAAGCGCCGGGCGCGCCCCGACCGTGGCGACGCGGGCGGCGAACTGCTCGAAGTCCGATCGGAACGGCCCGTGCCGGTAGAGCTCACGGCAGAAGCGTTTGACCGCGTCCTCCCACTCGGTGTTCTGGTCGATCCAGTTGGTATTGCGCTTGGCCTCCCGCAGAGCCTTCTCCATGTAGTCCTCGACGCGCTCAACCTCAATCGGCCACGCGCCGACCAGGGTCTGAAAGATGAACAGGCGTTCGACGTCATCCGGAGCGCCGTCGGTCCGCAACCCGTCCGTGAGCGAGAGCCAGCGCTCCACCGCGTCGGACCAGTCCGAGGCCATCGAGGACAGCGCGCCGATCCGCGCCCGGACGTCAGCCGAGCGTTTGGCATCGTGGGTCTGGGTGGTCAGCAGGTTGAGCGGAAAGCGTCGCGCGCGCTCCAGGTTCGCCTCATGAAACTGCTCCACGCTGATGCTGAACCGGCTCGGATCGCCACCGACATCGTTGAGGGCCAACAGCCGGGCGTAGCGGTAGAAGGCGGTGTCCTCCACCCCCTTGGCCATGATCGCCGGCGTGGTCTGCTGAAACCGGGTCACGAACGCCGGCGGCGCCTCGCGCTCGAGCAGCAGCGTCTCCCGCAGTTCGTCGGCCATTGAGGCTGCGGCCAGCGCGCGCCGATCCTCGTCGTCCACGACTCGGCCGACCGGGTCCACGTAGGTCCGGTAGACCGGCAGCCCGGATACCGCGCCGGTCAGTCCCTCAAGCGCGCCCGAGCCCGACGAAGCGTCGCCGAGCTCACGGGCCAGCCGCTCCAGTTCGGGCCGGAACGTTCCGCCGGCCTGCTCGAGCTTGGCCTCCAGGGCCACCTCGGCAAACGGCCGCGCGTCGCCCGAGACCCGCTCCCACAGCGCGGTCAGGGTCTCCTCGCCGGCGGGGTCGATGAACACCGCGCAGACGTCGTTGAGGAACTCATAGCCAACCGTGCCGCTGACCGCCCAGTCACGTAGATGCTCGGGCGGGCGGGCCGCGAGGATCTTCTCGACCCATACGCGCTCGGCGCCGCCGTCACGCAGGCGACGGAGGTAGCCCGCCGGATCGGCCAGGCCGTCGGGATGATCGACGCGCAGCCCGTCAACCAGGCCCTCGCGACTGAGGCGAAGCACCAGCTCGTGCGTGGCGGCGAACACCTCCGGATCCTCCTGGCGCACGCCGGCCAGCTCGGTGATGTCAAAGAAGCGCCGATGCAGACCCGTCTGCCGATCGATGTCGAAGAACTTCTCACGCAGCGAGGAATCTGCCCAGTAGGGGTTGGCGTCGTCAGCCGCCATGTGGTTGGGGACGACGTCGAGGATGATCCCCAGGCCGGCGGCGCGTGCGTCGGCGGCCAAAGCCCGGAAGCCGGTCTCGCCCCCCAGCTCCTCGGACAGACGGCCGGGGTCGATCACGTCGTAGCCGTGCGTGGAGCCGGGGCGGGCCTGGAAGGACGGGGAGAGATACAGGTGCGAGATTCCCAGGTCTCGAAGGTAGGGCACCAGCGACCGCGCCTGGGCGAAGCCAAAATCCGGGGTTAGCTGCAGGCGATAGGTCGCGCGCAGGTCCGAGGCCGCCGCCGGGGGCGGGTCAAGGGCCGCCACCGCTCAGGCCACCCGCTTGAGCATGACGATCGAGTGGGACTTCACCGGGACCTCGGTACGGGCGCCGTAGCGCGCGCTTCCGGCCTGTGCCTCGGGGTCAGCGGTCGAGAGCTCCAGCGCCCACTGTGCGCCGAAGCGACGCCGGGGGAGAGTGAACGAGCGCTCCTCGTGGTGGGCGTTGAATAGGACAACGAACGAGTCGTCTTCGATCTCCTCTCCCCGCGGGCTCGCCATCGGGATCTCCTTGCCGTTGAGGAACATGCCCAGCACATGCTCACCGCCCTGCCAGTCCTTGCGAGTCATCTTCAACCCGTCAGCGCGGAACCACCACACATCCGGCAGCCCCGAGCCCTTGAGCTCCTGCCCGCGCAGGAAGCTCTCACGGCGCAGCACCGGGTGCTCGTGGCGAAGCCTGATCAGCCGCCGGGTGAAGTCGCGCAGCTGGGTCTTCTCCGGCGTCTCGGTCCAGTCGTACCAGGAGATCTCGTTGTCCTGACACCAGGCGTTGTTGTTGCCGCCCTGCTTGCGGTCCATCTCGTCGCCGCCGAGCAGCATCGGCGTGCCCTGGGAGATGAACAGCGTGGTGAGGAAGTTCCGCTGCTGGCGTCTGCGCAGTGCCAGCACCTCGGGATCGTCGGTCTCGCCCTCAGCCCCACAGTTCCACGAGCGGTTGTCGTCGGTGCCGTCCCGGTTGTCCTCGAGGTTGGCCTCGTTGTGCTTTTCGTTGTAGGAGACGAGATCGTGGAGAGTGAAGCCGTCGTGGGCGGTGATGAAGTTGATCGAGGCGAACGGCTCGCGGCCGTCTGACTCGTACAGATCTGCGGAGCCGGACAGACGCTGGGCGAACTCCCCACAGTTGGTGAAGCCGCGCCAGTAGTCCCGCATCTCGTCGCGGTAGACGCCGTTCCACTCCGACCACAGGATCGGGAAGTTCCCCACCTGGTAGCCGCCGGGACCGACGTCCCACGGCTCGGCGATGAGCTTGACCTGCGACAACACCGGGTCCTGGTGGATCACGTCGAAGAACGCCGACAGGCGGTCGACGTCGAAGAACTCGCGGGCCAACGCCGAGGCGAGATCGAAGCGGAAGCCGTCGACGTGGCAGTCGATGACCCAGTAGCGCAGCGAGTCCATGATCAGCCGCAGGACGCTCGGGTGAACCGGATTGAGCGAGTTGCCCGTGCCGGTGAAGTCCATGTAGTGGTGTGGGTCGTCCGGCACGAGCCGGTAGTAGGAGGCGTTGTCGACGCCCTTGAACGACAGCATCGGTCCGAGATGGTTGCCCTCCGCGGTGTGGTTGTAGACCACGTCGAGTATCACCTCGATCCCGGCCTTGTGCAGCGCCTTGACCATGCCCTTGAACTCCCGCACCTGCTCGCCCCGGCGGCCCGTGGCGGCATACTCGTAGTGCGGCGCGAAGTAGCCGATCGTGCTGTAGCCCCAGTAGTTGCGCAGCCCGCGCTCGAACAGGAACGACTCGTCGGCGATCTGGTGCACGGGCAGTAGTTCGACCGCGGTCACGCCGAGGTCGACGAGGTAGTCGATCGCGGGCTCTGAGGCCAGCCCGGCGTAGGTCCCGCGCAGATCCTCGCGGATCTCCGGGTGGGTCATGGTGAAGCCCTTTACGTGCGTCTCGTAGATCACCGTGTCGGCGAACGGGACCCGGGGCGGCCGGTCGCCCTCCCACGCGAATGCGTCGTCGATCACGACCGACTTCGGCATCGCCCCGGCGTCGTCCTCGTCGTCCATCTCAAGGTCGGCCTCGTCATCGCCGTCGCCGCTAGGCACATAGGGCAGCACATTGGCGTCGTGGGCCCAATCGACCCCGCCCTCGACGGACTTGGCGTAGGGATCGATCAGCAGCTTGGCCGGGTTGAACCGGTGACCTTCGTGCGGCTCGTAGGGCCCGTGGACGCGGAAGCCGTAGCGCTGCCCGGGGCCGACATCGGGAATGTAACAGTGGTGGTTCAGCGCTCGGCGCCCGGGCATCTCCACGCGGGTCTCGCGTCCCTCATCGTCAAACAGGCACAGCTCGACCCGCTCTGCATGCTCCGAGAAGATCGAGAAGTTGGTTCCGCCTCCGTCCCAGGTCACACCCAGGGGGAACGGGCGTCCGGGCCAGACCTCCATCAGCGGATCAGCGCCCCGGATAGAGCGGGAAGATCGACGTGACCGTCACCGAGCACCGCGTCGCCGCCGGCGCTGAGCGCCAGCTCGGTCCCATCACAGGGCACCCGAGAATGATCAGAGGAGAAATTGCACACAAGCTGATAGCCGCCACGACGCACACGGAGCCAGCGGGCATCGTCGTCGAAATCGATTTCCTCCGCGTTGCCGGCCCCTAGCGAAGCTCGGATCCGCAGCAGATCGGCATAGAGCTGCGAGATCGCGGGATCCACCCGGCGCGTCAGCTTTGAGTCGAGAAAGGTCTGCTCGGACTGCGGATCGGGGATCTCCTCTTTGAACGAGGCAAAGGACGCAAATTCAGACCGCCGGCCTTCGCGGGTGGCCACGGCGATCTCCTCGTCGATGTGGTCGGAGAAGAACTGAAACGGGGCGGACTCGCCGTATTCCTCGCCCATGAACAGCATCGGCGTAAACGGCGCCAACAGGGTGCATAAGGCCGCCAAGGGCCGCGCGGCGACGGGGATCCGGTCGCCGAAGGCACGGTTACCGACCTGATCGTGGTCCTGTGAGAAGACGACGAACCGCTCCGGGGGGACATCATCGGCCGGGGCGCCGAAGCGGCGGCGGCGGAAGCTCGAGTAGACGCCGTCGTGGACGTGCGGACGGTGAAACGCCTTGGCCAGGTCGGCCACTGCGCCGAACTCGGCGTAATAGCCATCGCGCTCATCGGTGACCAGCGTGCGCAGCGAGTGATGGAAGTCATCGGCCCAGGCGGCATCGCAGGCGTACCCGCCACGCTCCCGGGGGCGCATCACCTTCGGATCGTTGAGCCCGCTCTCGGCGATGACCAGTCCGCGCGGGTTGACCGCGTGGACACGCCGGGCCACTGCCTCGACGATGTGCTCGGCGCTCGAGTCGAAGATCGCGTGGATCGCGTCCAGCCGGAGGCCGTCGATGCCGAAGTCCCGGATCCAGCCTTCGGCACTCTGCAACGCCCACTCGCGGACCGGGTCGCAGTCGGCGTCGTCGAAGTTGATCGCGCGCCCCCACGGCGTCTCGTACTTATCGGTGAAGTATGGGCCAAAGGCCTCCAACGCAGGTGTGCCAGATGCCCCGACATGGTTGTAGACGACGTCGAGAATGACCGCGAGGCCGGCGGCGTGCGCGGCCGCGACCAGCCGGATCAAGCTGGCGGGGCCGCCGTAGGCGGATTGGGCCGCCGACAGGTACACCCCGTCGTAGCCCCACCCCCGGCGGCCCGGGAACTCGGCCACCGGCATGATCTCGATCGCCCCCACGCCGAGCGCGGCGAGATCCGACAGATACGGGATCGCGCCCTCGAACGTCCCCTCTGGGCTGAACGTGCCGATGTGCAACTCGTAGATCACCAACCCGGACAGTTCCGGGGTCGTGAACCCATCAGAGCGCGGCGGGAGCGAGACCACTCGGGAGGGTCCGCGCAGCCCCTCGGGCTGCCAGCGCGAGTAGGGGTCAGGAAAACGCTGGTCATCCAGAGCGAACCAGTAGTCCTCGCCTGCGCCTGCTGCGGCGACGCCCTCATAGATCCCGAAGCCCGCGTCCTCCAGCCCCACCACGGTGCCCGCGAGCACAACGGACACGCCACCGGCGCGCGGCGCCCATACCCGGAATTCGGTCTGTCCGTCGGAACGCGGGCGCGCCCCGAGGGGGCGCTCCCACGGATATTGGGCGCTCACTCGGGCACTAACCAGACAGAGGCGAGCGGCGGCAGCGTGATCTCCGCCGACACGGGCTGGCCGTGCCAGGGGATCGGCTCCGCCTCGACGGCGCCGAGGTTGCCCACGTCACTGCCGCCGTAGAACGTTGAGTCGGTGTTCAGCGCCTCCCGCCAGCGTCCCGAGCGCGGGAGGCCGAGCCGGTAGCCCGGACGCGGCTCGGGGGAGAGGTTGGCCACGAACACCACGACACGCTCGCCACCCCGCGACTGCCGCGCGAAGGCCACGACGTTGCGGTCGGCGTCGTTGGGTTCGATCCACCAGAACCCCGACGGGTCCGAGTCGACCTCCCACAGCGCCGGCTCGTCGCGATAGAGCCGGTTGAGGTCACGCACCAGCGACTGGATACCCGCGTGCTCGGGTGCTTCGAGCAGGTGCCAGTCCAGCGAGCGCTCATGGCTCCACTCCTGCTCCTGAGCGATTTCCCCACCCATGAACAGCAGCTTCTTCCCGGGATGGGCCCACATGTATGCGTACAGGCAGCGAAGATTGGCCAGCTTCTGCCACCGATCGCCGGGCATCTTGGTCAGCAGCGAGCCCTTGCCGTGGACCACCTCGTCGTGGGACAGCGGGAGGATGAAGTTCTCACTGAATGCATACATCAAGCTGAAGGTCAGCTCGTGATGGTGGTAGCGGCGGTAGATCGGATCCTGCTGGAAGTAGGCGAGGGTGTCGTGCATCCAGCCCATGTTCCACTTGAAGCCGAAGCCCAGGCCCCCCAGGTAGGTCGGGCGTGAGACGCCCGGCCACGCCGTCGACTCCTCAGCCGAGGAGACGATCCCCGGCTCACGCCCGTAGAGCACCTCGTTGAGCTCCTTCAAGAAGGCCACGGCATCGAGATCCTCGCGCCCGCCGAACTGATTGGGGATCCACTCGCCCTCACGCCGCGAATAATCGAGGTACAGCATCGAGGCTACGGCGTCCACGCGGATGCCGTCGATGTGGTACTCGCGCAGCCAGAACAGCGCGCTGGCGATGAGGAAGTTGCGCACCTCGTGGCGGCCGAAGTTGAACACCAGCGTGCCCCAGTCCGGATGCGCGCCGCGGCGTGGATCGGCGTGTTCGTACAGTGCTGTCCCGTCGAACCGGGCCAGCGCAAAGTCATCGCGGGGGAAGTGGGCGGGGACCCAGTCGAGAATCACGCCGACGCCGTTGCTGTGCAGGCGGTCGACGAACTCCCGCAGGTCATCGGGTGAGCCGTGGCGCGGGGTGGGGGCAAAGTAACCAGTCACCTGGTAGCCCCAGGAGCCGCTGAACGGGTGGGCCATCACCGGCAGCAGCTCGATGTGGGTAAAGCCCATGTCCTTGGCGTAGTCGGCGAGCTCATCGGCGAGCTCCAGGTAGCTCAGCGGCCGGTTGCCGTCGAGCGTGTTCAGCCGCCACGAGCCGAGGTGGACCTCGTAGATCGAGATCGGGGCCGCCAGCGGCTGCTGTTGCGCGCGCTCGGCGAGCCAGCGTTCGTCCTTCCAGCGATGGGTCGGCTGGGCGACGATCGAAGCGGTGAGCGGCGGGTGCTCGGTTTCCTGGGCGTAGGGATCGGCTTTCAACTTGAGCTCGCTGTCGGCACCGAGGATCTCGTACTTGTAGCGGGCCCCGGGAGCTACGTCGGGCAGGAATATCTCCCAGATGCCGGCCGATCCGAGCACGCGCATGGCATGCAGACGTCCGTCCCAGGAGTTGAAGTCGCCGACCACACTGACGGCGCGTGCGGCGGGGGCCCAGACGGCGAAGGCCGTGCCGGTGACGGCCGGGGCTCCAGTCGCGGTTGGCATTTCCAGCACATGCGCGCCGAGCTTCTCGTAGAGCTCCTGGTGGCGGCCCTCGCCGATCAGATGCAGATCCAGCTCCCCGATCGTCGGTCCGAACGCGTACGGATCCTGGATCGTGAAGCTGCCGGCGGAGCCGTAGTCGACCTCCAGGCGGTAATGCGGCAGTTCGGCGCCGGACGATTCCAGCGTGCCCTCGAACACGCCGCCTGGGTGGATCTGCTCAAGCTCCAGCGCCGTGTCGTCGTCGAGGTGCGCTGTGATACCGCACGCCGCGGGTCGCAACGCGCGTATGACGACCGCGCCCTCGACGCAGTGCGGCCCGAGGATGGCGTGCGGATTAGGATGCTCACGCCGCACCAGAGAGTCGAGCTCTTGCGTCGCCACGGTCATTCGGACTCCAGCAGACGCCTGATTCCGGCCACGGGGATCTGTACCCAATCGGGCCGGTTGTCAAGCTCGTACTTGAGCTCGTAGATCGCCTTCTCCAGTTCGAACACCGACAGCAGATTGTTGATCGCCGCCTCGCCAGCCGGCAACAGCGTGGGATCAACCGTCGCCAGGTAGTGGGACAAGAACCGCTCGCGGGCCTGCTGCTCGAAGTCCTCCGGCGCGGCTTGGCCGCGCTGGATCTTGACCGCCGAAGTGACGTAGGCAAACGAGCGCAGCATGCTGGCGATGTCCCGCAACGGCGAGCGCTTGGAGCGCCGCTCATAGAGCGGGCGAGCCGGCTCACCCTCGAAGTCGATGATCACCCAGCCGCCAGGCGTGTGCAGGGTCTGGCCCAGGTGATAGTCGCCGTGGGTGCGGATCACCCGTCCGCCCACGCCCAGCTGTGAGCGGGACGCCAGACGCTCGCGGACGTCCTGACCGCGGCCGGCAATCGGCGCCAGATCCTCGTTGTCGGGCATGCGCAGGAAGATCCGCTCGATGTCCTCGTCGACGGTGGCGGTCAGCAGCGACAGCGCCTCCGCGCTGGGCTCCTCGGGCGCAAAGGCAGGATCGCTGGCGTCAGAGGCCAGGACCGTGTGCATGTGAGCCGTCACCTCGCCGAGGCTGCCGAGCTGATCCAGGAACCACTCGGGGTCGGAGCCGATCTTGTCCAGCGCCAGCTCCCAGCCTCCGAGCGCATCAGGAAAGAACTGCTGCGCCACGCCGAGCGTGGCCGCGAGGGCGGCACCGTCGTATTCATACCAACCGTGCAACGGGGCGATGTTGGGAAACCCCCATGCGCTCAGGAAACGCACCATCTCGAGCTCCGGGTTGATCCCGGGCTCCAGCTTGCGGAAGATCTTCAGCACCAGGCGCTCGTCGAAGACCACGGATGAGTTCGACTGCTCGACGCCCATCAGCCGAGCCTGGGCGTGGTCAGGCATCGGCGCCAACCCGTTGACGCGGTAGAAGCCGAAGCGGCCCTCGCCGGTGTCGATCTCGTCGCCGGCATCGATCCTGCGCATCAGCTCGAGCAGTTGCGCAGGAGCTTCGAGCGCGTCGTAAGCCTTCCAGCCGTCGGTATGGGCCACGGCGTCCCGGGCGGCCGCGGGCTCGTCGCCGGCGGCCAGCAGCAGGGGCAGCTGGTAGAGCTCGTGAGTGCCGGTGGCGAAGCGGGTCTGCACGAGGCTCAGAAACAGCGTGGGATGCTCGTGGAGGGTCACGCCCTCGACGATCTCGATACCCGCCACCGAGCGGGACTTGGAGGCATACCAGCGCTGCCCTTGGATCCACTCTCGCAGGCTCTCCTCGTCCATGCACTCGCGGATCTCCGCCGAGGGAATCTGGACGGGGTCAGTCATCGGTCTCGCTCTCCTGCTCCACCAGCTCGAACCAGTAGAACCCGCGGGGCGCGAGCGTCAGCAGATACGGCCACTCGCCGATGCGCGGGAACCGCGAGCGACCGAACAGCTCGACCGGATAGCGACCTTGGAAGGCGCTGAGGTCGAGCTCCACGGCCTGGGCCGTGCGGGCCAGGTTGTGCACGCACAGCACCAGATCATCCTCGAAACGGCGGATATGGGCGAAGATCCGCGGGTTCGAGGGCTCGATCGGCTCGTAGGTTCCGAACCCGAACACAGGGTGCTCCTTGCGCAGTGAAATGAACCGGTGCACCCACCGCAGCAACGAGGTCGCGGTCCGCAGCTGCGCCTCGACGTTGACGGCCTGAAACCCGTAAACCGGGTCCATCAGCGGCGGGGCATAGAGCTGGGCGAAGTCCGCCCGGGAGAAGCCGCCGTTGCGATCGACAGTCCACTGCATCGGCGTGCGTACCCCGTCGCGATCGCCGAGGAAGATGTTGTCCCCCATGGCGATCTCGTCGCCGTAGTACAGAACCGGGGAGCCCGGCAGCGAGAACATGATCGCGGTCATCAGCTCGATGTCATCGCGGCCGTTGTCCAGGAGCGGCGCCAGCCGCCGGCGGATCCCGAGGTTGATCTTCATCCGCGGGTCCTTGGCGTACTCGGAGTACATGTAGTCACGTTCCTCGTCGGTCACCATCTCGAGTGTCAGCTCGTCGTGGTTGCGCAGGAACAGGCCCCACTGGCAGGTGTCCGGGATCTCCGGCGTGTTGGCGAGGATCTCGTAGACCGGCGCGGCCTCCTCACGGCGGACGGCCATGAACATCCGCGGCATGACCGGGAAATGGAAGGCCATCTGGCACTCGTCGCCTTCGCCGAAGTACTCAACGACATCCGACGGCCACTGGTTGGCCTCGGCCAGGAGCACCCGGTCGGGGTAGTTGTCCTCGATCTCCTTGCGCACACGCTTGAGGTAGGCATGCGTTTCGGGCAAGTTCTCGCAGTTGGTGCCCTCCCGCTCGAACAGGTAGGGCACGGCATCGAGCCGAAAGCCGTCCAGGCCGAGGTCCAGCCAGAAGCGCAGGACCTCGATCATCGCGTCCTGAACCTCGGGATTGTCGTAGTTGAGATCAGGCTGATGGGAGAAGAACCGATGCCAGTAGTACGCCCCGGCCACCGGATCCCAGCTCCAGTTCGAGGTCTCGGTGTCGATGAAGATGATCCGGGCGTCCTGGTAGCGATCGTTGGTCTGCGACCACACGTACCAGTCGCGCTTGGGGGAGTCCGGACTCGAGCGTGACTCCTGAAACCACGGGTGGTCGCTGGAGGTGTGGTTCATGACCAAATCGGCGATCACCCGAATCTGGCGCGCGTGCGCGGCGTCGATCAGCTCGTGCACGTCCTGGACGGTTCCGTAGTCCGGATGCACATCGGTGAAGTCGGAGATGTCATAGCCGCCGTCCCGCAACGGCGAGCGGTAGAAGGGCAGCAGCCAGATGCAGTCGATCCCCAGCCACTGGAGATAGTCGAGCTTCTCGGTCAGCCCGCGGAAGTCCCCGGAGCCATCGCCGTTGGCGTCGTAGAAGCCGCGGATGTGGATCTCGTAGAAGACCGCGCGCTTGAACCACAGCGGCTCGGCCTCGAACCACTGCCGGGCCTGGGCGTGAGCGCTTGCTGGCGGCTCTGGGACGGCTTTCGATCGCCCGCCACCGCGTTCGGCTGCAATCAGGTGCGTGAGCGTCGGCGGCCCAACGCTCATTGGTCAACCCGGTTGACGTGGGCCTGTCGCACGCCTGGCTCCAGCCGGACGTAGTTTGGTCCGATCCGCCAGCCGAAGCGCTCCCCGGACAGGAGGTCGTGGACTCCGAAGGCAGGCGGCAGCCCGAGATGGGCCGGGACCACGGCCAGGCCCTCCTGGGGCTGGTGAGGATCGAGGTTGACCACGGTGATCACAGTGTTGGGGCCGGTCTGCTTGGCGTAGGCGATCAGCGCGTCGTTGGCGGTGTCCAGGAAGGTGACGTTGGAAAACTCCTGCAACGCCGGGTTCTCCCGCCGGGCTCGATTGAGCCGGCCGATCATCGGCAGCAGTGGGCCGTCCAGAGCGCGCTGCTTGATCTCGTATTTCTCGGAGTGCAGGTATTCCTCAGAGCCCTCGCGTACGGCCACGTTCTCACAACGCTCGTAGCCCGAGTAGATGCCGTAGCTGGGGCTGAGCGTTGCCGCCAGGACAAGACGCGCCTCAAACGCAGGGCGGCCGCCGTGCTGGAGATAGGCGTGCAGGATGTCCGGGGTGTTGGGAAAGAAGTTCGGACGGAAGTACTCCTGCTCGCCGGAGTAGGCGAGCTCGGTCACGTACTCGATGATCTCCCAGCGGGCGTTCTTCCAGGTGAAGTAGGTGTAGGACTGGCTGAAGCCGATCTTCGCCAGGTGGCGCATCACCGCGCGGCGCGTGAACGCCTCGGCCAGGAACACGACCTCCCGGTCACGGGCGTGCACCTCGCCGATCAGCCAGGCCCAGAATGCGAACGGCTTCGTGTGGGGGTTGTCGACGCGGAATGCCTTCACCCCGCACTCGACCCACCGCAGGGTGATCTCCAGCAGAGCATTCCAGAGGCCCTGCCGGTCCGGCGTCTCCCAGTTGACGTTGTAGATGTCCTGGTAGCGCTTGGGCGGGTTCTCGGCGTACTTGAGCGTCCCGTCGGGCCGGCGATGAAACCACTCCGGGTGCTCACGCAGCCAGGGGTGGTCGGCGGAGGCCTGGATCGCGAAGTCCAGGGCGATGTCAATTCCCAATCCGCGCGCGGCCGCCGTCAGCTCGCGCAGGTCATCGATCGTTCCGAGCTCGGGATGCACCGCGTCGTGGCCGCCCGTCTCGTCGCCGATCGCCCATGGCGAGCCGGGATCGCCCGGCCCGGCGGAAAGCGCGTTGTCCCGGCCCTTGCGGTTGGTCAGCCCGATCGGATGGATCGGCGGCAGATAGAGAACGTCGAACCCAAGCTCCGCCAGGGCCGGCAGCTGCTCCTGCACGCCCCGCAACCCGCCCCAGGAGCGGGGGAACAGCTCATACCAGGCGCCAAAGCGGGCACGGACGCGGTCGACCTCGATCGCCATCGGCTGGGGCAAGGACACGCAGCCGTGTCGCTCCTGCGAGCGCTCGACGGCCGCGAAGAGTTCGGGCCCGAGCAGGACGTCGTGCTTGGCGCTTTCGGGCACGGTGTCGTCTTCAAGCGTGACGAGAGCGTGCTCGATCAGGGCCCGGTCCTCCGGCGCCGGGGCGCTGGCCGCGGCGTCCCGCAGGAGCAGGAGCCCCTCGGAAATCTCGCTGGCCAACGCCTGCTGGCCCCCGGCAAGCTTGCGCCGAAACTCGTCACGCCAGGTGCCGAACACGTCGGTCCAGGCCATGACGGTGTACTCCCAGCGGCCGATACGGTCGACCTCGAGCTCACCGGCCCACCGGACTCCATCGAGGTGGGCGTCGAGGGGGTGCATCTCACTCTCGCGCCACTCCTGCTCGCCCGGACCGCGGACGCCCACCACTACGCGGAGGAGATCATGGCCGTCACGGAACGCGTCGGCTTGGACTTCTACCCGGTCTCCGACGCAGCGCTTGGCGGGGAAGCGGCCGTCGTCAACCGACGGCGCCGGATACTGGATTTCGATCCGCGGCGGCGGGGGAGCGTCGCCGCGCGCGGCGGGATCCGCGACGGCTTGGGTCTCAGGGCGCAGTGAATTCACCTGACCCGAAAGTATCCGCCCCCGCGGGTGGGGTAAACACCCCGGTGTGAACGAGACGCCCCGGTCGAGCGGGATCCTGATGCATTTGACCTCGCTGCCGGGGGGCCGGCTGGGCGATGAGGCCTATCGATTCGCTGACTGGCTGGCCGAAGCCGGCCAGTCCTGGTGGCAGCTCCTTCCCCTGGGCCCGCCCGACCGCTACCGCTCGCCCTACAAGTCGAAGTCCGCCTTCGCCGCTTGGCCGGGTCTGCTCGCCGACCCCCGCGCGCCGGTGTCCCGGGCGGCTGAGCTGGCCTTTCGTGAGCGCGAGGCTTACTGGATCGGTGACTGGGAGCGCTTTGGGGGACGGGGCGCCGTCGCTGACCAGGTTCGTTTCGACGCGGAATGGAGCCGCCTGCGTGAGTACTGCGCGGAGCGGAAGATCCGCCTGCTCGGTGATATCGCGATCTACGTCGCTCCGGGCAGCGCTGACCATCGTGCGCATCCCGAGCTCTTTCAGGACCGCGTCGTGGCGGGAGCGCCGCCGGACACATTCACCGAGTCAGGGCAGCTGTGGGGCAACCCGCTGTATGACTGGCCGGCGCTGCGCCGGCGCGAGTACCGCTGGTGGGTCGAGCGCATCCGGCGCACACTGGAGCTGTTCGACCTGGCGCGGATTGACCACTTCCGGGGCTTCGTGGCCTACTGGGCGGTCCCGGAGGGTGCCAGAACGGCCATCGAAGGCCGCTGGAAGCGCGGCCCCGGCCGAGCGTTGTTTCACCGCCTCCAGCGGGAGTTCGGGTTGCCGTTCGTGGCCGAGGACCTCGGCGTCATCACGCCGCCGGTGCACCGACTGCGTGACGAGCTCGGGATACCGGGCATGCTGGTTCTCCAGTTCGGCTTCGGCCCCGACGATCCGAGCAGCCCACACCGCTTCGAGAATCACGCGGAGAACCGTTTCGTCTACACCGGCACGCATGACCACGACACCGCGCGGGGGTGGTACGAGGGCCTCGACGCCTCCGTCCGCCGAGTCGTCGACGAACAGCTGTCCAAGCACGGGACGGCCGAGCGTGAACCGTGGTGGGGGTTGGTCGGCCTGGCCTTGGCCTCACCGGCGCGCGTCGCTGTGATGCAGGTCCAGGACCTGCTCGGCCTGGGCAGTGAAGCCCGGATGAATGACCCGGCCCGGCCGACGGGCAACTGGGGCTGGCAGCTGCGCCCCGGCGAGCTCACCCCACAGCTGGCCCGCCGGCTGCGTCAGGCGACCGAGGCGCACGGGCGGCTGCCAGCCTGAGGACTGCAGCGCGCGCGGAAACCTTGGCGTGCCGGTAGGTGTAGGTGGCATCACCGCGCAGCCGCTGCCAGCGGGTTTGCTCGTAGTCGATCAGCGTGTGGGGCCTGGCCCGCACCGGCACTCCATCCCGCGCCAGCGCATCGAGGGCCCGTTCGGCGATCGCGATCTGGCCGAACGCCGTCGGGTGGACGTGGTCGGTCATCACGTGGTTGCGCGCGCCGAAATCGCGCAGGTCGAGCACCAGCGCACCCATCTCGCCGGCCGCACGCTCCACGATCGTCCCCAGCTGCTGAACTTTGACGCTCCCGGCCCGCGGCCGACCGAGATCAAGCGGCGCGGTCGGAGTGATCACCCTCTCGCAGCGCGCCGTCAGCTCCCGCAGCGCGGCGCGGAAGCTGACTTCGAAGCGGCCCGGGTCCCAGTCGGTGGCGCGCACGTCGTTGACCCCGATGTACAGGCAGCCGAGGTCATAGCGGCCCTCCGGATCTCGGCTGCGCGCAGCGAAGGCGGGCAGCTGACGATCGGCGACGTCGGCCGCGCGGGCCCCATCCTGCGCGTAGCTGGTGAAGGGCACTCCCAGTCCACGGGCCACCCACAGGGCCCACGATTGCAGCGCCACGCCCCATTGGAGCTCGCCACCGCCATTGGTGATCGAGTCGCCGAAGGCGAGCACGCCGAGGCGACATACGGGTTGCCGGGAGCCTTCGGTGCTGGTCAGAGGGCGCGAGCGTAGCGCCTCTTCGATAATTGGCGGCGTGGACCTCGACCAAGTCATCCCCGATGACGGCGCCCGGGACATCGCGGCTGCGGCAGCCGAGCTGGCCGACCGCATTCCGGCGCCGCTCGCGCCGCTGGCCGCGCTCGCCTACAACTACCGGTGGTCGTGGACACCGGGCGGCCCGGAGCTGTTCCGGGCGATCGACGCCGAGCGCTTTGAAGCCTGCGGCCAGAACCCGGTCCGGCTGTTGCAGGAGGCCTCGGCGCGTGCCCTGGCCGCGGCGGCCGCCGACGGCGCGCTCCTCAATCACGCTGCGGCCCTGCTCTCGCTGGTCAAGGACGAGTTGCAAGAGCCACTGGAGCCCGAGCCGGTCGCCTTCCTCTGCGCCGAGTACGGCATTCACGTGTCGCTGCCGATCTATTCGGGTGGCCTCGGCGCCCTGGCCGGTGATCTGGTCAAAGAGGCTTCCGACCGGGCGCTCCCGATGGTCGCGGTCGGCCTGATGTATCGCCAGGGCTACTTTCGCCAGCGGATCGACGCCAGCGGCTGGCAGCACGAGTACTGGATCGACACCGACCCCGAGCGCGTGCCGGCGGCGCTCGTGAGCGATCACGACGGCCGGCCTCTGACCATCGAAGTGCCGATCTACGAGACAAACGTGACCGCGCGGATCTGGCGCGTGGACGTCGGACGCGTGCCGTTGTTTCTGCTCGACACCGACTGTCCCGAGAACGGTCCGCTCGAGCGCTGGATCACCGCCCGCCTCTACGTCGCCGACCCGGATACGCGGCTGGCGCAGTATGTGCTGCTCGGCGTGGGTGCGGTGCGGGCTCTGCGCAAGATGGGCATCGAGCCTGGCGTCGTGCATCTCAACGAAGGCCACGCAGCGCTCGCGCCACTGGAGCTGGCCGGCCCAGCGCTGCGCGGCGGGGAGCCGCTGGACTCCGCACTCGCTGGGGCGCGTGAGCGGACCGTGTTCACCACCCACACCCCGGTCCCGGCCGGTAACGACTCCTATCCCGCCGAGCAGGTGAGGCGGGCGATCGTCCGGCTGACGCACGAGCTCGGCATCAGCTTGGAGGACGTGATCGCTCTGGGACGCTCCGGTGAGGGCGGGGATGAGCCGTTCGGGGTGACGCAGGCAGCGCTGCGACTGAGCCGGGCGGCCAACGGCGTCAGCCGCCGCCATGGGGCGGTGGCGCGTGAGATGTGGAGCGGGCTGTGGCCTGGCCGCCCCCCGGAGGAGGTCCCCATCGGTCACGTGACCAACGGCGTACACATTCCGACCTGGATTGGCAAGTCGATCCGCGAGCTGCTGGACAACCATCTGGGCGACGACTGGACGCGCCGGGCGGGCAACCCCGAGACATGGACGGGGGTCGAGGCGATCCCGGACTCCGAGCTGTGGGAGGCGCGAGGACGGCAGCGGGCTGAGCTGATCGGGTTCGTGCGCGAGCGCAGCACCGCCGACCGGCTCGCTCGGGGCGACGTGCGGGAGTATGTGCAGGCGGCCGCCCAGGCGTTTGATCCAGAGGTCCTGACGATCGGCTTCGCACGCAGGGTGGCGACCTACAAGCGGCTAGACCTGCTCACCCGGGACCCGGAGTGGACGCTCTCGCTGCTCGGCGGCGAGCGCCGGGTCCAGGTCGTGCTGGCGGGCAAGGCCCACCCGCGTGACGAGGAGGCCAAGCGCTCGCTGCAGCGGCTGTTCGGAATGAAGTACGCGCAGATCATCGGTGAGCGTGTCGCCTTCCTGGACGACTACGACCTGGACTCGGCCGCCTGGCTCGTGCGAGGCTGCGATGTCTGGCTGAACGTTCCCCGCCCGCCGCTGGAGGCCAGCGGGACCAGTGGGATGAAGTCGGTCATCAACGGTGGCCTGCAGCTCAGCGTGCTCGACGGCTGGTGGGCCGAGGGTTTCGACGGACACAACGGCTGGGGCCTGCCTGGAGAGGTGGATCTCGACCATGGCGCGCAGGACGGGCGCAACGCGGAGGAGCTTCACCGTGCGATCGAGGGCGAGGTTCTGCCCGCCTTCTACGAGCGCGACGAACATGGTCTGCCTCCCCGCTGGCTGGCGCTGATTCGGGCATCCCTGCGGACGCTGGCCCCACGCTTCTCCGCCAGCAGGATGCTCGCCGAGTATGCCCAGGGGCCGTATCGCCGCAGCTGAGGCCTGATCCGCCGCCAGCGGGAAGATTTGGCGGGTTTTCGGCGTCGTTAACCTCCACAGCGATGACCTCACGCGGCGATCACCACGAGCGCGAGCTGGCGGAGCTATCCGCTCTCGCCGACGGCAGCCTTGACCCGGCCCGACAGGCTGACGTCCGCGCGCGGATCGCGGCTTCGCCCGAGCTGAACGCCCTGCTCGAGCGCGAGCAGCGTGTGGTGGAGCTGCTGCACGAGACGCGTGCGCAGACTCGTGCCCCAGCGTCGCTGCGCGCGAGGATCGAGGCGCAGCGTCCACGCGCCTCGGTCCGCGCGCGACGCCGCACCGTCTACATCGGATCGCTGGCCGGCGCGCTGGCCGCGGTCGTGCTGGCGCTGGTGCTGATCCTCCCCGCCGGCACACCCGGCTCCCCGTCGGTCAGCCAGGCGGCTGCGCTAGCCGGGCTGGGGCCGGCTGCCGCAGCGCCCGTCACCGATTCCAACGAGCCGCAGAAGCTCGACACAGGCGTCGAGAACCTCTACTTCCCCAACTGGGGGAGCTCGCTACATTGGCGCGCCGTCGGGCAGCGCCGCGACCGGATCGCCGGCCGGCTCGCGGTGACCGTCTATTACACCTGGCGTGGCAAGCGCGTCGCCTACACGATCGTCGGCGCACCGGCACTGGCCACGCCGGCCGCCGAGGTGAGGACGCTCAACGGCACCCAGCTGCATACCCTGCGGCTCCACGGCCGCCTCGTCGTGACCTGGCGCCGCGCCGGCCACACCTGTGTGCTCTCCGGCCCCGGGGTTCCAGCAGTTGTGCTTCAGCACCTCGCCGCCTGGAAGAGCAACGCCCGCAGTGCCTAGTCGCCTAGGGCCGGCGCAACGCTCCGTGCCTAGGCCTGATCGAGCGCCACCAGCGCTGCCGCTACCCGCTGGCGAGCGCGGTGCAGTCGCGTGGTGATCGTCGCCTCGCGCACCCTCAGCGCCTGCGCAGCCTCCCGGTAGGAGAGGCCGACGACGTCGATCGCGATCAGCGCATCCCGGAAGTCGTCCGGCAGGGCCGAGATCGCTGCGAACAGCTCTGCGGACTCCATCCGCGCCTCGGGGCGCACCGCCGAGCGATCCTCGACGATGTCCAGGTCGTCGGGCAGCGCGGTCGTTTGCGGGCGTCGTGCCTGGGTCCTGATCTGGCTGAAGAACGTGTTGCGCAGCACGCGCAGCAGATAACCCAGGTCGTCCTCGGAGCGCAGCAACCGCGGCTTGCGGAGCACGCGCGCGAAGGTCTCCTGGACGAGGTCCTCGGCCTCCTCACGTGAGCCGCAGAGCGACCAGGCGGCCCGGAACAGCCGGTCGATGTGGTCGCCCAGCGCGTTCGGGTCAAGCTGTCGTTCGGGGGCCATGCCGCGAGCGAGGTAGCCCCGTGGCCGGCGCCGCCGCCCCCCGCGCCTCGGTCAGTCCTGAAGCTCGGATAGTGGACGCGGGCCCGGCCCGACGTATTTCGCCGTCGGGCGGATCAGCCTGCCTTCGCGCTTCTGCTCCAGGATGTGGGCCGACCAGCCCGCGGTTCGAGCGGAGGTGAACATCGGGGTGAAGAGCTCCGGCGGCACCTCGGCGAAATCAAGCACCACCGCCGACCAGAACTCGACGTTGGTGGCCAGCACCCGGTCGGGCCGGCGGGCTTGCAGCTCCGCCAGTGCGGCCTTCTCGAGTGCTTCGGCGACCTCGACGCGACGGGCTCCGATCTCGTGCGAGGTGCGGCGGAGCACTCGGGCGCGCGGGTCCTCGGCGCGGTACACGCGGTGGCCGAAGCCCATCAGCCGCTCGCCTCGATCCAGCAGATCCTTCACGTAGCGATCGGCATCCCCCATCTCCTCAACCTCGTCGAGCATCTTCAGCACGCGTGAGGGCGCGCCGCCGTGCAGCGGTCCGGACAGCGCGCCGACCGCCCCGCTCAGCGCCGCGGCGACGTCGGCCCCGGTTGAGGCGATCACGCGGGCGGTGAAGGTCGACGCGTTCATCCCGTGCTCCGCGGCCGAGATCCAGTAGGCGTCGATCGCCTGGACGTGCTTGGGATCGGCCTCGCCGCGCCAGCGGATGAGGAAGCGCTCAGGGATCGAGCGGCCGTTGTCGACCTCACGCTGGGGGACCGGCGGCTTCCCGCCTCCGCGCGCGGACTGGGCGACGAACGACAGCGCCATCACCGACGCCCGCGCGAGGTTGTCCCGCGCCTCCTCGTCGGAGATGTCGATCAGCTGGCGGAACCCCCACTGGGGGGCCAACATCGCCAGGGCTGACTGGACGTCGACACGCGGATCGCCCGAGTGCACGTACAGCGGGTGGGGCTCCGCCGGGGGCATGCCGGGGTGCAACTGGCCGTCCACGAGCAGACCCCAGACCTGCTCGAACGGGACATTGCCCACCAGTTCCTCGATATCCACCCCTCGGTAGCGCAGGGCGCCGCCCTCGCGGTCGGGCTCCGCGATCTCGGTGGCGAAGGCAACTACGCCCTCAAGGCCTGACTGTACTTCTGCGGTGGCGCTCATCTGATCGTGCTCCTGGGGCGGCGGTTTCGAAGTCTGATGCGAGCAAGGCTAGCTCTTGTCGACCGTTAGGCTGTCCGGCGGTGTCCGACCTGATGACCCGCCCAGCGCTGGAGCTGGCCACGCTGGTTCGTTCCGGGGAGCTCAGCGCGAGCGAGCTGGTGTCGGAGTCCCTGCGCCGGATCGACGAGCGCCAGCCCACGGTCAACGCCTTCACCTTCGTCGATCATGAAGGGGCGCTGGCCGCCGCGCAGGCGATCGATCCCGGAGACGATCGACCCTTCGCCGGGGTCCCGATCGCGATCAAGGACAACCGTCCCGTCACCGGCCTGCCGTTGACCATGGGCAGCGACCTGTTCGGTGATCTGACCCCGCGCCACGACGCGTTCTGTGTGCGCCGGCTGCGGGAGGCGGGGTTCGTGATCGTCGGCAAGACGACGCTCCCGGAGATGGGCATCCTCCCGACGACCGAGTCGCGCCGCTTTGGCCCGACTCGCAACCCGTGGGATCTCGCCCGCACGCCGGGAGGCTCCAGCGGCGGGTCGGCGGCCGCCGTCGCGGCCGGCATGGTGCCGATCGCCCACGGGAACGACGGCGGTGGGTCCACCCGGATCCCGGCCTCGTGCTGTGGCCTGGTCGGGCTCAAGCCAGTCCGCGGACGCGTCTCGGCCGGGCCCGACAGCGGGCAGAGCTTCCTGACCGTGGACGGGGTGTTGACGCGCACGGTCGCCGACACCGCCCACGTGCTCGACGTGATGGCCGGGTACGAGCTCGGCGACGCTACCTGGGCACCCCTGCCGGTCGAGGGGTTCGGCGCGGTCGTGGCCGCGGATCTGGTGGACGGCCTGGGTCCGTTGAGGATCGCGTTCACGTTGGCGGCGCCACTGGAGGGCGCCTCGCTGGATCCCGAATGCGAGCGCGGGGCGCGGGACGCGGCGGAGCTGCTGGCCTCGCTCGGGCACTCGGTGGAAGAGATCGACTCACCCTGGCCGCAGGGCGACCTCCTGCCCGACTTCACGCGCGCGTTCGGGCCGGCGGTTTCGATGAGCACCGTGATCGGGGGGCGGATCGCCGGGCGCGAGCCGACCGAGGCCGACGTGGAGCCGCTGACGTGGGAGCTCTACGAGCGAGCCCGCACGCAGGACACCCTCGCGTATCTAGGCTCGCAGTGGCGCCTGGAAAGCGTTGCGCGAGCGCTCGTCGGCGGATTTGGCAAGTACGACGTCGTCCTGACCCCGGCGCTGGCCCAGCGCCCGCTGCCGATCGGCGCTGTCCACGGGCTGGGGCCTGACCCGTGGGGCCACTACCGCCGCTCGGGTCATTTCACCCCCTATACGGCGATCGTCAACGTGACCGGGCTGCCGGCCATCTCGCTCCCGCTCTACCAGGGCGAGGACGGTCTGCCGACGGCGATCCAGCTGATCGGGCGCCCGGTCGGCGAACCGGCGCTGCTGGCGCTCGCCGCGCAGCTGGAGCAGGCGCTGCCCTGGTCGGGGCGGGTGGCAAAGCTCGCCGGCGCATAGAAACGTCCGCTATGCGGACGGAACTGCGCAGGCGTGCTCAGCCGACGCCGAGAACGGCCCGCATCGACCGGGGAGTCACACCGAGGCGCTCGGCGTCGGTCGTGCCCTGGGGTGAGGTCATTGATATCTCCATCAGCTCCGCCTCGTCCCAGGTGGCGAACGCGGTCGGGCCTCCGAGCAGCTCGACGAGGTTCAGGCCCCGGCGGACGACCGGCGTGGGGATCCCGACGATCGGGCGGCTGCGCCGGAAGGACCGCAGGGCGGTCTGGACGATGTCTCGGTGGGTGAGCGTGTCGGGTCCGGCGAGCTCGTAGCGGGCGCCGACCGACGCCCGCGCGTGGGCCCCATCCGGCAACGCGGCGAGGACGCAGTCGGCCACATCCTCGGCCCAGATCGGCTGGAAGCTGGCGTGTCCCGCCCCGGGAATGGCCATCACGGGCAGCAGCGAAAGCCGCTGCAGGAGCCGCATGTAGGTGTCGCTCGGCGAGTAGACGATCGATGGCGCAAACACCGTGTGGGCCAGCGAGGACTCCATCACAGCCCGCTCGGCCACCGCCTTGGCCCGCAGCAGCCGTGCCCGGCTGCGCGTCGAAGCACCCAGGGCGGAGAAGAAGACGAAGCGCTCGACCCCGGCCCGCTCGGCGGCCAGCACGAGCCGCCAAGTAGCCACGCCGGCCAGTTCCTCGATCGAACCGCCGGGCTGGTCACGGATCACCG
The DNA here is from genome assembly GCA_963757165.1 of uncultured Solirubrobacterales bacterium. Lineage (GTDB taxonomy): Bacteria > Actinomycetota > Thermoleophilia > Solirubrobacterales > Solirubrobacteraceae > Palsa-465. The sequence goes on from CAVWQO010000006.1 coordinate 1,697,063, forward strand.
AGGCCAGGTGGATGACGGTGTCGACCCCGCGCAGCGCGTGGCGGAAGGACAGGTGGTCCGAGAGGTCACCGAGGGCAATCTGCACCCGCACGCGCTCGGAGCCCAGTCGGCGCGGGTCGCGGACCAGGCAACGGACGGGGGTACCGGCGGCGGTCAGACGGCGCAGCAGCGGCAGGCCGATCGTTCCCGTGGCGCCGGTCAGGAGCAGCACGCGGCGGAGGCTAGCGGGCCGAGCACGCAGCGAACCGATTCGGCCGTCCGTAGAATGTGGGCCTCCCCGTCCCGCAATCGAGACAGAGAGATTCAAAGACTTATGGCCTACGTGATCGCAGAGCCCTGCATCGGCACGAAGGACAACTCGTGCGTAGAGGTCTGCCCCGTCGACTGCATCCATCCCACCCCGGACGAGCCCGACTACGACGCCGTCGAGATGCTCTACATCGATCCGGAAGAGTGCATCGATTGTGACGCGTGCGTTGAGGCCTGCCCCGTGGACGCCTGCTTCGCCGAGGACCAGCTCCCGGAGGAGTGGGCCAAGTACACGCAGATGAACGCGGATTACTACGCCAAGCGCTAGATCCGGCTGGGGACGGGGGCGCATGCGCCCCCGTCGTGTGGGCCGCATGCGGCCCACACCGGTCGGCGCATGCGCCGACCGAACCTCCGTTTAGGCCATTGGCAGCGACATGCCGACCGGCTTGGGCGCGGCGGCCGGTTCCGGTTCCTGCATCACCGGCAGCTCGATCGGCGACATCGCGATCAGCCCACGCGCGGCCTGGTGGAGCGCCTGGGCGGCGGGATCGTCCGGATCGGAGAACACCAGCGGCGTGCCGGAATCGGACTGCTCGCGCAGCGGCATGGTCAGAGGGATCTTGGCCAGCAGCGGCACCTCGAGCTCCTGCGCCAGCAGCTGCCCGCCGCCCTCGCCGAAGATCTGGTAGCGCTCGCCGTCGGGAGTGACGAAGCCGGACATGTTCTCGATCACGCCCACCACCTCGAGCTTCACCTTGGCCGCCATCTCGGCCGAGCGCCGCGCGACCTTCTGAGCCACCGGCTGCGGAGTGGTGACGATCAGGAACTTCGCCTGGGGGAGCAGCTGGGCCAGCGTCATCGAGACGTCGCCAGTGCCCGGGGGGAGGTCGATGAGCAGATAGTCGAGCTCGCCCCAGTCGACGTCCTCAAGGAACTGCTGCAGCGCCTTGTGGAGCATCGGGCCGCGCCATACGACCGCGGCGTCCTGCTCGACGAAGAAGCCGATCGACATCACCGAGATGCCCTCGTGGGCGACCAGCGGGACCAGCTTGCGCTCGGCGTTTACCCGGGGGCGCTCTCCGCCCAGACCGAGCATCCGCGGCTGGGAATAGCCCCAGACGTCTGCGTCCAGGACGCCCACTTTGCGTCCGTCGGCGGCTAGGGCCGCGGCCAGGTTGGCGGTCACGCTGGACTTGCCCACGCCGCCCTTGCCCGATCCGATGCAGATGATGTTCTTGACCTGGGCCAGCGCGCCGTCGGGCAGCGTGCCCCGGCCGAGCTTCTTGCCGAGCGCCTGCTTCTCGTTGTCCGAGAGCACGTCGAAGCTGACGTTGACGGCGCTGACGCCATCGAGCTTGCGGACGGCCGATGCGACGCCGTCCTGGAAGTGACTGCGGATCGGGCAGCCGGGGGTGGTCAGGGAGACCATCACGTCCACGACGCCGTTTTCGTGAATATCGACCGATCGCACCATCTCGAGCTCGACGATGTCCCGTCGGAGCTCGGGGTCGATGACGGCGCGCAGGGAGTCGATGATCTGGTCTTTTGTGGGCATGGTCCGATTGTGGCAGACGGCTGGCGGCTCCCGGCGGAACCGTCGCTCATGGGGGCACGATCAACCTAACGTGACCGGTCGATCAGGCCTGGTCGAGAAACGTGACCGTGGGTTGCGTTTTTCGACCATGCCCCGGGACGGGCGGCGATTGAAGACCGACGGGGCGTTTACAGACCGACGGGGCGCCACTTGCGTGACGCCCCGGCGGTTGAGGGAGGAGAGGGTGCTGCATTCGCCGGCGAGGTATGAGGCCGGCGAACCTCTCCCGCTGTTCGGCGCTCTCCCGGGCGCCGGAGCGGGGTAAGTCGGGTGGCCTAGAGCGCGCTGGTGATGCGGCCCTGGGCGTCGGCGACGAGCTTCTCGACCCGCGAGGTCAGCTGGCCGGACTGCCGCTCGAAGTCCTTGCGGACCGAGCGCACTTCGCGCTCGAAGCGGCGGCGGTTCTGCTTGACCGAGCGCTCGACCCGGGTGCGACGCTGACGCAGCTCGCGCTCGAACCGAGTCCGCGTCTTGCGGACCTGACGCTCGAAGCGGTTGCGGGCGGTCGCGCCGCGGCGCTCGTATCGCTTGATCTCACGCTCGAGGCTGGCTCGGCTGCTGTACTTAGTGCTCAGGCCCTTGACCGTGGTGGCCAGGTTCTCCTGGGCCAGAAGGGTCGCGCCGACCGGAACCAGGACAGCGCGCTCGGCGATCTCCTGAGCCAGCTCGACCGTCGACTTGGGTCCGGTCGAGGTGGTCGTCGATGCACCGGTCTTGCGCGCGGCCGTGGCGGCTGTGCGGCGGGCCGTGCTCCGAGCGGTCGTGCGGGCCTCTTTGGCGGTGGTGCGGGCCGATCCGGCCGTCTTGCGGGCCGAGGTGGCCGTCCTGCGTGCCGAAGTGCTCGGCTTGCGAGTCGCGGTGGACTTGCGGGTGCTGCTGGCGGGCTTGCGCCCGCTGGGGTTGCTGCTGCTGGTAGCCATAGTGGTTCGCTTTCGCTCCCGTCGCTAAGGGTGTGCTTCCAAGATCGATTTATGAGCTCGATTATGATCGAACATGTGTTTGTAAACCAGATCCGCTCCTGGGTTACATTTAGGCCGAGCGCGTGGTGAGCAAAGTCCGAACCCGGTACGCCCGTAGCGGCGATGCGAGCATCGCCTACCAGGTGCTGGGGGAGGGGCCGATCGACCTGGTCGTGGTCAACGGGCCGGCCTCGCACCTGGAGTTGATGTGGGAGGAACCGGCGACGGCCCATTGCTTCGAGCGGCTGGCCGCGTTCTCACGTCTGGTGCTGCACGACCGGCGCGGGACCGGGCTCTCGGACCCGGTCTCCCGCCCGCCGACACTCGAGCAGCAGATGGACGACCTCTCAGCCGTGCTCGACGCCGCCGGCACCAAACGCGCCGCGCTGTTCGGGGCCAGCGACCTGGGCTTGTGCGCGCTCTACGCCGCGACCTACCCCGACCGGGTCAGCGCGTTGGTGCTCTCAGGCGTAGGACCCAAGGGTGGCCTGACGATGACGCCGGCGGTGCGCGCCCAATTCCTCGACGCGATCGAGAGCAACTGGGGCGACGGCACTCTGCTCACGCTGTTCGCGCCAAGCAAGGTCGGCAACCACCCCTTCGAGGAGTGGTGGGGGCGGATGCAGCGCTCGGCGGTCAGCCCCGGGATGGCCCGCCAGCTGATGGAGATGATCTCCGAGACCGACCTGCGCGCCGTCCTGCCCTCGATCACCGTGCCGACTCTGGTCACCCACGTCACCGGTGACCGGCTGGTGCCGGTAGAGCTGGGACGGGAGGTGGCATCGCTGATCCCCGGCGCGCGCTTTCTGGAGTATGAGGGCGAGGACGCGTACGCGTGGAACGAGATGCCGGCCCTCGACGACATCGAGGAGTTTCTCACCGGCCGTCGTGCTGAGCCTGACGTGGACCGGGTGCTGGCGACGGTGATGTTCACCGACATCGTCGGCTCGACCGAGGCCGCGGCACGGATGGGCGACCAACGTTGGCGAGAACTGCTCGGCGACCACCACGAGATGGTTCGCCTTGAGCTCAGCCGCTGGCGCGGAACCGAGGTCAAGACGATCGGAGACGGGTTCCTGGCCACCTTCGACGGGCCCGCGCGGGCCGTCCGCTGTGCGGATGCGATCCGTGCCTCCGTGCAAAGTCTGGGCCTCGAGCTCCGCGCCGGTCTGCATACGGGTGAGTGCGAGCTCGTCGGCAACGACGTGGCGGGGATCGCCGTGCACATCGGCGCGCGCGTGATGTCCTCTGCACAGCCCGGCGAGATCCTGGCTTCGAGCACGGTCAAGGACCTGGTCGTCGGGTCCGGGCTGCAGTTCGCCGACCGTGGCCTGCACGCCCTCCGGGGACTGCCGGAGCAGTGGCGTCTCTACGCGCTCGAGCGCTGAGCGATCCCAAGCTCCCCGTTGTAGCCCGTGCGAGCCAGCCAGGCTGCCGGGTCATCGATCTCGGCCAGGGTCGGCAGGACCTCCGGGCTGGAGAACACGAACCGCAGCACCTCCGGTCCCGCCTGGTGCACGATCGCGTCGCAGAAGATCTTCCCCCGCTCGTACTGCTTCATCTTCATCTCGAGTCCGAGCAGCCGGGCCAGCAGCCGCGACAGGCCCGTCTGCGAGCGCCGGCGTTCATCGAGCGCCTCGCGCAGCTGGGGCAACGAGGGCAGCAGATCCGGGGCGACGGCATCCATCACGTGCTCGGCGTGGCCCTCGATCACCGCCATCACGGCCTGCACGCGATCGAGCGTCTCACGCTCAGCCTTGCTCGTGACAATCGAGATCAGGTCCCCACGCCGCAACGCTCGGCCGATCCTGCGGATCTCCTCGGTGCTCGGGAGCCGCAGCTTGCGCGGCGCGTCGATCCGAAGTTCCGCCTGCTTGAGCAGCTCCTTGACCAGCCCAGCCATGTGGCGGTGCAGCCACGGCACGCCGGCGAACTGGACCGCGTGGGTGACCTCGTGCAGCGCCACCCAGGTCATGAACTCCGTCTCTTCGGCCTTGAACGCTTGGACGGCCTGGCCCAGATTCGGCAGCACGAACAGCAGACGCGGGGGGCGGTCCTCGACCGCTTCGTCGAGCAGGACCAGCTCGTACTGGCCGAGCACACGCTGACCGAGGTAGCCCAGGACGACGCCGACCTCGGCGCTGAGCACGAACCCGACGCCGATCTGCATCGCCGGGCGCAACGGCCCCAGTCCGCTGCCGGCGCGCTCCAGGACGGGGTCCAGCAACACCCGCATCGAGCTGATATTGCTGGCGATCCATTCCTTGCGGCTGATCCCCTCCGGCTCGGGTAGGGGACGGGCGGGATGCAGGCCCGTGTACTCGGTTACCCGGCGCTCTGACTCTTTGGCCAGGGGTCCGAGGTCGATATCCGGAAGCCGCGCCTCGCCGGTGCCGGCCACGTAGGAGGCGATGCGCTCGGCCAGGATCCAGTCGATCACGCCGGCACCTGTTCGAGCTCGTGCAGGGTCTCGGCCGAGCGGGCGGCGATCACCGGCGAGCTCGGGGTAGCGTCAAGCGGCGCGCCGAGCGGGTCCGCGCAACGCGGGAAGCTGACCAGACCGCCGGCCTCGCGGACGATCAGCTGGCCCGCGGCAGCGTCGACGCCGCGGCTGTCGCGCAGCGACACCATGCCGTCGAACCGAGCTGCGGCGACCTGACACAGCGAGGAGGCGATCGTGCCGAGCGCCCGCAACCGGTAGGCGCAGCCTTCGAGCGCATCGATCGAGTTCTTGACCCAGCGTGGGTCGGCCGACTCGATCCCCAAAACCTCCAAGCGCCCGTCACGTCCACGCCGCTCCTGAAGGCTCGGGTCGAGCCGTCGGCCGTCCAGCCACGCCCCCTCGCCCGCGCGGGCCCACCACTCCTCGGCGGGTCCGAAGTCGTAGACGAAGCCGAACACGACATCTGCCATTGTGTCCCCCGCGGCCACGGCGATCGACAGGGCGTGATGCGGGAGGCCGCGCTTGGCGTTGAGCGAGCCGTCGATCGGGTCGATGATCACGCGCACGCTGCTGTCGCCGTAGTCGATCTCGCCCCGCTCCTCGGAGAGCGCGACGAACTGATGGCCTTGGGCGCTGAGACCGTCGAGCTCGGCGAACACGAGCGATTCCGCGGACTCGTCGATGATCAGCGTGCGGTCGCCGCCACTGCCTCGTGATCCGGTTTCCCGCTCGCGCTCCTCGGTGCTGGGTGAGTCCGCCAACATCTTGGTGAGTCCTTGTACCGCCTGCCGGCAAGCACCGAGCCAATCAGCGTCAAGAGCCGAACGAGTGGAGGTCATCTGCGACCTATGCTGTCAGACGTGGCGCTCACTTCTGACGGTGTCCTTCCCGCATATCGCGAAGCCGTCACCTACCGGGGCGGTCCGCTCGTCGTTCAGGGGGTCGCGGGGAGCGGTAAGACCTCGTTGATCGAGGACCGCTTCTGCTGGCTGGTCGAGCAGGGCTCGGCACCCGAGCGGTTGATCGTTCTGACTCCGTTCACCGCCCGCACCGACGCTCTACGGGCCCGTTTGGAGGGCCGGTTGCAGCGGGGCTACGAAGAGCTGCACGCCGTCACCCCGGTGGCGCTGGCCAGCCTGATCCTCACCGGCGCCGCCGGCGCCGACCTGCTGACCACGACGCTGAGTGCCGGTGATCGCTTGGCCATGCTGGCCGAGCGGATCGACGAGCTGCCGCTCCAGCACCACGACTTCGGCGGAAGCGCCAACGCGCTGCTTGGTGGCTTCGTCCGCCGGATCGACCGGCTCAAGGCCGAGCTGATCTCAGCGGAGGACTATGCGGCCTGGGCCGCCGGCCTCCCGGAGTCCGGCGAGGACGCCGCAAGCTCCGCGCTGGAACGGGAGTTCGCAGCCATCTACGCAGCGCACGAGCGAATGCTGGCCGACGCCGAGGCGAGAGACAACGGCGACCTGGTGCGAGATGCCCTGCGGCTGCTGCGCAACCAACCCGGCGCCGGGGCCCGGTTCGAGCACGTACTGGTCGATGACGCGCAGGAGCTTGATCTGGCCCCCTTTAGCTTGATCAGCGCGCTGGCCGGAGACCGCCTGACCGTCGCCGGCGATCCCAGCCAGGCGCTGCGGCGCTTCCGGGGTGCCGGAGCGGTCCGCATGCAGAGCTTCATCCGTACGGGGACGCAGGTAATCCGGCTTGAGCGCTCCCTTCGGTCTCCCGAGCGACTGCATGTCGCCGCCCGGGCTATCTTGGCGCTCGATGCGCAGTCGGCAGGACCCGGGGGGGAGGTTCTGTTCTGGCGCTGCGCCAACGACCGCGCTCAGGCCCAGGCCGTCGCCGCCGACATCGAGCGGTTGATCTCCCGCGAGGGCGCGCAGCCGGGCGAGATCGTCGTCATGGTCCCGGCCATGTCCCGGGAGGGCCAGGCGGTCGCCGTCGCGCTCGAGGAGCGGGCCGTGCCGCTGCGGCTGGTCGGTGAAGCGGCCTTCTTTCAGCGCGCGGAGATCCGTGACCTGCTGGCCTGGCTGCGCTTGCTGGCCGATCCATCCGATGCGGCCGCGGTCGTGCGGGCGCTGGCTCGGCCACCGATTGAGCTGCGGTCGGTCGATATCGCGCGCTGCACCCAGATCGCTCGACGCCGGAAGCTGGACATGGTCGCGGCGCTGGCTGCCGCGACCGAGTCGCCGCAGGTGCCGCCCGAGGCGCGGGAGCGCATCCGCGTGTTCTTGAAGCTATACCGCTCGAGCGTCGCGGCGATCGACACTGCTCGGCCGGACCTGTACGTGCACCGGCTGATAGACCGGCTGGCGCTGCGCCGCCAGCAGCTGTTCGCCGCCCAATCGGACGTCGTCGAGCGTCTGCGCGCGCTGGCCCACTTCGGCGAGCTGGCTGCGGCGCACGTCTTGCGCAAGCCGCAGGCGACTCCGCGGGAATTCGCGCGGTCGATCGCTGCCGTCGCCGACTACGGGCTGCGGGAGCAGGAGGAGCCCGAGCCGGCGGGCTCCTCCGCCGTGCAGGTAATGACCCTGGAGGCGGCGGGCGGACTCCAGGCCGAACACATCTATGTGCTCGGCCTGCACGCAGGGCTCAGCGCGCCGGCGTGCGAGCACATCCCCGATGCGCTGCTGCGAGAGACACTGCCGGTGGACGGAGAGGAGAACCGTCAGCTGATGCTGCGTCAGGCGTTGTTCGTGGCCCTGAGCCGCGCGTGCGCGCGCGCGGTGCTGTGCTACCCGGCGGCCAGCGACCGCGGTGGCGGAACGGTGCCCTCGCCGCTGGTGGAGGACGTCCGCCGTGTGCTGGCAGCGGAATGGGAGGACAAGGAGGAGGAACTGTTCGGCCCCGCCGAGACTCTGCACTCGACCTACCGGCTGCTGCGCGACGAGCTGCTTCAGGGCACGATGCGGGCCGGCTCCCGCCTCGGCGAGTTGCGCTTTGACACCGACCTCGACGTCACACACGCCGTCGTGCGCTACCTCGAGCTGCTGAAAGTGGCGGCATTGATCGCCCGCCCCGAAGGCCAGGGTGTCGCCGAGGCGCTGCGTGATGTGAACTCGCGGATATTGCAGGCCGTCACGTCCGACCAGCGCGAGGTGTTCACCTCCTCCGCACTGGACGACTACCTGCTCGACGCCGAGCGCGATGCGAGTCGGCGAGCGGTGGCGATCGCCGCCCGCGACGAACCCTCGCTGGCTCCGTTCCTGCCCAAGCGGGGCGAGGGCGTGGTGATGTCGGCCTCGGACATCGACACCTACCGCACCTGTCCGCTCAAGTACAAGTTCGCGCGGGTGTTCCGAATCCCCCAGGAACCGACGATCCATCAGCGCTTCGGGATCCTCGTGCACCAGGTACTCGAGCGCTTCCACGCGGTGGACGATGAACCGGGGACGTTGCCTTCGCTGCTCGGTTTACTAGATGCCGGCTGGCGGAGGGGGGGATTTGGAGATACCGAGGAGGAGCGCCAGCTGCGGGGCAAGGCGGCCGCGGCACTGACGCGCTATCACGAGCGCTTTCAGTCCGAGGACTCCGAACCGGTGTGGTTCGAGCGCCAGTTCACATTCAAGCTCGGGCCGCACCTGCTTCGTGGGCGCGTGGACCGCGTCGATCGCCTCCCCAGCGGCGAATACGAGCTGATCGACTACAAGACCGGGCGTCCCAAAACCGCTGCACAGCTGGCTGACGATGTGCAGCTGTCCCTGTACGCGGTCGGCGCGCGAGCGGCGTGGGAGTTGGATGCCTCACGCCAGGCCTACTACTACCTGCTTGACGATCAGAAGGTCACGGTGCCCGCCGACGACGGGGACCGCTCAGAGTGGATCCGCGCCGTCGCCCTGGAGGTGGCGGAAGGGATCCTCTCCCAGGAGTTCGAGCCGACGCCGTCTTACGCCGCGTGCTCGATCTGTGATTACCGGCTCGTCTGCCCTGCCGCGGAGCGCTGAGGCTCGGTAAGGCTCCGCCGACGAGCGCCTGGGCGGCGGCCCGAGCGCTTAGAACGGGCCGGGGCGAGAGGCCGGGCCGGATCCGGGTGACCCAGGCTCGTCGTCGTCCCGCTGGCGCAGGAAGCGCTGCAGATCCCGGGCGATCGTGTCGCCGGACGGAAGCGGTCCCGACTCTTCGCCCGCCTCTGCGCCCGTCGCCTGCTCGAGTCGTTCGACGAACGCCTGGACATCCGGATCGCTCTGAACCGCGATGTTGACCTGGCGCTCGTAGTCGGCTGCGCCGGCTTCCAGCTCCGTGGCGTCGACGGCGACGCCGACCAGCCCCTCAAGCTTTCGCACCAGCGCCAGCGCAGCCTTGGGATTGGGCGTGGCCGCGATGTAGTGCGGCACGGCCGCCCACAGACTCGCCGAAGGCAGCCCAGCCTCCTGGCAGGCGGCATGAAGAATTCCGACGATTCCGGTTGGGCCCTCGTATGAGGACGAGGCCAGCCCGAGGCGGGACACGAGCGCCGGGTCGGAGGCGAGTCCAGTCACCGAGACCGGACGCGTGTGCGGAACGTCGGCCAAGAGGGCGCCGAGGGTGACGACCAGCTGGACGCCGATAGCCTCGGCAACCTCGGCGATCACCTTGCTGAAGGTGCGCCAGCGGAAGGAGGGCTCGGTCCCCGCGAGCAGAATCAGATCGCGCGGCGCGCGCGGGATCCTCGCCTCGAACAGCTCCACGTCCGGCCACACGATCTCCCGCGTCTGCCCCTCGACCAGCTTGATCCTGGGCCTGGCGGCTTGGAAGTCGTAGAACTCCTCCGGATCGATCGTCGCGAATCGCTGTGCCCCTAGTGCACTGCCGACGAAGGCGATCGCCGTTGAGGCGGCGTCCGATGCATCGTTCCAACCCTTGAAAGCGCAGATCAGCGCGGGAGCACGCAGACCGTCTGGACGGTAGTCCCATTGCAAAGGCTGCATCCGGCTCACCGTACATCATGGGCACATGAGCCCCGCCCAGACAATCAGCGTTCTCCGGCCCGGCGAGGCGGTGCGCGGCGTCTTCGCCTGCACCCGGAAGGATCGCCTCAGCACACGCACCGGATCGGCCTACCTGGCCCTCGAGCTGCGAGACAGCACCGGCTCCATTCCGGCCCGCGCCTTCCGTGACGCAGATGCGCTGGCGGGCGGTTTCGAGCGGGGCGACCTGGTCAGAGTGGCGGGCACGGTGGAGCGCTTCCGAGACGAGCTGGTCGTCGAGGTCTCAGAGATCTCGCGCGCCGACAACGAGGCTGACGCGGTCGACCCGGCCCGCTTTCTCCCCTCCGCGTACCGCGACCTCGACGAGCTCGACGGCTTCCTTGAGCACCTGGCCAGCGAGGTCTATGACCGGGCCTATCAGGCGCTCCTGGCGGGACTGCTAGGCGATGAGGTTCTGCGGGCCGCGTGGCGGCGCGCGCCATGCTCCCGGGCCGGTCACCACGCCTACCTCGGCGGCTTGCTCGAGCACACGGTCGCGGTGGCGACACTGGCCCATGATCTGTGCCAGCTGCATCCACGGCTGAACTCGGATCTGCTGCTCACCGCCGCGCTCACCCACGACCTCGGGCGCACGCGTGAATTCACCTACGGCGCCGAGATCGGCCTGACCGAGGAGGGCCGCCTGCTCGGTCACCTCGTGATCGGCGAACGGCTGATCTCAGAACGCGCCGGCGCTCTGGACGAGGAGCGCCGCCTAGCGCTGCTGCACTGCGTACTCGCCCATCACGGTCCGGCCACGGCACCGGGGGGTCGTTTCGCGTCTGCGGAGGCGCTTGCCCTGTTTCGGCTGAATTCGCTGGACGCCGGCGTCAAGGGCGTGCTGGAGCACGGTCTCGGACCGTCCCAGAGCGCCTAGTGGCCGACTTGGGCCATTAGGATCACGCGCGGCGCGGCACGGGCCTGGTGGCCCATCCGGTCTTCAAAACTGGCAGGGCCGGGCAGCCCCCGGCTTGGAAGGTTCGATTCCTTCGCCGCGTCGTGGCTGCAAATTGGCATATTTCCCGCCCAGCCGCCCGACCTGACTTGGCGCGAAATTAGAGCGTGTCCTCAATATGTCCCGAGAAGGGCATAGAGTGACCCGCGGCGAACGCGCGTGTTTGCAGGTTGTTCTAGAGAGCCTGTAGACACCACAGTCGACACTCTGGCCCCTCGAAAACGTCCCAAAACGTCCCGGAGTTGGAGTGCCTTCTGGTCCCGCCACGGCTGGACGCCGACCCGATCTCCCGCGCGTGGAGACCTCATCGAGCACGAATGCGAGATCAAAGCTGTGCTCTCCACGCGCGTCTGACTCGGAAGTTGTCCCGAGTGGCCCCGGCTCGCGCGACTCCTCAGCGGGCACGGATGCCCCTCGCTCTGTCGCGCGACTCGGCGGTTTGGTCCCATCCTCGCTCCCTTCGCCGCTGGGTTCGTCGATCGGCAAGCCTTGCCGGAATCGAAGCGCGAGGAGTCGCGGATCTATGCCGCCCTCGGACGGATAGCTAGCGCCAGAGCAGCCCCTGCCACGGCACCGACGATGACACCTCCGCCTACGGCGACCATCCAATGAGACGCGATCAACGAGATCGAATGGTTCGCGCATTCCACTATCGCGTTGTGATGCCGCGGGCTGGGAGGACAGCGAACCGTCGGCTGATGGCCCATTCTCCAGATCAGACCGGCGATGACGCCGGGGGCAGCCACCTCCGAAGAGGAGACCGCGCGGCTCGTGTCTGACCGAGGGCCGCCCGTGGTTTCGTGCGGACGTGCCGGACGGTTCGAGCGCTCTGCGGCCGCATTCAAATGTAATTTCGTCTCGCACGGGCATTCGACTGAGAGGAGTCAGGTCTCAGGAACGTCGCATAGGAGACATCCCAACGGCTCCCCCAAGATCCGCTTTGCTCGCGGGCGGTTACTGGGCCGCGCCTGAAAGATCGCGTCGTTCGGGCGACGGCAATTTGACCTCCGCGACGAGCTTCGATAGTCCGAGTCTCATCCGTCCTTTAACTGTCCCGAGCGGCACGGCGAGCTGTTTTCCGATTTCGGTGTGAGTCAGGCCGCCGAAGTAAGCAAGCACGATCACTTCACGCTGTCGCGCGGGTAATTGCTCCAGCGACGCTCGTAACCGGTTCCCCTCATCGTGCCGTATCGCGTCATCTTCAACGTGGTGGGATCCAGGGACCATTTGCAGATAATCCTCGGATGTCCGCAACCGGTCGCTATCGCGGTTCCGGCGGTAGTTGTCGATGCTGCGGTAGCGGATCAACGCCAGTAGCCATGTCTTCGGGGTGCCTCGAGCCTGGTCATACCGCGCTCGATCGCGCCAGGCGTTGAGGAAGCCGTCCTGCACCGCCTCCTGGGCGCACTCGGTGCTGCCGCAAATCATCCGGGCCAGGGACAGGGCAATGGGGGAGTAGCGGTCATATAACTCCGCGAAGGCCAGCGTGTCGTCTGCTTGGACGCGTCGCATAAGGTCTTGGTCGTTGTGCCCGGACATATACGCCGCGACGCGATTACTCATCGCGTCGCTCGTAGTCGATCACGAAGATTTGAGGAGGGCACGAACATGGACACTTCGCATGCACAACCCGTCGTTTGGTTCGCCCTCAAGAAGGCCACGACTCGACGACCCGTCAGGGGTTCGACGACGACGGCCAACTCAGCCTGGGTGTCGGCCTGAAAGGCGACTCGACCGTTGATGACCTTCTGGCTCCTGCCAAAGTCGATGAGGCGCGACTCGCCCGTGGTGAGAAACTCGTGGCGTACAAAGAAGGTGGTGCTGTCGTGTGGGCAGGTCGTCGCGGTCGCTCGGTCATGAGCGTAGAACTCACCGTCAAGGATGGCCGCCACGCTTGGGATCGCGTGGGTTAGTTCGTCCCCATCCAACCGGGCGCTCGCGCTCGCGAGAGAGGCGGAGTCACTGAGCACGCGCTGGCTCTCCTGGAACACGACGGTCTCGGAGCCGAGCCCCACGACATCACGTCGCTCGAACCCTGACACCTGGACCGGCGTGATGCGAACCACTTTCCACCTCCTAGAGCACCCGACTACTACTTAGGAGTCATGGCCTCGAGCCGATTACGGACGGAGCCGGACGGCCCGAACGCCTTGAGGAGAGCCTGACGCTTGGTGGAGCGGTTGTCATCGGTGGAAACCGCGGACCTCTCAGTAGCACTACGGAGCGTGCGAGATTGACCTCGTGGGAGCTAGTGTCTGGGAATGTCTTGCGATCGCACCGAGGGTTCGCCTCAGTCGCCGCTGGGTGTGGTGGTCGTTGACGATCATGCTGTGGTTCGCAAAGGGGTGCGTGCGCTTCTGGAGCAGCAAACCGCGTTTCGCGTGGTCGCCGAGGCCCGCGACATTCCTGGAGCGCTCGAGGCTGTGAGCGTACATCGCCCCGCGCTTGTCGTGCTCGACCTCCACCTTCCAGGCGAGCCGAGTCTGCCGGCGATCGCGCGAATGAAGCAAATCTCGCCAACCACTCGGTTTCTGATCCTCACGATGTATGACGATCCCATGTTCGCTCGTCACGCACTCGAGGCTGGTGCCTCCGGGTACATGCTCAAGGAGGCCGCGCCGATCGAGCTAATCCGTGCGCTGCGGGCCGTAGCCGCCGGAGAAAGGTATGTACACCCGAGCCTGGGAGCTCGGCTCGCTGCGCGCGAACACGACGGCCTCGCGCTAGATAGATTGACCGAACGCGAGCGTGAAGTGCTGATTCGGGTCGTTCGTGGAAGCACGAACAAGCAGATTGCCGCCGAGCTGCACCTCAGCGTGCGCACCGTCGAGACGCACCGCGCGCGCTTGCAGGACAAGCTCGGCCTCAGCGGACTACTTGAGCTCGTCGCGTTTGCGCGACGTCACGGGCTGATCGAGCCCTGACCCTTTTCGCTCGAGGCCGTGCAGCCCAGGGGCACGACGAATCGCACCAAGGTGCCGCCTCCAGGCGGCGTTCGTACCTCCAGTTCGCCGCCCGCGAGCATTGCGCGCTCCCTTAGTCCAAGTAGCCCGAATCCACAGGTTGTCGCACCGGCCTCAAATCCCACGCCATCGTCTTGAACGGTCGCCTCGATGCGCCCCTCGAGCGGTCGAATGGTCACCTCGACATGACGAGCGGAGGAATGCTTGGCAACGTTCGCAAGCGCCTCCTGCACCGCCCGGTAAAGCGCGCTCTCGACCTCCGCCCCTAAGGGCAGCGCAGGCTGAGGAACTTCGAACTTCAGCTCGACTTCGAGACCATCGATGATGTTTAGCTTGCGGGCGAGGCTCTCGAGCGCGGCCGACAGGCCGACCTGGTCAAGCACGGCCGGGCGTAGCTCGGCGATGAGATGGCGCAACTTGACGGTCTCGTCGAGGACGAAGTCGGTGGCCTCCTTCACCGTGGCGACCAGGCTGTCGCGATCGTCGCTCCCCGAGCCTAGGAGCATGTGCAGTGCTCCTAGGCTCTGCAGCGTCTCGTCGTGCAGTTCGCGCGCCCAGCGGGTGCGTTCACGCTCAGCCGCCTCGACGCCGTGCCGAGCCGCAACCAGTGCGCGCTTCTCACGTTCAGACTCTATGACCGCACGCGTGGCGAGCCTGAACTCGAGCTCGTGAACAACAATTGCGGCTAGATCCTTGAGCGTCGTAGCATCCACATCACTGACGGCGCGCGGCTGCTTGTCGATCACGCAGAGGGTGCCGAGGTTGTGCCCGTCCAAGGTCCGAAGCGGGGCACCGGCATAAAACCGCAGCCCGAAGTCTCCGGCCACGAGCGGATTCGCCAACGAACGGGGATCCAATGAGGCGTCTGGCACCATCAACGGCTCGTGCTGGAGAATCGCCGAAGCGCACAGGCCCGGATCGCGTCCCACCTGCTCCACGTCGATGCCGTGTCGCGACTTGAAAAAGATGCGGTCCTCGTCGACGATGCTGACGATTGAGATCGGCACATTGAACAGCCGAGCAGCCAGCCGCGTGACGCGATCGAACGCACCGTCAGGCGGCGTGTCAAGGATCTGATAGCGCCGGACCGCGGCGAGCCGCGCCTCCTCGTCGTGAGGAATGATGGAAGGTGAGTTCCTCATGTTGGCTTGTGCGGTCTACGCTGAATCTACCAACGAATCTGCGTTTATTTGGCTCCGTCGGGCGAACTGAAAGCAGCGGCCGATGTCGAGCGGCCTGGCGATTGGTTCGGTTCAAGGTTTAGGTCGGCTGCATCTTGGCGCAGAGCGCCATCTGTGGCGGTACGTCGCCAGGCGGCCTGCGACAGCTTGTACGCCCGATCTCGCGCGCCGTTAAGAACGCCGGCGGGGGCCATGCCGCCTCCGGTGTTCCATGGGTTGAAGCGCAGGGCGTCTGTCTCTGGAGAGAGCCGTGCGCCGATGCGCAGCTCGGCGACCGGCTGAAATCGGCCTTTGAGAGAGGCGACAGCGAGTTGGAACCGCAACTGGCCGGTGCCGGCCGCGCGTTCCAGGCGCGTGAATTCGTCCTCTCCGGCCGGCTGGGGCGAGCGGCGGTCCGGCAGTGCTCCGACGAGGAAGCGCTGGCTGCCCGCCTGGTAGGGCAACGCTGACGTGTACGGGCGCTGCTGGACGTCGGTCGCGGGCAGGAACACGTGGTGCAGCACACGACGATCCGCGGAACTTACGAGGAGAAAATCCTGATGCTGATCGCGTCCGTAGGCGTCAAGGACGCGGATGGCCAGCCCGAGTAGATCCGGGATTGGACGCGGTAGCCCCACCGAGCGAGAGAAACGCACCACGGCGCGGTGCTCTCCCCGCTGCGACAGCAGCTCGGCCGCCAGCGGCGCGACTCCCGCTCCCGGGACCGAAAGTCGCGCGTCATGTACGACGCCGTGAGGATGGACAGCTTTGCCGCCTCGCAGGCCAGCGATCGCGCCAAGGACAGCCCCGAGCGACCAGCCGGCCGCCTGGGTCAGTAGGGGGGTCAGTGGCCCTTTGAGCCGATCCCGGTTCACGATAACCCCAATACCCGTCCGTTGGGGTCGCTACGCGAGACAACGACGGCCCCTTCGGCGTTTGCGACGACCGCCGCTGAGTAAACGCCGCCGCGCACAACGCCCGTGTCGTGTTGGATCAAGCACCGGCCACGGCAGACACGTACTGAACTCCTGCCCAGCGATGCGGTATGCCCAGACCGCAAGGTGCGGGACAGAAAGGATCGTGGTCAACTCGACAGAGCTAAGGAACGTTGAGCGCCAGCTCTAGGTTTTGTGTCCCCAAACGTGTCCCGACCTCGGCAAATCTGACCAAATCCAGCCTCACCTAACCTGACCGAAACACCTGTAGTTACGCACAGAAGCCCTGCAAAGTAGGAACTTCAAAACTGGCAGGGCCGGGCAGGCCCCGGCTTGGAAGGTTCGATTCCTTCGCCGCGTCGTGGGATTGACCATCACTCCGGTTCGTTCCTGACCGAGCAGCCGAGACCCTACGTTTGGCGCTGACCCCGCTCGAGCATGGATGAGAGATCGAAGCGTCGCTCGCCAGCCTTGGGGGCGGCCCTGCTGTCGAGAGGCTTCAGCTCGTGGCGATCGTGCTTCGGTACCGATGCTCTGGACGGCCGGTGGCGCCGTAGTGAAGCCGGAGCTCGATCTTGCCTCGACGGGCCAGTTCGGCGAGGTAGCGCTGGGCGGTGGAGCGGCTGATCCCGACCTGTTCGGCGATCTCCGCTGCCGACACGTCATCAGGTGAGGCTTGGAGAAGTTCGCGGATGCGGGTCATGGTCGGTCCGGATTGGCCCTTGGGGAGAGGCGCCGGCCCGCGCAGGAGGCCGTAGAGAGCGTCGACGTCGTGCTGCTCGGCCTCGTCTATGCGGGCCAGGCGCCCGCACAGATCGCGATAGGCATTCAGGCGCTCCTCGAGCTGAGTGAAGGTGAACGGCTTGACCATGTAGTGAACGGTTCCGAGCTGCATGGCGGCGCGGACGCTGGCCATGTCGCGCGCCGCGGTGATCACGAGGAAGTCCGGGCCGCGGTGGTCCTTCCTGGCCAGAGTCTCGCGCACAAGGTCCAGCCCGTGCCCGTCGGGGAGGTAGAGGTCGAGCAGCACGAGCGTCGGCGCCAGGCGCCGGATCTCCGATCGGGCGCTCGCGACGCTCGAGGCGTGTCCCGCGACCGTGAAGCCGCGGACCTTGCGTACATAGGCCCCGTGGATGGTGGCGACGTGGTAGTCGTCCTCGACGATCAGCGCGGTGATCACGTGCCTACCTCGACGCGGCCTGAAGCTCCGCCTGAGTGGGCGGGGCTGGTGTGATCCGGCGCTGCGGGGAGAACCACCGTAAAGGTGGTGGCGCCCGAGCAGTCGACGGTGATGATGCCGCCGGCGCGGGTGACGAGCCGGTGAACGAGCGCCAGTCCGATTCCGTTATGGCGGCGCTTATCGCCGGACTTCGTCGTGAACCCGTCGCTGAAGATCCGCGACTGCAGCTCCTCCGGAACCCCGAGTCCACTGTCGGTGACCTCGATTGTGAAGTTGCGATCGCACCCGCCGACGAGCCGCACGTCCACTCGCGCTGGAGGGGATCCGGCGATCGCCGCATCAATCGCGTTGTCGATCAGATTGCCCACGATCGTCAGCAGCACGTTGGTGTCGACGCCAGCGGCGGCCAGGCGAGAGTCCTCGGAGAGCACCAGCTCGACGTCGCGCTCGGCCGCGACAGTGGTCTTTGCCAGCAGCAGCGCTGCGATCTCGGGCGCCTCGATACGCTCACGAATCGCTTCAGCGCGCCCGGCGGCATCGCCTGAGACCTCCAGCGCGTACCGCACCGCCGCCTCGTGATCGCCGAGCTCGATCAGGCCGGCGACGGTGTGCATGCGGTTGGCGAACTCGTGCTGCTGGGCGCGCAGGGCGTCGGTCAGCGCATCGACGCTGTCGAGCTCGCGCAGCAGTCCCTCGAGCTCGGTGCGGTCGCGCAGCGTCACCACCGCGCCCAGATCTCGTCCCTGGCGGGAAACTGGCATGCGGTTGACCGTAAGGATGTGATCGTCGGTGACGACGGCGGTGTCCGGCCCAGCAGCCGCGCCGGTCAGCAGGTCGCACAGCCGTCGATGGGACACCAGTGCCTGAACCGGTTGTCCGATTGGATCGGCCTGGAGTGGGATCAGGCGGCGCGCCTCGTCGTTGATGAGCGTCACGCGGCCGTCGCGATCGAGGGTGAGGACTCCCTCACGGATGCCGTGGAGCATCGCTTCACGTTCCTGCACAAGCGCTGCGATCTCCTCCAGCTCCAGGCCGAACGTGCTTCGCTTCAGCCGCCGCGCCAGCGTCAGTGAGGCGACGACGCCGATGGCTAGGGCAAAGGCGAAGTAGAGCAGCAGCGATGGCAGCTCGTGCAGAAGCTGATCTGACACCTGCCGCTCCAGAATTCCGGCGGAGACCTCGCCGATGACTGAGCCGTCCGGGGCCCGGATCGGCACCTTGGCGTTGGCGGAGACGCCGAGATTCCCATGATCAACACCGATGTGATCTCGGCCGTCGAGGGCAATCACCGGCTCGCTGACCCGGCGGCCGATCAGTGCCGGGTCGGGGTGCGAGTAACGCACACCGGTTCGGCTGATGACAACGAGGTAGGTCGCGTTGGTCAGACGGCGGACGTGTTGTGCCAAGGCCTGAATCAGCTGCCGATCCGCGGGATTGCGCCTGGCCAGGGCCTGCCGGATCGACGGCGTGGCAGCGAAAGTCTGGGCGACGCCGAGCGCCCGCTGCTGATAGTCGCGCTCGAGCTCGGCGCGCTGCCTGAGCGTGATGAGCGCGAACCCGACGAGCGTGCTGGCAAGGAGGATCGCGACCACGCTGGCCAGGATCTGACTTGAGAGCTGGTGCCTGCGTCTCATCCTCTCCTCGCGTGCTCAGTGTACGCCTTCCAGCGGTGAGCAAAATGCGCAAAAGGGCCGCAAATGCAGCTTAGTGGAGCAACTGGCACAAGCCTGGCGGTCGCTCCTTCAGCCCCGTACGTTGGGGCCGTCTCGACACCCGTCGTGACGAGCGAGGAGAGAGGATTCCGATGGTTACCACGTTGGTCCCGCATGCCGGCGCCGTTGAGGCTCGTCTCGGCGTTGATCCGCCGGCACCGAGCGCGGCAAAGATTGAGCTCCAGGACGTGACGAAGCGTTTCGTCACCCCATCGGGGTCGGTGTTCACGGCGATCAGGGACGTCGATTTGTCGGTCGAGCCCGGTCAGTTCTGCGCGGTGGTCGGTCCGACTGGTTGTGGCAAGTCGACGACCCTGTCGCTGGTCTCGGGGCTGGACCACCCCAGCGCCGGCGCCGTCAGCGTCGGCGGCCACGTGGTCGACGGCGTCGAGAGCGGCATCAGCTTCATGTTCCAGACCGACGCACTGCTGCCGTGGAAGACGGTGCTGGGCAATGTCGCGATGGGGCCGCAGTTCCGCGGCGTGGGCAAGAAGCAGGCGCACGCCAACGCGCGCGATTGGCTTCGCCGGGTGGGGCTATCGAGCTTTGAGGACCACCACCCACATCAGCTCTCGGGCGGCATGCGCAAGCGCGTGAGCCTCGCGTCGGCGCTGATCAACGAGCCCTCGATCCTGTTGATGGATGAGCCGTTCGGCGCCCTGGACGTGCAGACCAAGGCGATCATGTCAAACGAGCTCCTCGCCCTCTGGGAGCAGACACGACCGACGGTGATCTTCATCACCCACGACCTCGAGGAGGCGGTGGCGCTCGCGGATCGTGTGGTCGTCATGACCGTCAGTCCGGGAACGATCAAGGGTGTCTTTGAGATTGATCTGCCGCGGCCGCGAGGGGCCGTCCAGGAGATCCGCTTTGACCCCCGCTTTCTGGACTTGCATCGGCAGATCTGGGAGTCGCTGCGCGAGGAGGTGCAGCGCGCCTACCAACGCACCGCCCAAGCACCGAATGACGAGGGAGGAAGGCGATGAGCGCTCTGTCGATCAACCCCGGACTGGAGGCCGCCGCGGGATCGGATGAAGCGTCGATCGCGGCCCGGGCGCGTGAGCGCCGGCAACGGCGGCGGCTGATGGTTTGGGCCGCGCGCGCGGCGACGCTGATCTTCGTGATCGGCGGCTGGCAGCTGTTCACCAGCTTGAAGATCGTGGACCCCTTCTTCTGGGGTCAGCCCAGCGGCATCGTCAAGCAGCTCAACGACTGGATCTCGCACGGGACCGCGTACGGGTCGATCTGGCTGCAGGTCTGGACCACGATGAAGGAGGCCGTGCTGGGCTTCTTCTACGGCGTCGTGGCGGGCGTCTTGACGGGCGTCCTGCTGGGCCAGGTGCGGTTTCTGGCGGACGTGCTCGGCCCCTACATCAAGGTGATGAACGCGATCCCGAGGATCGTGCTCGGGTCGCTCTTCACGGTCGCGCTCGGCCTCGGGACCACCTCGAAGGTTGCTCTGGCCTCGGTGCTGGTGTTCTTCGTCGTGTTCTTCAACGCCTTCCAGGGGGTGCGCGAGGTGGACCGCAACCTGCTCGCGAACGTCCGCGTGCTCGGGGCATCGCGGCTGCAGGTCACTCGTCACGTGGTCCTGCCATCGGCGTTGACGTGGATCATCGCGAGCCTTCACGTGGCGTTCGGGCTCTCGATCATCGGCGCCATCGTCGGCGAGTTTCTCGGCTCGCAGAAGGGGCTGGGCCTGGTGATCGCCACCTCGCAGAACAACTTCAACCCCAACGGCGTGTTCGCCGCGATGCTGATCATCGCGGTCCTGGCGCTGACCGCGGAGGCCCTGATCGGCGTGCTGGAGCGGCGTCTCTTGGCTTGGCGCCCGCCATCCGCCATGGAGGCCGCCGGGATCTAGCCCGCCACGACCCAGCCCGAGCTTCGCCCGGCCACGGTCGGGCTCGGGTTCCAACACCCAACCACAGCAGTAACCACTCACCACCCAGAGGGAGGAGCACAACGCATGTTCAAACGCAAACTAAGCACCACACTGATTGCTACGGCGCTGATCGCCGGGGTGACTGCCTGCGGCTCGAGCTCTAGCAGCTCCAACAGCGGAACCTCGAGCGTGGCCAACGCCAGCAGCTCGAATCTGCCGACCGTGACGATGATGGTCGGTGGAATCGACAAGCAGATCTACCTGCCCTACCAGCTCGCTCAGAATCTCGGGCTCTACAAGAAGTATGGAGTCCACGTGCAGCTCTCGACCGAGCAGAGCGGCGGCGTCGGCGCCGAGACCGCGATGATCGCCGGCCAGGTCGACCTGGCCGGCGCCTGGTATGTCCACACGATCGACTTTCAGCAGAAGGGCAAGAACGTGGTCGACGTGGTGCAGCTTTCAGGCGCCCCCGGCGAGCGCATCATGTGCTCCAAGAGCTCGGGCGTCACCTCGCCGGCGCAGTGGTCGGGCAAGAGCATCGGCGTAACCGACATCGGCTCCGGTACCGACAACCTGGCCGTCTACCTGGCCGCCCGCAATCACTTGACGACCAAGCAGTTCAACCGGGTTGCGGTCGGAGCCGGTCCCACGTTCGTCGCCGCGCTGCAGCATGACCGGATCGCCTGTGGCGTCACCTCGCAGCCGACCGCCGGCGCCATCCAGAGCAAGGGAGTCGGATACTCGGCGATCAACCTAGCCAGCACCAGCGGATCGCAGCAGTGGCTCGGCGGTGTCTACCCCGCGGCGGGCATCCTCGCGCGGGCAGATTGGGTCGCCTCGCACAAGCAGGTCGTGCAGAAAGTGGTCAACGCGCTCGTGGCCACGATGCGCTGGATCCACACGCACACCGCGGCGCAGATCGCGAACGCGATGCCGAGCCAGTTCGTCTCGAACGGACTGACCACGAAGGCCGACTACATCGCGGAGTTGGCGCAGGACAAGGGCCAGTTCCTACCTGACGGGCTGATGCCCAGCGCTGCGCCCGCCACCGCGCTGGCCGTCGACAAGCTCGCCGGCAACGTCACCCGGCCGGTCGACATCGCGAGCACGTACACAAACTCGTTCGCGACGGTCGCGAACAAGCTCGAGGGATACACCAAGTAGCAGAAACGAAACCCAGCCCGGGGCCGCCTTCCCTTGGCCGCCCGGGGGCCCCCTGCCAGCCAACAGACCGACCATGAAAAAGCCCACAGTGACACCCATCAGCCCTCATCCCACCGCCCACCCCAAAACGGGACCATGAGCGCACCCGCCGCCGATCACGACGGCAACCCGGCCCCGTTACCGGGACCGCTGCAGGGCGTCCGTGTGCTCGACGTCAGCACCGTCTACGCCGCTCCCATCACCGCGATGATGCTCGGTGATTACGGGGCCGACGTGATCAAGATCGAGCATCCCCGCGGCGACCCGGCCCGTACGCACGGCCACAACAAGAACGGACACGGCCTGTGGTGGAAGGTGATCTCGCGCAACAAGCGGACGGTGACTATGAATCTCGGGCATCCGGAAGGCCGCGATCTACTCGAGGGCCTCGTCACCGACGCCGACGTGCTGATCGAGAACTTCCGCCCCGGGGTGATGGAGAAATGGGACCTCGCCCCCGACCGTCTTCATGACATCAATCCGGCGCTGGTGATCCTGCGCGTGACTGGCTTTGGCCAGCGCGGACCCTACGCCCGCCGCCGAGCCTTCGGCACGCTGGCTGAGGCGATGAGCGGCTTTGCCCACCCGACCGGGCAACCAGACGGCCCGCCGACACTGCCACCTTTCGGACTGGCCGACGGCGTCGCGGGCCTCGCTGCAACCAGCGCGGTGCTGCTCGCGCTCTACCACCGCAGGAACAACGGTGGCCACGGCCAGGTGATCGACATCTCGCTGCTCGAGCCGTTGCTGACCCTGCTCGGCCACGGGCCGAGCGTGTATGACCAGCTCGGGATCGTGCCCGGTCGCCACAGCAACCGCTCGCCCAAACAATGCGCCGCGCAACGCCTACACGACCCGCGACGGACGCTGGGTCGCGATCTCGGCCAGCGCGACTCAGATCGCCGAGCGCGTCATGCGCCTGGTCGGGCGCCCCGACATCGCCGAGCAGCCGTGGTTTCACTCCGCGCACGCGCGGGTCCGCCACGGGGGCCAGCTCGACGATGTGGTCGCCCGCTGGTCGGCGCCCGCAACTTCGACGAAGTCATGCGCGCGTTCGAGGAAGCCGGCGCCGCGATCGCCCCGATCTATGACATCGAGCAGCTGATGGCCGACCCGCAAGTCGAAGCACTCGACGCGATCACGACCATCGAGGACGAAGACCTCGGACCACTGCGGATGCAGAACCTCATGTTCCGCCTCTCCGAGAGCCCAGGCGGGACTCGCTTCGCCGGCCGCCGGCTGGGCCAAGACAACGAATACGTCGACAGCGCACGCCTCGGCCTCGACGCAGAACGCATCGCCGAGCTACGAGAGCGAGGAGCGATCTGATGCACCGTAGCTACGTGTTCGCCGCCGGCCACAACGAAGCGGCTGTAGAGCCGTCACATACGAAGTCGCGGACGAGTTCGTCGTCGCGTACAACTGCCACTGCTCGGAACTGCCTCGCGATCAGCGGCTTGGCCTTCTTGCCCTGGGCTGAAATCGAGCCAGAGAAACTGAGAGTGACGCAGGGAACGAGTGACGTACCTCGTTCGCGGGCCCGCTCATCGGCGCGGGACCAGGACCTGCGCGAGGGCTCCGTTTCGGAAGCGCTGCTCCTCGACGACGTCGAGCTTAAGGTGCTCATCGAGGTCCGCGAATGGGCTGCGGCCCGCACCGATCGCAATCGGGACCGTCGATAGGTGGTATTCATCGACGAGACCGAGACGGGTGAGTGATGCGGCGAAGCCGGGACCGCCGTGGACCAGGACTGTCCCTTCGTCGTCTCGGCCCTTCAGCTCCGCGATCTCTGCACTCAGGTCGCCGCGGAAGATCTCAGCGGGCCCCCATTTCGCGTTCTTCAGGGTGTGGGAGAAGACGGCCTTCGGCTTATCGTTCATCGCGGTAGCGATCGGCCCTTGGGACGCGGCCCAGTGCGGGCCCATGATCTCGTAACTGCGGCGGCCCATCGCGTGAACGCCGGCAGCTTCGAGCTCACGGAGGCTTCGCTCCGTCGAGTCCTCGCCGAACCACTCGAACATCCATTCATGTGTCCCGTCCGGGCTGGTGGCAAAGCCGTCGAGGGACACGACCATCTTGAGGATGACCTTTCTATCGCTCATACAGGTGAAGACCTACACCCTCGCCCGAACTAATCGCCTCCGACGGAAGCGCCGACTCCGACGATCGCTTCAAACATGGTCGTGCTTTCCCGACGAGCCACGACGCATGCATACTGCCGACCGCTCAGGCGGTGGAGACTGGATCGTACGCTCGGCCGGGCACCCCGCTGATCGCTAGAAGCCGGACGCCATCGGGCCCGGGCAGGATCTTGCGCCGCGCGGTCGGCCCGACCCGGATGACGTGCTCGGCGTCGAGTGGGTACCGGTGGCCGTCGACCTCTACCTCGGCCGACCCGTGCAGTGCGATGTAGACCTCCTCCTGTCCGAGCTGGTGGGCCGGCGGGTTCCCGGGCCCCACCGACGAGTGGTCATGCGCCGGATAGGCGGTCGTGTCTGGCGGCATGTCGATGATCGACATCCCGAACGGTTTGACGCCCAACTCCTGCCCCGCGCGGCGAAACGTGAACCCCTCCAAGAACTCGACCGCGCTGAGCTCGTCGATCCCCGCGTGAGAAACATCAGCCATGGCAGACGATCCTATGTTCCGCGCACTCACTCCGCTACCTGGTGACCGGCCTTGCGCAGCGCGTCGATCGCCTCGTCCAGCCGGCCGGTGGTGACGAGGATGAGGTCACCGTCGAAGCTCGAGGAGACCCAGACCGGTAACTCGCCGGCCGCCAGCGGAGCCACGATGGCGCTCAGCATTCCGGTTGCCTGGGGATCGTGCGCGTCGTCACGGTTCCACAGCGCCGACCACGCATCCACTGCTGTTTCCTGCTGCCGCACCCGCGTATGCCCGTCCGGACCAAACACTAGTGCGAGCACGTCGGTGTCGCGGACGCCGGCTTCCGCGTTGGTCACCTGCTCGAGGGCGAAGCGGCCTTTGAGCGCTCTTAAGTTCTGATGTTGAGCCTCGGCAGTCATCGTCTGACCTGATAGCGCAGGTGCATGGTGGCGGGTGCTTGAAGCGCGCGGACCAACTCGAGCTCGATGTGCTCAGGGGGAAGGTCGTCGAAGAGCCGTCGGCCCTGGCCGAGCAGCACCGGCCGCAACTGGATCTCGATCGCATCGAGCACGCCGGCCTTGAGCGCCTGCTGGGCGGTGTAGGCGCCGTGCATCATGACGTCGCGATCGCCGGCGGCCGCTTTGGCCTGCTGCACACAGGCGGCGATGCCGTCGGTGACGAAGTGGATCCGCTCAAACGGGTTCTCGGCGGGTGGCTGGTGAGTCGGAACGAAGATCGGCACGCCGTTGTGATGGTCGCCGCCCCAGTAGCCGGCGAAGTCCCCGGTGCGCCTTCCGGTGATCACCGCTCCGGTAGCCAGCCCTTCGTCGAACACGATCCGGCTATTGGGATCGCGCGGTCGGAACGCGCCGACACTACTGCCGTCGCCGTCGCCGTGGCTGTCGCCGCCCGCGAGCCAGTCCATCAGCCGCATGCCGTTGATGCCGGCCGGGTTCTGTGCGTCGTCGTGTGGTCCGGTGATGAACCCGTCCAGCGACATCGCCATCGTCACGTAAACATGAGCCATTTCGCTGCTCCTCAGTTGTTGGGGGTCACGGTTCGTTTGAACCCGACGGCGGAGATGCCGCCAGGTGTCTGGGCGGGCACCGACCTTGCTCGGGTCTGGTGAGGTCGGGCGTCGGCTATTTCCTGATCGGGTCCTGGCCGGAGGCCTTGACGATCTCGTCACCGGCGGACAGCAGGTTCCACAGTTTGCGGTCGACGCGGATCTTCCGTGTGTCGCCGTCGGCGAACTGGACGTCGAGGTAGTGGTAGAGGTTGGAGCCGTCTGGGTTGCCGTGGGACTTGTCTACCACGATGGCCTCCCAGGCTTCGTCATTGGCGGGGCGGCGTGACTTGAACATGGTGCTCTCCTGGCGGTGGATGGGGGGTAGGGTCAGACGCGTTCGGTGTCGCGGTAAGCGACGCGGTGGCCGAGCGGGGACCAGGGGCCGATGACCAGCGCCAGCAGGGATGGCAGGCAGCCGGCGCCCCCGCATCTATGCGGCCGCCGGTTCGGCGATGGGCGGCGCCGCCTCGATTGGCGCTGGGCGGGCGCCGGTCTCGCGCAGGGCACGGGCGAGCAGCGTGGCGACGGCCAGCATCAGCGCGGCGGTGATCGCGGCGACGACCGACATGCCTTGGGTGAACGCCGTGTGTGCGGTCTGCATGAGATGGAAGGGGAGGTGAGCGGCGACGCCGCTGGCGCTGGCGAGCGTGTCGTTGACCGCGTGGGCGTCGCCGGCAGAGAGACCGTGGTTCGCGGCTGCGTGCACTCCGGCGCGGTACACCACCGTTCCGACGCTGCCGAGCACCGCGATTCCGAGCGCGCCGGCGAGCTCGTTGAACGTCTGGCTGGTGCCCGATGCCTGCCCGCTGGCCTGCGGCGGCGCTGAGCCGATGATCAGGTTGTTGCCGAGCGTGACCAATGGTGCGACGCCGAGCTGGAAGACCGCGACAACCACCGCGGCGAGGAGCGGCGGCGTAGCGCCGCTCAACTGCGAGAGCAGCGCCAGCCCGACCGCCATGAGCGCGGCGCCGGCGGCCATCAGCGGCCCGGGGCGGAAGCGCTGGGACAGCTTCGGCACGAGCACCGTCGTGCCCAGCGTCATCATCGCGATCCCCGGCAACCCCCAGAGCGCCGCGGGAAGGGGACGGAGCCCGAGGACGAGCTGGAAGTACTGGGAGACGAAGAAGAATGCTCCGAACATCGCGAACGTCGTGGTGGCCATCGCCGTGAGCGAGACGCTGAAGACACGGATCCGGAACAGCGACAGGTCCATGAGTGGGTTCTCGACGCGCCGCTGACGTCGGAGGAACAGGACGGCGACGGCGAGCCCGACGGTGATCAGGGCCGCGTCGATCGCCCCGGCGCTCCCGCGCGCGACGCGCTTGACCGCGTAGGTCATCGGCAGCACCGCGAGGAGCAGCAGGACGGCACTGCGGACGTCGACGCGTGCGGCGTTCGAGTTGGCGAACTCGGGCACGTAGCGA
Organism: uncultured Solirubrobacterales bacterium; assembly: GCA_963757165.1. Lineage (GTDB taxonomy): Bacteria > Actinomycetota > Thermoleophilia > Solirubrobacterales > Solirubrobacteraceae > Palsa-465. The sequence continues at coordinate 1,724,356 of CAVWQO010000006.1, forward strand.
GGCACGAACACGAGGACCGCGAGCATCGCCGGCACGTTGATGAGGAACACCGCGTGCCAGTCGAAGAAGTCCAGCAGCACACCGCCGAGGATCGGCCCGAGCGCGGCGCCGCCGGTGAAGCCGGCTGAGATCATGCCCATCGCCTTGAGCCGATCGTCCTGACGGGGGAACATCGCGAACAACAGCCCCATCGTCGAGGGGATCAACGTCGCGCCGGCGACCCCCTGAATCCCGCGGGCGGCGATCAGCATCAGCGGACTGGTAGACAGCGACGCGAGGATCGAGGCGGCGCCGAACGCCGCCGACCCGCAGAGGAGCACCTTGCGGCGCCCGATCCGGTCACCGAGGGCGCCCATCACGATCAACGCCCCGGCGATCAGGAAGCCGTAGACATCGGTGATCCAAAGCAGCTCGGTGGAGGAAGGCCGCAGATCCCGCGTCAGCGAGGGAACCGCCAGGAACAGGACGCTGAGGTCCATCACGACCAGTAGGCAGGGCAGGGCCAGGGCGGCGACGCCGATCCACTCGCGCCGTCCGGCGCGCTGGGCCGTTGCGTCCAGGTAGTTCACAGGACTCATCACGTTCTCCTCTGTGGTTGGCATGCCCTGCGGAGGCTGCCGCCCTTATGGCGAGCGCGCCAGAGGACGATGTCGCCGATCAGCGATGACGAATGTCACCGCTTCACCGCGACGCTCGCCGACATCCTCCTGGCGGAGATTGCACCACGTGGCACGCCGCGCACCGGGCGGACCGGGCGCGTCACCAGCGGTGTGGATGGTGGGCCGGCGTGCCCCTCCGGGCGGGCTGAGGGAGCGGCGTGTCGCTCAGCCGTGGGGCGCTGCCCGGGCCCCTGCCCACGAGGCGCCGGTCGTATCCCGCTGGGTCGTGAGACGAATGTCGCTAATCGTTCGTGACGTTTGTCATCGGTCGCTGGCGCGGGGTCGCGAAGCTGTCAGGCTGTCGCGGGTGGACGGACGGATTCCCAAGCTGGCCGGTCGTGCGGTGCTCCTGCTCAGCGCGCTGCTGGCCGTCGTCGAGGTCGGCCGCGTCGGTCTCGACGGGTCGCTGGCCGACACCGCGGTGGCGATCGCGGCCGTCGTGCTGTTCATGCCGCTGCATCTCTGGCACCTCAGTTACGGGGTTCGGGGTGAGCGGCCGCCGCACTCGGGTCCGACGCTCACGCTGATCGCGGTGGTCAATCTCGTCGCGCTGGTGCTCATCGGCCGGTCGTGGTCGTTCATGCTCGCCGTCGTGGCGACCTCGGCGCTGATCGTCCTGCGCCCGCCATGGTCGCTTGCCGCGCTTGCTGGGTGTGTCGTCGCGCCGGCCGTCGTCGTCTGGGCGGAGCCGGGCGGCCATCTGCCCTGGGTCAGCACGAATCGCTACCTCATGTATTCGGTGCTGTTCCGCGCCGCGATCCAGTTCGCGATGGTGTGGCTCGTAGCGGCGGTTCACCAGCTTTCGGCGAACCGCACGGCGTTGGCGGCAGCCGCGGTACAAGAGGAGCGGGCTCGACTGCAGCGCGAGGTGCGTGCCTCGCTCGAGCGCCACCTCGTCGCTCTGGTCGAGGCGAGCCGCCGGGCCCGCGGAGCGTTGGGAACGGCGGGGGTAGCGGAGCCGCTGGTGGCGCTCGACGGTGTGCTGGTGCAGGCCAACGCGGCGCTGCGGGACCTCCGAGCAATCGTGAGCGAGACCCGCGCCGCGCGGCCCCAGATCGGGGCGGCCCTGGCGCGGACCGTCCGCGCCGGGCGCAGCCCGATCGGTCGCGGCCTCGCGACCCGACAGGCGTGGCGGACGCTCTTCGGCGTGCACGCCGTCGTCCTGCTCTTCCCCCTGCTGATGGGCCTCAACGCGTTCGGCATTCACGATGTCCGTGACCCAGGGCTGACCGTAGTCGGGTGGATCGCGGTGGCTGTGCTGACGCTGTCGACGTCGCTGGCCGTGGCGCGAGGCGATGCGCCTTCGTTCTCAGTGGCGCGTGTCGCCGCTACCGCCGCCCTGGCGTTCGGGTTGATCTGGGTGGTGGGGATCGCCTGGGAGACCTCGGCGTGGTTCGTGGCGATCGTCGCGGTCTCGTGTCTGCGCGGGCGCCCCCGCGTCGGCGTGCTCGTCCTCGCGCCGCTCGTGATGCTCGCCTACGACACGGTCACGTGGATCGGCTCGGCGGACCCTGGCGCGTACGCGCTGGGTTGGAACGCCGTGTACTGGCTGACCATCTACAGCCTCGTTGTCGCCGGGACCTGCTCCTCAGCGCGCCTGGTTCCGATCGTCGCCGAGCTCGAGATCGCTCGTGATGCGCTGGCCGCGGGAGCCGTACGCGCGGAGCGCCGCCGCCTCTCCCGTGATCTGCACGACGTGCTCAGCCAGAGCCTTACCGCGATCTCGCTCAAAGGGGACCTGGCCCGCCGCCTGATCGCCACCCAACGTGATGTCGCCGCGCGCGAGATCGCAGAGGTCGAGACCCTGGCCACCTCGCTGGCCACAGAGATCGAGGCCGTCGCGCGCGACGAGCGCGAGGTCGCATTCGCCGACGAGGCGACCGCCGCGATCGATCTGCTGCGCCTCGCTGGTATCGAGGTCGCCGTCGACGTGCGCATCGACAATCTCGCCGGGGAAACCAGCGCGCTGCTCGGCTGGGCGATGCGGGAGGGCGCCACGAATATCCTGCGTCACGCCGACGCTCGCCGCTGCTCGATCCGCGCGGTCCGCGAGGACGAGGTCGTGCGCCTGGAGCTCGTCAACGACGGCTCCGGCGACGGCCGCACCAACGGCAGCGGCGGCAGCGGCCTGAGAAGCCTGACCGACCGCCTCACGGCCGCGAATGGACGCGCTGCGGCGCAGGCCCTCGACGGCGGACAATTCCGCCTGCAGGTGGAGGTCCCGGCATGATTCGAGTCCTGATCGCCGAGGATCAACATCTGATCCGCGGGGCGCTGCTCGCGCTGATAGGTCTGGAGCCCGACCTCGAGGTCGTCGCCGACCTCGACAACGGCAACGACATCGTTCCGACCGCGCAGCGCGTGCGGCCCGACGTAGCAGTGCTCGACATCGAGCTGCCCGGCATCGACGGGCTGACCGCAGCCGCGCAGCTGCGCGACGAGCTGCCCGAGACGAAGGTGCTTATCCTCACCGGCCTCGGCCATCCCGGCCATCTCTCGCGCGCACTGGAGGCCCGGGTCGGCGGGTTCATGCGCAAGAACGCGCCATCGGACGAGCTGGCCGACGCACTGCGGCGCGTCGCCAAGGGGCAGCGCTTCCTCGACCCCGCGCTCGTGGAGACCGCCCTGAACGCTGGCGCCAATCCCCTCACCGACCGCGAAGCCGATGTGCTGCGAGCCGCCGCAGACGGCGCCAGCACCGCCGACATCGGCCGGACGCTGTTCCTCTCGCCGGCGACCGTGCGCAACTACCTCTCCAACGCCATCACCAAGCTCGACGCGCGCAACCGCATCGACGCCATCCGCATCGCGCGTCAGGCCGGCTGGATCTGAAGCCAACCCGCCTGAGTGGCCGACAGCAGTGAGATGAGGCGCCGCACTTGATATATGCCGTTATGGGTATATATTTAGCCGCGATGGCACGAGCAGCGACCACCACGGATGCATTCAACGCGGTCGCCGAACCACGCCGGCGCCAGATCCTGGAGGCGCTCTCCGACGGAGAGCGCTCAGTGAACGAGCTCGTCGAGGCGCTTGAGCTGGCGCAGCCGCAGGTGTCCAAGCATCTGCGGGTGCTGCGCGAAGTGGGAGTCGTCGACGTCCGCGAGGACGGGCGTCAGCGGCTCTACCGGCTCAACGGCGTGGCGCTCAAGCCAATCCACGACTGGGTCGCGGGCTTTGCCCGGACCTGGGACGAGCGCTACGACGCGCTCGACGCGGTTCTCTCAGAACTCAAAGCAGAGGAGAACACAGATGACGGCATCAACCAGTAGCGGCAAGGCGACGGTCACGCTCCCGACCGACACCGAGATCCTCATCACACGGGAGTTCGATGCGCCTGCGCACCTCGTATACCGGGCGGTGACCGAGCCCGAACTCGTCCGCCGGTGGTGGAGCGGGCAGCGGGGCGAGGTGACGGAGTGCGAGATCGACCTGCGCGTCGGGGGCAAGTGGCGATACGCCATGCGGGCGGACTCCAGCGGCGACGAGGTCGTGTTCTACGGCGAGTACCGAGAGATCGAGCCCAACCAGCGGATCGTCAGCACCGAAGTGTTCGCGCCGTTCCCCGACGACGGGGCGCTCAACACGATGACGCTCACCGACCACGGCGGGCGCACGACCCTGACGACCCTGGTCCAACACACGAGCCCGCAGGCCCGGGACATGCACATCAACTCCGGCATGGAGGGCGGGATGCAGGAGGCGTTCGACAAGCTCGAGCAGGTGGCCATCTCGCTGAGCTGACGCAGTCTCGGCGACGACGTCGGGAAGTGTGAGCCTCCGGGGCCGTCGATGAAGGGCGCCCCCGGAGGTCAGCGCCGGGATGTGGAACCGGGATCGCACGGACGTCGAGCTGGCCCGCGCGAGGGGAGACGATCTAGGGATGCGCTGATATGCCCTGCGATCGACTGGCGGCTGGTCCGTGGGTCAGTACTCGGTCTTGAACACGAAGTAGGAACCGCGGATGGTTCCGGCCAGCTTCGACTTCTGCCTGGCGAACTTGAACTTCGGGGCGAGCTCCGCGGGGACCTCCATCCCTTCGGAGAGCTTGAACCCGACCGCCCGCTTTTTGGGGTCGTCGACTGTGTACATCACGTTGATCGATAGACCACTCTCGTAAAAGACGTAGGCAATTCGGATGTTCTCGACCTGGAACGCCGTCGCCTCCAGGGGGCGAGATGAGATTTCGATCTCACGTTCTTCCTTGAGGATCCGGTGCACCCAGTCGATGGTCGTCTTGGCGCTGCTGGCAGGCTCCACCGTGAACCCGTGGTCGTACTTGTTCTTGAAGTAGCGGGCCTCGTGCGCCCGCAGGCCAGCGAGCGCGGCCGCGACCGGCGAGGACTCCAGACCGACGGTCGAAACGGTGTTGAAATCCACGGCATACGGCATGATCACTCCCGAACGCGGACGGCGGTTTACCTCGGGCGGAGCATACGCGCCCACGTGCTCCGGTCGCGATCTTGCGCTTACCGGATCATTGTCGACCGGCACGCTGAGCCGCAAGGAAGCGACGGCCCGGAGTGGGGTCGACGCCGAAGCGCTCGGCGTACCGTTCGTGAACTTCTTCCCACCGCTCGTGTGCCTGCGCTTCGGAGCGATGCCCGCCGGCAAGATGAGGCTCGAGCCGCGACAGATAGGCGTCCCAGCCAGCTGCCGTCTGGGCTGCGCGGGCGCGGTCGTCGAAGACATGGGTGAAGACCAGCCGGCAGCCGCCTTCCTGGGCGGCCAGCTCGAAGCTGTACCGCTCGCCACCGAAGGTCCAGCTCAGGCGATGGGGTGCATCGACCTCAGTCACCTCGCCCGTGGCGCCGTAGGCCTCGAAGGTCTCACCGGCCGTCGGCGTCCAGTCGGCGGCGGCGGGAAACCAGCACTCGAGCTCTGAGGGCTCGGTGATCGCCCGCCACACGCGCTCGACCGAATGGGCGAGTGTGCGATCGAAGCGCAGGGCGGGGCGACCGTCGATGGTCTCCAGGGTTCCGTCGGTCATGGGTTCTCCTCCAGGTGTCGTTCGAGGGCGTCGAGGCGGTTCGACCAGAAAGCGCGATAGGGCTCCAGCCACTGGTCCACCTCAACGAGGGGCCCTGGACGCAGCGCGTACAGACGCCGCTTGCCATCCGGGCGCACCACGACAAGGCCCGCCTCACGCAACACTTTGAGGTGCTTGGACACGCCGGGCTGGCTCAGCTCAAGGCGCTCTACCAGCTCGCCGGCATGCCGCTCGCCATCACGCAGCAGGTCAAGGATTTTTCTGCGATGCGGCTCGGCCAACGCGGCGTAGGCACTCATCGCCGTTCATATTACCAAATAGCGATATGAACGTTAACGCCAGCCAGGCATCGCAAGCCGATCGGCTAACCGGACAGGAGTGCTCGCTCCTAAAGGCTGTTAGGGCGCCCGCTCGTCGGCGGCCCCTGGGGATCAATCTCCGGTGTGTGGGGCGGCGGCGTATTCGTCGTCGGTCACGTGGCGGCCCCAGGTCACCGTGCTGCCGGACTCATCCATCTGGTGCATAGCGATGTGGACCATGAAGCGGTTCGGCGCGGCGCCGTGCCAGTGGTTTTCGCCGGGTTCGAAAAAGACGCGGTCACCGGGGTGGATGGCCTCGATCGGGCCACCTTCACGCTGGCACAGGCCGGCCCCCTCGGTGACGTAGATCGTCTGTCCGTGTGGGTGGGTGTGCCAGGCGGTGCGGGCGCCCGGGGAGAAGTGGACATTGGCTGCGGCGAAGGTCGAGCTGCCGGCCGGGGCGGCGACGGGGTCGATGTAGACATCGCCGGCGAACCAGTCGTCCGGGCCCTGGGCGGTGTCGATGTTGCGGGTGATCTGCATTGGCGGTGTTCAGCTGGTCGGCAGCCCTCGCGGGCCTGGTCGCTACTTGATTCCGAGCTCACTTGTGATCGTCGTGCTCGTCGACTTCGCGCTCAGAATGTCGACGACCAGTTTCTTTACGCCGGCCTTGGCCGCGGTGACATCGCCGCCCCGCGCTGACGACGCGACCGCCGAAAGGTCCGAATGGACCTTCGTCACCTGAGTCTTCAAACGCTCGTAGGTGGCGCTGAAAGCCGGGGGAGGCTTGAGCGTTTCAAGTCGATTGAGCGTCGTCTCCCAACGACGAGCGAGACCATCGAACGTGCCGGCGAGTTGGGCGTTGGTCTGCGAGGAAGCGTGCTGAAGCGCTAAGCCGATCGCATGTGAGTCGCTCTTGAAGCCAGCGAGTACGGGGCCGATGCCCGTCTTGAACTGTGAGGTCGACCCGGCCGTCTGCGTCGCGGACGAGCTGGCCGACGTGCTGGCCGACGTGCTCGAGGAAGGATTGCTGGACGAGCTGCTCGATGAGCCGCCACATCCCGCCAGCAGCAACGCGGTCGCAACAGTCGCCGCGCCCACCAGTAAATGACGTCGCATTGGACGCTCCTCTCTTTGGTCTACGCGACGGCACCACCTGCGTCCGCCCCGACCCGAGCGACCCTACTGCGGCGCGCGTACCGCGTAAAGGTCGCGGGCACAAACCATCGCGAGCCGGCACGCATGGCTGGCGACTGGGAAGCCGGTCTGCTGAAGTGAGTTACGGTTTTGGTGCGAGCGAGATGACTTGCTGGTAGGTCGGCCGGTTCGTGGACGGGAACATCGTCTTGATCAGGCCCGGGATGAAGCCAGTCATGCCCTGGTCGACCCTCCAGGTGCTGGGATGTGGACCGGACTGCTTGATCAGGTTGGCGCGTCCGGCAGCAACCGCTGCCCACAACGAGCGAGCGCACGCGGCGACACTTCCACGCCCGCAGTAGCGCAATGAATAAGGCGCCAAAACATGACGCCCAAGCTCCGTCTTCAGATCCTTATCGACGTAGGAGGGGTCGCGTCCGAGCAGGGCCTCGAAAGCGGTCAGCGCGCTCCCGAGCCGTGGGCCCATCACCGCGTCAAAGATATGCGGCCAGGACGCGCGGAGCAGCGCTGCGCCGGGGTACGGGATCGGCCCACCGGCCGGATTACCGATGGTCGGTGCTCCGCGATGCACCCACTTGTCGACTAGTGCAACGGCGCTCGCCGTCGCCGCGTTGGGCGCGTGACCACGGCCGAGCATCGCGCGGATGACAGGCCAGACGAGGACGCCGGTGGCGTCCTGGGTCGCGGCTTTGTTCATTACGCCGACGACGTCGTTGATCCGCGGGTGCCCCGGGAACGGACCGAATAGCTCGACGTGTTGGACCGAGCCGTAATGGGCGTCGTCGCCGTGCATCCATCCTGGCGCCGCCTTGTTGTTCCAGTTGAGGAGCAGGCTGTTGGGCCCGCCGATGTCGTGCGGATGGGCCAGCTCCGAGAGGAAACCGCGCCACTCATACGCCCCCGTGCCGAGCGTCGGCAGCCGGCGGTCGAGGCCGGGGGCTCGGATCGGGAGCAGGCCGGAGGAGAAGAACGACGTCCACCTGCGCGAGGTGTAGGCCCAGTTGAACGTGAATCCAAACCGGTTGGCGAACTTCCAGAACCGCTGCGGCGTCGTCGCCCGCCCCTCGGTCATTGCCTTCAGTGCTCCCAGAGACAGCCCGTCCTGGCCATAGGTCGAGCGCCTGCGGGCGAAGGCGTAGGGCTGACCGCGGACGGTCGCGGTGCCGATCACTGGACCATGCACCGTCATCGGAAAGGTGATCTCACGGCTGCCGATGCGGCCCGCATCAAAGATTTTCATCTTCCGGCACTGTCCCCGCCAGCGGTAGGACAGCGTCGCCCGAGTCGGCCGTCCGCCGCCCGGTACGCACAGCTTCTCGGCGAACACGTCCTCGTTGTCGTTACCGGCGGAGGTGAGGCTCCATGCGTAGTCGCGTGTGCGGCCGATGAGAAGGTAGAGCCCCAGCCCTGAGGCTGATACGCCCTGGGCATTGATCCCCGGCCCTTGGAGATGCTCTTGATAGACGATCTCCGGGTAGTAGTAGCCGAGCTGCGGGCCCATCACGCCGAGCGGGCGGCCGGTGGCCGACCGACCCGCCGCCACCTGCTGCCAGTTGGACGCGTGGCGCCGAAGCGGCTCCATGTCCCGCGCTGCTCCGGTGCGCGGATCCTTGGCGAGCTGGATCGATCCCGGATCGATGATGACCGACCCGCGGACCCTCCCGCCGGTGAGGGTGGGGTACGGGAAAGACATGCGTGTCGTGGTGGGCGCGTCGGGGTCGTTCGCCTCCATCGCGTCACTCCACAGCGCGTGCCCGCGCGGGGCGCCGAACTTCCGCTCGAGCCGAGCGAGCAGGTCGGAGTTCTGGTGCTCCGCGCCGCCGCCGTTGCCAAAAATCGAGCCGATGAATGCGGTCACCGCGATCACGTCGTTGGCGTCGAACGGGCGCCCACCAGGAAATGCCAGGTGGTTCGTCGTGTAGTACGCGTTGACCCCTGTGGCGTAATCCGACATGTCGCGCAGCATCTGCCGGCCCTCCGCGCCGTAGGCATGGAGGAGCGCCTGACGCTGCTGGGTAACGAGTGCCTCGGCCTGCTGGCTCGGCGTGTACGCCGTCGCGCTCGTGACCAGGGAGAACGCGTCAAGGCCCGGGATGTCGGCCACGGCCGCCCTGGCCGGATTGCGCCCGACGCTCAAGAGCAGCCCGCGGTCGCGCGCGGTGACCCAGCCGGTGCCGAACATCAACCCTGCACGAGTTGTGCCCTTGATGTGGGGGATCCCGAAGGAGTCGTAGGTCACCGTCACGTCCGAGCGCCCGACGGGCTCGTTCATCGTCTTGCCGATCGGCTTGAAGTCGTCCGGGAGGAAGAAGCGGTTGACGTCCGCCATCGAGACATTCCGCCGCAGCGGCGTCAGCCCCGAGTACAGGGACAGCTGGTCGAGCGAGTGCGGACCAGTTGGGAGCCCCCCGTAGTTTCCCGGAGGCAGCACAAAGCGGGCGATGTCGCCGCTCCCTCCTTCGGCCACCGCGGGCACCAGCAGGAGGAGGGCAACCGACACGAGCAGGCGACGAACCATCTCGTCGTTTTCTACAGGCTCACGCTGGACCGCGTCAACTGGCGACCTCGGCGGCCGCGCAGACGCTCTGACCGACCCGGCGCCGCCGTGCCAACACGACGCTGACTCACGCGACTCCTACGCGGGCCGCGAGAGCCGGGTGGATCAGCTCGGGTCGCCTGCCGCCGGCTGCGCGCGGAACCCGGGACCGGGCTCCGGCGTCACGTTGCGGGCGTCGATCTCGCCGCCGCAGTGTTGGCAGGAAAGGTGTGGGTCGGCGATCTCGCCACAGCTGTTGTGGCGCAAGATGATCGGCGGCCCCTTGGCTGGAGACCGATGGGTGTCGCCCCATCGCATGAGCGCGACGATGGCTGGAAACAGATCCCGGCCGCTGTCGGTCAGGCGGTACTCGTGACGGTTGGGATCGCTGGCATAGAGCACGCGCTCCAGCAGTCCGGCGTCCACCAGCGTGCGCAGCCGTGACGCCAGCGTCGGGCGCGGGATGTTGAGGTTGCGAGCGAGCTGCCCGAAGCGTCGCACGCCGAAGAACGCCTCGCGCAGGATGAGAAGCGTCCAGCGCTCGCCCACCAGCGCGAGCGCTGATCCGACGGACTCTCCTTTGAACCGGTGTGAGAGATCGTTAGCCAGTTCCATGGTTCATAAATCATACTGGTGCAGCAACTGAACCAGGTGTTTGGTAACGTCGTTGAACCACTCCGATTGTCAACAGCGACGAAGCGAAGGATGCGATGACCGAGACGCCGGGTCAGACCGCCGCACCCGCTGGCGAGAACGAACGGGCGCGGGAGATTTCTGCGCTGGCGCGGAAGCTGGCGGTGGAGACCGAGCGTGCAAGGCAGCTCCCAGAGGAGCTCGTGACACGCCTGCGGGACTCAGGTCTTCTGCGGGCTGGCGCACCGCTCGAGGTGGACGGATTGGAGCTGCCGCCGGGCCCGGCGCTGGCCTGCGCGGAGGAGATCGCCAAGGGGGATGCGTCCGCCGGCTGGTGCGTCTCGATCGCAATCACGAGCAGCCTGCTCGCGGCCTACTTGCCGTCCGACAGTCGCGATGAGCTATTCGGAGGCGGCCGGGGGGTTGCGTCGGGCGTGTGGGCGCCGCGCGGCAGGGCGCGGAGAACGAAGGACGGGGTGACGGTCTCAGGACGGTGGGCGTACTGCAGCGGTATTGCGCATGCCGATCTGCTGTTTGCGGGCTGCCTGGTCGAGGGCGATGCGCGACCGAGCGTGGCAGCGCTCCCAAAACGCGAGCTGGAGCTCCTCGACACCTGGCACACGCTCGGACTGCGGGGCACGGGCAGCACGGACGCCGTCGCCGACGAAGTCCTGATCCCGGAGACTCACCTCCTCTCGCTGTTCGACGGGCCGGTAGTTGATCGACCCCTCTACCGCTTTCCGATTTTCGGGTTCTTTGCGCTATCGATCGCCGCGGCAGCCTTGGGAAACGCGCGGGCGGCGATCGACGAGCTTGTCGCCCTGGCCGCCGGGAAGGTGGCACAAGGCTCGAGCCGCACCCTGGCCGAGCGCGCGCCCACGCACGCGGCGGTCGCGACGGCGGAGGCTTCGCTGCGCGCCGTGCGCGCTTTCTACTACGAGGTGATCGAAGCCACATGGCAAGAAGCCCAGCGTCAAGAGCCGGTTCCCGTTGCCCGGCGCAACGAGCTTCGCCTGGCCGCCACGCAGGCCGTTCGCACCTCGGCCGAGGTCGTAGGCAGGATGTTCGACCTGGCTGGCGGCAGCGCGATCTATGACGACTCCGCTCTTCAGCGCCGCTTCCGCGACGCGCACACCGCGACCGCGCACTTCCAGGTCAACGAGGCTTCCCGGGAACTGCCCGGCCGGATCCTGCTCGGTCAGCCGGCGGATCCCGCGATGCTATGAGCCGAGCTGTCGAAGCGGTGCTGCCGTACTGGCTCGATCGGCCCGACGGCGAGGCTCTGGAGATTGCTCTGGAGACGCGGCATGCCGGGCTGGGCACGCTGTGGATCGGTGAGATGGCCACCTTCGACGCCGTGTCGCTCGCCACCGCTATTGGCCATCGCGCACCGGGCCTGCGACTGAAGCTCGGCCCGATGGCGCTCGGTGTCCGGAGCCCGGCTTCGATCGCGCTGGCCACTGCCTCGGTCGCCGCGCTCACCGGTTGCCACGTCGATGTCGCGCTCGGTGCGTCGAGTCCCGCGATCGTCACGGGCTGGCACGATCGCGACTGGGCCCACAGCGCGGCGCGCATGGAGGAAACGATCGTCTGTCTCCGCGCGATCCTCGCGGGCCAGCGTTCCGACCATGATGGTGACCATGTCCGCAGCCACGGCTTTCGGCTGCGAGCCCCCCAGCCAGGCGCTCGCATCTGTGCGGCGGCTTTCGGCCCGGCGATGACCCGGGTTGCCGCCACCTACGCCGACGAGATCGTCCTGAACCTCGTCTCGCCCGAGCGTGTCCGCCTGACTCGGGCGGCCATTGAGACCGTGGCCGCGTCGGCGGGGAGGGCACCGCCACGCCTGACCGTCTGGGTCCCGGTGGCGCTTGAGCCCGGCGCTGCGGCACTGGCTCAGCTGGCGTCCCAGCTCACGATCTACCTCGGGGCGCCCGGGTACGGCGAGATGTTCTCCGAGCTGGGCTTCGGCGATCTCGTGCGCCGTGCGCGGGAGGGCGCACGGCGTTCGGAGCTGACGGCCCTCGTCCCATACGGCTTACTTGATCAGGTGTGCGCGCTCGGTCCAGCGGAGCGTGTCCTCGGGCGCGTCTCCGAGTACCACCGGGCGGGCGCGGACAGCGTCGGCGTCGCACCAGCCACCGCCGAGGATCCCGCCGGGCAGCGCATCCTGGCCGCGTTGGCCGCGGGCATCTGAACCGAACCACCGAACCTGGCAGCTCGCATCCCGACTGCGCTCGCTCACCCCCAATGTCGTTTGGCGCGCTGCCCTGGGGGCTTCGCTCGATCCGAACGCGCGGGTACAGCCCGCGGGTCCGGACCGGCAAGAACGGCCCGGACCCAACGGTGACCCTGGATGTCAGCCTCTAGCGGCGGCTGACTCGGTGTCGTGAACCGGCTGGTTGCCGTTGCTGGTGGCGGCATCGCTGGTCGCCGAGCCCTCGATCGTGTTTGGCTGAGCGCCACCGACCGAGATCGAGACCTTGCGCGGCTTGCGCGCCTCCGGCTTGGGTATCCGCACCTCAAGTACGCCGCGGTCGAAATGGGCGCGCACGGCGTCCGGATCCACCCCGTCCGGCAAAGTCAGCGAGCGGGCGAAGGTTCCCCAGGAACGCTCGACGCGGTAGTACCCCTCCTTGCTCTCCTCGTGCTCCGCTTTGCGCTCGCCGGACAGGGTTAGAAGGTTGTTCTCGAGCTCGATGTTGACGTCGCCATCGGATAGGCCAGGAAGGTCGGCGCGCAGTACAAAATCGTCCTCGGTTTCGACAAGGTCCATGGGCGGGATCCAGCGCTGAAGCGTCTGACCGCCGCGGTCGCCCGCGGTCGCTGGCGCATCAAAGAAAGTGTTGAAGAGCCGGTTCATCTCGCTCTGGATGGTGTTCAGCTCACGAACCGGTTCCCATCGAATGAGTGCCATTTCTGACCCCCTGGTGGATCGGGTGGTTGTGTGCCGCTGAGTATAGATCTCAGTCGGGACATGTCAAGTCTTCTGTTGGTGTTCTCATACGATCAGTCGCCAATCGCAAAACTTGCGCGGCGAGCCGGCGGCACGTAAACGCGCTGATCCGCGCTCCAATTGATCCGCGCTGCACAGCGGCACGTATGTATGCGTGCGTACGTTGCTCGCAGGTCTTGCGCGCGGTACGCTTTGGTGAAGGACGCGCGGTGACTCAGAGCGCCGCAGGGACTTCTTTGTTTGTGGGTGCCAAGCAGATGGAGACCTTCGTTGCGAATTGATGTTGTCGAATGTGATGGCTCACGGATCCTCCGCGTCGAGGGTGAGATCGACATTGCCAGCGCCCCGTTGTTGGAAGCGGAGTTGGAGCGAGCGCAAGGCTCTGACGCTGAGACGATCGTCGTGGATCTCGACGAGGTGGACTTCATCGATTCCACCGGCCTGCACGTCCTGATTCGGCATAGCGCTCTGTCGAGCCAGAACGGCGGACGGCTACGGCTTACCGAGGGCTCGAAGCAGGTGCAGCGGCTCTTCAGGCTTACTGGGACGACGGATCACTTGCCGTTCCTCAGCGCGTGAGCTGAACTGGCGCGCGCCGCCTAGCGTTGCGGCGCGTTACCCCGATCGTCCGTTTGGGTCTCGGTGCGTGGGGTAAACCCGGGGCGAGCGTGGCAACGGGAGTGTGCGCGTGCTCGTCGCAGTCCCGGACCGGGACGGCCCCGCTCGGCGGATCATCTGCCTCGCGTGACGGTCCGGCCAGTTTTTCCTTACTTTCACGTGCGAGCGCTAACGGAGCGAGAATCGATGCGATTTGCCATCTATGGACTGTTGTTAGCCGCCGCGATCTTCGTGATCTCCGGCGGCCACCTGCTCTTTCTCCCGTTGCTCTTCGTGCTCCCGCTCGGCGGCATGTTCGGACATCGCCAACGCCATGGGCACTTCTGGTACCGCTCACCAACCGGCACGCGAAGGTCTTAAGCGCACTCTCCCGGCCGACGACAAACCATGAATAGGAACACATGAAAAGCACTTCCGCCACGCCACGGCGCGTCATGCGCATCGCGACCCTCCTGCTACTCGTCGGCGCCCTCAGCTTCGCCGGCTGTGGCAGTTCCACGAAGACGGTCTCCTCTACTGGGTCCAATGGCCAGGTAACTACGCAGACGGTCCCCAACGTCCACTTCGCCAAGACCAAGTTTCTGCTGCACACCGGGTTGGCGTTCGGCGCGTTCCATCGCTACATCTATAAGCCGCTGCGAACCGGCGCGCTCCACGCCGGCGCCCCGGGACGACTCAAGGTGTTGCTGAAGGGCGCCGCGGCAACGATCTTCATCGTCCACGAACTGAGACTCGCGCACGACGACGCGTTGTCCTCCGATCTCCTGCGTCCGCTGGTCAACAAGATCGACGCCGCGGGGAGCAAGATCGGCGGTCTGGCACGTGGCCTGAAGAATGGCTCGGTCAATCCCGCGGAAATCGCCAGCGCCTCCGGTGCCGCCGACGCCCTGAGCAGCGCGAGCAGCGGCCTTGGCGCCGGCATCAAAGACATCTCCAGCAACGTGGGCGGATAAGGCGGCGCGTTGACAATGAGACAAGTAGTGCTTTTAGCCGCGCTGATAGGGAGCCTGCTCGTGCCGGCCGTCGCGCTCGGAGACTCGGCAACCATCTCCGGCGCGACACGCCCCGGTTCTCCTGAGTTGCTCGCTTTCCGAGGCGGTTTTCACCTCGGAGGAAGAGGTTTCTCCCGACGGGGTTTCGGGTCGGGAGCCTTCGGGCGAAGGAGTTCCTCACGTGGGCTGCTGCATCGGGTCGCTCGCGCGCTGGCGTTTGCCTATCTGCTGCACCTGTTCTTCAGCCACGGTGGGCTCAGCATCCTCGTGTGGTTGCTGGTCATCGGTCTCCTGGTGAGCTTGGTCCGACGCCGCCGGGCCCGAAACCGGTATTCGTACTGATGCCGTAGGGCGGATGCATGCGGTGCGCCGACGCCGCGGCTGGGGTCGACAGAGTGGTTGCTCGTGTCATCGGCGCGCCGAGCCGCGCGAGCTGGCGATGGCGGTTTTCCCAGCGTTGCGCGTGGGTACGCCAGAGGGTAGGAAGGAGCGGACGCGGACGCGGCCGCTCGGCGGTTGGCGCTCCGGTACCGGAACTCTCTCCTTCTACCGCTAAAGGAGGGTCCCATGGCAGTCCAAGAGCAGCACACCCGCGACAACGGGAGCACGACCGACTTTGTCAGGCAGCCTCACAAGCTCCTGATCGGAGGCAAATGGGTCGAGGCAGCGTCTGGCAAGACGTTCACGACTGTGAATCCGGCTACGGAGGAGCCGCTGGCCGAGGTGCCTCACGGCGAGGCGGAGGACATTGAGCGAGCGGTCCGAGCGGCGCGGGAGGCCTTCAACGAGGATTCGCCGTGGCGGACGATGAACTCCTCGGACCGCGGTCGCATGATCTGGCAAATCTCCGAGCTGATCGAGCAGCACGCCGACGAGTTCGCGATGCTCGAGTCGCTCGACAACGGCAAACCCGTGGGAGTAGCCCGCGCAGCCGACGTCCCGCTAGCGGCGGATCTCTTCCGCTACATGGCTGGCTGGACGACGAAGATCGAGGGCAACACGATCCCCATTTCGGCGTTGCCGGCCCCCGGCCGATACCTCGCCTACACGCTGCGGGAACCCGTTGGTGTCGTCGGTCAGATCATCCCATGGAACTTTCCGCTCCTGATGGCGGCGTGGAAGCTGGGGCCTGTGCTGGCGGCAGGCTGCACCGTCGTTCTCAAGCCCGCTGAGCAGACTCCACTCTCGGCGCTGCGATTGGGTGAGCTCATGCAGGAGGCTGGGCTGCCCGACGGAGTGGTCAACATCGTCACGGGCTTTGGAGATGCCGGCGCCGCGTTGGCCGCCCACGAGGACGTTGACAAGGTCGCGTTCACCGGGTCAACCGAGGTCGGGAAGCTGATCGTCAAAGCCGCGGCTGGGAACCTCAAGAAGGTGTCCCTTGAGCTGGGTGGGAAATCGCCAAACGTCGTCTATGCCGATGCCGACATGGAGACGGCGATTGCGGGGGCCGCGAACGGGATCTTCTTCAACCACGGCCAATGCTGCAACGCTGGGTCGCGTCTCTATGTGCAGCGTGAGGTCTATGACGACGTCGTGGGCGGCGTTGCCGAGGCCGCAAAGTCGATCAAGGTGGGTCCCGGACAGGACGCCGACTCCGAGATGGGGCCGCTCATCTCTGATGAGCAGTTCGACAAGGTGCTCGGCTACCTGCGCTCGGGCGCGGACGATGGTGCACGAGCGGTCGTCGGAGGCGGCCGGGTCGGCGAGCGAGGCTACTTCGTGCAGCCGACCATCCTGACCAACACGCGACGTGAGATGAAGGTCGAGCGTGAGGAGATCTTCGGCCCGGTGGTCTGTGCGATCCCGTTCGAGTCGCCAGAGGAGATCGTGCCGGTGGCCAACGAGACCAACTACGGCTTGGCCGCCGGGGTGTTCACGCGCGACATCTCGAAGGCCCACCGAACGGCGGCACGCCTGCGCGCGGGAACGGTGTGGATCAACACGTACCACGTTTTCGACGCGGCAATGCCATTCGGCGGCTATAAGGAGTCGGGCTGGGGCCGAGAGATGGGCCACAACGTGCTCGAGAACTATCTGGAGACCAAGTCGGTGTGCACGGCGTTGTAGTCAGCACGATCTCGTGGGCGCAGGGCCCAGGGCCGGCGTTGACGTCGGCCTCGGGCATCGCCGTCCCACGAGGGCGCTCAATCGCGCAGGAGGCCTGGAGGCGTCGGTTCAGCTGAACCTAGCCGGCGGGCACCGGCACTGTCGCTGCGTTTTCGTCCCGGATCGCTTGGGCCTGCTCACGGCTGTCACGTGATGAGATGAGGACGGCGGCGAGAATGGCACCCGCGAGCGCAAATCCCGCGCCGACCAGGAAGGCCCGGTCAAAGCCCTTGGTCAACGCGACGGAGGCGTTGTGGACCCCGGCATGGAACAGGCTCTGGGTCCGGCTGTTGGCGATCGTGGCGAGGATCGCCAGGCCCAGCGCACCACCGACCTGCTGCGAGGTGTTGATCAGTCCGGACGCGAGTCCAGCTTCGCCGGGCTGGGTGCCTGTGACGGCGGCGATCGTCACGGGCACGAAGGCAAAGCCGAGCCCGAAGGCAGCCAACAGCGACGGGCCGAGTACGTCGGCGGCGAACGAGCCGCCGACCGCTGGGACCTGGGAGAACCACAGCAGGCCGCCGGCAACCAGCAACATGCCGGCGATCAGCGGCGGCTTGAAGCCGAGCCGGGTCACCAGCTGCGAGGCGGCTCCGGCGGACAGGATGATTCCCACTGCGAGCGGAAGGTAGGCGAGCCCCGCCTTGATCGGGGTGTAATGCAGTACCTGTTGGACGTAGAGCGAGATGAAGAAGAACATCGAGAACAGCGACATCCCGATCAACAGGCCGACGATGTTGGCACCGCGCAGAGTGCGGAGGCGAAAGATCGAGAAGGGCATGAGCGGATGGCGCTGGCGCAGCTCGATGACCAGGAATGCGATGAGGAGGGCGGCCGCGATGGCGAGCCGGATCAGCGTGGTCGATGAGCCCCAACCGGAGTTGACGGCGTCGACCACCGCGTAGACCAGCAGCGCTAGACCAGCGGTGACGGTCACGGCACCAGGCAGATCGAAGCTCCTGCGATCGTCCTCGGAGCGGCTCTCCAGCAGCGTCCGCGGAGCCAGCGTCGCCGCGAGGAGCCCGATCGGGACGTTGACGAATAGCACCCAGCGCCAGCTCAGACCGCTCGTCAGGATCCCGCCGAGCAGCACGCCGGCGGCCCCGCCAGCCCCAGCGACGGCTCCCCAGATCCCGAGGGCACGGTTGCGCTCAGCGCCTTCGGCGAAGGTAGTGGTGATGATCGAGAGGGCGGCGGGCGAGACGATCGCAGCCCCCAGGCCCTGGATTGCCCGGGCAGCGATCAGCCAGCCTTCCGACTGCGCGACTCCGCCGGCCAATGACGCCAGGGAGAACACGATCAGACCGAGCATGAACATGCGCCGGCGTCCGAGGAGGTCGGCCAAGCGTCCTCCGAGCAGCAGAAAGCCACCGAAAGTCAGCGTATATGCGTTGACGACCCAGGAAAGGTCTGCGCGCGCGAAATGGAGGGCGCTACCAATCGAAGGGAGCGCGACATTCACGATCGAGGCGTCGATTACGATCACGAACTGCGTCATCGCCAGGAGCACAAGGGCGAAGCTCTTTGCACGGGGGGTGTAATCGGGCGTTTCGGCTATCGTTGACATGGAAGGTGACCTCCGGTTCCGCTTGCATCCGCGACGATAGTGAACTAGGGTTCCGTTTGTCAAGAGCATCAGCGTGAAAAAACTGTGATGACCACGACACAAGCTGAGCGCCCGCTACGAGCAGACGCGCGCCGCAATCGCGAGCGCATCCTCCAAAGCGCCAAGGAGGTATTCGCACAGCACGGAGCCGAAGCACAGATGGATGACGTGGCGGAGCGAGCGGGCGTTGGCGTAGGGACCGTGTACCGCCACTTCCCAACCAAGGAAGCGCTAATGGCGGAGCTCGTGCGGCAGAAATTCCAGCAACTTGCCGACGGCGCGCGGGCGGGGCTGTCGCGGGAGGGCGAGCCGTTTGAAGCGTTCGCCGGCACGCTGCGACGCAATGCCGAGCAGTGCGCCGACGATGCCGCGATGCAGCATGCGCTGAGTGCGGTCGGCGAGCACATCTGGAACGAGTCCCTGGCCGTGCAGGAGGAACTCTACGCGCTGACCGAACAGCTGATCGAGCGCGCCCGCCGGGCCGGCACGATCCGGACGGACATCGCCGCGAGTGACATTGCGATGCTCATGTGTGGCGTGTCGTCGACGATGAATCATCCCGGCTCCGGCTTTGATTGGCGACGTCACTTGGAGCTCGTAATCGACATGTTGCGGGCGCCCCAAGCCCGTCCGTAGACGCGAGCGCCATGGGCGCCGGACTCCGGACGTTCCGCTATCCGGGCCGCCGAGCAGGTCCGCCGTGCTCCTTCCGTAGTCGGTCCGGGGACTCGTCCTAGCGCAAGTTCGACGCGGTGATGCTCAGCCGGAGAGGTGCTGGTGAACCTCGAATTCAGTCTCCTCGGGGCGGGCTGCCGGATTGCAATGCGCCCGGGCCCGACGCCCGATCGACTCGACGCCTGCGCCTCGCCTGCTACTACCTACAGGCGGATGGCCTTGAGCAAGGCCTCCGCCAGCAGCGCCTGCCCGGCATAGCTTGGATGGATTCCGCAGGAGGGCGGGCTGGCGCTGAGGCGGGTCAGCAGGCCGGCCGCGCAGGGGTCGCCGCCGAACATGCGGGCCTGCAGGGAGAACTCGTTGAACCCGTTGGCGATCCTCACCCGGAACGGCTTCGCCGCTTGATCCATGCTCGTGTTGATCGCGTTGGACTGCGCGGTTATTGCGGCCGCGGCGTAGCTCAAGGAGTAGTAGTTGACGACCACGATCTGTCCGCGGTAATGCGCGCGATCTCGGACCGCGGAGAGGATCCGCTTGACGTTGCCGGCGATGGTGCTCAGCACGCCCCGCTGCGCGACCGGGCTGGCGCAGTGATCGGCGGTGACCTCGCGGCACACGAAACCGTCGTTCGCGCCGATCATCAGTGAGACGAGTCGAACGTTCGGGTGGGCCCGCAGGTAGCCGAGCGCGAAATCCAGCTGCGAGCCGCGGTAGTGGACGTGGAGCGGGAACTGCGTCCGGTAGCCGGTCTTGGCCCCCCCGGGAAGGTTCTCGCAGCCGTTGCTCTGGGCAGAGCGGTTGATGAGGCTCGCCGAGGTCTCGCCGGGACACGCGGCATTTATGGCCTTCACGCGCAGCTCCTTCGCGATCTGCTCGGGATAGCCAACGAAGCTGCTCGCGTCGTGATAGTTGGGCTTCGGGGTGACGCCGCTCTCTTCGTAGCCGAACGTCACCGAGTCACCCAGGGCCAGATACTCGCTAGCTGGGGTGAGAGGGAGTTCCTGCGCCCGGGCGCTTCGGGCCTCGACCGAGCTGGCAAGCGACCCGATCGACACGCATGCGCAGAGGCTGGCGAGCACGCAGCCGGCTAAACGACTCCTCATCCGAGCAACCTACCAGTTGCAGTGTTGACGGCGGGGGGGTGGCGCATCGCACCCCAAGGGTGTCTAGTGGACGGGGCTGGGCTCCAGGACGATCACTGTCGTCATCGCAAACAGCTAGATCAAGGAGTCCACCATGTTGAAGTTCTTCTCTCGTTTCGGCGGCATCGCCGCGGCCGCCGCGCTTGTCCTCTCCGCCAGCGCCGGGTCGGCGTCGGCAGACGTGACGAGATATCACGAATCCACCGGTACGGTGACCCTGGCTACGCCCAGCACGGTTACCGCGACGGTCGGCAGCAAGACGGTGTTCCCGGTGACGGTCTCGATGGCTGGGTCTAGCCCGGTCAAGATCGTCACGGAGAAGTTCCTCACCGCTTATGGCTGGGGCGATTCCCAATGGGATGGCCTCTCGTTCCAAAAGTACGGCTGTTGGGGCGTCTCGCTGCAGCCCGGCCGGTCATGCACGACGTTGGTCGCGTTCACCCCCACGTCGGCCGGCAGCCACGTTGAGCGCTACATGCTCGACACGAGCTTCGGCACGCTCTACGGGCGGTTCACCACTAACGCCCTCCGCTGCGGGCCCGCGTGCCAGGTCCGGGCGCCCGTGGGCGTCCAGTCGGCAGCCCAGTAGCCGACCGCAGCTGCACCATCGCTTTGCTTGGGCCGCCCCACGGCGGCCCAAGCCTCGTTAACGGAAGCCGCGAGCCGGAGGTTCGGCGACGTCTACGCGCTCGCATTCGGCGGACCGCGCATCAAGTCTGGCCGCGCTGGCTGTCCTCACCTGATGCGCCCGCCAATGTCCATAACGTCGAGCCGTCGCTGCTGGTCTCGCTCTCGGCGAGTCCCGCGCTCGAGAGCTTGTCGAGCTCGGCACGGAATGCCGGGTAGGAAACAAGGCCGACGTGAGTGAGCGCCAGGTAACCGACACGCTCGTATAGATCAGAGGTGCTCGTCGGCTCACACGTCAGCGCGGCGAGCAGCACGGAGGCACGCGTCATTCATCTCTGGCTACCCGTGTTCGCGGCCCTGAATTCGCCCGCCGACCGTTGGATGCGCCCGCGCGCGCCGCGAGCAGGTACGGTTTGCGCGTGGCGCTCGAGGGTCACGAACTGGAGGGGCCGAATGGCTTCCGGCTGCGCATCGTGCGCATCACCGAGGACCTGCTGGAGATGGAGGCGCGATACACCGGCGAGGGCTCGCTCCCGCCGCCGCATCTGCACCCGCGCCAGAGCGAGCGGTTCACGGTGTTGGACGGAACGATCCAGGCGGTCATCGATGGCCAGGAGCGCCGCGTGGGCGAAGGCGAGAGCTTCGACGTGCCCGCTGGAACCGTCCACCAGATGGCGGGACAGGGCGCCGCGCGGGTCAATTGGCAAGTGCGTCCCGCGTTGAGGTCAGCCGAGCTCTTCGAGGAGCTTTACACCGGCCGCGCGACGGCCGATCCCGGAGAGTTCCTTCAGCGATACGCGGACGAGATCCGGATCGAGACCCAGCCGCAACATACGCCAGCGCCGTCTGAGTAGTTGCGGTGGCACGGCTGAGCGAGCTCAGCCGCTGCGCCATCTAGCTAGCCAGGCTGCGGAGAGGCGGCGACACCTGGGGGACGCGCGTCCACCCAGCCGCGGTCCGTCACCCGCTCGAGGTGCTCGGCCGCGTCCAGAAGCCGAGCCTCCTCGCCCCAGGGAGCGAGCAGCTGCAACCCGCACGGCAGCCCGTCGGCCAGCGGAACCGGTACCGAGATCCCCGGCAGTCCGGCTAGGTTGGCCAAGGTCGCTTGGCGAATGTTGCCCGCGTCGGCGAGTGTCATCCCTGACGGCAATTCGAGCACGGGTGAGTCAAGGGCACATGGCGGCGCCGGCAGTGTCGGCCACGCGATGAGATCGACTGACGTGAACGCGGCCACGAGCGCGCGGCGGAGCGCCGCGCGAACCCGGTCGGCTTTGACCAGATGACTCGTCGGCCACAGCTTGGCGGCGAGCATCAGCGCGCGAACGGGGGGCTTAGCATCGGCGAGCACTGCCGCCGGGATGGCGCCGCCGAGCTCCGCCAGCGTGCGTACCGTTCCCGCGGCGGGCGCGTGCTCGATGAGCTCGACCGCAACCTCGCGGATCGGCCATCCCGCCGCTTTTAGTCCCTGGCGACACGCGTCCGCCACGCTCGGGGCGACGTCTTCCCACAGCGCGCCGCGTACGATCCCGACGCGCAATCCAGCGCCATCCTGCGACGGTAACGCCCGATTGAGCAGCACTTCGCTGAGCATCCGGACGTCGGCGGAGTCTCGCGCGATCGGGCCCCAGGCGGACAAGCTCGTTCCGGCACCGGTGTAACCGTCACGTGGAACCCCGCCATAGGTGAACTTCAAGCCGGTCACGCCGCAGCATGCAGCCGGGATGCGGGCGGAGCCGCCGGAGTCCGACCCGAGCGAGCCGACGACGAACCCCGCCGCCACTGCCGCGGCGGACCCGCCGGACGAGCCGCCCGGACTGTGCCTCGGGTCCCACGGATTGCCGTGGCGGCCGTAGGCCGACTCTGTGCCCGTCGTTCCCGATCCGAGCTCGTGTTGGTTGGCGACGCCGATGATAATCGCTCCGGCTCGCGCTAATCGCCGAAACGCTCCTGAAGCCGACGGCGGCAGAATCTCATGACGGGTGCCGTTGTAAGCACCGCGCCAGGGCAGCGTGTACATGTCCTTGATCGTCAGCGGGGCGCCGTACAAGGCGCCACGGGGGGCGTCCGCAAGTTGACGAGAGATGATGTTGCTGTCGAAAACGACCGGAGTGGAGTTGAGTGGGCCGTCCTCGCGGGCGATTGCGTCGAGCGCGGCGAGGCTCAGCGCCTCAGGGTCAAGTTCACCCCTGGTCGTCGCCTGGGCGATTGCACGCAGCGATGTGGGAGTCACGCGATTGGTGATCGCGGCGCGCGCGAGGGGTCGAGATCCGGCTCGCCGGCGATCGCGCTCGTGTCAAGGCTTGCCAGCGCACTGACGGGCGGCCCGAGCGCCGCCTGGACCATCGGCAGCAGCGCAAATGCTTCGGGATCGTCAGGGAAATCGCGCAGGCCGAGTCCGCTGACGGCTGCGTCGAGCAAGGCTGGATCGATCATCGGACAATGATCCAGTACCCGCGCGGTCGGCGTCAACAATCACAGCCACCGCCAGCGGGCCCTGGCCCCGGCGCTCAGCCGGGGCCGGCGTTCGCGCCGAGCGCATTCAGCCACGCGCGGATGGACCGACCCGCCGGCGTGACCTGACCTTCGACGTACCCAGTTGTCGCGCGCGCCAATGTCTGGCCGTTCAGAACTGCCCAGCCGTATTCGATGTTGGTGCCCGTGGCGGCGTAGCGAGCGATCGGTTGTCCCTTCTGCAAAATGCCGACCGGAGCGATCGCCGTGATCTGCTCTGCGACGTACTGCACCTTTCCGGCCTGAGGGCCGTCGAGCAGCTCAAAGTAGACCAGCGGCTGCCCGGCAAACCAGCCGGGGATGAGAGCGAGGATCTTGATCTTCCCGGGCGCGAGGATTGGCGCTCCCACTGGCATCGCCGCATCGACGCCCTGGTCGGTCCGCCCCCATCTGGTCACGTAGACCAGCGGATTGGTGTACTGAGCGTTCGTTGCACTCACCGCCACAAGCTGCAATCGAAGCTCGTTCTTGACCTCGGCGAGCGATGGCGCGTGCGCGTTCACGTCACCGACGGGCGTACCCGTCGTGGACGCGTCGGCGGCGATCCCCGCGGTCGGTTCAATCGCTTGCGGGCGGGCCTGCGGAACTGTGGTTGCAGATGCGCGGCCGGAGCCGGTGCTGGCGGCGTGCCCGGCGCCGCAGCCGGCAAGACTGAGGCCGACGAACAGAAGCGCTGTGCGGCTCATCATCAGCCAAGCTAACAAGGCCAGCTGCCAGCGGCGCGAGTTCGAACAGCTCAGACGGGTGTGAGCAGGAACACCGCGACGTGCCGGTGCGAAGCCCGTCGCTCGTACTGACCAAACCCGGGATATATGCGGAGTCCGTCCTGCCAGATCTCAGCGCGGCGATCACCCTCCGCCTCGAGCGCTCGCACTCGCCGGCGGCTCCCGTCAATGAGCACCTCCGCCTCGGGATGCGCGCGGAGGTTGTGATACCAGGCCGGGTAGCGATACTGACCGAAATTCGACGCGATGATTGCGAGCTCGCCCTGAGTGGGGATTGCGAGGACCGGGACAGTGCGCGGCTCACCGCTCTTGGCCCCGGTCGTCGTCAGCATCACCACAGGAATTCCCGATGCGAGGCTGGAAAATGTGTAGCGGCCGCGGGTCAGGCGGTGAACCGGACGGTCGATGCGGTGGGCGATGCGGGCGAACAGCCACGCGCCCGGGCCGCTCGCGGCGAAGCTGCGGACCACTCTTTGCAGGCGGTTGGCCTTGTCGTAGGCGATCGGCTCGCTCATGTGAGGCGAGACTGACGAACCGAGCCGGGGCTGTCAAACCGGACGGTCAGCCGGACAGCGTGAGCGCATGGGCGCGGTCGGGCGGACGCGATAATGGTCGACGATGCCGGACTTCGCCGAGCCGCTGCGAGAAGACGATCTCGATCCGGATCCGGTTCGCCAGTTCGCGGCCTGGTTCGAGCAGGCAGGCGACGCCGGCGAGCGCGCGCCGGAGGCTGCCGCCGTGGCGACGGCGAGTGCGGCAGGGGCGCCGTCCGTGCGGATGGTGCTGGTCAAACAGGCCGACGACCGCGGCTTTGTCTTCTACTCCAATTACGAGAGTCGAAAAGGTCAGGAGCTGAGCGCCAACCCGCGGGCCGCCCTGCTATTCCACTGGGATCTGCTGGGTCGACAGGTCAGAGTGGAGGGGAGGGTTGAACCCACCAGTGCCGAGGAGACGGCGGCGTACGTACGCAGCCGTCCGCGCGGCAGTCAGCTGAGCGCGCTCGCTTCGCCGCAGAGCCGAACCGTCGACAGCCGCGAGCGCCTGGAGAAGCGGGTGAGCGAGCTCGCGGTCCAATACGAGGGCGCAGACCTTCCCGTGCCGGCTACCTGGGGTGGGTTCCGGCTGGTCCCCGAGGTGTTCGAGTTCTGGCAGCACCGTGCCGATCGCCTCCACGACCGGTTTCGCTACACCGCATCGTCCGCGGAAGACTGGCGGATCGAGCGCCTGGCGCCGTAACGGCTCGAAGCCGCGGCGCGGTCGGCCTCAGGCGCCCGACCAACGGCGGCCTGGCGCACGCGCACGCCGTGTACGGTAGGAGAATCGATCCTGCGCTACGCAAACCCAGACGGAGTGCCCTCCAGCTTGCGCGAGCAGTGGAGGGCGGTCGCGGCGTGGGAGCGGCGCTGCGTCATCTCGATGGTCATGGTTCCGAGCCCGGGTCGGTCAACGTCGCCGAGGCTCTGGCTCGGTTCCTGGTCGCGCGTTGCGATTCCCATCACGCTGGGTGGCGCGTTGTCCGCCAGGTGGTCGTCGACTCGGCTGCCGACGCTCCGTGGGAGAAGTGTGCGCGCCGCGCCGTCCCGCTCGTCGCCGAGGACTTGTTGAGCCTCTCAGGCGAGAGCGGGCGCACACCACTGGCTCGTGCCCAGCACATCGCCGCCCAACGTCGGGCCGAGCAGATCGCCGGCCACGTCGATCAGGCCACCGTGCTCGCGGACCTGGGGCTAAAGCAGGTCTCAGTAACCCCTGAGCGCTGGGAGTCGGCGCTCAGCGGTGCGGTCGGGGCTCGCTCACGTGACCAGGTCGCTCGCGCCGTGGACCGCTCGCTCCGCGGTTAACCCGCTCCGCCCCGGGCCCCTCGCGCGCCAGGCCGCCCCGGCCCGAGCCGGACACGCTGGGAATCAGCCCCGCGCCAGCGTCGCCAGGAACGGGATCAGGTGGCTGAAGAACATGTTACGGGGATAGGCCGCCGCCGGATCGTTGTGGGCATAGACCCCCGGTCGACTTACCAGGGTTAGGTGGCTCAGTGGAATTTTCGACTGCTCGGCCAGGGTCCTTGCCGCACCGGTTATCGTTGTCCCGCCCGCCGCGCCGAAGGCGTAGATCCGCAACTGCTTGGGAAGCCGGTGACCCAGCGTCGAGTGGACATTTAGCACCGACTGGGCTGGGTTGGCGTTGCCCTGACCGATGGCTGCGGTGTCATCGGTTAGCCGTTGCGGGAAGTACCACTCGGTTCCGTCCACATTTGTCAGGCCGCTGCCGGACAGCATGCTGGCGTATCGCTCGATCGGCGTGATCGCACCATCTCGCTTCCAGCGCGCGGGGCTGATGCTCGTGTCAAGCGAACCCTCGTGAGCCTGCGCAGCGAAGGACAGCTTCGAAGTCTTCGTGTCCGTGTCGTACCCGAAGGTAGCCAGGTTGGTGGCCGCGACGGGCGGCTTGAGACTCGCCGGAGTGGCGGCGAACCCGGAGGCCAGCGAGGCCTGATTGGGCGCCAGCAACGCCACCGTCGAGCCGACGGCGGAGAACAGGCCGAGGTACGGCGCGGGGACTCCGCTAAAGGCAAGCCACGGCGTGCCGGCGGCTAGGCGCTGCAACGCCGCCCGGGCTGAAGCGGCGCTTTCCGGCGCGGCGTAGCTGCCGCCATCGTCGTAGACCAGCCCGGCGAGCTGGTTCGCTCCCGGCCGTCCGGCGAAGTTCCACGTCGCGTATGCAGTGACGACCGAGCCACCGAGGGAGTGACCACCGAGGACGACCTTCCCATGCAGTCCGCGAGCGGCCGCGATCACCGTGTGCAGGTCCTGAATGGCGACGTTCAGTCCCCAGCCCCGAGCGAAACCGACCGTCGAATCTGGGACGGGCGCGATGTGGCGCTTGATGCTCGGGTCGGTGATGTGACCCAGGTAATAGCCAAACAGCTCGTTGACGGTCGCCTTACCCGCCTTGGCACGATCCAGCATCGACTGGTCCTCGAGCAGGTTCTCTCGGCGCTCAACCGACCACACTTGCCAGCCGGGGGCCTGGGAGACGATCCACCTGGCCAGGGGCGCAAAATATGCGGCACCGGCTGAGGTCCCGGGCTCAAGGATGAGCACGTTCCTCGCGCTTGGGCGCCCGAGCTTGATCACGCCGACCTTGTCGTATCGGGCCGGAGTGCCGGGGGCGCGGTAGCTCTGCATCCAGCTCACGCCGACCTTTGCCGCGGCGGAGGAAGTCAGCGCGCTACAGACCGCAGCGGCGACGGCCACCGCGATCAACAGCGCGCCGAACCTCTGAATTCCTCGGATCACTCGTCTCTCCTCGGGGCGTCGTGGCGGAGCCGGCCGGGAGGCTACCCGACGATGCGTGTGCGGTGCCGAGCTTGCCGATGTGAGATGTTCTCGCCCCAGGTCGCACTTGGCACGTATGACATCACGTTGGTCGCAAACCCGGACGCGCCTTCTCGCCATCGGGCTGGTCACGGCCGCGGTTGGCGCG
Organism: uncultured Solirubrobacterales bacterium; assembly: GCA_963757165.1. GTDB lineage: Bacteria > Actinomycetota > Thermoleophilia > Solirubrobacterales > Solirubrobacteraceae > Palsa-465. Next base: position 1,752,066 of record CAVWQO010000006.1, read on the forward strand.
GCGGCGATCGCGGCGGGCGGACCGGAGCGCACGCATGCGCGTCGGCGCGTGGCCGGCCGTGAGGCTCCGCCCCGAGCCCCTCGCGTGCACCGGCGATTCACGATCGGCCACTCGGTCCGGGGACGACCCATCGAGGCGATCGTGCTCGGTCGTCCGGGCGCTCTGCGCAACGTGCTGGTGGTGGGCTGCATTCACGGCGACGAACCTGCCGGCATTGCGATCGCCCGCAGACTCGCGCGGCAGTCGTCTCCAACCGGAAGCCGCTTGTGGATCGTCCCGGTCCTCAATCCCGACGGCGTCGCAGCTAGACGACGTCAGAACGCCGACGGCGTCGACCTGAATCGCAACTTTCCGTGGCACTGGCGACACCTGGGAGTGCGCGGAGATCCGCAATATTCAGGCCCGCGGCACCTCTCCGAACCGGAGTCGCGCGCGGTCCGTCGATTGATCCTCCGCGTGCGGCCCCAGATCACCATCTGGTTTCACCAGCCGCTCGGGCTGGTGGACCTCTCGGGCGGCGACCCGGGCGTCGAACGTCGTTACGCCCGGCTGAGTGGCCTCGCGGTGCAGAGGCTCACGCGTTACCCGGGGAGTGCCGTGAGCTGGGGCAATTCGGTCCTGCCCGGGACGACCGCCTTTGTCGTTGAGCTACCCGGCGGGACGCTCAGTCCCTCGGCGGTGACCAAATACACGCGTGCCGTGCTGGCGCTCGCAGGGTCAGCGGTCCGCTAGCCGGGGCACGCAGGTCCTCGCGCTCACGCGCATGGTCCGGCGTGCGAGAGCCGCGCTCGGTAGACCTGCATGTCGGCATGACTGAAGTCATCGTGGGTCTGGCTCCGGAGCGCCGCCAGGTCTTCGCGGTGAAACGGGCTCGACAGGCTCTCGTTGTGGCCGATCACGTTCTCAGTCTGGATGCGGAAGCGGCACTGAAGCCACCGGACAAGGCCCAAGCTCGCCGACAGCTCCCGCGGGTTTCCCACCACCTGAGCATCGCTGAACCCGACGTGCTCGATCCCGATCGCGGTCCAGTTCAGTCCGACGGTGTGACGGCAGATGGTGTCGAGTGGGACGAGCTGGTGAATCGTGCCCGCGGTGTCGATCAGGAAGTGCGCGCAGGTACCGGGGAGCTCGTGGAGCTCGATGTCCGGGACATCGCTGGCAAAAGTGGCAAATGCGGAGGCGAAGTCAGAGCCGGTGTAATGGATCACGATCACCCGAGGATCGATCAGCCGCCAGGTGGGTTGCATGAAGCTCCCGTAATGGCGGCTGACGTAGGCGGCGGTCTCGGCTCGTCGCCGCGGCCCGAACGGGATCGGATCCCAGACGACGCCAGGCGGCGGTTGGGATTGGTCTGCCCGCGGGACCGTCGGCGCCGGCGCTCTCACGGCGCGGGCCCGCGGCGTCCGGTGCGGCCGCGTGCGACGGGGCGGCGAGACCGAGGCGGTTTGAGCCGAGGTGGTTTGAGCCGAGGTGGTTTGAGCCGAGACGGTCTGGACCGACGCGGTGTCCGGCGTCGAAACGCGGGTGGCATTCACGGCGCGGCCGCAGCCTGTCACGCCGATCAGTCCGGCCACGAGCACAAGGTTGCGCGCTTTGGGCACTAACGGCACGGTCTGATTGTCGCCGCTGGTGGGTTTGCCCGCTCGTGCGGGTAGGCCCCACCGGTGCCAGCGACCAGCATCCCGGCTCGTTATCGCTTCATCTCCACGCTTGGATCCGGAGGGATGGCCACCGTGGTGCTGGCCGAGGACACCGTGCTCGGCCGGCGAGTTGCGCTCAAACGGATGATCAGCCTGGGTGATGCACGCAGCATCTCGCGCCTGCGCCGAGAGGCGCTGGTCGGAGCGTCAGTGAGTCACCCCAACCTCGTATCGGTCTATGACGTGGTGGCTGACGAGGAAGGGGATCTCATCATCGTGATGGAGTACGTGCGCGGCAACACGCTGCGTGAGGCCCTGAGCAAGCAGCGCAGACTGGCGCCCGATGAGGCGCTGCGAGTCCTGGCGGGAGTTGCCGCCGGCCTCGACGCCATCCACGAACACGGCATCGTCCATCGCGACGTCAAGCCGGCCAACATCCTCTTAGGGCCCGAGGGCGCGGTCAAGCTGGCCGACCTCGGGATCGCCTTGGTCCCGGATCGCACGCGCATCACGACCGCCGGCGCCGTCCTGGGCACGTTCAGCTACATGGCGCCCGAGCAACTGGAGGATGCCCCGTCTAAGCCGGCGATCGACATCTACGCGCTGTCCGCAGTGGCGTACGAGGCGCTCTCCGGCCGCAAGGCGCGGGAGGAATCGAACCCGTTGGCCCTCGTCCACGCGATCTCGAGACAGCCGCCGCCTGACCTCCGTGAGGCATGGCCTGAGGCCCCTCGGGATGTCGCTGAACTGCTTATCAGGGGTATGTCGCGTGACCCGGACGCTCGTCCGCGCTCGGCCGGCGAGCTGATCAGCCGTCTGCGGGCGGCATTGGCCCCCGAGGCCACGGCACGGGTGGCGTCCATGCCAGCGCAGCGGCGTGCGAGCCGTCCGCCCGCGCGAGCGCCAGCCTCGATCCGTGTGCCGGCGACCCGCACCCCGATCCGTGTGCCGGCGACGCCTGCCCCGATCCGCGTGCCGGCGACGCCGGTGCCTGGCCCTGCGCGCGGCCGGCGCGGGCGAGTGCTCGCCGTGCTGCTCGTCTTAGTAGTGGCGGGCGCCGTGGTCGCCGCTGTTCTGAACGCAGGTAGCGCTCCCTCACCCAAGCCCTCCGGGCGACAGGCGAGCCATCGCTCTGGCCGTGCGCGGACGGGCTCGGGCGCTGCGGCGAGCAACGTTGTCCCGACTGGCGGTCCGGCCGGCGCCCGTGACCCCGTCGCGTCAGTCAAATCCTTCTACGGTCTCGCCGCCGCCCATCGCTACGCTGACGCTTGGGCCTTGGCCGATCCCACGTTCCGCAACCAACTGGGGGGCTATCCGAGCTTCCAGGGCCAGCAGGCGGGCGACATCTCGATCCGCTTCGACTCCGCCCGGACGGTCAGCGATTCGAGCAACGGCGCGACCGTGGCCGTACGGACCACCTCGGTGCGCAGCGACGGCACTAAACACTGCTCCGGTACGGTCGACCTCGTCCCCGATGCCTCAACTCGGCGGTGGCTGTTGCACCTGATCCACATCAACTGCGTGTAGGCAAGCGTCACGCCCGTGCGGGCGCGGGTGCGGGCGTGGGCGGGGGCACAGGAGCAGGGGCGAGGTCCGCACGCCGGCGACCGGCGAGGGCTCGGTCCGCGATTGCCCAGGCGGCATAGGACAGCGAACCGACGATCCCCGTCGCGGTCAGGATCACCCCGGCGGCAGCGGTGGCCGCGATGCCGTGCGCGCCGAGGACCACCACTGTGGCCGCTGCACCGAGACTCGGACCGATCGGCAGCTGACCGATGGTGAACATGGCGATGAGCAGCGCGGTGGCGTCGGGGATAGAGATGTTGACGCCGAGCGCGTGCAGCGCGAGCCAGTTGCGCGCGATCTGAGCGCAGATCGCCAGCAGCACGAACGTGATCATCCGGTGGCGCCCATGGCGCATCACGGCGAGACCACCCCAAAACCCGGTCTGGCGGCGTTCGGAGACGCGCCTGAGGGTCACTAGCACCGCCACCGTTGCGGCAATCGCCAGCAGCGGAATCCACCATGGCAGACCGAGCGGGCTGATCAGGGTGAAGGAGAACACGCCGGCCAGGGTTATCTCCACTGCGATGATCGGCACCTCGGCGAGCAGCAGCGCGGGCACGCGAGGTGAGGTGGTGGGGGCGACGCGGCGCAGGCAGGCGATGCGTGCCGCCAGGCCCAGTGAGCCGTTCAGCACGCTGGCCAGATAGCCGACCCCGGCGGCCCGGAACAGCACTCGTCTGGAGACCGTCCCGCCGGCCGCGCCCACGCATACGTGCCAGGCCTCACTGCGGGCTACCAGGGCAAAGATCTGCAGCGCTGCGATGAGCAGCAGAACCAAAAGCGGAGCCGAGTGGATGGCCGCGGTGAACTGCTCACGGCGGCCCGAAAGCACGATCCCGAGGACCACAGCCGCGACCATTGAACCGATGATGCTCAACGCTGCGCGTCGGCGATAGGAGCGCAGCCGCTCCTCGCGCGTTGCCTCGACCGCCGGCTCGGGACACGGATTAAGTATTGCTTTGCCTCGCGCCTAGAGGTTGTCTGTAGTCGCTTCCGGCGGCGCGTCCGGTTGCGTTTCGGCCTTCTCAGCCTCTTCCGCGGCGCGCTTGGCTCGCCGGGCGGCGGCCTCGTTCTTCAGTTCGGTCTGGCGGTTGGCGATCTGGGCGACGTACGCCGCGTGCCGCTCGGATGAGCTCTGCCGATGGTTCGTCGGCCCTGTGGAGATGTTGACCTTACGCTTGATCGCCATCACAGTCTCTTTCGTCGAAGTTGATCGTCGAGCCTGTCAGCCGCACCTTCGTCCGGGGCGAACAGGGCGCCTGGTCCGAAGGTCGTCCACCTGAGGGTCATGCGGGGAGCATCCCCCGCCGCGTGGCCATCGGCTGCGCGATCGCTTAGCGAACTAGCGAACAGCCTGAAGGAGCGATACCCACACCATAGCTGAAATAGGTGTCCAGAAACACTAGTCTTCTTTACGTGCCGGCCGACCAATCTCCGAGCTGGTCGTTTCTGACCAACCACGCGCAGGTTCTGCTGTGCATTGCCCGTGACCCGGAAATTCGTCTGCGGGACATCGGCGACACGATCGGGATCACCGAGCGCGCGGCCCACCGCATCGTCGGCGAGCTGGCGACGGCGGGGTACATCTCACGCCAGCGCGTCGGACGACGCAACCGCTACGCGATCGAGGCCGACCGACCGATTCCCGACCGCCTCCCGCGTGAACAGAGACTCGGCGACCTCCTGACCCTGCTCGACCAGCGCCGAGAGACCGCGCGAGGGATCCGGCCCGTGGCGTCTCAGCCGAGTGAGCCGGCGGGCAACACGTAGCGCAGCGGCGCCGACGCCTCTGTCCGCGCACCGCTGGAGAGCTGGTGGTGCAGACCCCTCGGAGCCGCCTTCACCGCAGTGGTCTCGGGCGCGCCGCCACGCGCGATGATCCACGCCACGACGGCGTCGAGGTCGCTTCCCTCGGCCAGGATCGCGGCCCGTTCGATCGTGCCGCCCCCAGAGGCGTTTGCGCGTGAGAGCCGGGTCACCAGAGCGCGGATCTCCTCGTCTTCCATGTCCGCGAGCTTAGCCCCCCTGGCTCGGAACGACAAGCCGCGCGCACCACGTCAAGATGTGAGGCCTCGTGCTCCTCACACGGTCCCGTGCAGGAAGTACCACACGAAGAAGCCGCTGAAGATGATCAGCAGTGGGCTGATGCGCCGCCGGTTGAGAATCTCGCTGCCGCTGTGGAGCAGGATCCCCACCCCGACACCGTTGGCAATGCTGTAGGTCACCGGCATCACGATGATCGTGGCGAAGGTGGCCAGCCAGGTGGTGTTGTCCCAGCGTAGGTCGCGAACGAGAGAGAACAGCATCACCCCGACGATGACGAGCGCCTGCGCCGTCGCCTCCGTCGGGATGATTCCGGCGATCGGCGAGATGAACATGCACAGCAGCAGCAGGGCGCCCGTGACCACCGAGGCGAGGCCCGTGCGGGCACCGGCCGCCACTCCGGCGTTGCTTTCGATGAACGTAGTGTTCGAAGAGGCCGACATGAAGCCCCCGAGCATGGCGGCGAAGCCGTCGATCGCGAGCGCGGTACGAATCCGCGGCAGACGCCCCAGATCGTCAAGCATGCCGGCGTTGCGCGCGACGCTGACCGACGTGCCGACGTTGTCGAATAGGTCGGACATCACCACGGCAAGGATCAGCGCGACCGCTCCGCCTCCGAGGGCGCCGAGGTGAAAGGCCACGTGGCTGCCGTCGGCCAGGCTCAGGTCCGGTGTGGTCAGCCACCCGCCCTGCGGCAGCCGTGCCGTCCCGTCGGTCCAGATGTGGTAGCCATCGATTGCGTTGATCACGGTGGCGGCGACGGTCGACCCGACAATCCCGATCAGCAAGGCTCCATGCGCACCGCGCTGGTACAGCGTCCACGTGATCAGCAACCCGAACGTAAACACGAGGATCCTCCACGTCCCCAGGTGCGCGCCGAGCGTCCCCAGCTCGCCCCCCTTGACCACGAAGCCGGCGTTCTTAAGACCCACGACGGCGATGAACGCCCCGATCCCGATCCCGATCGCGAGCTTTAGATCGAACGGAATCGCGTCGATGATCCGCTCTCGCAGTCCCAGCACGACCAGCGTGACGATGACGGCACCGTCGATGACGAAGATCCCCATCATCGAGGACCAGCCGACCTTGTGCGCGGCGACTTCGGCCGCGGCGAACGCGTTGAGCCCAAGCCCGGCCGCGAGCGCGAACGGATAGCGGCCGAAGATCCCCATCATGATCGTCAGCACGCCCCCCGCCAGGGCGGTAACCGCCAGCACCTGTTCAAACGGCAGCCGCACCCCGTGCAGATCCGGCGTCGCGCTGAGGATCGCCGGGTTGACGAAGACGATGTAGACCATGGTCAGGAACGTCGTCAGGCCCCCGAGGACCTCCGTCCGGGGAGTGGACCCGCGGGCGCCGATCTCGAACCATTTGTCGATCCTGTCCCAGGCGTGGTCTCGGCGGGAATTGAACCCGCTCCCGCGCTCGGGCGTGATCTCGGCGGTGTCAACCACCAGGCTCCTCTCGTGGTCGGTCAGCGTGAGAACTGGTCGGCGTGGTGGTTGCGCCTCGAGGCCGTAAAGCTATCGAGAACCAACGGCGGTCGGCCGCGTCCGCTGCGTGATGAGAACGCAGACTCCGACCATCACCGCGGTCACCCAACCGGCGGCGTCCAGGTGGTCGCCGAGCAGGGGCACCGACCAGGCGATCGTCAGCAGGGGCTGTAGGAGCTGAATTTGGCTGGCTTTGGCCACGCCTCCCTCAGCCAGGCCGCGGTACCAGGCGAAAAACCCGACAAAGGTCGAAATCGTGCCGACGTAGGCGAAACCCAGAAGTGCTTCGACGTCCGGCGGACCCGGCGTGTGACCCGCGAGAGCAACGATGGTGATCGGCAGGGAGATGGGGAGAGCCGCCAGCAACCCCCAGGCGGTCACCTGCCAGCCGGGAATCTCCCTGGTCAGCCGGCCGCCCTCCGCGTAGCCGATGGCCGCCACAACGACCGAGGCGAGCAGCAGCAGATCCGCCGGATGCAGAGAGCCCGCGCCCCGGGACACGGCATATGCGGTGACCGTGATCGTGCCAAGCAGGCTGGCGGCCCAGAACGCCGGTCCCGGCCGGTCGCCAGTGCGGACCACGGCAACCGCTGCGGTGGCAGCGGGCAGCAGTCCGACAACCACTGCGGCGTGGCTCGAGGTCGTGTGGCGGATGGCGAGCGCGGAAAGGACACCGAAGCCGATGCCGCATCCGAGGGCGACGGCGATCAGGCCCGGCCAGGCCTCACGCGGCGGGAGCGGCGCGCGCAGCACTCGCAGACAGACCGCGGCAATCACGGCCGCGATCACCGACCGGCCGGCACCGACCAGGAGGGCGTCGAACTCTCGCTCGGCCAACGCCGTTGCCGGAAAGGTGAATGAGAAGGCCAGGACCCCGAGCGCCGCCCAACCGAGGCCCGGGAACGCTCGCGAGCGCGTGGCGGAAACGGAAGCCAGAATCGGTGATTCTTGCAGCCGGCCGCACGGTCACGAGGGGACGGCGGCCCGGCGAGCGGAATTCAAATGACGAATTGGGACGGCGCCGATGAGTTCTCGCGCGCCTGACGGTCTCATCACCCGGACCCGCGACGAGCCAGCCCTTCCAACCGGTCCGCGACCCATAATCGAACCCGCCGAATGACGACTCAGAGCGCCTCCGATACGCCAGACGCTGAACACGCTGCCATCGCAGCGCGGTCGCTGCGGCGAACGTTCAAGGGCGGAATCGAGGCCGTCCGGGACATCGACCTGACCGTCTCCCGGGGCGAGGTGTTCGGGTTCCTCGGGCCCAACGGGGCCGGCAAGACGACTACGGTCCGGATGCTGTGCACACTGCTTCCACCGACGGCGGGGACCGCCTCCGTCGCGGGGCTTGACGTGGTGGCCGACGCCGCTGAGGTGCGCCGTCGCATCGGCGTTGCGCTCCAGGAGATCGGGCTTGATCCAGTCCAAACCGGGCGGGAGCTGCTCGAGTTGCAATGCGGTCTCTACGGGATCACCGGTCAGGGCGCAGTCGCCCGAACCGCTGAGCTGCTGGAGCTCGTGGGGCTGAAGGATGCGGGCGAGCGCCGGACCAAGACCTATTCGGGCGGCATGAAGCGCCGTCTGGACCTCGCCAGCGCGCTCGTCCACTCACCCGAGGTGCTGTTCCTCGATGAACCGACGACCGGGCTGGATCCAGCCTCGCGGCTCACGATCTGGGATGAGGTCCGGCGCATCAACTCGGGCGGCGCGACGGTGTTCCTCACTACCCAATACCTGGAGGAAGCAGATCAGCTCTGTGATCGCTTGGCCATCATCGACGGCGGGGAGATCGTGGCCCAGGGCACCCCGGAGCAGTTGAAGGCCGAGATGGGACACGACGTCATCTCGGTTGCCTTGGAAAGCCTGGCGGACTTGAGCGCGACGGAGGCCGCGCTCGCGGGGCTACCGGGGCTCGAGCGGATCGTGGCCGAACCGAACGCGCTTGTGCTCTACGTCGAGGACGGGGCGAGCTCGATCGCCGAAGTGGTCCGCCGGCTGGACCGGGAAAACCTGCGCGTCGGGGCGATCTCGGTTTCGAGGCCGACGCTCGACGACGTCTTCCTGAAGGCCACCGGGCGGCGGTTGGAGGGCGAGGAGCAGTCCAGCGAGCAAGCCCAGGGAGTGGCGGGATGACCGAGATCCTGCTTCTCGGACGCCGTGCCGTCCGCGAGGTCGTGCGCTATCCCGAGGCCACGATCCCCACGCTGTTCATCCCGCTCTTCTTCCTCGTGGTCAACATCGGTCAGGTCTCCAAGACCTTTCCCAGCACCACCCCGTTCTTGAAGGGTCAGGGTTACGTCGCTTTCCAGCTGCCGGTCTCGCTGATGTTCGCCGTCGCCACCGCGACGTCCGGACTGGCGTTGGTGACCGAGATCGATCTCGGCTACTTCGACAAGTTGCTCGTTGCGCCGATCCGGCGCTCATCAATCATCTTCGGTCGTTTGGCCGCCGACCTCGTCCGCGGCATCGCGGGTTCCGCGCTCGTGCTGCTGGTGGGCATCGCCCTCGGAGCGCGCGTGGAGAGCGGTGTGGCCGGAGCGGTGGTCATCGTGCTGCTGTCGGCGCTGTTCGGCGTGGCGTATGCCGGCTTCGGCATTCTGATCGCGCTTCGCACCCGCAACGTACAGGCGACGCAGTCGAGTTTCCTGCTCTTCTTCCCGCTGCTGTTCCTGACGCCGAACTTCGTTCCCTTCGACCGGTTGTCCTCGTTGATGGAGACGCTCGCGCGGATCAACCCCGTCAGCTATGTGATCGTCGGCCTGCGCTCGCTGGTGATCGATGGGTGGGATCTGGGCAAGCTCGCGGTCTGCGCCCTGGTCATCTTCGGCATGGGCGCGATTCTGATCGCCGCCTGTCTGCGGGTGATTGCCACCTACGATCGCTGACCCGGGCCGGTCTGCGCCCGCGGGCCCGTCTGTATCGTCACTCGGCATGCTGGTGGCTGTCACCGACCACGCGGCCGAACGCTTTTTACAGCGTGTTCGCGGGACGCTTGACGCCAAGACCGAGATCGCGGCTCGTGTGGCCAAGGCCCACGCGGCCGGGCGGGTGCAGCCCGGCCAGCGGGGCACGGTGCTCGTCCAGGATCAGCGCCGCCGTGACCTCGTCTACGTGTGCCGGCCGGACGCGGGCGAACTGGTGGTCGTGACCCTTTGGGAACAGGGGGAGGACGCCGCCGTACCCAAGCGGTTCACCGACGCGCTGCGCAAAGATGACGATCACGTCGCCGTGCGCCCACGCACGCCGACTGAGTGACCGCCCGCCCCTTGGCGGTCCCGGCCTGGCCCGTGGCCCCGGCCGGGGCCACGGGCCAGGGCCGTCAGGCCGGGGTCACGCGTACATGAATCGGGCCTACGTGATGTGGAAGATGAAATCGAACTCCTTGCCGCCATTGCGCGAGTTCAGATTCATCTCACCGCGCGCGGAGCGGTACGCGCCGGTACCGCCCGTGATGGCCAGCACGCTGTTCTTCTTGTCGTAGAACGGGCCTTCTACCGTCAGCTGTCCATGGGCCAAAAACGTAGTCCACATGCATTCATACGTGCCCTCGGAAGGGGAGATCCGCACGCAGAAGCCCTGGTCGTGGCCGACCTGTTTCTTGTCCCGCGTGTCGAACACCTTGTTGTGGAAGGTGAGCGTATCGCCGGTGTTGTCAAGCCCGGTTCCGCCAGAGTGCACGACGGTGTCCGTGACCGCGTGCTCGATCACGTGGACCGTCGAGCCGGCTCCGTTCTGGGCTCCGGCGGTGCCTCCGGTGATGCCCAGCAGACCCGCGGTTGTAATCGCGGCGCTGGTCAGCAGCGCGTATCGGCGCCGCCGGGGGGCGCGTGGTCGACGAGACTGTGTTCTATTCACGCTCACACTCCTCTGGTCGAATTTGTCCTCAGCGAGCGAGCGCGATCCTACGCCTGCGACGGCACCTCGGCGAGCCGCGCCTGTAGGTAGCGACGTTCGGCCGATGCCCCGGCCAGCTCCAGGGCTCGCTGGAAAGCGGCCCTCGCCTCTTGCGCACGGCCGAGCCTGAGCAGCAGCTCGCCACGGGTGGAGTGCAGGTACTGGTAGTCCGGCAGCTGCAGCGCGTCGACGATCGCCAGAGCGCTGGCCGCTCCCTCCACGTGCGCGACGGCGACCGCACGGTTGAGCTCCACGACCGCCGAGCCGGTCAAGCGCGCCAACTCCTCGTAGCGGCTGACCACCCGAGGCCAGTCAACGCGGTCCTCGGTTTGCAGCGCAGCGATGGCGGCCTGCACCGCGTACGGGCCGGGTTCCCGCAACGCCAGTGCCCGCCGCAGAACAGCGCGACCCTCGGCCAGTTGACCGGCGTTCCAGCGCTCTCGGTCCTGGTCCTCAAGCAGAACGAGCTCTCCGTCGGAGAACCTCGCCTCACGCCGGGCGTCGTGGAGCAGCATCAGTGCCAGTAGACCGAGGGCTTCGGGCTCGTCCGGCATCAGCGAGCTCAGCACCCGCCCGAGCCTGATCGCTTCCGCGGCCAGATCGACGCGCCCGCCGTAACCCTCGTTGAAGATCAGGTAGACGACGGCCAGAACCGCGACCAGCCGCTCCGGCAGCGCGTGGTCGGGCGGAACTGCGAACGGGATGCCCGCGCCCTTGATCTTTGCCTTGGCACGGGACAGCCGGCGCTTCATCGTCTCGGCCGAGACGAGAAACGCCCGGGCGATCTCTTCGGTCTCCAAGCCCCCTAGCGCGCGCAGGGTGAGCGCTACCTGCGCCTCGGTGGCGAGCGCCGGATGGCAGCAGGTGAAGATCAGCTCGAGCCGTTCGTCTTGAATGCTCGCGTCGTCCACGGAGTCCTCTGATGACTGCGGTGTCTGGAGTAGATGAGCCTTGGCGGCGAATGCACGGTCGCGGCGGATCCGGTCGATTGCCCGGTGGCGAGCGGTCGTCACCAGCCACGCCCCGGGGTTGACCGGAACGCCGGTCTTGCCCCAGCGCTCGGCGGCCACGACGAACGCTTCCTGACTGACCTCCTCGGCGAGGTCGAAATCGCCGAGGAAGCCGATCAGGGAAGCCAGGACACGTCCCCACTCGTCGCGGAAGACCTGGTCGATCAGGAACCCATCTCCACGATCGGGCGCACCTCGACCGAGCCATCCATGCGCGCAGCCGGGATCTTGGCCGCCAACTCGATCGCGGTATCTAGGTCAGGGGCCTCCAGCAGATAAAAGCCGGCGAAGATCTCTTTGGTGTCCGCGAACGGGCCATCGGTGGTCAGCGTCTGTCCGCCCCGAACCCGCACCGTGGTGGCTGTCTCGACTGGTTGCAGCTGATCGCCGCCGATGATGCCCGGGGCCTGGGTGATGGCCATGTACTCACCGTGCACGTCACGCTGCTCATCCTCGCTGAGCGCCTCGAAGGCTCCCGGCTCGGTGTAGATCAACATTGCGTACTTCATCTGTCCTCCTTATTTTGAACCTCCTGTCTTACCTAAGACGAACGAGAACGTCGGCGGGGGACAGGTCCGCAGGCGCTCCTGGACTCGTCTCAGCTCTCCGGCGCCTCATGCTCGAGGACTTCGGTTTCGCCGATCACGTCGAACAGCTCGAGCATTCCAAACAGCTCGAGTACGCGATAGGACGTGCGGGCGCCCAGGATCAGGGAGAACCTCGTGTCGCTCTCCCGTGCGCGTTCCGCGCAGGAGACCAGGAGCCCGGCGGCGGCGGCATCCATGAACGCGACTCCACGCAGGTCGAGGATGACGTGGCCGAGCGCGCCGTCCAAACGCGGCGCCAGGACCTGGTGCAGGCGGTCCCGAGTGGCGATGTCAAGCTCGCCGAAGGGGGCGATGACCTGCCCCGTGGGCTCGGTGCGAATATCGATCTCAAACATGGCGCGGTCCAGACCACCGTTCCGAACGCGCGCATGAGCGGCTCAGCGAGTGTTGGGGGCCTGCTCCAGCACGAAGATCTCGAAGGTTCGGGCTGGGTTGAAGACGATTTGGCTGTGGTAACCGATGACCGCCCGCCCGGTCAACTCCGTGACAGCACCCATCGCCGTCTCGCTCACCGTTTCCTGAAACGACAGCCGGAAGCGACGGACCTCGTTCTCCTTGCCGTCGGCTATCAGCGTCTCTTCGTTGCGTGTCAGCCCGCCCTCGAGGACCACGAACACGTAATCGTCGAGGATCCACGCTTTGGCCGCTGTGGGTCCGCGCCCGTAGTACTGCTTCTTCAGCCCCACCATGGCGTTGGCCAGGGCGGTCCGCAGCGATCCGTTGGACTCCTGAGGGGCCCGCTCGCCCGCGGCGGCGATCAGCTCCTCGGCGGTCCCCTTCGGTGATCGTTCGGTCATGAGGGCGCCTGTACCCATGGTGCGTTCTCATGGGTGAGGCGGACAGCACCACGCCGGCTGGCGTGTAGGCAACGCGCATACGAACTCCCGGACGAGTGGTCGATGCTCGCTGCACGCCCCTGTCGGCAGAACGTGAAATCGTTCATCTTCTTACGGACCGCCCGTCTGCGCCTCCGTGGGGCAGCGCATGACCTGCTTGAGGGCATGGTAGCCAGGATCAGCGCGGAGTCTTTGCTCGAACCATGGTCATCCAGGTAGCTCATCCGCATACGCCCTCTCGGCGGCCACGCGGAACCCGTTTCCGCGACGGCGCAGGTATACCGCAGAGACCGCAAACGATGCAACAAAGGCCACGATCAAGGCGACATTGACCAGGGTGCCGGCATGACTCAGCGCATCGCCGAACCAGAAGTAGCCAAGCCCGTTCGCCGCGGACCACACGACGGCACTGGTTGCCGCGAACGCGGCGAAGCGGCCCACCGGCATGCGGTTCGCCCCGGCGAGAAACGCTGACCATGTGCGCAAGCCCGTGATGAAACGCCCGAAGAACACCACCTTGCCACCGTGCTGCGCGAACACATACCGCCCGAGGCGCAGGCGAGCTGGCGTGAGGCGGAGAAGGTAGCCGTAGCGCATGAGCAGATTCCATCCGCCCCAACGGCCCAGTCCGAAGCCCGTGGCGCTGCCTACCGTTGCCCCCAGCAGCGCCGCCAAGATCACGCCGGCGATCCCGAGGCGGTCCGTGCTGCCGGCATACAGCGAGGCCGCGATCAACGCAGTCGTCCCCGGCACCGGAGCGCCGGCGCTCTGGAGCGCGGTGATCACGAACACGAAGACGTAGCCCCAGCTATCCAGCAGATGACGGAGCTGGCCGCTGTCGACCAGGATCGCGAAGCGCAGCTTCTATCCCTCGCCTGGCGAGGGTAGATCCTCGCGTCGCACCACGCCCAGCAGCCGACCGTCCGGATCGGTGAGGATCGCCGTCTTGAGGTTCTTCTGCTGCAGCTTCTCGATCAGCTTCGACGGCTCCAGATTGGGACGGTGAGTCGACGGCCCGGGCTCCATCACATCCTCGGCAATTGCAGCGGCATCGCCGTCCAGGGCCGCTCTGCGCAATCTGCCGACGACGGCGTCCGCGCCAGTCAGCACGAGGGCGAACCCGTATGCGGAGGCCTCGACCTGGTCACGGAGCGGGCCGACGCGGTCCCGCAGGCGGCAGGTCACCACCTCGGGCCCCGAGTAATCGAGCGCCCGCTTCTCGCTTGCCCGGCGTCCTTCCATCGGTAGGCCGCGGGCCATCCAGTCGACCTTGCTCGAGGAGTAGTCGAAGACACGCGTGAAGCCGAGACTCGCGAGCCGTTGCGCCGCACGGGGACTGAGATCACAGAGACCGTCCCAGCAGTAGACGATCACCGGCCTGAAGCGGTCGAGCACGGTGGCGCTCTCGGCGTCAAGTTCCTTGAGCGGGAGGCTGATCGCCCCGGGAAGATGCAGCTCCTCGTAATCCTCCTTGGGCAGCACTTCGACGATCTGAGCTCCTTGATCGAGGAGCTCACGCACTTGTGGGTAGAGCACGGCCGAGTAGCCGGCCTGGTCGAGTGTCTCAGGCACCGGCCACGCCTTCGACGAGCATGTGCAGGCCGCTGTGGCGGACGCGGCCCGGTGTCAACCCAGCGTCGCGCATCAGAGTGTGGACCTCGATTGGGGAGCGCTCGCGGCCACCCTCGCATTCGACCAGCATGTGGAGGTCGACCATCGAGGTGATCGGGCTCGGGCGGTCGCGGTCGAGGTGCTGGTCAACGGTTACCAGCCGTGCGCCTCGTGGCATCGTCGCCCTCACTCGCCCGAGGATGTCCCTGCACGCGTCATCACTCCAGTCATGCAGGATCCACTTCAGCACATAGACGTCCGCGCGGGCCTCGAGCCCTCCGAACAGGTCGCCCGGACGCAACTGGACTCGGTCCGCGAGTCCCTTTCCCGAAAGAAATCGTCGGCCCTCCTCGAGCACCTCGGGGGCGTCGATGAGAATTCCGCGGGCGTGAGTCCGGCGCTCGAGTATGGCGGCCAGCAGCGTGCCCACGCCGCCGGCCACGTCGCAGATCACCCCGCGCCGAGGCCACGGATAAGCCCGCGCGAGGGCGGCCACATCCACAGCGGTCAGCTCCCGCATCGCGGCGCCGAACCGGGCCCCCTCGTCGGGGTGTGCCGCGAAGTGATCCCAAATCGAATCGCCGAAGGCCCGGCGGTGCCCTGAGGGTTCCGCTCCGCTCCGCAGCTGGGCTTCGAGCTGCGCGTACGCCTGAGCGTTGGCGGGGGCCGCCTGATACGCGGCCCAGGCCGAGATCGAGCTGGGGTGGTCGCTGCGCAGCGGGCCGCCCAGCCGTGAGAGACGGGCACCGCGCTCCGGGCTGAGCTCGGTCAGGCGTGCCGCCGTGGCCGCCCCGAGCACCCGGATCGTCACCTCCTCGTCGAGTCCCAATGCCGCCGCAAGCTCCCGAGGCTGATGCCAGCCGTCTCCGAGGGCATCGGCGAGACCGGTGGTGACGAGCACGCCGGCGAGCTTGGTGCGCTGCATTCCGGCGATCAGGTCCCACAGCGCGGCTTCACTCGGCAGGATCAGATCGCCGAGCGCCTGGAGTCGTCTTCTCAGCCCGAGTCCGGCACGTACGGCAGCGAGAGGGACGGGAAACGGGGGGAGCGCCACGCGCCGCGAGCATACCGCCGGCGACCGCGCGCGGTGACGATGAGTCCATGTGCGCCCGCGCGGGTATCGCCTTCCTATGACAACTCAAATCATCTCAATGCCGGGCCCCTCCCTCGAGGTGCCGCAGCCCGCTGAACCCGCCACCCCGGTCGTGCCCGACGCGCCCGTGACGCCAGCCGTGCCTGATCCGGGCACCCCCGGCGCGCCCGAGGAGCCGGCTACGGTCCCGGCCCCGGTTGAACCCCCCACGCCGATCGATCCCGATCCGCAGCCCGACGTCGAGCCGACGCCTGATCCGGGCTGAGAACCCAGCGCCGCTCGGCATGAACCCGGCTTGGTCAGCGTGGGGACTGCGCTCGGCCAGATTCGGTGGAATCCAGGATCAGCCCGGCCAATGAGCCGGGGGCGAGCAGCGGGAGCAGATGTCCGGCACCATGCACCATCGAAAGCCGCGCGCCCGGTATCTCGGCCGCCAATTGACGCGCGGCCCGGGGCGCGACGACGCGATCCTCGGTGCCGACGACGATCGCCGTTGGCGCGCAGATTTCGCCCAGACGCGATTCCAGCTCCGGCAGCTGAGTGACCAGAACGCGCTGCTCGGTGACGAACGAGCGCCACGCCGACCGAGTGCGCAGCACCCGTCCGGACTCCTCCAGATACTCCTCATCGACGCCCAGACGGGCCGCCAGCCGGCGACGAACCCGGCGCGGGCGTAGCGCGACGCCCGTGGCGGCAAGTGATGCCGCGGCGGCGATCGGTCCCCCCAACGGGGCGGCCAGCCAACGATCCATGCGGTAAAGCGAGGCCGCGTTGGCTGAAGGGGCCGCCAGGACGAGCGCGCTGACGCGCTCGGGTGAATGGGCGGCCAGCCAGCAGGCCACGGCGCCGCCGAAGCTGTGCCCCACGACCGTGGCCCGTGCGATGCCCTGCGAGTCGAGCAGGGCAGCCGCCGCGCGGGCATTACCCGCGAGGTCAGTGGCAGCGCTGCGTCCATCCCAACCCGGGCGATCGGCCACGATCGCCGTGGCCCGGTCCGAGATTGCCTCGACGACGCGTTTCCAGTCCCGTGCGCCGCCCGGCTGCCCATGCAGCAGCAGAACCGGATCAGGCGGTGAACTCACGCGGCGACGTTGGGAAATCCGCTATCCGGCGCCGGGTGTGCCACCGTGCGGATTTCCGCCGACCGCCTGTCCGTCACGCCCGACGTATCCGTCCTTTCCGCCGGCGACCACGACCACCGCCTCGTCCTCTCCGACGTTGCGCAGCCCGCGGTGGGTGTGCGCGTCGACCCGCGCGATGCCGCCGGGTCCCAGTCGATGCGTCTGGCCGTCGCCGAAGCGAAACTCGACTTCGCCGTGGTGGACGAAGTAGGTCTCCTCCTGCTCGTCGTGGAAGTGCACGCCGGTGTCATAACCCGGAGGGATGACAAGCGCGTTGATTCCAAACGCAGTCACGCCGAGGGCGCGGCGGATCTTGCGAAAGCCGGGCCCTTCGCCGATCTCGTCCAGGCTTGACACCGCATAGCCGGTCTGGTCAGTCATGCTCAGCAACTGTATTCGTCTGAGCGCGCGAGCGCCCGCGCCAGTATCGGCGCAGGAACTGGACGGCCACGACCAGCATGAGACCGGCGAAGGCCAGCTTGAGTGCCCGCTGGGGCAGAAGGTTGGCCAGCTCGACGCCCGCGAGCACGCCGATCGCCGACAGCGTCCCGAGCACGACGCCGTCCCGGATCTCCACGTGCCCATAGCGATGCTGGCGCGCCGCGCCGACGAGCGCGACGGGGATGATGGCCAGCAGCGAGGTTGCCTCTGCTCTGAGTTGTGAGAGCGACAGCGCGAGGGTCAGTGCGGGCACGAACAGAATGCCTCCTCCGACCCCGAGCAGGCCGCTGACCACGCCCGCGGCCCCGCCCATCACAGCGGCGATGATGATCACGACAGCACGAGGTCGACGGCCACCACTATCAGCAGCAGTGCGAACAGCAGCGAGATCGTCTCGGTCCGCACTCGCTGCTGAATCCAGGTTCCCAGCAGCACCCCGCCGACGGCCGGAACACCCACCAGAACTCCCTTGGCCAGGTCGACGTTGCCGAATGCACCCTGGGCGACGGTGCCCATCAGGGCGATCACCACGATCGCCGCGAGCGAGGTTCCGGTTGCCGTCCGCTCGCCGTAGCCGAGCCACAGCACAAGCAGGGGGACGATGACCGTGCCCCCGCCGACGCCGAACAATCCACTGAACAATCCCGCCGCGGTGCCGGTCAAGGCCAGCTTGAGCACCCGGTCGCTGGACATGAGGGGGCATACTAGGAGTCGTGACGTCAGCGCTCCTGTCCGACGCGCTCGCGCCGCTCAGAGCCAAGCCGGCTCGCTCGGCTGTCCTGCTCGACATCGACGGCACGCTCGCGCCGATCGTCGATCATGCCGAGGAAGCCACGGTGCCCGAAGCGACGCGTCAGCTGCTCATCGCTGTGGCCCGGCAATACGCGGTCGTCGCCTGCGTGAGCGGCCGGCGCGCGTCCGAAGCCAGAGCGATGGTCTCGATCGGCACGATCACTTACCTCGGCTCCCACGGCGCCGAGCTGCTGCGGGCCGGTTGGACGGAGGCGGTGCTGGATCCGACGCTTGAGGACTGGGTCAGACGGATGCACGAGTTCGCGCGGGAAGTCGACACTGGCGACCTCCGGCGCAAGCGCGTCCGGCTCGAGGACAAGGGGGTGATCATCGCTTTCCACTGGCGGGGTGCGCCCGACGAGGAAGCCGCACGGTCGGCAATCGACGCAATCGCGGCGAGAGCCGAGGCCGCAGGCCTGCGGACCCATTGGGGGCGCAAGGTCTTGGAGGTACGGCCGCCTGTGCGGATCGACAAGGGGGCGGGAATCGAAAAGCTCCTGCGCGAGGCTGATGTGGATAACGCGCTCTACGTCGGCGATGACAGCACCGATCTCGACGCCTTCCGGATGTTGAGCCAGCTAGTGGAGCAGAACGAGCTGGAGCACGTGGTCCGCATCGGCGTCGGCTCTGAGGACGGCCCGGCGGAGATCGCGCAGGAGTCGGACGTGGTCGTGGACGGACCCGCCGGCGTGCGGGAGCTGCTTTCGATGCTGATCGTCGAGTAGAGGCCAAGATGCGCTTCTCGGACTTCCTTCGCACGACCGTTCTCATCAGCGCTGCCGCCGCGACGCTCCTCGCCGCGGTGACGCTCGCCGGAGCCAACGGCAACAGCGACGATCTGATCGTGCCGGTGGCGGCCGGCTGGTGGGTGATCGCCGCCATCATCGGAGTCTGGTTCGGGCGCCGGGCTGAGACCTCCCCGCCGATCGCCTCGCTGCTCGCCAGCTCCCGGATGCAGCCGACGCTGCCCGAGGTTCAGCCCGCCCGGATTGTCCTCAATCGCCTATGGCCGCTGCTGATCTCGACGCTCGGGGCGGGAGCGGTTGCCTTCGCTCTCCCGCAGGTCCCCGCTGTCGCCACCGGCTTCGCGATTATCTGGGCACTGGGCTGGCGCCGCCAGGCATCGGCGGTGACGGCGATCGAGGAGCGCGACGGCGCGCGCTTCTACATTGAGCGAACTTCCCCGCTGAAGCCGATCAAGCTGGTACGCACACCGGGCTTCCGCTCGAACCTCTACGAGCTCAACGGGACCGCGAGACGGGCCACCGGGGCACGACCCCGGGCCTAGGTTCCGCATCGCGACCCGGGACACCAACCGCGTGGCGCCGGTCGACATCCTCGTCGTCTCGGTCGACAGCACCGGCGGGTGGAAAGTGTCGGCGCGTGAGCTGACCAGCGCGTTCGGGCGCGCTGGAGTCCGCGCAGAGCTGGTTGAGACCGGCCCGGTCCGGCAGGTGCGGACGTTCGCCCTGACCGACCTCGCACAGGCGCTGGCCGCCCGCCGCGCCTACGCTCAAGCCGCTCGCATCAGCGCTCCGAGGGCCGTCGTCTACTGCTCGGTCACCGCCGCGTTGCTGTGGCCCCGCCCAGGGGCGATCTGGCTCGATGCGGTCGCCGCCGAGAACCGCCCCGGTCGTCACGGCGTCTGGCAACGCTCGGTCGAGCGTGTGCGGCTCGCACGCGCGCCGCTGCTGATGGAGATGAGCCAAGGTTCATTGGGTCCGTTGGCGGCGCGCCATCCGGCGGCGGTGGTCGTTCCTGCGCCGATCGAATCATCGGGGCCAATCGTTGCGGCTGCTGCAGGGGCTCGGGACATCGACGTCCTGGCCTACGCGGGTGATCCGGAGAAGAAACGCCTTGACTTGATGCTGACTGTCTGGGCAGCCGCGCGCCAGGACGAGGAGCAACTGGTGGTCGCGGGCGTTGACGACACACGCCGCATCCCGGGGGTGCGCTTCACTGGCCGTCTTCCGCGTCCGCAGTACCGCGCCCTGCTTCGCCGCACCCGGGTCTTCCTGTCCGCGCCGCGGCGAGAGGACTACGGGATCGCTCAGCTCGAGGCGCTGTCCGACGGCTGCATGCTGGTCAGCACGCCGGCCCCCGGCGCGTACCCGGCTCGTGAGCTGGCCCGCCGCCTCGACCCCCGGCTCGTGAGCGGCGACCTCGTGAGCGCGTTGCGTACTGCTCTCGACGATCCCGCTGAGGGTTATGCCGCACGAGCGTTGGAGCTGTTGGCCCCGTTCACGCGCGACGCCGTCGATCGCACGATCGCCGAGCGCGTGCTGCCCGTCCTGCTGTCACCATCCGAAGACGGATGATCCCCTCCGCGTTCATCCCCAGTCCGTCCTCAAACGGCCTGCGCATCGGCCCAGTGTTCGTGCACGCGTACGGACTGGCCTACGTCTTCGCGGTGGGCGCGGCGATTCTGGTTACCCGTCGGCGCTGGCGCCGGGCGGGAGGCAACCCGGACCTGGTCGCAGAGGTGGCGCTGTGGGGCTTCCCAGCGGGATTGATCGGCGGGCGCATCTACTTCTTGGTCACCAGCTGGGACCAGGTTCCGCCCCACTGGTGGGGCCCCTTGGCGATCTGGCAGGGTGGACTCGGGATCTGGGGCGGCATCGTCGGCGGGACGTTGGCCGGCTTGTGGGTGCTGCGACGCCGGCTCGCGCGCGGCGACATTCTCCGCTTCATGGATGCCGCGGCTCCGGGTCTGCTCGTCGCCCAGGCCATCGGGCGGATCGGCAACTACTTCAACCAGGAGCTGTTCGGAGGTCCGACCCGGCTCCCCTGGGGCCTGCAGATCGACCGTGCGCACCGGCCGGCCGGTTACGAGCAGTTCGCCACCTTCCAGCCGACCTTCCTCTACGAGCTGATCTGGAACCTCTCCCTGGCTGGTTTCCTGGTCTGGCTCGGTCATCGCCGGCGGGTTCACGCGCCCGGGCTGTTCGCCCTGTATGTCGCCGGCTACTCGGGCTTTCGCATCTTCGAAGAGCTATTGCGCGTCGATCCGGCCCACCGCATCCTCGGGCTGCGGTTGAACTTCTATGTGGCCTCGCTGCTCTGCGTTGCGGCCTTGGTGTGGTTCGTGGCCATCCAGCGGGGCTGGCGTCGGCGTGCGCTGCGGCGCGGGGCCGGACTGCTTGGCCTGGCCTGGATCGTGGCCTGGGCGGCCGGTTGCGGAGCCTCGGGGTCGACCGCGGCGACTGCGGCTCAGCGCCGCGCGTACGTGCCGATCAGCGTGGCGATGCCGACCGCCGGGGAACTGAGCTGGTCGGCCTGGAAGCCGGTGCGCAGGCCGGACGCGCTCGTCAGCGCGCTCAGCGTCAGCACGTAGTGGTGCGCCGCGCCGCCGCGCGGGGGACACGGCCCGCGGTAGCCGAGCGTCCCGAAGCTGTTGCGGCCGGGCGCCACGAGCCCAGGCACGCCCCCGGAGGGCAGGCTCGTCGTCGACGGCGAAATCCCGGCCAGCGCCCAATGCACGAAGTTGCCGCCCGGAGCGTCCGGGTCCCGCATCACCAGGACCAGCTCGCGAGTGCCCGGGGGAACGCCGCTGATTTGCAGCGGCGGAGACACGCCGATCGAGTCGCAGGTATAGGCGGCTGGAATGGGAGCGCCGGCGGCGAAAGCTGGGCTGCTGAGGTGGAAGCCGTGAGCGAGGGTGGCGGTAGTGCTGAAGCTACTGGTGGTGCTGGGCGTATTGATGTTGGACGAGCCCGTGGTGGTGGCAGAGCCGGAGGTCCGGGCCACGGCGGCCGACGTGCTGGAAGTGCTGTGGGTGGTGCTGGAGGTCGTGCTGCTGGAGCTCCCGCTGCCAGCACCGCACCCACCGACCAGGATCGCCGCCACGGCCGCCGATGCGACGCGCAGGCCGTTCATGGCGCCGAGTGGCTTCGTTTGCGCATCGCCGCCAGCTCGGACCACGGCCGGGTGTTCGCCACGTCGGCTGCCGTCAACCACGCTCGCCGCGCGGTCGCTACGCCGTAGCGGGCCACTTCGAAGCCGCCGACTCGGTGCGCGTCGCAGTTGATCACGATCGACACGCCCGCGGCAGCGGCGGCGCGGGCGTTGACCTCGTTGAGATCCCGCCGGTCAGGGCTGGCGTTTATCTCGAGCATGGTTCCCGTCCGCGCCGCGGCAGCGATCACCGCCTCGCTGTCAAACGCATAAGGGGGACGGCGCTCGATCTTACGGCCGGAAAGGTGGCCGATCGCGTCCACCAGCGGGTGTTCGATAGCGCGGATGATCCGCGCGGTCATCGCATCGGAGGCCATCCGGAAGGATGAATGGACGCTGGCGATGATCCAGTCGAGTTCGGTCAGGACTTCGTCGTCATAGTCGAGCGAGCCGTCGGGAAGGATGTTGACCTCCGAGCCGGCGAACAGCTCGATGCCGTCGACGTGAGTGTTGCGGATGTTCTCGATGTGGGTTCTGAGCCGGTCAGGGGAGAGGTCGTCACCGAATCCGAAGCTGGCCGAATGGTCTGTGATGGCCAGGTATTCGTAGCCTGCGTCCCGCGCGGCCTGCGCCATCTGCTCGATCGACGCGGTCCCGTCCGACGCGGTCGTGTGGCAGTGCAGGTCGCCCTTGAGGTCTGTCGTCACGATCAGCTCCGGAAGGCTGCCGTTGGCCGCGGCCTCGAGTTCGCCGCGGTTCTCGCGCAGCTCGGGCTCGATGTACTGCAGGCCCAAGAGCGCGTAGACCTGATGTTCGGTGTCGCACCTGTGCGTTTCGCCGGTGGCGTCGTCGAGCACGCCGTACTCCGAGACGTGCAGTCCCTTGCGTACGGCGGCGTCGCGCAGCGCCATGTTGTGTTCCTTGGAGCCGGTGAAGTGCTGGAGCAGGTTTCCGAACTGGTCCGGCTCGACGATCTTCAGGTCGACCTGGAGTCCGGTGTGCGTGCGCATCCGCACGCCCGCAGGCGTGGGCGTGCCCGCGGATTCGACCAGGTCGAGCGCCGCCGCCGCGCGGGCGAGCGCGAGTGGGTCGGTGGCGGTGACGATCACATCGAGATCCTTGACGCTGTCGGTCATGCGGCGCGCTGAGCCGGCCAGGGCAACCTTCTCCGCCGCCGGGTGCGCTTGCAGTCCCGCGACGAGCTGCTCGCCGGCCCGAAGTGCGCGGTCGAGGACGGTTCTCGCGCGCGGGGAGCCCGCGGTGGCGGTGCTGGCGGCGGCAAGCAGCGTCGCCTCTGCCTTTGGTCCGAAGCCCTTGAGCGAACGGATCTTCTGCTGCTCTGCCGCCTCGCGGAGAGCTTGGAGCGAGTCGATGCCGAGCTCTTCGAACAGACGGCGCGCGCGCTTAGGCCCCAGTCCGGGGAGATGCGTCATCTCGAGCAAGCCCGGCGGGAACTTGGCCTGCAGCCTGGCCGCAGCCGGGATCACGCCCGCGTCAGCCAGCGCCAGCACCTTCTCCTGGATCGTTGCCCCGATTCCCGGCAGCTCGGTCGCGCGCCGCTCGCGCGCCATCGCCGTGACCGACACCGGTGCGTCCCGGACGGCCTTGGCCGCGTTGCGGTAGGCGACGATCCGGTGGATGATCGCGCCATCGAGCTCGTACAGGTCGCCGAGCTCGTCAAGCGCGGCCGCAATCTCGCTGTTGGTCGGATCGGCCATCGCTAGGACGTAGGCTAATACTGGCGAGGGCGGAGCCGACTGGAACTGGCGAGGACGGAGCCAGCTGGCGCGCGACGTGGCCCTCACCCGCTATACTTTTTGAAGTAACCACGAACCTTCGAAGGAGCCCTGATGGCAGGCACTGTCTCTGAAGTGACCGACAACAACTTCCAGGCCGAGGTCATCGAGTCCGACACGCCGGTGCTCGTCGACTTCTGGGCTCCCTGGTGCGGGCCGTGCCGGATGGTCGCCCCCGTCGTCGAGGAGATCGCCAAGGAACGCGGCGAGGATCTCAAGGTCGTCAAGCTGAACATCGACGAGAACCAGGCCACAGCGATGCAGTTCAACGTCATGTCGATTCCGACGCTGATCCTCTTCCGTCACGGCGCGCCGGCCAAGACCGTGATCGGGGCGTATCCGAAGAAGCGCCTCGAGGCCGAGCTCGAGCCCGCGCTGGCGTAGCGTCCTCTTCAGCCGTCGGTCTTCCGAGCCGCGGGGTCTCCCAGACCTCGCGGCCCTTTTGTTGCCCGGACGAGCCCCGGGCCCGGCCTGACAACGGCCTCAGACCGCCAGCGCCACACCCACCTGCAGGGCCAGCCCGTCGATCGTGATCGGCTCGGCCCCATCCAGCGACTCGTAGCTGACCTCCACGGCCAGTGTCTCGCCGGCGATGTAATCCTGATGCGCCCGAGCCGCGTTCACCAGTGGTGCGTCGCCGGCCAACGTGAGCGCGATCCTGTCTGTGATCTCGAGCCCCGCCTCGCGCCGGGCCGCCTGGACGGCGTGGACGATCTCTCGGGCCCATCCCTCCACGCGCAGCTCGTCGTTGATCTCCAGCTCGAGCGCGACGGCGTGCGAGCCTTCCCGCTCGACCTGGTAGCCCGCGAGAGGTTTCATCGTGATCAAGAGGTCCTCGGCGTCAAGTTCGTGGTCAGTGCCGCCGACGTTGATCGCTACCCCGCGAGCGGAGCGCAGCGCCTCGACGACATGCACCGGATTCAGACCGGCGACCGCTGCCGCGACCATTGGCATGTTCTTGCCGAACCGAGGCCCCAGGGAGCGATAGTTGGGCTTGACCTCGACTTCCCCGAGCTCGTCCGCCTCGGATACGAACCGCAGCTCGCGGACGTTGAGCTCGTCGCGGACGATGGCCGCCATGCGCTCGATCGCCTCGCGCTCGAACCCGGTGGCCACCACGACGGCGGCGCCCAGCGGCTGGCGGACCTTCAGCTTCGCCTGACCCCGGGCGGCCAAGCCGAGCCGAACCGTTTCGCGAGCCACCTCCATCGCCGCCTCGAGCGACTGGTCGCGCTCGCCGGCGACCGGGAAGTCGCACAGATGGACGCTCGCCTCGGTTCCGTCGAGGTTGTCGTAGATCTCGTCGGCCAGAAACGGCGTGAATGGCGCCAGCAGCTGGGCCACCGTGACCAGGCTCCTCTGCAGCGTCGCGAACGCGGCTGCATCGCCGTCCCAGAACCGCCGGCGGGAACGGCGAACGTACCAGTTGGAAAGCTCGTCGACGTACTCCGCGATCGCGCGCCCGGCGCTGGTCGCGTCGAACACCTCGAGGCGCTCACGGACGATCTCGGTCGTCGCGTGCAGGCGTGAGAGTGCCCACAGGTCGAGCTCGATGGCACCGCTCAGGTCCTCAACGTCGCGGTCGACCGCGTTGGCATTTGCGTACAGGACGTAGAAGCCATAGGTGTTCCACAACTGGAGCAGGAACTGCCTCACCGACTCGCCGATCGTCTCCAGCGAGAACCGGTAGCCGTCCCAGGGGTTCTTCGAGGTGAAGAAGTACCAGCGGAAGGCGTCGGCGCCGTAGCGATCGATCACCTCCCATGGAGCGACGACGTTGCCGAGCGACTTCGACATCTTGCGCCCTTCCTCGTCGAGGATCAGGCCCAGACACAGCACGTTGCGATACGCCGACTCGTCGAACAACAGGGTTGAGACGGCCAGCAGCGAGTAGAACCAGCCGCGGGTCTGGTCGAGCGCCTCGCAGATGAAGTCGGCCGGGAACCGCGCGCGAAACGGCTCGTCGTTCTCATGCGGGGCGTGGTACTGCGCGAAGGGCATCGACCCGGAGTCGAACCACACATCGATCACCTCGGGCACGCGCCGCATCTCCTCGCCGCAATCGGCGCATGGGAATGCGACGTCGTCGACGAACGGCCGGTGCGGATCTTCCAGGGTCACCCCGGAGAGTTCTGTGAGCTCGGGGAACGATCCGATCACGTGCACGTGCTCGTTGGCGCAGCGCCACACCGGGAGCGGGGTGCCCCAGTAGCGCTCACGTGAGAGCGCCCAGTCGACGTTGTTCTCAAGCCAGTTGCCGAAGCGGCCGTGCTTGACGTGCTCGGGATGCCAGTTGACCGATTCGTTGGCGGCCAGCAGCCGGTCCTTGATCTGGCTCGTCGCGATGTACCAGGACGGCTTCGCGTAGTAGAGCAACGGAGTTCCGCAGCGCCAGCAGTGCGGGTACGAGTGCTCGTAGCTCTCCGCGCGCAGGAGCTTCCCGCCGGCCCGCAGATCCTCGACCAGATCGGCGTCAGCGTCCTTGACCCAGCGCCCGGCATACGGACCGATGCGTTCGTCATAGGTGCCGTCGAGCCGCACCGGGTTGACAACCGTGAGCCCGTATTGCTCGCCCAGCCGGAAATCGTCTTCACCGAATGCAATCGCCGTGTGGACCAGGCCGGTGCCGTCCTTGGCCGTGACGAAGTCGCCGAGGAGCACGGTATGGCCGCGTGGGCCGTATGCGTCTTTGGGGATGTACGCAAACGGAGCTTCGTAACCGATGCCCTCGAGCGCACGACCCGTGAATCTTGTGAGGATCTGCGCCTCCTCGCCCAAGACACGCTCGACCAGCGCCTCGGCCAGGATCAGAACTTCGTCGCCGAGCTGCGCCCGGACGTAGGTCAGATCTGGATCGACGGCCACCGCCGCGTTGGACACCAGCGTCCACGGTGTCGTGGTCCAGATCAGCAGGTTGTCTCCGGAATGGGCCACATCGTTGCCGTCGGTGACCGGAAAACGGACGAACACCGAAGGGTCGTGGACATCCTGGTAGACGCCGGGCTGCCCAAGCTCATGGCTCGACAGGGTGGTGCCGTCGCGGGTGCAGTACGGGACCACCTTCAGCCGCTCGTACAGCAAGCCCTTCTCGTGGATCGTCTTCAGCGCCCACCAGACCGACTCGATGTAGTCGTTGTCCAGTGTCCGATAGGGGTGTTCGAGGTCGATCCAGAATCCGATCCGTTCGGTCAGCTTGTTCCAGTCCTCGACGTGGCTGAGCACCTTCTCACGGCAGCGCGCGTTGAACTCGGCGATCCCGAAGCGCTCGATGTCCGCCTTGGAGGTGAAGCCGAGTTCCGCCTCGACGGCGAGCTCGACCGGGAGGCCGTGGCAGTCCCAGCCCGCTTTGCGCTCGACATAGAAGCCGCACATCGTCTTGTAGCGGGGGAAGATGTCCTTGAACACCCGCGCCAGCACATGATGCGAGCCAGGCGGTCCGTTGGCCGTCGGCGGACCTTCGTAGAAGCCCCAGGGTGCCGCCCCCTGGCGGCGGCGTAGGGACTCGGCGAACACGTCGCGCTCGCGCCAGCGCGCGAGGACCCGTTCCTCGAGCTCGGGGAACGCGGCTCGGGAATCGACCGGACGGTGGGAGGCCATGCGCGGTGATTCTAGGAGGCGACCGGCGCCCGGCCCTCCCGTGTCACCGCTGGCCAGCGAGCCGGGTCAGCGGTTGCGCGCTGCGAATGCGGCTGGCGCAGCGGGGGCCTGGGCCAGTTGCGCCCGGTGGGCGTCAAGGCGTGAGAGCAGCGTGTCGCGGGCTGCGATCGGAGCCTCTCCGAGGCGGCAAACCGTGCTCGCCCCCGTGTCCGGCACGGCACCGCGATAGTCGAACACGACGACCTGCTGGACAACGTTGCGCACCGCGTAGACCAAGCGCCCGATGGAATCCAGCGACACCCGCCGACCGGTCAGCACCACGGCGTTGGGGTCCAGCGCTCGCAGAGCGCGGCCCAGCCGCGCGAGTTCGATTGCCGGGGTCAGCATCAGAGTCCGCACGCCTGCCCGCCGGAGAACCAGCTCCAGCGCCTGCGCCTGCAGCGAGTCGATGTCGCACGGTACGGACGCGTCGAAGATGAGGATTCCCTCGGCTCGGGAGGCCGGGGGTGAGAGCCGCTTGAGGGCCGACAGCCAGCCGGTGGCATGGCGCCAGGCGAACTCGTATTCAGCCGTCGTCCGGTCGGTTTCGGCCATCGAGCTCACGGCATCCAGGAGAACCTCTTCGATCGTCCGCTCGAAGGAGCGCAGTGTCAGGCTCTCCTCCAGGAGACGGTTGGCCTTCTCCTCGTCGAAGGCGCCGAACGCGCTGGCCAGCCGGGCCGAAGACGATGGGCCTTCGCCACGTTCGCGAGCCAGCGAGACGGCGGAGGAGACGTTGTGCGTCTCGGCCAGGGTCAGGCGCAGGGATTCGATCTCGGCCAGTGCGTACTGGCGGTGGCCGCCCGGCGAGCGAAGCGGCTGCGGGAAGCCGTAGCGGCGCTCCCAGCTGCGAAGCGTATTGGGGCTGACGCCAAGCATCACCGCGGCAGCATTAGTTCGTATTCCACTCATTTGTGGGAGTTATGGAGGTCTAGGCACCCCTTTGCAAGGGCCGCAAGCTCGTATGCACATTGGTCGGATGCGTGCACGAGCAGGAGGCGCATCCCCGGCGACGACGGATTGGAGCGCGTCACCGCAAGAGGTTCCGCTGAGCCGGCGTTAGGCGAGCGGTAACGGATCGGCCCGGAAGGGCTCGCCGTGAACGTGGCTCACAGGCTTGTCTTTCGGCGAACCTCCGCGGTCATGACAGCCAGAGCCCAGGCCCTCCGGCGCTGCGAAACCCGTAGGCGCGTCAGTCGAAGACGACGAGCGCGGCTGTCGGCGGCCCGCAGCTACCGATGCGTGCCTTCAACCGTACGCCGAAAGTGTTTGAGGGCCGCACGACCACTCGCTGAGCCCCGGCGTCGCCACGCGCCGCCCAGGTCACCGCCACGGCGAGATTCGCGGGGCCTTGGGCTTCTGCATCGGCGGGAACGAGCAGCTCGGTGATGTGGCGGTTGACGGCGTCGGTCTCCCGCGTCGCGAGCAGTCCTTCGGCAGCGGCCGAAACCGCGCACACCGAGAGGGAGCCGTCGAGGACGAGGAATGGGTCTCCGGCGCCCGGAGCGACGTCGGGCTCTGCGTGGATGATCAGGCCCATCCCGCAGCTGTCGCATACCCGGGAAGCGCCACCCTCGTCAGTCGGTCGTGCGCCGCAATGGCTGCAGAAGGAAACCTGCGGTGAGTCATCGGGCGTCGTGTCAGGGACAACGGCCAAGAAGCCGCGGACCTGCGTTGCTTGTTCGCCCATACTGGAAGTCCTTTCCGAGATTTACAGATCCGAGTGCTACATGCTTGCGCGCTGATCCTCGCTCGACGCAACCCGTTGCGATCGAGCCGAGGCCACTGCCACGCGAGCTGCGTCCTGCTCCGCATCGACCAACTCGAGCAGCCGTCGTTGGGCATCACTGGCCCCCGGCGGCAACATGCTCGTGCCCGTCGTGCGCATGCGAACGCGTTGATCGCCCCTGCGGAACACCGCAACCGGCATCGCGCCGGCCGCCAACCTGACGGCGTATGCCCAACGAGCGACCGTGTCGTCCGCCAGATGTCCACCGGCCAATACGACCAGGTTGGGCTGATGTATCGCCACCGCGTCGCCGATGCCGCCAACGCCGCGCGCGGACAGGGACAGAACCTTCATCCCCGCGCGGACGCAGAACAGCTCCAGTGCACGAATGTATGGGCCATCAGGATCTAGCTCGTCCCGGGCGGCATCTCCGATCACTATTGAGACAGGTCGCACCGGCGGCGGAGCCAATCGCTGAGCTCGCCGGAGCCAGTCGGCACCCCAATGTGCGGCAAACGCCCAAGCCGCTGAATCACCTCCGTAACGGCGATAGATCTCATCGAGCGTGGGAAGCAGAACCTCCTCCACGGATCGCTCCACCGACCGCAGCGCGAGGGCCGCTTCGATAGCTCCATCCGCACGCTCGCGCTCGTAGGAAACCAGCGCCCCCACCAAAGAATTACTGTCCGCGGCTAGCCCCTCACGCGCGCGGGAAACTGCCGACGAGATCGAGAGGCCCTCCTGCAACGCGTCCCGCAACGCGGCCACCTCGCCGTGCGTGAACA
Organism: uncultured Solirubrobacterales bacterium; assembly: GCA_963757165.1. Classification (GTDB taxonomy): domain Bacteria; phylum Actinomycetota; class Thermoleophilia; order Solirubrobacterales; family Solirubrobacteraceae; genus Palsa-465. The sequence continues at coordinate 1,782,057 of CAVWQO010000006.1, forward strand.
AGCGGTGCTTGCCCGGCGAACGTTGGGGTTTGGGGAAGCCAAAACGCCGCTCCCAGGCGCGCAGGGTGTTCGGGCTGACGTTCAACAACGCAGCCGCCTCGCTCGTCTTCAGGTAACGCATGCATAGGAAAGGTCAGGCCGATGTTGCTATATGAACCCGCCAGGCCTACAATTGCACAAGTTTTCCTGCAAAAGTTGTGCAAAACCTAGTGCAAAATGCCCGAGCAGGAAGAGCTGCTCAGGGGCGCGGTTCTTTTGCACCGGGGAGAGAGGACCAGCTAAATGCCATTCCGCGGCGGCAGGTAAATCAGTTTCCGCCTGATGGATCGAGAGATTTGGCAGGCGCGATAACGTAAGGACATGACCGTCCCGACGGGCGGGGATGACCTGCGGCGGCTTCTAGTTCTGCGACGCGCCGCAATGGCGATTTGTGGCGGGCTTTCTGCTTGCGTCGCCGTGGTCGTCTTGCAGGCCCACGCCGATAAGTTCAACGATCTCACGCTCGTCCTGGCCCTGAGCGCGTTGGTGGCTGGAGTGACGGTCACGCGCGCGCACGGGAACGCGTCGATTTCAGCTTCGTTCATAGTTGCGCTACTAGCCGCAGCTTTCCTCGGCCCGGCGTCGGCAGCGGTGGCGGCCGCAATTTCGGAGTTGACGGCAGCTCGCCGCTTGCGGACGCCGCTGTTCGCCGTCTCGTTCAACCTCTTGGCGGCCCTGGCGTCCGCGCTGGCAGCTGGCAACATCATTCGTGCGCTCGAGCCATCGCGGAACCAGACGACGTTGTTCTGCGCTGCCGTACTCGCCGGCGCGGTCGCGTACGTGGTCATCAGTTATGTCGTCGTCGCTCCGATGCAGCAACTCTTTCGCGGCGACAGCGCTTGGAGTCTGGAGGCTTTGCGCGAGTACGCGCCGAGCTTGATTCTGAACGTCGCTCTAATCGTTGCCGGCGCCAGCATCTATCTCAAGATCGGACTTGGCGGCATCGTATTTGCGCTGGTTGCGGTGTTCGCCTTTACGTACATGGCTCACTTGTTGGCGCAATCGCGACATCGCTCTGAGCAGTACGTTTCGCTCTCCTGGGGGGTCCTGGCCGGCCTGATGCGCTCGCTGGATATGCGTGACCAGCGGGCGGCGCGTCATGCCGCGGCGGTGGCGCGGTTCGCGCGGGACATGGCCGAGGCGGTCGGGATGGATGCGCACAATCAGGAGCTGGCGCATACCGCCGGTCTGCTCCACGACATCGGGCATTTCGCGCTGTCGGATCGGGTGGCCGAACGTGGTCGGACATTGACCGAGGACGACTGGGTCGCGATCCAGCGACATCCTGAGCTCGGGGCCGACATGCTCAAGGACCTTGGGATGTACGGGCCGGTGGCTGACATCGTGCTCGCACACCACGAGCGAGTCGACGGGCGCGGGTATCCGAATGGGCGGCCGGTGGAGGAGATTCCGGAGATCGCGAAGATCATCGCGGTCGCCGAGGTGTACGACACGCTCACTGCGAGCGATACCTACCGCACGCGGATGAGCTCGTTCGAGGCGCTGCGCGAACTTCGGCGCGTATCTGGCTCGCAGCTTGACGGCGATTACGTAGAGGTTCTGGCGCAGCTGCTGACCGGCGAGGGGGTCGAGTACCGGCACGCCGACATGGCCGATTTCGACACTGAGCTCGACATGGAGCGTCGAATCAAGGAAGCCGGGGCCGGCGGTTAGGCCCCGGCTGGCTACCGGGAAGTCCCCGCTAGCTGGCGACGCGCCCCTGAACTTGACGGTTGCCGGTCGAGAGCGACTCGATGAAGTGATCGATCTGCTCGCGGCTGAAGCGGCGCTGGCCGCCTGGAGTCCGGTAGGACTCAAGGTAACCCATGTCCGACCAGCGGCGGATTGTTCCCAGCGAAACGCCGAGTGCGGTAGCCGCCTGCGACGTTGAGAGACCCAAAGGACTTGCGTTGATTGATTGCATGGGGCTATTCACCCCCTTTTGAGGAGGGTTCGCGAGCCTCGATCAGCATTTGCACAACCTCTGAGGTGGAAAATCACCTTTAGACGAGGGAATGCGAGGATGACGAGCGATGCGCCTGCGCCTCTACCACCATCACGACGGCGCGCGTGTCGCCTACCGGGAGACCGGGACCGGACCGCCGCTGGTGCTGCTGCACTCGCTCGGACTTTCGCACCGGGAGTGGGAGCCGATCGTGGCGGCCCTCTCGCGCCGCTTCCGGGTGATCCTCCCCGACCTGCCGTTGCACGGGGACTCCGAAGACCGGCCGCGGCACCCCTACACGCCGGATTGGATGGCCGACGTGATCGCGGGGTTCTGTCGCGAGGTGGCCGGACCGCGGCTGCTCCTAGCCGGGCACGACATCGGCGCCGAGCTGGCGCTGCAGGTCGTCAGCAGCGGTCGCTTGAACGTGGCGCGCCTCGTGCTGATGCCGAACCGGTTGCACCGACGGGACCAGTTCGGCGGCAAGCGGGCCGCGTGGCGGATCGCGTGCCGGATGGCTGCTCTGCCCGGGCTTGATCGCGTTCTCGCCCACGGCGCAAAGCTGATATTTCGTCCGGCCTCAGGAGAGCGCCTCTCAGCGCAGCGCAATCCGGCAGCGCGAGATCTCGTGCGACATGCGTTCGCCGACGTGGGGGGTAACGGCAACCGCGCGCGCTCCTGGGCCAGGTTCGCCCGCCGTTGGCCCGTGGAGGCCCAGAGCCAGCTGCTCGACGAATATCCGCGGATCGCCATCCCCGTGCTGCTGCTGTGGGCTGACGAAGACCCGGCTCATTCCCTAGCCGGGCCCCAGGAGGCTCTGGATCTCCTCCCCAACGGGCAGCTTCGGACACTTGCGGGCACCGGGTTTCTCATGGCCTACGACGATCCAGTCGGCGTGGCGCGAGAGCTGATCGCATTCTGCGGCTGATCGTGTTGGAGTGGATCGCGTTCCGCGGCGCATCAGCGATGCGTGCGCGGAGGTGCGGTCGATCCCCGGCTTTGGAGCCTCGGCTCGATCACCACTCGTCGCCTCACGCGGCGGCCCTCAATCGCCGCCAGCGTCATTCCCACGGCCACGTCGACGAGCCGATCCGAGTTCCAGTCGAAACTCGTCAGCGGCGGAGTTAGCAGGGCTGAGATTGGGTGATCGTCGTAGCCGATCACCGACAGGTCGTCCGGGATCGTCAGCCCGAGCTCACGTGCCGCTGCGTAGACGCCATAGGCGATTGAGTCCGAGAAGCAGAACGCCGCGGTCGGCCGGCGCTCAGAGCGCAAAACCTCACGAGCCACGGCTGTCGCTTGTTGGAGCCCGTAGGCCGCGCTGACCATGAACACGTCCAACCCCAATCGTTCGCTCTCCGAGGCGATCAGGACCTCGGCCGGCCGATCGGTCGTAGGCGCGCCGGGAGGGCTCAGGACCGCGATACACCGATGTCCGAGCGTTCGCAGGTGCTGGAGCGCGCCGGTGACCCCCGTGCGGTTGTCGAACAGGACCTCTCCCGCCGCATCGGCCCCGGCCAGGGCGTCTCCGATCGATACCACGGCGAGCGAGCCGGCGAGGTCGATCCAGAATCCGTCCGAAGGATCGATCGGCGAAAGGATCAGGCCGTCCACCTGCTGGTCGCGCAGCTGCGCGGCAAGCAGGCGCTGGCGTTCGGGATCGCCGCCGGCGTCCAGGATCAGGGCGTAGCGATCCTGCGCCAGCAGGGCGCGGCCGGCCTCGGCGGCGAGGCGCTGCTGCCAGAGGTCCTCGAGCGAGGGGCCGAGGATCCCGACCATACCCGTTCGCCCGCTGGCCAGCGCCCGCGCGATCGGGTGGACCTCGTAGCCCAGATCGGACGCCACCTGGCGGACGCGCTCCTGGGTCTCCTCGGAGACCTGAATGCCCCGCAGGGCGTAGGACACGGCGGCGGGGGAAAGCCCTGCGGCGTCAGCCACCTCGCGGATAGTCACGCGCTTGGCGGGCGTAGGCACTGGCGCCAAGCCTACCCGTGACGGCGGGAGGAAAAGGCCGCCTTTGCCCCATACGCGCTCCTTGGGGCCAGTCACGTGAGTCCGTATTCCTCCTCCGGGCCCTTGACATGCATGAAGTGAAGCGGTTCACTGAAACGATTCATGAACCGGTTCACTCTGAGATCAGCAGCTTCGTCGATCAGCATGCTGAGGTCGGTGATCCGATGATCGTGGACCTGCATCAGCACGTGTGGCCGGAGCCGTTGCTGAGCGCGTTGCGGAGCCGAAGCGAGGCACCCCGCCTCCGCGGTTGGACGCTCGAGCTGACCGGGGAGAGTGACTACGCGGTCGATCCCGGCGAGCATGATGTCTCACGCCGGCTGCAGGAGAGCCGTAGCGACGGGATCGACCTGGTGCTCAATTCGTTGTCAAGCCCATTGGGGATCGAGTCGCTGCCGTGCGCCGAGGCGCACCCATTGCTGGAGGCCTATCACGACGGCTCGCTTGAGCTTCCTCCGTCGTACGGCGCGTGGGCGGCGGCGTGCCTTACCAAGATCGATCCGAACGCGCTCGAGCGCGAGCTGCAACGGGGGTTCGTGGGCCTCCAGCTGCCGGCCACGACGCTCCTCGACGAGGCCGGTTACGACCACGTCGCTCCGCTGCTCAATGTGCTCGCCGACGCGGGGCGACCGCTGTTCATCCATCCTGGACCCGCGGCCGCGCACACTCCCGGCCCACCGTGGTGGTCGGCCGTCGTGAGCTACGTGCAGCAGATGCACGCGGCCTGGTTTGCCTTCCGGGCGGTCGGCCGCCGCCGCCATCCCCAGCTGGAAGTCTGCTTTGCCATGCTCGCCGGCCTCGCGCCGCTACACGGCGAGCGGTTCGCCGCGCGCGCCGGCGAACGAACCGTGACCGACCCAAACGTGTTTCTGGAGATCTCCTCCTATGGCACGAAGGCGATCGACGCCACGGTTCGGGTGCTCGGTATCGACGGGCTGGTGAACGGGTCCGACCGCCCGTACGCACCGCCGGTCAGCCCCGATCTTGGCGACGCGGCACTGCATGCCTTGCGAACTGCGAACCCACTCCGTCTCCTACACCGAGCAAAGGAGGTGCCCAATGAACTGGCTTCCGCTTCCGGAGCGCAACTTGCACACCGATGAACTGAAGACGCTCGTCAACCGGCTGGCCGGGGAGCAGGACTTTTGGCGCAGCCACGTCCGGTTTGCCGACGGCGCCCGTCAGTTCGCCTCGCTGTACCGCGACGACTGGGTCGACGTGTGGCTGATCAGCTGGACGGCGGAGGGGGACACCGGCTGGCACGACCATGACCTGTCCTCGGGTGCAGTGCACGTCGTCAAGGGTGCGCTGGTCGAGGCCAACCCACGCATGGGCAGCGAAGCCGTTGTTCGTGTGGTGCGAGCCAGCGAATCGTTCGCCTTCGGGCCCGAGCACATTCATCGCCTCTCCGGGCACGGCAAGCATTCCGTGTCGCTTCACGCCTACTCGCCGCCGCTCTGGCGGCTCGGCCAGTACTCGATCGACCAGGACGGAGTGATGCGCCGGCGCTCGGTGAGCTACGCCGACGAGCTGCGTCCCCTGGAGCGGAACCTGGCCGCCTAGCCACGTGACCGAGCCCGGTACCGCCCGAGCGCTAGCTTTCAAGTAGAGATGGCTTCCGGCGAAAGGAACGGCATGGGCGTGCAGGAACGAGAGCAGCTTTGGGGCGGAGAGACGACCAAGGCAGTGGCGAACTTTCCGGTCTCGGGCGAGACCGTGCCCGCGCCGGTGCTGCACTGGCTCGGGAGGATCAAAGCGGCCGCGGCACGGGTCAACGCGGAGCTTGGTCTGATCGACCATGAGCTTGCGGAGCGAATCGCCGGTGGCGCTGATCGCGTCGCCGAGGGGGAATTCGATGACCAGTTTCCGATCGATGTCTTCCAGACCGGATCGGGGACGTCCTCGAACATGAACGCCAACGAGGTGATCGCAACCCTGGCCGGCGACCGCGCTCATCCGAACGATCACGTCAACATGGGCCAGTCATCCAACGACGTATTTCCGTCCGCAGTCCATCTCGCCGCGCTGGACACCGCGACCAATGATCTGCTGCCCGCGCTGGAAGCACTCGAAGCTGCCTTCTCGGCGAAGGCAGAGGAGTTCAAGGACGTCGTCAAGGCCGGCCGCACGCATCTGATGGATGCGGTGCCGGTGACCCTCGGACAGGAGTTCGCGGGCTACGCGGCTCAGGTGCGTCTGGGGGCGCGTCGGATCCGCAACACGCTTCCCCAGGTTTCCCAGATCCCACTCGGCGGCACCGCGACGGGTACCGGCTTGAACACCCACAAGGAGTTCGCGGCGAAGGTCAGGGCACGCCTGACCGAAGCCAGCAACCTGGAGATCCGGGCTCCCGAGGACCCGTTCGAGGCACAGGGCAACCGTGACGCGCTGGTCGAACTCTCGGGTGCGCTCAAGGTGCTCGCCGTATCGCTGACCAAGATCGCCAACGATCTGGCGCTGATGGGTTCCGGTCCCCGTGCAGGAATCGGCGAGCTGCTGCTCCCCGAGCTCCAGAAGGGGTCCTCGATCATGCCGGGGAAGGTCAACCCGGTGATCCCGGAAGTTGTCCTTCAGGTCAGCGCGCAGGTGATCGGCAACGACACCGCAATCACGATCGCGGGCTCGCAGGGGAACTTCGAGCTCAACGTCCGTGTGCCGCTGATCGCCCGCAACCTGCTCGACTCGATCCGCCTGTTGACCAACACGGCCGGGATCTTCACCGAGAAGTGCGTCGCAGGGATCCAGGCCAACGAAGCGGGCGCAAATCAATCCGCCGAGGCGACGCTGGCCGCGGCCACTGCGCTCAACCCCCACATCGGTTACGACAAGGCGGCGGAAATCGTCAAGGAGGCGGCCAGCTCAGGCCGGATGCTGCGCGAGGTCGCCTACGAGAAGGGCGTTGACGAGGAGACCTACAACAAAGCGATGGACCTGCGCAAGATGGCGCAGGGTAATCTGTAACGCTGCCGGCGCCGGGCGGGGCCGGCCGGCCGGCCGGCCGGAGACTTCCGGCACTCATTCTCACCAGACGTGGTGGCTTTGAGGCCTCGTATACGTGCGTGGGAGCCACCACGTCCGAGCGGCTCCACGGACGCGGTGGGTCGAGCGCTCCACGAGCGCGGCTGGGTCGAGGGCTACACGCACGCGCTACGTCGAGCACTCAACGGAGGCGCTAGGTCGAGCGCTCCACGCACGCGCTAGGTCGCGACCGTCTCCGCACCCAGGCCGATGACGCCCTCGGCGACGTCGATCGAGTAGTCGATTGGCACGACGATGACCGAGGGGACATCAAGGGCGAGCGCTTTCCTGAGCAGGCGCGGGAAGTCCTCGGCGCCGGTGCACCGCCAGGCCGGCAGGCCGAACGCGTCGGCCAGCTTGACGAAATCGGGATTGCCGAAGTTCACGTCGAAATGGCGTCCGAACTTCTTGTCCTGCTTCCACGCGATCGAACCGAACTGCCCGTTCTCCCAGATGATGTTCACGACCGCCGTGCCCAGACGGGCCGCGGTCTCCAGCTCCTGAGAGTTCATCAGGAACCCGCCGTCGCCATTGACGGTCACGACATGGCGGTCGGGATAGACGAGCTTCGCCGCGATCGCTGTCGGCAGGGCGAAGCCCATGCCGGCCAGTCCGTTGGCGATCAGCACCGTGCCCGGTTCGTGCGCCGGGAACATCCGGCCGATCCACAGCTTGTGCAGGCCCACGTCGGAAACCAGGATGTCCTCTCGGCCGAGGGCCTCCCGGATCTCCCACAGCACGCGCGGAGGGCGCATCGGGAAGTGGTCGTCGTCGCGGGCCTCGCCCAGCGCCCGCAGTGTCACGTCACGCAGCCCGCTGGATACCGCCGGGGCGGGGGAGCGGGTGCAGCCGGTGGCTAGCCGCGCCAGGACATGGGCGATGTCGCCGATCAGCTCGACCTCCGGAACAAAGAACTCGTCGATCTCCGCCGCCACGCTGTCGATCACGACGATCTTCTTGTTGGCGTGCGGATTCCAGTGCTCCGGCGAGTGCTCCACCAGGTCGTAGCCGATTGCCACGACGACGTCGGCATCCTCGAAGCCGGCAACCTCGTAGTCCCGGGACTGCAGCCCGACCGTGCCGAGCGCGTGCGGGTCCTGATAGTCGAGCAGGCCCTTGGCCATAAACGTCTCGGCCACCGGGATACCGGTCACCTGGGCAAAGGCGCGCAGCGCGCGCGCGGCACCGGCGCGGATCGCGCCGTTACCCGCCAGGGCGATCGGATTCTCGGCCGCATCGATGATCTCGGCTGCCCGCTGCAGCTCACGCACACCTGGCTCAGGCTGGACTGGGGCGCGCCGTGGTAGCGGCTTGGCCTCGAGCTGCTGGCCCATCACGTCCTCGGGCAGCTCGAGGTGCGTCGCCCCCGGCTTCTCGGACTCGGCGACCTTGAACGCCTTGCGCACGACCTCAGGCACGATCTCGGGGCTGGACACGCGCGCATTCCACTTGACGATCGGACGCAAGATCCCGATTACGTCGATGTACTGGTGCGACTCCTTGTGCATGCGCTCGAGGTCCGACTGTCCGGTCAGGGCAACCAGCGGCGCACGGTCGAGAGTGGCGTCGGCCACTGCGGTGACCAGATTGGTTGCACCCGGTCCGAGCGTGCCGAGGCATACTCCGGCTCGGCCGGTAAGTCGCCCGTAGGCGTCGGCCATGTACGCCCCGCCCTGTTCGTGCCTCACCGGCACGAACTCGATCGAAGAGTCGGCCAGGGATTTGTTGAGGTCGAGCGTTTCCTCGCCGGGGATCCCGAACACGTACCGCACCCCCTCGGCCTCGAGGCACTCCACCAAAACATCGGAAGCTCTGCGCTGCGCCATGTCAGCCCGTATCTAACCGCATCGCGGCGCACGCAACCCTTCCGCGTGGAGTCGGAGCGCCCGTCGTGCTCGGCGGAGCTCTACCCTGGTCGGGTGACCGCCCCGCTGCTCGTAGTCGACGCTCCGTTCCTGCTCTATCGCTCGTTCTTCGCCCTTCCCGACTCGATCCGCGGGGTTGACGAGCATCCGGTCAACGCGCTGCTGGGAGCGACGAACGCGATGCTGCGGATCGCCGCCGATCGTGATCCGCGGGCCATCGTGATGTGCTTCGGCGCAGAGGCGGCGGCGTACCGCACCGAGCTGTATCCCGACTACCACGGGGCCCGCCCGCCGGTTCCCGACGCGCTGGCCTGGCAGTTCGAACACGCCCCCGATCTGTTCGGAGAGCTGGGCTGGAGCTTCGCGTCAGAGGAAAAACTGGAGGCGGACGACCTACTGGGTTCCTACGCCGAGGTTGAGGCGGAGGCCGGGGGAGAGACGCTGATCGTTACCGGCGACCGGGACATGTATCAATGCGTCGGCGACAAGGCGCGAGTGCTGTACCTGAAGTCAGGCCTCAGCGGCTTTGAGGAGGTCGACGCGGCCGAGGTCCGAAAGCGCTACGGGATCACCCCGGACCTGGTACCAGACTTCATCGCGCTCCGCGGTGACCCCTCCGACGGCCTTCCCGGCGCGCCCGGGATCGGCGCCAAGACGGCGGCTGACCTGCTCACGAGGCACGGCTCCCTCGAGGCGGCCATCACGGGAGCTATTCACGAGCGCCCGCGAGTCACGGCTGCGCTCACTGAGCACGCGGATCAGCTGCGCGCCTTCCGGGAGATCGCGACGCTGCGGATCGTCCAGGTCGAGCGTCCGCCCGACGCCGGCACGGATCTGAAACGTGGAGCCCAGGCGGCGCGACGGTATGGGATGACAAGGCTCGCCGAGAGATTGGAGCGGGCCGAGAAGCTGAGCGATCTCTGAGCCGCGAGCGCTCCGCGATGTCCCGACCATCACCCCGGGCCACCCTGCTTCTCGGATGCGCTCTGGCGTTCCTCGCGCTCGGCGCCGGCTTTGCGGTCCATCACCGCCACGGCAGGCACCGGGTTGCGCTCAGCCATCGGCCGGTCATGGAGGTTCTCCCGGCCTTCCACGGTCCGCTGAGCACGGCTCCGCCGCCGGCGGTCCCCCTGACGGGCGGCTGGCGCTTCGCGCCGGATCCGAACGACGCTGGTCTGGCCGGCGGGTGGGCGCTGCGGCCGGCCCTGGTCACGACCTGGACCGCGGTGGCCATTCCGCACGACTTCAACCCGGTGATCTCGGCCGCGTCTAACCGCGGCTCTGTCGGGTGGTACGCGATCCGCTTCACCGGACCAAGGGTCACCCCGGGCCGGTCGTGGAGCGTGCGATTCGAGAGCGTTCGCCGAAACGCCGAGGTGTGGCTCAACGGTGTCGAGCTTGGCACCAGCTCTGACCCCTACACGCCATTCAGTCTCCCCGCAGGGTCGCTCTTGCCCGGCCGGCCAAACCTGCTGGTTGTCCGGGTCGACAACGTCAAGGGACGAGATCCGCTGCCCGAGGACTGGTGGAACTGGGGCGGGATCGTCGGACCCGTCACGCTGGAGCCGCGAGGTCGGATCTCGCTAGCTGGGCTGGGCGTGGTGGGCCAACTCGGGTGTGCGTACCGCTGCGCGAGCCTGGCGGTGCAGGGAACTCTCCAGAACAACACTCCATCACCCGCGCGGGCCGACGTCGTGCTGCGTGTCAGCTCACCCACCGGTGCGGTCAGCTGGATCCGCCACCGCGGACCACTGCTGCCCCCGCGGGCTGCGCTTCCGATCAGCTTCGCGGTGCCTGTGCGAGGCCCGCTCTCGCTGTGGTCGCCCGACCATCCATCGTTGTACGGCGTGCAGGCTGAGACGGTGCTGGGCGGCCGCATCGAGCAGCAGGACTCGTTGCGGACGGGCATGCGCAGCGTGCAGGTACGACATGGCGTCTTGTATCTGAACGGGCGCCGGCTCTGGCTGCACGGCGCCGCCATCCATGAGGACGTGGCCGGCCGCGGCGCCGCGCTCAGCGACGGCGACATTGACACGATCGTGTCCGAGCTGCGTTCGGTCGGCGCGAACATCACCCGCGCGCACTACCTGCTCAGCCCCCGGCTGCTCGACGCCCTCGATGCCGCCGGGATCATGGTCTGGGCCCAGCCCCCGGTCGATCACGCCGGCGCGGTCCTCGGCTCGCCGAGCGTTCGTGCCAGGGCTCTGTCGATGCTTAGATCGACGGTGATTGGCGATCGCAGCCACCCCTCGGTGATCGTCAACTCGCTCGGCAACGAGCTGACCCCGGAACCGGAGCGCTCGCCGGGAACGAGCGCTTACCTGCAGCAGGCCTCGGCGCTCGTCCGCCGGCTTGACCCCGGCACCCCGGTCGCGCTTGACACCTACTGCTACCCGGGCTTTCCCGCCCAGAACGTCTATCGGGGGCTCGACGTGCTCGGCATCTCAAGCTATTTCGGGTGGTATAGCGGCCCGCCCGGCCATTCGATCGCCAGCTTCGATCAACTCGCGCGGTTTCTGGAGCAGTCACACGCCCGCTACCCGGAGCAGGCGCTCGTCGTCTCGGAGTTCGGCGCCGAGGGCCTGTTCAGTGGGCCGGCCGCGGTCAAGGGCAGCTATGCCTACCAGAGCGACTACCTTTCGCGCACGCTCCAGACGCTGGGGCGCTTGCCGTTCATAAACGGATCGATCTACTGGACGCTGCGTGAGTTCGCCGTCTCCCCGGGCTGGAGAGGCGGTGCGTCGCTGCCGCCGGGCGCCACGACCGACGGGATCCATCACAAGGGCCTGATCGCCTACAACGGCATCGAAAAGCCCGCCTACGCGGTGGCCCAGCAGGACTTCTCAAAGCTGCCCGCGTTCGTCCCGTGAGGATCGGTCAGCCGTGGACGATCCTGAATGCGCCTCGCATGAAGGGATGAATCCGGCAGTAGTACGTGTAGGTGCCCGGCGCAAGGCCGGCTGGAGTGCTCCAGCTCAGGCGGTCGATTGCGGGGGTACCGAATCCAAGTTGCCCGGAGTCGTAGTTGCCGGCTCCGTTGGCCAGCGGGTAGGAGATGCCGGTATCGAAACCGCACGGGCTCTGGCACGCAGTGACCGAATGCCAAATGGACCGCAGGTAGGCCCGGCTCGGATTGAACAGGTCCAGGGTGGCCTGGGCGCTGGCGTCCTCGTTGAGGAAGGTCAGCGACTGACCTTGTTTGACGGTGGGCACGCAGCGGTTGGCCCCGACAGAGGTGAGGTCTCCGGGAATGAAGGTGAAGCCCGCAATCAGCACCTGCTTGCGGCTGCAGGTCTTGAACTTGGAGAGAGGAACGCCGACCGAGAGCGTGCCGCCATGGTGTCGGTTCTCAGCCAGATGGCCGTGGGTCAGGTGCTCGCTCTGGTCGAGTCTGCGCGTGAAGGGATCAACCCCGCGGGTGTCGTTCCACGCCTGCCACACGACCATGATCCCCATTGACTCGTACCAGGAGGCACGCCGCGTCTCGTAGGTGGCGTTGACGGAGAGCACGTCGCCCGCCTTGACCTGCGGTCGCCAGTCTGGCGCGGTCGCCCCCATCGCCATGTCCCATGAGATCGGACCGCGTTTGTCGAAGTAATGGGCATCTGAGCGGAACAGACGCACGGAACCGGGAGCCGTCCCGGGGGTCGTGCCCGCGCCGGGCGTGGCGCCTGAGCGGCTGATATCGAGGTCGTCGTACAGGCCGCCGGGGTGCACGTGTCCGGCCGTGGCCACGAGGGTGCCCGGGTGCTGGAGGGTGACCTGGTTCAGAGGAGTCCCCGTCCCGTACGGACTCTTGGCCATGTTCGGGAAGGTGTACCTGCCGCCGCGCCCGCTGTAGCGGTGGACGTCGAACACCGGGTAGATGTGGTGGGCCTGGACGTCCATCCAGATTGGGTGGATTGGAGTGATCGATTTCGCGAGCGGTGACGTGGATGGGACGAAGTCGATGTCGTAGGTGATGTAAACCTTGGTCTGGGTCGCCGTGAGGTTGTGGATCATGTAGTTCAGGACCCAATAGTCCTTGGCTCCGATCGGGTAGCCGTAGCCCTTGGGGAACTCGTAGACGGTCTTCTCCTCACCGGTGGCCGCGAAGGGATAGAACCCGCCGAGGCCGTTGCCCTCCCCCGCGCCGGCCGCACCATTGCTCAACCAGACACCGTGGTGCAGGTGGATCACGTCGACGCGCGGGATCGTGCCGCAGCACTTGCCATCGGGGCGCGCGTAGTGCAGGTTCGGCGCCATCCTGATCATGTAGCCGTCCTGCGCCGGCTTGGGCACCCGACTCTTGTCCAGCAGGATCAGATTCGCGCCCGGGGTCACCACATAGGGACCGGCGCTGTAATGAAGATGCTGGACGCCGGTCGACGCCGAAGCCAACGAGGGCGTCAGGACGAGCATGGCGGCGGCAACGATCAGACCTCGTACGACCCCTCGCATCATGTCTCTCCTCTGGCAAAAGGATTGCCCCGCCCTCGTTGATTCAAGCACAGCGCTCCGCAGCGGGTGTCGCTTGACAACAACACGCTCCACGTGGAACCGTCCCTGGTTCCGTCCAGAAGTTCCTCAACGATCGTTCGGGGGTTTTCAGTGAGACGCAACCTGGTCCTGCTGGTCACGACGCTTGCCGTCGCATCTCTGTCACCCGGGCTGGCCGAGGCCGGAAGCGGGCCGGCAAAGCTCCAGCTGCGCAAGACAAGCCACGGGACGATCCTGGTCAACGGCCTCGGCCGAACCCTTTATGCCTTCACCACCGACCGGAAGAACTTTGACTCTTGCGTCGCGAAGCCCGGATGTCTCGCGGCTTGGCCCGCGGTGAGCACTACTGGCAAGCCGATCGCCGGGCCGGGCGTCAAGCCCCAGTTGATCGGGACGATCAAGCTCAAGAACGGCACTCGTCAGGTCACCTATGCCGGCCGTCCGCTCTACACCTACATCGCCGATCGTTCTCCGGGTCAGACCACGTACATCAACATCCTTCAGTTCGGCGGCCGGTGGCCGGCGGTCGACGCAGCGGGCCACGAGGTCAAGTAGAGCGCGCCCGGAGCCCTGCGACCGCTACGGCGCGAACTTCACCGTGATCACATCACCGTCGGCGACCACATAGTCCCGGCCCTCCAGCCGCAACTCGCCGCGGTCGCGCGCGCCGGCGTAACCGCCTGCTTGCACCAGAGCATTCCAGCTCACGACCTCCGCGCGGACAAACCCGCGCTGGATGTCGCTGTGGATCATGCCGGCGGCATGCCACACCGAAAGACCCGAGCGCAGGTGCCACGACTGAGCCGGTTTGTCCTCGCCGGCAGTAAAGAAAGCAACCAAGTTCAGTAGCGAAAAGGCGCCTCGTATCACGGTCGCGAGTCCGGATTCGCTGAGCCCGAGATCGGCCCGCATGGCCCCGGCGTCCTCGTCCTCGAGCTCGCCGAGCTCCGACTCCAGCCGCGCCGACACCGCTACCGCGGCGGCCCCCTGCGCAGCGGCGTATTCGGCCAGCGCCGGCGGCACCTCGGTGCTGCCCTCGTCGACGTTGATCACGAACAGCACCGGCTTTCCGGTAAGAGGTGAGAGGAGCTTCATGGCGTCCGGGGCGTCAGCCGGCGACGGGACCGTCCGCGCCGGCTTCGCCGCCTGCAGGGCCTCGATCAGCCTCTCCAGCCAAGCGGCCTCTGCCACCGCATGCCGGTCGCCTCCGCGGGCCTGCTTGACGACGCGGTCACGCCGGCGCTCGGCCTGCTCGAGGTCGGCATAGATCAGCTCCGTTTCGATTGTCTCGATGTCCGCCATCGGGTCGACGCGGCCCTCGGGATGGACGACGCCCGGATCCTGGTGAGCGCGCACAACGTGGATGATCGCGTCGGTCTCCCGGATGTTGGCCAGGAACTGGTTGCCAAGACCCTCGCCTCGGTGAGCCCCAGCGACCAAGCCGGCGATGTCGTGGAACTCGATCGTGTCCGGAACCACGTTTGACGCTCCTACCGTCGCCGCGACAGCATCGAGGCGCTCGTCGTGCACGGCAACGACAGCGACGTTTGGCTCGATCGTGGTGAACGGGTAGTTGGCTGCCTCGGCCGCCACGCCAGTCAACGCGCGGAACAGGGAGGACTTCCCCGCGTTGGGCATCCCGACGATCCCAACCTTCATCAACCAACGCCCCCCGCAAGTGGACCGTCCGGCCAGGTCACGGCCACAGCGGTCCCCAACGCCGCCCCAGCCAGCACATCGCTGGGGTAGTGCACGCCCAAATACGGCCGGCTGACGGCGAAGGCTGCGGCTGCCGAATACAGGACACCCGCCGGTAGCAGGCCGCGGAACGCCTGCGCCGCGGCAAACGAGGATGTGGCGTGGGCGCTCGGCAGCGACAGCCCGGACACCGTGCCCGTCAACGGTGGCAACCCGGGCAGTTCAGGTCGCCGACGGCGCGTGGTTACCTTGACCACGTAGTTCAAAGCGTACGAGCCGACCACCACACGCAGCCCGCGCCGCCACCGCGCCCGGCGCGCGCGTTCACCGTCCCACAGTGCGCCGACCAGGCCCAGCACGAGCCAGCACGCCGCATGCTCGCCCGCCCGCGAGTACGCGGCCACCGCCCGCTCAATCCGCGGGCTATGCCCACGCGTGCGAAGGCACAGCAGTGCGCGGCGATCCAACCTCAGTAGCGGCGCGACCAACCCGGCGGGAAGCACCTAGGTCCCGAAACCCACCCGGTGACCCTCGTGGTCGACGAGCACGTACACGACCTTGCTCAGGTCGAGCGCGACCGTCCCGTCCTCGGCGGTTAGTTCGTGCCAGGCATTCGTGCCCAGCGCATTGCGCAGGCGTGTGAGCTCACCGGGCGCGACGCGCGCGCTCAGAACCTGGCTCCCGATGAATCCGATGTTGATCTTCTGGGGCTTGTCATCTGCCATATCTAGTGGTCTCCGGCCGCGGGCTGGACGATTTCGGTCAGGACGCCGTTCGTGGACGCTGGGTGCAGAAAGGCCACGCGCGATCCCCGAATCCCAACCCGTGGTTGCTCATCGATCAGGCGCATCCCCGCCGCGGACAGCTGGCGCAGCGCCTCCTCGATGTTCTCCACGCGGTAGGCCACATGGTGCAGACCGGGTCCCCGCCGCGCGAGGAACTTGCCCACCGCGGTATCAGGCCCGAGCGGCTGCAGCAGTTCCACATGGGAATCGCCGACATCGAGCAGGACGGCATCCACTCCCTGCTCGGACACCGTTTCCCGGTGGACCTGCGGCATCCCGAGTGCATCGCGATAGAGGCTCAGCGCCGCCTCGATGTCCTGCACCGCGACGCCCACATGGTCGATTGTGGACAGCATCCGGCGGCGGAGGATACTGAGCCGCTAGCGGCGCCGGTCCGGCCGGGGCGCCGGGTGCATCGCGCTGGCGGCCGCGATGCCCATCTCGCCGCCTCCGATCCGCCGGGGGGCGGCCATCGGAACTCCGCCCATGATCTTGTCGATGTCCTCACGTTCGAGTACTTCGTTGGTGAGCAAGGTCGCGGCCAGCCGGTCGAGCTCGGCGCGGTGGGCGTCGACGATCGTCCGGGCAGCGCGGGACGCTTCGTCGGCCAGCTCCCGGACTTCTTCATCGTTAACGCGGCGCGTCGCCTCAGCGGCGCCGTCGGAGACGATGCGCATCGATCCGGTGCCGGTCCCCATCGCGTAGTCGTGGACCATCGCATGCGCGATCTCCGCCACGCGCTTGAGGTCATCGGAGGCTCCCGTGGTGATCGACCCGAAGACCAGCTGCTCGGCCGCCCGGCCGCCGAGGAGCATGGTCATGAAGTCGATCAGCTCCTCGCGCGTTTTTAGGTAGCGATCCTCTTCGGGAAGGTTGAGCGTGAACCCGAGGGCCTGGCCTCGGGGCACGATCGAGATTCGGTGCACGCGGTCGACTGAGGCCAGCAGCTCGCCGCATAGCGCGTGCCCGGCCTCGTGATAGGCGACGACGCGCTTCTCGTGATCGGTCAACGTCCGGCGTGACTGCATTCCGGCCACGACCCGCTCGAGCGCGGAGTCGAAGTCCCCCATCTCCACCGTGGTGGCGCGGCGGCGGGCGGCGAAGATCGCCGCCTCGTTGCAGATGTTGGCCAGATCGGCGCCGGTCAGCCCCGATGTCTGCCGGGCCAGCAAGCTCATGTCCACATCGTCGGCGAGCGGCTTGTTGCGCGAATGCACGCCGAGGATCCGTTCGCGGCCGCCGACGTCGGGGGGTGAGACGAAGATCTGGCGGTCAAAGCGACCTGGGCGCAGCAGCGCCGGATCGAGCTTGTCCAGGAGGTTCGAAGCGGCGATCACCACGACCTCCTTGCTGGTGCTGAAGCCGTCCATCTCCACCAGGAGCTGGTTGAGCGTCTGGTCACGCTCGCCGCTGATGTCCATCCCCCGATGGCCACCGACGGCGTCTAGCTCGTCGATGAACACGATCGCGGGGGAGTGCTTGCGCGCGACCCGGAACAGTCGCCGGATCCGCGCGGCGCCGAGTCCGGCGAACATCTCGACGAACGAGGCGGCCGACTGCGAGTAGAACGTCGCTCCGGACTCATGCGCCACCGCCTTGGCCAGCAGCGTCTTGCCGGTGCCCGGAGGTCCGTGCAGAAGAATCCCCTTCGGCACCTTCGCGCCGAGCGCGCGGAACCGTTTGGGATCACGCAGGTACTCCACTACCTCCTGGAGCTCCTCCTTAGCCTCGTCGGCGCCGGCGATCTCGCCCCACCCGATCGCGGGCGAAGCCTCCGGCTTGATCTCGACCGGCTTCGTCTTGGGCATGTGGCGCATCAACGCGAAGACCGCGACGACGAGCAGCCCCATGAACACGATGGGCAGCCAGTGGAGCATGAACGTCTGCACGTCCGGCTCCCAGAGGAAGTTGGCGAAGGTCATACCTGAGAGTCAAACATCGGCACGCAACGAAGATCACTGAACCTTTTCCAGGCGGGAATTCGCCATCAGGTGCCGTCCCACCTTCGCGCACGGGCGTCCGTCGACCATCACCACGTCCGCCGTGAAGTCATTCGCGCCCTGGATCAACGAGGAGCCAACCCCGTACGCATCGACCGGAACGCCCGCATCTTCGAACTCCTTGATCCGCTCCGCGGTGAAGCCGCCGCTGGCCACGATCCGAACCTCGTGAAAGCCCTCCGCGTCCAGCGCGTGCCGCACCTTCTCGACCAGCCGCGGGTTGACGCCCGTCGGTTTGAAGTCGCCCATCTCGTCCTGCAGCGCACGGTCGACCAGCAGCTCGGAAGTGTCGAGGCGCACTCCCCACAGATCCCGGCCGAGCGCGCGCGCGACCTCCAGCGCCGTCCGCACGCTGTCGTTGTCCCAGTCGACCAGGACGGTGATGTTCATCTCCTCGCGGTAGCGGCCGGCGTACACCTCCGCCGCTCGGACCGTGTCGCCGTCATAAGCCGCGATCAGACCGTGGGGGACCGTGCCGATTCCGGTTCCGCCCCACCACGAAGCCTGGGCGTCGGTCGAAACGCCGATCGCGCCGGCGACGTGCGCGGCCCAGCCGTCGCCGGTCTGCACGAGCCAGTGGTCGTGGCGCGCGGGGAAGTAGAAGATTTGCTTGCCCCGCGCCGCCCTCACCACCTCGGCGACGTTGCGCATGATCAGCGACCGGCGGGCCATCACGCCCAGATACACGGTCTCCAAGTGAGCGAACAGGCTGTAATCGCCCTCGATCGTCATCACCGCCTCGCGCGGGGAGATCGGATCGCCTTCGTGCAGCGCGTGCACCTCCAGCGAGTCCCAACCGGGAACCCAGCGCCCGCCCTCCTCGTGACCCGAACAGAGCTTGAGCACCGCGATCGCCTCGTCGATTCCGCCGAGAAGCGACTCCTGCTTCTGAAACACCTGCATGGTCACGCGCGGACGGTGGTTCTCGGCCTCGAGCAGTTGCTTGGTGTAGACGAAGTAGGCGTCGGAGTAGTAGCCGGTGCGGATCCGCTCGACCGGGAGGCGGAAGATCTCGGGATCCAGGCGGGTCGGCATGCGGGGAGTCTATTTAGAGGGCGCACGCCGGTCTGTGCGTCGGCCGCATTTCGGGTAGGGTCGCGCCGGACTTGGCTCAGAAGGACTTCCCGCACGCGTCGCTGGTCGAAGGGCTGCGATTCACCGCGCAGGTCGCGCTGCCCAACGTGATCCAGGGCTTGTTCCGCCGCCGCCGGACAGCGGTTGCGGCGGCGACGAAGGCCGGGGCGGACGGGCTCGCGGTGTCGTTCATAAACGGTCTGCGACGCAGCTATGGCGAGGGGCCGCTGTGGATCCGCGTGGCAAAGGACGAGGCGCTGCTGCTGCTCGGACGCGACGCAATCCGGCACGGACTTGAAGGATCGCCTGCCCCGTTTGCCCCGGACCCGGAACCGAAGAAGAGCGGGATGGCGCACTTCCAGCCCGATGCCCTGACGATCTCACGTGACCCGGAGTGGTCAGATCGCCGTCGCTTCACCGTGTCGGTATTGGATACCGATAAGCCCGCGCATCGGCTGAGCGATCAGTTCGGCGCTCTCGCGGCCGACCGGGCGCGGGCGCTCCCCGAGCAGCTCGACTGGGACGCCTGGAACGCAGCGGTGCGCCGGGTGGCCCGGGAAATCATCCTCGGGGAAGCAGCCGCCGCTGACGATGAGCTCACCCAGATGCTCGGCCAGCTCATGGACAAAGCCAACCCGCCGGGGCGGGGCGACGACGAGCTGCTGGCACGCTACCTCACGCGCCTTGGCGCCTACATCGACGCTGCGCAGGAGGGCAGCCTGGTCGGCTTGTTCGGCCAGGCTCCCAGCACCAAGGCGACCAAGCCGGCGCGGCAGGTGACCCACTGGCTGTTCGCGCTCGGTGACACGCTGGCCATCAACGCGCTGCGCTGCCTCGCGCTGCTCGCTGTACACGACGCTGAGCGTGAGCGGGCACGCGAGGACGCGGCCTTCCTCGGCGCCTGTCTGCAGGAGGCGATGCGCCTGTGGCCGACCACGCCGATGCTCGCTCGGGTGACCACGCGCGAGACCGAGTGGGACGGAGTCACGGTGCCGGAGGGCACACAGCTGCTGATCGTCAACACGTTCAACCACCGCGACCGGGAAGCCAGCGACTTCGCCGATCGTTTTGCGCCTGAGCAGTGGCTGACCGGCGGTGCCGGCAGTGACTGGCAGTTCAATCACTTCAGCCACGGGCCCCAGGGATGCCCCGGCGTCGGTCTGTCGCTGCTCGTGGGTCAGGCGATGCTCGGGACGATCCTGCGCGAGAACGACGTGCGGCTCGCGCAGCCGTCGCTCGCGGCCGACAAGGCTCTGCCCCATATGCTCGACTACTTCGCGTTGAAGTTCGAGCTCTCGCCGCGCGCCTGAACGCCTTGCCTTGCGGCATGGGCCGGTGGTAGGCTCGCCCGGCGATGCTCGGTACCTGACCCAAAACGCTGCTTTCACCGCCGCCGCCCGCTGAGGGCAGCGGCCGCGTTTTCATCCCGTCGTTTTCGTCAGCGAAGAGTGTCCGATGAGTGCCTACCTGCGCGTCCTGCGCCACGAGAATTTCCGATATCTGTTCTTCGGCCAGGCCGCCTCAGCGGTCGGCGACCACGTCGTGATCGTCGCCCTGGCGCTGTTCATCACGCAGCGCACGGGTTCACCCACCGACCTCGGGCTCGTGCTCGGTGCGCAGTCGCTCACGCTCGTTGCGCTGATCCTGTTCGGCGGCGTCTGGGGCGACCGGCTGCCGCGCCACCGGATCATGATTGTCACCGACGGCATCCGCTGCATGCTGCACGCGATCGTGGCGGTCCTGATTTTCGCCGGGACGATCCAGATCTGGCAGCTGGTGGTGATCGAAGCAATGTTCGGCGCCGCGCAGGCCTTCTTCCAGCCGGCCTACACCGGGCTGCTGCCGCAAACCGTGCCCGAGGAGCTGATCCAGGACGCCCGCGCGCTGACCGAATCGACCAACAACCTGGCCATGCTCGTTGGCCCCGCCCTAGCCACCGCGTTGGTCCTCGGGCTGGGCGCCGGCGAGGCGTTCATCTTCGATGCCGCGACGTTCCTGCTCAGCGCGGTGCTGTTGCTGCGCGTGCATCCGCGCCCCCGAGGTGAGCAGGTGGAGGCAGCTCCGATGCTGGAGGAGCTGCGTTCCGGCTGGCGCGAGGTGCGCTCGCGGACCTGGGTGTTGGTGACGATCGTCGTCTTCAGCGGTGCCGTGCTCTGCGTGTACGCCCAGTGGTACGCACTGGCACCGGTGATCGCGCGTGATCTCTACGGCAGCGCCGGTGTGTTCGGCGTACTCGAGAGTCTGGCCGGCGCGGGCGCCGTCTTGGGAGCGGTGGTCGGGCTGCGCTGGCGGCCGGCGCGGCCGATGCGGGCGGCGATGCTGCTCGTCCTGGTCTGGCCGATTCAAAACGGGACACTGGCGCTTGGAGCGCCGGCGGCGGTTGTCGTGGTGTTCGCCTTCGCGACCGGGTTCGCGTTCTCGCTCATGATGATCTGGTGGGAAACTGCGCTGGCCGAGCACATCCCGGCGGCAGCGCTCTCGCGCGTTAGTGCGTGGGACTGGATGGGCTCGCTCGCGTTGATGCCGCTGGGTTTTGCCGTCGCGGGTCCGCTCGCGTCCAGCCTGGGTGCCCGGAACGTGCTCGGAGTCGGTAGCGCGATCGGTCTCGTGCTGCTGCTCGCCGGGCTGCTGCCGCGCGCCACGCGTCAGCTACGCGGCGTGCCTGCCCCCGGCGCCCCTCAGCCCAACAGCTCTGTAGCCAGGTCTGCATAACAGGCGGCGGCAAAGCCGAGGTCCCGCACGTCGATGCGCTCATCGGCGTTGTGAACCAGTGGTGCGGCCTCAAGCAGCGTCTGGTGGCGCTGGGGAAAGAAGCCGTAGGCCACGCAATCGGGAAACGCCTCCCGGAACCAGCGCGAATCCGAGAACCCGGGCAGGATCACCGGAACGGTCGCGGCCCCCGGATCGTGCGCGGTTATCCAGCGCTCGATCGTGCTCATCAGCGGCGTGTCGATCGGCGACTGGTTGCCAATCACCATCTCGGTGAACTGGATCGTGACGTGGTCGTATAGATCGCCCAGGACCTCCTTGATCCGTGCCCTTGCTGCATCTTCGCCAAGCCCGGGAGGGACTCGGCAGTCGACCTTCAGCGTGGCGCGAGAAGGGATCACGTTGATCTTGTCCGAGGCGTGGGCCATCGTCGGGGTCAGCGTCACCCCGAGCATCGGCTCCATAAAGGTCAACAGCGCCGGCTCGCGTGCGGCGACTTGCGCCAGCGCGGCGCCCGGGTCGCTCGGATCCTGGCCCAAGCCGCGCAGCAGCGCCGCCGGCCCGGCGGTGACGTTGAACGAGGGACCCGCGGCACCGAGTTTCTGCAGCACGGGCCCGAGCTTCAGCAGTGCGTTGTCGCCGGTCTTGGGCAGCGAGGCGTGTCCCGCCGACCCGACGGCCGTGATGGTGAAGCGGAAGATCCCCTTCTCCGCACAACAGACGCCATAGTGCCGGCGCCCGTCGTACTCGAAAACCTCGCCGCCACCCTCGTTGAGCAGCATGTCGCAGCGGACCTTGTCGGGATGCTCGGTACACAGCCAGTGCGCCCCGACCTCACCGCCGGTTTCCTCGTCAGCCACGAACACGAGCCTCAGCGTCCCGCGCGCCGGACGCCACGCCGCTCGCGCCAGTGAGGCTCCAGCTACCGCCTCCGCCGCGACCTGGGACTTCATGTCAAGCGCCCCACGGCCCCAGAGGAAGCCGTCGGCGACGTCACCTGACCATGGATCGTGGCGCCACTCGGTGGCGTCCGCCAGCACCGTGTCCACGTGGCCCAGGAAGACCAGGGTCGGACCGTCCTCGGGCCCGTTGAGATTGGCGATCAGGTTCGGACGCGACTCGCTGGTGCCGAGGATCTCGGTCTCGAAGCCCGCGCCGGCGAGGTAGCGCTCAAGGTGCTCGATCGCGGGGCGCTCGTTGCCGGGTGGGTTGACGGTGTTGAAGCGGATGAGCTCCGCCAACAGCCCCGCGGTCTCGTCCTGGAGGTCTGAGCTGGTCATGCCCAGAGCCTAGTGGGCGCGTAGAGTCACATGACGTGTCCGCGAGCACCTCCGAAGATCTCGCCCTCGCGCTGGAACTCGCCGATCTCGCGGACGAGATCACGCTGCGGCGCTATCGCGCCGACGATCTGCTGGTCGAGACCAAGCCGGACCTGACCCCGGTCACCGAGGCCGATCGCGCGGTGGAGCAGGCGATCCGCTCCCGGCTGGCCGAGGTTCGCCCCGGCGACGCGGTGATCGGCGAGGAGTATGAGGACAGCCTCGCCGGCGGCGCAGTCAGGCGCTGGATCATCGACCCGATCGACGGCACCAAGAGCTACCTGCGCGGGATGCCGACCTGGTCAACTCTGATCGCGCTGTCCGTCGAATCAGAGCTCACCGTCGGCGTGGTCTCAGCTCCTGCCGCCCGACGACGCTGGTGGGCCTCGAGGGGCGCGGGCGCGTTCGCCGACGGTCGTCCGATCCGGGTCTCGAGCATCGCCCGTCTCGCCGAATCCCAGCTCGCCTGGGGTGGCATCGAGGATTGGGATGCGGTCGGGCGCCTGGACGCGCTGCTAGATCTGGGGCGGCGCTGCTGGCGCACCCGGGGGGTCGGCGATGCGTGGCAGTACATGCTGGTGGCTGAGGGTGCGGCCGAGATTGCGGTGGACCCCGCGGTGTCGATTTGGGACCTCGCCGCGGTGGCCGTCGTAGTGCAGGAAGCCGGGGGGCGCTTCAGCGACCTCTCAGGGGCGCCTGGCGCGGACGGCGGCGATGCGATCGCGACCAACGGCCTCGTGCACGACGCGGCGCTGGCCATCGTCGGTCGCCGACCGTAGGGCCGAAGCCATACTTGCGCGATGGACCAGCTGTTCGACAGCGACGAGACACAAGGCGGCCCCCCGCCGCCTGATCCAGCCGCGCCCCTGGCGGCGAGGATGCGCCCGCGGACATTCGACGAGTTCGTTGGGCAGGATCGCCTGCTCGCCACTGGTTCCGCGCTGCGCCGCGCCCTCCAGGAGGGCCACCCGCATTCGATGATCCTTCACGGGCCACCGGGGACGGGAAAGACGACGCTGGCCCGTCTCGTGGCGGAGGCTTCCGATGCCGCGTTCGAGGAGGAGAGCGCGGTCCAGGCCGGACGGGCCGAGGTCCGCGCTGTGCTCGAGCGCGCGCGTCAGCGGCTGCGCTCGGGCGGCAAGCGGACGGTGTTCTTCCTCGATGAGATCCATCGCTTCAACAAGGCACAGCAGGACGCGCTGCTCCCCGCCGTTGAGGAGGGACTGGTGACCTTGATCGGCGCGACAACTGAGAATCCGTACTTCGAGGTCAACTCGGCACTGATCTCCCGTACCCGCGTGTACGAGCTTGACGCGCTGACCGCGCGGGATATCACTGTGCTGCTGCAGCGAGCCATGGCGCGCGGCGAGTGCGGCGCCGGCGCGGCGATCGCGCCCGAGGCGCTCGAGTTCCTTGCCGAGCGTTCGGCCGGCGACGCCCGCACCGCGCTGAATGCGTTGGAGCTGGCCTGTGAGTCCGCGGACGGCGGTGAGGTGACGCTGGCCCAGGCCGAGGATGCGCTCCAGCGGCGCGCGATCCTCTATGACCGTCAGGCCGACCGCCACTACGACACGATCTCGGCCTGGATCAAGGCGACCCGGGGGTCCGATCCCGATGCGTCGCTGTACTACCTGGCGGTGATGCTCGAGGGCGGCGAAGACCCGCGCTTCATCGTCCGCCGCATGGTGGTCCTCGCCTCCGAGGACGTCGGCAATGCCGACCCCCAGGCGCTAGTCATCGCCACCGCCGCTGCCGCGGCGGTCGAACACGTGGGCCTGCCTGAGTGCCAGTTCGCCCTCGCCCAAGCCGCGATTTACCTATCCCTGGCGCCTAAATCCGACGCCGCCAAGCGCGCGGTATTCGCAGCGCGCGAGCATATGCGTGAGCGCGGGGCATCCGCGCCGCCGGCCCACCTGCGCTCCTCCACCCGCAGCGACGGCGGCTACGACAACCCCCATCGGCGCCCCGGGCACATATCGCCCCAGGAGCTGTTGCCCGATTCCGCCATCGGGGAGCGGTTCTACGCCCCGGACGACGCCGAGGCCGGCTTGCTCGAGCGGCTCGAGCAGCTCCGACGGGCCCGCGGCCGCGGCTAAGCATCGCCAACCGCGATTGTGCACATTTACAACCATTTTACGGGCCCGCAGGGCGAAGCTACTACCCTGTAGGAAGTGAGTTCGAGCTTTGACCCAGGCGCTTTGCTGGCCAGTTCCTTCCTGCTTCCACGCGGCCCCCGCGTGCGCTTGCGGCTGCCGCAGTTGCGGGATGCGCCGGCCATCCGAGAGCTTCTGCGCGCCCAGGGTCATGAACCCGAGGAACTGGAGGTGGCCCGGCTTGTCCGCTTCGACCCGCGGATACGGCTGGTGATCTGCGCCACCGCGCTGGTCGCTTCGCGGGAGTCGATCGTCGGGATTGGCGCCATCCATCTCGAGTCGGGCCGCGAGCCGCGGCCGGACACGGTGGTCGTCGACGCCGAGCAGACCGAGGGGCTCGACGAGCTCCTGACCCGGGCTTTGCTTGGCCGCGCCGCGGCCGTCTCGCGCACTCGCGCGGCCTAGCGGTCCCGCGCCACCGCCCGGTGGCCGGAGCGGGATAGGTCCCGAACGGTAGGCTGCGGGGCCGTGGGCGCCGCCGCCGGAACCGAGCAGCTGGAGTCGTTGAACCCGGCCACCGGGGCCCGTGTGGGGACGGTGCCGATCACGCTGCCGACCGAGGTCGAAGCGGTGGTCGAACAGGTCGCCAAGGTCCAGCCGTTCTGGGCCCAGCTGACGCTCGCCGACCGTGCGCGCTACCTCGACCGCGCCGCCCAGGTGCTGATCGACGAGGCCGATGACATCCGGGACCTGATCGTGCACGAGCAGGGCAAGCCTCGCAACGAGGCCTTCTCGATGGAGATCCTGCCGACCATCGACGCTTTGCGCTGGATCGGCCACGCTGGCACCGAGCTGCTCTCCGACGAGAAGATCCCAATGCCCCAGGTATTCCTGAAGACCAAGCGCTCGGCGTTCATCTACGAGCCGCTCGGGGTGATCGGGGTCATCTCGCCCTGGAACTATCCGTGGAGCATCCCGTTCGGCGAGGTGGCCCTGGCGCTGATGGCGGGCAACGGGGTCGTGTTGAAGCCCTCGTCGCTGACGCCTCTGCTGGGGGAGCGCATCGGCCGGGTGTTCGAGCGAGCTGGTGTGCCGGAGGGCCTCGTGCGCGTGATCCACGGCCCCGGCACCGGCCCGGCACTGGTGCAGTCCGGAGCGGCCAAGATCTTCTTCACCGGCTCAGTGCAGACGGGCCGCGGGGTGGGGGAGGCGTGCGCGAAGCAGCTCAAGGGTTCGGTCCTGGAGCTTGGTGGCAAGGATCCAATGATCGTGCTGCCGGACTGCCACTTGGAGCACGCGGTCGCCGGTGCGCTGTGGGGAGGCTTTGCCAACGCGGGGCAGACGTGCTCCGGCATCGAGCGCGTGTATGTCCTGCGTGAGGTGGCCGAGCGGTTCATCGCCGGTGTCGTTGCCGGGGCACAGAGGCTGCGGATTGGCGATCCGATGGAGTGGGATACGGAGATCGGCCCGATGGTCACGCACGAGCAGTTGCAGGTCGTTCGTTCGCTCGTCGACGACGCTGTCGCTGCTGGCGCAACGCTGCTGTGCGGGGGGCCGGTTGATGCGCCGGCCGGCCTGCCGGCGGGCGCCTTCTTTGCCCCGGCGGTACTCGGCGGCGTCACGCACAACATGCGGATCATGCGCGAGGAGATCTTCGGGCCGGTGTTGCCGATCATCGTCGTCGATTCCGAGGACGAGGCCGTCGCCCTGGCCAACGACAGCAACTTTGGGCTGGGGGCTTCGGTGTGGACTTGCGATCGCGACAAGGGGGAGCGAATCGCCCGCGAGCTGCAGTCCGGAATGGTCTGGATCAACGACCACATGTTCAGTCACGGCGCCTGCCAGTGTTCGTGGGGCGGAGTCAAGCAATCAGGACTCGGACGGACGCACTCCAAGTTCGGCCTCTACGAGTGCGTCAACGTCAAGCTGCGCGTGTGGGAGCCCTCGACCGTGCGCAACGCCTGGTGGCACCCCTACGACGAAACGCTTGCCGAGGCTCTGCGCCAGACGGCCACGATTCTCTACGGGCGCCCGTCGATCCGCGCGGGGGCGCTTAGAGACGGAATCGGGCCCCTGCTCAAGCTCGGCGCCCGGCTGGCCCGGGACGCGGTCAAGCGATAGGTGCCGACGGCTACCCTTAGAACCGTGCCCGCCCAGGCCTACCTCGGCAAGGAATGCGTTTGCCAGTTCCGCAAGGGGATCTGCGATCAGTCGTGCGTGCGGGACATGCTCGAGACACCTTTCTACATCGCCTGCCTGCGGCTGAAGGGACGGCGGTGCCTGGTCGTCGGCGGCGGCGACATCGGGCTGGAGAAGGTGGAGGGCCTGTTGGCCTGCGACGCCGACGTGACGCTGGTCGCACCCGACGCCCATCCCGGACTGGCCGAGCTGGCGCACGAGGGGTCGATCCGTTGGGAGAAGCGTGAATACGAGCCCCGTGACCTCGAGGGCTGCCTGATCGCGATCGCCGCCACCAACGACACCGACGTCAACATCCGTGTGTTCGACGACGCCGAGCGGCGAGCGATGCTGATCAATGTCGTCGACGTGCCGCCACTGTGCAACTTCATCCTGCCCGCCATCGTGCGCACCGGCCCTCTGGCCGTGGCGATCTCCACCGCCGGCGCCTCGCCCGCACTGGCCAAGCGGATGAAGCGTGAGATCGGCGAGATGTTCGGCGAGCCTTATGCGTTGCTGGCCGTCCTGCTCAACGATGTCCGCGGCTGGGCCAAGGCGACGCTCCCGACCTATCAGGATCGCAAGGAGTTCTTCGAGTCGATCGTCAACGGCGAGCCGGACCCGGTGGAGCTGCTCCGTGCCGGTGACGCCCAGGCGGTGCGAGACCTGATCGAAGCCGCGCAGCGCACCCACGCTCCGGCGTGAGCGATCAGCCACCCCAGCTGACGCATCTGGACAGCGCGGGCAGTGCGCGCATGGTCGACGTCGGAGCCAAGCCCGCAACCGAACGTCGCGCAGTCGCCCGCGCCGTAATTCGTGTTTCGCGCGCGACCGCGGAGGCCGTCCTCGCCGGCGACGCACCCAAGGGTGACGTGCTCGGGGTGGCCCGGATCGCGGGAATCCAAGCCGCCAAACGGACATCTGAGTTGATCCCTCTGTGTCACCCGTTGGCGCTCTCGTTCATCGGCGTTGAAGGGTCGATCGACGTCGACGCCGGCGAGATCCGCTTGACGGCGCAAGCGCGAACCACCGGTCCCACCGGCGTGGAGATGGAGGCGCTGACGGCGGCCAGCATCGCGGCGCTGACGATCTACGACATGGTCAAGGGCATCGAGCGCGGCGTCGAGATCGCCGAGGTCGTGCTGGTGGAGAAGTCGGGCGGGAAGTCAGGGGACTGGCGCCGTTCGGCGGCTCCCTGACGTGCGAGCCGCGATCCTCACCATCTCGACGTCAGTCGCGGCCGGGCGCTCCGAGGACGCGTCCGGGCCGGCGTTGGCCCAGGTCGTCCGTGACGCGGGCGCGACGGTGGTGGCCCAGCAGGTGGTCAGCGATGACCGCAGCGCGATCGAAGAGGCGCTGCGACGGCTGTCCGCTCCGCAGGAGGACATCTCGCTCATCTTCACCACGGGCGGAACCGGACTGACGCCCGACGACGTGACACCGGAGGCCACGCGTTCGGTGATCGACCGGGACGCGCCTGGGTTCGCCGAGGCGATGCGGGCGGCGTCGCTGCGGCACACCCCGCTGGGGATCCTCACGCGAGGGGTCTCCGGGATCGCTGGTAAGACCCTGATCGTCAATTTCCCCGGCAACCCGAAGGCGATCGGCGAGCTGTTCCCGGTGATCGCACCGACGCTCAAGCACGTCGTGGCGACGCTCGCGCGTGAGGACGGCCGCCAAGGCAGCCACGAGTCGTAGCGCTGGGAGGGCGGGCCGCGCGGAAGGCGGTGACGAGCGTGCATACGCGGGCGGGAGGACCCACCGCTCGCGCTCCGGTGGGCGGCCAAACCGCTACAAGCGTGCGGCTTGACCGATGCGCCGTGCGCAGTTTGGTCGGTATGCGACCAAACTGCTAGTGGCCCGCTGACGAGCGTGGGCGGTTGTCGCAGTTTGGTCAGTTGCGTCCTGGCCGCCGAATCGCCCACGCGCGAACGCGCCGCCCCGCCAAACGCACCGCCGGCAGCCCGCCCTGCCCCACCTCGCCCACCCCGCCCTGCCCCGCCCCGCCCACGCGCCGCGCCGCCCCGCCTATGCTGTCGCGCGCCATGAGAATCGACCCAGCGACACGGTGTGCCGGACCTGCCCGGAGTTGAAGCGCCCGGGACGGGGGCGGGTGGGTCGCCCGGTCCAGCCGCGGTTGAGCTACACGGGCTGACGCGCCACTTCGGTGAGCGGACTGCGCTCAGAGACGTCTCGCTGAGGCTTCCGACGGGCGCCACGCTGGCGGTGCTGGGGCACAACGGCGCGGGCAAGTCGACGCTGCTGCGGATCCTGGCCACGCTGCTGCGTCCCCACGCGGGCGCGGTGACCGTGTTCGGCGAACCGCTGCCAAAGCGAGCGTTCGCGGTGCGAGCCAGATTGGGCTTGCTCGGCCACGAGCCCCTGCTGTACCGCGACCTCACCGCGCGGGAGAACCTGCGTTATCACGCGCGGCTGCACGACGCGCCTGAAACACGGATCGAGGAGCTCCTGGAAACCGTGCACATGGACGGGCGGGCCAACGACCCGGTCCGTTCGCTCAGCCGGGGGATGGTGCAGCGAGTCGCTGTCTGCCGCGCTGTGCTGCATGGCCCGCAGCTGCTCCTGCTCGACGAGCCGCGAGCGAATCTCGACCCCGGCGCGGGAGAGCTGACCGAGCCGCTGATCGGCCGCGCCAGCGGCTGCACTCGGGTAATCACCACCCACGATCCTCAAGTGGGTCTGGCTGAGGCAGACGTGGTGCTGGGGCTGAAGAATGGCCGGACCGCGTACTTCGGGCCCCCAAACGACCTGACTACGGCGGCACTCAAGGAGCTGTACGCGTGAGAACCGCGCTCACCGTCCTGAGGAAGGACCTTCTCCTGGAGCTTCGGACCTTCGAGACGATCCCGGCAATGGCGCTGTTCTCTTTGAGCAGCTTCGTGATCTTCCATTTCGCCCTGAACCGGGCGACCGTCGATGGCCAGCTGGCCGCCGGTGTGCTGACCGCCACGTTGCTGTTCGCTGCCATGCTCGGAATCAACCGGTTGTTCGTGGCCGAGCGTGAGCAGGGCGGCTTCGACGGATTCCTCCTCGCACCCGTGGATCGGACCGCGATGCTGCTGGCCAAGGCCGCCGCGCTGTTCACATTCCTGGTCGTGCTCGAGGTGATCGCGGTGCCCGCGTTCGGACTGCTCCTGCTGGGGCCCTCACTCGGGCCGCCGCTGCCGGGCCTGATCGCGGTGCTCGCGTTGTCGAACCTGGCCTTTGCCGTGATCGGGACGCTGGTCTCGGCCATCGCCGTGCATACCCGCGCACGCGATCTGATCGGGCCGATCATCGGACTGCCGCTACTGATCCCGGCCCTGATCGCGACCGCGCGCGCCACGGGTCCGCTGTTGGTGGTACACGGATCGGGCTCGCCCCCGGCCAAGTGGCTGGCGATCCTCGGGCTCTATGATCTGGTGTTCGCCCTTTTGGCTTACGCGGTATTCGATTTCCTCCTGGAGGACTAGTGGTCTCCAACACCTATGGGCGCGGTCTGCGCAGCCTGTCCCTCGCCGCCGTCGCCGTCGTCACGCTCGCGCTGGCGCTCGTGTTCTTCTACGCGCCGCTGGACGCCGACCAGGGTTTTGTGCAGAAGATCTTCTACATCCACGTGCCGCTGTCGATCGTCTCGCTGTGCGGATTCATCCTCGGCGGCGTGATGGCGATCGGCCATCTGCGCACCGGGGATCGCAAATGGGACATGCGGGCCTACGTGGCGATCCACATGGCGCTGATCTTCTCGGTCGGCGCGCTGATCACGGGCTCGATTTGGGCTAAGGCCTCCTGGGGGCACTGGTGGGTGTGGAACGAGCCGACGCTGGTGTCGTTCTTGATTGTCGTGTTGATGTTCGCGACGTACCAGCCGCTGCGCTTTTCGATCGAGGACCCTGAGCGCCAAGCGCGCTACGCCAGTGTCTTCGCCGTCGTCGCGGGCGCGTTCGTACCGCTGAACTTCATTGCCGTGCGGCTGGCCCAGGGATTGGTACATCCACGCGTGCTCACGCTCCAGGGCGGCAACCTTCCGGGACCGATGCGGCTGACCTTCTACATCTCGCTGATCGGCGTGGCGCTGCTCTACGCGACCCTGTGGAAGTACGAGATGACGGCCAAGAACGCGCGCATGCAGACCCGCGCCCTGCGCCGGTTGATCCTCGGGGAGGACGAGCTGCGGCCGCTGCGCCGCAGCGCGGCACCGTCATGAACCTGATCCTCGCCGCCGCACCTGCACTTCCACTCCATACCGCCGGCAAGTACGTGGCCGGCGCCTACATCGTGTTCGTCCTGCTGCTGCTGGTCTATGTGGCGATCATGGCGATCAGGCTGGGCCGCACGGAGCGTGAGCTGGCCGAACTGACGCGGGACGTCAGAGCCGATCAGCACGCGCGGGTGCAGGAGCGTGAGGCGGAGCCGGTCGGATGAGCGAGCTGCTGGCCATCGGCGTTTCGCACAAGACCGCGCCCGTCGAGGTACGAGAGCGGTTGGCGCTGCCCGAGGCGCGGGCGGGTGATTTCGTGCGTGACCTGCGCGGCACCGCCGAGGTGCACGAGGCGGTGGCGATCTCGACCTGCAACCGCACCGAGCTCTACCTCGTCGTCGGGGACCCGGTCGAGGCCGAGAGCACGGTGTTGGCGATGCTGGCCAGCCAGGCCGGGATCCGGCCAACCGGGCTCGCCTCGGCGATCTACTCCCATCGCAATTGCGACGCCGCGCGCCACCTCTACCGGGTCACCGCCGGACTCGAGTCGATGATCGTCGGCGAGGCCGAGATCCAGGGGCAGATCAAGCGCGCCTACGATGCGGCTCTGGCGAAGGACGCCGTTGGCCCGTTGACCAACCATCTGTTCAAGGCTGCGCTGGCCGCGGGCAAGCGTGTGCGAACGGAGACGGCGATCGGTGAGCGCCAGCTCAGCCTCCCGGCGGTAGCGGTCACGCTGGCCAAGGAGCGCCTGGACGCGCTCGAGGGCCGCGAGGTGGTGATCGTCGGCACCGGGGAGACGAGCGAGCTGACGGCCCGCGCGCTGGCCGACAGCGGCTGCCAGACCGTGTTCGTGGCCACCCGGCGCCGCGACCGCGCGGTCAGCCTGGCCAAGCGCTACGGCGGGCGCAGTGTCAGCTTCGACGAGTTGCCCGACGCGCTGGAGCGTGCCGACATCGTTGTCGCGGCGACCGCGTCACCCCACCTGCTGCTGGAGGCTCGTGAGCTGGCCGAGGTGATGGCACGGCGTGGTGGCGCGCCGATGCTGCTGATCGACCTGGCGGTGCCGCGTGATATTGACGCCTCGTGCGGAGAGATCGGGGGGGTTTCGCTGTTTGACATCGACGACCTCCAGGCCGTGATCGCGCGCAACCGGAAGGTGCGCCAGGCCGAGGCCCGCAAAGCCGAGGGCATCATCGAGGAGGAGATCCAGCAGTTCGCCGCCTGGATGGGCTCCCTCGAGGTGCTCCCGACGCTGGCCGCGCTGCGCACACACGCCAACGCCATTGCCGACCAGGTGGTCCAGGAGAACGCCGGAAAATGGGACTCAGCCTCCTCGCGTGACCTCGACCGGGTCGACGCGCTGGCGCGCGCCGTGGTCAACCGTCTGCTGCACGAGCCGACGCTGCGGATGAAAGAGCTCCGCGACGACCGGGTTCACGCCCGGATGGCGCTGGTCCGGGACCTGTTCAACCTCGCCGAGCGCGAGTCGCGCTTCGGTCAGGAGGACCTGCCCGAGGAGCCGCCGGCGGAGCTCGCCGAGGTGCGAGCGCTGCCACAGCGACGCCGCTGATGCGGATCGGCACGCGCGGCAGCGCGCTTGCGCTGGCGCAGGCGGACTGGGTCGCGCAGCGGCTGAACGCGGACGCGGAGATCATTCCCATCACCACCACCGGCGATCGCCAACGCGGCCTCGGGGACAAGTCTCGCTGGGTCTCAGAGCTCGAGCAGGCGCTGCTCGAGGGCCGGATCGACCTGGCCGTGCACTCGGCCAAGGACGTCCCCGCCGACCTTGCTGAGGGACTCGAGCTGGTGGCGATCCCGAAGCGGGCCGACCCCCGCGACGCCATCTGTGGCGCCCCCTCGCTGCAGGCGCTGCCTACCGGGGCGCGCGTTGGGACCAGTAGCCTGCGCCGGACCGCCCAAATCGGCGCGGTCCGGGATGACCTCAACGTGGTGGAGATCCGCGGCAACGTCGACACCCGCCTGCGCAAGCTGGCCGACGGTGAGGTGGACGCGCTGGTGCTCGCTCGCGCCGGGTTACAGCGCCTGGGTCGTGAGCGCGAGGCGTCCGGTGTGCTGGAGGAGCTGCTGCCGGCGGCCGGTCAGGGAGCCCTGGCGTTGGAGGGACGTCCCGGATCTCTGGACCCCGCCGCGCTGAGCCAGCTCCGCGACCCCGAGGCCACCGACTGCGTGTTCGCCGAACGCGAGCTGACCCGCGCACTCGAGGCGTCCTGCAACACTTCGGTCGGGGCCAACGCACGTTCGGTCGGCGGCGGCCGCGTCCAGCTCCGGGCTTGGGTCGGTCTACCCGACGGATCGGCGTGGTGCAGCGACATGGTCGAAGGCGAACCGAAGGGGCTGGGCGTGCTCGTGGCCCAACGGATGCTCGCCGCGGGTGCCGGCGCGCTGCTGCGGGAAGCTGAACGGGAGCAGGCCGGGTGACCGTCTACCTGGTCGGCGCCGGGCCCGGAGATCCCGGGCTCCTCACCGTGCGCGCGGTGGAGCTGATCGCGGCAGCTGACGTGATCGTCTACGACCGGCTGATCCCGACCTCGGCGCTGGAGGGGGCTCGCGAGAGCGCCAAGCTGATCTACGCGGGAAAGGAGGGCGGCGGCCCTTCGATGGCCCAAGCCGACATCGAGCGGCTGCTGGTTGAGCATGGAGCCCAGGGAAAGAACGTGGTGCGGCTAAAGGGCGGTGACCCGTACGTCTTCGGACGGGGCGGGGAGGAGGCCGAGACCCTGCGCGCGGCGGAGATCCCGTTCGAGGTGGTGCCGGGAATCACCGCCGGGGTGGCCGCCGCGGCCTACGCCGGCATTCCCGTGACCCACCGCGATGCGGCGAGCGCGGTCGCGTTGATAACCGGCCACGAGGATCCGGGCAAGCTGGAATCGGCACTCGACTGGGACGCGCTGGCCCGCTTTCCCGGCACGCTCGTGGTGTACATGGGCGTGCGTCAGCTCGGCGCGATCACCCGGCGGCTGATCGACGCGGGTCGGCCGGAGTCAGAGCCGGCCGCGCTGGTCCAGCGTGGCACGCTGCCCGACCAGCGCTCGGTGAGCGCGACGCTGGCCACGATCGCGTCGGTGGCCGAAGCGGAAAGGATCAAAGCCCCGGCGATCGCGATCTTCGGGCCGGTCGCCGCCCTCAGCCGGCGTCTGAGCTGGTTTGCGGCGCCGCCGCTGTCCGGGCGCGTGGTGGCGGTGACCCGAGCGCGGGCTCAGTCGAGTGGTCTGGCCTCACGGCTGCGCGGACTCGGGGCGGAGGTCGTCGAGGCTCCGTCCATTCGAATCGTCCCGCTCGATGGTCCCGCGCCGGATCTTGCCGGCTATGACCTGCTCTGTCTGACCAGTCCGAACGGGGTGCGGATCCTGTTTGAACGCCTCACCTCCGCCGGTCGGGACGCACGTGCGCTGGCCGGCCTGCGCGTAGCCGCCATCGGCCCCGGCACCGCGCGGGCGCTGGGCGAATACGGGATCACGCCGGACATCGTGCCCGAGCGCTTCGTCGCCGAGGGGCTGGTCGAGGCGCTCGCGGACGTCCCGGTCAGCCGGGCGCTGATCGCCCGGGCCGCCGAGGCCCGTGACGTGCTGCCCCAGGCGCTCCGAGACCGCGGTGCCGAGGTCGACGTGCTGGCGCTGTACGAGACCGTGGCCGAGCCACTCAGCGACAGCGAACTCGACGCCGTCGGGCGAGCTGACTACGTCACCTTCACGTCGTCCTCCACCGTGCGGTTCTTCTTGGATGGCGCCGGTAGCCGGCTCTCCGCGCACACCAGACTCGTGAGCATCGGCCCGGTCACCAGCGCGGCCCTGCGCGAGCGCGGACGTGAGCCGGACGTCGAGGCCGGTCGCCATGACATCGACGGACTCGTGCAGGCGCTGGTGGCCGATGCGCAAGATGGGGGATGAGGTGGCTGCTCCGGTCATCACGTTCCTCTCCGACTACGGGCTCGAGGACGACTTCGTTGGCGTCTGCCATGGGGTGATCGCGTCGATCTGCCCCGAGGCCCGAGTGATCGACCTCGCTCATCGCCTCGGGCGTCATGACGTCCGAGCGGGTGCGCTGATCCTGCAAAGGGCGCTGCCCTATGCGCCGATCGGCGTGCATCTCGCCGTTGTCGATCCGGACGTCGGAGCTGCGCGCCGGGCGGTCGCTCTGCGGCTTGCCGATGGCCGTCAGCTCGTCGGGCCCGACAACGGGCTCCTGTCGCTCGCTGCGCAGGACGGTGGCGGGGTGCTCGAAGCGGTTGACCTCGCGCGGTCGCGGTTTCGCCTGCAGCCCGTTTCAGCCACCTTTCACGGGCGCGACATCTTCGCACCGGCGGCCGCTCACCTGGCGGCGGGCGTCGAGCTGCCCGAGCTGGGCGATCCGTGTGATCCGGGCGAGCTGGTGGCGCTCGCGCTGCCGCAAGCCCACTTCGAGGACGGGGTTCTGCTCACCCATGCCCTTCAGGTGGACCGCTTCGGCAACGTCCAGCTGGACGCGCTGCACGAGCAGCTGGCGCAGACGGGCCTGAAGCTCGGGCGCGGCATCCGCCTGGAAACCGCCACGGGCGAGGTCTACCGGGCCGCGTACGTGCGCACCTTTGCCGATGTCAGCGGAGGTGACCTGCTCGTCTACGAGGACTCTTCCCGCCGCCTCGCCCTCGCCGTCAGCCGCGGTGATGCGGCCGCACAACTGGGGATCGCGGCCGACGACGAGCTCCGCCTCTCCGCGTCGTGAGCACGCTGGGCTCACCGCGGCTGCATCTCCGCCGCACCGCTTCCACCAACCAGCGCGCCCGTGAGCTTGCGGCGGCGGGGGCCCCCCACGGCACGCTGGTGACGGCTTCGGAGCAGACGGCCGGGCGAGGCCGACAGGGCCGCACCTGGGTGGCCCCACCGGGGCGCGCACTGCTGATGTCGCTGGTTCTGCGCCAGCCCCCGCGCCTGCTTCCGCTGGCCGCGGGGGTCGCGGTGGCCGAGCTGACGGGTCCTCAAGCCGCGGTGAAATGGCCCAACGACGTGCTGATGGCCGGCCGGAAGATCGCCGGGATCCTCGTCGAGGGGCGTCCGCAGGAGGGGTGGGCAGTGCTCGGAATCGGCGTCAATGTCGCGCTAGCGGCCGAAGACTTCCCGCCCGAGTTGAAGGAAACTGCGGGGAGCATGGGGCTTGCGCCCGAAGCGGTCGAGCCGACGCTCGGCCGGCTGCTGGAGCAGCTGGAGCGGTGGCTGGCAGCCACCGAGGCGGACGTGCTCAGGGCCGTGCGAGCCAGAGACGCGCTGGCGGAGCGGAAGGTGAGCTGGGCCGGCGGGACTGGACGCGCCGGCGGAATTGACGGTGACGGTCGGCTCGTGGTCATCACCGATGCCGGTCGCGTGGCCCTCGACGCCGGTGAGGTTCACCTCTCTGGCTAAGCCGCGGCCTCGGTGTCACGCGGCGGTGGACGACGCGGGCGCCGTGAGCGCCGACGGGCCGCCGGACGCAGCCGCTCGATTTCCTTATCGGCCTCGCCGCCGTCAGTAGCGGCATCCTCTTCTTCGCCACTGTCCTCGGAACGGTCATCGTCCTCCGAGGCGTCGTCGTCATCATCAGGCTCTGGCGCGTCACGGGAATCGTCGCCGTCATCACGCTCGTCGCCTTGGTCGATGTCGTCGAGCTCGTCGATCCGCTCGTCATCAAGCTCCAGCGGAGCATTCACGCCCGGCTTCCTGCCTCCGTTGCCGGCCCCAGATTCGCCGCCTCCGCCGCCCTTGCGCCGGCGGCGGTTCTTGCTCCGGCGGCCCTTGGGGAAGTTGCGCAGCAGCTCACGAGCAAGGGCGGCCGGTTTGCGCGCCATGCGGGTGCGCGCGCCACGGAGAGCCTCCTCGGCCTCAGGTGTGTGGGCGAGCGCGGCCGCCAGCAGCGCCGCGGACAGACGCCGGTCCTCCTTGCGGGCGGCATGGACGAGGCGCCGCGCGTTGCGGGCGTGGGCGGCGCCGCTGGAGTTGACCAGCAGCCCCAGCAGGCGTTTCGTCTCCGGCCAGCGCTGGACCGCGTACTCCTCGTGCACCTCACGCGTGTACTCGGCCATTCGCCAGATCCAGGCGTTGGCCTGGTCCCGGCGACCGATCCGACGCTCGGCCAGCGCCTGGAGCATGATCTTGACGCCCTCACGGCGCTCGTCCCGAGGCCAGCCGGCCATGATGTCGATGGCGGTGTCGAAAGCCTCCGCGTCCCGGCTGGCTGCGATTTCCTGCAGCGCGCGCAGACGCAGCTGTGACGTGCGGTTGCGCTGAACCGCGGTGAGCAGAAACCGCCGCTTGAGCTCCCCGCCGCGGTCGAAGTGGAGCATCGCCTTGGCTCGTCGCCAGCCGTTGGGTGCCACGCGGGCACCGGCCAGCGCGGCCCAGACGTGCTGCTCGCCGTAATCCAGGTGTTCGACCGCGATGCGCCACAGTTCGCGCTCGAACACCTCCGCGCGCCGCTCGGGATCCGGCGTTACCGGAAGCACGCGACGCTCGACGCGGACGCGGCGGCCGCGTCCCCGTCGAACCGGTCCGACGACGATCGCGCCGCCACGGTAGACATCACGATCCAGCAGCGAATGCAGCGTGACAACCGGATCATCGTGCTTGGTCGCCGGGTGCACGAAGTCGACCACGATGCCGGCCTCCTTACCGGGATGACGACGGGTGACACGTCCCACGCGCTGCTGGTAGATCCGCTTGGAGGCCGTCGGCGCCAAATGCATGCAGATCGTCGCCCGCGGGCTGTTCCAGCCCTCGGCCAATAGCTGCGCGTTGACCAAGACGTCGACCTTGCCCGACTCGTAGTCAGCCAGGATTCGCGCCAGCTCGCGCTTGGGCGTCTCACCGGAGACCGCCATCGCCTTCATGCCGAGGTCTCGGAAGGCCGCGGCGACGTTGTAGGCGTGGCGTACGCCGGCGGTGTAGACGACCCCGGGAACATTGTTGAAGCGGGTCTTGTAGAGGTCCGCGATGGCAACGTTGAAGGGTGTCTGGTCGAGCAGTTCGGCCAACATCTCCTGGTCGAACTCGGTGTCCACCTCACCGCGCCGAAGCGGGACCTTGGCGATCGTGCGCACGCCCGGCCCGGGCGGAATCCGGATGCAGCGCAGCGGCGCGATCACGCCACGGCGCGCTGCCTGGGCCAGATCGAAGCGGGAGGTCTGGGTGGGAAACAGGTCGGTGACGTGCCGCGCGATCAGCGCACCGGTGGCCGTCATGCCGACGAAGATCGGCCCGGCCCAGCTGCGAATCGAGGCCGAGGTCTTCTCGCCCAGCGCGGTGTGGGCCTCGTCGCAGATCACGATCGTGTAAGCGTCAGAGATGCGGCCCGCGTTGCGCACAAACCATTGATAGGTCTCGACGGTGACGGGGCCGTGCGTCGAGTCCTGCCCGTCGAGCAGGGCGGGGCTGATGCGGTCCCGGTAGCCGCGGTCGCGGAGTTCACCGTGGAACTGATCGACCAGGTTGCGGCGGTGCGTGAGGATCAGCACGCCACCGGTTCTGGAGGCCTCTACGAAGCCGAGGGCGGCCACGGTCTTGCCGGCGCCCGTGGCGTGCTCGAACCAGAAGCGGCGGTCCGCGTTGGGGTCCTCGGGCTGCTCGCCGAGCTGAACATCTTCGTCGAGCTCGGCGTCGTGCTGCCAATCCTGCGGCTCGTCGTCGGAATCGGGTTCCTCGTCAGGATCGACCTCGGCCTCGGGCTCGACCTCGCCCGCGTCGTCCTCGTCAGGATCGACCTCGGCCTCGGTGTCGACCTCGCCCGCGTCGTCCTCGTCAGGATCGACCTCGGCCTCGGTGTCGACCTCGCCCGCGTCGTCCTCGTCAGGATCGACCTCGGCCTCGGTGTCGACCTCGCCCGCGTCGTCCTCGTCAGGATCGACCTCGGCCTCGGTGTCGACCTCGCCCGCGTCGTCCTCGTCCGGGTCGATCTCGGCCTCGCCCCCCAGGATCTGTCCCCGCGTCGACGTGGCCGACTCCGGGTCCGGCTCTGGCTCCGGAACGGCACCGTTGCCGTTGCCGTGGCCGTTGCGCTGGGCTTCCGCGAGCAGGGCGGTCAGGGTTCCGGACAGCGCGTCGACCTGGTGTGCGGACAGGACCGTCCCGTCGACCA
The DNA here is from genome assembly GCA_963757165.1 of uncultured Solirubrobacterales bacterium. Lineage (GTDB taxonomy): Bacteria > Actinomycetota > Thermoleophilia > Solirubrobacterales > Solirubrobacteraceae > Palsa-465. The sequence continues at coordinate 1,821,579 of CAVWQO010000006.1, forward strand.
GATGCGGTTCCTCTTCGGAAAGCAGTCGCTCGAGGCCGAGTAGCAAGGAGAACTGGCGCCGCCAGGCCACCGACGGCTGCTGTGCGCCGTCGGCCGAGTCGACCTCCGCCAGGGCAGCGTCGAGCGCCCGGCGCCTTGCGGAGCCGGGAGCGAGCGCGTCTTCGAGCGATTCGCCGTCGTAGACGAATCGTTCGCGTGTGAACAGTTCAGCACGCGCGATCGCGGCAGGACTCGGGAAAGGGGTGGAATCACCCATAGGGATTCGAAAGTTGCGACTGGACAAGCGAGCCGCGGCAACACGTCTTAGCGGCTCAGGCGGCCCCGGCACCAACCGGGAACGGCGAGGATCTCCTCAGAAACGGTTTGCCCCCTCGCCGGTACCTGGACTGGAGGATAGCGACTATTTCAGCAGACGCGGTGGCGGCACCGTGCGCCCGGCTCCGTCAGGCGGAATCTGGCCGTGTGGCAAGCTTTCCGTCGTGTCCCTGCGCCGCGCGTGTCTGGCTCTGCTTCTACCCCCGCTGGCGCTCGCCGGCTGCGGCGGCGGGCAAGCCCGCAGCGCGGCACCGAGCCACGGACAGGTGAGCACCGCGTTCAAGGGTTCACCGCCCGCGCTGGCCTCGCTGCACGCAGAGGCCAACCAGCTGCTGGGCGGCGGGAGCACGGCCTTTCACACCCGCTTAAGCGGCCTACACGGGCTCCCCGTGGTGGTCAACAAATGGGGGTCGTGGTGCGGCCCCTGCCAATCGGAGTTCCCCGCGTTCCAGCGTGCCTCGGTGGCGTTCGGGCGCCGCGTCGCGTTCATGGGCATCGACGGCAAGGATTCCACGCCGGCCGCGGCGGCCTTCCTCCGCCGCTTTCCGGTGAGCTACCCAAGCTATGTCGACCCGCAGGAGAACATCGCCCGGTCGATCCAGGCCGCCACCTACTTCCCGCAGACGGTGTTCTACGACCGGGATGGACACAACGTCTACGACCATGCGGGGCCGTACCTGAGCGCGGCCGCGCTGGAGCGGGATATCCGGCACTACGTCCTGAAATGAGCGAGACCCTCACGTTCGAGGTGCGCCGGGTCAAGGACCAGGGCGAGATGACCCAAGCCCTCGAATTGCGCCACGACGTGTTCTGTGTCGAACAGGGCGTTCCCGAGCACGAGGAGCTCGACGGACGCGATCAGGACGGAATCCATCTCGTGGCCGTTGCGGATGGTGAGCTGCTCGGAACCTGCCGCGTCCTGATGGTGGGCACCACCGCGCAGTTCAGTCGTCTGGCTGTCCGCGCGTCGGCGCGTCGGCGCGGCATCGCGACCGCGCTGCTGAAGGCGGCCGATGCCGAAACGCTGACCGCCGGTGGGCAGCGGCTGGTATTGCACGCCCAGACCTACGCGCAACCGCTCTATGAGCACGCCGGCTACCGGGCCCGCGGACGCATGTTCGTCGAGGCCGGGATCAAGCACATCGCCATGGAAAAGCGCCTCTAGCGTCCCGGTCCGTCGCGATGCCCGAACTGAGAATTGACCCCCTCACCGGCCAGCGGGTGATCGTCGCCGGCGACAGGGCGGGACGCCCGGGCGGTGGCCTCAGCGCGCCTCCGGTGCCGGAGCTCGATCCCGACACCGATCCCTTCGCCGAGGGGCACGAGGACCGCACGCCTCCAGAGCTCTACGCGGTGCGCCCCGCCGGAGGCCCACCTGATAGTCCGGGCTGGGTGGTCAGGGTCGTCCCGAACCTGTACCCGGCGCTCACGCTCCCGAGCGATGGTGCGCCCGCCGGCCCTGAGGTGACGCCGTTCGTAGCGCCGGCGGCCCAGGAGCCGGCGCCTGCCCCAGGGGTCGACGCCGACCGAGATCTGTTCTGGTCCGCTCCAGCGGTCGGGGCACACGAGGTGATCATCAACTCACCCAAGCCGGTGGTCTCGCTCGGCCAGTTGCAACCCGAGGAGGTGGCGCGGGCGATGGAGGCCTGGCGTGTGCGCATGCGCGCGCACGCCGACGCGGCCTATGTGCACCTGATCGTCAACGAGCGCCATGAGGCCGGCGCGTCGCTGCCCCACACTCATGCGCAGCTGTACGCCCTGGGCTTCGTCCCCGCCCCGGTCGCCCGCGAACGCGAACGCTCCGGAGCGTATGCGACGCGGACCATGGGCGGCAACCTGCTGGGCGACCTGGTTCAGGAGGAGGTACGAAAGCGGGAGCGGATCGTCGCCATCGACGACGAGATGGTGCTGATGGCTCCCTACGGCGCGCAGGTTCCGTATCAGCTCCTGATGGCACCGCGGCGGCCGCGGCCGCGCTTCGAAGACGACGGGCCGACCGGAGCGGCGATGCTGCGCGACGCGCTGAACCGCCTCGCCCGCCGTCTCGGAGCGCACCCGCCGCTGAATCTGTGGGTGCGCACGGCCCCGGGTGGGGCTGAGCATTTCAGCTGGCGGATCGACATCCTGCCCAGGCTCACGCAGTTCGCCGGCCTCGAACTTGGCGCGGGCATCCACCTCAACATCGTCGCCCCGGAGCAGGTGGCGGCCGAGCTGCGGGAGATCTGAGCCCACGTGCGCGCCCTTCTCCAGCGCGTCGCTCGCGCGTCGGTCAGCGTCGACGGACGTGAGGTCGCGGCGATCGGCCCCGGGCTGCTGGTCCTGCTCGGCGTGGGCGCCGTGGACACCGTCGCCGACGCTGACTGGCTGGCCGGCAAGGTCCGCGCGCTGCGGGTCTTTCCCGATGCCGAAGGGCGCATGAACGAGCCGCTGGGCGACCGCGAGGTGCTGTGCGTGAGCCAGTTCACGCTCTACGGCGAGGTCCGCCGGGGCAACCGGCCCAGCTACGGCGCCGCCGCCGCCCCGCAGCTGGCTGAACCGCTTTACGAGCGCTTCTGCGCCTTGACCGGGGCGCGCCGAGGGGTGTTCGGGGCGCACATGGCGGTCGAGCTCTTGGGCGACGGCCCGGTCACGCTGTTGGTGGAGAGCCCGCTCCGGTAGCGATAATGGCGCGGGCATGACCCGCCATCGCTATCTGTTCGGACAGCTCGTGCGCCGAGAGCTGCGCCGCAAATACAAGGGCTCCACGCTCGGGGTGCTGTGGTACCTGGTCAATCCGCTGGTGCTGCTGGCCGCCTACACGCTGATGTTCGGCCACGTGATCAAGGTTCAGTCGATTCCCGACTTTCCGCTCTTCTTGATGATCGGCCTGGTCGTGTGGACGTTCTTCCAGCAGTCGCTGCTGGCCGCGGCCGAGTCGCTGATCGATCAGGGTGCGCTCGTGCGCAAGGCCCGCTTTCCCCGGGAGGCGATCCCGGGCGCGACGGTAACGGTGCAGCTGATCACCTTCTCCGCGCTACTGGTCCTGCTGATCCCGCTGACCGTAGCTGTCCGCGGCACGTTCGGGCCGGCGCTGCTGCTCGTGCCGGTTCTCGTCGCGCTGTTGTACTGGTTCGTGCTCGGCTGTGCGCTGATCGTGGCCGTCCTGCAGGCGTACTTCCGTGATGTGATGCCGATCCTCACCGCGCTACTGCTGCCGTGGTTCTTTCTCACGCCGATCTTCTTCGATCCCCGGACGATCGGGTTCGTCCAGTCCAACCCATTCGTCGGGACCCTGTTGCAGTGGATCAATCCGGTAGCCCCGTTCATCGAGGCACTGCGCGCAATCCTCTTCGACGGCCACGCTCCGGACTGGGGTCGGCTGGTCTACGCGTTCGCGGCTGCCGCCCTCGCCGTCATACTGGGTACGACGATCTTCCGCCGCATGGAGGGCGACCTGGCGGTGGTGGTGTGAACCTACGTCCCGGCGAGGTCGTCCTGCGCGAGGCCACTCGGTCCTTCAGCGTCCGCGCCGACCAGGCGAGAACCCTCAAGGGCCTGTTCCTCGGCCAGCGCGCACGCGGCCCGGCGCCCGTTCCGGCGCTCCAGGGTGTCAACCTCCACATCGAACCTGGCGAGACGGTGGGGATGGTCGGCCGCAACGGGGCGGGAAAGACCTCGACGCTGCGGGTGCTGGCGGGCATCGTTCCGTTGGCCTCCGGAGAAGCCAGGTGCGGCGGCCGGGTCGTGTCCCTGCTTGAGCTGGCCGCCGGGTTCAGTCGCGACTTCTCCGGGCGGGAGAACGTCTACCTGCAGGGAGCGCTCTACGGCTTCAGCAAGGCAGAGCTGGAGGAGCGAATCGACCGCATCATCGCCTTTTCCGAACTCGAGGAGTTCATCGACATCCCAGTCAAAACCTACTCCTCCGGAATGTTCGTGCGCCTTGGGTTTTCGATCGCCGCGCACCTTGATGCCGACGTGCTGCTGATCGACGAGGTGCTGGCGGTGGGCGACGAGGCGTTTCAGCGCAAGTGCATGCGCCGGATCTCGGAGCAGATCGCCGCCGGCACGACGCTGGTCCTGGTCTCGCATGACCCCAGCGCCGTCGAGCGGGTCTGCCAGCGGGTCGTGGTGCTGGACGCTGGGCGGATCGTGTTCGACGGCCCGACGGCTGAGGGGCTTCTTCACTATCACCGCCTGATGGGGACCGAGCACAGCGGCGGGGAGTCCTTCCGGCCTGCGGGAACACGCACACTGGAGATCGTCGACGTCGAGTTGCGCGATGCCGAAGGACGCCAGAGCAGTGTCTTCCGCACGCACACGGGCATGCAGATCGCGGTCGTGGTCCGCGCCAGCGGTGAGCCGAAGGGGCCCGCGCTCACGCTTGAGCTCCGCAACGACGCCGGGCTGACGCTGTTCCGCTCGGTCAGCCGGCTAGAACTGAGCCGGGGCAGCAGCGCGCAACTGGTATTCGAGATCCCCGATCTGCGCCTGCTCGGCGGCGACTACGACCTCGCGCTCGGCGCCGCCGCGCAGGACGAGGCGCCGGAGCTTGAGCGCACGTTGCGGTTTTCGGTGCCCAAGCAGCCCGGTCCCGAGGGAGCGTTCGACCTGCAGGGCAGCTGGCGGACGCTGAGCCCGGCCGGGGAACTGCCATGACGCACCCCGAGGAAGCGCTCGAACGAGCGCGCGCAGAGGCGGCCGCGGCACGTGCGGCGGGCGCGTATCCGCGTGAGGAGCACGGGCAACGGCTGGAGCCTGAACCGCTGACCATCGCCAAGCTGCTCGAGTGGGGCTCGGCCGAGCCGGACATGCGCGAGATTCGCTCGACGCGCCGGTTCGGGGCGCCGATGACGGCACTCAAGCGGCGGCTGCTGCGGCTCCTGGAGCAATATCACGTCCAGCTGCTGGCTCAGCAGACGAGGTTCAACCTGCAGACGATCAATTACCTCCAGCGGCTGGAGGAACGGATCGAGACGCTCGAGCGAGAGCTCGAGGACGAGCGCGGACGGCGATGAGGATCCACCAGATTCTCTCGGGCGCCGGCCCGCATGACGCGATCACCACCGAGGCGCTGCTCTTCCGAGCGCACTTCCGCACCTGGGGTTGGGAGGGGCGCGACTTTGCCGCACGGATTGCCCCCGGGATGAACGGCGCGGTACACGGGATCGATCGGCTCCAGTCAGCGTCGGATGACGTCTTGCTGGTCCACCACTCCGCGCACACACCCCGCCTGTCCGAACTGCTCGCCCTCCCGAACCCGAAGCTGCTCCTCTACCACAACGTCACCCCTGCCGAGTGGCTGTGGGATTACGCGCCGGTCGTGGCGGCGCAGTGCGCGATCGGGCGCGCTCAGCTCCCGGCGCTGGTGCACTCGGTTGATGTCGCGGCCGCCGACTCCGGCTTCAACGCAGACGAACTCCGGGCGCTGGGCGCCGGGCGCACCGAGGTGATCCCGCTGCTGCTTGATCCCGAGCGTCTCGGTGCAGTCGCCGGTGAGCGGCCACCCGGGCCGCCCACGCTCCTGTTCGTCGGCCGGCTGTCGCCCCACAAGCGCCAAGAGGAGGTCATGCGCGTGTTTGCGCTCTATCGCAGCCGTCACGCGCCCGATGCCCGGTTGGTGCTGGTCGGCGATCCGGTGACAGCGCGCTACGGCGAGTTGCTCCGGGGCCTGGCCGAGAGCGTGGCCCCGGGAGCGATCACGATCGAAAGCGGCCTGGGCGATGCCGAGCTCGGCGATCGCTTCCGTGCTGCGCACGTGTTCCTGTGCCTGTCCGCGCACGAGGGGTTCTGCATCCCGGTGCTCGAGGCGTTTCAGTTCGGCATCCCGGTGATCGCTCGGCCGGCAGGGGCGATCGCGGAGCTGGCAGACGATGCCGCGCTGCTGGTACCCGACGAGGATCCGGCCGTGATCGCCGAGCTCGTGCACCTCGCGGTCAACGACGAGACGCTGCGGTCCGAGCTGCGCAGGCGCGGTCACGCGCGGGTGGCCACTCACGCCCCGGAGCTGGTCGCCGAGCGGTTGCGCTCGGCGGTGGAGGCCACGGTCCAGGCCGCGGCTAGCCGATCGTGATGCTGTTGGTGTCGTAAATCAGCACACGTCTCGTGATCGCAGGTCCGGGCACGTCCGGGTCCATGCGCCACAACTGGTACTGCTGGTTGCGCAGCAGCGGGTCCCCGATCGCATCCGATGGGCGCGATTGGCTGCGCAGCGCGACCACGTAGTCGGCTTTGCGCAACAGCGGCGGGTGGGGGAAGATGCCGCCGAGCGGGGCAACCGCCGTCTCAGGGTGGCGGTAGAGCATGTAGGTGGCCCACAGCTGGGCTCCGCTCGGGGGCACGTCGATGCGGATGCTCGAGCCGCGCGGGAGCTCACGGCTCCACGTCCGCAGCGCCAGCACGGAGCGGGTGGCGTTGTCGTAGGTCGAGTTGATTTCGCTCGCCGCGCTGGCGGCGACCACGACAAGAGACGCCATGAGACCGAGGACCCCAGCGGCCTGGCGGCTGCGCGTGCCCGCGGCCGCCAGCGAGGCCAGCGCGATCAGCGCGAGCATCACCAGATACGGACCGAGGAAGGCCAGGTCCTTGAAGAAGAACAGCTCACCGTCCGTGCGCGCGCGGAAGTACACGCCGACCAGTGCTGTGACGAGGGTCATGACCGCTAGCGGGGCCCGAACGTCCCGGGGAACCCGGGTCAAGCCGCAGCCTGCGAGCAGGCAGACGACCCCCAGGCCGACGAAGTCGACCCAGGATGAGCCCGGCATGCCGACGAACGTGGGCCACGGGAGATAGCCGAGTGCCGTCCCATGCCAGCCGCTGAGGTTGGTCCACGGCGCCAGCACCTGCAGGGCAGAGGTCGTCTTCTCCAGAAATCCCCGCCCGAGCACGAGCACAACCGGCACCGCAACCACCGCGAGGGGGATCCAGAGCCAGGCTCGCTCACGCGGACGCGGCAGCGCCAGTGCGGCGATCCAGCGGGGGCTCTGACCCTCGCGCCGGCGCCGGCGCCAGACGACGACCGCAGCCGTGATCAGCAACAGGGCCGGAAACGGGACCATCAATGGGTAGGCGAGCAGGCCGACCAACAGGAACAGCGCGAACAGCCCCCCGCTGCGCCGATCCGGCGTGCACAGGTAGCGCCATCCGGAGAGCAGGATGAACGGCAGCGTGAACTGGCCCCAGAGCTCGTTGTAGTAGGGGTGAATCGTCACGTACATGACGATCCGGTCCAGGGGCACGATGAACAGCGCCAGCAGCGCCACCCAGGGAGGGGCCCGCAGGACGCAGCGGGCAAACAGGAAGAACCCGAGCGCGGTCAGGGCGAGGATCAATGCGGTCATCGTGGCGAAGGCTTGGATCGGATCCTCCCCGACCAACGTCGAGACGGCCGCGAGCGGGTAATAGATCGGATACTTGGAACGCCACTCGAGGGGAATGCGACTGATCGGAAGCTCCTCCCGCGTGGCGGTTGGAGGGGCGTGCTCCAGCAGCACGGCGGTGCCGACCACCATGATCGCGTCGCCGTTCTGTCCGGGCACGGTGGCAAAGCCGCTGCGGAAGATCGGTATCAGCGAGATCCCGCCGACAAGGGCTGCGAGCAGCAGCGGCACTGCGACTCTGATCACGGCCGGACCGCCGGCGCCGTCGGCCGTCGTCGGCGCGCCGGGCCGGCGCCGGGCGTGCAGGGTCGCCGCGGCCGCGGTCACGATCACCACGGCCAGCGAAATCTTCAACGGCACGTGCAGCAGACCGAGGATGGCCAGTGAGAGCGCGGAGATGATCGCGCCCAGGGGAAGGACGATCAGCGCCCGGTAGGGGGCAAGCTCGCCTCGGACGAGGCTGCGTGCCGGCGCATAGCCGCACAGCGCAAACAACGCGATAGCCACCACGCCGGTGCGCAGAACGACCGGAACCGCGCTCAGCCCGACGACGCCGGCAGAGAGGGCCAGGGTCAGTGCTGTCGCGCTGGCCAGCGCGACAGCGGCAATGCTCAGCCGCCAGGGATGGCTTGCTCGCGCAGCGGAGCGCCATGGGCCTGGGGGCGGGCCGGAATCCCCGGGCCCGCTCGACGGCGCCAGAGTGGCGCTCTCGCCCGTGGCCGTCACTGATGCGAGTCCGGCCGGCTCCCGTTCTCTCGCCGTGCCTCGCCGGCCACTCGCGTCAGAAAGATCGGGTTGCCGATCAGGTAGCGCCGCCACATTCTGGTCGGCTCGATCGCGAGTCGGAAGATCCATTCAAATCCGTTGTCGGCCAGCCACCGCGGCGCCCGAGGGATGTGGCCGGAGACATAGTCGAAGAGGGCGCCTACTGTCCACACGACGGCACCGTCCAGGCGGTCAGCGTAGCGGTCGACCCACAGTTCCTGCTTGGGCGTGCCCATCCCGACGAGCACGATGCTCGGGCCATGGGCGTTGATGTCCTCGATCACCCGCTCGTTGTGTGGGGAGTCGAGAGCGAAGTAGCCGTGATGCGCGCCGACCACATCCAGACGGGGATACCAGCGCCGCAGGCGAGCAGCGGCCTCGGTGGCGATCGGCGGCTCTGATCCGAGCAGATAGATCGGCTGATCCGAAAGCTCGCAGAGCGCGGCCAGCCCCCAGATCCAGTCGGCGCCGGTCATCCGGTGGGGCACCGGTAGGCCCAGCACCCGGGCCGCCAAGCGCACGCCATAGCCGTCGCAGTAGACGAGGTCGGCGCGACGCAGCGCCTGTCCAAGACCCGGCGTAACGCGGGACTGGTTGACCACGTGGGCGTTGACGTACATCACGCGCCTTGTCCGGCGCTCCGACGCCCACGTCGAGATCGTTCGCAGCAACTCCGCCGGCTGCGCCAGATCAATCGGGATCTCGAAGATCGAGGAGGAGGGCCTTGGTACCTCGGCAAGGGGCCCGTACTCGCTTCCGCCCGCATCACGAAGGGCATGCGCGCTCACTTCGGGGTGATGGTACGCGGTCCACGCACCGGCGGCGCGGGTGGGCCATGGCGAAGCCGCAAACTCGGCGCACCGCTGGCAAATACGCCGCATCGACCCGCGGGTGTGGCGGACGGCCCGAACTCTCGGCCAGCTGTCACCCCGGCGGCGGGCCCGTCCCGGCGCCACTCAGGCGACAATCCCGCGCGCATGTCCAAGCTGATCACGATCGACGCCCGGGACGCCGCCGGTCCACAGCTGCGCGGCTGGGGACGCTATGCCCGTTGTCTGCTCGCCGCGCTCGAACGAATCGCGGCACCTGGGCTCGAGCTCGATGCCCTGACTTCTCCCGGTCGGGGCCCGGAGGTCCTGTTCGAGCAGATCAGCCTGCCCCTGCACCTGCGTCGGCGGCGCTCGGCGGTCGTCCACGCGACCAACTGCTTTCTGCCGCTGCTTAGATCATGTCCGGGGGTGGTGACGATCCAGGACCTGGCCTTTGAGGCGTGGCCGTCGGACTTTGTCCCGCGGACGCGGTGGAAGTACCGCGGTTTCACAAGGGCGGCCGCCCACTCGGCCCAGCGGATCATCTGTCCTTCCGAGTTCACCCGCGATGATCTGGGCACGCGCTACGGGGTCGATCCAGCCAGGGTGCGCGTGATCCCGCTGGCGCCCGCCCTGCCGCTGACCGACGGTCCGCCCCCGCCCGGACCGTACATCGTGGCGGTAGGCGACCTGCGCCAGAAGAAGAACCTGCGCGCCCTGGTCGGCGCGTTCGCCGGACTGCATCGTTCCGAGCAGATCCCTCACCGGTTGGTGCTGGTGGGCGTGGACAGCGGCGAGGGCACTTCGTTGCGGGCCATCGCCGGGTCAGCGCCGGTGAAGCTGACGGGCTACGTCAGCGACGCCGAGCTGGACGCGCTGATCCGTGGCGCCGAGGTCCTGGTACATCCGAGCCTCTACGAGGGCTTCGGGTTGGTGGTGCTCGAGGCGATGGCCCGCGGGGTGCCGGTCGTCGCCGCGCGTGCCACCGCGCTGCCGCAGACCGGCGGCGAGGCCGCGCTGTACTTCGATCCGAGCCAGGACGGTGGTGCCGCAGCCCTGCAGGACGTCCTGCAACCGCTGCTCGCTGACCCTGAGGCGCGAGCCTCCCGCGCACGCGCGGGCCTCGCTTGGGTGTCCGGGTTCTCTTGGGAGGCAACGGCGAGGGCGACCATCGAGGTCTACCGGGAGCTGGCGTAGCGCAATGGCGTCGGGGATGACCACGACGATCCTGCTGTTGAGCGTCGACGAGGCGCCGATGCTTGAGCATTCGCTGCCGGCTGCCCTGGCACAGGGGCCGGGCACCGAGGTCGTGGTGATCGACAACGCCTGCACCGATGCCACTGCAGAGCTGGCGCACCGTCTCGGCGTGCGAGTTCTGCGGCTTGACCACCGCCACACGTACGCCGCTGCCATCAACGCGGCACTGGCGCAGACCAGCGGGGAGGCAGTGCTGCTGCTCAACGCGGACTGCTTTCTTGACCCCGGGTTCATGAAGGCGGCAGGCCCCCGGTTAGGGGAGCAGCGGGTCGGGTCGGTCGCGCCGAAGCTGCTGCGCGTGAGTGGCCCAGAGGCCGACGCAGCGCTGAACCAGATCGACGCGGCCGGCATGTTCATCGACCGGCGCCGCAAGAACGGGCTGGTCGGTCACGGGGCCCGGGTCCCCGCGTTCGGAACGCCAGCTGAGGCGTTCGGCGCCGATGGCGCGGCGGCTTTGTACCGTCGGCGAACGCTTCAGGACTGCGCACTCGAGGACGGCGAGGTTTTCGACGAGGACATGGAGCTGTGGGCCTCCGATGCGGATCTGGCCTGGAGGGCTCAGCTGTTGGGGTGGCGCTGCGTATACGAGCCGAACGCCCACGCTCGCCACATCCGAACCTACAGTCCCACGAGCCGGGCTCAGATGAGCGAACGCGCAAGACGGCTTCAATTTCGCAACCGCCTGCTGATGATGGTCAAGAACGAGACCGCCACTGGGTTGGCCCGTCACGGCCTGGCGATCCTCAGCTACGAAGTACTGGCGCTGGGGCACGCGCTGCTGCGCGAGCGACACCTGTTGCGCGGCTACCGGGAGGCCTGGAAATTGCTCCCCGGGGCCCGGCGGCGCCGTCGGTCGATCCAGCCACGGCGCCGGACGCCGCTGCCGCCGTTCGGGATTACGCCGCCGGCGTCATAGCTCCGGCTTGTCCGGTTCCGTCCGCTCCGCACGTTCCAGTAGGGAGCGGCGTCGGCCCCCTCGCCAACGGGCAGGAGCCACCGACGCCGCCTCATACACGTCCCAGGTGGCTTGCGCGGCGTCGGTCCAACTCCACTCCGGCGGCGCCGGTGCCGGACGTTGCGCCGCCTCGGCAGCCAGGACCAGCCCATCGAGGTCGTCGACAGGGACGAGCGCGGCGCGCCCATCGAGAACCTCACGCACGGCCGGGATGTCACAAGCCGCGACCGGGGTCCCGCAGGCCAGCGCCTCCACGGGTGGCAGGCCGAAACCCTCTTCGTCGCTAGGGAAGACGAGCGCGTGGGCACCTGTGTAGATCGCGGCAAGTTCGTCGTCACTGACCTCGCCGGTCAGCGTCAGATCGGGCAGCTCGCTCGCCCATTGACCGGTCTCTCCCACGAGGACGAGGGGCATCGTCCTCGCCGCGCGGGCAAGCGCCGCCACGCGTTTGCGCGGATCCGGCGTGCGCAGTCCGCCGACCCAGACCAGGTAGCGCTCCGGGAGGCCGAAGTGAGAGCGCACGGCCTCCACCTCGTCCTCCGAGCGGGGAGACATCGAGGTTGCGGCCGCTTCGGGGATGACCACGATCCGTTCGGAGGGCAACTCGAGCATCTCCATCGCATCGTCCGCGACGACGTTGGTGGGAACGATTACCCGGACGGCTCGCTGTACCGCGAGATAGCGGAGCTTGAAGCGCATCCCCGAGCGCAGGTACTCACCTCGGCGCTTGAGCGGGATCAAGTCGTGCAGCGTGACCACCATCGGCACGGGCGAGCGCAACATCGCTCCGTCGATCCACGGCGAATGGAACACGTCGCAGCGACGTGGCCGGTGCGACTCGACGATCTCTCCGCGGCTGACTTCACGCAGACCTTCGAGCAGGCAGCGCGCGTAACGGCCAATCCCGCGGCTGTCCTTCGCCGGCCGGCTGTCGAAGGAGATCAGCATTCGAGGATCAGGCCCTCAACCCGCTCGACGTAGTCATCGACGCCAAAGCGCCGCGCATGCTCGCGGGCCGCCGCACCCATCTGATCATGGTGTTGGAGCACATCCAGCACTGCCCGCGCGAGTTCTCCGCTATCGCCCGGGGGGACCAGGCGCCCCGTGATCCCGTCACGGACGACCTCCGGCAATCCGTCCACCCTGGTCGCGACGACCGGAGTTCCGACCGCCATCGCCTCGGCCAGCACGGTGCCGAACGGCTCCTCACGTGAGGGCAGGACGAGGACGTCGAGGTGGCGCATCAGCCCGGCTGCGGCGTTGCTCCACGGATAGTGCTCGATCTCGCTCGATCCGATCACCGCCTGCGTGTACGCCGGGTCGCTGCCAAAAGGATCACTACCTACCAAGACCACCCGCGCGCTCGGAACCTCACGCCGGATCGCCGGCGCGGCGTGCACGAGGTCCAGCGGGCCCTTGCGGGGCTCGATACGGCCGACGAAGCCGATCACCGGGCCCTCGGCGATCGACCAAGGCGGCTGCGCCGTGGGCGGGTCAAGCTCGACCGGACCATAGACGACGCGCGGATGGCAGCCGTGTAGGCGATCGGCCACGGCCTGGGAGTCGGCCAGCACCAGGTCGGCTCGTCGCCAGAAGCGAGGCACGCGGCGGACCATGTCGTGAACGTGAAGCACGGACCGGGCGGCGCCCGCCGCGAGCGCGGGCAGCAGACGACCGCACACGGTGCCGTTGAGATAGATCACGTCAAACCGCCGTGAGAGCCGCCGCGCGGAGGGCCACGAGCGCAGCGCAGGCGCCCCGGCTCCGCGGGCCAGTCCGCCCACGGGCAACGTCCGCCACCCGTATCCCGCCTCCAAGGCCTGCTCACGCAAGGCGCCCGGTCCCGGAGTGCTCAGCGTGATCTCCCACCCGCGCGGCCGCAGACCCGCGAGCAGGCGCAGCAGATGTATCTCCGCGCCGCCAGGTTGATCGACGGCGGCGACTGCGAGCAGGCGGCGGCTCATGGTAGTTGCAGGCCGGCGCATCTCGACGCGTCGGTGACCGAGGGGACTCTAGTCTCGATCGGCGGCGAATGTCGCCCGGGCCTACCGGCGGCGGCTCGGGAGCACGATACGGTCGTCGCGATGAAGGACTACTACGAAGACTTGTGGGAGCGCCTGCCCCCGGACACGGCCGCGCCTGACCTTGCGCTGCGTGAGCGGTTCCTGCGCGGGGAGGTGCAGCGCGGCGAGCGGGCGCTTGACCTGGGCAGCGGCGACGGTCACTTCACGCAGGTCCTGAGCGAGGCCGGGGCGAGGGCGCTCGGGCTCGAAATCGCCCAGGCTGCGGTGCGCAGGGCACGCGCGCGCTATCCCGGGCTCGAGTTCCTCCTCGGCGAGTTCGACGGGCCGCTGCCGCTGGCCGACAACTCTTTTGACCTCGTTTGGGCCAGTGAGGTGATCGAGCACGTTGCCGATACGGCTCGGTGGCTCTCCGAGGTCCGGCGCGTGCTCGCGCCGCGCGGGCGATTACTGCTGAGCACGCCCTCCCACGGCCGGCTGCGGCTGGCCGCGCTCGGGGTCGAGCGATTCTCGGACCCGCTGGGCGACCACCTGCACCTCTACACCCGCCGGTCGCTGCAGACACTGCTGGAGGAGTTCGGCTTCGCCCCGACCGCGGTCAGAGCGGTCGGCGGACCGCCGCTGTTGCGCCGGACGCTGCTGGCCCGCGGCGTACGCTGAGCGCTATGCGCGTACTGATCGACACTACCTACGCGCAGCGGGCTCCGTTCTCAGGCACGGGGGTCTACATTCGCCGTCTGTGCAATGAGTTGGATGCGGTCGCGGGCCTGGAGCTGGTTCAGGTCGCCAACGAGCGCCGGCGGCCGCCGGCGGGCGGGGGGATTGGCAGCATCCGGAACCTGCTTGGAGATCTGCGCTGGACCCTGATGGAGCTGCCCCGGCTCGCGCGCCGACACGGCGCGGAGCTGATCCACCATCCGCTGCCCACGCGGGTCCCGCTGGCCACAATCCCGCAGGTCGTTACGGTGGTGGACCTGGCCTTCGAGCGGCTGCCCCAGCACTTTGCCCGGGCCTTTCGGCTCTACGCGCACGTGACACATCGTGCCGCCGCCCGCGCGGCGCACGCGGTCATCTGCATCAGCGAGACCACCGCGGCCGACGCGCGGGAGTTGTGGCAGGTGCCGGCGGAGCGGATCGTCGTCGCGCCGCTGGGACCCGGACAGGAGTTGCCATCAAGTCTGTCTCCCCGGGCAGAACCGGCACACTTTCTCTACGTCGGCGATGAGGAACCACGCAAGAACCTGGGGCTGCTGCTGGACGCCTACCGGCTCTATCGCGAGGCATCGCCCGCGCCCCTGGAGCTGGTCCTGGCCGGATCCGCGGCGACGCACGCGCCCGGTGTCCAGACCGTAGCTGGGCCCAGCGCCGCGCTCCTGGGGGAGCTCTATCGGCAGGCGGCCGCACTGCTTCATCCATCCCTATACGAGGGGTTCGGCTTGACTGCGGTCGAAGCGATGGCGCTGGGCACGCCCGTGCTGGCGGCTCGGTCCCCGGGGATCCTTGAGGTCTGCGCCGACGCGGTTCGCTATGCGGACGCGCGCGATCCTCGCTCGTTTGCGCGCGGCATGTCCGAGCTGGCCGCCGATCCGGGCCTCAGGGCCGAGCTGTCCGAGCGTGGGCGGCGCCGGGCAGAGCGATTCTCCTGGGCCGCGTGTGCACAGGCGCACGTAGAGGCCTACTCTCTAGCTCTGGCCGCATGAAGATCGCGATTCTGGGCACGCGCGGGATTCCCGCCTCCTACAGCGGGTTCGAGACGGCGGTTGAGCAGCTGACCTCCCGCCTGACCGACCGTGGGCATGAGGTCGTCGTCTACTGCCGGCCGCACGTGGTCGACCCGACCCTTCAGAGCTACGCGGGGGCGCAGCTGGTGCATCTTCGAACGGTCCAGAACAAATACCTGGACACGTTCGTGCACACAGCGCTGTCCGCCGCGCACGTCGCTCGCGTCACCAAACCAGACGTGGCGCTGTTCTTCATTGCCGGAAACTCGCCGCTGTGTCTGATCACCCGGTGGGCGGGAATTCCCGCAGTTATCAACATCGACGGACTCGACTCCGATCGCCGCAAATGGCCGGCGTTTGCCAAGGCCTACCTTCGCTTTGCCGAGAGCACCGCCCCGCGCTGGGCCGATCAGGCGATCACCGACAGCCACGCGGTGGCCGAGATCTTTGAGCGCCGCTACGGCCAGCGGATTGGGGTGGTTCCGTATGGCGTGCAGGACCCCGGACACGACGGGACCCGGGCGCTGGAGCGGCTGGGCCTGCAACCCCGCAAGTACATCTTGTTCGTCGGGCGTCTGGAGCCGGAGAACAACCCGCACCTGCTAGTGGAGGCGTTCTCCCGGATCCCCGCCGAGCAGGCACGCGGAATGAAGCTGGCCGTCGTCGGAGGAGCTCCATACGCCGATGACTACATCCGCCAGGTCTGGCGCTCGGCCGACCCCCGTGTCGTCTTCCCCGGATACGTCTTCGGCCGCGACTACTGGGAGTTGCAACGCCACGCCTACGTGTTCTGCGCGCCCACCGAGGTGGGCGGGACCCACCCGGTGATCCTTGAGGCGATGGCGGCCGGTAACTGTGTGCTGGTCAACGACCATCGACCCAACGCCGAGACGGTGGGAGATGCAGGGATCTACTTCTCCGGCCAGGTCGGGGTCGACGATCTCGCCCGGCAGCTCACGCGGCTGCTGCGCGAGCCAAAGCTGGTCGCCGAATACCGCGAGCGGGCGCTGCGCCGAGCCCAGCAATACTCGTGGGACGCCGTGACCGACCAGTACGAGGAGCTGATGAAGGCGGTCTGTGCCGCGCATGGCCCCGGCCCCCTGCCGCCGGCGTTGGTTGACCGCGAGCCTGCGGTTCGGACCGGTGCCGAGGCGCTCCCGCAGCGACGGCTCAGCGCACGGTGAGTCGTCGGCTCAGCGCACGCTGACCGAGACGCTGCGGCTGACCAGCAGCGCGCTGTGAGCGGGCCGCCAGGCGATTCTGATCTGGCCGGTCCCAGGAGGCCTCACGCGCACGTTCAGGTAGCCGCTGCTGTTCGTGAGCACGTGGGCGAACGAGGCGTACTGACCGCGGGGTCCCCGCCATTGAATCGAGGCCAGCTGGGGTCCGATCAGGGTGGCGGGCCGGAGCTGGCCCCAAACCCGCATCCTCGCCCCGCGGCGCACCTGTGTGATGGGGATCCAGATCGGCATCTGGTAGGTGCCATAGGCGGGTTTGGGTCGCCCGCCGGCGAACAGTAGGCCAGTCTGGAAGGTGTCCCAATACTTGAAGTCCCCGGGCGTGTAACGCGCGTCCGGCCCGGAGTCATAGAGCAGGAACTGCGCCACCGAGCGCACCCGTGGGTCGTTCCAGGCGATGTAGTCGGCCGCGTTCAGGTAGCTGGCCTGCTGTTGCGGGCTGACCGTCACATACGGATCGGGAGGATCGGTTTGGTAGCCGTATTCGGTCAGGTAGATGGGCAGCCGCCGCGTGACACCATAGGCCCGGAATGCGCGGTCGAGACCGCGCTCGAGGCGGCCGAGATTGGCCAGCGGGGCGAAGTTGCTGTCGCTCGCTCCGAACCATGGCGGGTGCAGGAAGTAATAGGGGTGGTGGGCGAAGCCAGTGGCCTGGAACAGAACCGGATTGGCGTTGACGAACGCCTGTGCCGAGCCGCTCGTGGGACAGCCCAGGGCGGCGGCGGCCGAACCTCGCAGCGGACGGTAGGCGCCGTCGACGCAGTAGAGGGCGCGGAGGAAGGGCATCGGCGTCATCGCCGTGTAGAAGCCGGGCGTTGCATAGCCCTCTGGGGCGAGCTCGCCGATCAGGATCGTGTCCCCCGCGGTAACGTGCCGGCTGAAATACAGCGCGGCGTAGGCCACTGTCGCATAGGTCCGGTAGAGCCTCGGGGAATTGGGGACCTGCTTGCCGCCGAAGCTTCGCCATTGCGGAGCCAGCCAGCCCGGCTGATTGGGCTCGTTCCAGATCGACCACACGCTGACGCGGGGAATCCCGCCGTAACTGCCGCCGTAGCGAAGCCCAGCTGCGTAGACGAATTCGTAGAACTCCAGCACGCTGGGCGCCCAGTGGTCGGCCGCCCGGGCGGTGGGCGAGTCGTGCCGCATCGCCCAAAGCGGACCAGGTGGCGTGACGTTGAACTCGACGCCGATGTGATGGCGCGCGGCGAGTTCCACCACATGGTCGTACGGCGCCCAGGCGCCGGCGGGATAGGCGGCAGGATCGAACGCGTTGAAATGTGCGGGGCGCTGGCGGGACCTCGGTGAAGGGGCCAGGGTTGACCACTTCAGAGTGACCCGGACCTGCTGGACCCCCAGGGACTGGAGCCTGGCCAGCGTCCGGTTAACGGCCGCCGGAGGGTGGAAGACGAGGTAGGCGTCGTCCTGGAAGACCGACTGCTGGGTGCTGCTGGCTGCGGCGAACGCCGGTGCCAGCGCGGCCAGCGCCCAGAGAACACAAGCGCTGGCCACCAACCGCTGGGCGATCCTCCGGGCCTTCATCCTCGGGGGACCCCCCGGCTGACCAGCTCGGCCTGGGCCTGCTGGATCGCCTGCAGCGTCTGATACGACGAGCGGTCCAGCGACAACGCGTGCTTGAGGACTCCCAGGGCTTTGTGAGGCTGGTGGTGCTGAACGTTGAAGAACCCAAGTTGGCGCCAGGTTGAGGCATTTTCCGGCTGCAGGCTGATCGCCTTGACGAATTGAGCGTGCGCAGCATGCTGGTTCCCGGTTGCGCTGTAGATCGCCGCGAGCTGCCACAACGGCTCGACCGCCAGCGGATCACTCGACGCCGCGGCGCGGGCATCATTGAATGCGCCCTTGACGTCGCCGCTGCTCAGCGCGGTGATCGCGGCGGAATTCGCGTCAACCGAGCGAAGCGGTTGCCAGATCGCCCAGGCTCCGAGCACCGAGACCGCGGCGATGACCATGATCGACGCGGCGAGGGCCGGACGCTCGAGCAGGGCGGGGCGGCGCCGCAGGGGTCCAAAGTGCCCGGTCAGCGGTCCGCGACCGGCCAGCCATCCGGCGCAAAGCAACGCGGGCAGCGCCGTGCCGGGCACGAACCAGGTCCAGTCGATGCTCGAGTGGACCCCGAACGCCACGACCACGCACAGCAACGTCACCAGCCCGGCGCGCTCCTGCGCGCGGGAGCGCGGCTCCTCCTCCGAAGCGACGTCATCGGAAGCTCTGCGCCGCCCGAAGGTGCGCGCGGCAGCCAGGCCCCATGCCACGAGCAGGGCCAGGTTCAGCCCGAGCCCGATCAACCCGAAATCGGCGAAGGTTTCGATTGGATAACTGTGCGCGTGCGCGACGATCCAGGGGTCGCTCGTGTATCGCGTGCGCGCAGTGCCGTAGCCGGCTGCGCCGACGCCACGCAGCAGCGCATGCTCGCCGACCTTCAGGCCCTCGCTCCAGTAGCGCGGGCGGCTGTTGCCCAGCTCGACCAGACGATTGGGACTGTCGCCGACGCCGCTGTTGGGACTGGTGAGTGTCTTCCACACATGGGAGATCTCGCCGGAGAGTCCGCGCGGAGACGCCGCGACGGCGAAGAGGCCGCCGACCGGGACCAGCGCGGCGAGTACGACCAGGACGATTCCCGCCCGACGACGAGCCTCGGGCCCGGGGCGCGCGCGATCCATGGCAAAGGCTGCCGCAAGCCCGGCCACGGTCACGCACGAGAGGATCAGCACGAGCACTAGGCCAAATCCGTGCCCGGCGTCGGTGCGTGCGGCCAGCGAGACGCGATCGTGGGTCAGCGCGTGCGTGGCCAGCGCCCAGGCGGACAGTCCCGCCGCGCCCACCATGCCGAGGCCGAGCACCGCCGAGGCGCGCAGGCGGAGGGGCACGAGCGCGAACCAGCACCCCAGCCCGACGATCGCCGCCAGCAGCGCGCTGCGTGAGTAGGACAGGATCACTACGGTGATGAGCACGGCCACGCCGGGAACGCTCAATGCTCTGAGCACGCCTCGGCCGTCTCGGCGGGCTCCGGTCCACATCAGGGGCGGGAGGCCGAGCGCTGCCATCAGCCCGGTCGCGTTCCAGTAGTCGAACGGCGCGCGCACCCGCCCGACCGGATCGGTCGCGTCGAACGTCCCCGGAAACACCTTGACCAGCAATGCGTACGCGCTGAGGATCGTCGCGAGCGCGGCGAGGCCGCCGACCACGCCCCGCCAGCGCTCGGCGAAGAGGCGCACAAGCGCGACCGCGCCGCCGAACACCGCCAGATACGAGAGCGTCCGGTTCGCTTCCAACCAGGAGTTGTCCGGTTGGACCGACCACAGAACCGAAACGGCGGTGAGAACCGCGACCGCAGCGAACAGCCCCACGCTCGCCACGCCCCAGGGACTACCGGCCGGCCCACGGAGGATCAGCGCCACCGTGAGAGCTGCACCGAGTAACACGAGCGTGATCTCGGTCCACGTGTTCGGCGCGAGGTCGACCCCGCCGGAAGTGACGAAGGCAAGCAGCGTGAACCCGGCGGCCAGGACCAGGCCGACCACCGTATCCGGGCTCAGGCGCAATCCGAACGCGCGGGCTGAAGGTGCCGCCCGGGGTCCTCCGGGCGCGGCGCGGCGAAGCGCCGTGGCGAGAGACGACACGGGGCGAGCGTAGCAACGGGAAAGGGGGGAACCGGCCAGCAAGTATCAGGCGCAGCGCTGGCGGGATGCGCTTGAGCCAGTTGTTTCGCCAGGATCGCGGGCGTGGCGCCGCGGGACTTGGCCGACAAACGTGATCACAGCCGCACAGCGGTGGAACTTGGTCGTTTTTGTCGCGCTGAGGCCGACAAATGTCCACCTCACGTTGCCGGCTCCCTTGTTTGTCACCTTTGTCGGGCCGGGGTCAGGCGGGCTTGCGTGCGATCAGCAGCAAGGTGTGGGCCACTGCGGCCGCCCGGGGGCGGGATCCGAGCGCGTCGACGGGTGCCAGCGCGCGCTGCAGCAGCTTTGGCATGCGCCGCCAGGTGTAGGTGACGGCATGCAGCTCGGGGACCAGCCCCGCCGCCCGCGATTCGGCGAGCAAGCGCCGCGGTGAGAGGGGAATGTCGTCCGGGGTGCCGTGCACCCGTGTGGCCAGCCCGGCCCGATTGGACAGCGCCAGGGCCAGACCGACCGGATGCCACAACCCGGGCTCAATCGCGACCAGCGCACCCCCGGGGACGAGCAACCGCTCAGCCTCCTCCAGTGCCGGCGCCAGCGGGCCCTGATAGGCGATGTGATGCAGGACGAGCCGGTAGAGCACGACGTCGAAGGACTCCCGGGGCAGATCGAGCGCGCCCGCGTAACCCTGTAGCGCCTCGTCGGCGCGGGCCGTCTCGATCAAGCCCGCGACCCGCGCGGGGTCCGCGTCGACCGCGGTGAGATGAAAGGCGGGAGCCGGAAAGACATGGCGCCCGGGATGCCAGCCGGCCCCGACGGAGAGGACACGCCCGCTGGCGAAGCCCAACCGCCGGGCGAGCAGCATCCGCTCGCGATCCATCATGTGGCGGTAATGGTGCTCGAGCGTCGACTGCCGGCTCAGGCGGTCGAGCAGGTTGTCCGGGTCGTAGGGCTCGCAGCCGGGTTGCTCGGCGCTGGAGGAAGCTTCGCTGGCGATAACGGCCGCAGTGTAGGGCCGCATGGTCGGGTCGGACGCGTTCCGATGCTTGCCTAAACTCGCGGGCCATGTCGTGGCAGGCAAGCGCTCGGGCGGCCGTACAACGGATCGGCGTGGAGCCGCGATATCTACGACGCGTGCGCTGGATCGCCAAGAGCCGAGCCGTGCGGCGAGCGGGAGCGCCGATGCACGAGCACCTCGGCTACGTCCTCACCGGATGCGAGCCGGACAACTTCACCTACGAGCTCCGCAACCAGGCCGAACTGGTGCGGTGGGTGGCGGAGGTGGCCGGCTGCGCCGTCAGCCGCGCCAGCGACTTGTTCGCCGAGGGACGTGCCGATCCAGTGCTGGCTGAGCGCCTGCGCGCGGCCACCGCGCGGCGGGGCTGGTGGACCAAGCGCTCGCCGCCGTTCGGCAAGCGGCTGGCTTGGTACGCGCTGACCCGGCTGCGCAAGCCGGCGCTGGTGATCGAAACCGGCGTCCACGACGGCCTTGGGTCGCTGATCCTGCTGCGCGCGCTGGAACGCAACCACGAGGAGAGCGGCGGCGGTCGCCTGGTGTCATTCGACATCAATCCAGCGGCCGGGTGGATGGTCGGCTCGCACTCGCTCTGGGAGATGCGAGTGCAGGCGGCCGTCGATGGGCTCGCGGGCGTGCTGGCGGGCGGTGACGAGCTCGGGATCTTCATCCACGACAGCCTTCACACCTATGAAAATGAACGCGCCGAGCTGGCTCTCGCAGCAGCGGCACTAGGCGAGGACGGGGTGCTGATCAGCGACAACGCGCACGCCTCGAGCGCCCTGGCCGACACCTGCCGTCAGCTCGGCCTGCGGTATTTCCACTTTCAGGAGCGGCCTGAAGGCCACTTCTACGGCGGCGGCGCGATCGGCGCCGGCCGCTACGGCGAGTCGCGGGGCCTTACGCGGGACCCACCGGACGCTACGCGGGACCCACCGGACGCGACGCGGGACCCACCGGACGCGACGCGGGAGCCACCGGCGGCTACGCGGGAGCCACCGGCCGCCAGCACGTCGTCGTAGGCCCTGACCGTCTCCCGTCCACAGCGCTCCCAGGTAAACGACTGCGCAACGTTTTCCCGTGCGGCCTGTCGCAGCTGCGTCAGCTGCGAGGGATCATTGAGGAGGGCATCGATTCGGTCCGCCAGGGCATGCGGATCACGAGGAGGCACGAGCTCGATTCCGCCGCCGGCGGCGGCGATCTCCTGTGGGCCGTCCTCCCCCTGGCAGCCGATAGCAGGGACCCCGTGGGCCATCGCCTCGACATAGGCGACGCCGAAGGCCTCGTCGAGGCTCGGCAGCACGAACAGCGAGGCCGCGCCGGCGGCCTGCAGCGCACGCTCGTGTCCGAGTCGCCCCACGAGCTCCACCCGGTCCTGCAGGCGGTGATGGGCCGCCAGAGCCCGCAGCCGCTCACGTTCTGGGCCATCGCCGACGACCAGGTAGCGCAGCTCGGGTTGGCGTTCGCGCAGCAGCGCCAGCGCGCAGATCACGTCCTCGTGGCGCTTGCGCGCGACCAGGTTTCCCACCGTTACCAGCGTGGGTACGGCCGGGCCGCTGGATGCGTGAGCCGGCATCTGTGCCCCGAGATGCACGACACGCGTTTGCCGTGCTCCATGCGCCCGGCTGCGGAGCTCGGTGCCGCGGCTGTTGGCCAGGACGAGGTCGGCATGCGCGAGCGTGGCCTGGACGTTGCGTGCTCGCGCCGAGTCGCCGTAGACATCGTGGCCGTGCACCGAGACCAGCAGGGGAGTGTTGGGCGCGGCGCGGCGCACGGCGTCGCCCGCGGGCACGGCGTAATGGGCGTGAATCAGATCCTCGCTGAAGGTTCTACGGACGCGCCTCAACGCATGGGCGAGCGCCGGTGCCGCCCAGGCCCCCCACACGTCGTAGCTCCACGGGCGGGGCGGGGAGAGGTAGCGCACGTAGTCGAGCTGGAGTCCGTCGAGCTCGGACGCCCCGGGCTGGCGGACCGCCTGCCACGCCGTCGCGAGGTCACGCTCTCGCAGCGCGGACAGCGGAGGGATCGGGCGATGCAGGACGAGCACGCGCACTTGCGCTCCCGCATCCCGGGCCGCGAGCGCCTGTAAGTGGGCCCAGACACCTCGCGCCGGGTCGCCGGCCCGCGGGTAATACTCGGCCAGAACGAGGACCTTCACGGCGATCGCCAGCTGCGGTGGGCCGCCAGGGTCCGCTGCGCGTCGGCTGCCTTGGTGTATGGGCGGCCGGCGAGAAAGCGGCGTGCCTCCGCAATTGCCGCGTCGCGCCCGTATGAGGAGGCGATCGGTCGCAGACCGTGGCGGATGGGGGTGGCATCGACGACGCCGATCGGCCAGCCGTGTTCCCGGGCGATCGCCGACCAGTGCACATCAAGACCCCAACCCACGCGCAGCGCCGGGAACGGCAGCAGCTGGGCAAACACGGGGGCCCGGAACGCGAACACGGGCCCGACCTCGACGAACGCCGTCTCTCGCAGGACGATGCCGCGACGACGGCGAGTGATCTCCCAAGCGGCGTGGGACCGGTGGCGGTGGGCGGGCTGAGCTAGCTGTAGATCGAACCGCTCGGCGAGAAACAGGAAGTTGTCCAGGAAAGCGCGGGGCAGAGCGACGTCGTCATCGATGACCACGAGCCAGTCGAACCCGCTCGGCGGGTGATCGGCCAGCATGGCGTTGAGGTTTTCGAACTTGCCGCGATCACCGGCGGCCACGCTGACGAAATGGACCTCGTGGCGGGAGCGGTGCAGCTCGACGCGCGCCGCCGGCAGCAGATTGGGAACGTCGTTGCGTTCGGTGGCCAGGACGAGCACGTTGCGCCGAGGCAGCGTCGATGACGCCCGCCGCAGCCGCATGCCCTGAAGCCGAGCATGAGCGACCGCGTCATCAAGCGCATCGGCGAGGATTGCCGAGGTGCTCAGCCGTGGGCCCGTGACCTGGCCGTGGGTCCCGGACATGAAGTCGGTTGCGGCTGGCTCGGGCCCGCTCACGGCGTCCGGCTCGACACTGCCTCACGGAGCCTCCCCGCAGTGTGGGCGCCGAACACAATCCCGAACGCACACCTCCGCCTGACCGCATGCCAGGCGCAGCCCGCCAGCGTGCGCAGCTCCGCGCGCACCGGCGGCGCCGAGCCCTTGCGCGCGTCGTAGCGCCGCGCGGCGCGCCCGTGTCCATAAGCCGCCCGGGACAGGCTCCCGACCGTCGAGTCCGAGGCGGTGCGCCGGTGCGTCAGACCCGCCCGGGCGACGTACCGGATCCGACCGCCGGTGGCGGTCAGGCGCCGCTGCCACTCCTCCTCGTCTCCTCGCACGAAGATCGATTCATCGAAGCGGCCCACCCGCGCGAAGGCCGTGGCGCGGATGGCCATGTTCGCGCCCCAGACCAACGGCACGTCCCGATCCTCAGGCCCCAGATCGAGCGTCGTGATCGGCGGCGGCTCGCGCCCGCAGACGTGTGGGCCGCCGCCTTCCAGCTGGGCTCGGATCGGTCCACCGAAGGCCTCGTGATCGGGCGCCGCGCGGACGCCCTCCAAGAGCGCGTCAAGCCAGCCGGGGGGAGCCTGCACGTCATCGTCGACGAACACGATCAGCCCCCCGAGTCTCGCGGCCGCCGCATTGCGAGCCGCGTTCAGGCCGGCCGGCTGCGGCAGCGAAAGGAATCCCGCGCCGTGCCGGCGGGCCACGGCTTCGGCAGCCGAGTCTGGTCCGTCGCTGACCACGAGCAGTTCAGCCCGTGCGGCCCGGGCCTGCGGTGCTACTGAGGCAAGCGTCACCTCGAGGTACTCCGGGCGATCCCGGGTCGGGATTACCACCGCCACTGTCAGTTCGTCGGGCACACGTGGATTGTGTCGCGGAGGGCCGTACACCGAGCGCTGGGCGCCGGAAGCTGAGGCTCAGGGTTGACGCCGGTGGGCGGCGAGCTGGCGCGCGAACGCGCTCAGAAAGCGCGGGTTGTAGCGGAGGTATCGCCGCCAGAGCCGACGCGGTTCGTGGGCGAGCCGGTAGGCCCATTCCAAGCCTGCCTCCTGCAGCCAGTTCGGAGCCTGGGGAACGAGTCCGGCATGGAAGTCGAAGGCGGCCCCGACACCGACGAGCAGCGGAACGTCAAGCTGGGGTCGCATCTGCGCCATCCACTTCTCCTGCTTGGGCACGCCGATCCCGACCCAGACAACGTCCGCGCGGGAACGGTTGATCTCCTCCGCTACCGCGTCCCGTTCCTCGTCGTCGAGCGGGCGGTGCGGCGGCGAGTACCCGCCGACGATCCGCACGCCGGGGTGACGCTTGCGCAGGTTGAGGGCCAGCTGCACCAAAGCGCCCTGGTTGCGACCGCCATAGAGATAGAAGCGATGGCCCTTCTCCGCGGCCTGCGTGCATGCGCGCGACATCAGCTCCGGCCCGTACACCCGCCCGGCCAGCGAGTGGCCGAGTGAGTTGATAGCCCACACAAGCGGCTGGCCGTCGGGCACGTTGAACGACGCCGCCAGCAGCGCGTCGCGGAGTTCGGGATCCTCTTGGGAGGCCATAACCGTGTGGACGTTGCACACGCAGACATAGCCGCGGGCGCGGTGCTCGATCGCCTCGCCCATCCACCTCAGCGTCCGCGGATAGTCGGTCAGGGCGAGCGGCACGTCGAGCACGTCGACGGTGCGAGGTTGCTCGACGAGATTGGGATGTGGATGGAGTGAGCCCTCGGGGCGCATCAACACTAGGTCTGCTTTCCAGAGCGGTCGAAAGGGAAACGTTACGTGCCTCAACGTATTTCCGGTCTGCGGGTTACGCTGTAGGTGCCTGATCAGCCGCTTTCTGGCGCGAGGACTTAGCGTCTTCTCGCGTGCGAATTGGTTTTCTTTTAGCGTGCCAGCGCTATGCTTGTGTGCGACACGGACGTCAACCTGCCCGCGAGCATCGCCCCCTTTCTCGCGGGCTAGCTGGACGGCCCCCAGCCCTACCAGGGTCGTCCTTTGGCCGGGCCCGCGCCGCTTAGCGGCGCGGGCCCGGCTTGTGCTCACGCTCGTGACGTTCGGGCTCGGATGCGAGCGGTTTCATGGCGGAGCCCACTAAGCTTCCGCGGCCATGAATTGCCTTGTCACCGGTGGCGCCGGCTTCATCGGATCGAACCTCGTCGACGCATTACTAGCCCGCGGTGAGCGGGTGACGATCGTCGACAGCCTCCGCACGGGCAAGCGAGAGAACCTCGAGAACGCGCTTGCGGCTGGAGCAACGCTACATGAGGTTGACGTGCGCGACGCGGAGGCGGTGGCCGACGTGTTCAGGCAGTGTCGTCCGGAAGTCGTGTTCCACCTTGCGGCGCAGATCGATGTTCGCCACTCCGTGAAAGAGCCCGCCGATGATGCGAGCGTCAATGTGCTCGGGACGATCGCCGTGCTCGAGAACGCTCGTCTGAACGGGGCCAGGAGGGTGATCAACACCTCTACCGGCGGGGGTCTATACGGGGACGCCAGCACCCTACCGACGCCTGAGGATCACGAGATCCGTTCGCTGGCTCCCTACGGCCAGAGTAAGCATGCCGCCGAGGGCTATTGCGCGCTCTACACCCGGCTGCACGGGCTATCGACCGTATCGCTGCGCTATGGGAACGTCTACGGGCCGCGTCAGGACGTGCATGGCGAGGCTGGCGTGGTGGCCATCTTTTGTGGCCGCGTGGCTGAGGGCGCTCCGCTCACGGTCTTCGGTGACGGAACCCAGACCCGTGATTGGGTCGAGGTCGGCGATGTCGTGCGCGCCAACCTGCTCGCCGCCGATGCTGAGTTGACAGGCCCGGTGAACATCGGTCACGGACGAGAGACGTCGGTCCTGGAGCTGCTGGGCGCGTTGCGCGAGGTCGCGGGTCGTCCGGTGCCGGAACCAGAGTTTCGGCCGGCGCGCCCCGGCGAGGTGAGTCGCAGCTGCCTGGATGTGAGCCGCGCCGCCAGCGAGCTGGGATGGCGGGCGGAGGTGGACCTCACGACCGGTCTGCGTCGTCTGCTGGCGACGATCTAAGTCGTCACTAGAGGTTCTCCGCCACACGCGGTGCCTCACGCGTGAAGTACCACCAACCAAGGGCGAAGATGCCGATGATGATCGCGAGCGCTGCGACGGGCGTGACGAATCCGTGAGCCGCCGTCGCGGCGGACGGGAGACGCGGATCGTGTGGCGCGATGAACGCATGTCCCATCTGCGTCAGCAGCGTGGCAGCGGGGTTGATCATCGCGAGCTTCTCCACGCCTGAGCCGAGGCGAGATTCGTAACCGCTGGCCACGTACATCACCGGCGAGCAGTAGAACCACGCCTGCAGTGCTACCTCCCAGATCGGCTGAACGTCGCGATAGCGAACGTAGAGTGCCGACAGGAGCATGCCCAGGCCGGTCGCGAGCACGACGAAGCACCCGATGATGGGAATCAGCTCCAGCCATCTGAAGGTGGGCGAGACTCCGTTGGCCAACGCGAACACGAGGACAGCGATGAAGTTCATCCCGAGGTTGAACAGCGCTGTTAGCGACACTGACAGCGGGATGACCATGCGCGGGAAGCGGACCTTGCGGACCAGCGCTTCTCGCGCGACAAGGGCCTGCACACAGCCTGCGGTCGCCTCGGCGAGGTAGGTCCAGAGGACAATCCCGGTCAGCAGGTAGACGCCGTAGTGGGGAACACCGCTGCCGAACTTGAAGATCTTTGTGAACACGACATAGAGCACGCCGAAGAACAGCAGCGGCCGCATCAACGACCACACGTAGCCCAGCACGGAGCCGAAGTAGCGGAGCTTGAATTCTGTGCGCGCCAGCGTGAGGGTCAGCTCGACAAAACGGCGAACATCTCCACCGAGCGCGGACGGACCATAAGCGGGTGCGGCCGGGGTGCCCATCCGCCAGCAAGCTACAGCGTGAACCCGGGCAGTGGCGCTGCCGCGCCATAATCGCCGGGTGCATATTCGGTGGATTCAGCCGGGAGAGCCGCTGGGGGCAACGCGCGGCGAGACGGTGGTCTGCATCCCGGTTCACGGCGCCCACGAGCATTTTGTGAGATGCCTACGGAGCGTGCTTGCGCACACGCCAGGCGATGCGCGGATCCTCATTTGCGATGACTGCAGTCCCGACCTGCGCTCGCAGGAGTACGTTCGGGCCCTCGAGCAGGCCGAGGGGGAGCAACGGGTTTACTACGCCCGCCAGGAATTGAATGTCGGCTTTCCCGCGAACGTGAACTCGGCGTTCCTCAGCGCCGCGCCGGCCGACGTAGCCATCCTCAACTCCGATTGCGTCGTGGCAGCGGGCTGGCTGGACGGTTTGCGGCAGGCGGCGTACTCCGACAGCAGAGTCGCGACCGCTACGGCGCTGACCAATCACGGGACCTTGGTGTCTGTGCCGGAGCGAGGTATGCCTCGGCGAGAGCTGCCGGCTGAATGGAACCTCGACGATGCTGCCGCGGCGGTCCGCGCGCATTCACTGCACCTTCGGCCGCGATTGCCAACGGCCATCGGCCATTGCGTCTACGTGCGCAGGACGGGGTTGGAGCTTGTCGGCACGTTCGATCTGGCCTTTTCTCCCGGATACGGTGAGGAAGTCGACTTCTCCCAGCGCTGTCTGAGCGTCGGGCTCTCACACGTCGTCGCGGACGACGTTCTGGTGTACCACCACGGCGGCGGGAGCTTCTCGGCCAACGGAACGACCTCGCCCGTGCAGGCTGCGCACGAGGCGATGATCGAAGTCCGGTATCCGTACTATCACCGCGCCGTCGAGGCCCTGGAGGAGGACTCGGGGGGTCCGCTGGCGCGCTCGCTGAGCGCGGCGGGTCGGGCGCTGAAAGACCTGCACGTCGTGATCGACGCGCGGATTCTTGCCGGCCCGATGACCGGGACGCAACTGCACGTGCTGCAGCTGATCGCGGCCCTGGCGCGAACCGGGGAGGCTCGCTTGACCGCGATCGTTCCCCTTCAGGTGAGTGGCTACGCGCGCGAGATGCTCGCGTCGCTGCCCGGGGTTAGGCTGGCGAGGAGCGACGGGGACGCCCTCCCTGGCTGGCTCAGCAGGGCGGACGTGCTACATCGGCCGTTTCAGATTCAAAGCCACGCGGATCTCAGCTTTGCCGGGCGCCTTGCCGACCGATTCATCGTCACCCAGCAGGACCTGATCGCCTTTCACAACCCCTCTTACTTCCGGTCATTCGACGCCTGGGACGGGTACCGCCAAATGACGCGCAGCGCCCTCGCCGTCGCCGACCGAGTGGTCTTCTTCTCTGCCCACGCGCGAGCCGATGCCCTGGCTGAGGATCTCGTAGAGCCCAACCGGGCCAGCGTCGT
Source organism: uncultured Solirubrobacterales bacterium (assembly GCA_963757165.1). Lineage (GTDB taxonomy): Bacteria > Actinomycetota > Thermoleophilia > Solirubrobacterales > Solirubrobacteraceae > Palsa-465. The sequence continues at coordinate 1,850,952 of CAVWQO010000006.1, forward strand.
GCACCTCGGCAGTGATCACGTGCTGCCGTCGGTCGAGGGCAAGATTGTCCGTCCGCGTCGCGCAGCCAACCTCCCCGCCGACGGCGAGGTGATCCTGTGCCTGGGTACCGACTTTCGGCACAAGAATCGGCTCTTCGCCTTGCGTGTCCTAGAGCAGCTTCAGTGCCGGCACAGCTGGCCAGGGTATCTCGTGTTCGCGGGGCCGCACGTGACCTGCGGCTCATCGACAGCTGACGAAGCCATGCTGATGACGCTGCGTCCGAGAATCGGAGAGGCGGTGCTCGACGTCGCGGCCGTCAGCGAGGCGGAGAAGGTTTGGATGTTGCGTCGGGCATCGCTCGTGCTCTATCCGACGGTGCACGAAGGGTTCGGACTGATCCCGTTCGAGGCGGCCGATCACGAGGTCCCCTGCCTGTGGGCACCGGGAACGGCGCTGAGCGAGATTCTGCCGGACTCGGCGGCAGGGATCGTTCCGTGGGATGCGGCTCTCAGCGCTGACCGTGCGATCGAGCTGATGCGGGATTCCGACGCCCGCGCCGCGAATATCGACGCGGTACGCACAGCCGCGGCCAAGCTGACGTGGGACGCGACGGCGACCCGGATGCTCGAGATCTATAACGAAACCTGCGACCGCCCCGCTACACCTGCGAGCGAACTCGAGCGCCGCCACGGCCGGATGCAGCCAGCTCTCAGCGACGACGCGCTGCGACTGGTCGGGCCCGATGGCGCGCTGCCCGGAGAGATGGAGCGACCACTTCTGGCCCTGGCGATGCGGCCCGAGATCGGCAAGCCGGTGTTTGGCGCCATCAAGCTGACGTACCGTGCCGCCTATCGACTGCGGCGCAAGGTGGCCGAGGGATCGCTGGTCACACGAGGCCGGCGCCCGTCATCCCTGGGTGCCCCCGAGACCGGCACGAAGCTCGAGCGCCGAACGGAGCCGGTGGATTAGGAGCGATCGATCTCGAACGTATGCGGGAGGTCGGCCGCGCCCCCGCCGGAACGATCCGTCCACACGATGAGCGAGCTGATGTCCTGGCGTAGGTCGTACGCGTTCTCGGCTGAGCCATCACCGGTCACGACGGCAACCAGGCGATAGCGCCCTGGAGCCAACCAGTTCTCGAATTGAACGCGCACCACGGCGTGGTCGCCGGGCCTGAACCCACCGGTCGGCCCGTGGACCAAATTTGAGCTCGTCGCGAACGAGATGTGCCCTTGATCGTTGCTCAGAGCAATGGCGAACATCGGGTCCAGCGCGTCGGCGTGGAAGCGGATTTGCACTATGACCGTGCACGGTTCTCCCTGTTTGGCGTAGACGATCGAATCACCCGCCAGACTCTCAAAGCCGGCCTTCACCACCTCGGCCACCGGGTTGCGGCGCAGGACTTCCGGACCACTGGTGTCCTTGGCTTCCTGGCGCACGGCGCGGAAGTTCAGCTCGTTGTACTTTTGCGCGATCAGGGCCGGGTTGGCCGTGTCCACCAACCGGCCGCGTTCGAGCAACGTCGCGCGGTCGCAGAAACGCTCCACAGCGCCCATGTCGTGGGTCACGAAGATGATCGTCCGACCCGACTCCTTCAGGCGGGTGAATTCGTCGTAGCACTTGCGCTGAAACGCCGCATCGCCAACGGCCAGCACCTCGTCGATGAGCAGGATCTCCGCGTCGACCTGGATGGCGACGGCAAACGCCAACCGGACCTGCATTCCGGAGGAGAAGTTCTTGAGCTTGAGATCGACGAACTCCTCGAGCTCCGCAAAGGCGACGATCTCGTCAAACCGCTCGAAGGCCTCTTTGCGGCTCAGGCCCAGCATGATCGCGTTGATGATGATGTTGTCGCGCGCCGTCAGATCAGGGTTGAAACCAACGCCGAGCTCGATGAACGGAGACAGGCGGCCGCGGACGATGATTTCCCCGCCGTCGCGTTGATAGATGCCGGCGACGCACTTGAGCAGCGTGCTCTTTCCGCTGCCGTTTCGGCCCACGATGCCGTGGAACTCGCCGGCCGGGATTTCGAGCGTGACATCGTCGACCGCGTGGAGCTCGTCGATCCGTGTGGTGCGAAATGGATGGAGCGCACGCTCTTTCAGCGTGTGGTACTGCTCGCGAGGCAGGCGAAAGGTCTTGCTGAGGTGGGAAACCGAAAGCGCCGGCGGCGAGGCGAGCGAGGAAGCACCGCCGCCCTCGCGTCCGTCGCGCAGAGTCGCGCTCATAGCCCTTGACGGTAGCAACCGGTGGGGGCGCGGAGGACGCGCTCAGCGCGGAAGCCGCGCGCGGGCCGCAGTGCCCGCGCGTCGCAACGCCCCGACGACGCCAGTCTCCTCGGGCGCGGCCTTGGCCGGACCGAGCTGGATCCCCGGGCTCTCCGCGGTTCCGGCCCGCAACTGGTCGCCCAGAGCCTTTTGCTGGTCAAGAACGAGCTCGAGATTGCAATCGACCGCCGCCTGCTCACGGGCGTCGGTGGGATCTCGCCGCGCGAGGTCGTCAGGAGTGACCGGCGCGTCACGGCGGCACATCAGCACCAGATCGTGGCCCGAGCCGGCCGCAGGGTCGCAGGGCTGGAACTTGATGATCTCGAACGCCCGGCCCCAATGCTCGCGGATCCACCACTCGGACAGCAGCACGCTCGGGCCCCCGACGCTCCAGTCCTTATGGAGGTCAACCACCGCCATCCCGATGCGATCGTCCCAGTCACGGCCGAGGATCTGGGGGGCCATCGCCGGTCCGAGGACGCTGATGACCGCAGTCCCTCCTGGACGCAGAACACGGTGCAGCTCCGCAATCCATTCGCTCCACTGGTCTGTGATATGCGTGAACACCGAGAAGGCGTAGACGAGATCGAACCGGGCGTCGGGCTGTGCCAGAGGTGGCTCCTCACGACAGACGAAGAACTCGAAGGGCGGTGAAAGCGTCTCGGCGGCCCAAGCCACGCTTGGCTCGTGGATGTCGCATCCGACGAACCTGGAAACGCGTGACTCCGCGGCGAAAGCCGACAGCGTCCTACCCGTGCCGCAGCCGAAATCGAGCACAGTCTTGTTCGCGAACGACCAGTCACTCGGCAGCATCGACTCAAGGAACGCGCGATGCATCCAGCCGATAGAGCGGTAGTCCTCGAACGCTCCCCCGATTCTCGACGCAAGCTCGCGCGGAGGGATCGGCAGGTCATCCGGCGACAGAGGAGTAGTGCTGATGCCTTGCGCTGGTGTGTTTGATGATGTGCCCGTCATCGCTGGCCGCCGCAGACGATAACGCGTCGTTGCGCACGGCATCCGGGGGGAGCGGGCTATGAGTGGCCGAGCAATCCGACCACGTCGAGTCGGGATACGCAGATCGCGCCACCGCGTGTAAGCACCAACTCCAGGCGCCGAGGTGAACTGACGCCCAGCCACCAGATCGCGCCGGACGCCTGCGGCGGGAGGGCCAGTACCTTCAGCGGATCGGTCCTGTACCCGGCTCCGTAATCGACGGCCACCGACGCGGTCACGGGTCGCCGGGCGCGATAGGCGAGGCGCAGGTAATACGGTCCCGCACCGGACCGGGCCCGTGCCGGCATCCGGCGCTCGAGCGAGATCGGCTGGCGGATCGTCGCCAGGCAGACTCCCAGCCCGGGAGCGTGCTTTGCATTGCCCGGGGCCGTGAGCGAGCCCGCTCCGAGCAACGCAGGGACTGAGCCGTCCCCGATCGGGGGCCCGAACGCCGCCGGTCTGATGTTCCCCTGCGGGTCGACGCGTGCCAATGAACCCGTGAGCGGCCCGTCGACCTGAGCATGTGCGTCATACAGGGGGATCTGCTGGGAGAGCACGTTGAACGGAGTGAACGGGCTGGCGACGATGAACTCAGGCGTTGTGTTGTCCGCAATCACCAGTTTCCGCCCCGCGTGTTCGGAGGCCTGCAGCCCGGCGCGCAGGTGCTCCTGCCAGGCGCGCGCGGCCTCTCCCGGCCAGGAGGCGACGAAGTTCTCGGCGGTGGCCGTCGATCCCACGAGGTAAGCAGCTGAGAGCAAGCAGACCGCGGCCAGCGCGCCGAGCCGAAGCGGCGGAAGTTCGGCAGCGCGCAGATCAACTCGCCGGCGGAGCCGCAGCGGAGCCGTAGGACGGAAGGCAAAGCAGATAGCCAGTGGCACCAACCACGCGAGCTCGAACTGGTAGCGGGTGTCGTTGGCGATCTGAACCCCGAACTGTGCCACGCGGGAATGAGCCACGAGCACGCCGATCATCAGCACGCAGACAACGAGAAAAGCCCAACCCCGCCATGCTCTGCGCGCTCTCCGGATCGACACGGCCAGCACCACGAGGACCGAGATCTCCGCGAGCGTGACGAACAGGGTCTGCATCATCGTCAGATGGCCAGCGGGTACAGACACGCCCAGCCCACTGGGCACCAGCGTGTTGAACCAGAAGATGCGGAAGTAGCTGAGGTACTGCGGGATCGTCACCGGGCCAGCACCGAGATGAGGGTGACGGGAGAGGTAGGCAACGAGCCAAATCCCGGCGATCCCGATGTACACGCCCCATTGGACCCGCTCCCGCCAGAAGCTCCGCATGAGGTCGGCGGGGCGGAGCTCGGCCATGAAGAGGACGCGAATGAGCACCAGGTACACGGGCATGAACGCGGGCTTCTCGTAGAACAGGAGCCCGGCGACCAGCGCGGCCCAGGAGCCGACCAACCAACGTCGCGAGCCCTCGGCACGGAAAACAAGCCATCCGTACAGACAGAGCAGGTCGAAGAAGGTTGCGGGAATGATCTGGCCGCCGGCCGCGAACCACTGCAGCGGCCGCACGAACAGGGGTGAGAGAACAAACCACCCGGCAACGAGTAGGCCAAGCCGAGGTGTTCCATACAGGAGCGCGATGATCCGCTGCAGGAGGAACGCGCTGGCTCCGAGCATCAGCAACATCAGCACCAGCGCCCACCGGTAATCCAGCGGAAACAGATGAAGCAGGAGCGTGTACAGGAGGTTGTAGGCGATCCCCCAGTGCTGGAACCTCAGCGAAAGCAGCCAGTCGAGATTGAAGCCCTGGCGGCGGGCGAGCTCAAGAAACAGATTGTCGTCGGCCACCCACGACTCATTGCGCAGGACGACGAACAGGAAGGCCAGGCTGACGGCCACGACCACCATGAGGGCAACGCGCAGCCACCGAGCATCACGGAGAATTCCTGTGAGCCGCGGGCCCGCCTGCACCGTCACAGCCGCCACCACCCTCCCCGCACGCCGCCGATCACCATGCCGCGCACGGGCTGGACCCTAGCAACCGCAGCCCCAATTATCGGCCATAGATCTCTCTATGATCCGCGGCCGTGTCGCTAGCCATGTTTGATGACCGGGTTTGGCAGATGTCGCTCGGAGAGCGGGCTGCAGTCGAAGGGGTGCTCTCGCAACTGCGGCCAAAGCTAGCGATCGAGATCGGCTCGATGGAGGGCGCCTGCCTGCGGCGGATCGCCGCGTATGCGGGCGAGGCGCACTCATTTGACCTCAGCCCGCCGAGCCTCTCCGTCCCGGACAACGTGACCCTCCACACCGGCGACTCACACGAGCTGCTGCCGCAGTTCCTAGATGAATTGGCCGAGCAGGGCCGGAACGTCGATTTCGTGATCGTCGATGGGGATCACTCCGCCGAGGGCGTGCGCCAAGACGTTGAGGACCTGCTCAACTCGCGTGCACTCGCGAGCTGCGTCATCCTCATCCACGACACCGCAAACGAGCGTGTTCGTCGTGGTCTCGACGGGGTTCATTTCGAAGCGTGGCCGAAGGTGGCGCACGTCGAGTTGGATTGGGTTCCCGGCCGGCTCTTCGCCGAACCCGAGTTGCGCAACGAGCTGTGGTTCGGGTTAGGGCTGGTGATCGTCGATTCCTCGCGTGCCGCCTACCTGAACGGAGCGGTCTACGAGCAGCGCTATCACCCCGCGGCAGCGCTGCTGGCCCGGGAGCGACAACTGATGCTCGCTCGCTCGCAGGTACGACCGGGCCCCGAGGGCCTGCTCGACGAGGCTGACGCGATGCGCATTCGTGCCGCGGATCTAGTCGCTGAGGTTTCCATCGCCCGTGCGCGTGAAGCTGAGTTGGAGCTGCAGCTCACGGCCGCCCGCCACCAAATCGAGCGCGCCGAGCGGACGCTGGCCGACGTCACTGGCTCGCCAAGCTGGAGGCTGACAACACCCTTGCGAAGCGCCAAGCGTCTCGTCCGGCGCGACAAGGGCTAGCTCGGAGGCGTCGGCCACTCAGTGCGTGTTGCGTTGGTGTCTCGTGAGGTGTTTCCGCTTGGGAGCGGTGGTATTGGTCAGTTTGTGAGCGCTGCAGCGTCGTTGTTGGCGCGGGTGGCTGAGGTGATGGTGTTCACGACCTCGGCGTTGCGGGGGCGCTATGAGGAGTTGCTTCGCGAGGGGGATGTGCGGTTGCCGGCGGGGGTGCGGTTCGTGTTCGTGCCGGAACCGACCGTTGAGGAAGCGGTGGGGTGGGTTGACGTGATGCAGTGTTACTCCGCCCGTGTGTTTGATTGCTTGCGGGAGGTGTATGGCGATGCGCCGCCGGACTTGATCGAGTTTCCTGAGTTCCTGGCCGAAGGGTTCGTCACCGTACAGGCCGCGCAGGCCCGGGACCCGTTCCTCAAGCGCACCCGGATCGCGGTACGCGTTCACACGAGTGCGGAGATCACGGACGTGCTCGATGGTCACCTTCGCAGCGATCCGAATTGGCAGGCGGTGTTTGCCATGGAGCGGTTTGCGCTGGCCAATGCCGACAGGCTGGTCTGGCAAGGCGGCGACGTCCTACGCACCTACGAGCGATTCTACGGCAAGCACCGCCTCGCACCGGCAATCCGGATACGTCACCCTTTCGTGGCCCCGCTCTTGGACGGGGTGGGTGAACCGCCGCTGGGTGCCCGGCGGGCGGAGCCGAGCGGAGCGGTTGAGCGCGGCACCAGCAATTCTCCCCCTGCCACAGACCGTGGAGCTGCCACCGGCGTTTTGCGGGTGTTGTATGCGGGTCGGTTTGAGCGGCGTAAGGGGGTGCAGAATCTGGTTTGGGGTGCGTGTGGGTCCGATCGTGATGATTTTCGGTTGACGTTGGTGGGTGGGGATACGTTGACGGGGCCGTTGGGGGTGTCGGTGCGGGAGCAGTTGTTGCTTGCGGTTGGTGATGATGAGCGGTTTGTGGTGGGTGGGGCGTTGTCGCGGGGGGCGTTGGCGGGGTTGATTGGTGAGCACGATGTGGTGGTGGTTCCGTCGTTGTGGGAGTGTTGGCCGTATGCGGCGTTGGAGGCGTTGCATCTGAATCGGCCGGTGTTGGGCACTCCGGTGGGGGGGCTGGTGGAGTTGGTGCGTCCGGGGGTGAGTGGGTGGTTGGCGAAGGGAACGGATTCGGTGGCGCTGGGGGAGGCGTTTGAGGAGCTGCTCGAGTGTGGTGCGCAGGCGCGGGAGTTGGTGGCTGAGGGGGTGCCGCGTGATCATGCGCGCGCGTTGAGTGATGAGCGGGAGATTCTGGATGGTTATGAGGCGTTGATGGGCGTCGAGCTTGAGCGGTCGGTGCAGCGGCGTGGTTCCAGGCGCGAGTTGCCGTTGGTTTCGGCGATCGTTCCGTACTTTCGGGCGTCTCGGTTTGTGGGTGAGGCGGTGGCGTCGTTGGTGTCTCAGAGCTATCCGCGGCTGGAGATCGTGCTGGTCAATGACGGGTCTTTTGAGGATGAGGATTGGGTCGTGGCCGAGATTGCGGGTCGGTTGCCGGTGGTGGTGGTCTCGCAGATCAATGCTGGGTTGGGAGCGGCGCGGAACTTTGGGATCTCGCAGAGCCGGGGGCGGTATTTCTTTCCGCTGGACGCTGACAACGTCGCTGAGCCTGAGTTTGTGGCGCGGTGCGTGGAGGTTCTGGAGTCCCAGCCTGAGGTGGCGTATGTGACTTCCTGGTCGCGGTATATGGATACTGATGGGACGTTGCGGGAGGGGCCGGAGGTGGGCTATCAGCCGCTCGGTAATCACGCGGCGTTGAACGCTGAGCAGAACGTCGCGGGTGACGCGGCGGCGTTGCTGCGCCGGTCGCTGTTTGATGGCGGGTTTCGCTACAGCGAGGAGCTGACGAGTTTCGAGGATTGGCATTTGTATCGGCGGTTGCAGCGCGCCGGCCACTTCGGTGTGGTGATCCCGGAACGGCTGCTGCGATACCGGGTGCGTGCGGACTCGATGCAGGCCCAGATCGCTCAGCCCAATCGCGACCGGCTGCTGAGTGAGATCGACGCGCTGATCCGCGAGAATGAAACCCAATGGACATCTCCGAACGTGACAAGTCCTGGGAGCGGATAACTCAGTGCGTGTTGCGTTGGTGTCTCGTGAGGTGTTTCCGCTTGGGAGCGGTGGTATTGGTCAGTTTGTGAGCGCTGCAGCGTCGTTGTTGGCGCGGGTGGCTGAGGTGATGGTGTTCACGACCTCGGCGTTGCGGGGGCGCTATGAGGAGTTGCTTCGCGAGGGGGATGTGCGGTTGCCGGCGGGGGTGCGGTTTGTGTTCGTGCCGGAGCCGAGTGCGGAGGACGCTGGGTGGGTTGATCTGATGCAGTGTTACTCCGCCCGTGTGTTTGAGTGCTTGCGGGAGGTGTACGGCGATGCGCCGCCGGACCTGATCGAGTTTCCCGATTATTTAGGGGAGGGGTTCGTCACAGTGCAGGCCGCACAGGCCCGAGACCCGTTTCTTGCACGCACGCGAATTGTCGTACGCATTCACACCACCGACGAGATTTGTCAGATCCTCAACGGCAGCGTGCGCCGCGGGTCCTCGTGGAAGGCGAGGTTCGCGATGGAGCGGTTCGCGCTGGCGCACGCGGATCGGTTGATCTGGCAGGGCGGCGATGTCCTCGGGACCTACGAGCGGTTCTACGGAAGCCACCGTCTAGCCCGCGCGATGCGGATCCGCTATCCCTACGCCGGGTCATCCCCTTGTGCAGCGGATCCTGGTAACGCGGGCGTTTTGCGGGTGTTGTATGCGGGTCGGTTTGAGCGGCGTAAGGGGGTGCAGAATCTGGTTTGGGGTGCGTGTGGGTCCGATCGTGATGATTTTCGGTTGACGTTGGTGGGTGGGGATACGTTGACGGGGCCGTTGGGGGTGTCGGTGCGGGAGCAGTTGTTGCTTGCGGTTGGTGATGATGAGCGGTTTGTGGTGGGTGGGGCGTTGTCGCGGGGGGCGTTGGCGGGGTTGATTGGTGAGCACGATGTGGTGGTGGTTCCGTCGTTGTGGGAGTGTTGGCCGTATGCGGCGTTGGAGGCGTTGCATCTGAATCGGCCGGTGTTGGGCACTCCGGTGGGGGGGCTGGTGGAGTTGGTGCGTCCGGGGGTGAGTGGGTGGTTGGCGAAGGGAACGGATTCGGTGGCGCTGGGGGAGGCGTTTGAGGAGCTGCTCGAGTGTGGTGCGCAGGCGCGGGAGTTGGTGGCTGAGGGGGTGCCGCGTGATCATGCGCGCGCGTTGAGTGATGAGCGGGAGATTCTGGATGGTTATGAGGCGTTGATGGGCGTCGAGCTTGAGCGGTCGGTGCAGCGGCGTGGTTCCAGGCGCGAGTTGCCGTTGGTTTCGGCGATCGTTCCGTACTTTCGGGCGTCTCGGTTTGTGGGTGAGGCGGTGGCGTCGTTGGTGTCTCAGAGCTATCCGCGGCTGGAGATCGTGCTGGTCAATGACGGGTCTTTTGAGGATGAGGATTGGGTCGTGGCCGAGATTGCGGGTCGGTTGCCGGTGGTGGTGGTCTCGCAGATCAATGCTGGGTTGGGAGCGGCGCGGAACTTTGGGATCTCGCAGAGCCGGGGGCGGTATTTCTTTCCGCTGGACGCTGACAACGTCGCTGAGCCTGAGTTTGTGGCGCGGTGCGTGGAGGTTCTGGAGTCCCAGCCTGAGGTGGCGTATGTGACTTCCTGGTCGCGGTATATGGATACTGATGGGACGTTGCGGGAGGGGCCGGAGGTGGGCTATCAGCCGCTCGGTAATCACGCGGCGTTGAACGCTGAGCAGAACGTCGCGGGTGACGCGGCGGCGTTGCTGCGCCGGTCGCTGTTTGATGGCGGGTTTCGCTACAGCGAGGAGCTGACGAGTTTCGAGGATTGGCATTTGTATCGGCGGTTGCAGCGCGCCGGCCACTTCGGTGTGGTGATCCCGGAACGGCTGCTGCGATACCGGGTGCGTGCGGACTCGATGCAGGCCCAGATCGCTCAGCCCAATCGCGACCGGCTGCTGAGTGAGATCGACGCGCTGATCCGCGAGAATGAAACCCAATGGACATCATCGAACGCCTGACGCTCGAAGCTGCCCAGGCAGACACGATGCTGGCTTGCGAGCACCGCCAGCGCTACGGGTTTGCTGCCGCGCTGTGCGCGGGCCGTCGCGTTCTGGATCTCTGTTGCGGCAGCGGCTACGGCACAGCGATCCTCGCCGAGCGGGCGCTTGAAGTCGTGGGTGTAGATAACGACGCCGCCACGATCGACACCGCCCGCGCAACGATTGGCAGCGAGCTTGCCAACGCCAGCTTTGAGCTCGCTGACGCCGTGGCATTTCTTCGCGACGGACTCACCACCCGCTTCGACGTCGTGGTGTGCTTTGAGGGCCTGGAGCATCTCCACCGGCTCGATCAGGCGCTGGAGTCACTTCGTGAGTACGCAGCCGCGGGCCATCAGCTGATTGCCTCGGTGCCGAACGGCAAGATGTTCCGGGAGCTGAACCCGTTCCACGTCACCGAGTTCGGCTATGAGGAGGCGATGGCCGCCTTCGCGCGGTTCCCGGGGACTGTGATGGTGCCTCAGTTCTTGGCCGAAGGCTCGCTGATATGTCCGCCCGGTGCCTCCGAGGCCGATGTGGATGTATCGCTCTCACTTGAGGGGAGGGCGGAGGTGCAATACGCAAACCACTTCCTGTTCTGTGTGAACTTCCCCGCTGAGGAGGTGCAGAACACGCATCGCGGGAGGATTCAGCTCAACACCTCGCCGCTCAACAACCGCTGGGCGGAAGGTATTAAGCACGGTTTCGCCGCGCTGCGGCGCGAGAACGCGAGACTGGCCAGGGGATATCTGGGTAAGGGCCGGTCAGCCGCCGCCTCAGCCGTGGCCAAGGTACAAGACCTGGAGACGGCGGTCGCGGGTTGGCAGGGCCTCTACAACGAGGCAGAAATGTCAATCCGTGAGCTACAGCGCCAGCTCACACAGGCGCGCGGACTGCCCCCGGCGCCGACCGGCGATGTTCGCCGGGAGGAGGTGACCGGCACTTCGCCCAGAGTGCTGGCTGACGGCCCGGATCCGAACAGTTGGGAACATCGGCGCCGCCGGGCCGGGGAGGTGCTGATCCCATGGATCGAGCAGACCGTACCGCTGCGGGGCAAGACAGTGCTCGAGTACGGGTGCGGCAACGCCGCCGTCAGCTGCGCGTTTGCCGAGCGCACCGGGCGAGTCATCGGCGTCGACATCGATGCGGCGGCTATCACCGAGGCCGAGCAGCGGGTCCGCCAGCGAAAGCTGAAGAACGTGGAGCTCGAGCTTCATCCGGTCGACGAGATTCGCGAGGCTGTATCCGCTCGAAGCGGAACGATCGACGTGTTTCTGCTTTACGCGGTGCTCGAGCACCTGACCATCGACGAGCGTTTGGCGGTGCTTCGCCTGGCGCGCGAATGCGTGAAACCGGATGGCGCGATCGTGGTCTGCGAAACCCCCAACCGGCTCATCTACTTCGACCACCACACCGCGCAGATGCCCTTCTTTCACCTGCTGCCGGACGAGCTTGCCGCACAGTATTTCGTCCGCTCGCAGCGCGCCGACTTTGTTGCCGCCATGAACGAGGCTGCCGCCGGCGGCCCGGAGCAGGCCATCGAGGCGGTGGCGCGGTGGGGCCGCGGCGTCAGCTTCCATGAGTTTGAGCTCGTCTTCGACGATCTCTCGAAACACGTGATGGCCTCCAACTACGATCTACAGCTGTTTGGCGAGCGACCCGCTCATCCAGACGAGGTGATCCTGGCGCGCTACCTGGATCGCTGGCGGCCTGACCTCGCCCCGGTTTGGTCCCGCTATTGGCTGGATCTGATCCTTTCGCCCGCGCCGCTGACGACACGGCCGCAGTTCCTCCGGCCTTGGTCAGCCGAGACAGTCCAGAGCCGCGAGGTTGGCTGGACTCGTGAGGAGGACCTTCACCTGGGCGGGCCCAGCGCGACCCTGGAGGTTGATCTACCGGTTCCGAGCGAGCGACTGGTGCTGGGGACCAGAACCCGCGAAGACCGGCTGCCGCTGGACATCCATGTAGAGGGGGCCGAGGAGCGGATCGCGCTTCTCGTTCGCGCTCCGGCCGGTGAGACCACGTTCACGCCGGTCGTGCTGCCCTCGCCGGCGCAGCGTATCGCCATCAAGGTGGGCGCAGAGGCCCAGGTGGTGTTCGTCGGCTACGACGCGTGACGAGCTGCGCGCGAGTGGCCGGGAAGCGCTTGGAGCGCTACGGCGCCACCAGCTGCTACGGCGCCAGCAGGGTCAGGCGCTGCGTCACGGTGACCGATTGGTACGCCGGATCGCTCAGCCGCAGCGTGAGCTTTACGGGCACCGAACGGAGGGCTGCCAGCAGTGAGCGGTACTGTGGCCGCGCCTGCAACGTCAGTATTCGGGTAGAACTGCGCCGGAGGGAAATCTGACCCGTGGCGAACGTAACGGTCTGCGATTTCCCATTGACCCGCAAGCGCTTCTGCGAGCTCAAGCTGACCCCGGCGCCGACCGGGAAAGGGTTGCGATTGCTGAGGCGGACGCGGGCGCGTCCGTGCCTGTCGACGTGAAGCCGGGAACGTGACACCGTGGCGGTGATCCTGGGATGGTGAACGTCGAGGATCTGCGGCTGCGGCGTGAAGGCACCAAGCCCGTGGGGACTACCCAACCCCGTCGGCCCATCAAAGCCCTTGCGGGCCGAGCAGATCGCCGCGTCGCAGAGCGAGGCGTTGTCTCCCGAGGTGATGTCATGAAACACGCCGTGCGCCAGCCGCGCGCGGTCATATAGCTGCTGCGCAGCCGACCGGCCTGCGCCTCCACCCCCTGCGAGACCCACCATCCCGGCGATGACAGGAGCCGAGAGGCTCGTGCCGCCCACCTCAAACCAGGGTCCTCCGGAATTGCCGGACTTGGCGATGTGAACGACCGCCCCAGGATCGGCGACGGCGGCGATGTCGGCGGTCGTGCGCATCGTGCCGCAACCGGTCGACTTGGCCAACGCGCTCTGCCACGCGGCGGCTGAGAAATACTGGCTACAGGCGCTCGTCGTCGCGCCGTTGGCGGTATTCCAGACCGTCTCGCTCTTGTAGGCGCCATGTGAGTTGAGGCTCAGGTGGGTTCCTCCCACGGCAATGACCGTCGGCAGCGAGGAGGGGAAGGTTCCGCCTCCAGTCCAGCCGCCGTCACCTGTGGCCGAGACCACGATGGCATGAGGATTGTCGTACTCGCTCGCGTACTGCAGGTCGCCCGAGTCCTCAGGCGGGACGAAGGTGGTGTCGATCACCTTGGCGCCGGCTTGAGCGGCCGCATAGACCGCGGCCGACAGGTCGACCTTGCTCGTGGAGTTCGCCTCGACGAGCAAGATCGAGCACTTCGGGCAGACGGCGTGGATCACCTGCGAGCTGAGGGCGGCCTCTGTGTTCCACGTGCCGCCGGTTGGATCCGGACCGGGAAGGGGTGAGGGATGTCCGCTCTGGTTGAGCTTGCGCACGCAGCCGGTCTTGTTCGTGCACGGCGCGAGGCCGAACTCCGAGCTGTACGTCGCCAGATCAGTCGCCACCTGGGGGTAGTCGTAGGGCACCACCACGGCGATCAGCTCCTTGGACGGACCACTCTTGGGCAGCGAATATGCCGTGCGCAGGTTGGCTGGCGTCAGGCCGTTGGAAACTGTCGCCGCCGCCACCGAGGCGCGGACCGGGGGACGTCCGACGGCTCTGACCGTCAGCGATGCCGCGGCGGCGCTAGGAAGAGCGGAGGCGACGGACACAATCACGCAGAGGGCCCGAAGGAGTCGGCGTGCGGGCACGAAGCGCAAGCGACTAACTGAGAGCTGGAGCAGAAACGAGGGCATGTCTGTCTGTAAACAAGTCGGACGGCGCAAGGTTGCGAAACGCGGCTAGCCGTACGGCAATCCTTCGGCCGTAGGCATCAGGCGAGCGGTTACGGCTTGAAGGAGAGATTCTTGGTCGCGACCAGGTTGCCCCGGCGCGACGGAGCGGAAACCACGACGCGAAGCGTGGCCGACAGCGAGCTCAGCCGGGAAACCCGGGAACTGATGCCCTTCACCAGCCGCAGGCGGAAGTTTTTTGTGCCGGCTCCGCGGAGCGAGCCCGAGCCCGTAGGCGATGCTGAGCGACCCCTTCTTGAGTCCGAGCGTGCGAGCGGTTCGGGAGGACACGTTGAGGTAGCCCTTGATCGCGCACTTGTCGTTGCAGTGCACACCAACCTGGAGCCCGGCCAGAACCGTCTTGATCGTCCTCGCCCCGGAGACCGAGGGGGTCGAGATGTAGAACGCCGGCTTGAATGTTCTGTCAGCGCCGTAGCTGACACCGCCGGCATTGGCTGCCACGACGCGGTAGTGATAGGTGGCTCCGGACGACAAGCCGCCGATCGACTGGGCCACGCGCACGTTCGTACTCCCGGCGGCGACGGTCCCGCCTGCCGTGTTGTGGCCATACGCGCTCGTGGTACCGAACTGGAAGAAATACGAGGTCGCCGCTCCGTTCGGATTGAGCGTTGCATTCAGTGTGGCTGAGCGAGGTCCGATCGAGGTGGCGCCACCGGTGCTCGCCGCGGGCGCCACCGCGCCGCCGCCACCGCCGCCACCACCGCCGCCGCCGCCGCCGCCGGCGGGCGCGGGTCCGAAGCCGGTGTAACGCGCGACGAAGCCTCCTCCGCCGGTGCCTGAGTCACACGTCCTGGCTGAGCATCCGGCTGCGATCAGGCTGCCGTCCGCCGTTATGGCCAGCGCGCGGTCATGCGACGGGGTTCCGGGCATCGTCGTGATCGTGGTACCACCCGCTCCGAAGGCCGGATCGAGCGAACCCGCTGAGGTGAAAGCCCACAGGGCGGTCGAAGCGACCCCGCTGTCCTCGAAGTCGCCCGCGGCGATGATGTCGCCCTTGCCGGCGAACACCACTCCGTAAGCGCCGATGGGATTGCCCGTGCTCGTACTTCGGCCGGCGGGAGCGTAGGCGAAGCCTCCGGCGCCGAAGCTCGCATCCGGAGCCCCGCCGGAACTCAGCCGGACGACAACCGCGTGCGGACAATCGGCCGTGGTGCATGCCGCCTCGCCGGGAATGCTCTGCCCGGAGACGTCAACCCCGGCGGCGACGATCTTGCCGTCGTTCTGCAGGGTCACGGCATTGAGCGAGGCGAAACCTCCGCCGAGCGGGTGGTAGTAGAAGCAGTAGCCGGGACCGCACGGGAAGTTGGGATTGCTCCCGCCGCCAAAGCTCCCGTCGAATGCCCCGCTGCTCGTGAGCCGGGCGATAAAGCCGTTGGTGACCTGGAATCCAGGCCGGAGATTCCCGACGATTACCACCTTGCCATCCGCCTGGATCGTCAGACCCTCCGCGTACTGGAGCGTGGGCGTACCCCCGGTGAGGTTGATCGAGGTGAGGCCGCCGGAACCGAAGCTTGAGTCGAGCGAACCGTTGGCGTTCAGCCGTGCGACGGCAATCCGCGGAAGCAGCTCGGGGGATGGACTGACGACAGAGCCCGCGACCACAATCTTCCCGTTGGAGGTGACCCCGACCGCGTTGCCCTGTCCGCCGCCGGTACCCGGAACGGTGACCGAACCGGTCCCACCACCGAAGCTCGCGTCCGGCGACCCATTGGCGTTGAACCGGGCGACGACCATGCCGGCGCCGGTGCCAGCGACCACGACCTTGCCGTCGGACTGGACGGCGACCGAGTGGCCGGTTCCCGCCGGGCCGCCCGATGACGCCAAGACCGCTCCGGAGGCGGAGAGATGGGTGAGGGAGATCGCACCCCCGGCGGTGCCGGTGGCGAAGATCGAGCCGTCTGAGGCGACGGCGTCGCCGAATGCCTGGGATCCGAGCTGGACGATGCCTCCGGAGCCAAAGCTCGGATCAAGGGTTCCAGCGGCCCCAGCGCTCGGCACCGGTGCCCCTAGCAACCCGACGACGGAAAGCGCCGGGACGACTGCCCTCCACCATCGTCCGTGCATCGTCGGCACCGTAGCAGAGCCCTAACCGCCCGGCGCAGCAAGGAGGTAAATTCGGGCCTCAGGAGCGTTTAGATGTGTAGCGGACTGCGCAAACTCAGGTAAACTCCGCGACTCCGGGGGTACCTGCGGGTTCCATCGTTCAGTGTGTTCCCGTCATCCAGCTTGAGCTCGGCCTAGGAGGAGGATCGCTTGATCGTTCGTTCAACTGTTCGTCTGGTACTTGCGACGTGCGCGGCCACCGCCGCATTTGGATCGATCGGCGTAGCGTCGGCGGCCGCGGTGGCCAAGGGCCAGCCTGATCCGAGCTTTGGCTCCGCCGGCTTCGCGAGCGTGCCTGGCGCGCACGTGCGGGCCGTGGCCGTTCAGAGCGACGGCAAGGTGATCCTCGCGGGTGATGACGGTGCGACCCCGGTGCACCTGCTCATCGAGCGTCTCAACACCAACGGGAGCGTCGATTCCAGCTTCAACGGCGGTCACGCGCTAGGCGCGGCAAATACCGTGGGCCGAGCGGTGGCGATCCAATCTGACGGGAAGATCGTCGTCGCCGGGGCAGTGACCGACACCACCGGAGCGACACCCGTGTCAATGCTGGCCGAGCGTTTCAACTCCAACGGCTCGGCCGATGGATCGTTCGGATCCGGCGGCGTGGCAACGGCGCTGGGGGCTTCGCTGCAGCTGGGCGAAGCGTTCGCGCTTGGGATCCAGGCCGATGGCAAGGTCGTGCTCGGCGGTCAGGTCACCGGCAGCGATGGATTCCCCCGCACCGCCTTCGCGCGCTTCTCCTCAAGTGGACACCTTGACGGTGCATTCGGTTCGGGAGGCGTGGAGCTGATCGACTTCGGGCGGTACTCCGAGGCCAACAGCCTCGCGATCCAGTCCGACGGCAAGATCGTGTTCACGGGGTCCAACCGAGCGAACCTCCAGACTGTCAATGTCATCGCCGGTCGGCTGAACACCAACGGCAGTGTCGACGCTAGCTTTGCTCACGGCGCGTTTGTGCAGCAGCTCGCCGGCAATGGGGGAGGGTTCTCCTCCGGTTACGGCGTGGCGCTCCAGCCTGACGGCAAGGTGGTGATCGGCGGCGCAGCGACCGATGGCGCCCTCGGGGCCACCGCCCTCGCGGTGCGGCTCACTTCCGCCGGCGCACTCGACGGCAGCTTCGGCTCGGGAGGCATCACCAGGCTGGTGGCAGCCGCGGGCGGTGCCTCCTGCGGCTCTTGTTCGGGAACGCCGCCCCCGCCCGGCGCGAGCGCTGTGGCGGTATCGGGCGGCGAGGTGGCCCTGGCCGGCTACTTCGACCAGTTCGGTCGTAAGCGCTTCGCCCTCTGGGGTCTGAACAGCAGCGGTCATCTCGACACCGGCTTCGGGAGCGGCGGCCTGTTGCTCGGCGCGGTGACCGGATCCAGCATCCAGGCCACCAGCATCGCCGTAGCCCCCGGCGGCAACTTCGTCGTTGGCGGCTTCGCCACCGCTCCGTTCTCGGCCACGCTGGGCTTCGTCGGGCGCTTCGGCGGTCCCGCGGTTGCGCCTCCACCACCCCCGAAGCTGCAGGTGAAGGTGTCCGTGAGCAGGAAATACAAGATCAGCACGGTCACCGGGAAGTCCGGGTTGAAGATCTCGGTCAATTGCTCTGCCGCCTGCAAGGTGAGCGGTTCGATCACCGTCTCCTTCGGCACGGCCAAGGCGCTCAAGCTGGCGCCCAGGCATGGTCATCCGAAGACCGTGACAATCGCCAGGGGGTCGACCACGCTGCGCAACGCGGGCAACGGCAGCCTCACTATCCGCTTCAGCAAGAACGTCGCCAAGGCGCTCAGCAAGCAGAAGTCGGTGAGTGCGACGCTCGCCACCAGCACCAAGGCCGGCAGCACGACGGTGAAGAAGTCCAACGGGTTCAAGCTGACGAAGTAGGCGGATGAGGGCCGGCGCTCTCGCGGCGCCGGCCCTCACCACTCCTCGCCGGACCGTGGTGCTCTAAAACGCTATGCGGTACGCGGTTTGGGGCTCGTGCTTGCCCTTGAGCTGCAGCTCGACGCGGGTCCCGCCCACGTCTCCGAGCGCGTCTGCTACTCGGTCGGATAGCACAACCTCGCCCCCGCCCGCCTCCCCCTGAAGACGCGAGGCAGTGTTGACGACGTCGCCAACCGCCGTGAAGTCGTACAGCGCACGTTGGCCGATATTGCCCACGAATGCTTCGCCGACATCGATCCCGATACCCATCTCCACGAATGGCGCTGACCCTGACCCGTAGCCCACGCTGCGGAGCAGCGCGCGCGCGTGCTCAAGCATTCGCGCCGGGACTTCCTCGCGGGTCATTTTGGGCTTGAGATCCGGCAGGTAGAGCGCCATCACCTCATCGCCGATCAGCTTGTCGATCACCGCGTCCGGAAACAGGACGTCCTCGGCGCAGCGATAAAAGCGCCGCAGTAGCAAAGAAGCCTCCTGGGGGTCGACCCCATCGAAGCGAGCCGTAAACCCGCGCAGGTCGGCAAACATCACCCCGATGTGCTGCGTCATCCCTCCGGGCGGCGAATGTTCGACGCACGTCCCACACACAGTCGGGTTCTTGCGCGACGGGCGGTAGCCCAGGGGCCCGACGATCCAGCGACCCGCCCCGGCAAACGGGGCCCCACAGATCCCGCAGCGCGGGCTGCTCGGAAGCGCCCTGAAGACCGCGCCGATCGCTCCACCCAGGCCCTGCTCGTGAAGCCGCCAGGCGACCTCCCAGTCCTCAGGTGCCAGCGGCTCGCCGGTCTTGCGGCCCGCCGCTCGGCGCAGCCTCCGGACAGCGATGCGCTGCCACAACGTCGGCTTCGAGCCCTCTTCATCGCGTCCGCCGGTCATGGCGCGACCTTACACCCAGTGGGACCAGCGGGGTGGGATCGTTGGAGAGCCGTGCGAGGTTCAGTGAGATGGGGCGGTGCCGCGCTCGAGCGCCTCGAAGCGGGGGTCGGATTCAGCCGAGTGGGTTCGTGACGGTGGCGGCGAGGCTATGCAGCGAGACGCGATGCGTTGAGCCACCACGCGACGTCGAGGATGTCGATTGGGACGCTGCCGAGAACGGCGCGGTCCCATCGGCCACGGTCGCGTCGTTCCAGCAACGTCGCGGTGGTGTCGCCGATCGCGCAAGCGAGGTTGAGTAAGGCGACGTCCTGGCACCCGTTTCCGCGGATCGCGCCGCGCAGGGTCGCGAGCGCCACGCCGCAGTGAAGGGCGCCGAAACCCCGTGTACTCATGCGCCCGTCCGCGTGTCCACGGATGTCTGGGGCAAGCCGGCCGGCCATCCGCTCGGGCACGAACAGGTATCCAGCGCCAACTGCGAGCCGCAGAAGAGCTCCAAGCGCGAGAAGGCGACGTGCCTTTTCGATGTCCGCCATCGTCGGGATCATTGCGCACGGGGGAGTTGGATCTCGACATCGACGTTGTGTCGCTGCCGAGGCCGGACGCGCTGGCGGTCGAGCTCGGTCTGATGGGTCGGGTCGGTGAACGTCAGCCCGCCAGTGAACACGCGACGATGAAGGCACGCCAGCTGGCCGTGTCGAGCACCGCGGCAGGCACGTGGGTCTGCCAGACACGGACCTCGACGCGGCGGCGGGCGAACCGCGGTTAGGCCGGGCCAGACACGACGGCCGCCGCGCCGAGCGGCCTAGTTTCAACCGGCGCAGGGCCCAGTATTCAAATCGGCGTCAACAGCTCGTTGGCTTCCTCGGCCGGTTACCGCTCCCGGAGATGCGCTGAATGCCGACTGTGCCCTCGATAGGCCGGGGTCGGGTCCGGGGCCAACTCGAACAGCCATCGCAGCAGCTGAGCACCAACCCGCTTCAGCCGTGCAGACACGAGACGAATACGCCGTACCTTGCTCACGGCATGTGAATTCGCGTCACCGGTCGTGAACCCTGCCCCGCGTCGTTAAACGACTGTCGCCGCGAGCAGTGCCCGCGGCGACAGTGTTGCTGCTGACTGGCTCGGGCGCTGCCCGCCCGGAGGCGAGCAGCGCGAGAGAGCTAGTTCCTAGCGGTGATGCTTGCTGCGGTGATGCTTGCGGGTCACGGCCTTCTTGTGGTCCGCGTTGGTGATGCGAACGCGACGCAGCGTCACGTGGGTCCGACCGGCGCGAACGCTCGCTCCACTTGCTGCCGGAGCGAGGATCTGCTGGACGTTGCCCGCCGGGTTCATACCGGGTGCACCTGCAGCGTGCGGTGTCCCGAACGTGTACGTAGCGGACTCGTTGACTGTGGGGCAGAACGCCGGGCTGGTGCCGTTCGTTCCCGCGTACGGATCCGTACCCGAGGACGAGTTGTTGCCGCAGACCATCAGCGACTTGGCGGCGCCCAGCAACGTGGGCGTTGAGAACGTCAGCCTGACGTCTGAGAGGTACGGCCCCAGTGGCTCCACCGTGGCTGTCGTTGGAGTGGCAATGAAATTGCCAAGGCTGTCCAACAGTCGCCAATCGGTCAACAGGGTCGGCGTCGTGCCGTCCGGTCGTACCGGCTGGCCGGCGGCGTTAGCCGCGACCCGCTGGTCGAAGTTGACCACGGCCTGACCGGAGCTGCTGTTGAACGTCACGCTCGTAGCATCCGGGGCATTTGTGAACCCGGTGCCGAACGCGCCGGCGTTACCGCCGACGGGCTTGCCGCCGGGGGCGTTGGTGAGGCTGTTGTTGGGGTTGACCACCGCGAATGTGCTGACCGAAGCGACGGTGACCTCTTCCAACAGGTTGGTGATGTTCGGCGTGTTGAACGTCGCCAGCACCGTCTTGCCATCGGCCTCGACCGTGATCGAGTTCGCCGTGATCTCATCGCCGTTTGACGTCACGGCGCGGAACTGTGCGGCGTTGACGGCGTTACAGCTGATAAAGCACGCCACGTTCTGATCGAACGTGTACGCGATCTGGTTGGTGCCCTGGATCACCGCGGCCGACAGGCCTGGGGCCGCACTGATGCCCGAGGAACCCGGAACCGCAACGTTCATGATCGGGTTGTAGGTCTCCGGATTCGGATTGTCGCTGCGCGCAGCACCCTGGCTGTTCACTGCAGCACGGAAAACGAACGCGTTCACGGCCTCAGTGGTGTTGAAGGCCCCGAAGGCGACGCGAACATCACCGACGCTGTCGACGCCCGTGATCACGGCACCGGTCCGTGTGTTTCCGGCGGCGTTCACATATCCGAAGCCACCGGCGACCAGGTCGGCGGCGTTGGTCTCGACCGGCTCGTCGAACGTGTAGATCATCTCGTTCGTACCCGCCGGAGCGCCAACCGTGACGCTGGTCAGGTCCGGACCGGTCGTGTGACCGGCGGTCCCGTTGTGGGTGTTGGAGTCCACGTTAGCCGTGGAGTCATCCAGGTTGACCTGCCCACCTGAGATCGCTGCCGTCACGGCACCGGTCGAAACCTGGCCGAACGTGTAGCTGTTCAGGTTCGGCGAGCTTCCGCTGTGATCCGTTCCCATCAGCACGTCCACGCACTGATTGTTGGAGTCAAGCACCGAGGTGCCGATCCCGGCATCCATCGTGTCCCAGCGGTAGCCGCCGAGTCGATAGTTGGCGCCGGCGGGGCCGGTGTTGTTGAGCGCCTTGTCAAAGCAGAACTGCGCCCGTCCGGCGTTCAGACCGGTCAGGACATGCACAGAGCGCAGGTCCGGACGCAGCGTCGTGGTGGCCGGGTTGGCCCCCGCCATCGCGGCCTGCGCCACACCTGCACTCGCGAGCGGGAGTGCTGCGAGCAGCCCCGTGATCGCGACGAAGCGGGCGACCTTAGTCCGCCCGCGTCTCATAACAGTCAATACTTCCTCCTTAAGGAGTTTTCTGGCCGGTCCTGTTCCCCCAGCAGCAGCCCTTCACCGCCAACGAATCGGCCGACCCGATCGTCTTGCTTACCGAATGCGACTTATATCAGGAATTTGGCCTTACTCAGCGAACATTCCTGCAACCGGCGAGACTTGATCTGCATTGCCAGTCGTCATAACCGCACCGCGGACGCATGGATAGAGACTCAAACGGTGGCGTGGCGGGAAAGTTGCGCAGTTGGGTCGGCCGGGATCCACCGCTCTCCCGCCCATTAAACGAATGTCGCCGCGAGCAGTGCCCGCGGCGACAGTGTTGCTGCTGACTGGCTCGGGCGCTGCCCGCCCGGAGGCGAGCAGCGCGAGAGAGCTAGTTCCTAGCGGTGATGCTTGCTGCGGTGATGCTTGCGGGCCACGGCCTTCTTGTGGTCCGCTTTGGTGATGCGAACGCGACGCAGCGTCACGTGGGTCCGACCAGCGCGGACGCTCGCTCCACTTGCTGCCGGAGCGAGGATCTGATGCACGTTGCCCGCCGGGTTCATCCCCGGTGCACCTGTACCGTGCGTTGTCCCGAACGTGTACACAGCGGAATTGTTGTTGGTGGGGCAGGCCGCGGGCGTATCACCGAAGTGCGACGCATACGGATTAGTGCCGCCGGTCGATGGATCCTCGTTGCCGCAGACCATCAGCGACTTGGCTGCGCCCAGCAACGTTGGCGTTGAGAACGTCAGCCTGACGTCCGAGAGATACGGCCCCAGTGGCTCCACCGTGGCTGTCGTTGGAGTGGCAATGAAATTGCCAAGGCTGTCCAACAGCCGCCAGCTGTCCAGCGTGGTCGGGGTCGTGCCGTCATTCTGTACCGGCTGGCCGGCGGCGTTAGCCGCGACCCGCTGGTCGAAGTTGACCACGGCCTGACCGGTGCTGCTGTTGAACGTCACGCTCGTGGCGTCGGGTCCATTCGTGAACCCGGTGCCGAACGCGCCGGCGTTACCGCCGACGGGCTTGCCGCCGGGGGCGTTGGTTTGGCTGTTGTTGGGGTTGACCACCGCGACTCCGTTGACCGAAGCGACCGTGACCTCCTCCAACAGGTTGGTGATGTTCGGCGCGTTGAACGTCGCCAGCACCGTCTTGCCATCGGCCTCAACCGTGATCGAGTTCGCCGTGATCTCATCGCCATTCGACGTGACCGCGTGGAAATTGGTCGCGTTGAAAGCGGAGCATGAGACGAAGCACGCCACGTTCTGATCGAACGTGTACGCGATCTGGTTGGTGCCCTGAATCACCGCGGCCGACAGGCCTGGAGCCGCACTGATGCCCGAGGAACCGGGAACCGCGACGTTCATGACCGGGTTGTAGGTCTCCGGATTGGGATTGTTGCTGCGGGCAGCGCCCGGGGTGTTCACCGAAAATGCCCCGCCGCGAGTGACGAACGCGTTCACGGCCTCAGTGGTGTTGAAGGCCCCGAAGGCGACGCGAACATCACCGACGCTGTCGACACCCGTGATCACGGCACCGGTCCGTACGGTTCCGGCGGCGTTCACATAGCCGAACTTAGTTGCGTCCAGGTTCGCGGCGCTGGAATCGACCGGCTCGTCGAACGTGTAGATCATCTCGTTCGTACCCGCCGGAGCGCCAACCGTGACGCTGGTCAGGTCCGGACCGGTCGTGTGACCGGCGGTCCCGTTGTGGGTGTTGGAGTCCACGTTAGCCGTGGAGTCATCCAGGTTGACCTGCCCACCTGAGATCGCTGCCGTCACGGCACCGGTCGTGACCTGACCGAACGTGTAGCTGTTCAGGTTCGGGGAGCCCCCAGCACCAGGGGCCATCAGTACGTCCACGCACTGATTGTTGGAGTCAAGCACCGAGGAGCCGATCCCGGAATCCATCGTGTCCCAGCGGTAGCCGCCGAGTCGATAGTTGGCGCCGGCGGGGCCGGTGTTGTTGAGCGCCTTGTCAAAGCAGAACTGCGCCCGTCCGGCGTTCAGACCGGTCAGGACATGCACAGAGCGCAGGTCCGGACGCAGCGTCGTGGTGGCCGGGTTGGCCCCCGCCATCGCGGCCTGCGCCACACCTGCACTCGCGAGCGGGAGTGCTGCGAGCAGCCCCGTGATCGCGACGAAGCGGGCGACCTTAGTCCGCCCGCGTCTCATAACAGTCAATACTTCCTCCTTAAGGAGTTTTCTGGCCGGTCCTGTTCCCCCAGCAGCAGCCCTGCACCGCCAACGAATCGGCCGACCCGATCGTCTTGCTTACCGAATGCGTCTTATATCAGGATTCGCCCTCTCAACGAGGGTTCCTGGGACCGGCGATACATGTTCTGCACCGCCGCTCGCGACAGACGCACCACGGACGCTTGGATAGAGACTCAAACGACGAGGTAGGGCAAAAGTTGCGCGGTTGGCTTGCCCGTCAGCGCTGATAGTCCGGAAACTGACGCTTTGGGGCAGTCGCGAGGCTCCCCACGCCTTGCTACGCAGGAGCGCCCGACATAAATAGGCGGGGGCGTCCCTAGCGCGGGACGCCCCCGCCAAAGCAAGACGCTCCGCAGAGGAAGCACCGAGGCCCACTTGACTTGCGGTGTGCTTCGACACCTCAGAGGCTATCGCATTTGCAGCGGCAAGACACGGGCTCTCGAATGTGGCTGCTAGCTTCGCCCCGCGACCAAACTTGCATTCAGCACCCGAACTCGGAAAGGAGGCCTGATGCGTAAACACACGACGGCGGTCATCTCAGCGTCGGCTTTAGCTGTGGGCTTGGCCGCATGTGGCGGCTCTGGCAGCTCTACATCCGCGTCTACGTCCGCTCCGCAACCGGCGGGCGACCAGGCCCAGATCACTCAGATCATCAAGGATTACGGCAAGCATCCGCAAAAGCTCTGCACGACGTATGCGACGGCCCACATGCTCAAGGCTCAGTTTTTCGGCAAACGCGACTGTCTGAACCTGGCCAGCTCGCCGGCTGCGGTGGACAACGCCGTCATCGTCGGCTTGATCACCGTCAACGGTCCCAAGGCCGTGGCGATCCGGGTCAGTGGGACAAACCCCGGCAAGGGGACAAAGTCCGCGATCTATCTGGTCAAGTCAGCGGGGACTTGGAAGGTCGACCGAGTGGCGCCTCTGGGCGGCAAGCCCAAGCGCTGACGTCGTCGACCTGTGCGCGCGATTGCTACCCGCATGTCCGGCCCGCTGCTGATCGAGTCCCCGGCGCACGGGGACTCTCGGGGCTTCTTTCAGGAGACCTACCGGCAGAGCGTGTTCGGTGACTTTGGTGTGACCGAGCCGTTCGTCCAGCGCAACCATTCCCGCTCCGAACGGGGGGTGGTGCGGGGGATGCACTTTCAGCCCGGGATGGCCAAGTTGATCCAGTGCGTCCGCGGCAGCATCCTCGACGTGCTGGTCGACATTCGCGTCGGGTCGGAGACCTTCGGCCAATGGGAGGCCTTCGAACTGAGCGACGAGAACCACCGGCAGCTCTACTGTCCGGACCGCTTCGCCCATGGGTTCTGTGTGCTGAGCGATGTCGCCGACGTCATCTACGGCTGCTCGGACTACTACGACCCGACCGGCGAGCGTGGTTTCGCCTACGACGATCCCGATGTCGGGATCGCCTGGCCGCAGGAAATCGAGCTGCTCGCCTCCCCACGGGATGCCGAGGCTCCACGGTTGTGCGAGCTCGCGCTCGGCGCGCAGGATCCCGCCGCCGGCTGAGGGACTCGCATATGCGCCGCCTCCACGAGCCGCGCGCGCTCCAGTTCGGGCTTCCCGCAACGGCCACGCTGCTCATCCATCAGGCCCTGATCAGTCGACCATATATCGACGATAGTTACATCTTCTACCGCTACGCGGAGAATTGGGCTCACGGGCTCGGGCCGGTATTCAACCGCGGTGAGTACGTCGAGGGGTTCTCGAGCTTTCTCTGGACCCTCATCGTCGCCGCTGCCGCGAGCCTCGGCATCTCGCCGCAGCACGCAGCGCCGGCCTTGGGAATTGTGCTGGCCCTCGCCTCCATCTTTCTGCTGGCGCTTATCACCCAGGCACTCGCCCCGTCACGGCCGTGGCTGCCAGTGCTCGTGCCGCTGGGGCTGGCGTGCTCACCGGGGTTCACCACATACGCCAGCTCCGGGATGGACACGGCGCTGTTTGCCTTTGTGTTGCTTGCGGCCGTGGCCGCGACCGCTCGCCACGTTAAGCGGGTGCAGACCGGTTGCGCATCGCGGGGGTCCGCAGCACTGGGAGCTCTGCTGATCGGGGTGCTGATCCTCACGCGGGCCGAGGGCCCGATCTATGCCCTCGCGCTCGCCGGGGGCGCATTTCTGCTCACCCGACGGGCGAGTTCGCCTCTGCGGGCGAGGCTCGCGCTCCCCGTCGCGGCGGTGGTTGGCACGTGCATCGTCCTGCTGGTGCGCGAGCTTGTTTACGGCGAGCTGACCCCGGCCACGGTCGCGGCCAAGGGCTACGTCGGGCATCTGGCGAGTCATGCGACCAGCAACAACGCAGACCTCCCGGCTCTACAGGAAACCCTCGGGCAAGGACTCCGCTATGCGGGACTCGCATCGTTTGCGGCGCTCGCCTTGGTCCTTGCCGCATTCGTGGTCCAGCGTCGCCGCGGGGAGCGGCTGTCCCCACTGATCGGGCTGGGAACCCTGGCGTGTCTTCTCGGACTGGTGACCGTGCTTTTCAACGGCGGAGACTGGATGCCTTACCGGCGTCTTCTGATTCCGACGCTCCCTCTTTTGATCCTGCTCGCGGCCTCCGCGGCGGCGACGTTGGCCGAGCCCGTCGCGTCGCTGGGGCGGCGCCTTCGCTTCGTCCCGGCTGTGGGTGCCGGCTTGGGTGCCCTGGTCGCTCTGGCCGCCGGTGGGCTCGTGCCTGGTGCAACCCCGTCCAAATACGAGGCCGGTCAGCTCCGGGGTATGGGGACGCTGCTGGCCATGGCGGCGAAGCCCGTGCCACTCTTGACGAACCTGGCTGGAGTGCTTCCCTACTACGCTGGGCGGCGAAGCTACGTCTGGGACATGCTCGGGTTGACCGACAACCACAACGCCAGACAGGGATACGTCTTCAGCCCCCAATTCGGCCGCACGGATCCGAACTATGATTTCACCCGTCGCTTTGGACTGTTTGTCTCCAACTCATCGTGGGATTTCGCGCTGATGCTCGCCAGCCCTGACATTCGGTCCCGAGAGCCGGTCGAGGACTACCAGCTGTTCTCCAAGCCCCCGTGGGCTGCGATCCCGCTCTACGTCGTCGCTCCGGCGCGCACTGCGAACCGCATCGGGATCAAGAGTTTTTGCGGGTGTCACCCAGTTCCGTTGAGCGAACCCACTCGCCGTCGGCTGCTGACAGAGCTGCGTGCCCGGGGCGCATTCCCCCCGGCCCTGCTCGACGCAGCCCGCTCTCACCGTTTCTTCCCCTCCTGAGCCGACGACAACAGGCAATTTGACCTCGTGCGCGCGCGTCTGACTGTTACTCCGGCTCAGTACTCTCGTGTCGCGTACATCACTCTGGCGTCGCTGACCCTGATCGTGCTGACGGGCGCCGCGGTGAGGCTGACCGGTTCCGGGCTCGGTTGTCCTGATTGGCCGAAGTGCTACGGGCAGGCGCTGCCGCCGATCAGCACACACGCCCTGATCGAGTTCGGTAACCGGGCGCTGTCGGGTCTGGTCGGGGTGATGACGGTGCTGGCGGCGGTGCTGGCCTTCACGCGCCGCCCCTTCCGACGCGACCTGGCGTTTCTGGCGCTGGCCCTGCCCCTCGGGGTCGTCGCCCAAGCGGTCCTCGGAGGCTTCACGGTGCGTGAGCACCTGGCTCCTGGCTTCGTCATGGGCCACTTCGCCCTCTCGATGATCGTCTTGGTCGCGGCGGTGGCCCTCGCCTGGCGCAGCGCCCATGAGCCCGGCGTGCGCCCGCGCTCAAGGGACCGGTTGTCGGTCTGGTCAGTCCGCGCGCTCGCCCCGCTTGGCGCGCTGACGATCTTCGCCGGGACCGCCGCCACGGCCGCCGGACCGCACGCCGGCGGTTCTCCCGGTCAGAGGATTCACCGTCTGCACTTCAAAGGGCCGGCGACCCTGCAGTGGGTCATCCACCGCCACGCGACGATCGCCGCGCTGTTCGGCATTGCCGTCGTCGCGGTGTGGTTCCTGCACCGTCGTAAAGCCGTTCAGTCCGAACTCGAGCCGCTCACGGTACTGGGCGTGCTGCTGGCCGCCCAGGGACTGGTCGGCAGCGTCCAGTACGAGCTCAAGCTGCCTACCGACATGGTCTGGGTGCACGTGCTCCTGGCCACTGTTACGTGGGTCGTGGTGTTGTGGGCGGTCGCGGCCGCCGGACGGCTCGCGCCCAGGACCAGCGCCGCTACGGCGGTCGGCCGGCCACCGGCTGGTTCAGAGCCGCGGGAACCTGAGCTCGCCGCTCACTAGGCCGAGCCGGGTTCCGGGTCCGAGCAACTGCGGCATTGAGCGGGGCGGGTCGGAGGTCTCGTTTCGCAGGAGGCGCTCGGAACGACCAAAGTACGACAACCGCGGCCGGCCTAAGGGACCGTTGTCGCAGTCTGGTCGATATGCGACCAGAGCGCTACAACCGTTTTTGGCGACTCATCCTGTTGTCGCGGTTTGGTCGCCAAGGCCAGCCAGGCGACCCGCCGCGTCGGACCCAGCGCCGCCCGCCCGCCCGCCGGCACCCGCGCGGAACCTTGTCCCGCAGTTCGCGAACTACTGATGAAGCGTGATCGGCAGGCTCAGCGAGGCCTGATGCGTGCTGAATGTGGCCAGCAGCGTGGCCGAGATCCGGTGCTTGGGCGCCGTCGTCAACAGGGAGATACAGCTCGAGCCCAATTTCGGGTGCAGCGTGCGCGTGTTGCCCGCGCGCAACGAGAAGCTCGTCCCCCCGCAGCGGATGCTCCGGCCGTGCGCGCCGGGCGCTCTGACGGTCAGCGATCCCTTGCATTTGGACCCGGTCTTGCCGGAGCAGTGCAGCGGCACCGCAACCCTGTTTTTGCTGACGAGCAGTGAGCGACTGCGCAGTCCGGCGGTCCCGTTGCCCGCGGGCTTGTGACCCGACGGGTTGCCGCTCGAGGCGCTGTGGGTCTGAAAGCTCAGGTCATTGCTCGGCGAGTAGCCGGAGTCCGTTGTGGTGACCTGATAGACGACGAGGCGAAAGTGGTAGGTCGTGCCGGGCGTGAGGCCCGTGATCAGGGCCGAAACGTTGTAGTTCCCGGTGTGCACCGTCGTCGCGGGCGTCAGCTTTCCGTATGACGTGGTGGTCCCGTATTGGAACGCCCACGCCGAGTCGGGATAGCTCACGTGGAAGGAGCCGTGGAGCGTCGCGGACGTTGCCGTAACCGCGGTCGCACCGCCATTGGAGACGGTGGTGGTGAGCGTCGCCGAGGCCGGGCTGATGGCGATCAGCGCGCACACCGCAGTGCACGCCGCCAGGGTGATCGCGCGGTGTCGCATCCGGATCATGATCGGCAGCATAGGCTCATAGCTTGATCGACGCCACTCGGAGATCAGCGGTAACCGGCTGATCTGCTCGCTACGATCGCCCTTGGACGATGAGCTCTGAGCACACAGCACCGCCGTACGCGACCGCCGGGACCCGCAGCGCGGACGCTTCACTCAGCATCCTCGTCGTGGATGACGAATCGGATCTCCGTGAGATGCTGACGCGCTCGTTCTCCCGCGAGGGCCACCGCGTCATGGCGGTGGCCGACGGACGGGCTGCCATCGATCGAGCCAGCACGGACCAATTCGACATCGTCCTGCTCGATGTGGCCCTCGGTCCGGGACCGGACGGGTACGAGGTCTGCCGCACGCTGCGAGGGCGTCGCAACGTCGTCCCGATCATCATGCTCACGGCGCTGGAATCCGAGGCGGATGCCGTGCTCGGCCTAGAGGCGGGAGCCGACGACTACGTCACCAAGCCGTTCGGGTTGGCTGAGCTGCGCAGCCGCATCCGTGCGGTGCTCAGGCGGGCCGGCACGCGGGCGATGGGCGATGAAGTGCTCGTCGTCGGTCCGATCGCCCTTGACCGCGCACAGCGTGAGGTCACGATCGATGGGCGGGCAGTGCGACTGACGTTCTCGGAGTTCGAGCTGCTTGACTCGCTGATGGCCGATCCGGGACGTCTGCTCAATCGTCAGGAACTGCTGCGGGCGATCTGGGGCGACAGCGCCTACCGCGATCCGCGGGCGATCGACGTTCATATACGGCACCTGCGGGAGAAGCTCGAGCCCGAGCCGGACAAGCCGCGCTACATACTCACTGTGCGCGGCGCCGGATACCGACTCCGAGGTCCCTAGGTTGCGAGCGCGACCGCGGCGAGGCGCCCTCGGTCTGCGCGGTCGGATCGTCGGCGCGGTCCTCGTGACGACCGTGGCGACGCTCGCTGTCGCCGCGGTGGCCCTGCTCGGACCGCTTCAGGACAAGCTGCGGGAGTCCGCCCGAGCCACCCTGGTTCGCGACCTGAGTCGGAGCGGAGCCACGGCGGGCTTTAGGGAACTGGACCTCGATTACGTGCTCGACACGTCGTCGCTCGACTCGCACTCCGGCCCCGGACTCGACGAGCGGGTCGCCCTGCAGAGGCGCGAGCAGTCGCTGTCCAAGCGCCTCGGAGCTACCGTGACGCTGTTCGGCTATCCCAACCCCGCGGGCGTCGGCGTTCGGGTGCCGACCAACGAGGCATCGGTGAACGAGGCTGGGGCCGACGACGATGTCCGCAGTGCTTTTCTGACGCACCGCACCCAGCGGAGCTTCGGCAGCGTCGACGGCACCGATGTGGCTCGGGTAGCGATACCGCTCAACAACGGTGGGCGCTGGTATGTGCTCGCCGTGCGCCGCCCGATCAGCGAAGTCGCCGGTGCCGTCCACGTCGTGCGCAAGGCGTTCATCACCGCCGCGCTGGCCGGGTTGGCCTTGACGCTGATCCTTGGCATCCCGCTCGCGGCGACGCTGGTGCGTCGCCTGCGCCGGCTGCGCCAGGCGGCGCTCCAGCTGGCCGACCCTAGCCGCAGCGTCGAGGTCCCGCTCGATCGTGCCCGCGACGAGGTGGGAGACCTGGCCCGCACCCTGGCGATCATGCAGGAACGTCTGCGCCATCAAGAACAGGCTCGGCGTGCATTCGTCGCCACGGCCTCGCACGAGCTGCGTACACCGCTGACCTCGCTCGACGGGATGCTGGAGCTCCTGGATGATGACCTGCGCTCCGGCTCCCCGGATATCGACGATGCCCGTTCTCTGCTTGAGCGCGCGCGCGCCCAGTCCCGGCGGTTGGGTCGCCTGGCCGGCGACCTGCTTGATCTCAGCCGGCTGGATGCCGAGGTGCATCTGCGCTCCGAGCCGGTGGAGCTCGGCGAGCTCAGCCGCGCGGTGCTGGCTGAGTTCGAGCTTGGGACGACTGCTCGCCGCATCGTCCCTGCGCTGGAGGAGACTGCGAGTCCGGTATGGGTGCTCGGCGACCCGGGAAGTGTGGCCAGGATCCTCCGGATCCTGCTCGACAACGCGGTGCGGATGAGCCCGGAGGGTGGCCACATCACGGTTGAACTCCATGGCGACCCGGAGCCGTCGTTGAGCGTCTGTGACGAGGGCCCGGGGGTTCCGCTCGATGAGCGGGAGATGATCTTCGAGCGGTTTCAGCGAGGGCGAGACACGGCTGGTCAGGCTGGGTTCGGTCTTGGTCTGGCGATCGGTCGCGAGCTGGCCGAGCGGATGGGGGGGACGCTCGGGATGGAGGACACCGGCGGTCCCGGAGCGACGTTCACGCTGCGCCTCCCCGGTGCTCGCGCTCCGGACGAAGACGTCGTCGCCTTCGCCTAGCGCCAACGAGGCAATCGATCGGATCCGAGCGGCTCTCGGTCCGACCGTACTTACGTTTGAAACCACTAGCTGACAGCATCAGCGCATGGACGCACGCTTGATGAAGGCGATGCTGGACGTCGATGAGCACCACTGGTGGTACCGGGGGCGCCGGCGGATCATCGCCGCTGAGCTGCAGCGGCTCCCGCTGCCGCGTCCGGCTGCGGTGCTGGACGCAGGCTGCGGCTCTGGTCGCACTCTGCAGGAGCTCAGCCCGCTGGGCTCCGTGTCCGGGATCGAGCTGAACCCCGAGGCGGCTGAAGTCGCCCGCGGCCGCGGCGACTTCGATGTGCGCATCGGCCGGCTCGAGGAGCTGCCGTGGGACGCCGGAACGTTTGACCTGATCACCTGCCTCGACGTGATCGAGCACACGCCCGATGACCGGCTGACCCTCCGCGAGCTACGGCGCGTGAGCAAACCCGGCGGTTGGCTCCTGGTGACCGTGCCCGCCTACCAGGCGCTGTGGTCGCTGCATGACGAGGCCAACCATCATTTCCGGCGCTACGCACGAGGCACCTTGCGAGCGGCGTCGACCGAGGCCGGCTGGAGCGTGGAGCGGATGACGTCGTTCAACAGCCTTCTGCTGGCGCCGGCGGCCGCCGTGCGGCTCGCCCAGCGACGGCGTCGCACCAGCGAGGACTACACACCGGAGCTGAAGATCGGGCCTTCTTGGCTGAATGGGCTGCTTGAGCGTCCGATGCAAATCGAGTCACGCTGGCTCACTCGCGGTCGGACGCTGCCCGCCGGCTTGTCACTGCTGGCGGTGCTGCGCAACCCACCCGCCTGATGCTCACCTGGGCAGCAATCTTCGGGATCTCCAGCAGTCTCGGCTACGCGCTTCCGGCGATCATCGGACTGGAGTCGATGGGAATTCCCTCGCCGGGCGAAACGGCGCTGGTGCTGGCCGCTGTGCTGGCCAGTCAGCACAAGCTCCAGATCTGGTTGGTGATCCTGATCGCGATCGCGTCGGCCATGCTCGGCGACAACATCGGGTACCTGCTGGGGCGTAAGCTCGGACGTGAGGTGCTGACCGCCTCGGGCCCGTTCCAGCACCACCGAGTCAAGGCCATCGCGGCTGGCGACAAGTTCTTTGAGAAGCACGGCAGTAAGGCGGTGTTCCTCGGGCGCTGGATCGCGTTGGTGCGGATCGCGGCGGCATGGCTGGCCGGCATCAACCACATGCCGTTCCACATCTTCTTCTTCTGGAACGCGCTGGGTGCGGTGACGTGGGCGACGACGTTCGGACTCGTCGGCTACTACGGCGGCGATGCGGCGGCCCACGTGATCACGCAGGTCGGGGTGTACGCCGCGATCGCTCTAGGCGTGGCGGTGGTGGTCTGGTTCGCGATCAGATGGCGTCGTCGCCGCTCGGCCGAGAAGCCAAGCGGCGAGTCCAGTTAGGAACCCGAGTGGCCGGGATCGAGCTCCAGCGCACAGGAGTTGATGCAATAGCGCTGGCCGGTCGGACGGGGCCCATCGTCGAACACATGTCCGAGATGACCGCCACAGTGCTTGCACAGCACCTCGGTACGAGTCATGCCGAGACTGCGGTCTGATTTCAGCTCGACGTTCTCGGCCACCGCGGGCTCGAAGAAGCTCGGCCAGCCGGTCCCCGAATCGAACTTGGTCCCGGAGCTGAACAGCTCCGCTCCACATCCGGCGCAGCGGTAGGTGCCGTCCTGCTTGACATCGACGTACTTCCCGGTGAACGGACGCTCGGTCCCGTGGCGGCGGAGCACTTCGTACTGCTCCGGGGTCAGGCGCTCACGCCACTGATCGTCGGTGAGCTCCGCAACGCTCTGGGTGTTTCGGTTGGTGTCTGTTTCCATACTTTTACGGTAGCGCGCGTCCATCCGGATAGGCTGACGTTTCGATGAACTTCGCCGTCGCCGTGTTCCCCACCGAGGACATCCAGACACCGGCTGAGCTGGGACGGATGGCCGAGGACCGTGGGTTCGAGGCGTTGCTGTTTCCTGAGCACACCCACATCCCCGCGGCGCGTCAAACGCCGTACCCGGCCGGCGGGGAGCTGCCGCCGGAGTACAGCCGGACGCATGACCCATTCGTCGCGCTGAGCATGGCCGCGGCGGCCACGGAGCGCTTGCTGGTGGGCACCGCCATCTGCCTGATAGCGGAACGTGATCCGATCGTCACGGCCAAGATGGTGGCGTCGCTGGATCAGCTCTCGGGAGGCCGCTTCCTGTTCGGAATCGGGGCAGGCTGGAACCAGGAGGAGATGGCCAACCATGGCACTGATCCGTCCCGCCGGTTCGGGGTGATGCGTGAACGCATCGAGGCGATGAAGGAGATCTGGGCCCACGATGAGGCCAGCTACAGCGGACGGTATGTCGAGTTCGAGCGCATCTGGTGCTGGCCGAAGCCGCTGCAGCAACCCCACCCTCCGGTGCTCGTCGGCGGCAACGGCGCGACCGTGCTCGATCGCGTTGTGCGCTACGGCGACGAATGGATGCCGAATCGGATCGGCCCTGATGACGGGATGATCGAGCGGTGCCGTGATCTGGCCCAGCGTGCCGAGCAGGCCGGCCGCGGGCCGATTCCCATCACCATCGCCGGAATGATGCGTGACCCGGCGCGGATCGAGCGCTTCGAGCAGGCGGGAGTTCACCGGAGCGTGTTCTGGCTGCCGGCCTCGACGCCCGAGGAGGTGGAGCAGGCGATGGATCGATACGCAGCCGCTGGGGGGCGCTATCAGTCCGCCGGCGTCTGACCCAGGGGCTCAAGGTAGCTCGAGCGGGCTTCAGGCGGGCGCCCAGCCAGCTCCAGCACCAGCGTCGACCACGCGAAGTCGGCGGCGCCCATTCCGATGCCGGTCGTGGGGTGGTAGTACTCACGCAGACCCTCGCGCAGGACCACTGCACACAGTCGATCGCCGAGCTCGTCGGCCTGATCGTCGTAGCCGAGGCGGACCAGACCCATCCACAGCAGCCACGCCGCGTTGATCCAGGTCGGGCCGCGCCAGTAGCGCCGCGGGCCGAGAAACGGGCGGTCGTGGGTGGAGAAACTCGGGTCCTCCACGGCGACTGAGGGCGGCGGTACGGGAAGCCAGAACTCGCTGGGATTCAGCAGGTGCTCCTGGACGAGGCGGTGACCAATGTCCTCCGGCAGGTCAGGCAGAGCCAGCGGCGACAGCGCGGCCCAGGTAACGGAGGCAGGCCGTCCTGGTTCAGGGCGTACGTTTGCCCTGAACAGTCCGGCGCGCTCGTCGTACATGCGCTCGACGATGGGCTCGGTCAGCGACGGCAGACCCAAGGCCGAGCGCGAGAGCGAATACAGGACGTTGGTCATCACCTCGCAGACGACGGGGCCGCCTGCAGCCACGACCCGGCGTAAGTCGTAGCCCAGGCGCCGGTTGCGGCGCACGAGCTGCACGAATCCGGGTAGACCGTGGGCACGGTTACCCCAGACGATGTCGAATTGCGGCGAGGCATCCAGCCCCGACTCGTCCGGCTGGACGAGCCAGATCAACCCGTCGCCATCAAGATCGCGATTGGTCTCTAGCCACCGGTGATGGGCCACGATTCCCGGAATTTCAGCCGGGTCTCCGACCGCGATCCGCCATGCCCAGGCGAGCAACGGCGGCTGGATGCTGGACGTCATCCGGGCACGGCTCGAGGTCACGTTGTAGGTAAAGCGCCGCCATCCGTCAAGCGGCTTGTCCCAGAAGATCGTGTGGCCGATGAAACCGTCCTCACGCTGTGCGGCCAGCAACGACTCGAGCTCCCGCCGCGAGCGGACGGGATCGAAGTGTCGCCAGGTGATCGCGGTGAAGCAGGAATCCCAATACCACTGCCACGGGTAATGACCCGGGCTGGGGCACGTGTAAGCGAACGCGACACTCTCCTCACGCCGCGTGCCCTCACGCCAGTTCTGCTCCAGCGTCGCTTGGCAAGCCGCGCGGACCGCGGCCAGCTGCTCATCGGTAGGCATTTCCGCGCGCATGCTGACAGGCGGCGTATGCCGGCGAGCGGCGCGTACCGCTGTGGGGCGCTAGAACTCCGCGGAGGAGCGGGAGTCGCAGACTGTCGGCCGAAGTGGGGTTAGACCCCGAGGACCTCGCCAGCCTGGAGGCGGTAAAGCAGGCGCGCGCCCGGGGAGCTGATCGATTCGGGCCCGGAGTTAGGAGATCTGCCCCGTGACGGCGGGCTAACTCCGTTTGGGCGTCGGCCTCGGCGCCGGGCTCGGTACCGGCTCGCGCATGGGTCGCCGAGCGCGGGCGGGCAGGCGGTCGGCCAGTCGGTGGTGATCTCGTAGCCGTGCCTGCGCCGGCTCAGCATCATCCAAGGGCATGCCACCACGCGGAGCCTTCGGCGGCTTGGGCGGCGGCGGGCCGTTCCCCCCTCCACCCGGAGAATCCGGGTCGGGGCGCCCAGGAGGCGAGCCGCCACGGTGGAGAGCTAGCGGAAGGAACACCACCAGCAGCGTGATGAAGAGGGCGAGCAGCCCGGGAAGATTCACGCCGCCGATGTCGGAGTTCCCCGGCACGGCGACGAACGTTACCGCGCGCCTCCAGGGCGCAGATTGGATAGGTTCCGGCCGTGACCCCTTTGCGCATTGGCCTAGCCGGATATGGGTTTGGCGGGCGGTGCTTCCACGCTCCCCTCCTGGCCAGTGCTGCCGAGTGTGAGTTCCTTGGCGTGATTACGACCTCCGCGGAGCGCCGGCGTCAGGTGGCAAAACGGTTTCCCGGCCGTGCGACCTTCGACTCGCTGGAAGATCTCGCTGCTGGCGGGGCTGAGGCGGTGGCCATCTCCACGCCGGCGGCCACGCACGTCGAACTTACACAGCAGGCTCTTCGACTTGGGCTGGCCGTGGTGTGCGACAAGCCATTCGCGCTCGATGCGGCGTCAGCGCGCCAGACGGTGCTGCTCTCAGAGCAACTGAGCCGGCCACTCACGGTGTTTCAGAATCGTCGATGGGACTCAGACTTCCGCACCGTAGTCAAGGCGCTGGATGACGATCTGCTTGGTGCTCCGGCCCGGTTTGAATCCCGGTTTGAGCGCTTTGCCCCCGATCCGGGACCAGCTGCGTCAGGGGGTGGCACGCTGTTGGACTTCGGGAGCCACTTGGTCGACCAAGCGCTGGTGCTGTTCGGTCCAGCTGATTCTGTCTACGCCGAGATGTCCGCCCCTGCGGAAACCTCCGGCCTTGACGACGACGTCTTTCTCGCCATCAAACACGTAAGCGGCGTGCGTTCACATCTCTGGGGGAGCTGGCGCCAGAACGCGCCGGGTCCGCGATTTCGCGTGACTGGGACGGCGGCGAGCTACGTCGTCACGCCCCCTATGGACATCCAGGAAGACCTGCTCGTGGCGGGCCACTCGCCCGCGAGCTACGCCGCCTGGGGTGTCGAGCCCGAGCGCCGGTGGGGACATGTCTTTCGCGGTGGACATGCGGAGCTGCTGGCCTCCGAGCGAGGGGCATGGGACTTGTTTTATCCGGCCTTTGCAGCAGCGGTTCGCGGCACGGGCTCGGTCCCGGTCGATCCGTGGGACGCAGTGGCAACAGCGGAGGTTCTGGACGCGGCTCGTCAGAGTGCCGAGGCGGGGCGGGTGATTGCGGTCGAGTCCAGCCCAGACTGACCCGCGCGGGATCGGCGCGCTGAGCACTCGCCGGAGCGAGTCGTGACGGGTGGCAGCGCCCGGCGAACCTCGCCGCCGAGCGCCGCGCGCGAGCGGTTACGACGTCGAGCCGGTGCCCTTGAGCACGGCGGTGAACGTAAGCGTTTTCGTGTTGAACGTCCCCGTATAGGTATACGTGGACTTGAAGCCCTTGAGCTTGCCGGTTCCGGCGGTGTCGCGGCCCTGGCCGCTCAGCGTGGAGATGCCTTGTGGGTTCGGGGCGCCGAGTTGGAACGTTCCGTGCGACTTGGCGCTCGCGTTGCCGTAGTAGGTGACCTCGTTGTCAGTTCCAGCCAGGCCATTCACCGTCACGGTTTGGACCCCGGCGCCGTCGCCGATGCGAGAGTCGTGAATCTTGAACACCGCTTGAGTCGCGGAGATCTGGGCTCCGGTGATCGTCTCGGTGAAGTGGAAGGTCTTCGTCTTTGCGGCGCCCGCCCCGCCGGCCAAGACGGCAAGGACCAACGTGGCCGCTGCAACCGCGCCCGCAACCAAGTTCCTGCGCATGACTGCTCCCCTCGTCGAACTGCAGTTGGTTGGTGATCCTAAGACCGTCCACCAGTGTGCAACCGCCGGGATTTGAGCGATCGCGCCTTGGGCGACCGGCCTCTCGAGACGTTAAACGAAGGAGGCCCGCCATCTCTGACGGGGCTCCTCAATGTCTGGCTGGCTCGTCGCGAGACGCCTGGATCTATCCGCAGCCGGTGTTGAAGCCGCAGCTTGAGCACGTGTAGCAGCTGCCGGTGCGCTGCATCATGCCCCCACACTGTTGGCAGGCCGGACCGAGATCAAGTCCGCGGCTGATCGCCGGCACGACGGGCGGGGAATCCGTCAACGCAGCGGCGGCCGGCTGGACGGCAGTGCTGCCGCCGTTGGTGCCGTTGCCCTCGCCGCCCGCGCCCGCCACTGGAGGCAGTGCGGGGCCGGAGGTGTCGCCGGAGTGGGACATCAATGCGTCCTGAGCGGCTTTGCGCGCCCGCACCTCCGGCGTGAGGATGCCGAGCTCTTCTTGGAGATCGACGTCCAGGAAGCGCGAGGCCAGCCAGCGCATGATGTAGTCCGGCATCGACTTGGCGAACGGAATCTCGGGATTGGTAGTCATCCCCTCCGGCTCGAAGCGCATGTAGCTGAACTTGCGCACCAGCGTCTCGAGCGGCACTCCGTACTGCAGCGAGATCGAGATCGCCGTGGCGAACGAGTTCATCATCCCGCGGAGCGTCGAGCCCTCCTTACCGATGTCGGTAAGGAAGATCTCGCCGATTGACCCGTCCTCGTACATGCCGGCCGTGATGTAGCCCTCGTGGCCGCCGAGGGAGAACTTGTGCGTGATCGACTGGCGCTCACGCGGCATCCGCCGACGTCTGGGCGGAGCCATCGCCAGTGCCTCAGCGACCGCCTTCTCGATATCGGCCTCGCTGGGTGCGGCGACCGGCTTGTCCTTCTGGGCGTCCGTCCGCAGCGCCTGCGCCGTTTTTGACCCGTCGCGGTAGATCGCCAGTGCCTTGACCCCAATGTGCCATGCCTGGAGGTAGGCATCAGCGATGTCCTCCACGCTCGCGGTTTCAGGCAGGTTGACCGTCTTCGAGATCGCGCCGCTGATGAACGGCTGGACGGCGCCCATCATCTTGATGTGGCCCATGTGCGAGATCGCCCGCTCGCCCACCGCCACGTCGAACACCGGCAGGTGCTCGTCGGAAAGTTCAGGCGCCCCGATGATGGTCCCGTGCTCGTTGACGTAGGCGACGATCTGCTCGATCTGCTGGTCGCCGTAGCCGAGGGTCTGCAGGGCCAGCGGCACGGTCCGGTTGACGATGGTCATCTGCCCGCCACCGACGAGCTCCTTGAACTTGACCAGCGAGAAGTCGGGCTCCACACCGGTGGTGTCGCAGTCCATCAGGAAGCTGATCGTGCCCGTGGGCGCGAGCACCGTTGCCTGAGCGTTGCGATAGCCGTGAGCCTCGCCCTCGAGCACGGCCGCCTCCCAGCTCTCGCGAGCGGCTGAGAGCAGCGCAGTATCTGCACAGGCCGAATCTGGGATCGAGTACGAAGCGTCACGGTGCATGCGCATCACCGCGTTGTGCGGCTCGCGGTTCCCCTCGTAACGGTCATACGGTCCCATCGCTGCCGCGATGCGCGCCGACCCAAGGTATCCACGCCCCGTCATCAGCGCCGTGATGGCGGCAGCGGTTCCGCGTCCGGCATCGGAGTCATACGGCATGCCGTTGGCCATCAGGTAAGCACCGAGGTTGGCGTAGCCCAGCCCGAGCTGCCGGAACGCCCGAGCGTTGAGCGTGATCTGCTCGGTGGGATAGCTCGAGGGGGAGACGATGATCTCCTGCGCGAGGAGAACGATGTCGATCGCGTGCTGGAACGAGTCGACGTCGAGCGTCCCGTCGGCGTGGCGGAACTTCATCAGGTTCAGCGACGCGAGGTTGCACGCTGAATCGTCGACGTGCATGTACTCCGAGCACGGGTTGGAGGCGTTGATCCGTCCCGAGTTGGGGCACGTGTGCCACTGGTTGATCGTGGTGTCGTACTGGACGCCGGGATCGGCGCAGCGCCACGCCGCTTCAGCGATCTCACGCATCAGCTCCCGCGCGGGTATCGCCTCTCCGATCGGCTCCCCGGTTGTGCGTGAGAGCAGGCGCCAGTCCTCGTCGTTCTCCACCGCGCGCATGAACGCATCGTTGACGCGCACCGAGTTGTTCGCGTTCTGGTACTGGATCGAGTGGAAGCCGTCACCATCGATCGACATGTCAAAGCCGGCTTCCCGCAGGGCCAGGGCCTTGTCCTCCTCTTTGGCCTTGCACCAGATGAATTCACGGATATCCGGGTGATCGACATCCAGGACCACCATCTTGGCTGCCCGCCGCGTGCCGCCGCCGGACTTGATCGATCCGGCCCATGCGTCCGCCCCGCGCATGAACGAAACAGGACCGGACGCCGTACCGCCGCGACTGAGCGGCTCATTCGACCCGCGGATCCGCGAGAGGTTGATTCCGGAGCCCGAGCCACCGCGGAAAATGATGCCTTCCTTGGTGTTCCACTCGAGGATCGACTCCATCGTGTCCTCGACGGACAGGATGAAGCATGCGCTGGCCTGCATCTTCGGATCGCCGACCGGGTGCCAGCCGACGTTGAACCAGACCGGCGAGTTGAACGCCGCCATCTGATTGAGCAGGATGAAGGTCAGTTCGGCTTCGAAGGTGTCGCCATCCTCTTGGGTGGCGAAGTATCCGCGCTCACGTCCCCAGCTCGCGATGGCGCCGGCCACGCGGCCGATCATCTGCTTGACCGAACGCTCGCGTGTCGGTGATCCGGGCTGTCCGCGGAAGTACTTCTGAGCGACGATATTCGTCGCATTCTGCGACCACGTCTTGGGAAACTCGACGTCGCGCTGCTCGAAGGAGATCTTGTCACCGTGGCCGATGCGCGCATCCCGCAGTTCCCACTCGATCGCCTCGAACGGATGCTGCCCCGCAGAGGTGAAAAATCGGCGGATCGAGAGTCCCTCCCCCGTGTGCTCCGGGGGGGTGAGTTGGGTTTGCGGGGTGTGCTCCATACCGACCTGCTCCTCTCGTTGTTCCGCTCTCTTCGGGCTGCCTCCGTTCGGCCCGATTGGCCGAGGGGGTAACAGCGGATCCTCGCGTACGCGTCGGACGGAAAAACGATCGTCAGTCAGCCTCGGCGATGCCAGAAACCTAGTGCAGGAACTACCTAGATTTTAGCCCGTGCTAGCTTCGCCGCCGTGTCCACCGCGCAGTTTGCAGACTTCGGCGCCGGGCACGTCGACGAGCTTCGTCCCGGTGCGGTCCGGACGGCCAGGAGAGCGCCCGCGTTGCTCGCCGGGGCGCTGCTCGCGCTTGTGCTTTATGCCGCGTTCTCGCATGGAGCGGTGGGGTCCCCGGCCGAAGCCAGACTGCAGGTCCTCCTCGCGCTCGTAACGGCGGCGGCGGGCGGAGCCTGGCTGTGGAGCGGCACGCTGCGTCTCTCGGCCCCGAGGCCCGCCGTGGCCGGCGTGGCTCTGGTGGCGGCGTTCGCGGTCTGGAGTGCGGTCACGCTGCTCTGGAGCGTTGCGCCGGACAGCACTTGGCATGAGTTCAACCGGGCGCTGACCTACGTGATCGTGTTGACACTAGCGGTGGCGCTCGGCGCCTCAGGGGAGCGCTCGATCGGGCTGATTTCCGAGGGGTTCCTGCTCGTAGCCATGGCGGTAGCCCTGTACGCGCTGGGACAGAAGCTGGCGCCGGGCGTTCACATCGCCGGTCTGTTCGATCTCAACCAAACCGGGCCGCTTCCGCGGCTGCAGGAACCGCTTGGATATTGGAACGCTTTGGCTCTGCTGCTGGCGCTCGCGGCGCCGGTGGCACTGATGATCACCGTCGATCCTTCTCGCTCTGTGCACACGCGGCTGGCCGCGTTGACCGGACTGCAGTTGATGCTGCTGGCAATTGGGTTCACCTACTCACGCGGCGGCGTGCTGGCCCTGGCTGTCGGGTTGGTCGCGACGGTCGCCCTCTGCGGGGACTGGCTGCGTGCCCTGACCTGGCTGGCGGTGGCCGTGGGCGCCACACTGCCGCCACTGCTCCTCGGCCTTCTCAGCCATGCGCTGACTGCCCCCAACGTCGGTCTCGCAACCCGGGAGACCGCCGGCGCCTGGTTGGCCGTGGTTCTGATCATCTCGTTGGTGACGCTCGTGGCGGGTGCGCGCCAGCTGATCAGGCGCGAAGACGCCCTTGCCCTTGGGCCTGGGCGGACCCGCGGAGTGGCGCGCTTGCTGCTGCTGGGCCTGGGAACGCTGGTGGTGGCGGGAGTACTGGCCGTCGCCGTCTCTTCACGGGGGATCGGCGGCACGGCTTCGCACGTGTGGCATTCGTTCACCACCACGCGCAGTGCGAGCAACTATGACCCCGGCCGTCTGTTGTCGGCTGACTCACAAAACCGCTGGGTGTGGTGGAAGGAAGCGGCCGGGGCGTTCAGCGACCGGCCGCTGGGTGGCTGGGGAGCCGGATCGTTCCCGGTTACTCATCTGCTCTATCGGAGGGACACTCTCTCGGTGTCTCAGCCCCATAGCGTTCCGCTCCAGTGGCTCGCCGAGACCGGGGTGATCGGGGCTCTGCTCGCGCTGCTGGGTTATGGCCTGTTGCTCGCCGCGAGCGTCGGCGCCGTCCGGCGCCGAGCGTCCAGCCGCGAACGGCTGCTGATGGCGGCCATGGTCGGCGCGGCCGCGGCCTTCGCGCTGCACGCATGCTACGACTGGGACTGGGACATCCCGGCCGTAACCCTTCCCGTCCTTCTGTTCCTCG
The DNA here is from genome assembly GCA_963757165.1 of uncultured Solirubrobacterales bacterium. Classification (GTDB taxonomy): domain Bacteria; phylum Actinomycetota; class Thermoleophilia; order Solirubrobacterales; family Solirubrobacteraceae; genus Palsa-465. Next base: position 1,893,685 of record CAVWQO010000006.1, read on the forward strand.
GCGTCCTGGTTGGTTCCGAGGGTCGTTCGCGGTCCGAGCCAACGAACTCGGCCAGGCCGTGGCTGCGGCTGACGATGCTCGGATCGCTGACACTGTCTCTGTGCGTGTTCGCGCTCTCCGCGGCGCTGCCGAGTCTGGCCGCCTCGGATGCCAGCTCGGCGATCCTCGCTGCGGCCGGCAACTCACCGGGCGCGCTGCAAAGCGCACGGCAGCAGGCTGCGCTGGCCAGCGATCTGGATCCGCTCTCAGATGCAGGCCCGCGCGCGCAGGCAACGATCGCCCAGCGGCAGGGGCAGCTGGGCCAGGCACGGGCCTTCCTCCTGGAAGCCGTCCGGCGGGAGCCGAGCGACTCCGCGGCGTGGGGAAGTCTGGCCTATACCGACCTCGTGCTCGGCAACACCGCGGCTGGGACTCGGGCCGCGGCAAGGTCGCTGGCGCTTGACCCGCGCGGTCAAGCCGCCGGCACATTTGCGGGCCACGTCGCGGCTTCGGCGGACCTCTTGCAGCTCCCGCCGAAGAATTCGGTGACTGCCGCCCCGCTGGCCGAGCACTAGCGTCGCGACTCGGCAGGCTGGGACTAGGGCGCGAAGCCCAGCTTCAGCTGACCGGTCAGGATCAGTACGGCGATGGCCAGGCCCAACACGAGCAGAATCACGCCCAGCACGGCCTCCGAAGGCAGCCATGGGGATTGGCTGCGCTTGCGAGCCGGCCGTTCCCGGGGAACAGCAGCGGTTCGCGGTGCGACGGTGCGGGCGCTTTGGGACTGCACGAGTGCAGCCTCCCGCTCCTGGGGGATCTGGCGTGGCGAGGACCGCTGCGGGCGCTGGTGCTGGGCGGGAGCCGCCGGAGGCTGGGACTGGGACTGGCGAGGCGGAGCCTGCCTCGCGCCGACGGACGCGTCTGCCCGGGGTGGCCGACGAGCCTGCCGACGGCGTTGCTTCTCCAGTTCGCGTGCCTCCTTGCGTTCTGCCTTTTCACGCTCGCGAGCCCTTCGCTGGGCCTCACGTTGAGCGGCCGCCTGCTGCTCGGTCTGACGCTTGTGAAGCGCCCGCTCCGCCTCCTCGCGTTCCTGCACTCGTCGTCGCGCTTCACGCTGCGCACTCGCCTGCGCCTGCGCCTCTATCCGAGCTCGGTCATGCGCTTGCGCCTGGGCCTCTTGCGCCAGTCGGGCCAGTTCAGCCTCCTGTGCCAGGGCCAAGCGCTCGCCGTGCGCCTCAGCCTCCGACGCCTGCGCCTGAGCTGCTGTCGCCTGCGCCTGAGCCGCTGTAAGAGCCTGCCGGAGTCGTTCAAGTTCACCACGCGCGTTTTCCAGCTCGGCTTGTCGGTCCTCGGCTTCGGCTCGTGCCCATTGCGCTTCCCGCAACGCATCCTCTCGGACCGTGTCCGCCGATCCGGCTCGAGCCTCCAGCTGTGCCTCGGCGTTGCGCACCTCCAGCACCGCCTCGTCGGCTCGCTCCTGTGCCCGCTGCTGCCCGCGCTCCAGCTCGGCTACCCGTCCGCGGAGCTGGTCACGTTCAAGATAGTGCTCACGGGCGCTCTGCTGCGCCTGCGCCTGGAGATCCGCGGCCTGAGCGCGGACCACGTCGAGTTCCCGCGTGAGCCGCTCGGCCTCTTCAGCCCGCGTTTGCGACTGCGCATCAAGCTCCTCACGCATCCGCCCGAGTGCTGATTCCGCCTCGGCGCGCGCGGCGCGTGCGGTGACGAGCTCCCTCGTCGCTTGACCGAGTTGTTCCGCCAGTTGCTCGTGTTGCGTCCGGAGCTCGGCGTGAACGCGTGCCGCATCGGCCACGGTCTCCGATCGTGCGGAACCGAGCCTGGTGAGCTCATCCGCCAGCTGCGCAGCGCGGTCGGCCAGCGACGCGCGTTCATCACCGACCGCCTCCAGCTGTTGACGGACGTTGCCCAGCTCGTGCCGGAGCTCGTCGCGCTCGCTCTCGAGCTCGCCGGTTCGCTGCTGCGTTTGCGCCTGGAGCGACTCGACCTCCAGCCGTGCCGTGGTCAGCTCCTGCTCCAGCCGGGCCGCTTCGTCGGCTTTGAGTAAAGCGTCGGCGAGACGGGCCTCGAGCTCGTCGCCCCGAGCGCTCAGCTGCTCGCGCTGATGATCAAGCGCTTGGAGCTGCCCTTCCGCCCGCTCGCGCGCGGACGCCTCGTCCTCGTAATGCGCGGCCGCATCGCGCGCCTCGGCTTCAACCCGCTCGCGTTCCTGAGCGACTGCGGCGAGCTCGCGGCTCAGCTCCCTAAGGTCAGCCTCGAGCGCGGTGATCCGCGCTTGCGCACTCTCACTTTCGACGGTTGCCTGGAGATGATCGTCGCGGATGCGAGCGACGGTGGCTTCCGCCTCTTCGCGCGCAGCCAGGAGCGCGGCCAGCTCAGGAATGAGCTCCTGAACGCGAGTTGACAGTGAGAGCCGTTCTCCCTCCAAGCGCTCCACGTCGTCCTGCAACTGAGCGATTCGCTCGGTGTGCTCTCGGGCCTGCTTCTCGGCCTCGGCAAGCGACTCGCGGGCGTCATCACGCTCCCGTTCGAGCTGACTGACACGCGCCGCCGTCTGGCGGACGGTGGCGGAGGTCTGGCTGAGCACTCCGGACCGTTGATCCAGCTCTTCTCGCGCAGCGGCGAGTTGTCCGGTGAGGATCGCCGCCCGCCGCTCGGCGCGCTCAAGCTCGGAATCCGACTCGTCGAGCTCGGTCTCCAGCCGCCGAATGGCCTCCTCGGCGCCTGCGCGGGCCGCGGTAGCCCCACCGAGCTCCGAAACAAGCTCTTCGATCTGCTGCTGGAATTGTGCGCGCCCGGCCTCCAGCTCCTCCACGCGCACCAATGTCTCGCGGTGGGCCTGCTCAGCTGCCGCAGCCGTGGTCTGGGCCTCATCACGTACGTGCTCGATCTGTCGGATCCGCTCGTTGAGCGCGGCCATCTCGGCCTGAGAACCCTCGCTTGAAGAGCGTTCATCCTCCAATGCCGTGATCAGTTGTTCGTGCTTGGCCGTCTCGACCTTGACAACCTCGGCGAGCGTGTCGGCCCGCGTCTGTGCTTCCTCGAGCTCTGCGGCCAAGGACGATGCAGTGATCCGAGCCTGCTCGAGCTGTTGCTCAGTGCTGGCAACCTGGGTCACCGCGTCCGCCAACCGCTGCTCGGTTGCCACGTGGGCGGCCTGCGCTTCCTGCAGCTGCTCAGCCGCGCGTCGCGATTCCTGGTCAAGTCTTGCTTGCAGCTCTGTGGTCCGCGCCAGCAGCGCGTCGTAATCTCGCTTGGTTGCCGCAGCTTCGATTTCCTTCTCACCGACTGCGGCTTGCAGCTCAGCCACCCGGGCGGTGAGTTGCGCGGCTCGCATTTCGGCCGCCTCAACCAACTCTCGGCTTGACTGTTGTTCAGCGTCCAGCTGGACCTGGAGTTCCTGCGCTTGCCGGCGCAGGTCCGCCGCTTCGCTGTCCAGCTGTTCGGTGGTCGCGGCCAGCTGGTCGCGCTCGCTCTCCAGCTCCCGCTGGCGTGCTCGCGCCTCGCTCAGCTCCTGCGCGGCCCCGGTCGCGGCCGTTTGAGCGCTCGCCAGCTCTTCGGCGAGCTGATCGGCGCGCTGGGTGCGTTCCTCGGCTTCCGCCCGGACCTTTGCGAGCTCCGCCGCATGCTCGGTCCGTAGCTGCTGGAGCCCGGCCTGGGCCTGCGCAGCCTCGTCTGCCATCCGATCCCGCGCCAGTTCAGTCTCGGCGAGTTTGGCCTCGAGCCGGGCCGCACGTTCTTGCGCCTGTCCGGTAGCCGCGAGCTGCTGCTTTAGCGCGGTGACTTGTTCGAGGTGACCTGAGGCGAGTCCAACGGCCGCCTCACGAGCCGCCAGTAACTCAGCCAGCTGAGACGCGGTCCGCAACCCGTGCTGCTCGGCTTGCGCCTGTTGTGCGGATAGACGCTGCGCGGTGGCGGCCGACTCCTCGCGGGCGAGGCTCAGCTGTTCCTCGAGTTGCACCGCGCGCTCGTGAACCTTGGCGCCCTCGGCCAGCTGCAATTCCATGGCCCTGAGTCGCTGGCGATGTTCGGAGGCGAGTGCGGCGGCGTCGTCCCGGGCCGCGTGCAGCTCGGCGATCTGCGCCGTGCTTTCGAGTGTGCGCTCTCTGGCTTCCTGCTGGAGGGCGGATAGGCGTTGCTCGCTCTCGTTCCGCAGGCCGTCGAGTTCCTCCTGCAATTGGCCCGCGCGGGCCTCGTGTTTCGCCGCCGAGGCTGTGGCGGCTTCGGCGACCGCCCGGAGTTCGTCAGTCCGCGCTTGCGCCTGTGCGCCGGCGGTGGCCAACGCTTCGCGCGCGGCAGCAAGCTCTTCTGCCAACTGCGCCGCGCGTTCGCCCGCGTCGTCGGTCGCCGCGAGCTCCAGTTTCAGGGCATTTACGCGCGCGAGATGGCCGGCAGCCAGTCCGGCGGCCGCTTTGCGGGCCGCGTTCAACTCGGCGATCTCCGCTACGCGGCTTAGTTCGCGCTGCTCAACGTCCTGGCGAAGAGCGGCGAGTCGCTCGTCGTTGTCGGCCCGCAGTTGCGCGAGATCATCTTGCAGCTGGGCGGCGCGCTGGCGATGCTCGGCCACCTGCGCGGTCGCGGCCTCGAGCGCGGCGTCGAGTTCAGTCGTGCGGGCCCGTGCCTGCGCACCTACGTCTGAGGCCTCCTCGCGCGCGCCGGCCAACTCCTCGCGCGCGCCGGCCAACTCCTCGCGCGCGCCGGCCAACTCCTCACGCGCGCCGGCCAACTCCTCGCGCGCGCTGGCCAACTCGGCCTCCAGTTGCTCGGCGCGCTTGGAGTGGCGGCTCGCCTCGGCGGCGGCCGCCGCGACATCGGTTTCAAGCTCGTACGCGCGTGCTGCCTCAGCTTGCGTCAGCTCCTGCTCCAGCTCGGTCACCCGCTGCGAGTGGCTGGCGGCGATCGCTGTGGCAGCCTCGCGGGCTGCAAGTAGCTCGGCCATCTGGGTCGCGCTCTGCATCGCCCGGGCCTCTGCTGCCTGCTGCAGCCCGGACATGCGCTCCTCGCTCTCGGCTCGCACACGCCCGAGCTCATCCTCAAGCCGCTCTGCGCGTTGGTGATGCGCTGTCGCCTCCCCCGTGGCGGACGCAAGCGCCGACCGGAGCTCTTCGGTTGCGGTCGCTGTGTCGCGCGCGTCCTGCTCGGCCTGCGTTTGCGCAGCGGCGAGTTCGTCCTTCAGCTGGGAGGCACGTTCGCGATGGGTTGTCGCTTCCGCGTTTGCAGCCTCCAGGCTCGCGCGCAACAGCTCCACATGCGCTTGGGTCTGCCCCTCCGCGCTGCCAGTGGCCTCGACCGCGGACGCAAGTTCAGCCTCGAGCTCGACTGTGCGTCGTTCGAGCCGTGTCGCCTCGCTCGAGGTGACGTCGAGACGAGATCTCAGTTCGGCGATCTGGGCGCGCGAGTTCTCCGCGGCGACGCGGGCGCCTTCGCGTGCGGCGGCGAGCTCGTCCTGCAGCTGCGCGGTACGCGTCCGGGCCTGAGCGCCCGCGGCCAGCTCCTGCTCCAGGGCACTCACGCGCTCAAAATGGGCGGCCGCGACCACCGCGGCCGCTTCGCGAGCCGCCAGCACGTCGGCCAGCTGCATCGCGCTTCGCAGCGCGCGCTGCTCCGCCTCCTTCTGGAGGCCGGACAGGCGCTGCTGCTCATCAGTCCGCAGTTGCTTGAGCTGATGCTCCAGCTCCGCCGCGGTGGCGTTGCCGCGGCCCTCGGCCGCGTGGACGGCCTCCCCGGCTTCCGCCGCTGCCTGCCGAGCCTCGACGAGCTGCGCTTCGAGTTGGGCGGCTTGCTCGCGGTGCTGCGCTTCAAGTTGGGCGGCTCGCTCGCTGTGCCCAGCTGCTTGTTCTGCGGCAGATTGCAATGCGGACTGCAGCTCGGAAGTCGCCTCTTGCACTCGCCGCTCGGCCTCAACCGATGCCTGTTGGGACTGCTCACGCGCTTCATTGATGGCCAGAGCCGCAAGCGAGACCTCTTCCTGGGCGGCTTGGAGCTGGCGCTCCAGCTCCGCGGCCCGGGATCGATGGGTGTCCGCCTCGGTCCGCGCGGAGTGAGCGGCCGCCTCCAGTTCGGCGTTCGCCGCGCCGGTGGACCGTAGGCGCTGCTCGAGCTCATCGGCCGCAGCTTGGGCCCGATCAGCGCGTTCGGCCGCCTGAGCCAGCTCCACCTGCAGACCCTGGACACGGGCCACGCTCTCGTTGCGCAGCTCCTGGATCTGGGCCGTCAGCTCGGCGGCATTGCGCTCGGCGCGCTGTTGGGCCGTTTCCAGCTCGTCCTGCGCTGAACTTGCGGCCTTTGCCGCCTCGGCAAGCTCGCCCTCCAGTTCCTGATTGCGGGCCGCGTGTCGGCTCTCGCTGTCAGACAAGCGCCCGATCAGTTCATCGGCTCGTTCACGCTGGCCCGCAGCCTCGGAGCGCGCCTCCTCGACTGCGGCCTGCAGCTCCGCGGCGGCACTGAGCGAAGACCGCAGCCGCTGTTCCAGCTCGCCGAGCCGCGCCTCGGCGTCTCCCGCGCGCGAGGCTTGGAGAACAGTCGCCTCCTGCGCCTGGGTCGCGGTCGCCTCAAGCTGCTTCGTCCGCGCAGCGGCAGCGTCTGCACGTTGGCTTGCCGCCGCGAGCTCGCTCTCCAGCTGCTTCAGCCGTCGCTCGTGTTCGGAGCGCAATTGGTCGATGTCGCGCTGCGCTTGATGCTCCACCCGCTGCAGCGATGCTGCCGCTCGTTTCTCGGCTTCGCTGACCGCGAGGTTCGCGTCCTCCTTGGCGTCAGCGAGCTCTTGGTCCAACGCTGCTGCCCGCTCCCGGGCCTTGGCGCCGTCCGCCGTCCGCTGCTCCAGATCGGCTCGCAGGCTCCCGGTTTCGGCAACCCGCTCATCCAGCCGAGTGGCGAGCGCTTCCCGTGCCCGCTCAACCTCATCGATCTTTGCTCTCAGCTCAGTCTGCTGGCTGTCCAGCACGGCCGCACGCGCATCTGCCGCACTTGCTCGCTCCAGCTCGGAGGCGATGTCCGAACGTGCCCGCTCGAGCTCGTCCTCTCTGGCTTGGAGCTCGGCCGCGGCGGTCTCGCGAGCCTGTCTGGCCTCGGTGAGACCTTCTCGCAGCGCGCTCACCTCATCAGCCAGCGCCGTCGCGCTCGCCCGGCTCTCGGCCAGCGCGCGCAGGTGCTCTGCACCGGTCTGGTCCAGCTCCTGAACCCTGCGCTCGAGCTCCGCCTGGACACGCTGCATCTCCGCTGCTCGTGCCTGGGCAGCCTCGTGGGACTCGAGCGCCGCGGCTAGACGGCCCTCGGCCAGGCGCTGCGCTTCGTCGCCCTTCTTTGTTCGCTCCCGGCTGGCCCGCAGTTGCTCTTCGACCTGCGCTCGAGCCTGCTCTTCGGCCTGCGCATGTTGTTCGGCTTGCGTCGCTGCGGCCCGGGCCTGCTCGAGCTCGGCCGCCGCGCGTGCGCGCTCCTCCGCCAGCTCCCGGCCGGACTCGGCGAGACGTGCCTGCGCCTGCTCGAGCGCCATGTCGCGATGGACCAGCGCGGCGTCCCGGGCCGCCAGGACGCGGTCGAGATCGGCCAGCGCTCCGGACTCTCGCTCGAGCTGACCCCGGAGTTGAGCTTGAAGATCGCGGGCGGCGCGCTGTTGTGACTCCAATTCGGCTACCCGAGCGAGGGCCTCCGCGCGGGCCGCCGCGGCACGCTGGACCTCCGTCTCAACCCTCGCTCGTCGCTGCTGCTCCGCTTCCAGGCGTCGCTCGAGTTCGGTGATCGCCCTCCGCCGCGCTTCTGCTCTTCGCTCCGCTTCGTCACGGAGCCGGCGCTCGTCCAGCAACGCGCCACGAGCGACCTCAGCCTGCGCGGGCCGCCCCTGGGGGGCCGGCAGGACGGGCGGTTCGCGCTTGACCACGCGCCGTCGCCAGCTGGGCGTGGGCAGCGCGATCGAGGATCCGTCCGGAAGCTCGAGTGAGAACGTGGGGCGATCCCGCAGCAGCGCCTCGGCCACGGGGTAAGCCGCTCGCAGGATGCCGGAGGGGTCTGGCGGCGCGGGCAACGGCGCAATCCGGTGAAGGCGCTGGCCGTCGTCCACGACGAGCGTCGAGGGTTCCTGAGAGATCGCCGGCGCCGAGGCTCGCGCAGAGATCCTCAGCAAGGCCGTACCCGGGGCCGCGTCGACCTGCTCAAAACCGTCGAGCTCGACTGAGGATGAGGAGTCGATCACGGCGCGAGCGATTCTAGGTCTGTTATATCTGTCCCGCTCATGGTCTCGCCTATGTCTTCCCTGCGCAGGCGGAGCAGATGAAGCTGCTCGTTACCGGCGGCGCAGGCTACATCGGGTCCATCGTCGCACGTCTGCTTGTTCAAGAAGCGCACGAGATCGTCGTGCTGGACAGCCTTGAACGCGGTCACCGGGAGGCGGTAACCCCGCAGGCTCGCCTCGTCGTGGCCGACTTGACCGATGCGGAGGCGGTGAACCGCCTGCTGACAGAAGGATTTGACGGTGTGCTGCATTTCGCGGCGCTCGCACTGGTGGGCGAGTCGGTGAGCCATCCAGAGCGCTATTACCGCACGAACATCGGCGGAACGCTGAATCTGCTCGAGGCGATGACCACGGCAGGGGTCAATCGACTTGTGTTCTCCTCAACGTGCGCTGTCTACGGGGAGCCAGATGAAGTGCCGATCAAGGAGACCGCGACACCGCGGCCCGTCAACGCCTACGGCGCCTCGAAGTTGGCCGTGGACTACATGATCGGCGACTTCTGCACGGCTCACGGTCTGGGCGCAGTGAGTCTGCGGTACTTCAACGTCGCGGGCGCCAGCCACGGGTATGGCGAGGACCACGATCCAGAAACCCATCTGATCCCGAACATCCTTCGGGCCGCGCTCGGCATCATTCCGGCGGTGCAGATCTTCGGTACTGATTACCCGACTCGCGACGGCACCGCTGTGCGTGACTACATCCATATTGAGGACCTCGCCGCCGCCCACCTGCTCGCACTCGAGCACGTCGTGCCCGGGAGCCACCAGATCTTCAACCTCGGCAACGGAAACGGCTTTTCCGTGCGTGAGGTGATCGACGCGACGCGGGAGGTCACAGCCGCGAAGATCAAGACGGTCGAGTCCGAGCGCCGGCCTGGCGACCCGCCGCAGCTCGTGGCGGCCAGCGAGAAGATCCGGTCGGAGCTCGGTTGGGCCCCGCGCAAGCCCGAGATCGCGACCATGGTCGCTGACGCCTGGGACTTCGCCCAGTCGCACCCCAACGGCTACTCAGGCTAGATCTGACACTGCGGCGAGCGCGTCGGCGAGCACCTTCGCCGGTTCCTGTGAGGCGTCAACCGTCCTGATCCGGGCCGGATCGGCGGCGGCCAGCGCTTCGTAGCTCGATTGGATGCGGGCGTAGAAGCTCTGATCCTCGCGTTCGAGACGGTCGACGGGCTCGCCGCGATGCTGCGATCTGGCCCGGCCGAGCGCCGGGTCGATCTCCAGCAACAGAGTTCGGTCAGGCGTCAGCCCCTCGGTGGCGAATTGGTTTATCTCCCGGATGGCCGAGATTCCCAAGCCGCGGCCCGCGCCCTGGTAGGCGAGCGACGAGTCGACGAAGCGGTCAAGGACCACCCAGGCGCCAGACTCAAGCAGCGGCAAGAGCGCCTCCTCCACCAGTTGCGCCCGGGCGGCCGCGTAGAGCAGCGCCTCGGCCCGAGCCGCGACCATGAGCTCAGGATCCTTGACGATGTTGCGAATCCGTTCGGATGCAGCGACACCACCTGGTTCACGCAGCAGCTCGATCCTTCTGTCAGGGGTGCTGAGCGCATCCCGTAACCCGGCGGCCAGGGTCGTCTTGCCTGCGCCGTCAATCCCCTCGATCGTGATCATTCGTCCGCGCCGCATAAATGAAGCTCCGACCCTATCGAGGGCTAGGATCGAAGCGGTGATCAAGCAGCTTGATCGGCATCCCCATGCCCGCGCCGTATTGACGCCGGCGCTGACTGCCCGAGGGCAGCCCTCGCACGCCTATCTGTTTCATGGGCCCGGTGGATCAGGCAAGCGCGCAGTTGCCCGAGCTGTGGCAGCAGAGCTGTTGGCCGACGGTGCGCCTGACCCGGACAACGCGCGGGCGCGCGCGGCGTCTGGGGCCCATCCGGATCTGACCTGGGTCGCGCCCAGCGGGGCCCATGAGATCCTGGTCAGCGACATCGACGGCCCCGTCGTCGCTGCGGCCAGCAGGACCCCGTTTGAGTCCTCACGCCGAGTGTTCGTGATCGAGCGCGTTGACGAGCTGGGCGACGAGGCAGCCAACCGGATGCTGAAGACGCTGGAAGAGCCGGCGGCGTTCGTCCATCTGATCCTCCTCACTGACCGGCTGGTTGACGTCCTACCGACCATCCGCTCACGCTGTCAACTCGTTCGCTTCGATGCCGCGCCAGTCGCCGAGGTGGCCGACGAGCTGGAGGCCCTCGGCGTTTCCCGTGAGGCGGCACTCGCGTGCGCGAGCCTGGCCCTCGGGGATGCCGAGCGCGCACGCGCGCTGGCCAGTCCGGAGGGCTCTGTGATGCGTGACGCCGCCGAGACGTTCGCCCGCGCGGCGCTCGCGGGGCAGGCGGCGGCGACGCGGCCCTGGGCCGAGCTGCTGAGCGCCGTGAAGTCGCGCGGGGAAGGCATCAGGGCGGAGCTCGAAGGTCGCCAAGCGGCCGACGTCGAGATGTATCCCCGCAAGGAGCGCAAACGCGTCGAGACAGAGTGGGCCGACCGGATCCGCCGGGCTCGTCGCCGGGTCGAGACCTCGGCGCTGGATCTGGAGCTCCAGCTGGTTGCGCTGTGGTTCGCGGATCTCGTATACCTCGCCTGCGGGGCGAAGGATCTCGTCCGCAACATCGATCGTGCTGCTGCGCTGGAGGAGGACGCCACCGGCGGACCCGATCCGCAGCAGCTGAGCACCGCGATCGAGCTGGTGGAGGAGACGCGTCAGCGCTTCCAGCTCAACGTCAGCGAGGACCTGGCGTGTGAGGCGCTCGCCTATCGACTGGAACAAGCCCTGGTCTCGTGAGCGGTAAGCAGCGTGTCTACCTGCGCACTCCGGCCGGCTCAGATGAAGCGGAGTTCCTGGGGCTGATGCAAGCCAGCCGGGCGTTTCACCGGCCATGGGCCAGCGCGCCCACCGACGAGGAGCGCTTCGCCGCCTACCTGGCCGATGCCGCCCGGCCGGACTTCGAGGCGATGCTGCTGTGCCGCCGGGAGGACGACGCGATTCTGGGATTCTTCAATCTGTCGCAAATCGTGAGACGAACGCTGCAGAGCGCATACCTCGGTTATGCAGTCGGCAAGCCGTTCGCGGGCCACGGCTACATGCGCGAGGGGATCGATCTCGTGCTTCGGCGGGCCTTCCTGACCCTGCGCCTGCATCGCGTCGAGGCAAACATCCAGCCCGGAAACCGCGCCTCGATCGCGCTTGCTCAGGGTGCCGGCTTCGTCCGCGAAGGGTTCTCTGCGCGCTACCTGAAGATTGGTGGCCGCTGGCGTGATCACGAACGCTGGGCGATGCTCGCGGAGGACTGGCTGGCCGCGGGCAGACAGGCCGGGCGTGAAGCGCTTTATCGGATTGGGTCGCAGCAGTGACACTAGAATTGCCAGCGCGCCGACGTAGCTCAGCTGGTAGAGCACTTCACTCGTAATGAAGGGGTCCCCGGTTCGAGTCCGGGCGTCGGCTCTTTTGAGAAATGCCTGCAAATAGGAGGCCTGGCGCGATGACCTGCTGGCATTCGACCGTTCGCCGTGGCTCGGGGTGAACGCGAGGGTGAACGCCGCGCATGGTTGCGGCCCGGGGTGGGGTCGCGTGATACGAGGACCCCGCGCAGCTAGCAGAGGCTGCCGATTCACTACAAGTGAACCGGCACTAGTCGCCCAATCACTAGCAGTCACGCGGTGTTCGGTGTCTCCGTGGCGAGCGCAGGCAGGCAAGCGCGCGTGCCGAGTGACAAACCCCCCCCCAAGCACCCCTCGACGTGCCATCGATTGTATTCGCCGGTGATTCCGACGCAATCGCCAATTTCGCGCAGTCGGATGCCGGGGTCACGCGCGATGCAAACGAGGGCTTCCCCGTGGGCGTCTCGATCATCTCTCGCCCGATAGTTCCATGTTTTCTACAAGCGCTCCCAGATTCAAGACATTTTGTTCATGATTCATGGAGCAAGCGTACGCCAGGAGGAGGGGACCCTGGCGATACGCCAACGACTCCGTGACCGAGAACCTCGAAAGATCTCCTCTGAGCGGACAAGGAGGTCTCACATGGTTTCCACAACACGTATCCCGTCGAGGTTCCCGCCAGTGCCCCGACGTAGCCTCTCTGCGGTTGTATCGCTCGCCGTCGCGCTACTTGTGTCGGCGCTGCTCGCTGGGAGTGCGCTCGCGGCGCAGCCCCCGGTCGGGTTGGGAACCGCGGATAGTTTTGCGGTGCTGGCCGGCTCGACGGTGACAAATACGGGCCCGTCGGTGATCAACGGTGATCTCGGTGTGAGCCCAGGGAGTGCGATCACCGGCTTTACCGGACCGCCGAATGGCACGGTCAACGGCACGATCCACTCGGCCGACGCTCTCGCGGGACAGGCGCAGAACGACCTGACGACCGCATACAACGATGCAGCCGGCCGAACCCCACCTGTGGTGCTGGCCTCGGCCGAGCTCGGCGGTCTAACGCTGACCCCAGGCGTCTATCGGTCGCCCACGCTGGGAATCACCGGGGCGCTGACGCTCGACGCCCAGGGCGATCCGAACGCCGTGTTCATCTTTCAGGCCAGCTCGACGCTCATCACCGGTGTCGGAAGCTCCGTGAACCTCATCAACGGAGCGCAGCCGTGCAACGTGTACTGGCAGATCGGGAGCTCCGCGACGCTTGGGACCTCTTCGGTGTTCGTCGGGAACATCCTCGCCTTGAGTGACATCTCCGTCAATAACGGCGTCACGGTCGCCGGACGAACGCTGGCCCGGAACGGTGCCGTCACGTTGATCAACGACACGATCACCGCCGCGCACTGCGCCACCCCGGTGATCCCGCCCCCGACGCCAACCCCCACGCCGACACCCACTCCGACCCCAACCCCGACACCCAGTCCGAGTCCGACCCCGACGCCCACTCCAACCCCGACCCCCATCCCGGTGGGCGGTGGTGGTGGCGGAACGCCCCCCGGCGGAACCAGCGGTGGCGGAACGTCCGGCGCTCCCGCCGGCAGCGCCCACTTCAACCATCGACGCACCCACGGCGGAAAGTCGCTAGTCACCGTCAGCGGCCACCGAATCCACAAAGTGGTGTTCACACTCGGCGGAAAAGTGATCTCGACTCACGGGAAACCCCCGTACTCGGTCTGGGTGCGCGGTAACGGCGGGATGCAAACCGTGAGCGCCCGCGTGACGTTCAACGACCGCACTCACGCGATCACGATCAAGCTGCGATTCAAATCGCCCGCCATCAAGAAGCGCCATATCGTCAAACACCACACCCCAGCCCCCTCACAGCCGCTGGTGAACACCGGCGGATTCACCGGCTAAATGAACGCACCGACGAACGAGGCGGCGGCCAGTAGCCGTCGCCTCACTGCCCGGCAGAACAGCCCAATACTGACCGGGTCGCTCAAGCCAGCCCTCATCGCGCTCGCTTGCTTTCTGATGGCGGCGATCTGCGCCCAGGCAGGCAACGCAAGCGCACGCCCCCGAATCGCGGCGCACCAAACCCTCGTGGCGCTGCTCCGTACGCACGACGTGCACGATCGGCCCAACGGTGCCAAGGTCGGATTCGTGCCTCCCAACCGGCCGCTCACCGGCGAGCGCACCGTACTCCCCGTACTCGGTGAGACAACCGATAAACACAAGCGAAGCTGGCTGCGCGTCCGGCTCCCCGGCCGCACCCTCGGCGGCTCGCCCCCACCGCACACCGGCTGGATCAAAGCCACGAACACGCTGCCCTCAACCACCAGCTGGCACATCGTCGTTCACCTCGACGCCCGGCGTGTGGACGTGTACCACAACGCCCACCGGCTGCTCAGCTACCCAGCGATCGTCGGCAAACCTTCCACTCCCACGCCCACCGGCGAATACTTCGTCGAAGAGAACATACGCATGCCCGCCGGGGCGGCCGGCGCACCCTTCGCGCTCGCCACCAGCGACCGCTCCAACGTCCTCCAAGAATTCGACGGTGGCCCTGGCCAAATCGCGCTTCACGGTCTCGACAACGTCGGAGGACAACTCGGAACCGCCGAATCACACGGCTGCATCCGTCTCGCCGACAGCGCCATCACCTGGCTAGCCAACCGCATCCCACCTGGCGCCCCTATCACCATCAACTAACCACACCCCTTCGGTCCGCTGGCTCGTCGCGCCCCCGGCTTCGATCGAGTGTCAGTGACGCTGGCCTTTTCGGTGCGGTGGACCGCCCAAATCTGGGGTGCTGGGTTTGAAAACGCCTTACGGCCAAACCCCGCAGACGTCTGGGGAGAAGGTCTGCCGCGTCGATAGGTCTTAGACAATTCAGCCCGACTTGCTTCGAGGAGGATGTGACGGGCCGTGGGGTGAACATGCGGTGAACACAACAGCCGAACGCCCCTGAATCTGGCCGGAGCTCGCCGCCTGCAAATCCAGGGTGGGAAGGGGCCAGACGCAGCAGGCCGAATCCGGCCGAAACACGGCAGCTACAACTCGCAATGAAGGGGTCCCCGGTTCGAGTCCGGGCGTCGGCTCTCTCGCTGACCCAATGTCCGCGTCGCCCCATCAGTAAGGCGTTGGAGGCGCCATCACCAGGATCGTCCCGCGGGCACGGATCCGCATCCCTAGTCGTTCGTACAGGCTGATCGCGTTTCTGTTCGAGGCGAGAACGTGGAGAAAAACCCGCTCGGAGCGGGCATGGATGCCGGCTGTGACGGCGCCCACCAGCCGCGCGGCGAGGCCTTGGCCGCGGTGGCTCGGCGCGGTGCACACCGCACTGATCTCCCGCCACCCGTTAAGCGCCATCCGCTCGCCAGCCATTGCCACGAGTGCCCCGTCGAAGCGTAGCCCGAGGTAGCGTCCGAGCTCGATCGTCCGCTCGAGAAAGGGACCCGGCTCCGTTGCACGGACGAGCTGCAGCACGTCAGGCAGATCGTCACGGCCGAGCACCACAGCCCTGGGCTCGGCAACGCCACGAAGGCACTCCTCAACCATCTGGACGATCTCGTACTCGCGAAGCGTTGTCCAGCCTGGCGGAGCGTCGAGCCCGCCCTGAAGCGCTGCGACCGCGAGGTAGCCGTCATCACCTATGAGACACGCTGCGTCGGCCCAGTCCTCCGCCGTCGCCGCGCCCGGCAGTGCCGTGAACGGCGCCACGTCGGCCGCGTAGCGAACTGCGCGCCCGCGCGTCTCTGCGAAGCCCGCGTGAGCATCGGTGAGCGCGGCGTAAACGGGGTTGTTGAGTTGCAGCTCGTCGGACCGCGTCATGGCAAACCTGAATAGCACCTCACGCAGCTCCGATGCGCCCGGACCATCCTGTCAGCCCCGCTCATCGCCGTTGTTCGGCCAGGTAGAGCCGCTCGATCCAGCAGACGAGGTGTCGCGGTTAGGCAGAAAGGGCCTTGACAGGCAGCCAGACGGCTGCATATCATACGCAGCCAAATGGCTGCGTATTCGTCCGAGGACGAGGTGTTCAAGGCGCTGGCCGATCCGACTCGGCGCCTGCTGCTTGACGGCCTGAACGCGCGCAACGGCCAGACGCTGCGCGAGCTGGGCTCGAGGCTGGACATGGCTCGCCAGTCGGTGAGCAAGCACCTT
Source organism: uncultured Solirubrobacterales bacterium (assembly GCA_963757165.1). Taxonomy (GTDB): domain Bacteria; phylum Actinomycetota; class Thermoleophilia; order Solirubrobacterales; family Solirubrobacteraceae; genus Palsa-465. Next base: position 1,909,432 of record CAVWQO010000006.1, read on the forward strand.
GCCGTGCTGGAGGCAGCCAACCTCGTCACGACCGTTCGCCGCGGCCGGGAAAAGCACCACTTTCTCAACGCGGTCCCCATCAACGAGATCGCCGAACGCTGGATCACGCGGTACGAACAGGACCGCGTCCACGCGCTCGCCGATCTCAAGCGAGCACTGGAGGACACCCCCGTGGATAAGCCCGCGTTCATCTACACGACCTACATCCAGACCACGCCTGAACGCCTCTGGCAGGCGTTGACCGAGCCAGCGTTCACCGAGCGCTACTGGGCAATTACGTTCGACTCCGCCTGGAAGCCCGACTCGACCATGGCCTGGCACACGCGCGGTCTCACGATCGCCGACTCAGAGCAGGTCGTCCTCGAATCCCAGCCCTATAGCCGTCTCTCCTATACGTGGCACACATTCACTCCCGAATGGGCCGATTCGCTGGATCTCGCCGACGACGCCCGCAACCGCCTGGCCGCCGAGCCTCGCTCGAAGGTCACCTTTGAGATCGAGCCGCTCGGGGAGCAGGTGAAGTTGACGGTGATCCACGACGACCTCGAGCCCGGCGGCATCACCGGCTCGCTCATCAGCCAGGGCTGGCCCCGCGTCGTGGCCAACCTCAAGACGCTGCTCGAGACCGGCGACGCACTCCCGGACCTACAGCAATCCACGCCGGCCACGCTCGGGCTGACGCAATGACTCGCATGGACACCGGCAACCTGAACAACAAGGAGACATCCACATGGCCACTCACACCACCGCAAGTCGCGACCAGTGGCTCACAGCCCGGCTCGAACTGCTTGAGGCCGAGAAGGAGCTAACCCGCCGCAGCGATGAGGTGGCCCGCAAGCGCCAGCAACTGCCCTGGGTCCCCGTCGAGAAGGACTATCGTTTCGAGACCGAAGGGGGCGAGGCGTCGCTGCCCGACCTGTTCGGTGGGCGCTCGCAGCTCCTCGTCTACCATTTCATGTTCGGGCCCGCGTACACGGGCGGCTGCCCGTCGTGCTCGGCGATCGCCGATGGCTTCAACGGCTCTGCCGTCCACCTTGAGCACCACGACGTCGGGATGATCGCGGTCTCGCGGGCCCCGATCTCCACGCTGCAGGCCTACAGGCAACGGATGGGCTGGACTTTCCCCTGGGCCTCGTCGCTGGACAGCGACTTCAATTTTGACTTCAACACGTCCTTCACCGAGGACCAGCAGCGCTCGGGGACCATCGACTACAACTACCGCCCGACGGACACGACGTGGCTCCGGGAGGCCAGCGAAGAGGGTGGGGCTGCCAAGCACGCCGCAATGACCGGTACAGACGTGGCCACATACACCCGAGAGCGACCCGGCATGAGTGCATTCGCGCTCGAGGAGGGCACCGTCTACCACACCTACTCGGCTTACGCGCGCGGCCTGGACGCGCTGTGGGGGATGTACCAGTGGCTTGATCGGGCGCCCAAGGGGCGCAACGAGACGGGCGCGTGGTGGCGTCGGCGGGACGAGTACTAGAGCAGGCTTGAAACCACGCGGGGAGCGACGGCACGGCCATTGCGGACGAAAGAATCTCCCCGTTGCATCCCGTCCCGGCATATAGTCGCCGCACCGGGGCGATTCATGGCCGTTAGTCGTAGAACTTCATTTCGAGTCGTCATGCCTGCCGACAGCCGCATCGGGGTGGCGGCGGCCGCGGTAATGACCACGCTTGCGCTCGTGGGTTGTGGCGGCAGCAGCACGAGTTCTTCCAGCGCCGCCGTAAAGGGTCCCAGCGAAGTCGCGGCCTCCCCAGTCTCGACGCCGGGGGCCAACCCGTTCACCGCGAGCATCGGCAAGGACAAAGCCGGGGTGACGCCGCCCGCTGCAGCTGCGAGCTCGGCGGGTGGCCCTGCTACGTACAACGCGAGCTTGCCCGGTCTGTATGGCGGGACCCGCAATCACGCGAGCTGCGATGCGGTCAAGCTCGTCAACTTCCTTGAGCAGAACCCGTCCAAGGCATCGGCTTGGGCGACGACGCTCGGGATCCGGACCACCCGGATTCGGGAATACGTCTCCGGCTTGACGGACGTGATTCTCCGCACGGATACACGGGTGACGAATCACGGCTACGTCAACGGCGTCGCCAACCCGCTCCAATCGCTGCTCGAGGCCGGGACCGCCGTCTTCGTGGACAAATATGGTCGCCCGGTCGTGAAGTGCTACTGCGGCAACCCCCTCACGCCGCCCGTGCTCTACACGACGCCCAGCTACACCGGACCGCTGTGGGCCAGCTTCAGCCCAACCCAGATCACCATCATCAACCAGTCGACGACGATCATCAACAATTTCACGCTGTACGACCCCAACACGGGAATGACGTTTTCCCGCACGCCGGGGTTGCGCGGGAGCGACGGTCCGTACACGGGCAATCAGGCTTCCTCCACGAGCCAATCGCAGTCAACGACCTCTGGCACATCCAGCGCGGGCACCACTCAGCAGCCGGCCCCGTCGAACCCCGCGCCAGAGAGCCCATCCGTATCGCTATCTCCCAACCCGGTCATTCAGGGCGGAACAGTGACCCTCAACGCTTCCGGCTTCGCTCCCAACGCAGGCCTCCAGATCACCGTGAACCGCCCTGACGGCGGAACGGATCATTTCTCGATGTCGACCACGAGCAACGGCACCGGCACGTTTACGTTCACCAACGCCGGCGCGCAGGTCTCCCTCGGAACCTACAGCGTCACGGTCACCAACCCTGCCACGGGCGCCCAGGCCTCCGCCTCGATCGATGTGCAGGCCCCGCAGACGGATACGAACTCGACGAGCTCGGCGACGCCATAGCCGCGGTGGCTTAGACAGCAGCGGGCGTCTACGCTGCGGACGCCTGTGCGCGAGTCAACGGCACGCGCGCGTGCTGCAGACCCGAAACCGGGTATCGATGAAGGCGATGGCCGTGTCCGACAAGCCGATTCCAAAATATGACGCGCCCGCTAGCTCGCGTGTCGCGGTTCTCGTGACCGTTGGAGCGATCGCGTTCGTGCTCACGCTGCTAGCGGGCGGTGGCGGACTCGCCCCGGTGGTTGGCTGGGATGTTGGCGCGCTCGTCTACATCGTTTGGATGTGGCTGTCGATCTGGTGGCTGGACGCCGAGAGCACCGCGCGGCGTGCCGTCCGAGAAGACCCCGCACGGATCGTTGCCGATGGCCTTCTGCTGAGTGCGAGTGTGGTAAGTCTGGTCGCGGTCGGCGCGGTGCTGATCAAGGCCGGACACAGTCAGGGCACGGCCAAACATGTGCTCGTAGGAGTGGGGATCGTCAGCGTGGTGATTGCCTGGACCATGGTGCACACGGTGTTCACGCTGCGTTACACGCGGCTGTACTACGAAGAGCATCCGGGCGGCGTGAGCTTCAACGAGCGCGATCGGCCGCGGTACACGGACTTCGCGTACCTGGCGTTCACGATCGGTATGACCTTCCAAGTCTCGGACACGGACATCCAGAACAAGGAGATCCGGGCAACTGCCTTGCGTCATGGGCTGCTGTCCTTCGTTTTCGGCGCTGTGATCGTCGCCACGACGATCAACCTGATTGCCGGTCTGACCAAATAGCCGGCGAATCGGATTTCGACCGGGCCCCGCCCGGCCACGATTCATGAACAATCTCCAATCTGCGGCGGATCGGCGTAGAGTCCAGGACGGCGGTCGCCAGCTAGCGCGGTTGCGCTAGCTGACCAGCAGACGATTGGCTTCCGCTTGAGCGGTACGCGGCCTCAGCGCCGAATCGGCCGCTTCTACGGCAGTCGGCCCCAGGACGCTGCGATCCCGGGAGCCGGATGCCACCAGGAGGTCAGCTATGCAGACTGGACTACATGCCGTCGGCGTGGGGGTCAGGACATTCGGAGTAGTAGCCGTGCTTGCTGTATTCGCTGTCCTGTTCCTGTACGCGATGCTCGTGTTCGGCATCGTGATCGTCCAGGGCTTCAATGCCTTCGGAAGTGCCTGAGCAAGTGTCGTCGCCCGACGGCTAGCCGCCAGGTTGGTTCAGGGCTTCCGTGATGGCGGCGATTGCTGCCTGCTCGGCGCCGCTGATCGGTCCGCTTTGGCCTCGCTCATGGTGTGAGCTGCCGACGTTCGTGGCCAGGTTGATGATGAAGCGCTTGTAATCCTCGCGTTCCTGATCGTCTGCCTTGGCTTCAAGCAGTGCGACCGCGTCGCGCAAATGCGCCAGCGAATGCTCCTTCAGCTCCTCGGCCGAGTGATACCGCGTGTGATCGATGACAGGTTTGGCTGCGACGATCTCGTCGAGCAGTTCGCTTTGGCCATGCATCTGGCGAGCCTCCGCGTAGGTCTTTGCCATCGAGATGGTCTCGCGCAGCGTCCCTCCCCGCTGGGCCGTGATGACCAACAGGGCGGCACTCGGTGGTCCCTCGAGCACGAGCTCCCATTCTTGCGGTGTGAAATCTGCCTTCGCGGTCATGTGTTGTCTCCAAGACTTCGGGTCGCGATCGAGTCTACGCACGGTCAGACACGGAGCCCGGGCTTCGCGTCGCTTTGGGGACGCGGTAGCCCGGTAGCGTTGGGTCGATCGTGGAGGACGTGCCGATCCGAGGCCAGATGATCAGGCTCGGCCAGCTGCTGAAGCTGGCCGGAGTGCTTGCCAGCGGGGCCGAGGTTAAGGCGTTCCTCGCCGCCGAACAGGTACTCGTAAACGGGGATGCCGAGACTCGCCGAGGCCGCCAGCTGTATCCGGGCGACGTCGTCCGGGTCGGCGGGCGTGAGTTGCGCTTGACCCAGGCGAATCCACCGACGGCGTTAGCGTGGTGAGTCGCTCTGACTCAAGACTCTGTGCACCCCTAGCGCTCGGTCGAGATCGCTACGGGTAAATGGACTCGCGGGCCTCGAGCATGGCGACGAACTTGGCCAACCGCCGGGCACGGGTTTCTGGTCGCTTGGCGTCCTGAAGGCGGTAGAGGATGGCGTAACGGTTCTGGCTCGACAGCTGCGCGAAGAACGTCTTGGCTTCAGGGCGCGCGTCGAGCTCGCGTTCCAAGTCGTCCGGAACGGCCATTGTCTTCTGCCCTGCGTACGCTGCCTCCCAGCGGCCGTCGGACTTCGCTCGCTCCATTTCGCGGACTCCGGCTGGCCGCAACCGACCCTCGGCCATGAGCCGCTGCACCTTCTCACGGTTGATCCGCGACCACGGGCTTCGCGCTCGGCGAGGGCTGAAGCGCTGCAGAAAGTGCTGCTCGTCGAGGGCTTCCCGCCGACCGTCGATCCAGCCGAAGCAGAGCGCGGTGTCGAGCACCTCCGGATAGCGGACGCTGTCGATCCCCGAGGCCTTCTTGGCCACCTTGACCCAGACGCCATTCGAGGCACCATGGTTTTCCTCAAGCCAGCGCTCCCAGTCGGCCTCACTGGCACAGAAGATCGTCGGGAGCCCGTCGTCGGTGCCCACCGGTTTACGCCTCCCACGCGGTGCGCAACCGGGAAAGCCCCTCGGCTATCTCTGAGGCCGGATGGCGGGTGAAGGAGAGGCGTAAGGCGCTCGGGTCTGGCGCGCCGCTGAAGAACGGATAGCCCGGAACGAATGCCACCCCCTGGTCCAGCGCACGCCCCAGCAGCGGCTTGGAGTCCTCGCCGTCCGGAAGCCGCGCCCAGATAAACATGCCCCCGTCGGGGAAATTCCAACTCGAGCCCGGAGGGAGCGCTTTCATCAGGCCCCCCAGCAGCGCATCTCGTCGAGCCCCGTAGGCAGCGCACAGGCGCGCCACGTGCGCATCGATGTCGATTTGACCAAGCCAGTGTGCGGCGGCGGCCTGGTCGACGCTCGAGGAATGCAGGTCGGCCGCCTGTTTGGCTATCACGAGACTTGGGCGCAGGTCCGGGGGCGACCGGATCCAGCCGATGCGCAGCCCCGGAGCGACCGTCTTGGAGAGCGTCGACAGCGAGAGGGTGCGGTCCTCGGCGCCGGGCAGCGCGGCAATCGCCGGAAGCGCCTCTCCTCGGTAGCGGAGCTCGCTGTAGGGGTCGTCCTCGATGATCCACAACCCGTGGCGAGCGGCCAGAGCGGCGACCGCCTCGCGCCGCGCGCGCGGCAACGTTCGGCCGGTCGGGTTCTGAAAGGTTGGAATCAGATACAGCGCCTTGGGTCGGTGCTCGATCAGGGCCGATGCCAGTGCATCTGGATCAAGGCCCTCGTCATCGCAAGCAACGCCTACCGTCTTGGCCCCGGCCAGGCGGAAGCATTGCAGCGCCGCCAGGTACGAGGGCTCCTCCGTGAGGACCACATCACCGGGCTCGAGCAGCGCCGTCGCGGTCATCGTTAGAGCCTGCTGAGACCCCGAGCAGACGAGCAGCTCGTCGGGGTCAGTGGGCAGGCCTCGGGCCGTGAGACGGGCGGCGACGGCGGCGCGCAGGCGCGGGTTGCCTTCGGTGGTCGTGTACTGCAGGCTGCTGCGGGCGGCGCCGTCGTCCAGCACCGCAGCGAAGGACCGACGGAGCCCAACGGCGTCGAACAGCTCTGGCGCCGGCAGGCCTCCGGCGAACGAAATCACGCCGGGTTGCTCGGTGAGGGCGAGGATGTCCCGGATCGGCGACGAGCGCACGCCGTGAAGGCGGCTGGCCAGTTGCGGCGTAGGACTCGAGGTTTCTCGGCGGGCGCTCATCGACGCCAAAGCTACCCGTGGTGGGCGGCGCGGCGTCCCGTCACGGTCGCTTGCTACCTCCGGGTCTCCAGCAGCCGGAGCCAGACCTCGCTCACCGTCGGATAGGAGGGCACCACGTGCCACAGCGTTTCCAGTGTGAGCTGGCCGACGACAGCGGTCGTGGCGGCGTGGAGCAGCTCGGCCACCTCCGGCCCGACGAACGTCGCGCCCACCAGCACGTCCCTCGAGCGGTCGACGACGAGCTTGGCCCGGCCCGTGTAATCGTCGCGCAGCAGCGCGGCACCGGAGACCGACCCGAGGTCGTACTCGAGCGTCTCGACGTCGAAACCCTTCTCGCGCGCGGCCGCCTCAGTGAGTCCGACCGAGGCCACCTGGGGTTCGGAGAAGACGACGGCCGGGATCATGTCGTGGTCGGCCAGATCGCGATAGCGGGTGCCATCGAGCGGGCGTCCCTCGGCCCTTGCCGCGATCACGTCGCCGGCGATCCGCGCCTGGTACTTGCCCATGTGCGTGAGCAGGGCCCGTCCGCAGATATCACCGACGGCATAGAGCCAGCCGTCGGTACCCACAACCTCCAGGTGATCATCGGTGGTGATGAAGCCGTGGGATCGGCTCGTGTCGACGCCGACGTGCTCGAGGCCAATGTCGGCCGAATTCGGGATCCGGCCAGCGGCGACGACGATCTCATCGACCTCGTACGTGGATCCGCCGGCGGTGATCGTCGCCGGTCCACCGTGAATGCGCCCGACGCCCGTGTCGGCCACCCCCGGTCTGGCGACAGACTCTACGTTGGTACCAGTGTGGACCGCGATTCCCGCCTGGTCGAGCGCAGCGGCCATCAGCTCACCGACGAAGGGCTCGTGTTTGGGCAGCAGCGACGGGCTGGGCTCGATCATCGTGATCTCCTGCGCCCCGAGCCCCTTGAGCCAGGTGGCTGCTTCACATGCGACGACGCCGCCGCCGACCACCGACACTCGGCGTGGCACATCCTTCAGGTTGGTCACGTCGCGGGAAATCCATGGCTGGGCCTCGCGTAGGCCCGGCACGGGGGGTACGGAAGCCGTTGTCCCGGTCGCGATCACGACGGCGTGGCGGGCGTGCAGCGTGTGCAAGCTTCCGTCTTGCGCAAGTACTTCCACGGTCTTGACCGCGGCAAGCCGGCCCCGGCCCCGGACCAAGTCGATCCCGGTCTTTTTCGCCCACTCGACCTGGGATGAGTCGTCACGCCCGTGGGTGAATGTGTCCCGCCGCGCCAGCACCGCGGCGACGTCCAGCGGACCGGAGATGGCCTGCGCCACGCCCGGGAGAGCCCGAGCGGCCGCCATCACGTCGACCGGGCGAAGCAGTGCCTTGCTCGGCATACAGGCCCAATACGAGCACTCTCCGCCCAGGAGCTCGGCTTCGACGATCACCGCGGTGCGATCGCTGCCCCGGGTCGCGTACTGCGCTGCGTTCTCTCCAGGGGGACCGCCGCCGATCACGACGACGTCCCACTCGCTTCGTTCTTCATTTTGTGCGGTCATTCAGGCAAACTAAAGCTTTCCCGCATCGGAGGTCCCGAAGCAGGGGTCCTCGGATCAGGTCCGTGATCGGGCGTTAATCGGGTAGAGAGCGAACATCCGCCCCTGACCGAAGATCGGAGCCTTGATGGGATTTGACCAGTACCACGAGCCCGCTGGCGAGCTGAGCGCGCAGGCGCGCACATTTGCGAGGATGATTGCGTCGCTGACCGAGGAGGCGGAGGCGATTGGCTGGTACGCCCAGCGCATTTCGGTGGAGGCCGACGACGGCGCCCGCGCGATCATGGAGAACGCGCAGCAGGAAGAGTTCAAACACTTCGCGATGGACCTTGAGTTCCTGCTTCGTCGCACGCCCAAATGGCGCGTTGCCATGCAGAAGGTGCTGTTCACCGACGGCGACATCGTCGACGCCGGCGAAGCGGCCGAGGAAGCCGAGGACGAGGTCGAGGATTGATCCACATGGGTGCGGGTCAGCTCGACAGAGCGCCGCTGTACTCCGAGCGAGACCCGGACTCCGGTTCACACTAGGAGATTGGTGTGAGTGGCGGGCGTGCGTTTCTCCTCGCAGTGCTGGTGACGGTGCTGGCGCCTCTGGTCGCGAGCGCCCGAACGTTCCACACCGTCCTGCAGGACGACGACCTGTCGCTGTTCCGTCCGCACGCACTGCCGCAGTACATGCGTGAGTTGCGCTGGCTCGGGGTCGACGAGCTTCGCATCTCCGCCGAATGGAAGCTTGAGGTGCCCCACCCGGACTCCGTCCATCCGCCGCGGGGGTTCCGTGCCGGCGCACCAAGTTCGTATACGGCGCCTGGGATGCGATTGCTGGACACGGCCGTCAGGGCGGCGGCTAGCGCGGGGCTCCACGTGATCATTGATCCGGCGTTTTCCGCCCCACGCTGGGCCACGACCGACGCGGGCCAACCGAGCGGTCCGGGAGACCACTGGTACAACACGAACATCGATGTCCGGCAGGCCGCGACCTGGGAGCAGATGCTCGCACGGCGCTACAGCGGCAGCTTCACGCCTCCCGGCGCAAGCACCGGCTTGCCCAGGGTGGACACCTTCACCCTGTGGAACGAGCCTAACGAGCGAGGGTTCCTCAAACCGCAATGGCAGGGCGGCACTCCCGCAAGTGCCGATTGGTACCGGCAACTGGTCGAGGCGGCCTATCCCGCAATCAAAGCAGCCTCGCCTGCGGCCACAGTCCTGATTGGCAACACCAGCAACTCCGGAGTCGATCTGCCCGCCGGCCCATTCGGTGTGGCGCCGCTCGCGTTTATCCGCCGCCTCGCATGTGTCGACTCTCAGCTGCAGCCGGTGACCGACGGCGCGTGCGCGAATTTTCGCACCGTTCCCGCCGATGGTTATGCGCACCACCCGTACGAGCGCAACGCGCTTCCGTGGGTCCCGTCCGGGACGCGGCAGTCCGACTGGGCGCAGATGGGCGACTTGCCGCGGCTCCAGGCCTTGCTGGACGCGTTGGTGGCGAAACATCGCCTCGCCCCCGGCGCGGAGAACCTATGGCTGACCGAGCAGGGCTATGCGTCGAACGCCGAGCTACCCGGGGTGCCATGGACCGAGCCGGAGCAGGCACAGCTGAACGCAGCTTCGGAATACCTGGCGTGGCGTAACGGGCAGACCGCCTCCTTCTCCCAGTTTCTGCTCCGTGACACGCTGACCAAGGAAACGCTCGCCTTGCGAGCCAGTACGGGCAGCGCTCATGCCCAGCTGCCCGGCACCTGGACAACAGGCCTTCTCCGAGAGGACTTCGCGCCGAAGCCGGCGTTGCGGATGTTTCGCTCCCCGGTCCTCGCACGACTGATCGCCGCCCCGGCTCCGCTGTCCGCCCCGGGCCTGGCAATCATGGCTCCGATCGGGACGCCCCGCCTGCTTGACGTATGGGGACGCGCACGGCCGATGCGTCAGCCCACCCTGGTGCAGGTCCAGGTAAGCGATGGTGCGGGCGGCTTCCGGGACGCGACCGGGGCGACCACGGACGCGAACGGGATCTTCGAGGTACCGATCGCCATGCCGGCCAGCCCGCAGGTCGAAGTCCGCTTCCGCTGGCTGGCCGCCGACGGAACGTGGCAGACGTCCCCGGCTGCTGCGCCCCAGGCCATTCCCGGCGACTGATCGACTCGCCGCGGCACTCGCACCACGTGCCCGCTGGGTGCTCAGCCCGCCGGCAGGTCCCAGCCGAAGTAGACCTCCGCGCGTCGAAGCCGGTCGCCGTCGAAGCTCAGCACCTCGGTGTTGACTCCGGCGCTCCCATCCGCCTTGGTCAGCTTGTAGGTGACGATCACCTCGTCTCCTGACTGGATCAGGCGCTGGAAGCTGAACTCCTGTCCCCGACCCGCGCCGGGCCAGCAGCGCTCGAAATATCCCGCACGATCAAGATCGACGTCCAGCGGACTGGAGAAGCTGAAGTCCGCGCTCAGCAGCCCCTCAACCGCGTCGCGTTCGCCAGCGGCGAATGCTGCGTACATGTCGACGGCGCGCTGTACCAAGTCGTGATCAGGCAATGTCTCCCTCTCGTTGCGGTGGCAAAGACACCGAAGTCTCAGCTCGGCCGGCGCGGCGTCTTGGCGTCACTCGTTGGCCTCAAGCACATCGAGGCGGTCTGACGCCTGCTGTACCTGTTCCCGGGCTTGGTCGACTGCGGAACGCGCCCGTTCCGCGTCGGCCTGCGCCCGCGTAGCCGCGGTCCGCGCGCCCTGCAGCTGCTCCTGCGCGAGCGCCAGCCGGTTCTCCGCCTCGCTGGCCGCGCGCAGCGCCGTCTCCAGTTTCGATTGCGCCTTTTGCTTGCGCTGCCTGGCCTGCTCCCGCCGGCGCTGAGTCTTCGGGGTCGGCTTCGGCGGCGCAGGCTCGGCACCGACAGTGGACGCAGCTGGCGCGGAGCCCACGCCCCCGATCAGGCCGAGATCGCTGATCTGAAGATCCTGCAGCAGGCGGCCCCGACCGAGCGTCTCGCCGAGTTCGGGATCTAGGGCGGCGGCGTGCGCCGTCTCCCACAGCTTGTTGTGCAGCGGGGGACGCACCGTCTCGCCAGCTTCTTCCAGAATTGCCTCGGCGGCTTGGACCGTCTCCTCGACGAGCCGTCGTTCGTCCGCAGCCGCGTCTCGCAGGCGGCCACGCTCACCTTCCTCCAGGAGCCGCTCCTGAGCCTCCCGCAATCGCTGGCCGGCGGCGAGCAGACCCTCGACCTGCTCGGGGTGGCGCCACCGCACCTGGTTCAGCGTCCAGGCCGCGACGCTCGGCTTGCGCAGGCGCTTTACCTGCTCTCCGAGCTCTCGTTCGCCTGCTCGGCGAAGCTGCTGCGCGAGCTGGTTGCGAGCGGGGGTGAACTCGTCCCGTGGCAACCCATATAGCGCGGCGATTTGAGCACCGGCGCCGGAGCTGCCGTCAGCCACGTGCGGCAATCCTCACAACAGGCTTCGTCCGATCCAAAGCTCGCGAGCGTGCGCGTGCACTGCTTGAGGTTCGAGCTCCGCCACGGTCGTGGCGCCCGCGCTGGCCATCGCAGAGCCGAGCGCGGACCAGCCGCGGGCCACCGAGGCGACACGCGCCGTTGGTCCCCAGCCCGTGGCGGCGGCCAGCTCGTTGGCCTTCAGCCGAACGTCCTCGAGAGTGAATTCGCCAAACGGCTTGTAGCCGTCGGCGGCGTATACGGGTGCCGAGAGTGCGTCAACCTCGCTCATGCTGAGAGACCCCATTTGGGCATCGCAGAGAGTCCGCCCTGGCGGATCGCTTTTTCGGTGTCGGGCGTGCGGCGCGTGATCGGGTAGGGGGGCATCGCCCACGGGTTCGGCGCGATCGTCCCGTAATGCTCACGCAGGAACGCGGTGAGCTCACCGCGGTGCGTCTGGCACGCGTACCGGCGCGGCCCGAGGGGTCCACCTCCATGCCAGGTCAGCCAGCGCCCCGGCGGGACGTCGAGGTACTCGCCAAAGATCAGCTCTCGAAGTCCGTGCTCCAGCGTCCGCTGTGTCTCCGCATCCGGGACGGCGGCGCAGAACTGGCATCGGAAAATGACTCGGGTCGGCAACTCCCTACCCTCGTCCTCATCCGGTTGCGTCGTGCGCGTGGCCGGCGGCAACGAGCTGGTCGATCCGGCCGGTCACCGGCTCGATCATGGAGGCGAGCTGAGCGTCCAGGCTGCCGTGTAGGTGCCACTCATCGCCGTGACCGGTGACCAGCTCCGCTCGCGATAGGCGGGCCAGTGCGTGCGAGACCGATGGGCGTTCGGCCCCGACCAGGCGACCGAGCAATTGGTGGGTGAGTGGGATCGGCAGACGGATCCCACCTGGTTCTACCCGCCCCCAGCGGGCCGCCAGGTGCCAGAGCAGCAGGGCGAGGCGGACCTCCAGCCGCGGCTGTGAGGTGATCGCCCGCTGGACGTTGAGATTGCGCGTGCGGCGTTCGGTTCGTCGCAGCAGGGCCTGCATGATCTGTGGCCATGGGCGCACGCGCTCTGAGAAGGACGCGTCGAGCACGGCGAAGCGCATCGGCACCAGCGCACGCCAGTCGACCTCGCACGCCAGCAGGTCCTCGGAGGCGTCCAGACACGGCTCGACGATGTCACCCGGTCCGAGAAGCTCGGCGGCCACGCGGTCACCGACCCGGACGTTGACCGCCAGCACACCGTCCAGGACGAGTACTCCGGGTCCCTGCGCCGAAGCGGCGAGCGACTCGGTGAGCCTGACCTGGCCGGTGTCGACGTCGAACGTGTTGGCCGTGATGGCCGGCCGCGCCGCGAGTCGCATGCGCAGGTCGAGCTCGTCGGCCAAGTCCAGATCCAGGTCGAGGAGGTACTGATAGGAGGATGGGCTCTGGCTCCTCCGGGGCCTCGGGGTCCAGGGTGCTTGGACGAAACGCTGGTCGCCCGAGCTCACCTTAATCTCCACGTGCAGACATCGCGAGAGCGCCTTCCGCTCGTGTGCCGACACCGGCACCCGGAGAAGTCTAGACGCGCGCCGGCACCGAGTGGCAACTTCAGCCGCGCCGGCAAACATGCGGTAATTCGGATTACCGTGACCGTGGTTACCAGCACCTTTGCCGAGCCGCGCGCCGCTGATAGAACGCTCCACGGCGGGAGTTAATCCTCGGGGGTCAACCCGTGGAGGCGACTGCCAGAGAGGAGTACGAAGGCAGCACATGTGTCTGGCGATTCCAGGGCAGGTGGTCGAAATTGTCGACCCGGTAACCCAGATCGCGAAGGTTGATGTCGTCGGAGTCAGACGGAACATCAACGTAAGCCTTCTGATGGATGACGGGGTGGGCGCCCAACCCGGCGACTGGGTGCTGATCCATGTTGGCTTCGCCCTGTCGAAGGTAGACGAGGAGGAGGCCCACCACACGCTCAGCCTGCTCGAGAAGATGGGCGCCGACTACGAGCAGGAGCTCGAAGAGCTCAAGGCCAGCGTGATCGAATGATCGACGCCTCCGGCACCACCGCATGCCGGGTCGGCGAGGAGCACTGCATCACCTGCGGCGACGAGGGGATCCCGATGCGCGTCCTTGAGCGGCGAGGCGGCGACGCCGTCTGCTCAGACGAGGAGTCGACGCTCCATGAGGTCGCGGTCGATCTGGTCGGGCCCGTGGAGCCAGGGGACGGCGTGCTCGTGCACGCCGGCGTCGCCATCCGACGGCTGGAGGAGGCCGCCCGATGAAATTTGTTGATGAGTTCCGTGACGCGCATCTCGGCCAGGTTGTGGCCGGCGAGATTCTCTCCGAGATGGATCCAGGTCGCCATTACAAGGTGATGGAGGTCTGCGGCGGGCACACCCACTCGATCTACAAGTACGGCATCGACGACCTGCTGCCCTCCAACGTCGAGCTGGTCCATGGCCCGGGCTGCCCGGTCTGCGTGATTCCGATGGGCCGCGTCGATGACGGCATCGCGGTCGCCCGCAACGACGGCGTGATCTTTACCTGCTTCGGAGACATGATGCGGGTGCCCGGCTCGGAGATCACCCTGATGGACGCCAAGGCCCAAGGGTGCGACGTACGCATGGTCTACTCGCCGCTCGACGCGCTGCGGATCGCCAAGGAGAACCCAGATCGTGAGGTGGTCTTCTTCGCCATCGGCTTCGAGACCACCGCACCGTCGACGGCCCTGACGCTCAAGCGGGCGAGGACGGAGGCAATCACGAACTTCTCCTGCGTTTGCAACCACGTGACGATCGTGCCGCCGCTACGGGCCCTGCTCGAGTCGCCGGACCTGCGGTTGGACGGATTCATCGGGCCCGGACACGTCTGCACCGTGGTGGGCGCGCGGCCGCTGGAGTTCATTCCCCAGGACTACGGCCGGCCGGTCGTGATCTCCGGCTTCGAGCCGCTGGACATCCTGCAGTCGATCCTGATGATCCTCCGGCAGCTGCGCGACGGCCGTAGCGAGGTGGAGAACCAGTACAAACGAGTCGTTCCGCACGAGGGCAACCTGCGCGCGCTCGAAGTGATGGCCGAGGTGTTTGAGGTGCGGCCGCACTTCGAATGGCGAGGGCTCGGCTTCATCTCGCAGAGCGGCCTGCGGCTCTCCGATGCGTATCGCGACTTCGACGCTGAGGCCCGCTTCGACGTTCCCAACGTCCGGGTGGCCGATCCCAAGGCCTGCCAATGCGGCGAGGTGCTCAAGGGCGTGATCAAGCCGTGGGAGTGCAAGGTGTTCGGCACCGCGTGCACCCCCGAGCACGCGATCGGCACCTGCATGGTGTCCCCGGAGGGCGCCTGCGCCGCGTACTACAACTACGGCCGCTTCGCCCGCGAGCGGGAGGTCGTATGAACGACGCCGGCGCTGCGGTCACCGGCCGTGAGCAGCGCGTGCTCGAGATCATCGAGACAGCTCGCGCTAAGCGGGCGCGGTTCCGTGACAAGCAGATCACGCTGGCCCACGGAGCCGGTGGCAAGGCAACGCAGACCCTGATCGAAGGCCTACTGGTTCCGGCCTTCGCTCCTGATGGCACGGGCGCCCTGCCCGCCATGGCCGACGCCGGCGCGGTCAACGTCGCCGGCACCCGGTTGGCCATGACCACCGACAGCTTCGTGGTCAAGCCGCTGCGCTTCCCCGGGGGATCGATCGGCGAGCTCGCAGTCAACGGGACCGTCAACGATCTGGCGATGGCGGGCGCGCGAGCCACGGCCCTGACCGTCTCGATGATCCTGGAGGAGGGCCTGGACTCCGACGTTCTCCGGGCCGAGGTCCAGGCAATCGCAGCGGCGGCGGCAGCGGCGGGCGTGGACATCGTCGGCGGCGACACCAAGGTGGTCGAGCGCGGCGCGGCGGACGAGATGTATCTGTGCACGACCGGCGTCGGCGTGGTTGATGTTCGCTCCCAGCTGGCCACCGACGCGATCCGCCCAGGCGACAAGATCCTTGTCTCGGGGCCGATCGGCGAGCACGGCACGGCGATCATGCTGGCGCGCAACCAGTTTGATCTTGACGCCGAAATCGAGTCGGACACACGCTCGTTGTGGCCCGCCGCCGACGCACTGCTCGACAGCGCGGGTGAGGATCTGCATTGCATGCGCGATGCCACGCGCGGTGGCGTGGCGTCGGTGCTCAACGAGCTCGCGCGAGCGTCGGGCGTGGCGATCGTGGTCCGAGAGGCCCAGGTCCCGGTGTCGCCAATCGTTGGTGCGGCAGCGGAGCTGCTCGGCATCGATCCGATGTACATCGCCAACGAGGGGCGGCTGGTGGCCTTCGTGGCCCCGCAGGCGATGGATCAGGCGCTTGAGGCGCTCAGGCAGGTGACAGGCAGCGAAGGGGCGGTGGAAATCGGTGAAGCCAGGCGAGAGCCGCCTGGAATGGTTTTGGTGGAGACCAGTTTCGGCGGCAGGCGAGTGATGGATCAGCTCGTCGGCGACCCACTGCCGCGAATTTGTTGAGGCGAGAGAGAGATCGAGAGGAGCATCCATGGCGACGCAGATCGAATTCGTACCAGGGCAACGGGAGACTGAGGCGGTCACGGCACATGTCCTGTGGATGACTGTCGGGCTCTCCTGCGAGGGGGACTCGGTCGCCATGACCTCCGCGACCAACCCCAGCCTGGAGGACATCATCCAAGGCGTGATCCCCGGCATGCCGCGGGTCGTCATTCACAACCAGGTAATTGCCTTCGAAGTCGGCGACGAGTACATCCAGGCCTGGTACGACGCTGAAGCGGGCAAGCTTGATCCGTTCGTGCTGGTCATCGAAGGATCGATCCCCAACGAGGAGATCAGCGGAGAGGGCTACTTCGCCGCCTTCGGCGTCAATCCCGACAGCGGTCAGCCGATCACCCTGAACGAGTGGATCGACCGGCTGGCCCCAAAGGCGGCGGCGGTCGTCGCCGTCGGCACCTGCGCCACCTACGGCGGGATCCCGGCGATGAAGAACAACCCGACCGGAGCGATGGGCCTCGCCGACTATCTCGGCTGGAAGTGGACCTCCAAGGCCGGCCTTCCCGTGATCAACATTCCGGGTTGCCCCGCTCAGCCGGACAACATGACCGAGGTTCTGATGTACCTCGTCTTCCATCTCGCCGGGATGGCGCCCGTTCCCGAGCTCGATGAGCAGCTGCGGCCGAAGTGGCTGTTCGGAAGGACCGTGCGTGAGGGATGCAACCGCGCGGGCTTCGTCGAGGAGGGCAACTTCGCCACCGAATACGGCTCCGATCACCGCTGCCTGGTCAAGCTTGGTTGCAAGGGTCCGGTGGTCAAGTGCAACGTGCCCGTGCGCGGCTGGGTCAACGGGGTCGGCGGCTGTCCGAACGTGGGCGGCATCTGCATGGCCTGCACGATGCCCGGGTTCCCGGACAAGTACATGCCCTTCATGGAACCGGACAAGTGGGGCGCGGCGGCGGCCAATGTCGAGCGCTTCAGCTTCGGACCGGTGTTCAAGTACTTCCGTGAGCGGAACATCAAGAACAAGTACGACGTCGAGCCTGAGTGGCGGCGTCGAGGGCCGGCGCTCACCACCGGCTATCAGAAGCGCTGGTAGCCGGTCTGCGAGTCAGTCCGAATCGACATTTTTTCAAGGAGAGCACATGGCCACAGTTGACACCCCCGCGCAGCAGCAGAAGGTCGTCGTCAAGGAAATGTCCTGGGATCCGATCACCCGGATCGTCGGCAGCCTTGGCATCCACACGGAGATCGACTTCTCCAATCGTGAGGTCCTGAAGTGCTACAGCACCTCGATGGTGTTCCGCGGTTTTGACATCTTCATGAAGGGCATCGATCCGCGCGATTCTCACTTCATCACCAGCCGGATCTGCGGCATCTGCGGTGACAACCACTGCACCTGTTCGTGTTTGAACCAGAACATGGCCTACTCGGTCAAGCCCCCGCCCCTGGGCGATTTGGCTTTCAACCTGGCCGAGTCCGCGGACTACATGTTCGACCACGCGATCTTCAACGACTGCATGGCCAACGTGGACTTCTGCGAGCAGATGGTAAAGGACACCAATCCAACGCTCCTGGCCAAGGCCGAGAACACCTCGTCGCCGCACAAGGACATCCACGGCTACAACACGATCGCGGACATCATGCGGTCACTGAACCCATTCACCGGCAGCTTCTATCTGGAGACCCTCCAGGTGGCACGCTACACGCGTGAGATGTATTGCCTGTTCGGCGGCCGGCACACGCACCCCTCGACGATCATGCCGGGTGGCTGCAGCGCCGACATCACCCACCAGACTCTGACCGACTACTACGTGCGGCTGATGCGCTACATGGACTACGTCAAGCGGGTCGTGCCGATGCACGACGACCTGTACGACTTCTTCCTGACCGAGCTGCCGGGCTACGACATGGTCGGCTTCCGCGAGACGAACCTGGTCAACTGGGGCTGCTTCGATGATCCCGACTACGTCGATTACGACTACAAGACGATGACCGACTGGGGTCGTAAGCGCTACATCACTCCCGGGATCGCCATCGGCGGCGAGCTGATCACCACCGATCTTGTCGAGATCAACCTGGCGATTCGCATCCTGCTCGGCAGCTCGTACTTCGATGGCTGGGAGAACGAGCCCACCTTCGTGACGCACGATCCGTTGGGCAACCCGGTCGACAAGAACCATCCGTGGAACAAGCAAACGCTGCCCAAACCGCAGAAGCGGGACTTCGCCGACAAGTACAGCTGGGTCGTCTCCCCGCGGATCTACGACCAGCGCACCGACACTCACGTGTGCTGTGACACCGGGGGTGGCCCCTTCGCTCGCCAGTGGTGCACGGCGAAGGCGGGCCTGGTCGACTTCGGTTACCTCAAGGCCACCGGGCACTCGATCCAGATGACGTTGCCCAAGTCGGCCTCGATGCCGGAGATGGAGCTCGAGTGGCACGTTCCGGAGAAATCCAACGCGGTAGAGCGCGACCGCGCCCGCAGCTATCACCAGGCCTATTCGGCGCTCGTCGCGCTGCACTGCTTGGAGCGCGCGCTCAAGGAAGTACGCGCGGGCCGGACCAAGAGCTGGAAGGAGTTCAAGGTGCCGGACGAGGCTGTGTCCTGCGGCTTCCACGAGGCGGCCCGTGGAGTGCTCTCACACCACATGGTCATCCGTGACGGCAAGATCGCCAACTACCAGCCCTATCCGCCGACCCCGTGGAACGCGAGTCCGCGGGACACCTTCGGTACTCCCGGACCCTACGAGGACGCTGTGCAGAACACGCCGATCTTCGAGGAGAACGGACCGGAGAACTTCAAGGGCATCGACATCATGCGGGCGGTGCGGAGCTTCGACCCGTGCCTGCCGTGCGGCGTGCACATGTACACCGGTAGGGGCAAAGTGCGCAAGGTGATCCATACCCCAACCGGCCTCAGCTGACAGGAGAGAGCCAGCGTGGCCACCGAAATCCATCCCGGCGAGCTGCTCGACCGGGTGCAGGAGCTGAGCGCCCTGGTCGACGAGCTCCCGGACCCCCGGGCTCGAGAGCTCACGCAAGAGCTGGTGAGCGTGATCATTGCCATGTACGGCGATGGGCTTGGCCGGATCATGGCGACGATCGAGGGCGCGCGCGAGGCTGGCGCCACGATCCTCGACGAGCTCGCCCAGGATGGTGTGGTAGCCAGCCTGCTGCTGATTCACGACCTGTACCCCGTCCCGCTCCACGATCGGGTGATGGAGGCGCTGGACACCGTGCGTCCGTACATGGAGTCCCACGGTGGCAACGTCGAGCTGGTCTCGCTGCACGACGGTGTCGCCAAGCTCTTGCTCCAGGGCAGCTGTAACGGCTGCTCGGCCTCCCGAGCCACACTGGAGCTGGCGATCAAGCAGGCGCTGGATGAGCACGCCCCGGATCTGGCAGGGTTAGAGGTCGAGGGGGTGACGGAGCCGGCCGCACCGCCTGGCAGCTTCGCGCTGCCGGTGGTGCAGTCGGGGCCGGGCGAGTTGCCGCTGGTGCATTCGGGGGCGGGCGAGCTACCGATCGCGGGCGAGCTGCCAGGCGCCGATGAGCAACCGGCCCGGTGGATTCCGCTGAACGGCGAAGCGGAGCTTGGCGTGGGCGAGCTCCGGGCGCTCCAGACGGAGGGCGTGTCGCTGTTGCTGGCCCGCGTGAACGGGTCGCTGCTGGCCTATCGGAATTGCTGTGCCGCCTGTGGCGAACCGCTGCACGACGGCGAGCTGGACGGCGGCATGTTGCGCTGCGCCAGCTGTGGGGCGGACTTCGACCTTCCGCGCGCGGGGCGCGCCGCCGGCGGAGAGCCGCTGCAGCTGACACCGGTCCCGCTGCTGGAAGCCGGCGGGATCCGGGTGGCCGTGTGAGCGAGCGCCTGGACTCGATGGTCACGGCTCGCAAGCGCGCCGAAACCCTGGCTCGGATGCGCACGATGGCGCAGGTGGGCGCCGTCCGGCCGGCGGATCGGCCGCGGACGCTACCGCCTGAGCGCTGCGACATCTGCAACACGACGGTCCCGGACGATCACCGTCACCTCCTGCACCTCGTCGAGCGGCGGATCATCTGCTCGTGCGAGGCGTGCTGGGCGCTTCACTCTGGCGATGCCGAGTACCGCCCGTCCGGCATGCGGACGCTGTGGCTGGACGACTTCGTGTGTGATGCCGAGATGTGGGGGCGCTTCCAGATCCCGATCGGGCTCGCGTTCTTCATGCGCAGCAGTGTCAGCGATGGCGTGGTGGCGTTCTATCCAAGCCCGGCCGGGGCAACCGAGTCCGAGCTCAGCCTCGAATCCTGGGACGCGCTGGTGGAACGCAACCCGGTGCTGGCCGACCTCGAGCCCGACGGCGAGGCGCTGGTTGTCAATCGGCTCTCGCAGCCACCCGACTACGCGATCGCTCCAATTGACCAGTGCTATGCCCTGGTGGGGCTGATCAAGTCACGGTGGGAGGGAATCTCCGGCGGAGACGCGCTCAGACAGGCTGTGCCGGAGTTCTTCGCCGCGCTGCGCGCGCGAACCACCACACCCGTGCCCCGGTTCGCGCAGTGAGCGTGCGCGCGGATTCCGAGCTGGGCGGCGCCAGCACCACGTCCGTCGTCCCCGACCCCGAGTTCACCATTACCAGCGCTGCGCATCTGGCTTTCGCCGCCACGCCGACGATGATCTTCGCGGCCGCCGTCACAGAGCCAACCGGCCACGCGATCCAGTCGATCGCGCTGTCGGTGCAGGTAATGATCGACCCAGCACGGCGCGGCTATGACGCAGAGACCCGCGAGCGGCTGTCGGAGCTGTTCGGGCCGCCCGCGAGCTGGACCCCGTCAACGCAGGGCCTCTCGTGGGCACGCGTCGCCGCCGTGATCCCGTCGTTTACCGGGTCCGCGACATTCGCGATCGAGGTCCCGTGCACCTATGACCTCGAGGTGGCAGCGGCGAAGTACTTCTACGCGCTGGAGGATGGCTTCGCGCCGCTGAGCTTTCACTTCTACGGCAGCATTTTCTATCGCCGGGCGGATGGAGTTCTGCAGATGGTGCCGGTCTCCTGGAGCGCGAGCGCACAGTTCTCGATGCCAGTGCGCGTGTGGCAGGAGATGATTGCTGAACATTACCCTGGCGGTGGCTGGATCCGCGTGCACCAGCGGACGTTGGCGATCCTCAACGAGCGGCGGGCGACGCGGGGGCTTCCGAGCTTCGACGCCTGCATCGAAGAGCTGCTGCACAACAGTGACGCGGCCGATGCTTGAGGAACTGGTTTCCTCGCTTCTCTACGAGGGTTATGCGCTCTACCCGTATACGCCGGGAGCGCTGAAGAACGCCACGCCGACGCCGTTCGGGATCGTCTATCCACCGGTATACGCGCAGGAGTGCTCAGGGGCCTTCGACCATGCCCGCCTGGATTGCGTGGCGGAGCCAAGGCCGCACGCGAGCTTGACCGCGACACTACGGTACCTCGCTCCGAATGGCGAGCGTCACGAAGCGGTGGAGCGGCGGGTGCAGATTGGACCGGTAGCCGTGGGGGAGAGGGCTACGGTTGAGTTCCCCTGCGGACGCTTCACCCTGCGCTCGGAGACCCTCGTCGACGAGGGTCGAGTGCGAGTGAGGGCGTGCGTTCACAACACGGAGACGGTGAGCGCGGGCCTGACGCGAGCCGACGTCCTGGTGCACGCGCTGATTTCGACCCACATCGTGGTCCAGATCACCGATGGCCGCTTCATCTCGCCCCTGGACAGCGGCCACGAGAGTGTCAATACGTGGCCCGTACTGGCCAGCCCGGCCGACGATGCGGTGCTCGGCGCCGCGGTCGTCCTGCCCGATCATCCCCAAATCTCGCCGGAAAGCCAAGGCAACCTGTTCGACAACACTGAGATAGAGGAGGCACTCGTGCTCCACGTCCATGTGCTCAGTGACTCCGAGCGTGCGCAGGCCGGGACGCAGGACCCTGTGGTGCAGGAGATGCTGCAGCGAGCCATGGCCGCCACGCCGCAGGACATCATCGACCTCCACAGCGGCCTCAAGGAGGTTAAGCGTGGCTAGCGGCCCGATGCCCGCGCCATTCCCCGGCGGGGTGGATAACCCCAGCGCGGGTTTCCCCGGCGGGGCGGACAACAATCCAGGCGAGACGCACGCGATCGTTGACGGCGTCCGCTTCGACCGAGGTAGCACCGTGATCCTGCGCCCTGGAACCGATCGGGACGTGTTCGACAAGATGCTCGACGGCCGAGAGGCGACACTCGAGCGGATTTACGTGGGCATGGACGACCGCGTCTTCCTGGCCGTCACCGTAAATGACGATCCCGGCCAGGAGCTGATGCGTGAAACCGGGCGTTACCTGTTCTTCTTCGCCAACGAGGTGCAAATACCATGACGGAAACGATTCCCCAGCGGACCACCAAGCAGATCCTCGTGGCCGGAATCGGCAACGCGTGGATGCGTGATGACGGCTTCGGCGGCGAGGTCGCAAAGCTGCTGGAAGCCCGCGAGCTTCCCGACGGCGTCCGAGTGATGGACTTCGGCTCGGGAGGTCTCGACCTCGCCTATGAGGTGATGCGCGGCTACGACGCACTGATCCTGATCGACGTCAGCCGACAGGGGGAGGCCCCGGGGACGCTGTACGTGATGGAAGCCGATCAGGATGATGTCGACGGACAGGTCGAAGATGGCCAGCTGCTCGATCCCCATGGGATGGACCCGGAGACCGTGCTGCGCTTCGTCAAGTACGTCGGTGGCTGGCCGGGACGCGTGTTCGTCGTCGCCTGCGAGCCGGAGGTCGTCGAGGATGTGGGCTTCGGCCTCAGCGACGCGGTCAGCGCATCACTTGCGCGTGCGGCGGAAGTGGTCCTGGAGACGATCGAAGAGCTCCGCGCCGATCCCGCCAATGCATGAGCTCTCGGTTGCCAGTGCGGTCCTGAACACGGCGATCAAGCACGCTGGTCCGCGCAGCGTGTCGGTGGTCAGTCTGCGCATAGGCAAGCTGAGACAGGTCGTGCCGGACTCGCTGCGCTTCTACTTCGAGATCGTCTCCCGGGACACGGTCTGCGAAGGAGCGCGCTTGGCGCTTGAGGAGATCGACGCGCGCCTGGCTTGTTCGGATTGCGCGCACGAGTGGGAGCCGGAGATTCTGGCCTTCCGCTGCCCGCGCTGTGAGTCGGCGACCGTGCGGGTGCTGGCCGGCGAGGAGCTGGAAGTTGACTACATCGAAGTCGAAGACGAGGAGACCGCATGCATCGCACCAAGGTGAGAGTCGTCGAGGATGCGCTCGACGCCAACAACACGATCGCGCGCGCCAACCGTGACGACTTCGATCGCCATCACGTCAGCGTGGTCAACCTGATGAGCGCGCCCGGCGCGGGCAAGACGACCCTGCTCGAACGGACGCTGTCCCAGCCCCTCGGCGACGTGCGCGTCGGGGTTTTGGAGGGTGATGTCCAGGGCTCCTTCGACGCCGACCGGCTGGCCAGTCTGCACGTTCCGGTGACGCAGCTGAACACCGATTCCGGGTTCGGCGGCGAATGCCATCTTGACGCGAACATGGTGCGTTCGGCGATGCCCGCGCTCCCGCTGCACGACATCGACCTGCTGGTCATCGAGAACGTCGGCAACCTGGTGTGCCCAGCCGAGTTCCGGGTGGGTGAGGACGTGCGGGCCATGGTCTGCTCGGTGACCGAGGGCGAGGACAAGCCGATGAAGTACCCGCTGATGTTCCGCACGTGTGAGGTCGTCGTCGTCAACAAGATCGACCTGCTCCCGCATCTGGACTTCGATCTGGACAAGTTCCTCTATTACCTGGACCAGGTGAACCCGAGCGCTCAGCGGATGCTGGTCAGCGCCCGCACGGGTGAGGGCGTGCAGGCGTGGCGCGACTGGCTGCTGACCGTGTCCGAGCGGGAGCAGGCGCTGGCTTGACCCAGGCGGCGCTCACCCGGGATGCCGGCGCCCAGCTGGAGGCGCTGCTGCTGCTGCGCACCGAGGCCAACCGGCGGTTCTTCAGCGACAACGCAGATCCCCTGGCCCGGCTCTGCCACCTGATGGCGGAACGGTTCGCGCGCGGGGGCCGGCTGATCGCGTTCGGCCGATCACCCGGCGACCGCTCGGACGCCAGACACGTGGCGGTCGAATTCGTGCACCCGGTGATCGTCGGCAAGCGGGCGCTCCCGGCCATTGGCCTGGCCGCAGAGGGCGGCGATCTGCGTCATCAGGTGCAACTCATCGCTCGCACCGAGGACATCGCGATCGCCTTCGGCCCGGATCGGGATGGAGGAGAGGCGGCGGCCGCGATCACCGTGGCCCGCGAGCGAGGTTGCCTGACCGTCGCGTTCGCTCCGGCCGGGGCCGAATGGGAGTTCGTTCCGCCGACCGAGGACCAGCACGTAGCCCAGGAGCTGGTCGAGACGCTCTATCACGTGCTGTGGGAGCTCGTGCACGTTTTCTTCGACCACCGCGGTCTGCTCAGCGGGCGCGACACGCCTCGATCACACGACGCTGGCGCCGCCAGTTTCCTCTATCCGTTTCTCGCCGAGCGCGAGGACAACCTCGCGCAGGTACTCGACGACGTGCGCCGTTCGGTGGTGATGAAGGCTGAGGAGATCGGCGAGCTGCGCACTCAGACGCTGACCGAGAACCGGTTGGCGCTTACCGCTGCGGCGGCAGCCGTGCGCACGAACCTGCAGGCTGGCGGGACCCTGATCGCCCTGGGTAATGGCGGTTCGGCGACCGACGCGATGGACGTCGTGGCGGACTTCCGGGTACCGGTGTCCCGCTCCGGTTCGGCCGGGATCGGCTGGCCCGCGATCGATCTCACTGAGGACACGGGCATCATCACCGCCGTCGCCAACGACATCGGTGCCGAAGCGATCTTCTCTCGCCAGGTGATCGCCTACGGACGCGGCGGCGACGTGCTCCTTGCCCTTTCCACGTCCGGCAACTCCCGCAATGTGATCGAGGCCCTCGCTGAAGGCCGCCGCCGGGGCCTGCTGACCATCGCCATGGTGGGCTACGACGGGGGCCAGGTGCTGGCCGACCGCCTCGCCGACCACGTGATCGTCACGCGGTCTCAGCACATCCCACGGATCCAAGAAGCCCAGGCCAGCGCGTATCACGCGCTCCGAGAGCTGGTCGGGTGAGCGCGACCGCAGACCAGACCCGCACCCGCGTCCGAGTTTCCGGAACGGTCCAGGGCGTCGGCTTCAGGCCGTTCGTGTATCGGCTCGCCTCACGATTCGCCCTCGACGGCTACGTGCTCAACGATGCGCGCGGCGTCCTGCTCGAAATCGAGGGGACCTCGGCGGCCGTCGAGGGCTTCCTCGGGCGGCTCAAGCTCGATGCGCCGCCGCTCGCGCGGGTGGAGCAGATTGCCTGCGAGCGGGTTGCGCCCGTCCACGATGAGGGGTTCAGGATCCTCGCCAGCCCGCACGGTCAGGCGCCCGAGGCCCCGGTCGCGGCCGACAGCGCGACGTGCGAGGACTGCCTGCGTGAGCTCGGCGATCCCGGCGACCGGCGTTACCGCTATCCGTTCGTCAACTGCACCAACTGCGGCCCGCGCTTCACGATCGTGCGCGGAATCCCCTACGACCGGCCGTTGACCACGATGGCCGGTTTCACAATGTGTCCGGCCTGCCGCTCCGAATATGACGATCCCGCGGACCGTCGCTTTCACGCCCAGCCGAACGCGTGTCCCGAATGCGGTCCGTCGGCCCGGTTGGTGGATCGGGCCGGGGTGGCGGTCCCGGCGCCACCGGGCGCAGACGCCGTGCGTGCCGCCGCGCTGGCGCTCGACGCCGGAATGATCCTCGCGATCAAAGGCATTGGCGGCTACCACCTGGCCTGTCGCGCCGACGATGACCGCGCGGTGGGCCGCCTGCGCGCCCGCAAGCACCGTGAGGACAAGCCGTTTGCTCTGATGGTCCCAGACCTCGATACGGCCGAGCGAGTGGTGGTTCTCGGCGCCACCCGCCGCAAGCTGCTGCTCTCAGCCGAGCGACCGATCGTGCTGGCCCCCCGGCGCGAGGGCACCGGTGTGGCGGCTTCGGTCGCGCCGGCGGCGCGCGAGCTGGGTCTGATGCTGCCGTACTCCCCACTTCACCACGTATTGCTGCGCGACTGCGCGATGGCACTGGTGCTGACCAGCGGGAACGTCTCCGATGAGCCGATCGCCTTCCGTGACGAGGATGCCTGGCAACGTCTCGGGGCGATCGCTGACCTGTTCCTGATCCACGACCGGCCGATCGAGACCCGGACCGACGATTCAGTCGTCCGGGTGGCGCACGTCGCTGGCGAGCCACGGACACTCACCTTGCGCCGCTCACGCGGATACGTCCCCGGCAGTCTGACGCTTCCCGGAGCCGGAGCGCGACGTCAGCTGCTGGCCTGCGGCGCGGAGCTCAAGAACACCTTTTGCGTCGCCAAGGGCGCGCGCGCATGGGTCAGCCACCACATCGGCGACCTCGAGAACCTGGAGACACTCAGGTCGTTCTCCGACGGTGTGGACCATTTCCAGCGCCTGTTCGCGGTGCGGCCGGACGTCGTGGCCTACGACCTGCACCCGGAGTACCTCTCCACGAAGTACGCGCTCGAGCGTGATGACGTCGAGCTGATCGGGGTTCAGCACCACCATGCTCACATGGCCGCTTGCCTGGCCGAGCACGGGGAGCTCGGGGTCGCGGTGGGCGTGATCTTCGACGGCACCGGCTACGGCGAGGACGGGACGCTGTGGGGCGGGGAGCTCCTGTGCGGGGACCTCGGCTCGTTCCGGCGCGTCGGCTCGCTACATCCGGTCCCCCTGCCCGGGGGCGCCCACGCGATTCGGCAACCCTGGCGCATGGCCTGTGCCTGGCTTCAGGAGTCCTCCGGCACGCAGCCCACCCTCCCGCACACTCTCCGCGATCAGGTGGACCCTGAGCGCTGGGGCCAGGTGGCGAAGCTGGCGCGGAGCGGACTGGCCTCTCCCCAGACCACCAGCGCCGGCCGGCTGTTCGACGCCGTGGCGGCGCTGTGCGGCCTTCGGGCGGAGATCACCTACGAAGGTCAGGCGGCGATCGAGCTCGAGGCCGCGTGCGACCCGTACGAGCGAGGGTTCTACCCGATGCCCGTGGCCTGGCGGGGTGAGCGGCTGGTGCTCGATCCGCGGGATACCGTGGCAGCCGTCAGCACCGACGTCAACGCGGGCGAGCTCGCCGGGCGGGTGGCGGCGCGGTTTCACCGAGCCCTATCGCGGGGCACCGTGGAGGCGTGCGCGCTCGCCGCCGCCGCGGGCAATACGGAAACTGTCGTCCTGTCCGGCGGTGTGTTCCTCAACCAGCGCCTGCTTGAGTCGGTGGCCGACGGCCTGAGCGCACGCGGCCTGCGCGTGCTGACGCCGCGGCAGCTACCGGCGGGCGACGGCGGGATCAGCTTCGGCCAAGCGGCCGTAGCGGCTTGGCGGACGGCTGCCTGAGCTCCATCGGGGTCGCGCGGGTGCGGTCGTTGGCGCGACGTGTTCTCAATTACCAGCGTGTTGCAGTAACGCATGAGGCTTTGTAGGTTCGCGCCTTATCGGACCGATCGCTGAGCAGAGGTTGGGCTAGTGGAGGCGTCATCTGTACCGGTGCCGCCCGTGTCCCGGTGGGTTCGGATCAGAGCGTCGATGACACCGGCGGAGTGGCGGTGTGCGGGTGGGATGGCGGCGGTGATCGCGGGGTTGCACGTGGTCGGGTTCGGCATCCTGCTGCTCGTCGTGGCTCCCCACCGCTACAGCCTCGGCTCGTCCGGCACGTTTGCGATCGGGACCGGAGTGACGGCCTATACGCTGGGCTTGCGTCACGCCTTCGACGCGGACCACATCTCCGCGATCGATAACACCACGCGGAAGTTCATGAGTGAGGGCAAGCGCCCGCTGAGCGTCGGATTCTTCTTCTCGCTCGGTCACTCGACGATCGTGTTCACGCTCGCCTTCCTGATCGCGGTCGGGGTCAAAGCGCTCGCGGATCCGGTGCGCAACAGCGGCTCGAGCCTGCACAAGGCGACGAACGTCATCGGCACGACCGTGTCCGGCACGTTCCTCTACGTGATTGCGATCCTGAACATCATCATCCTTATCAGCATCTTGAAGATCTTCTTCGGGATGCGACGAGGCAAGTACGACGAGGCACAGCTTGAGCAGGAGTTGAACTCCCGGGGCCTGATGAGCCGGCTGTTCGGCAAGCGGCTGGACCGGATCAAGGAGCCGTGGCAGATGTACCCGGTGGGGCTGCTCTTCGGCTTGGGGTTCGACACCGCGAGCGAGGTCGCGCTGCTGGTCATCGCGGGCAGCGCCGGAGCGGCCGGCCTGCCGTTCTACGCGATCATCTGCCTCCCGATTCTGTTCGCCGCCGGAATGTCGCTGCTGGACACGATCGACGGATCGTTCATGAACTTCGCCTACGGATGGGCGTTCTCAAAACCGGTGCGGAAGGTGTATTACAACATCACAATCACCGGGCTGTCGGTGGCGGTCGCGTTGTTCATCGGCACGATCGAGCTCGTCGGCCTGCTCACGCAAAAGCTCGGGTGGACCGGCTCCGTCGTCGACTGGTTTCAAAACTTCAACATCAACACCGCGGGGTTCATCATCGTCGGCATGTTCATCGCCACCTGGGTGATTTCCCTCGCCATCTGGCACGTGGCGAGGATCGAGCAGCGGTGGACCGCCGGTATGGACCAGGCCGCCGCCCGCTCGGCGAACGAGGCCGATGCGCGAGCAGGGTTTGAGGGATGACAGTCGCCGGGCAGTCGCCGCCGCTGGTCTTCGACACGATCGAGGAGGCGATCGCCGCGGTTCGTCAAGGAGGCATGCGGCTCTCGACCGCGCGGCGCCTCGTACTGGAGGCGTTGTTCGCCGCCGACGCACCGGTGGCCGCGGCCCACATCGCCGAAACATTGTCGATCGACGAGTCCTCGGTCTACCGGAACCTCGAGGTTCTCGAACGCCACGGCCTGGTCCGCCATGTCCACCTTGGCCACGGACCCGGCCTCTACGTGCTCGTGGGCCGTCGGGAGACCGAGTACCTCTACTGCGAGCTGTGTGCCAAGGTAACCGCCGTGACGCCGCAGCAGCTCGACCCGCTGCGGGAGATGATCAGCGACCAGTTCGGCTTGAAGGCTCGCTTCAACCACTTCCCGATCGTCGGGCTGTGCGCGCAATGTGCGGCCACGGACGCTAGGCCGCGAACCGGCTGATCCGGAACGCCGACCGGTACTCCTCGCCCGGACTCAGCACCGACAGTCCGTCACCGCTGCGTAGTGCGTTGGCGGGCGCGGTCATCGGCTCAAAGCAGATGTAGTCCCGTCCCGGGGGAGCATAGACCTGGGCATAGGGGTAACCATGCAGGAGTTCCAGCGTCACACCGTGACCGTCGCGGCCGCGGCTGGTGAAGCAGGCAGGCGACTCGCTCACCCGGAGTCCGTCATCCCAGCTCGTGTGGGCCAACTCGAACGTGGTCGGCCCCAATGCCTCCCGCGCGCCGGTGGGGACGCTCTGGTCATCGAGCAGGAGCCGCTCGCATGCGGGCAGCGTCACGGTGGTGTCCTCCCGCAGCGCGCTCGGCAGGCGCAGATAGGGATGAAATCCGAAGCTGACCGGCACGCTGTCCTCGCCCACGGCCCTGACGAGCATGGTGATGGTCAGCATGCCTGAGGTGATCGTGGCCCGCAGCTCCACCTCGTGCCGGTATGGGTACAGCGCCAACAATTGCTGTGAGTCCCAGGCCAGCGAGGCAGTGAGTGTGTCCCCCCGGGCCGCCGACTCCCAGCCCATCAGGCTCGGGATCAGGCCATGAATTGGAAGGCCGTTGGAGTCGTGCGGGAGCTGGCGCGGATCCGCGGGCAAGGTGACCTGCCGCCCGCCCGCGTCGTAGCTGAACTTGGCCAGCCGGTTGGCCCACGGGTAGAGCAGCGGGATCCCCATCGTCTTGCCTCGCTCGGCGTATGCCTTGAGCCCCCGGCCGAGGTCGAGCAGTTCCTCCCCGTGGTGGCGCAGCGAGCTGCAAACCATGCCCGCGCCGGGGGCAAAGCTGGCAACGGTTGTGCCGTCCCGGGAGACGATTTCCTTCGTGTCGATGCTCATCGCGCCGCCTCCAGGCGCTCACCCAGGCGAGAGTGCCGCCGGCCGGTATCGGGGGTTCTCGCCGCGCGGGCGATCACGTCAGGGGTACCGACGATCACGGTGGCCAGCTTCGCACGTGTGACCGCGGTGTAGAGCATCTCCCGGCGCAGGAAGAACGCTCCACCGGCGGCATGCGCGACGATCACCGCCACGGGCAGCTCGATTCCCTGGCCGCGATGGACCGAGCAGGCATAGGCCAGCCGCAATCGGTCAGCCTCTTCCGGCGGCAGCCGGAACACCGTCTCGTCTGATCCGAGGATCAGGGCGGCATCATCCCCGCCGTCGGCCGAGGTCTCGTCGAGCAGCCGCAGCAGAGTCCCGTTCATCAGGCCGAGCTCGTGCAGGTTCCGGCCGGTCATCATCACCTTGTCGCCGAGCCGCAGCCGGCCGCCTCGGACCGCCGTCCCGTCGGGATTGAGCGCCTCACGCAGGGCATCGTTGAGCGCGTCGATGCCGAGCTCACCCTTATACACGGGAGCGAAGACCTGGATGTCACTGACCGGATCCACGTCGTAGTGGGCCGGCAGCCGCTCACTCACCAGTGCGACGATTTCCTCGCGCGCTGCTCGAGGGTCCGCCCGGCTGATCAAGAACAGGTCGCGCCGCATGCCCTTGCCGGCGGTGAAGTCTGGCACCGCGCCACGCCGGATCGCATGCGCGCCCTGGACGATCATGCTTCCGGCCGCCTGTCGGAAGATGTGCGTGAGCGCCACCGCCGGGACCGTGTCGGAGCCCACCAGCTCAGCGAACGGCTTGCCCGCGCCGACCGGCGCGAGCTGGTCCGCGTCGCCGACGAGGACGACGTGGGTATTCGGTCCGACCGCCCGCAGCAATGTCACCATCAATTCGAGGTTGGCCATCGAGGACTCGTCGACGATCAGCAGGTCGCAGGCCAGGGGATCGTCCTCGTCGTGCGTCGGGCCCTCGCCGGGAATCCAGCCCAGCGCCGAATGGACCGTGCGAGCCCGGACACCGCTGGCCTCGGTCATCCTGATTGCGGCGCGCCCCGTCGGGGCGACGAGCAGCACCCTCGCTCCGCGCCCAGCGGCCGTCGTGGCGATGGTCCGGATCGAGGCCGTCTTGCCGGTACCGGGGCCGCCGGTGATCAGGGAGAGCCGATGGGTCAGGGCGTTGCTCACGCCCCTCTGCTGCTCGGCGGTCAGTTCCGGGCCATCCGTCCCCGCCCCGGCGATGGTGACCTCGGTGCCCTCTGGCTCCTTCAGGCGCGGGCTTGGATCGCTGCCGATCAGCGCCTGCACGCGCTCGGCCAGCTCCGCCTCGAGGGCCGCCGTAACCGCGCGGTAGACCCAAGGGCCGGCCACCACTATGTCTCCCGCCCGATCGAGCTCAGAGATGAGCTCGGCGGACACGGCGGCGCCCAGCAGCTCCGCGAGGGCCGGCAGCAGCTCCTGGGTCGGCATGCACGTGCTTCCGCTGCGCTCGGCCTCGGAGAGCAGATGAAGCATCCCCGCGCGCGCACGCGCGTGCGAGCCGGCGGCGATGCCGGTACCCCGGGCGATCCGGTCAGCGATGGCGAAGCCGACACCGAACACGCTGGTCAGCTCGTACGGCTGCTGGCTGACCATTCGATGGGCGTCCGAGCCGTACTCGGTGTGCACGCGTTTGACCAGGTAACCGAGGCCGTGGGGGGCGAGCATCAGGTGCAGCTGGCGTGTGACCCGCATTGCGTCCCAGGCTGCGGCCGCCTCGGTGGCTCGGCGGGCTCGCAGGCCCACGGCGGCGAATGTAGCCTCGGGGTCGCTGTCGATCGACTCGATCACCGCTGCGGGCCCGTAGCGCTCGACGAGCCTCGCCGCGCGCTTGTGCCCCACGTGCTTGATCCGGCGCAGGTAGGCGATCAGCGTCTCAGCGTCGGCCGGAGGCAGCGGCCGGGCCTGCGAGACCTTGACCTGAAGCCCGTACCGGCTGTCATCGACCCAGGTCCCGATCACCCTCGCCCGCTCACGCTCCTCGAGGTGGATCAGCGGGCCGACGAGCACCACCGCGGCGCCGTCTGCATCGGCTGCATCGATCACTGCCCAGCCGGTGGTCTCGCTCGCGTATCGCGTTCGGCGGATCGTGACCTCCGCATCGAAGCTCTCCATCGTCGCTGGGACGTTAGCCGTCCGGCGAGCGGGAGAGCCGCCGTTAGCACATAGATGTCACACCCCGCCCCGGCCCGCCCCGCGCCGCCGGCCCGCCCCGGCCAGTCCCGGCCAGTCCCGCAAGGGGCGCTAGCCTCGCTCGGCTCGGCGCACCGCGGCTTCGATCCCATCGCTGCCGATCAGGTGCTGGAAGCGCCTGACCAGCGGCCCGATCGCCATGACGCCCAGCCGCCCCTGGGTGCCGAACGCTTCGACGCGGGCTTCGGAGGTCAACGCCGCCCGCCCGGCGCTCGCGGGCTCGACCCAGTGGGCAAACACCACGCGGGCGCTGCCCCGGCCTGACCACGCGAGGTACTCCTCCGGAGTCTGCAACTGCGGATAATCGCGCCGCAGCGTCCAGATCCGCCCGACAAGGCCCGAGGTCAGGGCCATCTCGCCCTCCTCGAGAACCATGAACGGCGGTGTGCGGAACAGCTGATCGAAGGTCGTGTCCGCCCGCAGGTCAGGGATGCGCCAGCGCACGAGACGACCCAGCAGCGCGGCGTCGGAAAGCCGCATCGTCTGCGCGGCCTCCCACAGTCGCTCGCTGTCGGCACTGCTCTCGCGCCGGTTCACCACCCGCAGCCCGGGGTCCGGGAGCCAGCGGTCGAGGTCGGGCTTCTCCACGGCGGCGAACCTTACGCATCCTGGTGGGTCGATCTCCGTTTTGCTCTTCACGCGATCATCTAGCTGTGCTCCGCCATGCCCTCGCCCCGGTCGTCCCCGCCTTGGCCGGTTCGCTGGGCCTGCAACGAAGGCTCCCGCCGGGCGCTGACGGTGTGGCCATCACCTTCGATGACGGACCGCACCCGGAGGGAACGCCGGCCGTTCTGGAGCTGCTCGCGCGTGCCGGCGCACACGCCACGTTCTTCCTGATCGGCGAGCAGGTCAGCGCGCGTCCTGAGCTCGCTGCCGAGATCGTGGCCGCCGGCCACCAGGTCGCGCTCCATGGATATCGCCATCGCCTGCAGCTACGGCTCGGACCGGGGGTGGTCGAAGACGACCTGCGACGAGGCGTCGACGTGATCACGCAGGCCACGGGCATCGCCCCCTCGTGGCATCGGCCGCCTTACGGGATCTACAGCCCGGCCGGGCTCCAGTTTGTGCGCTCGTCGGGTCTGAAACCCCTGCTGTGGTCCCAATGGGGGAAGGACTGGCGCAAATTCACCAGCCCTCAGCGCATCTACGCGCGCGTGAGCGATCGTCTGGCCCCCGGAGACGTGATCCTCCTGCACGATGCGGACTTCTACAGCGCCGTGGGCTCGCACCGAAGGACGGCTGCGGCGCTCAGCTTGATCCTCGCAGAGCTGAACCGCCGCAAAATCGGTACCGTCCTCCCAGTCTGACAGGCTTGCTTTGCGCACCTCAACCGACGAGGATCTGGCAAGCTTGAGCGTGGGGGCGATGTCGCTGGCCGGTGGCATCGCAAGCGACCCGCGGCCCCTCGGACGCCGCCCCGAGAAGATATGACCACAGCTTCCGCAACTCCGAGCTTTGACAAGTTCGCGATCGGTTTCGACCAACGCGACCGTGGGCGCCTGCATGCTCTGATCGACGAGGTCCTCGACTCCAACCGCTGGTCGGAGGCCGAGATGGTCACCCGCTTGGAGGCGGCCTGGGAGGCCTGGAACGAGGCGCCCGCCGTGGCGGTGTCGAGCTGGGCCGGAGGAGCGATGGCGGCTCTCCACTTCGCCGGCGTGCAGGGTGAGACCGTCCTGTGTCCGTCCAACACCTTCATGGCCACCCCGTTGGCCGCGATCCGCGCTGGGGCGCAGGTGGAATTCGTGGACTGCAACCGCGAGGACCTGTGCATGTCGTTCGCCGACTTTGAGGCCAAGGCCGAGCGGTACAAACCGAAGGCCGCGTTCCTGGTGCACATCGGGGGCCACATCGCCTTCGATGTGGAGCGGATCGCCGCGTACTGCGAAGCGAACGGGATCTTCCTGATCGAGGACTGCGCGCACGCCCACGGCGCGAGCTGGAGCGGGCGTAAGGCGGGAACTTACGGTGACGCCGGCGTGTACTCGCTCTACGCAACCAAGACGATCTCCACCGGCGAGGGAGGCGTGCTCGTCTCACGCCGCCCCGAGGTGATCGAGCACGCTCGCGGTTTTCGCAACTACGGCAAGCCGACGTATGAGGTTCAGGGTCTCAACTTCCGCATGAGTGAGTTCACTGCGGCTCTCGGGCTAGTGCAGATCGAGCGTCTGCCGGAGATCGTGACCTGGAAGAACGATGTCGCCCGCCAGCATCTCGATCCTCAGTATCCGAGCCGGCTGACGCTCCCTGAGGGGATGGTGTCGGGCCTCTATAAATACGTGGTCTTCGACTGGCTGCAGCGCTCCACCGGCCGGGTCTACGACGAACCCTGTCACCGGATCCTCGGCCACCAGGTCGAGCTTCCGAATTCCGACTGGGTCGCGCAGAATCATTCCTGCGTGCCCCTTTACTACCGACCGGAGACCACGTGAGGGTTCTCGTCACCGGTGGCTCCGGCTTCATCGGCTCGCACGTCGTCGACAAGCTGCGGGCCCGGGGCCATGATCCGGTCATCTACGACCTGCGTCCTTCGCCGTGGCACGGGGAGGGCTCGGTTGACACCGTGCTCGGGTCGATCACCGACCGCGAGGCGCTCGAGCGGGCGCTGCATTCCTGCGATGCCGTTGCCCACCTGGCGGCCGTGGCCGACGTCAACGACGTTCACGCCTCGCCTGAGGACGCCGAGCGGGTCAACGCGCGCGGCACGGTCGCCGTCCTCGAAGCCGCTCGGCGGGCCGGCGTCAAGCGGATCGTCTACGCCAGCACGATCTGGGTGTACTCCGATTGCGAGCCGGAGGCGGTCGACGAGGAGACCCTGCTCCCGCCGCCCAGCCATCTGTACACCAGCACCAAGCTTGCGGGCGAGCTCTACTGCAAGGCCTACCAGGAGCTGTACGGGATCGACTACACGATCCTGCGCTTCGGCATCCCGTATGGCCCGCGCGCCCGCGAAGCGGCGGTGATACCGGCGTTTGTCAACAAGGCCTTCGCGGGTGAGCCGTTGACTCTGGCCGGCGACGGCAGCCAGTCGCGCCGGTTTGTCTACGTCGAGGACCTGGCCGACGGCGTCGCCCTCGGGCTCGATGAGGTGGCCACCAACCGCATCTACAACCTGGCCAGTGACGAGAACGTGACCATCAAGCAGATCGCCGAGACGGTCAAGGACCTGATGGGCAACGTCGAGATCGCCTACACACCGGCTCGGCCCGGAGACTTCGGCGGGAAGGTCGTGAGCAGCGAGCGGGCGCAGCGCGAGCTCGGCTGGAGCGCGGCAACGCCGTTCCGCGAAGGCGTGCGCCGCTACGTGGAGTGGCGCCGCGAACAGCGCGCCGCGGATGCTGAGCACACCGCCGCCGCAGTAATCCCCGCCGGCGAGCCCGACGCCGAGGCAAAGCCGCGCCAGATCCTGATCATCTCGGCCGACATCGGGGAGGGACACGACCTTCCGGCGCGCGCCGTCGCGCGCGAATTCAAAGACGAGGACGCCGACGCGCAGATCTCGGTCGTCAACGGTCTCCCGGCGATGGGCCCGGTGCTGACCAAGGTCCTGCGTGAGAACTCGCAGTTCATGTTTCAGTGGCTGCCGTGGTTGTTCGACTTCCAGTACATGCTGTTCATGTACTTCACTCCTACCCGGTGGCTGGCCAAGCGGCTGCTGACGGCGTTCGGGCGCCGGGGGCTGATGCGTCTGATCCGTGCGCACGATCCCGATCTGATCGTCTCGACCTACCCCGGCGTGACCGCTGTGCTCGGCGAGCTGCGGCGCAAGGGCAAGCTCAACGTCCCCTGTTACTCATCGATCACCGACCTGGCGGGGCTGCAATTCTGGGCCCACCCCGGAATCGATCTGCATTTCGTCACTCACCCCGAGTCGATGGAAGAGGTCGAGAACATCGCCGGTCCCGGGAGCGTCAGGTGGGCCAAGCCCCCGACGTCGCCCGCGTTCCTCGCGGCTCGCTCCCGGGCCGACGCCCGCCGCTCTCTCGGCCTGCCGGCCGACGCCAAGGTCATCGGCGTCTCTGGCGGCGGGTGGGGCGTCGGCGACCTGATCGGCGCCACTCGCGTCGCCCTGGCGGAGCCGGATGCGATCGTGCTTTGTCTGTGTGGGCGCAACGACAAGCTGCGCGCGCGGGTGATCAAGCGCTTCGGCGAGGACCCGCGTCTGCGGGTGATGGGCTTCACCGACCGCATGGGCGACGTCCTGGCCGCGGTTGACGCGCTGATCCATTCCAGCGCCGGCCTCACCGTGCTTGAGGCCATCATCCGCGGCTGCCCCGTGGTCTCTTATGGGTTTGGCGTGGGCCACGTGCGCGCGAGCAACCGCGCGCTCGAACGCTTCGGTCTCGCCCAGGTCGCCAGCTCCGAGACGGAGCTCGGCCCGGCTCTGGTGCGCGCTTTGGACAGCCGTCCCGAGCCCAACGGCTCGTTCGCCCGGCGACCCTCGACGGCCTCGCTGATCCTCAGCGACGAGCGCCGCATGACGCCACTCCCCGTCTGGCGGTTGCGCACCGCGCGAGCGGTCACGACCGCGGCGGCGGTGCTGGCCGTGGCCGGCTGGACGCTGACCACCGGCGCCTCGTACACGCTCGTCTCGCACTTCGTGCACATGCGTCCGATCACTACGGTGGCTACAACACGGCCGGAGGTCGGAGTGCTGATCGATGCACCAGCAGCGCAGATCGGCGGGCTGGCCAGCACGCTGGCCGCCAACGGGATTCACGCCTCCTTCGCACTTGGCGGCCCGGCCTCCGCGACGGGTGTGAGAGCGCTCGGCTACGGCGATCAAGCCGTCCCGAGGCTGCCGGGCGGAGGTCTCGTCCGCTGGCTGGGGACACGGGATCAGCTCCATCACCTCCTGCGCGCCACGGGCGTGGGTCATCACTTCCTCTATACGTCCAGCGGCCCCAGCGTCGGTCAATGGTGGCTGGCCCACGGAGCAGGGGGTCGTCTGATCGCCGGCGCGGTTCGTCTCGATCACGGGGACACGGTGGGGCACCTGCATCCCGGCGAGGTGATCGAACTGAGCGTCTCGAACCTAAGCGACGCCGGGCCGCTGCTGCAGAATCTGCGCGATGCCTTAGCCGCAAATCACCTCAACGCGGTGCCCGTCGGGCAACTCATGCGTGACGCCGGCACGACTGCGTAGCCAGCGCCCGGCAGCTTCGCTCTAGCGCTTGCTCCAACTCTCACGCGGGTTGTGGATCGGGGTCAGCGTCGGCTCGATCTGCGCTCGTAGGTGCTCGTACTGCGGAGTCAGCGACAGCTTCTCACCGAGATGCTCGAGCGGCTCGTCGACCGTGAAGCCAGGCCCGAGCGTGGCGATCTCGAACAGTACGCCCGAGGGCTCACGAAAGTAGACCGAGCGGAAGTAGTGCCGGTCGATGATCGGGGTGGCGTGCGCACCCGCGACGGTCAGCTTCCGCTGCCAGCCTTCCTGGTCCTCGGGCTGGGACGCCCAGGCGACGTGGTGGACCGTGCCGGCCCCCTGCAGCGGACGCTCAGCCGGGGCGGGATCGTAAAAATACGAGCCGCCGCGACTGTCACCGCGAACTTCGTAGGCGTTCTCGCCCTGGGGCTGGAACCCCAGCGTCTCCTCCAGCAACGGCCGGCTGGGGGTTGGATCCTGTGTGTATGCGCGGACGGCATGGAATCCCTGCAGTGCCAACTCGCGCGGAATCTCGGGATGGTCGGCGACCAGAGGGTCGTCGCTGGTCTGAACGACCTGCAACTCGTGTTCGAGTCCTTCGAAGTCCTGGAACCGCAACGCGCCGTCCACGCGGCCCGAGTCATACCCCGCGTCGGCCAGTCGTCGCTCCCAGAAGTCGAGTGCCTCAGGGCTGGCGACCCGCCAGACGATCCGGTGGACCATCCCGGCCCCCGCGCGGCCGCGGGGAGCGCCCGGATACTCGAAGAAGGTGATGTCAGACCCCGGGAAGCCCTCCTCATCGGCATAGAAGAGGTGGTACACCGACGTCTGGTCCTGGTTGACCGACTTCTTGACCAGCCGCAGCCCCAGCACCCCGGCGTAGAAGTCGACGTTCCTTTGCGCTTCGGCGGTGATCGCGGTCACATGGTGAATGCCTTCGAGCTTCATCTCGTCTCCTCGGACGGGCTGGGGTGCGGGTTCTATACCGAGCAAATTCTACCACGTAGTTGTGCGATCAAATATCTCCTCGATCAACTCCAATCGGTCGGGCAAGAACACGCTGGTATGTGAGCTGCCGAGGCGCAGCTGATGCGCGCGGCAGCCGCGCGCCCTAGGTGGCCTCTGAGGCTTGAATCGAGAATCGTGTCCGGTTCGACAGAGCGTGAGCGGCGGGTCTCCGTCCTGGGCACGATCGGGGCCGCCGTCCTACCAGTGAACCCCACGAGTTGCGCGCGCGAAGGCCCGTTGCTCCGCCGTCGGTTCGGGCGCCGGCTCCTCAGCTTCCTGAGAGGGCTTGTCGCCCCCTCCCTCGGGAAACAGCTTGTAAGCGCGATTAACGACGAGGTCTTGGGCGCCCGGAGCGATGGCATAGGTCAACTGGCCGAGATTCCCCAAAGCGGTCCCCATTCGCTTCGGCCGCTTGCGGATGGCATCGCTGATCATCTCCGCGGCCTCCTCGGGGCTGAGCGTGGGGAAGCGGTCATAGATCTTCGTCGGCGCGATCATCGGCGTGCGCACCAGCGGCATGTACACGGTGGTGAGGTGCACTCCGTCGTCGATGATCTCCGGCCCAATCGAGCGTGAGAAGGCATCGAGCGCGGCCTTGGAGGCGAGGTAGGCCGCGAACCGGGGCGTGTTTGTCTGCAGGCCGATCGACGAGATGTTGATGATGTGCCCCGAACCCCGTTCGCGCATCACGGGCAGCAGCTTCAGGATCAGCTTGACCGGAC
Organism: uncultured Solirubrobacterales bacterium; assembly: GCA_963757165.1. Lineage (GTDB taxonomy): Bacteria > Actinomycetota > Thermoleophilia > Solirubrobacterales > Solirubrobacteraceae > Palsa-465. Next base: position 1,948,613 of record CAVWQO010000006.1, read on the forward strand.
CGAAGTAGTTCACCTGCATCGTTCGCTGGTAATCATGGAACCGGTCGTAGGAGCGGCTGATCGAACGCCGGATCGAACGGCCTGCGTTGTTGATCAGGATGTCGACGTGCCCGTGCTGCTCGAGCACCTCATCCGCCATCCGGTCGATGTCGTCGATGTCGGTCAGATCGGCCCGGTGGACATAGGCGGTTCCGCCCAGCGCCTGCACTTGACGTGCCACGTCCTCCAGCTTTGCCTGCGTCCGCGCGACCAGCAGCACATTTGCGCCCGCCCGCCCCAACTCAAGCGCCGTGGACCGTCCGATTCCCTGCGAAGCGCCGGTGATCATCACTTTCTTACTCTCGACCGCGCCTGAGAGTGAGGTTGCCAGCACACCGCCAGTGACCGGAATTCGTTGCCCGAAGGCCCGCAGCGTCTTGACACCGCTGACCGCGATGTCCGTGATATTGGGCAGCGCCATTGCCTCGCACCGTACCACCGCTCTTCCTTTGAAAGGTATCTGCCGCTCGCCCGATGCCGGTTGCAGGCGTCCGCTCCTCATGCGAACATACGTTCGTCATGTCCCTTGTCGTCTGTGTCCTGCTACCTCGCTTTCAGCTCACCATCGCCGCGGGTGATCGAGCAGGCTTGATACAGACTCCGGCCGCCCTTGCTCCCGAGCCGGGAGGCACTCAGCAGATTGGCGAGGCATCCCTCGCCGCGGAGGCCTTTGGTGTTCACTCCGGCATGCGGCTTGGCGAGGCGCTCGCGCGCTGTCCGCAGTTGATGCTGGTGCCGCCAGATCCAGCCGGAGTGGCTGACTTCTGGGAGCGGCTACTTGTCCGGCTGGAGTCGATCGGAGCCGCCGTCGAGCCCGAGCGCCCGGGACTCGTGTGCTTCGACGCCGCAGGTCTCCTGCGCCTGCACGGTGGGATCGACGGAGTGCTGACCGTTGCGCGACGAGCACTGAAAACACCGGCTCGCTTTGGCGTGGCCTCATCGCGGTTTGCCGCGGTGGCGGCAGCGACCAAAGCGCGGGTCCGCCGCCCGGAGATCGTGCCGGGTACCACGGCGATGGGGAGCGGTGCCAGGGATCGAGCCCGCGCCTATCTGGCTCCTCTTCCGGTTGCGTTGCTCCGCGCCCGTCCTTCACTGGCTGATCTGCCGGATGCCCTGGAGCGCTTGGGCGTGAGCACGCTGGGCGAGCTGGCAAAGCTCCCCGCAGCGGCGCTGGCCGATCGCTTCGGCAACCGCGGCCTGTTCGCACATGACCTCGCCAATGGTGGTGACGGCGCTCTTCGTCCCCGGCCTGCGGCGGAATTCCTTCGCGAATCACTGGAACTGCCCGAGGCGGGATCGGGGATCCAGCTTGAGCGAGCCCTGGGCCTGTTGATCGATCGGCTGCTCGCGCGGCGAGAGCGTCGTGGCAGAACGTTGCGCGCGGTCGTGCTCTCGTCTGTTCTGGTCGAGCAGGGGGGGACGTGGCGTGAGCAGGTCGTCTTTCGTGAGGCGTTGGCTGATCCCGTTCGGATGCGCCTCGCGCTGACCCCGCGGCTGGCCGTGATGCCGGCCCCGGCAGAACAGCTCCGGCTGGCGGTCGAGCGCTTTGGACCCGCGGCGAGCGATCAGCGGGCCCTGCTGGAAGATCCTGCCGCGGCGCGGGCGGCGCGCTTGCGTGAGGCGATCCGCCAGGCTCGTGCCGCCGCTGGTCCGGAGGCGGCGCTGCGCGTGCTGGAAGTCGATCCTGGCTCACGCTTTCCTGAGCGCCGAGCTGTGCTCACACCCTTCGAGAGCTGAGCGTGGCGGGCCCTCGCCGACTCGGGATCCCCCTTCGCGTGCCAGTGACGGCGGGCGAGGATGGCTCTCCGCTCGCGGTCGAAGGACGCGCCGTGGACGCGGTGCGTGAGTCGTGGCTGATCGAGGATCGCTGGTGGACCGAGCGCCCGCTGCGGCGGCGCTACTGGGAGATCGTCACTGCTTGTGGCCGCAACGAGGTCGTGTTCCACGACCTGCTGAGCGGTCGATGGTGGCGCCAGCGCTGAAGGTCCCGGCGCTAGGTGCCAGCGCTGAGGTCACGGCGCTGAGGCCCCAGCGCGGAGGCCCCAACGCTAGGTCCCAGCGCTGAGGCCCCCAACGCTAGGTCCCAGCGCTGAGGCCCAACGCTAGGTCCCAGCGCTGAGGCCCAACGCTAGGTCCCAGCGCTCGCCGGGATTCACCGCAGGGCGGCAGCGGAGCGGTCGGAAACCTGGCTTTAGACTGCTGGGGATGACAGCGTCACGGCCTTTCACCGACCCCGGACCAGTCGCCCTCGGCACTTGGAGCGGCGGCCGCTTCATGGGCTACGGGATGCCGCTGGACGACGAGCGCTTCAGCGCGCTGATCACCCCTGATGACTCGATCCAAACCGTCATCACCGCCGATGTCTACGGGACCGGTGAGGCCGACACGATCCTCGGCCGAGCGATCGCAGGGCGACCCCGTGAGCAGATCTGCGTCGTCGGCGCGGTCGGCCACGACTTCTATTTCGGTGAGCGTGACGGGCCCAAGGGTTTTCCGCGCTTCACTGATCCGCGGCTTCGCCAGCCCGCCGCCTACGGCGACTACCTCGCGATGGCCACCGAGCGCAGCCTCGAGCGCTGTGGGATCGACAACTTCGACCTTCTGCTGCTCCATAACCCCGACCGAATCGGCTACACGAGCCAGGCGGTATGGGACGGCATGGCCGCGCTGCGCGACCGTGGCCTGACCCGGATGATCGGCGTCGCTCCCGGCCCGGCGAACGGCTTCACGCTCGACCTGATCGACTGCCTCGAGCGTCATCGGGACGCCCTGGACTGGGCGATGATCATTCTCAACCCGCTCGAGCCCTGGCCCGGCGAGCTGTGTCTGGACGCCGCCCGCGCCGGCGGGGTGAAGGTGATCACGCGCGTGGTCGACTACGGCGGCCTGTTCTTCGACGACGTGCTCCCCGGTCAGGAACTGGCGCCGCGGGACCATCGGGTTCACCGGCCGTCGGGCTGGATCGAGGCCGGACGCCAGCGGCTCGAGGGGATCCGTCCCTACGCCACGCGCGCCGGGCTCACGACGATCCAGCTCGCATGCCAGTGGAACCTGGCTCATGCTCCGGTCGAATGCGTCGTTCCCACGCTGATCCAGGAGATCGGTCCCGGCGCGCGCCCGGTCGAGGACAAACGTGCCGAGTTGGCTGCGCTCCCCACCGAGCAGCGGCTGAGCGAGCGCGACGTCGCGGAGATCCGTGCCCTTGGCGACAACACAGGATCGATGGCGCTCAAGGGCGCGACCCTCGAGCACGACGGCGAGGATCGACCGGACCGCTGGTCGCTTGACGAGCGTCTGCACGCGGTGGCCCGCCGGTGGCGGATCGAGCCGGAACGGGACCTGGTGAAGGTGGCATGAGCGAGAGTGGCCTGGGCGACGGTGGCCTAGGCGGTCGTCTGACCGGCGGATGCGGATGTGGCGCCGTGCGCTTCGAGCTGACCGAGCCGCTGACCGGTGCCGGCTATTGCCACTGCACCCGCTGTCAGCATCGGACCGGCGCGGCCGCGTCGGCCAACGGGCGGGCAGCCCCCGGCTCCCTGCAGATCCTCTCCGGCGAGGACCGGATGCGCGCGTGGAAGCCCGAAGGCGGCTGGGAGAAGTGGTTTTGCGGCGACTGCGGCTCGGCGCTGTTCAGCCGCTCACCGAAGGATCCCGACCAGGTTGGGATCAGGCTGGGCGCCCTGGACTCAGATCCCGGGGTTCGGCCGGCATACCGCCAGTTCGTCGCCTACTCGGTGCCGTGGGAGCAGATTCCGGACGACGGGCTGCCCCGCCATCCCGAGAGCAGTCGCTGAGTCCTCAGGCTGGGTTATCCGGCTCCGCCGGCTCGTCTAGCCCGGTCCGCAGCCATTCACACCCGGCCGAGAGGTCCTCGACGCCCATTGCCGCGGCGACGTTGAGCCACATGCCGTAACGAAAGAAGTCGTCGAGCCGCTCTGAGTCAGCGCCGGAGAGTCGCGACACATGAGCCACCAGGGCGGCGTAACTCGCCCTCACCCGTTCGCGGATCACCTCGTCGTCGCAGGCGGCATAGGCCTGGTGCTGAAGCATCAAGTAGTCGCGGTGCGACTCCAGCAGCTCAACGTACCGGTCGCCCATTGCGCTCAGCACGTCCGTATCAGGCAGCGCCACCGCTGGGTCGAATTCCTCGGCCGCCTCGGTGAAGCTGTCTGCGATCAGCCCGAAGCCCCGCTGGACCGCAGCCAGGAACAGCTCGCGCTTGCTGCCGAAGAGACTGAAGACGTACGGCTGAGCGACCCCCACCCGGCGGGCGATCCGGTCGACCGGTGTGCCGTGCAAGCCTCCGTGGGCGAACTCGTGGACTGCCGCCTCGATCAGCGCGTCCCGCCGCTCCGTGGCAGGTACGCGCTGACGTGGAGCCTTTTCCGAGGAGCCTGAAAGCGTGGCCATCTGCGCCTGCGATGGTACGGCCATCTCAGGCGGCCGCCGCGGCTTGCGCCGTGCTCTCGGCCGTGGCCGGGAGCGGGGGGCCGGACTCCGCCGCGACCTGGCGGCTGGCTCCGGCTCGGGCATAGACCGCGGATGCCAGAGCGATCAGTGCACCCGCTCCGAGCACGGCCACACCGACAAACATCGCCGGCCTCAGCCCGTCAACGAAGGCCTGGGGTGAGGCGTAACTTCCGTGGCTGGTGAACACCGTGGCCAGCACCGCGATGCCGAGCACGCCACCGAGTTCGCGGATCGCGTTGGTCGCTCCCGACGCCTGCCCGGCCTGATCGGTCCGCACCGAGGACAGCACCGCGTTGGCGGCCGGTGCGAACACCAGCGCCATCCCGGCACCGGCCAGGACGAACGGCGCGATCATGCTCGCGTAGCTCTGCCCGACCCCGACGACTTCGGCCAGCCATCCCAGCGCGACGGCTTGCAACGAGAGTCCCGCCGCCATGAACCAGCCGCTCCCGAAGCGCTCAGAGAAGAAGCCGGCCAGCGGTGAGACGACCATCGTCGCGCCAGTCCATACCAGCAGCTTCACCCCGGCCTGAAGCGGCGTGTTGTGCAGCACGTTCTGGAGATACTGACTGAGAAAGAAGATAGATCCGAACATTCCGAAGTACATCGCCAGCGAGACCACATTCGTCACCGCAAAATCCCGGTTGGCAAAGAACTTCATCGGCAGCATCGGCTCGGCGGTGCGCAGCTCGTACACGATGAAGGACACGACGAGCACGAGTCCGGCGGCCAGCGAGATCACGACCTGGAGGCTGGTCCAGCCCAGCGACTGCGAGCGGATCAGGCCAAACACCACGCCGAACAGACCGGCCGAGGCCAGCGCCAAGCCGCGAAGGTCAAGCCGCTGGGCAACGCCGTGGCTCTCGGCCAAGCGGGTCGCCGTAAGCGCAACTAGCACGATCCCGATCGGGACATTGATCCAGAAGATCCAGTGCCACGAGCTCAGCTGGATCACGGCACCGCCAACCAGTGGGCCGAGCGCGACAGCGATTCCACTCACGCCTGACCAGATTCCGAGCGCCATCCCGCGTTGAGACGGGGGGAACGCGTCGGCCAGCAGCGTCAGGGTCAGCGGGGTGGCGATCGCCGCGCCGACTCCCTGCGCCGCCCGAGCCGCGATCAGCAGGCCGATAGTGGGCGCCAGGGCAGCGGCGGCAGACGAGACCGTGAACAGGGTGATGCCGGCCATGAACATGCGTTTGCGGCCGAACCGGTCGCCGAGCGCCGCGCCGGTCAGCAGCAGGACCGCGTAGGCCAGCACGTAGGCATTGACCGTCCATTCGAGCGCCTGGATCGATGCGGCGAGCTCGTGGCGGATGCTCGGGAGCGCGACGCTGACGACGAGATTGTCCAGCACCACCATGAACAGCCCTACCGAGACGATGGCCAGGGTCCACCCGCGGTGGCGGGCAGCGGGACTCCTGGTGCTGGTCTTTGGCTTGGTCGACTGACTGCGGTGAAGAAGGGACATCTGCGGCCTCGTTTATTAGTGAGTACTAACTAGACGCGCAGCTTAGCAGTCACTAATAAGTTGTCAAGAGCCACCTACTCGTCAGCGCTGACGTCCGTGGCCTGTGCGAACATATGTTCGTGTCATACGTCGAGCTCCACTGCCACTCGGCCTTCTCCTTTCTCGATGGCGCCTCGCTCCCGGATGAGCTCGTGGCGGCGGCTGTCGAACTTGGGCATGACGCCCTGGCATTGACCGATCACAACTCGGTTTCTGGTTCGATGGAGTTCGCTGTCTCTGCCCGGGCGCTTGGTCTGCGCCCTATCCATGGGGCCGAGATCGATCTTGCCGATGGCCGGCATCTGACCCTGCTCGTTCAGGACGCTCAGGGTTGGTCGAACCTGTGCCGGATCTTGACCCGCGCACACTCGCACACGCGGGAGAAGCCGGGCTCTCCATCGCAGGCGTTTGTGGATCTCCAGGTGGTGCTCGCTCACGCCGAGGGCCTGGTATGCCTGAGCGGGTGTGCGCTGCGCGGTGTGCATGATGAATTCACGCTCAGGCGGCTGCTGGATGCCTTCGGTACTGAGCGGCTGAGGATCGAACTGCAGCGCCCGTTTCTTCGTGATGACCGAGCGCGCAATCGTCGGCTCTCCGAGCTGGCCGGGCGACTGGGGGTTCGCTGCGTGACCAGCGGCAACGTTCACGCGCACGCGCGCTCCCGGGCCCCGTTGCAGGACGCGCTCGTCGCGATCCGGCTCCACTCCACGCTTGATGCCTCAGAGCCGGAGCGCCGGGGCAACTTCAGCCACGTGCTCACCTCGCCGGCGGCTATGGCCGCGCGCTTCCCTGAATATCCGGATGCCGTCCTGGAGACGGTGCGGCTGGCGGACAGCCTGCAGTTCGACTTGGGCAGCGATCTCGGCTACCGCTATCCCGGCGCGGAGGATGCCGCGGCGATGCGCAACTTGGCTGAGCTTTGTCATACCCGGGTGCGGGAGCGCTATGCGGAGGCGCCCACGGCTCTGCGGGACCTGGCGAGCTCACGGCTGGACGAGGAGCTGCGGATCATCGAGGCGCTGAAGCTCCCGGGCTTCTTTCTCCTCCATCATGACCTGCTGGAGCTCGCACGCGAGGTGGCGGTGGAGGTGCGGGGGCCAGACACGGCAAGGGCGTTGCTCCCGCCCGGTCGCGGTCGCGGCTCGAGCGTCTCCTCCATCGTCTGCTACCTCACCGGTCTCTCGCACGTCGATCCCATCGCCAACGAGCTGATGATCGGGCGCTTTCTCAACGAGGAGCTGACCTCACTGCCCGATATCGACCTCGATTTTCCGAGGGACATCAGGGAGACGCTGATTCCTCGCATCCATGAGCGTTACGGGCAGGATCGTTCTGCCCTCGTGGCGGCATTCCCGACCTATCGCTCGCGCGGCGCGATCCGGGAGCTGGGCAAGGCGCTCGGCCTCCCTCCGGGAGAGCTTGAGCGGGTGGCCCGGGGCAGCGAGGGGTGGGACGCCCGCGAGGTGAGCAAGGACATCGACAGCGCTTTCGATCTCGAATCCTCTGCCGCCGGCCATCCGGGGGCAGCAGAACGCCGAGGAGCCAATGGCCGATGGGCGTGGCTGGCGCGATTGTCGGCAGAAGCACATGGACTCCCGCGCCACCTCTCTCAGCACTCGGGCGGGATGATCGTCGCCACGCGGCCACTGATCGATTGCTGCCCGATCGTGCCGGCGGCCATGGAGGGGCGTCAGATCGTGCAATGGGACAAGGACTCCTGCTCGGACGCGGGCTTCCTGAAGATCGACCTGCTCGGTCTGGGGATGCTCTCGGCCGTCGAGCGCTCGGTGGAGCTGATTGCCCGTACTCGCGGAGATCGAATCGACCTCTCCCGGATCCCCTACGACGATCCGGCAACCTACAAATGCATCCAGGAGGCCGACACCACGGGCGTGTTTCAGATCGAAAGCCGGGCCCAGATGGCGTCACTGCGCCGCACCCGCCCGGAGACCCTCCAGGACATCACGATCCAGGTGGCGATCGTGCGGCCCGGCCCGATTCAGGGTGGAGCGGTCAATCCCTACATCGAGCGCCGGCAGCGATTACGGGTGGATCCCAGCTTCCAGGTTCCCTATGAGCATCCCTCCCTGGAGCCGGTTCTTCGGGAGACGCTGGGCACGATCATCTTCCAGGACCAGGTGCTGGAGGTCGCGATCGCGTTCGCCGGGTTCTCGGTCGGGGAGGCCGAGGGACTGCGGCGAGCGATGAGTCGCAAGCGCTCCGAAGCGGCGATCGAGGCCTACCACCGGCGCTTTGTCGCGGGCGCTCGGTGTCTGCACGGTGTGGACGAGACAGCGGCTGAGCGGGTGTTCTCGATGGTCCAGGGATTCTCCGGCTTTGGCTTTCCCAAGGCGCACGGCGCCGCGTTCGGATTGCTCGCTTACCAATCAACGTGGCTGAGAGTCCACTACGGGCCGGAGTTTCTCTGTTCGCTGCTCAATGAGCAGCCGATGGGCTTCTACCCGCCGGATGCGCTCGTTCATGAGGCGCAGCGGAGGGAGATCGAGGTGCGGGCACCCGACGTGAACCAGAGCGGCGCCGAATGCGGCATGGAGATCGCCGACGGCGAGGATCCCGCGCACGGCCCTGTGCGGATCGGGTTGGGCTACGTGCGCGGCGTGCGTGAGCAGGACGTAAGGCAGCTCGTGGCCGCAAGAGAGCAGGGCGGCGGCTTCCGGAACCTCTCCGATCTCGCTTCCCGGGCCGGAGCGGGCGCCCCCGCGCTCGAGCTGCTCGCCTGGTCTGGAGCCTGCGATGTCCTGGTCGGCGGAAGCATCGACGACCGAGGCTCCGCGCGGCGCATCGCTCTGTGGCAGTTGGGAGTGGCGACGCCTGGACGCAACGTTCCCGGCGGTACACAGCTTGCCCTTCCGCTTGATCTACCTGCCCCCCCGGAGCTCCGGGAGCTGTCGGACTGGGAGTCGATGCTGGCCGACTACGGGGCGACGGGACTGACGGTGAACGCACATCCGCTGGCCCTGCTGCGAGACCGTCTATCGCCGCAGTCGGTCAGCAGCAAAGACCTGGAGATGCTCGAGCACGGCACGCGTGTGAAGGTGGGCGGCCTGGTGGTGGCGCGCCAGCGCCCCGGTACGGCCAATGGCATCGTGTTCGTGTTGCTCGAGGACGAGTACGGCACGATCAACCTGATCGTGCCGGCCCAGGTATACGAGCGCAACCGGTTGACTGTCAGGACCGAGCCGCTGATGATGGTGGAAGGCAAGCTGGAGCGTTTCGCCGCCGGGGGTGGGGTGATCAACGTTCTGGTCGACAGGGTGGGTTCGATCGCGGCACCGGACCGGCTGCTCGCCGAGGTCAAGGATTTCTCGATGCTGGACGAGCAGGTGCGCCGAGGGCTGGCCGAGCAGCGGGCGGCACGCGATGCAGAAGCGGGCGCCGCTGAGGCCGAGGACTTCCGCGCGGTCGCGCCCCCAGTCATGAGCTTCGCTTCCGGGAGGCGTCGTTGAGCACAGCTCGAGGATCACCGACCCATCCATGACCCGCGCGCGATAAGGTGCGCGCGCCGTGCTCGCCACGATTCTCTTCATCGCGTTTTGGGTTCTGCTCGCGTTTGCCTTGTTCTTTGTCGCTGCGCGGGGCGGTGTGGGGGGCGCGCGGGAAGCGCTGCAGACGCAGTCCCGCGGTGGACGTAAGGCGATCGCCGTGATCTTCGCCATTCTCTACGTCGGATTCGGGATTGCGCTGCCCGTGATCTTTCTCAGTGGCAACAGCGCGAACGCGAGCAAACAGGTCGGTGGTATCAAGCTCACTGCCCACGAAAAGCGAGGCCGTGTGCTATTCGCCACGAACTGTGGCCAGTGTCACACGCTGGCGGCCGCCGCCGCCATCGGCAAGGTCGGCCCAAATCTCGACATGCTGAAGCCGCCGAACTCGCTTGTCTTGAACACGATCAAGAACGGCTGTCTGCAGAACCCGCCCCAGAACAGTGCGCAGTCGTGCCTGGGTCAGGGCGTCATGCCGGCGCAGATTCTGCAGGGCCGAGATGCCCAGGACGTCGCGTCGTTCGTCGCCAAGGTTGCCGGCAAGACCTAGCCGACGCGGCCTGGTCTGCCCCGGCGCGGTTCGGTCTGACGCCGCTGGTAGCATCACCAACCCGTACAGCTGAATTCCCTAAACCGGCCCTTCGGGTGTCGGCGGAAGCGGGGGACCCAGGTTGTTGGGGCTAATCGCGCGCAAGCGTGTAGCGCCGCTCTTTCGGCGCGAGCCCGTCAGCTAACCCCGCAAGCACGAGAAAGAGGACGGCTATGCCGCAAGCAGGCTTGTCAGTGCGCCGGGGCGAAATGCGCCGGGACGAAACGCGCCGCAGCGAAGGGCGCCAGAGAGAAGCACAGGCCGCGCACGCACGAATGAGTGCGATCGATCCACAGTGGAGCGACTCCTCGCAGCTCAGACGCTCAGTGCAGGCGCAGGCTCGCGACCGCGATGCGAGCAGCACGACGCCTGCGCGCGCCGCCGCGCCTGTGGTCGCCCACGCCGGGACCGGTGTGCCCGGCCGACGGACGGTGACCATCCAGGGCCGTGGGGTTGAGCGCTACCGCGGCGCGCCAGATCGGCGGCGTCCGGCGCGGCGCCCCCATGAGCGCTCCGGGTTCAAGCCCGATCGAACCGCAATGTGGGCGGTTCTGCTTGGGGTGCTGATGGTCCTCGCCGCGGCGACAAGTTCACACGCGGCGATCCTCTCCCAGCACACGCTGACCACGCCGCGGAAGGCCGTCGTGGCAGCGCACGCGAGCGCCGCGCAGGTTCCGCCGCGGGCCGGCGCGCACATCTCGCTGCGCTTTGCCCGCTGAGCTTTCGGCCTAACAGCCTTACGGAGCTACGAATACCCGGTGATCGGGCGTTTAGTCGCTTACGTATAAGAAGTAGAGACGGTTTTCGATGCTTCCCGCCGGCGAGTGCGCACTCCATCCAGCGGCCAGTCTGACCCAACCGTCAGATCGCTTGTGCGATCGACATCAGCGAGATATGCTTATCAAGCGTAAGCAGGTCTCGAAAGTAAAGGGACGTTGAGCACGCTTGACTTCCCGCCCGAACAGGCCCCGGGTGCCAACCATGAAGATTTCCATGAGCAGATTCCAGATCCACGACGACTTGACCGCTCCTGATGGCTCGGTCCCGGTGCTGCGCGGCGCGCTTGCCAGCGGCGGGCAGCTGCCGAACTTCCTCGGAGTGCTCGCCGGATCTCCGGCCGCACTGCGGGCTTATGCCCGGTTCCGCTCGGAGCTCCGTCATGGCAAGCTGAAGTTGCCGACGCTTGAGCGGATCGCGCTGGCGGTTGCCGAGCACTATCACTCCGAGCCCGGAATCGCGATGCACTCCCGCGCCGCGCGCGGCGCCGGACTGGCCATCGACGAGGTCGCGGCGGCGCGTAAATTCACCTCCAAGGACGAGCGTGAAGCGGCGCTGCTGCGCTACCTGCAGGCGGTCCTTCAGGGCGGTCGGCCCCCTGTGCACCTCCATGAGGAGGCGCGCGAGGCCGGGTGGGATGACGAGCAGATCCTGGAGGCGATCGCCGCGGTGGCCCTAGAGGGTTTCACGGCGATGGTGAACGTGGCCGGCGAGGTGCCCGTGGACGGATCCAGCGAGGAGTCCCGGGCGCTCCAAGCAGCGTAAGCTTCCGTGAGCATGAGCTCCCGGGAGCACACATCGAGTGGAGCTAGCGAAGTACGCGGGTCCGGTTGCTGCCCGCTCTACCACGAGGCAGTCGAGCTGGTTGGTCGCCGCTGGACCGGTGCGATCCTGCGCGTCCTAATGGACGGGCCGCTGCGCTTCTCAGAGATCGCGCAGGCCGTGCCGGAGTTGTCCGATCGTTTGCTCTCGGAGCGGATGAAGGAACTCGAGGCCCGCGGGATCGTGGAGCGGACGGTCATCCCCGGCCCGCCTGTGAGGGTCGAGTACGGCCTTTCTCGGATGGGGAGCGAGCTGGAGCCGGCGCTCTCTGAGCTGCAGCGCTGGGCCAAGCGCTGGCTCGGCCGCGCGGTCGCCGGCGCGCGCTGAGTTCAGGACAACGTTGACAAGCGCGGCTGCCCGCCGTGGCGCCAGGTGAGCGTGCTGCCCCGCAGGTGCAGTGATCGAGGCGCGATCGCCGGGCCGGAATCAAGCAGCGACTGACCACGCGCGTCGAAACGGCGAAGCTCCACGTTCTTCTGGTGGTTGCCCAGCGAGGAGGCCTCCGCGATCCACGCCGCCGCACCGTCCGGGCGTGCCACCAGCGAATCGACGGTCGGAAACGACTCGGGTCCGGGCACGGTAACGGCCGGCGACGCCGACAGGCCCCTGCCGGTGCGTAGGTTGCGCACCAGGACCTGGGTGAAACCGGTGTCGATGCCGCAGCGCTCGGAGGCGTAAGCCGCGATCTCCCCAGCGACGGCGACCGGGCCCACGCGGTCCGAGACGATGCAGTTGCTCGTCTTGCCCAGTCGAATCGACCTGCCGCCCGCCCCTGCACACCCGAACGCTGCTCCACGCGAGGAATAGACACGAGCTCGCGAGCTGCTCGCGAGCGTCTGCGCGGCGGCGGGGCCACACGGGATCCGGGTGCGCGCGCCGGCGCCCGTGGCCAGCGCCACCGTCACCGCGCCGGCGGAGATCGTCAGCACGACGCTGGTCAGGACTACAACGCGCCGTTGTGCCATGGGGAAACGATACGGGATCACAGGACCCCCGGCCGGATCAGCAAGTAACGTTCCCCGCTCGATGAGCGCCCACGACCAGCCGCAGACGGCCGAGGATGTGATCGCGCTCGCCGGCGAGCGCGACATCCGCTTCATCCGCCTCTGGTTCACCGACATCCTCGGCCACTTGAAGGCGTTCTCGATCAACGCCACCGAGCTGGGCGACGCCTTCGAGGGCGGAATGGGTTTCGACGGTTCCTCGATCACCGGGTTCAACCCGATCGAGGAGTCGGACATGATCGCCATGCCGGATCCCAGCACGTTCCGGGTCTTGCCATGGCGCCCCGCCGAGCAGGGCGTCGCGCGGATGTTCTGCGACATCCAGACACCGGAGCGCACGCCCTACGAGGGCGATCCGCGCTTTGTGTTGCGACGCGCCATCGAACGGGCGGAGTCCATGGGCTTCGACCATTACTACGTCGGGCCCGAGCTCGAGTACTTCTACTTTCGTGATTCGAAGTCCACCGAGGTGCTGGACGAGGGCGGCTACTTCGACCTGACGACGCTGGACGCAGGCTCGGACCTGCGGCGGGAGACGGTGTTAGCGCTGGAGCAGCTCGGCATCCACACGGAGTACACCCACCACGAGGTCGGGCCGAGCCAGCACGAGATCGACATGCGCTACGCGGACGCGCTGAAGATGGCCGACGACTGCATGACCTACCGGATCACGGTCAAGGAATACGCGATGAAGTACGGGCTCCACGCCACGTTCATGCCCAAGCCCCTGTTCGGCAAGAACGGATCGGGCATGCATACGCATCAGTCGCTGTTCCAGGGTGAGCACAACGCCTTCTACGACTCCGATGATCAGTACTTCCTCTCCGACGTGGGCAAGGCGTTCATCGCAGGCCAGCTGCGACACGCAAGGGAGATCTGCTCGATCTTCGCCCAGTGGGTGAACTCCTACAAGCGGCTCGTCCCAGGCTACGAGGCCCCGGTCTACGTGGCCTGGTCACGGCGCAACCGATCGGCGCTGGTGCGCGTACCGATGTATCACCCGGGCAAGGAGCAGACCACCCGCATGGAGCTCCGCTGCCCGGACCCGGCGTGCAACCCATATCTGACCTTCGCCGTGCTGCTCCAGGCTGGACTCGAGGGGATCGAGCACGGCTACGAGCTGCCAGATGCGATGGAGAAGAACCTTTACCACCTCTCTCCCGAGGAGCGTCGGCGGCTCGGGATCGACCAGCTGCCGGAAACCCTGGGCGAAGCGATTGAGCTGACCGCGCAGTCCGAGCTCGTGCTGCGGACTCTTGGCGAGCACACCTTCAACCGCTACATCGAGATCAAGCGCCAGGAGTGGGACGACTACCGCGTGCAGGTGACGCCCTGGGAGCTCGAGCGCTACCTGCCCGTGCTTTGAGACGGGCGCTCGCCGCGCTGCTCGGCGCGACGATGATGCTCTGCCTGCCGGCGTCCGCCGGAGCCACTACCGCGCCGATCACCTCCGGGGTGATCACCGTGGGCCGCGGCGCCAACGGCGTCCGGCTGGGGATGACCCGGGCCCAGGTGATCGCCAAGCTCGGAACCCCCGCGTACGAAAACGGCAACGGCTACATGCAATACGTCGGTGACTCCCCGCGCGCCAATGCGATGTTCGACGTCTACCGAGCTGGCGGGGGCAGTTCCACTCACGTGCGGATGCTCGGGATCGCCGGGGCCGGTTTCCGTCTCTCCGATGGCAACCCCGTCTTCGCGGCCGGGGGACTGGCCCGGCTTCGAAGCCGCTATGGGGCGAGGCTCAAGTTCCACCGGTCCTCCGACGGCACGTTCACCTATGAACTTGCCGGCCGGTTCAAGGGCCGGCGGGTGCACACCGACTTCGATGTGACCGGGCCCGCGCCCGACGCCCGCGTGCTGGACGTCTTCATCCTCTTCAGCTGATCACAGCAGCGCCGCCAGCTCCTGAGGGGTGCTCACCGGGGCTTGGCAGACGAAGTGCTCGCAGACGTAGGCCGCGGTCTCGCCGTCGATCGGCGTGCGCCCCTCAAGCAGTGGCACGCCATCCGGTTCGCCGCCCGCCAGCACGATGTGAGGGCGAAACTGCCCCCGGATGACGCGCAGCATCGGTTGGAGGTCGGGACCCACGACAGCCACCTCCCGCACCGGCGCGAGATAGAAGTCCGCCGCTTGCAGCAGATGGCCGAAGGCTTGCGGATGGCGCGCGGCGAGGCTGAAGAGCAACCTGAGCACGCTCAGCCCGTAGCGCTCGTATTTCCCCTCACCGGAGATCAGGGCGAGCCGCAGCAGCCCGAAGGCGGCCGCTGAATTGCCGGACGGAATCGGCGAGTCCTCCAGATCCTTGCGCCGAGCTGCGAGCTCCTCGTGTTCGTCGGCGGTGGTGAAGAAGCCCCCGTGCTCCTGGTCGGTGAAACGAGCGATCATCGTGTCGGCCAAGGCGACGGCTTCGTGGTACCAGCGCGCGTCGAACGTCGACTCATAGAGCGTGATCAACGCCTCGAGCAGGAAGGCATGGTCCTCGAGGTATGCCGCGAGCCGGCCGCGGCCGTCCTTCCAGGTGCGCAGCAGCCGGCCCTGGCCGTCGCGCAGCTCGCTGAGCACGAACTCGGCGCAGTCGACGGCGGCCTGGACGTAGTCTTGGCGCTCAAGCACCGCTCCGGCCTGCGCCAGCGCACTGATCATCAGCGCGTTCCACGAGGTGAGTCGTTTGTCGTCCAGGCCCGGGCGGACGCGCCGCGAGCGCGCCGCCAGGAGGGTCGCGCGGATCTCCTCCAGCCGGGCGGGACGCTGGCCGCGCCCCTCGAGCACGTTCAGCCCGTGCTCGAAATTGCCGCGCTCGGTGGCCCCGAAGTAGCTGACCGCCTGCGCAGACAGCTCGGCGCCCAATGCCTCACGCAGCTCCCGCAGGCTCCATACGTAGAACTTCCCCTCGATCCCCTCGGAGTCTGCGTCGAGCGCTGAGCAGAACCCGCCCTCCGGTCCGCGCATCTCCCGCAGCGCCCAGTCGAGCGTCTCGCAGCAGACCTCACGCAGCCGCTCCTCCCCGGACACCTGCCACCCGTGCAGATAGGCGCGCGCAAGCAGCGCATTGTCGTAGAGCATCTTCTCGAAATGCGGCACCGTCCAGGTGGCGTCAACGGCGTAACGGGAGAACCCTCCACCGACCTGGTCGTAGATTCCGCCGCGGGCCATCGCCCGCAACGCATCGAGGGCCAATTCCGGCTCGCCGCGAGCCATCAGCAGCTCGATGGTCGAGCTCTGCGGGAACTTGGGCGGTCCGCCCCAGCCACCGTTGACCCGGTCGTAAGTCTGGCTCAGCCCGCTCGTCGCATCGGTGAGGAGCTCTTCGCGGATCGGCTCCGGCGAGGGTTGGATACGGGCCGTGGCCCCGAGCGATTGCACGATCTCCGTCCCCTGTGCGCGGATCTCATCGCGCCGCTTCTCCCAGGCGTCGGCGACAGCGAGCAGCACCATCCGCCAGCTCGGCATGCCTTGGCGCTGCTCGGGCGGGAAATACGTGCCGGCGTAGAACGGAGCCTGCTCGGGAGTGAGAAACGCGTTCAACGGCCAGCCTCCGTGGCCGGTCATCGCCTGGCAGGCCTCCATGCACAGGGCGTCGATGTCCGGGCGTTCCTCCCGGTCAACCTTGATGCAGACGAAGTGATCATTCATTAAGCGCGCGATCTCGGGGTCCTCGAAGGACTCACGCTCCATCACATGACACCAGTGACAGGCCGAATATCCGATCGAGACGAGCAGCGGACGGTCCTCGGCCTTGGCGCGCGCCAGCGCCCGCTCATCCCACGGATTCCAGTCCACGGGGTTGTCCCTGTGTTGCAGGAGATACGGCGAAGTCTCGTCGGCGAGGCGGTTGGGCACTCAGCTCAGCCTACCCACGCGGGACCCGCCGAATACCCTTGGAGCAACCGTCCGAACAGAGGAGCCCAATTGTCAGCCCACCGCGAGCCGGTCACCGCGCCCAATGCCCCCAAGGCGGTCGGTCCCTACGTCCACGGCATGCGCGCCGGCAACCTGCTGTTCTGCTCGGGCCAGGTCGGCCTTGATCCGAAGACAGGGGAGCTCGCGGGGATCACGGCGGGCGAGCAGGCCGGTCGCTGTCTGGAGAACCTCGCCGCGGTCTGCGACGCGGCCGGGACGACGTTGGGGAACGCCGTGCGCATGACGATCTACCTGACGGACATCGGCGCGTTCGCCGAGGTCAATGACGTCTACGCCTCGTTTTTCGAGTCCAGCCCGCCGGCGCGCGTCGCCATCGGGGTCGCCGCGCTACCGCTCGGTGCCAAGGTCGAGATCGACGCGGTGGTGGCGCTTGCCGAGTGACGTGAGCGCCGCCGTCAACACGGAGGTCTCGCTGGAGGACGTGCGCCGGGCCGCAACCGCGGGCGCCGGCGTGATCCGCCGAACGCCGTCGCTGAGCTCACGGACCCTGAGTGAGCGCGCGGGCATGACTGTGGCACTCAAGGCGGAGAACCTTCAGCGCACCGGCTCGTTCAAGTTGCGCGGGGCGCTGGCCAAGATCGCCTCGCTTGAGGATCTCACGGGCGTGGTCACCGCCAGCGCCGGCAATCACGCCCAGGCAGTCGCGTACGCGGCCCGCGCGCGGGGGCTGCGCTGTGAAGTGTTCATGCCTGAGGGCGCCGCCCTCGGCAAGCTCGAGGGCGCCCGTGCGCTCGGCGCCTCGGTTCGGCTGGTCGGTGCCACCGTGGATGAGTCATTGGCCGCCGCACGGGAACGAGCGGCGAGCTCCGACGTCGTGTTCGTACATCCCTTTGATGATCCTCACGTGATCGCGGGCCAGGGCAGCCTCGGCCTGGAGCTGCTCGAGCAGGTTCCGGATCTCGCCCGTGTGCTGGTTCCGCTCGGGGGCGGCGGCCTCCTCAGCGGCGTCGCCATCGCCGTCAAATCGGAGCGGCCGGAGGTGGAGGTCATCGGCGTCCAGGTCGATAGCTGTGCGCCATTCCCGAAATCGATGCGGGCGGGCGTTCCGGTCGCCGTGCCGTCCGCGCGCACGATTGCCGACGGGATCGCGGTCAAGCGGCCCGGCGGCTTGACCCTCTCGTTGGTCAACCGCTGGGCCGATGACGTGATCGCGGTCCCGGAGGATGCGGTCGCCGATGCGATGGTGTTCCTGCTCGAGCGGGCAAAGCTCGTGGTCGAGGGGGCGGGCGCCGTGGGAGTCGCGGCGTTGCTGGGCGCGGCTGGCCTGGCGCCGCCGGCTACCGGCGTCACCGCGGTGATTCTCTCCGGCGGAAACGTCGACGCCGGACTGCTGGCGCACGTCGCGCGACGGCACGAGACCCAGGCCGGCCGTCGGCTCGTGCTGCTTGCTCGCCTGCCAGACCGGCCGGGTGCGCTGGCGGAGCTGCTGTCGTTGTTGGCCGCCCGTGGCGCGAACCTCCTGGACGTACAGCACATCCGGGAGGGCATCGACCTGCACGTGCGTGAGACCGCCGTGCAACTCGTGCTGGAGACCCGCGGATCTGCGCACGCGGATGAGGTAACGGGTCAGGTCCGCGCTGCCGGCTACGAGCTCCCGGCCACGCTGCGCTGAGTGCTCAGGCCACGGTGGAGGCGCGGGCGCCTCGGTATTCGCGGGCCTGCTCCACCAGCGCGGAGATCACGCGGCTCTGCTCATCCGCTTCAGGGTGCCACTGAACGCCGAGCACGAATCGCCGGCCCGGAACCTCGATCGCCTCCGGAAGGTCGTCGAGCACCGAGGTCCCGGTGACCACGAGGCCATCCCCGAGCGTGTCCACACCCTGGTGGTGGTGGGACTTGGTGTTGTGCACCTCCTCGCCTGCCGCGCGCGCGGCCAGCGACCCGGGGTCCAGGCGAACCTCGTGGTCTGAGCCTTCGAAGCTGCCGGGCCGCCGGCGGTGCTCGTGATTCCCGACGACGTCCGGGAGGTGCTGATGCAGGGTGCCGCCGAAGGCCACGTTGATGAGCTGCATCCCGCGGCAGATGCCCAGCACCGGGAGGTCCAGCTCGACCGCTCGCCGGGCCAACGCGAGCTCCACCCGATCGCGAGCTGGAACGGTTCCTTTTGTCTCGCTGTGCGGCTCAGCCCCGTAGGCCGAGGGATCGATGTCCGCTCCGCCAGCCAGGATCAGACCGTCCAGGCGCTCGAGCACGTCATCGGGATCCTCGATTAGGTACGGATCCGGGGGGATCATCAGTCCCAGGGCCCCGGCGGACTGGATCGCGCTCAAGTAGCTGTAGGACAGTAGGGCGGCCTGCTGGTCCCAGGCCCCCCAGCGAGCGCGTTCGAGCACGGTGCAGATTCCGATGAGAGGTCGACGCTCGTCCATCGCCCTGGAGGCTAGCGATCAGCCTGACGCAAGCTCGCGCGACGCACCTTCCCGCTGGCCGTCTTTGGGAGCTCGTCGACGAAGTCGACGAGCCGCGGGTACTTGTACGGCGCAGTCTCCCGCTTGACGTGCTCCTGCAGTTCAGCCGCCAGCTCGGGGCTCGCCTGGTGCCTCTCCCGCAGCACGACCACCGCACGGACAACCGCGCCCCGCTCATCGTCGGGTGCGGCCACGACCGCGGCCTCGGCCACCGCCGCGTGGGAGATCAGCGCGGACTCGACCTCGAACGGCCCGATCCGGTACCCGGCCGAGATGATCACGTCGTCGGTGCGGCCCTCGAAGAACAGAAACCCGTCCTCGTCCTGGAGCACGCGGTCACCGGTACGCCATGGCATGTTGCTCGGCGCGGCTTGGCCACCGAGGTAGCCGACGAAGAAGGTCGGATCGCTGGCCGGGTCGCTGAGCACCAGTTCGCCCTCGTCGACGGTCAGGCGAATGCCCGGGAGCGGGCGACCCATCGAACCGGGTCGGGTTCTCTCGCCGAGAGGCATGGCGGTCAGCTGGCCGGTCTCGGTCTGGCCGTAGCCGTCGCGGATCTCGAGCCCCGTCGCCTCCTTGAACGCCCGCAGCACCTCGGGGTTGAGCGCCTCGCCGGCGGCCACCAGCCCGCGAAGTTCCGGGACCGGCGAGAGCTCGGCCCGCTTGGCGATCACGCGATACTCGGTTGGCGCCATGCAGAGCACGTTCACCCGCTCGGCGGCCAGGATCTCCAATCGTTCGAACGGGTCAAAGCGAGCGTCGTGCAGGAGCGCCGCCGCCCCCCGGATCCACGGCGCGATGAACACATTGCGCGCGGACTTCGACCAGCCGCTGGCGGCGGTGCACCACATCAGCTCGCCGGGGCGGGCATCGAGCCAATGCTCCGCCTGCAGGCGCTGGCCGGGCAGGTAGCGCTGACCGTGGATGATGCCCTTGGCTTCCCCGGTCGTTCCGCTGGTGAAGGTGATCAGACATGGGTCCTCAGTTGCCAGCTCTACGGCGGGCGCTGGTTCATGGGCGAACAGTGACTCGTCGGGGATTGTCAGCACGCGGCAGTTGGGCTTGGCCGCGCCCAGCTCGGCAGCGTTGCGCTCGTCGGCGACGA
Organism: uncultured Solirubrobacterales bacterium; assembly: GCA_963757165.1. Classification (GTDB taxonomy): domain Bacteria; phylum Actinomycetota; class Thermoleophilia; order Solirubrobacterales; family Solirubrobacteraceae; genus Palsa-465. The sequence goes on from CAVWQO010000006.1 coordinate 1,968,764, forward strand.
TCAGCTTGGGGCGGGCGACCTCGAGCCGCTGTCTCAGGTCCTTCGCCCGCAGCTGCTCGTTGCACGGCAGCGCGACGGCGCCGAGGCGAAAGCACGCGACCATGCTCAGCACCCATTCGGGTCGGTTGCCGATCAGCGTCATCACGACATCTCCACGCCCGATGCCGGCGTGCTGCAGCGTGCCGGACAATGCGGCGCTGCGCAGCGCCACCTCGCCGAACGTCCACTCCCGGCGCGTGCCGTCGCGCGCCAGCTCTACCAGCGCCCGCTGGGATTTCGGAGCCCGCTCGACGACGTCACGCGCGAAGTTCATGACGGCGGCAGTCTGGCAGGATCGCTCGCCGTGACCTTCTGGAACGGGATGCTCTGGCTGCACCTGCTGGCCATGGCCTTCTTCGTCGGCGGCCAGCTGATGCTCGGTCTCGTGGTGGTCCCGGTACTGCTTGGCGCCGAGGATCAGGGGCCGTTGCGGGCGGCGGCGCGCCGCTTCGGCATCGGCACCCTGATCGCGGTCGGCGTCCTCGTGATCACCGGCGTCGCCATGGCCAGCCACCTGCACCGCTGGGGGGACTCGACGCTCCAGGTCAAGCTCGGGTTGGTCGTGGTCGTCGGGCTGCTGATCGCCGGGCACATGCGGCGCCCGACTTGGCACGCGCTCGACGCGGCGATCCTGGTGCTGTCAATGGTCATCGTCTGGCTCGGAATCGTCGTCGCGGGCGGTTAGATCACCTCGCTAAGCTGACCACGATGGGTTGGATGACCGGCACCGGTCCGCTGGGCAAGAAGCCGGCGGGAACATTTAACTTTGAGCCTCCTGTGCCCGGTTGGGCGCTGTACCTAGAGCCGACGCCCAAGCGGATCCGCGTCGTCGTCGGCGGAGAGACGATCGCCGACAGCCGGCGCGCGATGCTCCTGCACGAGGGCGGACAACAGCCGCTCTACTACTTCCCGCCGGAGGACGTGCACTCGGAGTTCCTACGGCCCAGCGATCGGCAGACGCACTGTCCAAAGAAGGGCGACGCGTCCTATTACACGATCCAGGTCGGCGAGCACGTGGTCGACGCCGGCGCCTGGTACTACCCCGAGGTGCTGCCCGACGCTCCGGGCGGGCTGGAGGGGTTGATCGCGTTCTACTTCAACCGCATGGACCGCTGGCTGGAGGAGGACGAGGAGATCTTTGGTCACCCACGGGACCCCTACCACCGGATCGATACCCGCGCGACGGGGCGCCACATTCGGGTGCTGCTCAACGGTGAGCTGTTGGCGCAGACCGCAAATGCGGTGGCGCTGTTTGAGTCAAACCTGCCCCCGCGCTGGTACCTTCCCCGCGGGGACGTTCAGGTCGAGCTCCGGGACAGCGACACCACCACCTACTGCCCCTACAAGGGCTACGCGAGCTACTTCTCGGTCAAGCTGGCCAGCGGCGACCTCGGCCAGGACCTCGTCTGGTATTACCCGGACCCACTTCCCGGCGCCCTGCAGGTAGCGGACCTGGTCTGCTTCTTCAACGAGCGGGTGGACGTCGAGCTCGATGGGGTCATGCAGGAGCGTCCGGACTCGCCGTGGAAGCACAACGTCAAGGGCGAGGCCCAGAACGCCTCCCCGGCTCAGACGCGCGGTTAGCTCCGCCGCCGCTCCAGGATCGTATGCAGCCGGCGGGCCTCCCGGGCCGGCTCGGCTCTCAGCCGCTCGTAGGTGATCCGGATGGTCGGGATGGCGCCCGCCTCGTAGGCGTCGGCGTCACGCAGCCGGTCACGCTCGAAGGCGTCGCGGGTCTTGTGGAACTCCCAGCCGTCGAGCTCGACGATGACCTGCTCGGCCTCGAAGTAGATGTCGACCTCATAGCCGTTGATCGAATGGTTCACCAGGGGCCGCGGGAGGCCATGGCGTGCGCAGAAGGCCAGGAACTGCTCCTCGAAGACGGAGCGGGTCAACACGAGCTCCGGGCCGATGAACCGCCGCAGCTTCGGGGCGCCGGGGTGGGTGGGGCAACGACGAGCTAGATCCGCCAGCTGGGTCTGGTTCAGCCGGCGGGCACGGAGGGCTTCATTGACCAGGCGGGTGAGCCGCCGGTCGGAGAGGCCCGGCGCGCAGTCAAGCACCGTGCGTCCGAGGCTGGTGACCCGGATGCCCTCGCGCGTGCGGAGATCCCTGGGAAGCAGGGTGCGGCAGACGTGGACGCGGATGCCCCGCGGTCGCCGATCCTGGGTCACCGTCACGTGCCTGACCGAGGCCGGCCACGCGGTGAGGCCCCACAGCGCCAAGGCGGGGAAGTGGGAGAGGGCGGCGGTGGGGCCGCAGGCCAGGACGGCCGCGGCGGCGCGCTCGAGGGCGCTGTGGGGCGGGCGCCCGACGGCATAGACGTTTCGGTGGACGTGATGGAGCACGCCGCTGCTCGTCAGACGGGCGATCACCGTCGGGCTGAACCCGGCATCGAGGAGCTGTCTGCGCGTCACGTTGCCGTGCTGGCGTCCCGCAAGCCGGACCACGCGGCGCCACCTTTGGGCCTTAGTGTCCATATGCGGAACTGAGCCCCGAACCCTCCCCGATTCGCCCGGGTCGGGGGCCAAACGTCACAAAGTCTCGACAGGTATCCTCGGACGCATGGCCGTTGCGACCCCTTACACCGAAGAGACCGACGAGCAGAGGGCAATCCGCGAGATGGTGCACCAGTTTGCGGATGAGCAGATCCTCCCGAACGCTGAGCACTACGACCACGAGGACGAGTTCCCGGAGCCGATCGTCGAGCAGATGAAGGAGCTCGGGCTGTTCGGCGTCACGATCCCCGAGGAGTACGGCGGGATGGGGCTCGACCTCACGACCTACGCCATGATCGTGGAGGAACTGTCGCGAGGCTGGATCAGCATCTCCGGCGTGATCAACACGCACTTCATCGGCTCCTATCTGCTGATGAAGTTCGGCACCGAGGAGCAGAAGCAGAAGTACCTTCCCCAGATGGCGACCGGGGAGATGCGGGCGGCCTTCAGCCTCAGCGAGCCCGAGCTGGGCTCGGACGTCGCCGCGATCAAAACCGCGGCCAAGAAGGTGGACGACGCCTACGAGATCAACGGAACCAAGATGTGGGTGACCAACGGCCTACGCTCGAGCCTGGTCTTCGTGCTGGTGAGGACCGACCCAAACGCCGAGCCCAAGCACCGCGGCCTGACCTGCTTCATCGCCGAGAAGGAGCCGGGCGTCGCTGAGAACACCGGCCCCTATCAGGGCCTCAACGTTCCCCCGCAGATCAAGAAAATGGGCTACAAGGGCGTCGAGTCGACCGAGCTCGTGTTCGACGGCTATCGCTGTCCGGCCGAGAACGTCCTCGGAGGCGAGGAGGCTGGGCTGGGTAAGGGCTTCGCGCAGATGATGGATGCCCTCGAACTCGGCCGTGTCAATGTCGCTGCGCGCGGCGTGGGAATCGCGCAGCGTGCGCTGGAGCTGGCGCTGAAGTATTCCCAGGAGCGCAGCACGTTCGGCAAGCCCATCGCCGAGCACCAGGCGATTCAATTCAAGCTCGCCGACATGGCCACCCAGGTCGATGCTGCGCGGCTGCTGACGATGCGCGCCGCTCGGCTCAAGGACGCGGGCGAGCGCTCCGACATCGAGGCGGGGATGGCGAAGCTGTTCGCCTCCGAGGCGGGGCGCTTCTGCGTCGAGGAGTCCTTCCGCATCCACGGCGGCTACGGCTATTCGAAGGAATACGAGATCGAGCGGCTGTACCGTGATGCGCCCCTGTTGCTGATCGGCGAGGGCACCTCCGAGATCCAGCGGATGGTCATCGGCCGCAAGCTGCTCCAGCGGCACAAGATCTAAAAAGGGCGCGCCTTGGAGGGCGCGCCCCGGTTTTGGCTGCGGCTAGCTCGGAAGCGGCTCCTGGGCCCGCGGACCGGGCGTGTACGCCTCGGCCGGCTCAAGGATCCCCCGGAGCTGCTCACGGAACTCCGGCGTGTCCTCGTGCCCATGTGCGGAAACCGCGTGCTCGGTTCCGGCAAGCACCACTTCGTCCTCCTCGCCGATGATCACCAGCGAGCAGTTGCCGTCGCTGGGGAAGCGGCGGCAGTCGGCCATCACTCTGGACATTGGTCCCTCCGATCGATTGCCCACGATGATCTTCTCTCCTGCGCGGAGGCCTGTCAACAGTCTCTAGACTGCGCTGCCTGTCATCGCCGTCTGACACCAAGTCGCTGATCGAAACCGCCGTCACGCGGTTTCTCGCCGAGGTTCCGGCGCTCCAGCCGCTGAAGCTGGTGGCCGGGCTTGATCTTCACGGGCGTGGGGATGTGCAGCTCTACCGCGTCGAGCTGCCAGGCCCCAAGGTGACCAAGGACATCGCCTCAGATGCCAAAGTGCGGCTCGAGATCCGCAGAGAGCGCTTCAACGAGCTGGCCGCCAAGGGACACATCAAGGACTGGCGCGCGGCGTTCGAACACGGAGACGTCAAGGCGACGGGCATCGAACAGGTTCTGAAGCTGATCGCCAACGTGGTCGAGAAGCAAGAGGAGCGCGCGCGGACCCGTCGGCCTACCGGCGGGCGGCCAGCTCCTCAGCGGCGCTGAGCTGCTCCTCGACGAGCGTCAGGCCGGCGTCCCAGAAACCGGGATCGGCGAGGTCGATGCCGACCATCGTCCCGAGGTCCTCGGGATTGCGGGACCCGCCGGCGGCCAGCATCGCCAGGTACTGCGGCACGAACTCCTCGCCTTCCTCCAGGTAGCGCTTGTAGACCGACAGCGCCAGCAGCTGGCCGTAGGCATAGGCGTACACGTACCCGGGCGTGTTGATGAAGTGAGGCACGTAGGACCACCACGTGCGGTAGCCCTCCGTGATCTGGACCGAGTCGCCGAACAGCTCCGTCTGGGTCTCCACCCACATCTGGGACATCCGGTCCGAGGACAGCTCACCCTCGGTGCGCCGGCCGGTGTGGATCAGATGCTCAAAGCGATTCATCGCCATCTGGCGAAACACGGTGGCGATCGCGCCGTCAATGCGGTCCGCGAGGAGGCTCAGACGGGCGTCGTCGTCGGTGGCGGCGTCCAGCATGCGGCCAAAGGTCAGCGCCTCGCCGAACACCGACGCCGTTTCGGCCAGCGTCAGCGGCGTCGACTGATGGAAGATCCCCTGCGGCTGAGCGAGTGCCGCGTGGAGGCCGTGGCCGAGCTCGTGAGCCATCGTCAGCACGTCCCGGCGACGCGCGGTGAAGTTGAGCATCACATACGGATGAACGCTCGGCACCGTGTACGCGCAGAAGGCGCCGCCGCGTTTGTGCGGGCGAACCGGGGCGTCAATCCAGTTCTCGTCGAAGAACCGCCGCACGACGCGACCGGCCTCGGTGGAGAACGAGTCGTAGGTATCGAGGACCAGATCACGCGACTCGGCGTAGGAGAAGGTCACGTCTTCGGGCAGCACGGGGGCGGCGCGGTCGTAGTCGGCCAACCGCTCGACGCCGAGCAGCCGGGCCTTCAGCCGGTACCAGCGCTGGGGGATGTCGTAGCGCCCGCGGACAGCCTCGATCAGCGCCATCACCGATTCATCAGACGCTTCGTTGGACAGGTTGCGGGAGGAAAGCCAGCTCGGGAAGTGCCGCAGCCGATCCTCGACGGATTTGTCGTGAGCAAGCGTGTTGTAGATGAAGGCACGGGTACGGAGCCCGGGCTCGAGCGAGGCCGAGACGGCTTCGGCCGTGCCCCGGCGCAGGTCGCGGTCGGGTGCCTGCAGCCGGCTGAGCGCCACGTCGAGCGGGACCTCGTCATCGCCGGCCTTTACCCGCAGCGCGGAGACCAGCTCGCCGAACAGCCGGCTCCACGAAGCCTGGCTGGAGATCGACTTCTCGGCCAGGATCTTCTCCTCGGGCTCGGAGAGCAGATGCGGGCGGTAGCGGCGGGCGCTGCGCAGGTGATGCCGCGCGAAGTCCAGACCCTCGGCGCCGAGCAGCTGCTCCGCTCGTTCGTCCTCGACGGCGGCCCACTCGAGCTCGAAAAACAGCAACTTGGTCTCGATCTCGGTGCCGCCCTCGGTGACCTTCTGCAACAGCGCGCCGCGCGCCGGATCGGCGGTATCGGTGGCGAACTTCAGCGATGCGTATGAGCCGGCCTTGCCGACCAGCTCGCTGATCGCCGCGAGCTCACGCATCGCCTCACGCAGACCGTCGCCGTCGAGCTCAGTGACCTTGCCGGCATGACGCTCGGCGAAGACGCTCGCCCGCTCACGGGCCTCGGTGAGCTCGCGGTCGACGCCGGGATCGCCCTGGTCGTCGACGAGCGGATTGAGGTCCCACTCGGCCTTCAGCAGCTCGGGATCCTGCAGGTCATCGGCCGTGGCAGACATCGTTACAGGAGGTTACCCAGGTCAATGGGCCCCGCATCGGGATTGAGCAAGTGGGCCGAGGAGCTCAAATACCGTGACCTGCTGACCGGCGGCACGACGCTGATAGACGACGCGCGCCGCCGGGTCGCCCGCCGTCCAGGCTCCCTCCGGCGACGCGCTCAGCAGCTTGGGGCGCCATGGGTCCCGCGCGGGCGTCGTGACCAGGTAGCGAAGATGGGCTGCGTTGACGCTCCGGCGCCACTGCGCGCAGGTGACGATCGGCGAGAACGACCCGTGCGGGCCGCGCAGGCCGATGTACTGCAGCCGGTTGGAGTCGTCCACGCCGATGAGCGGATAGGCGAAGAACCCGCCGAAGGTCCCGACCACTCCCACCCGCGCGTGGTGCACCGAGCGGAAGTAGTCCCAGAGGTGGCCGAGATACGACACGCCGGGCTGAAAGGCGTAGCGGCTGCGCAGGTAGCTGCGCTGTCCGGCGTAGCCGAACCCGCACACGAGCACGACGGCCGCACCCGCAACCGCGAGGACCAGCGGACGGCGCCGGCGAGCGGCCATAGCACCGAAAAGGACGACGCTCGCGGCGCCGAGTACGACCGAGGCCACGAGAATCTGGCCCGCGATATGCCGGGACGGCCAGAAGCGCACTTGGGCGAGCGTGGCCACGAGGACGACCACGAGTCCGGCGCACGCCGCCGCGCGTCGGCGGCGGCCGTCGAATACGGGGGCGAGCGGGAGCGCCACCAGGGAGAGGGTCAGGGCGGGAGCCGCGTAGCGCAGATTGAAGGCGAAACCGAGCGGATGGCCGGCCGGGCCGGCCGCGCTCTCCGGGGTCACCAGGTAGGCGACCGTCGAGGCCAGCGCGACGAGACCGAGCATTCGCACCGATGCGCTTGCGCCCGGCAGCAGGCAGAGGACGGGGCCGAGCACGGCAGCAGCCAGGATCGCCCACCACCAGGGCCCGAATCCGGAGGCCAGACTGGGCTCCAGCAGCCCGCCCCAGGCGTGGGTGTCGGTCAGGTAGTGGGCAACGGAGAACGCTGTATGGGCCTGCAGTGCCGGGGCCGGCGCCGCGAGTCCGGGAAGGCTCACCCAGGGAAGGGGGTTTCCCACGGCGATCAGGTTGCGCACGTACCAGAAGCCTCCCGCCAACAGCAGCGGCCCGAGCCAGACGGCGCCGGCGCGCCGTCGCTGCCCCGGCGGCTCCAGCGCGAGGACGCCGATGGTCAGAGCGAGCACCGGGGCCAGCATCGACAGCTTCACCGACACCGCCAGTCCCGCGCTGATTGCAGCCAGGACGAACCCGCGGTGGCTGTCGTCGCGGTTCATCAAGATCGCCACGGCGGCGAGTACGAAGAACACGCCCGCGATGTCATTGGCCGCGCTTCCGGCCTGGGATAACTGCATCATCGGGGTGGCCAGAGCCAACCCCGCGCCAAGCAGCGTTGCCACCCCGAGGCCCCGCGGGCGACCAACGCAGTAGCCGGCCAGCAGCGCCAGCCCGAGCCAGAGCAGATTGAGCCCCGGAGACAGGATGTCCCGGGCGAACAGCACGATCCCGAGTCCGTGGAACAGCTCTGCCGTGGCGGGATAGAAGGCGGTCAGATACTCGACATCGGTGAAGTGCAGCGTGGTGATCTGACCGGACTGGGCGAAGGAAGCTGCCCACGGGAGGTGGTACCAGAGCGAATCAAAGCTCCGAATTCCGAAGTCGTAGCTTGAGAGGGTCGGTGCGGCCCATTCCGCTCCAATGACCGCCGCCGCCGTCGCCACTACCGCAGTTGCCGCGAGGCGTTCCCGGTTGACGCGGCCGCGTCCCCGGGCTGCGCGAGGGGACGCGGCCGCGTCAACCGGCAGCGCCCGGTGGGTCCCTAACCCGATGGCTAGCGAGCCGATGAGCAGCGGGATCAGCCGGAACAGGCCGACCGCCCCCAGCAGCTCCATCTCGGCCACCAGGAGGGTCAGGCCGAGGACCGCCTCCGCGAGCCGGGCGAGCGAGCCGGTCCAGTCGGGGTAGACGCGGCGGCGGACCCGGACCGCTGCGAGGCCGATCGATCCGACGATGATCAGCAGCGCCAGGATGCCGAGGGCGTAACGGGCCGCGGATACGCTTACGCTGGATCCCATGACCGGCCGAAGAGTAAGAGCCTGGCGGGCACTGAGCCTGGTGGCCCTGTCGGCGGCGATGCTGGGATCGCTCGCCGGGTGCGGGTCTGGCAATTCGCAACGCATGCCAGCGCTCGCCAAGCTGCCGCTGGTCGGCGGCTCGCGGATCTCGGTCCAGGTGCTGCGCTGCGACAAGGGCGCCAACGCTTTCTGCGCCTGGGAGCTGGTGGTAGTCGCGCCCGGCTATCGGAGCTCAGAGCAGTTGGTGCGCAGAGAGCACGACCGGCTGCTGAAGCTCGGCTGGAGCGGTGCAACCGCGGACGTGACCGGAGAACATGCGGCGGACTCGGCTGCTCACAAGCTGCGACTCAGCTACGCGACCAACTACGGCGATCTGCAGGCGATCGACCTGGGCTACACCAAGCGCTCACAGAAGGTGACGTTTGCCCTGTCGCGGACGATCTTCGACCACACACCGGCGATGTCGATGCTGCTGGAGCAGGGCGCTGCCTGAGAGCACCCCGTGGTGTCAGCTCTGACGCAGCGTGAGGCGCCGCTCAGGACCGACGCCGATCGTGTTCTTGCCGGCGAGCAGGTCTCGCAGATCATCCCCGACGAGCTCGCGGCGCCACCCTGAGAGCGTGCGCACGGCCGGCTCGGGTTCCGCGCGTCGCGCCGCGGCGATGATCTGCTCAAGCTCGTTGCGGGACGCGATCAACTCATAGGCCAGACCTGCCTCCAGGGCCCGAGCGCGCAGCAAGGCCTCGGCCAGCGCGATCAGCGGTGCGTCGCCCGGCTCGGAGCGCCCCCGGGCCTCCTCGCGGGGGATCGGCGTGCCCTCTCGACCTACGGCGATGGCCTCGAGGATGGCGTCGCCGCGCCGGCGCACGGTGGAGGGGTGGATACCGCGGATCTGCTCAAGGCCGCGCGCGTTCGACGGCTGGCGTTTGGCCAGCTCCACGAGTGGCGCGTCCTGGAGGACTGAGCCCACGGGGCGGTCCTCGCCGGAGGCGGTGCGCTCGCGCCAAGCTGCCAGCTCACGCGCGACCGCGCGAGCCTGGGGGTCGAGTTGATTGACCCGGGGCAGGCGCTCCCACGCGGTCTCCGGATCACGTTCATCGGTGGCGGACTCCAGACGCCGGCACTCCTCCCGGGCCCACTCAAGGCGGCCGGTCTCATTCAGCCGGCGCTGGAGCTCATCGCTGAGCTCGAGCAGATGCACGACGTCCTCGGCGGCGTAGCTCAGCTGTTCGGGAGTCAGTGGCCGGGCATCCCAGCGGGTGTAGCTGGCGGTCTTCCCGACTCGCTTGCCGAGCACAGACCCGAGCAGGTTGCCGTACCCGCTCTGGGCACTGCCGCCCGTGAAGCCGGCTGCGAGCTGGGTATCGAAGATGTCGTTCATCTCGGTCGCCCACACACGGCGGAGGATCGCCACGTCCTGGCGGCCGGCGTGGAGGACCACCTCGATCGACGGATCCGACAGCAGCTCGGCCAGCGGGGTCACGTCAGCGTCGCTCAGGGAATCGATCAACACGATCCGCATCCCGCCCGGCGCCTCGGGGTCTTCGACCGCCACCTGGACCAGGCAGAGCAGAGCCCGGTAGCGCCCCTCGGACATGAACTCGGTGTCGATGCCCAGGCGCCCGCGCTGCCGCGCAAACTCAGCAGCGCGCGCGATATCAGTCGACGTGGCGAGCCCCCCAGCGTCCATGTTCGGCCAACCCTATCGGGCGTGGCCAAACAAAAACAGGACCCGCGTGAGCGGGTCCCATAAATAACCTACCCTGCTGGTAGGATTTAGCCATGATCTTCTCCTCAAAAGCCGAGTATGGGGTCCGCCTGATGGTCGAGCTGGGCCGCCAGTCCCCTGACCAGCCGACCAGCCTGAAGGCGATCGCCGATGCGGAGGGTTTGCCGCTGGCCTACCTCGAGCAGGTCGTCGCGCGGCTGCGCAAGGCCGGGCTGGTGATGAGCGCTCGCGGTGCCCACGGCGGCTACTGGCTGGCCCGTCCGGCGGAGGAGATCGGGATGGACGAGGTCGTGCAGGCGCTCGAGGGCTCAATTGCCCCGATGGAGTGTTTCGTGCACGACCACACCGAGCGCGTCCTGTGCTCGCACCTCCCTGACGCCGGACGCGGATGCGCGACCAAGCTCCTGTGGACGCGCGTGCAGGGCGGGATCATCCGCTCGCTGCAGACGACCACACTCGCGGAGCTGGTGGAGTTCTCACGCCGCGGAGAGCCTGTGTCGACCGCAGCAGCCTGAAACGACGAAACCGAAAGCTTCCAGATGCCAGATCTAGAAATCAGAAACCTCCACGTCCGAGCGGGGGAGAAGGAGATCCTCCGGGGGCTCGAGCTCACCGTTGCCCAGGGCGAGATTCACGCGTTGATGGGCCCCAACGGGTCGGGCAAGTCGACCCTGGCCAACGCCGTCATGGGTCACCCCGGTCTCGAAGTCACCGAGGGACAGATTCTCTGGGGTGGCGAGGACATCACCGAGGCCGCCACCGACGAGCGGGCTCGGATGGGCCTGTTCATGGCCTTCCAGTACCCCGTGTCGGTCCCGGGCGTGACCGTGACCAAGTATCTGCGGACGGTGATGAACGCCCACCGTGCGTCCCGTGGCGAGGAGCCGATCCCGCTGAAGGACTTTCGTCAGACGGTCGAGACGGCGATGAAGCTGACCAACGTCCCCCGCGAATTTTCGAGCCGGTACCTCAACGAGGGCTTTTCCGGCGGAGAGAAGAAGCGGATGGAGATCCTCCAGCTGGCGCTTCAGCGCCCCGAGCTGGCGATTCTCGACGAGACCGACTCCGGTCTCGACATCGACGCCCTGCGCGTCGTAGCCAACGGCGTCAACTCCGTCGCCGGGCCGGATCTGGGCGTACTGATCATCACCCACTACCAGCGGATCCTGCACCTGGTGCAGCCGAGCCACGTCCACGTCATGTACCGCGGACGGATCGTCAAGGAAGGCGGGCCCGAGCTCGTCGATGAGCTCGAAGCCAAAGGCTACGGCTGGATCACCGAGGAGATCGACAAGGCCGCCGCGTGATGAGCGTCTCCGCCGACACGCTGCATGAGGTCGCGGCCGAGTTCCCCGTGCTGCGCCGCGAGATCGGCGGCTATCCGATCACCTATCTGGACTCCGCGGCGACCTCGCAGACGCCGCAGGCCGTGATCGACGCGATGACCCGGTACTACACGGAGTCTCGCGCCTCGATCCATCGTGGGGTCTACCCGCTCGCCGTCGAGGCGACGGATCTGTACGAAGGGGCGCGCCAGCGGATTGCCGGCTGGCTCGGCTCGACGCCGGAGGAAACGGTGTTCACCGCTAACGCCACCGCGGCGATCAACCTAGTGGCCTACACCTGGGGGCGTCAGAACGTGGCCCGGGATGACCTCGTCGTGCTGACCGAGATGGAGCACCACTCGAACATCGTCCCTTGGCAGATCCTCTGCCAGGACCGCGACGCCGAGCTGGCCTACGTTCCCGTGCTCGAGGACGGGCAGCTGGACCTGGACGCGCTCGACGCACTGCTCGCGCGGGGTCCAAAACTCGTCGCGCTCGCGCACGTGTCGAATGTGCTCGGGACGATCAATCCGATCGCCGAGGTGGTCCGGCGCGCCCACGCTGCGGGCGCCGTCGTGCTAGTCGACGGGACGCAGGCGGTGCCACAGATGGCCGTCGACCTCCGTGCCATCGACGCGGACTTCTACACCTGGACGGGCCACAAGGCCTACGGACCGACCGGCATCGGCGTGCTCCACGGACGGCGGGAGCTGCTGGAGGAGATGCCACCGTTCATCGGCGGAGGACACATGATCCGCACCGTGGCCGCCAACGAGTCGACCTGGACCGACCTGCCCTGGAAGTTCGAGGCCGGGACGTCGCAGATCGCCGAGGCGATCGGCCTGGGCGCCGCGGTCGATTGGATCGAGGCGCTGGGCATCGACGCGATCCGTGCGCACGAGGCGGGACTGGTGGCGGAGACGCTGAGCCGGCTCGCGAACGAGGTACGGGGGCTCGTGATCCACGGCCCGCCGTCGGCGGCCGAGCGCGGCGCGCTCGTGTCGTTCACCTTGGACGGAGCTCACCCGCACGACATCGGCGAGATCCTCGGGCGGCGCGGAGTGTGCGTGCGAGCGGGGCATCATTGTGCGCAGCCGCTGATGCGCCGTCTGGGGGCAAGCGCCACCACCCGCGCATCATTTGCCGTGCACAACAGCACGGGAGACATCGACCGGCTGCTCGGAGGACTGGCCGAGGTGCGCCGCGTGCTGCAGCTGTAGTCCGCTGCCAAGCCGCCGCTAACGTAGATCCCATGGACGATCTGTACCGCGAGAACATCCTCGATCACTACAAGCATCCGCACAACTGGAGTCCGCCGGCAGAGGAGCTCGAGCGCGTGGACCTGACCTTCCACGACCTGAATCCGTTGTGCGGCGATGAGCTGACGGTGGCGCTGACGGTCGATGACGAGGGCCGGATCGAGGACATTCGCTTCTCCGGCCATGGCTGCGCGATCTCCCAGGCCGCAGCGTCGATGGCCTCCGACGAAGTCAAGGGGATGCGGGTCGACGACGTGCTCACGCTCGATCGCTCGTTCGTGCTGGAACTGCTGGGGATCGACATCTCCGCCACGCGCATGAAGTGCGCGCTGCTGTCGCTGAAGGTGATCAAGGGCGCCTCGCTCGGCCGTGCGGTCGAGTGGGAACCCGTCGACGCCTGAGGGCGATTAGTTTCCCGGTCGCGGACGGTCTATCTGACCATCGCGACACAACCCGGAGGGAGACAAGCAATGGGCGATGTGGTGGTAACCGAATTCATCTCGCTGGACGGCGTGATCGAGGATCCGGGGGGCGCCGAGAAGTTCTCGCACGGAGGCTGGTCGTTCCAGTTCGAGCGCAACCCAGGCGGCGACGAGTTCAAGATGGGGGAGCTGCTGGCGGCTGATGCACAGCTGCTCGGCCGCGTCACCTACGAGGGCTTTGCCAAGGCGTGGCCGAACATGCGTGGTGACCAGTTCGGGGAGAAGATGAACTCGATGCCGAAGTACGTGGTGTCAACCACGCTGCAACAGGCCGATTGGGAAAATTCGACGATTCTGCGCGGCGATCTTGCCCGAGAGGTTCCGGAGCTGAAGGAGCGCTACGAAGGCGACATCCTGATCGCCGGCAGCGCCTCCCTCGTGCAGTCCTTGGCCTCGCTCGACCTCGTCGACGAGTACCGGCTGATGATGTTCCCGCTCACCCTGGGAGGCGGGAAGCGCCTGTTCGGAGATGATGGCCAGATGCGGGTCCTGAAGCTCGTCGAGTCCAAGACCGCCGGCGACTCGCTGATTTTGCGCTATCGCAAAGCCTAGGGCCACACCAGTCCGCCCGGCGCTCGCGCGGACTGCGCTCACGCGGTCTGGCCCGCGAGCGCGGACCGAGTGGTTTCCGCCGCGCGCAAACGGGAATCACCTGTCGCATGGAGGTGCTGCGGACGAAGAGCATCGAGCAGTCGCTCGAGGACTCCGAAGAGCCCGGGCGACGGCTGCGCAGGTCGCTGGGACCGATCCAGCTCACCGTCCTCGGCATCGGGGTGATCATCGGCACCGGCATCTTCGTGCTCACCGGGGAGGCAGCTGGAACCCTCGCGGGACCGGCGATCGCCCTTTCCTTCGTGGCCGCGGGGGTGGCCTGCGCCCTAGCCGGGCTCTGCTACGCCGAGTTCGCCTCCGTGGTGCCGATCGCCGGGTCCGCGTACACCTTCTCCTACGCCAGCCTCGGCGAGTTGGTCGCCTGGATCATCGGCTGGGACTTGATGCTGGAGATGGCACTCGGGGCCGCCACCGTGGCCTCGGGCTGGTCGCAGTACTTCAAGGTGGTGCTCACCTCCTCGCCATGGCACCTGCACCCGCCGGCGTGGATCTTCGCCGACGGACACAACCTGGTCGCGGCGCTGGTCGTGCTGGTGATCACCGGAGTGCTGTGCCTGGGGATGCGGACCTCCAGCGCGGTTACCGCGGTGATCGTGGCCATCAAGGTGACGATCGTGCTGCTGGTGATCTTCGCCGGGCTCTCCTACATCAAGTCCGGCAACTATCACCCGTTCATCCCCGGGTCGGGTTCAAAGCCCGCTCCCGGCGGGAGCTCGGGCACGACGGTGGCGCAGGATCTGGGGATTTCGCCCGGGGCGTTCGGCGTGGGCGGGATCTTCGCGGGCGCCGCCCTGGTCTTCTTCGCCTTCATCGGGTTCGATGTCGTCGCCACCAATGCCGAGGAAGCCAAGCGTCCCCAACGCGACATTCCGATCGGCATCTTCGCCTCGCTGACCATCTGCACGATCCTCTACATCGCTGTCGCGCTGGTGGTGACGGGGATGGTCAAGTTCAACCACATCAACGTCACGGCCCCATTGTCGACGGCGTTCACCTCGGTGCACGAGACGACGATCGCCACGATCATCGCCTACGGCGCGCTGGCGGGTCTGACCTCGGTGATCCTCGTGCTGATGTTGGGTCAGAGCCGCGTGTTCTTCGCCATGAGCCGCGACCGGCTACTGCCGCCGGTGTTCTCGTCCGTCTCCGAGCGCTTCGGCACGCCCTACCGCACGACGATCGTCACGGGCGTGGCGGTGGCCGCGCTGACCTTCTTCTTCCCGCTCAAGACGCTCGCCGAGCTTGTCAACATCGGGACGCTGTTTGCCTTTGTCCTCGTATCGATCGGCGTGGTTGTCCTGCGACGGACCCGTCCGGACCTGGAGCGTCCGTTCCGGACGCCGCTGATGCCGGTCGTCCCGATCCTCTCGGTGCTGGCATCGCTCTGGCTGATGCTGAACCTCCAGGGAGCGACCTGGCTGCGGTTCGCGATCTGGATGGCGATCGGATTCATCGTCTACTTCGGCTACTCGTATCGCCACAGCCGACTGGCGGGCGGGGGGTCAGGCGCGGCTGATCCGCCGCCGGCCCCCGAACAGCGACGCGCGCCAAGCATCGGCGCGACCACAGGCTAGCCTGGGCCGCAGGTAGCCGTAAAAGGCAACGCACGGTCCCGTTTTACGGCGACCTTCCGCGGTCAAGCCGGTTCAGGGTACGACCCCTCAGCCGCTATGATCCGTACTGCAAATCCGATCAATCCGCTAGGACTTAGAAACGCGTGCCCGAGATCATTGAAGTTTGTCCCGTAAACCAGCTCCCGCCCGGCGAGATGCGCCTGGTGGAGTGGGAGGACCTCGAGATCGGTGTGTTCAACTGCGCCGGCTCTGTGTACGCGATCGAGGACCGTTGCTCCCATGACGATGGGCCACTGGTCGAAGGTGAGCTGGACCAGGATGCATGCACGATCGAATGCCCCCGCCACGGCTCGTTGTTCGATCTCAGGACCGGCAAGCCCTTGACCCTGCCCGCCTACGTTCCGGTGGACACCTTCTCGGTAGTCATCGAAAACGAGACGATCAAGCTGGAGGTGGAGTGAGTGCCCCAATCCAGAAACTCGCCCGGCGTCCTCAGCGCCTGGCGCGGCACTGCTGCGCGTCGCCTACTCCGTCCTTACCCGGCATCCACCGATGACACCTCTCCGTGCCCACGAACTGCTGAATTGAGGCACTAATGGCTACTCCCGAAATTCTGAATCCACGGACGCCCGTGCTGAGCGAGAACGATCAGCTCAGGGGAATCAACTCCGACTACACCGAGCGCTACGGCTTCCACGACGCTGAGAACTATCTCTACAAGGCTCCCAAGGGACTGACCCGGGAGCTGGTGGCGAAGATCTCCGAGTTCAAGTCCGAGCCGCAGTGGATGCGGGACTTCCGCCTCAAGGCGCTTGACCACTTCCTGGCCCGGCCGATGCCGACGTGGGGCTCGCCGATGCTGGCCGACGTCGACTTCGACGACATCCACTACTTCGTGCGCGCGTCCGAGCGGGCCGAGCGCTCCTGGGACGACGTGCCCGAGGACGTCAAGAAGACGTTCGACCGCCTGGGCATCCCGGAGGCCGAGCGGAAGTTCCTCTCCGGCGTCGGCGCCCAGTACGAGTCAGAGGTCGTCTATCACCAGGTCCACGAGGACCTCGAGAAGCAGGGTGTGATCTTCCTCGACATGGACTCGGCGCTGCGTGACCACGAGGACATCGTGCGCGAGTACTTCGCCACCATCATCCCGGCCAACGACAACAAGCTGGCGTCGCTCAACTCGGCCGTGTGGTCCGGCGGCTCGTTCGTCTATGTGCCGCCTGGAGTGCACGTAGAGATGCCGCTGCAGGCGTACTTCCGGATCAACACCGAGTCGATGGGCCAGTTTGAGCGGACACTGATCATCGCCGACGAAGGGTCCTACGTCCATTACGTCGAGGGGTGCACGGCGCCGACGTATTCGAGCTCGAGTCTGCACTCGGCGGTCGTCGAGCTGATCGCCAAGCCCGGTGCGCGGATCCGCTACACGACGGTCCAGAACTGGTCGACGAACGTGTTCAACCTGGTCACCAAGCGCGCGGTGGCGGAGACTGATGCCACCGTCGAATGGGTCGACTGCAACCTCGGCTCGAAGCTGACGATGAAGTACCCGAGTGTGTACCTGATGGGCGAGCGCGCGCACGGGGAGATCCTCTCGATCGCCTTTGCCGGTAAGGACCAGCACCAGGACGCGGGCGGGAAGATCATCCACGCGGCACCGAACACGACGTCGAACATCTTCGCCAAATCGATCTCCAAAGACGGCGGCCGGGGTTCCTACCGCGGCCTGCTGGAGATCGCCAAGGGTGCACATGGCTCCCGGTCCAAGGTCGTCTGCGACGCGCTGCTGCTCGACGAGCACTCGCGCTCGGACACCTACCCGACGATCCGGATCGGCGAGGACGACGTCAACGTCGGTCACGAGGCCACCGTCTCGAAGGTCGGCGACGACCAGCTCTTCTACCTGATGTCACACGGCATCTCAGAGGAGGAGGCATCCAAGCTGATCGTCAACGGCTTCATTGAGCCGATCACCAAAGAGCTCCCGATGGAGTACGCGGTGGAGATGAACCGGCTGATCGAACTGCAGATGGAGGGTTCGATTGGCTAGCGGCGCGGTCGCGCAACCAGACTTTCTGGCCGCGCGCCGCGAACGGGCGCTCGCGCTGAGCGAGACACTGGACGTGCCCCGCTTCAAAGGCCAGCCCGGCTGGGAGTTCACCGACATCTCGCGGCTTGACATCGCGGCATTGACGCCGGCGCCGTCGGTCACCAACGGCGCGACGGCGACCGCGATGTTCGAACCGCGGGCAACGGTTGAGTTGCGGCAGGTCGACGGGGGTGCCGTGACGCTCACCGGCGAGCTGCCCGACGGTGTGATCGTGGCTGCCCTCGACGAGGCGGCTCAGCAATACCCGGACCTGGTGGAGCGCCATCTCGGATCGATCGTCTCCGACCAGGACCTGTTCGTCGCGCGTAACGACGCCAACTTCCGCGGCGGCGCGTTCGTCTACGTCCCGAGCGGGGTCACGCTCGAGCAGCCGATTCTGCTCACGGCGATCCAGACCGCCTCCGGCACCGAGCTGGACCGGCGCACCCTGATCGTCCTCGACGACGGCGCCGAAGCCGAGGTATGGGAGCAGTACCTGTCAAGCGGCGAGGACGTGGAGGGCGTGTTCAACACAGTGGTCGAGCTGGCGGTCGGTGAGAACGCGCGGCTGCGCTTCGTGTGCGGTCAGACGCTCTCCGAGCGCAGCTGGATCTTCGGGGCGCAGCGTGCCGAGGTGGGCCGCGACGGTCGCCTCGACTGGGTCGCCCTTGGCTTCGGCTCGGCTCGCGGCCACGTCCGCATGGAGACGCGTCTCGGCGGCCAGGGGGCCGACGCGCGCGTCACCGGCGCGTACGCCACCCACGGACGTCAGCACATCGACTTTGACACCACGCAGGAGCACGCGGCGCCGAACACGACGTCCGATCTGGCGTTCCGCGGCGTGCTGCAGGGCCGCTCGACGGCGGTCTGGAAGGGCAACATCATCGTCGACCCCGGCGCGCAGAAGACCGACGCGTTTCAGGACTCCCGCAACCTGCTGATCTCCAAGCGCGCGCACGCCGACGCGATCCCCGGTCTGGAGATCCAGGCCAACGACGTGCGCTGCACCCACGCTGCCGCTGTCGCCCAGGTCGATCCTGAGCAGCTGTTCTACCTGCGCTCGCACGGGCTGCCCGATGAGGTCGCCAAGCGGCTGGTCATCGAGGGCTTCCTGTCGGCGTTGGTGGAGCGCTTCGAGAGCGGGTCGGTGCGCGAAGTTCTGGCCGAGGCACTCGAGCGCCGGCTCGGCCTGATCCTCGACGACTGATCGACCTGCGTAGAGGCCGGGGTGCCTACGGGTTGCTCGGGTTGGGGAGTAGTTGCGGACCGGTCTGGGGGTTGCGGCTGAACGTCTCACCGGCGGGCACACGCGCACGGCCGGTGAACGTCGGACCCTGATTGCCGGGGGTATGTGCGTCAACCGCCAGCAGCCGCCCCTGCGGGTCGAACGCGTTGAGCTTCTTCGGGTAGCCGCGCTGACCGGTCTCGCAGTCCGCGTTGCCGTGAGTGTCGATCGCCGCGCCGTAGTTCTGGCTGTGGAGGTACTCGTTGCCGCCGAGCGCGGAGTCCGCGATCCCACCATTGACCGGCATCGTCGCGCCCTGGGTCCCAACATTGTTGAACTGCAATCCATTGGTCTGATTGAGCAACGCCCGCTGCGCAAACCCGAACGACGTCGCCTCAGAAATATGCTCAGACAGATACGTCCACCAATAATTCCAACTGTTACAAACCGTCACATACGGCCCCAAATACCGCACCATCGGATTCAACGTCCCCGTCGTATCCGCCAACGCATTCAACGCGATATTCGTGCCCGGCGCCAACGCCAACGCCCGCAACGCCACCATCACCTGCTGCAAATTCCGGTTCAAACTCGGGGTCCGCGCCAACGTCCTAGTCCCCGCCTCCACCGCCGGATTGATCGTCGGCAACGTCTGCGACAACGACGCCGCCGCCGGCGCCAACCGAGTCCCCAAAACCCTCAAATCAACCAAAAACGGCTGCTGAGCCCTAAGACTGTCCGTCGACACCGCCAACGTCGACGGCGACCGCGCGATCGTCGCCTCCAACGCCCGCGGATCGCGAGAAATCGCCTCAAACGTCGTCGCCATATCCGTAAACAACCGCGCATTCACCTGCGCCACCGGCGCGATCGCCCCCATAAACGCATTCAACGCCGAAAAGAACCCAGTCAACCGCGTACCCGGATCAGACAAATACCGCGCCACCGGCTCCAAATGCGCCAACAACCCCGGCAAACTCGAAATCGTGTCATTCAACGCCGACCCCCGCCCCGCCAACACATTCCCAAACCCCACCAAATCCCGCTGAATCGAATTCCGCGTCCGCGCATCAAACGTCTTGAAAATATCGTCGAACTGCACCGGCACACTCGTCCGCGAAATCCTCAACGTCCCCCCATCCGCAATCACCCGAGACGAGGACCCCTTCTGAATCTCCACAAACTTCAACCCCAACACCGACCGCGGACGAATCGTCGCCGTCGAATCCACCGGCACACTCCCATTCGCCTTATCGAGCTTCAACGTCAACTCCGCCCCCACCTGACCACTCGGCAACTCAATCGGACGCATATCCGAAACCAACCCCACCCGAAACCCACCCTCACGCACATCATTACCAATCACCAAATTCGACCCATCCGCAAAATCAGCCTTCAACTCCTTCGTCGGCACAAACGGCAACCCCTGATTCGCGTTATAAGCCAAAAACACCGCCACCAACACCGCCAACACCGTCACCGCACCCACCATCACCGGATTCGCAAACGCGGAGGCGGAGCTGCCGGATTTGATCTCCGATGATTGCTCACGCCCGCGCAGCAGCTGCTCCAGATCCGGTCCTGGTTGGTCCTTGCCCCGCTGCTGCGCTCGTGCCCAAGCCTCGTTGGCGCCAGTCCAGTCCTCATGGCCGGACAGCACCAGCCCAAGTCTGAACGCTCCGAGGCCGCTGCCGCGCTCGTCGGCGCGCTGGTATGCGGCGAGAGCTTCCGACCGCTGTCCCCGGCGCTCAAGCAGCTGCCCGAGGTTCACCGCGGCGGCCGCGTGGCCCTGCTGGTCCGCTTCCGCGTACGCCCGCTCGGCCCGCTCGAGGTCGCCCTGCTCGACGGCCGCGTTGCCGCGCTCGAAGGCGGAGTCGGCCTCACTCATCGCACGAGAGTATGACGCGCCGTACGATTGCCCTATGGCGCGCGTGCCGGTACTGGTTCCCCTCGGCTACGGGAAGTTCGTGCGCGCCGACCGGGTCTACGCGCTGGTTCCCCTTGAGGGACCGGATCGTGGCGACGGTCGCCGGACGCTGGTCCACGTCGAGGGGATGGAGCGCCCGCTTGTCGCATCCCGCTCGGAGGCCGCGATCGCTCGGGACATGGCGCTTGCCCTCGGGCAGGAGGGGCCGACGGTGCGGCGGGACTCCGTGCCCGGCCAGGAGCCGCTGTTCTGAGGCAGATCGCCCTCTTGCGCGGGATCAATCTTGGTGCGCGCAACCGGGTCGCGATGCCGGAGCTGCGCCGACATCTCAAGGATGCGGGCTATCAGAGCGCGAGGACCTACCTCGGCAGCGGGAACGTGGTGCTGGACGCCGACGCCGCGCCCGCAGAGCTGGAGCGGGAGTGCGCGCGTCTGATCAGGGAGAAGTTCGGGTTCGACATCGCCGTGGTGGTGCGCACACGGGACGAGCTCGCCGCCGTGGTGGCGCTCAATCCCCTCGGCGGCGTGGCCAAGAACCCGAAGCGCTACCAGGTGAGCTTCCTGTCCGGCGAACTCGAGCCCGCGGTGGTGCAGCGGCTGCAGCAGGTCATCAAAGAGCCCGAGCAGTTGGTGGTAGCAGGGCGCGAGTGCTACGCCTGGCACCCGGAGGGCATCGGGACATCGAAGCTGTGGTCTCAGCTGGCCGGCCAGAAGCTCGGAGTCACCGCGACCGCGCGTAACTGGGCGACGGTTACGAAGCTGTTGGAGATGGCGGAGCGCTGATGCACCGCTACGTGATCGCCGACGTCTTCACCAGCGTCCCGCTCGAGGGCAACCAAGTCGCAGTGTTCACCGACGCAGCCGGTCTGGATGAGGGACAGATGCAGCGCACGGCCCGAGAGATGAACCTCTCCGAGACGGTGTTCGTTTTTCCCGGGGACGCCGACGTGGACGCGGCGATCAGGATCTTCACCCCGGTGACCGAGCTCCCGTTCGCCGGCCATCCGGTCCTCGGCACCGCGTTCGTCCTCGGCGCAGGTCTTGACGGCGGCGCGGTTCGGCTGCGTACGCGTGCCGCCATCGTCCCGGTCAAGCTGACCCGCGACGGTGACCGGATCGTGTTCGGCGAGATGGAGCAGCCGATCCCAACCTGGGAGCGTTTCGGAGCTGAGTGGGAGCTGCTGCGCGCGCTCGGGGTTGATCACTCGGAGCTCCCGGTCGAGGCCTACACCAACGGTCCCGTCCACGTGTGCGTCGTGCTACCAGATGAGCAGACGGTGGCTGAGCTCCAGCCGGACATGGGCGCCGTGGCGGCGCTGGGGCCCCTGAACGTCAGCTGCTTCGCGGGTGCGGGGAAGCTGTTCAAGACCCGCATGTTCGCGCCCGGGCTCGGCGTGGCCGAGGATCCGGCGACAGGCTCGGCGGCAGGGCCGATCGCTGTCCACCTGGCCCGCCACGGCCGGATCGACTTCGGAGCGGACATCGAGATCCATCAGGGCGCCGAGATCAAGCGGCCTTCGGTGCTGCACGCGCGGGTGGAAGGGACGGCGAAGAGCATCGAACGCGTGGCGGTGGGCGGGGCGGCCGTGGTCGTCGCCCGCGGGGAGTACCGCTTGGGCTAGCGGGCGCGGGCGAGACGGTCACGCGCCGGGTGCGGACCTGAGAGTATTTCGGCCATGAACCTCACTCCGCGCCAACGCCGCGCCCTGGAGGACATCTGCGACACGTTCTGCCCCTCCGGCAACGGGACCCCGACCGCGCGGGAGCTCGGTGTGGCGGACGCGCTGCTCGCGGCGATCGCGGTGAACCCGCGGGAGTCAGAGCGCAAGCAGCTCGCCATGCTGCTCTCGCTGTGGGACTCCAGGGTCCTGGGCGCGGTCGGCGGCGCGGGGCTCAAGCGCTTCAGTTCACTGTCCCCAGAGGCGCAGGAGCAGGTGCTGTTGGGCTGGGGAGACTCACGCGCGCCACAGCGTCGCGCCGTCTTCCAGGCCCTGCGCAAGGGCGCGCTGATGTTCTACTACATGAGCCCGGGCCGGAACGGGGGGCGAAATCCGGCGTGGGATGCGATCGGCTACGACGGCCCTCTGGGCAAGCTTGAAGGGGCAGCGCCGAAGGCGCTGACGATGACCCGGGTGGAGCGTGACCAGCGCTTTGAGTGCGACGTCGTGATCGTCGGCTCCGGGGCGGGGGGAGGGGCCGCCGCCGGGGTGCTCGCGGCGGCCGGCCTCGATGTGATCGTGATCGAATCCGGCGACTACTACGACGACCAGGACTTCGACGGCTCCGAGCAGGCGGCCCTGACCGGCTACTACATGGGCGCGCCGAACGCGAGCCACGACCAGAGCGTGTCGCTGCTCGCGGGCGCATGTCTGGGCGGCGGGACCGTGGTCAACTACAGCACCTCGTTCCGCACGCCGGATGATGTGCGCAGCGAATGGTCGGCCAGCGGCGTGCCCGCCTTCACCTCGGAGGACTACACCCACAGCCTGGACGCCGTGTGCGATCGCCTGGGGGTCAATCAGGAGCACAACGATCCCTCCACCCGTGAGCAAAAGCTCCAGGAAGGCTGCGTCAAGCTGGGGTGGCACGTCGACGCGATGCCCCGGGGCGTTCGCCATTGCGTGCAGGGAAAAGAGTGCGGCTATTGCGGTCTCGGCTGCCGGGTGGGTGCCAAGCAGTCCGTGGTCAAGACCTGGCTGCGCGACGCCCACGAGGCCGGCACCCGCATGATCGTCCGCACCAAGGTGCAGCGGATCCTGGTCGACGGCGGCGCGGCTCGCGGGATCGTAGGGCGGACCGTGGAGGGTCATCACGTGACCGTCCGAGCGAAGGCGGTGATCGCCGCCTGCGGCGCGATCCACACCCCCGCTCTGCTCAAGCGCTCCAATCTGCAGAACCCGAACATCGGCAAGCACCTGAAGCTGCACCCCGCGACCGCAGTGTTCGGCGTCTTTGACGAGGAGCTGAAGCCGTGGGAGGGGGTGATGCAGGCGCTGTACTCCGATCAGCACCGGAACCTGCATGACGGTTACGGCCTGAAGTACGAGACCGCCGCCAACCACCCGCACCTGTTTCTGGCCTTCAGCCCATGGCGCGGGTCGCGCGAGCATTTCTCGCTGATGGAGAGCCTGTCTAACTCCGTCCCGATTGGCGTGCTGCTGCGTGACCGTGACGGCGGCGAGGTCCGAGTGGGGCGGGACGGCGAGCCGGTGGTCCGCTACAAGCTCTCCGATTTCGACGCCGGACACATGCGCACGGGGATCGACGGCGGCGCCCGGATCCTGGAGGCCGCCGGGGCGCGTCGCATCTTCAGTTCGCAGAGCAAGTGGGTCGCCTACGAGCCCGGGGCCAGGAGCAGCCGGGAGCGGTTCATGGCCGACGCAGACGCGGCCGGATACGGAGCAGGCCAGCTTTCGATGGGCTCGTTTCACATCATGGGCTCGGCCCGAATGGGCGGCTCGCCCGGGACCTCGGCCTGCGATCCCACCGGGCAGACCTGGGACGTGCGCGACCTCTACGTCTTCGACGGCTCCGCGTTTCCCAGCGCGTCTGGCGTGAACCCCCAGATCTCGATTCAGGCCATCGCCCACATGGGCGCCCGCGGCCTCGCCGCGCGGCTGAGCTGAGATCGGCTGCTCGGCGGCGCTAACCGGCGCTAACTGGCGCCAGGCTCTAACGTGCGTGCAGTGAGCAAGCGGCGTGGGTTGAATTTCCGCACGCGGCGGCGGGGAATGCGGGCGATCGTGCTCGCGCTGGTCGCCGTGTTGCTGATGGCGACGGTAGTGGCGATGGCTACCACCGGCTCCAGTCGCCGCCGGCCGACGCCCGTCGCGCGCCAGGCCCCGGTTCTTGGACGTCCGCAGGCAGGGATCAGGCGGCCGAGATCGGCCCGGCGGTTGCGAGCGGAGTCACGGGCCATCAACAGCGTTCTCAGCTACACCCCGTTCGTCGCGGTGGGCACCCGCCGCCGACGCGCGATCGCGCTCACCTTCGACGACGGCCCCAGCCCCTACACCCCCGCCGTGCTGCGCGTGCTCACGCGCCTGCACGTACCCGCGACCTTCTTCGTGGTCGGCCAGCAGTTGCACTATTTCTCCGGTGCGGTTCGCAGCGAGCTGCGGCAGGGGTTCGAGGTGGCCGACCACACGCAGAACCATGCCTGGCTCCCGCGCCTGAACTCGAGCACGCAGGTCGCCCAGATCCGCGATGCGGCCGCCGGTCTGCGGCGGCTCGGCGCCCCCTTCCCGCGCTTGTTCCGTCCGCCCTACGGCGCCTACAACCGCGGGACACTCCAGGCCCTGCGCAAGCTCCGGATGCTGATGGTGCTGTGGTCGATAGACCCCGGCGATTGGCGCCGCCCGGGAACCAACGCGATCGTGGCCAACGTCTTGGCGAACTCACGGCCGGGCGCGATCGTGATCATGCACGATGGCGGGGGCGACCGCAGCCAGACGGTGGCCGCGCTTCCGGCCATCATCAGAGGGCTCCGCCGGCGCTACTACAGCCTGGTCAGCGTGCCGACGCTGCTGGCCATCGACGCCCCGCCGCGCCACCAGCGCTTGCCGCGCCTGGGCGGCGCGTAGGCCTTGTCCGCGCCGGCGCCCAGTCCTCGCCCGCGCCGCCCCTAGTCCTTGCCCGCGCCGGCGCGCGGTGAAATACTCGGCCGACCCTTTTCCTGCATCATTGCCGGAGGTGTGCTCATGTCAGAGCCGGCCCATGTTCTCGTCCTCGCTCACCAAACCGCGGCGACTCCGGAGCTACTCGATGCGGTCCGGGCGAGATCTCAGCAGGGCGAGGCGACGTTCCATCTCGTGGTCCCCCGTCAGGCCCACGGCATGCACAAGGTCGTCGATCCGCAGGACGCCGGCGAGGACGAGGCCCAGGGCGTGCTCGACGCCGCACTGCCCAAGCTCTCGGAGGCCGCGGGCAACCGAGTCACCGGAAGCCTCGGCGACTCCGAGCCGCTGATGGCCATCCACGACGCGATCAACCTCGGCAACTACGACGAGATCATCATCTCCACTCTGCCCCTCGGGATCTCTCGCTGGCTGAAGCTCGACCTGATCAGCAAGGCGCGGGCGCTCGGGCATCCGGTCACGCACGTGCAGGCGGGGAGCAAGCTGCCGAGCGCGGCTCACGCAGAGGTCTGATACTGAAGACGCGGTCGCGATAGGCTGCGCGGCCGTGAAGCTCGCCACCTTCCAGGCGCCAGACGCAGAGGGGCCACTCGCCGGCAGCGTCGAGGGCGACGAGGTCCGGGCGCTGGCCGAGGAGGTGACGGTGAAGGAGGCTCTGGCCGCGCCGGACGAGCCGGCCGTCGGCGAGCGCTCGTGGGCGCTCTCCGAGGTCGAGCTGTTGGCGCCGATTCCGGATCCAGGCACGATCTACGCGATTGGCCTGAACTACGCCGCGCACGTGGCTGAGACCGGTGGGCAGACGCCGGAGCAGCCGATCGTGTTCGTCAAGGTGCGGGCCTCGGTGGCGCCGCCCGGTGGCCCCGTCCACTGTCCCGAAGTGGTGCGCCGGCTCGACTACGAGGGTGAACTGACGATCGTCATGGGCTCGGGCGGAAGGATCGCGGGCTACTGCGTCGCCGACGACGTGACGGCGAGAGATCTGCAGGGCCGTGAGCCTCAGTGGACGCGAGCCAAGGGCGCCGACACCTTCTGCCCATTCGGGCCGTGGGTCACCACGGTCGACGAGATCGAGAAGCCCGAGGACTTGAGCCTCCGCACCTGGGTCAACGGTGACCTCCGGCAGGACAGCCGCACCTCTGACCTAATCTTCGGCTGTGAGGAGCTCGTCCGGTTCATCCGCGAGACCTGCACCTTGGTCCCGGGCGACCTGATCCTGACCGGGACGCCGAGCGGCGTCGGGATGGGGATGGACCCGCCGCAATTTCTGAAACCCGGCGACGTGGTACGGATCGAGATCGAGCACCTCGGTGCCATCGAGCACTCGGTTGTGTAAGAACCGCGTTAAGCGGGGTAGGAAGCGCTCCAGAGAGAGCGAGCGGCCACCTTGCTGAGACTCCACCCAAGCACAATCGACTACACGATCCTGGCGATCTACTTCGTCGTGGTGCTCGGGATCGGGTTCGTCGCACGCCTGGCCATCAAGACCGACCTCGACTTCTTCCTCTCCGGGCGCTCGCTGCCGGCGTGGATCACCGGTCTCGCCTTCATCGCCGCCAACCTCGGAGCACTGGAGATCCTCGGGCAGGCCGCCAATGGCGCGCAGTACGGGGTGGCGGCAGTCCATTACTACTGGCTCGGCGCCGTGCCGGCGATGGTGTTCCTGGGCCTCGTGATGATGCCGTTCTACTACGGGGCCAAGGTCCGCTCGGTCCCGGAGTACCTGCGCCTGCGCTTCAACGAGGCCACGCATGCCTTCAACGCCAGCACGTTCGCGTTGGCCACCGTGCTGATCTCCGGGGTCAACCTGTTCGCCCTGGCACTGATCATCCATCTGATGCTGGGCTGGTCGGTCTCGGTGGCGATCCTCGTCGCCGCGGCGATGGTGCTGATCTACATCACGCTCGGTGGCCTGACCTCGGCGATCTACAACGAGGTCCTCCAGTTCTTCGTGATCGTCGCGGCCCTGCTCCCGCTGACGCTCGTGGCCCTCCACGCCGTCGGGGGCATCAGCGGCCTCCAGGACAAGGTCCGGCACTTCAAACCACTCGGCGAGGCGGGCTTGCACGCCTGGCGCGGGCTGGGGATCCACCACGTGACCAATCCGCTCGCCGCGGACTGGGTGGGCATCGTGTTCGGACTCGGCTTCGTGCTCGGCTTCGGATACTGGACGACCAACTTCGCCGAGGTCCAGCGGGCGCTGTCGGCGCGCAACATGTCGGCTTCGCGCCGCACCCCGCTGATCGGCGCCTTCCCCAAGATCTTCCTCCCGGCGATCATCATCCTGCCGGGCCTGATCGCGGTCGTGACGGTAAAGGGGCTCGGCGTCGGCAAGGCGATCGGCTTGCAATACAACACGGCGATTCCGCATCTGATCGGCAACTACCTGCCCGAGGGCATGCTGGGACTGGCCATCACCGGGCTGATCGCGGCGTTCATGGCCGGCGTGGCGGCCAACGTCACCGCCTTCAACACGGTCGTGACCTATGACCTGGTGCAGGCCTATTTCGCCAAGGACCGCGACTCCGCGTACTACCTGCGGGCCGGCCGGCTGATCACGATCGGCGGGATCCTGATTTCGGTGGCCACGGCGTTCATCGCCAAGGGCTACTCGAACATCATGAATTACATCCAGACGCTGTTCTCGATCTTCAATGCCCCTCTGTTCGCCACCTTCATCATCGCCATGTTCTGGCGCCGCGCCACCGCCTGGGGAGGGTTTTTCAGCCTCGTCGCCGGGACCGTCGCCGCCTACGCGACCAACCGCCTGGCCGCCTACCACACGATCTTCCACTTCGGCTCCGCGCTGAGTGGAAGCTTCTGGCAGGCGATCATCGCCTTCATCGCCGACGCGGTGGTGATGGTCGCTGTCTCGCTGGTCACCAAGCCCAAGCCAACCGAGGAGCTGCGCGGGCTCGTCTGGGGTCTGACCCGCGAGGCTGAGGCGGAAGAACATGCGGACCCACGTGACAAGCTGTGGTGGCGGCGGCCGGCGATCCTCGGCGGCATCGCCATGGCCCTCGTCGTGATCCTCAACATCATCTTCGCCTAGGAACTAGGAGCCTGCTCCCATGTCATCCACCGACAAGCCATTCGGAGTTCCCGGCGCCCCCTCTTCGGATGAGCCGATGCAGTCCACGGGCCGCACCGATGAGGAGGAGGCCGAGGCGGCGCGCGCGGCCAACCGCTTTGACATCCGACGGCTGATCGGCGCGCTGTTCATCCTCTACGGCGTGATCCTGGTCGCGATGGGCATCTTCGGCTCCTCGACGGTCAAGCACAAGGCCGCGGGAGTCAACGTCGATCTGTGGACCGGCCTGGGGATGCTGGTATTCGGCGCACTGATGGTCTTCTGGGCGCTGTACCGGCCGACGGTGCCCGAACCGCCGGAGACGCGCGGGCAGGGGTCCGGGCGGATCCGCCGCGCGCCCGCGACCTAAGTGTGGGGTTCTGGGGCGCGCATGCGCGCCCCAGCCGGCGGGTGCATGCACCCGCCGGGATCTGGGCGCATGCGCCCAGATCTTCCTATCTAGTGCTCGTGGATGACGCGGTCGATCAGGCCGTACTCGACGGCCTCATCGGGCTTGAAGAAGCGGTCGCGCTCCATGTCGGTGTGGACCTGCTCGAGCGGCTGCCCCGTGTGGTGGGCATAGATCTCGTCGATTCGGCCCCGGATGTTGAGAATCTCCCTGGCGTGGATCTCGATGTCGGTCGACTGACCCTCGAAGCCGGCGGAGGGCTGGTGGATCAGGATGCGGCTATTGGGCAGCGAGAAGCGCTTGCCCTTGGCGCCCCCGGCGAGCAGCAGCGAGCCCATCGACATCGCGATCCCGACGCAGATCGTCTGAACATCGGGCTTGATGAACTGCATCGTGTCGTAGATGGCCAGGCCCGAGTAAATCGACCCGCCCGGGCTGTTGACGTACATGGAGATGTCCTTGTCAGGGTCCGAGGACTCAAGATGGAGCAACTGCGCGACGACGAGATTCGCGATTGTGTCGTCGATCGGGGACCCTAGGAAGATGATGCGTTCGTTCAGAAGTCGGCTGTAGATGTCGAACTCGCGCTCGCCCCGCGCGGTCCGCTCGATCACCATTGGGATGAGGGGCATGCTGTAAACGTAGCGTGCCCCTGACCGAGACCATGTTCCGCTTCGCTCTGAGCACCGATCACGGCCTGCGGCTGTTCGAGGAGACCGACGCCGAGAGCCTGTACGCGCTGATCGAACGCAACCGCTCCCACCTCTCACCCTGGCTGCCCTGGGCCGAGCATCAGACGCTTGAGGGCACGCGCGCGTACATCCGCATGAGCCGCAAGCAGCTGGCGGACAACGAAGGCTTCCAGGCCGCGATCACGGGTGGCGGCCGGATCATCGGTTCGATCGGCTTTCACCGCGTGGATTGGTTGCATCGCAGCACCGGGATCGGTTACTGGCTGGCCGCCGACGCCCAGGGCCACGGAACGATGACGCTGGCCGTCAGCGCGCTGCTGGACTTCGCCTTCGGGGCTTGGCGCCTGCACCGGGTCGAGATCCGGGCCGCCGTCGGCAACAGCCGCAGCCGGGCGATTCCGCAGCGACTCGGGTTCCAGCTGGAGGGCACGCTGCGCCAAGCCGAGTTCGTCGCCGGGCGCTACCTTGACCACGCCGTCTACTCGATGCTCTCCGAGGAATGGGGGAGCAGGACGGCCGTGCCCTCGAAGGCGCCGGCCCGTAGATCCGAGAGCGCCGCCTCGGCTCGCTCGAGTGGATAGAGGCTCACGGTCGTCCGGATCGGCACCTGAGGAGCGAGCGCGAGGAACTCGTGACCGTCTTGCCGGGTGAGATTGGCCACGGAGCGAATCGATCGTTCGTGCCACAGATCCTCATACGGGAACGACGGAATGTCGCTCATGTGAATGCCGGCGCAGACGACCGCGCCACCCGGTGCCAACACCTTCAGGGCCTGCGGGACGAGGCCGCCGGCCGGCGCGAAGATGATCGCGGCGTCCAGTGGCTCCGGCGGTGTGTCCCCGCTCGCGCCGGCCCAGACGGCGCCCAGCTCGCGAGCGAAGGCCTGGGTGCGCTCGTCCCCGCCGCGCGTGAAGGCGTACACCTCGCGGCCCTCGTGGACCGCCACCTGGCAGATCATGTGGGCGGCGGAACCGAAGCCGTAGAGGCCGAGCCGCGTCCCGTCGCCCGCCAGCCGCAGCGCCCGGTAGCCGATCAGGCCTCCGCAGAGCAGCGGCGCGGCCTGCGAGTCGGAGATCCCATCGGGCAGCGGCAGGCAGAAGCGCTCGTCGGCCACGGTCCACTCGGCGAAGCCGCCGTCGATGTCGCGGCCGGTGAAGCGGGCGTGCTCGCACAGGTTCTCGCGGCCCGAGCGGCAGTAGCGGCAGGAGCCGTCCGTCCAGCCAAGCCACGGGACGCCAACGCGGCGACCGTCCTCGGTGCGGGCGACGATCTGGTGCCCGAGGACCACCGGCAGCTTCGCCGCCTCGATCTCACCGTCGCGCAGGTGCAGATCCGTGCGGCACACTGCGCAGGCGCTGATCCGCAGCAGCAAC
Source organism: uncultured Solirubrobacterales bacterium (assembly GCA_963757165.1). Classification (GTDB taxonomy): domain Bacteria; phylum Actinomycetota; class Thermoleophilia; order Solirubrobacterales; family Solirubrobacteraceae; genus Palsa-465. Next base: position 1,999,606 of record CAVWQO010000006.1, read on the forward strand.
TCACTCGGGCCCGGCTGCGGCTGGGGCAGCTCGGTGACTCGCAGCGGCGCTTCTGGTTGATCGAGGACTACGGCACGCACCTTCCGTAGATGATGACCGTTAGCCGGGCCGGCCGGTGGGGTAGAACCGTGGACGTGAGCGAGAAAGACGCACAGCGAGAGCATCCTGAAGATGCCCCGGAGGACCAGTCGGACGAGCCAGGCGCCGAAGGCGGCTCGGACAGCCCGGCTGCTGACAGCCTTCCCGGTAAACCCGCGGACGATGATTCCCCCGCGGGCGACACCGATCAGCACTCCGACGCCTGAGCCATCGTCGCGGAGGCATGTTTGGATGTTTGTTCCGCATACGGACACAAACTCCCAAACACTCCGGGGTTGATCGCGCCTCAGGTAGCTTTGTCGGGTAGTCATGGTGCCCCTGAACGTCCCCAACGTCCTGACCGTGGTCAGGATCCTGCTGGTCCCCGTGTTGATCGTGGCCCTGCTAGAGAAGACCGGAGGCGGAGATCTGCTGGCCGCGATCGTGTTCGCGGTCGCCTCTCTGACCGACGCGATCGACGGTTACCTCGCGCGCTCGCGCAACTGGGTGACCACGTTTGGCAAGCTGATGGACCCGATCGCCGACAAGCTGCTGATCGTCGCTGCGCTGATCGCGCTGGTGTCGCTGAACCGGCTCGACGCCTGGGTCGCGATGGTGATCATCGCCCGCGAGTTCGCGGTGACCGTCCTGCGCGTCGCCGCCGGCACGCAGCAGGGCGTGATCATCTCGGCCAGCATCTTCGGCAAGCTCAAGACGGGCTTCCAAGTCGTGCTGGTCATGGTCCTGATTGCGGTGCACGGACGCCCGGCGTGGGTTGAGGCGCTGGTCTACGTCACCGTCCTGATCACCGTGCTCTCAGGCGCCGACTACTTCTTTGGCGTCTGGTCTCGCGAGCGCCTCTCACGGCGTCGCGTCGAGCCACGCCCGCCGGCTGGTGTGAACCGCTGAGGGCTCGCCGGTGGAGTACTCGCGCCGGAGCTCACCAAGGGTGCCGAACCGCTCTGCCACGACGTTGTGCTGATGGATCGTCTCCAGGTTGACCTGGGTCGCGGAAACGAACGCGCGATCATCGAGAGCCGGGAAGGCCTCAATCACCCCGCGGATCATCTCCCGCACGCAATCCTCGACGAAGCGCGGGCGACGGTGGGCTTTCTCTACGACCCGCGCTTCGTCTGAGCGCTTCATCAGCTCGTAGATCTCCGAGGACATCGAGCCCTCCACGATCTCCAGCAACGTGGTCGCGTCGATCTCGTCGTCGCACAGCTCGGTGCAGCCGATGTGGAGCGTGCCGAGCCCGCGCTGGTTGTGCGTGGCCACGGGGACGGCCTGGAGGATACGGTCGATCTCCTCGGTACCGAAGCCGTCGGCCTGCAAGCGCTCGCGCGAGGACTGGGCGACCAGTTCCTGGGCGCAGGGGCAGGCGGTGATGCCCTGGGCGGTCACTCCGATCAGCCGGCGCGTGCCGTACTCGGTGCAGATCGCCGACCCATGGAGCGTGTACATCTCCTGGGTCTGGATGCCGGACACCGGCGCCGGCTTGTGCTCGGGATAACGCGCCTCGACGCTGACCTCCGCGCGTCCGGCGCCCTGGCGCTCGCGCACGAGCTGCGCGATGTGCTCGGCCACCGTCTCGGCCTTGAACGTCGACTCGCCGAGCACGACTTGGCCGATCGCCTCGTTGACGACCTCCTCGAAGCGCGACATGTGCGCGCCCTTCTGCTCAGGTCCGAGATCGACCACGCATTCGAAGCGAGCCGAGAACAACTGCTCGGTGTCGTTGTGACGGATCCGGATGACCTTCTCGACCCCGGTCACGCCGACCCGGGACAGGCTGATCTGCACGCTCGGCAGCTGTGCCTGGACATCGATTGTGGGAAGCGGATGTGCTCGCTGAAGTGCCATTGCCCTCCTAAAGGGTAGACACCGGCACGCTGATGCCCTCGGCGGGGTCTGGACAAAGATCAGGATTGTGGTATCACTCGGCTAGAGGTCGGAGGTTTGAGGAGAGAGGGAGTCGCTCTTCACGGGGTGGACTCAAAGTTGCTTCAGTGAGGAGCTCAGGGGCCGTGAGCGAAAAAGGAATTGTGCTGTTGACCGATGAAGCTCCGATTGCGGAGCTCGACGAACTGCGTCCGCTGATCGCCGAGGCGCAGGAGCGTGGCTTCCTGACGTTCTCGCAGATCCAGGCGTGCCTTGAGGAGGTCGACGTCACCAAGGAGCAGGTGCAGGAGCTCCACGCCTACCTTGACGAGCAGGGGATCGCCGTGATGGAAGCGGACGGGCGCTTGGCCAAGTCCGAAGGCGGCAGCATCGAGGCCAACGCGGCCCAGCAGGCCGAGCCCCAGCCTGACCAGCGCAAGAAGGTCGAGATCGACCTGACCGTGGAGCCGAGCCTCGACTCGTTGCGGCTGTACCTGCGCTCCATCGGCAAGGTGAGTCTGCTCACCGCCGAGCAGGAGGTGACGTTGGCGCGGCGCATCGAGCGCGGGGATATGGCCGCCAAGCAGCAGATGATCGAGGCCAACCTACGGCTCGTGGTCTCGATTGCAAAGTCGTATCTGGGTCGCGGACTGACCTTTCTGGATCTGATTCAGGAGGGCTCCATGGGCCTGATCCGCGCAGTCGAGAAGTTCGACTACCGCCGCGGCTACAAGTTCTCCACCTACGCGACCTGGTGGATCCGGCAGGCCGTCACGCGTGCGATCGCCGACAAGGGACGCACCATTCGAATTCCGGTGCACATGGTCGAGAAGCTCAACAAGGTTGTGCACGTCGAGCGTCAGCTCGTCCAGCAACTCGGCCGCGAGCCCACGCCCCAGGAGATCGCCGCCGAGTTGGAGACGACCGTGCGTGAAGTGCGAGACGTCCTGCGGATGGCCCAGCAGCCGATCTCGTTGGAGAAACCGATCGGTGAGGAAGAGGAATCCGAGCTCGGTGACTTCGTCGAGGACCAGACCGCGGAGTCGCCGTTTGAGCAGGCCTCCGAGCACCTGCGCCGTGAGAATCTCCGCCGCGCGCTGGCCGCGCTGCCCGAGCGCGAGCGTGAGGTAATCGAGATGCGCTTCGGTCTCAGCGGCGAGCGTCCATACACGCTCGAGGAGGTGGGTCGAGCGTTCAACGTCACCCGCGAGCGGATCCGCCAGATCGAGAATCACACGCTGAAGAAGCTCGAGGCGCTGCCGGAGGCGCAGCGCCTGCGTGACGCGTCCTAGCCGGCGCTACCCCGGCCCTCAGCGTCGCTAGACTCACGCCGCCCCCGGCGGGATTCCCGAGCGGTCAAAGGGGACGGACTGTAAATCCGTTGGCTCAGCCTTCGCAGGTTCGAATCCTGCTCCCGCCACCTCAACCACCTGCGGTCTCCGCGCGATCTCACGGCGCGGGCCGCACGTTTATCCTCGGGCGTCGATGGCGGCAGAGGAACTCATCAGCCGAGATGCGATCGAAGAGGCGGCCCGGGGGGGCACCGAGAGGATCTCTCGCGTGCGCCGGACCGCGGTGCGGATCGATACACAGCCGACGCTGCTGTCCGCGGCCCGGCGGCTGCGCCGCCGGCTGCCGGGGGATGAGCGCTTCGGCGACCCACTGTCCACCGCCGGCCTGACTCCGGTCGAGCTCGTGGCTCGGGGCGTGTCCGCCCTCCAGCCCGAACGTGAGAGCTTCGTGCAGGAGCTCGGCCTGGCCGGATTGCAACTGTGGCAGTCGCTCTCCGAAGCCACCGGCCGGGGTCGAGGCGAGATTGAGATGGCCCTGCTGTTCACCGACCTCGTCGGCTTTTCCTCGTGGGCCCTTCAGGCCGGCGACGCTGCCACGCTGGAGCTCCTGCGAGAGGTCGGCATGGCGGTGGAGACCGCGGTGCTGGCGCGTGAGGGCCGGATCGTCAAGCGGCTCGGCGATGGCCTGATGGCCAGCTTCATCAGCTCCCAGGCCGCGGTTGAGGCGGCGCTCGATGCCCAGGACGCGCTGGAGGGCGTCCAGGTCGATGAGTACTGCCCGCGGATGCGGGCCGGCGTCCACTGGGGCCGGCCGCGCAAGCTCGGCGGCGACTACCTCGGCGTCGACGTGAACATCGCCGCCCGCGTAGGCGACGCGGGCAAGGCCGGCCAGGTGCTGGTCTCCGACACAGCGCTCGACCGGCTTGACACCGAAGGACTGGAGGTCGCGCGGCGCAGGCGCCTGCGCGCCGACGGCGCGCCTCGGGAGTTGCACGTGGCGGCCGTGCAGCGTCGCTAGCTGGGCGCGCGCCGCGATCGCGTGCAGGTTTCCGTGCATGCGCCCGCGGCACGGCCTTGCAAACGGGGCTCCGTGTTACCTTGGGCCGGTCCTGTGAGTCGTGCTTGCAGGAAAAACGCGTCGCACGTCGAGTTCGGCGCGAGCGTCTTCGAACATCATGCGCAGCCCCGTCAGGCCATACACCCGCGCCGTCTGCGTGCTGCTCCTCGCGCTCGCGCTTGGCGGCGCGATCCTGCTCACCAAGAATGCGCACGCCGCCAGCACCGGTCAGCTGCAGCAGCAGATCAGCGCCGGTCAGAGTCACATCGCCGGGCTGGCCGGCGCGCTCGGCGCCGCCTCCAGCCAACTGTCGCAGATCAACGCCAACGTCGACGCGCTTCAGGCCCGGATTGCCCGGATCCAGGCTGACCTCGATGCCAAGCGCACCCAGCTGTTGAAGCTGCGCAGCCAACTCGCAACCGCGCGTACGCGCCTGGCGCAGCTGCAGGCACAGCAGGTGCGGGGCGAGCGGGTGCTCTCGCAACAGCTGGTCAGCGCCTACGAAAACGATCGTCCGGACGTGGTCACCGTTGTCCTGGAGGCTCGGGGGTTCAAGGATCTGCTCGAGCGCCTGTCCTTCGCCCAGCGCGTGCGTAAGCAGAGCGTCCGCGTCGTCAACAGCGTCAAAGCAGCCCGCCGGGCAGTTGCAGCGCAGGCGGTCAGGCTCGGCGCCCTGGAGCAGCGCCAGCAGGCGATCACCACGCAGGTGGTTGTGCAACGCAACGCATTGGCGCGCGACCGCATCAGCCTCGTCCAGCAGCAGATCGCGGCGGCCCAGAACCGCGACAGCAAGGCGAGCGCGCTGGCCACCGCCCGCGGCCACGTCGCCGACCTGCGCAGCCAGCTGTCCAAGCTGCAAGCTGCTCAGTCCGCCGCGGCTGGAGCGGCGAGCGCTGGGTCAAATTCGGGCTCGAGCGGCTCAGGTGGCTCTTCGGTGAGTTCGGGCCAGCTCTCGAGCGGCGGTGGGTTCACCTTCCCGTTGCCCAAGGGCAGCGCCGTCCCGCCGGGAGGGTGGACGCTCGATCAGGGAGTCGATATCGCGGCTCCGGGGGGGACTCCGCTGCTGGCGGTGTGCTCGGGCACGATCGTTCTGCACGGGATTGGCGGGTTCGGCCCGGACGCCCCGGTGCTGCATTGCGACAGCCCGCTCTCGGGGTACAGCTACGTCTACTACGGGCACGCCGGTCCGGCCAATGCGGTGTCGATCGGGACGCACGTCGGGGCCGGATCGGTGATCAGCGAGGTCGGGCCCGGGATCGTCGGGATCTCGACCGGACCGCATCTGGAGATCGGCTTCTCCGACGGCAGCGGGACCCCGGTCGGGGGCGGCTCGGCGTCGACGATGATGTCGCTGCTGCACAGCGCCTACGGCGGCTGAGCTCCGCCTCTCACCGCGATCGCCAACTGACCCGGCCCCCGCGTCGGCCGGGCCGGACGCGATACGCTGCTCGCGAGCGCCCTCTTAGCTCAGCTGGTAGAGCACTTCCATGGTAAGGAAGGGGTCGACGGTTCGAGTCCGTCAGAGGGCTCTGTAGAAGCGGGCTTGACGCCCGAAGCAAGAGCTGCGCTATGCGTCAGGGGACATCGACGGTTTGGTCGGAGTCATCGGCCCGCCACGTAGCGGCTTGTCCTGGGGAACGCGCGCTTCGTTGTCGCGCAGCCGGGGTTCGTAGTAGGAAAAGAAGACTTTGCCGACTAGGTCACGGCGACTGTGAACGCCGGTCTTCTCGAAGATGCTCTTGAGGTGCTGTTGGACGGTGTGGGCTGAGACGACGAGTCGCTCCGCCATCGCTGTGGTCGACTCGCCCTGCAGCACTAGGCGTGTTACGTCCTGCTCGCGCTCACTCAGTCCGTAGGCCGACATCAGCATCGGCGCGATGCGCGCGGGATGGGCCGGTTCGACGATCACCGCGATGCGTCGAGTGCCGTCGCTCACCAGCGTCGCGCCGTGCAGGACGACCCAGGTCCCCGATCGTGTGAGCACGCGCGCCAGCGCGACTTCTCCAGGCTCGTCTCGGCCTTCGGCAGAGCGCAAAGCCCGCCCCGCGACTGCCAACACCGCGGAGGGCAGTCGCCCACCGTCCCAGTCGCCCTCGGGGAGGTCGGACATCCAACGTTCGACACCGGGCGTGGCGGACTCCACCTCCCAGTTTGAGGAGAGAACGAGGAGGCCCGGAGCCTGCGGTCCCTCCGGGTCCGTCGCCTCGCCGAGCAGCAGCGCCCGCTTGGCGCCCTCGGCAAGCGAGGAGGCAATCGCGCGAACGAAGGCGATCTCCTCCGGATCGAACATCGGCGCTCCTGTCTCGCGGTAGAGCCCGAGGCCGCCCCACGCGTCGCCCGCGTCGGTTCGCAGGCTGACAATCAGCTCCTGATCTCCACCCAGCGCGATGTTGGCCTGCCACCGCCGACTCGAGCTCGGGTCCCCACCAGTTGCCTCGTGGAGTGTCGACGTCCCGCTCGAGGACCGAGCGACGTCGGCCAACTTGTTGACGTCGTCCTCGTAGTACTCGAGTGCCAGCGCCTCCGGCGGCAGCACGGACATGTACTCATTGAAGTGGCTCGTGATCAGCAACGACCCCGGATCCAACGTGTACCAACACGGCCCCATGTAGTGCGGGACAACCGGCTCGATGATCTCGGTCGCCTCCTGCCAGAAGCTCACAAGATCAAGCCCCTTACCGGCTAAGGCGGCGATTCGATCGTGCGCGCGCTCCCTTGCGTACGCCGTCATGGCCGGGACTCTACCCCGGCCACGGGCGGAGTGAATACCACATTGATGGAATAGACCGGAGCGGGAGCCTGGCCTAGTTTCGACGCTATGGCTACCGGAGCCCGAACGCCCGAGGAGCTCGAAGCCCTCCTCGAGGACGCGATCCTGCTGCGCGATCGCACAGCGCTTGACACCCTGTTCGACGACGGCGCGGTGCTCATGGAAGGTGGCGGCGTGGAGGCGCGCGGAGGGGAGGCGATCGGCGACGCTCTCGCACAACTCTGGACTCGGGACTGCGCGTACGTCGCGCGCCCCAAGTGGGTGTTGCAGTCACACGACACGGCGCTGCTCGTCGCGGATGCCGGCATCCATGTTTTGCGCCGCGGCAGCGACCGAGTGTGGCGAGCGGCCATATCGCTTCTGAATGTCGACCCATCAGACCGACCGGAGGAACAATGACCCAGCACACGCAGGCGCTCGAGCCAACGGCTACACGCAGCCACGAAGGCGAGGCAAGATGGTGGTTCGCGTGTCTAGCCGAGATCAAGGTGACCGCCGAACAGACCGGCGGCGCGTTGAGCATCATCGAGATCACCGAGGGCCCGAACGCGAGCGGACCGCTGCACGTACACCACCGAGAGGATGAGGGTTTCTGGATCCTTGAGGGCGACGTCACGTTCGAGGTCGGCGACACCACGATCGATGCAAACGCTGGCGACTTCGCCTTCGGCCCACGCGACATCCCACACCGCTACACCGTCGGCCCGCGCGGCTGCCGGATGCTCTTCATCATGACCCCCGGCGGCTTCGAAGGCCTGATTCGCGAAATGAGCGTCCCTGCCACGAGCCGCACGCTCCCACCTGCTTCAGATCGAGAGCCCGACTGGGAGCACGTCGCGGCCGTCGCGAAGGCGTACGGATGCGAGCTGCTCGGGTGACGCACGGACGCTCCCGGGTGCGCGTCGGCGTCAGGCCGATGCGCCTGTGTGGCTTTTACATAGTCTTGTCTTCGTCATACGAAAGATAGGAGCGGAAACATGTACGTCCGGATCGCCAGATTCGAAAACGCCGAGGAGAATTGGGACGAGCGCATCGAGGAGATCAGGAACCGCATGCGCAACCCCGGTGAAGGCTCGCCGATGGCAGAGGCGCGTGGTGCGGTCAAGCGGGGGATGATGCTCGTCGACCGAGAGAATGGTCGTGGCGCGGGGTTGATCTTTTGCGAATCTGAGGAAGATCTGCGTCGTGTCGATGCGGCGATGAACCAAATGAACCCGCCGGGCGGCGGCGGGACACGAACATCAGTAGAGATGTACGAGGTCGCTGTCGACGAGCAGCCGTCCTAGCGGCGCTCGTGGAACGCCATCGCCCAGCCCTGATCAGAACACGGCCGCGTGGCGAGCGTGCCCACACCCGCGGTTCTTCACCGGCAGACGGGTAGTAGCCGCGGCATTGTGAGGCGCCAAGGTCATACGCATCCGCTGAAGAGAAGCGGCGGGGTCCCGCAGGTTTTCCCTTGTACCTAAGGGCTGCCGGGCTCGATGACGATCGTGCGCCAAGGCGCCCGCGGCTTGGGGTTCTCCAGATTCAGCACGCGGTCGTCGAACAGGCTGCAGACGTCGAGCGTCTCGCAGTCGCAGTGGCTTGTCATCTCAAGCCAGCGGCGTACTGCGGTCGCGCGTTGAATGAGTTCGTCGATGTCGGGCAATTTGCGCGTGGCCAGCCGGTGGAGCTGCTCGTGGGCGGTTCCGTGTTCGGTGCTCAGCAGCTCACGGATTTCGTCGAGCGTGAATCCGACGCGCTGGGCGACGTCGATGACCCCCAGCCGGCGGACGACGTCAGGGGTGTAGCGGCGCATCCCCGACACGCGTTCTGGGGCCGCCAGCACGCCAACTGATTCGTAGTAGCGGATCCGGGAGGTGCGCATCCCCACCTGGCGTGCCACCTCGCCGATCGTCAACGACGCAGCCTCTTCGGTCATTTCGATTCCTCCGCGTGCTTGACTTCAAGTCCAGTTGAAGGATGACACTTCCGGTATGACGGCAACACCTTCATCTCCACCGATCGCGTGCTCGCTGAGCACCACTGCGGGAGCGAACCGCATGGCCGAGTGGGACGCGCTGCTCACGCGGGCGCTGATCAGCCGCACTCGCATTTCGGGTGGCGTGCAGATCGGGCTGCGGACGCTTCCTGGCGTCCGGGCCGAGTTGCAACGTCTGGTCGCCGCCGAGCGCGAGTGCTGCTCGTTTCTGACGATGAGCATCGCTGCAACCGATCACGAGCTGATCGGGTTGACCATCACGGCACCGGATCTCGCCGTGCCGATCCTCGAGCAGCTGCTGGCCGGAGGAGACGGTGACGCATGGCCTACGTAATCGCTGAGCCTTGCATCGGCACCAAGGACAACTCGTGCGTGGAGGTCTGCCCGGTCGACTGCATCCATCCGACTCCCGAGGAACCCGACTACGACAAGTTCGAGATGCTGTTCATCGATCCGGAGGAATGCATCGACTGCGACGCCTGCGTTGAAGCGTGTCCGGTCGACGCGATCTTCGCCGAAGATCAACTTCCGGAGGAGTGGACGAGGTTCACCAAGATCAACGCCGACCACTACAAGAGCGGCTCCTGAGAGACTCTGACCGGGTTGTCCTCGAACGCGCGTCGCGCGCGCGAGCACCGTCCGCGCCACACGCACGCGTAGGCCGCGATAGGTGTGGGTAGTCGCCTCCTATGAGGAGCAAAGCTCAAAAGTGGCTTGCCGCAGGTCTGGCGGTTGGGGTTCTCGCGATCGTGGTGTTGATCCTGGGTTTGACCGTACCCGGGCTCATTCTGGCAGCCCTAGCCGTCGCCGATCTGGTGATCATTGCGCTCGGGTATCCGTCCCCGATGGACGTCCGCGGGGTCTCGCGGACGCTCTACAGGGACGAAGATCCCGTAGAGCACGATCCGGACGAGGCATTTGTCTCGGTCGCCGTGCGCCGCGAGAAGAGTGACTGACGGCGAGCGCTGGGCCGCTTAGCCGGGCGGGCCGGCGAGAACTGCGGCTTCCAGGTCCTGAACGTTGTTCTGATCCGAGAGGGGTCTCGTCGCGGGGTGGGCGTGCGTGACGCTTTCACGTGGTTCGGACGGTCGGGATGGTCATCTGGGCTAGGGTGCGCTGGGCAACGCGGCAGTGAGAGGAGAGAACGCAATGTCAGTGCAACCAGCGCCGCGGGGTCGCGACCCCTTCGACGCAACTGGTGTCGAGCGTGGAGCGGACGGCGTAGCGCGCTATACCGGCCGGCCGGACTCGCTGGTCCAGATGCTTGGCGCCAGCGTCCAGCGTGATCCCGATGCGCTCTCGGTCATCGAAGTCGGCGGTGAGCGCCTGACGTTTGCCCAGCTGTGGGACCGAGCCGGACGGGTCGCGGGTGGCCTGAGAGCCGCGGGTCTTCAGCGCGGCGATCGGGCCGCGATCCGACTCCCCAACGGGATCGACTGGGTAATCGCCTTCTGGGGAGCGCAGCTCGCCGGCGTGGTCGCGGTCCCGGTCAACACCCGGTTCACTGAATCCGAGGTCGAGTACGTCGTCTCGGACTCGGGCGCCCGGCACGTGTTCGAGCCGGAGGCGAGGCTCCCTGATGGCGATCCTGTGGTCGTCGAAGATCTGGCTCCCGGGGACCTGGCGGCGATCTTCTACACGAGCGGGACGACGGGATTTCCAAAGGGCGCGATGACCTCTCACGCCAACTTCCTGGCCAACACCGAGAACGCGTTCCGCTGCATTGGTGTTGACCGCTCCGAGGGTCCGTCGCTGGCGACCCTGATCAACGTGCCGCTGTTCCACGTCACGGGCTGCAACAGCCAGCTGCTCGTGCTGAACGAGCTGGGCGGCCGCGCGTTCATCCTCCCCAACGCCCTGGACCTCGAGGGATTTCTGCGGACGGTCAGCGAGGAAGGCATCCAGATGCTCACCTCGGTTCCGGCGATCTACCACGCGTTGACACGACACCCGCTGTTTGCTGAGACCGACCTCGGCCGTGTGCGCTGGGTTTCCTACGGCGGCGCACCAATCGCCGCCGACTCAGTGCACAAGATCGTCGAGGCCTTTCCTGGGGCCCGGGTGGGTAATGGCTTCGGATTGACCGAGACCTCATCCCTTACCTCATATCTGCCTCACGAGGAGGCGCTGGAGCACGCGGATTCGGTCGGCTTCGCGATGCCGGTGGTCGACCTCGCGCTGCACGAGCCGGACTCCGAAACGGGCGTGGGTGAGCTCCTCGTGCGCGGCGAGAACGTCGTCCAGGGGTACTGGCGCAAGTCGGAGGCGACCGCCGAGACGTTTGTCGACGGATGGCTGCACACCGGTGACCTGGCGCGCATCGACGATGACGGCCTGCTCTATATCGTCGACCGGGCCAAGGACATGATCAACCGCGGCGGTGAGAACGTCTATTCGATCGAGGTCGAGGCGGCGCTGGCCGGTGCGCCCGCCGTCTCGGAGGTCGCCGTGCTGCCGGTGCCCGACGACATGATGGGCGAGAAGGTCGGTGCGGTCATCGTCACCGCGGGCGATGGCCAGCTGGACGTCGATGCCGTAATTGCCCACGCGCGCGAGCGCATCGCCGACTTCAAGATCCCGCAGTTCGTCACCGTCCGCGCCGAGCCGCTGCCGCGCAACCCGGGCGGCAAAGTGCTCAAGAAGCAACTTCGTGAAGAGACCGAGTGGGGAGAGCCGCTGCGATGAGCACTGTCGAAACCGTCAAAGGCAATCTCGACGCGAGTGAGCTCGGCGTCACCTTGATCCACGAGCACGTTCGCTTCCGCGACGAAGCCGTGGCCGAGAACTGGCCCGGCCGCTACGACGAGCAGGCCGAGTTGGACGCCGCTCTCCAAGCCGTCAATGGCGCGAAGGGGTACGGCGTTCAGACGATCGTCGATCCGACCGCGATGTTCGGCGGCCGCGACGTCCGCTTCATGAAGCGGGTCGCCGACGCGACCGGGGTGAACATCGTTCCCTGCACCGGCATCTACACCTACGACTTCCTCCCGCACTACTTCGAGAACCGCGACGCCGACATGATCGCGGCGCACTTCGTTGACGACATCGAGCGGGGAGTCCAGGGAACCGAGATCAACGCGGCGTTCCTGAAGTGCGCCGCGGACGCGGCCGGGGTGACCGAGAACGTCGAGAAGGTACATCGCGCGTGCGCCCGCGCGAGCCTGCAGACGGGCGCTCCGATCATGGCGCATTCGATGCCCGCGGCGAACACGGGTCCGCGGCAGGTTGAGATCTTCCTTGAGGAGGGCGTCACCGCCGAGAAGATCCAGATTGCGCATTGCGGCGACAGCCCCGATGCCGAGTACGTCCAGGGGTTGCTTGACCGCGGCGTCTACGTGGGGCTTGACCGCTACGGGTTGGAGATGTACCGACCGATTGACGAGCGCAACGCAGTCACCGCCGAGCTGCTCAGACGTGGTCATGCCGAGCGGCTGATGATTTCCCAGGATTTCTGTGCGTCGATCGATTGGTTTCCCGAGGAGGCAGTAGCTCACATTGAATCCTCGGGGATGATCCGCAACTGGTCGATGACGCTCGTGTTCGAAGAGGTCCTGCCGTGGCTGCGCGATCAGGGGGTGATGGACGACGCGGTGTTTCAGACAGTGTTCGTCGAGAACCCTGCTCGCTGGCTGGCGCGCTGACGCCGCCCTGAGGCTGGAACTTCCGCCTTTCAGCGAGGACCTCGTCGCAGGACCTTCCCTGAGCGCTCAGTTCACATCCCGCTGAGCACGGGAAAACGCTCGTGACGAGGGCGAGGCGAGCATGCCGGCCCTCGTCACGACTCAGCGTCAGCCTCCGTATCCGGCGTGGCCACCGGGACCCTGCATGGCGTTGTACGAGCTGTCAAGGTGAACCTCGACCTTGCTTCCGTCGGACTTCGTCACGGTCGTCTCGAACCCGGTTCCGGTCATGTCGGATGTGACTGGGCCGGCGCTACCACTGCCGACGAGCTTGACCGCAGCGGCCCCCGCCTTGACCGCCGCGGCGCCGGTCACCGCCTTTTCCGCGTTTTCATGCGCGGCAGTGCCGTGGGCTGGACCATTGAAAGCCGGCGCAGCCGGTGTGCTGGGCGCGGCTGTGGTGCTCGACGAGGAAGCCGTCGAGGACGTGGCGGCGTTGGCGATTGCCCCGCCGCCGATCGCGGCGGCACTGACTGCGGCGCACGTCACGAGCATTGATCTGAGGTTCCTCATGTTTCTCCTTGGGGTTGTTGACGAGGAGTCCGATCGTGCCCGCCGCTCGTGAGGAAGTCGCGAGAACTGCGTGTGAGTTTCGTCGGAGTCGCTACGGACGTAGATGCGGGCCAACCGCGGCGCGGGTGCCTCGATGCCTATAGGTTTGAGCGAGATACCACGAGCGAAAGAGAGCCCTCATGCACATGCGGATGGCAGGCGTCGCGACCGTGATGACGCTGGCCCTAGCCCCGGCGAGCGCCGCCGCATCGACTCTCAGCGTCGATGGAGCGGGACACGTCCAGGTGGCCCCCGACGTAGTCACCCTGTCGCTGTCGGTGGCGCGGTCGGCTCCGAGCGCGAGAGCCGCCCTGTCCTCGGCGAACCGACGGGTGAACGCAGTCACGGCCGCACTGCGCGGCGCCGGGGCGACCCCGGCAGGCATACAGACGAGCGCGATTGCTCTCGCAAGCGCCATCGTCCGCGTTGGCCCGCGCAAGCTACGGGTCAAGCGCTTTACAGCGACGGAGGACCTGACGGTCACCCTGACCGACGTACACCTTGCCGGCCGCGTGATCGACGCCGCTGTCCGGGCCGGCGCGGAGACGGTCAACGGACCGACCTTCTCTTTCTCTGATCCGTCGGCCGGGAAGGCGGCGGCTGAACGCGCCGCACTCGCGGACGCCCGGCGCCGCGCGGACTCTGCGGCGGCCGCTCTCGGCTACAAGGTGACGGGCGTCGAGTCTGTCGACCTAGACCCGAGTTCGCCACTTGTGCCGGTGTCCAGCGGCGGCGGCTCCGCCCCGAGCGCGAAGGGGAAGCCCACCACGCCGACGACGGTGAATCCGGGCACCCAGGAGGTAGACGCGAGTGTCCGAGTCGTGTACACGATCGCGCCGGTTTAGGCGGTCAGCCCTCGGCTTGGCGCCGTATCCCATCGTCGTCGTCCACAATGTCGGTGTGAGACTTGATCTGCACCGGGAACTCCGCACGGACGCCCTGGCGGGGCGCAGGGTGCTGATCACCGGCGCGGCCAGGGGGATTGGCGCGGCGACCGCCCGCCGACTGCACGATCGTGGCGCACGGCTCGCTCTGGCCGGGATCGAGGCTGATCAGCTGCAAGCGGTCGCCGACGCCTGCGGCGGCGCACCCGCGCTGGCTTGCGACGTCCGCGACCGCGCCCAGGTTGAGGCGGCCGTCACGGCGGCCGTGGAGCACCTCGGCGGTCTCGATGTGGTCATCGCCAACGCGGGCGTCGCGGCGCAGCTGCCGATCGTCGGCGGTGATCCAGCGGTGTTCGAGCGCACGATCGAGGTGAACCTGCTCGGGGTGTACTACACCCTCCGGGCCGCTGGCCCGCACATTGCCCATGAGCTCGGATACGCGCTGGCCATTTCCTCGCTCGCCGCTGCGGTCCACCCACCTCTGCTGGGCGCCTACAGCGCATCCAAGGCCGGCGTCGAGGCACTCGCCGACGCGCTTCGGACCGAGCTGGCTTCCAGCGGCGCGCGTGTCGGCGTCGCCTACTTCGGCGAGCTCGACACTGACATGACGAGCCGCGGCTTCGGCACCGAGGCGGCCCGGGCAATGACTACGGGACCGAGTCGGGTGGCACCGCTGCGCGCAGGTGTCGACGCGATCGAGCGGGGGATCATCCAGCGGCGACGTCGGGTGGTCGCGCCCGGATGGGTCGCTGCCGTGCTGCCCGTCCGGATGGTCGCTCAGCGTGTGGTCGAGCTCGTGACGCGTCGTGGACTCGACCGGGCACTGGAGATCGCGCGCCGGGAGGACGCGCCGCTGACTACCGAGCTGCCGGCGCAGCCGCCGCCGACCCGGTAGCGACACGCCAGTCGCACAAAAATGGCCGCGGGTGCAGCGGGACGGTAGGGTTCTCACCCGAGGTGAGGGGCGAAGGAAGAGAGGATTCGATGATCGTGGTCGTCGGGCGCGTTCGGACCGACTCGGAAAAGCGCGCAGAGCTGGTGCGCGTCGGGCAGGCGGTTGCTGCCGCGTCGCGCGCGGAGCCGGGATGCATCAACTACGGCCTCTTTGAGGACAGCGAGACCGAGAATCAGTTCGTCTTCGTCGAGGAATGGGAGGACAGTGACGCGCTCGAGCGCCACTTCGCGACGGCGCACGTCGCCGAGTTCATGCGAGCAATCCTTGCGACGATCATTGCGCCGCCTGACGTCAAGTTCCACACCGTCGCGAGCTCGATGGACCTTGCGGAAGTGAGCGGTCGGGTGGCCTCGTCGGGCTCGGAATAGCGCTGCGTTGCCTGGCCTGTTCGGGCGTACAGTGCCCGCGCGTGGTTGACCTGTCTTGGTAGCGGCGTGGGCGAGGGACAGATGACGACGAGGACCACCCATCTGCGACCGCGGGACGGTCGGGAGCAGCAGACGACGACCGTCGAGTTGTTCTTCGACCTGGTCTACGTGTTCGCGGTCACGCAGTTGTCACACGTGGTGATTGGCGACCACCTGAGTTTGGTGTCGGTGGCGCGCAGCGGGTTCCTGCTGCTGGTCATCTGGTGGGCGTGGATCTACACGACCTGGATGGTCAACTGGTTCGACCCAGGATCCGGCGCCGTCCGGCTGGTCATCGTCGTCGCGAGTCTGGCCAGCTTGCTGATGTCGGCGGCGATCCCCGACGCCTTCGGCTCTCAGGGCCTGCTCTTCGCTGGAGCCTATGTCGGCTTGCAGGTTGGGCGCAATGCGGCCGGCATGGTGCTGTTGCACCGCGGCCACTCACTCCGGGAGACGTTCGAGCGCATCTTGGCTTGGAGTGTGCTGTCTGGAGCCCTATGGCTCGCCGGAGCGCTAGTCGCCAGCTCGGGGCGACTTGCCCTCTGGGGCCCCGCGCTGGTCGTCGATTTGATCGCCCCCCTAGTCGGCTATCGGACACCGCGGCGCGGCAGCTCACGGACCAGTGACTACGCGATCGAGGGCGGTCACTTCGCCGAGCGGTTTCAGTCGTTCATCATCATCGCGCTGGGCGAGTCGATCGTCATCACGGGCGCGAGCGCGAGCGCCGCAGGGCTCACTGGTCAGATCGTCATCGCCCTGACAGTGGCCTTCCTGGGCACGGGAGCGCTGTGGTGGCTTTACTTCGGGGAGGTGGCCGAACACTCGCGGCAACGGCTGGCCGAGGCCGAGGATCCGGGGCGGCTGGCCCGCGACGCCTACTCGTATCTCCACCTCCCGATCGTCGCCGGGATCATCATGGTGGCGATCGCCGACGATCTTCTGATTGCCCATCCATCCCACACGCTGAGCACGGCTGGCTTGGCGATGACGGTTGGAGGTCCCGCCCTTTACCTGGCCGGCGAGACCCTGTTCCGGGTCCGGATGATCGGCTCGGCCAACCCCAAGCGGATCATCGCCGTGCTCGCGCTCGGTGTGCTCGCTGCGGTCGGTGCTGGGCTCTCGGCGCTCGCGCTCTCCGGCTGCGTAGCCAGCGTGCTGACCGCGCTGAGCCTGTGGGAGTACGAGCCGCTGACCCAGCGTCTGCGTAAGCGCGCCGCCGGGTCATGAGAGCGACGCGTTAGCCTGAGGATGCGATGAAGCGCGTGGTCACGATCGGCGTCTACGACTGGGATCTGGTCCGCTTCCTCGCCGCGCTGGCCGGCGCCGACGTCCGGCTGCTGCTCGACGTGCGTCAGCGGCGCGGTGTGCGAGGACCCCAGTATGCGTGGGCAAACTCAGTCAGGCTCCAGCAGGCGCTTGCGCAGGCCGGCGTGGCTTATCAGCATCGTCCCGAGCTGGCACCCACGACGGAGCTGCGGCATCTGCAGTACGCCGAGGATGCACGCCAAAAGGTCGGCAAGCGCTCACGCGTGGAGCTGGCTCCCGAGTACCGGCGCCGCTACACGCAGGAGATACTCACCCGGGTCGACCTGGGCCCGCTCGTCGACCAGCTGCCCGCGACGGCGGCTAGCGCGCTGTTCTGCGTCGAGCAAGACCCGGAGGCTTGCCACCGCTCGATCATCGCCGAGCACCTGCAAGCACAGCACGGAGTTTTCACGGCTCACCTTCGACCGCAATGATCTGGTCCTGGGCCAGCCAGTCCTCGGTCAGAGTCAGCCAGAAGGCCAACCCGGCGAATTCGCGGTAGCGGCCGAAAGCGCGGATCATCCCCTTGTCGGTGATCCGCGCCCGCCCGGTCAGCCGGCGGTACTTCGGCCGGGTCCAGGAGTCGAGCACAAGCCTGCGGTAGCGGCCGATCAGCATCATCACGTGCGCCATCGCGTACGGCCCCACCCCGGCGAGGGCCAGGAGCTGCTCGGCCACCTCGTCATCGGACATGGCGGGATCGTTGAAGCGCTCCAGGTCCAGCCGCCCTTCGGCGACGTCTGCGGCCAGCGTCCGCAGGTACGGCCCGCGGTAGCCGGCACGCGCGACATCTCGGTAGAAGGACTCATCAGCCTGCGCCATCGCCTCCGGGGTCGGGAACGCGCGCCGATCCGGGGCGCCCTCGGCCGGCATCCCCAGCTCACCCACCAGTGCGCCGACCATCCGTACGGTTCCTGACCACGCGCAGTTGGTCGTGCAGATCGTCTTGACCACCTCCTCGAACACGGTCGGGCTGCGCAGCATCCTCCCGGCGCCGGTGGCCACCCAGCCGAGGGCGGGATCTGCAGCGGCAACGCGATAGAACGAGCTGAGATCTTCGTCGAGGCGCAACATGACTCGCAGCTGTGCGAGCAGCGACGACTGGACCGCCTCGGGCGGCGGCAAACCACCATCCGCGGCGGCGCGGGCTAGGCCGGGGCGCGGTGCGGTGAGCTCGACCGCCCACGCGCGACCGCCGGCGGGCAGAACCGTCCGCAGCCGCGATCCGTCGGGCTCGATCAGGTTAGGCGGCAGATCGGCGACGCCGTGCGACAGGAGTGTGCGGGGGAAGTCGACCGGCTCTCCGCCGGCTCCGAGCAGCTCGATCGTCGCACTCCACTGCGCGCGCTTAGCCACGGGTAGATCCTAAGACCGTCCGCGGCTATGAGACCGCGCCTCATCCCAGCACCAAGCCAATCGCGTCTGCTACGCACGCCGGCCGATCAGCACCCCGGACCGTCACCGTCCAGTGCTCCACGATCCGCCAACCGCGTGCCACCGCCTCCACGGCGGTGATCTCCATTGTTGCCATGACCTCCGAGCCGGCGGTGACCGGTGAGAGGAACCGCACATGGTCCCATCCGGCGGCGACGGCGAGGGGAGAGGCGAGTGGGTCGGTGAGCTCATCTCTGAAGCCGTCGATAAGCGCCAACAGCAACGTTCCGTGGGCGATCGTGGTGCCGAACGGGCTCTCGTCGCGCGCCCGTTCGACGTCAACGTGAATCCACTGCCGATCGTGCGTGAGGGCCGCGAAGGCGTCGATGTCGGCCTGGGTGATTTGGCGCCAGGCGGTCGGGCCCAGCCGCCGTCCCACCAGGTCCCGCATCCGACCTCAGCCGCCAAGCAGCGGGAGCACCGGACTGCAGCTCACAGCAGCCGCGTGCCGCGGGTCCAGGGCATTGAGGACGTCTCGTATCGCGATGTGATCGAACGGCGTTGCCAGATGCTCGCTGGCGTCGAGCGGGCACTGCTGTTGAAGCTCGATGTTCGACACCCGGGATCCCGAGAGGAACGCCGACGCATACGGGGTCACAACCTCGTCATAGCGGGTCTCGATGTTGGTGTAGCGGACGCCGGGGGTCGTGTCGCCGCCGGCGTTTAGCGCGACCATGAACGGCGAGCCCGCAAGCTGCTGCTCGCACGAGATCCCGCAGCCGGCGCCGAGGCCGTCGCGGCCGCCGCCTCCGGGCACGAGGTCAAGCAGGTTGGTCAGGCCATTGACCGTCGTGCCGTGGTTTGAGGGGGAGAGGCCGACAAGGGCATGGACCTTGGCGGCTCCGCCCAGAAAGCGCATGTAGTAGCGCGGCATCATCCCGCCCTGACTGTGTCCGACGAGATCCACCTTCCGCGCTCCAGTCTCCGCGAGCACTTGAGAGATGAATGTCGCCAGCTGGCCCGCCGAGGTTGGAATGTCGCCGGTTCCGCCGGGCGGGAGCGCTCCGGGTAGCCCGGCCACGCGTCCCGGCTCCTGACCGTAGTTGAGCGCGAACACGCAGTACCCGAGGTTGTGCAGCAGCGGTGAAAGCGTGTACCAGTTGTAGGCCATGTTCTCGAGCGTGCCGTGAACGAGGACGACCGGATAGGGGTGCGCGGTGGGGGGGCGGCAGGCCGGGTCGTTAGCGCCGGGCGGGGGACCGCCCAGATGAGTCGCCCCGTAAGCGTCAGCCGCCGCGCTGGAGTAGACGACGGGCAGCGCGCCAAGGGCGGCTGCCGGGATGCTCATCGCCACCACGGCCGCACACACGCTCACCAGCATCCGAACACGCACAGTCAGTCTCCTCCCACCGCCACTGGACGACACCGCATGTTACGAGACGCCGCTCCGTTTGCGCGCAGCTGGACCCCGCCCGTCACACCGGTTAGCGCCGCCCTTGGCCGGGTAATGCAGCGGTGTGAGCCCTTCAGGCCTGATGCGCCGCCAGCTCAGCCCGTTTGAGCCGATCGTACGTGCGGTTGAATCCGCCGCGGTCCTCGATCCGACGGCCAAGGTCGTCGGCAAGACGGTCCGGAACCTGCTGTCCGGTGGCAAGCTCAAGGACGCGCTCAGCGGCACGTGGTTGGGCCACGCAGTGCACCCGCTGTTGACCGACGTGGTCATCGGAAGCTTCACCAGCGCGACGATCCTCGACCTGCTCGACGGCGAAGAACTCGGCGCGGCCAGCGAGCGCTTGATCGCGGTCGGCATCATGGCCTACGGACCGACCGCGCTGACCGGGGTCAACGACTGGGCCGACACGGAGCCGGCCGATGAC
The DNA here is from genome assembly GCA_963757165.1 of uncultured Solirubrobacterales bacterium. Lineage (GTDB taxonomy): Bacteria > Actinomycetota > Thermoleophilia > Solirubrobacterales > Solirubrobacteraceae > Palsa-465. The sequence continues at coordinate 2,019,699 of CAVWQO010000006.1, forward strand.
GCGGTGCGCCGAACAGGACTGGTCCACGCCGCCAGCAACGCGATCGGCCTGGCTTTGTACACGGCGTCGTTCGTGGCCCGGCGTCGTGGCTCGCGCACGCGCGGTGTCGTGCTGGGTGGACTTGGCTGGTCGGTCATGGGCGCCGGCGCCTACCTCGGCGGCCACATGACGTTGATCCAAGGCGTGGGTCCCGACCAGACGGTGTTCGACCCGGGCTCCCCAGAATGGCTTCCTGCAGCCGACGCGAGTCAGCTGCGACAGGGGCGCCCGACGCGGGTCGTGGTAGACGACACGCCGGTATTGCTGCTGAAGGACGGCGAGTTGATTTACGCGATCCACGACCGGTGCTCACATCGCGGCTGCTCACTGAGCGACGGCGAGGTCGATGGTGAGGAGATCGTCTGCGCCTGCCACGGCTCTCGCTTCGACCGCCGAGACGGGTCGGTCAGGCACGGCCCGGCGACCGCACCGCAACCGGCGTTTCAGGTACGTGACCGCGACGGCGTAATTGAGGTACGGCGTCTGTCGGAGTCCTCAGTCTGAGGACTCCGATTCCTCGTCGGAGAACGAGCGGAACCGCTCGGCCATCTCGGCGTCGACACCCGTCGCTCCATCGCGGTCGGTCTCGGAACTCTCCTCGGACTCGTGCGCGTGCTGAGAGGCGTTCGCCTGCTCGACGACGCTCTCGAGAAAGAAGCGGACCTTGTCTTCCTCACCGGGAACAATCGCTTCGATTTGGACGGCACCCTGCTTGACCCGTAGGCGTCCCCAATCACCGCCGCCGAGCAGGCGGACGGTGTCATCAAAGCTGCGCTTCCACTCCGATCCGGGCTTGCCCTCGAGGTCCACCTTCAGCTCGCCGTCCTTTACTCTGGCCGAGCTCCAGTTCAGCTTGATTTCGGACATGCCGCTCTCCTACCCGCGCAATCACGAAGCTAGGCACGCGGTTGCACTCAGGGCGCCGGCGCCGGGAAGGCTCGCGCCCGTTCAGCCCGGCCGGGTCCGACTTATACAGGACGTAACAGAAAGCTATACGCGTCGTTATAGTGATGAGACATGAGGATCGCAATCACCGGAGCTACGGGTCTGATCGGCACAGCAGTCGTCCAAGCGGCCATTGCTCGCGGCGATCACGTCGTCGCCTTGTCTCGCAACAGCGAGAGCGCGCGTTCCGTGCTCGGGAACCAGGTGGAGCTTCACGAATGGCCTGACCCGCTGGCCCAGCAGCCACCCGCCGCGGCGCTGGAGCATGCGGACGCCGTCGTGCATCTGCTGGGGGAACCGGTGGCCCAACGCTGGGACAACGAGGCAAAAAAGCGGATCCGCGACTCCCGCATCCTGAGCACCCGCTTGCTCGTGAGCGCGCTGGGAGGGCTGCCGCCGGAGCGTCGCCCCGGTGTGCTCGTTTCGCAGTCAGCCACCGGCTACTACGGGCCGCGAGGAGACGAGGCGATAGACGAGAACGCGTCCGCAGGCACAGACTTTCTCGCCGAGGTCACCGTGGCCTGGGAAGCCGAGGCTCGGAAGGCCGAGGGCATCGGCGTACGCGTCGTCCTGACGCGGACAGGCGTCGTGCTCGCCAATGGCGGTGGGGCGCTGGCCACGATGCTGCCGCCGTTCCGCCTGGGGGTCGGCGGTCCGGTGGCCGGAGGGCGGCAATACGTTCCTTGGATTCACCTCGACGATGTTGTTGGGGCTCTACTGCAGAGCGTCGACGACCCGGCCGCCGCAGGGCCGGTAAACCTGGCCGCGCCGAGCCCCGCCACCAACGCCGAGCTCTCGCACGCCCTGGGTCGCGTCCTGCATCGTCCCTCCTTCCTGCCGGTGCCCGCGCTGGCGCTGCGGATCCTCTACGGAGACATGGCCGCGATTGTGACGACGGGCGCGCGGGTGGTTCCCTCCCGTCTGCAGCAGCTCGGCTATGAGTTCGCGCACCCGGAGCTCGAGCCCGCGCTGCGTGACGTGCTCGCCCGGACATGAGCACCTACGTCCTGGAGCGCGAGCAGATCGTCCGGGCACCCCTGGAGGAGGTGTTCGACTTCTTCTCGCAAGCCCGCAACTTGGAAGCGCTGACGCCGTCCTGGCTGCGCTTTCACGTCCTGACCCCCGAACCCATCGTCATGCACGGCGGCCAGGTGATCGAGTACCGGCTTCGCCTGCGCGGAGTACCGCTGCGCTGGGTTTCGCTGATCGAAGAGTGGGACCCCGGGCGCATGTTCGTCGATCGTCAGCTTTCCGGGCCCTACCGTCTCTGGCACCACACCCATGAGTTCGCTTCGCACCCCGACGGAACGCTCGTGCGCGACCGAGTCCGCTACCAGATTCCCCTCGGCCCACTTGGCGCCTTGGCCCACGCGCTTTTCGTGCGCCGGGATCTGGAGCGGGTGTTCGACTTCCGGCACGCGGCCGTCACCCGTCTGCTCGAGCGCGAGCCCGTACCCACGGGGGGATGACCGCACTTCTCTGGCTGCGACGCGATCTACGCGTCCACGATCACCCCGCCCTGCACGCCGCGCTCGGGACGGGCGAGCAGGTGGTTCCCGTCTTCTGCCTCGATGATCGGCTGCTGCACGGCAGACATCAGTCCGCATCCCGGACTCAGTTCATGCTCGAGGCCCTGACTGACCTCGACGGCTCACTGCGTGAGCGCGGTAGCCGGCTCGTGGTCCGGGTCGGTCCTCCTGAGCGAGAGCTTCCTGCCCTGGCGCGAGAACTGGGCGCGGCATCGATGCATTTCAGCATCGATGCCGGGCCGTTCGCCCGGACCCGCGATCGCCGCGTGCACGAGGCCATGCGGCGAGCAGGCACGATGGTCTGCCCGCACCCCGGGCTGTTCGTCGTCGATCGCCCGGCAGCGATCAAGACCGGCGGCGGCCACCCCTACACGGTGTTCACCCCGTACCTGCGGTCCTGGCTGAAGGCCCCCCGGCGGCCCGTGCTGGCGGCGCCGACGTCGCTGCCGGGGCTGGGGCGCCGCGTCCCCGTGGGGCGAATCCCGCGCCTGACTGACCTGGGGCTTAGCCAAGAGGTCCCCGAACCGGCGCCCGGGGGCGAGCTACCCGCGCGTGAGGCGCTCGCACGATTCCTCTCCCACGGCGCGGCGGAATACGGCGAGCGCAATGACCTGCCCGGCCAGGACGGCACCTCCCGGCTGTCTCCCTACCTGCACTTCGGTTGCATCTCGCCGCGGGAGCTAGAGCATCGGCTCGGTCGTGGCGAGGGCCCGGAGGCCGTCCGCCGTCAGCTGTGCTGGCGAGACTTCTACGCGCAGGTGCTCTACAGCCATCCGCGTAACGCCCACTCCGAATTTCAGGAGCGCTACCGCGGGTCGATTCGGTGGAGCCACGCGAAGCAGCGCTTCCAGGCCTGGTGCGACGGCCAGACGGGATATCCCCTCGTCGATGCGGGCATGCGGCAACTGCGTCGCGAGGGATGGATGCACAACCGGGTCCGGCTCGTCGTGGGCTCGTTTCTGACCAAGGACCTGGGCATCGACTGGCGATGGGGCGAGCGCTGGTTCATGCGGATGCTGATCGACGGCGATGAGGCCAACAACAACGGCAATTGGCAGTGGATCGCCTCGGTCGGAGTGGATCCGCAGCCTGTGTTTCGGCGCATCTACAACCCCGCCCGCCAGCAGGAGCGGTTTGACCCCCAGGGCACCTACGTGCGGCGTTACGTGCCGGAGCTCGGGCCGGTCCCCGATCGCTACCTGGCCGAGCCGTGGACGATGCCCGCGGAGGTCCAGGATGCGTCCGCGTGCACGATCGGACGCGACTATCCCGCGCCGATCGTCGACCACTCGCAGGCGCGCAGGGATGCGCTCCAGCGCTACCGGGTCAGGTAGACCTCGCGCAGCTGCTGGCTTTCAAGCTCGAAGATGAACCCTCTGACCCGATCTCGATGAGCCAGGAACGGCGACTCTCGCACGCGGGTGATTGACTGACGCACGTGGGTGTCTAGGTCGACGAGCGACTCGATGGCAAACGGGGGGGAGACGCCAGCCGCCTGCTCGAGCTCCGCCGTGAACTCGTCCTCGTCCAGCGTCTGCATCCCGCATCCACTGTGACTTATCAGCATCACATCGGTTGTCCCCAGCCGTCGCTGTGAGATGGCCAGCGATCGGATCACGTCGTCGGTGACGGTCCCGCCGGCGTTGCGCAGAACGTGGGCGTCACCGCTGTTGAGCCCGAGCACCGAGAACACGTCGATCCGCGCGTCCATGCAGGCGACGATGGCGACCTTGAGGCGCGGCAGCGCCGTTGACGAGGCTGCGGGACGCTCGCGAGCCAGCTCCCGGTTGTTGGCCAGCAGTTGATCGATCGCGTCCATCCGCGGCAGCCTAGACAAAACACCTCACGTTCAGGCTTCCAGCGGAAGGGCATCGAGCAAAGCCCAGGACGACGCGAGCAGGCGCTGCGGCGGAAAGTCGGGCTCGTCAAGAGCCAGGCGGCCCTGCTCCTCGCCGATCGACAGCAGCATTCGAGCCAGAACCTCGATGTCCGGGGCGGCGGGTGCCTCGGGGAGCCCTGTGAGTCCCCAGCGCACGAGCGGTTCAAGCCGGCGAGCGAACTGGGAGCGGCGGCGGTTGACCAGCTTCTGCAGCGCGATCGGGGCGCTCTCGGGGCGCAACAGCGCCACGCGCCAGGTCTGCGGTTGGTTCATCACGGCGTTGAGAAAGCCGGCGAGCGCCTCCCCGAGCAGCTGAGCCGGCGTGCGCCCCTCAGGCGAGGCGGGCAGCAATCCCTCAAGCACGTTCCGGGTACGAGCGTCCTCGCGCCGCAGCAGCGCCACGAGCAGCACCTGGAGGTTGGCAAAGCTCCGATAGACGACGACGCGGTTGACGCCCGCGCGCCGGGCGACGGCCTCGACGCTGAGCGCGTCGAACCCCTCCTCCGCCAGCAGCGCGAGCGTCACATCGAGCAGCTGCTCTCGGCGCTCGGAGCGCGGCATCCGGCCGCCGCCCGACTCGGCCGCCGGCGCGGGCGCAGCGGAACCCTGCGTCGCTGCGCCCTGCAGAGCCGGTGGCGCGGCGCCGTGCGGGCGCGCGTCGACGGGCAGCAGCGCCAGCAACTCACGCGTCAGTCTCGAGAGGCGCTCGGGCGAGAACCGCCGCGGGTGGGCGAGCATCAGCCGAGCGGCATCCTCGCCGGCGGCCACGATCAACCGGGCCGCGAGGGGATGGTCGAGTCCCTGCGGACCGCCGCGCTGGGCGATCCCCCAGTCCAGAAGGGTCGTGACCCGCTGGGCGACGAGCCGACGGCTGCGCTGGATCCGCCGCCGCAGCTCACCGGAGCTCCCCCGGGGCGGCATCAGGACAAATCGCCACGTGCGCGGATTCGCCTTGACCGCGCGCAGGAAGGCGAGGATCGCCTCGACGAGGAACTGCTCAGGGTCCACGTCGCCCGGCTCGCCTCCGACGATCTCCAGCAGCGGAGCCAGCGCCGTCATCTCCTCCCGGTCGATCAGCGCAAGCATCAGCCCCTCCAGGTCGCCGAACAGGTCGTAGACGACGGGACGGGTGACGCCCGCGCGGTGTGCCACCGCCTCGACGGTGACCGCGTCGAAGCCGCCTTCGGCGAGTACGTCCAGCGCGGCGTCGAGCAGCTGGCGGCGCCGGATCTCCGGGGCCAGGCGCGGGGTGCGGGACGAGGGAGTGCTCACAGCGCAAGCCTTGCACGAAGTCATACTTGCGCGTCACCAAGATTGATGTAACGTGTATGTAGCTACATCACTGTGACAACGGTCTGCGACTGGAGGCGCGCGTATGCACGAGCGATGGGCGGAAGATAAGGTGGTGCTGATCACGGGCGCGGCGCGAGGAATCGGCGAGATGACCGCACGCCGATTGCAGGCCCGAGGCGCCAAGCTCGCCCTCGTCGGCCTGGAGCCGGATCGGCTGGCCGCACTCGCGACGGATCTCGGCAGTGAGCGTGCCATCTGGTTCGAGGCCGATGTCACGGACGTAGCCGCGCTCAAGGAGGCGGTGGAGGGCACGGTGATGCGCTTCGGCAAGATCGATGTCGCGGTGGCCAACGCGGGCGTGCACTACGTGGGCGCATTTGAGAAGACGCCGCTGGAAGTGCTCGAGCGCGAGCTCGAGATCAACCTGCTCGGCGTGCTGCGCACCGACCACGCGGTGCTGCCCCACCTGCTCCGCTCCCGTGGCTACCTGCTCAACGTAGCCTCCCTGGCCGCGGCCTCGCACGCGCCGCTGATGACCAGCTACGCGGCATCCAAGGCCGGTGTCGAGGGATTGTCCAACAGCCTGCGCGCCGAGCTGGCGACGCGCGGCGTCGACGTCGGCGTCGCCTACTTCGGCTTCATCGACACCGACATGGTTCGGGACGCCTTCGCCCATCCATCGACCACGGCGATGTTGCCGCTGTTGCCCCCATTCGTGCGGCGCCCGGTGCCCGTGGCTCGCGCCGTCGATGCAATTGAGCAGGGCATCCGCCGCAGGCGCGCGCGGATGTGGGCGCCTCGCTACGTCGGTCTCGCTTTGGCGTCCCGTGGCTGGCTGCAACCGCTGACGGAGGCACGCGTCGGACGCAGCCGCAAGATCGAGCAGGCGCTGGAGCTGGTCAAGGCGCCGGAACGTGAAGCGGCGCCGGCGCCGGCGACCGAAGCTGCGCTGGGTGTGGACACGAGCCTCGCGGGGCGGCGCTGATGTTGCCCAAATTCGAGGTGGCGATCGTCGGCTCGGGCTTTGCCGGACTGGGGATGGCGATCGAGCTCAGACGCTCGGGTGAGACGGACTTCATCGTCCTCGAAAGGGGCGACGCGCTCGGGGGCACCTGGCGCGACAACCACTATCCCGGGTGTGCCTGCGACGTGCCGACGCCGCTGTACTCGTACTCCTTCGCGCCGAATCCCCACTGGTCGCACATGTATGCGCGCAGCGGTCAGCTCCGCGCCTACCTCGAGGACTGTGCGGACCGGTTCGGCGTGCGCAGACACCTACGCCTGGGCGCGGAGGTCACGGGCGGGCGCTGGGACAATGAGCGCCAGCGCTGGGAGGTCGACGTCAACGGTGAGCCGGCGCTCTGCGCCCGGTTCGTGGTCGGCGGCTTCGGTGGACTCAACCGTCCATCATTTCCGGACATCGACGGCCTAGAGAAGTTCGGTGGCCCAGTGTTCCATTCCGCGCAGTGGGATCACTCGGTGCCGCTGGAGGGCAAGCGCATCGGCGTGATCGGCACGGGGGCCAGCGCGATCCAGGTGATTCCACAGGTGGCCAAGGTTGCCGCCGAGGTCACGGTGTTCCAGCGCACGGCACCCTGGGTGGTGCCGAAGATCGATCGCCGGATCCCGGCCTGGGAGCAGGCGCTGTATGCGCACGTGCCGCTGACTCAGAAGCTCGTCCGCGGGGCAATCTTCGCCATCACCGAGGGCGTCGGTGTCGCGATCACCCGCGCACCGGCGCTGATGAAGATCGGCGAACTGTGGGCGCGCCGGCACATGCGACGGGCGATCGCGGATCCGGAGCTGCGTGAGGCGGTGGAGCCGGCCTACCGGCTCGGCTGCAAGCGGATCCTCGTCTCCAACGACTACTACCCGGCCCTGGCGCGGGACAACGTCGAGCTGGTCGGCAGCGGGATCGAACAGATCACCCCCACGGGAGTCGTGTGCGGGGACGGCTCGCAGCACCCGCTCGACGTGCTCGTGTGCGGCACCGGCTTTCGCATCGAAGAGGTGTTCGCTCATCTCGACATCCGCGGCCGTGACGGGATCACGCTGACCGAGGCCTGGGCCGGCGGGATCGAGGCGCATCGCGGAACCACGATCCACGGGTTCCCGAACCTTGCCCTGCTCTCGGGGCCCAACACCGGAACGGGCAGCACGTCGCAGGTCTACATGATCGAAGCCCAGATCCACTATGTGCTGGAGATGCTGCGGATGCTGCGCGAGCGCCGCGCAGGAACCATTGAGCCCCGGGCCGAGGCTCAGGCCGACTACAACCGTTGGCTGCAGACGACCATGCAGCGGACCGTCTGGTTAAAGGGCGGCTGCGACAGCTGGTACCTCGACGACGAGGGGGTCAACCGGACGCTCTACCCAGGGCCCTCGTCGTCGTTCTGGCGCTCGCTGCGCCGAGTGCGAGAGCAGGAGTATCAACTCGAGCCGGTCCGCAGGCCGGTTCCTGACCGGATTGAGGTGGCGGCATGAACCTTCTGGCGATCGGCGCGGCCAGCAGTGCTCCTCCGGCGGGCGGGGCGCCGCTCTCGCAAGTGATCGGCGCGACGGTGGCCGGCCTGCTGCTGACCCTTGCGCTGCTGGTGATCGGACTTCGGTACCGCGACGGCCGGATGCCGCTGCTTGACACGATCGCCCGGCCGTTTACGTGGCTGCTCCGCGTACCGGCCTGGGCAGCGCTCCCGGTCGCCCTGGCCACCGGCTCGTTGGTTTTGGCCGGGGCGGGGTTCTACTGGGACGTGGCGGTTCACATCGACCGCGGTCGTGACCCCGGACCGTTCGGCACCCCGGCCCACTACCCGATCCTGATCGGGCTGTTCGGAATCTTCGCCTCGGGCTGGCTCGCTCTGGTGATGGCGCGCGGCAGCGAGGCGGCGCGCACCGGCGTCCGGTTGAGCTCGACCTGGACGGTCCCCACCAGCGGCCTGGTGATGATGGCCTGCGGCGGATTCGCCCTGATCGGGTTTCCGCTCGATGACATCTGGCATTCGATCTTCGGTCAGGACGTGACCCTGTGGGGTCCGACGCATCTGATCATGCTGACCGGCGGCCAGCTGATGATCCCGACGATTCTCGGGCTGCTGTTGGAAGGTCGCGCGGCGGCGGGTGTGGCTGCGCCGACTGGAACTGCGGCGCGTCCGGGGCGCGCGGCGAAGTGGGGAGCGCGAGCGATCGCCCTTTCGGGGGCTGGCGGCGTGCTGGCGGGACTGACCATCTACCAGGCGGAGTTCGGCTTCGGCGTGCCGCAGTACAACCTGCTATTCCAGCCCGCGCTGCTCGGATTCACCGCGGCGCTCGCGCTGGTCTTTGGCCGCGCCGTGACCGGCCGCGGCGGTGCGCTCGGCGCGGCCGCGTTCAATCTGATCGTGAGCGGCGGCTTCGTGCTCTTCGTTGGACCTCTGGCGGGCGAGTCGACGCCACATTTCTCGACCTACATCCCGGCGGCGATCTGCGTCGAGGTTGCCGCGCTGATCGTCTCGCCGCGGCGCATGGCCGCATTCGCCGCGCTCGCCGGAGTGCTGGTGGGAACCGTCGGGACGCTCGGGGAGTGGGGGTGGACGCACCTGTGGATGCCGATCCCGTGGCCCGCGCATTTCGTACCGTCCGCCATCGCGGTCGGGGTCGTGGCCGCATTGTGCGGTGCGGCGGTGGGTGCCTTCGTGGCTTCCTCACTTGCTCCGGGACGTTTCTCGGTCCCCGGCCCGCGTCGGTGGATGCCCGGCGCTGTGGGCGCTGTTGGCTTCGCAGCCATCCTCGCCTTCTGCCTGCCCACCCATGCGCCGGCGGGGGCGAGCGGCACGGTGACATTGGATCACGGGAACCGAGCGCGCTCATACGCGACGGTCAGCTTCGATCCCGCCTCGGTCGTGAGCCAGCCGGACTATGTGCAGCAACTCTCCTGGCAGGGCCATACCAAGAGCATCGTCGCGATCCTCCGCCGCACCGGGCCGGGGGTGTACCGGACCGTAAAGGCGCTTCCGCTGGCAGGATCCTGGAAGTCGCTGATCCGCGTTCAGCAGGGTCGGACGCGTGGTGACATCCCGGTGTACCTGCCCGCTGATCCAGCAATCCCGGTGGCGGGCATCCCGGCTGCGCCCAGAGCGACCCGCGCCGTGATCAGCGACACAACGCTGATGCAGCGCGAGCGCAAGAAGAACGTCGCCGGCTGGCTGTGGAGCACGGCGACAAGCCTGGTCCTCGGGATCATCGCCGTCCTCCTGGCGATCATCGGCTGGGGTCTCAATCGCGTTGCCGGCGCGCTCACCGGCGAACCTCCGGCGGATCGCCGTCTTGCGGTCGGTCGGGGCCGCTGGCGGGGGCGGCGCGACGCCCGGGGTGCAGTCGCGGCCGCTGGAGCACGGCGATGACCGGGCTCTATGGCTGCGCCTCCCACCTGCTGGTCGACCTGCCCCTGTTCGGCGGCCCGGTCCTGTTCGTTATCGCGGCGGTGGTCTTGATCAGCCGAAGTGAACGGCGGCGGCCCGCCGCGTCCGAGGGCGGTAGCCCTGGGTTGTGGGCGGGCGGCGAGGATCCAGTGGTCACGGGCGGGGGGACGTAGGCCGGCTCCCCGAGCGGTGCCGGGCGCCCGGTGCGCAGCGGCTCGGTCAGACGACGTCTCGCTCGTCTGCGGGTCCGCGGCGGTGCACTCTGCTTCTAGATCGGGTATGAACGCCGCGTGAGATCTCGCGCGCTGAGTCTGGCCAGCGTCGCCGCGGTGGCGGTGTTGTCCGGGTGCGCGATGGACGCGGCCCCGACCCACCATCCGGCGGGAAAGACTTCCGCCCGGAACAGCCATTCGCGGGCGGGTACGCCACAGCGGCTGGTGAATCTGACCATCGAAGTCAACGGCGACCTGTTGATCCACGGGCCGGTGTGGCGGCAAGCGCTGCGGGACGGGCGCGGAACGTACGACTTCGCGCCGATGCTGCATGAGATCGCTCCGTATGTGCGCTCCGCCGACCTGGCCATCTGCCATGTGGAGACACCGATGACGCCGCGTGCGCCGCAGGGTTACCCCGTGTTCAACACTCCGACTCAGCTCGCACGCGCGATCCACCAGGCCGGATGGAAGATCTGCGACACGGCCTCGAATCATTCGGTCGACCTGGGCCAGTACGGAATCGATCAGACAGGCCGCGCGCTTGACCGAGCAGGCGTCATGCACACCGGCTCGTTCCCCTCCCCGGCGGCCCAGAACCGGACCCTGTTGGTGACGGTCAAGGGGGTGCGGATCGCCTTTCTCGCCTACACCGAGATGACGAATGGGATTCCGCTTCCGCATCCGTGGTCGGTCAACCTGGCCCGCGTCAGCGCCGTCCGCCGCGCCGCGCGCATGGCGCGCCGCCGCGGCGCGCAAGTGGTGATCGTGAACTTTCACTGGGGCCAGGAGTACCAGTCCGCGCCGAGCACGTTTCAGCTCGCTACCGCGCGGGCGCTGGCCGCGGACCGGGACATCACCGCGATCGTCGGCCAGCACGTGCACGTCGTGCAGCCGATTGAGCGCGTCGACGGGAAGCTCGTGGTGTTCGGCGAGGGACAGCTGTTGTCCAACCAATCTTCCGCGTGCTGCCCCGTGCAGACGCAGGACGGCATGCTCGTCTTCCTGCACATTGCGGTGCTGGGCCGGCGCGCAAGTCTTGGCGGGGTGAGTTACATGCCGACCTACGACCGCCACCCGGACTACACCGTCCTGCCGATCGGCGATGCCCTGCGCCGTCGCGAGGCACCGGCCGGCACGCTGCACGCCTCCTATGACCGGACGACCGCAGTGGTCGGGCGGATCAGGGGACTACTCGGGCCGATTCCGAATAGGCTGCGCTGATGGAACTCAAGGGTCGCAACCTTGTCGTCACCGGAGCCGGCAGCGGGATCGGCCGCGCCTTGGCCGAGCGGTTTGCCGCCGAGCGACCAAACAGCCTGGTCCTGGCCGACCTCAACCTTGCCGCGGTCCAGGAGGTGGCCGAGCCGCTCGGGGCGGTTGCCGTACAGACCGACGTAGGACAGGAATCTGAGATCCGCGCCCTTGTCGAGCAGGCGAAGGCAGCGGGACCGGTGGATCTCTTCTGCTCGAATGCCGGCGTGCCCGGCCCTCCGGGGGGACCTGAGGCCAGCGACGAGGAGTGGCAGAGGACGTGGGAGATCAACGTCATGTCCCACATCTGGGCTGCCCGCGCCCTGCTCCCCGACATGGTGCAGCGGGGCGAGGGGTATCTGCTCAACACTGCCTCGGCCGCTGGTCTGCTGACTCAGGTTTCCGCCCTTGCCTACTCAGTCACCAAGCACGCGGCGGTGGCGGTCGCCGAGTGGCTCGCCATCACCTACGGCGACGCCGGCATCAAAGTGTCGTGCCTGTGCCCGCAGGGCGTGCGCACGCCGATGCTGGAGCTGGCGCTGGAGGACCCGGTCGGGGCCGCGGCGCTGCTGGCCGACGATGTGCTCGAGCCCTCAGACGTAGCCGATGTCGTGCTGGCGGGGATCCGCGAAGAGCGCTTTCTGATCTTGCCCCACCAGGCGGTCGCCGGGCATATGGCGCTCAAGGCAGGACAGCCGGACCGCTGGCTGCGGGGGATGCGCAAGCTGGTCCGCGCGGCCCGCCCGGCCTGAGCAGGCGCCTAGGTCCCGACCGACTCCGCGTCACGCAGGCCGATCGGCGCGCCCAGCACCGGATCGGGAATCCCAAACGCGTCGACGAAGTCACCGGCCTGCTGGCGGACGTCGTTGCAGAGGCGGTTGACCTCGCGCGTGATCTGCTTGCAGATCGGTGAGGCCAGGCGTCCATGCTCCTGAAAGAAACCCTTCGCGCTTTCGAGGTTCTGGAGGGCGTAAAGATTGCAGAGCTGGTTCAGCCCGGCGGCCAGCGATTCGTCCTGGGTCGCCTCGATCGCCTCGTTGAACGCCTCCAGGATGACCGTGTCCAGGTGCGCCTTGGCGGCGTCGACGGCGTGGTCCTGAACGGCACGGAACACCTCGAAGGGGTCGAAGTCCTCATCCAGACCGCGCTTGAACCGCTGAGCCACGGACGCCGTGATGTGTCCCTCACGCCAGCGGAACAGGTCGAGCTGAAACTCTCGATCGAGTAGGTCTCGGTGCTCGTCGCGGGTCGGTACGGCGTCGCTGATGACCTGCACGATCTTGCGCGCAAACAGGCGCTCGACGACCGTCTCGACCACTTGGCCGGCCACGAAGGTCACCATCTCGCGTGGATCGAGATCGCCGAAGTGGTCCTTGTAGTCGGTCAGTAGGCCCTTCGCCGCCAGCATCATCAGAACGGTGTTGTCACCCTCGAAGGTGGTAAAGATTTCCGTGTCGGCCTTGAGCGCGGCGAACCGGTTCACCGACATGTAGCCCGCGCCTCCGCAGCACTCGCGGCAGGTCTGAATCGTGGCTGTCGCGTGCCAGCTGGCCGTCGCCTTGAGCCCGGCGGCCAGCGACTCCAGCTCGCGCCGGTCGCGATCGGTGGGTTCATCCGCGCTCATCACGGCGTGGAACTTCTCCAAGAGCTGCTGCTGGGCGAAGTGAAGCCCGTAGGTCTTGGCCAGCAGCGGCATCAGACGGCGCTGGTGCGTGCGGTAGTCGAGGATCGCCACCTCCTCCTCGTCTGGCGGCCCGAACTGCTTGCGCCGCAGGCCGTAGCGAACCGCGATGGTGAGCGCGCTCTTGGCCGCGCTCACCGACGCTGCGGCGATGCACACGCGGCCCTGGACGAGCGTGCCAAGCATCGTGAAGAAGCGCTTGTTGACGTCCTCGATCGGGCTGGAATAACGGCCCTCGGCGGAGACGTCGCCGTACTGGTTGAGCAGTGCCTCCCGCGGGACCCGGACCTGCTCGAAGTAGATGATCCCGTTGTCGACACCGTTGAGGCCCATCTTCTCGCCGTCGTCCTCGATCCGGACGCCCTCGCAGACCTGACCAAGCTCATCGCGGATGGGAACCGCGAAGCAGTGCACGCCGTGACACTCTCCATCGACGAACAGCTGCGCAAAGACTGCCGCCATGCGCCCGTGGCACGCGGCGTTGCCGATGTACTCCTTGCGCGCCTCCTCGACCGGCGTCTCGATCACGAACTCCTGTTGGCCGGCGTCGTAGGTCGCGGTGGTCTGCAGATGCTGGACGTTGGATCCGTGGCCGGCTTCGGTCATGGCGAAGCAGCCGGGCAGCTCAAGCGTCGCCGTCGGCTTCAGATAGCGCTCGTGATGACGCTGTGTTCCCAGCTGCTGGATCGCGCCGCCCCAGAGTCCGAACTGGACCCCGAATTTGACCAGCAGCGAAAGGTCTCCGAAGCCTAACGTCTCAAATGAGGCCACATTGGCCCCGGGATCGCCCTCACCGCCAAACTCCTTCGGGAATCCGGGCGCCGTCAGTCCTTCGCCGGCCAGCGTCTTGGCCCAGTCGAACACCTGACGCCGGTATTCGGCGGTGGCAAGCGCGGTCACCGGAGCGAACTCCGCCCGGCTCATGACCTCCCGGATCCGCTCGCGCAGCTCGACATAGCGACCGTCGAGGAGTGACTGCATGAGTCCGGGTTCGAAGCCACTGGGCTCGCTCATCTCGGGCAGGATATGCCCGGGCGGGCCGCGGATGTAACCGTGGCCGACCCGTTCACGGGTGGATCAGACGGTGGACGTGGCGAAAGAACCGGCCGACGCGTCCGTGACCGCGGCCGGCGAAGGCGGTCACCCCGAGGAGGACGATGAACACACCGGCGATCAGCAGCAGCACGCTCAGCACGACCGGCCAGCGCCGCTCGAGGAACTCACGGCCACGGTTGAGCCCTTCGATCGCGCGGTCTCCGGCCAGCGTCAGCCCCACCACCATCAGGATCAGCGGCAGGACGAAGCAGAGGTTGAACATCAGCAGCAGCACGAGCTGGCGCACCGGATCAAGGCCGGAGCCGACGATCGCCGCGATCGCCGCGAAGTAGGGGAAGGCGGTCGGCAGCTCCACGGCGGTGATCGTCGCGCCGAGGATCGCGCTGGACTTGCCTTCCGCCGAGGGGGTGGGCATCCGGCGTCTGGCGAGGCGCTCGCGGTTGTGCCACAGCAGCGCCGAGGCCACCAGCATTGCCACGCCGACCACGACCTCGATCACGTGGCGGTCTTCTGCGTCGGGTTTCGGCACCAATGACAGCAGCAGCTGGCCTGGCCCGAGAGCGATCAGCGCTCCCCCGACGAAGTAGACCGCGAGCACGCCAAGCGTGAACTCAATCAGCCGCGCGCGCGCCTGCTCACCGCTGGCCAGATACAGCGCCGGAGCGATCGTTCCTGGGTTCAGTGAGTCGGCAAGCCCGATCGAGACGACCAGGCCGATCAGTCGGAGCATGGGCTGATTCTCTCCGGATGCGCAGGTCCAAAGCGCGCGCGAGGATTAGATTTCGGCCAGGGTCTCCCGAGCAGCCCGCTCGCCCGAACGCACCGCGCCGTCCATGTAGCCGTTCCAGTAGTCGGACATCTCTGCCCCGGCCCAATGGATCCGGCCCACGGGAGTGCGAATCGCGGGGCCGTAATCGGTGAGCACTCCGGGCGGCGTATAGCCCCCGTAGCAGCCTCGCGTCCAGGGCTCCTTGGACCAGTTCATCTCGATGTAGCCCGTGGGGTTCGCGGCCCGAGCGCCGAAGTAGCGCACGAAGCAGGCCAGCGCCCGCTGCCGGCGCTCGGCAGGCGAGAGACCGGTGAACACACGGGCATCATGCCCTTCGACGAAGCCGAGCAGGACACCCGGAGAACCGTCGGGTGGGGAGTTGTCGAAGGTGAGCTTGATCGGCCCGGCATCGCTCGTCACCTGACCGGCCAGGCCCTCGTCACGCCAGAACGGTCGTGGGTACACCGCCTCCACCTTGATCGCGGATCCCTGGGGGAAGCGCTGGATCAGCTGCGCCCGCGCGGCCGGGAGGTCGGGCTCGTAGCGGATCTGCCCGGTCAAGGCGGGCGGACCGGTGACGATCACCGCCTTGCCGTGGACGGTGAGCTGGTCGGTGTAGACCGTGACCTTCCGACCCTGCTGAGTGATGCGCCTCACCGGCTGGGAGAGCCGCACCCGTTTGCCCAGCGCTCTCGCCATCCGGATCGATACCAGCTGGGAACCTCCGACGAACCGACTTTCCTGGGCTCCGCCGGCGGTGTTGATCAGGCGCTCAAACTTTCCTGGATTGCGCTCGTTGCCGGCCGAATGGATGTAGAAAAGGACGTGCAGCAGCGAGATGTCCCGCGGCTCGCATGCGAACACCGACTCGATACCGAGGTCAAGCAGGCTCTGCGCGCCCGTGCCGAGGGTGCTGGCCCGCTTGAACGTCTCGGCTGTTTGACCGTCCCAGTCCCAGGCGTCGGGCGCGGTCCACGGCGCGTCAAGCGGGACCGTCAGAGCCATCGCGTCAAGCTTCTGGATCAGGACGAACAGCTGGGCCGCGGCCGTGAGGTCGGGCGGCACCGCGCCGAACGGTCCGGTTGGGGTATATGGCGTCAGCTTTCCCGTTTCGTAGAACAGGTAGTTGCCGTCGTTGTAGGTCTTGTAGGTGGCCACTCCGAGCTCACGGGCCAGCGCGGCGAGGTGGTCCTGGGTTGGGCCGATCCACTGGCCTCCGACCTCCACCACCTTGCCCCCGCCGAGCGAGTGGTTGAGCGTCCGGCCGCCGACGCGGTCGCGTGCCTCGAGCACGATCACCGACCGCCCCGCGGCCACGATCTTACGTGCGGCCATGAGGCCTGAGAGCCCGGCTCCGACGACCACGACATCGGCCGAGAGGCTGGGCGGCGCCGTGCGCCGCTGCCGCGCGGCGGCCGCGGCGGTTGGCAGCGCTGCGGCGCCGGCCGCCGTGGCCGCGCTGCCGATCAGCGTGCGGCGGGAGATACGGGAGGGTGAGATGAGGGACTCCTTCCGGGAGTGGGAGCCGACCATTCTGGCGGTGCGGAGGGCAATCTGCCAGGCTGCGCGTTCTCTTGGGTCTCACCCGTTACTTGCACAGCGTGATCGCAGTGATCGTCGTCGCGGTCGGGATCCTGCTCGCCAGCATCGTGCCCGCCGGGGCCGCAGCTACCGCGCCGCCGCGCTGCGCGCAGGTCACGGGACACCGGAGTCCACCGCCCGTGATCTCGCTTGATCCGCGCCCGGGTGCGCCGCGGATATTCGCGATGCAGTACCGGCAGGAGGGGGCCAACGTGGCGAGCTACCGAAGCTTCCGGACCGCGATCGACTGCATGCTCCGTCGCTATGTCCTCCCCTATCTGGCCCGCGGGCGCCCCAACGTGGTGGTGTTCAACGAGGACATCGGCCTGGCCACGCTCGCCCTCGGCTCGCGCGGGGCCGTGGCCCGCCGCCTGTTCGCGCGGCGCGGAGCGGTGGGCTGCGCACCTCAGGGTCCTTGTGGGACGCTCGGAGCGCTTTCGGAGCTGAAGGCGGCCTACGCGGCGCCACTGGCCCACTATCGGCGCCGCTTCCCCGCCCTGGGCGGCCAGAGTCAGACATTCGTCGCCGCCACCGACACGATCGTTCGCAGCTTCATGGGAACGTTTTCGGCGCTGGCCAAGCGCTACCACCTCTACATGATCGGCTCGGCCGACGTGGCGCCATTCCGGCAGTCCCGAGGTGCGGGAGATCTCGCCTCGTTCTCGGACCCCGAGCTCAGGCCGCGACCGACCTCGGTGTATGTGGCGAGCGGGACCGCAGTTCACAACGAGGCGCTGATCTGGGGCCCGCACGACGTCCGCGCGAGTGGGCCGGACGTCCTGCGCAACGCGGTCGCCTCCAATCAGAAGGTGCCGCTGACGTCGATCGAAATGTTCCTCGGCCTGGCGCCCGGACCCTCGCATGGTCCGGCAGCGAGGGCCAACCTCCGCCCCTTCACACTGCCGGGCACGCATGCGCGACTTGGCATCGCCACCAGCCTCCCGGCCTTCGTCTACGGCTCACCGCCGCCCCGAGTGGACCCGTGCAGCGACACCGCCGCTTACTACATGCGCTGCCTGGACCGGCTCGGGGCGAATGTCGTGATCCAGGACGAGGCCAATCCCGGCGCGTGGACCGGCCCCGACGGCAATCAGATCGAGAAGTGGCAGCCGCTCTCATGGATGAGCTCCACCTACCGCTCGGTCCAGGACCCGGGTGTCCATTTCGCCTACAACGTCACGGCGATGATGGTCGGCAACCTCGCCGATCTCGTCTTCGACGGGCAGAGCGCGATCACGCAGCGCGGCGGTGCTCGCGGACCGGGGTGCGCCTATATCGGCAACCGACAGTTCGTCCCGGGTGAGGACCAGTCGATGTTCCGCCGCTACGCCGGGCTGCAGCGATCGTTCCTCGCCATTGCTCCGTGGGTCGTGCCCGACCGCTCCCGGACGGCGCTGCGATCGGTGGGCGAACAGCTCGCACCCGGTTCGGGCGCGGCGCTGGAGAACGAATACGTGCAGACTGCGCTGATCGCCGACCTGCCGTTTCCCGTGGACCATCGACGCGCTGGTTGCGCCTCTGGCTAGGAGCCGGACCGCGCGGCCGCCCAGGCCCTCCCGGCCTCGCCCGGCTTCGCCCGGCCGCCCCGGCCTCGCGCGGCCGCCGGGGCTCGCCCGGCGCCCCGGGTCAGGCGAAGTGCAGTTCCTCGCCCTCGTCCTCGGACACGGGTCGCTCGCAGCTCGGACACCACCACCGCGCCTCCATCGGCGTCCCGCAGACGGCGTGCCGGGGCGTGGCTGGGTCCTCCGCGTTGCGCGCGCCCCATCCCGCCAGCAGGCGCAGCGCGCCGGCCAGCTCACGTCCGGCGGCGCTCAGTTCGTAGACGAATCGGGGCGGGCGCTCCGAGTACGCCCGCGTGACGACAAGTGCATTTCGCTCGAGCTGACGGAGGCGTTGGGTGAGGACGTTGGGGGCAATCCCCGGAAGCTCCTCCTGGAGCTCGCCGAAGCGCCGCGGGCCGTCAAGCAGCGCGGCGACCAACAGGAGCGTCCAGCGGTCACCCACCGTGGCGAGTGCGTCGGCCAGGGCCGAGCGGCCGTCGTCGTCGGACTGCGGATCTGAGGCTCCCAATGGGCGCATGGTCGAAAGGATCGTACGCGTTGTCACCTGCGCTAGAGTAGCGACTTGCAATTCGCAAGTAACAAGTTGAAAGAGGATGCTCGATGGCGCTACTGGAAGAGATTCAGACCGGGTTGCAGCACGCTGCCCGCCGGCCCGGGGACGCAGTGGTTGGACTCGGCCGCGGGTGGGGAGTCGGTTCGGGGTTCGTGTTCGCACCAGGAAGCGTCTTGACCAGCGCTCACAACCTGCGCCACGACGAGGTCATGGTCAGCTTCAGCGACGGTCGCACCGAGACCGGGCGCGTAGCCGGGTCAGATGCGGACCTGGACGTAGCGGTGATCGAGGTCGACACCGGCGAGCTCGAGCCGGTGCAGTGGCCAGAGGGGGGGCAGGCGCCGGAGATCGGCCAGGCGGTGTTCGCCCTCGGTAACCCCGGCGGCCGGGGCCTCCGGGTCACTCCAGGTTTCATCTCCTCGGCTGCTCGCAGCTTCCGCGGCCCGCGCGGGCGGCGGATCACGGGCGCAATCGAGCACACCGCTCCACTGCCTCGCGGTTCGTCGGGCGGCCCAGTGATCGCGGCCGGCGGTGCACTGTTAGGGATCAACTCAGTTCGGGTGGATGGCGGCCTGATCCTCGCGGTGCCGGCGGATGCGCTGCTGCGTGAGCGCGTTGAGGGACTGGCGCGCGGTGAGGCGCCCAAGCGGGTGCGTCTCGGCGTCGCGGTCGCCCCACCGCGTGTGGCGCGTCGCCTGCGACGTGCGGTCGGTTTGCCGGAGCGAGAGGGCGTGCTGATCCGCGCGGTCGAGGAGGGCAGCCCAGCCGACCGGGCGGGCCTCCAGCGTGGGGACCTGATCGTGCAGGCGGCCGAGCGCCCGCTGGATCGCGTGGATGTCCTCTACGAGGCACTCGACGGCGCGCGTGAGCAGCGACGGCTTGAGCTGCTGATCGTCCGCGGCATCGATGAGCGAGCGATCTCGGTCGAGTTCTGAGGACGAGCGTGACTGCGACCGCTGACATCCGTGAGGCCGGCGTCGAGGTCAACGAGGCCGAGGCGATGGACGCCTACTCCCGAGTCGTCGTCGATGTCGCCGAGCGCCTGGCGCCCTCGGTGGCAAACCTGCGCGTGATGCGGCGCGGGCGCGGCGGTAAGGTGCCCGCGGGGGCGGGGAGCGCGGTGGCGCTCACCCCTGATGGCTTCCTTCTCACCTCCGCCCACGTCGTGGCTGGACCGGGACGCAGTGGCCAAGCCGCGTTCGTGGACGGCCGTCAGCTGGGGTTTTCAGTGGTGGGACTCGACAGCCTGTCCGACCTGGCGGTGCTGCGCGCGGAGGACGGCGAGCTGACCCCTGCGACCCTCGGTGAGGCCGAGCAGCTCCGGGTCGGTCAGCTCGTGGTGGCGATCGGCAACCCGAACGGCTTTGCCGGCTCGGTTACGGCCGGGGTGGTATCGGCCCTCGGACGTTCGCTTCCGGCTCGGGCCGGACGAACCGTGCGCTACATCGACAACGTGATTCAGACGGACGCGGCACTGAATCCAGGCAACTCAGGCGGTGCGCTGGTTGACAGCTCGGCTCGGGTGATCGGGGTGAACACGGCCGTCGCCGGAGTCGGGCTGGGGCTGGCCGTGCCGATCAACGCCGCCACGCGCCACATCATCGCGGCGCTGATGCGTCACGGCCGGGTGCGTCGCGCCTACATCGGGATCGCCGGCGGTCCGCGGCCGCTGCCACCGCACGCCCGAATCCGGGTAGGGCGCACGAGCGGGGTCGAGATCATCGAGGTGGCGGCTGGTAGCCCGGCCGAGCGCGCTGGATTGCGGGCCGAGGATCTGATCGTCGAGCTGGGTGACCGCAACGTGGAACGCGTGGACGACATCCAGCGCGCGATGGGCGAGGAGGCAATTGGCCGTCCGGTCAGCATCACCGTGCTGCGTGCAGAGCGCTGGCTGCAGCTGGAGCTCTCGCCCGCCCTGCTGGCGGAATAGCTACACTCAAATCCGGCGCCCGGCGGCGTTCGTTGACACGCCCGCAGCCGGAGCCGCAGTCCTGATCACCACTTACGGGAAGCGTCTAGATGGCCCGTGGAGACGTCCGGATCGCCGCCACTCTCGCGTGCGAAGAGTGCAAGCGCCGGAATTACCAGACGAATAAGAGCAAGCGGAACAACCCGGAGCGACTCCAGCTGCGCAAGTACTGCCGCTGGTGTAGGTGCCATACCGCGCACCGCGAGACGCGCTAGCCGACCGGAGCGCCCGCGTGGCTCGCAACCGCAAGAAAGCTAAGGAACGGCGCGCGCGCCGGCCTCAAGGTGCGCCCGTTGGCGCCCCGTCGCGGGTCGACGCCGAAGCCGCACCCGATCCGATCGAGCACGCCTCCCCGGATGTAGAGCTGGCCGAGGCGCAGCTGGCGCTCGGCCGGCCGGAGCTGTCCGAGCCGGAGGATGCCGCTGCCGACGAGGCGGAGCTCGAACTTGAAGCTGCGCAGGAGGGCGCGCCGGACGAGGAGGAGGCCCATCCGAGCCCTTCGACAGCCGTAGCGGGACGCCGCCCGAATCCCGGAAGTCGCTTGGTGACGTTTGTGCAGGGAAGCTGGCGCGAGCTCCAGCGGGTACAGTGGCCGGACCGCCGGCAGGTGATGCAGGCCACCGGGGTCGTGATCGGTTTTGTGATCGTGGCCGGCGCGTTTCTCGGCGTCGCTGACTTTCTCGCTGGGAAAGTCATGAACTACATCCTGACGGGCAACTTCAAGTAGAAGACAACACATGTTTCGCTGGTACGTCGTCAATACATATTCAGGCCATGAGAACAAGGTCAAGCACAACCTCGAGCATCGTGTCGTGTCCTTGGGACAGCAGCGCGCGGTCCGACAGATCGTCGTGCCGACCGAGTCCGTGTCGGAGATGAAGGACAACCAGAAAATCACGGTCGAGAAGCGGACCATGCCGGGCTACGTGCTCGTCAACATGGATCTCAACGAGGACTCGTGGTCGCTCGTCAAGGGAACCCCGGGGGTGACCGGGTTCGTCGGCGCGTCCAATGAGCCGGTTCCACTCACGCAGGCCGAAGTCGATCGCCTGCTGCACCAGGAGACCGCCGAGCGTCCGCGCAGCCGCGCCCAGTTCTCGATCGGTGAGCAGATCAAGGTGATCTCCGGGCCCCTGTCAGACTTCTCCGGAGAGATCTCCGAGGTCAACGAAGACGCGCAGCGCCTCAAGGTGCTTGTCTCCATCTTCGGTCGTGAGACTCCGGTCGAGGTCGGCTTTGACCAGGTGAAGAAGATCTGATGGCAAAGAAAGTACTGACAGAGATCAAGCTCCAGGCCGTTGGCGGCCAGGCCAGCCCGGCTCCGCCGGTCGGTCCCGCGCTGGGCCAGCACGGCGTCAACATCATGGAGTTCGTCAAGGCGTTCAACGCTCAGACGCAGAGCGACACCGGAACGGTGATCCCGGTCGTTATTACCGTCTACGAGGATCGCTCGTTCACCTTTGTCACAAAGAGCCCTCCGGCAGCCGTCCTGATCAAGCAGGCCCTGTCGCTCGATAAGGGGTCCTCGGAACCCAATCGCGACAAGGTCGGGAGGATCACGCAGGATCAGCTGCGACAGATCGCGGAGAAGAAGATGAAGGATCTGAACGCCAACGACGTGGACGCCGCTGCGAAGATCATCGCCGGCACGGCCCGGTCGATGGGTGTGGAGGTGGTCTAGTGCGGCGCTCTCGGAGGCCGCTCGACTGCCAGGCCATTTTTGGAATGGAGCACTAGATGTCAAAGCACGGAAAGACCTACGACGACGCCAAGCAGCGCTTCGATCGTGAGCGTGAGTATCAGCCCGGCGAGGCGATCTCGCTGGTCAAGCAGCTCAGCCGCGTGAAGTTCAACGAGTCGGTCGAGGTTCACGTTCGCACCGGCCTGAATGTTCGTCACGCGGACGAGCAGCTGCGCGGGACGATCGCGCTGCCAAACGGCCTCGGTAAGAACGTCAAGGTTGCGGTCTTCGCGCAGGGGGACAAGGCCCGTGAGGCCGAGGACGCCGGCGCGGACATCGTCGGCGCCGAGGATCTCGCCGCGAAGATCCAGGAGGGCTTCGACGACTTTGACGTCGCGATCGCCACTCCCGACCTGATGCCGGTGGTCGGCCGTCTGGGCCGCATCCTCGGTCCCTCGGGGAAGATGCCCAACCCGAAGGTCGGGACGGTGACGATGGATGTCGCCCGCGCGGTTGAGGAGTCCAAGGCCGGGAAGATCGAGTACCGGACCGATCGCAACGCGATCGTCCACCTCGTCATCGGCAAGCGCGACTTCGACGAGCAGCGTCTGCTCGAGAACTACGCGGCCGTAATCGAAGAGTTGATCCGCGCCAAGCCCTCGGCGGCGAAGGGGCGCTACCTGCGCACGGTCACCGTCGCGACGACGATGGGCCCGGGGGTCAAGGTGGATCCATCACGGACCCGGGACATCATCGAGGAGCCAGTAGCCGCGTAGACTGAGGACGCGAACTTCAAAGAGCCCAGCCCAAGACCTCCGGCGGCAGCAGTGTAAGACCGGAGCAGGCGGAGCCTCGAAACCCCGGGCCGTGAGGCCCGATCTCGACGCCCGCCATTGTGTGGGCGTTGCTGTTAGAGAGGACCATGAACCGAGACCAGAAATCAGCAGTCGTAGATGAGATCGCCCAGCAGATCGAGGGCGCCGAGGCGATTTTCGCCGTCGACTACCGCGGCCTGACGGTCACTCAGGCAGCCGAGCTCCGCGCGCAGCTTCGTCTCGCCGACACCAAGCTCAGGGTAGTCAAGAACTCGCTCTCCGAGCGAGCCGCAGACCAGGCGGGCGCGGAGGCGCTCAAGCCGATGATGGAGGGTCCGACGGCTCTGGCCATGGTCAACGGCGACGCCGCACTGGCGGCCAAGGCGCTCAACGATGCCGCTCGCGCGCTGAACATCCTGGAGTTCAAGGGTGGGCTGATGAACGGGACCACGCTGACTGCCGACGACGTCCGGTCGATCGCGCGTCTGCCGTCACGTGACGTCTTGAACGCCCAGCTTGTTGGCACGATCGCGGCACCGCTGAGCGGACTCGTCCGTGGCCTCAACGCGCTGATCGCGGGGATCGCGATTCAGCTGCAGGCGATCGCCGATCAGGGCCTGGTCAGCGGGACGGCGCCCGAGGCGGCGCCGGAGCCCGAGGCCGCTGAGGCGGCGCCGGAGCCCGAGGCTGCGGAGGCTGCGCCGGAGCCCGAGGCCGCTGACGCCGCGCCGGAGCCCGAGGCCGCTGACGCTGCGCCGGAGCCCGAGGCTGAGGCTGAGGCCGCTGAGGCTGCCGCGGCCCCTGAGCCGGAGGCCCCTGCGGAGGAGCCTGCGGCTGCTCCCGAGCCAGAGGGTGCCGCTGAGGCCGTGCCTGAGTCCGATGCCGCGCCCGAGCCCGAGACCGAGGCCGCCGCGCAACCCGAGCCCGAAGCAACCCCCGAACAACCTGAAACTGAAACCAAATCTGAAGCGGAAGCCGCGCCGGACGCGGAACCGTCCGACGCATAAGGAGGAACCATGGCCAGCACACAAGAATGGATTGACGAGCTCAAGCAGATTTCCGTGCTTGAGCTCTCGGAGCGAATCAAGGCCCTCGAGGAGGCCTTCGGCGTCTCGGCGACCGCGGTGGCAGCAGCAGCTCCCGCTGCCGGGACGGGCGGCGGCGACGGTGGCGGCGAGGCCGCCGAAGAGCAGTCTGCCTTCGACGTGATCCTGACCGCCGCGGGCGACAAGAAGATCCAGGTCATCAAGGTCGTGCGTGCCGCGACCGGCCTTGGTCTGAAGGAAGCCAAGGCGCTCGTCGACGAGGCCCCCAAACCAGTCAAGGAGGGCGTCGACAAGGAGGAGGCCGAGAAGCTCAAGGCCGACCTCGAGGAGGCTGGTGGCAGCGTCGAGATGAAGTAGCTCGGCCGCTCACCAGCGTGACCTCTTGAATGAACGGGCGCTCGCCGACGCGGGCGCCCGTTCTGCGTTAACCCGACCGGGGTGTTTGGGCCTTAGTGTCCGTATGCGGAACAAACATCCAAAGGCACCCCACCGCCACCGGCGAGGCGCACCTCAGTGGACCTCGGCCGTCTCGGGTTGGCGAAGGATGGCCAAGAGGGAGAACGCGCACAGTGCGGCGACGCAGATGATCGGCACCCCGTCGCCCGTGGCCTTGGCCAGCGCGCCGCCCGCTCCGGACCCCGCGATCTGCCCGCCCGCCCAGGCCAGGTTGATCAGCGCCGCGGCCAGGCCCTGATCGAGGCTCCGGGCCTCCGCGGCGTCGGAGAGCATCGCCATCGCCGGCGCCCAGAACGCTCCCAGGGCCGCGGACACGGCCACCATCACGAGGCCGAGTAGGAGAGCACTCGTAGGCAGCGTGAAGCACAACAGGAGGCCGGTCGCCGCAAGCAGGCCGAAGCGCAGCGGGAGGAGCCGGCCGCGGCGGTCTGATACCCGGCCGAGGATCGGGCTGATCGTCCCTTCAACCACGGCCGCGACCAGGAACACGGCGCCGATCGCTGCCGCCCCGGCGCCGAAGCGGTGAAGCCGGAGCGGTCCGAGCACGTTGATCAAACCGGAGGCCACGGCCGGGAGAGCCACCAGCCACATACCCGCCACCAGCGCCCGGCTGTGGCGGGCGTCGATCAGCGCGCGCACACCTTGGTCGGACCCCACGTGCGACGAGTGCAGGCGGCGCGCCCGGTCGATCAGCAGCACCGCGACCACCACCACGCCGCTGAACGCAGCGCCGCGCCCGACGGCGTTGGCGAGCGTGCCGATCACCGGCCCGAACAGCGCCCCTCCGATTGCCGCGCCCAGAGCCGAACCCATCAGGGCGCCGCGGCGCTCGGGCGGTGACTCGGCAACGATCCAGGCCAGTCCGCCGGCCCAAGAGCAAGCTCCGCCTAGACCCTCGACGAAGCGGGCGATGTCCAGCGCGGCCGCCGTGTGGAGAAATCCGAAGGCGAGCGTTGAAGCGGCGAGCAGCGCCAGACCCGCGCAGACCGTCAGCTTGGGCCCCGCGCGCGCCGCCAGCACTCCGCCGGGGACCGATCCGACCAGGGTTCCGAGGGGATAGCTTGCGGTCAGCAGCCCGGCCGACAGCTTGGAGAGCCGTAACTCGTGGGAGAGGGCAGGCAGCAACGGGGCGATCGCGGCGTAGAACATGGTGTCCACGAACACCACCGCTCCCACGATCAGCACTAGCCGCCGGACAGCGGGATCTCCTGGTGAGGCCACGGCTGGGCACCGTAGCGTTCACGGGCGCGAACG
The DNA here is from genome assembly GCA_963757165.1 of uncultured Solirubrobacterales bacterium. Lineage (GTDB taxonomy): Bacteria > Actinomycetota > Thermoleophilia > Solirubrobacterales > Solirubrobacteraceae > Palsa-465. The sequence continues at coordinate 2,045,670 of CAVWQO010000006.1, forward strand.
CGGGCCGCGCGGACTACCTGCTCGGCTTGGCTCCCGGAGTCACGGCCCTACGGTCGTCGTGCAGGGGGAGGAGCGCGTGGGGAGGTGGCCTGTGTCGCCCGCGAAGCCAGCCGACACGACCCAGCTGGAGACGAAGGTGGTAATCACCGAGTCTGAGTAGTTGCTCCCGGCATCGGTCCTCGCCGAGTAGGTGAGTGCGCCGGAGATGCCGAGGCGAGGTAGCCGGTGCGCCCAGGAAAGCTGCCTCGGATCGTCCAGCGCCCGCCAGCCGGCCGGCGCCGTTGAGGTTGCCCGGCTTGCTCCTCGCCGGATTACCCCCTACACTTCACCCGGTCAGCCAATAGCCGTAGCCGCCCAAATCACACGGCACCGCGCCACATACGCGGTCGTCGAGGGCGGGGTCCGTGAGAGCTGAGCGGTCCTCCACAGGGCAGCAATGCCGTGTGCTATCTTTGCTGGTCGCGCTCCATGTGAGTCGAGGCCTCCGTCAGCGGGAGTTTCGGCTCGCGCGGAGAGCGTTTCTCTGCCTCCCTCTCGAACGCCCGAGGAGTCGCCGTCTTGGCAACCGCTCACGCCCCCCGGACGCGCCGGAGTTTCGCGCGTCTGAACAAGGTTCTTGAAGTCCCGAATTTGATTGATATCCAGCGCCGGTCGTTCACTTGGCTGACCGACCCGGACGGCGGTGGCCTGCGAGAGACCATCGACGACATTTCCCCGATTGAGGACTACACCGGAAACCTCGCCGTGCAGTTCGGCGAGTTCACGTTCGATGAGCCGGTGGCCAACCTCGAGCAGTGTCGCGAGAAGGACCTGACCTACGCCCGCCCGCTCACGGTCACGGTTGCGTTCATCAATCGGGAGACGGGTGAGATACGTGAGCAGTCGGTGTTCATGGGCGACTTTCCGTGGATGACCGACCGCGGCACGTTCATCATCAACGGCACCGAGCGCGTCGTCGTCACCCAGCTTGTCCGCTCCCCCGGCGCGTACGTGATGGAGCCCAAGGATCGTGAGAAGCAGGTCTTCATTGCGAACCTGATGCCCGCGCGCGGTTCCTGGCTCGAGCTCGAGGTTGACAAGAAGGGACGGGTCTACGTCCGCATCGACCGCAAGCGCAAGCTGCCCGTGACGGTGCTCCTGCGCGCGATGGGCTACGCGTCGGACGAGGAGATCCTCAACCTGTTCGACAACTCGCTCTACATCCGCCTGACGCTCGACGCCGACACCGAGGCGACCCGCAGCGAGGAGGGCGCGCTGATCGAGCTGTTCAAGAAGCAGCGTCCGGGCGAGCCGCCCTCGATCGACGCCGCCAAGGCACTCCTCAACCAGCTGTTCTTCGATCCCAAGCGTTACGACTTGACGCGAGTCGGCCGGTACAAGCTGAACTCGCGGCTCGGACTGGACATCGATCTCGAGACCCGCACCCTGACCCACGACGACATCATCGCTCTGGTCAAGGAGCTCGTCTCGCTGCCCAGGCGCCTCGGGATGCCCGAGGACCCGGGCGAGGACATCAAGGACTTCGCCGCTGAGGCGGTTTCGATGCCGCGTGAGCCGATCCAGGATCACCTCGACGAGTACGAGCACTTCGGCAACCGCCGCCTGCGTACGGTGGGCGAGCTGATCCAGGAGGCCTTCCGGATCGGCCTCTACCGGATGGAGCGGGTCGTGCGCGAGCGCCTCACCACCGAGGATGCCGACACGATCACCCCGCAGACGATCGTCAACATCCGTCCCGTCGTGGCGGCGCTGAAGGAGTTCTTCGGGTCCAGCCAGCTGTCGCAATTCATGGACCAGACCAATTCACTCGCCGGGCTCAGGCACCGGCGGCGGCTGAGCGCCCTGGGGGCCGGCGGTCTGACCCGCGAGCGCGCCCCGATCGAGGTGCGCGACGTCCACCCGACCCACTACGGCCGCATGTGTCCGATCGAGACCCCTGAGGGTCCGAACATCGGACTGATCGGCTCGCTGTCCTCCTACGCGGAGATCTCCGAGCACGGTTTCGTCACCACCCCCTACCGCGTCGTCAAGAACGGCAAGGTCACCGACGAGATCCTGCACCTGGACGCCACGCAGGAGGAGGAGCGCCTGATCGCTCAGGCCAACACGCCGCTTGACAGCGCCGGTCGCCTGGCCGGCGAGGAGATTCTCTGCCGCACCCAGGCCGGCCAGTACGTCACGGTCACCCCCGACGAGGTGGATCTGATCGATGTCTCGCCGGAGCAGATCTGGTCGGTCACCACAGCGATGATCCCGTTCCTCGAGCACGACGACGCCAACCGCGCGCTGATGGGCTCGAACATGCAGGCGCAGGCTGTGCCGCTGCTGGTCACCGACGCGCCGTTGGTCGGGACGGGGATGGAGCGCCGTGCTGCGGTCGACACGGGTGACATCGTCATCGCCAGGAACAGCGGAAAGGTCGCCTATGTCGATGCCGAGCAGATCGGGATCGAGACCAAGGACGGCAAGCACGACGAGTACGAGCTCCAGAAGTTCATGCGCTCAAACCAGGGCACGCTGATCCACCAGAAGCCGATCGTCAACGTCGGCACCACGGTCCAAGCGGGCGAGGTGCTGGCCGACGGCTCGGCCACCGACTCCGGCGAGATGGCGCTCGGCAAGAACCTGCTGGTCGCCTTCATGTCCTGGGAGGGTTACAACTTCGAGGACGCGATCATCCTGTCCCAGCGCCTGGTCCAGGACGACGAGCTCACCTCGATTCACATCGAGGAGTATGAGATCGACGCCCGCACGACCAAGCTCGGCGACGAGGAGATCACCCGTGATATCCCGAATCGCTCGGAGGAGTCGCTGCGTAACCTCGACGACCGCGGCATCGTCCGCATCGGCGCCGAGGTCCAGTCAGGCGACCTGCTGGTCGGCAAGGTCACGCCCAAGGGCGAGACCGAACTGACGGCCGAGGAGAAGCTGATCCGCGCGATCTTCAAGGAGAAGGCGCGTGAGGTCCGGGATACCTCGCTGAAGGTGCCCCACGGCGAGGGCGGCGTCGTCATCGACGTCAAGACCTTCAGCCGCGACGAGGGCGACGACCTGCCGCCTGGAGTCAACGACCTGGTCCGTGTGTTCGTGGCCAAGAAGCGCAAGATCTCCGAGGGCGACAAGCTCGCGGGGCGCCACGGCAACAAGGGCGTCATCTCGAAGATCGTCGATGTCCAGGACATGCCGTTCCTTGAGGACGGCACTCCTGTCGACGTGATCCTCAACCCGCTCGGCGTGCCGAGCCGGATGAACCTCGGGCAGATCCTCGAGACCCATCTCGGCTGGGTTGCCGCTCAGGGCTGGTACGAGGACGGGTCCGAGGCCCGCAAGATCGCCACCAACGGCGGTCGACGCCCCGACGGTCGCCCCGGCAAGGTCTACGTCTCCACGCCGGTATTCGACGGCGCCACCGTGGCGGACGTCGACGAGGCGTTGGTGCGTTGGCAGGACGAGCACCAGGGCAACATCCGGATGGACGTCGACAAGAACCGGCGCGCAGGCGAGCAGGCCTCGGGCAAGGTGACGCTGTTCAACGGTCGCTCCGGTGAGCCGTTCGAGCAGCAGGTCACCGTCGGCTACATGTACATCCTGAAGCTGCTCCACCTCGTCGATGACAAGATCCACGCCCGGTCCACCGGCCCGTACTCATTGGTCACTCAGCAGCCGCTGGGCGGCAAGGCACAGTTCGGCGGTCAGCGCTTCGGCGAGATGGAGGTGTGGGCGCTCGAAGCCTACGGCGCCGCGTACACGCTGCAGGAGATGCTGACCATCAAGTCCGACGACACCGTCGGGCGGGTCAAGGCCTACGAGGCCATCGTCAAGGGCGAGAACATCGCCGAGCCCTCGATTCCCGAGTCGTTCAAGGTCCTGCTCAAGGAGATGCAGTCGCTGGCGCTCGACGTCAACGTCGTCTCCGAGGAAGGTGAGCGGGCCGAGATGCGTGAGGAGGACGACGACCTCCTGCGCGCGGCCGAGGAGCTGGGGATCGACCTCAGCGGTGTTCGCGCCGCGGACGGTTTGACCACCGATGGAGCGGCTGACGAGGCCACCGAGCATGTGGGCGAGACGGTCGAGGCCTCCGAGGAGGAGACCGAGGTCGAAGATCCCAGTCTGGAATCCGGCGAGGAATTGGAAGCGGAGGACTTCGCCACCGACGTCGACCCGATGCTCGAGGCGGACATCGATGCCGGCGACGCCGAGGGCGTCACAGAGGAGGCTGAGAAGTAGAGCCTGCGGCTCTCAGTCCCCTCACCCCACAGATCTTCAAGTCAGTAAGGAATCACTTTGATCGACATCAATAACTTCGACGCAATCGAGATCGGCCTCGCCTCGTCCAAGCAGATTCGTGCTTGGAGCTCGGGCGAGGTCACGAAGCCGGAGACCATCAACTACCGCACGCTGAAGCCGGAGAAGGACGGGCTGTTCTGCGAGCGCATCTTCGGTCCGACCAAGGACTGGGAGTGCTACTGCGGCAAGTACAAGCGCGTCCGCTACAAGGGCATCGTCTGCGAGCGCTGCGGCGTCGAGGTGACGCGGTCCAAGGTCCGCCGTGAGCGGATGGGCCACATCGACCTCGCCGCGCCGGTCAGCCACATCTGGTTCTTCAAGGGCGTACCCAGCCGGATCGGCTATCTGCTCGACATGGCCCCCAAGGAGCTCGAGAAGGTCCTGTACTTCGCCGCTTCGATGGTCACCTGGGTCGACGACGAGGCCCGCGCACGCGACGTTGAGTCGCTCGAGGGCGAGGTCAACAAGGTGCTGGATGCCTATGCCGCCGAGAAGGAGGAGCGCGTCCTGGAGCTCAAGGAGTCCCTGGCCCGGCGCGAGACCTTCCTGCAGAACGCCAAGACTGGCCGTGACTTCTCTGACGAGGACCACCTGTGGGCCGAGACGCTCGAGGTCAACGTGGCGAAGATCTCCGATGAGGAGCGCGAGAAGCTGCTCAAGGAGCTGCGTAAGAGCTTCCAGGCCGACATCGACGACACAGAGGCCTACATCGAGGACGCTGCGGAGCGCATGCGTCAGGTGTGGGAGCTGTTCAAGACGATGAAGCCCAAGGACGTCATCAACGACGAGACCACATTTCGGGAGCTCAAGGACCGATTCGGTTCTCCCTACGGCTTCGGCGAGTACTTCCGCGGCGGGATGGGCGCCGAGGCAGTGCGTGACCTGCTCCAGCAGGTCGACCTCGACGCCGAGGCCGAGGATCTGCAGGATCAGGTCAAGACGGCCAAGGGTCAGAAGCAGGCTCGCGCGGTCAAGCGGCTGAAGGTCGTCTCGGCCTTCATCTCCTCCGGCAACAAGCCGGAGATGATGATCCTCGAGGCCGTGCCGGTGATTCCGCCGGAGCTGCGCCCGATGGTTCAGCTCGACGGTGGACGCTTTGCCACCTCTGACCTCAACGATCTCTACCGCCGCGTCATCAACCGCAACAACCGGCTGAAGCGGCTGCTGGACCTCGGCGCCCCCGAGATCATCGTCAACAACGAGAAGCGGATGCTCCAGGAGGCCGTCGACGCGCTGTTCGACAACGGCCGCCGCGGTCGTCCGGTGACCGGACCGGGCAACCGTCCGCTCAAGTCGCTGAGCGACATGCTCAAGGGCAAGCAGGGCCGGTTCCGCCAGAACCTGCTCGGAAAGCGGGTCGACTACTCGGGTCGTTCGGTGATCGTGTCGGGTCCGTCGCTGCGGCTGCACCAATGCGGTCTGCCGAAGCTGATGGCGCTCGAGCTGTTCAAGCCGTTCATCATGGCCCGCCTGGTCGAGCGCAAGTCTGCGCAGAACATCAAGGCGGCCAAGAAGATGGTCGACTCGATGATCCCCGAGGTGTGGGACGTGCTCGAGGAGGTCATCCACGAGCATCCGGTGCTGCTCAACCGCGCACCGACACTGCACCGCTTGGGCATCCAGGCGTTCGAGCCCGTGCTGGTCGAAGGCAAGGCCATCCAGGTCCACCCGCTCGTCTGTCACGCATTCAACGCTGACTTCGACGGCGACCAGATGGCGGTCCATCTGCCGCTGTCGGCTGAGGCCCAGGCCGAGGCGCGGATCCTGATGCTGTCCGCCAACAACATCCTCTCGCCGGCTCACGGCGCGCCGCTGGCTACGCCCTCACAGGACATGGTCCTCGGTGCCTACTACCTGACCTACGGGCCGGATGGCAGCGAGCTGGCGAAGATCGACCCGGCCACCCACGAGCCGCGCCCGCACGTGTATCGCACCGCTCAAGAGGCGGAGTGGTCCTACGAGCACGGCGTGGTCAAGCTGCACGACCTGGCGGAGTATCGCCCGCTCGGGCGTGAGGGCGGTCACCTGCTGACGACAGTGGGACGGATCATCTACAACGACAAGATCGAGCGGGCGATCTCGGAGGCGATTGGCGAGGACTTCGATCCCAGCCTGTACGAGTTCGTCAACCGGTCGATGAAGAAGAAGGACACGACCAAGCTGGTCGACGATCTGATCCAGGCCTACGGGGCCTCGACGATCTCGCTGGTGCTCGACGCGTTCAAGGACATCGGCTTCCACTACGCCACCCAGGCGGGGGTGACGATCTCCAAGAACGATGTGCAGACGCCGCCGAGCAAGCCGGAGATCCTGGCTCGCTACGACGATCAGCTCGCCACCATCGAAGCGCAGTACGGCGACGGTGAGATGGATGAGGAAGAGCGCCATGACGCGGTCACCAAGCTGTGGGACCGCGCCACCAATGAGGTCGGGGAGGCGCTGTACGCGCACCTAGACGAGTTGAACCCCATCTTCATGATGGCCAACTCAGGTGCTCGTGGCTCGTTCTCGCAGATCCGTCAGCTAGCCGGCATGCGAGGGCTGATGGCCAATCCAAAGGGCGAGATCATCGAGCGTCCGATCAAGGCCAACTTCATGGAAGGCCTGACCGTGCTCGAGTACTTCATCTCAACCCACGGTGCCCGTAAGGGTCTGGCGGACACGGCGCTGCGTACGGCCGACTCCGGGTATCTGACCCGGCGCCTGGTCGACGTCGCGCAGGATGTGATCATCCGCCAAGAGGACTGCGGCACCGAGGGCTTCATCGAGATGCCGGTGTCCAAGCTCGAGGTCGATCCGGAGACCCGTCAGCTGCGGCCGACCGGGGAGCCGAACGACAACCTGATCGGGCGCTTCGCGGCCGATGACCTCAAGACCAAGCGCGGTCGCATGATCGTCGAGAAGGGCAAGGAGATCGACCGGGCCGAGGCGGCCGATCTGTATGAGGCGTGGGCCGACGACACCGACAAGGGCAACCCGGTCTACGTCCACGTGCGCTCGGTGCTCAAGTGCGAGGCGCCGACCGGCGTTTGCCAGGCCTGCTACGGCCGTTCGATGGCCACCGGGAAGGTCGCGCAGATCGGCGACGCGGTGGGGATCATCGCCGCGCAGTCGATCGGCGAGCCCGGCACGCAGTTGACGATGCGTACCTTCCACACCGGCGGTGTCGCTGGCGCGGACATCACGCACGGTCTGCCGCGTGTAGTCGAGTTGTTTGAGGCCCGCAAGCCCAAGGGTCTGGCCAAGATCGCCGAGGTTGGCGGCAAGGTCTCGATCGAGGACTCCGACAAGGCGATCACCGTGGTCATCACCGATGACGGCGGCGAGGAGCATCGCTACACGTTCCCGCGACGCACGCTGCTGTTCGTGAACTCGGGGCAGCGGATCGAGCCGGGTACTCAGCTCAACGAGGGGTCGCTGTACCCGCACGAGCTGCTGGCCATCCGTAACCGGACGGAGACCGAGCTCTACCTGGTCCGTGAGGTCCAGGAGGTCTACAAGTCCCAGGGTGTGGACATCAACGACAAGCACATCGAGCTGATCGTGCGGCAGATGATGAAGAAGGTCCGGGTCGACCAGAAGGGCGACACCGACCTGCTGCCGGGTCAGTTCGTCGACCGCTACGAGTACGCGAAGATCAACCAGGCCGTCGCGGATGCGGGCGGCGAGACCGCGCAGGCCGAGGAGATCATTCTCGGGATCACCAAGGCCTCGCTGAACACGGACTCGTTCTTGTCAGCGGCCTCCTTCCAGGAGACGACGAAGGTCCTCACCGACGCCGCGCTGGAGGGCAAGATCGACCGGTTGAACGGCCTCAAGGAGAACGTCATCATCGGGAAGCTGATCCCGGCGGCGACGGGCCTCAAGCGCTACCGCCGAATCGAGATCGAGCCATCCGAGCCGCTGCCCCGCGGCATGGACGATGTCGGCCTGCTCGACCACGATGACCTCGCGGCTGAGCTGGGCCTCGCTGACGGCGAGTCGCTGACCGGCTTCGGCGGCGGGATCGAGCCAGATCTGTCCGATCTGGAGGACATCGGTCGCGGTGGCTCCTCACTCGGCTTCGCCGAGGAGCTGGCTGATCTGGACCTCCCCGGCGGCAACGGCGGCGGGTCGGGCTCGGGCTCGGGCTCGGGCAACGGCGGCGCCTCGCACGAATAGTCGCGCGTAGCATTGATTGGATTCACGGGCCGTTCCGCCACTTCGGCGGGGCGGCCCGTAGTCGTTGAAGGGCGCGCGATTTCGTCCGCATAGCGGACGTTTCTGCGCATGAGGGCCGGGGCGGGGGGCCGGGGGGACGGCCGGGGGAAGGCCGGGGGCGGGCGGCCCCCCGGCCTGTCGCTCAGATGAACGGCGACGTACCCTGAACCGGTAAACTGTGTGAATCTGGATTCACCCCGGTTGATCGAGGAGAGGCACGTGGACCTGAACGACACGCCGGAACAGGCTTCCTACCGTGAGGAAGTCCGGGCCTGGCTGAAGGAGAACAAGGCGCAAGCGCCGCCGCGCTCGGGCTCCTACGAAGACAGCGAATACATCAACGCGCGCCGGGCCTGGCAGCGGAAGCTGGCCGAAGCGGGGCTGGCGGGCGTCACGTGGCCGCGGGAGGTCGGCGGCCGAGGCCTTGGTCCGATCGAGCAGGTCACGGTCAACCAGGAGATCGCCGCAGCGCAGGCGCCGGGGATACTCGATGTGATTGGCATCGGCATGCTCGGGCCGTGCCTGATCGCGCACGGGAGCGACGAGCAGAAGAGTCGCTATCTAGGGCCGATGCTCCACGGGGACGAAGTCTGGTGTCAGATGTTTTCCGAGCCGGCTGCCGGGTCGGATCTGGCCGCTGTGCAGACTCGCGCCCGGCAGAACGATGACGGCACTTGGACTTTGAACGGGCAGAAGGTGTGGACGACCAACGCGCAGTTCGCCGCCTTCGGGCTACTGCTCGCGCGGACCGATGCCGACGTGCCCAAGCACAAGGGTCTGACCATGTTCATCGTTCCGATGGACGCGAGCGGAGTCACGGTCCGCGGGCTGCGACAGATCTCCGGAGAAGCTGAGTTCAACGAGGTCTTCTTTGACGACGTCGTCCTCGATGCGGACGCCGTGGTCGGCGGCGTCGGGAATGGCTGGGGCACTGCCCTGACCGTGCTCATGTTCGAGCGCCTGACGATCGGTTTCGGCTCGGAGTCATTCGGTTCCTCGGCACAGCTCGCGGCCACGGTCGCTGCCGACCCGGCGGCACGGGAGGACACCGATGTTCGCCAGCGGCTTGGCAACATCATCACCGAGCTATTGGCCGTGCGCTTCAACGGCTACCGGGCGCTCACCGCGCTCGCCCGCGGGCAGATCCCCGGCCCGGAGGCGGGTCTGGCCAAGGTCACGCTGGTCAACGCGGCGATTGCCGCCACCGAGCTCGGCGCCGACGTGGTCGGTCCTGACGCGCTGGAGGCCGAAAGCGACTGGAGCTACCTGATCTCGTTTTTGCCCGGGCTGAAGTCGGCCGGCGGCACCGAGCAGATTTTGCGCAACACGATCGGCGAGCGCGTCCTCGGCCTACCGCCCGAACCACGCCTTGACAAGGGCGTGCCGTTCAGCGAGCTACGCGCCAAGGAGAAGGAGGCTGTGGCCCGATGAACTTTGCCCTTACCGACGAGCAAGTGCTGCTGCGCGAGGCCGCCCGCGGCGCCCTCGGACGGTTCAAGACGATCGAGGCCGCGCGTGAGGCCCTGGAGAATCCAGGCGCGCTCCCGGACCTCTGGCCGACGGCGGTCGAGGCAGGTTGGCCTGGGCTGCTGATCGACGAGGAGCACGGAGGTGCGGGCCTCGACGCTTTTGAGGGCTTGCTGGTGGCCGAAGAGTGCGGGCGCGTCCTGGCCGGCGTTCCGTTCCTGGGGCTACTGCCCGCCACGGCCATCCTCAACGCGGCCGGAGACGAGACGCTGGCCGCCGTCGCCGCCGGCGAGCTGCGGCCCGCCTACCTGCCGGCGCGGCCGCCGAGCGAGTCCGAGCCCGGGTGGACGGTCGATCCGCGCGCGGGAGCCCGCCGTGCCGAGGCGCCCGTGGCCACCCTGGCCGGGGACGAGGCCGTGGTCGAAGGCACAGTTGCCTTCGTTCCCGACGCGCCGGATGCTGATCTGCTGGTCGCGGTGACCGAAACCGAGGATGGCGCGCCCGTAGCTGTGGCGATCGAAACCAGCGCGGAAGGTGTCAGCATCGAAGCCGTGACACGCTATGACGCCACGCGGTCATTGGCTCACGTGACGTTATCCCGCGCGCGCGGTCGACTCCTGGCCGCCGACTCCAAAGTCCTCGCCGACGCGTGGTACCTGGCGCAGGCACTGATTGCCGCCGAATCGCTCGGCGCCGTCCAAACCTGCCTGGAAGTGAGCGTCGCGTATGCCAAAGAGCGCTTCACCTTCGGACGGGCGATCGGCTCCTACCAGGCCCTCAAGCACGAGCTCACCGAAGTGCTGCGCCTGCAGGAGAATTCCCGCGGGCTCGAGTACTACGCGGGCTGGGCGCGCAAGTCAAAGCCCGATGAGTTTCCGTTGGCGGCCAGCGCGGCTCGCTCGGAGGCTGGACATGCACTCGATTTCGCCGCTCGCTCCATGATCAACGTGCACGGCGGCATCGGCGCGACGTGGGAGCACGACGCGCCGCTGTTCTTTCGCCGAGCCCAGCTCTCACGCCGACTGCTCGGCGGCACCAAGGACGCGACCGACCGGGTGGCCGAGCAGACCCTCCAGGCAGCCTGAGCAACAGCGTCCCAGCGCTCACGACTCCCGCCGAAGCACCGGTGAATGTTCGGGTCGAGGGGCCCGTCGAGGCACCGGCTCTCGTCCTCGTTCACGGCCTGTGCGAGTCGCTTCGCGTCTGGGACAGGATCGTGGCGCCGTTGGTCGAGGAGTTTCGGATCGCTCGGGTCGATCTTCCTGGGTTCGGCGATTCGCCGCCGCCGCGGCCGCCGGGCACCTACGGGATCGAGGACCAGGCCCGCGGCCTAACCACGGCGCTCGCAGCGGCCGGGGTGGCGAGCGCGACGCTAATCGGCCACTCCCTCGGCGGATCGGTCGCGGTTGCCGTCGCCGAACGGGCGCCCGCGCTGGTGAAGTCGCTCGTCTTGATCAATTCGCCTCCCACGGTCCAGAGCAGGCAGCCGTCGGCAGCCGAACGGGCGCTACGCCGGCCGCTCATCGGAGAGATGGCGTGGAAGCTGATGAGCGACCGCGCGCGCCGAGCGGGGCTGCGCTCGGCGTTCGCACCGGGCTACGGTGTCCCGCAGGTGTTCGTCGAGGACTTGGGCCGCACCTCCCATTCAGCGTTTTCGGGAGCCACAAACGCTCTTGACGCGTACCTCGAGCAGCGGCCGCTGGCCAGTCGCGTCAACGCGCTGGGGATTCCCACACTCGTGATCTTTGGGATCGAGGACCGGCGCGTCGACGGAGGTTCGGTTGCCTTGTTCGACGAACTGCCAAGCGTGACCGTCGAGCGCGTGAGGGCCTGCGGGCATTCGCCGATGTGGGAAGAACCCGGGATCACCGTGAGCCTGGTGAAGAGGTTTGTCAACGCTGGACAGAGCTAGGTCTCGGACACGGAACCAATCGCAGATCTCCCTCGACCCGAACCGTCCCTTGCCGTGTGAATCCGGATTCACTAGACTCGTGAATCCGGATTCACCAGCTTTTTTCGCCCCGTGCCGGCGCCGCTTCAAGGAGGCCCTGATGACCACCATCGACGTCACTGATCCCGCCCGCGAGGTCCGCAACCAAGCGCCTCCGCTGCAGCCGATCGACCTGTTCGAATACGACCTGGCGCTGCGCGAGGCCCTGGAGCGGGAAGGCGGAGGGTGGGGAGTGGACCGAGCGCGCGAGGCCGGCGCGGTGGCCGGCGGCGTGGAGGCGCGCGAGCACGGCCTGCGGGCCGAGCGCAACCAGCCGATCCTCCGGACCCACGATCGCTTCGGCAGACGCATCGATGAGGTCGAGCTCGACCCCTCATGGCACTGGCTACTGCGGGGCGCGGTCGAACGAGGGATCCACGGGCTGCCTTGGCGTGAGCAGCGCCCCGGTGCTCATGTGGTGCGCGCGGCTCTGTTCTCCCTGTGGAGCAACGCCAACGCGGGCGTGATGTGCCCGGTCTCGATGACCTATGCGGCGGTTCCTGCGCTCCGTGATGGATCGGCGGAGCTGGCCGCGGAATGGGAGCCGCGCTTGACCCGCCCCGACTACGGGTCCGGTGCTCTGGCCGGAATGGCCATGACCGAGCGCCAGGGCGGCTCTGATGTCCGAGCCAACATCACCCGGGCCGAGCCGCTGGGCGACGGGCTCTACGAGATCCATGGTCACAAGTGGTTCTGCTCCTATCCGCCCTGCGACGTCTTCCTGGTGCTGGCGCAGGCGCCCGCCGGACTCAGCTGCTTTCTCGTTGCGCGCGGGCCTGGCATGGAGTTTCAGCGGCTCAAGGACAAGCTCGGGACACGCTCGCTGCCTTCCTCGGAGGTCGAGTTCCGGGGAATCCACGGCCGACTGGTGGGCGAGGAAGGGCGCGGGGTTCCGGCAATCATCCGGATGGTCAATCACACCCGCCTGGATTGCCTCCTCGGATCAGCCTCAGGCATGCGTCGCGGCACGCTTGAGGCGGTTCACCACGCCCGTCATCGCTCTGCCTTCGGTCAGCCCTTGGTCGATCAGCCGGCGATGCAGAACGTTCTGGCCGACCTCGCGCTTGAATCCGAGGCGGCCACGGTCAGCGCGATGCGGCTGGCCCGCAGCTACGACGATCCTGAGCAGGCGGCGTTCCGCCGCTTTGGGACCGCGGTGATGAAGTACTGGGTGTGCAAGCGGGCCGCAGCTCACGCGGCGGAAGCGCTCGAGTGCCTCGGCGGTAATGGGTTCGTCGAAGAATCCGGATTGCCGTTGCTCTACCGGGACTCGCCGCTGAACTCGATTTGGGAGGGATCGGGCAACGTCGCGGCGCTCGACGTGCTCCGCGCGCTGGTCAAGGAGCCCGACGGGCTGCCGGCGTTCATGGCCGAATGTGAGCTCGCCGCCGGGGCGGATCCGCGGCTCGACGCCCACCTGGCGCACCTGCGCGAGCGGACCAGCACCGTACTCACC
>CAVWQO010000007.1:0-29359 GCA_963757165.1 uncultured Solirubrobacterales bacterium
CACGACCTGGCGGAGTATCGCCCGCTCGGGCGTGAGGGCGGTCACCTGCGACGACAGTGGGACGGATCATCTACAACGACAAGATCGAGCGGGCGATCTCGAGGCGATCGGCGAGGACTTCGATCCGAGCCTGTACGAGTTCGTCAACCGGTCGATGAAGAAGAAGGACACGACCAAGCTGGTCGACGATCTGATCCAGGCCTACGGGGCCTCGACGATCTCGCTGGTGCTCGACGCGTTCAAGGACATCGGCTTCCACTACGCCACCCAGGCGGGGGTGACGATCTCCAAGAACGATGTGCAGACGCCGCCGAGCAAGCCGGAGATCCTGGCTCGCTATGACGATCAGCTCGCCACCATCGAAGCGCAGTACGGCGACGGTGAGATGGATGAGGAAGAGCGCCATGACGCGGTCACCAAGCTGTGGGACCGCGCCACCAATGAGGTCGGGGAGGCGCTGTACGCGCACCTAGACGAGTTGAACCCCATCTTCATGATGGCCAACTCAGGTGCTCGTGGCTCGTTCTCGCAGATCCGTCAGCTAGCCGGCATGCGAGGGCTGATGGCCAATCCAAAGGGCGAGATCATCGAGCGTCCGATCAAGGCCAACTTCATGGAAGGCCTGACCGTGCTCGAGTACTTCATCTCAACCCACGGTGCACGTAAGGGTCTGGCGGACACGGCGCTGCGTACGGCCGACTCCGGGTATCTGACCCGGCGCCTGGTCGACGTCGCGCAGGATGTGATCATCCGCCAAGAGGACTGCGGCACCGAGGGCTTCATCGAGATGCCGGTGTCCAAGCTCGAGGTCGATCCGGAGACCCGTCAGCTGCGGCCGACCGGGGAGCCGAACGACAACCTGATCGGGCGCTTCGCGGCCGAGGACCTCAAGACCAAGCGCGGTCGCATGATCGTCGAGAAGGGCAAGGAGATCGACCGGGCCGAGGCGGCCGATCTGTACGAGGCGTGGGCCGATGACACCGACAAGGGCAACCCGGTCTACGTCCACGTGCGCTCGGTGCTCAAGTGCGAGGCGCCGACCGGCGTTTGCCAGGCCTGCTACGGCCGTTCGATGGCCACCGGGAAGGTCGCGCAGATCGGCGACGCGGTGGGGATCATCGCCGCGCAGTCGATCGGCGAGCCCGGCACGCAGTTGACGATGCGTACCTTCCACACCGGCGGTGTCGCTGGCGCGGACATCACGCACGGTCTGCCGCGGGTAGTTGAGTTGTTTGAGGCCCGCAAGCCCAAGGGTCTGGCCAAGATCGCCGAGGTTGGCGGCAAGGTCTCGATCGAGGACTCCGACAAGGCGATCACCGTGGTCATCACCGATGACGGCGGCGAGGAGCATCGCTACACGTTCCCGCGACGCACGCTGCTGTTCGTGAACTCGGGGCAGCGGATCGAGCCGGGTACTCAGCTCAACGAGGGGTCGCTGTACCCGCACGAGCTGCTGGCCATCCGTAACCGGACGGAGACCGAGCTCTACCTGGTCCGTGAGGTCCAGGAGGTCTACAAGTCCCAGGGTGTGGACATCAACGACAAGCACATCGAGCTGATCGTGCGGCAGATGATGAAGAAGGTCCGGGTCGACCAGAAGGGCGACACCGACCTGCTGCCGGGTCAGTTCGTCGACCGCTACGAGTACGCGAAGATCAACCAGGCCGTCGCGGATGCGGGCGGCGAGACCGCGCAGGCCGAGGAGATCATTCTCGGGATCACCAAGGCCTCGCTGAACACGGACTCGTTCTTGTCAGCGGCCTCCTTCCAGGAGACGACGAAGGTCCTCACCGACGCCGCGCTGGAGGGCAAGATCGACCGGTTGAACGGCCTCAAGGAGAACGTCATCATCGGGAAGCTGATCCCGGCGGCGACGGGCCTCAAGCGCTACCGCCGAATCGAGATCGAGCCATCCGAGCCGCTGCCCCGCGGCATGGACGATGTCGGCCTGCTCGACCACGATGACCTCGCGGCTGAGCTGGGCCTCGCTGACGGCGAGTCGCTGACCGGCTTCGGCGGCGGGATCGAGCCAGATCTGTCCGATCTGGAGGACATCGGTCGCGGTGGCTCCTCACTCGGCTTCGCCGAGGAGCTGGCTGATCTGGACCTCCCCGGCGGCAACGGCGGCGGGTCGGGCTCGGGCTCGGGCTCGGGCAACGGCGGCGCCTCGCACGAATAGTCGCGCGTAGCATTGATTGGATTCACGGGCCGTTCCGCCACTTCGGCGGGGCGGCCCGTAGTCGTTGAAGGGCGCGCGATTTCGTCCGCATAGCGGACGTTTCTGCGCATGAGGGCCGGGGCGGGGGGCCGGGGGACGGCCGGGGGAAGGCCGGGGGCGGGCGGCCCCCCGGCCTGTCGCTCAGATGAACGGCGACGTACCCTGAACCGGTAAACTGTGTGAATCTGGATTCACCCCGGTTGATCGAGGAGAGGCACGTGGACCTGAACGACACGCCGGAACAGGCTTCCTACCGTGAGGAAGTCCGGGCCTGGCTGAAGGAGAACAAGGCGCAAGCGCCGCCGCGCTCGGGCTCCTACGAAGACAGCGAATACATCAACGCGCGCCGGGCCTGGCAGCGGAGGCTGGCCGAAGCGGGGCTGGCGGGCGTCACGTGGCCGCGGGAGGTCGGCGGCCGAGGCCTTGGTCCGATCGAGCAGGTCACGGTCAACCAGGAGATCGCCGCAGCGCAGGCGCCGGGGATACTCGATGTGATTGGCATCGGCATGCTCGGGCCGTGCCTGATCGCGCACGGGAGCGACGAGCAGAAGAGTCGCTATCTAGGGCCGATGCTCCACGGGGACGAAGTCTGGTGTCAGATGTTTTCCGAGCCGGCTGCCGGGTCGGATCTGGCCGCTGTGCAGACTCGCGCCCGGCAGAACGATGACGGCACTTGGACTTTGAACGGGCAGAAGGTGTGGACGACCAACGCGCAGTTCGCCGCCTTCGGGCTACTGCTCGCGCGGACCGATGCCGACGTGCCCAAGCACAAGGGTCTGACCATGTTCATCGTTCCGATGGACGCGAGCGGAGTCACGGTCCGCGGGCTGCGACAGATCTCCGGAGAAGCTGAGTTCAACGAGGTCTTCTTTGACGACGTCGTCCTCGATGCGGACGCCGTGGTCGGCGGCGTCGGGAATGGCTGGGGCACTGCCCTGACCGTGCTCATGTTCGAGCGCCTGACGATCGGTTTCGGCTCGGAGTCATTCGGTTCCTCGGCACAGCTCGCGGCCACGGTCGCTGCCGACCCGGCGGCACGGGAGGACACCGATGTTCGCCAGCGGCTTGGCAACATCATCACCGAGCTATTGGCCGTGCGCTTCAACGGCTACCGGGCGCTCACCGCGCTCGCCCGCGGGCAGATCCCCGGCCCGGAGGCGGGTCTGGCCAAGGTCACGCTGGTCAACGCGGCGATTGCCGCCACCGAGCTCGGCGCCGACGTGGTCGGTCCTGACGCGCTGGAGGCCGAAAGCGACTGGAGCTACCTGATCTCGTTTTTGCCCGGGCTGAAGTCGGCCGGCGGCACCGAGCAGATTTTGCGCAACACGATCGGCGAGCGCGTCCTCGGCCTACCGCCCGAACCACGCCTTGACAAGGGCGTGCCGTTCAGCGAGCTACGCGCCAAGGAGAAGGAGGCTGTGGCCCGATGAACTTTGCCCTTACCGACGAGCAAGTGCTGCTGCGCGAGGCCGCCCGCGGCGCCCTCGGACGGTTCAAGACGATCGAGGCCGCGCGTGAGGCCCTGGAGAATCCAGGCGCGCTCCCGGACCTCTGGCCGACGGCGGTCGAGGCAGGTTGGCCTGGGCTGCTGATCGACGAGGAGCACGGAGGTGCGGGCCTCGACGCTTTTGAGGGCTTGCTGGTGGCCGAAGAGTGCGGGCGCGTCCTGGCCGGCGTTCCGTTCCTGGGGCTACTGCCCGCCACGGCCATCCTCAACGCGGCCGGAGACGAGACGCTGGCCGCCGTCGCCGCCGGCGAGCTGCGGCCCGCCTACCTGCCGGCGCGGCCGCCGAGCGAGTCCGAGCCCGGGTGGACGGTCGATCCGCGCGCGGGAGCCCGCCGTGCCGAGGCGCCCGTGGCCACCCTGGCCGGGGACGAGGCCGTGGTCGAAGGCACAGTTGCCTTCGTTCCCGACGCGCCGGATGCTGATCTGCTGGTCGCGGTGACCGAAACCGAGGATGGCGCGCCCGTAGCTGTGGCGATCGAAACCAGCGCGGAAGGTGTCAGCATCGAAGCCGTGACACGCTATGACGCCACGCGGTCATTGGCTCACGTGACGTTATCCCGCGCGCGCGGTCGACTCCTGGCCGCCGACTCCAAAGTCCTCGCCGACGCGTGGTACCTGGCGCAGGCACTGATTGCCGCCGAATCGCTCGGCGCCGTCCAAACCTGCCTGGAAGTGAGCGTCGCGTATGCCAAAGAGCGCTTCACCTTCGGACGGGCGATCGGCTCCTACCAGGCCCTCAAGCACGAGCTCACCGAAGTGCTGCGCCTGCAGGAGAATTCCCGCGGGCTCGAGTACTACGCGGGCTGGGCGCGCAAGTCAAAGCCCGATGAGTTTCCGTTGGCGGCCAGCGCGGCTCGCTCGGAGGCTGGACATGCACTCGATTTCGCCGCTCGCTCCATGATCAACGTGCACGGCGGCATCGGCGCGACGTGGGAGCACGACGCGCCGCTGTTCTTTCGCCGAGCCCAGCTCTCACGCCGACTGCTCGGCGGCACCAAGGACGCGACCGACCGGGTGGCCGAGCAGACCCTCCAGGCAGCCTGAGCAACAGCGTCCCAGCGCTCACGACTCCCGCCGAAGCACCGGTGAATGTTCGGGTCGAGGGGCCCGTCGAGGCACCGGCTCTCGTCCTCGTTCACGGCCTGTGCGAGTCGCTTCGCGTCTGGGACAGGATCGTGGCGCCGTTGGTCGAGGAGTTTCGGATCGCTCGGGTCGATCTTCCTGGGTTCGGCGATTCGCCGCCGCCGCGGCCGCCGGGCACCTACGGGATCGAGGACCAGGCCCGCGGCCTAACCACGGCGCTCGCAGCGGCCGGGGTGGCGAGCGCGACGCTAATCGGCCACTCCCTCGGCGGATCGGTCGCGGTTGCCGTCGCCGAACGGGCGCCCGCGCTGGTGAAGTCGCTCGTCTTGATCAATTCGCCTCCCACGGTCCAGAGCAGGCAGCCGTCGGCAGCCGAACGGGCGCTACGCCGGCCGCTCATCGGAGAGATGGCGTGGAAGCTGATGAGCGACCGCGCGCGCCGAGCGGGGCTGCGCTCGGCGTTCGCACCGGGCTACGGTGTCCCGCAGGTGTTCGTCGAGGACTTGGGCCGCACCTCCCATTCAGCGTTTTCGGGAGCCACAAACGCTCTTGACGCGTACCTCGAGCAGCGGCCGCTGGCCAGTCGCGTCAACGCGCTGGGGATTCCCACACTCGTGATCTTTGGGATCGAGGACCGGCGCGTCGACGGAGGTTCGGTTGCCTTGTTCGACGAACTGCCAAGCGTGACCGTCGAGCGCGTGAGGGCCTGCGGGCATTCGCCGATGTGGGAAGAACCCGGGATCACCGTGAGCCTGGTGAAGAGGTTTGTCAACGCTGGACAGAGCTAGGTCTCGGACACGGAACCAATCGCAGATCTCCCTCGACCCGAACCGTCCCTTGCCGTGTGAATCCGGATTCACTAGACTCGTGAATCCGGATTCACCAGCTTTTTTCGCCCCGTGCCGGCGCCGCTTCAAGGAGGCCCTGATGACCACCATCGACGTCACTGATCCCGCCCGCGAGGTCCGCAACCAAGCGCCTCCGCTGCAGCCGATCGACCTGTTCGAATACGACCTGGCGCTGCGCGAGGCCCTGGAGCGGGAAGGCGGAGGGTGGGGAGTGGACCGAGCGCGCGAGGCCGGCGCGGTGGCCGGCGGCGTGGAGGCGCGCGAGCACGGCCTGCGGGCCGAGCGCAACCAGCCGATCCTCCGGACCCACGATCGCTTCGGCAGACGCATCGATGAGGTCGAGCTCGACCCCTCATGGCACTGGCTACTGCGGGGCGCGGTCGAACGAGGGATCCACGGGCTGCCTTGGCGTGAGCAGCGCCCCGGTGCTCATGTGGTGCGCGCGGCTCTGTTCTCCCTGTGGAGCAACGCCAACGCGGGCGTGATGTGCCCGGTCTCGATGACCTATGCGGCGGTTCCTGCGCTCCGTGATGGATCGGCGGAGCTGGCCGCGGAATGGGAGCCGCGCTTGACCCGCCCCGACTACGGGTCCGGTGCTCTGGCCGGAATGGCCATGACCGAGCGCCAGGGCGGCTCTGATGTCCGAGCCAACATCACCCGGGCCGAGCCGCTGGGCGACGGGCTCTACGAGATCCATGGTCACAAGTGGTTCTGCTCCTATCCGCCCTGCGACGTCTTCCTGGTGCTGGCGCAGGCGCCCGCCGGACTCAGCTGCTTTCTCGTTGCGCGCGGGCCTGGCATGGAGTTTCAGCGGCTCAAGGACAAGCTCGGGACACGCTCGCTGCCTTCCTCGGAGGTCGAGTTCCGGGGAATCCACGGCCGACTGGTGGGCGAGGAAGGGCGCGGGGTTCCGGCAATCATCCGGATGGTCAATCACACCCGCCTGGATTGCCTCCTCGGATCAGCCTCAGGCATGCGTCGCGGCACGCTTGAGGCGGTTCACCACGCCCGTCATCGCTCTGCCTTCGGTCAGCCCTTGGTCGATCAGCCGGCGATGCAGAACGTTCTGGCCGACCTCGCGCTTGAATCCGAGGCGGCCACGGTCAGCGCGATGCGGCTGGCCCGCAGCTACGACGATCCTGAGCAGGCGGCGTTCCGCCGCTTTGGGACCGCGGTGATGAAGTACTGGGTGTGCAAGCGGGCCGCAGCTCACGCGGCGGAAGCGCTCGAGTGCCTCGGCGGTAATGGGTTCGTCGAAGAATCCGGATTGCCGTTGCTCTACCGGGACTCGCCGCTGAACTCGATTTGGGAGGGATCGGGCAACGTCGCGGCGCTCGACGTGCTCCGCGCGCTGGTCAAGGAGCCCGACGGGCTGCCGGCGTTCATGGCCGAATGTGAGCTCGCCGCCGGGGCGGATCCGCGGCTCGACGCCCACCTGGCGCACCTGCGCGAGCGGACCAGCACCGTACTCACCGGCGGTGACCCGCAGTTCGGCGCCCGCCAGCTCGTCGAGGAGCTGGCCGTGGCTCTCCAGGGCTCGTTGCTGGTGCGCCATTCGCCCCCGGCCGTATCGGATGCGTTCTGTGCCGCGCGGTTAGCCGGCCAGGGTGGCCGGGTCTACGGCACGCTGCCGCAAGGCGTCGACGCGCCCACGATCATCGAGCGCGCGCTTCCGGCAGCCGGATGATTCACGCGGCCGCCATCAGACGAGTCCGGACGACGAGCGGAGCCCGAGCATGAGCGTCGTCGAGTACGAGGTAACGGGGCGGCTTGCCCGTCTCACTCTAAACCGGCCGCACCGGGGTAACGGGATCACGCGTGAGCTGACGAGCGAGCTCGAGCGGTGCGTTGAGCGGGCTGATCTCGACCCGGCCGTGCGTGTGCTGTTGCTGGCGGGCCACGGCAAGGGGTTCTGCGGCGGCTATGACCTGGTGGAGAGCGCCGAGGGCCAAGGCGGCCTCGGCCCCGACGCCGACGCACACGCTGACACCGACGCCGGGCGCACGTCCCAGGCCGTGCCCGGATCGCCGCTGGACCCGGCCGTGATCATGGCCAACCACGACCCATCCGGGACCTGGGATCCGATGGTCGACTACGCGATGATGAGCCGGAACGTACGGGCGTTCATGTCCCTGTTCCACTGCACCAAGCCGGTGATCTGCAAGGTGCACGGCTTCTGTGTGGCGGGCGGGACCGACATGGCCCTGTGCTCCGATCTGCTCATCATCGCCGCGGACGCGAAGATTGGCTACCCGCCCGCCCGCGTGTGGGGCTCGCCGACGACCTCGCTCTGGAGCTACCGCCTGGGCCCTCAGCGCGCCAAGCGCCTGCTCTTCACCGGCGACTCGCTGTCGGGCGCCGAGGCGCTCGAGTGGGGCTTGGCCGTCGAGGCGCCGTCCCCGGGCGAGCTGGACGAGCGGACCGAGGGGCTGGCCCAGCGGATCGCTCAGATGCCGCTCAATCAGCTGCAGATGATGAAGGTGCTGGTCAACCAATCGCTGTACGCTCAGGGTCTCCACGCAACGCAAGTGCTCGGGACGGTGTTCGACGGCCTGACACGCCATACCCGCGAGGGCTTTGCGTTTCAGCAGCGGGCGGCGCAGGCCGGGTTCAAGCAGGCCGTCCGTGAGCGCGACGAACCTTTCGCCAGTGACCCCGCGAGCCATCCGGGCTCGCCCGACGGGGTCGTGGCGAAATCATCCGGCTGCGACGTCGGCCCGTCGACGTTCACGCGATGACCGAGGAGCTGCTCACGCCCACGCGCGCCCGTCTTCTGCGCGCCGCTCAGGAGCTGATCGAGGGGGGCGGCTACGGTGCCGCGCCGGTTGTGGCAATCGCCGAGCGCGCCGGCGTGGCCGCCGGGACCCTGTACCGCCACTTCAGCTCCAAGGAAGAGCTGTTCGTCGAGCTGTTCCGCACAGTCTGCGACCGCGAGGTCCGCGCGATGCAAGCCGCGGCCGAGCACATGCCGGCAGACGCCCCTTATGCGGAGCGGCTGGAGACGGTGCTGGCGACATTCGCCGAGCGCGCGATGCGCCGGCCGCGCCTGGCCTGGGCCCTGATCGCCGAGCCGGTCGATCCCCGCGTCGATGCCGAGCGGTTGGCCTACCGCGAGCGCTATGCGGGCCTGATCGCCGAAGGCGTGCGCGCGGGCGTGGCCGCCGGTCAGCTGCCCGACCAGAACGCGGAGCTGATCGCGGCAGCACTCGTGGGTGGGTGCGGCGAAGCGCTGGTCGGGCCGCTCTCGCCGCTGGCCGGGACCCGACCCTCGAGCGCCGAGGTGATCGCCGCCCTGCGCTCGTTCGTACGCCGGGCCGTGGGGGCAGGGTGACGGAGCCGAGCGTGCGGGTGGAACGGGACGGCCCGGTGAGCACCGTGCTGCTTTCCCGGCCGGAGCGGCGCAATGCGGTGGACGGCGCGACCGCGGCCGCGCTGGCTGACGCGTTCCGCGTCTTTGACTCAGATCCAGATGCGGCGGTCGCCGTCCTCCACGGCGAGGGCGGCACATTCTGCGCGGGCGCCGATCTGAAGTCCGTCGGAACCCCGGAGGGGAACCGGGTCACAGCGGATGGCGACGGACCGATGGGACCCACGCGGATGCGGCTCAGCAAGCCGGTCATCGCCGCCGTGGCCGGGCATGCTGTCGCCGGTGGCCTCGAGCTGGCCTTGTGGTGCGATCTTCGCGTCGCCGAAGAGGATGCGGTGTTCGGTGTCTTCTGCCGTCGTTGGGGCGTGCCGCTGATCGACGGGGGGACGGTCAGGCTCCCGCGCGTGATCGGGGCGAGCCGGGCCATGGACATGATCCTGACCGGACGAGCGGTAAGCGCGCCGGAAGCCCTCGAGTTCGGGTTGGTCAACCGGCTCGTGCCGGGGGGCGGCAGTCGCGCGGCCGCTGAGTCGCTCGCCCATGAGCTGGCTCGCTTTCCGCAGACGTGCCTACGTGAGGATCGGCTCTCGCTGCTCGAGCAGGAGGGCTTGTCCGAACGTGCCGCGCTGGCGCGCGAGCTCGAGCACGGGATTCGCTCGCTGTCCGAAGTCCAAGCCGGGCTTGAGCGCTTCCGCACCGGGGCTGGCCGACACGGGTCATTCGAAAACTAGCTCCGCGCCGCAAGGCTTGTAATCGCCCGGGGACAGAGTAGTGTCGAGCGGTGTCGAGGTCTGGATGCGACGGCTGCGGGCGGAGTAGCCGGGCAACGATAGTCGCGTGAGAGCGCGCTCGCGGCGGCCGTTGGGCGGCAGGCGAGAGTGACGGCAGAGCAAAGTCGACCCCGCAGTAGGAGTCCGCATGCCGCACTCATCTCGCGCCGATGCAAGTCATGCGTTCTGTAGCCATTGCGGCTATCCGCCCGGGGGGCGGTGGGTTCCGCGGCGGGATTTTGGGTGTGCACGCTGTCGGGTGGGAAGGATCGTGCACACGACGCCGGGGTTCGTCCCCCGGTTGGACGAGGCGTTCGTGATCGTCGACGAGCGGCTCAGGGTCCAGGCCGTCTCGATCCAGGCCGAAGATGTGTTGATGGTGGCCGATCCCGACGGCCTCGGCGCCCCCCTGGCCAGTTACCTGGTCTCTGACGATGACCGTGACCCCTCCGGCGCCCAACTGAGCCTGCGGATCACGTTTGCGGTAGGCGGAAGGTCCGCCCCGGGGGCGCTTAAGCTCCGCACCGCGGGCACGCCGGAGATCCGCTTCAGGGGGCGAGTGAGCAGCTGCGGTCCACCCGCCGGTGCGCTGCTAGTGCTCACGCCCGTGGATGGGCATGAACGAGCTTTCGGAGAGCTCGACCGCCAACAAAGCGCCGACGGGGCGGAGCTCAACGCGAGCGTGAGTCTTCTCATTCCGCGCAAGGCACACCAGCGACGGGCGTCCTGACCGCGCCGGACATGAGCCTGCCGCTAACCAGCTTCGAGGTCGCGCGCTGTGTCGCTCAGGCAGCAGGGGCAGCTACCAGCGGTGATCTCCTCGTGGCCGCCAGCGGACGCCCGGGAGATCGCGCGACCCCTCGAGGAGGTTCGCCGGCCGCGCGCTGGTAGGGCAGCGCGCGGCCCGAACCTGCAGAGCGTCCTCGTTACGCCTCGTCAGGGCGCTTGACCTCGCCCCGCCACGCTCCGCTTTCCTGGCCGCGGGACTCGATCATCTGCTTGAAGCGCTCCAGATCGCCCTTCACGCGGCGGTCCGGCGCGCCGATTGCGTCGCCCAGCTTCTCCAGCACGCCCTCGGGGAGGAAGTCGAGCTGGACCATCACCCGCGTCCGATCGGAATCGACGCGATGGAAGGTCACCACGCCGGCGTTCTCCTTGCCGTCGACGTTCCGCCACGCCACGCGCTCATCGGGCTTCTGCTCAGTCACCTCGGCGTCCCATTCGTGACGGTGGCCGCCGACCTGCGCGACCCAATGAAGATGTGTGTCGTCAAGCTGCCGAACCTCTTCGACGCCCTCCATGAACCCCGGGAATTCCTCGAACTGGGTCCATTGGTTGTAGGCCGTGGACAGCGGGACGCGCACCTCGATTGACTGCTCTACGGTTGCCATCGGTTCTCCTTATTTGGACTTGTCGGTCTCAGTGGCATACCCAACAGACCGTAGGGCAAATCTATACTGTGTGTTGAACTTCTCGAACGGGTAGGACCACGAAATGATCTTCTCGAGCGCCATCGACACCTTGCTAGACCGGTCCATCGCGCTCGGCTACGGCCATCCCGGCCTCCTCGTACGGCGGCAGCTCGATTGGTGGCCTGAGGAGCTGCCGCAGATGCACGGCAAGGTGGTGCTGGTCACCGGAGCGGCAACCGGCCTCGGCCTCGCCGCTGCGCGGGGCTTCGCCCACCTGGGTGCCTCGGTCCGGGCGCTGGCTCGCAACGAGCAGCGCGCCGATGATGCCGCAGCGCTGATCACCCAGGCAGTGCCGGGCGCCGACGTCCGGCCGGTGGCGTGCGATATCAGCAGCCTGCGTGCGCTCAGAGAATTCGCCGAGCGCTTCAACGAGCGCGAGCCTCGGCTCGATGTGCTGATCAACAACGCCGGCGTGATGCCACAGGAGCGAACCCGCTCGGCCGACGGTCACGAGCTGATGTTCGCCACCCACGTGCTCGCGCCTTTTGCCCTCACCGCCCTGCTCAGGGATCTGCTCGTGCGCAGCGCGCCCTCGCGCGTGATCAACGTCAGTTCCGGCGGCATGTACAGCCAGAGCCTGCCGGCCGGGGATCTGCAGTCTGAACAGGCGAGCTACAGCCCTAAGCGGCTGTACGCACGCACCAAGCGTGAGCAGGTCGTGATCACCGAGCAGTGGGCACGGGAGCTGGCAGGGACCGGCGTGGTCGTCCACGCCATGCATCCCGGCTGGGTTGACACCGAGGGGGTCCGGAACTGGATGCCCGCGTTCCGGAAGGTGACCCGGTTGATCATCCGCGATCCAGAACAGGGCGCCGACTCGATCGTCTGGCTCGGCGCGGCGCGGCTGCCGCTGCACAGCACCGGAAAGTTCTGGATGGACCGCCGGATCCGGCCGACGCACTATCGGCTGGGAGCGGGCGAAGACAGCGACCAGGAGCGCGAAGAGCTGTGGCGCTACTGCCGGACGTTGTTGCAGGGGGCGGATATCGCCGTTCCGGCGTAGCCGGGCGCGGATATCCCCGTCCCCGCCCAGCCCGACCTCGGCTCAGGTCGGCGCGCGCGCCCACTCCAGCAATTCGGATACGTGCTCCGTAGTGATCCCGATCTCCGGGACGGTGGCCACCAGGCGCGTCGGTCCGGGCCGCCCAGCGGCCCAGTCGTAGCAGTGCGCCTCAAGCGCATCGTCGATCCACGCCAACGGACGTTCGGGCCCCGCGTAGGCGTCGATAGCAGCCAGCTTCCAGTGCGCGCGGGAGGGAGTGACTTCGCGTTCGAAGGTGAGAAAGGGCAGCTCACCGGGTAGTCCCAGCGCCCAGGGGAGATATTCGTTGGCCTTTTCCTCCCATCCCGTGCACCAGACCAGTTCAAATGCGCGGGAAAGAGTGCGCAGGTGTTCGCCGGCCGCGGCCGAAATGAAGTGGGCGATCCCGTCCACCAGCACGAACTGCCCAGCTGGCTGTCTGGCCGGGACGAAACCGAAAAGCGAGATCACCCCATCGACATCGACCATCAGCACCGGCTCAGACATATGAGCCTCTTATCTCGCTTCGCCACCCTGTCAGCAATGGCATCGCCGCTCAGAATGTCACGGACCAGTACATCTGGTGTACTAAGCCCTGCGGATTCAAGCCGTACGACCGTGCTGCCGAGTTCAGGCGTAAGGCAGTTCCCCCCATCGCCGGCTTCCCCCTAGATCCCATGACTCCCATCCTCGGCATCCTGCTCGCGCTTGCCTGCGCCCTGGCCACCAATGTCGGCTTTCTGTACAAGCACCGCGGTGCATGCGCAGCCCCGGCCGTGGACATGCGCCACCCCCTGCGTAGTGGGGCTGGGCTGTTCCGTTCGCGCCTCTTCGCAATCGGCATGGTGGTCGCTGCCGTGGCCTGGATCTTTCACGTAGCCGCGATGTCGCTGGCCCCGCTCTCGCTCGTGCAGGCCGTTCTGGCCGGCGGCGTGGTGCTCCTGGCCGTCATGGCCGAAAAGTTGTTCGGACTGAAGATCGGTCGCAGGCAGTGGATCGGTCTGGGGCTCACAGCCATGGGGCTGATGCTGCTAGGGGTGACGCTTCCGGTCGAGCACGGGGTGCATTCGCGCTTCTCGGTGCCGGGGATGATCGGCTTTGAGGGTGTCCTCGTGACCGCCGGGATGCTGCTGATCATGGGCCCCCGGATCGGCGCCCCGCGCGAGCATCACGGCTACATGCTCGGCGCCGCGGCAGGCATCTTGTTCGGTGTCTCCGACGTCGCCATCAAGGCGATTTCGGGTCTGATCGGCGCGTCCGGTCCCGCGGGACTGCTGACGCCCTGGACCCTGTTGACGGCCGCGGCCTCGGTTGCCGCCTTCTACGCCTCGGCCAAGGCGCTGCAGGACGGCGATCCGATCCCGGTCATCGCGATCACCGGCACCGCCGCCAACGTCGCCGGCATCGTCGGCGGGATCATCGTCTTTGGTGACCCGATGGCCGGTAACCCACTCTCGTTGGTCGTGCAGGTCACGGCCTTCGTCCTGGTACTGGGTGCCGCCTGGCTGATGCCCGCACCGGTCCGGGCCGCCCGCGCCGTCTAGTTCGCCGCCAGTGCGCGCCCGGAGGCCGACTGGGCGTCGAGGACCGGAAGTGCGATCTCGGTCGGGGCCAGGCGGCCGCGCAGGGCTACGGTTCCGGCGCGTCGCCAGTGCTCGGCCTCGTCGCCGCCCGCGGCGGTTACGGCGGTGCCTGAGGCGACCAGCGCACCCGGCTGTGCCTTGGCGAGCTCGGTGAGGCGGGCAGCCTCGTTGACCGGGTCGCCGATGACCGTGTATTCGTAGCGCTGCAGAGCGCCGACGTTGCCGGCGACGACGCGTCCGGCCGAAACCCCGATTCCCGCTCGGATCTCCGGCAGCTCGGACTGAAGGCGCGTCCGCAGGCGGCGAGCTGCCGCCAGGGCGTGCGAGGCGGCGGCGCGGTCCGGGAGCGGCGCGCCAAAAACGCACAGTGCCGCGTCGCCCTCGAACTTGTTGACCCAGCCCTGCTCGGCGGCGATCACATCGACCGCAATGGCGAAGAAACGGTTCAGCAGCGCCACCACATCCGCCGGGTCTTGTGCCTCGGCGAGCGTGGTCGACCCCTGGATGTCCACGAAGAGGATCGCCGCGTCCCTCGCTTCGCCTCCGAGCTCGACCCCGCGCTGCAGCGCGTCACGCATGACGTCCTCGCCGACCTGGCGGCCGAACAGGTCTCGCAGCTGCTCGCGCTCTCGCAGGCCCGCGAGCATCTGGTTGAAACCGGCCTGTAGGAGCCCGATCTCACTGCCGTCATCTACGGGGACCGGCTCCTCGAGGTCACCGCGTTCGACGCGGCCCACCGCCCGACGCAGCGATTCGATCGGATCCGCCAACGACCGCGCGAGAGCGACCATCATCGTCAGCCCGACAACGAGTCCAAACACACTCAGGACGAGAATCACGATCGACAGCCGCTGGGCGGTAAAGCGTCGCTCGTAGAGCCCACCCAGGCCGACAAGCGCCAGTCCAAGCAGTGCGACTCCTGCGCCAAGGGCCCAAGCCAAGACAGTCCGCGCCGCCACTCCAGGCACCTGCGGACGGGCGGGTACCGCGCCGGCCAGCGCCCAGGCTGTGACCGGACGCAGCAGGCGCTCGCCGAGCAGGTAGGTCAACGCGCCGGTGACCAGCCCTCCAAGGATGACCGTCACCGCGACGTTGGACGCTACCTCCAGCGAGAACGGGGAGTTCAGCGCGGTGAAGGTGATGGCCGCGGTCAACCACATTGCAGCGATCACCTGCTGCTGACGTAGCGGGAAGCGAAGCGTCAGCGCCCGGTCGCGCTCGGTCGGCTCCGCGGTGGTGGCGGCCCACTCCGTCGCGTCCTTGAACCGGCGCGAGGACAGCCTCCAACCGAGAGGCAGGCCGATCAACGCGAACACGATGAAGACCACCGTGTTCAGCACGAGCAGCCGATCCGAGTGTGGGACCCCGCTCGGATTCGGGAGCACATAGGCGAGGAACACGAAGACGATCAGCCCGCCGGCGGCATTTGCCCCCGCCACCGCGTAGCCAAAGCGCAACCGAGTCCGTCTCAACACCACGTCCCGCCCCGCCGAGGCAGCCATGAGCGGATTCTCGCAGGCCCTCTCGCAGTCCGGCTACGCGCCGCTGCCCTGCAGCAAGACCTGGGCCACCTGCCGGGGATCATCGTGGAAGGGAAGGTGGCCGCAGCCGCTGAGGGTCACGTTGCGGGCCGCAGGGATCGCCCGGGCTGCCCGCTGCGCTTGGTGAGGGAGCAGTAGACGATCCTCCGCGCCCCAGGCAACGGTCACCGGCGTGGTGATCTGGTCGCCGTCTGAGAAGGTCTCCCGGTTGATTGCGATCAGCGTCTCGTCAAACCAGGGGGCGTCGGCCAGAGCCCGCACCGCCGGCACCAGCTCGGACAGCGGAATCCGCTCGGGGTGCGCGGCGAACTGCATGAATGCGAGCCGTCGAATCCGTGGCCTGGCCAGGATCCGTTCCGCATCAGGGGCGATCAGGCGGCTGACCCGGCACGTGAGAATGAGCGAGCCGCGCTGGAAGAGGCCCTCCGCGCGGTTGTGAAAGCCAGCGGGGGAGAGACCGGTTGCGCTGCGAACCCGACCCTGTTTGGCCAGCTCGAAGGCGATCCAGCCGCCGAGTGAGTTGCCGCCGACGTGCGGCCGATCGAGTCCCAGTTCGTCCAGGAACGCGCCCACCAGCGCGGTGAGCGACTCCACCCCGGCCGGCGTTCCGGGTGGAGGCATCGGTGAAGCGCCAAAGCCCGGCAGGTCGATCGCGATGACCTCGCGCTGCGCTTTCAGGTGCTCGATGACCGGAAGCCAGGCCTGCCAGTGATGCCCGATCCCATGGATGAGCACGATCGGTTCGCCGGATCCGACCCGGTGGTGGTTCAGGTGCATGGCCAAACCCTAA
Organism: uncultured Solirubrobacterales bacterium; assembly: GCA_963757165.1. GTDB lineage: Bacteria > Actinomycetota > Thermoleophilia > Solirubrobacterales > Solirubrobacteraceae > Palsa-465. Next base: position 16,201 of record CAVWQO010000007.1, read on the forward strand.
CCGGACAACAGTTGTACACCGATGGCGACGATCAGGATAATGAGACTCCGAGACGGCGGCAGTACCGTTGTACAAAACGGCAAACCTGTCGGAGGAGACGCATCGTGAGCATCGAGCAGGCAGTTCGAACCGGGACGGGCACGCTTCAGGAGCAGGCTCGACGGCACCTGTGGATGCACTTCACCCGGATGTCGGCCTACGCCGACCATGAGATCCCGATCATCGTCCGCGGCGACGGCTGCTACGTCTACGACGAGCACGGGAACCGTTATCTGGACGGCCTCTCGGCGCTGTTCTGCGTGAACATCGGTCACGGCCGAGCGGACGTCGTGCAGGCCGGCGCGGACCAGGCCAAGGACCTGGGCTTCTTCACCAATTGGTCCTATGCCCATCCCCCGGCGATCGAGCTGGCGGCGCGGATCGCCTCGCTGGCCCCCGGTGACCTCAATCGCGTGTTCTTTACCAGCGGCGGCAGCGAGGCCGTCGAATCGGCACTGAAGCTCGCGCGCCAGTACCACAAGCTGCGCGGCAAGGGCAACAAGCACAAGTTCATCGCGCGGGAGATCGCCTACCACGGCACCAGCCTTGGTGCGCTAGCGGCCACGGGCATCACCGCCTTGCGCGAGCCGTTTGAGCCGTTGGCTCCCGGCGGCTGTCACGTGCCCAACACCAACACCTACCGGCTGCGGCCCGGGATGACCGAAGATTTGCTGGCTGAAACGATCGCCGAGCGGATTGAGTTCGAGGGACCGGACACCGTCGCCGCGGTGATCCTCGAGCCGGTCCAGAACGCCGGTGGCTGCTTCACCCCACCGGAGGGTTACTTCCAGCGCGTGCGTGAGATCTGCGACGAGTACGACGTGCTGATGATCTCCGACGAGGTCATCTGTGCTTGGGGTCGGTTGGGCGAATGGTTCGGCGCGCAGCGCTACGACTACCTCCCCGACGTCATCACGACCGCCAAGGGCCTGACCAGCGCGTACGCGCCGATGGGCGCGGTGATCGTTTCCGACGCCGTCGCCGAGCCCTTCATGCAGGGAAGCCATAGCTTCACTCACGGCATCACCTTTGGCGGGCATCCGGTCAGCGCGGCGATTGCCATGGCCAACCTGGATGTCTTCGAGCACGAGGGTGTGATCGAGAATGTGCGTGCCAATGAGGCCGAGTTCCGGGCAACGCTCGATTCCCTGCGGGATCTGCCGATCGTCGGCGATGTCCGCGGCGCCGGCTACTTCCACGCCATTGAGCTGGTTCGCGACAAGGAGACCAAGGAGTCGTTCTCCGATGAAGAGGCCGAGACCCTGTTGCGCGGCTATCTCTCCGGTGAGCTGTACCGACGCGGGCTGATTTGCCGAGCCGATGACCGAGGTGACCCGGTGATCCAACTCTCACCCCCCCTGATCGCCGGGCCCGAGCAGTTCCGGGAAATCGAATCGATCTTGCGCCCGGTGCTCACCGAGGCCGGAGAACGGATGCAGGTGCACAGCGGCGTCCCGCGGGGCAGCCAAGCACCCACCCGTCCGCAGTCCTGATGCTGAGGTCCCTTGCTGACCGTCGGTGACCTGCTCGGCGAGCTGGATGTCCGGCTGCTGACCGGCGAAGCCGGGCTCGAGCTTCCTGTCCGCTGGGTGCATATCTCAGAGTTGCGAGACCCCACCCCCTGGCTCTCAGGGGGCGAGGTGCTGCTTACCACCGGCATGCAACTGGACACCCCGGCTCGTCAGCGGGAGTTCGTCACCCGGCTCGCCGACCATCAGCTGGCCGGGCTTGGCTTCGGCTCCGGCTTCGGTCACGACCGCGTACCGGAGCCGATCCTGGAGATCGCCGGGGAGCGGGACTTCCCGGTGTTTGAGGTGCCCTACGAGGTTCCGTTCATCGCCATCACGGAGGCGGCCTTCTCGCAGCTCGTCAACGAGCAGTACGCGGTCTTGCGACGAGCTCTGGCCGCGCAGGAGCGCCTGGAGCGCATCGTGCTCTCCGAGCGCGGGCTTGACGCGCTGGCCGGTGGGCTGGCTGCGCTGATCGGCGCCGCGGTGGCGGTCTTCGACCCGCGCGGGGAGCTGCTGGCGCAGCACGCATTCCGGCGGCCTGTTGAACCGGAGTCGCTCGCCCAGATGAAGGCTGAGCTGCAGGAGCGCGGGCGCCGGCGAGATGGACGGGCGTTCATGCCCAGCGAAGAGGAGGGTGGCCGCGCGCTCGCGCTACCGGTGGCCGCCGACGGTGTTGCGGCGGCTGGCGGATCGGCGAACGGAAGGGTGCCGGAGGCCTGGCTGGTGGCGATCAAGGACTCCGGGCCGCTGTCGGACTTCGACCGGCTGACGCTCAATCAGGCCGTGACGATCGTCGCGCTCGAATTGCTGCGCGGACGAGTCGCGGGCGACACCGAACGTCGGCTGGCCGGGGACGTCCTGGCGGCCGTGGTTCAGGGCGAGCTCGAGGGCGGGGAGCTCCTGCGCCGTCTGCAGCCGTTTGGGCTGACGGACCGCGTCGCCGCGCTGGTCGTCAGCCGTCCCGGCAACGGTCGCGGATCGCCGGCGCCGGCCGAATTGGCTTTGGCGGCAGCTCTGCGAGAGGAAGCAGCCCCTGCGCTGGTGGCCACCAGCGGCTCGCTGACCTGTGCGCTCGTCGCGGGGATGGATGAAGAGGATCTGTTCGCGTTGGCCGATCGAGCGACGGCCCGGCTGATCGCCGAGCTGGATGCGCCGGTTCAGGCTGGGGTCGGCAGAGCGGTGGCCCTCGGCGATGCGCGGCGCAGTTTTCACGAGGCTCGGTGCGCGCTCGACGCGCTCACGCTCGGGATGAGCACGAACGGAGCAAGCCCCAACGGCGGCTCCGGCGCCGCGGGAATCGGCACCGGGCCCGCGGGTGCCGGAGGCCGGGGCGGTTCGGGCGCTCACGTGGGCACCTACAAGGACCTCGGCTCCTTTCAGCTACTGCTCTCCCTGCAGGATGACGAGGCGCTGCGCCTGTTCTGCGACTCGATCCTCGGGCCGATCGAGGCCAGTGAGGGTCACTACGGCGGGGAGCTGATGCGCTCGCTGGAGGCGTTCATCGAGGAGAACGGACAGTGGGAGCGCGCCGCAAGACGCCTCTACTGCCATCGCCACACCCTCCGTTACCGGATTCGCAGGGTCGAGGAGCTGACGGGGCGAAACCTCGGCAGTGCTCGCGACCGGATCGAGTTCTGGCTGGCGTTGCGCGGCCGAGAGCTGGTGACGTGAAACGCGGTGTGGAGGGTGAGCGGGTGCGGTCGGTGAGCGGTAGCCAAGGCGAACAGGAGGTAAACGCGTGAAGGTCGGCGTTCCAACCGAGGTCAAGCCGGATGAATACCGAGTGGCGTTGACGCCCTCCGGCGTGCGCGAGCTGGCTGACGCGGGTCACGAGGTGTTCGTCCAGAGCGGGGCTGGGCTGGGATCGGCAATTGCAGATGCCGACTACACCGCGCAGGGGGCTTCGATCCTTGCCGACGCGGCCTCAGTGTTCGGCGAGGCCGAACTGATCGTCAAGGTCAAGGAACCCCAGCCGAGCGAGGTGGGGATGCTGGAGCCCAGGCACACGCTGTTCACCTATCTGCATCTGGCGGCCGATCCCGAGCTGACCCGCGGGCTGATGGAGTCCGGCGCGACCTGCATCGCCTACGAGACCGTCGAGGATGCGCGGGGCCGGCTGCCCCTGCTGGCGCCGATGTCGGAAGTGGCGGGCAAGATCGCAACCCAGGCTGGGGCGTTCATGCTGGAGAAGCCGCTGGGCGGACGGGGAATCCTCCTCGGCGGCGTTCCCGGCGTCGCCGCGGCCAACGTAATGGTCATTGGCGGCGGCGTAGTCGGGATGAACGCGGCGTTCATCGCGCTGGGGATGGAGGCGACGGTCTATGTCTATGACCGGAACATCGATCGCCTGCGTGAGCTCGACATCGCATTCGGAGGCCGGGCCGACACGTGCTTTGCCTCCACGCTGGAGATCGAGCAGCGGCTGCCGTTCATGGATCTTGTCATCGGTGCTGTGCTCGTGCACGGAGCGCGAGCGCCGCACGTGATCACGCGCGCGCAGCTCGGGCTGATGAAGGCCCAGGCAGTGCTCGTCGACGTCTCGATCGATCAGGGGGGCTGCTTTGAGACCTCCCGTCCGACCACTCACTCCGACCCCACCTACGAGGTCGACGGGATCACCCACTACTGCGTGACCAACATGCCGGGTGCGGTTCCCATCACCTCGACCTACGCGCTCACCAACGCGACGATGCCCTACGTGCTGCACCTCGCCTCCGACGGCGTGGTGGGCGCGATCGCGTCAAACCCCGGATTGAGGCTGGGGGTCAACGTGGTCGGCGGTCAGGTCACGTATGAACCCGTGGCCTCGGCCGTCAGCGTGCATGTGGTGGAGGTCGATGAGGCGCTGGCGCGGGTGGGCGCGGCGCGCTAGCTCAGACCGCTCCCGGCCGCCTCCTAGTGGGCGGCCCGGAGGGTTCTGAGGTCTGGCTTAGCCGTATCGTGCTTTCGGCCCCCAGCCTGGGGTATCAGCCCTGATTGAACCCGGCCACCAGCGGGTTCAGCCCCGAGTAGATTCCGGCCGAATTTGGATACCAGATCCAGAAATGCATGGTGATCAGCCGGGGATGCCAGAAGTTGAACTTCGCCCCCGTCTGAGGGCTCTTGGTCGCGCAGCTCGTCTTGGTCTGGGCGAACACCACTGTCCCGTCGACGTAGTGACAGGCCGCTCCGAACACCCCATACTTGGCTCCCGGAAGCGGCGGCTGGGCGGGCATCGATGTGAACACCCACTCGAGCGCGCCGAGCTGCCACGTCGAGCCGTGATGCTCGTAAACGAGGATGGGCGGCTTGCGAACGTCAAACGCGGTCACCTTTGGGTTCATGAAGTGATAGCCCATGGTTGGGATCATCTTGGTGATGATTCCGTAGCCGTCCGTCTTCGCCCGCGCCAGGTTGTTGACGTACTTCGCCGTCGCCAGGCGAGCGGTCATCACGTCTGAGGCGAGACTGGCCCCGCTCGACGCCGCCGTCCCGCTCGGACCCTGGCGGTTGACCTGCCCCGCCGCGATCGCCGTCGTGCTCCCCACCGCGATCGCCAGCACGGCGAAAACGGTCCGGACTCGATGCGGGCCGGCTCCGTTTCGCGGGCTGGCCTGATTGGTATCGGTGCGCGGATTAGGCATGGAGCGGCTCCCGGGCTGGGTCTGGGCGCACGACCAGGGTGTCGGCGACGGGAATGATCTCGTCCACGGGCAGATCGGCGGTTTCGGCGTGCCGGCGGACTGCCTCCGAACTCGTGGCCTGGTAGATACAGACGGTGCCCAGCTCTCCGTTTGCCTCACTGAGCACGTAGCTGCGGATCCAACGGACGTCTGCGGACATCTCGTTATCTCCAACGTGCTGCGAGCGCTTGGCGGCCGCCTCCAAGTGTTCCGGCGCCGTCCAGCCGGAGCGGCGCAGGATCGCGTAGGTATTCATGACATGAGCCTCCTCTAGGGTGGATTGACCCGGGCGACGCTACGGAGGCGACCCTTCCCGAAACCTTCCTCCTGGGGTGCTCAGGTCATGCCCGCAAGCGTCCTCTCCACGCGGTTCACGTCGTTAGGGCGGTGATGACTGAGGAAACCGTCGGCCGCAGCCCGCAGGTTGATCTGCGCCTGGCCCTGATCCCCCCGCGCGCGTGCTAATTCGCCGCGCGCCTCCTCCAGGGCTGCCGGCCAGGGACCATCGCGCCAGAGTCCCGCCGTCGCCTCGGCCATCGCGAGGAGGGCGGCGGCATGGTCGGGCTGGTCGGCGCGAGCGGCCGCGATTGCACCCGCGACCCGAAATCCCATGCCGCAGGACCGGCAGACCAGCTGGCCCCGCAGGTCGGCTTCGGCGTTCTCTAGTAGCTCCAGCCCGCGCGCCGGATTGTTGGCCTCGCGCAGCACCACCGTGTGGGCAATGGGCAGCAGATGGCTGCTCAGGGGCGACCAGCGAGCCATGGCTAGGGCATCGGCGAGCAGCTTCTCGGCGAGGTCGGGCTTGCCTTCCAGCCAAGCCGTCTCACCGAGGCGAACGGTGGCGAGCGCCTCGCCGCAGGTCGCTCCAATTTCCCGGCTCAGCGTTAGGGCTTCGCCCAGCTTCTCGCGGGCCTCCTGGGTGGCGCAGGCGATCAGGGCAACCTCGCCGATCAGCGTGGCCGCGAACGCGCGGGCGCGGCGCGCTCCCGATCGGATTGCGCTGCTGCGCAGTTCCTCGGCGAGGGTGCGCAGGCGATCATGCGGCTCCCCACCGGCCAGCACGAACTCGGCGACGCAGAGATGGCCGTCGAACAACGTCTCGGCGAGTTCCGGCGCGTGCAATGAGCCCTCAAGATCGAGGCGCACGGAGTCCTCCCAGCGCCCGGCGCTGTGCGCGACCATGGTCGTGACCATCACGGCCGTGCGAGCATCGCGCTCCAGCCCCGCGGCCAAGGCCAGCGGTTGAGCCCGAGCGGCCGCATCGGCCGCCTGCTCCACGTCGCCTCGGAACCAGGCGGCGGCCGCTTGAGCGGTTAGCCTGGCCGCCTGCTCGCCGTCTGATCGTGGCTCCAGCGCCGCCAGTGTTGCCTGCGCGGCGCCGGGATCTCCGGTGGCCAGTTGCGCCCATGCCTGACGAATGCGCAGCGCCACGCCCTCAGGTCCGGCTGCGACCGCAGCTTCGCCGTATGCCGCCGGGGCCCCGCGGTCACCAATCGCCATGAGCAGGTCGGCGCGAGTGGCGAGTAACGGCCCTCGCTCGCCCATCGGCGCCTGTGCCAATTCGATATCCACCGCGGCCAGCGCCTGGTCGAGGGCCGCGCCGCCGGCGATTCGGCCGTGCAGCGCCAGCGTCTCGGTGCTGGGGCGCAGACCGAGGTCCGCCATTGCGCGTCGCAGATGCTCGAACGCGCGCAGCGCCCCGGTGCGGTCCCCGGCCGCAAGCCGGTCACGCATCACGGCGCGCTGGGCGGGTTCGTCCGCCGGCTCGAGGGCGACCAGATCGCTCCAGCGACCGGCGGCACGAAGCGCGTCCGCATACATGGTCCGGAGCGCAAATCGTTTCTCGTACGCCCACGTCGCGTACGGGTCCTCGGCCAGCAACTCGCCGGCGAACAGCTCAGGATCGCCGCTCTGTTCGAACCTCTCGACGTCAGTCTCCACGAGTGCGCTGGGGGCGAGCATCACCTGGCCCTCGCGAAGCACCACCGCCTCGGCGTGACCGATCGCGCGCCGGCTGTGGTGCGCGGCCTTGTGGAGATTCGCGACGCCCGCGTCGCGACCGAGGGTGGGCCACAGATCGTCCACCACCCGGTCCCGCGGCAGCCGGTGATCGGGAGAGATGGCGAGCAGCTGGACGAGATCCTTCGCTCGTCCGTGCGTCCAAGCGCTCGCGGGCACCGGGACGCCGTCTACCCGTAGTTCGAAAACACCCATCAGTCGTACCTGCACCCGGTCCATCCCGGCCAAGCATCTCGCAGACAGCTTCCGATGGCAAGGCTTGCGGGGGCCTCTGAGGTCAGCGGCGGCTCAGCAAACAACTGCTACATTGCGAATCCGCATGCCGACTACCAGCCAATTGATCCGCAAGGGCCGTACCGCACCGAAGAAGAAGCTTGCCACCCCGGGCCTCAAGTCCGGCAAGGGTCGTAAGAAGAAGGTTGCCGCTCCGCAGCGCCGTGGAGTCTGCACCCGCGTCTATACGACCACGCCGAAGAAGCCCAACTCCGCTCTGCGCAAGGTCGCCCGTGTGCGGCTGACCAACGGTATGGAAGTCGGCGCCTACATTCCCGGTGAGGGTCACAACCTGCAGGAGCACTCGGTGGTCCTGGTCCGCGGCGGTCGCGTCAAGGACCTTCCCGGCTTCCGTTACAAGGTGATCCGCGGGACGCTGGACGCCGCCGGCGTCGGCGACCGCAAGAAGGCTCGCTCGCAGTACGGCGTGAAGGCCAAGTAGCCCGCCCATGCCGCGTCGCGCAGCCGCCCAGATCCGGCCGATCGAGCCGGACCCCGTCCACCGCAACCGGCTCGTTCAGCAGGTCATCAACAAGGTGATGCTGGACGGCAAGAAGCCGGTCGCGGAGAAGATCGTCTACGACGCCATGGCCATCCTCGGAGAGCGCTCGGGCAAGAACCCGGTTGAGCAGCTGGAGGCGGGCATCAAGGCTCTGACACCCGTCCTGGAGGTCAAGTCCCGCCGAGTCGGCGGCGCGACATATCAGGTTCCCGTCGAGGTTCCCGCACGCCGCGCTCGCACACTCGCCGTCCGGTGGCTGGTCGGCTACGCCCGCCAGCGCCGTGAGAAGACGATGGCGCAGCGCCTGGCCAACGAGCTGATGGACGCGGCGCAGCAGCAGGGCAACGCGTTCAAGCGCAAGGACGACGTTTACCGCATGGCGCAGGCCAACAAGGCCTTCGCCCACTACCGCTGGTAAACGAACCCACTCGCGTCGCCAGACGCAGATAAAACGCGAGGGCCGCCCACCGCACGGGACCGGGGGCTGCGATGGAACAACCCTCGCGTTGCTGAATGTAACGAGCCCGGGAGCGCTTCCGCGGACGGCCTGCGCCCAGTGTCAGGATGCGGACATAGGCGTGCGCTGCCCCGGGCGGGGCGGCGGCCCGAGCAGGAGGAATCCGCAGACGCAGGTGATCAGCAGCACCACGGCGCCGAGCGTCTCCATGTACAGCCCGGCGCTCGGGGTCGAGCTTGCGCTCAGATAGCGCCCACCGGTCGTCGAGAGCAGACCACTCGCGTGAGCGTCGGGCAGGTCTCCGAGGACGCCAATGAGCAGCGAGATCACGCCGAGCAGTCCGATCGACAACAGAGCCGGCCGGCTTCCGACTCGCCACACCCCGTAAGCCAGAGCGGCGGCCAGCAGTGCGATCGGAACCAATGCGTAGGCGTGATGAGAGCCGGTGCCGACCGACTTGATCGGGGGGCCGGTACCCGTGGTGACGTCGAACAGCGTGGTGAATTCGGCCACCAGCAGCAGCAGCGCGCCGAGCACGCCCCCGGCCAATATCGCCACCCAAGCGCCCCCTCCCGCCGTGACGCCGCTACCCTGCGCAGGGGCGGCTCCGCGTCGGCCTGAGGTCGAGTCCTGAAGGGAGAAATCCCCTTCGATGGGCTCTGGTCCTCTGCTATATTCGGAGTTCGCCTCGGGCGGCGTCGCGTTCATCTGTGCTCGCTCCCAGGCGAGGAATATCCACGCCATGGAGACGCCGACCTTTTAGAAATCTGCCCCACGCCGACAGCCGCGACGTGATGGGGCCCAGTGGGCCCTTTTTCATGTCCGGAACCGGCGACCGGAGACCCAGTCAAAGAATTCACTCGTATGCCTCGCAAGTTCTCACTTCACAACACTCGCAACATCGGGATCATGGCCCATATCGACGCCGGTAAGACGACGACGACCGAGCGCATCCTCTATTACACAGGTCGGACCTACAAGATGGGTGAGGTTCACGAGGGCGCGGCCGTGATGGACTGGATGGAGCAGGAGCAGGAGCGAGGGATCACGATCACCTCCGCGGCCACCACCTGCGAGTGGGATGGCCACCGGATCAACATCATCGACACGCCCGGCCATGTCGACTTCACCGTCGAGGTGGAGCGTTCGCTGCGCGTACTCGACGGCGCGATCGCGCTGTTCGATTCCGTCGCCGGCGTCGAGCCGCAATCAGAGACGGTTTGGCGCCAGGCCGACAAGTACCGCGTCCCGCGGATCGCCTACATCAACAAGATGGACCGCATCGGCGCCGACTTCGAGCGCGGCGTCCAGACGATGATCGACCGCCTCGGGGCGCACCCGGTGCCGATCCAGCTGCCGATCGGCGCGGAGTCGGAGTTCCTGGGGATCATCGATCTGGTCGAGAACCACGCGGTCATCTACAAGGACGACCTCGGCAAGGACAAAGACGTCATCGAGATCCCGGCCGAGTACGCCGACGCCGCCGCCGTCGCCCGCGAGCACCTGCTCGAGGAGATCTCCCAGTACGACGACGAGCTACTCGAGCTGATCCTCGAGGAGCAGGAGATCCCCGTCGAGAAGCTCAAGGCGGCGATCCGCAAGGCCACCCTCCAGATCGCGCTCACTCCGGTGTTGTGCGGTTCAAGCTTCAAGAACAAGGGCGTTCAGCCGCTGCTGGACGCGGTCATCGACTACCTGCCGAGCCCGCTCGACGTGCCGGCGGTCGAGGGCGTCGAGCCCACCAAGGGCTCGGACAACGGCGATGGTCACACGGCGGTCCGCCACGCCGACGACGACGAGCCGTTCGCCGCCCTCGTACACAAGATCATGGCCGACCCGTACGTCGGCAAGCTCACCTACTTCCGGGTCTACTCAGGGCATCTGGAGGCGGGCTCACGCGTGCTCAACGTGAACACCGGGCGCACCGAGCGGATCGGCCGCATCCTGATGATGCACGCCAACGACCGTGAAGAGCTCAAGGAGGTCTGGGCCGGCGATATCGCCGCCGGAGTCGGGATCAAGCAGGTGGCCACGGGCCACACCCTGGCTGCACCTGACAAGCCGATCCTGCTCGAGACGATCACCTTCCCCGAGCCCGTGATCAAAGTAGCCATCGAGCCCAAGACCAAGGCCGATCAGGAGAAGATGGGGACTGCGCTCGGCCGCCTCGCCGAGGAGGATCCGACCTTCCAGGTGCGGACCAACGAGGAGACCGGGCAGACCGAGATCTCCGGCATGGGCGAGCTGCACCTCGAAGTGCTAGTCGACCGGATGCTGCGCGAGTACAAGGTCGACGCCAACGTTGGCCGTCCTCAGGTCTCTTATCGAGAGACGATCCGTGGTAGCGCCCAGAAGGTCGAGGGCCGCTTCGTGCGTCAGACCGGTGGCTCGGGCCAGTACGGCATCGTCTACATCGACATCGAGCCGGCGCCGGGCGAGGGCTTTGACTTCATCAACAAGATCCGGGGTGGTTCGATCCCGACCGAGTTCATCCCGGCGGTAGAGAAGGGCGTCGAAGAGGCGTTGGAAAACGGTCCTCGGGCCGGCTATCCGATGGTCGATGTCCGCGTGACGCTGACCGACGGCAAGTACCACGACACGGATTCCTCGGAGATCGCCTTCAAAGTGGCCGGCTCGCTAGCGCTGAAGGCCGCCGTGCAGCGGGCCAAGCCGGTTCTGCTGGAGCCGATCTTCGCCGTCGAGGTCGTCACCCCGGAGGAGTTCATGGGCGACGTGATCGGCGATCTGAACCGTCGACGCGGGCAGGTCCAGGGAATGGAGCAGCGCGGAAACGCACAGGTCGTGAGCGCCTACGTCCCGCTGGCCGAAATGTTCGGCTACGCGACCGACGTCCGCTCCAATACCCAGGGCCGCGCGACGTACACGATGCAGTTCGAGCGTTACGAGGAAGTGCCTGCGAACATCGCCGAGAAGGTCGTCGGCGAGCTGCAACCGGCCTAGCACCCGTTGCGGACGTAAGTCAACTATATTTTTCAAGTTCGTCCTCAGGACGAACAGAAATACCGAAACCAGAAGGAGCACACCAAAGTGGCGAAGGCCAAGTTCGAGCGCGACAAGCCCCATCTCAACGTCGGCACCATCGGTCACATCGACCATGGCAAGACGACGCTGACCGCGGCTATCACCAAGGTGCTCCATGACAACTTTGGTGACGGCACGGCGGTTCGCTCGTTTGAGTCGATCGACAACGCGCCGGAGGAGAAGGCGCGCGGGATAACGATCGCGACCTCACATGTCGAGTACGAGACCGCCAACCGGCACTACGCGCACGTCGACTGCCCCGGGCACGCCGACTACGTCAAGAACATGATCACCGGCGCCGCGCAGATGGACGGCGCGATCCTGGTGGTATCTGCGGCGGACGGCGCCATGCCGCAGACCCGCGAGCACATCCTGCTCGCGCGTCAGGTCGGCGTCCCCTACATCGTCGTCTTCCTCAACAAGGCCGACATGGTCGACGACCCGGAGCTCCTGGAGCTCGTCGAGGTCGAGATCCGCGACTTGCTGTCCGAATATGAGTTCCCCGGCGACGACATCCCGTTCGTCACCGGCTCGGCGCTGAAGGCGCTCGAGGGCGACAAGGAGTACGAGGCCAAGATCCTTGAGCTGGCTGAGGCGCTGGACACCTACATTCCCGAGCCCACGCGTGACCTGGACAAGCCCTTCCTGATGCCGGTCGAGGACGTCTTCTCGATCACCGGCCGCGGGACGGTGGCCACCGGGCGAATCGAGCAGGGCATCATCAAGACCGGCGAGACGGTGGAGATTGTGGGCATCAAGGCCACGACCACGACCGTTGTGACCGGAGTGGAGATGTTCAAGAAGAATCTCGACCAGGGTCAGGCAGGCGACAACGCCGGCTGCCTGCTCCGCGGTACCAAGCGTGAGGACATCGAGCGCGGCCAGGTGCTGTGCAAGCCGGGCTCGATCACTCCGCACACCAAGTTCAAGGCCGAGGTCTACGTCCTGAAGAAGGAGGAGGGTGGCCGTCACACGCCGTTCTTCACCGGTTACCGGCCGCAGTTCTACTTCCGCACGACCGACGTGACCGGTGTTGCCAACCTGCCCGAGGGCACGGAGATGGTGATGCCGGGCGACAACGTCCAGATGGAGATTGAGCTGATTCAGCCGATCGCCATGGACGCAGGTCTGCGGTTCGCGATCCGCGAGGGCGGCCGTACGGTCGGCTCCGGGGTCGTCACCGACATCATTCAGTAGTAGTTATCCGGCGGCGTGGCCCTTCGGGCCCGCCGCCTTTTTTCTGTAGATACGACCTTTAGGGCGGGCCCCGAAGCCCGGGGTTCGCCCTCAACACTGAAGAGACTCAAGAGAAGCCAAGAAATCCGTGGCCACTATCGCCCAAAACAAGATCCGCATTCGCCTGAAGTCCTATGACCACACGGCGATTGAGACAGCGGCAAAAGAGATCGTCGAGACGGCGACGCGCACGGGCGCGAGCGTCTCTGGTCCTGTGCCGCTGCCGACGGAGAAGAACGTGTACGTCCGTGATCCGGTCGCCGTTCAAGGACAAGGATTCACGCGAACACTTCGAGATCCGCACCCACAAACGCCTGATCGACATCCACCAGCCGACACCGAAGACGGTTGACTCGCTCCAGCGACTCGACCACCTGCCGGCCGGCGTGGATATCGAGATCCGGCTCGCCTCCTAGGC